>NZ_CP025472.1 GCF_003957375.1 Enterococcus mundtii | reverse complement strand
TGCTTCTGCAGAAACATTGTCAGAAGAAAATATGTTAGAGAAAATGACTAAACATTTGGATTCAGAGCCTGTAAAAGGTGAACCAATCGACATTGAAGTTGCTACAGATGAGATTGTACAAGAGGTTCTTCAATCTACGAAAGTGGAGTTTGGACAAGCATTGACCAAATTTATTGAGACAGAGACGAAGAAAATCAACCAAGAGATCCAACAATTAGATAAGCGTCATTTGATCGAGGAATCAGTTACGAAGCGTTTAGAAGCAAAGAAACAAGAAGAATTAGCTAATTTAGAAAGTCAGTTGATCAATCAAAAGCAGCAACAAGTACAAGAAGAAAAATTGCGACACCAGCAAGCGTTACAGAATATAGAAAAGTCCTTTACCACACAGCTTGAAGGAGAAACTGAAGCAATTCAAAATAGCTATAAAGAAACGGTTGATCAGACAATCAAAAAAGAGTATGAACAACAAACAGAACAGCTGTCTCGTGTATTACAAGGGAAAATGGATGAACTAAAACTTCGGCAACATACGGTGAATACAGGTTTAGAAGCGAACTTTAAGGAAATTTTGGAAACATTTAACCGTGAGCATACACAAGTGATTCATGAGGTGGAGCAAAAAAAGCAACAGTCGCCGATCATTTTAGAAGAAAGGAGATTGAGATTACAGGCTTAAATTGATAAAAGGGGAAAGATTTAGATGGCTGGCAAAACAAAATATCTTATTTTAGAAAATCCGTTACTGGCATCGATTCCTAAAAAACGAGCAATCGTAGATGTAATAAGAGGTGGAGAATGAAATGGACAAAAAATTTGTTGAACAAATTAAGGGAGATTTAGATCAACTTGGAATTTCCGAAGATCGAAGTGAAGAACTAATAAACGATGAAGCGCTAAAATTATTTACATTGTTTGAGAATAAGTACGAGGATGTCAGTGACGATAGTGTAGATATTTGTTTGTACAGAGACGGTATTATAGAAATTTCTAATGAAGCATTACCTTTTTCACCACAATCAATGGAAGAACGAGTGTACCTAACTAATTTGTTTTCGGACTCGAATTTTACAGTTACCTCAACGTCAAATCGTTTTATTCATGTAACAAGTAAAATGAGAAAAATTGAAGATTTACAAGAATTAATCCAGGAATATCGATCCTTACGCACGCAGTATTTAAACAAGTATGGCGCAACAACGTACTATGAAACAGTTCTAGAAGACGGATCAATTGGATGGAAACGAAAGCGGGTACCGTTACAAAAGAAAGAATCAAGTATCGATTAATATGATTAAATTATTGTTCAAGAAGTCAGATCCAATCCTTAATTTTCAAGGAATGTATCTGACTTCTTTTTGTTTGGATCTAATATTACCTCAGAAAAAATAATTATTTTCATTAAGGAAGGAGCATATTTATGGCTAACTACAATCCAAATCGATTGATGGAGATGGCCAAACAAAAGAATATTTTGGATGTGGCTAGTTCTTTAGGACTAGAGTTAAAACGTGCAGGTCATCAGTATGTATGGATTGAACATCCAAGTTTTAAAATTCATCCGAGAAAAAACACCTTTTCTTGGTATTCAAAAGGGAATGAACTTCGTAACCAAGATGTGATCAAGATGGTTGAGGTGATCAATAATATGTCGTTCAAAGAAGCGCTACATTATCTCCTTGAAACAGAAGCTGGCGTCTTTGATGGGGCGAAGATTCCAAAGAAAGAACCATTTATTTATCGAGTGAGAGAAGCGAATACATTTGATTATGCCAGGAAGTATTTACGAGAAGAACGCGGCTTATCGGATGAAACAATCGATTTTTTTCTGAATAAAGGGATCATGGTACAGGGCATTCATAAAGATTTCGATACAGGTAAAACCGAACCAATGATTGTATTTAAGCACGTAGATATCGAAGGAAAGATTGTTGGAGGAGCTAGACAAGGAATCTGGTATAATAAGCAACTTTATCCGGAAAAAGGTCGATTAAAAAAGACTCTCTACAATAGTGAGGGGACTAGTGGCGTGATTGTGGATATTGGTGATAAGGCACAATTTAGTAAAGCTACATCAGAAAATCCTTTCACAGTCTACGCTTTTGAAGCTCCTATCGATATGATGAGTTATTACGAATTGCACAAAAATCAATTAAGCAACTGTCGATTAGTCGCCATGAATGGCTTAAACAAAGGAATTATTTCACGTGCAGTCGTTGAGGCACTTTGTGCAGATAAAAGTTATGTAAAGAAAATTGAAGAAAAAGTGAGTGTCGATCGCTGGCTACAAAAAATTGATGATTTAGCAGGATCTGCAGGTGTAAGACATGAAAAGTTAAAAATTGTTCTTGCTTTGGATAATGATGCAGCAAAATTTAATCCAGAAAGAGGGAAAATCGAGAGGCCAGCGAAAGACTTTTATAACAGTTTTGGTATAAACAACATCGATGTAATCCCACACTTTCCAAAATGCCACGAAGGAATGAAGAAAAATGATTGGAACGATGAGTTGAAGTACCAAAAAGGCTTACTGAAGGGAATAGAAGCAACAGCTTCCCTACAACAAATGATTAACAATGTTCAACAAGATGTTGCAACGAAAGATCTAGCAGCAATCCAGCGATAGGAGGAAATTATGGAAGAAAACACATTTAATGAAACACAGTTCAGTAACTTTATTTTTCGGTTGATCAAGGACTATCAAGAAGGAGAACTGACTGAATACAAAAGAGGAGCTGTTTCAGCTCTTTTACAAGTTTCAGATCAATTCCAAAAAATGGTGATAGAAACGTCCTCTACTGAGAATTTAATCGACTTAAGAAAGGGTGAATATCTAGATACCAAGCAAGCTTTTGATAGAGACTAAGGAAGGGAGCTATGTTAAGTGGAAAATCAGTTAACTTCGTTACTTAAAAAGAAATATGGGACAACCACTTCGTCTCCGCTAGTGTTTACTGAAAAGGATACTTTATATACCGCATTTCGAAAGCTGGCCGATAATATTTATAAGAATGGCACGTGGACGCAAGAAGATGAGCTGAGAGCAGTAGACACGTTTATTCGGAATAGAGATGGTTATCCGGTGGGCAAGGAAGACGCAACGTTTCATGACTGGAATGGCCAACCCTGGTCAACGGAAGTTAAGGTAAGAGCGATTGATGTAGTTGAAAGTTCTTTTCTTAGAAGTGAAGCCGAGGGAAAGAAAATTTACTCAGCTACTGCTATCAGAAGAAAAATCAATGGATCTGAGGAACACGTCAAAAGTGTTGATGTACTTTTAGATCCAAAGAATAAGAGTGGCACAAAACACGGTAAATTCTATTATTTTTCGTCTAACAATTCTACAGATCCAAGTTATTACGCATTAGGGAATATGAATCGAGCGATTGGATATGATAAATTACAGCGAGATATTTTAAAAGAATTTGATGATACTGTTCAGGAGCTTAAGTTTGACAGAAGAGACTTAGAACGATTACTGGAGAGGCTGTCAATTGCAAGTTATACCGGAAAAAAGAATGCTCATTTATTCCAAAAGAATCCTCATGGAGAATTGACGAATACTTTTTTGGACACACTTCCTAGAGATGAAAGAGAAAAGTATCTTGATAATCCCTCACAAATGAAATCAATGCTAGAAAATAATGAGGTACAAGGTGAAGAACGTCGATTGCTAGAGGAACAAATTGCTGCCAATTGGGGAGATTTATCAAATGATCCGACAAATCCAGTAAAAGTAAATCTAGATAAGTCTCCGTATCTGCTCAAAGAGGGAAACCGAACAACCTATCTCTATCCGAAAACGATTCAGAACGCTCGGAAACAAAACGAGTTAATCAGTTTTGTAGAAGAATATATTCAAAGTACCTACGATATTTTTCTTCAACGAGAGTATGAAAAAGATATTGATAAGCAAACCAGGGCTTCTGCATGGCAGACAAAAAAGAATATCAATAAAGATACGCGTAAAATAATGGAATCAACGTCGTTAAATAAGTATTTCCAATTTGTTGAAATAGATAACGATGTGGATCTAACGCTGTTTTCACAGTTTGAGAAGGAAATGGAACGTATGCACGACATTCTACCGAAAACTGGCGATAAACTACCAGAGTTGCGTTTGAGGAAGCTCGGTAATCATAAAGCTCTTGGACTGTATGTACCTAACAAGAATACGATTGCTATAGACTTTAGAGATACAAACGATGAAATTGGTGGTGTAGGTATACAATCATTTGTTCACGAGTATGGTCATGCATTAGATTATGGTACAGACAATGGTCGTTTATTGAGCATGAGAGACGATTTTAAGCCAATTGTTACAAGATATAGAGAAAACCTTTCACTTAACGGTAAAGGCAGCTACGTAGCCGAGAAGGCAGGATATTACACTGCTCCAACAGAAGTATTCGCCAGAGCTTTTGAGTTATATGTGAACGAAGCTGGACTGAATAGTATTTTTCTTAAATCAAAAGAGACTTATGCAACAAATATTGAATATGCTTTATTTGATCAAAATATGCGTGATAAGCTCACAACTTTTTTTGACCGTGCCTTTCCGAATTTGAAAACGGCAGTCTTAGAATCAAATAAAGAACATATTGATGTAGAACAAGGAACAAGGTTTGATCAAGAGTTACTTAAGACACAAGTTGATACAAAAATAGAAAGTATCAAATCGGTCAAATTTATTCATGAGAACGAAGAACTGAATGTTGGAGACGCTTTGGAAACTTGCGAACTTTCTTTAATAGATCAAGCTTCAGCTATTCAGAAGCAAGAGGAAGCTATTCATTTATATATGAACGCTATTCCTCAAACGGATACGATGGAACAAATTACAGCGATTCTCAAGGATTCCTTGGAAGAAATGAAGGAGCAGTCTGAAGAGACGCTTTTTTATTTGATGGATCTGAACTTGCTGACTATTCAACAGATTTGAATGAAATGCTGACAATGATTACAGAAAGGGCAGTATTCAATGATGTTTATGGAAATTCGTTGCAGGAAGTACTGTTAGAAGTAGAGGTGAAAGCTGAACAAGCGCACCAAAACATTAGCGCACATGCACAAGCGCTCATCGACAGTAAGGCAGTTACGCCAGGGGAGAAAAATCCAACACTTTATTTTGTTAAAGGATTGAATACAGTGGCCTTAGAGCTACAAGAAACTGGCGATTTTCTTCCATCCGAGAAATATAAACCTCAAACAGAGACAGAAAAAGAAGTGATAGGGGCTTTACTACGAAAAAATGAAGTAGGGGATATTAAAGTTAGACGAAACCATAATAATAAAATAGGCAATCAACCAGTCAAACGAGTACAAGGAGTGAATGATATGGCAGAAGTACAAGTTTTAGAAGAGAGAAAAAGTAAGAAGTATATTGAGTTAGGCAATAAAATTGAGACATTGAAGAAAGAACGTATTGATTTTAGAAATCAATCCAATTGGGAAAAAGTTTCTGAAACCGATTGGGAACTACGGAAGTTAAATTTAGCTGTGGAAACACTAGAAAAGAATACTATCGAGCCTATTTTAAGTGAAATAGCTGAATTTGAAATAGACATTGCTGGATTGGAAAGTATCGATAAATCCAATGTTAATTTAGAACATTCCAACTCTATATTGGAAAGAATTAATCGTTCAAAGGGTTACATTGAAGAGCTAAAAGAAATGAAGGACGACTATTCTAACTTTTATCAGAAAGGACTTGAGGAAGAGATCAAATCTTCACCACGAGGCTCAAATAGTTTACCAAAAGAAGAACAGCAAGAAAAAGATCAGTCGAGCAGTATTGATTCTTCGGACGAACAGCTTCAACTTCTAATCACTCTTTTATCCAAGAGATCAATGTTTCATTTGATGAAACGAAGCAGGAAGTCGATGCCTTTCTTAAGCAAGTGGGATATAAAGGAGAGCAATTCGGTAGCATGGCTGATATAGAGAATATTCTAGCCACACATTTAAAGCAAGTTGAAACCATTGTTAAACAGTCAATAGAGGCAGTGGATGCTTTGAGCGTGCCGACTGAGAATCAGATAAAAGAAGAAACAACCAAAGTAAAACGAACAATCGGTCAAATCTTGTCTGATTTCAAAGAGAACTTAAAACAGTATGTTAGAACACAAAAAAATAATACAGTGTATCAAGTGACGAACACAATGGATGATATTCGTTTAGGTTTGAAAAATTCATTTAATCGCAAACTTTTATCAATCAATGGCTTGTTAAAACAATTCTCAAATACAATTGATCGAAAATTTGTCATTGAGGAAAAAAGAAATCAATCACCTTTAGCTGAGAAAACAAAAGAGGTACAGGAAAACGATTCAAAAGAAGCAACTCAAAAAGAACAAGAGAAGGTTTCAGAGAGTTCGGTTGTATCTGAAAATCAAGCGCCAGCTGCTGCACCTGAAACACAGCCCACTATAAATACAGCTGAATCAGTGAGTGATCAAAATAAACAGCATTCGGAAGAACCTATACAACAGAATAACCTAAACTATCAGATGAGGGAAATGCTCCGGTAATGGCTGAAGAGGCTGAACAATCAACAGCTAAAAATTCTGTAACAGTAGCATCAGAAACAAACGGATAAGAAAATGAATAATATCGAGTTACAACAATTGATACGAATCGAAGATTTAAGCAATCAGTTGGGACTTAAAGCGAGTGAGAAAGAAAAGGATACGATTAAAGATTTAACGCAGACCCAAAAATCAGAATTGATTCGATCAATGGAAGTAGCTGTTGAAGAAAAAAACAAATCTGTTTCCGTTAAAGAGACAGAGACGGAACTTGAAGTGGGATAAAGGAGGTCACAAAGAATGCCAACATTGTTTCCTGACAATTACGAAATAGCGAATATAGCAAAAAGAAAAAAGTTGGCCAGAAATTTAAAACTTAAGAATGAATTGTCAGCTTTAGACATTGCTTTACATGCCCATGATATTTTCGATTATCTAACGGGACACGGAGTAGAAAGACTGAATAGTGCATTTGTTTCATTGTTTCAATATGGGGCAGAGGCGTTAGGCGTACCATATGAAACAATTGAAGAGGCGTTTTTTACACAAACGCCTCTTTCAGAAGAAGAGTTATTTGCTGTTTCTTATTTGTTCAATCCAAACGCAAAAATTATTGACAAACAAGATTTACCAATCGTTCCGATAACCATCGATTTTTATTCGATGTGCCTTGCCCTGTTTGAAGAACTTCCCGCTTCATTTTGGAAGGAATACGTAAAGGCAGGGGCATTACTGCCTGAAACAAAATTGGATGCTTATGATCTTGAAAAGCTCTTGCAAGCGTTTGTCCAACAAGTATGGTTGAAGACAAAAGAAAGCATAGGAAACCCTGAAGGGAATGAAATTGAGAAAGCACGTCAGATGTTTTTGGCATATTTTTATCGAAATGATCAAAAGTTTTATCGAAAAGAAACGCAGGATATGTTGCTTGGTTTGTTAGAAAATAAAATAGCGGAACAAGTAGAAGAAGATTTTGTTATTGATGCTCATTTACAAAAGTTGTTAGATGAAGGAGATTCAAATAGTATCAGTTCCTATGTTATTGATCACTTAACTGACTGGACAGATGAAAAAAATTATCTACGCTTTTTAAGAAGTATACCTAAGACAAAAAATTTATCGTTAGTGAATCAGTTGTTGCTTCTTTATCAACGTGCAGAAGCAGTTGAATCCAAAGAAGTTCATGATTGGATTCGAGAAAATAGGACGTTGAAGAATAATGCGGAGCCTGTCTTTCTATTTGGAGGAAACCAACAAAAAGTGAATAGTGAAACTGGGGAGATCCTAAAGAAAAACAAACGCAGCTTACACAAATCACTCATGCCCCAATCGTTCCATATTTTGAAAAAACAGAAACGCAAGGAAAAGAAGAAACTAAAAAAATAGAAACGAGTCCGAAAGAAGTTTTCGCTATCTTGGAAAAGATTGCGAATCAGACAATCGTTTTTGAAGAAAGAGAAGAATCAATTCTTGAAGAGCATACCATTCGAATAAAAGCGAATCAGGGAGAAGAACAAACACTTGCTGATTTGATTGTTTGTCTTTTAGAAAAAGAGAAACAATCATCAGAAGAGATTATTCGATTTGAAAATGAAAGTGTCGCTTCTATTGTGATGACTGTTTTTTCTTTTAATCCTTTGCCGATTAATTTGAGTTTGTTAACTCAGTTACGATCGATGAATAACGGAAAAGTGAAATTACAACAATTGTTTACTGACTTGATTGTTCGAAGCGATACCTTTTTACAAAAGATTGCTGCGCATATGTATGAAAAGGAAACAGAGCAAGTTCGACCAACATTGGAAGAAGAAATCAAACGTGCGCGAGAACTCCAAAGTCGAGCAATGGACAATGTCGCAACAGACAAGGCGAATAAAAAGAAGAACGATCTGAGGAAGATTATAGTTTAGCGGATACTTTAGAAAAATTAAAAGGTAATTCAGAAAGTAGCGAAGATGATAAAACTGATTAAAAAGCGACCTTTGTGTCTGTATTATCTTTGGAAAGTTTGTCAGCGATTTGAACGAGACGAATCTCAAGAACTTATTCTTCCACCATTAAAAGCAGTGATTGGTCAGTTGCAATCAGAAAGACGAAACTTAGAAAAAGTGGAGAAAGAATCAATCGCTATTCACATTTCTAGCCTTGCTTTGTTAGAAGAAATACTAAAAAATGAATCTGAACAATCATTCAGAAAGCTTATTTCAGATCTTGAAGAATTCGGAAAAGGTCAATGATGTAATGAAAGAAAATGGGGTTTGGGGCATGCCCCAAGTTTAAAAACAAAAAGAGGAAACTCGAAAATCATAGATTTTCGGGATTTCCTTCTTTTTTATTTTTTCGTGAGGTACATGTACCTCGCTATGCTTGCCAGAGGCGAGACCCAGCCCCATTGGGGCTGTTGGTTTTCGGGATCGACTCTGGGCAAGGCACAGCCTTGCTGGCTGATTTTTATCTTAGAAAGCGGTAATTATATGAGAAAAAAGAAATTATTTAGAGACGAATTTATCCAAGTCTATTTGACCAAGGAAGAAAAGAAGCGGATAAAAGAAAATATGAAGCTATCCGGACAGGGGACAATGACAAATTATATTCGTTTAATGGCGCTTAATGGTTTTATAGTCAATATAGATTTTGCAGATATGAAAGAAGCATTAGTTGAAACTGGCCAATATGTTTCTGAGTTGAATATGATTGGCAATAATATCAACCAGATTGCTCATAAATTAAATCAGACAGATATTGTAGAAACAGAAGATATCCAGTATCTTGTTTCTGAGTTCGCGAAAATGCAGAACAACTATTTGAAAGCTCAGAAAGTATTGCTCCAAGAAATAAGTAAATTAACGAGACAACAATAGTATGCCTACAACAAGAACGATTTCAATTAAACAAGAAAAAAATTTACTTCGAGCAATTGAGTATATTCTAAATCCAGAAAAAACGGAAAATCAAACATTGACAAGTGGTCATAAAATTAATTCGGTAAATAATGCCTTTTTTGAAATGAATCTGACCAGAATGTTAGCAAAAAATATAAAAGGTCAAAAAAATAAAAAATCTAACGAAGAAGTTATCGCTCGACATATTATCCAATCCTTTGATCCAGAAGATAATTTAACAGCTGCAGAAGTTCATGAAATTGGAAGACAGACAGCGCTCGACTTTTTAGGTGAAGACTATGAATTTATCATTGCGACCCATGTAGATAAAGAACACTTGCATAACCATATTATTTTTAATACAACCTCAAGTGTCGATTTAACGAAGTTTCGCTGGCAACGAGGAACAGCGGCTCATTTAAGAAATTACTCCGATAAGGTAGCGGACTATCACGGCGCAATGATCCTCGATACGCCTAAAAGAAACTCACATAAAAAGTATCAAGAATATCGAAGAAAGAATGCGTATCGAGTTGAATTAAAAGAACGGTTAAATTTTTTGCTTACCCATAGTACAAGCTGGGATGATTTTTTAGTGAAGGCAAGGCTTCTAAATATTGATGTTGACCCTAATCATAATTCAGAAGAATATGGGAAAGTGATCAACTACAAATTATTGGATCTGCCACAAAAACGTCCAGCTCGTGATTATACGATAAATAAAAAACAACGGATCTACAATGAAGAAAATATTATCGAGCGGGTAAGTAAAAATAAACCGGAAGCGGTTTTCAATACAATGGATATTGCAAAAAAATATGTAGAACAAAAAGCAGAAAAAGAATCTCTACCCGATCTAACCTTTGTCATTGAACCCTGGCAAATACAAAGAGACACCATGACAGGGATTTATGTTGAGATTGCCTATGGTCGGTATGAAACAGGTGTGGTCAAAGTTCCTGATTACATGTTAGAGAAATTGGAAGACGGACGCTACGAGGCGCATTTTAATTACAAAGATATTTTTTATTTTTGGAGTGATGAAAAAGGACAAAAAAATAAATTTGTTAAGGGAGCGTCTTTAGCAAATTATCTTTCTGGAGAAAGCGGACTGTTTCCAAAACGAAAAAATTCTGCTATTCAAAACGTCCGAGAAATGGTTACAGCTTTAAATATTTTGTCAACCCGTCAAGTAAGCAGCGATCAACTACCACATGTTTTAGGGAAAGACTTTTATGATAATTATGAAATTGTGCAAGAGGCAAGAGAAACTTTGGACGACAAGTTATTTCGAGCGAACGAAAAACTAAAGTATGATCCGTCCAATCTTGAACAAATAGAGAAAGTAAAATCCTTATATGGTGAGAAAAAAGAACTTGAAAAACAAGTAAAGTTGCTTGAGAAACAATTAAAAACTTACGATGCAGCATTGAGTATTTTGACAGAAAAGGCAGTATCCGATTCGGTTGATCTTGATAAATAGACACGAAAAAACTTTACAGTACGCCCTGTACGTGCTACAATATTATTGTCAGGAGGTAGCTTGAAATGCCCATGACAATTAGAGAAGCAGAGAAATTACTCAAAGATGCTGGCTTTGTTGAAGTGAAGGGTGGAAAGGGGTCACACAGGAAATTTATAAAGAAAAATTTTCCTAGACCAGTTATTCTTACCAGTCATTCAAAAGAGTTATCTAGAAGAGTAGAGGATTCTGTTCGAAAAGCAGTGGGCAAATAAGCCCACTGTGTCTATAAGAAAGAGAGGGATAGAAATGAAAAAAGTTTATCCAGCTATATTTGAAAAAGATCCTGTTGGATACGGAATTTATTTTCCTGATGTTGAAGGAGCGGTCACGCAATCGGAAGATATCGCCCAAGGATTAGAACTTGCGGCAGATGCGTTAGGTATTATGCTTGGAGACCTAGTTGAAAAAACATGCCTTTGCCAACACCTACGGCTATCAATGCCCTTTCTGTAAACCCTGAAACAGAATTTGCGACATTGATTTCTGTCGACTTAAATGATTATTTAAAAGATGTCCAACTTGATAAAAAAAACAATCAAAATTCCACATTGGTTGAACGTGCGTGCGACGAATGAAGGAATTAATTTTTCTAAAACGATGACTGAAGCATTAGCTCAAAAATTAAATGTCTGATAATGGAGGTGGTCAACATATGGATACTACGGCACTCGCAAAATTCATTCAATCGTTGGGTAGTTTGAATAATTACGGCAGCTCTGTTTATCAAACGAAAAAAGCGTTAGATTTGAAATCTACGAAACCACTCCGTCAAAATAGAGATGATATAGCTATTTTTGTAGATAGTTTAAAAGGGATCAATGCGATAAAAGAAAAGGTTTTTCTGTAGATGGTATTATCGAAGTGAACAAGCAATTTGATTCACCGTCTGAAGAACAGCCCAAATTACCTGGTCATTTGCGAAATTCATATTACAATGAAGATGATCGGATAGCTATTGTTCTTGATCAAGCTAGTCAAGAACACTATTTCCCTAAAGAGATTATTTCTAGGAACGATTTACAAGAAATCGTGGATCAGTTTGAACAATCTGAACGAACAGAAAAAGATGCCTGGTGGGTTTTCGCTAGACTGGCTAAATTACAGGCTTTTCAAGATGGCAAAAGCGCACAGCGTTAATTTCAGCCAATGCTGCATACGGCACATTGGACAGCGAAAACTATTTGATGGTTCCTTTTCATGATATAAAACGTTTAGAGTTTACTTTTAATCTGATGTCATTCTATCGAGCAAAGGATCATTTAGAAGAAGAACAAGCATTTGAGGGATTGTATCGTACATTACCTTCGAAAAAAGAACGTGAGTTGTATTTGCGTCAACCGATTGAAGAGCGCAATGTGGGCCAAGATCTTTCTACTTTTCGAGTAAAATCTGAACTTCGATCAATGAAAAAAAACAATGAGCCAGAGCTGTGAAGGAAAAATTATGGTACAACTGATAATAAAAATAATGATGACATAAAAGCATTGCCTACTCATTTTTGAGAGGTAATGCTTTTTGTATTATGGAGGGACGAATGGAACTTTTTGATGTGACCAAATATCAATTGCCCAAGGATGTGGATATAGAATGGGAAACCACCAAAGAAAAATTCAGTATATTTCTATCAGAGTATAAAAATTTACGAGAAAAAGTTGGGATTCCAGCTACTCCGAGGATTCAAAAAAACATATTCGATGATAACAACTACCCTTGTGCCTGCGCCCCTTCACCAAGTCTTGAGAGACTGTTACGGAACATAAATCCAAAAGAGATGATCGAAATGATTGAGTCTAATCTGAAGGAAAGGGTGGTAAGAATTCGAGAATTACTATATAGCAAATATGTTGTCTTAGAAAAAGAATATATCCAAAGTAATAAAAAACTTTGTAATATTTCAGATTATGTTTTGAGATTTGAAAATCAACTGGCAGAAATTAGTACCTGGCATTTTGAAATTGAATTAACACTTAAATTACAAAATAGATATACGAAAGCAATTTTTCCAAAGTATCTTAGGTTGCTCACCAAAAAAAGAATACTTAGTTAATTTACGTTACACCAAGTAATATTATTTACAATTCATTGGATATATTTAAAGATTATTTCATGATCAAGAAGCAAAACGAGGAATTAAAAATAATTCATTGATCGTTAATTCTGACATGATTTTTCGTTTCAAGTTGAAAGAAATTTAACTGAGAAAGTAGTACCACATTATTTACAAAGAAATACCTTTTCTTTCATTAAATCCCAGAATTTGTATAGCAAGAGGTAAAATCAAGGCATCTATGTAGTTAATCTTTTTTTAGAGCGGTGGTTTTAAATAACCTAATTCCATAAATTTGAATATCTCTTTTTCCATTTTTGTTCACAGAAAAATAGTGTTAGCAAAAAACAAAATTGTTTTCCACCAACACCAGATATTATAGAATCAAAGTTAAAAATAATACTAAATAAAAATAAATCTCTAATATTTATTTTGAGTTATTCAAACAAAAATCCAGTTTCTTGGAATAGTACCTGAACCGATAGTAATATAATTATTATAAATTCCCAATGACTGGTTTGTAGATAGATCTGTTACTCTGTAGGTATCATAATATAAATTACTTGTTGGTGGTAGCTTAGTTACAGAAAACTCTCTAGCGTTCTCTTTTATATCTAAATAAACATATCCTCTATTAGAAATATTAAAGTATAATCTGTTATTATTTCCTTTTGATTGTAACACGCGAATGTATACTCCTCGAGGTGATTTTTCAAAAACGATTTGATCATACCATTGTTCTCTCTGCTCTTGCATTGTTGGATAATACCAACCAGCATATCTTGTCTGATTTAAGAATAGCATAGAGTGATAATCATTATTCGTGTTAACAGACGCCATAATACGTGGATTATTGATTGGGATATCTGCGATCAAATTTGTGTTTTCAGTCAGTATTTCGCTTGCTTGAATTTTTGGTCCTAATAGACCTAATGATAAGAAACTTAACAGACAAACAAGTGAGAAAACTAGTTTTTTCATGATTCTGCCTCCTTTTATTATGTTATTCAATTTTATTATAACACGATAAAGAATGCGTTTTCAATAACTTTTTTTAGTTGATAATTATATTTCTTTTGAATCAAATAATAATTAGTTAGCTGAATTTACTTAGACTTGCTAAGGAAACTGATAGAAGATAGTAAAATTTCTACAAAATAATGAGTGAATATAATAGATATAAAAGATAAAAACAATTTTTTCACTACCATATGAAAAAATTGTTTTTTTTAAAAAGATTCAACATGTTATTATTGCTAAAGTAAGAAATGTCCTTATAGGATTATTCTTGCATGTTTATTCTCGAAAACCTTCGTTTTTGATAATGATAATATGTTATTTATCTTCTTTAATAGGAAACCTAATTTAATCACTTTTTCAAGACATCTGATGCGATCGGATGTCTTTTTTTTCGTCTCCTTAAAAACGAAGAGTTTTGAGAAAAATCAAGGGGGAGGGACATGATTAGGAAGAAACAATTCACTTTGATGGGCGTACTGGTATTCTTCTTTTTCTTTTCACTGACTTCAGTGAGTGCGAAAGAAGTCCAACAAGTAGAAACCGAAGGATCAATTCGTTTTACGGGCACTTACGTGCCATCGGGGCCCCAGATCCCACACCACCTGAAAGCATCAAAGAACCACCAGTCACTGAAATAGCCAAACCAGAAGGCGCATTGCCCAAGACCAATACGATCACCAATCATTGGCTGATCGGGCTAGGGCTCCTAATGCTTAGTTTGGTTTTCTTTATCTGGAAACAAAAGAAACAAGCACACATAGAAACTAACAAAAAAGTAGGACTTATTCAATGAAATTAATCCGTTTAGCAACAATTGTCGCACTATCAACCACTGTATTAGTAGGAGGCTCTTCAGCTGTTTTTGCCGATGAAGTAAGGAAGGTGACAACCGAGGGGAAAATCGAATTTCGACCGGCTGGAGAAGATGATGGACCGCTAGAAGTCATTCCACCTGAAACGGGTCCAGGAGCGCCAGATGTCGAGATTGCTCCTGAGGTACCGGGAACGACGGGTCCTTTGTCTATTATGAAAGCTGCGACCATGAACTTCGGTACACAAATTATCTCGAATCAAAATCAAACATATAACATGGTAGCTGAAACACAGAAACTAAAGAATCCAGTCGCAGATGGGCCAACGCATGTTCCTTATGTCAGCTTTGCCCAAGTCCAAGACTTACGAGGAAGCAATGCTGGCTGGGATCTAAAATTAAGCTTAAGTGCTTTTGAATCTGAAACTCTTAATAAAACATTGACCGGAGCGGAGATTGAATTAGTGGGTTCTCGTATTCAATACGAAGGGTCAACTGCCGCTAATGCTCCAACGGCACATGCAGACGGATTGAAACTGATTCCTAACGGTGCGGCACAATCTGTGATGACCGCTGAAAAAGATAAAGGTGCGGGTGCTTCTTCCGTTGTATGGGGGAATCAAGCGGAATTGAATGCTCAATTTGCGGATCCTCAAAAAGAGGTAGTCGAAAACAACGCGATTCGCTTATCGATCCCAGGGTCAACCGCCAAAGATGCGACAACCTATAAATCAACTCTGACATGGGAATTGACTACTACTCCAGGAAATCAACCACCTGCCGGTGATGATGATAAAGAAGAGGAAAAGCCAGAGGATACTGAACAACCAGCAGGTGTATAAGCCTTCTGAACAGATGAATTGACTCTCGACAGCGTTGCAGCTATTTGTAGCGCTGTTTTTTTTAAAAGGAAGGAATCATGCGATGAATAAACAAATACGATTGAGACCATTGAACAACGGGATTCGCTGGCTATTGATGCTCTTTACACTGGTCATACTTTTCGTGCCCGTGATCGGACATGCCGAGGAGGGGACCTTAAATTTTTATGTGACGCCAGAATTTCCTGAGAGCCAGGTGGAAGGTTCGAGTAGTTACTTTGATTTGAATCTGGCTGCTGGGGAAACCGAAAGGTTGTCATTAAAACTACAAAACGCCAGTAGTGAACCTATCCAAGTTCAAATTACTCCCCACACCGCCTATACGAATGTTCATGGAGTGGTGGAATACGGAAAAGATGCGGAGAAACCCGATCCAACGTTA
Source organism: Enterococcus mundtii (assembly GCF_003957375.1). Classification (GTDB taxonomy): domain Bacteria; phylum Bacillota; class Bacilli; order Lactobacillales; family Enterococcaceae; genus Enterococcus_B; species Enterococcus_B spodopteracolus. The sequence continues at coordinate 42,096 of NZ_CP025472.1, read as the reverse complement.
CCTTATTCAGTGGATGGGTTGATTGAGGCTTCTGAAGTGATTGACTTAGCTGGTAATGAAACGAAAACAGTCGAGGTCGCTTTACGTATGCCGGCGGCTTCTTTTGAGGGATTTCTAGCCGGCGGCTTACGCATCAAGGAAGTCAGAGAAGCAGAAGAAGAACCGACAAGTGAAGAAGAGGGCGTGGCAATCCAAAATGAGTTTGCCTACGTCGTAGGCGTCGTGGTCAGTAATACGCGCAATTCGGTTCAGCCAGATTTAGAGCTGAACGATGTGTTTGCGGATCAATTGAACTACCGTAATGTGATCAGTGCGAACCTACAAAACTTTACACCCGCTTTTGTGAATCAACTGGCTGTCGAAGCCACGGTTCAACGTGCAGGAGAAGACGAGGTGCTCTACACAGCGAATGAAGAAATGATGCAGATGGCGCCAAACTCAAACTTCAATTTTCCAATCTCGTTAGAAGGGGATCGTTTCCAAGCAGGCGACTATGTGTTAAAACTAAAAGCTACTTCAGGAGAAGAAGAATGGTCGTGGGAACGGGGGTTTACGATTGAAGCCGACGAAGCCCGCAGCTTTAACCGAGAAGACGTCACGATTGATACGAGTATCAACTGGTGGATGATTGGGACGATGATTCTAATTCTGCTTTTACTAGCCTTAGTGATTTATCTGATGGTTCAGAAGAAGAAGGTGCGTGAAAATGAATCAGAGAAGTAGAAAGGAGTGCGTTTGATGACGATGACCTGGAGAAAAACGAGGGTGCTTCTAAGTGCGACTTTAGTAGTTCTGCACGTACTCTTCCTGCCGGTAAGCATGATTTATGCAGAAACGGTTGAGGTACCTATACATGAGACAGAAGAAGATCTGGAACCATTGGAACTTCCGAGCATAAAAAATTATTTAGAAGAAGGAGAAACAAGTGAACCACGGTTTTTCTTTACACAATCGCGTATGAACGGAACGATCGAAGAACCAATAAAAGTGCTTTTCTTTTCTGACCAAGAAGTGTCAGAAGCACGAGTCACCTTACCTAACGAGGCGAAACTACTAAAAGAGCAGTTGCCAGCGGGTCTTACTGCAAAACAAGGAACGTACTCTCATGAATGGATAATCCAGACCGAACGTGTACGAAATACCTTTGTCCTTCCAGTAGTATTTGACTCGATAGGAAATTATGAAGTCGCTGTGGAAGGTGCGACAGCGACTATTGAGGTGCAAGAACCAGAAGAGACTAGTGAGGAAGTTCCGGTCGAAGAAACAGAATCTTCCGATGAGGATTCAGCAGGACAAGAGGATTTAAAAGAAGAAGAAAATGGAATAGAAGAAGAGCAAGAGAATCAACAACCGGCAGAAGACGTACGTGAGCCTGTGGCAGAAGCGCCGCAGGAGCAACAAAAAGATGAGGAAGAGACCGATGAGGCAACAGAGGAGTCGACAGTCTTTGATGGTGAGACGGCAGAAGTCACTACGATGGCGCAATTTAGAGAAGCAGTTGGCAATCCTGATATTGGGATCATTTCCGTTCAAGCCAATCTGACGGAGGCTACAGCAAATGTTCTAACTGTTGATCGTCCGTTACTTATCCAAGGAAACGGATATACCTTAACATTTGGCATAAATGGCTTTTATTTTCAACTAGCAGAAGTAGTGGAACCAAGTGTTTTTCGAATTGAAAATACAAGACTTACAAAAGTTGGCACAACACCATTGATCAACGCAACGGTAGAAAGCAGTAAAAATTGGACGGTTGAATTAGAAAACATTACCGAGGTGAATGCGAATACCATGCGATTAGCTTCTCTTCCTGAAGGAAACATTCATTTTACAGGTGGCGTATCAAACTTCACACGTACAGCTTCTGCACAAACTTTCATCGTAGCAAAAGAAGTCGTAGCAACAAATCAAGCAGAGGTCACTATTAGTCGAGGGAATGCAACGGTCTTCTTTTCTTCTGCCACTGTATCAAGTCCAAAGATTGTTGTAGAAAATGGATCAAGCTTAATAATCACTACAACGGTCGGAACTAGCCTAGCAGTTGATTTCCGAGGTGATTCACCATTAATTAATGTGAAAAACTACTCTTCTTTTTTGTTGTAGCAGCCGGATCTGGAAGTTCTGTTACAAACACAAGCAATTTAGCACTATCGTTGAGTGGCCAAAATAGTAGCATCATAATTAATGAAAAATCTAAAATTGATATATCAGTAGTGGGGCTCAAAAGAGGTATCAATATGATTGGACCGAATTCTATTCTAGAGATTAATAACTCTGAACTAGTAGTGAATACTGATACTGGATCAGGTATTAATATGAATGGGGAGAATATCAGAGTTGAATCTAATAATGGAGCTAGTATAAAAGTAAAATCTAACAGTGGTACTGGTATGAATTTCTCGGGAAATAATCCAATAATAAAATTTACTAATTCAGAGGTAGAAATAGATACTACGACAGGACCTAGGATTAATATATTAGGTAATTATTCCTCTTTCTATTTAAATAATACTATCTTGGAAATGAGTTCTATAACAGGACGAGGGATTTATTTACAGGGTACAAGTCCACAAATTCTTTTAGACGATAGTCAGTTAGTTATGACAGATACGGGGGCTTCACAAGGAATAATTTTGCAAGGAACAGATGCGTTGCTTTCTTTAAGTAATCAGAGTGAAATGGCCATTATAGGTGCAGGGATGGGAACGACAGAGAATATCCAAATTGGGAATAATAACGCGCGTCCTAAAATTTCAGTCAATGATGGCTCTAAGTTATCTGTAAGAACAACAAGTGGATCATCTGCCGTAAGTGACATGGGAAATAACGCAATTAGGGTTGAAGGAAGTACAGCTTTAGTAGAAGTAGGTAATGCTTCTACAATTGATGTTACGATAGAAAGTGGCTCTAAAAGAGGCTTTTTAATTCGGGATCTGAAAATAAAATAAAAGTACTTGAAAAATCAGAAATTTCCGTATCAACTAGAGAGGCGAATGGAATTGAGCAAGCAGGGAGTGCTACTCTTTTTGAAGTGGCATCAAATTCTAAGGTATATGTAGATACAGTTGTCTCAGGGCATCTTGATTCAGCAGGTTTCTTCTTAGGTGAAAGAAATGAGACTAGTTCAGGAGGAACAATAAAAATTCATGACAATTCATTGATGGATATAAACTCTCAAAGTGCTTCTGCACTAACTCTTTTAAGTAAAGGTAGTGAGTTTTTAATTGAATCAGGCAGTAAAATAAATTTGAGTACTGAAAGCTCAAATGGCCAATTTGCTACACTCAGATTCAGAACATTTGGAGATTATATCTTTCAGCTAGAACATGCAGAAATGAATATTTCAAAAAATGGAGGTGATGCTCCCACAATTAGGATGTTTGGGGGGAATAATGTAGTCAATCTGAAGGAAGGAGCAAAATTTAATGTTTATAATAAAGGTAACGGCATTCCTCATGATGGAAATGTTACCTCAGGAGGAAATATAGGGATACATTATACATCTGGTGGGGGTAGTTTTAATGTGTCAGGTAAAGGTGCTGAGGTGCGGGTAATTGCTGAAAATGGGCCAGCTATTGATATGGAAAATAGTGCAGGAGAAATTGCAACGACGAATAGTGGGTATTTTCATGCTAGCTCTCGTACTGCTACTGCAAATGGTGGAGTATTTAGAGCAGGTGTGCTAGATGTAGAATTTGACAATCCTTTATTTATGGACTTCAGAAATAATCGATCTGGAGGAGGAAATCTATTTAATGTCGCAAGCGGATCTAGTTTAAAGGCATTAAATAGTGATCTAGCAGTCTGGAAAAATGGGTCAAACTTAGACGGTGATCCAGATTTGAATTTTCCAACTTTAGATTTTTCTTTCTCTGGGACAAATTTCAATACTTTAGGAGCCACTAGTCAACCAGACGTATTAAATACTGGGACTTTTGGTACCACAGGATTGACAACATATTCTAGATTAAGTTCAAATAATGCCCGGTGGGCAATTGCAGATGAACTCAGGGTCCCAACAAATGCCGACAAAAAGATTCATGGACATATCAGCATTCCAGTTGGATTAGAAGAAAGCCGTTCTGCTTGGGAGGGGGAAGCTACAGTCATTGTAGAAGTTGAACGTGCTAATGGAACGAAAACAGAACATACTGCTAAAACTGTGGGACACTCAAATGAAGAACCAGGCATCAGTATCTATGGCGAAGAACCACGTGCTGGATTATTTGAAGTAGAGTTAGAAGAGTACCTACAAAAAGGAGATAAGGTCAAAATTAAAGACGTTCGCTTAACTTCTGGAGAGTTAACACAAGGATATGAAAATATTATCTTAACAGATACAGTAGAAGTCTTTCCCATCATTCCGCCAACACCAGCGAAGTTTTCTTCTTCTGTGGTTTCAAATGATAGTACAACGATTCAAGGTTTCACGGAAAACAAAGAAGTAACGGTTACTGCTACCCATAATGACGAACCGATAAATACAGAAAATGTAGTTGTTGAAAATGATGGCACCTTCACATTAGACTTAAGTGATCGAATATTACAAGAAGACGATAAAATTCAAGTGTTCTTAAAAGACCGTGAGGGATCTGCTGCAGCTTCAGGGGTTATGAATCCGCCTATAACGAATGATGAACAAGGGAATATCAATCCAAAATCACCGCTTTCTTTTCGTGATAAATTGTTTGATGAAGCAACGGTTTTAATGGTCCAGGACCTGCGACCTGTTTCACCTGTGGATCCATTAGATCCAGAAACAGAAATCAATCCAGAAAACAAACCACAGCTTCCTGAAGATCAGGGAAGGTTAAGTATTGATTTTGTCTCACAGTTACAATTTGGTACGCAAGGCATTTCAGTAACTGATCAAACCTATTATGCGCAACCGCAGCGATTATTGAATGAAGATGGGACGGTCAATGAGACAGAAGAACGGCCAAACTATGTTCAAATCAGCGATCGGCGACCAGAAAATGATCGCAATGGCTGGCAGCTTGCTGTGACACAAAATAATCCATTTACCTCAACCAATAATCGAGAATTGAACGGGGCGCGTTTGCGCCTGACAAACCAGCAACTGGCGACCGCCCAAGGCGGCAGTGCACCGGAATTCCAACAAACCAATCCATTGGCACTGGTTCCAGGAAACCGACGGATTCTGTTAATGGCCCAAGGAACGGAAGGGACTGGTACCTGGATCTATCGGTTTGGCGATCAAGAAACGGCTAATAAAAGTGTGGCTTTAGATGTGCCAAAAGGCGCAAACCCTGAAGCCACTCGCTATGAAACAACCTTGACGTGGGAACTTAGCGCCGTTCCTGACAATTAAAAATAGGAACAGAGCGTAAGATTTTTCCTCTTTTACACTTAGAACGGATGAAGACGAGAAAGGAGCGGGTAGGATGGAAACACCTCTAATGAAGGACGAATATATGCGTCAGTTTCAAGACACCGTGACACAAGCTAAAAGAGAGACCAGGGAACTGGAGGAGTATCTGGTGCAACAATTCGAACGACTGAATCAATTGACGAGTGAGGTCTCGCCAGACAACTTTTGGGAGACACTTCCTGAAGTCCTGGGTATCGATGCAAAACTAACACTCATTGCAGAACTGATTCGGTATGACGATTTTTCGACGCAAGAGATTCTGCGACTCGTTGAAACAGATTATCGCACGTACCTTAAAGAACTTTGTGGCAATGAGTTAAGTGCGGAGACCAATCACTCACTAGTATTTCATGTCGTATAGAGTGAGCCTAGCATTAGGTCATTGTAAAAAAGTGTTCAGAAAATTATTTTCTGGACACTCTTTTTTATAAGTTTTGTTTGGACGACTTCATTATGTTTTGTGTCAATGAATCATTGTTCTAATTAAATTGTTTTCTGGATAATCTTTTTGAATGCACATAATTAAAAAATTATTTTTTCTCGAAACTCATCAAAAAAGAAACTGTTCAGTTAAGCGACATATTCGCTGTTTTTCAAAATAATTCTTCTGAAGAGTCAGAAACTTAATAGTTTTTGACACATGGTTAAATTCGCGATATAATAGGATTTATAGTGTTTCATAAACTTATGTCAAAAAGTTAAGGGATTTTCCATGATTTTAGAGAATAAATTGGGTTTAACGAATCAGGTTGAGTTGGCCAAGGCTGAAGAGAAACTCAGTAAGCAAAAAGCAAAAATTATATGATTCTGGAAAAATTAATGAAATCGAAGTCGGCACGTTTAAAGGCTTATCTGAAATTCATGATTTTCTCTTTTCAGAAATTTATGACTTTGCAGGAAAAATTCGGACGGTTAATATTGCAAAAGGAAATTTTCGTTTTGCGCCGGTTATGTATCTGGAGCAATCGTTAAAGCATATTGATCAGATGCCACAAACTTCTTTTGAAGAGATTATTAAGAAATACGTGGAGATGAATATTGCTCACCCTTTTCGCGAAGGAAATGGACGCAGTACTAGAATTTGGCTGGATCTCATATTAAAGGAAGAATTGCAAAAAGTTGTTGATTGGAACTTGATCGATAAAGCAGACTACCTTTCTGCAATGGAGCGCAGTCCAATAAACGACTTGGAAATACGCTATCTGATTTCTAACGCCCTGACTGATAAGATTGACGATCGTGAGTTATATATGAAAGGAATTGATATTAGCTATTTTTATGAAGGATACTCTGAGTATACGATAGATGATTTGTAAGAGCAGGTGGATTAAATGACAAAATATGGCTATGCACGTGTTTCAACTGCTTCTCAAAGTACAATGGAACAGATTCAGCAGCTACTTGAGAACGGTGTTGAGAAGAAAAATATTTTTTCTGAAAAATTTACAGGTACAAAACGAGATCGGCCAAAGTTTAATCAGTTGTTGGATAGTCTGAAACCTGGAGATGAGATTGTCGTTACTAAACTTGATCGATTCGCTCGTAATACACGGGAGGCATTAGAAATCATTGAGCCTCTACTCGATGATAACGTTACAATTAAGGTTTTGAATTTAGGATCGATTGAAAATACTTCGATGGGGAGAATGATCGTTCGTACCTTGTTGAGTGTTGCTGAAATGGAACGTGACATGATTGTTGAACGTACCCAAGAAGGAAAAATATTTGCTAAAAAGAATAATCCGAACTTTAAAGAAGGACGTCCGAAAGCTACAATCACTCCAAAGAAACAGCATGCCTATGAACTTCTCATTTCAGGTAAATCATATAAAGAAGTTGAATCCATAACCGGTTTCAGTCGAAGTACGCTTTACAGAATAAAGAAACAAATAGAAGAAAGTGTTTAGAAACAGACAAAAACCACAATTCAGGAAGGGAATTTTATGAGCGATATTACGAAGGTAAAAGATATACCTGTAACAGTTACAACAGCAATTGAAGCATTAAGAAAATTTGCAAAATATCTAGTCATTACAACTGGAGTAACTACATTTTTTTCTGATGACTGGTTACAACATATGCGTCTGTTATCGATAAAAAATTCTTCAGTTGGAACATGGGTTCCCGTTGTATTTTGGATTAGTATATCAATAGTAATAATTGATTGGCTTCATATAGGTTCTAAGAAATTTAAGTCTATGTATAAAAAATGGAAGTTTAAGAAATAATTTGCTAAAAATATGGATACGCTGACTGACACGGAAAAAGATATAGTCTATAAAATATTCCGGAACGATACTTACAATTTCGATGGAATAAGAGATGCTGCTGTAAAGAAATTGAATAGTCAAGGTATTATTTCTAGTGGCGAATATGGGGATCCAGTATCAGGTTTTTCGTATGTGCTGCAGCCGATAGCTAGAGATTTTTTGATAAAAACCAAGACTATTTCGATGAATATATTGAAGAAAGGAAACAGCACATTAAAAGTAAGATAGATGAGCTGGAAACCTCTATTTCTGAATTTAGCGAATTTGACTACAGATACCAAGACGTACGATTTAAAATTCACGATTTGCAAAACATTTTAGAGCAATACGAATAGCATCTAAGTTGGTGAGCGCCTAGAAATGTAAGACAAGAGAAGCTATTATAAAATTTTACTTTTAACAGCTGAAGAGGGGGTTGAATCGTCCCGAAATTGTAAAGGAGGTTCAAGCGATTGGGTCAACTAATTCTGATGGAAGAGCGTCTCCTATGAACTATCGGGATGCAAATGGAATAAAGGTACTTGATCAAGAAAGCAACGTCAGAGAGTACACAACAATAAGAGAGTGTGTGATCAATGAAAAATTATGTAGAGCAACCATAACAAAACATATTAAGAATAGAAGCAAAGCAAAAGACGGTAGAACATTTAGCACCTTCTAAGATTTTTCATAATTGTTTGCTATGCTATACTTAGATCTGCGTAATTAGACTTGCGCTGCCCGTTATTGAAGTTTCAGGCAGCACTCTTTTTGGGGGATCAATAATGGAAGAAGAAAAAATATTTGAGAAACGCTGGCAGCTAGCATCAAGTGAACAAAGAGCAAGATATAATAATTTGATGTCCTCCTACCCCACTGTTGACTGGACATGTAAGGAAAAGAAATACTTGCTTTGGCTGTGCCAGTTAGATATAGATACCTTTGAAACATTTGAATTGATCCTAGATAAAATTAAACATCATCATAATAAAAGAGCAAATCCATAGATGATTTGCTCTTTTTAAGTATATTTTATCACACATTAAGTGAATGATTATCAAAATATAAAATCATTATATTTTTAATTATCACTATAATTTTACCAGAAAAGTGTCAGACAAGAAAATCAATAATTGCAGCCTCCCAAAATAATTGATTATCAAATTATATAAATGCTGTGTATAATTTTAGTTAGAAGATCGGCCGATTTCTATAAAAAAGAATAGGAGAACAGTATGAGAAAACTAATTATATTCTGTCTGTTGGCTTTAGGTGGTATGACTTCAAATGTTGAAGCGGTAGAAATGCCAGATAATAGTTTGGGATTTGCTAGTTATGGTCCAGGAACAGTAGGTGGACAAAATGGTATTCAACTGTTCGTTGAAACAGCACATGATTTTCGAGATGCCGTGCGTGGTGATTTACCTGCGACAATTTATGTTAACAGTAAAATTGATTTAACAGATTTGTTTGTCTCTTCTCCTGGAGTAATCGTGGATGTTGGCTCAAACAAATCAATTATTGGTATTAGCTCTGAATCTGAAATTACAGGCGGTGGTTTGAGAATTCGCGGCCAAGAGCAGGTGATTATCCGTAATTTGAAGTTAACAAATGCCCTATCTTTTGATGAGGGGGAGTATCCCGATGGAAACGGGGGAATCCAAACAAATTTGCAAAGCCGTTTGAATCCAGGTGATTTCACCGAAATTGATGCGATCACCATCGAAAATAGCCAACATGTTTGGGTTGATCATAATTATTTTTCGGATGAGCCTTGGATTGCAGCTGATGTGCCTACCGGCAGCAATCGTCATGATGGGTTAATCGACATCAAAAGAGGGTCAAATTGGGTCACCATTTCAAATAATATTTTTACTAATCATAATAAAACGATTTTGGTAGGACACTCTGATTCAAATGCAGCGCAAGATTTAGATAAATTGAAAGTTACATTTGCTTATAACTGGTTTAAAGGGACAGAACAAAGAAATCCTCGGGTTCGTTTTGGTGAAGTACATGTTTTAAATAACCTATATACAGATATCTCAAGCTATGGAATTGGTGTGGGAGTAAGTGCACAGGTCATTGCTGAAGAGAACACCTTTATTAATACGCGCCGATCTTGGGGCACCCAGATGGCCCTCCTTCACCAATGGGATACCTATTGAATAAAAATAATCTTTTGATCAATAGTAGTTATGATCAAGATCAAACTGGAAAATACCAAGAAGTACCTTCATATGGTATCAATTGGAATCCGTCCGTCTACTATAAGCTACCCTCAATTCCTGTAAATGAAGTTGAAGTATATGTGAAGGCGAATGCTGGACAATATACTGAGTAAGTCATGTATAACATACCTTAAGATGTGTTATTATTTTGATTTATTTGAAAGTTCACATAATTAGTTAGATTTAGATGTTTAATAATAGACCAACAGGGTATACCCTGTTGGACTTTTTGTGTGTTCGTGATATACTTGGATTTCTAAGAGGTCAACAGAGTTGGGCAACAGGATTTTAAAATTGATCCAAGTTTTTGAATTTTAAAGGAGTTTTTTTCTATGGCTAAAATTGGATATGCTCGAGTGAGCAGTATTGATCAAAATTTAGATCGACAGTTAGAACTGTTATCAAAGTGTGATAAAATTTTTACTGATAAGGCAAGTGGGAAAGATACCAATCGTGAAGGATTTCAAGAAATGATGAAATTCATACGTGAAGGTGATATTGTCGTTGTGACAGAATTAAAACGTCTTGGGCGAAATAATAAAGAGCTAACGGAAACGATGAATTTGATTCAGCTGAAGAAAGCTACACTGGAAGTTTTGAACTTACCAGCGTTGACAGGTATAACTGATGATAATTTACGTCGTCTACTCAATAATCTAATTATCGAACTGTACAAGTACCAGGCGGAAGAAGAACGTCGATACATTCGTGAAACGCAGCAACAGGGAATTGTGTTTGCTAAAGCAAAAGGAAAATACAAAGGTGGGAAACCAAAGTACAGAGAAGATGATCCAAGGCTTCAGTTAGCATTTAAATTATTTTTAGAAGGATCTACAGACAAAGAAGTAGAACAGCAAACTGGAATTAATCGAAGAACATTTCGGAGGTATAGAATGAAGAACGGCATTACTAATGACAAGAGAAATAAATATCATGAAGATGAAAAAAATATATAGTACACTATACGATAAAGTAAGTGCCATAGGATTTTATTTACAAACAGTTGTATAAGTGTTAGGATTTAGTTATGATATATATTATATATATATATACAATATATATATAATATAAAAAGACTACGATAGTCGAATATCGTAGTCATAAGTTAGGTGTAAGCTTAGCTTCTAACCAATTACTAAGACATGTTAAACCTGGCCTACCAAGCATTGTTTAACAGTCGGTTCTTATTGACTCATTCTTAATCGAATGAGTTTTTTTTGTTGACTACTAGTAAACAAATTACACAAAATGTGACTACTATTAAAATAATCACTATGCAAAGTGTTGCAATCAACATATTAGGCATCGGCAATGCAAGAAGGTCTTTTAATATCGTGCTTATAAAAGAAAGTACTCCAAGCAATAATGCCTTAGCTTTATTGTTCACCTTTTTCTCCTCTAGAAGGAGAATATGTTTTGATAAAATCTGTTTCTTTTATCACTCTATCAGCTCCCTCTTCTTATTCCATACTTGTTGTATGGTATTTTATATAGAAGTAATCTAAAGAAGCGTAAGCTATATCTAACTGTATTTATTATAGCATATAAATTTAAATAGAAGAGCCTAACTTTATCATCTCAGTTTACCCAATTTTATTTGTTAAAAGGACGTTCAAAATAAACAGATGGTCTGGAAATATTTATTTTTTAGTCCCAACATGTGTTATCGTTTTATGTTCATATACTCTAAATATTGATCCTAAAAAGAAAAAAATTTTTAGTATCTTTCCTAACACTATTTGAGCTATTAAGAATTTTATTTTATCAATGTAGATAGTGGAGCAAGTGTGTTTTGAATAGCGTTCTAATAGTCAATTCATATATTTCTATCAGGTTATTTTTATGTTATATTAACCCCTTATGATATAATTATAGTTAAATATCATAAAATCAGTAATATTTTAAAATATTGTTATTTTTATGAAAATTGTAAGGAGTGAATGATGAAAAAGTTTGTTTTGTTTTTAGGTACTATTGTGAGTGTATTTCTGTTGTCGGCTTGTGGGCAAGGAAATATCGAGATGCTAGATTTTGTTGATGTCAATTTTAAGGGGTTAGATACCAGAGGAACTGCTAGTTATTTTGTTGATCATGACCGTCTTCGTAGTTATTTGAATGAGAATGACAAGGAGTTAGCCTTTGAAAGTAGCAACGCCTACTATGATGATAAACAACTTGAAGAAATGTTAGGTATAAATTTAGATAAAAATTCAGAGTTATCAAATGGAGATAGTGTTAAATTAACACTTGAAGTTGATTCTTCAAAAGTTAAAAATTTAGTCGGTGGAGATAAAGAAATAGTTGTTAAAGGTCTTGATGAACCGAAGAAGTTAACAACAGGAGAAGCTGAAAAGCATTTAGTTGTTAACTTTAATGGTGTTAGTGGACTTGGGGCTGCAACAATTGATAATACTCTTCCGGACGATTTACGTTATGTTCAATTTACTTTAGTTGATGATGGGAAATTTAAGAATGGAGATCTAGCAAAAATTGATATATCAGAAGATTTAGAGAATCGTTTGGCAGATAGGGGTTATCTTTTAGATGATGCTTTTGATCCTAGTTTTGAAGTTAAAGGATTAGATGAAGTTGCCGAAAAAGCTACTGATATTGTTAATTTAGACGATATTAAACGTATGATCGATGAAGAAGTGAATAGATCATATAAAGACTGGAGCCCGGAAAAATCTTACGGATCTCGATTTGAGATAAAAGAGGAGGGCCTATTTTATCGACAATTTACTAGAAATAACAATGACTCACAGTTTAGTTTTAATTCTGCAACAAACAATGGAAATCTGATAAAGATTGTCAGCGTAAAGAGGTATTACGGTGGAACTGAGAACAAGTTGAATTCTGAATTTACTGCTATAATTGGCTACTCAGACTTATTTCTTGATGAAGAAAACAAAGTTAACGTTGCTGACCTAGTATCTATCACAGATACTAAGGATTCGACTTATTCCGTGGAATCTGTTATCCAACTATATGAGGGATACGGATATAAGCGAGTCGAAGAATAATTTACTAATTTTGTCTACCGTAAGAGTTTCGGTAGACAATTTTTATTTTGAAAGAAGGCTTCTTTGAACTCGCGAGAAAATATAGAGGGACTTTAGTTATGTACGTCTCTTGTACACTACTTCAGTATTTTGTTTTTATGTTATAAAATTGATAGTAATGTTTATTTAGCAAAAGAGAGAACTATTATATAAAAAGCGTGTTCATACGAGCATTCTAAGGTCAGATTCACACGTTAAGAGGTATCATTGGTCGAACGGAGCGTCATACCAGCTACGAATAGACATATTTTTAGGGAGGAACGAAGTAAATGAAAGAACAACAAGTAGGCTATACTTTTTGGGGACGTCCATTATATGGATTAGAACGAAGAACGGCTGTATCGATCGATTGTGCTTGCGGTGAGCTGATTCAGCAAAATATTCAAACGAAACAATATCATTGTGAAAATTGTGGGCTATACTTTTTGGGGACGTCCATTATATGGATTAGAACGAAGAACGGCTGTATCGATCGATTGTGCTTGCGGTGAGCTGATTCAGCAAAATATTCAAACGAAACAATATCATTGTGAAAATTGTGGAATTGTTATCAATTCATTGATCAAGACTTCCAATTGCTAAATGAAAAAAATAAGTAGGTTTATTATAGTCAGACAATTAGTCTGACTTTTTTGTTATTTTAGAATGTTCCCCTTTACAAAAGCGAACGTATGTTTGTATAATCGAATTGGAATGGGGGAGAACAACATGCTTGATTACTCAAATGAGCCAGTCAATGATTACTTTCTAATCGACATGAAAAGCTTTTATAGTTCGGTGGAATGTGTTGAAAGAAACTTAGATCCGTTAACGGCTGAATTGGTCGTGATGAGTCGAGCAGATAATACAGGGTCAGGGCTTACTTTGGCCGCTTCACCAACTGCCAAAAGTAAATATGGGATCACGAATGTTAGTAGACCGCGTGATCTACCTTATCCTTTGCCTAAAGAACTGCACATTGTACCACCAAGGATGAACTTATATATTAAAAAAAATATGGAAGTAAACAGTATTTTTCGGCAATACGTCGCAGATGAAGACTTATTGATCTATTCCATCGATGAATCGATTCTAAAGGTAACAAAATCGCTGAACTTATTTACAACACCAGGTACAAGAAGTGAGAGACGAAAACAGCTCGCAAGACAGATACAGTTACACGTTTACCGTCAAACTGGTTTGATCGCAACTGTCGGGATTGGTGATAATCCTGTTTTAGCTAAATTAGCCTTAGATAATGAAGCCAAGCATAATAAGGGATTTATAGCGGAATGGACGTATCAAAATGTGCCAGAAAAAATTTGGGCGATTAAAGAAATGACGGACTTTTGGGGTATCGGATCACGCATGAAAAAAAGATTGAACCATATGGGAATCCTGAGTATTAAAGATTTAGCCAATTGGGACCCATACGCGCTCAAGAGGCAATTAGGGGTTATTGGACTACAGCTCTATTTTCATGCGAATGGGATTGATCGAACGGATATCGCAGAACCACCAGAACCAACGAAAGAGAAATCTTATGGCAATTCTCAGGTGCTACCGAAGGATTATACGAGGAAAGAAGAAGTAGAGATCGTGGTAAAAGAAATGGCGGAACAAGTGGCTGCACGTATTCGACAACATAAGTGCAAGACTGGTTGTGTTCGCTTGTATATAGGTACGTCGATCCTGGAAACAAAGTCAGGGTTTTCGCACCAAATGAAGATCCCACTCACTGATAATACGAAAGAGCTTCAGTACTATTGCCTGTATTTATTCAACAAATATTATGAAGGACAAGAAGTAAGGCACGTTGGAATTACCTATAGTAAGCTCGTTTATACCGATTCGCTTCAGCTTGATTTGTTTAGTGATCCACAACAACAGATCAATGAGGAAAAACTAGATAAGATTATCGACAAGATCCGACAGAAATATGGATTTACGTCGATTGTCCACGCTTCTTCTAAGTTAGAAGGCGCACGTAGTATTACTAGAAGTACGTTAGTCGGAGGGCATCCGGGCGGTAATGGAGGGCTTAATAATGATTGATTACAACGATCGAGGTCGTCTAAAGTGGGCAGGTTTTTATCTCTCGGATCACACAGAAAAGATCGATGCAGACGTCGAGCAACGAGCCAATCAAAACTTGGCCAAAGAGCAGATGACAACGGAAGAGATTACGGAAGTATTGAACGCTGCTGTCCTGAAAAGAAAAGTTGTTTGTATTCAAAAAGAAGAACGAGATTCTGAAGGTTACTATCCGGATGATATTATTGGTGAAATCAAAGGACATGATGAACTAGGAATCTTTGTTGGTGATCATAAAGTCCACTACGATGAAATTCGCCATGTTGGAATCCAGGAGTTAGATAAATGGAGTCAGCTATGAATATCATTCAGCAGTACGAATGGCGCTATATTTGCTATGAAGAATTACTAGAGGAAATTTGGGGATATGGGCAACAATTGATTAACGAGGTTGGCGTTGAATGCGTTACCTTTTATGTGGAAGCTAGCGCAGGGTATCATAGTTTCTACTATTATATTGCACCGTATGAAAAGAGTTAGAGAAGTAAAAAAAAGTCTTTGAACAAATGAAAGCCGAAGGATACGACTGTTCTGAAGAAGTGATACGAAAGCAATCTCCATTAATAAGTGATCATATTAATTTTGTCGGCAAGTATACGTTTCGATATGAAGACGGGCTATCCAATGGGGAATTACCCCATTAAATATAGAGGATTTCTAGTAATGTTCGTCTTTTGTACACTACCGCACTATTTCGTTTCTATGTTCCATGTACCCAATTAATTACTACCCTATAAGTCCTAAAGGTCTAAAGTGTTTTAGTAATAAAGTACTTAACCACTTAAACGTTAAAGGTTCTGATTACAATAAGGAACGGAGGCCCCCTAAAGTTAATCAAGAAAATTTATGCTACGAAGTTTCGATTGTCTTAGTCGAAGAAGGCAGCAACAAAACGTTTTAATCGTTAAACACTTAAATGTTTAAGTACTTTAATATTAAAAAGTCCGATTTGATATGATGCCATAAAAAAGACACCTAAGCACTAAACAATTAAAGTGTTTTAGTACTAAAGTGTCTCAGGCTTATTTGCTGTCTTCTTCTAATTTATCAACGTATGAACGGTAGGCTTCTTTGATTTCTGACTCAGTTAGATAGTTATCAAGAATTAAATCTTTCATTACGTCTTTCATATTACGATCGTCTTGTGCAGCTTTCATTTTAACCATCCGATGAATCTCTTCAGGCAAGTATATTGAAACTTGTTTACCGCCTTTAAAATTTTTGTAATATGAAATTATATCTTCAATTTTTCTAAGAACATTAACTTTCTTTTTAGTCCCATTTTGATCGGAAGTTTGTGGGTTTGAAGTAGGAAATAGTGTGTCGATATCATTTGTTTTAGCTATATTTTTATCCTTGATAGATACGCGTTTAGCCATTTTGAACAACTCCTTCTGATACTATTTTCTGTAGAACTGTCACTGCAAGATTATAGTAAGCAATACCAGCTTTATTATTTGAATCAAATTCGTATGCTGACATGTTAGCAACACCAGCGTCGGATACTACGATGCTTCTATCGATGATAGAAATAACTTCTGCTTTATCGTCAGATTTAACTTCCTCAATAATTTCGTCGCTGTGGTTTGTATTAGTTGCCATAGTGACTACATACCCAAGTTCCTTTAGATTAGGATTAATTGAATTTTTCACTTTATTAATTGTAGAAAAAAGCAATTCGATACTTACGAGAGCTTGATATTCGGATTGAACAGGAATCAAGATAAAATCTGATGCACTAAGAGCATTTACAGTAAGCAGGCCTCTTGAAGGAGGGCAATCGATCAGAATGATATCAAATTTTGTCTCGAGGCTTTCTATGTTCTTCTTCAGAATCAGTTCTCTTAAGGTAGCATTAACTAGGTTAAGTTCGGCATCTGATAGACGCAAGGTTGTTGGAGAATAAACAGATTATTCTTAATCTGATAAGTAATGTTCTCTAACGTTTCTTCCTCTAGCATTACCTGAGTCATTTCTGGTAGATTTTCATCGATGATATTTCTGAGGTCAGTTTTTAGGTTAGTTATACTTGACTGTGCGTCTATGTCTACGATATCTGTTACAAGATCGAAACTGGCGAACAGTTCCGCTAAATTATCAACGGTAGCACTTTTGCCAACGCCGCCTTTTTGATTCGCAACAGAAATTACAATTGGAGCACCTTTTTCAGCAACGAGATCCTTGACTTGTTTCACTAGCGAAATAATTTCTTCTGAATTCGAGCGATTTTTTTTCATTTTTCTACCTCCTTAAATAAGTACTAAAGTGTTAAAATACTTGTTTGCAATAATAATACCACCTTGAAAGTTACGGGTCAATAGAAACTTTAGTATTTAAGTACTTTTATTACGTTTGTGTTTACAAGGTGATCTATCAGTGATTAAATGCGACTTTAAAACGTCATAGTACTTAAGTACTTAAAAAAGGCACTAAAATACTTAAGTACTTAAGTATTTTAGTGCCTTTTGTGATTGTTGATATTAACAGGTTTATGCGACAATAACTATATTAAATTGCAGAAAATAAGAGTTTACAAGATGAAAAAAGTAAGATATGCTAGATTTGTGTTTAATTTAGAACTGGAAAAAATAAAAAATAAAAAAGAGACGGAAAAATAAGTGAATTGGACCTCACCTATTTTTCTGAATCACATACAATAACTATGTGTTCTCGCTCGTCTCGGAAGTTATGTAAGTGGCTGGAAACCACTTATGTAATTTGATAAGCTATTCGGACTGACAATCCGAACTTACAAGCTTATCTTACCACTTTTTGACGGGCAACTCAATATATACACGCTTATTTGTCATGCTTTCTTAAAATGTTTTTGACATATCTAGCCATTGGGAGAACACAAATCGAAAGATAATTTGTGTTCTCTTTTTTTGTTTAGAAAGGATTAGTAAGCATGGCAGCTTCTTTAGACGTCATTTATTCAACGATCTTACAAAACGGTATCCGTAAATTTAAATATAAAAATAGCCACCTTAAACCAGTCTCTTTCAGTGATCAGTCGGGGAAAGGGGCTATTTTCGCGTACCGTTCGAAAGAACATATGGTTGAGGGAATTGGCTTAGTGATCACTTCTGAAGAAGGAATCATTGAGAACAACAATGCATTTAGCCATTGGACCCCTAATGTTTTCCGGTATGGGACATATGCTGATGAAGGGAGAATGTTCACTAAAGGCCATTCTGAGGACAATTTACGTCAGATTAATACGTTTTTTGTTGATTTTGACACGCTAGATCCAAATTTTGATTACGGAGAAATCATTCTGGCCAGTAACGAGCTTGGCTTTATGCCAACGATGGTATTGCGGACTACTCACGGATACCAGGCATTTTATGTGTTAGAGAAACCTGCCTATGTGACAAAGAAATCGAACTTCAAAGTGATCAACGTGGCTAAAATGATCTCCAATAATCTGCGAAACAAGTTAGCGAACGAATATCGTTTTCCGGTAGATGTGAATGCGAATCACTTTGGGATCACACGGATGCCTTCTGAAGAGAATGTTTTGTTCTTTGAACCACAATATCGCTACTCTTTTGAAGAGTGGATCAATTGGTCAATGCGTGTGGATGCTGATAAGAGTACTGAGAGTAAGAATGTTTTTGTCTTGCCATCAAACCAGGAGTTCCGCCAAGTCGATGAGCCGTGGTTTCAGCTGCTATTACGGAGTCAAAAATTCAAGGAGAGAAGGGGATTTATGGCCGAAATAACGTCATATTTACCCTGTCTTTGGCCTACTTTTCTTCAGGATATGAGATCGAAGAGTGTGAGTTGGCTATGCTTGAGTTCAATGATCGATTAGCAAGTCCATTGACTGACCGAGAACTGACTAGGATTATTCGATCGGCTTATTCAGGAAAGTATCAAGCCGCACATAGAGAAAAAATTGTTGTATTGTGCCAGGAGTGGGTCGATACTAATCTCTCTGAAGAGCAGCTATTCAATAAAAAGCGTGGATGGTGGAAGTTCAAGAAGGAAAGAGCTGTACGCAAGTATTCGCATAGTCATGAATGGGCAGCTGATTTGCTGGCTTATTTGAACGAACAGTCCTATACCTACAAACCGTATATCGTTTCTACAAAAAAAGAGTTGAGAGAAGAATTAAAGATTCCGGAACGATCCCTAGATAAAGTGCTGAAGCAACTGAAGAACGAAAATAAGATCTACTTCCGAGTTAGGACCGGCCGCAATGGCGGAATTACTTTAGCCTCTGTTCACGCCTTGATGCGATCAATCATTCGAGTAAACAAAGAGGTGCAAGAAGCGTATTTCCATGAGATCTCTGAGGCCTTTGGCTTGGGCCGGACATTTATACAAGAGACATTTAAGCAGCTGATAGAGCCCAAGAGAACCGGCGTACAAATGGATTTATTGCAACTCGATTCCGGATAAATTTAAAACCCGCAAACTGCCTTTTACATTATATCTATGATACGTCTGTCCTTTCTTACGTGCCGGATATGTCTTGTTTAGTATTTCCTTGCTTGCCTGGTTTTAAGAAGAGGACTATTATTATCACATGCGCGATAATATGCTGGGGGAGGTTTACCGTCTATGTCAGTAAATACTTTTGTTTATCCCTATCCTGTCAGTGTTTTTATTATTAAGCAGCTAGGGATGTCAGTAGAGGAATTTTGTGAGTTACATGATTATAAACAAAGTACTGTAGCAACTTGGGCTTATCGGAATCGTCCTGTTGGATTGTTACCATGTGACTTTTTGTATTGTTTAAGTCTGTCTTCAGGATGGACAATGGATAAGGTTTATAAAGAGTTGTTACAGTTAGAAGAACAGTTTCTTTTGAGTATAGATCCTAAAAAAGAAAAGAAGTATGTAGATTAATTTTAAGAGGAGTTGAAGGTGGAATTGTCCGGAAAGCTTATCGATGTCTAGGACTGAACGAAGTGAGGGTAAGGCATTGATAACGTCGAGGGCTATATGAGCTTGTGAATGAGGGCATTAACGTTAGAATATTTTGTTTTTAGAATACAACACACAGATGATTGGGGTTCTGTGTGTCTTTCATGGGTTAGGTGATTATATAATTTATTTCTTTTAGTGGCAGCTTACCAGCTAGTGTATTTTCTACAGATGGGATACAGCCTTCTGCGTAGATGTGTCGTACGGGGGCTTTGCTGATGTAATATTTTAATTCTTCTAAAAAATCTTCTAAGTTTTGTCTAGCGGATGCTTTATCTTGTTCATTGTCTGCTATGTAGTAATCATATCGGTATTTTGATACTTTGTATAAGATTACATGGTCTGAAGAATATTTTATATTTTGGTATTTAAACAACATTGACAGAAGTTCATTTGCATTATCTAATAATTTACCTTTTATATTGTCTGTTCGGTATAATGCTCGATCAATAGAGCTATCTGCTAAATTGGACAACGCTTCGGGTAATTGATAAGAGTATTGTGAGTTGAACGATGAGATTTGATTAAAATCATATTCTTTAAAAAAATTAGAGATGTCTAAAATTTGTTCGTCCGAAAAATGTACAGTAAAATCTATGATGAATTGATGGTGTATCCGAGTTATCAGTTTCCGTTTTTTTAATTCAAAATAAATACGATCCGTATCTTTGGAGGTTATCTTTGGTATGTTAGGACTAAACTTGTGGAAGTGTTGTCGAATTAAGTAAAAGTACCGCAGAAATTCTAAAGAACTATTTTTATACTTATTCGCAGTTTTGAATAAATGCTCTAAACTATGGATGTTTAGTTCTTGCATAGGATCGTTTTTTTGATTAAGGCATTTTTTAGTTTGATTGATAATGTAAGTCATGCAGTTGTCTTGTTCTTTTTGGATAGTGTATACGTCGGATAGTTGCATACCTAAACGGTTCGCGAATACTTCTATATCTTCGATTGGAAGTATTCGCAGACCATTTTCGAATCGTGAATATGTTGATTGTGATACTATTCCTTCGTAAATGTCCTTTTGTGTAAGATTCAACTTGATTCGTATATATTTTATCGTTTCATGGAATCGCATAATTTCACTCCGATTATATTTGTTTATTTAAAAATGCCAAATTGGCATATCCAAAAGTTTTACTTGAAGATTATTGATTAAATTGTAATAATTAACTTAGATATCAAATTTATTTGTGCACAAATCCAAAGGAGGATTTCGACTGTTAACTTTTCTGTTCAAAGTATCTAATATAAAGGCTATATACCTTTGTAATAAATAGATTATAAATAAATTTTGAGCGGACATAGAATACTAATTCATCAAAACTAAAAAAAGCATGCAATTCTGTATTTTCGGAAATTCCTTGCGAAAAGAACAGAACAATGCTATGCTTTTTGTGAAAATGATAATTTTGGCAAAAAGAAAAAAATTAATGTTTAAATATAGTTTTTTTGATTGCGCAGGTTGAGATATATTTTCAGGCAATCAAAAAAGGGGATGCGACATGCGATCAGGCTCCTACACCTGAGCACATGTATGCATGAATATTAGATTTCAAGGCTCTAATATCATGGTGCATACCCCTCTGTTGGGCTGCGCCCAACGAGGTTTAGTTTAGCATAGAATAGCTTCTTAGTCACGCCCAAATGGGGAAGACTGTCGACTTTTCTAGTTAAATATCTCGTTGGAAATAGCTGAACAGTAAGGGGTGCCACGTGATTTAGGTCACGTGGCACCCTTTTTTGTTTGTCTGAAATATATTTTAGCAAATTTTTGCCAAAACGGGAGGTGATTAGAATGACTTAGCGGGAATTTCAAGAATTTTTTAATAAAAACCGAGGAAAAGGTTTAACGATCGAGCAGTTAAAACAGCAGAGACAAGAAAGTAGGCTTGCCGAAGTGGAGGTAGCTAACTTTTTAGCATTATTAGGATACACCAATCGTGTTCGACGTGATTATTGACCACGAGATTGGAGCTGGAAAATATACTTCAAATTATTTCATAAGAGAGGATTGGTTGAATTGGTAGTTGATAAAAGCAAAAACAGACGAGTGAGGGCTGTTACTTCGGTTTGTTCACTAACAGAAATTGAAAATCGATCACAGTCGATTCGTTTGTTCGATCGTTCAATTTGGATCAATGCTGGGGATGGTCAAATATTTAATCCGCAAACAAGACAAATCGATTCGTTAAGTAAAAGATTTGAGGATATTAGGACTGCCGCATTGCCAGGAAAAGTCATTTTTGCTAAACGATCGAAGCGATCTGATCCTCTTTGCTTAGTTGAGTTTCCTTATAAAATACGCTCTTAGAATTAAACGATTAAAAAATATTTCTACTTGCAAGTGAAAACTTGTGTGTCCTTTGAAAAGAGAATATCAAGAATAGCAGAAAAGACGTGGGAATCTGACTGTCTATAACACGTTGCTATTCACCCATAAAGGACAGGGCTTGAGGTGACTATTGGAACACCTCAAGCATTGAAGTTCATATTTATTTCTTTCAGACGGCTTACAGATGGATATCTGGGCTTGGTAGCACTGGGAGTGAGAAATATGTGAGGTAGCTCGGAACCCTAAACCGGCAGGTTCTCACTTATCCTAAAAGTGATTCCAATATCATTTGTAAGTAAAAATATTTTTTAATTGATCAAGCCAAGTATCTTCTTTGATCAATCGATAAAGCTTAAAGAAGTTGTTCTTCTCTTTTATTTATAACAATAGAGGTGGTCCAAAGGAGCAGTTATTTAAGAATAATCGAGAGGTTTCCGAAGATGTTAACAAATTTGTCGAAGGAGAAAAGATATGCAAAAATCATTTGACGCTGATCAGAAGTACAGGGAGACTATGTCAAAAATAAGTCGTCTCGAGGCAGATGAAATAAGAAATGATTGTGAGATAAAGTTAAAGAATTTGAGATTTAAAAGGTTAAAAACAATTGAAATTATGAACAGAATGTCATCAGCGATTGATGATAACATTTCCAAACGAATTAAATGTTTAATACGTTATATCTTTCCGGAGTTCATTGCTATGATTCCAATTTCTATTGTATGTTTAATCTATTGTATAACCCAAATCCTAATTTTGATCTACACGGAGAGTGGCGATTTGGGTGGAATTTATAGGTATTCGATTATTATTTTTTTTACAGCTATTTGTCTTATTGGTTGTTTGGTAGTATTACTAAAGAATGCCTATATAAAATCAGAATATATCAAGATAATTCGAGAACTGGGAATGGAAGTTGGAATAATAGATTCGGAGATTGAAGAAGTGAATAGGTTATTTTCTGAACAAAGTTTCTCTTTTTTAGGAGAATCTCATGAGTGAAATTGAAAAATTGTTGTCATTTATGGATTCTGGCAGAAGAAAAAAGATTTTGTTAGCTGACTACTTTGAATTACAAGAACAAAAAGGAACATGGAACAATAAAAGGTCAATTGATTTACGCCGTGAAATCAGTGGTTCGCCTTATTTTGAAGTTACTTACATTAAAAAACGAGTCGATATTGATAGTTGGAAGACAGAAACACTATTAAAAATTAAGCCAAAATATACGTGTAAGAGAAATAGAAGCTTGTAGGAATTCCTATGAGCTTCTATTTTTTTCAATCAGAAAGGAACGATTAATAGCTATGGAACAAAAAGAAGTTTATTGCCAAATTAAAAAGAAACATTGCCAAGTGTTTAAGGCAGGTCATACAAGTAAATTCGTGGATAAGGGAGAGTACTATCTGGGAATCGAGTACCGGATTTTCAACAGTGGAGCGGTAGACATTCACAATCTTCGTTCTGGTAAGGGGATAGAGATTCTAGAAACAGGAGAACTATTTGATGTAAGAAAAATTCATAAATCCAAAAAAAATGTTTTGCTGTTTTTAAAAAAACCTGAATTACTGTTGAATTTTTAGAAACAGAACGTTTGAAAGAAGCAATTTTATGACAGAAATATCCGAATAGGAGGAACTGAAAATGAAACTAAACGAATTATTGAAATTTTGCCCAGACAAAGCCGATGTAACGTTTGAAATTGTAGAAGAGACTTACCCAACAGGAATTTTAGTTAAAGATATTATAGGAACTTACCCACGAGCGGCAGAATATGAGGTAACGCTACTAGAAGCAGGTGTTAGTACACATGATGGAAAAGATATTCCTACATTGTGCATTGAAGTCAGCAACTTGAATTAGTCAGTAATCCACCCAAATAGTTGATTAGTGGAAGAGATTGTGGAATAGGAGAATGAAAATGACTAAAAAATTCAAAGTCGTAGGCAATAGCCGGTATAATCACAACTTCGAAATAGGCACGATCGTCGAATATGTTCGTACTTATCCGGACGGCGTTTTATGTGTTATCGGCAAGCAGAAATATTTAGAAGGCAGATACCCGCAAGACGTATCTCCTGTCGACTTAGAGGAGGTCAAGGGAGACTAGTCAACTAATGGTAGAGATAAAGGAATGAGGCGAAGACAATGAAATATGTTTGGGCGATAAATATTACCCCAAATGAGTCAAACTTACCTACGCTATATAGTTCTAAAGTGAAGGCGCAACAAGCTTTTGAAGAAGAAATAACATTTGCTCAGAAACAGGGTTTTGAACTTAATATAGATTCTAATCGTACTTCTGCAAATTGAGGAGAAAACACAAAAAGTGGCACAGCAATAGAGCTTTTAAGAATAAATATTAGATAGTTTAGTATCGACAGAAATAAAAAACTAGAGAGGAAGATAACAAATGAGATTTTTTGAAATTAATGACCCGTATTTTGCAATTGTAGCAGCTGAAAATGAAGGGAAATGTATGGAATTTTATGAAGAAGTAGTGTGTGACGTAGAAGACAAAGAGGACTTTATGGCTAGTATGAAAGAACTTGAGACGACAGTTGCCATTACAAAAGTTGCGAATACAGTGAGTGAAGAGACAGCTGAGCCAGTAGGTCTTCATGAGGCAGGTAATCAGGTTTTTAGTTGCATTAATGACAATGAATCAACGTTATTGGCTCTTGACGGAGCTTTAGTTTAGTCCACTAACCACCAAAATTATAGATGCTGTTCATTATAAATATCTTTTCTCTTTGGTTATAACGCTGAATGAATTGACACGTATGCCGGAAGAATAATTAATCGCATTCTTAAGAATGAATCAGGAGGATAGCAATGTTTATATTGAAAAACAAATATGAGGGATTGTTAAAAGTAGTGGTTCATGTGATTGTGTTTATTGGGATTATATCGATGGCAATGAAAGTACAAATGGAGCAGTCTAATTTTGATAATTCGATAAATAATGTTCAATTTTCTCGAAAGTTAGCTTATGACTCCAATCATGAACTTAAAGAATATGTAGATAAAAATTATGTTCAGCAAATTATCTGGAAAGCATATCCACTTCTAGTATATCCTGAGAGCATTTCAAGTAGGGTTTTGTTCAAAAGAGAAGTAAATCAAAAAAGTATTGATGAGGTGTGGCAAGATGTAATGAGCCTTGTCGAAGATTATGCACAAAAAGAAACTAATTTAGGGCTTCGAATGGACCATTGAACAATCGGTTAATAGGAGAAATGAATTCGATGAAAATAGAAGCAGTAGAAGGAGCGTGTCGCAAATTATGATTTCAAATGAATGGACACTAGAATACGAACGGCGACTTGAAAAACTAGCAATGTGGTTTTGGCGAATCTTTATCAGTGGTTTTGTTACTCTAATTTTAGGATCGGTAGTTTATTGGAATTATTATTTTTTCGGACTTCTGTGGTTTCCGCTAGTCCTATTATTTTTGTGGTACTTTGTTGTGTTTGGTTTTTTAGTGATTTCATTGAAGTTGATTTGATAGTGAAAAAATTTACAAGAAAAGGATATTGAAATTCATTAAAAAATTAAAATGTTATCTTTACCAAAATGGTTGGAAATTATTTTTAAATAAATACAATATTAAACCGTTTTTCTCGACTAAAAAGATATTTGGTCTATATCGATCAATCGTTTTATTAAAATTGTATGAAAATGCACAGGATATCATTTGGCGAAATTTATCAGGTTTGATATGCTTAATTTATAGTTATTATAAATAAGTAAATCCTATCTTAATAGTTGCCAGGGAGATCTTTTCAATCCAAATTCTAGGTTTAGGTTTTTCCTTTTTAAAGTCTCAAAGAATACTTTACTCTTGAAATATTTCAACGCTAAGCGCCCTTTTCGTGAAGGACGTCCTCCCTGGTAACTACTAAGCTAGGATTCATTTGTTTCCAATGAATGATAGTTCTTTTGATTATTCATTTTTTCAATTTATTCTTTCTAAGTGCGACTTGCTTTGCATAAGCTTCAATCTCACTTTTTAAGTATAAACGCACTACTGGAGACTCATTGTATTCAACAAAAGGAGTGACCATGTTCGTTCTTACTGCTTGTTGAAAGGCAGGTCCGGACTGACCCGTAATTTTCATAGCACCTTGCTTTGTAACAAGATTATCTAAGATCCATTCTCGCATTTCTTTTGAATCGGTATCTTTCATGTTAACACCCCCTAAGTATCTATAGAAGTAGTATAGATGAAAAAAAGAAAAAAATCCACGATATAATTGTTGACCTATCATTATATGTATATTATGATATTGATATAATACAAAAAGGAAAGAAGGAAGAATAAATGAAAATGTTAAAAGTGTTAGCAATCGGTGTAACCGTTGGAGGAGTGGCGTTAGCTATTCAGACGGAAAAAGCAGAGGCCGCAGAATGGACGCCTCGATCAGTTGAACAAATCAAAGCTGAAATTTCTGGCAATGAATACACGATAAAGTGGGGCGATACTCTAAGCGCCATTAGCGGAGCGACAAATATTTCAGTTCAAAAATTAGCTGAATGGAATAGCATTGGGAATGTAGATGTCATTTTCGAGGGAAATAAGTTAGTATTTGAAGGAAACATTGCTACTGTACAAGATCAAAGTGGGAACACTATTAGCCAAGCAGTAATCAACGAAAACGACAAAGTCAATCCAGGGCAACCAATCGGACAAGCACCAGCAACTGGTTCTAGTACTGATCAAGGTTCTCCAGCAGCGACAGTTCCTGCCCCTCCTGCAACAGAAGATAGTGGGTCAACGGATGCTGGAAACACAGTAACACCGCCGACAGGTGCTGAAAATGGCTCAACTGGCGGAGGAAACACCGTGACACCACCAGCGGGAGGAGACAATGGCTCAACTGGCGGAGAAAACACTGTAACACCACCAACTGGTGGCGATAACGGTTCCTCTGGTGGGGGTACAGAAACAACACCTCCAACAGGCGGGGATAATGGTTCAGGTGGTGACAATGGCTCCGAGGACAATGAAACTGATAATATTCCTGTTAATATTGGAAATAGCGGCATTTTTGCAGCTACTCAAGAAGAGGCTAATGCACAAGCATATGCATTATGGGCTGAGGATAAATTTGTTGAGTTTACTAGATTCTTAATAAATCCTGCCTTAAATGCTAAAGGCGATATAATTGGATGGACAGTTGTATTTTATAATTAAAAAATAATGTAAAAAAGAGGTAAAGCTGAAAAGCTTGCCTTTTTTTTATGTACTGAGGTGATAAAAAATGAATAGTAGATGCCGAAGCCCGTCATATTCGGAGATTGTTGTAAAGGACTAATGAGCTAATCATTGGTCTTTTTTTGTTGCTAAAAGGCTTATGAGGAGACGATTATGAAATATAAGAAAATGAAAAAAGTGATCAGCTTGTTCTTGCTGACTGTTTTGCTTACAACAGGTTTGCCGATAAATAGTATGGCAACGGTACTGTTGGATCAATCAACTAGTATCAAAATCAATGATGGTTCTGATACGAAAGAAATAGATAGCAATAAGGAAACTAATGAACCTGTTAGTGATCCAGTGTTGCTGCCCTTAATGAACAATCGAGATTTTGTTGGATCTATCCAAACCGGAGAGAGTCAACTAGCTAATGACGGGCCGGAATTAATAACTAAAGAAGTCCCTGATAATATGAAAGAATTCTTTATCGGAGAAAAAGATCTTCATGAATTGGGATCGTATTCTGAGCAACAGGAGTTAGCTGCACAATCAGATGAATGGCAAAAACTTAAAGAAGAGAAAATGACTAGAAGTTCTTCTTATCGTTTGTCTGAAAATGGTCGTTTAGATGTTAATGTCGCACGTTATACACCTTCTGGTCTACATTATACGCATGACAAGATCATTCGTTGGCAAATTGATGGCGAAGATGTTTTCTGTATTCAAGAAGGGGTATTTACAGAAGCTGGCATTTTATACGATCAAAAATTAGACCTTAATAATGTAGTATCTCCAGAAAGTCGATCAAGAAGACTTCGTTTTATCGGATACTTTGGTTACTATAACCAGCGTAGTATGGAAAATTATGCGTTAACACAAATGCTAGTGTGGGATGAAATGGGAGGTAGCTTTATCAATTACGGAACATTTGGTAAAGCGAAATATGATTCGTTCAAAGCTGCTGTCGATAAAAAGATTGCTGAACATGATCTAAATCCTTCTTGGCACAACACTACTGTAACAGTTAAAGCTGGCGAAGAAATACGCGTTCGAGATACTCATAACCGTTTTTCTTCTTGGAATGGTACTGTTTCAACTAATACGGCTGGTGTGAGTGTACGAAAAGATGGAAATGATTTAGTCATTGCTGCTTCTGCAAATTCTAATGATTCAGGAGTAGTTCGACTAACAAAATATGATCCTAATGGATCGGGGATAGGAACCACGTTTGCTTACACGAATGGGACAACACAAGATCTTTCTCGTCTGCATTTACCCGATCCAGGAATTGCTGCATTAAATGTTAAAGTTGAAAAACAAGGTCATGCAGCTGTTCGTAAATTAGATGAAACTACTGGAAAACCTTTAGCAGGAGCAGTTTTCCGTTTTACAACAAATGATGGAAAAACGAAAGAAATCACAACGAACAATCAAGGAATTGGTGAATGGCGTGATTTAATCCATGATCAAAAGGTGACAATGGAAGAGATTCAATCACCGAATGGTTATGTGATTAACAGCAAGCCACAAACAATTACAATCAAAGTAAATGAAACAGTCACGGCAACTTTTGATAATAAGCCTCAAAAAGGACAACTAGAGCTTTCTAAAACAGTTGAAACAGGTGTTTCTACTGTTGTAAATGAAAGTGATCATGGCGACTACACGACGATTGAATTCGAACAACGAAATGGGGATGGATTTGGCTTTAAGATTCGCCCAACAGAAGATGTCGTGACCGGTGACGGTACACTGCGTTATGAAGCAGGAAAATTCTTACAAGCAGATGGTGAAGATATCGTTTGGACTACAGGCGAAGATGGTAAATTTACGACAGATCCACTACTGTTTATCGGTAAGTACGAAGTCGTTGAAGTTTCTGCACCCGCAGGTGTTGTTCTTTTAGACGAACCAATTCCGTTCTCAATCGATTATGCAGGACAAACGGTTGATATCACGTCCTCTTCTTTAGAAGTAGAAAACTTCCTACAAGACCTAAATATCTATGGTCTAAAAATGCAAGAAGTTCTAACTGGTTGGGAAGATGGTAAAGCGGTTGTTGAATTAGAAAATGCGAAAAACGGGCAAGTATTTGCCCTACGATTAGCAGAAGAACTACTTGTTGGAGAAGAAGAATTAGCTGCTGATACTACGTTAGGCTATTCAGTAGTCGAAGAAGGCAAAATTGCTTTTGAAGGGCTGAAATTGCCAAATCAAACAATTCCTATGTATATCCAAGAACTCTATGCCGGTCCCGATCATGTAATGGATGACACGAAGCACCATTTTGTATACGATCCAGAGAACAACGATGTTTCTTTTGATATTCAAGTAGAAGCAAGTCAAGACGAAGCTGAAGGTGACGAAGCAGAAGAAGACCCTGACGCTGATTCTGAGGAGGACGACGCAGAAGGAGTGACAACTAATGCCAATTTAGATGCTGAAACTCCTGGTACTGAAGAGGATATAGATCTGGAGGAAGAGCCAGAAGAGGACCTGACAGGCGCAATTATTAATCGTTTAGCTCGTGCAGGTGTTCAAGTTATTAAAACCGATGGAATGGATCAAAAACCGCTAGAAGGTGTTGCTTTTGATTTATATCGAGTGCCAGCACCAGAAACTGATCCTGAAGAAGATAGCGAGGAAGCGCCTGAAGAAAGTGAAGACGTTGAAGAAGATACTGATACTGAAGAGAACGAAGACGCTGTAAAGACAACCAATTCTGATGAAATCGATACCGATGATTCAACTGAGTCAGAAGACTCAACGGATCTAGAAGGTGAAGATGAAATCGATGAGGAAACTCCTGAAGAAGCTGTTCTTATTGGAACGTTCTTGACAGATGAAAATGGTGAGATCAATATCGATGGATTGCCAACTGGACATTATTTGTTGGTAGAATCCCAAGAACTACCTTGGTATCATGCAAACGAAGAAGAGTATACGTTTGAAGTTTCACCAGAAAATGATGGTGAAGTTATTGTCTTTGAAGTAGAAAATCACCGTTTAGATTTAGAAGTGGAGACGCTATTTGTGGAAACTGAAACTGGAAGTAAAGTTTTAGATCCAACAAAAGACAATCATTTAACCGACTTTACTTGGATTCGTGGGGGAAAGAAGACCATGAATACTATATGCTTACGCAATACATTAAAGTCAATAAAGACACAAAAGAGCAAGTAGCAGTTGTTTCCGAAGATACTTCATCGTTTGTATCCACTGGTGACGAAGAACACGAATTACCAATTACATTAGATTTGCCAGCAAACACAATGGAGAGCGGATATGAATTGGTAGCGACTCATATGATCTATGATGATCCTGAAATGGAGAATCTGGTAAATGAGCATTTCGACTTAGAAAATGAGGATCAAACAGTCCTCTTCTTAACTCCAGAAGAAGAACCTGAATTACCAGTTATACCAAAAGATCTAAAGACACCACAAGTTCCGTCAATCCCACAAGCAGGAAATGCAAGTATTTTGGAAGAGCTTAAGGCTGTTTTTTCGAACCTATTTTAAAATCAAAATAGATGATTAAGAAGAGACGAAGGAAGAAATTCCTTGTCTCTTTTTTAGTAAGTTTGATCCAAAAAACGAAAAAATATTTTGGTTCATTTATCTCCGAAGGAAAGGAGCAATGCATTGAAGGCATTACAAATAAAGCTTAGAAGGATTCGATTAAAATTTAAGCAGCACCCGCACAAAAAGAAAATTATTCTTGGGATATTGAGTGTCGTTTTACTAATAGGAACGATTATCGGCACGATGCACTATCGACAGAGACAGTTTGACCAACAAATTTCAAATCTACAACAAGCTGGACTAAGCGAAATGAGTGGAAAAACGCCATATAGAAGAGTTATTGGTGATTATTCAGGAGACGATGTTGAAGATTTACGCCCCAAAATCTTTCGATCGATTCGAAGGATTTGATTCAAAAATATGGGGTGGGAATTATACGGATACCAACGATAGGGTTGGAATTACCAATTCTGGAAGGTATGACACAGGCCAATCTTAGTATTGGAGCAGGAACTGTGAAACCGAATCAACGAATCGGACGAGGAAATTTTGCTCTGTTGGGGCATTATATGACCAATAGCGGACTATTGTTTGGTGGATTGAAGAATGTTTCTGTTGGCGACCAAGTAGAAATTACTTTCTATGGAAAAACAGCTACGTATGAGATACAAGAGACAAGAATTATCCACCAAAGTGAAGGGCAGTATATGTTGGATAATCCGGAAGAACCACATTACTTGACCTTGCTGACATGTGATGGAAGTCGGGCTGGTACGGATTATCGATTGATGGTTCGAGCAACAATGACAGAGTGACAGACATGATCAAAATTTAGGAGGTATTTTCAATGGTAATGGATTTATCACAAAACCAACCAGACCAAGAAAAAAAGAATCCAAATGTATCATTTGAGAAGGTAGAAGAGATTGCTATTCTCAATCGTACAAAATGGGGGACTACAGTTGAACTAAATAAAGTTTCTTATAATGGCCGTAAGGCTGTTTATGATTTACGTAATTGGACGCCTGAAGGGGAAATGCGAAAGGGTATCACACTTACTGATCAAACGTTGGCTAACCTCTTAATAGCCTTAAAGAATCATTTAGAAGGCGACTTATCAAAAGATGAATCAGAACACTTGGCAGATTCAGATATTACAGCGCACCTTCCTAATGATTTTTGAAGAAGGAGGCTAGAGTATGAGTCAATCACAACAAGAAGCCTATCAAGTGATTTGTAAGGGGACGCCACAAAAGTTATATCAAGTGTTTCGCTTACTATCCATGTTGAAGCAAGCAGCTAAAAGTAAAGAAATGAAGCAACAAGCAGAACAACTTACAGCGGATAATTGGGAAAAGTTTAAAAATCTTAGAGAACAGCTTGGACTTCCTGATAATCCAGAATTAGAATTCAAATTTAAACAATTGCCGAGAGAAAAACAAATGGAATTGATTCGTGATTGTGAGAAAAAATTGCTTGTACAAGCTGGAGAAAAAGATTATGAGTTCCTATTATCCTCAAATAAAATGCTAGCAGAGCCACAACTTTTAGATCAAGCGGTAAATTTGGACCAATTGAAAAACATGATGACAGAGTATGGTTTACAATTCCACGTAAAAGAATTTCCGGACATGACCTCAGAAATGTACTTTTATGCCAAAGATGCTAACATTGCTGCTCGTGCGCTTGAGAGGACTGTAGAAACAATCATAAACGATCCAGAAACTGTGACAAAACCAACACTTGAAGCGCTAATTGAAGAGGCGAAAGGAAAGACGAAAGAAAAAGCTGCGGCAGTCGAAGAGGCCAAAGAATCAAGTGTCACTGCTATTAAAGATGGAACAAAAACTGCAGTAGATACCACAAAAGAGGCAAAAGAAAGCCTAGAAGCTTTGTCTCTATTTGATGATATAAGTGGAGGAATCGATCTATGACAAAAAAACAGTCAATTATTCCTTATGCGCTTTTTGGTGGCGTCGGAGGTTTTGTAGCCAATCGTGCAACGGAGCTTGCTATGCATGCACCAGAAGGGGAGAAGCTCTTAGCAGCACTTCAGGTGAATAAAGAAATATTTTATAACCCATTCCATTTTTCATTAGAAAATTCTTCCTTACTTGCTTGTGGCGCTGTTTTAACGTTAGCGTCTTTAACCTATCTTGGGCGAGATACAAGAGAGTATGAGCCAGGGAAAGAATACGGAAGCGGTCGCTGGGGAACAAAGAAAGAAATGAAGAAGTTCAGGAATAAAAAGAATTTTTCAGACAATATTATTCTAGGGGACGGTTGCTATAAGAATTTCTATGAGGGAAGAAATCCTCGATTAAATCGAAACAACAATGTAATGGTCATTGGAGGTTCCGGATCGTGGAAGACGACATCTTATATCATGTCGAATATTGCTCAAATGAAGTCTAGTTTTGTTCTGACAGATCCAAAAGGGAGAACAGTCAATCGAGTAGGGAAAATGTTAGAACGTAGAGGGTATAAGATCAAGGTTGTTGATTTTGATACGTTGACAAATACTGATCATTTCAACCCGTTTGCTTATGTTAAAGACGAGATCACACTCAAAAAAGTGATCAGTGCATTGATTGATGCGACAAATGCGGATCACGAGAAAAAAGGAGAACCTTTTTGGGACAAAGCTGAAGAGTTGTTGATTACCTCCTTATTTGCTTATCTATATTACCGTTATCGTGGGGGAAGAAAAGGAAATGAAGAAGTAAAAGGGGACGGTATTATGCCTAGCCTAGATCAAATCGGTACCTTGATTCGACTTTTAAATCGTGAGAATAAAGACGTAGAAAGTCCGCTTGAATTTATGTTTAAAAGTTTTGCGGAAGAATTTGGCGAAGAAAATTATGCCTATCTCCAATGGCAAAACTTCCTTCGAAACTTTGAAGGAAAGACTAGAGACAGTGTTTTAGCTATTTCGATCACCCGCTTCTCCTTATTTGATTTAGAACAAGTCAAAGACTTTATCAAAGAGGATAATCTAGAGATTGAAAAATGGGTTGAGGAGAAGACAGCGGTCTTTTTGAAGATACCGGATATGGACGAGACGTTTAACTTCTTACCACTCCTTATTTTTATACTTTCTTTTCGAACACTTGAACACAAAATTGATAATGAAATGGGCGGAGAAGCAGATATCCCTATCGAATTTTTAATGGACGAATTTGCCAATCTCGGAAAAGTACCAAATATCAAGCAGGCCTTGTCTGTATTTAGAAGTCGTTTGATGAGTATCACGATTTTATTACAAAGCGTCAATCAAATCGTTGCTATGTACAAAGAGGATTGGAAATCCTTTTTTGGAAACTGCGACGCTTGGGTTTATCTATCTGGATCGACAGAACCAGATACCACAAAGTTTTTTTCTGAAGCAGCTGGAAAAAAGACAATCTATATTCGTAAGCGTGATAAAGGTTCTGTTCGCAGTGAACCCGTTGGAAAAGATGTTATTTCAGTTAGTGAAGTCGGGGAGTTAGATCGACTTCATGCCTTAGTAAAAATTGCTTCAGTACCTATGTTTAAAGTACCAAAATACAACTATAAAAATCACCCAAATGCCAAAGAGTTCGGTCATAAAGAAGGCGATCCGAATTGGTACGAGGTGAAAAGATACAAAAACAGCCTAGAAAAATTTGAATCAAACGTAAAAAAAGAATCTTTTTCAGAACCAATGGTTTTGGATATTGATTTTGCGGCGTAATAAAATATTAAATTGAATGGAGAATGAAAAATGAAATCACTTTTAATGAATGTAACAACAAGTTTGGAACCGCTAGTTGTGGCAAATGCAAATGCAACTGCTCAGACAATTGCAGGAGGATTGCAGTGGCTGATCGCCGGTGGGGGCGCCTTGTTAGCTGTTTGGGGAATCGTTCAGATCACACAAGCTGGGAGACAAGGAGACTCTCAAGGGAAAATGGAAGGCTCTTGGTTGATCATTGGTGGAATTCTGTTGCTTGCGATTAGCGCGGGAACCATGATCACTGGAGTATTTTCAAATCCTCCAGGCATGTAGTAAATAAATTAAAGGAGGATTCATATGGATTTAGTTGAAGCCCTCACTCAGAATATGGGGGATTTTTCCCAGAGTACATTAAATTGGGTCAACAATATCGTGGCTAAATCAACCCGTGAAGTTGGTCTTTATTTAGTAGGGATACTCTTAATTTTAGAAATTGCAAAAATGTTTGAAAAAGCGAACTCTTCAAACGCAGGAATTGTGACCTTGAAAATGTTTCAAGGTCTTTCTTTTCGTGCGGCATTGGGGGGAATCATGGTCACTTTTTCGAGTGTCATGTTAAATTTCATTTTATCTATCGGTATAGGAATGGCAAATCTTATTTCCCGAAATGCAAGGGGTGCTTTTGATGTATTTACTCTACCAAGTGTGGAAGTACCAACAGATACACTGTCTATTTTGGGGGAATTAATCGGTGCATTATTGAATCCGACAGAGGCACTAAGAAGAGGGATCATGGTCCTTTTATTGGTTGTTATCGGTGCTTTAGTAACATTAGCTGCTTATGTAATGGTTTGGGTGATCGTGATGCTTCGATTCTTTCAACTCTATGTCATGTTAGCATTGATGCCAGTTCCGATGGCCTCTTTTGCGTCTGAAGAACATGACAATATAGGAAAAGGATATTTAAAGCGAATATTAGCCTATGCCTTTCAACCTGCGGTCATTATGATCGTTTTCGGTGTTTATCATTTTCTTTCCAATATTGTATTGGATCTGACTGGTTTAGGAAATCCAATGAATCTGGATATGGAAGTACAATTCTTTCAGAATCTGATTTTAGCGATTGTATTCATTATTGTTTTGTGGCAGACACATAAAAAATCTTCAGAAATGTTTGGGGTGTAAGAGATGGAAATCAAAGTGTTCAAAGATGCTTCAAAAAGGGAAAAAACGTTTATTGGTTTAACTGGCGCACAGTGGATTTTTATTGTAAGTCTCCTTTTAGTGGTCGGATTAGATGTTAGAAATGCTATCTATTCGGTTTTGCCTGTTGGGCTATTTCGAGTGATATTTTTCCCCTTGTTAGCACTAAGTGCGTGTAACGCAATGTACAAACCACATGGCTATACTTTTTCTACTTGGGTGAAACTGTTTTTTAAATTTCAAACAACGATTCAAGTAAGAACTTATAAAAAAGGAGAAAGGATGAGAATCTATCGTGTTCAAGACTTTAAAAAAGGAAAAAAAATCAAAGAAACGACCAAAAAGACAAAAAATTCAAACCGCTAGTACGCAAAACTCGTTGTACTATACTTCTTTATTTGAAGATGGGGTTATGCATGTTACAGAAGACCTATTTTCTAGTACGTATACATTAGGTGCAGTTAACTACACAACCGCGCATGTAGATAAGCAGAAACAAATTCTTTCACAATATAATAAGGCAATCAATTTATTGTCTGAAAAAGACCATTTTCAACTCACTCTATTGGTAACTAAAAATCCAAAAGGTGAATACATGAAAAAAACAGCCTATCCTTTACAAGGCGATCCAGGCGATCCCCTTAGAGAAGAGTTAAACCAACTAATCGAGTCTAGTTATGATTCTGGAAGAAACAATTGGAAAGTTGAACGTTTTGTGACTTTAGCGACACACGCAACGAACCTTCGCAATGCCCAAAAGAGATTATTAAATATTGGCGAGTCGTTTGCGGATGAACTGATGAGTATCAAAGGAACAGTTGATGTACAAGATGGCATGGAGCGATTACGGACGATGAACAAAATCTTGCGACCTGGTAAACCACTGTTTGGAAATTTTGAAGATATTGAACGAAGCAGAAGATCCACCAAAGATTTGATTGCTCCAGGCTATTTAGACTTTAAAAATCAGGGAAAATTGATTTTCAGGTGGACGATAACTTTGGACAGGTGCTGTATCTGCGTGATTTTCCTCGAAACTTATCTGATCATATGTGCAAAGAATTGACAGAAGCAGAAATGGAAATGGTAATCACTATTCACGCAAGCCCGTATTCAATCTCTCAAACAACAAAAAAATTACGGACAGAAGCGACTAACCTTGAAACAGACGTAATCAAGCGTGAAATGAAAGCTAGCGAGCGAGGATATTCGAGACAGCATATTGCACGCGTTATAAGAGAACATCAACAAGATATCAATGAACAAATAGAATTTGTAGAAGAAACTGGTGACAAACAGCTTTCTTCTACTTTTTTGATATATGTATGGGATGAATCAAAGGAAGCTTTGTACCATCAGATTGAGAAAGTGAAAGCAGTAGGTGAAAAGTTCGGTGCGGTATTTGAACCGTTATATCTTACACAGGAACAGGGATTTAACTCATGTTTGCCGATTGGTAAAAATTATTTAGATTTTGAACGAACCTTTTTGCGCGACTTGATCACGCCTAATATTTCAATCAATTCTCCGTTTACTAGTCAAGATGTACAACATAAAAATGGCACGTACTATGGAACCAATCAGTTATCAAAGAACAACATTCTTATTAATCGAATGGGTAGTGAAATGAAGAATTCCAATGGTGGCATTATGGCTGTGTCTGGAGGAGGTAAGTCGTTTGCAGCTAAGAATGAAATCATAGCGACACGATTGAGAAAACCTGAAGCAGAAATTATCATCCTGGATATGGAGCGTGAGTATCTGCCACTAGCGAACGCACTGGATGGCGAAATCGTCACTGTCGCTCCAGGAAGTGGCACCTCTATTAATATTTTGGAACTAGCAGATGAACAATACCTAGAGATCGGGGATGATCCAGTTTCCATCAAGTCAAACTTCTTAATCAGTTTAATTTCTCATTTGGTAGGTCATGTCTCAGCTGGGCAACAAACCAAAATTGATTCAGTCACACAACAAACTTTTCGTGAGCTTGAAAAACCAACACTTCAAGACTGGTATAAAGTGTTGCAACGTGATACCAGTCTTGAAGCAAAAGAGCTGATCGATGCAATGGGGTTGTATGTCACGGGATCATTAAACATGTTTGCCAAAGAAACGACCGTCAATACTTCAAAAAATTTAATGATTTATGATATGTATTTATTGAAAAATCAAATGGCGACCTTTGGTTATTTAGCCATTCTAGATCGAATCTGGAATAAGGTGGTAGAAAACCGTGCGAAAGGTATTGAGACTAGGGTCTATATTGATGAGTTTCAAGTTATCATCAATCAGTCACAACCTGAGATATTGCGTGTTCAAGCAGCTGAAATTTACTCACGGATTCGTAAATATAAAGGTTGTCCCACTTTTATGACACAGTCAGCTGAAACGATGCTTTTAACTCCAGAAGGTCGTTCGATCCTGTTTAACTCTGACTTTTTGATTTTACTTGAACAAAAAGGAGAGGTATTGGATGCGTTAGTCGAACGATTTAAATTAACGGAAAAAGAATCGCTCTATCTCGAAAATAATAAGGTAGGAACTGGGCTAATTATCGCTGGTGGTCAGGTGATTCCCTTCTCAAACCTAATCCCCAAAGACACAAAACTGTTTGAATTGATGAATACAAGTCATGCGGATCAACAACCGGCCTAAAGAGTACTTTAAATTACCCAAAGGCACTCGCTTTAAGGGAGAGCAGAGGTCTTTAACTGTTCGTAAGGGAACAATCGCCAAATTCAATCAACGAGCTGCATATGGCTATACACTCGGCAAGCAGAAGAATGAAAGCCGTATAAACTCATTCAAAGGAAAAAAAGCACAATCTGAAGAAAAACTAAAGTCAGAAGAGTCTTCATTTTCAAAATTAGAAAAGAAAGGCCAAAAAATTCATGAGAAACGTTCATCGAAACAGTCGTTTCTTACAGATAATGAGTCTGAAACACTAGATTCAGTATCAAAAGCAAAGAGAAAGAAGCATCATGATAAAAAGAAGGAACTTGAAAATGATCTAAAGAAAAAGAAAGATGATCTATTTCATACAAAGCAGAAAGAGTCTTTTCACCAAGCAACTAGCAAAAATCAATCGATCAATTCCGACTCAAAAGGCAATTTTTCTTCTTCTGCCAAACAGGTGGCCACGAAGCAATTGATCAATCAAGGATTCAATGTGATGGCTCAAGAGGAAGATGCAGAAGAGCTAAAACAATTTCAATCTAGTATTAAAGATGGGGAACGTGTTTTTAAAGGAACGAAACAAGCGAATAAATTTTTGACAAAAAATCAGAAATTTTCTCAATCTGTAACCATTGGAAAACTTGATGATTTACGTTTTACTTCAAGTAATATTGTAAAGGCTGCAAAACCAGTGTCAGATGTAGCTGGGAAAGCAGCAACCAAAACGGCTACTCAGCAGACTGCATTCTCGAAAGCTTCTTTAAAAGTCCAACAGGCAATTACAAGCGCAACTAGTAAAGCACTTAGCAGTTTCACGGTGAGTAATCCAGTTGGATGGATCATTACAGGGATAGCACTTCTTTTTCTTGTGTTTGTTGGTTTATTTTTTATCTTTAATAGCCAAAGCAGCGCGTCTTCTGAGGATGGCGTATTTTATGTTGAAAAATGGGACGGCCCCGATGCTTATAACTCTTCACTTTTAGCCCAACGGTATGGAATC
Organism: Enterococcus mundtii; assembly: GCF_003957375.1. GTDB lineage: Bacteria > Bacillota > Bacilli > Lactobacillales > Enterococcaceae > Enterococcus_B > Enterococcus_B spodopteracolus. The sequence goes on along the minus strand of NZ_CP025472.1, from coordinate 2,516 downwards.
ACCGCCGAACAAATTGATGGTTTTATAGCCAATGAAGGGTACAAGGTAGATTCGCGAGCAACTGGTCAAGAGTTTTTGCGTCTTCAATCGTTATCAGGAATTGACGTCCGTCAACTTGTAGCATTTGCCCAATGGGAAAGTTCTTTCGGAACAGCCGGTGTTGCCTTGCAGTTTCCGAAAGCGAACATTTTCGGCTATGGTGCATTTGACAATGATCCTAATCAAGGAGCTTCTTGGGACAATACACGAGCAGTCACTGAATTTCGAAATACGCAGATCGATACGTATGGCAATCGAACCTTAGCAATCATGGATGCACGTGCCAAAGCTTTTCATGACAATACATTAAAACCAGGAGAATTTGTTTACTGGACTAAATTAAATGCAGGAAAATCAAGAGCTGAGACAGCAGAAAAATTCAATCAATGGATTGATGATAATGGTGGAACACCAGAACCACCTGGTGGGTATGGACCTGTTGGCGGTGGTGGCGCTGGTTTAGCTGTATTAGATCAAAGGCTTGGGACAGTGATTGGTGGCGAGTTTGGTGGTTTAACAGGAGAATGCTATGCTGTTTCGGCTTATTACGCCAATTCTATCAATTCATCCATTATTTTAAGAGGTGGGGTTAAAGCTAGTGATATTGGTACTGATTATCCATGGGAAAGTTGGGGATGGTCAGTTATTAAAAATCCTAGTTATAACCAAATTAAAGCAGGTGATATTATCAATTACCATACTGGTGGAAATATGGGTTCCTGGTTTGCCCATTCGATGTACGGTCATACTGGTGTAGTAGGAAAAACGTTAGGAAACAACCAGTATGTATTATATGACCAAAATCCAGGACCATTAAAAACGTGGACAGTGACTTTTCACTCTGGCAGTGTATCGTCAGTAGTTCGTCCACCTAATTAAGCAAGGAGAAAAATGAATGCAAGATAAGCGGAAATTTAGGCTATTAGCAGGGTTGGGTGTGGTTATCTCAGCATTAATCTTTATCGGTTTGATTTTATTAGTTGGTCATTTTATGAACGCTGAACCACCAACCTTGGAAGTACCAAATCAGATTCAGTCTTCTCAAACTGAATCCCAAGAAACAAGAACGGAGGAAAGTAGTCGTGTGGCTTTAGTTGATGGTTCGTCATCAAGCAAAGAGGAGACCATACAGACCACTGAATCGAGTAGGCCTCCAGTGAGAGAAGTAGATGAAGTTTCTAATATCCGAAATTTTTTAAGTGTTTACTTTACCTGGGAATTGCAAGAAGACTCAGTGACCGAAAGGGCTGAATTATTGCAAGAATTGATGACAGAGAAACTATATGAGGAGAAGGAAATAGAGGCGGATAGTGAAGTTTTGAAGGAGTTGATTGATACGTTCAATGAAACGAATGAAATAAATACTTCCAATTCCATGCAACTCTTGTCCAGTCGCTATCTTTCTTCTCAGATTTATCAAGATACCAACGATGAGACGCTTTATCGAGTAACTGTACGTATAGCGAAGCAGGCACCATATCAAGACGCACCTTTTATGATAGAAGAAGTGTACCATTTACGCTTTGAAGATAACCATGTGACTAATCTAGACGGACCAAAAGATCAATTAAGGAGTGGCACAAATGACTCAGAATAAATTAGAAAAACTTAAATCAAAATTAGCAGATGCCGAAAAGAAACGAGTGCAGCTAGATAAAACAATTAAAAGATTACAAAGTCAAATCAATGAAGAAGAGACCAAAAGTTTTCGAATGACGCTGACAGAATTAGACTTGTCTGTTGAAGAGGCCATAAGTTTTCTTAAAGAGAAAAATCGACCATCTGCAGCACAGTTGGCTCATTCATTTAATCAAGCAACGCCACCAAGTGATTATCAAAATGCCGAAGGAAAGGAGCTGAAGAATAATGTTTAGAAGAAAGCCAAAGTTTATCTATGAACTATCTGAGTGTACCTTATTGAAAGAAGTAGAGATTTTTAATCCGGATGATCTCTTTCAATTTATTCAGGAGGAAGATTACCGGTTTCGAAGAGACTATTTAAAAGGTTCAGTCGTTGTGACTAAAGTGAGGAATAATCTGGAAGGCACAGTTTATTATGCGAAGCGAATTCATCTACCACAGGAAGAAGGATTTGATTGGGTCGCAGAATTAGCTGATTTTTATACGAAAAAGCCGATCGACTATTTTTTAGAAGAGCCAATTGTCGAGTCTGTGAATGATTCAGAACCAATTTTTTCCGGAGACTCAGAGCAATCCCTTACTTTAGATGATTTTGAAGCCGATATTCAGCCAGTAATAAAAACAGATAAACCGGAAAAATCAGAGGCAGAAATAGAATCAGTACTTAGCAGCTCTTCAGAGATGGAGCAAGAACAAGTTTTAGCTGAAGAAAACAATGAAGAATTCGTGCAGATTTCAAAAAGTGAACTACAATCTATCAAAGAAGCACTTGACCGTCATCAAAAAGAAATAAAACAATTTAGAGAAGAAAAAGCGACAGAAATCCAATCAACAAC
>NZ_CP025473.1:2745000-2768701 GCF_003957375.1 Enterococcus mundtii | reverse complement strand
ACAAGGCCTCCTCCTTCATTAAAAGTAAATAGCTAGTACTAATTTAGCATTTTTTACAAAAGTTTTCCACAGAAAGAAAAGAAAAAAATTTTTTATAACAATTATCCACAGTATCCAGAAGAAAAAAAAAGAAGAAAAACACAGAGAGGAAAAAAAGATATCCACAAGAGTAATCAACAGGTGGATAAGTGGTGTAAAACTAGAGATTTACCCAGTGGGCTGTGGATAAAAAAATTAATAATGACAGTACTTACAGAAATCAATGCACAAGAAATTATGAAATTGTGGATTACTTATTTTCAGGTGTTTATTCTGTGTAAAAACTGAGGGTAAAACACTGTGGAAAACTTCTGTGCATAACTTTATCCACATTGTAAACACAGCGTGAAAAATACTGTTGTGGATAAAATGAGAGGATTATTTTCGAAATAAAAGCTTTTTTTTATATTGACAAATCACCTAAGTACTCGTTATACTATCAAAGTATGTCTGTGTTTAATTCATGTACATGTAGATAAGAATTTCTGGAGGTGGAACAAGATGAAAAGAACATACCAACCAAATAAACGTAAACGTCAAAAAGTTCACGGATTCCGTAAACGTATGAGTACTAAAAATGGACGTCGTGTTTTAGCTAGCCGTCGTCGTAAAGGAAGAAAAGTTCTTTCAGCTTAGACCACTGGGGTTACAGTGGTTTTTTTTTATGCCCTTTTTTAGAGGAAAAGGTGAAAGACTTATAGGAAATATGGTATGATTGGGAGCGTAAGTGAGAGATAGAAAAGGAAAGAAAACGAATGAAAAAAGCGTATCGAGTGAAAAAAGAACGAGAGTTCCAAGCGGTGTTTCAAACCGGCGCTTCCTTTGCTAACCGTAAGTTTGTCGTGTACCGTTTAGAAAAGAAGGAACAACCGCATTTTCGTGTTGGCTTATCTGTAGGTAAGAAAGTCGGAAACGCTGTATGTCGCAATGAAGTAAAACGAAAAATCCGTGCGGCGATCTATTCATTGAAAGAAGAGATCGAGCCGGAATTAGATTTTATTGTGATTGCTAGACCAAGCATCAAAGGACTGACTTACGATGAGATTCGCTCCAACTTAGTCCATGTCTTAAAGCTTGCAAAAATAATCGACAGAGAGGAAAAGAGTAAGTGAAGAAATACAAACGTTTACTTTTGATGGCCGGACTTGTCGGTCTGATCATCGTCTTATCCGGTTGTGGAACTGGAGAAGTCAGCGCACAAAGTACAGGAATTTGGGATCGCTACATTGTTTATTATTTTGCAGAAGCGATTAAAGCATTGTCATTTGGAAATGTTGGGATCGGGATCATTTTATTCACGATCATCATTCGCGTAATTTTATTACCATTAATGCATTTCCAAACAAAAAGTATGCGTAAGACCCAAGAACTTCAACCAAAACTAAAAGCGATCCAACAAGAATATAGTTCAAAAGATCCTGAAACACAAAGTAAGTTAAGAGAAGCACAACAACGGTTATATGCTGAAAATGGTGTAAATCCATATGCAGGTTGTTTGCCTTTATTAGTACAAATGCCAATCTTAATGGCTTTATGGCAATCAATTTCTCGTGTTCCTGCGTTGAGTCAAGGTCACTTTTTATGGTTGAACTTAGGGAACGCTGACCCAACCTTTATTTTACCAGTGTTGGCTGCCATCTTTACATTTGCAAGTACGTATTTATCAAGCATGAGCCAAGTGGAATCGAATGCTTCATTGAAAGTCATGAATTTTGCGATGCCAGTGATGATCTTGGTTATGGGGGTCAATTTAGCCAGTGGACTTTCACTATACTGGGTAGTGTCAAATGCTTTCCAAGTGTTCCAAACACTATTGATCAATAATCCATTTAAAATCAAACGTGAGCGTGAAGAAGAAGCACAACGTATCCGTGAAAAAGAACGTGCTTTGCGTAAGGCACAAAGTCCTAAGAAAAAACGTAAAAAATAAGGGAGGGAATGCAAATGCCGATTTATGAAGCTGCAACCGTAGATGAAGCTGTTGAAATTGGATTGAATGAGTTAGGACTAGCAAAAGAGCAAGTCGCTATTGAGATACTTGATGAAGGAAAAAAAGGATTTCTCGGAATGGGAAAAAGAAATGCCAAACTTTCAATCGAACCGAATATCAGCGAAGTTGTCTCTGAAACGATCGAAGAAACCGTAGAAGAAGTGTTGGAAGAAACATCTATTCAAACAGAAAATACGGATGAAATCGAACCTGAGGACTTGATTGAAGAAAAAAGTGAATTAGGTGACGAAGCAGCTTTATCGGAATTAGCAACCTATCTCACTGAGATCTCCCAGCAACTAAATGCACCAGCTGTAGTAAAAATGACACGAGAAGCGAATTTGATCGTCTTCCATTTAGAAACGGATAAACAAGGTCTATTGATCGGCAAACATGGAAAAACGTTAAATGCTTTGCAATATTTGGCGCAGGTGTTCATCCATCGAGTAGTCGGTAATAAACTCTCTATCGTGGTAAACGTAGGCAACTATCGTGAAAAACGACAAGAGATCATCCAACGTTTAGCTGAGCGCACCGCAGAAAAAGTCTTGCGTACAGGGCAGCCTGTATTTTTAGAACCGATGCCTGCGTTTGAACGCAAACAAATCCACGCGACCTTAAGTAAACATGAGGGGGTACAAACCCATTCAGAAGGTGATGAACCATATCGTTACTTAGTTGTCGAACCAGCTAGATAGCGATTACGAAGAGAAGAACCAAAATCTTGCGATCAGATTGACAAACTTTTCCAAACAAAGTATATTTTATTAGAAATCATTCTTATCGGAGTATACGATGGTAGTCTTTACTTTGGTAGAAAAAACGTGCAGAGCGAAAGCTCTGCACGTTTTTTTGTGATCAACCAATCGTTGTCTGGACAAATTGGATCACGGTACCGTAAGCAAAAAGTTCGATGATCTGTTTGCCATCTCGGGGTTTTTGTTGATATTCAAAGTGACAATTGATGACTGCATTTGCGCCATAATCTAACACTTTCTTTTTTAATTTTTGTTTTGTTGTCAAGAACATGTCATCACTATTGAATGTAGGGTCGAATAAGTCCCCTTCAATACATTCTGCGACAAATACGATATCTCTGACGATATATTTTTGATTGATATTTCCCGTAGATAACACCACTTCATTGATTCGTGGATCATCTACTCCGTCCACTGCACTAGGCTTAAATTGGGCCATAATTTTTGCTCCTTTCGGTAAAGAAAAAGTATGTAGATACCGTTACCATTTAAGTGTAACGTTTTTTGGAACAAAGATAAAGATATAAAAGTATATTTACTTCTATAGAGAGTGATCTAATGATAGTTTCAGTCAAAAGAATCCTGTGCAGACAAAGTTTAAGATTGATTAGTGACTTTCATAAAAATAAACAAAAAAGCTTGATTACTAGAAGTAGATATGATAGTCTATGACCAGAATTTAAACAGAACAAGCAGTCAAAGTGCGAAGTTCACCATTTATTGCAAAGGGTGAAGTGGGCACTTTTTTTTGTGCGTAAAATGAAAAAGGAAGTGAAAAAATGGCTGAAATAACCTTAGAATTTGATACGATTGCAGCAATCTCTACGCCACCGGGTGAAGGGGCGATAAGTATTGTGCGTTTAAGCGGTGATCAAGCGTTGACCATTGCCAATAAAGTCTATCAAAGTGGCAATAAACAGTTGTTGGATGTTCCTAGTCATACGATTCATTATGGGCATATCGTCGATCCCAAAAGTGAACAATTAATCGATGAAGTCATGGTATCCGTCATGCGCGCACCACGAACATTTACCCGAGAAGATGTTGTAGAAATCAATTGCCATGGGGGCATCGTTGTCGTCAATCAAATTTTACAGCTTCTATTAAGAGAAGGCGCACGTTTAGCAGAGCCAGGAGAATTTACAAAGCGTGCCTTTTTAAATGGACGAGTTGATTTATCCCAAGCTGAAGCAGTCATGGACCTGATCCGTGCAAAAACAGATAAGGCGATGGGTGTCGCGTTGAACCAATTAGATGGAAATCTGTCTGCATTGATCCGTTCCCTTCGACAAGAAATTTTAGAGACATTAGCACAAGTCGAAGTGAATATCGATTACCCTGAATATGATGATGTGGAAGAATTGACGACAAAACTTCTATTAGAAAAAGCGCAGATGATCCAACAACGTATCGAAGTTCTTTTAGCAACATCACAACAAGGCAAGGTCTTACGAGAAGGATTAAGTACGGCCATCATCGGTCGTCCAAACGTTGGTAAGTCAAGCTTACTGAACCATTTATTACGAGAAGAAAAAGCCATCGTGACAGATATTGCGGGAACGACAAGAGATGTGATTGAAGAATACGTCAATGTTCGTGGCGTACCGTTGAAACTGATCGACACAGCAGGTATTCGGGAAACAGAAGATATCGTGGAACAAATCGGTGTTGCTCGTAGTCGTAAAGCTTTGGCAGAATCTGAATTGATCTTACTTGTCTTGAATCAAAGCGAGCCGTTGACGATTGAAGATGAACAGTTGTTGGAAGCAACAAAAGGATTGAAGCGGATCATTCTATTGAATAAAACTGATTTACCGAAACAATTAGAGGAAGACAAGCTTTTATCATTGATCGAGGATGAACCAGTATTCGCTGTTTCGGTTGCCAATAATGAAGGGTTAGACCGATTAGAAACGGCCATCTCTGAGTTGTTCTTTGGCGGGCAAACTGGCGAAAGAGATGCAACTTATGTATCCAATACCCGTCATATTGCTTTGCTCGAAAAAGCGGCCATCTCTTTACAAGAAGTGATCGCAGGAATCGATGCAGGTATGCCTGTTGACCTAGTTCAAATGGATATGACTCGCTGTTGGGATTACCTTGGTGAAGTCGTAGGAGATAGTGTCCAAGATGAATTGATCACACAATTGTTTAGTCAATTTTGTCTTGGAAAATAAAGGAGGAACAGTTCTTGAATCATTATCAAGCAGAAGAATATGATGTGATCGTTGTCGGTGCAGGACATGCTGGTTCAGAAGCCGCTTTGGCTGCTGCACGTATGGGGTCAAAAACGTTACTATTAACGATCAATTTAGATATGGTGGCATTTATGCCATGTAACCCTTCCGTCGGCGGTCCAGCCAAAGGCGTTGTCGTACGCGAGATTGATGCACTAGGCGGCGAAATGGGTAAGAACATTGATAAGACATACATTCAAATGAGAATGTTGAACACTGGGAAAGGACCTGCTGTCCGAGCATTACGTGCACAAGCAGACAAGCATGCCTATGCCAGTGAAATGAAACATACAATTGAAAAAGAAGAGGATTTGACACTAAGACAAGGAATCGTTGAAGAATTGATCGTTGAAGATGGGGTTTGTCGTGGTGTAGTCACTTCAACAGGTGCAAGCTATCGTTCAAAAGCAGTCGTTATCACTGCAGGTACCGCATTACGTGGTGAGATTATTATCGGTGAATTAAAATATTCGTCTGGTCCGAATAACTCACAACCATCAATTGGTTTAGCCAATCATTTAAAAGAATTAGGTTTTGCCATTGATCGTTTTAAAACCGGAACGCCTCCACGTGTGAAATCAAGTACGATCGATTACTCTGTCACAGAAGAACAACCGGGAGACAAGGAGCCAAATCATTTTAGCTTTGCCACACCGGACAGTGCCTATAACTTAGAACAAGAACCTTGTTGGTTGACTTATACAGGTGAAACGACCCATCAAATCATTCGTGACAATCTACACCGCGCACCAATGTTTACAGGAATCGTTGAAGGCGTCGGCGCACGTTACTGTCCTTCAATTGAAGACAAAATCGTCCGTTTTGCAGACAAACCACGTCATCAACTCTTTTTAGAACCAGAAGGATTGAATACAGAAGAAGTGTATGTTCAAGGACTTTCAACTTCACTTCCAGAAGACGTCCAAGTGGATATGTTGCATTCGATTGCTGGATTAGAAAAAGCAGAGATGATGCGTACGGGCTATGCCATTGAGTACGATGTAGTCGAACCACACCAGTTGCGTCCAACATTAGAAACGAAAGTCGTAGAAAATCTTTATACGGCCGGTCAAACCAATGGGACAAGTGGATATGAAGAAGCAGCGGGACAAGGGCTGATTGCAGGAATCAATGCAGCATTGAAAGTTCAAGGAAAAGAGCCATTAGTCATCAAACGTAGTGACGGCTATATCGGTGTCATGATCGATGATTTAGTCACAAAAGGAACGAATGAACCTTATCGCTTACTGACATCCCGGGCAGAATATCGTTTACTTCTTCGTCATGATAATGCTGATCTACGCCTAACAGAAATGGGTCACCAGATCGGTCTAGTAAAAGAAGAACAGTATACTGCTTATTTGAAAAAGAAAGCAGCAGTTGAACAAGAAATCAAACGTTTGATGAACGTTCGTATCAAACCGACAGCAGAAGTCCAAGCCTTTTTAGCAGAATTAAATGCTGCACCATTAAAAGATGGTGTGCTAGCAAGTGATTTCTTGCGTCGCCCAGAAATCACCTATGCCGATCTATTACGATTTATTCCAGAAAATGCGGAGTTAACACGTAAAGAAATCGAGCAAGTTGAAATTCAACTAAAATATGAAGGATACATCAAAAAAGCATTAGAAAAAGTAGAAAAACTAAAACGAATGGAAGCCAAACGCATCCCAGAAAACATTGACTACGCTGCGATCAACGGATTAGCAACGGAAGCAAAACAAAAGCTTCAAAAAATCCGTCCAGAAACCATCGCACAAGCAAGCCGCATCAGCGGTGTCAATCCAGCGGACCTAAGCATCTTGATGGTCTACATCGAACAAGGGAAGATTGCGAAAGTGGAAACATCTGCTTAAATAAAGCACTAAACAAAAAAAGAGCCGACGAATGATTGATTCGTCGGCTCTTTTTTTGTTAGCAAGAACATAGAGTAAATCACTTATGTAAAAAAGAAGAAACCTGAATATCCCATCGACTGATCAGCCACCTATTTATACATGCACCAATAAGAAACCCACAAGTATTTACAAAAACATCCCCTAAATCAAAAATACCTAGGTAAAAGAAATATTGGATCCATTCAACGCCTAAGACAGCTGAAAGGACTAAGATAGTATTCTTCCAACTTACTGGTAAAATCTAGCCTAAAGGTAGAAACAGTAAAATATTAAACAGCACAATCATTGGATCACCATAAATCAAATCCTTCACCCACGAAAATAGCTGAAATTCTACGCCTCGTATCCCGATATTTTTTAAGAAAAGTAAATAAATGAGAAAGGTGATGTACAGCAAAGAAAAAAAGACCAGCCATTCCCGATAGATGTTTCTTGTGAAAGCACAGTGAAGACTGACATAAAGGAATAACGTAATGATTATCACTAAGAAGAAAGGAACCCAAAAATCGACAGGGCCAGATGGTGGAAAAAGCGTAATAGAATAATAATAGAGATAACGCATGAAAAAACATCGAGAAAAAAGCAGGCAAGAAAGTAGCATTAAAAATTTTAAAAATAACAATTTTATTTTTGTTTCGATCTAAAAAACCTCCTTATTTTTGTTATAATCAATTGAGATTAACTTTATAAAAAATATACGTCACAACACTTGTCTTTCTCTCTATAAGTATACATAAAATAACTTAATATTGAAATGTGATCGCAGAATAAAATGAACTATACGTATCTTATTGTGAAGCATTGACAAAAATAGTAGCTAACTGAAAGGAGGATCTATGAACAAACGGCTTTGGTTAGTTGTATTAGTGATCATTATCTTAGGAGGAATCGGAGGAAAGATCTACATGGATAAAAGAGAAGAAGATCTTCAAGAATTGCTGGAAATACAGAAGGATCTGGCGAATTATGTGTATAACAATTATCGTCTCTATGTAAACAATCGGGAGAAAGAAGAAGAAATTTTCAGAAAGTATGACTGCGGATAAGGTGAAATGACTACGGAAGAATATTTGAAAGCATTGTTAGAGGTCAGAGAATATGAGGAGATAACTAAAATTGAATTCACTGGATATTCAGTGAGTCCGATGAATTTTTTGACCATTTATTTCACTGTTAATGGAGTATATGAGGAGGAAGTAAGTTTAAGTACTATTTCCGCAGAAACAAATAAACCTATATACATGATTTCTGATAGCACTGGAACTGGTCCTTATTATATTACAAAAAGAAAAGAAAAAATTAATTCGATTATGGCAGATGAACAAATTATCTATTACGAAGGAGGGATAGATTGATGGATCAAAATAGGTGGCTATCTGATTCTGTGTATAAAGTTGAAGATGGATTGATAAAAGTAAATCATCTAGTAAAAGAAATCCCTTATATAGTCATAAAAACAGTAGATACAAATAAAGACAAAATCGGTAATGAATCTAAGCCAAAGAAAAATAGTATGCAAGCAATGGTAGTTGCTAAAATAAAAGAGGAATATCTTGGGTACAATGAAGAGCAATTAAGAAAATTACCTGGCTTCCCCGACTCCGTCATCACCAAAAACCTTACGATTGCTTACGCTGGCACGACTTCGCTCAAAGATTGGCATACTAACCTCGTGGAGATTTGGGAGAGCAACAAACACTCAAATGGTGCATTTGCTTCTGCCTTGAACTATGCCCGTGAAATTGAAAAGCAGTATCCCAAATCAGATGGCTATACGATCTCAACGACAGGGCACTCATTAGGTGGCGCTAAAGCACTTTTTGTCGCAGCAATCAATGGCTGTGACGTACGGCGCGGCAGGACCAGGGCTTGCACAAGCCTTATTCGATAATCATAACGGTACCCTGATCAATATCTACGACACTTCGGATGTCGTCACGAGTGGGCTTTTCACTGGTGGGAAAGGGATGCTTCCAATCAATAGTTTTGGAATCGATAATTCGGGCTGGGAAACATTTGGCCATTCGCTGGATCAATTCAGAACAGATGAAGAAGAAAATTATATCGATAAGCATGGTCAAATCATCGTATACGTCGATGGCAAGGGGGGATCTTGTTAGCCGCAACTTTGTGGCAACAAACACTTTTGGAAAACGAAGCAATGATCAAACTACTAGCAGTCAGTGGCGAGCATACGCTAGATGAAATCAAGCGTGTGAAAGAAGAAAATGAGTGGCTCAAGGTTCAAGTCAAAGAATTCTTGACCTTAAAAGAGTTAGGTAAGAAGCTGACTGCAAGTGGCGGCGGACTTTCTCAATCAGAAAAAATTTATTTAGAAGATAGCCAAGCATTAGCTGTCGTACGGACCGCAGCAAGTAAATTTGATGAGGCGATGAGCAATGTTCGCGTGATTTACCAAAGCGGGATCACGGAGTTGGAAGAGTTAGGGAATGACTGGTTGGGAAGAATACGCAATTATACGCCACATTTGACGTACAACGAGGTAATTGAAACATTAGCCGAAGTTAATTGTACAAAATGAGAGATTGTCGATGAGCCAACACAGGAATTTAGAGATAAGATCTGCCAGATCGATCAGATGTCGGAACAGTTTCAAACGCTCGCCGATGAAATCACCCAAAAAATCAATGAAATGGTGGCACGTGACAAAGAATTAGCGAATCAATTGTTCTAACCCTTGCTACAAAAGTGAACGATCGATAAAAGCACTATTGAGAAGTGATTGTTGTCTAACTAAATAATAGAAAATAAAGGAGTGTGAGCAATGGGCAGCACACTCTTTTTGTGTTGTCCGAGGGCGGATTATTTTTTTATTGTAGAACAAGAATTTACCTACTTCCGAATTTGGCATAACTTCCTTTAAATTTATATATAGAAAGATTGCAACTCGGCTCATTTTGCGTTAAAGTAGGAAGAGATTCTGTGAAACAATTAGCTGTTTCACAATGAAAGGATAAATTATGACACCAGAAGAATTTCGCCAAGTCTTGGCAGAAAAAGACATTCATTTATCGGATAAGCAAATGGCGCAGTTTGACAGTTATTTTCATTTATTAGTGGAGTGGAATGAAAAAATGAATTTGACGGCGATCACTGATCGAGAAGAAGTTTACTTAAAACACTTTTATGATTCATTGACGTTGGCATTTGATGTTGATTTTTCAACTGGCCTGACTTTATGTGACGTCGGCTCAGGGGCTGGGTTTCCAAGTATTCCTTTAAAAATTGCTTTTCCTGAGTTACAAATAACGATTGTTGATTCCTTGAATAAGCGAATCACTTTTTTAACTGAGTTAACGAATCAATTAGAAATCGATGCATCTCTTTATCATGATCGTGCAGAAACATTTGGGCAAAATTCGCAATTCCGTGCATCATTTGATTTTGTGACTGCTCGTGCAGTGGCACGTTTAAATGTATTGACGGAACTGTGTTTACCATTAGTGAAACAAGAGGGCTATTTCTATGCACTGAAAGCTGCGAAAAGCGAAGAAGAATTGGCAGAAGCGAAACCAGCGATTGCGCAATTAGGTGGTAAATTTATCGGAGAGCAAGCAATTGAACTACCTAAAGTCTCGGACAAACGCCACATTCTGATTATACAGAAGAAAAAACCAACACCGAAGAAGTATCCAAGAAAACCTGGGTTGCCGAATAAGCAACCAATCAAGTAGGAGGAGAAGAGATGGCACAAATTATATCCGTTGCAAATCAAAAAGGCGGCGTTGGTAAAACAACGACAACTGTAAATCTAGGTGCTTGTTTAGCAAGTTTAGGTAAACAAGTGTTGCTAGTAGATATGGATGCACAAGGAAATGCCACTAGCGGAGTAGGCATTCGTAAACCTGATGTGACACAAGATATTTATGATGTATTAGTCAATGAGTTACCAATTCCTGAAGCGACAATTGCTACTGAACATGAAAACTTGAGCATTGTGCCTGCCACTCTTCAATTAGCGGGAGCAGAGATTGAATTGACCTCAATGATGGCAAGAGAATCACGTTTAAAAAGTTCACTGGCTGAAGTCAACGATCAGTATGACTACATTTTAATTGATTGCCCACCATCTCTAGGTCATCTAACCATCAACTCATTTACTGCAAGTGATTCGATTTTGATCCCTGTGCAGTGTGAGTACTATGCATTAGAAGGGTTAAGTCAACTACTGAATACTGTTCGCTTGGTTCAAAAACACTTCAACCCTGAATTGGAAATCGAAGGGGTATTATTGACGATGTATGACGCTCGAACGAATCTAGGAAATGAAGTGGTGGAAGAAGTGCGGAAGTATTTCCGTGAAAAAGTGTATGAGACAGTGATTCCTCGAAACATTCGTTTGTCAGAAGCACCAAGTCATGGAAAACCTATCATTGATTATGATCCGCGTTCCAGGGGCGCTGAAGTGTATCAAGCATTAGCAAAGGAAGTGGTCGATCGTGAAGAAAAGTAAAGGACTAGGTCGGGGAATCGACGCGCTGTTTCAAGATTTGGAAAATTTAGAAACAGTTAACGTGAAAGATGAAACTGTCATTCAGTTGCCACTCAACGAATTGCGTCCTAATCCGTATCAACCACGTAAAACATTTGAAGAAGTATCATTGCAAGAATTAGCGAACTCGATCGAGTACTCCGGTGTCTTTCAACCGATCATTGTTCGTCGTTCGTCGGTGAAAGGTTATGAGATCATCGCAGGTGAACGTCGTTTCCGGGCGTCTAAGTTAGCTGGAAAAGAAACGATTCCTGCAATTGTCAGAGATTTCGACGAAGAAGCGATGATGCAAGTTGCAGTTTTAGAAAACTTACAACGTGAAGACTTAAATCCTTTAGAAGAAGCAGAAGCTTACGAGATGTTGATGAAGAACTTAAAGTTGACACAAGCTGAAGTTGCAAGTCGTTTAGGGAAAAGTCGTCCTTATATCGCAAACTATTTGCGTTTATTGACATTGCCTGATTTAGTGAAAGAAATGGTCCAAGATCAACGATTATCTATGGGACAAGCTCGTACGTTACTTGGATTAAAAAATAAACAATTGATATTAAAATTAGCCAATCGTGTCGTAACAGAAAATCTAACGGTTCGACAATTAGAGCAGATCGTTTCCGAGCTGAATCAAAATGATGGGCAAGAAAAGAAAAAAATCCCACGTTTAGCAAAGGAAAAACCGTATTATATCCGTGAGAGTGAAGATCGCTTGATGGATAAATTTGGAACAAGTGTCGCCATCCAAGAAAAGAATGGGAAAGGTAAAATCGAAATCGAATATCTTTCACAAAATGATTTAACTAGAATTCTTGATATTCTAAATATTCAATTTGATGAAGAATAAACAGAGGGAGGCTATGTTATGTACGACTTACATGATATCGTAGAAATGAAAAAACCTCATGCTTGTCAAACGAACCGTTGGGAGATTATCCGAATGGGCGCTGATATCAAAATCAAATGTATGAATTGCGGTCATATCGTGATGATGACCCGTCGAGAATTTGAGAAAAAAATGAAAAAAGTACTTGAAAAAAATGTAGAGAAAGAGTGAATGAATTTATGGCATTAACTGCTGGAATTGTGGGTTTACCCAACGTAGGAAAATCAACTTTGTTCAATGCAATTACAAAGGCGGGAGCAGAGGCTGCCAACTATCCTTTTGCGACTATTGATCCAAATATTGGAATGGTTGAAGTACCCGATTGGCGTTTACAACGTTTAACCGAATTAGTAAAACCAAAGAAAACTGTACCAACAACCTTTGAATTTACAGATATTGCTGGAATCGTTAAGGGTGCAAGTAAAGGCGAAGGATTAGGAAACCAATTTTTAAGTCATATTCGCCAAGTAGATGCAATCTGTCATGTCGTTCGTTGTTTTGACGATGACAACATCACACACGTAGAAGGACGTGTCGATCCTTTAGCAGATATTGATACGATCAATCTAGAGCTTGTCTTAGCTGATTTAGAGTCAGTGACGAAGCGATATACACGTGTGGCAAAAATTGCAAAAACAAAAGATAAAGATGCAGTTGCTGAATTAGCGGTGTTGGAGAAAATCAAACCAGTATTAGAAGATGGACGTTCAGCACGTTCGATCGAATTTACAGAAGAAGAACAAAAAATCGTTAAATCTTTATTCTTGTTAACAACAAAACCGATCTTGTATGTTGCTAATGTGGCAGAAGATGAAGTAGCCAATGCTGATGCGAATGAGTATGTTCAAGCAGTGCGTAATTTTGCTGCAGAAGAAAACGCAGAAGTTATTGTCGTTAGCGCCAGAGCAGAAGAAGAAATTGCTGAGCTGGACGACGAAGATAAAGCAGAGTTTCTTGAAGCATTAGGCATTGAAGAGTCAGGGTTGGATCAATTGATTCGTGCGGCGTATGACCTATTAGGATTAGCAACATACTTTACAGCAGGTGAACAAGAAGTTCGTGCGTGGACGTTCAAAAAAGGAATCAAAGCACCACAAGCTGCAGGAATCATTCATACCGATTTTGAACGTGGCTTTATCCGTGCAGAAACAGTCTCATTTGAAGATTTAGACCAATACGGAACGATGCATGCAGCGAAAGAAGCCGGACGTGTACGATTAGAAGGGAAAGACTATGTCGTTCAAGATGGCGACGTTATGTTATTCCGTTTTAATGTATAAAAAGGCTATCATACGGTGTATGTGATATGTTAAAATGTCTTTTGTGACAACCGTCAGCGTCTAAGGAGGACTGTAAAATAATGGAAGCAGAACAGTTACGCGAAATCGTAAAAGAAAATGCGCAGTTAGAAGAACAACTAACAAAACGTAATCAACAATATATTTTTGACTTAAAGAAGTCGCTAGAAGCAGCGAATTTATCAGAAGAAGAAAAAGTAACGGCTTTGCATGAGATGTTACCCGTTTTAGTATCCGAACAAAAAGGTGGGAAAACAGCCCGCCAATTATTTGGAACGGTATCTGAAAGAACAGAAGCAATCATCAATAAACCGGTCGAAGTGAAAACTTCTTCGACGCCAACGTTGATGTGGTTGGACAATACATTGCTCTTACTCGGATTATTGAGTGTGATGATCGCAATCACTGGATTGTTTTCACGTGAAACAACGCCTGCTTATGGAATCACCACACTTGTACTAGGTTCAGCTATTGGTGGATGGGTCTTTTACTTGATGTACAAGTATATTTACCAGTATGAGTATCCAGGTGCTGATCGCAGTAAAAAACCTGGAATGGGTAAAACCTTGTTGATTTTGGGTGGAACGACATTGATCTGGGTCATTGCTTTTTCAGCAACAACCTTGTTGCCACCAATTGTGAACCCGTTATTAGATCCAGTAGTGATCATCATCATCGGTGCAGCAGCTCTTGCGTTGCGTTACTATTTAAAGAAAAAATATGGCATCGTTGGCAGTCTTTCTGTTCCAAGAAGATAATTCATTGGATCTAGAAATTATGTGACTTACGAGACGAACAGTAAAGAAGAGAACGTGTTAGCATTACGCTGCACGTTCTCTTCTTTACTGTTTATTTCTATTGTTCTTACAGTGACGACCATGATCTCAAAACGCTCTTCTTTTATTATTATAAAAAATAATAAAAGAGTGTTATTATCAAATAATAGAGATGCTCACTGATGTTATAAAACATGTTGAGCGAGATAGTTAAACGATGAGGGGTGAATGAATATGAAAAAAGTTAAATGGATATTTTCTATTCATGTTGACGGAGTACCTCCTTTAGGATATGGAGGGATCAAAACTGGACAATTTATTCTCGGGCATGGAAGAAAGTTTCAAAAAGAAATGCGGTCTGTTTTAGGGCCAGAAATCGAACTGGAGTTCATCAGCTATAATACAAGAAAGCCGGAGACACTAGCTGCTGATTTACTTGTGTATACAGATGTCGATGAAAAGTATCTTGACGAAGAGACGAAGAAAAAAGGCTTAAGCATTCCCTATAAACTATATTATTTAAATGAGATTGAAACGATCAAAGAATTGATCGAAGCAAATGTTTAAAAAGTGAAACGCCTCTTTTCTTTCTTGAAGTGTACTAGTTTCAGCTTAATAAAAATATTGAATAAGAAAAAAACGTGCAGCACATGAAAACGCTAACTAATATTTGATTTTGATCAAACATTAGGAGACGCTTCATTATGCTGGTACGTTCTTTTTTTAGGATTCACTGAGTAGTTCCTTAGAAAAAACAAGGGATTGGTAGAAGTTGTTGACTTACAAAAGAAAATCGATTATTTTAGTAGATAAACTAAACAAGAGGAGTGGTACTAAAAATGTCCAACTGGGAAACAAAGTTCACGAAAAAAGGATTTACTTTTGATGATGTCTTATTGATACCAGCAGAAAGTCACGTGTTACCAAACGAAGTGGATATGAGTGTACAATTAGCAAAAAATATCAAATTGAATATTCCTATCATCAGTGCAAGTATGGATACAGTTACTGACAGCAAGATGGCGATTGCTATGGCAAGACAGGGTGGTCTAGGTGTCATTCATAAAAACATGACAATCAGCGAACAAGCAGACGAAGTACGTAAAGTGAAACGTTCTGAAAGTGGTGTAATCATTGACCCATTCTTCTTGACACCACAACACTTGGTCGCAGATGCTGAAGAATTAATGAGCAGATACCGTATTAGTGGAGTTCCAATCGTCGAAACATTGGAAAACCGCAAATTAGTAGGAATCATTACAAACCGTGATATGCGTTTTGTTACAGACTTTCATATCGAAATCAGCGAAGTCATGACAAAAGAAAACTTAGTAACAGCCCCAGTAGGCACTTCTCTAAAAGATGCAGAAAAAATCTTACAACAACATAAAATAGAAAAACTACCAATCGTTGATGATGCAGGTCGATTAAGTGGTTTGATCACGATCAAAGATATCGAAAAAGTAATCGAGTTTCCAAATGCAGCAAAAGATGAACATGGTCGTTTGTTGGTAGCTGCCGCAGTTGGTGTCACTAGCGACACATTTGAACGTGCACAAGCTTTACTTGATGCTGGCGCAGATGCCATTGTCATTGATACGGCGCATGGACATAGTGCAGGTGTAATCCGTAAAATCCAAGAAATTCGCACAACATTTAAAGATGCAACATTGATTGCTGGTAATGTAGCAACAGCAGAAGCAACAAAAGCTTTATACGATGTTGGTGTTGACGTGGTCAAAGTAGGTATCGGACCAGGTTCGATTTGTACGACACGTGTGGTTGCTGGTGTGGGTGTTCCCCAATTAACAGCCATTTACGATGCAGCATCAGTTGCGCGCCAATATGGTAAAACCATTATTGCAGATGGTGGGATCAAATATTCTGGTGATATCGTCAAAGCTTTAGCAGCGGGTGGACATGCTGTCATGTTAGGTAGTATGTTAGCAGGAACCGATGAATCTCCAGGTGAATTTGAGATCTATCAAGGGCGTCGTTTCAAGACATACCGTGGAATGGGCTCATTAGGTGCCATGGAAAAAGGATCAAAAGACCGTTACTTCCAAGGTGGCACGAATGAAGCCAATAAGTTAGTGCCAGAAGGTATTGAAGGACGTGTAGCGTACAAAGGAAGCGTGGCAGACATTCTCTTCCAAATGATTGGTGGTTTAAAATCAGGGATGGGTTATGTTGGATCAGCGAACCTAAAACAATTAAGAGATGATGCACAGTTCATTCAAATGAGTGGCAGTGGTTTGAAAGAATCTCACCCACATGATGTACAAATTACGAAAGAAGCACCAAACTATTCTGTAGAATCATAATCAAACTTCTTGATCATAAAAAAGCAGCTAAGCAATTCGTGCCAACGAATCACTTAGCTGCTTTATTGTTTACTTGATTACTTTTAGGTTCCCCATGTAAGGCACGAGTACTTCTGGAACTGTGACTGAACCATCTTCATTTTGATAGTTTTCAAGGATGGCAGCAACCGTACGGCCAACTGCTAAACCAGAACCATTCAATGTATGTGCATAATGGATTTTTCCATCTGCATCTCGGTAACGGATCATTGCACGGCGCGCTTGGAAATCTTCACAGTTTGAGCAAGAACTGATTTCACGATACGTATCTTGTGCAGGAATCCATACTTCTAAATCGTAGGTTTTCGCTGCTGAAAAGCCCATATCCCCAGTTGATAATGTCATAACACGGTAAGGTAAGTGCAGTTTCTTCAAAATGTCCTCTGCGTCAGCGGTCATTTTTTCAAGTTCTTCATATGAATGTTCTTCATCAGCAAATTTCACCATTTCTACTTTATTGAACTGATGAAGACGAATCAATCCACGAGTATCACGACCAGCACTACCTGCTTCTGAACGGAATGCTGGGCTAAGTGCAGTGAAGTAAACAGGTAAATCTTCTTTTGCTAAGATTTCATTGCTGTAGTAGTTTGTTAAAGGGACTTCAGCTGTTGGGATCAAAGTTAAATCTGTATCAGCTAATTGGAAAACATCTTCTTTAAATTTGGGGAATTGACCAGTACCAAACATGGCTTGGCTGTTTACAGCGTAAGGTGTCATCATTTCAGTATAGCCATGTTCATAGACGTGTTGATCTAACATAAAATTATAAAGGGCACGTTCTAAGCGAGCACCTAATCCTTTATAGTAAACAAAGCGGCTTCCTGATACTTTTGCCCCACGTTCAAAATCAAGAATACCTAGATTTTCAGCAATTTCCCAGTGAGGTTTTGGTTCAAAAGCAAATTGACGAGGTTCACTCCAACGACGAGCTTCCACGTTATCCTCTTCATCTTTACCCACCGGCACAGAATCATGAGGTAAATTAGGGAGACTTGTAGCGATTTGTTGTAATTTTTCATCAACTTGTGCAACTTCTTCGTCTAGTGCTTTGATTTTCCCACCGACTTCTTTCATTTCAGCGATCTTCGCAGTTGCCTCTTCTTTATTACGCTTTAATTGGGCGATTTCAGCAGATACATCATTACGGTATTTTTTCAATTCTTCACTTTCAACCAACAATTTTCTACGAGATTCATCTAACTCCACAAACTCCGCTAAGACTTTTTTTTTAACGCCACGTGACGTTAATTTTTCTTGTACATAGTCAACATTTTGACGGATCATTTTAATATCTAACATTTCTTTTCCTCCTTTTTTTGTAAAAAAAAACCAGCTCATCCAAAGAAATATCTTGGGACGAACTAGTTTGAGTTTCGCGGTACCACCCAAGTTCAGTCTATCGAGACTGCACTTGTAAACAGATAACGGCTGTTACCGACCTTTCTTATTTCGAAAGGCACATCGGGTGAACTGGAACTTCGAAATTATTTTTTACTGATTTGCACCAACCATCAGCTCTCTTGAAAAAAATAAAATGTACTGGGTTCACTGTTTTCTTTTATTTGTATTCTAAGAATAGCGAAAAATTTAGTTTCCGTCAATATGTTCTGTCAGATTGCCGACTAACTTTTCATTTTTTTTAAGCGGGAAATGCATGATAAAAGACGTCCAATCTTGATCTGACTTCGCATAGATATAGCCACCGTGCAATGCTACGATACTTTGTGCAATGGCTAGACCAAGCCCTGTCCCGCCAGTTTCTTGTGAACGGGATTCTTCCACCCGGTAAAATCGATCAAATAGATTGTCAATGGCTTGTTGGGGGATCATAGCACCATTGTTTTTGACGACAACGACAACTTCCGAACCAAGCTTTTCAATTCCAATGATGATCTTTGTTGCACCTTTGCCATATTTTAAGGCATTGGTCAGTAGATTATTGAATACGCGAACTAACTTTTCAGTATCACCATCCATGATCAGTGAATTGATTGGAGATTCAACAAAAATTTGAATCTCCTTTTTAGAAGCTTCTAGTTCAAAATCAGCTGCCAATTGTTCAATCAATTGGATCAAATCAAATGCAGAAAAATTCACAGGAACCGCTGGCTGACGTACCTTGGTATACTCGAACAGATCTTCTACCAGTGATTTCATTTGTTTCGCTTTGACATAAGCAGTGTGGGTATATTTCAACAGATCTTCTTCTGTTTGATATTGACCATCTTCAATAAGACCTAAATAGCCAATAATTGATGTTAAAGGTGTGCGAATATCATGACTGACGTTTGTAATCAGTTCGTCTTTTGATTTTTCGAT
Source organism: Enterococcus mundtii (assembly GCF_003957375.1). GTDB lineage: Bacteria > Bacillota > Bacilli > Lactobacillales > Enterococcaceae > Enterococcus_B > Enterococcus_B spodopteracolus. The sequence continues at coordinate 2,749,630 of NZ_CP025473.1, read as the reverse complement.
TTTACGTTCGTCTTCAATCGCCGCTACCGTACTGTCCACTAAACCATTGATACTTTTGACTACACGACTAAGGTCGCCACTTAATTCGAAAGGGATACGATGGTCATAATTGCCATTAGCGATATAATGTAATTCACTAATAATGTGTCGTAATTGCATTTGTCGGTAGCGACGAATCAATCGCCAGTATAATACACCAACATCTAATAAAAAGAAAACAGGAAAAATAAAGTTTCGACCATTCCAAAACAAATCACTATCTAAACGCTGGGCAAAAATATTTTTAGAATCCCAAATAGCGTTTGTCAAAGAAGGTGAACTACTGATGATCGAACTGATAATGACCAACATCGCTACATTCAATAGAAGCAGAAGGATGATCGTAATGATTCCTTCTGCTAATAATTCACTGATTTCTTTAGATGTCAGATTGATCCGGCGTCGTTTTTCGATCACTTTTTTATCTTGCATCAATTTTATAGCCCACTCCCCAAACGGTTTGAATGACTTTTTCTCCACCTGTTGCTTCTTCAATCTTGTCTCTTAAATGACTAACATGAACCATTACTGTTTTAGCAGAAACAATACTTTCTTGTTTCCAGACACGTTCAAAGATTTCATCTGCACTGAATACATGGTTAGGATGACTTGCAAGAAGATATAGAATACCAAATTCTAAGGCAGTCAGTTGGATTTCTTTTCCATCGATTGTTTTGACTTCGTGCGAGTCTTTATTGATAATCAAAGAATTTACTTCCAGTACATCTGGTTGATCCGGTGTGACTTGCATTTTTGTGCGACGTAACAAAGATTTTACTCTAGCCATCACTTCAAGGGGATTGAATGGTTTTGTCACATAATCATCTGCGCCAGCTACTAATCCTTTGATTTTATCCATATCTGTTGTTTTCGCGGTCAACATGATGATTGGGATCTGAGATTCTTTTCTTAATTCTTTGACCACTTGCATGCCGTCCATCTCGGGCATCATGATATCTAATATAAGTAGTTCAATATCAGGAATCGTTCTTACTTTCGATAATGCTTCTTTTCCATCATAGGCTTTTACTGCTTCGTAGCCTTCATTGTGTACGTAGATACTAAGTAATTCAACAATTTCCTTGTCGTCATCTGCGATTAATATTTTCATAAGTAGATCCTCCATCGATTAATGTGTTTACTCTTAATATTTTAGCAAAAAAATAGATAAATAGATAAAAGCAGCGCTTTGTTAAGGAAAATTTTAGAAGAAGAGGGGAGAAGGGTGGAAATCTAAGATAAAAGAGGAAACAAAAATAGAAAGTGATTTAAATCAAGGAGAAACACCAATTAAACGAAATAATGAATTGAGAACACTTACACAACAATAGCAAGAAAAAAAGAAATTTGATCAAACAAATTAAAAAATGAACATTGTCATGGTGAAACTAGTTTAAATAGGAGGAAAAGCACGTTAAAAACGAATGATTTTGTGCTTCCCGTTTTTAATGATCGACTCTCTTAAAAATGTTGATAAATCAGTCTTTTTTTAGTTGACTTTCAAAATTGATGTTGGTATATTATTATTTGTTCGAAAGAACGGAAAACAAACAAATCGATTCTTAAAATTAGTGATTGACATGTTTGTTAACACATGATAAGATAACGAAGTTGCTTTTGAGTGATTCACTGATTGAAGTTAGTTTCGCAAAGAAAAAAACAAAAAAAGTGATTGACAAATAACAAGTAACAAGTTATTATGAGTGAGTTGCTAAAACGACCTCGTGAAAAACGAGTTCAAAAAACTTTTAAAAAATAGTTGACAATCATCCGAGAGTTTGCTAAGATATAAAAGTTGCTACGGCAATCACAAATGATGAATTGAGGCAGTTGTGTTTCATTTATCATGTAGACCTTTGAAAACTGAACAAAGTAAGACAAACCAAATGTGTAGGGCGTCTTGATTCAATTCAAGACAACAAACATTTTTAACAAGCAAGCAATATGCTAGCAAACAAATTGAGCTTAACAATCGCAAGATTGTTCTAACTTTTATTATGAGAGTTTGATCCTGGCTCAGGACGAACGCTGGCGGCGTGCCTAATACATGCAAGTCGAACGCTTCTTTTCCCACCGGAGCTTGCTCCACCGGGAAAAGAGGAGTGGCGAACGGGTGAGTAACACGTGGGTAACCTGCCCATCAGAAGGGGATAACACTTGGAAACAGGTGCTAATACCGTATAACAATCGAAACCGCATGGTTTCGTTTTGAAAGGCGCTTTACGGTGCCGCTGATGGATGGACCCGCGGTGCATTAGCTAGTTGGTGAGGTAACGGCTCACCAAGGCCACGATGCATAGCCGACCTGAGAGGGTGATCGGCCACATTGGGACTGAGACACGGCCCAAACTCCTACGGGAGGCAGCAGTAGGGAATCTTCGGCAATGGACGAAAGTCTGACCGAGCAACGCCGCGTGAGTGAAGAAGGTTTTCGGATCGTAAAACTCTGTTGTTAGAGAAGAACAAGGGTGAGAGTAACTGTTCACCCCTTGACGGTATCTAACCAGAAAGCCACGGCTAACTACGTGCCAGCAGCCGCGGTAATACGTAGGTGGCAAGCGTTGTCCGGATTTATTGGGCGTAAAGCGAGCGCAGGCGGTTTCTTAAGTCTGATGTGAAAGCCCCCGGCTCAACCGGGGAGGGTCATTGGAAACTGGGAGACTTGAGTGCAGAAGAGGAGAGTGGAATTCCATGTGTAGCGGTGAAATGCGTAGATATATGGAGGAACACCAGTGGCGAAGGCGGCTCTCTGGTCTGTAACTGACGCTGAGGCTCGAAAGCGTGGGGAGCAAACAGGATTAGATACCCTGGTAGTCCACGCCGTAAACGATGAGTGCTAAGTGTTGGAGGGTTTCCGCCCTTCAGTGCTGCAGCTAACGCATTAAGCACTCCGCCTGGGGAGTACGACCGCAAGGTTGAAACTCAAAGGAATTGACGGGGGCCCGCACAAGCGGTGGAGCATGTGGTTTAATTCGAAGCAACGCGAAGAACCTTACCAGGTCTTGACATCCTTTGACCACTCTAGAGATAGAGCTTCCCCTTCGGGGGCAAAGTGACAGGTGGTGCATGGTTGTCGTCAGCTCGTGTCGTGAGATGTTGGGTTAAGTCCCGCAACGAGCGCAACCCTTATTGTTAGTTGCCATCATTTAGTTGGGCACTCTAGCAAGACTGCCGGTGACAAACCGGAGGAAGGTGGGGATGACGTCAAATCATCATGCCCCTTATGACCTGGGCTACACACGTGCTACAATGGGAAGTACAACGAGTCGCGAAGTCGCGAGGCTAAGCTAATCTCTTAAAGCTTCTCTCAGTTCGGATTGTAGGCTGCAACTCGCCTACATGAAGCCGGAATCGCTAGTAATCGCGGATCAGCACGCCGCGGTGAATACGTTCCCGGGCCTTGTACACACCGCCCGTCACACCACGAGAGTTTGTAACACCCGAAGTCGGTGAGGTAACCTTTTTGGAGCCAGCCGCCTAAGGTGGGATAGATGATTGGGGTGAAGTCGTAACAAGGTAGCCGTATCGGAAGGTGCGGCTGGATCACCTCCTTTCTAAGGAATATTACGGAGACTACACACGTTTGTCGATACTTTGTTCAGTTTTGAGAGGTCTACTCAAAATTTAACCCGGGGCCTTAGCTCAGCTGGGAGAGCGCCTGCTTTGCACGCAGGAGGTCAGCGGTTCGATCCCGCTAGGCTCCATTAACAACGTATGTTGTTATATACTTGTTCATTGAAAACTGGATATTGAAGTAAAAATGTAAGTAATACAAACCGAGAACACCGCGTTGAATGAGTTTTTTAATAAGTTCAATTGCTTATTTTTCTTGATTGGACTTCTATCGCTAGAAGAAAGATCAAAACCCAACCGTAAGGTTGATAAGGTTAAGTGAATAAGGGCGCACGGTGGATGCCTTGGCACTAGGAGCCGATGAAGGACGGGACTAACACCGATATGCTTTGGGGAGCTGTACGTAAGCTATGATCCAGAGATTTCCGAATGGGGGAACCCAGCATCTTTTATAGGATGTTACGTATACGTGAATACATAGCGTATACGAGGTAGACGCAGAGAACTGAAACATCTAAGTACCTGCAGGAAGAGAAAGAAAATTCGATTCCCTGAGTAGCGGCGAGCGAAACGGGAAAAGCCCAAACCAATGAGCTTGCTCATTGGGGTTGTAGGACTCCGATATGGTAGTTCTTTCAGATAGTCGAATGACTTGGAAAAGTCAGTCAGAGAGGGTGAAAGCCCCGTAGATGAAATTTGGAAGGCACCTAGGAGGATCCTGAGTACGGCGGAACACGAGGAATTCCGTCGGAATCCGGGAGGACCATCTCCCAAGGCTAAATACTCCCTAGTGACCGATAGTGAACCAGTACCGTGAGGGAAAGGTGAAAAGCACCCCGGAAGGGGAGTGAAATAGAACCTGAAACCGTGTGCCTACAACAAGTCAAAGCCCGTTAATGGGTGATGGCGTGCCTTTTGTAGAATGAACCGGCGAGTTACGATTGCATGCGAGGTTAAGTTGAAGAGACGGAGCCGCAGCGAAAGCGAGTCTGAATAGGGCGTTTGAGTATGTAGTCGT
>NZ_CP025473.1:2540000-2742500 GCF_003957375.1 Enterococcus mundtii | reverse complement strand
TATGAGCCGTTAGCTCAGTTGGTAGAGCATCTGACTTTTAATCAGAGGGTCACAGGTTCGAGCCCTGTACGGCTCATATTTTTGCGGGTGTGGCGGAATTGGCAGACGCACTAGATTTAGGATCTAGCGCCTTACGGCGTGGGGGTTCAAGTCCCTTCACCCGCATCATATGATTTATTCTATTTTTTTACGCCGGCTTAGCTCAGTTGGTAGAGCATCTGATTTGTAATCAGAGGGTCGAGGGTTCAAGTCCTTTAGCCGGCATCGTAAATACGCGGAAATAGCTCAGTGGTAGAGCACCACCTTGCCAAGGTGGGGGTCGCGGGTTCGAACCCCGTTTTCCGCTTTGCCAATGTACTACGCGCCGGGGTGGCGGAACTGGCAGACGCACAGGACTTAAAATCCTGCGGTGAGTGATCACCGTACCGGTTCGATTCCGGTCCTCGGCATTACAAATATGCGCCCATAGCTCAATTGGATAGAGTGTTTGACTACGGATCAAAAGGTTAGGGGTTCGACTCCTCTTGGGCGCGTAGTCTTTTTATTTTTTCGGGAAGTAGCTCAGCTTGGTAGAGCACTTGGTTTGGGACCAAGGGGTCGCAGGTTCGAATCCTGTCTTCCCGATTTTTTTTATTTGTTGCAAAGTTATACGTTCTATTGTATGATTATTTTTAATTAATTGAATATGCGCCCATAGCTCAATTGGATAGAGTGTTTGACTACGGATCAAAAGGTTAGGGGTTCGACTCCTCTTGGGCGCGTTGGAATAACTGGGACTTCATTGAATTCCTAGTTTTTTTATTTACATAAAAAAATCGTCGCTTATCGTTATTCTTCGAATCAAATATCTAACAAGCGTTCTCCTTTCATTCTACCTGTAAATTCGCTATAATTAAGGTCAATATTAGTCAAAGGAATGAGTGGGATGGCACAACAAAATACTTCGGATCTAATTGAATCATATATAAAAAAGATCCTGGAAAAAAACGAGATGATCGAGCTTCGAAGGATTGAATTGGCAGATCTATTTAACTGCGTTCCTTCACAAATCAATTATGTGATCAATACACGTTTTACGATTCAACGTGGCTATTTGGTTGAGAGTAAACGTGGTGGTGGTGGGTATATCCGCATTGCTAAAGTGAGGATGTCGGATAAAAAACAAATGCTTGAACGAATCAACTTGCTATTTGGCGAAACAATCAATGAAAAAAATGCCTACGCCATTATTCAGAAACTATATGAAGACCAAATCATTACCAAAAAAGAGGGAAACTTGATGTTGAGTGCGATTGCTAAAAATACATTGAACATCAACGAGACAGAAGATTATACGCGTGCTCGAATCTTACGAGCCTTTTTAGAACGATTAAGCTATGAAGACGGGGAGTGAAATTTAAATGGCAGAAATATTTACAGAAAGAGCACAACGTGTGTTAGAAATTGCCCAAGAAGAAGCAAAACGCTTCAAACATCAAACGGTAAGTTCAGAACATATATTATTGGCTTTAGTGATCGAACCCAACGGGATTGCTGGGAAAGTATTACGAGATATGAAATTGAATGAAAAAGATATTTATGAAGAAATCGAGCATTTAGTCGGTTATGGTACAGTGAAAACTTATGCAAAAGGTGTATTTCTTCCTTATTCTCCTCGAATGAAACAAACTTTTGCTTTGGCAAATAGCGAAGTAAATAAAATGGGTGCAAAAAAAGTGGGGACTGAGCATATTTTACTTAGTCTACTAAAAGATGAGAGTATCATGGCTACTCGTATCATGATCAACTTAGGAATCAGTTTGAGCAAAGTTCGTCAGTCTTTGAAGCGTACGATGGGTACGGACACGAGTACCGGTGGTATTCGCCGTCGAAATCCACAAGAAAAGCGGACAATGACACAAGGTACTCCTACGTTAGATTCATTAGCTAGAGACTTAACTAAGTTAGCAAAAGAAAACAGATTAGATCCAGTCGTAGGGCGTTCAAGAGAAGTCAAACGGTTAATCCAGATACTTAGTCGCCGAACAAAAAACAATCCTGTTTTAGTTGGAGAACCTGGGGTCGGTAAAACTGCGATTGCAGAAGGGTTGGCTCAAAAAATCATTTTAGGTGAAGTACCTGAAGAGATGAAAGCAAAACGGTTGATGATGTTAGACATGGGGGCGTTAGTCGCTGGGACGAAGTATCGTGGAGAATTTGAAGATCGAATGAAAAAAGTCATTGATGAAATTTATCATGATGGTCAAGTTATTCTCTTTATTGATGAATTACACACATTGATTGGTGCTGGTGGTGCAGAAGGTGCCATCGATGCATCGAATATTTTGAAACCAGCGTTAGCACGTGGAGAATTACAGACGATTGGTGCGACAACATTAGATGAATACCAAAAATATATTGAAAAAGACTCGGCATTGGAGCGACGCTTTGCACGTATCCAAGTAGATGAACCAACAGCAGATGAAGCGGAAGAAATCTTACGTGGTTTACGTTCACGCTATGAGGAACATCATCATGTTGAGATTACCGATGAAGCAGTACGAGCGGCAGTCAATCTTTCTGTTCGATATATCACTTCCAGACAGTTACCAGATAAAGCGATCGACTTGATTGATGAATCGGCAGCGAAAGTTCGATTGGAACAAGCGGACGATTTGTCAGAAACGGCGATACTGAAACAAGAAATCGATCAAGTGAATAAAGAAAAAGAACAGGCGATTCAAAAACAAGATTTTGAAACAGCTGCGCATTTACGTAGACAAGAAAAAAGCATAATGAAAAAACTAGAAAAACGTTTAGCGATTGAAGCAAAACATAAAAATGGCTTTGCGGATCGAGTGACTGAAGAAGATGTAGCTACTGTTGTTTCGGAGTGGACAGGTGTACCATTGCAACAGTTAGAAAAGAAAGAAAGTCAACGATTACTTGAATTAGAAGCATTGCTTCACGAACGTGTTGTTGGACAAGATGAAGCAGTCAAAGCTGTTTCTCGTGCGATCAGACGGGCGCGTAGTGGCTTAAAAGATCCAAATCGCCCGATTGGTTCCTTCATGTTTTTAGGTCCAACAGGAGTCGGAAAAACAGAACTTGCGAAAGCATTATCAGAAGTAATGTTTGGTGAAGAGGACGCATTGATTCGTGTCGACATGTCTGAATTTATGGAGAAGTATAGTACGAGTCGTTTGATCGGTTCGCCTCCAGGCTATGTGGGTTATGATGAAGGTGGACAATTGACGGAAAAAATTCGTCAAAAACCTTACTCAGTTATCTTGCTAGATGAAGTGGAAAAAGCTCATCCAGATGTCTTCAATTTATTATTACAAGTGTTAGATGACGGTCATTTAACAGATGCGAAAGGAAGAAAAGTAGACTTTAGAAATACGATCATGATCATGACTTCTAATATTGGTGCTACTCAAATCCGTGAGGAAAAAAATGTTGGATTCAACGTCCAAGATATTACTAAGGATCATCAAGCGATGCAAAAACGGATACTTGAAGAGCTGAAGAAAGCTTTTCGTCCTGAATTCTTGAACCGTATTGATGAGACAGTCGTTTTTCATTCATTAACAAAAGATGAAGTCCATGCGATTGTTCAAATCATGAGCCAATCGGTCGTCAAACGGTTGAAAGAACAAGATATCTTAGTGAAAATCACGCCAGCAGCAGTTGATGTGATTGGGAAAGTCGGTTTTGATCCAGAGTATGGTGCACGACCACTAAGACGGGCATTACAAAAAGAAGTAGAAGATCGTTTGAGCGAAGCTCTGCTTGGAGGAGAAATCCATTTAGGCGATCAAATCACTGTTGGCGCTTCGAAGGGCAAAATCACAGTGAATGTGCGTGAACCTAAGAAAATAACTGCTAAAGTATAATGATAGAGTAAGATTGCAACAGAAATAGCTAGCTCTGATAGACAAGCCAGAAGAGGTCGGGACAGAAGTGTTCAGCCTCGAGAAATAAGGCGCCATCCACGAAATTGTTTTTCAAATTTTTGTGGATGGCGCCTTATTTTCGAAGAGGTTACTTCTGTTCCCGCCGTTTATTCGGTTATAGGTGAGGGAGGTGAACGAATGTCCCACTCCCTTTTTGTTTTTTCTAAAGGGTTATTTCTAAATCAATAGGGACACAATTGATAAGACAGAAATTATTTTACAGTATCGTTACAATCAATAATAAATGTAAGAAGTATTGGAAAGTTTTCAGAGCTGTGCTACTATTATGGAGTTGTAGGAGGAGGAAATGATGATCGAAATCATAACTACTATAGAATCAATGAAACAAGCAGAAGAATTGCTTGAAGCAGGAGTGGATACCTTATATTTTGGGGAAGAACGCTTCGGCCTACGCTTACCAGCTTCTTTTACAAGAGAAGAACAACGCGAATTAGTTGCGCTGGCACATCGGTACGGTAAAAAAGTAAATATAGCTGTCAATGGGATCATTCATCCTGAAAAAATGAAAAAAGTTCCAGAGTATCTGCAATTTTTAAAAGAAATCAATGTGGACATGATCACAGTTGGTGATACTGGGATTATCTATACCATGAGAAAAAATCCAGAGTTGAGTATCCCTTATGTTTTTGATGCAGAAACATTGGTTACGAGTGCACGTCAAATCAATTTTTGGGCAAAAAAAGGGGCGATTTCTGCTGTTTTAGCACGTGAAGTGCCATTTGATGAGATGAAAGAAATGGAAAATAAGTTACAGATTCCTGTGGAAACACTTGTGTATGGAGCTACATGCATCCATCAATCGAAACGTCCACTATTACAGAATTACTATAACTACACGCAACAGGACGAAAAAAAAGATCGTGAAAGAGGACTCTTTCTCGCTGAACCTAAAAAAGAAGATACACATTATTCGATTTATGAAGATTCACATGGTACGCATATTTTTGCGAATAATGATATCAATTTAAGTAATGAACTCCCACAGCTTTATGCCCATCATTTCCGTTCCTGGAAATTAGATGGCGTTTTTACGCCTGGTGAAGCATTTGTTGAGATCACTAAATTATTTGTTGAGGCAAAAAAAGCATTATTAGCAGACACATGGACAGAAACCTTAGCGCAAGAGATGACGAATAAGATCATCGGATTACATCCAACAAATCGAGGACTTGATACAGGTTTCTTTTATATTGATCCTGAATCTATCAAGTAAGGAGTATGGTGAAATAAAATGACAACAAAAAGAAAATTAAAACGTCCGGAAGTTTTAGCACCAGCCGGCACGCTTGAAAAACTAAAAACAGCTATCCATTATGGCGCAGATGCTGTGTATATTGGTGGTAATGCTTATGGGTTACGTAGCCGCGCAGGAAACTTTACCTATGAAGAAATGGCAGAAGGCGTTGCATTCGCAAAAGAGCATCAAGCGAAAGTGTATGTAGCAGCAAATATGGTCACACATGAAGGAAATGACGAAGGAGCTGGTGAATTTTTCCGTAACCTGCGCGATGTGGGGATTTCAGCAGTGATCGTCTCTGATCCAGCACTTATTGAGATCTGTGCCACAGAAGCCCCTGGCTTACCTATCCATCTATCGACTCAAGCTTCTGCTACCAACTATGAAACATTGGAATTCTGGAAAGAAGAAGGCTTGGAACGTGTAGTTTTAGCTCGGGAAGTTTCGATGGAAGAAGTTGCTGAGATACGTCGACATACTGATGTAGAGATTGAAGCCTTTATTCATGGAGCAATGTGTATCTCTTATTCAGGACGTTGTACGTTGTCGAATCATATGTCAATGCGTGATGCCAATCGTGGAGGCTGTTCACAATCTTGTCGTTGGAAATATGAATTGTATGATTTGCCATTTGGACAAGAGAGAAACTCTTTGACAGATGCTGGCGAAATCGAAGAAGAGTTTTCGATGAGTGCAGTAGATATGTCGATGATCGAACATATTCCTGACTTGATTGAAAATGGCGTGGATAGTTTTAAGATCGAAGGTCGAATGAAGTCGATCCATTATGTATCAACTGTCGCAAATGTCTATAAAGCAGCTGTAGATAGTTATATGGAAGATCCTGAAAACTATGTTTGCAAACAAGAATGGATCGATGAATTATGGAAAGTAGCTCAACGAGAACTGGCAACAGGATTTTATTACGATACACCTAGCGAAAATGAACAATTATTTGGTGAACGTCGTAAGATCCCTGTGTATAAATTTGTCGGAGAAGTCTTATCTTATGACGAGGAGACGAAACAAGCGACAATCCGTCAGAGAAACCTCTTTTCTGTAGGGGATGAAATCGAATTTTATGGGCCTGGTTTTACTCACTTCAGTCAAATGGTTGAAGTGATGCACAATGAAGAAGGAGAATCCATTGATCGCGCACCAAATCCTATGATGATTTTGACCATGCCAGTCACACAACCAGTTAAACCTGGAGATATGATTAGAAAAAGAAAATAATTTTTTAAGCAATCAAGCGAAATGAGCATCTCGTCAACAGAATGACTAGAAACGTGCTACACTTATTTTTTGTAAGAGCTGATAAAAAAGTTTATTAAAAAATAAGCGGTAGAATATAGTATCAGCTGCTAAAAGGAGGAACAAGATGAAAATATATGATTATATTGTCATTGGCGGAGGATCTGGAGGCATTGCTTCAGCGAATCGTGCCGGTATGCATGGAGCGAAAGTATTATTGATTGAAGGCAATGAACTAGGTGGCACATGCGTCAATGTCGGATGTGTTCCAAAAAAAGTCATGTGGCAAGCAAGTACGATCTTAGAAACGATCGAACGTGATGCTTCAAGCTATGGTATCCAAGCAGGTGTCAAACATGTTGACTTTAAAGAACTGGTAGAGAAGCGTGAGAAATACATTGATTTCCTTCATGGCGCTTATCAAAGAGGCTTAGATAGTAATAACGTTGAAGCAATCAAAGGATATGCTCGCTTTGTAGATAGTCAAACCGTCGAAGTAAACGGTGAAAGCTATCAAGCGGATCATATTTTGATTGCTACCGGTGGAAAACCAAGCAAGATGACGATTCCTGGCGGTGAATATGCCATTGATTCAAACGGATTTTTTGCATTGACAGAATTACCGAAATCGACGATCGTATTAGGTGCTGGTTACATTGCAGCTGAACTTTCAGGTGTGTTAAATGGCTTGGGAAGTGAAGTGATGTGGGCGTATCGTAAAGAACGTCCATTACGTACGTTTGATAAAATGTTATCTGATAACTTGATTGAGATGTATCAAGAAGCAGGAATCCACACTTATGCAAACTTTACGGCTAGTGAAATAACAAAGAACGGGGATGTCTACACCGTTATCTTTGAAAATGGGGAAACACTAATGGCAGAGTGTGTGTTATTTGCTGGCGGACGTGTACCGAATACAGATGCATTAGGCATCGAAAAAACGAACGTTGAATTAGATGAAAAAGGATTTATCAAAGTGGATAAATTCCAAAATACAACCGATTCACACATTTATGCCATCGGTGATGTAATTGGTAAAATCGACTTGACGCCAGTAGCGATTGCTGCAGGTCGTCGTTTGTCCGAGCGGCTGTTCAATGGAAAAGAAAATTCTTATTTAGACTATGATTTAGTTCCAACAGTCGTCTTTACTCATCCACCGATTGCAACTATCGGATTGACCGAAGAGCAAGCGTTGGCGACATACGGTGAAGGACAATTGAAAATCTATCGTTCACGATTCACGCCAATGTATTTTGCTTTAAACGATTATCGACAAAAATGTGAAATGAAATTGATCTGTGTGGGTGAAGAAGAAAAAATTGTTGGGCTGCATGCCATCGGTGTAGGTGTCGATGAAATGTTACAAGGTTTTGCAGTAGCGATCAAAATGGGAGCAACCAAAGCAGATTTTGACAATACAGTAGCCATCCATCCAACAGGTGCAGAAGAATTTGTTACAATGCGTTAAGTCGTTAGTAAGTTGAGGAAATACCCATATCGAAAAAGCAGACGGAATATCCGTCTGCTTTTTCTGATTTATGCAGATAAAACTATGTATAAAGAACTGTTTCAATGTTATTCCAAAATGAGGTTGTTGGTATTTTAGAAATTTTAATTATTTTAGCTTTCGTTTTAGCTTGGTTCAGTTCGATGTCTGTTAAAACTAAATCATATTGATTGACTGTGTCGTAGTTTACTTGAAAAATGTTATCAGTATATGTATGGATCCTATGAATCACAGGGATTTTTTTGAATAACAGTTGCTTATACAGTGCAAGTGTTCTTTCTTCCTGATAAGAAACAATCAAGATAGACACCTTCTTTTTGTAAGGAAAAACGGTCGTCAGTAAAGCAGGTGACAATGAAATCAATTCTAATAGTAACTCTTCATAGAGTAATTGATTCCGTTTGATCATCATTAATCCAGCATAGTCAATGGCTTGATTATATACTTTTAGTATCTGAGGCGAATGCGTAAATAGGATTTCAGATAAAATCTGTAGATACGTTGTTTTAAAGAATTGTCGGTTTTTATTGTAATTGATTAAATCATTCAATTTCTGAATACCTTCTTGATTCAAAGAGAAGTCTTGGGATAAGGAACGATAAAAGTGTTCCGAAAATTGTCGAATCCGTTGATATTCCCCCGGACTATTAGGTGCTGACTGAACACAAGGGAAATAGATTTTTTTTTCTAATAGATTTGAGACAGTTGTGGTTGTCACATTGAAACCGTATTCTTTTTCAATGATTGAACAAAACACAGTATTATTTTTTATTATTTCAAAAAAAGAAGGATCGATGATTGGCTTTTCTTGATTTGGTGGTAACAAATGACCTTGTCCAATCCGAATGATTGCTGTGTAAAGATAAAAACTATTTATAATCACTTTATATGTACTAATTGTTTGATGTGTTGCTTGCTTTTTATAGTAACGTTGTAACACATCGAAGATATGATAAAAATGGGGCAATTGTTGTGGTGTATATTGCTCACGAAACATACTACAGAAGAATTGCCTGATGTAACTTTCATCCCCAATAATTTTGAGTTTTGAGGAGATATGTATGGATAATGGCGCATTGATCTCGCTGAAATAAGTATTGATGTTTGTAATGATCCGGCGAATACTTGTTTCACTTAAATATAATTTATTTGCTAATTTAGATAACGTTGGCTCTACTTCAAAAATCGTCTGTAGTATTTGTACATTTGTTGATTGATTGAGTATTTGCTTGATTAAATCTTCCAAATTGATCTCTGGTGGTAATAGTAAAGAAGCTACTTGATATTTATCGGTGTTGATGCGTACTGGTGAATATGTATGGTTAAAAAACACAATATCGGACAATAAAGTTTTTTTTGTTACTCCAAGTTGTTCTGCTAAAGTCGAACAGTCAATGGCAGCCATGCCTAAGAGTAAAGCTAGTTTAATCTGCCTTTCAGAAGTCTTTTCAAGCATATTTGTTCGTTTTATCATACTTTTCAGATCTTCTAAAAATAGAAAACCTGTTTTTTCACACCCTTTATTAATTTTATAAACATTATTTTATCATATTTTTCTAATTATTCGAGTTTTTCTTTTTGTTATATTCAATGGTTATTTTAAAGTAAGATTACCTTTTTTATTTAATAGACATTATTAAATAAAAAAAAGCATAAGATAACCTAAATAACTAGAAGTGGTCATTTGATCCACATGAAAGTAAAGTTTTCTGATACATGTTTTTTATTTCTATGAGTTAAATTTTTTTATCGAACAAAAAAAATTAAGAATAACATGTATCTATGGACTAAATGGTCTATTTCACTTACAAATCTTTAACTATAACATCCGAGCAATGTGATTATTGAACATGTTTTTTATAAAACAGAAAAACTAATATTAAGAAATTATCGAAAAAGCTGTACGATACAGTATAGGTTTTTAAAATGAAAGGAGCTTGTTGATTATGGGTGTACTTGAGAAACAATTAGAGAGACAAATTTCATTGCTTTATTTGCTAAATATTGAGCCATCGAATATTAGTAACCTAGCCAAAGAATTGAGTATTACAGATAAGACGATTGCGGCAGATATCGATAGTTTTAATACGGCTTGTTTTCCAGCTCGTATTGAAACCAATCAGTACAAAGAGGTATCGCTTTCGATACCAAAGAAATTGAACTTGGATGATATATTTGTCAGGATACTTAATAATTCAACAAATGTGAAAATTTTGAAGTACATATTCATTACAGAACCTTCTCTATCTGAGATTGCGACGAAATTATTTTTAAGTAAAACGAGTATCCGCAGGATCGTTGTCAAAATGAATACATATTTCTTGAAAGAAAAAATCAATGTCCAAATTAAATTAGAGAACAAATTAACGATCACTGGAAATGAAATCGAGATTCGACGTTTATTTGCTAGTATGTTCAAGGAAATTTATAAAGTAAAAGAATTTCCTTACTTCGATACGATTTATCAGATGCTCAGACGTTGTTTGAAGGTACAAAAAAGAACAATTAGTACACCAAAAGTGATTTATTCGGTGTATTATATTTATTCTTCGATTATTCGAATTGGTAATAAACATCTTATTCCTGAGAAAGAATTGATCGACAACGAGCAGATCGTAGGTACCATCTTGGAGATCATCCAAAGTGATACAGTTTTTTGTACGTTGATGAGTCAAAAATATAAATTCAATGTCACACAAAAAAATGTTTCCAATATTCTCACTTCCTATTTTGGCCTAATGTTTACAGAGATCCAACATCGTGATCAGAGATTAGAGCAGAATATTGAAAGGTTTCTTCAAAGTTTTTACAGTCTATTAGCAATTGATATGCCGATCAACACTACGGAAATCGAATATTTTTTTGATTTTATCAATTTTTATAAAGAATTAGCCATCTTCAAAGTAAGCTATGCCGATATATTTTATAAAAAAATGATGGAGAACAATCCTAAGATCTGGCAAGCCTATCAAAAATCTTTGCAAATTGCGCAATTAAATTTTGTCGAGCAAAGCGAACTATTACATAAAGAATTATTACTCGAATTAATCATTTCTTCAAATGATTTGTTACGAATGATTGAACCCAAAATACAAGAGAAGTCGATTTTATTATTAAGTTCTCAAGAAGTTGGCTTATCTCTTTTATATAAAAATTTGATTCTACATAAGCATCCATTTTTAAAAAATATTGATATCTATGAAAAGGACGTTTTTTCTATTGATTATCAATTAATCAATCAATACGATTTGATTTTGACTGATCTATCCTTAAATTTTGATCGGATCACCTCCGAAATTTTGAAAATCTCTAAAGTTCCTACTTCTATTTTTTGGAATAATTTTGAGCAGTGTCTCTATTCTTCTTAATAGAAAATCGTTATGTTGGACGTTTTTTTCATCTTTTTATCAATTTTGAAAAAATAGATAGTAGAGGCAGTCGAAACTCAGGTACGCTTAAAGCATCTGCTAGTTCGAGTTGGTTAGGGTAGGGATATTATAAAGAAAGTGAGCTGGGGAATTAAATGAATAAGTTAGCGATTTTTTTACTGGTTGGGGTATATAGTTGTGCATTCAAGGCGTTATTTTTAACTTTTAAAATACTTTGGGTAGTCACCAAAGCAATTGGGAAGTTCATTGGAAAGATGTTAAAAAAAGGATGGGAAAAAAGGACACAAAAAAAAGCGTTTGTACGTTCGCGTGGAGTAGCTTCACAACAGAGGGAAAACAACTTAGATCGTATGTCAATCCGCTCAAACATATCGCAAGATAGTCGATTGAATACGCGAGTATCACAAGCCCGGCAACAAACGAATCAGCTGCGCACCTATTCTGGCCAATCTCTAACGACAGGACACTCGAGATAATGCAAAGGAAAATGAGAGAGGAGTGAGTGATGGATGTCTATAGAAGATGTATCTAAAGAAAAGATGCTTAGAGAAGACAAGCTTAAAGAAAATAATAAAAGTAATATCAATGAATCATTTCTGTCTATATTTTCATATAAAAATGAAGCGATTATCAACAAAATCATTGGATCTCCAATTGATGAAAAAATCAGAAATGAAAGCAAAGACATAAATTTTGATACGACGCATAATGAGTTGATTCGTGATAAGAAAGAAAATATTACCAAAGAGCTTAAAATCCTTGATTTCCAATCAGAAATTATTCGTCTAGAACGGGACATAGCGACCATCAATGGGATTGGAGTCATCAGCTCTTCTAAGCAACAGGCTATCGACGATATGTATACCGAAAAACACGCGGGATTAACAAAAGTTCAATCAACCCTGGAAGGTCATCAAAAAGAATTAGACAAATATGGAAGTGCTCAAAGTGTTTTAAAAGCAAATACAAAAGACCAGCAAGTTGATTCAGCAATCGTTCTCGCATTGATCAAAAAAGACGAATTTAAAAAAGAATTGACCGCCCATAGAGTAGGACTAGTAGCGAAAGAAAATGAGGTCAATAAGTTAAGGGCTGAGATTGGAAAAATAAAGAAAAGTAAAAAGACAGTCCTTGAACAAAAGGTTCAATTAGCTGAAGAGAAGGTTAAAAAAATTGAGATCGTCCAAAAAGAATTAAAGGATAAGATAGAGAAGGTTGCGGTAGACACAGATCAACCAGAACCTTTGCGACGTTCTCATTCTTTTTCTGAATTTACGGCAAATAAAAATGATTCAGACGAAGTGTTAGTGTCAAAACTTCAAGCAATTAGTGCAATAAAAGAAGGATTTCAAAATGAAATTGCTGAAACAAAAGGGCTGATTGACTATACAGATAAGGTTGAAATAGAAGTCGTTCGTTCGGTAGAAGTGAAAGCAGAGCAAGCAAAGGAAGCTGTTGTCCTAAGTAAGGCTGATCGTGAGGCGACTATTACTACATCTAAGATTGAACGCGAACCAAATCTAGTGGTTGCGGAAGAACCAAAAAAAGATGAAGTAGATCGCTCTACTGTTGAAAAAAATCCACCTCCGATCGAGGTCAATGTGATCATGAACGAGGTTCCCCAAAAAAAGAAGCTACAGAAACCAATCGTAGAAGAACCAATAAAAGAATCAGTTATACGTGAAAATCTTGAGAGCAAAAAAGCAGATCTTATCAAAGCATATGTTGAAAATCTTCAAGCAAAAGTTGAGTTGCTTGAAGCTAAAAACAAGAATGCTGATGTTTTATTGAAGCGGATCAAACAGAGAAACACGACCGAAGACGTGCCATTTGCAAAGGAACTTAAGGCGGTTTTAGCGGATCCTGAAAAATTAAAAAAAATGACCAAAGATTTATCTGCTGAAAGTATCAAACAGATGGATAAAGATATCAAAGGATTACAGGAAGAAACTCGAGGAATAAAAGAACAAACGAAAAAGTTGAGTGAATTAAATCACTCAAAATTAAAACAATCATTTTTCAGAAACTCCCGAAAAATTCGTGCAGCTAGGTGGTTGCTTAATCTATGGCCGATTGCCATGTTACCGTTTGCTGTATCATGGGTTGGATCTATTTTACCATCTACAGCAATGGCTATTTTTGGGCAACAGTTTGTGAACGCTGCAGTTGGTTTTGTCACTGCCAGTTTTTTTGGTTCAAAAGCAATTATTTATGCGAAAAAGAAAATTCCTCAGCTATTTAATAAGTTAGTACAGAAATTTCCAAGAGTATTTGGGCCAATGGCTCGTGGATTGGCGAAAGTACGTGAAAAATTGCCGTTTGGGAAACAAAAGCAGCCAGCGGAACAAATGAAAGAAGCAATTCCAGTAAATGAAAAATTGGCAGAAGGAATAGAGAAATCTGAAGTAACAAAAGAAGGGTTAACTTCTAAGGATCTCAAAGGAAAAGACAAACTTGTAGGAATAGAAGTACCAACCAAAGAAGGTGCAAGTACAGCTGAAATAGAAGAAAAACAATCAAAATCGAAACGTGCATGGGAAACAATTCGCCATGCACCAAAACGGATGTTTGATTATGTCATGAAAAATAAATTATCTTTATTTATCATGTTGGCTGTACCACTGGCTCTAGGAATAGGTGGAATGTTTGCTCTATCTGCGTTAGTACCAATGCTAACAACTTCTATGGCTGCGCCATTCTTGATGCAGTTAGGCGTCGTGGCTTTGATTGGTGTCAGTATTGGAATTGGGATCCAATTATTAGACAAATTTGTTTTCAAACGACTTGAAAGCCGTGTAGCCAAAAGAGAGGATCTGGCATTTGAAAAAAAAGTGAATGAAAAAATTTTAGAATGCCAAGAGCTCGGAAAGTGCCAATCTTTAGATTCAAAAGAATTTAGGGAGAAAGTCTCTGCCATTGCAAGTCTTGAAGAGAAAACGAAAGCACCTGAGCAAGTCCTGACCAATGAGCAACAAAAAACGACAGAAAGACCTGAACGAACCTCTGAGACGGCGAAAGAATCGAAAGTCATTGAGATGAAATCAAGGGATAGTACAATACTTCAGCCAAATACATCGCAAACGAAGGTAGAACCAACACCAGCTGGCTTGAAAGAACCAGTCGCATTGACAAATAGAGAACATCCGTCAATCGAACGTCGTGCAAGCTTTTCCGGTACGAGTCCAGATATCGGACGACAAGCAAGCTTTGAGTCATTAAGAAGAAATTCGTTGCAATTATCAAATGAGCGAAATAACCGAGCGCGTAGTCAGCAAGCCCAGGCTCAAATTCAAAATAATAAGAAAACTAAAACGACACAATTATAAAAAATAACTTTGACTGAAAGGAAATAAAAAAATTTGAAAAATTCCCGGCAGCTTATGGTAGTGCATGTGTTAGTAATTGGTATTCTGCTTTATGTGGGTAATCGTATTGGTTATTTATTTTTAGCAGAGAATACTGGGAATTTATCATTTGTAGATAATTTACTAACAGCATTCAACCGAACATTTGAAGAACTTTCTAGATTTGCCCCACAATTTTCTTATGAACCAATGTCATTAGGGATAGCAGCGGTTGCTGCTATTTCCTATGTACTTTTTGTCTTATATAAGACGTTTGATGAGAAGAATACCCGCCCTAATGAAGAATATGGAAGTGCACGATGGGGAAAGTACAGCGACATCCGTGCATTTCTTGATAAGAAAAAAGACTTCAATATCTTGTTGACGAAGAGTGAAAGCTTATCATTATCAGGACGTATGAAGATTACACGAAACGATAATTTTAATCGAAATAAAAATGTCGTTGTGGTGGGAGGAGCCGGTAGTGGTAAGACGCGATTTTATGTAAAACCTAACTTGATGCAAATGCATTCCTCTTATGTCGTCAGTGATTCTAAAGGCTTATTATTAGCTGAAACAGGCAAAATGTTTGAAGAAGCGGGTTATCAAATCAAGATTTTTGACTTGATCAACCGAAGAGATACGCATCAGTACAACCCGTTTCAATATATCCAAACAGAGGATGATATCTTGAAAATCGTGAACAATCTTATCAAAAATACGACGAACCCAGATAAAAAAGGCGGAGACGATTTTTGGGAAAAAGCTGAAACAGCCCTATTGATGGCTATTTTTAGCTTTTTGATCCAAGAAGTAACCGCAGAAGATCGGACGTTAGGAAACGTGATTGAATTAGTCCGTTTAGCAGATATTGAAGAAGATGTGCCTGGCTATGTCAGCCCATTAGATATTTTATTCAATGAGTTAGAACAAAAAGATCCGACAAACTTTGCGGTATCACAGTACAAGATTTTTAAACTTTCTGGTGATAAAACGACGAAAAGTATCTTAGTCAGTCTAGGCGTGCGGTTGTCACCATTTGATATCCCAAGTATCAAGGAACTCGTTTCACAAGATACACTTGAGCTGGATACAGTTGGTGATGTCAAAACGATCTTATATATCTTATTGCCTGATACAGATACCAGTTTCAACTTTTTAGCGAGTATGATGTATCAGCAATTATTTGACATGTTAGTTTATAAAGCCGATAACGTTTATAAGGGACGATTACCTTGTCATGTCCGTTGTATCCTAGATGAGTTTGCCAATATTGGACAAATTCCTGATTTTGAAAAAGTGATTTCGGTTATTCGAAGCCGTGAAATCTCCACAAATGTTATTTTACAAAATATCAGTCAGCTAAAAACCTTGTATAAAGATACGTGGGAAACAATTATTGGGACCAGTGATGTCTTTTTATATTTAGGCGGAATGGAACAAAGTACGCATGAATATATCTCAAAATTGCTAGGGAAACAAACGATTGAACAAAGAAATACAAGTGTCACCAAAGGAAGCAATGGTTCCTTTAGTGAGAACTTCCAGAAATTAGGACGGAACTTGATGGACCCTGATGAAGTAGCAAGTCTCAAAGGACAGGAGTGTATCTTGAAAATTCGCGGAGTTCATCCGTTTTTATCAAAGAAATATGATATTATGAAACATAAAAACTATAAGAAGTTAGGCGATGTAACAAATTCCTATATGTATGAACGAAATTTATCTGCTTAACTAGTTCGATCAATGAATCACTCATAAATAAATAGAGAGCACCTTCATTCGAATGTTAGTTTGAGAATGTGGTGCTTTTTAGTAGCTAAAAATCAAGGATCACTGAAAAGAACAATGAAATTTGTTTATTTTAGTGATCGGACGTTGAAGCAATATAGAAATAGTCAGTAAGAATAACATGTGGGCGGTTTATTATCGAAGGTTAATTGTAAAGGATGGTTCTAGTCCTTAAAACAAAATTCATTTGCTAATAGGCGATTATCCAGTTCATCTACTAAAGGAACGGGCTCTATTTATTCTAAAATTTCTAATGGAAGAAATAACTGATACAAGTAAACAGAGAATTTCGCATATACTAAATTTATGAAATAAAATAAAAAATTATTTTTACAAAAAAGGAGATTAGCAAAATTATGGATGCACAATTATTAGAACAAGTATTTGGATTAGTTTCACAGTTTACATTAATTGGTGGTGGACTATGGTTGATTTGGGGAACAATTATCCTCGCTGGTGCGTTAAAAGATAAAAATGGCCCTCAATTACAACAAGGGATTTGGCAGATTGTTGGTGGTGGATTGATTCTAGTCGCTGCGGGTTGGTTTGCTACTTCATTCAACATTGGATCATTTTTACCATAATCGTTGCGCAAAAAGAAGAGTAGGAGTATAGCATATGGAATCTGCAATTATGACTATCTTTGATCAAATCATGACATTTCTTAATGGGGACGATTTAAAAAATGTTTTAGGAATGGATTTACGAAGTTACATATATGATGCCTACAGTTTAGTGGAACGACTACAGCAACACGTAGTTGGGCCACTTGCTTTATCCATTCTAGCAATTTTTATTCTATTAGAGTTTCAAAAAATTTCAACGAAAGTTGAAGGTGCAGGTGGAGCTCCCATGTTAGGATTTGAGATGATTATCAAAGCATTGATCAAATTCGTCATTTGTTACATAGTTATTTTAAGAATTCAAGATATTTTAGATGGTATGGTTATCATTGCCGGCAATCTAACCACTAGGATTTTAACAATTGGAAATGCTTCAACTGTAAGAGATACAGCAGATGCAGTCAGACAAGCGGTCTCTCAACTAAGTTGGTGGTCACAATTAGTCGTATTACTCGTGATGTGTATCCTGTTTTTAGCATCACTTGTTGTGCGCGTACTGGTTCAAGTTACCATTTATCTTCGTTTTTTGGAGATGTATATATTTTGTGCGATGGCCCCAATTCCGATGAGTGCTTTACCGAGTCAAGAGTTTTCCGTGATGAGCAAGGGATTCTTCAAAAATTTCGCTGCACTCGGTCTACAGGGAACATTCATCGCGTTAGTATTGGTAATTTATCCAACGATTTTTCATCGTATCATGGAAGAAGTTGGTTCAGGAATTTTTGGGATTATTTTAGGTTTGACAGTTTACATGATTGCTTTATTGCTTTCTGTAAATAAAACTAAGGGATGGGCAAAAACATTGATGTCAGCATCGTAAGGAGGAACTATGGCAGTTGAGGTAAAGATACCAAAGGATATTAAAGAATATAAAGAAAAGGTAATTGCAGGAATGAATTTAAAGCAGCTGCTTTGTTTAGCTATTGCAGCTGGAGTAAATGTCTTGATCAGTTTGATTTTCATTGCAGGATTAAAGATTCCTATGGAAATCACAAGTTGGTTTATGATTCTTTCATCCATTCCAATCGTTTCATTTGGTTGGTTTAAAAGAAATGGGTTGACATTTGACATCTATCTTAAACAATTTTTCAAATACCACGTGGCACCAGGGACACGAAAAAAGAAGCCTAAGGAAGAAATGAATAAAGAAATTGAAGATGTAGGCGGGCAAGAAACATGATGAAGTTAAAAGCACTCAAAGCGTTAAAACCAACTAAAAAAACAAAAGATGAGGAAAAAGAATTTATTAGTAAACCTAAATCAAAGAAGAAAGAGGATATTGATCCTTTTAGAGATACGTTTAGGTTTGAAGAGATTTATGAAAGTGGTATTTGTAAAATCGATGAATTTACCTATTCATTAACGCTTGAGTTACAAGATATCAATTATCAATTATCTTCTGACGATCATCAAATTGAAATTTTCTCTCAATACTGCGACTTTTTAAATTCATTGAGTAGTAAAACAAAGTTGCAACTCACTGTTTATAAAAAGAAACGACCGCTTGCTGATTTGCAATCGGTTCTTTATTACAAGGCAAAAAATGATTTCCTCGATTCATATCGTGAGGAAATGAATCAAGTCATTTCAAGGAAATTAGATGAAGAAAAAAATGGCTTCAAAAAAACGATCTTATTTACTTTTGTGCAGAAACATCCTACGTTGGAGATTGCGCAAAAAGAATTAGAGATGGTAGCAGATCGTTTTGAAATGTTTGCTAGTCGCTTAGGCAGTCAAGCAAAAAAGGTAGAAAAAACAAAATTATTACATATGATTTCTGAAATTTTATTAACGAATGATAAGACGGTTAAGACAGAAGTCGACGAGGTACTACCTGAAGTCATGGAATTTAAGGAAAACAAAAACCACGTAAAAATAGATGATCACTATACAAAAACATTATATTTACAAGAATACCCTTCTGAATTATCAGATACGTTTCTTTTTGAAATGTTAGAAATCCCTCGTGAAATTGTTGTATCTTTACATATTGAACCAATGGATCAAGATGAAGCCTTTGATTTAGTGAAGACGAAATTGGCTTTTATGGAACAACAAAAAGTGGATGAGCAGAAGAAGGCATTACAAAGTGGATATGACTTTGAGATGCTCTCTTATGAACTCTCTTACTCATTAACAGAAGCCAAAGGACTGGTGGATGACCTACAAAACAGGGGACAAAAATTATATGCGATAACAGGATCTGTCTATTTCCATTCACCCACGAAAGAAAAATTGGCTGAGGTCCATGATGAAATAAACTCAGTGTCTCGTCGCTTTGGATTTAAACTCATTGAATTGGAGTTCATGCAAGAAAATGGCTTGAATGCAACATTACCGTTGGGAATCAATGCGATTCCATTAGATCGAACACTTTCAACAGCAAGTACCGCCATTTTTATCCCATTCACGATTTCGGATTTGATTCAAGAAAATGGGAAGTATTATGGTGTCAATGCGATTTCAAAAAATATTCTTTCACTCGATCGAAAATTATTAAAAGCACCGAATGGATTCGTTCTAGGAACACCAGGTTCTGGTAAAAGTTTCTCAGTCAAACGTGAAATCGTCAATGTACTACTGCGCGATGCAGATGATGAAGTCATCATTATTGATCCTGAGCGAGAATATTCTGTTATTGGTCAAAATTTCAACGGTGAGATCATCAAAATCTCGAGTGATTCACCGACAACGATCAATCCCATGGATATCAATGAGAACTATGGAGATGATACTGATCCGGTCGTGCTAAAATCAGAGTTCTTGATTTCGTTATTTGACCTGATCATTGGTGGTGCCTTGGGGCTAAGTTCGGCACAAAAAACGTTGATTGACCGTGTTTGTCGTCGAACATATGAAGTGTTGAATGACCGTACGCCAACCTTCATTGACTTTTACAATATTTTAAAAGAACAAGAAGAAGAAGAAGCCAAGCAATTAGTCATGGATCTTGAAATCTATATTGAAGGAAGTTTATCGGTCTTTTCTGCCGAGACAAATGTCGACATTACCAAGCGTTTAGTGATTTATGATATCAAGGATCTAGGAAAACAATTGAAAACGATGGGGATGCTGATTGTATTAGACCAAGTGTGGAATCGAATCACGACCAACCGTGAACGTGGTGTTCGTACGTGGTTATATATCGATGAAATGCAGCTTTTGTTTACGAATGAATATTCTGAGAACTACTTCTTTGAACTATGGAGTCGTGCACGAAAGTGGGGAGCAATCCCGACTGGCATTACCCAGAACGTCGAAACCTTACTATTGTCCGATTTAGCTCGACGGATGTTGTCAAATAGCGATTTTATCATGATGTTGAATCAAGCAAAATCAGACCGCACACAGCTAGTTAGACTGTTTGATATTTCAGAAGAACAAGAAAAATACGTAGTGAACTCTCCAGAAGGGTATGGTCTAATGGTGTTTGGGGATACAACGTTACCCTTTTATGATCATTTCCCTAAAGATACGCAGCTCTATAAGATGATGTCAACGAAACCTGGAGAAACTTGATAGGCATACGGGAAAGGAAACAGGAAAGTGGCTGATTCAAAAATTTTAGACAAGAACAGGGCAGGTAAGAATGCTACAACTACCAGCACAAATAATAAAAAAATGGTAGTAAGAGGTAGCAAACTATCTTTAAAAAAAGATAATTCTATTAGTACTTCTCGAAGAAAAAAGCTGATGAAGTTATTGAATGGGAACAATCCTCGTATCAAAAGAAACTCCCAGCAAGCAAGTTTTCAGAGAAAGCAAAGAAAAAACGATAAGAATAATGTGAATCCGGAACCTTCAGATAGTACCAATAAAGGCAAATCGGTCAATACCCAGAGCATCCATCGACGAAAAAGAGTTCGAGAGAGTCGAAGAGATGAGCTAAAGCAACAGCAATATGATTCAATGATGCGCCCTAATAAAGTCGATCCAACCATCGCTCCTGCTCCTGTTACTAATAACAACACAGATCAAAAAAAAGAAAAAGCGAACACTCAAGCAATTTTTAATCAAAAGAACCGCCATCAACAGATTCGTGAACAACAAAAGAAAAATACTACCTACAAAGGATACACCAGTAAAGCAAAACTGGAAAAGCAACAAGGACAACAAGAAAAAATTAGTTCTAACACAACAAATATACGTCATAAAAATCAGAAAAGAGCCTTGCATCTTTCTAAAAATGAACAGCTTGAAAAAAAGAAAAGAAACAATAAGCGAAAAGAAGGAAAAAAGAAGGTTGCAGTTAAAAGGGATATGCGGACCAAATTAGATAATATGTTGAAAAATCAAATTTCACCCAAAAATCCTTTTAAAAATAAAATCAAAGACTTGATTATTGATAAGGTTGGACGAGATGAAGAGGGGAATTTGAATCTGGTTGGGATGATCATAACTGTTCTTCTTATGCTACAGTTACCCTTATTATTAAAATTAATTATTATTATTTTGATTGTTGCCGTGGTCATTGCAATCATTTCGATCTTTGTTTCTTTTTGGACAACGATTTTAAGTTTATTCGTAGTAAAAACCGAGTCGATGATGATTACCGAAGCATACAACTATGTCACATGGTTAGATACTTATAAAAACAAGGAGGTCTATGATACATACAATCGACTAGTTGATGATTCAGAGCATGATGAGGTTTATTTTGAAGTAAATGGGATAGAATCTGATCCAGAGCAGTTTATGTATATATCCAACGGAGATAACTATATCTACTATTTAAATGCAAAATTTGAAGATTATGATATCGGTAATATTGCCATTGCTACCTATCGAAAAAGAGTGGCAGAAAAAACAGATGTCTGGATTCCGTGGTCATTGAGAAATAGGACATATGCCGTTTTTCATGATGCACCTCATCCATTATCATCTGAACCTATCAAAGTATTCACGGTAAAAGATGAGATCCATGCATTACATGATATGGTCTACAACTACACGACCGTCATTGAAAAGGATAAAGAAGTTGAGACCATTGTAATAACGGCCGATAAAGAAACAGGTGAAGAGCATACAGAAGTAAAACGTGAGAAAAAAAATGTGGCTACCGTCAAAATAAATGTACAAACGATTGGGGAAATGTTTGACTCTGAACCTGAAGTAGAGGTCTATGTGTCTAGGCGTTATTCTGGAGATGACGATTACTATGGACGAGTCATTGCCTTTGATGACGATGAAATAGATAAATATTACCCAATCATGGAAAAAGATCGCTTTGAAGATAAGATTTTTATGGCCAATCCATTTGGAAAGATGAACTATGCAAATGTAGTGGATAATTTTGGCTATCGTCGACGTGATCCCAATACGCAACATTACCAAATCGCTTTGGAAGCAGAACCAGGAACGCCTGTTTATGCCACTACATTTGAAGAAGTGGAAAGTATTAACTATGGCTATTATGCTGGGCATACCGATGGATCAGGAGCTAGGACGACGGCAATAGAAACGGATACTGGTCAATATTATGCCTATTATGTCAACATCGATCCAGTCGTGAGACCAGGAAGAAACTTAGAAGCAGGGGATTTGATTGGTTATACAAGAAATCAGTTTAATGGGAATTTATTAGTTGCAATGAAAGAATATCGTTTCTGGCATAAAGATCCGGATGTTTATCCAGCGATCTACATCGATAATTTAGCCTTTAGTACGGATACCAACTTAGCCTATATGCGTAATGGTGGTGGGTTACATGGGAATCTGATCAATCCCCCATTAGCAGTTACTAAATGGCAAAACAGAGTTGCAGAACAAACGAGTAAACATGGTATTGAAGCATATACGAATGCGATTTTATCTATGATTTGGGTGGAATCTGGTGGAAATGAAGCCATTCAGCCAGATATCATAAATGCGCAACTGGCACTATCATCTCTAGAAAAAATCACTACGCCAGAGGAATCGATTGAAAAAGGCGTCGAATATTTTGCTTATCTGCTCAAAAAAGCACAAAGTAATAATCTGAATGGTCTGGCAGCGGTTCAAGCCTATAATTATGGTGAAGCGTATCTTGATGATCTGATCAAACGAAATGCGCCCTATTCCTTCGAAGATGCACGATTGTATGCACAAATGAAAAGTAATAATCAAACCATGCCGTTCGATCATATTGTTGCGCAAGGATTGGGCTATAACTGGCGCTATGCTTTTGGCAATATGTTTTATACCACTATGGTTACAAGAAACATCATGGCAGATACAGGCAGATTAGCTGAGCTTGCTAGAAAAGAATTTGGCAATCCGAATGGTGAGAAGTATTGGCGATGGGCTGGATTCAACAATCGAATGGAGTGGTCAGCCGTATTCGTTTCATGGCTAGCAAATGAAGCGGGGTACTTGGAACAAGGACGAGTATTGAATACAGCAAATGTTCTTGATATGAAAGAATGGTTTGAAGCGAATGATAAGTTCAAAACACATAATGAAAATTATGTTCCTCAATCTGGGGACCTTGTATTTTTCGACTGGTCTGGTGAAAGAACAGGAAAAGATCATGTAGGAATCGTTGAATATTCTGGTGGAAATATTATTCAGGTCATCGAAGGTAACTCTGACAATCTAGTAAGAAGAAGAACTTACGCCATTGGAAGTAATGTTATTTCAGGATATGGCCTGCCATAAGAAGATAATACTGAAAATAATTAACAGAGATGGTTTAGAAGATATCTTGAAAGGAGGAAGTATGTTAAAAAATTTTTTAGAAACAGAGTCAGGTAAAAAAATAATTATCGGACTTGGATTGTTTGTTGCTGTGGTTGCTGGGCTCGTAGGATATTCATTAATGAATACTGCACAAGAAAATACAGGTAAATCAACAGACTCAACGACAGAAGAACAAGCAACAACAGAGTCAAGAGATCGTTTTAACGCAACGATCTACAGTGGCACCTGGTATTCTAATCTACCAGATGATACAGAAATCGTATTAGCAACTGATGGAACGTATAAAGTATCTAGTGAGTGGTTTGAATCAGGGATCTATTATTTAAATACAAGTGGGCAGGTAGTTTTAGAAAACGATAAGAAGCAAACCAAAGAATTTGCTCTACAAACCAAGATGGGAAACACGATCTTATATCGAGAAGATGATGGGGAAGATGTGTATCTTTATCCTACAGAAGAAGTAAAAGCGCAGTTAGAAGCAGAAATGTCTGAACAGATTGAAGCCGCGCAACAAGCAGTTTCGCAAATGTGGATGGATATCTTGATGCAAGGAACATGGGAAAATACGAACACTAGTCGTTCATTTACGTTAGAGTTTGGAGAAGATACATTTACTCAGAAAAAAAATGAAGAAGGAAAATCAGATGAAGAAGTAACGTTTGAGTATCGAATTGTTTCATTTGATACCGATCATGAGGGTGCCAACTTTGTTGTCAATCGAACAGACAGTGGGAATCTACAGAAAACAATCACTTTTAGAATCACTGAAGAAGCGAATAAATACAGGTTACTTGGAAATGAAGGAAGCTTCCAATGGAACACTCTATTTGAAAAGCCGTATGAGTCTGTACA
Organism: Enterococcus mundtii; assembly: GCF_003957375.1. Lineage (GTDB taxonomy): Bacteria > Bacillota > Bacilli > Lactobacillales > Enterococcaceae > Enterococcus_B > Enterococcus_B spodopteracolus. Next base: position 2,717,863 of record NZ_CP025473.1, on the reverse strand, counting down.
AATGACACAAGATGGAACGAGTCGTTCAGACACCTCAAGAACACAAGAAACCACAGATGAAGAGGGTAATACAGTCACTATAACAGAAAGAGATGTGATCTAAATGCAAAATAACGCTGATAAAGATCCAGAAATCGATAAGATAGAGAATATTTTTAAAAGAATCTTTCAAAGAGGACCAATTTGGCTCTATAAATTCGTAAAAAAAGTTTTCCAATTAGGAATAAAAGTATTTCGAAAAGTCCAAGCATTTCGACAAAAACGTAAAGAAGCACGAGAAAATCCAAAAAGTAAAGATCCAAAAGAAAAAGGAATTCTAGCCAGAGCTTGGCGTTTCTTAAGACAAAAATACAGAACGTATCAGCAAAATCGTGCAGATGGAAGAGAAAAGTTAATAGACAAAGAGTCAAAAGATAAGGGAACTTTATCAAAAGCCTGGAACTTTGTTAAGCGGAAACTTGTTATTAGTAGAGACCACCTGACCAGAGAACAGGGGACTGCCTCAATGTCCCATGGACGAAGTTCAGCTGAAAAGCCCTTACTCTCTAGGAGTAATTCAGCTGAAAAAGGAGGCACTCCAGATGGAAAACCAAGACTATCCGCAATGACGAACAGAGCGAATAGTCAAGCAAAACTACACAATGATGCATTAATAAGTCAGGGATTGACAAGAAATCCACTAGCGAAAGGTAAAGGTACACCATTACCAACGAGATAGTCTGTAGATCTAGAGAAAAAAACAGGTGGATAATTTCCACCTGTTTTTTTATGTCTATAGTTGATTGAGAAGAATCGTTGCGAATAAACCAAGTGCATAACTACTGTTGAACAAAATCATATTTTTGATCGAATAGCTAAAACTGATAGGCTGCGGTAGACTCTCTTTGAATAGCTGAAGATTAAGATAGATTTTTGGTATAGTCAAGAAAGCCAGAAGGATTGGCCATTGAAAAATACCACTAATCAGTCCTACTAAAAGAATCAGATAGCACGCATACATCAAAAGTTGAAAAAGCATGATACCGATTGGGCGACCAATGTAGAAAACTAACGTGTATCGATGATTTTCAATATCTCGCTCCAAATCGCGTAAATTATTCGCTAACATAATATTGGCTATCGTAAAAACAAGTGGGAGTGCTGCAAGAAAGATGGTGGCTACTGCCCAGATATTGCCAGACAAATTGAAGGTGCCAGTTGCTAAAGACAGGGTTAAATCAAATAGATCGCTACGATGAGTGTTGATATAGATGACCATCGTAAAGATCCCTAAACCCATGGTAAAACCGCTGAAAATCTCTCCTAATGGCATACGTGATAAAGGGATAGGACCAAAAGTATAAAAAATCCCAATAAAACAACAAATCATGCCCATTAGCAACAATAACCAACCGGTCCGCAACGTCAGTAATATACCGATGACTAAGACAAAAGCAATCATCCCCAAAATCATGTTTCGTACGAGTTTTGGTGAAATACCAGTCCGTCCAATGACGTTCTCTTCATATTTATAAATTTCCGAATGTGCTTTTTCATAATCCATATAGTTATTGATTGCGGTAGTTGCTAAGTCAAAGATAAGCATACCAATAAAAAACAGTAAAGTGTTCAGCCACTGTATTTCGTGAAAAAAAGCGATAGAGAATAAAACCCCTATCGCAAAAGGAAATACACTAGCGACCTTCGTACGTAGTTCAACTACTTCTAAAAAGATTTTTAGTGTCATATCAGTTACTCCTTAGTTTAATTCAGAACGATCGCCCATAGTATATTTTGAATCTTCAGCGAGTTTGAAAGTGTCTTTGATTGGATCTGTCACATAGACCTTATCATCTTTTGTAACAAAAATCGCCTCAGTTCCGTCATTCAGTTTATCCTCGATGTAAGCCAAGCCATCTTTGACACCCATGGCGAAGACTGCAGTAGATAGTCCGTCTCCATCAATAGATTGATCGGTGATGATCGTGACACCAGCGATGTCATTGTCAAATGGATAACCAGTTTTTGGATCAAACAAGTGATGATATTTCACGCCATCGACTTCTAAATAGCGCTCATAGATTCCAGATGTGACTAATGTTTTATTTCGTTCTTTGATCGAGCCGAGGATCGAACCACGGGCAAGATTCGGATCTTGGATACCGACTGTCCAATCTTGATCTTCTCCTCTAGGACTGTGTCCAAGAACATAGACATTCCCACCTAGATCGACGATCGCAGTCGTTACGTCATTGTCTTTCAAGACTTTGACGACTTCATCGGTAATGAACCCTTTCGCAATTGCCCCTAGATCAAGGATCATGCCTTTTTCTTGCAAGTAAACAGTCTTTTCTTCATCATTGAATTTGACTTTATGGTAGTCGACTAACTTCAATGCTTCATCAATTTCTGCTTGAGATGGCTTACGGGCATCATCGAAACCGATACGCCATAGTTGCGTGATGGGACCGATCGCCATATCAAAGCCTCCATGTGAGTCTTCGCTGTACTCATATGCTCGTTTTAATAAACGGTACACATCGTCGGATACTTTGACTGGTTGGATTCCTGCTTGTTGATTGATTTCATCAACTTCGGAGCCGCTTTGATTGATTGTGATTTTATCGCCTAACTCTTTGACTCGGTCAAAAGCAGTTTTCAATACGTCTTCTTTCCCTTCATCGTAGATACGGATACGAACGTAAGTACCAAGCAAAAATTGTTCGTCTGTGTAAGGGTCAGAAAGCAGGGAAGTGTTATTCTCTTGTTTGTCTTCAGTCGTTGAATCTGTGCGACAACCAGCCACGGTCAATAGGCACAAAAACAAGACAAAAGGAAGTAATCGTTTCTTCAACATCTATTCCTCATTTCTTTTTATCTATTTCATGTTCCACATAAAGAGAAATCTCTAAGCGAAATCAAAAGTAAGTTCATGCTTTGTATTCTAATATAATCTGGCAGGAATGAACATCTTTTTTTCGGGGGGTGTAGCGTTTGTAGGGATAGCACAGAAAAAGAGATGTGACAGTTGCCACATCTCCAAAAGGATTATCGTAAAGGCAGATGAGCCTTCTGTTAGACAAAGTTTATTTTGTCACAATGTTATCGACTTCAATTGTTTGTGTATCGCCTTTTTCAGCAGCATTGACTAATTGTTGTGCGTACATGATGAATGAATGTGCACTGTGAGTTGCACCAGTAACAACTTCTACATCTGCTGGAGAACCATCTTCTTCGCCCATTACTGAAACAAGTTCATCGTTTAATTCTGGGATGTAAGTTTGAGGATCAGTACCAGATTTTTCTTTCATCTTTTCGTTGTACTCTGTATCATCTTGTTTTGATTTGCCATCTGCATCGATGTAATCAAAGTTTGATTCAATGACTTTGCCATCTGCAACAGTCAACTCAAATTGTACACGGTAACCATTCGAATAGTTTTTCTCTTCTAATTTGTATGTGCCGTCTTGTAATTCCGCGCCATTGTCGATTTCAATTGTTTCTGTGTTACCTGCTTGAGCCGCTTGGATCAATTGTTGTGCATAGTTTTGGAAGCTTTCTGATGAGTGTGTCGCACCAGTGATAACTTCTACATCGCTTGCACTTTGTGCGCTTACCAATTGATCGTTCAATTCAGGAATGAACGTTTCTGGTTTTGTGCCAGATTTTGCTTCCATCTTTTCGTTGTATTCCGCGTCATCTTGTTTTGATTTGCCATCTGCATCGATGTAATCAAAGTTTGATTCAGTGATCTTGCCGTCTTTTACAACGATTTCAAATACTGAACGATAACCATTAGAGTAGTTTTTTTCTTCTAACTTGTATGTACCGTTTTGTAATTCTCCACCAGCAACGATTTCTTTAGTTGATTCTGTTGTACTAGTTTCTGTTGTAGAAGATTGTGCAGTAGAAGTAGAAGAAGATGTACTACTTGAACTATCATTGTTATCTGATCCACAAGCTCCTAGCATCAATGTTGAGAATGCTAATACCGCAACCCCCGTAACAAACCGATTTTTCTTCATTTTTAACCCCACCATTTCATTTTTTTGTCCACAAATTCCTTGTGATTCATTATACATTCTAATGGATATCATCAATAAGTCAACCGTTTTACAAAAATAACGACAGTGATTTAATTGAGCGTTTTCTTTCTGGAAATTTCGTGAAAAATAGGCGTTTTTATTGTAACAAAAAAAACATAAAAAGGTGTTAGACAAATATACAAAACATCTATATAATGTATAAAGATTGTGTAATCATTATCAAATTGAAAAAACGATCAACTATTAATAATTTATATAGATGAAAAATAAGGAGCGGATATTCAATGACAAAGCAAAATATTGTCGTTGTGGGTGCTGGTTATGCGGGTGTTTCAGCTACAAAACACTTAGCGAAGAAACTGAAAAAAGAAGACGTAACAATCACATTGATTGATCGTCATTCGTACCACACGATGATGACAGAACTTCACGAAGTTGCAGGCGGACGTGTGGAACCAGAGGCGATCCAGTACGATTTACAACGATTATTTGCAAGACAAAAAAATGTAGACCTAGTGACTGATACAGTAATTGGCATCGACAAAGAGAAAAAAATCGTCAAAACCAAATTAGGCGCTTATCCATTCGATCAATTGATTTTAGGTATGGGTGGTGAACCAAATGATTTTGGTACACCAGGTGTTAAAGAAAATGGCTTTACTCTTTGGTCATTTGAAGATTCCGTTAAGATCCGTAAGCACATTGAGAAAACAGTCGAAAAAGCAGCATTAGAACCAGACGAAAATTTGCGTAAGGCAATGTTAACGTTTGTTGTATGTGGTTCTGGGTTTACGGGAATCGAAATGATTGGTGAGTTAGTGGATTGGAAAGATCGTTTAGCCAAAGACTACAAACTAGATGCAAATGAGATTACACTAATGGTTGTTGAAGCAATGCCAACGATTTTGAATATGTTGGATCGTAATGATGCAGCCAAAGCAGAACGTTATTTAAATAAAAAGAATGTTGAGCTATTGTTGAATGCGCCAATCGTTGAAGTCGCTCCTGACCATATCAAATTAAAAGACGGTCGTGAAGTGCCTACGCATACCTTGATTTGGACAGCAGGTGTTAAAGGAACAACAGATGCGGCTGATTTCGGATTAGAGACTGCACGTGGCCAACGTTTAGTAGCAAACGAATATATGCAAGCAAAAGGCTATGAAGAACAAAATATTTACATCATTGGTGATTTAGTGTATTACGAAGAATTCCCTAATACACCAACACCACAGATTGTTCAAGCCGCAGAACAAACAGGCCATACAGCTGCAGCGAATATCGTGGCTTCGATTAAAGGTGGCGAGAAACATAAATTTAAAGGAAACTACCAAGGATTTATGGTTTCTGTTGGTGCAAAATGGGGTGTAGCGAACCTTTTTGACAAAATCCATTTAAGTGGCTTTTTAGCAATTATCATGAAGCATATCGTCAACCTGAAATATTTCTTTGATATCCGTTCAGGTTATTATATGTTCCAATATATGATGCACGAATTCTTTCATATCAAAGATGATCGCAATGTGACTCGTGGACATTCTTCCCGTTACGGTAATGTTTTATGGAGTGTCCCATTACGAATCTTCTACGGTCTCGTTTGGTTAGTCGAAGCTTCTAAAAAAATGATCGGTAATGGTGAAGTATTAAAACCAAGCACTTGGTTTGGTGAAGGTTCATGGTTTACTGGGAACAGTGTGTTCCCTTGGACTTGGGAATACAATGTAGCAGATGTAGCAAGTGGTGCTTCAGCAGCAGGTGATGCAACAACAGCTGCGAGCGGTGCAGGTGCAACAACTGGAGAAGCAGCAACACAAGCGGCACATTTTGGCTTGAGCTACGCATATGGTGAAGAACCAATGGCAGTGATCGATAAATCACCAGACTGGTTCAACAGCATGATGCAAGTCATCATGCCAAATAACGATGTAGCGATGTTCTTCCAAAAATTCATGGTCTTCTTTGAAATCGCGTTAGCGTTGGCATTGATTGCCGGTTTATTCACTTGGTTATGCAGTGCGACAACGATTGTTTTAGTCATCACTTTCTGTATTTCTGGAATGTTCTACTGGGTAAACATCTGGTTCATCTTTGTGGCTTTCGCATTGATGAATGGTTCAGGTCGTGCGATCGGTTTGGATCGTTGGGTGATTCCTTGGTTACAGAAAACACTCGGTAATTGGTGGTACGGGAAACCAAAAGCACGTTACGGTGAATAGAGAAAGTTAACCATTCAAATAATCAAAAAGATTTTAGCAACTAAAATCATGTCATGAGAAGAAATAAGGAGGAGCTTGGGGTGTGCAAACATTCCAAGCTCGTCTTTTTCTTAAATAGGTTCGTATAAAAATGATGAATCGATCAAATCCTTGAATTAGCTGTGTTGTGCCTCTCATTCACAACTTTCGTTATTCATGGTAAAATTGGAGCAATCAAACGAGGAGAAAAAGGGAGTGAGTACTTGAAAGAATTTATTCAAAAAAGTTTATTAAAACCTTGGGATATCATCATTATTCTTTTGTTAGTCATGCTCTCCTTCTTGCCGGTTCTCATCTTTAGTTATCAACAAGTGGATGTAACACCAAATAAAGAAGCGGTGCTACGAGTCGATGGAACAGAAATCAAAACGTTTCCGTTGGTAACTGAAACCAAAGCTTATACCTATTTATACGAAGATGATCATGGCGACAAAAACGTGATCGAGATCGATGGGGAACGAATTCGGATCAAAGAAGCAGACTGCGACGACCAGATTTGCGTTCGCCGAGGATGGGCAACGAATAATGGTGAAACAATCGTTTGTTTGCCTCACAAATTAGTGATCGAAGTGCGATCAACAGACGGGAGTGGGGAAGACAGTCTGATTTATTAGACGGTTCACGTCATGAGTAAATTACAAAAAATGATCTATATATCTTTATTAGTTGCCCAAGGTGTGATCATCGGTTTATTGGAAAATATGATTCCTTATCCTTTCGCTTTTGCGCCAGGTGCAAAACTAGGATTGGCTAATTTGATTACGATTGTGGCAATTTTTACAATGAAAAAACGAGATAGCTTCTTATTACTTTGGTTGCGTTTATTTTTGACCACGTTATTAGGCGGCACGATTTCGACGTTTCTTTATAGTATGAGTGGGGCGTTGTTGAGTTATGTAGGGATGTTGATAGTCAAACAATTGGGCCCTAAAAGGGTTAGCATTATTGGTATCAGCGCGACAGGTGGATTTATGCATAATGTCGGTCAGTTATTGACCGCGTCATTTATCGCTCAATCATGGACAGTCATGCTCTACTTACCGATTTTATCATTTCTAGGTATTCTATCAGGATTGGCCATAGGGATAGCTGCTAATTATCTGCTGAAACATGTGAGAACACTTCAGCGTTTCCAAGCAGACTATGATCGACAGACCAATAGTCAATGGCAATCGGTATTTCTGAAAAAATAAGCGTTATGCAAGGAGTTTTTTTATGAAGTTACATCAAATGTGGGTGGACTATCCAACGATCCAAGTGGAATTGAATCAAACACTAAAAAAAATGGAAAGTGTTGTTCGGCTGAAAAACAAACCAGTAGAAGAAGCGATAAAAGAAACGATTCATGCAGGTGGAAAGTTACTGCGTCCGGCGTATCAATTATTATTTGCTCAATTTGGCCCGGAGCAAGATCGCGATAAAGCCATTTCGTTGGCAGCATCTATTGAGATGCTACACATTGCTACGTTGATCCATGATGATATCGTTGATGAAGCTGACTTACGCAGAGGAAAGCCTAACTTACGTAGCCGTTTTGGCAATAGTGTCGCTGTTTATGCGGGGGATTATTTATTTGTTTGTTGTTTCAAACTATTGTCCGAATATACCTCCTCCTTAAAGAGTATGCAATTAAATGCTCGAAGTATGGAAAAAGTATTGAACGGCGAGCTCGGGCAAATGGATGATAGATACAATGCCCAGTTGACGGTTGAAGAATACTTACAGAATATTTCTGGTAAAACCGCTGAACTGTTTCAACTGAGTTGTTTTGTAGGTGCATACGAAAGTGGCACAAGCGAACGTTTTGCAAAAAAAGCTGGGGATATCGGGTTAGCGATCGGCATGGCGTTTCAAATCATTGATGACATTTTAGATTATACAAAACAAAGTGATGAAATCGGCAAACCTGTATTAGAAGACGTTCGTCAAGGTGTGTACTCATTGCCGTTGATTTACGCCTTGCAAACGAATAAACGAGCGGAGTTACTCGGATATTTATCAAAAGGAAAACAGATGTCACAAACTGAAGCTGAGAAAGTTCAACAATTGGTAGTTGAAGCAAAAGGGGTTGTTAATGCTCAGAAACTGGCGAGAACCTATACAAAACAAGCATTAAAAGAAATCAAAAAACTACCAGATACGTCAACGAGAACCAAAGAAACATTGTTCGCATTGACGTCTTTGATTTTAAAACGAGCAGATTGACTACAGAAAATGAGTGTTATTAGTGTTACTTTCTAGGTAACGCTCATTTTTTTCTTTGGAAAGAAAAATCGGTTTTTCGCTGTCTAGGAGAAAGAGGTATGCTAAATAATAGGTATTGTGTAATTGCTTTTTTCAATTTAGCATTAAAACACGTATCAAACGTTTGTTGCTCTTCTTCGTGACTCATGGATTGGTCATCGGGAAGAGCAGGTACGTTACTTTATTTTATGGACCTAAGTACATAAGATGATGAAGGAAAAATAAGGGAGGGGTGCTAAAGGAAAAACTTAGAAGAAATATTACATAGTATAGAGTAAACTATGGACTAAACAAGTAGTTAAAACATTCATATTTTGTTTATTCTTATCAATCAGCTTTTTTACATTTTGGGGGAAACGTTACTGGATGATAGGAATAAATAAAGAAAAACAGAAAGATCCTTCCATTTGGAAAGAATCTTTCTGTTTTTCTTTATTTGACTAAACTCGGTTGAGGCTGCACACGTTCAGATCTTGTTTTTTGATGGTCTGGCTGTTTGGTTAGCTGAGCTTTTTGTTTTAAGTGAGCCCCTTGCACTTTTTCGCTAAGTGAGGGTTTCAAAATTCCTTTTTCCGGCTTCTTATACTCCTCTATTTTTCTTTCCAATTCCTTTTTTTGACGATGTAAGTTTCGTATCTTACTCATCCGAAAAAAATTAACAATCAATCCAGTTATACTGTTTTCATTTTTTTTATAAGGTGCCAATTTTGCATATACTTTCTCTAATTCTTTTTCAGCTGTCTTGTGATGTTCACTTTTTATTGGTTTTGTAGGTTTTTTATCACTAAATCTTGTTTTGGTTACTTTATCAGTTGTAGAATCGATAATGATATCTCCATAATGTTTGTCGTATTTTTCCTTCGCCACTTGTAACTTTGCTTGTGTCTCTTGTAGTTTTTTTTGAGCTTGGATTTCTTTTGGCGTTAATGGGCAGGGTAAATCACCATGTGGAGAATTAGCAAATCTCTCTTCTATCTTTTTTACCATATCAGGCGCAGATTTTTCAAGTTTATCATAAAAATAGTCTGCACGTATTCGCTGATCACCCATTTTTCTAGTCCATTCAGCATAGATTTCTTTTACATCAGGAGTACTTATCAGAGCGTCTCTTTTTTTAGCAAAGCCTTCTCTTTGAAGTTCTGCCTGGATAATTTGGTTTACCAACTTTTTTTCATTTTCTGTAAGTGCTCTTGGTTGTTTTTGAGTATGGTTTTTTAAGGGCTTCACTTTTTGCTGAGTTTCTGTTTTTTGATCAGCTGTTTTTTGGACTACTGATTGTTGCTGGGTAGAATGCCCCACAGCTTCCCGTTGGCTACTATTCGCTTTCTGTTGGTCTTGTACGCTGATCACATGTTTCATTCCGCGGTAACTATAGATTTGTGTTTGGCCCTTGGCTATTTTCTGATTTGCCTTGCGGAGTTTACTTTCTGCTTGGATATATGCATTTTCATCGCCGTGTTTGTTCCTATTCTTATCCATAATAGCCTTAAATTTCTTTACCTCAGCCTCTAACCTATTTTTTTCAGTAGTTAATTTTCCAATCTTAGCATTAATTTCTTGAATGGACATATAGACAAATTCTGGTTTGATAGTTTCTGTCTGTTTCGTGAATTCTCCAATAATTTTCAATTTTTTAGCAATTTTAGTTGAATCTTTTTCAGATATATTCGCATTTTTTAATTGTAATTTGAATGCTTGTTCTTTGATCATTAAATGTAACTTTAAACGAGAAGCGCTTTCTGGATCAAGTGTGGATAGATCTAACTTTTCTGTGGAGATTGCATTGTTTAAAAAAAGGATGATGTCTTTATTACTTTTCAATTCATTTAATTCAGGCATTTTTTTCTCCTTATTTATTTTATTGTATATTATGAAAATAGCATTTTTTACTTTGTGATTTACGCCGATATTTTCTATCTCAGGAAATTTATTGGTCTAGGTAATTTGAGTTGAACGTGTCATGTTTTATCTAGTGTATGTAAGGTACTTCATTGTCAGTAATTAGTATTGAAAGGGTTTGAAGATTATTAGTTTTTTTAGAGACGAAACAAACTTTTTTATTTTTGAAAAAAAGGGTCTAACAAAGGAAAAATTTCATGCTATATTTTGAATTAAAGAAAAAGATGAGTAAAGGAGAGTCTTTGTGAGAAAACAATATACAACAGAACTAACGAAACTAACAGTGATTGAGATTGTGACTAGATTAAGTGAAAAGAAGGAAAATTTTTCATTTCGTGATATTGAAGAAGAATATCAACAACCATTAACTCCAGCTGATAAATTTTTGATCCGTTGTTTGATCGTAAAAAATTTCAATTTAAAAATCGAGTATTTTACTTCTTCAAAAGCCCATCAATTACAATTCTGTCAAATTTGAAAGTAAAAATGAGAATGTCTTTAACTTGAGATTACTTGTATTTGACCTAAAAATAAAAAATGTTGTAATTCAATACAAAAGAATTCATTTATTTTCTTATGCGTTATGATACAAACAGAACGACAGCAAAACAAAAAAGGGGGCGTTAAATGGAAGAGGGGTATGGTTAGGAAGAAGTTGAGAAATCGATCGTTGGTCTTCAATAGATAAGCTTATGAATGACTTAGAAGTAGTAAATAGAGGAAACAACACACATAGAACGCCACTGGATTGCCGAAAACTATTTCGGGGAAAAATAGTTGCTCGGTCTCACCTACTTGACGACGTGCATCACAGATTGCGACAGCGCCTTTAGATAAAAGTGTAGGTAAATGGTATCAGGTGTCCATTAGTATTGCCAGGCAGTAGTTTGATTGTTCTACTGCTACTGACAATAGCACATAGTACTATCCTAATTTAAAAAGGATATCGAACATAGAACTAAAACATAGAACAAACATAGAAATTAGATGTAGACACAAAAGTAAAATAAAACACATAATGTAGTACCTCAAACATAGAATCAAGCACATAGTAGAAAAATAGAGTACATCGTAAAGAAGCTTGCATGTTTTCTCGTGACATCAAGCTTATGAAAATAAAGCGAGCATGACAAACCCACCATTGATAAAAAAGAGGCTAGGAAACGAACTAGCCTCTTTTTGCTGATGGTAGCCCATCGATTTCTGTTAAACTGACTTCCCCAGAGAGTAGTTGGAAGCGCTGGTTTGGCGTATCTACGATCAGTTCTCCTTTTGGACCGATTGCCTGGGCAATTCCTTGATAAGATTTTCCTTGTCGGGTAAAGCTGACAGACTTACCTAGGACAAATGACCGTTCTGTGTAAAGATCAAAATAGGTGTGCGAAGGGTCGGCTAAATACCTAAAGAAATGTTTCCAAATCGCGCAGATCAATTGATTTCTAGTAATCGATGCTTCACCATCAGGAAACAAGGAGGTCGCTTTTTGCTGGATCTCATCAGGAAATTGCGTTTGAGGGATCGAAAAATTCAAGCCCACACCAATAATCACCGAACGAAATTCACCACTTTCCATATCGCTTACCGCTTCAGATAAAATTCCACAAATCTTTTTCCCTTCAAGGTAGATATCGTTGACCCATTTGATCATTGCATGTTTTCCTGTCGTTTCTTGAATCGCTTTGACACATGCACTGGCAGCAATCAACGTATATTGTGGTAATTCCTCAAAATGCTTTTGTGGATGCAATAATAGGCTCATGTAGATTCCTTGACCTGGTTGAGCGAAAAAGGAACGTCCAAAACGTCCATGGGCTTGTTCTTGTGTATCCGCGATAAATAAACTAGGTTTCGTAGTATCCATATGAGATGCCGATTTAGCATCTTTCATAGTGGATTCAGATTGTGATAATACCTTCACTTGAACATCAAAAGAGGACAATGCTTGGGAAATCTCTACAGGATCTAATACATCGGAGGGGAGATAACGATACCCTTTCGCTTGATGGTCAAAGCGAAAACCTTCTTTTTCTAATTCTTTGATGGCTTTCCAAATACTAGTTCGGGAGACATTCAGTTGTTGGGCGATTTTTTCACCGGATAGAAATGTTTGAGTATTTTTTAAAAGGTGTAGTACCTTGGCTTTTGTCGTCATCGATCTATCTCCTTTCTACTATCTTATATATTAACAGATTTGCGATCGAATGAGGACAGCGCGTCATACTTTTTGTTTGAGTCTCTATAAAGACGAAAAGATTTTGTGAGGAAGAGTCATACAATTAGGAATGGACGAAATTGGAACAAAAAAGAAAGATTAAGAAACAATTACGAAAATTTACAGGAAACGCCAGGAAGTATTGACTTTTACGTTTAAACAGTGTATTATATGAAGTTGCAAAAACTATCTGATGAAGCGAAGGCAGAAACGAAATATTGTCCGTTTCGGCTTTAATATAAGGAAACAAAAGTAGAAGCTCACGTAGGCAAGTACTCAAGAGAACGTTCTATTTTTGGTTTTTTTTTGCCTAAAAGCCGCAAAAAATGTCTGTTGTTACCTAAATATAATATTTTTAATATTATTGTAACAATTGATCGGGTAGTCTTTTTGAATGACATTTTAGAGGGGTGAAGAGCTTGGCTGGACACGTAGTAAAATACGGAAAACATCGCGAACGTAGAAGTTTCGCACGAATCAGTGAAGTGTTGGAATTACCAAATTTGATCGAAATTCAAACAGACTCGTACCAATGGTTCTTGGATGAAGGACTAAGAGAAATGTTTGAAGATATTTTGCCAATCGATGACTTCAATGGCAATCTTTCTTTGGAATTTGTAGATTATGAGTTGAAAGAACCAAAGTACACAGTAGCAGAAGCACGCGCACATGACGCAAATTACTCTGCACCATTACATGTGACTTTACGTTTAACAAACCGTGAAACAGGCGAAATCAAAGCCCAAGAAGTATTCTTCGGTGATTTCCCATTGATGACAGAGCAAGGTACATTCATCATCAATGGTGCGGAACGTGTTATCGTTTCTCAATTAGTCCGTTCACCAGGTGTTTACTTCCATGGGAAAGTAGACAAAAACGGTAAAGAAGGATTCGGTTCCACTGTGATCCCTAACCGTGGTGCATGGTTAGAAATGGAAACTGATGCAAAAGACATCTCTTATGTACGTATCGACCGCACACGTAAGATTCCATTGACTGTATTAGTTCGTGCATTAGGTTTCGGTTCAGATGACACGATTTTTGAAATCTTTGGGGATAGTGAAACATTGCGTAACACGATCGAAAAAGATTTACACAAAAACGCAAGTGATTCTAGAACAGAAGAAGGATTAAAAGACATCTACGAGCGTCTTCGCCCAGGCGAACCAAAAACAGCAGATAGTTCACGTAACTTGCTGAATGCCCGCTTCTTTGATCCAAAACGTTACGACTTAGCAAATGTTGGTCGTTACAAAGTAAACAAAAAATTAGACTTGAAAACACGTCTATTGAACTTAACGTTAGCTGAAACGTTGGTTGATCCTGAAACAGGCGAGATCATTGTTGAAAAAGGAACAGCTTTGACCCATCAAGTGATGGAAACATTAGCACCGTTCATCGACAATGGTTTGAACTCTGTGACTTACTACCCAACAGAAGATGGCGTAGTCACTGATCCAATGACTGTCCAAGTGATCAAAGTCTTTTCACCAAAAGACCCAGAACGTGAAGTCAACGTGATCGGTAACGGCTACCCAGACACAACAGTGAAAACTGTTCGTCCAGCGGATATCGTTGCTTCAATGAGCTATTTCTTGAACTTGATGGAAGGCATCGGCAACGTGGACGATATCGACCACTTAGGAAATCGACGTATTCGTTCTGTCGGAGAACTTTTACAAAATCAATTCCGTATCGGATTAGCACGTATGGAACGTGTTGTACGTGAAAGAATGTCAATCCAAGATACAGAAACATTGACACCACAACAATTGATCAATATCCGTCCAGTTGTCGCAAGTATTAAAGAATTCTTTGGATCTTCACAATTGTCTCAGTTCATGGACCAAACCAATCCATTGGGCGAATTGACACACAAACGTCGTCTTTCTGCCTTAGGACCTGGTGGTTTGACTCGTGACCGTGCCGGCTATGAAGTACGAGACGTTCACTACTCCCACTATGGCCGTATGTGTCCGATTGAAACGCCTGAGGGACCAAATATCGGGTTGATCAATAGTTTATCTAGTTACGCGAAAGTAAACAAATTTGGTTTTATCGAAACGCCGTATCGTCGTGTTGATCGTGAAACTGGACGTGTGACAGAACAAATCGATTATTTAACAGCAGACATCGAGGACCATTATATCGTTGCCCAAGCAAATAGTAAGTTGAATGATGACGGTACATTTGCTGAAGAAATCGTCATGGCTCGTGCCCAAAGTGAAAACTTAGAAGTATCGATCGATAAAGTCGATTATATGGACGTTTCACCGAAACAAGTAGTTGCGGTAGCGACAGCATGTATTCCTTTCTTGGAAAACGATGACTCCAACCGCGCCTTGATGGGTGCCAACATGCAGCGTCAAGCAGTGCCATTGATCAATCCACAAGCGCCTTGGGTTGGTACTGGGATGGAATATAAATCAGCTCATGACTCAGGAGCTGCGTTATTATGTAAACACGATGGTGTAGTTGAATTTGTCGATGCTTCTGAGATCCGCGTTCGTCGCGACAATGGCGCATTAGACAAATACTCAGTGACAAAATTCCGTCGTTCAAACTCTGGAACAAGTTACAACCAACGCCCAATCGTTCATTTAGGTGAGAAAGTCGAAAAAGGGGATACCTTGGCAGACGGCCCATCAATGGAACAAGGTGAAATGGCTCTAGGACAAAACGTCTTAGTCGGTTTCATGACTTGGGAAGGATACAACTACGAAGATGCGATCATCATGAGCCGTCGTCTAGTAAAAGATGATGTTTACACATCGATCCATATCGAAGAATATGAATCAGAAGCTCGTGATACAAAATTAGGACCTGAAGAAATCACTCGCGAAATCCCGAACGTCGGTGAAGACGCATTGAAAGACTTAGACGAAATGGGGATCATCCGTATTGGGGCGGAAGTCCAAGACGGTGACTTATTAGTCGGTAAAGTAACACCAAAAGGGGTAACTGAACTTTCAGCAGAAGAACGCTTATTGCATGCGATCTTCGGTGAAAAAGCACGTGAAGTACGTGATACTTCTCTACGTGTACCACATGGTGGAGGTGGGATCGTTCACGATGTGAAGATCTTTACTCGTGAAGCTGGCGATGAATTATCACCAGGTGTCAACATGTTAGTTCGTGTGTATATCGTTCAAAAACGTAAAATCCACGAAGGGGATAAAATGGCCGGACGTCACGGTAATAAAGGGGTTGTTTCCCGTATTATGCCGGAAGAAGATATGCCATTCTTACCTGATGGAACACCGATCGATATCATGTTGAACCCATTAGGGGTACCATCACGGATGAACATCGGACAAGTATTGGAATTGCATTTAGGGATGGCTGCACGTCAATTAGGCATCCACGTTGCAACACCAGTATTTGATGGTGCAAGTGATGAAGACGTATGGGAAACAGTTCGTGAAGCAGGTATGGCTAGCGATGCGAAAACTGTTCTTTATGACGGACGTACAGGTGAACCATTTGACGGACGTGTATCTGTTGGTGTGATGTACATGATCAAACTAGCTCACATGGTTGACGACAAGTTGCATGCACGTTCAATTGGACCTTACTCACTCGTTACGCAACAACCATTAGGTGGTAAAGCGCAATTTGGTGGACAACGTTTTGGGGAAATGGAAGTTTGGGCACTGGAAGCATACGGTGCGGCTTATACCTTGCAAGAAATCTTGACATACAAATCAGATGACGTAGTCGGACGTGTGAAAACATATGAAGCAATCGTCAAAGGTGAACCAATTCCAAAACCAGGTGTACCTGAATCCTTCCGCGTATTAGTCAAAGAACTACAATCACTAGGATTAGACATGCGTGTTCTAGATATCCAAGACAGCGAAATCGAACTTCGTGACATGGATGACGAAGACGATGATTTGATCACAGTGGATGCTTTGACAAAATTCGCTGAACAACAAACAGCAAAAGAACTAGAAAAACAAGCTGCTGAACAAGTCGAAGATGAAAGACAAGACATCATCCAAAACTTTGAAACCGCAGAAGATAATTTAGACTAATCCGGTCTGAGATACTGTGAGGCGGTCGAAGATCAGCCGCCTTGCGGTTTTGCCATTAAATGAAATGGAGGGAACCCCTTTTGATCGATGTAAATAAATTCGAAAGTATGCAAATAGGTTTGGCTTCTCCCGAAAAAATCAGAAGCTGGTCTTACGGTGAAGTAAAAAAACCTGAGACGATTAACTATCGTACCTTAAAACCTGAGCGCGAAGGGTTGTTCTGTGAGCGGATTTTTGGTCCTACAAAAGACTGGGAATGTGCCTGCGGAAAATACAAACGTATCCGTTATAAAGGAATCGTTTGTGATCGCTGTGGCGTGGAAGTGACTCGTTCAAAAGTTCGTCGTGAACGCATGGGTCATATCGAATTAGCAGCACCTGTTTCACATATCTGGTATTTTAAAGGTATTCCTTCTCGTATGGGTCTTGTATTAGACATGAGCCCACGCGCATTAGAAGAAATCATTTACTTTGCCTCATATGTTGTTATTGAACCAGGAAACACAAGCTTAGAGAAAAAACAATTGTTGACTGAACGCGAATACCGCGAAAAACGTGAACAATATGGCCAGGAATTCCAAGCAGCAATGGGTGCAGAAGCGATCAAACAATTACTTGATAACGTTGATTTGGATGCTGAAGCAGCTGAGTTGAAAGAAGAATTGAAATCTGCACAAGGACAAAAACGTACACGTGCGATCCGCCGTTTGGACATTTTAGAAGCATTCCGTGCTTCTGGCAATGAACCAAGCTGGATGGTCATGGACGTTATCCCTGTCATCCCGCCAGATCTACGACCAATGGTCCAATTAGAAGGTGGACGTTTTGCAACAAGTGACTTGAACGATCTATATCGTCGTGTAATCAACCGTAACAATCGTTTGAAACGTTTGTTAGACTTGAATGCACCAGGAATCATCGTTCAAAATGAAAAACGGATGTTACAAGAAGCGGTAGATGCGTTGATCGATAACGGTCGTCGTGGCCGTCCTGTCACAGGACCAGGTAACCGCCCATTGAAATCTCTTTCTCATATGTTGAAAGGGAAACAAGGTCGTTTCCGTCAAAACTTACTTGGTAAACGTGTCGACTACTCTGGTCGTTCAGTTATCGTCGTAGGTCCTTTCTTGAAAATGTACCAATGTGGATTACCAAAAGAAATGGCGATCGAATTGTTCAAACCATTCGTGATGCGCGAATTAGTTCAACGTGAACTTGCTTCAAACATCAAAAATGCGAAACGCAAAATCGAACGTCAAGAAGATGAAGTTTGGGATGTCTTAGAAGACGTCATCAAAGAACATCCAGTTCTATTGAACAGGGCACCTACGCTTCACAGATTAGGTATCCAAGCATTTGAACCAGTTCTTGTCCAAGGGCGTGCGATCCGTTTGCATCCATTGGTATGTGAAGCATACAATGCCGATTTCGATGGAGACCAAATGGCCGTTCACGTACCGTTGAACGAAGAAGCACAAGCAGAAGCACGTATGCTGATGCTAGCTGCTCAAAACATCTTGAATCCAAAAGATGGTAAACCAGTTGTTACACCTTCTCAGGATATGGTTTTAGGAAATTACTACCTAACAATGGAAGAAGAAGGTCGTGAAGGCGAAGGAATGGTCTTTAGAGACCAAAACGAAGCAGTCATCGCATGGCGTAATGGCTACGTTCATTTACATTCACGTATTGGGGTGAACCCAACGACATTAGGGGACAAACCATTTACAGAATGGCAAAAAGAACGTACGATGATCACGACTGTTGGTAAGATCATCTTCAACGAGATCATGCCACCAGAATTCCCTTACTTGAATGAACCAACTGACTTCAACTTGACTGTCCAAACACCGGACAAATACTTTGTTGAAGCTGGAACAGATATTCCTGCTCACATCAAAGAACAAGAACTAGTTTTACCATTCAAGAAGAAAAACTTAGGAAACATCATCGCCGAAGTCTTCAAACGTTTCAAAGTAACTGAAACATCTAAGATGCTTGACCGTATGAAAGACTTAGGATACAAACATTCAACACATGCAGGTATCACTGTAGGGATCGCCGACATCAGTGTCTTGAATGAAAAACAAGTGATCATTGACGAAGCACATAAACAAGTAGAGTCGATCACGAAGCAATTCCGTCGTGGATTGATCACTGACGACGAGCGTTATGAACGAGTAATCGCTGTTTGGAACGCTGCGAAAGACAGCATCCAACAAAAACTGATGGAAGGTTTGGAAGCGAAAAACCCAATCTTCATGATGTCAGACTCTGGTGCCCGTGGTAACATCTCCAACTTTACTCAGCTTGCTGGTATGCGTGGATTGATGGCCGCACCGAATGGACGTATCATGGAATTGCCGATCATTTCGAACTTCCGCGAAGGACTTTCTGTCTTGGAAATGTTTATCTCAACTCACGGGGCTCGTAAAGGAATGACTGATACAGCCTTGAAGACAGCCGATTCTGGTTACTTGACACGTCGTTTAGTTGACGTTGCCCAAGATGTCATCATTCGTGAAGAAGATTGTGGCACTGACCGCGGTCTTGAGATCCAAGCAATCCGTGAAGGAAATGAAATCATCGAATCTCTTGAAGATCGTTTGATTGGACGTTACACACGTAAAGAAGTTCGTCATCCTGAAACCAACGAAATGATCATTGCCGGAAATCAATTGATCTCTGAAGATGTCGCAAAACAAATCGTTGATGCAGGTGTTGAAACTGTAACGATCCGTTCTGTCTTCACATGTAACACAAAACATGGTGTCTGCAAACATTGTTACGGACGTAACTTGGCAACTGGTTCTGACGTTGAAGTCGGAGAAGCAGTTGGTACGATCGCCGCTCAATCAATCGGTGAACCAGGTACTCAGTTAACCATGCGTACGTTCCATACGGGTGGGGTTGCCGGAGATGATATCACTCAAGGTCTTCCTCGTGTCCAAGAAATCTTTGAAGCACGTAATCCGAAAGGGCAAGCAGTGATCACTGAAGTAACAGGGGATGTCATCGATATCTCTGAAGATCCTGCTACACGTACCAAAGAAGTAACGATCAAAGGGAAAACAGATACACGTACGTATACAGTGCCTTACACTGCACGTATGAAAGTGGCTGAAGGCGATATGATCCATCGTGGTGCACCATTGACAGAAGGATCAATCGATCCAAAACAATTGTTGCAAGTACGTGACGTTCTATCTGTTGAAAACTATCTCTTACGTGAAGTACAACGCGTTTACCGTATGCAAGGGGTAGAAATCGGCGACAAACATATCGAAGTAATGGTTCGCCAAATGCTTCGTAAAGTGCGCGTCATGGACCCAGGTGATACAGAAATCTTGCCAGGTACACTGTTAGATATCGCAGACTTCAAAGACCAAAACTACAATACGTTAGTTGCTGGTGGCGTTCCTGCGACATCTCGTCCAGTCTTGCTAGGTATCACAAAAGCATCATTAGAAACAAACAGCTTCTTATCAGCTGCATCCTTCCAAGAAACAACTCGTGTCTTGACTGATGCTGCAATCCGAGGCAAAAAAGATCCACTTCTTGGTTTGAAAGAGAATGTTATCATCGGTAAGATCATTCCAGCTGGTACTGGTATGCCACGTTACCGCAACATGGAACCAAAAGAAGTTGGCGTTGCAAGTGAAAACGTGTATAGCATTTCTGACATCGAAGCACAAATGGCTGCCGAAGATGCAATGAATGAACAAACACGATAAACCATGAGTTCACAAAAAGAAGGTCAAGTTCCTGTTTCAGGGACTTGACCTTCTTTTTGTGGATAAACTAGAATCAAGGAAGTAGAAGGTAACTGTGGATAAAAGAAACGGCAATAGATATCCACAGGGGATAATTATTATGTATACCAAAACTTATCCACAAGTCCTCAAATAATAAAAGCAAAACAATAAAAATAGGCTGAAAATACCGGTAGGGGGTAAAATAAGCATATTACTATTTATTTCAATGAAAATGAGTATGATAAAACCAAAGGAGCTGATAAGAAATGGCAGTGAAAAAAGCTGTATTTGCAGGTGGCTGTTTTTGGTGTATGGTCAAACCGTTTGAAACACAACCAGGTATCCTCTCCGTTACGTCCGGTTATACTGGAGGACATGTACCAAATCCAACCTACGAACAAGTGACGACTGGAACAACAGGACATACTGAAGCGGTTGAAATCGAATATGATCCTGAAATCATCACCTATGCACAATTGGTCGAGATTTATTGGCAACAGACCGATCCGACAGATGCTTTAGGGCAGTTTGCTGATCGTGGGGACTCTTATCGTCCGGTCATTTATTATAGTGATGAAGCAGAACGTGAAGTCGCAGAAAACTCAAAACAACAGTTACAAGCAAGTGGCCGTTTCGATCAACCGATCGTCACAAAGATCGAACCTCGTACGACCTTTTATCCCGCAGAGGAGTATCATCAAGATTACTACAAGAAAAACAAAATCCATTATCAGTTGTATCGTGAAGGCTCTGGCCGGGCAGGGTTCCTTAGAAAAAACTGGAAAGACTAGTCTTTTAAGCATAAGTAGTCACGTATGATAGATGTAAGACAAGAGGAAGGACGGATATTTTCTCCGGGTACTTCTTCTTTTTTATGCTATCGAAAATGAAGAGTCAACCATAAAGCTATACTCAGAAAAGGAATGAAGGGCAGCTGTTTTCTTTTTTTATGAAGTAAGGCCGTGAGACCAAAATAACTGATTCCAAGGCAACTGGCGAGAAATAAAAGCATGATGAGCTGTGAGGAGGTGATCCCGCCACTCCAACTAAGCAAGAGTAACGTATCACCGGCCCCTAAATAGGCTTGACCATATCGCAGCAAACCGAAACTGATCAAGCTGAATAGTAAACTTGTACTGACTTGAAACTGATCGGTCAATAACCAGTAGACCCATAAGAACGTCCATGAGAAATAGAGGATACGAATGTCGATCGCAAGATGAAAAATATCCATCAGTGAAAATAAAAAAGCAATGGATAGCCAAATCAAATGGACTGTATCTGGCAAATAGCATTCTGCATACATAAATAGCGTACCGCTGATCAACTCAGCCAGTGGATACATGGGTGAAAGTTTGGTCTGACAAGAGCGGCAACGAAATCGTTGCATGAGGATCGAAAGTAATGGAATCAACTCATACCAACGCAATGTTTGGTGACAGTTGACACAATGAGAACGAGGGGAAATAATAGAAAGGTCTTTAGGAACACGTTGTGCGACCAAGCACAAAAAAGAACCAAAGCAACAACCAATGATAAAATGAAGAAACATCAGACCAACCTCCTTTTGGTTAAGATACGCAAAAAGGAGAAGAGAGGATGAAAAAAATGATTGCAGTTGGTGTTGACATCGGTACTACGCAAACGAAAGCAGTTGCATTCAATGAACAAGCAGAAGAAGTAGCTACAGCCTACTTTCATTACCCGCTGATCCAAGAAATCCAAGGAATGGCTGAACAAGATCAGGAATTGATCGTCCATGCAGTGTATACGGTCATAAATGAAGTGATCCAACAGTTACCCGCACAGACAATCCAATTCATCTCATTTTCAACAGCCATGCACAGCTTGATTTTATTAGATGAAAATAAAAAACCTTTAACTCGTATGTTTACTTGGGCAGATACTCGTGCCGTCAATGAAGCAGAAAAATTAAAAGCAACTGAAAAAGGTCGAGTAATCTATGAGCGGACGGGTACGCCGATCCATCCAATGACACCATTGATCAAAATCAATTGGTTGAAAAAGGATTTTCCTGATGTATTTGAGCAAGCGGCTTATTTTGTAGGGATCAAAGACTATCTTTTTTATGAGCTGTTTGCTGAATTAGTCAGTGATTATAGTACTGCTTCTGGCACAGGGTACTTCGATATCCACCATTTCCAATGGTCAGAGCCTATTCTTGAAGAGTTAGGGATACAAGAAGAGCAATTACCAAAAGTGGTACCTGCGACTACCCGGTTCACGAAATTAACAAAACAAGCCCGTACGAAGTTTCATTTTGATCAAGAAATCCCTTTTATTTTAGGTGGAGCGGATGGGCCATTATCCAATTTAGGCTTAGGTGCATTTGGTGAGACGACGGCAGCGCTGACTGTCGGTACCAGTGGCGCATTACGGTTTATTACAAATCGTCCAAAGCTTCATCCAACAATGGAAACCTTCTGTTACGTTTTGGATCAAACACACTGGGTCATCGGAGGAGCAACCAGTAATGGCGCAGGGATCTTTGATTGGGCGGTCCATACATTGATGCAAGATGTCGTTCAACGAGCCAAGGAACAAGGTGCAGATCCGTATCAAGCAATTCTTTCAGAAATCGCTTTTGTCCCGCCTGGAGCCAATGGACTGATTTTTCAACCGTATTTACTGGGTGAACGAGCACCTCTATGGGATGCGGAGGCATTTGGAAGTTTTATTGGTCTGCAACGATGGCATACGGAAAAAGACATGATGCGAGCGGTCCTGGAAGGGGTTTGTTTTAATCTCAAACGAATTTTGCGAGGTATCTGTCCACCCGATCAAGTCATTGAGTTACGTGCAACTGGTGGCTTTGCTCAGTCGGTTTTATTTCGGCAGATCATGGCAGATGTATTAGGGCAGCCCATCCGTTTTCCAAAAATTAAAGAAGCCTCAGCGTTAGGGGCAGTCATATTAGGTTGGCAGAGCCAAGGCAGAATCGAAACATTAGGTGAAGCTTCCGCGTATATTGAATTAGCACAACAAGTGACTGTTCAGAAAAAAGCCAGTCGCATGTACAACAAAATATATCCTTTGTTTGTTTCGACACAACAAGAATTAAGCCGCTATTCTCAGTTGTTTGCGGAACTACGAGAGGATCTATCAATAGAGATGATAGATGAAGAAGGCGAATCGTAAATGATAACATTAGTTATAATTTCTATTTAGTTAGCGGATTTTTTGCTATTAAAAAAAGCATTACTCCGGGGATGAAAATCGTTCTCAGTTAAAGGGTTTTAGTGTACTTTTCCCTCAAAGTTTACTATGATTTTAATATAGGCAAATGCGAGGAGGCAGAATTACATGAAATTTCAACAAACAAAAGAAGTATTGAATCAATTAGTAGCAGATTTAAGCCAAATGTCGGTGATCGTCCACCAAACACATTGGTATATGAGAGGTCCTGGATTCTTGACATTGCATCCAATGATGGACAGCTTCATGGACGACTTGAACGAACAATTAGATGAAATCTCAGAACGTTTGATCACATTAGATGGTTCACCTTATTCAACATTACGTGAATTTGCAGACAACACAAAAATCCCTGATGAAGTTGGTCGTTGGGATCGCACGATGGAAGAACGTTTAGAAACATTAGTCGCAGGTTACCGCTATTTAGCAGATCTTTTCCAAAAAGGAATCGAAGCTGCTGGTGAAGAAGGCGACGATCCTACGCAAGATATGTTTATTGAATTTAAAGCAGCAACAGAAAAACGCATCTGGATGATACAAGCACATCTAGGTAAAGCCCCAGGAATTGACGCATAAATTGAATTGAAAGACCCCTCACTTGAACGTAAGGATAAGTGAGGGGTCTTTTTTATTTCTCTGTTTGTAACTGTTGGCGTGCTTGATCGATCTGTTGTTGAACTTGATCAAATCCGGTCCCGCCGAATGAATTCCGACGTTTTACTGCTGTTTCTGGGTGTAAAGCATCATAGATATCCATCTCGATCAGTGGACTGATTTGTTGATATTCCGCAAAAGATACATCTTGAAGGGAACAGCCTTGTTGTGTACATTGTAAGACTAATTTGCCGACGATCTCATGTGCTTGACGGAAAGGTAAACCCTTCGCAGCCAAGTAATCGGCTAACTCAGTCGCATTGGAGAAATCTTTTTGCGTGGCCGCATACATTCGAGCTTTATTTACTGCCATGGTTTTGACCATGCCTTCCATGATTGAGAGGCTGGCTAAAATCGTTTCACTCGTATCGAACATGCCTTCTTTATCTTCTTGGAAATCTTTGTTATAAGCTAAAGGCAAGCCTTTCATCAACGTGAGTAAACCAAATAAATTACCATATACCCGACCAGTTTTTCCACGAATCAATTCCGCCATATCAGGATTTTTCTTTTGGGGCATGATCGAACTGCCTGTTGAAAAAGTATCCGAAAGTTCAATATATTGGCATTCATAACTACACCAAAAAATGATTTCTTCGCAAAAACGGGACAAGTGCATCATCAATAATGAAGCATTACTTAAAAACTCCAGAATAAAATCACGGTCACTAACGGCGTCTAAACTGTTTGCATAAACAGCAGAAAAGCCTAATTCAGTCGCGGTGAATGAACGATCGATAGGGAATGTCGTACCTGCTAATGCAGCACTGCCTAACGGTGAAATATCGATTCGTTTCAGGCTTTCTGTGAACCGTTCATGGTCACGGGTAAACATCTGATAGTACGCCAAGAGATGATGGCCAAAGGAAATCGGTTGGGCGTGTTGTAGATGAGTATATCCTGGCATAATCGTAGCCGTATGCTCCGCTGCTTTTTCCACGAACGTTTGGCGCAACGAATGAAGTTTGTCGATCAGTTCAAGGACCATTTCTTTCAGATACAAGTGCATATCTGTTGCGACTTGGTCATTACGGCTACGAGCAGTATGTAGTTTCCCAGCAACAGGTCCGATTTCCTCATGCAGGCATTTTTCAATATTCAAGTGGATGTCTTCATTTTCCACCGAAAAATGCAAAGTGCCATTCGTTAAGCGTGTTTGCAGTTTTTCCAAACCAGCGATGATCTGTTGCGCTTCTTCCACGGACAAAATCCCAGTATGGGCCAACATTTTCACATGGGCGAGACTACCTAAAATATCTTGTTCAGCTAATTTTTGATCAAAGGAGATCGAAGCACCGAATGCATCGATCCATTGTTCACTTTTTCCTTGAAACCGTCCACCCCAAAGTTTATCCATGTGATTCCTCCTATGTTTTGAATGAAAGAAAAGAAGGTAAAAGGTCCTGTTTGAGTTCGCACTCAGCTTTTACCTTACTTTTCTTTTGATTGCTTTACTCGCTACTCTGATCCTACGGCTGTTTGTTGTTGCGTTTGAACTTCCGCATAGACTTTCGATGGTAGACCCCAAAGCTTGATAAAACCGACAGCAGCTTGTTGATCGAAGGTATCCGCTGAAGTATACGTTGCTAGTTCTTCGTTATATAGACTATTGGCTGATTTACGTCCTTCAACGATGACATTTCCTTTGAATAGTTTGACACGGACAGTCCCATTGACCGCAGTCTGTGTTGCTTTCAAGAAAGAGATCAACGCATCGGTCAATGGATTGAACCAGAGACCATCGTAAATCATTTGGCTCAACTGTTGCTCGATCATTGGTTTGAAATGTGCTAATTCACGAACGAAGGTCAAATCTTCCAGTTCTTTATGTGCCTGCATCAAAGTGATCGCTCCAGGGCATTCATACACTTCCCGCGATTTGATCCCTACCAGACGATTCTCCACGTGATCGATCCGTCCGATTCCATGCTTGCCGGCTAATTGATTCAAAGACAAGATCAATTCAGATAAAGGTAAACTTTCTTGATTCAAAGCAACTGGTACACCTTGTTCAAAAGTGAGTTCAATGATATCCGGCTGATCAGGTGTATACTCCAAGGCTGTCGTAATATCATAAGCACCTGCTGGCGGAGTCGCCCAAGGGTCCTCTAACACACCACACTCACAAGCACGTCCCCACAAGTTTTGGTCGATAGAATATGGATTCTCCAAGTCTGCTGGAATCGGCACATCATTTTCCTTTGCATAGGCGATTTCTTCTTCCCGAGACCATTGCCACTGACGAACCGGTGCAATGATTTTCATTTCAGGTGCCAAGGCATTGATAGCCACTTCAAAACGAACTTGGTCGTTACCTTTGCCTGTACAGCCATGAGCAATCGTCGTTGCGCCAGTTTTTCGGGCTAATTCCACTAATTTTTTTGCGATCAAGGGGCGAGAAAGCGCAGAAACCAGTGGGTAAGACTGCTCGTAAAACGTATGACCTTGTAGCGCGATCAATGCAAATTCTTGAGCAAATTCCTCTTTGGCATCGATGGCATAAGACGCAATTGCGCCAACTTGAAGTGCTTTTTCTTTAATAAAAGCTGTATCTTTGCCTTCACCAATATCTAGGCAACAAGCAATCACCTCATAATCTTTTGCCAACCATTTGATTGCCACAGAGGTATCTAAGCCACCTGAGTAAGCCAATATAATTTTTTCTTTCATAAAATCGCCCCTTTATTTTTAAGTGTTTTCAAAATAGATGTTTCAAATGATAACACCATAAAAATAAAAAAGCAATCAATAAATTAAATAAATATACATAAAAAATAAATAAAATGAAAATAATATTCAAAAATAATGTAAATACACAATTTTTTATACAAAATTGGTTTCTTAGTCTAAAAGAAACCAAAATGATGAAAAAATAAAAATGAAAAAGAAATTTAATTTTTCAAAAGCACAGAAAAACGTTGACATTATCGGTATTTGCAGGTAATATGTTAAATGGTATTGTTTGCCCCACAAAGAGCCCCGGAAACTCGAAGTGTATGTCAAACATCAGAACTTAAATTGGAGGAAACTAACGTGCGTACAACATATATGGCCAAACCAGGCGAAGTAGAACGTAAATGGTATGTAGTAGACGCAACTGATGTTCCATTGGGACGTCTTTCAACAGTTGTTGCATCTGTACTACGTGGAAAAAATAAACCAACTTTCACCCCTCATTTGGATACTGGCGATTTCGTCATTGTTATCAATGCAGATAAAGTGAAATTAACAGGTAAAAAAGCGACTGATAAAATTTATTACCGTCACAGCAACTACCCAGGAGGATTGAAATCAATCTCAGCTGGTGAATTGCGTGCTAAAAATTCTCGTCGTTTGATCGAAACTTCTGTAAAAGGCATGCTACCTAAAAATACTTTAGGCCGCAAACAATTTACAAAATTGAATGTATACGGTGGAGCAGAACATCCACATGCAGCACAACAACCAGAAGTTTTAGACATCACAAACTTAATCTAATAGGAGGGAATTTCATTGGCACAAGTTCAATATATCGGCACAGGCCGTCGTAAAAATGCAGTTGCTCGCGTACGCTTAGTACCAGGAACTGGTAAAATTACTATCAACAAAAAAGATGTTGAAGAATATATTCCACATGCTGACTTGCGTGAAGTTATCAATCAACCTTTCGGCGTTACTGAAACAAAAGGCGCATATGACGTATTTGTTAACGTAAACGGTGGAGGCTACGCTGGACAATCAGGAGCTATCCGTCACGGAATCGCTCGTGCATTGCTAGAAGTTGATCCTGACTTCCGTTTAGCTCTTAAACGTGCTGGCTTGCTTACACGTGATGCCCGTATGGTAGAACGTAAGAAACCAGGGTTAAAAAAGGCAAGAAAAGCATCTCAATTTTCAAAACGTTAATCCTTATTACATCAAGGATTTCAAGACACTATCCATTTGGATGGTGTCTTTTTTTAGCTAAATTTCTTAAAAATTGGGTCTATTTTACAGACCCTTTTCTTAAAAGTACTGCTTTTGATATTTGATAATCATGTTATTTTAAATCTTATTTATTTCTAATATTGACTATATTTGTGGTAGTGTTAGGTAATGTGACTGCATAGATTAGTTATACAATAATGGATTTTGATTTGGGACGTAAAACATTGTGTTTTATGTGTCTTACGTTGATTTAGCATATATAGTAAGTCTTTAATAGGTGAACGGAAAATCGGTTTTTGTTGAAACTAAAAAAGAAGCTAATTCATACGAACTAACTTCTTCAAAAATTCAAATTTCTTAACTGTCTAAATATAATGCAAGTTTATTTGCTGTTTCTCTTTTAGCTTCAGTTGTGACATGAGTATAAATCTTTAAAGTTATATCACTATTAGCGTGTCCTAATCGGTCTTGAACTTCTTTGAGCGTTGCTCCTGCTTCAAATAATAGAGAACAATGAGTATGTCTAAATCCGTGAATTGTAATTTCTCTTATTTCTTTATTTTCTTTGGTTATTGTTTTCATACATCTATTAAGGTAATCTGGGTCGAATGGTTGGTCTTTTTCATTCTTTAATGGAATATCTCTTGTAAATACTAAATGATTGTCCTTAACATTGATATAGCGTGCCTGTTGTTTCTCTTTCCAAGTTTTTAAAATATTAGAAGTCGTAGGGTCGATGCTAATTACTCTATTGCTTTGTTCATTTTTAGTGTCTGATACGTAAGCAATGCGTTTAATCATCGTCATTGACTTATTTACGATAATACTGTCAGCACGTATATCTGACCATCTTAAAGCCATTAGTTCACCTTTTCGGATTCCAGTGAAAGCTAATAATCGAAATGCTGTAAACCACATATAATCATAATTTTGTTCTAATGTGTTCAAAAATTTATTCAATTCATCTTTATCGTAGTAATTTTCAACATTACTACTTGATAATTCGATGGTATTAGCAATATTCATTTGCGATTTGTTTATTTTTGGCATTTTACAAAGTTTCATAGGGTTTTTAATGATTAAATCTTTTTTGATTGCTAAATCTAAAACTTGTTGAGTGTATCCTTTTAATGATTTAAATCTATCATATTCCTTTGCCCATTTATTCAATGTTAGTTGGCAAAACTCTGTAGTTATTTCATCAACATATTTTTTACCAAAAACAGGTAATATTTTTAATCTAAACAAATCAATTGTTCTGTTGTATGTAACCAATCTGACAGAATCTTTATAGGTAATCAACCATTCTTTATACATATCTTGAAATGATAATTGAATGTATTTTTGTTCAGATTCTATTCTCCCTTCGATTTCTGCTAATTTTTCTAATGCTTGTTTTTTTGTTGAAAATCCAGACTTTTTAATATACTTTTGTTTTCCATTATAATCTAAGCCAAGGAAAATTCTGAATTTATAAGCAGTTTCTCCATTTTTTTTGATATATTTGTCTACTCTAGCCAATATAATCGCTCCAATTCTTCAGAAGTGTGCAGCGATTATACCTCACTTCAGAGTAGATATCGAGGATGTTCTACAAATTTGCAACCATCAAATTGTGATGCTATAACGGACCATGAAAGGGATACTTCTTCAATTAGTATCCATCACGAATCCTATTCTATTAGTGTTTCATTTTTGATTTATAGGGTGATGGATACTTTTGTATCAGAAATTAATAAAAGTATCCACCAAAATATAAATAAGGGAGGCAAATTATGGGACAAAAAATGATAAATGTAAAACCAATAAAAAATAAAGAGGTCCTGAACCAATTTGGAAAAGAGTTAAAAAAAGGGAAGCATGGAAAACGAGACTATCTAATCATGGCAATCGGAATTAAAACAGGGTTACGGATTTCAGATATACTTAATTTAAAGGTTTCTGACGTGAAAAATAAAACACAAACAGAAATTATTGAACAAAAAACAGGAAAAAGAAGAACGTTGCATTTAAACAGATTGACCGTATCTATTATTGAATATTTAAATGAAGAACATGATTTTCAATCAGAATGGTTATTTCCAAGTCCTTCAGATAGAAGTAAACCCTTGGCAAGTCATCAATATTACAAAATCATGCAAAAAGTAGCTGATAGTATGGGGTTAGATTATATTGGCACACATACACTAAGAAAGACTTTTTCTTATTTCTTTCTAAAGCATAATCGAGGAGATATTGTAACATTAATGAAAATTTTAAACCACAGTAGCCAAGCAGTAACTTTAAGATATGCTGGTATTGAAGAAGACGATATCAAAGCGAAATTAGAAGATTTTGACCCGTTTAAATAAAAAGGCACAGTCGATTAAGATTGTGCTTTTTGTTTGTCCTTTTTTATTTGGACAGTATTAAATTTTTGTTTGTTTTCCTCGCTTTTACGATACAAAGTGTGAGCATTGTCAAATTCATCTTTAGATAAAGAAAAATAGACAGAATCTTTCGAGTGAGAATATTTTGCTAAAAAGTAGTAAAAATCCATAATGGAAATTATTTGATTAAACTCATATTCTCTGTGTTCATTCTTTTTAAAATAAATAAGCTTATCTATTTGCTCAATGTAAACCAGGATATCTTCTCGGATATAATGGGTATTTCTCTCAATATTTCTGTAAGAAAAATCATCTAATTTTGATTTGAGAAAGGGAAGGAATTCAATAGTAGGAACTGTCAAAATTTCTATGGTATCTAAAGAAGCTGTATAGTAGCTGTTTTTCGATTCCTCCGTCATACTTGAAGCGAGGATAGGAAATTTTGTTAGTTCATTTTTTACACATTCGACGAAAAAATCAGATTCAGCAGACCCATATGGTAATTGATTAATGAGTTGATTAGCTTGTTGTTTTAACCTTGTTATTGTTTTAAAACAAGTTCTTCCTGACGAATGTGCTGATAGAAACAATTCTTTTTGTTTTTTTGAATTAGTAAAGACGGTTATCTTGTCTACATAGATATTAAATGTGTGTAATTTTTGAATAATGTTTGCTTGAGCATCTAATGTTTTTAAGTTCTTTAAGTCAAAGCTATTGGTATAAACAAATTGTTTGTGAAATCTCTCTTGTTGAATCCATTTTTGTCTTTTCAATGTGTCTAGTCGTGAGGCTAAACTGATTCGATTGCATAAAAGCATTTTTTCTAAAGTTGATTGATAAATCCCTTCAGCATTATTTATTATTTGAAATAATTCTTCTGAATCAATAGCTCTTTTGTTTACAATTGGTGTGTTCATGTTCACTCCCTCCATTATTTTTTATATAGTGATTAATTAGTTTTGTTATTTCAAAAACGAAAATAGTGATTCTCGAAAGAATCCTTTATTTTTATCCATCAGAAAAGCAGAGCAATAGGCTATTGGAATTTAAAGATTTTCCATTTGGCAGGCATTCAAAAAAATTATGGAGGTTTCCATTCGATTTTTTCAAAAACAGCATCAAAAATGACAGAGTTTTAAAAAAGTTATGCCAAAGTTATCTTTTTGTTATCATTTGATTTTTGAAAAACAGCCTTTTATTAAGGATGATGTAGGGGTTACGGAGCCTAAAAAGAAAGGGCAATGTAGGGCATGAATGATAGAATAAAGGAATTAGTTCTCGCAACTATCCCTCGAAAGTATCCCAAATTTAAAAGTATCTACCCCTTCATTCCCACTCCAGTATAGCATCATAAGAATAAAGATGAAAATTTGAATGTTGTGTTTCGAGTTGTTGACAAAATAAGAGTTTTTCTGCTAACAATTACTGAAAGCGGTATAAAATAACTTTAAATAGAACGTTTCCATATAAAAGTAAAGACATAAGTGATTTTCTCGACAACGGTGGGGGATGATGCAATAATTAAAGATAACCTTGATATAGAAGACAATCCAGAATACTATCACCTGTACTATTATTTTTAATCCCTGACTGTGATAGTCAGGTAATTTTTGAATTTGAATAGCGTAGCATACTAAAATTTATAGACGAAAGGAGGAGAATCATCATGACAAAAACAATCGGTTACATTAGAACTAGTAAAAATTCACAAAATTTAGGTGTAGAAGTTCAAAAAGAAGCACTTATTCGTTATAAAATTAATGTTTTTTTTATCGAACAAGTGTCAGGAAGGAAAGAGAATCGAAAAGAGTTAGATAAAGCTCTGAGGGAATTAGAAAAAGGAGATACGCTGATTATTTATAAGATAGACAGATTAGGACGTTCCACCAAGCAATTGGTCAATATCATGAGCGAGCTACAAGAAAGAGGAATCAATTTGATTAGTATCAAAGAAAATATTGATACATCGACACCGATGGGGAAGGTTATTTTTACTATATTATCGGCGATTGCCGAGCTTGAAGCCGATTATATATCGGAACGGACGAAAGAAGCTCTGGCAATTCTCAAAGAAAATGGCGTGAGATTAGGTAATCAGGGATTAGACCGAAGAACTGTCAATAAAATTAAAAAGTTATATACAGAAACTGATTTAACCCAGAAAGAAATTGCCGAAAAATGTCATGTATGTATTAAAACCGTGTATAATGTAAAAAAACGGTATCAATTGACCAGATAACGCTTTTCATTATTCTACTTAATTTGGTATAATAATTGCCGGTAAGAGACGTTCGTTTGTTACCGATAGAGCCTAAAAAAATATAAATACATAGAACAGTTGATAACTCTGATGTTTTCTTTTCAGAAGTATCAGCTTTTTTTGTTGGTCTTAAACGAACGTTTCATTCATGCAGCTAAAATAAAGAAAGGGTTGATTTTGTGGCATTAAAGGGTGGAAAAATCTTTCAAGAAATGATAGAGATTCCTGACAAACAGGAAGGCGGTTGTTTAACAGGATGTATAAGTTGGCTTATCGGGTTTGCTATTATCATTGGGATTTTGGTTTTAGGTTTCAATTTTTTGATGAGCCATCCAATTTTTTTATTTGGTTTTATCGCAGTAGCTCTATTTATCGGTGTGAAAGTAAGTAAATAATAAGATAGGTGTGGTGAATAAAATGAATAAATGGATAAAACTAACAAGTATGAGCTTATTAATACTTATTGTGTTAAGTGCTTGCGATAAAAAACAAGACACTCAAGAAAGTGAAGGAAGTTCTCAATCGTCAACGCTTGAATCGACAGAACAAATTAAGGAAAAAGAATCAATTATTATAGAAAAAACAGCTACAGATTATGATGCTATTTATGTTCAAAATGGTTTAGTTATTGCTCAAACTGGAGACGATAGTTCGTATAATTGGACGATTTATGATACGGAATTAAATGAAAAAAATTCTATTTTAAATGCTGATATGAAAAGAGATGAACTGGCTCATTCGTTAGAAACAGGTTATTCAAAAAAGGTAAATGGAACAGCAGTAATAGAACAGGATGTTCATGAAGCTGAAGTATATTCCACTTATTTAGATGAAAATGCTGAATTAGCAAAGATTAGTCTAGGGGAGCGAACAAATGATGATGTGTCAATAAATACATTAACTTCTGGGAAATATGAAATTATTCCTTATCGTGATTGGTCAGGAGTTACAATTAATTATTTAGCTAACGGATACAGAGAAAAGAGGTTTTCAACAGCACATGGAAGTATGTCGGGAGATATAAATAAAAATGGCTATTTCACACTTCTTGACCAAATGAATGATAAAAAAACAGTTAATGATACTTCTGTTCAGATTTATGATGCTAAATTAAAAGTTAGTGGTGATAACAGTAGCGGTGAAAAAAACATTGCTATTAAAATAATCAATACAGTGAAATTAGATACAGCAACAAATATAAACGATAAAAACCGTCTATTTATCAGACAATACACTACTGGATTAGTAGATGATCCTGCGATTTGGACATTTTATGATTTGGATTCTGATGTGAGCTACAATCATCCATCAAATATTAATATTATCAAATTTACTGACTATGGAATTGAAGAAAATATTGGTGATGGAGAATTTTTGGGAGATATTGGTGAAGCAGAAAACTATGTTTATGAAGATTTAAATGAAAAAGTAACACCTAATGATTCTACTCCTTCAAGTATAGATTTTACTCCACGCAAAAAAGGGATTATTTCATCCGATGGAACAGTTGTAAAAGAACCATTTGCCTTTGAAATTAAGAAACCAAATATACATGGAATTGCTCCATACAAATTAGAAAAAGATGACAAATATGGTTTGATTAATGTAAATACTGGTGAAATTGTCAAAGAGCCATTTGCTTATAACATTCAACCATATAACGACAATGGATTATCAGCAATGACAGAATCTGAAGGTGGGAATTGTAGCATAATTGATGAACAAGGGAATGTGTTGGAAGAAACAGAATATATTTATATATCCCCGCTAACCAATGACAATCTAGCCAGCTACGGAGAAGAAGTAAATGGTAGCCTAGGAGTATTGAAAATTAGTGGATGAATTAGCCAAAAAGAAATTTGTTCAACACAAGATTAGAAAAACGTATTATCAATCAAATGCAACAATTCCTAAAATTGTAGTGAATCAGTTGGCAAATGTGCTATATAAAGAATTTGAAGGATTAGCAGGAATTGAACAAGAAAAATTACTTTTGTCTGGAAAATTAGTCATGGCATTATGGAATAAATATATGGAAAGAGTGAATAGGGAATTGCTGGAAGAGGTGTGAGTAAAATCGTGCCTCTTTTTCATTCAAAAATTTATCTAAACATTTATGATAGAAACCACTTAAAAATCAGCATTGAAAAAAACCAATAAAATCAACTCGTTTCTCTTTATTGAAAAAAGCATTAGGATGTTGAAACATCAACATTTTAACGATTTATTTTTGGAAAAATCCCTCTCAGACAATACGAAGAAATATTTATGGGTGATGCACCGCTTAAACAGTTAATTTCGAATGTTTTAAGAAATTATTAAGAATGTTTAAAGTCGATAAAAAAGCATGAGTTTATAAAATTAATTTGAAAAGTGTAAATATAAATTTTTATTTGTTATTTTATTTCCGATGTTAGTCAACTGAAGATGGTATTTTTGACTTGTGTTAATTTGTTTTATTTAGCTGTAAACAAAACCTTTGTATATCTCACAGTAGTTTTATTTTGTAAACAAAAATGCGTTAATAAAAGGGTTTGTTAGACGTTTTTTCAAGTATTGACAATATATTTTTTTTGGTATAAATCGATTATACAAGAAATACACCATAAAAAATTTCTTGTATATAATTTAAAGTTAGCCATTTACAAAATCAATAATGATGTTATTATATAGGTGCGGATGGAAGTTTTTCAAACATAAAGAAAAGGAGGGACGTAGATTTTAATAAGGTCAAAAATTTTCCATCGTTAATAGAGTGCATATTATTGGAAAAAGTAAAGGTTGATAAAAAAATAATGTAAATAACTATTGATACTGTGCATCTTTTCTCATCCTGCACTTATACATATATGTATTCTCTAAAGAAATAAAATAAATAGTTAATAATAACTTATATGGAGGGAGTAATCATAAAAAATTTTGCAGAAGAATATGAAATGAGAATGGGGGAAAGAATACCTACTAGGAAATTAGGAGAATCAGATTTAGAATACTATGTTAGAAGATTAACCTATAACATGATATTTCATCGAATCATTAGTTATGAGATAAGAGATAGTGAAGGAAATGTTCATTATTAAAGTATTGATTTTCTCAATACAGAAGAAGCTCTGATAAATCTCGACTATAAAAATGTGTATGAAAATGTCTTTTTAAGCATTAATAGCTTTAGATATTGTTCCAGAAGAGAAGAAAATTTACGAGCGGTCAATGCGTTTTATTGCGATATTGATACGGAAAAGAAATGGTGTATGAAAAGCGAAGACTTTTGGCAACAAAAAGTAATACCTTTTTTAGAAGAAAAACAATTTCCTTTTCCCAGTTTAGTTGTCAATAGCGGTCGTGGGTTACATTTATATTGGATAATCACTCCTGTTGAAGTGAATCATCCTAGTGTGACATTTTTATATAAATCGATTCAAACAAAATTAAGCCGTTTATTTAAAGAGTTGAAAGCTGATTATTTGATTGATTGTAGCCGCCACTTACGAATTGCAGGCACAATAAATAAAAAAGAAGGAAAAGAAAATCAACACGTATCAATCATTTATGTAGACGATGAGAAAGACTATGAACTAAGCGTCTTTAGAGACTATTTTCAACTTCAATTTAATGCTGATATAGAAAAGCAAAAGAAGAAAAATAATATGATTCTAATTGATTATCCGATAAAAAGTAGCTATCGAAGTAAAAGAAAATCTCAGAAAAAAGATAGCGATACATTTTCTGGAGTAAGAAAAAAATTTAGTAAACGGAGCTTATATACCGCAAGAATCCATGATTTGAATCAGTTAATAAAACAAAGAAATTATCAATTGACAGGTCACAGAAATGATTTTTTCTTTATCTATGCCAATCTTTTAATGGAACTTCAGTATTCAGAAAAATCAATTATGGATACAGTTGAAAGCTGGAATGCCACGCTAGTGAATCCGTTATCTGATAGCGAGATAAAACGGATTGTAAAAAGTTCATTTTCTAAAAATGAAGCATATAAATTTACAAATACCTATCTGATTCAAAAATTAAATATTTCAGAAAAAGAACAAAATAGCTTTAAAACCATGATAAATCCTCAAATAAAAAAGAAAAGGAAAAATCAAAAAGAACGAGAACGATATGTTCAGAAGAAAAAAATAGAAGAAAAACGGCAAAAAGAGAATATGCGAAAAAAAGAAGCATATTTATCTACAAAAGCCATGAATCAAGAGAAAAAGCAAAAGTTAATTAATAGAGCAATAGAACTTCGAAAAAAAGGACTTACTATTTCAGCGATTGCTAAACAGCTGCATTTATCAGAAAGTACCATTAAACGCTATATAAAGGAAGGGGAAGTACTTGTGCTTAATCAAATACAACGAGATAGAATTTTAGGGAAAATGACGGATTCGCAAAGAAATGTTCTTTTTGAATACAAACTGAAAGATAGAAAAAACTATTTTTTGAATCAAATATATTTGAAAGATACTGATTGGGAATTTATAGATTATAAAGAAAGTTTGTATTATCAGGATAAGGGCGTAGCTAAAAAAGAACGGTTGTTTTGTCAGTGTGGCAGAGAAATTAAATATCAGTGTGTATTACGTTCTAATAAAAATGGTGAATTGATAAATTTGAGTTTACATCATTTAGAAAAACACACGTCGATTCCTAAAAATATCGCTAAGGAAATTGAGCAGGGGATACTAGAGCTTGATGAGGTATTAGACGGTATTTTACAGAAGTTTGACAATGGAGAAAGATTTCCTCAATGGTATAAATTTTTTTATCAAGTACATCAGTGTAGATTACAAGTAAGCGAACCTTATCGAGAAAGAATGAGAATGTTCATAAAAGAAGACTTACCTATATCAACCAGTGATGAACTGGAACTTCGTGAAAAATCCAATCTCTATCTTAAGGAATTAGAGAAGCCAATCGTTATTACAGATATTTCAGATAAACGATTATTAAAGGATATTGCAGATTATATAAATAGTAGAGAGAAAGGAGAATTTTATATATTGCGTGTGGCAGAGCATTTGTCTGCTAAAAATTATGACGGAGCTTTGGATTTTGAAGACATTAGTCAAGCTGTAGACATTTTAGCAGAACAATTTCCAACGATTTTAAAAACATTGTCACTTCCCATGAAAGAAAAAATTTCTGACGAGAAAATAATTATCTGGTAATGGATTTATTTTCCATTTGTTAGGAAAGGGTTAGAGAGTTGATATCTATAACTATATATTATCCAAAGCGTTGAAAAGACCGCAAGTTTTAATAACTTTGTGGTCTTTTTATTTATTCAAAAACTGGTTGCTACATAAAAAAATACCTCTCAGATAAAAGTTAGTGAGTAATTCCCCACAAAAATTTCTTTGCGTGGTGTGAGAGGTGTTTTTTGGGAAATAGTGCCTCGAAACATTGATATTTCAATAATTTGTTGATTTTGTCAACAATCATAAAACCATTGATAATATG
The DNA here is from genome assembly GCF_003957375.1 of Enterococcus mundtii. Taxonomy (GTDB): domain Bacteria; phylum Bacillota; class Bacilli; order Lactobacillales; family Enterococcaceae; genus Enterococcus_B; species Enterococcus_B spodopteracolus. The sequence continues at coordinate 2,679,568 of NZ_CP025473.1, read as the reverse complement.
GGCTTTTAAGTGGCTCGATTTTCAAGTCGATTTTATTGGAAATACGCAGATAATGTTACATAGCACATATTGACTATAGTTTTAAAGGATGGTAGTCTTCTGGACCTATAAAAGATAAGGAGGTCAATAACGTGAAGGAAACAGTAACAATTATTAAATCAAATTTGAATTATCAACAAGCTATCTTCTCTTTACTAGCGTTAGATTCATTGTCGAATGATTATATAGGTAATCAAATATTCAGAGAAAAGGTTCAAACGATTGTTGAAAAAACTTTAGAAAGTAACGGAAGTGAACTAATTATTATAGAAACTAATTTAAACGATAATGAAGCTATTGCGTATTTTTAATAAGAGAGACAAATTAATAAATTTGATTTATTGGTATTTATAGATATAATTGATTAAGTTAAATAAGGATGATGCATTAAAATGAATACAAAGCGTACTTACGTGGAAATCGAAAAAGATTTCCATCATTTGAGGAAAAAGAATTATTATCCAAAACAGTATAATGAGAAATTACAAGCATTGATGGATGAGTTAAAAGAAAACTATGATTTTTCAGTTTATACAGAGGAGAGTTCTAGAGCCATTGCTTTGCATTATCATATGTCTCAAAAATTTCAAACGGATAAACCCACTCTATTTTGAATGGGTTTTTTTGTTGTCCTAAAACTTCTTAAAAGCTGTTATAATAATAAAGTATGACAATGATTAGGAGGAAGTAAATAATGGTCTCAGCAGAACTTAAAATTGAAGATAAACTGTGGGCAGCTGCAGATAAACTAAGAGGAAGCATGGATGCTTCAGAGTATAAAAATGTCGTTTTAGGATTAATATTTTTAAAATATGTTTCAGACAGTTTTGAAGAAAAGTATGAAAAACTAACCAAAGATGAGTATGCGGATCCGGAAGATAAAGATGAATATTTGGCTGATAATATTTTTTGGGTACCTGCTGAAGCAAGATGGGAAAAAATTAATCGTGATGCCAAAACACCAAAAATTGGCGAAACAATTGATGAAGCGATGATTGCTATAGAAAAAGAGAATCCATCTTTGAAAAATGTATTACCTAAAAACTATTCAAGACCTCAATTGGATAAAACTCGTTTAGGAGAAACGGTTGATTTAATTACTAATATTAAAGTAGGGGATTCAGAAAACCGCAAAACTGACACTTTAGGAAGAACCTATGAGTATTTTCTTGGTAAATTTGCAAATGCGGAAGGAAAAGGTGGAGGGGAATTTTACACCCCACGTTCAGTCGTTTCGTTATTAGTTGAAATGTTAGAGCCATATGCAGGGCGTATTTATGACCCTTGTTGTGGAGCAGGGGGAATGTTTATCCAATCGGAAAAATTTGTAGAAAAGCATCAAGGGAAAATTGGCGACATTTCCGTTTATGGACAAGAATTTAATCCAACAACATGGCAACTTTGTAAAATGAATCTTGCAATCAGAGGAATTGACGGAAATATCGGCACCCATAATGCTGATACATTCCAAAATGATTTACACAAAGGGTTGAGAGCGGACTATATTTTGGCCAACCCTCCCTTTAATATCAGCGATTGGGGACAAGAAAAGCTACTAGAAGATTCTCGTTGGAAATATGGCACACCACCAAAAAATAATGCGAATTATGCTTGGATTCAACATATGGTGTCTAAATTAGCACCAGAAGGAACTGCGGGTTTTGTATTAGCCAATGGAAGTATGTCTACAGCGACAAAAGATGAGTTTGAAATTCGTAAAAATCTAATTGAAAATGATTTAGTAGAATGTATTGTGACCTTGCCAAGTCAAATGTTTTATAACACTCAAATTCCAGCATGTTTGTGGTTTGTAACAAAATCCAAAGCAAAAAAAAATGAACGCAATCATCAAGGTGAAATTTTATTTATTGATGCCAGAAATGAAGGGTTTATGGCTGATAGAACAACAAAAGAGTTTAGCGAAAAAGATATTAAAAAAGTGGCAGATGCTTATCATGCATGGAAGGGAACCAACGACAAAGATTATGATGATGTAGCAGGTTTTTGTTCATCAGCTTCATTGGAAACTGTTAAGGAGCAAGACTATATTTTGACTCCTGGTCGTTATGTAGGTTTAGAAGATGATGTAGCAGATTCTGAGCCATTTGAAGAAAAAATGGAACGATTAACTACATTGTTATCTGAACAATTTATTCAATCTCATCAATTAGAAGAAGACATCCGAAAAGCACTTGGAGGGATTGGGTATGATATATAATCCATTAATTAGCAACAATACACCTAATAGCTGGCAAGTAAAGCGTTTAGAAGAAGTATCAAAATTTGTATCCAGAGGGAAACAACCAAAGTATGTTGAATTGAGTAATATTTTTACTCTGAATCAAAAAGCTATAAGATGGGGTAGTATTCAACATGAAAATTTAAGATATCATAATCCAGATTTTCCAGTGGATGAAAAATATTTTATTAAAAAAAATGATATAGTTTTAAATTCGACAGGGGTTGGAACTGTTGGAAGGGTTTTCCATTTTTCCAATCATCCTAAAGTTAGAATGTTCGCAGACTCTCATGTGACGATTATTAGGTCAGAAGAAGAGGTATTGAGAAGTAAGTTTCTATATTATCAGCTTTCGGATGTAAGATTTCAATCATATATTTTAAATACTCTTTTAGCTGGTTCTACAGGTCAAGTTGAACTCAATAAATCAAAAGTCATGGGTATGGAAATTTTAATTCCAACTATTGAAGAACAAGATAAAATTGTAGATAAGTTAAGATATCTGGACTCCAAAATTGAATTAAACAATCAAATTATTTCTAACCTTGAAGAACTAGCCTCTACATTGTTCAAACGATGGTTTGTTGATTTTGAATTTCCTGATGAAAATGGAAATCCATATAAATCAAGTGGTGGAAAGATGGTTGATAGTGAATTAGGGGGAATTCCTGAGGGATGGCACGTTAATACAATTAGTAATCTAATGGAAAATTTTGACAGAAAAAGAGTACCACTTTCTAAGATGCAACGTGAGAAAAGAAATGGTGTGTATCCTTATTACGGCGCGGCCTCACTTATGGACTATGTTGATGATTTCTTATTTGAAGGGACTCATCTACTCCTTGGGGAAGATGGGACTGTGATTACCAAAGATGGCAATCCAGTTTTGCAATATGTTTGGGGAAAGTTTTGGGTTAATAATCATGCTCATGTCCTTAAAGGAAAGGGTGACGTATCCACTGAATGGCTGTATCTATGGTTTAAACAAACAAATGTTTCAGGAATTGTTACAGGTGCTGTGCAACCAAAAATATCGCAATCAAATTTAAATAGATTAAAAGTTGTTTCTCCCGATAAAGAACAGCTGATTAAATTTCAAAAAGATATCGGCATTATGTTTGATAAGTTAATCGTGCTATCCAATGAAATAAAGACACTGACGGAATTAAGAGATTCGTTATTACCTAAATTACTATCTGGTGAAATAGGACTAGTGGAAGATGGAGAGGTGTATTAATGAAAACATTTCTAATATTCGATTCTAACGCCTTAAGAGTGAGCGATAAGAATATGGAATACGGACATTTCGCCATCCATAATAGATTAATGGAGTTGATTAATAAAATAGAGAAAAATGATTTATCTGAGAATTATCAAATACTTATTCCTGAAATAGTTATTGAAGAATTGAAAAAGCAACAAGTAGAGAATTTCGAAGAATCTTATAAAGAGTTGAAAAATTTATACGAAAAAATGGAAACTTTGTATTTTATAGATTTAAATGAACCGTTGCAAATTAACTATTCCGAAAAAATTGAAGAATTAGTAACGGAGTTTATTAATGTTAATAGTATAGAAACTTTAAAAATTTGTAATGAAAATAAATTTTCAAATATTGTCAACAGAGCATTAAATAAAAAAGCACCTTTTAGAGGAACAAAAGGCAATTCAGATAAAGGGTTCAAGGATGCTCTTATTTGGGAATCTCTAATTGAATTCAGTCAGAAACATGTTGGGCAATATATATACATTACCAGAGACAGAGATTTTTTGATAAGACAAAAAGAGTTAGTTAGAGAATTCCTAGATTTAACAGATAAAAATATTATTTTTATGGAAGCTGAAGACTTAGAAAAAACTCCCAACATTATTGATGAAGCTGTAAATAACAAAGAAGAACTTTATAGGATTCAGTGTGTAAAAGAAGAATTCTTTTCTATCAAAGAATCATTTTTTGAAGAATTAAAGGCCATTAGTTTTCAAACTGTAGTGGTTTCTGGAAATGAATTTACAGAGATTAATCTTAAATTTTCAGATGAGTATTTTTTCTATGAAGTGAATGAATCATTGTTTCAATTGACTATTCCAGCAAAAGTCATTTTAGATGATGCAGGAATACACTATGAATTAGATGTTATGCTCAAGTTCGAACTGTCTTTTAGTGAGGAAATAAAGGATATTCACTTAATTGAAACCACTGCTAAATTACTTAATGGAAAGACTATTGAAGCTTTTGAGATAGAAGATTTTTCAATGACTTTTAGCGAGGAATACGATGTCCCTTCTTTAGAACCAAGTATTGATGCACCTACTAAAATGAGTGAAACACAAAAAAGAGATTCTGAAGATTACGTATCAGGAATATTAAAACCTGAAAAAATTAATTTCGTCATTTTAAAATTAGATGAGAAGGTTTTAACTAAGTCAGAGGAAATTATTGATGTTATAGAGAGGTCTGCTTCTCTGGATTGGTATATTTTTCCTAATAAAGAGTCCTTAATTAAAACAGACTTGAAGAAATTATTTAGAAGGAATCATGAGAATAAAGACATAATTAATAAGTTAACAGCTGATTTAATAGATTATGCGAAAAAAGCTTATAAAGAATACGATTTAATTAAATAACAAACATTCAAGGAGGTGTAATCTTTGACCGAAGAATACTATTTCAATGAAAATGAGTTAGAATTAGTCGCTTTACGTTGGTTAGAAGAAGTGGGCTATACTTCTGTTTCTGCTAAAAAATTAGAAGATAGCGGGATGTCTAAACGGAAAGATTACAAAGAAGTTGTTTTGATAGACCGTTTGAAAGAAGCTCTTGTAACAATTAATCCTGATGTACCGATGGCAGTAATTGATGATGCAATAAAGACGATTACTGTCCATAAACATCCCGATATGGCGGTCAATAATCAAACTTTCCATAGATATATTACAGATGGTATTGAAATCCCTACGCGAGAAGGTAGTCGGAATGTTACAAAACGCATTTTATTATTTGATTTTAATGAACCTAGAAACAATGACTTTTTAGCTGTCAATCAATTTATTGTAGAAGAGGATAATCAACGCAAAAGAACGGATATTATTCTATTTATCAATGGATTGCCTATTGTGCTGTTTGAATTGAAGAATGCTACGGATGAAGCCGTGGGTATTTCAGACGCTTATAACCAATTACAGACATATAAACAAGAAATTCCTTCACTGTTAACGTTTAATGAATTTATGGTTGCTAGTGATGGAGTGCAAGCAAAAGTAGGAACTTTATCAAGTAATGAAGAACGTTTCATGGTTTGGCGAACGATTGATGGAAAAGTGGAACATGGAACAGCTAGTAGTCAATTAGAAGTGCTAATCAAAGGAATGTGTAATCCAGAAGTATTACTTGATTTACTTCATCACTTTATCTTGTTTAAAACTGATGGGGATAAAACGATTAAGATTTTAGCAGCTTATCATCAATACCATGCAGTGAATCGAGCAGTAGAAGAAGCAAAATGTGCGGTTAGCACTGAAGGAGATAACAAAATTGGGGTTGTTTGGCACACTCAAGGTTCAGGTAAAAGCCTATCAATGGTTTTTTATACAGGGAAGTTGGTACAAGAATTAAACAATCCTACTGTCGTAGTTTTAACTGATAGAAATGATTTAGATGACCAATTGTTTTTAACGTTTAGTCAATCAAGTGATTTATTACGACAAACACCAAAACAAGCCAATGATGGGGATGAGTTAAAAGAATTACTGTCTGTCAATGCAGGTGGCATTGTGTTTAGTACCATGCAAAAATTTGCACCTAAAGAAGGCAATCAAATGGATGTATTAACTGATAGACGAAACGTTATTGTAATGGCAGATGAAGCTCATCGTTCTCAATATGGATTTAGTGCTGATGTGAATGCAAAAGATGGCTCAATTAAATATGGGTATGCTAAATACTTACGAGATGCGTTACCTAACGCTTCCTATATTGGTTTTACAGGAACACCTATTTCTAGTGCAGATAAGTCTACAAAAGCTGTGTTTGGGGATTATATAGACGTATACGATATGACCCAAGCGGTAGAAGATGGAGCTACGGTAAAAATCTATTATGAAAGCCGAATCATCCCTGTATCACTTCCTGATGGATTAAATATAGACGATTTAGTAGAAGATATTGTGGAAGGTCAAGAAGATGATGTCGCTTCAAAAACGAAAGCAAAATGGAGTCGGATAGAAGCTATCACAGGTTCACAACCTCGATTAGAAAAATTGGCTCAAGATTTTGTGAAACACTTTGAAACGAGACAAGAGGCTTCTTTCGGTAAATCAATGATTGTTACAATGTCTAGAAGAATTGCGATTGATTTATACCAAGAAATAATTAAACTTCGTCCTGATTGGCATTCTGATGATGATGATAAAGGGAAAATTAAGATTGTAATGACAGGTTCAAGTAGTGACCCAGATTATTGGCAACCTTTTATTGGGAATAAGACAAGACGTGATAAATTAGCGAAGCGAATGAAAGATGATTCTGATGAACTTCAAATTGTCATTGTTCGAGATATGTGGTTGACAGGTTTTGATGTTCCTAGCATGAATACCATGTATATTGATAAACCAATGCAAGGACATAATTTAATGCAAGCAATCGCTCGTGTAAATCGTGTATTTAAAGACAAAACAGGCGGATTGATTGTAGATTACATTGGGATTGCACCGAATTTGAAAAATGCTCTACAAGAATATACACCAAATGACCAAAAACAAGCAGGTATTGATACCCAAGTCGCTGTGAATTTAGTCAAAGAAAAATATGATTTGATTACCAATACGATTTTAGATAAATTCGATTATTCTGATTTCAATTCAACAGATTATACAAAAAAATTACAAGTTATTACAAATGCTGCAAACTATATTTTAGGATTAGATGATGTTGAAGATGTTAAGAGATTTAAAGATTTAGTAACGGAAATCACTCGAGCGTATGCTTTGTGTGTGACAGAGGAAGAAGTCCAACAATACAATGCTGAAATTGCCTTTTTTAAAGCTGTAAAAGTATATTTAATCAAATTGAACTTTGTAGATGGAGTTAAATCTCCTCAACAAATCGATGAAGAACTGAAGCAATTAATTTCTAAGTCTGTTGTAACGGAAGATATCGTGGATATTTACGATTCTCTGGGATTAGAAAAAGCTGAATTGTCTATTTTGTCTGATAAGTTTTTAGAAGAAATTAAAGAAATGCCACAGAAGAATCTTGCTTTACAACTACTTGAAAATTTATTAGCAGGAAAAATAAAGTCTATTCAAAAAACAAATGTTGTTCAAGCAGAAAAATACTCTGAACTATTGAAAAAATCCATAAATAAATACAATACTAGAGGAATTACTTCTGAAATTGCCATTCGTGAATTAATTGAATTGGCAAAAGATATGAAGACAATGAAAGAAGAAGGCGAAGAATTAGGCTTGACAGTTGAGGAAAAAGCTTTTTTTGATGTTATCTCTAAAAGTTCCGATGAAGACGAGCAAGTTCTAAAAGATATTGCAATAGGTATTGCTAAAACTATTGAAGAAAATATGACAATTGATTGGACAAAACGTAGTTCTGAGAAAGCTCGGATGAGAGTTGAAATCAAACGTTTTTTGAGGAAAAATAAATTTAAGACAGATTTAGAAACCATTGATTTAGTAATCACGCAAGCAGAGTTAATGGCAGAAAACTTGGTTTAAAGGTAAAAATAGAAAAGCCTTAGTTTTAGGCTTTTTTATTTTACCCACGAACATAGAAATTTTTTCATATTTTAATAAATTGGGTCTATTTTATTTTTGAAATGTTATCTAATCCCTTGATACATATGGCTAAACTCCATTTAATTTTTGGGTCTGGATTTTGAAATTTTGAGGTAAATCGAAGAATTTAGTACTGTATTCTAAAGGGGAATAAATGGTGAGAAAAACCATTATAAACGTTGATATATAAGGATTTCCGTTTAGCTCTTAAACGTGCTGGCTTACTTACTCGTGACGCACGTATGGTTGAACGTAAAAAACCAGGTCTTAAGAAAGCCCGTAAAGCTTCTCAATTCTCAAAACGTTAATTGCTGGAGTCGTTGCGAATTTATTCGCTTACGAATACAGTATGGGACGGAGATTTTTAAAGAAATCGAGTACCATTCAATTGAAACAATCAAGGCGTTTCGCAATTCAGTTTGCGAAGCGTCTTTTTTTGACTCTTATTTAAATAAATTTGGTGAGTTCAAATATCCGATAGTAGAGACATTACGTGATTTGTTTGCTCGCTTGTTTTACTTATTTGTAAATAATGAATAGGATAAGTTATCTTATTTAATGTTGTTAGTTATTTTAAATCTACTAGGTTGTTCAAGTGATTCATGTTGAAATCACGAGTAAATCAATGGAATGAACTCTTTGGTCAAAAACATTTTAAAAGGATTTTTTTGATGTTCGCTTTAAAAATAATGGCTAAAATGTTATGTTTTCATATAGTTATCTTTAGCTTCGAAAAATGTAACTATTTGGTTGTTAAAAAGCTTACTGCTCAGGTCAAAGCGCTTTTCTCACAACCTATGATAAACGGTGTTCGAAAGCCAGCTCTTTCAATAGTAAGTCGAAACGTGAAAAAACATGGAAAGCTATTTTCCCACGTTCCGCCTTACTATTCGGAGCTGACCAGCTTTCTTACAACCTGAAAAACGGTGTTCAAGAAGCAGCACTTCAATAATAAGCCAAAAAAATCAAAAATGAAAAAGCCATTTTCGATTTTCTTGTCTTATTACTCAGTGCTGATCGCTTCTTTCACAACCTAAATAAACGGTGTTCGAAAGTTAACTTCTACGATATTAAGCCAAAATTTGAAAAAATATGAGAAGCTTTTTTCTCAAATTATTTCTTAATACTCGGAGTTACCCAGCTTTCTCACAACCTTGTGTAACCGAATTCATTTTGTCCGCTGCAATGGACATTATGTAGTGAAGCAGAATAAAAAAAATCGCTTATGATAAAGATACAGGGGGGATAGAGCTATGACTAGTCAAATGGATCGAGGGAATAAATTAACGCTTCTTTTATCAAAACAACGAGATTATGTTACTGCTGAAGTGTTGGCAGAGTTAATGAGTACCTCTACCAAGACCGTCTATCGCTTAGTTAAAAAAATAAATGACGAGTTTTCGAATGGGCCACTGATTTTATCTGAAAAGGGTCGAGGGTACAAACTTGATTATGAAAAATATATTGCACAGACGAACCAAACGGTTGTGTCTTCTGTGGAAGTTCTACCGTCAGAACGGCAAAATAATGTGATGGAAGAATTATTATTATCCTCTCCTAAAGCACTTAAAGTCATTGATTTGTATCAAACGTATTATGTCGGTGACTCAGCCATTGCAAATGATGAAAAAATCATTGCCGAACGGATCGCAACCTATGATCTACAACTGATTCGTAAAAATCGGACACTAGCCATCGAAGGAAAGGAAGAGAATATCCGCCGTGCAATCACTGAATTGATTCAACGATTGAATATTTTCGATATTGATGAAATCGCTTTATCTGATGAGTTCGACTTCAATCGTTATGATGCGAATTTTGTCATCAAACAGATCAAGCTGATTGAAAAGAAACTCAATGGCACGATTCCTTATCCGTATAATATCAATATTTTCTCCCATTTGTACATTGCGATACGTCGAGCAAGGAAGACGAATTATCAAGCTATTGGTGAAAAATTAACGATGGAACAATTGCAATTTTTAGACAAAGAATCTGTGATTCGTGATATAGCAATCGAAGTGATCCGTCAAGTAGAAGTGTATCTGAAAACGAAATTACCAGTCAGCGAGATCTATTATCTCTATCAATATTTACTTTCTTCAAGAACAGACAATAATCAATCGCAAACACAAACGTTCACAAAAGAAGTGATTGAGATTACATCTTATTACTTGCATCAAGTCGGTGAGAAGCTAAATCTCAATGTAGCAAGCGAGATGATTTTTACAGATCTTGCTAATCATATCAAACCTTTGATCAATCGGTTGCGCCATCAAATCAGAGTGAAAAATAGTTTGTTGGATCAAATCCAATTAACGTATGAAACGATTTTTAATACGGTTGCTGAAGTATCAAAACAGGTGAGTCAAACATTTCAGCTTCCAACAATCACGCCTGATGAGATTGGGTTTATCACCTTGTATTTTGCACGAATGATCGAGACGCATCAATTTCCAATTCAAACGTTGATCATGTGTACGACTGGAGTTGGGACTTCTGAATTATTGAAGGTGAAGTTAGCCAAAAAATTTCCTGAACTAGAGATCGTGGATGTGATCAGTACGAAAAATTACCAATCAGTGTTCGAAAAGACGCCAGGAATCGAGTTGATTTTAACGACAGTTGGGTTGAAAGAAGCATTTCCTGTTCAATCTTTGATTGTTAGTGCGATGCTGACCGCTGATGACCAGTCAAGAATCCAAAAGAAAATCGAGGATATTTATCATGACAGATAATTTCGTGGAACTATTCGATCAGATGTCACTGGCTTCCAAAGTAGCGACTTATGAATGGATCAGTCAACAAGTCTTTCCTACCTCAAAAGAAAAGGCACAAGCGATCCAACAGGCATTGTTTGAGCGAGAAGAGGCAGGAGATATCCAAATTGAGGAAGGCGTGATTTTACCTCATCTTGAACATCCAGCGTTAGCCAACACACGAATTTGGCTGATCCGTCCGCAACAACCCATAACAGAATGGTCGGAACGAATCTCAAAAGTGGAATTGATTATCGTTGTCTTACTAGCAGAAAATGAAACACTGGCAGTCAAACAACAGCTTGCTGATTTTATGCGAAAACTGGCTGATCCTGATTATCTAGATGAATTGAAAGCTGGTAATTTCACAGAACGATAAAAATACTATCAAAAATTGGAGGAACCATTAATGAAAATCGTTGGAGTAGCAGCATGTACAGTGGGAATTGCCCATACGTATATTGCACAAGAAAAATTAGAGAATGCAGCGAAAAAAGCGGGTCATGAGATCCATGTCGAAACTCAAGGAACGATCGGCATTGAAAATGAATTGCCGCAAGAAGCCATCGATCAAGCCGATATCGTGATTCTAGCAGTGGATGTCAAGATCAGCGGACGGGAACGTTTCGAAGGAAAGAAAATCATCCAAGTACCAACAGAGATCGCGGTCAAATCACCGAATAAATTAATCGAAAAAGCAATGGAAGTTGTCAGTAACTAATGAGGAGTGAGGAAAATGGAGATCAAAGAAATCATTGATCCAACAATCATCAAAACGAACTTAGACGGGAAAACGAAAGATGAGGTCTTGTATGAATTAGCCAATCGCTTATATGAACAAGAATACATTACGGATGTCGAAGCATTTGTGAAAGATATTTATTTGCGAGAAGCGCAAGGTCAAACAGGGATCGGTAATTATATCGCTATTCCACATGGAAAAAGTGCGTATGTGAAGAAGGTCGGTGTGGCGATCGGGGTGACTGAAAATGAAATTCCTTGGGAGACACTAGACGGTAAGGGTGTGAAAGGCATCATCTTGTTTGCAGTCGGAGACGATACGGAAGGTGCGCAAAAACATTTGAAATTGTTGTCCTTATTTGCCCGTAAGTTAGGAAATGATGAAGTGGTGGAACGTTTGATTGCTGCAAGAGAAATCGATGAAGTAGTCGCTGCATTTGGATAGAGACTGAGGAGGAAGAAAAAATGAAAATCGTTGGAGTAGCAGCATGTACAGTGGGGATCGCTCATACGTACATTGCGCAAGAAAAGTTGGAGAATGCCGCAAAAAAGGCAGGGCATGAGATCCATGTGGAAACACAAGGAACGATCGGAATCGAAAATGAATTGACGGCAGAGCAAATCAGTCAAGCAGATGTCGTTATTTTAGCTGTAGATGTCAAAATCAGTGGTCGTGAACGTTTTGAAGGAAAACGAATCGTCCAAGTACCGACAGAAGTTGCTGTGAAATCACCGAGTAAGTTGATTGAAAAAGTAGAAGAAGTAGTCGTGCAACAATAATTACCAGAATGGGGGAGACAAAAAATGGAGGCAATTAAAAAGTTAAATTTAAAAGGACATTTATTGACAGCGATTTCATATTTGATTCCAATCGTATGTGGTGCCGGATTCCTGATTGCAATCGGCATGGCCTTTGGCGGAACAAGTCAAGGAACACTTGTACAAGGTGAGTTTTCGATTTGGGATGCTTTAGCAACGATGGGTGGTGCTGGTTTAGGGTTATTACCAGTTGTGATCGCTACTGGGATTTCTTATTCCATTGCAGCTAAACCAGGGATCGCACCAGGTTTCATTATTGGTTTAACAGCAAATGCAATTGGTGCTGGCTTTATCGGTGGGATTCTAGGTGGTTACTTAGCAGGTTATCTTGTTTTAGGTATTTTAAAACATGTCAAAGTACCAAAATGGGCAAAAGGATTGATGCCAACATTGATTATTCCATTTATTGCTTCAATTGTTGGTGGCTTAGTCATGGTGTATATCATTGGCGCGCCAATCGCAGCATTAACGCTATTATTAACGAATTTCTTGGATGGATTAGGCAATTCTTCCTTATTGATTTTTGGTGGTGTGATCGGCTTATTAAGTGGGATCGACTACGGTGGTCCAATCAATAAAACCGTATTTGCTTTTGTATTGACGATGCAAGCAGAAGGGTTGAATGGCCCGATCACAGCCTTGCAATTAGTCAATACAGCCACACCGATTGGCTTTGGATTAGCGTATTTTATCGCCAAAATGTTCCGCAAGAATATCTATACAAAAGTGGAAGTAGAGACATTGAAATCAGCCGTACCAATGGGTGTCATCAATATTGTTGAAGGTGTGATTCCTTTAGTCATGAATGATATCGTACGTGGCGTAGTTGCAACAGCAATCGGTGGATTTGCTGGTGGTGCAACTACGATGATCTTAGGTGCGGATGCAACGGTGCCGTTCGGTGGTGTCTTGATGATCCCAACGATGTCTCGACCATGGGCAGGTGTGATCGCAATCTTAGTGAACGTTTTAGTTACAGCCGTCGTTTTAGCTGTAATCAAAAAGAACGTGCCGGAAGAAGAAATGGACTTAGTAGTAGAGAAAGAGGAAGAAGATATCAGTTTAGAGGATATTCAGATTTTTTAAAATAAGTGTGTAAAAAAGAGGGGCAAAACCGATGAAATTTTTTCTAGATACAGCAGATGTAACAGCAATCAAAACAATCAATGCGCTAGGCTTAGTCGATGGAGTGACAACTAATCCGACGATCATTGCCAAAGAAGGTCGCGTGTTTGAAGAAGTCATCAAAGAGATTTGTTCGATCGTTGATGGGCCTGTTTCAGCAGAAGTGACTAGTTTGAAAGCAGACGGCATGGTCGCAGAAGCGAAAGAGATCGTCCAATGGGCGGAAAACATCGTGATCAAGATCCCTATGACAGAAGAAGGATTGAAAGCGACGAATGCATTATCTAAATTGGGGATCAAGACCAATGTCACATTGATTTTCTCTGTGGCGCAAGGATTACTAGCGGCAAAAGCAGGTGCGACCTTTATTTCACCATTTTTAGGCCGACTAGACGATACAGGAACAAGCGGGATCGAGCTTGTCGCAAAACTTCGTGAAGTACTAGATACTTACGGGTTTTCTACAGAAATCATTGCAGCAAGTGTCCGTAATTCGGAACATGTGGAAAAAGCGAGTTTAGTTGGCGCACACATTGCCACTGTACCGCCATCATTGTACCAAACGTTGTGGAGCCATCCATTGACAGATAAAGGGATTGCGCAATTCATGGCGGACTGGGAAAGCTTCCAAGGAGGGAACAAATAAATGGGAAAAGTGGAATTTTCACCTTCATTGATGACGATGGACTTGGATAAGTTCAAAGAACAAATCGAATTTTTAAATGATCATGTCGATTCTTACCATATCGATATCATGGATGGTCATTATGTACCAAATATCACATTATCTCCATGGTTCATTGATGAGGTACGTAAAATCAGTAATCTACCGATGTCTGCGCACTTAATGGTTAAAGATCAAAGTTTTTGGGTGAATCAATTAATCGAGCAAAAGTGTGAATGGATCTGTATGCACGCCGAATTATTAGATGGTTTAGCTTTTCGTTTGATCGATCAAATCCATGACGCAGGGTTAAAAGCTGGCGTCGTTTTGAACCCTGAAACACCGATCGAAGCCATCTTCCCATACATCGAATTGGTCGATAAAATCACGATCATGACGATCGATCCAGGATTTGCTGGACAACGGTTTATTGAAAGTACACTGGATAAAATCGTTGCTTTACGCGAACTACGCGAAGAAAAAGGGTATAACTATGTGATTGAAATGGACGGCTCTTCTAACCGTAAATCCTTCAAACGAATCGATGCAGCCGGACCAGATATTTATATCGTCGGTCGCAGTGGCTTGTTTGGCTTAGATGAAAAAATCGAGAAGTCATGGGAAATCATGAAAACCGATTATGAAGAAATGACTGGGAACACGATCGGGTAAGAGAAGGTCGTGAGAAAGTCGGTTAGCTCCGAATAGTAAGGCGGAACGTGGGAAAATAGCTTCACATATTTTTTCACGTTTCGACTTACTATTGAAGGAGTTGGTTTTCGAACGCCGTTTGTCTAGGTGGTGAAAGGAGCGGTCAGCGCTAAGTAATAAGACAGGAAAATCGAGAATGCCTAATTCATTTTTGATTCTTCTGTCTTATTTTCAAAGTGAAATTTAAAGAGTGGATATTATTTTATAGGAATGAACAAGGAGGAATTATATTGTTTGATAAAATTGATCAGCTTGGTGTGAATACGATCCGTACATTGAGTGTCGATGCAGTACAAAAAGCAAATTCAGGACATCCGGGGTTACCAATGGGTGCCGCGCCAATGGCTTATGCCCTTTGGACGAAACACTTGAAAGTGAATCCGAAAACTTCTAAAAACTGGGCAGACCGTGACCGTTTTGTCTTATCGGCAGGACATGGTTCAGCGATGTTGTACAGCTTGTTGCACTTAGCAGGGTACCAAGTAACGATTGATGACTTGAAACAATTCCGTCAATGGGATTCAAAAACACCAGGACACCCTGAGGTCAACCATACGGACGGCGTCGAAGCAACGACTGGTCCTTTAGGTCAGGGGATCGCGATGGCTGTGGGGATGGCGATGGCAGAAGCGCATCTAGCAGCGACCTATAACAAAGATCAGTTCAACGTCGTTGATCATTATACGTATGCGTTATGTGGTGATGGCGACCTGATGGAAGGTGTGTCTCAAGAAGCAAGTTCGATGGCTGGTCATATGAAATTAGGGAAATTAATCGTTTTATACGATTCAAACGATATTTCTTTAGACGGACCAACCTCAAAAGCCTTCACTGAAAATGTTGGCGCACGCTATGAAGCTTATGGTTGGCAACATATCTTGGTCAAAGACGGCAATGATTTAGAAGCCATCTCAAAAGCTATCGAAGAAGCGAAAGCCGAAACAGACAAACCGACATTGATCGAAGTGAAAACGGTCATCGGATTTGGTGCACCAAACCAAGGAACTTCTGCAGTCCACGGCGCACCACTTGGCTTAGAAGGCATTCAAAAAGCCAAAGAGATCTATGGTTGGGAATACCCTGACTTTACCGTACCAGAAGAAGTGGCGGAACGCTTCCGTCAAACGATGGTTGAAGAAGGCGAAAAAGCTGAAAATGCTTGGCGTGAGCTGTTCGCAGCATACAAAGCAGCGTATCCAGAATTAGCCCAACAATTTGAAGATGCCTTTGCTGGGAAATTACCAGAGAATTGGGATGCAGAACTTCCAACGTATGACGAAGGTGAAAGTCAAGCAAGTCGTGTCTCAAGTAAAGAAGTCATCCAAGAATTATCAAAAGCGATCCCAAGCTTCTGGGGTGGTTCTGCCGATCTATCTGGATCAAACAATACGATGGTCACAGCAGACAAAGACTTCACGCCTGAACACTATGAAGGCCGCAACATTTGGTTTGGTGTTCGTGAGTTTGCGATGGCATCAGCGATGAACGGGATCCAATTGCATGGCGGTACCCGGATCTATGGAGGAACATTCTTTGTCTTTGTCGATTATTTGCGACCAGCTGTGCGTTTAGCAGCGGTCCAAAACACGCCAGTCATTTATGTCTTGACCCATGACTCTGTGGCAGTTGGTGAAGATGGCCCGACACATGAGCCAGTGGAACAATTGGCTTCGGTTAGAAGTATGCCAGGTGTCCATGTCTTACGTCCGGCGGACGGGAACGAAACTCGTGCAGCGTGGAAAGTTGCGATGGAATCCACAGATACACCAACGATCTTAGTCTTGAGTCGTCAAAATCTACCAGTTCTTCCATCAACGAAAGAAG
The DNA here is from genome assembly GCF_003957375.1 of Enterococcus mundtii. Taxonomy (GTDB): domain Bacteria; phylum Bacillota; class Bacilli; order Lactobacillales; family Enterococcaceae; genus Enterococcus_B; species Enterococcus_B spodopteracolus. Next base: position 2,662,860 of record NZ_CP025473.1, on the reverse strand, counting down.
TGGCAGATGATATGGTTAAAAAAGGTGCCTATGTCTTGTCACCAGCTAAAGGGGAACAACCAGAAGGAATCTTGATCGCGACAGGTTCAGAAGTGGATCTAGCTGTCAAAGCGCAAAAAGTATTGGCGGAACAAGGAAAAGATGTCTCAGTGGTTTCTATGCCAAGTTTTGATTTGTTTGAAGAACAATCCGCGGAATATCAAGAAAGTGTTTTGCCAAAAGCAGTGACGAAGCGTGTTTCTATCGAAATGGCTGCTTCATTTGGCTGGGAGCGCTATACAGGGACAGCTGGGGCAATCATTGCGATTGATCGTTTCGGCGCGAGCGCACCTGGGGAAACGATCATCCAAAATTATCAGTTTACAGTGGAACATGTTGTTGAAGTGTTTGATCAATTGTAGGAAGTTTGTTATTCTTTTACTATTTAAAATTAAAGATACACGTACTTTATCTAAATAAAATCTGCCAAACTGGAACTCAACATTTTCCGGTTTGGCAGATATTTTTATTGATCCATGATTATTTTAATTTCAGGTGTTTGATTTCTAAAAAGTGTTGGAGATTTAAGACCAAACCTCCTAGAAGTGTCGCTTTTTCGTTCAAGGAGCTGTTGCGGACGACTAATTGATTCGAAAAATGATTGTGCAGATTCCCTTTTAATTGTTCGATCATATCAGGTATTTCGCGATAAAGTGAGCTATTCAAAATAATGATCGATGGGTCATAATGGGCGATCAAGTTGTTGATACCGATCGTCAAGTAGTTGATATTTTCTTCTACGACTTGTCGTGCATCACGATCCTGGTTTTGGTAGTATTCTCTAAGGATGATGGCATTGACATAGTCCAACTTTTTTTTCTGAGCAAATCGATCGTAGCAGACTTTGTTGGCAGCGTACATCTCCAAACAACCTCGGTTTCCACAGCGACATTCCTTACCGTCCATCACGATGATCTGATGACCGATTTCACCAGCAAAACCATGGGCACCAACCTCTAAATTCCCATTTTTGACGATTCCTGCACCAATGCCGCTGTGCATATTGATGCTGACAAGATTTTCCGAATCTGAGGTAAAGCTATACTCACCTAAAGCTGCAAGATTTGCTTCATTTTCCAAATAGACAGGATAGTTTCTCAGTTTTTCAGCTATTTTGCGAAAAGAAATGTGATCGAAATTGTAATGAGGGCCAAAAATTGGCTCACCATGGTAGACAGGGCCATGAACGGCTATTGCTACTCCAATAATGCCATATTCTGTCGTCGGAAGATGTTGCTCAAATAACGTGAAAATTTCTGAAAGATACAGATAGATGGCTTCCTCATCTAATGTGATTGGCTTTTTTTGGATATGTTGTATCTCTTCCCCGTCTAGATACGTAAGGAGACCATAGATGTAATTATAGCCGATGTCAATGGAAATAGAGAGGCCCGCTTTTCCATTATATTGAAGAATGATCGGTTTACGTCCACCGACATTACTAGATTCTCCAATGCCAGTTTCGATGACCAGTTGATCATCGATCAATTTTTTCACAATGGAGGACACAGTTGCTTTGGTTAGTCCAGTTATGGCTGAAAGCTCTGCACGAGAAAGAGCCGGTTGGTTCATAATCAATTCTAAACAGAGAGACTCATTTGGGCTCCGTCGAGTATACGTTGGATTTTTCAAAGTAAATCACTTCCTATTCATTATGTAATGAGGATACGTTCTAAAGTATACTGGTAATCTCATTATTTTTCTAGTTATTTATCTATAGCTATTTCGTTTTGTAAAGTAAATAAATTAACTTCATTCGAATGGAAATGCTTTGATAATAATGAAAAATCACTTGACTATGATTGTGAAAGCGTATACTATATGCTTGTTAAGTTGGTTTGTTAGATGAACTAACTAATGTAGAATGAATAAATTAGGAGGAATATGATATGAGCTATTTTCCACAAATAGAAAAAATCCAATATGAAGGAACAACGACAACCAATCCCTTTGCTTTTCGCCATTTTAATCCAGAAGAGGTAGTTGCCGGTCAAACGATGAAGGAGCATTTACGATTTGCTGTTGCTTACTGGCATACCATGACACAAGATGGCAGTGATCCATTCGGCTCACCAGTCAATCAAAGAACGTGGCTAGGTGCGACTGAAATGGAAACCGCAAAAAATCGAGTAGCGGCCTTTTTTGAGATTTTAGAAAAATTAGGTGTCGAATATTTTTGTTTCCATGATGTTGATATCGCGCCTGAAGGAAATAGTTTAGAAGAATTCTATGCAAACTTAGATGAAATCACAGATTTGATCAAGGAACAGATGGAGCGTACGGGAATCAAACTACTTTGGAATACTGCAAATATGTTCAGCCACCCACGCTACGTGAATGGTGCAGCTTCAACGAATCATGCGAATGTTTTTGCCTATGCTGCTGCTCAAGTCAAAAAAGGCTTAGACATCTCAAAAAAACTCAACGGTCAAAATTATGTATTCTGGGGTGGTCGTGAAGGGTATGAAACGTTGTTGAATACGGATATGGCGTTTGAACAAGAGAATATTGCACGTTTGTTCAAAATGGCGATCGCCTATAGTGAAAAAATCGGTCATATGCCACAATTCTTGATTGAACCAAAACCAATGGAGCCAAGTAAACATCAATATGATTTTGATGCTGCAACGGCTTTACAATTTATTCAAAAATATGGTTTACAAGAGAAATTCAAGCTGAATCTAGAGGCTAATCATGCTACGTTAGCTGGGCATACGTTTGAACATGAGATCGAAGTAGCACGGATCAACCACGCGTTAGGTTCTCTAGATGCGAATCAAGGGGATGTGTTGCTTGGTTGGGATACTGATGAGTTCCCAACGAACGTCTATGATGTCACATTGGCCATGTATGGTGTCTTAGAAAATGGCGGTATCGCACCAGGAGGAATCAATTTTGATTCGAAAGTCCGTCGTTCTAGTTTTGCCATGGAAGATCTATTCTTAGCGCATATCGCCGGGATGGATACCTTTGCTAGAGGGCTGAAGGCAGCGGCGAAATTAAAAGAGGATCGCTTCTTCGATACCTTAAAAGAGAAACGCTATGCTACGTTCCAAGAGGGCATTGGGGAATCCATTGTCAACGACAAGGAAGATTTGGAAAGTTTGACTGACTATGCATTGAAGCTGAAAGATATCAAGCTGGAATCAAGCCATATCGAATATGTCAAATCTTTTTTGAATGATTATTTAGTTTAATCCAACTTATGGAGAGTCTCATTCAGTTAGCTAAGGATAGATATCGCTGACTCCTTTGGATGGTTGAAAGGGATTCTCCTAAAAAAATAGAGTGAGGTGTACGATGAAAATTAAAAATCCAGTATTAACAGGTTTTCATGCTGATCCGTCTATTGTACGTGTGGGAGAAACATATTACATTGCCAACTCAACGTTTGAATGGTTTCCAGGCGTTCAGATCTATGAGTCGAAAGATTTGATGAACTGGCGATTGGTGACACGTCCATTGGCTTCTATCCAGATGTTGGATATGAAGGGCAATGAAGATTCAGGAGGGATTTGGGCGCCCGATCTCTCTTATGCGGATGGGAAATTTTGGTTAGTTTATACTGATGTCAAAGTGGTCAATGGAGCGTTCAAAGATTGTACAAATTATTTGACTACCGCAGAAGAGATCACTGGTCCATGGAGTCAACCGATTCGATTGAATGGTGTCGGCTTCGATGCTTCTCTTTTCCATGATGACGATGGCTGCAAATACCTAGTTCAAATGGAATGGGATCATCGCGAATACCATCATCCATTTAATGGGATCAAATGCACCGAATATTCAGTGGAAGAGCAACGTCTACTTCCGGAAACAGGTAAGATCATTTGGAAAGGAACTGACGTGAAATTAGTGGAAGGCCCACATCTGTATAAGTTATTTGGTTATTATTATTTGTTTTGTGCAGAAGGGGGCACCGTCTATACGCACCAAGAAGTGGTGGCACGTTCAAAAACTTTAGAAGGAGCTTTTGAAAGCCAAGCAGAGACCTTTTTAACTGCCTATGACTCTCCAGAAAATCCACTGCAAAAATGCGGACATGGTGCGTTAGTTGATACACCAGAAGGCGAATGGTATTTTGCTCATTTGACTGGTCGACCGTGGCATCATAAAAACGAATCCATCCATGATCCCCGTGGCTGGTGTACATTAGGCAGAGAAACAGCGATTCAAAAGGTGACATGGTCTGAAGCATTGTGGCCAGAAATCGTTGGTGGAAAGCAAGGGAGTATGGAGGTGGAAGCACCTAAAGGAGTGACACCTCACCCTTATGAAAAACTGCCAGAAAGGACTCACTTCGAACAAAGCGAACTGCCTCCACAATTTCAAACAGTACGTGTCCCTTTTACGAAGGATATCGGCATGTTGAAAGATGGAAAGCTGACATTACGAGGTGCCGGAAGTTTGGCCAATACACATGGAAACTCACTAGTTGCTAGACGTTGGCAAGCATTTGAGTTTGAAGCAGAAACTGCATTGAGCTATTCGCCAACGACCTTCCAGCAAATGGCAGGGCTGACGAATTATTACAATTCACAACATTGGTCGATGATCCAAGTGACTTGGCACGAAGAAAAAGGCTGTGTCATTGAACTCACTGAGAATAATCAAGGCGTATTCAAAAGTTATTTGCAGGAACAGGTCATTCCAATTCCAGAGGATGTAACAGTTGTTTATTTCAAAACGATCGTCAGAAGAGAAACTTACACATATGCTTATTCGTTTGACGGAAAAACATGGATCGAATTAGCGATCCAGTTAGATGCAAAAGTACTATCCGATGAATATGTCAACCAAACCCATGGTGGATTTTTTACGGGTGCGTTTGTGGGAATAGTCAACATCGATTACTCAGGATATGATTTGCCAGCTGTTTTTGATTATTTTGATTATCGAGAAAAGTAAAGTGAATAGAACAGTGTTGTCACTTCAGGAGTAAGAGGGGAGATCTTTCATGGAAAAAGAACGTTTATTTTCAATGTCTGATATTGAAAAAAGTTTTGGCCCTGTCCACGTCTTGAAAAAAGCAAGACTTGAGGTAAATAAAGGCGAGATCCATGCTTTTATGGGAGAAAACGGAGCCGGTAAGTCTACTTTAATGAACATTCTTGCTGGATTGATCGATAAGGACGAAGGAGAAATCATATTTGAAGGGAAAGAAATCCCTAAAATGACTCCTGACTTCGCACAAGAATTAGGGATTGCCTTTGTTCATCAAGAATTGAATCTAGCAGAAGATTTGTCTGTGGCAGAAAATATTTTTATTGGTCGTTTGCCCTATAAAAATAAGGCGTTAGGAATTGTTGACTTCAAAAAATTATATGAAGACACGCAACAATGGCTGAACTTAGTGGGATCTGCGATTTCTCCCACTGCACTGGTTGCTTCGTTGTCTACTGCCAATAAACAATTAGTTGAAATTGCCAGAGCGCTTAGTTTGAATGCCAAAGTGATCATTTTTGATGAACCGACAACTTCTTTGTCTGAAAAAGATGTCGAAGTTTTGTTTATTATTATTCGCAGATTGAAGGAAAAAGGCGTTTCAAGTATCTATATCTCTCATCGCATGAAAGAAATCTTTGAATTAGGTGAACGAATCACGATCATGCGCGACGGGGAATATATCTTGACCGATGAAGTAAAAAACTTGTCTGAAGAAGCGATTATCGCTCGCTTAGTTGGTCGAGAAATCAACGATCTGTATCCAAAACAACCGACCCACTTAGGAGAAACCTATTTACAAGTTACCAATCTTTCTGATTCTTTTGGGCGAGTTAAAAATGTCAGCTTCCAAGCAAGACGTGGGGAAGTGTTAGGCTTTGCGGGGTTAGTAGGTAGTGGTCGAACCGAAACGGTACGACTGATTTTCGGTGCAGATCGTGCAAAATCTGGTGAAATCAAATTGGCGAACCAGCCGGTAGTGATCAAGTCGCCGGTGGATGCGATTCGTCAAGGAATCGGATTATTAACGGAAGACCGTAAACATCAAGGCTTGTTTCTTGGTCTCTCAATCCAAGACAATATCACGATAACGAATCTAGGTGGATTTGTATTAAAACATGAATCACTTAATCAAACGGCTCATCAGTTTGTACAAGACGTGAAGATTAAGATCAGTGATATTGCGCGTCCAGTTGTCAGTCTCTCTGGTGGGAATCAGCAAAAAGTCGTTTTAGCAAAGTGGTTGAATACAACAAATCAAGTATATATTTTTGATGAACCGACAAAAGGTATTGATGTGGGGGCAAAATCAGAAATCTATACGATCATCAACGAATTGGCACGCCAAGGGAAAACGATTTTGATCGTCTCTTCGGAAATCCCTGAATTATTAGGGATCTGCGATCGGATCTATGTTTTTCGGGAAGGTGAGATTACAGGAGAAGTCGTCATCGCTGAGTATCAGGACAGAAAAGATGAGGCGCAAGAATTGATTATGACCTATGCAACGCTTAATGAGCATTAACGATTCTTCAGCTAGAGGATATGTAAACAAAGGAGAGAACGATGGAAAAACGAAACAAGTTAACGATCAAGTCACTTTTTATGAACTACTCTGTTTATTTAGTGTTAATTGCTTTAGTCCTATATTTTTCAATTGCAAATGCGAATTTTTTGAGCACATTCAATATTGAAAATTTCTTCCAACAAATTCCACCGGTAGGCATTTTAACTGTTGCTTATGCGATGATTTTGATTTGCGGCTATGTGGATCTATCAATTGGTTATGTTGGAATGGCGTCAGGAATGCTCGGTTTATATGTGGCAAATCAAGGAATGCCTGCACCAATCGTTGTGCTTCTGGCATTATTGACAGGGGCAATGTTAGGCGCGTTGAACGCTTTGTTGATCAAGAAATTTGATTTGCCTTCATTTATTTTGACGTTAGGAACAAGTTATGTCATCAAAGGAATGCTCGGCTTTTTCACGGACGAACAATTTATCGGTTCCGAAAACGAGTGGTTCAATCGCTTAGCGAAAATGCCAATCGGTACGGATATGTTCAAAAGCAATGCCTTGATTTTTTTAATTATCATTATTGTATTTGCTTTTATAATGAAAAATACGCGTTTGGGAAGATATACCTATGTGGTAGGGTCAAATCAAGAAGCAGCCAGGTTATCCGGTATCGATACGGATAAACATATCATTAAGATGTTTATGATTGAAGGAATGTTAGCAGCCATCGCTGGGTTGTTGATTGTTTCAAATTTAAATGGTGGCGCTTCCAAAGATGCGAATGGCTTAGATTTGTTCGCAATGGCGGCAGCTATCATGGGTGGTACATCATTTAGTGGTGGAATCGGCACGATTGGCGGAGCGGTTGCAGGTATCTTAACCTTACAAGTATTTAAAAATGGCTTGACATTGATGGGGGTAAATTCATTTTTACAAGATACAGTGACCGGTCTAGTCATTATTTTAGCAATCATCATTGATTATTTGAAACGTCGAGCAACTCGTCAGTCATAATTATAATCTAAGGAGTGAAAAGACCATGTTAAAAAAATCATTTTGGGTCATCAGTATGTTCGTTGCGTTATTATTAGTTGGTACAGGATGTAGTACAAGTGATTCTGCGGATGCAGATAGCGAAAAGACCTTGTATTTCATTCCAATCGTAGACACCGGGGCTTATTGGAACCCCATGAAAAAAGGAGCAGAGGATGCGGCACAAGAATTGGGTTATACATTGGTCACGAAAACATCTCCTTCTGCTGAACCAAGTAAGAAAGAGAAACATATCGGCTTTATCAGAGAAGCAGTTGCCAAAAACGTAGCAGGAATCGCCATTGCACCGATTGAGAAAAAAGCGTTTGTTGATCCAATCAAAGCAGCCATGGATAAAAATATTCCAGTCATCACCTTTGATGCCGATTTAGAAAATCCTGAAGATCGGACAGCTTACGTCGGTACAGACAATGTCTCAGCTGGAAAAGAATTAGGGTTACGTGCTGCTGAAGAAATGAAGGCAAAAGGCATTACCGGTGGTTCGATCGCCATCGTTTGTGTGGACGTCGCACAACCAACTATGATCGATCGTGAAAAAGGACTGAAAGAAGGTTTTGCAGAGATTTATGGAAAAGATGCTGAGAACTTTAAGTTTTTAGCGACGATTCAAGACAATGATCAACCATCAGAATCTAAAAAACAATTAGAAGGCTACATTGCGGCGAATAGAGACTTAGTCACTGTCTTTTCATTAGGTTCAGAAGGGCCGAATGTCGGTGTGATGAGTGCGTTAGAATCTCAAGGAAAAGCAGGACAGGTGCTTCATTATGGATTTGATTATACGGACACTTGGTTAAGCGGAGTAGCGGACGAACGAATCACAGCGATCGTTGACCAAGATGCGTACCAAATCGGCTATCAAGTGATCGAGAATTTAGTGAAAGCAATCGACGGTGAAACAATTGACACAACCATTCCGATCGATGTCAACTATGTGTTAGCGGAAGAGTTAGAAGAGTATGGAAAAGAAAAAAGTAAAGTGAAAACAGACTCAGTAGAAGATTCTTCGATAGAAAGTACAGAAGAATCAGAATAAAAAGCGTATATAATCATTGGAAAGGAACAGGCGGTGTCTTGATGGAACGGACTGTTTCTTTCGCTTGTTTTTGTTGGAAAGGGGAACGATTCATGTATGTATTAGGTTTAGATCTAGGAACAAGTGCTTTGAAGGGCCTAGTGTTTGATCGAAAAGGAAAATTAGTGGCAGAAGCAGTTGCTTCTTACCCTATGAGCAATCCACAGATGGGGTATAGCGAGCAACAACCGGCGGATTGGCTCAAAGCAGCAGATCAAATATTGAAAGAATTATTAGAGAAAGTAACTGATCTTAAAGATGAATTGGCAGGCATCAGTTTTTCTGGACAGATGCACAGCTTAGTTCTTTTGGATGAAGCAGATCAAGTTGTAAGACCAGCTATTTTATGGAATGATGTTCGTACGACACCACAATGTCAACGAATCACTGAAATAATGGGCGACAAGTTGTTACAGCACACGAAAAACAAAGTGTTAGAAGGATTTACACTACCGAAAATCTTATGGGTCCAAGAACACGAACCAGCGAGTTGGGAAAAGGTCAAACACATTCAATTACCGAAAGATTATTTACGGTTCTGGTTGACTGATTCGTATCATATGGACGAGTCAGATGCGGCTGGCACACTACTGCTGAATCAAGAAACGAAGCAGTGGGACGAAGAAATCTTAGAAGAATTTGGGATTGATCCAGCCATCTTACCTCCTTTAGTGGCTTCTACTGAAGTGGTGGGGACATTGAAAGAGGAATTTAAAGAAAGATACGGCTTTACCAAGCCAGTCAAAGTGATTGCAGGCGGTGCCGACAATGCCTGTGGCGCTGTTGGCGCTGGTATTTTAGAAGAAGGTCTGGGATTATGTTCCATCGGCACAAGTGGCGTATTCCTTCGTTACGAAAAAAATGTGGATAGAGACTATCAAGGGAAACTCCATCTCTTCCAACATGCCTCAGGTGCCGCGTATTCCATGGGTGTGACCTTAGCAGCTGGCGACAGCTTGAGTTGGTTCAAACAGCGCTTTGCTCCTGATCGTTCCTTCAACGAGTTGCTATCAGAAATCGGAAGTGTTGATGCAGGCAGTAATGGCTTATTATTCACTCCTTATATCGTAGGGGAACGCACGCCTTACAGTGATAGTCAAATCAGAGGAAGTTTTATTGGAATAGATACGCAACACGAGTTAAAACATTTTACCCGTAGCGTGCTAGAAGGGATTACCTTCTCTCTAAAGGACTCCCAAGCGATCATGGATGAGATGACCCAACAAAAAATCGAAACCATCGTGTCGGTAGGTGGCGGTGCAAAAAATCAGATGTGGCTCCAAATGCAAGCGGATATTTTTAATCGACCGATCGTTACTTTAACCACCGAACAAGGACCTGGGCTTGGTGCTGCCATGTTAGCAGCAGTAGGCTGTGACTGGTTTACTGATTTGAACGAATGTGCAAGTGTTTTTGTTTCCTACCAATCCCCTGTGCAACCGAACCCGCAACAAGTGGAAGTTTACCAAAAGGTGTATGCGCGTTATCGTAAAGTATACGAATGTACAAAGGAAATTTGTCACATGTATGAAAAATAATAAGCGAGTATCTAAGTGAAAGGAGTGTGTTCCTAGTGAAAAAAATGATCACGTTGTTAGGCGATTTTTACCATCCGCATGATCCGTTAGTCAACTATTTTCAGGGGATCGCTAAGCACTTCCCACAAGAATTAAAGATGACTGATCTGACGATCGAGCAACTAACCGAAGCATTACATGAGCAACCTGATTTATTCCTCCTTTCAAAGGAAAATCGGTTAGCACCCGAAAAAAATGACGCTGTTTGGTTAAATGAAACATATGATCAGTTGATCACCGAGTATGTAGCGGATGGCGGAAGCCTGATTGCCTATCATTCAGCACTTTCTAGCTACCCGATCCACTCTGCTTTTAGTGAGATGTTGCGGGGGCGCTTCCTTCATCATCCCAAACCTACAGAAGTAACCTATCGAGAATCAAATGGTAAGTCTTATAAAATATGGGACGAACACTATTTCACTGAAGTAGCTATAGGAGAAACGGAAGTTCTGATGCACAGCTATTCTCACTATGGTGAATCGATCGCCGCTTGGCGACATCTGTATGGTAAAGGTAAAGTTTTTTGTATGACTCCCGCACATTTTTCAGAAGGATTGCAACATGAAGGAAATCAAAAGGTACTTTTCGATGGAATTAGTTGGTGTCTAGAATCAACATGAATACGGCGAAAAAGAAGGATAGTTTTTTATAACTCCATTTATGTTTCCAATCAGTGCTATACTTAAAGTATTCAATAGATTGGAGAAATTTTATGAGTCAAACAGAATTTATCATGCTCCTGATTGTCGGTATCATTGGCATCTTAATTGTCTTAGAAATCAATTCGCGAAAAAAATTAAGAGCAGATGTCCGTTACAAATGGGGGAAGCTTCCATATCAAGTACGATTCGATAAGGAGGAGAGCTTAAAAGAAGCTTGGCAGACAGAAAAAAAGTTTCGCACGTGGGACAGTGAAGTCGATGACTTGACTTGGTATGACCTAGATATGTTTGAAGTATTCGAAACGGTCAATCATACGTATTCAAGTGTGGGTTCAGAAGCGCTTTATCAGCGACTGCGTAATTTTGATTTTGGACAAGATCAGCGTTTAGAAAAGTTGATTACTTTCTACCAAGAAAATCCTAAGTTGAGAGAAGAAATCCAATATCAATTTGCACGACTTGGAAAAAAAGACCGTAATTTTGCCAAACAATACTTAGCAGATGGCAAAAGCAAAAGAATTGGTCATATTGGGCTATTTGCCTTTTTAGGCATGTTACCACTCATTGGTTTAGGCTTGTTTTTGCTTGGACAAGTAATCGGCATTTATATCGCGATCATTAGTGTGTTATTCAATACGGTTTATTACTTGATAAAAAAGCAAACACTCGAAACAGAACTTAATAGTATGGGCTATCTTGTTTCTACGATTTCTGCGGCGAAAAAAATAGCCACGTTTGCTACACCATTGCAAGCAGAGTTGCAAAAAAATGTACAACCTTTAAAAGAAATCCCTAAGTTCGGTTTTTCATTTCGAGTGAAAAATGGCTCAGAAGCGGAGTTGTTTTTTGACTACTTGAATATGATGTTCATGTTGCCATTTATTTCGTATCATTTTGTCATTAGCCGATTGGAAAAGAAAACGGAACAAGCGATTGAATTATGGCAATTACTCGGAGAGTTAGAAGTAGCTGCGGCAGTGTTGAATTATCGCACCTACATGCCCTATTCTTGTCAACCAGTCTTTGCAGAAAGCGGGATCATGGCAGAGGATACGTATCACCCTCTGATTGCCGAGGCAGTCGTCAATCCGATCGATTGGCAACAGAACACATTGGTCACTGGCTCGAACGCTTCAGGAAAATCAACGTACGTCAAAAGTATTGCCATCAACGGTATCTTAGCGCAAACGATCCAAACTGCTTTAGCCGAATCTTTCACGATCCAACCCGGTCATGTCTTGACCTCGATGGCGATCGAAGATAATTTGTTTGAAGGCGATAGTTACTTTGTTTCAGAAATCAAATCGATCAAGCGCTTATTACAGCAAGTGGAAACAAAAGAACGTTGCTATTGCTTTGTCGATGAGATCTTGAAAGGGACAAACACCATTGAACGGATCGCGTCTTCAGCAGCTATCGTGAATTGGTTAAGCGACTACCCTTCTTTAGCTTTTGTCGCAACACACGACATCGAACTGACTGAGATCTTGAAAAAAGATTGTGCCAATGTCCATTTTGAAGAGCAAGTAACGCCTGAGAAAGGCATCAGCTTTGACTTTAAATTAAAACAAGGACCTGCAAAGACAAGAAATGCCATCGCGTTATTAGATGTGCTGAAGTATCCTACAGCAATCGTGAAAGAGGCGCAAGCAGAAGCTGCCTTTTTTGATCAACATCGCCGATGGCGGGTAGTGGAGTAAGAAATAAGCCCAAGCTGAAAGTATTTAATCAAAAACCATCATTGATAGTGAAAACCACAGAGACGACAGAATTATTTTCTGGAAGGACTTGTGGTTTTTTCATTTTCGTCTTACTGCATGGAGCTTAACGGCTTTCTCACAACCTCTTTACATGCTAAAATAGTAAATCAGACAAAATAAGGAGAGTTAGTAAAAAATGACATATGCTCTTGAGATAAATGAGTTAAGAAAAATATATGGGACAGGTGTGGAAGCACTCCGAGGCATCGATCTGACAGTTGAAGAAGGAGATTTTTATGCATTATTGGGACCAAATGGTGCAGGTAAATCAACAACGATCGGGATCATCACTTCATTAGTGAATAAGACATCGGGAAAAGTGAAAGTATTTGGCTATGATCTGGATACAGATTTAGTACGAGCAAAACAACAAATCGGCTTAGTGCCCCAAGAATTCAACTTCAATCCGTTTGAAACGGTGCAACAAATCGTCGTGAATCAGGCGGGTTACTATGGTGTATCTCGTAATGAAGCATTGAAACGTAGCGAAAAATACCTTAAACAATCTAATTTGTGGGAGAAACGCAATGTTCGTGCGCGGATGCTTTCAGGTGGGATGAAACGACGATTGATGATTGCCCGTGCATTGATGCATGAACCCAAATTATTGATTCTAGATGAACCCACAGCGGGTGTCGATATTGAGTTAAGACGAGAAATGTGGGAATTTCTACGTGAATTGAATAATGCAGGAACAACGATCATTTTGACGACTCATTATTTGGAAGAAGCAGAAATGCTTTGTCGAAATATTGGAATCATCCAATCGGGTGAATTGATTGAGAATACCTCTATGAAAGCCTTGCTTTCCAAATTACAATTTGAAACGTTTATCTTTGACTTAGCACCTTATGATAAAAAGCCAGAGATCATTGGCTATACAAGTATCTTAGAAGATGAACGCACACTTGCGGTTGAAGTGGAGCGTGATCAAGGAGTGAATGGGATCTTTGAACAGTTAAGTGCGCAAGGGATCAAAGTCTTGTCTATGCGCAATAAATCCAATCGCTTAGAAGAACTTTTCTTGAAAATTACGGAAGAAACTTATCATATGGAGGCAACGAAGAAAAATGTTTAATCTTTATTTTACTGCATTAAAAAGTTTAGCAATCAAAGAAACCAATCGCTATATGCGTATCTGGGTACAAACGCTAGTACCACCAGTGATCACTACGTCTTTGTATTTTATCATTTTTGGGAAAATGATCGGGGGACGGATCGGTGATATGGGTGGTTTCTCCTACATGGAATTTATTGTTCCAGGATTGATCATGATGTCCGCCATCACAAGCTCTTATTCAAATGTTTCTTCTTCATTCTTTTCACAAAAATTCCAAAAGAATATCGAAGAGATTTTAGTTGCCCCTGTACCAACACATGTTATCATCTGGGGATTTGTGATCGGTGGGTTGGGACGGAGTGTCTTGGTCGGCGCATTAGTCACAATGATTTCTCTATTTTTTGTACCATTACATGTCTATTCATGGACAATTGTTGTGTTGACGCTATTGATGACAGCCATCTTATTCTCTCTTGCCGGGCTGATCAATGGAATTTTCGCTCAATCTTATGATGACGTGTCCATTGTACCAACGTTTGTGTTACAACCTTTGACTTATCTTGGTGGGGTGTTTTATTCAATTTCGATGTTACCACCGGTTTGGCAAGCCATCTCAAAAGTAAATCCAATTGTTTATATGATCTCAAGTTTCCGTTATGGTTTCTTAGGCACCACCGATGTGCCAATATTCATTTCGATTGCGATCCTTGTACTGTTCATTGTAGTGCTTTATTCAACGTGTTGGTACTTGATCAATAAAGGTAGGGGATTAAGAAGTTAAACGAACGAGGCAAGCTAACTCCTTCAATAGTAAGGTGAAATTGAAAAAATATGAGAAGCTATTTTCCCAATTTCCGCCTTACTATTCGGAGCTGACCGGCTTTCTCATAACCTAGATAGCCGATGTTCAAAAAGATGACCTTCAACATTAAGCTAAAAAATTGCCAAATATGAGAAGCTATTTTCCAATTTTCGATCTTACTGTTCAGGTCAAAACGCTTTTTTCACAACCTATGATAAACGGTGTTCAAGGAGCAACACTTCGAACATAAGCCAGGAAAATCAAAAATGAAACAACCATTTTCGATTTTCCTGGCTTACGCCTTAGCGCTGATTGCTCCTTTCACAACCTCTACTTTGCTTCTTTTTCTTTTTCCTTGTATAATGGCAACAATGTTTTTGATGGAACTTTGTATATAGCGAAATGGAGTGTACTTGATGAAGAATAATTTTTGGGCTGAACTACCTACGCCCTTTTTTATATTAGCACCGATGGAAGATGTGACAGATGTGGTTTTTCGCCATGTTGTCCAAAAAGCTGGCGCGCCGGATGTGTTTTTCACCGAATTTACTAATTCAGATAGTTTTTGTCATCCAGATGGCAAAGAAAGTGTCAAAGGACGTTTGACATTTACTGAAGATGAACAACCGATGGTGGCACATATCTGGGGAGATAAACCGGAATTTTTCAGAGAGATGAGTATTCAACTAGCAGAGATGGGTTTTAAAGGAATAGACCTCAATATGGGTTGTCCGGTACCGAATGTGGCAGAACGTGGAAAAGGTAGTGGCTTGATCCTACGTCCTGAGGTTGCGGCAGAATTGATCGAAGCTGCAAAAGCTGGAGGGTTACCGGTAAGTGTGAAAACACGTATTGGCTACACAGAGCAAGCTGAAATGGTTGGTTGGATCAGTCATTTACTAAAGCAAGATATCGCGAATCTTTCTGTTCATTTACGTACACGCAAAGAAATGAGTAAAGTTGCAGCACATTGGGAACTAATTCCTGAAGTCGTTGCCTTGCGTGAACAAATTGCCCCACAAACGAAGTTGACGATCAATGGTGACATCCCTGACCGCCAAACAGGGCTTGAATTAGCGGCAAAATATGGTGTAGATGGCATCATGATCGGCCGAGGTATTTTTAAAAATCCATTTGCCTTTGAAAAAGAACCAAGAGAGCATTCAGCAGAAGAACTTATTGACTTACTGCGTTTGCAACTAGATTTACAAGACCACTATGCAAAGGAGATCCCACGTTCGATCACAGGCTTACATCGTTTCTTCAAAATCTACGTCAAAGGATTTCCAGGAGCTAACGATTTGCGTGTGCAATTGATGAACACGAAATCCACTGATGAAGTTCGTGCACGATTAGATGAATTTCAACATAAAACTGAATAAACAGTTGAGATTGTGACAAAAGTAATCAGTCAAAAAAAGCTGTGACATCTAAAAAATATGAAAATATTTTCGGATGTCATGGCTTTTTTTTGACTGAATTGGCTTTTGAAGGCTATTTATTCAGTTTTAACTGACAATGGCTATCTAGATTGTATATTTCACGCGTAAATAATACTGAGTGAAAAATGATAAAAAATAAATTAAAAACAAAGAAAAATGAAGAAAATTTAATGTAACGTATGTTATTTGAGCGTTTTATTTTATGACATCACAAATTTAATGATATCCTAAAATTTATCAGATGATAAAAATTTATAGAACAAGAATTGAGTAGGTGGATGTCATGAAAAAAGTCATTGTAACAGGTGCAGGAGTTGCGGGTTTATGTGCAGCTGTACGCTTGCAAAAATTAGGCTATGAAGTAACATTGTACGAAAAAGAAAGTGGCCCTGGCGGCAAGATGAATCAAATCAAAAAAGATGGGTTCACGTTTGATGTGGGGCCAACGATCGTGATGATGCCTGAAATCTATCGCGAAGTATTTGAATTTTGTGGGAAAGATCCGGATGACTACATTCCGATGGAAAAAGTCGATCCTATGTTGAAACTCTATTTCAATAAAGAAGAACCAATCGAATTTTCAAATGATCTCATTGAATTGACCAAAACGCTCGAAGCGATTTCCCAAGAAGATGCGCAAGGCTATTATGCGTTTCTAGCGGATATCTACAAGCGTTATCACATAGCCAAAGAAGCATTTATTACTAAATCCTTTCGTGGTTTTTGGGATTTCTATAATCCTAAATCACTATGGGCAGGGATTCGTCTAAGAACCTTTAGTGATGCGTATTCATCGATTGCTAAATTTGTTAAAGATGAACGTTTGCGAAAATCATTGGCGTTCCAAACCTTATACATCGGTGTTTCCCCATATCAAGGTCCATCGTTATACACGATTATCCCGATGATCGAACTTTTATATGGCGTTCATTTTATCAAAGGAGGTATGTATACTTTAGCAACCTCACTAGCTAACTTATTAGAAGAATTAGGTGGAACGATCCATTATAATACACCCGTTGATGAATTGATCATTGAAGATAAAGTGGCAAAAGGTGTTCGAATCGGACAAGAACGAATAGAAGCAGATGCGGTCGTTTGTGGTGCTGATTTTCCTTATGCAATGAAAGAGTTGATTCCTGATGAAAAGAATCGTGGGAAATATACGGATAAGAAAATCGATAAGATGGAATACTCTTGTTCTTGTTTCTTACTATATTTAGGTCTAGATAAAAAATATCCGGGGGATTATCTCCACAGCATCTATTTTGCAGATGACTTCAAACGAAATGTGGATGATTTATTTGAAGATGGTCGTTTACCGGAAGATCCATCCTTTTATCTATACCGTCCTACGATCATGGATGAATCATTAGCCCCAGAAAACCATGAAGGATTATATGTATTAGTACCAGTTCCAGAACTTTCAAAATACGAAGATTGGTCAGAAGCGAAAGTCCAAGAATATCGTCAAAAAGTATTGACATTATTAAAAGAAAAGACAGACTTTACTGATATTGAAGAGCATATCGTTTCAGAAA
Source organism: Enterococcus mundtii (assembly GCF_003957375.1). Classification (GTDB taxonomy): domain Bacteria; phylum Bacillota; class Bacilli; order Lactobacillales; family Enterococcaceae; genus Enterococcus_B; species Enterococcus_B spodopteracolus. The sequence goes on along the minus strand of NZ_CP025473.1, from coordinate 2,645,387 downwards.
GTTTTTATACACCAAAAGACTTTGAACAACATTTCAATGCCTATAATGGTGCAACATTTGGGTTGAAACCAACTTTAAAACAAAGTAACTATTATCGACCTCATAATAAATTTGCTTCTGCTGAGAATCTTTATTTCTGTGGTAGCAGTACACATCCCGGAGCTGGTGTACCAATCGTGATGCAAAGTGCTAAGCTTGCGGTAGAGGAGTTGGTTAAAGATGACAAAAACTAATCAGGAACTGTTTGAAAAACACGCAGACGATTTTGCCTATTGTGAAACTGTGATAAAAAAATATTCAAAATCGTTTTACGCAGCGTTTTCTCAACTTCCTGAAGAAAAAGCAAAAAGTGTCTATGCCATTTATGCTTTTTGTCGCTTGGCAGATGATACAGTTGACTTAGCGCATAGTGAGGAAGAATTGTTGGCACTAAAACACCAACTAGATGCTTTCTCCATGGGTAAAATTCCTGATGAACCAATTTGGCGTGCCTTGTCAGTTGTTTTTTCCGTTTATCCCATGAACTTGTCTCCGTTCTACGACATGATCGCAGGTCAAAAGCAAGATTTAGTCTTTACACAGCCAGAAACATTGGCTGACTTAGAAGACTATTGTTACTATGTCGCAGGTAGTGTCGGCTTGATGTTGTTACCTTTATTATCTGACCAAGCAGAAAAAATCCAGTCACAGGCAAAAAGACTGGGTGAAGCGATGCAACTCACTAACATTTTACGAGATATCGGTGAAGATAATAAAATGGGACGAATTTATTTACCAAAGGAAATGATGCGTGCCCATGGTGTGACTGAAACCATGTTGCAAGCAGATAAACCTGCGAAGCCATTGATTGATCTATGGGAAGCGGTAGCTAATGAAGCAGAGAAAAAATATGAAACTTCTTTTACGATGCTGCCGTTTATTGACCGAAATTGTCAACTCGCATTAACTGCTGCTGCAACGATCTATAGGGAGCAATTAAGCGTAATCAGAGAAAATAACTATTTAATGTTAGATCGTAAAAACTATGTCAGTCAGATAAGAAAAATCCAACTGCTAAGAAAAGCCAAAAAATATGTAGAAACTCTAATAAATAGTCCACAACAATCAACATTATAATTGGTATGATCGCATTGATAATCTGATGCATCAGAAAACGGAATGAGCACTCGCGGAAAGTACCGTTGCGAGTGCTCATTCTTTTTTTATCATGACATTTTGAACAAAAAATATACTGTTTATTCCATCATTATCGCTCTTATAAATAACATCAATGTTTTTCTGTTCTGTTTTTTTGTATTTATTAGTAAAGTCTTTATGTTTAAAAACAATAGTTATTATAAATGAATGTAATATTCAAACGAGAATGATGGTAAGATTATAATAAACGGGGATTTTTAGCTTTATCAAATTTCAATCATAGAAGCTCTTTCTATAAAATCTTTGAGTTCAAGATTCAGTGAAAGAGGTCAGGAGTGAAAAAATGGAAGTATGGGAGATCGTTGAATTTGTCAGAAAGCAAAAAGGAATAACGATTGCAGAACTTTGTGGGGAGGAAGCTAGTCGCTCTGTTTATAAACGTTTTATTCAAAATAAAGCAGATACGACAGTCAGTAAGTTGACTTATTTTTTGAAAAAACTAAATTTGGACTATGATGAATTGCAGTTATTTAATTTTCCAAATGATTTATCCGAGGTCAATCGCTTGATGCAAGAATCGGTAGTCGCTTTTGAAAAGAAAGATAGTTTAGAATTACATAGTATTATCATGTTGTATGAAACAGAAGAACCTAATTCTCAAAGAGAACGTCATCTAATCAGTCTTTGTCGCTTGATGATCGCTCAATTAAAAGAGGAAAAAATCGATGTGCTATCTTCAGAGGTTTATCAGTATTTAATGAAGGCACAAACATGGACTCGCTACGAAATTTTTTTGTTTACTAATTGTATATATGCGTTCCATCCTAAATTTATCGATTTGATTTTAGAAAAGTCGTTTCTTAGGTTGGCGATCTACGAAGAAAACCGCAGTGGGCAAAGTGAGACATTTCGCATGTTGGCGAATGGCCTCATTCTATTTATTAAAAATCAGGATCTCCGCCTGGTTTGGAAATATGGGGCGAAGTTAGAAGAGTATTTCCTTGAAGAAGAACTATACTATGAGCGTAACTTGCAATTGTTTTTACAAGGCGTCTGGTATGTGATCAAAGGTAATAAGAAAGGGAAGTATCACGTGAAAAACGCTCTAGCAGTCAGTTGCTACTTGGATTCAAAGCAACAATATCAAAAAAAATACGAATTGTTACGCTTCGTGGAGCAGGCGTACCATGTTGATTTTGAACTCAAGAATGAGTTTCCCCCCGCTAGTAATTGAATGCTATCTTAAAATAACTAATCTTATACGAAAAGAATTGTGCGTATACGACGAAGATCAACCTTATTCGGCGTATTTTATTTTGACCAGTTGAAAATCAAGTATGATAAACTAGTCAAAAAAATTTTAGGAGGTACAAAAATGGCAGGAGTAATTGCAGTCACCCCCGAACAACTGAAGTCACAAGCACAGGTTTATTCACAGGCAGCCTCTCAGATCCAAGAGGCGATCCGTAAAGTAAATGCAATGAACCAACAAATCAGTCAACAGTGGAAAGGACAAGCATTTCAAGCTTATTTGGAACAATACCACCAGTTAGAAGGTAATGTTCGTCAAATGGAAGAGCTTCTTGAGAGCATCAATCAGCAGTTGAACAAGTATGCTGATACGGTTGCAGAACGCGATCGTCAAGATGCAGGTTCGTTTGGATTTTAACTTGATGTTCAAACAGAAGTCACTTTGCTAGATTTTCTTAAACGAATCACATGTGCAACAATACACAATGTACAACAGAGCATCTCAGCTATAGCCTAAAAAGAGGAAATGACAGAAGTGCACATCGCCATGATATAAGCGTCAAAATCCGAAATCAGCTAGCTATTTTTGGATTTTGATGCTTATTTTGAAAGGTAGAAATACAGACAAGTCACTTCTGACCCCATGCTCTTTTAGAAGGAGGAGAACAACTTGAAAAACCATTTGAAGCAAAAGCAGCCATTTATCCTTGCGGTCATCGCAAGTTTATCTTTGCTTCTTTTCTTTGCTTATATTGGCTTTAAAGAAAAGAGTATCATCACGAGCACCGCCAGCCCGACGACAAAAATGCAATATGTTTTGGTCAATGAGGATCGAGGAGCAGATTTCGAAGGTCAGCAGTACTTGTTAGGAACCGATTTTGTGACACTGATCAATAAAGATACTGCCAATCGTTGGGAAACGACTACGCGTAATATTGCAACAGCAGGACTAGAGAACGGCCAATTCGATGCAAAAATCATTATTCCCCAAGATTTTTCGGAAAAACTATTATCTTTACAAAGTATCAATCCAGAAAAAGCGATCATCGAATACCAAGTTCGAGATGGTCAAAATGAGATAACTAACCAAACGATCGAAGAACAAGTGAATCAGATTTTAACAAACTTCAATCAGCGTGTTGTGCAGATGTATTTCTCTAGTATTGTAGGAAATCTCTCTGAAGCGCAGCAAAACGTGAATAAAATGACGAATACACATAGCAATTACCAGCAAAATCTAGAAAATAGTATCTATCAGCCATTCCAAAATATTCCAGACAACTATGCGAGTGTATTAGAATCAACTAGTGTTTTAGATACAACAAATAGTGCATTCAAGGCACAACAACAGGCCTTTGTTGATTCGGTACAATCTCTTTTGGAGCGCAATAATACAAGTTTAGAAGAGACTCACAAAGAGACAGAAGATGTTCAGGCGACAATTGTTGATTATACAAAAGAAGCGAATGAAAAAATCACTGAAGCGATCGATCAATTCAATCAACAAGTCATCTTACAAAAAAATCAATTAACCACTCAGTTGGAGAACGCAACAGTTGATTATAGAAATCAATACGACTTGTTCAACGATGTGATTTTAGCTCAATTTAGTAACTTTTATACACCAAATGAACAAAATAGTTTCGGTATTTATTGGGATTTCTTGACTCAGGCAACGGCGTTTCAAACCAATCAACAAACCCGCATCGAAGAGATCCAACAACAAATTACTGAGTTGGAGAATCAAGTAGAACAGCTAGAACGCTTAAAAGGTCAAATTGCCAATGCGTATTATAATGATCCGACAAGTAAACCTGCAACTGCGACAGAAGTTCAAGTGAAAAATGCGATTATCAAATTGATGACAAATCAAAGTAATGAACCCAAATTAGATGGGACGTACGAATCAGTTATCGATGAGACATTGCCCCAGATCTCGGTGGATAGTTTAGCTCAATTATTAGTTGAATTACAAAATCAAGCAGTGATCAGTCAGGATCAGGCCACGATTTTCAATGATGAGCTAGCGATCGTTACACGCTATGCCCATGATTTTGACCGACCAATCGGAAGTGAAGCTTCGTTTGCTTATCTTGATCCGAAAGCACAACATGACGTAATGATTTCTTTACCCACCACCAATCAACAGCTGTCAATTGAGTTAAATCAAGCTACGTTCCTCTCGATACAAGCAGAAGAAGAGCAGCAAGGAATGCTCTTTTTTAATCCAACATATGATTTTAAAGAAATGGAAACCCAATTGAATCAGTTACTAGCCCCCTACAACTATGAAACAGCAATCCGAGTAGATACAAATCATTCATTCACAATCGTACAACCTTGGACGATTGAACCGGAGGAGGAAACGGAAGAGACATACCAGCGTATAGAATATCCTTCGCTACCAGATAAATTGAACTTTGAAGTAAGCATTCCTTTAAAGTGGCAGTTGACTCCAGAACAACAAACTACTTCATACAATCAGGTGTTTTACACATGGATGATCAATGAACGCGTACAACCAATGAGGGAATTCTCGGTATATCTTCCAATGGATCAGCCATTGATTGATGATGTGCCACAAATATTGGAACAGTTTCAACTATTAAGTACGACTGCGCAACAAATCGTTACGCTATTTGGTGCACCGCACCATTCTATAACGATACCCGGATATCGACAAATGATCGATCAACCAGAAAATGCAGGGAGATCCCTTATTGAATTAGCTGATTCTCGTTCGATCTACTGGCTATATAACAATCTTCAGGAAAGTGACAAACCTTCGATGATCAGTGAACAACTGTATCAGGAATACAAAAAAACAGGAGATCAGTTGTATAGCGATACCGAGAATCAAATCATTGCATTACAAGCAGTCATTGGTTCTCCAGGGACTAGAGAACCTGAAGAACTAAAACCAACCTTGTACGGTACCTTGCAACTAATGACATTACCACAAACATTTATGGAAGAAGCGGACAAATTAAACCACTGGTTCGTCTCTGCGAATCAACAAATCCATGCAGTATACGACAGTTGGCAGCAAACGACACAAACAGAAGCGGAATCCGTCATCTCAAAAGAAAATCCACATCCTAAAGAAAATGAATACGCTCTGATTGAAGCTCAAACAGCCAGTCTGATCGAAACGATGCAAGGATTGATGGTAAGTTCAAAAGCAGCAGCTGAAGTTACCGGTCAATCTGCGGCAGAAGTAGTTGATATCACACCTACGATCGATCAGCTAAAAGAATCGACCATCGAAGTACAAGAGAATGCCACCACTATTTTAAGTAATCTAAGTACCTCTCTTGATGAATCGGCACAGACTGTTTCTGAAAATCAAATGTATGCCGAATCATTTAGTCAAGTCCTTTCGAATACAAGGAGTGGAGGGGGCGACAATTCACATGTCTTTAATTTCTTAGCAAGTCCAATTTTAGGACAAGGAAGCTTTGGCCAAACAAGACAAAGCTCATTGACTCCTTACTATGTGACATTGATCGGTGGTTTTATGATTCTGTTAGTATCCTTTCAATTATCTAGCGTGATGAAAAGACGTGTAGTGACTTCTGTCGATTTGTTAGTCACACCGAACCGTATATGGAAAAACGTACCTAATATGGTGGCGGTACTCAGTGTAACGTTAGTTCTTTCACTTATTTACAGCGTTTTAACGACCACCGTATCAGGAGCCGCGCATTCTTTTGTTTGGTTCGTTTATGCATTTTTAGTCTTTGCTAGTGGTCAATTAATTCTTTTAGGGTTCATGCGTCAATTCAAAAAAATCACGTTGTATTTATGTGGTGGGATTTTTGGCTTGTTCTTCATGTTGACTCCTTTGTTGGGCGTAGCAATCAAAAATGACTCGTTGACAGAATGGCTCTATCGTCTGTCACCTTTACAGAATATTCAAAACGGGTTTAATGTGCTGATGAATGAGGGGGTCATCGGTCGGGGAAGTTATCTAATGCTCGTTTTCTTCCTGATATTTGGAGTGATACTGAATTTTATTGTCCGACCAGAAGAGAAAAAAGAACGGTCAAATGAATGAACGGAGGTATAAAATGGTTCAGAAAAAAATTGGGGGGCTTTTCTTTTTGTTGGTAGTTTTACTATTTTTAAGTCACCCGAATGACACAGTTTTTGCAAGTACACTCACTATCAATAACCATGTGATCTATCAAGAAAGGGAAGGCGTCGAAGATCATGGAACAACATTTATAGTGCACGATTTATTTTTAGAAGATAAAACAAAATTAGACCAAGAACATGTCCAACAACAAAGACAACAGATTTCTACTGCTCAGAACCTCGTCTTTGTGTCGGAAGCAACGCCACAGCCACAGGTCTTTGAGCAGACAATTACACCCAAATTATTCAAAGAAGGGCAAATGTCTGTAGGACATCAGTCGTCAGCTACACCAAATCACACAGCGATCCAGGGAAGAATTGTTTTGTGGAGCTTACTTCTACTAGGAAGTATATTACTGACTATTGGAGGCAATTATCTTGGTAAAAAGTTTTCACAGCAGAAATACAAAAATGATTAAAGGACTGTTGTAGTTGGATAGAAATCAAGCAATTGGGATAAGTTTACAAGTCAAAGAAGAAATCATTGACTTACAGATCCCGACCCAAGTAACGATTACACGATTAAAAGAATTATTAAAGAAATCTTTCATACAAAATGGTTCTTCTCTGCCAGATGTGTTCGACTTAGTGGTATTGAATAAACCGATCCGCTTAAAGGAAGAGGCATATGTGGCAGATTATCCATTAAGTGAAGGCGATCATTTACTGATCGATGAATCTCAACAAAAATCGGAGGAGCGAACGTGACCCACATAAAAGATATTTCTGAAACGATCATGATTGAGACAACAACTGATGCTGTCAAAGTGACACTTAATGCTAAGCAATACCAACTCGATCGTTTAGAACAGTATCAACTATTCTTAACACAGAAAAAGCACTTGCTCTCTGGACAGATCGTAGAATCTTCAGAGGAAAAACTCGTCATTCAATACCAGAAAAGTAAACAAATCTATTCTTTGCAAGAGTATCTTAAACGAACAGAACTTTTTCAACGATTATTACTTGCACAAAAAATCAATTTCTTATCCGAGTTTTTGAGTAGCCCAATCCAGCCATTCATCCATCCAGCCAATCTATTTCTATTTGGAGAAGAAATCATCGTAGCACATAGAGGTTTTGCGCATTCAATTATTCCTTATGAAATAACCGAAGAAGAATTTTTGAAGCAATATCGTGCATTGATCCTGACACTTTTACATCCTAAGTTCGATTATGAGCAACTGATTGAAGGAAATGGCACATTGAAGGACGAGTTTTCTAAACGAATCCAAAGAGCAAACACTGTCGCAGAAATCAACCGCATGATTGGCGAACAAGTCGTACAGCAGAAAACGAAACGTGCATCAGAAATTCGAATGGTGAACAAAAGAAGCTATTTTATGTTTAAGTGGGGCACGCTTTTATTAAGTATTTCAACAATAGGTTTAGCGCTTACAACAGGTATCTATGCGTTTGATAAACTTCCCGCACAAGAACGGATCAGTTCTGCTGAAACGCAATATATTGCTAATAATTATGCCGGTGTTTTGACCACATTAAAAGAGGATAAACCCGAAGATCTCCCTTCGGGTGCTCAATATGTCGCTGCAGTCAGCGCGGTACAGCTGGATAATTTGTCGAATGAGCAAAAGACGGCAATCTTAAATAACATTTCCCAAAAATCAAATGAGAATACTTTGCTTTACTGGATCTATATTGGACGGGGGAATTTTGAACGATCATTAGATATCGCACAAAACCTCGGCGATCATCAATACATTTTACATGCCTACACCAAATTATACGACGCGACGCGAGCAAACAACAAGATGAGTGGACAGAAGAAGCAAGAGTTATTAACAAGTTATGAGGAAGAAATCAATAAGTACTTAGAAATCTTAGAAAGCGAGACGGATAGTAATGAAGCAAACTAAGCCAATTTCAATGACTGATCAAATCCAACATTCCGTTTCAGTTCTTTATGATCTTTTTTACTTTGGTTCGACGTTTATTCATAAACAAATCACAGAAAAAAACAATCAAGTAATACTGGATGATCGAACACTTTCCTGTGAAGACGGACAGCTTTTTTGGGGAGGAGAATTAGTCAAGGATGAAAAGTTTCTCCTCGTTCATCATGAAAATTTGAAAACGGTAATCGTCAATAAGCCAAGGGAAAGCGTCTATCTATCAAATGCAAAAGACTCGGCGATCCGTATTGATTCGGATGCGTTGATTTTTATTGATCGTAATAGTACTGATGACTATCAAATAAAAATCTATCCTAGTAAGGCCAAGATTTATTACAATCACCAACGTGTAGAAAAAGGTGTATTTCCATTTTCTGTAGGCGATCAATTGATCATTGATTATCTGATGATTGAGATGCGTGAGAAACAATTAAAGATCTCAGAGTTAAAAAATCAGCTACATTTGGACCCCTGGCAGTTGCTCGAAGAACCCTACATTCCCGAGTATCCAGAAAATTTCCCAGCATTTAGGCGTAGTCCAAGAATCCATTTAAAAGAACCAAAAGAAAAAATAGAGATCCAATCACCTAAGCAGAAATCTAATGAAGGAAAGAATGAGTGGTTGAAAACCATCGTTCCACCATTAGGTATGGTCGTTTTGAGCGGTGCTACAAGTTTTTTGAGCGGGGGCAATCCAGTTATGTTGATTAGTATGGGAGGCGCTAGTTTACTTACAACAGGTTTTTCTGTGTCGAGTTACTTTACAAACAAAAAAGAAAGCAACAGAAAAAATCATATGAGAGAAGAGCATTTCCATCAGTATATGATTAAAAAAAAGTCAGAGCTTACTGTCTTACAGCAAACACAAAAAGCAGCATTAGAATATATGAATCCTTCACTGGATGAATTAGCATTGATGGCTAAAGATTATCATGCGAGGATTTATGAACGCATGACAGTGAACGAAGATTTTTTGACTGTCCGCTTAGGAATCGGCGAAATCAATGCTAGTTTTCAAACAAACTTCCAGCCGATAGAAGAGGATGAACTGAGTAATGAAGCGTTTGAGCATCTTCATAGTCCCTACAAACAACTTGGAGATGCCCCGATCATCGTTTCACTTTTGAAACAGACGGTTGGCTTAGCAGGAACATCTAGTATTTTACAAACAGCATTACAACTCCTATTATTTCAGTTATGTGTGTTGCATTCTTATCGAGACGTCGAATTCATTACACTGATCCCGTCGGAAGAGTACGAACAACATTGGCGAGAATGGCGTTGGTTACCTCATAATAAAATTCGTTCTTTAAATCTAAGAGGAATGGTACATACCCCCAAAAGTCGAGACATGATTTTGAATTCTTTTTATCAAATAGTGGCAAAAAGAAAACAACAAGTCCGTGAAGCTGAAAATGAAAAGGTACACTTTCAGCCACAGTATGTTTTTTCGATTTTGGATGAAAGTTGGTTGGCAGGTCATGGATTGAACGAGTTTTTAGCCGAAAACTTAGGAGACTATGGAATCACGGTCATTTGGGGAAAAGAAACGTTGAATATGTTGCCAGAAACAACGACTACTTTAATTGAATATCAAAGCAATAAAGCAGCAACGTTGATCAATCAGAACAATGAATATGTGAACCAGCGTTTTATTCCCAATCATTTGCCGACAACCTATCCAATCGAAAAAGCCATTCGGCGTTTGGCGAATCTTCATCATGTAGAAGTAGAGAAAAATGCCGCATCTGACAGCTTGAGTCTATTGGATCAATATGAGGTCAAGACAATTGAAGAACTAGCGATTTCAAATCGCTGGTCTACTGCGGAACCTAATAAATCGATTCGTTCATTAATTGGTTGGCGTGGAAAAAAAGATTTAGTTTATTGGGATCTACATGAACGAGTCCATGGACCACACGCCTTAGTTGGTGGTACGACTGGTTCAGGGAAATCTGAATTTTTAACGACTTACTTGATCGGCTTAGCAATCAATTTTTCGCCAGAAGATATCGGCATGTTGATTATTGACTGGAAAGGTGGCGGAATAGCCAATACCTTAGATCATTTGCCCCATTTTATGGGTGCAATCACTAATTTGGATGGTGCTGGAACTGCACGAGCCTTAGCGAGCATCAAAGCAGAGCTAGCGAAACGTCAAAGAGAGTTTGCCAAATATGGTGTAAATAATATCAACGGCTACATGACCTTGTATAAACAAAGAAAGACCCCAAAACCAGACGTTGTTTATCCGCAAAAACCTTTGCCCCATTTGATTTTAGTTTCGGATGAATTTGCGGAGCTTAAAGCCAATGTTCCAGAATTCTTAGATGAGCTCACTTCTGTTGCCCGAATCGGACGTTCATTAGGTGTCCATTTGATTTTAGCCACCCAAAAACCTTCTGGGGTAGTCAATGATCAGATCGAAGCCAATAGTACGAGTAAAATTGCCTTGAAAATGGCGAGTGTCCAAGACTCGAATGAGTTACTCAAAACGCCAGATGCCGCACAAATCACGAATCCTGGACGAGGCTATTTGAAAGTTGGCGAAAATGAGGTGTATGAATTATTTCAAAGTGGCTATGCGGGGGTTCCATATGATCCAGAACATTTGATTAAAGAAGTGATCGATGAACGGGTATGCAAAATCAATGAATTGGGCCAGTTAGAATTGCTCTATGATCCAGATATCGAAATCATTCAAGGAAAAGATACACGAGATTTGCCGACACAATTAGAAGCAGTGATTGATAAGATCAAGACAATCTTTACCGATTCTACCTACAAATTGCCGGATAAGCCGTGGCTACCGAACTTAGATAAGCAGATTATGGCGCCAAAAATAAAACAGTCAGAAGTTCGTAATCTAGCTATCCCATTTGGTTGTTTAGATATTCCTTCTGAACAAAAACAAATGAATTATACCTTCAATCTCGAAGAAGCGAGTCACACATTGATCGTAGCTAGTCCAGGCTATGGGAAGTCGACAGTGTTGCAAACTCTTGTAATGAACCTTGCCCGTCAAAACACCCCTGCAACGATTCAGTTTCATTTAATCGATTTTGGGAATAATGGTTTATTAGTACTCAGGGAATTACCCCATATTGCGGATATAGCGACTTTGGAAGAAGATGAAAAACTGCAAAAAATGCTTGATCGCATCGAAAAATTATTGGCAGAGCGCAAAAAATTGTTCAAGCAAGCTGGTGTCGCGTATCTAACGCAATACGAAACAAGAACAAGAGAAAAATTACCGATCTTAGGAATCATTCTTGATAGTTATGATGGCCTGAGCTTGGAAGATAAGCGCAAAGATAGAATCGATGAAGTACTTCTTCAACTACTAAGAGATGGTACCAGTTTGGGTATCTTTCTTGTGATGACTGCGAATCGTGCAGGAAGTATTCGGACGAACATGATGAGCAATATTGCCACTAAGATAACGCTATATTTAAACGATGAAAATGAAATAAACATGGTCATGGGCAGAAATGCTTTGTCACCTGAAGCAATCAATGGGCGCGGACAAGTCTTACTTTCTACGCCAACTACCATTCAGTTTTATCTGCCGATTAATGGGCAAAATGATGCTGAACTACTCCAAAATCTGGAAGAAGAAATTATAGAAATCAATCAAGCATGGACAGGCGAACGCCCAGATAAAATTCCAATGGTACCAGAAAACCTAACGCAAAAAAGTTTTGCTGCTTACCTTGAACAAGACGACCACACACTGTATTTGGGATTAAACAAAGCCACTTCTTCAGTAGAATCATTTGACTTGTTCCAGCGCATGAGATTAGGGATCTTTTTCAAATCCAATAAGCAACTTCGTGCGATGATGCCTTGGCTGCTTCAACAAATTTGTCAAGAAAGACCAGAAGAAGTGGTGTTGATCGATGCAAATGGAACACTCGAAACAGCAAAGCCGAAAGTTTCACTATATTTGGACCGTTCATGTCTTAGTGAAAAAGCAACAGCCCTAAAAGAGGCTTTAGAAGCTCTCTTAACAAATGAAACTGGCAAGAGAATCATCATTATCAATGGTATCGCAGACTTGGTCGATAAATTAACATTGAACCCTGAGGAAGTCACTGCTCTGCTAAGTGGAGGAAACGAGCATTTACAGTTTGTTTTTCTTGATCATATGACGAAGGTGGGTAATACCTTTGGCGGAATCACTATGTTTGTAAAAGAAAATATCGACCATATTTTATTTGGTGGAAGCTTACAAAATCAATTATTTATTGAAAATCTTTCTTATCAAGAAAAAAACGCAAGAGTTGCTAAAAACGTCCTACACAGTTTGAAGGATGAACAATGGGAAGTTTTGGTGTTTCCTACGGAGGAAGAAGCATGAGAGAAGAAATGATCACACCGTTTTTGCCATTAGGCAGTATCTTAAGTCTAGTAGGAACAGAGGATGACCAACTGCTCTATTTTGTCGTTGCTCGTGCCATCGCTAAAAATGAAGAAGAAAAAGTGATAGCGAGATATCGAGTAGCCCCCCATCCGTTTGGCGATGTGCCAAGCCAAGAAGTCTTTTCTATCCATGCGGATCAAATCACAGAAGTGCTTTTTGAAGGCTTTCAAAACCAAGACGATGAAGAATTTTTAGACGATTTGTTGAGGCAACTTAGGGATTCGTCAACTAGACCACTACTCGTGCAAGAGGAGCAACCTGTACCGATTGTAGAAACCATAAAAATTAATGAAGAAGAGACATTAAAAGAAGACCCATTCTATCAATTCAGATAAGGAGAAAAAAGATGCCGAAAATCGCTTCTCAGGAATCAACTGCAACAGCAGTCGTATCAGGAATAAAAAATGTATCTGTTAGTAGTAGCAAGCCAAGTTCTTTAAGCAAGAGCACGATCAGCAGTATGAAAACAGGTGTAGAGGTCAGCAACAAGCTACTCAATGATATTTCAATTCTAGTCACTTGTGTCAATGAACAGGCAAACAAATTCCCCCAGCTTGCTCAAGCAATCGCAGTCAGAGACAGTCAAACAAGATTCAAGTAAGGAGTCAGTATGGAAAAGAAAGAGTTACTCGCTGAATATGATCGTAAAATCAGCAACAATGAACAACGATTGGAGCGTCTGAGTAAAGAAAAACAGCAGTTAAAACAATGTATGTATTATTTAGAGATGGATATGCGAAAAAGCTTTCGAGAAATCCAACAATTCACAGAAGAATTAGTATCCCAAGGAAGCCAAGTTGCTCGTTGGGAGCAAAATGAGAATGAAGGGAAATCAACTTACTTCACGCAGTTGGTAGAAAACCAACAGCACCAACTAGATCAAGAATACTTAAAAGGTGTAATCAAACTTGAAGAAGAACGTACGGAACTTCAGAAAGAAAGGAATAAACGATGGGACTAATTTATTCAGCCACAGAGTCTTCTAATTTAATGAGCAATCTGACCACTAATTTATCGCTTGCTCGTACAACGATCACCCAACTACGAGCAGGTAGTCAACAAGTTGTTCACGCGGTTGATGGCAAAAAACTCTCAGGAGCTGCTTATCAAGCTGGGAAAGGGCTGTTTTCTGAGTTGATCATTCCTACGATCCATCGGGTAAACACTGCGGTACAAGGGATTCAGTCAGACTTGAATCTATACTCTTCCGCGCATCAAATGATTGCCAGTGAAGGATACTTGGATGAAGAGAATTTAAGCGGACAGATTCGTGCCAAAACATTCGCTAAACAATCAATCGATAACCACGCGCAGACGATTAGGCAGATCGCCAATACAAGCATATTACCAGGTATCACAGAAATGCTCAGTGATTTTCATCGAAACTTGATGCGAATGGCGGACAGCCTGCAAGAAGATATCTACAAGTTGCAACGCAAACAACACAAACTGCATGCCTTTAACTTCCAAACCAGTGGACTGTTCAATAACAGTCTACTGGAATTGAAACTCGCCATGCAAAGCGTATTAGTCTTGAACCAAACAACCATCAAGGCAGACGGTAGTTATGTATTGCCGAAAGGAGTGGATGGGAGTTGGTTTGAGAAGTACAAACCAAACGGAAAAGCTTTGTCGGAAGAATCTTCAAATAATGCCTACTTAGAAATGTAAGCGGAGATCGAAAAATTGGTCCAACCCCTGAAAGATGGGAAAACCGATGCAGTCAAGCGGTTCGAAATGTTGATCAAAAATTATCCGGGTGCATTAGTCAACAAATTGGCATCCAACGATGAATTTTTGATGCTTGCTAATCATCTACCATCAGGTATGAAAAATAAATTATTTAGCGGTCTTGCAAAATACGAAATGTTCGGTAAAGCCGTTGCCCAAGGGAAATGGATTCCTAAAATCGATACGCTAGGCAAGGCCTATCAAAATTTCACTAAATTTACGTCCCCTGTAAAAACCTACGTCAGCGAAGCCTTGAAGAAATCTCAATTTGTGCAAGGAGCTAAAAATTGGGGTGTTGCCAAAGGATTAGGAACGGCAGGCCAAGTAGCTACTTACGCGCAATTAGGCATCACTTTCACCGCCAATGCGGTGAATGAATATGGAAAAATAGGAAGTGTTGGCAAAGGAATAATAGGTGGTGGAATAGAGATGGTGAAGAGTATTGGACCGTTAGAGGGAATGACATTACTATCAGGATTAGGCCCATTAGGTATAGGAGCGGGCTTCCCTTGGTGGTATCAATAAATATGCTCAATACATGAATCCAGATGCATATGAAAATATTAAAGATGGCTTGTATAAATTGTATGATAAAACAGACATTATAGGAGATATATCGAAAAAAATAGAACAAAGCGTTAAAACAGTAAAGTATGTTTATAAGGATATACAACAAGTAGGTAAATCCATAGGAAAGGCACTATCTTCGGTGAAAATTCCAAAGATTAGTTTTTGGTGATAGAGAGTATGAAAAATCTGTTCAATGCATCATTTGAACAAAGTATTAAGTTGTTGGATGACCAATTAATAATATATATGATTGAGAAAGGAGATCCTAAATCACTTCGGAGTAGACCAATATTAAATACTTTTTTTTCAATAGTAATATTTAGCATTATTTATCTTATATCTAGACTGTTTTATCATCAAGATCCTAATAGTCCAGTGGGAAGAGCTGAAATCAACTTCTTCCCATCTTGGTTAGTGGATATTTTTTTATTTTTATGGTTACTATGTATCATTTTCATCAAAAGATTTATTTATAAGGAAATTAGTCAAGTTGTTTTTCTTCTAAATGCGAATAATCTATTGATAATAATGTTGTTAAGTGCAAACTTATTGTGTATTACATTTTTTCTTAAACCATTGACTCTAATAGGATTGACAGTGTTACTAGGATTAGTATTACTAGTTAGTTGTGTCATCTTTATAAATAAGAAGCGTTCAATTGAGTATGTTTTGTATGGAACAGGTAGAAAGAAAGCTATGTTGGCTATGTTAGTAGAGAAAGCAATAAAATATGGCTGGATAGTTGTCATTGTCGTCATGGTATGGAAGATCGTATTTCCGGATAGTGATGAGGTCCGAACAGATTTTGTTGGATTTATCAGTACTTTAGGTCTATGGATAGCTATGAATATCGTTATGATTTTCGGAGAAGCCTATCTATTCTTCCCGTATCTATTACACGGTTATTATAAACACAAATACTCAGAAGAATACCGTAATTTTGAAGGGAAAATACAATTAGAATGGTATGGAGAGAAATATTTTAACAAACATATCAAAGGAACTGACAAGGAGGAAATATATGATGAATGAGGGTAAAAAGTTATTATCATTAGGAAGTGTCGTGTTGCTTGAGGAAGGTTTACAAAAATTAGTCATCGTTGGAAGAGGTGCCGTATATACAGATCAACAGTCGAAAAAAGATACATTTGCAGACTATATGGCAGTACTTTATCCCTCAGGATTAAATCCTGAGACCACGATTTTTTTTGATCATAAAAATATCGATAAAGTTGTTTTTGAAGGATATAGTGATGAAGAAGAAGTGAGATTTTTAGAGATTTATAGCAAGTGGGAGACTGACGTGAAGCAAGCAACCAGTAAACCAGCCAAATCAATTCCGATTGGATTTGATTGACAGGTGAGATATCATGTTATTTAAAAGTGTTTGAAATGCTTTTTCTTTTTAGGAAAATATAGGAAATGGACAAATTTGTAATCGTCTATTCAAAAAAGCCGAATCAACGGCATTGCTTGTTGATTCGGCTTTTTGAAGTACGGACTGTGAATAGGGTCGCTACGGCTACATTATTTATACGTTTTTTCTAATTTTCTCAATTCTTCTAGCATCGCTTTTCTGCGTGGGTATTTTTCTTTTAGTTCTTTGATCAGTAATTGAACAGAGATGGTGCTACTAGGGAGGGTGGCCATTTCAGCGATCAACAAAGCCATTTTATGATAACGTAAACGTGTAGTCGTCTCAGCAGCCATCCGCCGTAATTCGTATTCATATTTTTGAAGAAGTGCTTCTGGAAATTGCTTTCTCAAGAAAGAAAAATAGCGACTTGCTTCTTCCAGTCCAGGTGACTTGAGGACATAATCCAACAATAAATCATAACGTCTTTCTTTTGAATAAAACAATCCAACGTCTGTACGATATTTTAATTTTTCAAATAAGTTTTCACGTACCTCTTCCCACTGATCAATCGAATATGTTTTTTTCAATTGATGGATCAAATTCATATCAACGGTCTCTCCCTCTAATAGAAGATGCAAGACTTGTTCCGCATACAGCTCTTTTTCCCCTAGTTTATGATAAAGATTTTTTAATGCATAGCGATGCAAGGTGACCATATCAGAAGAGTGTTGATCTAATACAATACTTTCATTCAAAACAGTGATTGCTTCTTCATATGCTTTCTTTTGTATCAGATAGTCAATATATTGTGAACGTATAGTTGGAGATTGCCAGCTTTCGCGTGCACGTTGATGAATTTGATTGTCTGTATAATTCAAATTTTCCATTTGGCGAATGGATAGAAGTCGTTTGTTTT
Organism: Enterococcus mundtii; assembly: GCF_003957375.1. Classification (GTDB taxonomy): domain Bacteria; phylum Bacillota; class Bacilli; order Lactobacillales; family Enterococcaceae; genus Enterococcus_B; species Enterococcus_B spodopteracolus. The sequence continues at coordinate 2,627,952 of NZ_CP025473.1, read as the reverse complement.
TATAGTTTAAGTGTCCGTTATTTTCAGATGTTTGATCAAGTTTTTGCTGATCCTGATCAGAGAACTGTTCGGGGAATTCTTCATGTAAAATTTGTTGGATATAAAAACTAGATTGGCTTGCGTTATTTATTTTAGCCAAAAGTTTAGAATATATTCGTTGTTTTTCTTGCTCAGATGCATGTCTAAGTAATTTTTTCCATAGAGAGTAACATTGATGCATGATAAGGCTGATATCATTTTCTACATTATGTACCTTTGCTAAGTCAAAGTGTTCAACTATTCTGTTCATTAATTCGAATGCATGAAGGATCTGATTTTTTGCGATGGATGTATCAATAAGACTGTTTAAAAATTCAGACAGTTCTTTATTGATGTTTTGAAGTGTACGATCATGAATATTGCTTCCAGAATAATGGGTATGTTTTTCTAAAATAACAATCATTTTATCGTAATCGTCCATATTATTGATTGTAGTATGTTCTTGGAATCGTTGAGCTAGTTCTTGGTTCTCTTTTAAAAGAATTAAGAGAAAGTCTTGAATATCTTGTTCATTTGCATAAGAAATCAACTTAACCAGTTCATTTGCTTTTCTCTGCTCTTTTTCCTGTTCATATTTGAACAAGGTAGCCACGACATGAGGACAATGACCTGTGTCTTCGTGGGAGCAACTGCAAGACAGACCATAGAATTGGTCGTCGTCTGTTAACTGGATAAGTATGTCATACTCCTTCTTGTTTTCTTCTGTGACTTTTGCGATGATTTTTTCTTTTGTAAACAAACATCCATGAACACGTTTTTCAATAAACATTTCGTAGCCATGATCTAAATCAGATTCCCAAAAATCGTTTTTCCAATCTTTCATAAAATTTCCTCCTTTAGTTATCTTCATAGTTTGATTTTACCGAATAAATAAAAAGAAAACAGCAATTTTTTTCCAGTACGAAGATTATTTAATCTATTATAAAAGTAATAATAATATAAAACTGTTATTTTAATTTTTAGATAACTAAAAGTGACTCTGATTTACATCAAATTAAAGAAATTTTTCCACGAGCGGCTGGTTTTCTGGACGTTTTTCTTTTTCTGATAATGCAATCTGTTTAATGAGTCCATCTAAAGTGATTACTGCCATTTCTTCTTCCACTTTTTTTTGTAATCGAGAATAAGTTGCAGCCAAGACTTCTTGGATATTAGCGCCTACCACGCAATTCGGATTTGTTTTTGGATCTACTTGGATCAAATTCGTGTTGCCTTCAATACTTCGATAAATTTCCAATAAATTGATATTTTCGGGAGCTTTCGCAAGTACGGGTGTTGGTTTCCCGCTTGTTGTATGGATAAGATCTGCTTTTTTTAATTGACTCATGATTTTTCGAACATTTGTTGGATTCGTTTCAATGCTACTTGCAATCATGTCGCTTGAAAGTAAATCAGTTCCTTGAAATATGTGGATATAAGCTAAGATGTGGATCGCATCGCTTAATTGTAGAGAATATTTCATTAAAATCCATCCTTTCAACTTGATTTCTTGACTTATCTTAGCATACTCTTTATGATAATGGTGTATTTTAAAAATGTACAGCTATATGAACAAAAATAATTAATCAATAGGGAGTGGGAATATGACTTATTTAGTAACAGGAGCAACTGGAGGATTTGGACACTACGCTTTAGAAGAATTAAAGAAACTGGTTCCCTTGGAGGAAATCTATGTCCTTGCTCGTAATGAAGAAAAGGCACAGAAATTAATTGAAGCAGGTCTTCAAGTTCGTATCGGCGATTATGCTGATCGTGAGACGATGATACAGGTGCTACAAGGCATCGATCGTCTATTATTTGTATCAGGTGTACCGGGAAACCGACAAGCTGAACATCAACATGTTGTAGAAGCAGCAAAAGAAACAGGGGTTTCTTTTATTGCCTATACTAGTTTTGCGGATGCAGATCATTCGACTAGTATCTTGGCTCCAGACCATCAATTTACAGAAAAAATCATCAAAGAATCGGGTATTAAACATACCTTTTTACGAAATAACTGGTACTTAGAAAATGAGATGCCATTGATTGGCGTAGCATTGAAAACTGGTCAGTTTGTTTATGCAGCTGGCGAAGGGAAAACCGGTTGGGCGTTAAAGAGAGAGTATGCAGAAGTAGCTGCAAAAGTATTAGCAGGAATGGATTATCCTGAGGTCTTAGAATTATCTGGAAAACCAATCACCTATCAAGCCTTGGCAGAACAAGTTGCTAAAGTAAGTGGGAAATCTTTAGATATCCTTTCGTTGGCTCCAGGTGAATTTACAGACAAACTAACAGCGTCGGGATTTTCTCAAGGTGGTGCAGAAATGACGACTGCAATCCAAAATGATATTCGTAATAATCAGTTAGATGTAACTTCTGATGATTTTGAAAAAGTATTAGGACGCGAATTGACTTCGATAGAGGATGGGTTAAGGGAATTAGGTATCTAAATTAAGGACTAGTTTTTTCCACCAAATTTAATAGGAATGTTACTCTTAGAGCGCGCGTATGGGTTTGGAAATAGTAGATGTATTTCTAAACTATGCCGGCAAGCCTCTAAGAGTTTTTTATTTTTTGATTTGAGCCAATAATCATCGACTTCAAAAAATAGAAAGTTACAAAATGGCATAAAGACTCCTCTAAATCTTAAGAATTTATATACTGAAAAATGTTGAAATCTATGTATAATTAAAAAGTGTATGATGTTTAAAGAGAGTGTATATTTCTGTTATCATATGCAACACATTAAATTATTTTATTTTTAAGAATAAAGGAGAAGTAATGAAAGCAAAAAATTTATTATTTAGTGCAATTGTTCTGAGTAGTCTTGTGACTACCAACTTTACTGTATTTGCAGAAGAAGTAGGGATAAATAATTCTGTTGAAACCACCGTTTCGACACAAGCTGACGATGTGACAGAACAGCCTACGGAAAATGTGGAAAAAACTGAATCTATTACGAATCCTCTGACAAATGGGGAAGAACTAACACACACACATCAAGCGGATTTATCACAATTTGAAAATCCTGGCATAGCAGCATTTTCAGCACGTGGTTCTTCAAATGCGCAACAAGCGTTCATTGATAGCATTGCTGCAAGTGCACAGACCTTAGCAAGCGCGAATGACTTATATGCTTCAGTTATGATCGCTCAAGCGATTGTTGAAAGTGGCTGGGGGAAAAGTACGCTAGCTTCAGCACCTAATTACAATTTATTTGGAATAAAGGGAAGTTATAATGGGCAATCCGTGACAATGCCAACTTCTGAGTTTGTAAATGGGCAATGGATCACTGTAAATGCTGCTTTTCGTAAATATCCTTCGTACGCAGAATCTTTACAGGATAATGTAACTGTTCTTAAAACAACTTCGTTCCAATCAGGTGTGTATTATTACTCAGGTGCTTGGAAAAGTAATACCTCTTCGTACAAAGATGCCACAGCATGGTTAACAGGGCGTTACGCGACAGCACCAAACTATGGTTCAACATTGAATAATATTATTGAGACCTATAATTTGACACAATATGATACGCCAGACTCTAGTTCTTCACCGATGTATCGCTTATATAATAAAAGTACAGGGCAACATTTATACACATTAAATGCGGGAGAGAAAAACTATTTATCAACAGTTGGTTGGAAATACGAAGGAATTGCATGGCAAGCACCAAATAGTGGTCAACCAGTGTATCGTCTGTATAATCCAAATAATGGGGATCATCATTATACAATGGCTCAGTCAGAAATCAACTTCCTTACCCCACTAGGCTGGAGATATGAAGGGCTAAGTTTTTATTCTGGAGGTTCTAAACCAATTTATCGACTATTTAACCCAAATGAAACTATCGGAACACATCATTACACATTAAGTTCAGTAGAAAGAGATTCTTTGACACCATTAGGGTGGAGATATGAAGGAATTGGCTTTTATGCGAATTAATCAATAAAAAATATCTACTTGGCATTTTCAAACAATGCCAGGTAGATATTTTGTATAAAAGATCAGATCAATCAAACTGATCCAAACGCCAACGTTCAATGATGTTGTTCAATTTTGTGCCATAATTTGGATCAGTTGCATATGTTCCAGTTAAGGCTTGGGTCGCATCTCGATAAGAACGTGTATTAACTTTCCAAGTTCCACGATAGCGAACAGGATCCCAAGGTACGCCGTATTTTAATTTTACAGCATTGTCGATGAAAGATTCATCGGTACTTTGATAGACACGGAATTTCGAATTAACAGGTATCGTGATCCCATTGACAACTTCATTTGAGACATGCCAAACGTACTCATATTTTCCTTCATCTTCCCCATCTTTGAACTTCATTCCAAAGAAATTGTTCGCATTGCGTGCCAAGAAGCTTGTACCATAGCCGGTTTCTAAAATTGCTTGAGCAAGCATGACAGAAGTGTATAATCCGTATGCTGGAGCAACTCGATTTGCACTTTGTGTAATAGAATTGACAAATCTTCCTTCTGGTGTTGAAGTGTCAATTTGACCTAATATAGTCAGTTGATTTGCTTGGTAACCTGCTGGTTTTCGATCATTTTCTACAATCGTGACTTCAATTGCTTCGACAGGCAGACTCATTCCAACTGAGCCTGCCTTTTGACCATTTGAAGCCCAACCTAACCAACCGCGTGAACGGACGAATGAACGATAGTAAATATCGTATTTTTCAGATAATTCACCTGTTAATTGAAAAGAGAAGGCCTGGAGTGCACGACTATGTCCGACCGAACCTGATATTGCTCCATTCTCAACAGGATTCGTCCATCCACTTGATGAAATGTGTGAATCATATCTAATTCCACCAGAGTAATCACTTTGTTCTAATTGTGCACGAATTGCTTCAAATTGACGCCCTTGATTCGCATGATTGATTGAATTACTTAGACCATTGCGATTGACCCAACCAATACCAGACACATGACCATCAAAGGAAACCTTAGGTGGGGCAATTCGAAAGGCACGAGCTGTTTGACCTGGGGGAGCTTGCCCTTTTTCGACTAGTTTTATTTGTAAGCCCTCTGCACGATATGAGTAACCTTGTGTGCCAGCTGATTCTCCATTTTTTGCCCAGTCTAACCAGCCGAAGTGTTGGGAATGGACACGGTAATAAATATCATAGTGGTGACTGATATCACCGGTCAAATTAATTCGGACAGCTTGTAATGCTAAGCTTTGTCCAACGGTCCCTGAAGTTTGTCCTTCCTGAATCCATGAAGTTTCCCAACCACGATGTGCCAGGTGGGATTGGTAAACGATACCACCTTCATAACTGTTTTCCGTTAATTTTAATTGAAGTGCCTGTAAGCTAAGTCCTTGTCCGACCGTTCCAACTTGTGTCTCGGCTGTTTGTTCTGGTAGCCATCCTTTAGAGGCTACGTGAGCGTTCGCTAAGACAGAAGGAGTTTTTTCAACATAAGATTCACCCGTTGGTGGCCCAGTTTGCTCTTTGGGTAGCAGACGTATTTCGATTGCTTCAATACGATAACTGTACCCCAATGTACCAGCACTATTTCCATTTTCTGCCCAAGGTAACCAACCTAGATTTTGAGCATGGATTCGGTAATAAATATTGTAATGTGTTGCAAGTTCGTCTGTCAGTCGTATCCTGATTCCTTCAATCTGACGACCTTGTCCTTCTGTTCCTGATATCCCTCCATTTGATACCCAATTTTGCCAACCATGATTTTCAATATAGGAAGTATATTCGATTGATCCAGAAAAGGCAGAAGAGAGATTGACATGTAACGCTTCAATACGTAATCCTTGTCCTTCTGTTCCAGAAATTTCCCCATTCGAAGATTCAGGAAGCCAACCTTGCCCGCGTACATGCGTGGAATAATTTATAGATGCTCTTTGGACGTAAGAATCTCCAAGTTCAGGACCTTGTTGGGAGCGGCTAATTAATTGAATTTCGATAGCTTCGATTCGGAAACCAAAGCTGGATGTTCCAGAAGGATTTCCATTTTTTGCCCAGGGTAGCCAACCAAGTTTTTGAACATGAACTCGGTAATAAAGGTTATAATTTTCAGCCAATTCTCCTGTGAGCCGCATATTAATTCCTTCGATTTGAAGACCTTGCCCCTCCGTTCCTGATATTGCTCCATTTGATACCCAGTCTTGCCAGCCAGTTCCTTCAACATAGGAACTATACTCAATCGAGCCAGAAAGGGAAGAAGTAAGATTGGCACGTATTGCTTCAATGCGTAGTCCTTGTCCTTCTGTACCAGACAACTCACCATTTTTTGAGGTGGGCATCCACCCATGTCCACGCACATGTGTTGAGTAACTAATTGAAGTTTCTGTTCTTCTTTCGCTAGGTGAATGATTTGTATCATTGACACTACTATTCGAAGGTATAGTAGGTGTAATATTTTCTTTTTCAGTTGTGTCTGGATCACCTTGTCCTAATTTGTTGAAGTCGTTCTGATCAACATACCCCACCACAACATTGTCATGGGATATTTTATAAAATGAACGATTATTGATTTGTATTTGTTGATTTACTTCATAAAGTGTTTCAAGATCAGCTTGCATTGCAGATTTTTCAAGCCATGCATCATCTAAAGTGGAATAAATTTTTGCATGATTTTCTGTTAATTTTCCTTTTTCAGAAAGGTTTATTATTTTAGAAGCATGATAAGTTAAATTTTCTGCACAAATCCAACCGGACTGCGTAGCACTTTCGACAAAAAAGTATGTTTCCTGATTGGATAATACGATTTTTCGACTCAAAAGAATGTTTCCAGAGAATACTTTTTCATTAGGTTGTTGATTAAATGTATCAGTTAGTGATTGTTGTTGCACACTCCCATATTGATCAGTCAATTCCTCTATTTCTCGAATAGTGGTTTTTTCTGTGACCTGCGGATAATACTCTTGGATCAAAGCAAATAAACTATCTTCATTGATCGCTAAAGTTGGATCAATTGAAAGAATATCTGTGAGATTCTCGAGTGAGAGTTGATAAGTTTTAAACTGTTGTGCAAGATAATAAGCTAAAGTTTGTTTGGTTTGTGAGACATCTCCAGTGTAGACAGCTAACTGGATCGTGGATGAATCAGTAGTTCGGGGTTAGGGACTTGCACATCCGTGGAATTGATTTCATAGATTGTGTTTCCACTAATGTAGCTGTGTGTTGTTTTTTTGTTTTCCTCATCTTCAATAAATGTTTGTTGCATAGTTTCAGTCGCTGATAAGTTGATTCGTTTCGGTTTACTGACACCATCCTTATAGCTTTCTCCTATTAATTGGGGAGTTCCTATTATAGTTGGTGTGTCAGTGCTAGGTGGGGGTATCTCTTCATTGGTGGTTGAAATGGTAGTTGGAGATATTACATTCGTTGTTTTTTCGTCGGTGATTGAACTTGAGGTGGTTTCGGTTTGCTGATTATTGGTTGTTACTGTTTCTGCTAAAGCAATACATGGCGACAATAATGCGTTTAATAACATTATCGATGCAAGCAAAATCCTTACTTTCATCAAATATCCTCCTAATTATAATCTTTTCTTTATTTAATTGATAAGAAAATGTTATTTTTATTTCGGTGTTACTAATATTATTCTATCGTAAATCTAATTATTTTCCAATATATTTTCTAAATTAAGTCAAGAAATGTAGCTCAATGAAAAAATAAAATAAAAACTTACGAAAAAATTTCATTTATGCTATGCTGTTTTTCATGAAAAGGAGTGATTGAAGTGCCAACAAACAAAAAAGAAGGAATTATTTTTACAACGATGATGTGTTTCCTGATGGTTTTAGGGATGAGTATCTATAATCTATGGTTACATAATGCATTACATGTATCAAACTTATTCGTAGGCCTTATACCAGGATTTATCGTGGCATTTATCTTAGATGTTTTTATCGTAGGAGTAGTAGCGAAAAAGATTGCTTTCAAATTACCTATAAATAAACAAAATAAAATGCAAATGATCCTCACGATTTCATGTCTCATGGTTTTAGGTATGGTGACATGTATGTCATTATTCGGTATTGTTATTGAACAAGGGATCCCAGAACAATTTCTTTCTGCCTATCTTACAGCTTGGAAAATGAATGTGATCATGGCGTTGCCGTTACAGTTATTATTTGTCGGTCCAGTTTCACGTGCAGTTTTGGCGACGATCCAAAAATAAATAAAGAAGTCTCTATGTTGTCGCTAGCAACTTTCAGTTAGATAAGCTAAAATGCAAGCAAGACATAAATGTGAGGCTTAGATGATGATCGAAGAATATTTTAAAGAGGTAGGTTTGACGATGGTCGAACTACCTGTTGAATGGGTAGATGAACAGTTGATTTATCGGGGGTTGATCAAGGAGCTACCGACGATCAATGCGGAGGCTAATTCAAGGGCAAAAATACAACAACAGTTAGCAGAGACCTACCGAATCTATCGTGAACAACTTCTTCTTGAATCGGAAGAGGAAAAAGAAACTACCACAAATCTGACGAGTGAACAATTATTGCGCTATTACGATGGAGAAACGTTTGATGGCTTTTCTTTATTTGATCAATTAACGGAAGAATAGTCTATCAAGGGAGAATGTACTAATAGTATTCACTCTTTAGAAACAAGACGACATCCACGAAATTTATTTTAAAATTTTGTGGATGTCGTCTTATTTTTTTCTTTTAATAAAGAATAATCTGATTTTTACGTAACTTTATTATGAAAGACAACTCGCACATAAAATGTTTCCCGTGAAACATTATTTACGAATTTGTCCATCTCCATAGATGATGTATTTCGTCGTTGTTAACTCATTTAGCCCCATTGGACCTCTAGCGTGGAGTTTTTGTGTAGAAATACCGATTTCTGCACCGAAGCCAAATACTGCACCATCAGTGAAGCGAGTGGAAGCATTGACGTAAACAGCAGCTGCATCAACTTCATTTAAAAAGCGTTGGCTTGCTGTATAACTGTCCGTCACGATAGCTTCGGAATGTTGTGTATTGTGACGGTTGATATGTTCGATTGCTTCGTCCAAAGAATCAACGATCTTAACCGATAAAATATAATCCAAATATTCTGTATCCCAATCGGTTTCATCTGCTAAGGTTGCGGTCTCTAAATAATCTAACGCGCGAGCATCTGCATGTAGAGAGACACCATGTTCAACCAGTGCTTGCTCAATAGATGGCAAGAAGAAAGGCGCGATCTCTGAATGGATCAGCAAAGTCTCGGCAGCGTTACAGACAGAAGGGCGAGATGTTTTGGCGTTCACAATGATATCCACTGCCATGGCTAATTGTGCTTCTTTATCGATATAGATATGGTTGTTGCCGGTACCCGTTTCAATGATTGGTACAGTGGCTTGCTCTTTCACACGTTTGATCAACGAAGCACCACCTCGAGGAATCAATACGTCTAAATAATCCGTTAATCGCATCAATTCTGCAGCGGTCTCATGAGAGGTATCATCCACGAATTGGATCGCGTAAGGCGAAACTTCAGCATGTTCCAATGTTTCTTGAAGCAATTCAACCAACAGTTGATTGGAGTAGAAGGCTTCTTTTCCACCTCGTAAAATCACTGCATTTCCTGATTTAAATGAGAGACTGGCCGCGTCAGTTGTCACATTCGGGCGTGATTCGTAGATCATGCCGATGACACCTAGAGGGACACGTTTCTTGCCAATCAACAAACCATCTTCGTTTTGCCACATGTGATCGACTTTTCCGATTGGATCGTCTAGTTGCGCCACTTTAATGATTTCTTCCGCCATTGTATGGATACGTTCTGGTGTTAGCCGTAAACGATCTTGCATTGTTTCGCTAATATTATTTTCTGTCGCTTGATCTAAGTCTTTTTGATTGGCTTCAAGAATGGCTAGTTGATTTCTCTTGATTGTTTGTGCCATTTGCAACAATAAGTCATTTTTTTGTTTAGTCGGCATCAAAGCAAGTTCTCGTGCGCCTTTTTTTGCTTGTTTCCCAAGTAGGTTAAGATCAGTCATTATAAAACCTCCTTAAATAATGTTCCGATTTCTTTTCCAGCTAAAATATCAAAAATGATGGCTGGATTTTTTCCGTTTGCTAAGATCATCGGACGATTTGCTTCAAAGATCCTTAAAGCTGCTTTTAGTTTGCTTGCCATTCCACCAGTTCCGTAGGCACTACCAGCACCACCTGCTTGAGCCATCAGTTCATCATCGATCGCGGTAACTGTTTGATACATTTCAGCATCAGGATTGATGGTTGGATTATCCGAATAAAAACCGTCGATATCTGAAAGAATGATGAGTAGATCAGCGACAATCAGTTTGGTAACGATCGCAGATAACTGATCGTTGTCGCCAAATTTGGTGGGATGATCTAATTCATCAACTGCGACGGTGTCATTTTCATTGACGATCGGAATGGTTCCCATTGCTAGTAGCTGTTCTAATGTATTGACAACATTTTTTCGGCTTTCAGGGTAATCGATAACATCTCGCGTCACTAAGATTTGGGCCGTTTGTTGACCATACACACTGAACCGTTGATTATAGATATTCATCAATTCAGCTTGTCCAATTGCTGCAATCGCCTGTTGTGCGGGGATCGTAGTAGGACGTTTTGTTAGATTCATCTTGTGCATCCCAACACCTACTGCACCGGAAGAGACTAAGACGATTTCTTTCCCCTGATTACGAAGGTCAGAGAGAACAAAAGCGAGTTGATCGATCGCGCCCAAATTGATGTTGCCATTTGGGTAGATCAACGTGCTTGTTCCTACTTTTATAATAATTCGTTTTGCTTCTATTATTTCTTTTCGCATGGAGCACCTCAACTAATCTTTTTTACACAGAAATGATTTTGCTCTATTCTACTTGTTTTCAATCATAAAGTCATGTTTTAATAAACTTTTTTTTCAAAAAATCAATAAATTTGTTTCTTAAGTAGAGAAAGGAATTTCATGAAGAATTCGTTAACTTTGGGTATTCAGTCGCTTGGTATGTTAAAATAGAACTAGTTTACTCTGGGAGGGATTCGGTGAATAAAAGAGGTTTTGAAGTAATTACACGTTATCAGGATCAACAGATCCAATTGCCGCAAAGAGCGACTCATCACGCTGCCGGTTATGATTTTGAAGCAGCAGAAGATGTGGTGATTCCAAGTGTTTGGAAAGCCGGGTTCAAGCAAGGACTAACAGCTGTATCAGATGCGCTGATCTCTGAAATGTCAGCAGAGGAAAAGAAAATCAAACCCGTTTTAGTGCCTACAGGAATCAAAGCGTATATGGGTGAGGATGAGTTCTTACAATTAGCTAATCGTTCGAGCAATCCATTAAAACGTTTTTTGATTTTGACTAATGGTGTCGGCGTGATCGACAGTGACTATTATAATAACGAAGCAAATGAAGGGCATATCATGTTCCAATTCACGAATTTTGGTTTCAAAGATGTAGTGATCAAAAAAGGGGAAAGAATTGGGCAAGGAATCTTCCTACCGTTCTTAAAAGCGGACCAAGATCAAACCGCTAATGCTCGTCAAGGTGGATTTGGTTCATCCGACCAATAAGTAAAGTAGATTTAAGTTATCTTTAATTCAAGAAAAGTAAAATGAAAGACAGGTGGTACACCGAAATGGCCAAAAAAGCAAAAGTTCAATTTGTTTGTCAGAATTGTGGCTATGTGTCGCCTAAATTTTTAGGACGTTGCCCAAATTGTGGCAAATGGAATACCATGGTTGAAGAAATCGAACAAGATACAACGGACCGCAGAGTACGAACGAGTTTGACTGGAGAAAAAGCCAAGCCAACAAAAATCGCTGAGGTGGTTCCTAAGAAAGAACCACGAGTAAAGACGAAGTTAGAAGAATTGAACCGTGTTTTAGGTGGTGGTGTGGTTCCTGGCTCGATGGTTTTGATCGGTGGCGATCCTGGTATCGGAAAATCCACCTTACTCTTGCAAGTATCACAGCAACTGGCTGCTATTGGTGGAAAAGTCCTTTACGTATCGGGAGAAGAGAGTGCGGACCAAATCAAGTTGCGTGCAGAACGACTAGGTTCGATCGACACAGAGTTTTACTTGTATGCAGAGACAGATATGAATGAAATCAGTCGAGCCATCGAACAAATTTCACCTGATTATGTCATCATCGATTCGATCCAAACAATGACTCAACCTGATATTACGAGTGTTGCTGGGAGTGTTAGTCAAGTGCGAGAAACCACAGCTGAGCTATTGAAAATCGCAAAAACAAACGGTATTGCTATCTTTATAGTAGGTCATGTCACGAAAGAAGGCTCGATTGCAGGTCCGCGCATGTTAGAGCACATGGTTGATACGGTCTTGTATTTTGAAGGTGAGCAACATCATAGTTTTCGCATTTTGCGTGCCGTCAAAAATCGTTTTGGTTCCACCAATGAGATCGGTATTTTTGAGATGCACGCCCATGGCCTTGAAGAAGTAGCCAATCCTTCACAGATTTTCTTAGAAGAACGATTGGATGGGGCGACAGGTTCAGCGATCGTTGTCGCCATGGAGGGTACACGCCCAATCTTGGTTGAGATCCAAGCCTTAGTCACGCCCACGATGTTCGGAAATGCCAAACGAACAACGACTGGTCTAGACTTTAATCGGGTGTCATTGATCATGGCAGTCTTAGAAAAACGGGCAGGATTATTGTTGCAAAATCAAGATGCTTACTTAAAAGCAGCTGGTGGGGTAAAATTAAATGAACCTGCGATCGATTTAGCGATTGCAGTCAGTATTGCGTCTAGTTACAAAGAAAAAGGAACGCAACCAACGGAGTGTTTTATTGGAGAAATCGGTCTGACTGGTGAAATCAGAAGAGTCAACCAAATTGAACAACGAGTCAAAGAAGTACAAAAATTAGGTTTTACAAAAGTATATTTACCTAAAAATAATTTAGGTGGTTGGAATATTCCAGAGGGTATCGAAGTCGTAGGTGTTGCTACACTTGATGAAACTCTTAGACGAGTATTTCGCTAAAATCAAAATGAAATGGAGGAAACAGGATGCAAAAACGTGTCATCACCTTACTGATGATCATCGTTGGTGCCAGCTTAGGGATTTCTTTTTTACCTACAGCTTGGCAGGCGATCGGTCAACAGACGAATGGATGGCTGAATAACACCTTTACCAATAGCTTGTTAGGTGCACTTATTTTCTTTCTATTATCTTTGCTATTGGCAAAACATATAACAGCAGTCATCAAGCAAATCGAAGAAAAATTAAGTGAGGTCAGCTTGACGTATCTCTTATTTGGCGCAATCGGTGCAATTATTGGCCTAACGTTGGGGGTTGTGATCTCAACGCCACTTTACAATATTGAAATACCTTTTGTGAACAGTGTTTTACCCATCTTATTGATGGTGATCCTTGGCTATTTGGGCTTGCGAATGGGAACGACCCGCATCGAAGAATGGAAGAAAATATTTGGACCTAGAAGCAAAAAGGTGGAGCAAGAAACACCTAGTCAGGTGGAAAGTCAGTTATTAGAACGCAAATTAGATGATCATTTTCATAAATATAAAATTTTAGACACAAGCGTCATTATTGATGGACGTATTTACGATATTACAAAAACAGGATTTCTAGAAGGAACGTTGATGATTCCCAATTTTGTCCTATATGAATTACAATATATCGCTGATTCTGGTGATAGCTTGAAGCGGGTACGTGGGCGTCGCGGACTAGATATTTTGAACGCGTTACAAAAAGAAGAAGGTATTTCAGTTGAGATGTATGACGGTGACTTTGAAGACATCAGCGAAGTAGATAGTAAGCTGATCAAATTGGCAAAACTACTGGATGGCGTCATTGTGACAAATGACTACAATCTAAATAAAGTATCTGAGTTTCAAAATGTACCTGTTCTCAATATCAATGCACTTGCTAACGCAGTGAAGCCAGTTGTTATCCCCGGTGAGAACATGAATGTATTAGTAGTTAAAGCTGGTACCGAACGTCAACAAGGAGTTGCCTATCTAGATGATGGCACAATGGTGGTCGTGGAAGATGGGCAACATTACATGAATGAACGGATCGAAGTCGTGGTAACGAGTGCACTACAAACAGCTGCCGGACGAATGATCTTTGCAAAACCTGCTCATGCGGGTAGAGGAATCGACAATAAGCGTGAAAATGAGAAAAAAGCGAAATAAAAACGCAATATGGTAAATATGAGGCAGTTAGACATCGTAAGATTTTTTAGAGAGATGGTTTTTGCTTCCTCAGTTGTAGGTGGAGTAGGCGAGGATTGAAAAGTAGGTCAAGCTATTTTTTCGATTCCCGCCTTCTTACGTAGATTTGAATGACTTTTTCATAATCTCTTTACTATTTAACGTATAAAAGGTAAAATTTGTGCTGAGTAGCTTTAAATTTCAACATTTATCGCTAAAGGAGATCCAACCCAAAACAATCTGATAAGATATTGTATTGTCAGTTGTTTTTGGCGTCTCAAAGTCTAGTTTGAAAGAAGAGGAAGAAAATGACGAAAGTACGCGTACGTTATGCACCAAGTCCAACAGGGCATTTGCATATTGGGAATGCACGAACTGCATTATTCAATTATTTATTTGCCCGTCACAATGATGGAGATTTCATTATCCGCATTGAGGACACTGACCAAAAACGAAATATTGAAGATGGCGAAAAAAGCCAATTAGAGAATCTTGCATGGTTAGGGATGGAATGGGATGAATCACCTGAAAATCCAGGTGAATACGGTCCTTACCGTCAATCTGAAAGAAAAGAAATCTACCAACCATGGATCGATCAGTTATTAGCAAGTAATCGTGCTTACAAATGCTATTGTTCAGAAGAAGAATTAGAAGCAGAACGTGAAGCGCAACGTGCGCGTGGCGAAATGCCTCATTACGCTGGGACTTGTGCGAACTTGTCACCTGAAGAACAAGCGAAAAAAGAAGCAGAAGGCATTGTACCAGTGATTCGTTTCCGTGTGCCGCGCAATACAGAATATGCGTTTACCGACATGGTCAAAGGAGATATCACCTTTGAATCAGATAATATCGGTGGGGATTATGTCATCCAAAAACGCGATGGTATGCCAACCTATAACTTTGCAGTAGCTGTTGACGATCATTTAATGAAGATCACTCACGTATTACGTGGGGATGATCATATTGCGAATACACCAAAACAATTAATGATCTATGAAGCATTTGGTTGGACTGCGCCAACATTTGGGCATATGACCTTGATCATCAATTCTGAAACGGGCAAAAAATTAAGTAAACGTGATGAATCGATTTTACAATTTATCGAACAATACCGTGAATTAGGCTACCTACCAGAAGCGATGTTCAATTTTATTGCTTTACTAGGCTGGTCGCCTGTCGGTGAAGATGAATTGTTCAGTCAAGAAGAATTGATCAAAATGTTTGATCCACAGCGCTTGAGCAAATCACCAGCAGCATTTGACGCGAAAAAATTACAATGGGTGAACAACCATTACATCAAAGAAATGGATCTAGATGCATTGACAGAAATGTGTTTACCCTATTTGATCGCTGATGGTCGTGTGCAAGAAAATCCAGATGCACAAACAATCGAATGGGTGAAAAAAATTGTGCGTCTGTACCAACCACAAATGAGTTATGCAGCGGAAATCGTTGAGGTATCAACATTATTCTTTAACGAACACCCTGTATTAGATGAAGCAGCCAAAGAAGTATTAGCGGGTGAAACGGTTCCGACTGTGTTGAAAGCTTTCAAAGAACAACTTACTCAAATGGAAGTTGTAGATGCACCAACAGTCAAAGCAGCAATCAAAGCAGTACAAAAAGAAACAGGGGTAAAAGGAAAGAACCTGTTTATGCCGATCCGTGTCGCTGTTTCAGGACAAATGCATGGACCTGAATTACCAGAAACAATCGAATTGTTAGGGAAAGAAAAATCTTTAGCACATTTAAATCAAGTATTGAACTAAACACGATGAACAGAAAGAAGTAAAAAAAGAATGATTTCAAGAGAGTCAACGGGTGGTGTAAGTTGTCAATTGTTCTTTTTTGAAATGCCTCTGGGAGTGGTCTTGGCGAAGGGGATTGATCAATATCAATCCTTGAAAGTAGCGAAGAACGAATAGCAGACGTTACCTGTTAGAGATAATCATTTGATTATGAAAAAAAGTGGAACCACGCCTCATAGCGTCTTTTAATAAGGAAACTTATTAAAAGACGTTTTTTCGTTGTCTTTCATTGTTCTTACATACAGTCAAAAAAGGAAAGGAGAGGAAGTAGATGGAATGGTTTAAACGAGCTGTCGTTGCCGTAAAGAAAAATGATCCAGCAGCGCGTACCACAGCAGAGGTCATTTTGACCTATCCTGGGCTACATGCATTATTTTGGCATCGTTTCTCCCATTATTTATATCGCCATCGTCTCTATTTGATTGCCAAAATGAATGCCCAATTTTGGCGATTCATTACGGGAATAGAGATACATCCAGGAGCGACGATCGGAATGGGTGTATTTATCGATCACGGTATGGGGATCGTTATTGGAGAAACAGCAGAAATCGAAGATGATGTCGTCTTGTTTCATGGTGTCACTTTAGGGGGGACTGGAAAAGAAACGGGGAAAAGACATCCAACTGTCAAAAAAGGCGCAATGTTGTCCGCCAACGCCCAAATCTTAGGGCCGATCACCATAGGAAAAGATGCGAAAATCGGTGCAGGTGCAGTCGTCTTAAAAGATATACCTGATGGGGCAACTGCAGTAGGGATACCAGCAAAAGTTGTCCGAATCAATGGAGAGAAAGTAGGGGATGAGAATGATAAAGATCTATAATACGCTATCAAGAGAAAAAGAGACTTTTATTCCTTTAAAAGAAGGACAAGTTACAATGTATGTTTGCGGACCAACTGTTTATAATTATATCCACATTGGAAATGCACGAAGTACGATTGCGTTTGACACGATTCGACGCTATTTGGAATACCGTGGATACCAAGTGAACTACGTATCGAATTTTACAGATGTGGATGATAAAATCATCAAGGCTGCCAATGAGCTTGGGATCACGGCGCCTGAAGTTGCTGATCGTTTTATCAAAGCTTTTGAAGAAGATACGAAAGCCTTGAATGTACAGCCAGCAACGAGCCATCCAAGAGTAATGGATCACATGGAAGATATTCGTGTGTTCATCCAAACATTGATCTCGAAAGGTTTTGCCTATGAATCGAATGGCGATGTTTATTATCGTACGCGTAAATTTACTGATTACGGTCAATTGAGTGATCAATCGATAGACGAGTTAGAGATTGGTGCAAGTCAACGTACTGGCGCCGAACAGCAACAAAAAGAAGATCCTTTAGACTTTGCCTTGTGGAAAAAAGCAAAACCAGGCGAGATTTCATGGGAATCGCCATGGGGCGAAGGACGTCCAGGGTGGCATATCGAATGTTCTGTGATGGCAACGAAACATTTGGGTGAGACTATTGATATCCACGGTGGGGGCCAAGATTTGGAGTTCCCTCATCATGAGAACGAAATTGCCCAAAGTGAAGCGAAAACAGGTAAAAAATTTGCGAACTATTGGATGCACAATGGCTATGTGACGATTGGTGAAGACGATCAAAAAATGAGTAAGTCTTTAGGGAACTTTATCACTGTCCACGAAATGATACAAGAGGTAGACCCACAAGTGTTACGCTTCTTTATGGCAACCACACAATATCGTCGACCGATCCGCTATAGTGAAGCAACGATGAAAGAAGCAGCGACAAACTTACAACGATTGAAAAATACGTTTGATAATCTAAACTTCCGTTTTGAAAATGCGGTAGAAGCCCAGTCGGAAGATGAGAGTCTGGTATCAGAACTGGAACAATTAGAAACACGATTCATCAAAGAAATGGACGATGATTTCAATGCGGCTAACGGCATCACAGTTGTCTATGAATTAGCAAAATGGGTCAATACGTATTTGGAACAACCGACTGTCTCCAAAACGATCCTATCCAAAAGTGAGGCACTATTTACCCAATGGTTGTCGATCTTTGGTATCTTATTTACGACAGCAGAAATGTTGGATGAAGAAATCGAGCAACTGATTGAAGAACGAACACAAGCCAGAAAAAACCGAGATTTCGCCCGTAGTGATGAAATTCGGGACCAATTAAAAGAAAAAGGTATCTTGTTAGATGACACCCCACAAGGTACTCGTTGGAGAAGAGAAGCATGAGAGATCATACACAATTAAATGGTTTAGCACTTGCTTATGTTGGAGATGCTATCTACGAAATCTATATTCGAGATTACTTGATTGAAAAAGGTGAAACAAAGCCGAATAAACTGCACCGAGCAGCGACACACTATGTTTCGGCAAAGGCACAAGCTTTTTTGATCCAACAAATGTTGCAAGAAAACCTGTTAACAGAAAATGAAGAACTTTACTATCGCAGGGGTAGAAATGCCAAAAGCCATACGAGTGCAAAAAATGCAGATATTACAACTTATCGTGTTGCAACAGGGTTTGAAGCCTTGATGGGCTACTTACATCTAACAAAACAAACCGAGCGTATGGAAGAATTGATCAATTGGTGTATTGAGAAAGTAGGTGAAACCCATGAGGAAAGAAAATAAAGAACGTAATTATCAAAAACGAAACAAAAAAGATTCTCAACGTTTTACAAAAGGCAATGAGAAACGTAGTGCCAAGAAGGAAACAGTTTATGTTGGTCAAGAGGACACAACGAGTGAAGACAATTTTGTATTTGGTCATCATGCGACAGTTGAAGCTTTGCAACAAGGTCGTGGAAATAAATTGTTCCTTCAAGAAGATTCACGGGGCGACAAGGTTGAAGAGTTGAAAAATATTGCTCGAGAACAATCGGTGCCGGTCAAGTGGGTCCCTAAGCAGAAATTAGACCTACTGAGTGATCGTGGTGTTCATCAAGGGGTGGTATTGGCCATCACGCCTTATGAATATCTGACGTTGGATCAACTATTGGAACAGGCGAAGAGCAAAACGGAAACACCCTTTTTCTTGATCTTGGACAGTATCGAAGATCCTCACAATTTTGGTTCGATTTTACGAACGGCAGATGCCAGTGGGGTGGATGGTGTCATCATTCCTAAACATCGCGCAGTTGGAATCACGCCAATCGTGACGAAAACATCGACAGGCGCCGTTGAATACGTGCCAGTGGCTCGTGTGACAAACTTAGTTCAAACTGTCCAGCAGCTAAAAGAGCAACAATTTTGGGTATTCGGAACGGATATGGAAGGAACGAATTTCCAATCATGGAATGCAAAAGGATCGATAGCGTTAGTGATCGGTAACGAAGGTCGTGGCATGAGTGCAGGCTTGAAGAAAGAAATGGATGAATTGTTAACGATCCCTATGGTCGGTCATGTTCAAAGCTTGAACGCGAGTGTTGCGGCTGGACTACTGATGTATCAGGCTTTTTCTCAGCGTCAGGGGGATAAGGCATGAAGAAGCAGCTGTTGATCGTCGATGGCTATAATATGATCGGTTCTTGGCCGGAATTAGTGGCACTGAAAAAGCAAGATAAAATGGCGGATGCCAGAGAAGCCTTGTTGCATCGATTATCGAATTATGCAAAATATGAAGGCCTAGAAGTAATCGTTGTCTTTGATGCACAATTAGTGCCGGGAATCCAACAAAATTATCGAAAATACCAATTAGAAGTTGTTTTCACAAAAGAGGATGAAACGGCAGATACGTATATCGAGCGCATCGCTGGAGAGTTGAATACTCGTTTGACGCAAGTGACTGTCGCAACGAGTGACTTAGCAGAACAATGGGTGATTTTTTCACAAGGTGCCTTACGAACTTCCGCGTACGAATTATATAAAACAATCAAAAAAACAGAAAAAAATATTACCCAAGATAATATAAATATGCGTTTTATTGATTTTCGACGAAATTCTCCGTGGAATGAAGAACAATTAGAAAAATTGTCCCAAAAATTGGACGATTTAATGAGAAAAGAAAAATAACAGCCAAATACGATTAGTTATTCAATGAATTGATGGTAAGATTCCTCCATAATCGAAAGTTATGGAGGAATTATTTTATGTCCGAGGAGTTATTGTGCGCCGCCCGTAATGGAGATGAAGAAGCATTTTCTATGCTGTATCAAAAATATTTCCCGTTATTATTACGGTTGAAAAATATTTATTATCTAAGGAGTTATGTAAGTGAAGATTGGGAACAAGAAGCAAGGATTGCTCTATATCAAGCACTTAAAACGTACGAAAATAATAAAGGTGTCAGTTTTGGAAGTTATTACAAAAGTATTATCAGTAACCAAATCTACTCTTTATTGCGTAAGCAAAACGCGCTAAAACGTCGAGACCAAAAAAATGAAATTTCTATTGAGCAAAAAATAGCGACAGAAGGACCAGATTTTTTAGCCGAGATCACCATCCAAGAACCTGTTGCGATGCAACAATTACTATTAAAAGAAGCTTTCGAGGACTGCGATATCAAATTCTCATCAAAAGAGGCAAAAATCTTTCAACATTACATGCAAGGCAATGATTTTAGCGAGATGGAGAGAGAATTGTCAATGGATCTGAAGCAAATAAAAAGCGCTTACGGTCGAGTAAAATATAAGATAAAAAAACATCTGAAAGATTATAATGAGTGATTTTTTATAGCATTACTAATGTTTTTCTTACTTATTTCTATTGCATTTCTTTTTTTGATGTGGTAAACTTGAAAAATTTTACTATATATGGTATGATAGTAATTGAGGTGAATTGTATGCCACTAACTTTAGCTACAATCAAAAAAGATTTAGAAGGTCGTATCGGCAGCCAAATCATGTTGGTTGCACAGACCGGAAGAAAGCGTCAAACGGAACGCCGAGGCGTTTTAACAGAAACCTATCCTTCAGTATTTGTCGTAGACTTAGATCCTGAAGAAAATTCATTTGAACGAGTATCTTACAGTTATTCAGATGTACTTACTCGAACAGTTGAGATCGAATTTTTAACTGAAGCAGTTTAAAAAGCAAGCGGACCTAGATTATATATGAGGTTCGTTTGCTTTTTTGTATTTAACTCGTTATGCTATTAACAAGAAAGAACGGAGGTCCTGATGATGAAGCATTATGTTAAAAAATTTGCAGAACTAACAACAGCAGAATTTTATGCAATCGTGAAAGAGCGAATCGCTGTATTTGTTGTTGAACAAAATTGTCCTTACCAAGAAGTCGATGAGATCGATGAAATCGCATGGCATACTTATTTTAAAGATGAAGATGGTACGATTTTGGCATATACACGTATTTATGCAGAAGAAGACACAATTCATTTTGGACGAGTCTTAGTCAATCAGGCGCATCGCAAGTCAGGTTTAGGACAAAAAATCGTGGCACAAACATTAGCGGTGATCGAAGCCAATGCACCTGGACGTCCGATCGTGATCGGGGCACAAGAATATCTACAATCATTTTATGAATCCTTTGGTTTTCAGGCAATCTCAGAAGTATATTTAGAAGATGGGATTCCCCACTTAGACATGAGAAAACAAGCATAAAAAAACAGAAGGATTTCCTTCTGTTTTTTTATCTCACGCTTTAGGATCCGTGCTCTCAGAAGTGGCTTGGGCAGTTGGGCGCGCATTATTTTCAGCTGTTTGTTGTGCCAATAGATCACGGATATCACTAAGATAATCTTCCGCAGTGGGTTTGTCTTCCACCACTTCTTCTTCTTTTGGTCGTAAGTTTTTCGCATGATTGGCTGCTTTGACCACTAGGAATAGAACAAAACCAGTAATGACAAATGTAATAATTGCACTAATAACATTCCCAAAAGAAAAGGTGACCCCTTTCGCAGGTGACCAATCAAGAACAGACAATGCGCCATCTAAATCAGTGGTGCCTGTGATCATTGCAACAACCCAACCAATTAAGGGAGTAATCACGCCTTGAACGATTTGATTCACAATGCCCGTAAAAGCACTACCGATCACTACGCCGACAGCTAGATCTAGCACATCGCCTCGCATGATAAATTCTTTAAATTCTTTGATCATTGTTTTTCTCCTTTCTTGTTAATCCTAGTATATCGAAGAATAAAAAAATGTAAAAACAACACGCTTAATAATATCCCCACACGTTCGTTCACTCACTTGTATGCTATACTAGAAAGTGACTTTTAAAAAAATTGGACAAAAAAAAGAGAATTTTTATGTCGTTGAAACAACAACGATCATCGCTAAGAGATCCAAGGATCATGACAAAAAGGAGTAGTGATTTATGGCCTATCAATTGACAGAAGGTGTCAACCTTCATGTGCTACCAACCAAACAATTTAAAACGATCCGTATTTTTGTACGGTTCACCACAGCCTTAGAAAAAGATATCGTTACCAAACGTTCACTACTGAGTAGTTTATTAGAAACAAATAGCTTGAACTATCCGGATCAGACGCAATTAAGTGCAAAATTAGCTGATTTGTATGGAGCTGGTTTCGGTTTTTCTGTTCGGAAAAAAGGCAATCTACATTGGATGAATGCGGGAATCAGTTTCGTCAATGGTGCGTATGTCAAAGACAGCACGATTTTGGCGAATGCCGTTTCCTTTTTAAAAGAGGTAATATTCTTCCCTAACATCAAAAATCAAACATTTGATCAAGCAACATTTGATTTAGAGAAAAATAACTTAAAGCAATATTTGGAAAGCTTAAATGAAGATAAGCAAACAATGGCTTCATTAGCATTACAAGAATTATATTTTGAACAGTCAGATGCACAAAAAATCCCAAGTATGGGGTCCGTTGAGGAACTAGAAAATATCACATCAAGTGCCTTAGCAGAATATTATGCACGTATGATCAAAGAAGACCAAGTGGATATTTTTGTAGTGGGTGATATCGAAGAAACAATGGCAATCGAAGCGTTAAAAGAGCTTCCTTTCACTGAGCGAAAAGTGGTACAACCAGAAATCTTTTATCAACAAACACAAAACAACGTGATCAAGGAACGACAAATCCAAGAACCAGTGGTGCAAGCCAAACTGAACCTAGCCTATCAAACCAATGTTTATTACGATCAGCCAGAACGTTTTTCATTGATGGTCTTTAATGGCTTATTCGGAGGCTTCCCTCACTCCAAACTTTTCATGAATGTACGTGAAAAAGAAAGTTTAGCTTATTATGCGTCTAGTAACATTGATACTTTTCGTGGGTTATTGACTGTACAAACAGGCATTGAGACCAAAAATCGTAATCAAGTCTTGCACTTAATCCATCAACAACTAGCAAGTTTACAAAACGGCGAAGTCACTGAATTGGAGCTTGAACAAACTAAGGCAATGTTACGTAATCACTATTTGTTGTCTTTGGATTCGCCACAAGCTGCAATCGAATCCGCTTATTTAGCACACTGGCTTCCTGATACTGAACTATCGGACGAGGAATGGTTGGCTCGCATGGAACGTGTAACGATCGAAGATATTCAAGAAGTAGCAAACCAAATCGAATTACAAGCAATTTTCTTTTTAGCTGGAGGTGAGGAAAATGAATAAAGCAGAGTACAGTCAAATCAACGAAACACTCTATCACGAAGTCTTACCGAATGGTTTGACGGTCTATCTGTTACCAAAAAACGATTATCACAAAACATACGGTTTATTCAGTACGAACTATGGGTCGATCGACAATGAATTTATTCCCTATGGTGCAACGGAAAAAGTGAAAGTTCCTGACGGTATCGCACATTTCTTGGAACATAAGTTATTTGAAAAAGAAGAAGGCGATGTTTTCCAGTTGTTCGGTCAACAAGGAGCATCAGCAAATGCGTTCACGAGCTTTACAAAAACCAGCTATTTGTTTTCAACGACAGATCAAGTAGAAAAAAATATTTTGACGCTTCTTGACTTTGTTCAAGCACCTTATTTTACTGAAGAAACAGTAAATAAAGAAAAAGGGATCATTGGTCAAGAAATCCAGATGTATGAAGACGATCCGAATTGGCGGTTATTCTTTGGTATCTTAAACAATCTATACCCCAATCATCCATTACACATCGATATTGCAGGAACGGTGGAAAGTATTGCTGAAATCACAGCAGAGGATCTATATACTTGCTATCGCACCTTTTATCAACCAAGCAATATGGTGTTATTTGTAGTTGGTAATTTGGAACCAGAACAGTTGATGGAGCAAATTCGTCACAATCAAGCTGCCAAAGAATTTCCACCCGCTCAAAAAATCGAACGATTCTTTCCCGAAAATCAAGCGGATGTTCTGCCGATAAGTACCTTAGAAGCAGCGATCACACGAGAAAAATTTGTGTTAGGGATCAAAGGAATCGATGTGTTACCTGAAAATGGGAGAGAGTTGCTCAGATATAAAACAGCGATTCGTTTGTTACTACAATTACTTTTAGGCCCAACTGCACAAAACTATTTAGCCCTTTACAACGAAGGAATTATTGATGATAGTTTTGGCTTTGAGTTTAGTTTAGATCGTGAATTTCATTTTGCTGACTTCAGTGGCGATTCGGACCAACCAAAACTAGCAGTAAAAAAAATAAAAGAGATTCTATTGAACTTTGAACATGACGAAGGAATTACAGAAGAAAACTTGAACTTATTGAAAAAGAAAATGTTAGGGCAGTATTTCCAATCATTGAACTCCATCGAATACATTGCCAATCAATTTACACAAAGTCTATTTGGTGACCAAACATTGTTTGATCTGCCAGAAATCATTGAATCAATCCAGATGACGGATCTTCTTCAAGTAGGACGCTCTTTTATCAATGCTGACGTGTTTAGTGAATTTTATATGCAGCCAAAGAAGTGAAACAGTAAAAAAACTCTGAATTTATTGGACATACTCGCTGTTTCGTCATGCTTTTTGTAAGAATAAAAGAAAGTTTTAAATTTCACTTTAAAACAGATGAAATGTTATCCAAAGTAAGTTCGCTTTGTGGTATTCTTAAGTAGATTGAGTGCAAGATTGATCAATATAGAGGGAACACTATACATTGAGCAGGAATAAAGCAAAATTCAATGACAAGCAGTCAGAAAAAATGGTCGAACCTCAGTAGAGAAAGCACCTTCTGACTAGAATACACAGACTGGAGAAGATGAACGAGTGGCTTTTGAAACCATCGGGGAAAAATTACGGCAAGCCCGTTTAAACAAAAAAATATCATTAGATGAATTACAACAAATGACGAAGATCCAAAAACGTTACTTGGAATCGATCGATCAAAACGAATTTGATCAATTGCCAGGTAAATTTTATGTTCGTGCATTTATTCGTCAATATGCAGAAGCTGTTGGTGAAGATGGTGATTATTTAGTGGATGTTTTTGATGGGAAAAAATCTTTCGCAGATGAGACCATCAAAAAACGACCAGAACCAGAAACAGTGAGTGGTTCAAGAAAAGCCATGCACGAAGAAGAAAAGAATCTAACAAAATTCTGGACAAGTCTGCCAGTGATTTTATTAGGATTAGTCGCTGTAGCAATCATCACAGTAGTGGCATATATGTCATGGCAAGACCGTCAATCTGAGCCAATCATTGGTGGAACAGCTTCAACGGTATCTGTCGATGGTTCGATCACGGAAGAAAAACCAGAGACAAGTGAATCAACGGTTGAATCGACCGTGGAATCGACAACAAAATCAACAGAAGAAGAGAAAAAAATGACCATCACACCGGGGCAAGACACAGGAAGTGCGCTTTCAATCGAGGTGAAAGATGCGAAAAAACCGATCACATTAGAATTTACAGCAAGTGAACGTGTCTGGATTGGTGTCCAATTGAACAATACGTTTGACTATCACTATCAAGAAACCTTGGTTGCCAATGATACAAAAACAACAGAACTTCCAGAAAATACGACAAATGCAATGATCACACTTGGAGCAGCGAGTAATGCAACGGTCAAATTAAATGGCGAAGAACTGCCTATCAACGCAGGTCCAAATAATACGAGCCTGAAGAATATTTCGCTTTCCTTGCAGTATGCAGAATAACTAGGTTAAAAATCAACCGTGTAAAAGAGAGCCGAAATCTCGTCTTGGGCTCTCTTTTCTTGTTTTGATAGTAGGTTATAATGTAGTGAAAGATTTGTTTAGCAATTGAGAGACTATTGGTGGAAACTTTTGCTGGACTGACGTAAAATAGGAAAGAAAGGAGTCGTTCTTGTGAATTTACCAAATCAATTAACTGTACTTAGAATCTGTATGATTCCAGTGTTTATTTTAGTCGTCGGCCTTCCGTTAGATTGGGGGCAATTAACGGTAGGAACAACGTCATTAGCGATCACACAGCTAGTAGGTGCCATCATTTTTGCTTTAGCAAGTGTGACGGATTGGCTAGATGGGAAAATTGCTCGCTCCAGAGGATTAGTGACGAACTTCGGAAAATTTGCTGATCCATTAGCAGACAAAATGTTAGTGATGACAGCTTTTATCATGTTGGTAGGTCAAGGAAAAGCGCCAGCATGGGTGATTGCGATCATCGTTTGTCGTGAATTGGCTGTAACAGGGTTACGATTATTGCTTGTCGAGGATGGGGAAGTCATGGCAGCTGCTTGGCCTGGAAAAGTAAAAACAGCTACTCAAATGATTGCGATTATTTTATTATTTATCAATAATATCCCATTCAACTTGATCAATGTACCCCTTGATCAAATCATGTTATACGCTTGTCTGATTTTCACCATCTATTCAGGTGTCGATTACTTTATCAAGAATCGTGGCGTATTCAAAGGATCCATGTAAAATCATAGAATCACTTAGTGAAGCTTGCAATCAGATCGGTCATTCCCGGTCTGATTTTTATTTTTTTTTGACATAGACGCAATCACAGGAATAAATTGAGCAAGGAGAAATGATTCTATCAGCAAATAGCGTATACTATTTGGTAGAGACAATTAGTCGAACAAAGACTGATTTACAGATAAATAGAGATGTTGCAAAAGCAACCTCAACTAAAGGAAGCGATCAAATATGAAATCTGAAATCATAGCAGTAGGAACAGAATTATTACTTGGACAAGTCGTGAATACGAATGCGACATTTTTATCAGAGCAGTTAGCAGATCTAGGAATCGATGTCTATTATCACACAGTTGTCGGGGATAATCCGGCTCGTTTGGAGGAGTTACTCCAGTTAGCTGAATCAAGAAGTGAACTAATCATTTTATGTGGTGGATTAGGACCAACAGAAGATGATTTAACAAAAGAAGTTGTTGCAAAACATCTTGATAGAAAACTGATCCAAAATACAGAAGGTTACAAGAAACTGTTGGCATTTTTCGAAACGACCAAAAGAAAAATGACGGATAACAATTTACAACAGTCCCAAATCATTGAAGGTGGCACACCATTACCTAATCGAACTGGCTTAGCGTTAGGCACGTTTTATCAAACGAAAAGCAATGCCTATCTTTTACTTCCTGGACCGCCGAGTGAGTTGAAGCCGATGTTTGTAGAACAAGTACGTCCACTGTTAGAACAACAATTCCCTTCAGAAGAAAAACTGATTTCAAAAGTGTTACGCTTCTATGGCATTGGTGAATCACAATTAGTAACCGATCTAAAAGACTTGATTGCTACACAAATCAATCCCACGATTGCTCCTTATGCCAAACCAAATGAAGTCACACTGAGATTGACAGTCAAAACGTCAGACATCCATGCAGGGAATCAAGCGTTACACGCACTGGAAGAAAAAATCCAAGCCCGTGTCGGTGAATATTTTTATGGCTATGGGGATGCTTATTCGTTGCCACAAGCCGTCGTGGATCTACTGAAAGAACAGGAGAAGACAGTCACAGCAGCTGAAAGTTTGACAGCCGGAGGCTTTCAATCCGCACTAGGAGCAATTCCTGGCGTCTCTCAAGTCTTTTCTGGTGGTTTTGTGACTTATTCAGCAGAGACCAAAGCAAAGCTCTTAGGCATCGATCCAGACCTGCTAGAGCAGTTTGGCACAGTCAGTAAAGAATGTGCCGAACAAATGGCGATTCGAGCACGCCAACTCGTTGGTACAGATTATGCCGTAGCGTTTACTGGCGTAGCGGGACCCGACACATTAGAAGGACATCCTGCAGGTACAGTTTGGCTTGCCGTTGCATCAAAAGAAGGCGTAGAAACAAAAGAATGTCACTTCACGAGAGAGCGTTCGGCAATCAGAAATAGCGCGATTATGCAAGGATTTGATCTGCTAAGAAAGCAACTATTAAGAAAAAAATAAATGCGAATATTTGTTCGGTTTTTGCTTGCTTTTTATAAATAAAAAAGATATTATAAACGTAATGAAATGTTACTTTGAGTCGTAAAAATAAGGAGGATTATCGTATTGGCAGATGATCGTAAAGCAGCCTTAGATGCTGCATTGAAAAAAATTGAAAAGAACTATGGGAAAGGTTCAATCATGAAACTGGGCGAAAAAATCGACCAACAAATCTCGACAATTCCAAGTGGTTCTCTTGCACTAGATGTTGCTTTAGGGATAGGTGGCTATCCTCGTGGACGGATCATTGAAGTCTACGGACCAGAAAGTTCAGGTAAAACAACAGTTGCACTTCATGCAATCGCAGAAGTCCAAAAAAATGGTGGGACTGCCGCCTTTATTGATGCGGAACATGCCTTAGATCCACAATATGCCCAAAAATTAGGGGTAAATATCGATGAATTACTCCTTTCTCAACCGGATACAGGAGAACAAGGATTAGAAATCGCTGATGCTTTAGTATCAAGTGGTGCAGTAGATATTGTCGTTATCGACTCAGTGGCAGCTTTAGTACCACGTGCAGAGATCGACGGGGAGATGGGTGACTCACACGTAGGGTTACAAGCTCGTTTGATGTCTCAAGCCTTACGTAAACTGTCAGGATCGATCAACAAAACAAAAACGATCGCGATTTTCATCAACCAAATTCGTGAAAAAGTTGGCGTGATGTTCGGTAATCCAGAAATCACACCAGGAGGACGTGCGCTGAAGTTCTATGCAACGATCCGCTTGGAAGTACGTCGTGCTGAACAATTGAAACAAGGAACGGACATTGTCGGTAACCGTACAAAGATCAAAGTCGTAAAAAATAAAGTAGCGCCACCATTCAAAATCGCTGAAGTCGATGTCATGTATGGCTTAGGTATCTCTCAAGAAGGCGAGCTATTGGATATGGCAGTTGAAAAAGATATCGTTGATAAGAGTGGTGCATGGTATTCTTACAAAGAAGATCGCATTGGTCAAGGTCGTGAAAACGCGAAAATCTATATGTCAAATCATCCAGAGATGATGGCTGAAGTATCTACATTAGTGCGTGCAGCTTATGGCATCGGTGAGCCAGTTGATGTACCAGAAGAAGCACAAGAAGAATTACCACTAGATGAATAAAGAAATAAGCGGGTATCCGGTAGTTTAATAACTACCGGATGTTTTTTATTTTCTCTAGAATAAGAACCAAAAAATAAGCCGTCACTCGCTCAAAACCCCCCTTTTTTGAAAAGCAAGGAAGCCGTTTCTTTTCGTATTTAAAGTTGACACTACTGGAAACAAACATTAGAATAAACTTGTGCAGGTTTTTATGCACATATGCAACAGCATATTTATAGTTTAGAATAATTTATCATAGAAATTGGTAGATGATAAAAATGGAAAAGATAGTATGGAGGTGGATTTAATGGGACTCAACATTCTCCTCGCTATCATCGGTTTAATTGTCGGTCTTGGTTTAGGGTTTATGGTTGCGAAGTCACGTCATGAGAAAGAAATTGCTGGTGCAAAAACATCAGCTGCAAGTATTCTTGAAGGTGCAAAAAAAGAAGCAGAAACTCTAAAAAAAGAAGCATTGTTGGAAGCTAAGGAAGAAAATCAGAAATATCGTTCTGAAGTTGAAAGTGAGCTGAGAGAAAGTAAATTAGAGCTAAAATCTCAAGAAAATCGATTGATCCAACGCGAACAAACGTTAGATCGTAAAGATGACTCGTTAGAAAAACGAGAAAACTCACTTGAAAGTAAAGAAGAGGCACTTAGTTCAAAACAGCAATTAATTGAAGAGCGAGAAAAAGACGTTGAAAGATTGATTGAAGATCAACAAAAAGAATTAGAAAAAATTGCTGGTTTATCGAAAGAAGATGCAAGAGAAGTAATCATGAAATCAACCGAAGAAGAGTTGAATCATGAACTGACCTTGATGGTAAAAGAATCAGAACAACGTGCAAAAGAAGAAGCAGATCGCAAAGCGAAGAACTTGCTCTCATTGGCTATCCAACGTTGTGCAGCAGATCAAGTTTCTGAAACGACAGTGTCTGTCGTGACATTGCCAAATGACGAAATGAAAGGTCGTATCATCGGACGGGAAGGACGAAATATTCGGACCCTTGAGACTCTTACAGGGATCGATTTGATCATTGATGATACACCAGAAGCAGTCGTTCTTTCAGGATTTGATCCAATTCGTCGAGAAATCGCACGAATGACATTAGAAAAACTGATTCAAGATGGACGGATCCATCCAGCACGTATTGAAGAAATGGTTGAAAAATCACGCAAAGAAATGGACGAGCGGATCCGTGAATATGGAGAAGAAGCAGCCTTTGAAGTCGGCGCACATACGCTTCATCCAGATTTGATCAAGATCATGGGTCGTCTCCATTTCCGAACAAGTTATGGCCAAAACGTGTTGAAACACTCGGTCGAAGTAGCGAAATTATCAGGAATCTTAGCAGCGGAGTTAGGCGAAGATATCCAATTGGCGAAACGTGCGGGATTGCTGCATGATATTGGGAAAGCATTAGACCATGAAATTGAAGGCTCACATGTTGAGATCGGTGCCGAACTAGCAGCGAAATACAAAGAGAATCCAGTTGTGATCAACGCGATCGCCTCTCACCATGGCGATGTCGAAGCGACTTCTGTTATTTCCGTCCTAGTTGCCGCTGCAGACGCATTATCAGCAGCTCGCCCAGGTGCAAGAAGCGAATCATTGGAAAACTATATCCGTCGTTTGAGAAGCCTAGAAACGATCTCAAACAGCTTTGCCGGTGTTGAATCAAGTTTTGCTGTCCAAGCCGGACGTGAAGTACGCGTCATGGTCAAACCAGAAGAAATCTCTGATTTAGATGCGGTACGCTTAGTACGCGATATCCGTAAACGCATCGAAGATGATCTGGATTACCCAGGACACATCAAAGTAATCGTGATCCGAGAGACTCGTGCAACCGATTATGCGAAATAAAAAATAGTTCAAATATAGGATGACCCAACAGATTAGATTAGTCTGTTGGGTCATTTTTTTGATTCTAGGAATCACAGATCGTGAATAGGCATGTCAAACAAAGAGAGTGCAGGTTCAGCTCCTGGAGGAGCAGTTATGCAGAGGCGTGAGAATTCATTGTATCCGCCGTATAATACCCTTCCAGAATCCCCCAATCGATGGTGGGGTTGGTATAGCATGCTGAATGCAATCGAGTATTCGCCGCTACATGGGATTTCAAGGTTAGAAGATGAATTAGTTCCGCTTAAACCATTGGATAATTTTGTCCCAGAGCCACAAAGAATTATCGAACTTGCTGAGTGTCGCATCGTTATTGTAGCGGATGCTTTCCATAAAAGACCAGAAATTTTACAAGGAATCCAAATGGCAGTACCTCCAGAGAGAACGATCACACATGAAACCACACATATTGTTTCAAGAACATATGATATTGTTAGATATGGGCTAACGTCTACTGGATTTTTGCTGAGTGGACAAAATATGACAGATGATTTTCTTGAACGATACGTAGAGTATTTTGAACCTCCTAATTTTGATCAATTTGTTACAGCGGTAGCAAAAAAAACAAAATGACCTCGGTTATCTAAAAAAACTGTCAACAAAGCATTTCAAACAGACCCTTTATTATTTACTAACTTCAAATTGACGGATGCTCAATTGCTTGCAACGATTATAAGAGATTTTGCCAATCAAAATGGGTCCTATAACCAACCGCGTGTCAAAAGAGAAACAAAGGAAGAGGAATTGGGAGATGGCAAGCTATTCACTGTGTAAGCAATGATCCAAACAGGTAATTTCTTTGTTTTAGAACAAACCAAAGATTTAGAAAAAACGCAAGAATTGTCTGAAATGATGCCGACAGGTTCTACTCAAACAAGGGATGAAGTAGGGGATTTTGCAAGGACCATAAGCCCTGGAAAAAAGATTAATAAAGAGACCAACGCGACAATCACTTACCAGCAGTCTATCGTGAAGGGAAAACAAGTTAGTCCGTAAAACGAACAGTAAAGGACACTAGCCAGAAAAAGTTAGCACAAAGATAAAGTATAATTTTACTACTGTAAGTATTAGCTAAAACTAAAATAGGAAGAACAACCTCTTCGATCACTAAGACAGTAAGCATAAAAATATGCAGTCTTATTTTCGAAGAGGTTACGGATGTTCTCGGCGCTTATTCAGTTCTAAGGTGACAGAAAAAAGTGAATTTACAAGGATTTTTATGTATTATTGTTATTATTTAATTTGAAAATCAACGGATAAAGGACGTATTAACAATAGGTTATCGTATGTCGAATAGTAATAATAAAAAAACACAAATTGTTGAACACAGTACTCTAAATGAGTGGTTTAATGTTTACGAGCACTCTCATTAGATGTTAAAGGAGGAGTATAAATGATGAAATCTGAAATTTTTACCTTATCTACCACAATGAGTATGTTATCTAGTGGAGAAGCAAGTGCATCCTCTTTAGCTACTAGTAACATGACTGGATTATATGTTCGAGAAGTATAAAATGACTAACTCATGGAGGGGTACATCATGGAATGCAGTACAGAACGAGATGACTAATCTTATGAAGAAATACATCATTCAATTACTAGTTATATTTTTACTTGTATTAGCCTTTATCGGCTTGGTAGAGTTTTTATTGAAAGGAAATAAATCCATACTAATACCAACTAGCGGTTTAGGCTATGTTTTTGGAGTTCCATTTTTATCCATTAAACCGTTTAAGAATGAAACTAGAATAAGAAAAATCCAATATGTGGTTCTTCTATTCTTGTGTTTTTACTTACCACCTAAAATAGTAAGCTCATTTGGGGTTGAAAAATTTGAGATTACACGTTTTTTGTACGCTATATTAATACTTGTAGGAATACTAATTTTATATGGGGTAATTTTGTTTTCACAGCGAAACAAGAAATAATAGCAATTGTTCAATATAAACAAGCCGAAGAATCCAGAAGTAGGCCCAAGCGTTTTAGGATTCTTCGGCTTGTTTTGTTTTAACAATATTAAATTTTATTTTTTTTTAGTCTATCCTTGCATCGCTTCTTCGTTTACAACATTTCTTTATCTTTTTCGATTGTTTTCGTGATCCCTGTGATGATTGCAGGGATAAACCCAGCTTCTTCTAATGCGACGACACCGACAACTGTCGTTCCGCCTGGAGAAGATACTTGATCAACTAATTCCCAAGGATTTTCATCGCTTGCTAGGAACTTTTGGCAGGAACCTAAAATCGCTTTAGCGGCAATTTCTGTTGCTGTTTTTTTAGGTAGTCCATGTAAAACACCTGCACGTCCCATTGCATCGATCAACATATAAATAAAAGCAGGGGAGCTTCCAGCCAATCCGATAAATGTACTGAAATCATCTTCTGCTAAAGGGTAGACACTACCAATCGCTTCAAAGATTTGTGTCGCTTGTGTCAACTGTTCATTTGTTGCTGCTTGGTTTTTACAGATTGCAGAAACACCCGCGCCAACACTCACGTTGACATTGGGCATCACGCGAATGATAGCAGCTTCTGGATCCAGTGCTTGTTCTAGTGTTGCAAGCGATTTTCCTGAAGCAATTGAGATAAACAACTGTTGTTTACGATGGTCGCGTAATTCATGTAACACCTGTTCGATGATTTTTGGTTTCACTGCCAAAACAACGATTTCTGCTTTTTCAGCAATCTCTTGATTGGTTTGACAGGCATTGACCCCGACTTTACCAGCAAAACGTTGGGCATTTTCATAATGACCGCTTGAAACAAAAATATCTTCTTTAGCCACCAGATTATTTGCTAAGATACCATGAATAATTGCTTGTGCCATATTTCCTGTACCGATAAATCCGATTTTCATGTAATCCTCTCCTTTGGTTTTTAGCATAGCTTTCTTTCTCATAATCTGCAAGTCGAGAGACGAATCGATTTTTCAGTTTACTGCTCAGGTCAAAGCGCTTCTTTCACGACCTTGATAAACGGTGTTCAAGGAGCAACCTCTGATAAACAGTGTTCAAAAGCCAGCTCCTTCAATAGTAAGTCAAAACGTGAAAAATATGAGGAGCTATTTTCCCACGTTATGCCTTACTACTTGGAGCTTAACGGCTTTTTCACAACCTAATGCCCAAAGTGGAAAAATCAATGTAAATAAGATAACATGAGTGTATATGTTTAGAAAGTCTACAGGTGAGGAAGGGTGCCGGTGAAAAATAAATTACAGATCATGATCCAGTGGGTGAAAGCACATCAGTTGATTTTGAAGCTGATTTTCTTTGGATCGATCCTTGTTTTTGTGGCGAATCAAGTCGCAAACATTGCCCATGGGATGAGTTGGCAAGATGTCTGGCACACGATGGAACAACAAAGTCATGTCAAGTTAGCATGGATGATATTAGCAGGTTTGATTGGTGTGATGCCGATGTTACTTTATGATTGGGTAACGATTCGAGTATTGGAAAAACAAGGCAAGCCCAAAATGAGTCGTAAAGACTTTTTGTTATCTGCATGGATCACGAATACGATCAATAACTTGGCAGGATTCGGAGGGATTGTCGGAGCAAGCTTGCGCGCCAGTTTTTATGGCAAGCACACGAATCGGAAAATGGTGTTGGCAACAGTCTCTAAGGTTGCTTTGTTTCTATTGACTGGTCTTTCTATTTGGTCATTAGTGACATTCATCAATGTCTTCTTTCTTCAAACAGATAGTGTATTTCGCAGTTATTGGATTTGGTTATTTGGTGGTAGCTTTCTAGCACCGCTTATCTTTTTGTTTGCCTATTTGAAACGTAAAACACTATTTGCAGAATTTTATCCCAAAGGCTTGCTTGGCTTATTCCTAGCTTCCTTTGGACAATGGACTGGTGCCTTAGTAGTTTTCTTGTTGATTGGACACTTGATGGGCGTAGATATTTCTTTATGGTCTTTGTACCCTATGTTTATCATTGCCACGTTGATCGGAATGTTGACGATGGTACCAGGTGGTGTAGGAACATTTGATGTGCTGATGATCTTAGGAATGAGTCAACTTGGCGTGCGGCAAGATGTTGCACTTGTTTGGTTGCTTTATTATCGTTTGTTCTATTATGTTCTACCATTTCTTTCAGGAATCGTTTTATTTTTGACACACACAGGTGTCAAAATCAATCGATTTTTAGATAATATTCCCCGATTATTTTTTCAAAAAATTGCTCATTTGGTGTTAGTGTGTGCCGTTTATTTTGCGGGAATCATGATGGTCTTACTTTCAACGATCACGAATCTTTCGACTGTCAGTCGATTGTTTCAAATACTCTTACCCTTTTCGTTTGATTTTTTGGATCAGTCATTGAATCTGCTGGTCGGCTTCTTATTACTAGGCTTAGCCAGAGCTTTGGCGATGAAAGTCAAAAAAGCCTTTATCCCTACGATTGCTTTGCTCGCTTTTGGCATCATCAACACTGTACTGCGAACATTGTCTTGGGAACTGATCGTTGTTTACCTTTTGATTTTGCTAGCGGTTTGGTTATCCCGAAAAGAGTTTTATCGTGAAAAGTTTGTCTATTCTTGGGGAGCAATCATATTTGATGCGTGTTTGTTTGGCTTTTTATTTATTGTTTATGCAATCGCAGGCTATCACCGTGGAAGTTTTTGGGTAGGTGATATAACTGCGAATCGCTTTATACTCTTTCCATCTGAGGATGTTTGGTTTTCAGGACTGATTGGTTTAGGGATCTCATTACTTGCGTTAGTTGCATTGTACCAATATTTAGCTTCAGAGACAGGGTTTGGTGAACCTCTGGATCAAATGCGTTTAAATCGCCTTTTGACGGCCTATGGTGGAACCGCAGCTAGTCATTATCTGCACTTACCTGGATATACTTATTTTTATTATCAGGAAAATGGTCAAGATAAAGTAGTGTTTGGTTACCAAATCAAAGGGAATAAATGTTTTGTTCTTGGTGATCCGATTGGTGATCCAACGAAGATACGTACAGCTACACATGAGTTTTTGAAAAAAGCCGATTGTTTTGGCTATGAATTAGCTTTTTATAAAGTATCCGAAAGTTATGTCGTCATGCTTCACGAAGCGGGTTTTCACTTTACAAAAGTTGGAGAAGCAGCAATTACTGATCTTTCTTCAGGTGCGCTACACTGGCGCACAAGGCAGATCGAATTACAACGTTTGACGAATGAGGGGTACCATTTTACCTGGTATGACCAATTACCTGAAGAGTTGCTTGAACCGATTGAGGAAGTTTCTCAAAAATGGTTGAATGGCTCTCGTGAGAAGCATTTCTCTGTTGGTTATTTTAAGAAAGATTATCTTTTGATGAGTGGTATTGGTATTGTTCGGAAAGAGCAGAAAATCGTTGGGTTTATTACATCTCAACCAATCAATGACCGCCAAGCGGGGTATGATTTATTGCGGTATCTACCGAACCAGCCGAATAGTCTAGGTGATTACTTACTTGCAAATCTACTGGATGTCTATCGCAAAAATGGGTATGCAGAAGCGAATTTGGGACTGGCGCCACTTGCAAATGTCGGAGAAACTGATTTCTCATTCTTACAAGAAAAAGTGATGAGGATCATCTTTAATTACGGGAATTTTTTTTACTCATTCCAATTAGCTTACGAAGAAAAACAACGGTATGTTACTCATTGGGAGGGCCGTTATTTTGCTTATATGAAAGGAAGTAGCTTTACTTTAGCCACATTGCAGCTTTTCTTATTGATTGGTAAAGGGAAAGAAAAAGGAACAAGTCTAGCAGAAGAAGTTCTGACAGAATTGTAAAAATGATTGTAAAGCTGTAAGGAAAGTGTTTACGCATGTTGGTGGAAGCTATACTTTTATTTTCCCCTATGATAGAATACTTTCGACTTAGACTTTTCGAATGGGTGAGAGGATGGAATTGATTGAAAAAGCACCAGCGAAGATAAACTTAGGGTTGGATGTGTTATATAAAAGACCAGATGGGTATCATGAGTTGGAAATGGTGATGTCAAGTGTAGATTTAGCTGATCACTTGTTCTTTGAAGAGCTATCGGAAGATCGGATCATTGTTGAAACGAATAAAGCATTTTTACCGGTAGATCAGCGTAACAATGTGTATCAAGCAGCTTTGTTGTTGAAAAAGAAATATCAAATCAAAAAAGGCGTAAAAATCGTTGTGAAAAAGAATATTCCTGTTGCTGCTGGCCTAGGTGGTGGAAGTACAGATTGTGCTGCAGCGTTGCGAGGGATCAATCGGTTATGGGAGTTAGGCTGTAGCTTAGAAGAACTAGCAGAGATCGGCTTGGAAGTGGGGACAGATGTTCCTTACTGTGTTTATGGCCAAACTGCTTACGTAGGTGGAAAGGGAGAAATCGTCCAATTGTTGCCAGCGATGCCCTCTTGCTGGATCATCTTAGTAAAACCTAAAATGAGTGTTTCGACACGAACTGTTTTTCGAGAAATCGATACGCAAAAAATCCAACATCAAGATATTACTGGGTTGACTGATGCGCTTCGACAACAAGATTATCAAAAAATGTTGACGAAAATGGGGAATAGTCTTGAAGATGTGACAGGAAAACGCCATCCGGTCATTTATCAAATCAAAGAGCGAATGATTAAATATGGTGCAGACGCGGCCCTGATGAGTGGTAGTGGACCAACTGTTTTTGCCCTTTGTCAACACTATTCCAGAGCCCAACGCGTCTACAACGGATTAAAAGGTTTTTGTGAGGAAGTTTATCTTGTCAGAACGCTATAAACGCATGAAAAGAGACACGATGTCATGACGGAAATAGTCAGCTTCGAAAAATGTGCGGTAAAAGAGGTCGGAACAGAAGTGTTTAGCCTCGAGAAATAAGGCGTCATCCACGAAATTTGTTTTTCAAATTTTTGTGGATGACGCCTTATTTCCGGAGAGGCTACTTCTGTTTCTGCCGTTTATTCAGTTTTAGGAGATGTGAGAGGACTAATATCCCTGACATCATTCCCGCTTATTTCGTTTTAGAGGATGAAGGATCGTTACCTTCTTTTTTTGTTATCAATCTCAACCAATCGTTCATTATTATCGGAAAAAAATAATAGTGTTGAACAGTCACTTTTTGACCAAAGTTGAAAGAAAACGATTACGTTCGTTGTTGATATGACGGGTAATTCATTTGTTTTCCGATTTACAGGATAAGTTTGCATTTAAATCAGAAAATCAGGTTAAACTATTGACTGTTTTTTTTTAATTTGGTACATTAATCCTCGTTGGTAAATCGTAATATTACGATTTGTTTTGAAAGGAGCATATATGAAGAAATATTTATTAGCCGCATCTTTAGTAATAGGAGCTTTCCTATTTACAGCGTGTGGACAGACAGCCCAAGAATCGGCACAAGATGAGTTGAACGTTGTCGCAACGTTTTACCCGATGTATGAATTTACGAAAGAAGTCGTTGGTGATAGTGGGAAGGTCGAATTATTGATCCCCGCAGGAACGGAACCCCACGATTTTGAGCCAAGTGCAAAACAAAGTGCCACCATTGCGGATGCAGATGTTTTTGTTTATAACAGTTCAGATATGGAATTTTTTGTTGACTCATTGAAAGACACGGTCGATACCGATCAAACGTTGATGATCGAAGCTGCTAAGGGAATTGAACGTCTAGAGTCACAAGAAGAGCATGAAGAAAAGCACGAAGAGTCAGAAGGACATCAGCATGACCATGCCTATGACCCTCATGTTTGGTTAGATCCAACATTAGCGATCCAAGAAGTACAGACGATTGCTACAGAGCTCGGCAAGAAATATCCAGATAAAAAAGACACATTTGACCAAAATGCCGCAGCTTATATCAAAAAATTAGAAGCATTAGATCAGAACTATACAGAGGCGTTAAAAGGTGCAACCAATCGAACGTTTGTGACGCAACATGCTGCCTTTGCTTATTTAGCAAATCGCTACGACCTAAAACAAGTAGCCATCTCAGGAGTTTCACCGGATCAAGAGCCTACGCCTAGTCGATTGGCTGAATTGAAAGATTTTGTCGATCAAAATAAAATCGAAGTTATCTATTTTGAAGAAAATGCGTCATCTAAAGTAGCAGAGACATTATCAAAGGAAACAGGTGTAAAACTTGAAGTACTTAATCCCCTTGAGAGTTTGACGAATGAACAAATCAAAGCGGGTGAAACCTACATTTCTACCATGGAGAAAAACCTAGAGGCATTAAAAGAAAGCATAAAGTAAAGGAAGGGAGTCCTCTATGTGCGTTATATCGAAATAGCTGATCTTACTTTCTATTATGATGAAGAACCTGTGTTAGAAGGTGTTTCTTATCATGTAGATGCCGGTGAATTTGTGATTTTGACTGGTGAAAACGGGGCGGCAAAATCTACATTGATCAAAGCTTCTTTGGGGTTATTGAAGCCCTCTAAAGGGACCATCAAAATTGCAGGAAAAAATCAAGATGGAGACAAATTAAGTATCGGGTACATCCCACAACAAGTTTCTTCCTTTAATGCGGGTTTTCCTAGTACAGTCTTAGAATTAGTACGTTCTGGCAGATATCCGAGAGGTCGTTGGTTCAAACGGTTAAGCGAAAAAGACCATGAGCATGTCAAGCGTGCCTTAGAATCTGTTGGTATGTGGGATATGCGTCATCGTCGGATCGGTGAGCTATCTGGTGGTCAAAAGCAGCGAATCAGTTTAGCACGTATTTTTGCGACTGATCCAGATTTATTTGTACTTGATGAACCAACGACTGGAATGGATGAAGAATCACGAAATGAATTTTATCGTTTGTTGCGCCATAGCGCACACGACCACGGTAAAGCTGTATTGATGATCACTCATGATCACGAAGATATCAAACAATATGCGGATCGACAAATCCGTTTAGTGAGAAAGGAGGATTCTCAATGGCGTTGCTTTCATATGAATTCATGAGGCGGGCATTTCTTGCCGCGATCTTTATTGCAGGAATTGCACCGATGTTAGGAGTATTCTTAGTGATACGTCGGCAATCGTTGATGGCAGATACACTGTCTCATGTTTCTTTAGCAGGGGTAGCCTTAGGATTTTTCCTCAATCTCAATCCAACGATGACCACAATGGTGGTAGTCGTTATCGCTGCAATCATTCTAGAATACCTACGTTCGATGTATCGTACGTATTCAGAGATTTCCATTGCGATCTTAATGGCAGGCGGGCTTGCGCTTGCATTAGTTTTGATGAATTTGAGTGGGGGTAATTCTGCCACGAGCATCCAATCTTATTTATTTGGATCGATTGTGACGATCACTTGGTCGCAAGTTCTATTCCTAGGTATTTTGTTTGCAGTGATCGGTCTTTTATTTTTCTTATGCAAACGTCCGATGTACGTGTTGACCTTTGATGAAGACACCGCTCATGTCGATGGACTGCCGGTTCGTTGGATGTCAATGATGTTCAATATCATTACTGGGGTAGCAATCGCTGTGATGATCCCGATAGCAGGTGCGTTGTTGATTTCTGCTATTATGGTTTTGCCAGCAGCAATCGGGATGCGTTTAGGGAAAAGCTTCAATATTGTCATATTGATCAGTATCATCGTTGGTTTTATTGGTATGCTTTCTGGGTTGACTAGTTCATTCTACTTGGATACACCTCCAGGGGCAACTATCACGTTAGTATTTATCTTTTTATTCTTATTAGTCAACTTGAGTAAACGTATTTTATTAGGGATTAGAAGGAAAAAATAGCTCACTATTTTTAAAACAGGTAGTTATTTGAGACAAACAAATGTCTTAAATAGCTACCTATTTTTTTATAAATACCGAACTATTTTCTTAATTTTGGATAAAATGCTCGAATTTTCCCGAAAAAACTTATATAATGAAACACGATAAAATTTGTTGGAAAAAGGAGCTGGAATTTTTGAAAGTACGTCGCAGTGAGCGTCTTGTCGATATGACACAGTATTTATTAGATCATCCGCATGAATTGATTTCATTAACAAGCTTTGCCGAACGTTATGAATCTGCTAAATCTTCGATCAGTGAAGATTTGGGGATCATCAAAAAAACATTTAAAGAAAGAGGTTACGGAACGCTTGAAACAATCCCTGGTGCAGCCGGAGGTGTTCTATTCATTCCCGAGATTTCCTATGAAGAAGCAAAGAAATATGTTGAATCGCTAGCTGAGCGCTTGTCTGAACAAGACCGCTTACTCCCTGGAGGCTATGTTTACTTATCTGATCTATTAGGAGAACCTGAGCTATTACGTCAAGTAGGGAAAATCATTGCCTCAAAATATTTAGGAGAAAAAATCGATGCTGTAATGACTGTAGCCACAAAAGGGGTGCCAATCGCTCAAGCCGTTTCCTATTACTTGAACGCACCGTTTGTCATCGTTCGTCGTGACTCTAAGATTACAGAAGGTTCTACAGTGAGTGTGAACTATGTTTCAGGTTCATCTGAACGGATCGAAAAAATGGAACTATCAAAAAGAAGTTTGAAACGTGGTTCTCGCGTGCTTGTCGTCGATGACTTTATGAAAGGCGGCGGAACAGTGAACGGAATGAAGAGCTTGATTGAAGAATTTGAATCTGAGCTTGTCGGTATCACTGTGTTTGCGGAGTCAAAATTCAACGGACATCGCGCAATCAATGACTACACGTCACTACTTTACGTCAAAGATGTGGATACAAAAACGAAAAATATCACTGTAGTACCAGGCAACTATTTCGAAGAATAAAACAACGAAAACAGGGTACTATGGAAAAAGAAGAGGCGATGGATGATGTCTCTTCTTTTTTTGCGTCGTGGTTTCTAAAATGAACGTTTAGTTGAAAAAAAAGAGCGACTGGGCTAAACTAAAAATAATAAATCGTAAT
Source organism: Enterococcus mundtii (assembly GCF_003957375.1). Classification (GTDB taxonomy): domain Bacteria; phylum Bacillota; class Bacilli; order Lactobacillales; family Enterococcaceae; genus Enterococcus_B; species Enterococcus_B spodopteracolus. The sequence continues at coordinate 2,585,893 of NZ_CP025473.1, read as the reverse complement.
TTAGGAGTGACACATTTGGATGCACGTTATGCAATCATATTAGCCGCGGGTAAAGGTACTCGCATGAAATCAAAACTATACAAGGTCCTACACCCTGTTTCTGGGAAACCGATGGTCGAACATATCATCAACCGTGTAAGTGAGACAAACCCTGATCAAATCGTGACGATCGTTGGACACGGTGCAGAGAAAGTCAAAGCTCAGCTAGGCGAACGTAGCGAGTATGCGTTACAAGCGGAACAACTTGGGACGGGTCATGCGGTACTACAAGCAGCCTCATTTTTAGCAGGTAAGGAAGGCACGACGTTAGTTATCAGTGGTGACACCCCTTTATTGACAACTGAGACGTTGAACAACTTGTTTGAATACCATCAAGGGAAAAATGCAAGTGCCACGATTTTGACTGCACAAGCAGAAGATCCGACAGGTTATGGCAGAATCATTCGTGATCATGTAGGAATCGTCGAAAAAATCGTTGAGCAAAAAGACGCTTCGCCAGAAGAAGCGTTAGTTCAAGAAATCAATACAGGAACTTACTGTTTCGATAACAAAGCGTTATTTGAAGCATTGAATAAAGTAGGAACAGACAATGCACAAGGCGAGTATTATTTAACAGACATCGTTGAGATTCTGAAAGATGCTGGAAATCCAGTTGCTGCGTATCAGACGGAAGATTTCGATGAGTGTATGGGTGTCAATGATCGTATAGCACTAGCAAAAGCAAACGAGTTGATGCGCCAAAGAATCAACAAAAAACATATGGTCAATGGCGTTAGCTTTGTTGATCCTGCAACTACGTATATTGATGCAGATGTTGTGATTGGTTCAGATACAGTGATCGAAGCGGGCGTTCAGATCCAAGGGGAAACAGAAATTGGCGAAGATTGTTTTATTGGTGCACATTCACGTATTGTTGACAGCAAGATCGGTGACCAAGTAGTCATCGAAAACTCAGTGATCGAACACAGTTTGGTCAAAAGTAAAGCAGATGTAGGACCGTATGCCCATTTACGTCCAAAAGCAGAAATTGCAGAAGGCGTCCATATCGGCAACTTTGTAGAAGTGAAAAATGCGAAAATAGGCAAAAACACAAAAGTTGGTCACTTGACGTATGTCGGGGATGCAACACTTGGTGAAGAAATCAATGTGGGGTGTGGTGTCGTCTTTGTCAATTATGACGGAAAAGTAAAACATCATACAACAGTCGGTGACCATAGTTTTATTGGGTCAAATGCGAATCTTGTGGCGCCAGTGGAAGTGGCAGAAAATACATGTATCGCTGCTGGTTCGACGATCACTAACGATGTTCCTGAACATGCAATGGCTATCGCACGCGCTAGACAAGTCAATAAAGAAGGATACGCGAAGAAACTCCCATATTCAAATTGATACTTTTTGCAAAATCACTTGATTTATTCGGCAAATATGACTAGTATTTATTAGGTAGTAGAGTTGTGAAAAAGAAAGCGGAGGTCCTCATGTCCAAACATTACTTTGATCCAAGATTAAAAATATTTGCATTAAACTCAAATCGTCCATTGGCAGAAAAAATTGCTACAGCTGTTGGGGTTGAATTAGGAAAATCATCCGTCACTCAATTTAGTGATGGTGAGATCCAGGTCAATATCGAAGAAAGTATCCGTGGTTCACACGTATATGTTATTCAATCAACAAGTAGTCCGGTAAATGATAACCTGATGGAACTGTTGATCATGATTGATGCATTGAAGCGTGCAAGTGCCAAAACGATCAACGTTGTAATGCCGTATTACGGTTACGCACGTCAAGACCGTAAAGCGCGCGCGCGTGAACCAATCACTGCAAAATTAGTGGCAAATATGATCCAAAAAGCTGGAGCAACAAGAATGTTGACACTTGACTTGCACGCAGTCCAAATCCAAGGTTTCTTTGATATTCCGGTCGACCATTTGATGGGCGCACCACTGATTGCGAATTACTTCTTAGAAAAAGGGATTCAAGGCGATGATGTTGTCGTTGTTTCACCTGACCATGGTGGTGTTACTCGTGCACGTAAATTGGCTGAATTTTTAAAAGCACCAATTGCAATCATTGATAAACGCCGTCCAAAAGCAAATGTGGCAGAAGTGATGAATATCATTGGTCAAGTAGAAGGCAAAACGTGTGTCTTGATCGATGACATGATCGATACAGCTGGAACGATCACATTGGCTGCCAATGCGTTGAAAGAAGCTGGAGCAGTGAGCGTTTATGCGTCATGTACACATCCTGTGTTGTCAGGACCTGCTTTACAAAGAATCGAAGACTCTGCAATCGAGCGCTTAGTTGTAACGGATTCAATCTATTTGCCAGAAGATCGCAAAATTGATAAGATTGACGAAGTAAGCGTTGGTGGCTTGATGGGTGACGCAATCAAACGTATCCATGAAAACAAACCAGTTAGTCCTTTATTTGAAACAAAAAGATAAAGGAAAACAAAAACTAAATAATTACAATCACAAAGGGGAGTCCATTTTGGGCTGAGACTGAATATATTCTAAACCCTTCGTACCTGTTTCGGTTATGCGAGCGTAGGAATTGTGAATGAATAGCTAGTGTGAAAGCACGAAGCTGTTTGTAAAAAAAACAAACTTGCTTCCTCCTTTGTGATGTCCAATTATAAAGGAGGAAGCTTTTTTATGAATAAGAATCATCGTGTCTGGATCGAGGGAACAATCGTCGCAGCATTATCTTTAGTGTTGTCGATGATTCCTCTACAAATAGGTAGTAGTTTTGCAATCTCGCTCGGACAAATCCCTTTAACTTTATTTGCTTTGAGAAGGGGTTGGAAAGCTGGTATGGGATCGGCTTTTCTGTGGGGAATCCTTCATTTTCCCATGGGGACTGTCTATTACTTGAGTGTCATCCAAGTGTTGATCGAGTATCCGATCGCGTTTACGTTTGCTGGCGTTGCAGGGATTTTTTCGCAAAGAATGCAACAAAGTTATCTGCAAGGCAATCGTAAGAAAATGGCCTCAACGATCATTTTAGCGACATTCGTTGGTGTGACTGCCAGATATTTCTGGCATTTTGTCGCTGGGGTTGCTTTTTGGGGGAGTTTCGCACTATGGGGAATGAATCCATGGTTGTTCTCTTTAGTCATGAATGGTGCTAGTGGGTTAGCTACTGGGATTGTAACAACTATTGTCCTACTAGGTATCGAACAGACCGTTCCTTCTTTATTTGTAAGCGAAGGATTGCAAGTACGAAAAAGCAAAAATTAAAAAAAGGCGTAAAGGCAGCTGACCTTTACGCTTTTTTAGTGGAGTTGACTGTCATTATACAAATGTGTTGTAAACAAAATCAGAAACGTTGCCGTCTAGTTGCCAACGTTGTTGAGCGGCATGATAGACGAGAACAGCTACCGGTTTTTCTTCCAAGTAACGTGTTCCTTTTAATTTCCAAACGTAATCTTCAATGACATAAATCGGGATCTCATACTTGTCATCGACCAAACCTGCTTGATCAAACGAAAAAATGATTCCTTCTTGCATTAAATTACGCATCTTTTTCAGTATCTCTACACTGATTTTTTCAACAGGGATCTCTTTTCGAAAGAATGATTTTTTTTCGTTGATTTTTCCCGCCAAGATCGTGCTTAACTTGTTGGCAAAAATCCGATAAAATTCATCTAAATAACGATAATAGGTTCTACCTAGATGATCGCTCAAATCAAAATAAACAAAGTTATTTTGTAATTTATAGAAAAAAGGTGAATGGAGATGTGTTTTCATATGACCAAAATAAAGCAACTCTGAGATTTCTAAAGGACTTAATTCTTTTAACATCGTCAAATCCGTAAAATCGATCCATTTAAGATCCGTACTGTTGTTACGGCTACGAACGGTTTGGAAAAATCTTTGGATATTCTCAGTTCCCCGAATAACCTTCAAGCCTGTGTGTGATTCATATTCTCCAGCAGATGCGGAAGGGTCCAACAAAAGTAGATTTTGAGGAAAATGCACGATGTTATTTGAAAAATCATTGATAGTCAGCCCTTTGGTCAAAACGGCGTTACTAGTTGTATCGATATGTACATATACTGAATCACTCATCATGCTCCTCCTCCCCTGTATCTCATCCCTTTCATTTTACAACATTTACAAAAAAAAAGCTTGTTTCTTTTATTTTAAAATTCGATTACAAAGCAACTTTTTTTATGGATAAACGATGAATATAGAGTAAAAAAAATATATATAACACTGCTATCAGATGACTATTCACCCTCACCCTTTTTTCTGATTACTGATATAATAAAAGAAAAAGAGAATCCGAGGTGTCTATGAAAGTTCAAAAAGTCTATTGGTCGGAACGTTATCAGCAGAATCGAGTGCAGCAAGCAAAACAACTGTTTAGTTTTTTTACTACACATCAAGAAAGCCGGCAACATTTTTGGCAACAGGCAAAAAAACAACAGGCATGGAAGATCGTATCGAAAAGGCTGAACATTTACTTTACTGTAGAAATAACGAATGAAAAATTGATCTATACCAACGTGTTGATTGAAGAAGAATATTGGCAGTGGTCCGATATTTTCCTATTGTTAGAAAGTACGATTCGTTATTTTTTCAAAAAATACGGACTCGTCCGGTTTGATCATTCAATCTCACCGAACATGATCGACCTTTTCCACCGAAGTGGTTATTTGGGAACGCAATCGTTTGAGAAGAAAATATCCTATCATACCGGCCTTGTCTTAGGCGGGGGAGGGGCGCATGGTGCTTATCAAATAGGTGTTTGGAAAGCATTGAAAGAGGAAAATCTAGAGATTTCACTCGTTACTGGCACTTCTGTAGGTGCGCTAAATGGGGCATTGGTCGTTCAGGATCAACTAACACAAGCCATTGACTTATGGCAGGAACTATCAACCAATCAAGTATTGGCTTTGCCAGAGGTTGCCTTATCAGAAGAGTTGAGGCAACGTTATATCCAAGAAGCCAGCTTGATGACACGTCGTGCAGTAGTCGAAGGAGGAACCTCGATTGCACCGTTGGAAGCATTACTAGAGCAGTACCTAGATCCAGAAAAAATCAAATATACAGAAAAACCGCAACTCTATACAATCGCAACTAAAATCCCAGAATTTCAAGAAACAGTTACAAGGATCCAAGCATTAGAACCAACAGAAATCGCCGATTGGGTTCTCGCCTCTGCTTCTTTTTATCCTGCCATGGCTTATCGTCAGATCGACGGATCAAAATATGTTGATGGTGGCTATCGAAATAACGTGCCAGTAGATGTTGCGATCCAACAAGGTGCAACCGAAGTCTTGATTGTCGATGTCCAAGGACCGGGGGTGACAAAAAAATACAAGGAACCTGATGCTTTGGTGACCTGGAAATGTTGTTCAAACTGGTCTTTAGGTGGTTTCTTAGTTTTTGAGCGACAAAGAAACCAATTGAATATCCAATTAGGTTATTTAGAGGCTAAAAAGTGTTTAGGGATCTATCAAGGAAACTGGTATACGTTTGAAACAGCAAAGCCAGCTGAACGTTATTGGCGACGTTTCTTACGTTTCTTAGTCGAAACACTTGATTTAGACGTATCCTTTTTTTACAAAGAAAAATTCTGGCGGGACTTGCGTAATGTATATAAAGACAGGGTCACAAGTGAAACATGCGGATTGGCGATGCTTGAGCTACTAGCGAAACAAAAATTGATCTTACCGAATAAAGTGTATACTGTCGAAGAAATATTACCGCTCATTTGCCAAGAAAGTAAAATCGATGAAGCATTTTTAAAAAAGGTTGGTCAATTAAATGCCAGCGAATGGTTGAAGTTTCGAAAACTGGAACGAAATGCTAAAATACACGTAATGAAGGAACACGCGATCTACCAATACGTGAAAGAAAAAAAGCGTGATCGCTTACAACGACAACTCAATGCAGATACAGTAGAAACTTTGATGTATCTCTATCTTTATCATCTAAAGGAGGAACAAAAATGGCACAAGAATTCTCATATGAGATCGTAGAAGAAATTGCAGTTTTATCTGAAAACAATAAGGGATGGCGCAAAGAATTGAACTTAGTGAGTTGGAATGGCAGACCACCCAAATTTGACTTGCGGGATTGGGCACCGGACCATGAAAAAATGGGTAAGGGACTAACATTAACGAACGAAGAGTTTGAAGAGTTACAAAAAGCAATTAAAAATATGTAAAAGAAAGGACTCTGTCGCATGAAGAGCATGACTGGCTTTGGCAATGCCATCCGCGAAAAAAAGAACTATCAACTTGAAATCGAGATCAAAAGCGTCAATCAACGGTTTTTAGATATCCAGATACGTAGCCCTAAAGTATTAGGTTTTGTTGAAAATGAACTGAGACAATTGATCAAAACGAAGTTAAGTCGAGGTCGTGTCGATGTCTTTATTAATTTAACATACTTAGGTGAACAAGATAAAAAAGTGACGATCAATTGGCAACTGATCGATACGCTCTATACACAGATGACTACCGGTATTAAAGAAAGGTATGGCGAAGCGAACGCATTGTCGATCGGTAAACTGATCGAACGTTTTGCACTAAACGAAGAGTTTGTGACAATTGCTGAAGCAACGGAAGAGGATCAAGAATTACTTGCACAATTAGCGAAAGAAACGATGCAAACAGCACTTCGTTCAATCGAAGAAAGTCGGAGTATAGAAGGCCAAGCCTTGGCGAACGTGTTACTTCAACAAACCGCAGAATTAAAACAAAATATTGTTGGATTAACTAACTTTGTCGAGATTTATGAGCAGGAATTTCAGACGAGATACCAAGAAAAATTAGAAGCTTTTCTTGGTGCAGAAGTTGAGCGAGATCGTTTATTGACCGAAATAGCGATTCTTTTAGAGCGTGGCGATATCCACGAAGAAATCGACCGTTTAATCATCCATGCGCAGAAATTGGAAGAGCTACTTGAAGCAGATTATCCCATCGGTAGAGAACTAGATTTTCTTTTACAAGAGATGAATCGCGAAATCAATACGATCGGCTCAAAATCAAGCGCGATCGAAATCAAAAACCATGTCGTTCAGTCTAAAACGATTTTAGAAAAAATCCGTGAGCAAATCCAAAATATTGAATAAGTGTCCAGCCTGTCTAATTGATGACCTGTCCGTTAGGCAGGCTTATTTCCGAAGAGGTTACTCCTGTTTCCGCCGTTTATTCGTTTTTTAGGTATACAACAGAAGTAAATTTTACTTTTGTCTTGGACTCTTTAGTGGGAAGTAGACTAGCTTTTTCTAGTTTTTCTAGCTATAATAAAAAAATAGCCTTGAAAGTTGCAAGAAAAAAGTGCAAAATAAGCAATAGTATAAAAAAGACTAGTTGAAAGGACGTCGTCATGTCAGAGCGTGGATTATTAATCGTGTTGTCTGGTCCATCGGGTGTGGGAAAAGGCACAGTGCGAAAAGCAATTTTTGAGAGTGAGGATAATGATTTCCAATATTCGATTTCGATGACGACACGCAAGATGCGTGAAGGAGAAGTTGAAGGAGTCGACTACTATTTCCGAAGCCGTGAAGAATTTGAACAAATGATCGCTGAAGGCGAAATGTTGGAATATGCAGAATATGTCGGGAATTATTATGGTACACCACTATCATATGTCAACAAAACCTTAGACGAAGGAAAAGACGTTTTTCTTGAAATTGAAGTCCAAGGTGCACAACAAGTAAAAGAAAAAGTACCTGACGGCGTATTTATTTTCCTGACGCCCCCAGATTTAGCAGAATTGAAATCACGAATCGTTGGGCGTGGGACAGATGCAGATGAAGTAATCGAGGAACGAATGAAAGTCGCTAAGGAAGAAATCGAGATGATGGCACTGTATGACTATGCTGTTGTCAATGATGAAGTTCCATTAGCGGTCAACCGAATCAAAGATATTATTGCAAGTGAACATTTCCGTGTCGATCGTGTCATCGGAAAATATATCAAAATGTTAAAGGAGATGTAGTCTTATGATGTTAAAACCTTCAATCGACTCATTATTAGATCGTGTGAATTCAAAATATTCTCTAGTGATCTTAGCAAGTAAACGTGCACATGAATTAGATGCAAAAGCACAACCAACAATGGATTCATTTGATTCTGTCAAAAGTGTTGGACAAGCTTTAGAAGAAATCGAAGCAGGGAATGTGATCAGTGATCCACATCCTGAATTAAAACGTGAACGTCTACGTATGGAAGACGAAGAACGTCGTGCGCAAAAAGACCGTGCACAACAAGAATTAGAGTCTCGTATCCGTGACGAGCAAAAACTATAAAATCAACTCACTATTCCGCTTATGGATAGCAAAAGATTTGAGCTTGGGAAATGTTCCTAGGCTCTTTTTTTTCCTGCGTTAATTTTTTGTTAGGATTTGGCAGAAAGTAAGACAAAACAAGGAATCTCTAGTAAAATAGGCAAGAGCCATTTTGTGTTTAAATCCAAGATGAAGAAAGGAGAAGGAGTCCATGACTGTTATTGCGGATGTGATTGTCGATGTACCAACTATGCAAACCGATCAAGCATTCACCTACTTGGTTCCTTCTGAAATGGAAGCGGCTATCCAAGTCGGTATGCGTGTAGCGATACCATTTGGAAACGGCAATCGCCAAGTCCAAGGCTTTGTGATGGCGTTGACAGCCAACGAGCAACCTCTAAAACAAGAATTAAAGCCGATCCTTCAATTACTTGACCTGGCACCTGTTGTCAATCAGGAGTTGATGAGGTTAGCAGACTATATGAAAACCATTACGTATGCTTTTAAAATCACCTGTTTACAAACGATGCTACCAAGTGTCATGAAAGCAGAATACGATAAGCTCATTTACCCAGTGACCGATGAACCAGAAGTCGTTGCATTTTTCGCAGGTAGACAAGAGATTTCTTGGAAGGAAGCGGAAGAAACTGGGATCTTACCACAATTGATCCGTTGGCGTAAAAACAAGCTAGTTGATATCCGTTACGAAGTCCATACAAAAAACAAAGTGAAAACGATCCGTGTCGTTCACTCTCTTTTGTCAAAAGCACAACTCGATGAAGCTTGGGGCACCTTGAGACAAAATGCGAAAAAACAAAAAGAATTACTTCTTTATTTGTCAGAAATAGAAAAACCAATGTCTATTGCTTATTTCAAAGAAAAAGGAGTCAGTTCTGCCGTATTGAATCAAGGTAGAGATAAAGGTTGGTTGCGTATCGAAGAAGTTGAAAGTTATCGTGACCCTTATAAAGATCGGGTATTTGAACGAACGACTGCCTTACAATTGAATGAAGAACAACAATCGGCGGTTCAGCAGATCATCGAAGCCTGTCATCAGGAAAAGAATGAAACCTTTTTACTTGAAGGAATTACTGGTAGTGGGAAAACGGAAGTCTACCTTCAAGCCATTGCTGATGTCTTGGCAGAGAAGAAGACAGCGATCATGTTGGTTCCTGAAATCGCATTGACCCCTCAGATGGTCGAACGTTTTAAAGGGCGCTTTGGAGAATCCGTCGCAGTTTTACATAGTGGCTTGTCTCAAGGTGAGAAATATGATGAATGGCGTAAAATCGAACGCAATGAAGCGCAGGTCGTCGTTGGTGCACGTTCAGCGATCTTTGCCCCACTAGAGAATATTGGTTTGATCATCATTGATGAAGAGCATGAATCGAGCTATAAGCAAGATGAAACCCCGCGTTACCATGCCAGAGATTTAGCTATGTGGCGTGGGAATTACCATCATTGCCCGATCGTTTTGGGGAGCGCGACACCTTCCCTCGAATCAAGAGCCCGTGCACAAAAAGGGATCTATCGCATGTTACATTTGAGTCAGCGTGCGAAAATGAGTGCGCAATTACCTGAGATCGAAGTCGTCGATATGCGTGAAGAATTCGAAAAGAATCAGACATCGACGTTCTCTCAATTATTACAAGAAAAAATCCAAGATCGATTAGAAAAAAAAGAACAGACAGTTCTTCTATTGAATCGACGAGGGTATTCTTCCTTTGTGATGTGCCGAGATTGTGGCTTTGTCTTGCCTTGCCCAAATTGCGATATCTCATTGACTCTCCATATGGATTCTCGCTCGATGCGTTGCCATTATTGTGGACATGAAGAAGCGATCCCACATCGTTGTCCAAATTGTGGGGAAAACAAGATCCGGTATTATGGAACGGGAACACAAAAAGTGGAAGAAGAGTTAAAAGCACTTTACCCTCAAGCAAGAATCTTGCGGATGGATGTGGATACCACAAGAAAAAAAGGCGCGCATGAACGAATCTTACAAAAATTTGGGGACAAACAAGCGGATATTCTACTAGGAACGCAGATGATCGCAAAAGGGTTAGATTTTCCTGATGTGACCTTAGTCGGCGTTCTAAATGCAGATACTTCGTTGAACCTGCCAGATTTTCGTTCTAGTGAACATACCTTCCAATTATTGACACAAGTCTCCGGAAGGGCAGGAAGAGCCGAAAAAGCTGGGGAAGTCGTGATCCAAACATTTAATCCGAATCACTATGCGATAACTTTAGCAAAGGAACAAAATTATGAACGCTTTTATCAACAAGAAATGAATGTACGCCATCGTGGAGGCTATCCGCCTTATTATTTCACTGTGAAAATCACGACGAGTCATCCAGAAGAACAAGTCGCAGCCAAAAAAATCTTTCAGATCGCCAGTCAATTAAAGCAAGTATTAGGAACGAACAGCCTTCTGTTAGGTCCGGTACCTAGCACCGTTTTACGTGTGAAAAATCGCTATTACTATCAGCTGATCATCAAATATAAACATGAACCAGAACTGCCTAACGTTTTGAAAGAAATTTTGGATCAAAGTCAAAAAGAACAGCGACAAAATCTATTTGTTGCGATCGACAACGAACCGCTACATTTTATTTAAGAAAGGAAACACTATGCGTTATCCAATAATGATCCACCCAAATAAAAAATTGAATCGAAAAGCCCAACCCATCGATATGATCACTGATGAGACCATCGTCTTGTTAGATAACTTGTATGAAACAATGGTGGCAAATGACGGAGTCGGCATCGCCGCGCCGCAAGTCGGCAAAAATCAACGGATCGCTATTGTTGAAGTCGATGAAGGAGATAAGTTTGAACTCATCAATCCTGAGATCATCGAGGCAAAAGACGAAAGTATCGATGTGGAAGGTTGCTTAAGTATTCCGCATGTCTACGGTACAGTCAAACGTGCAGATGAAGTAACAGTTCGATATTATGATCGTGACGGAGAGGAAATCGAAGTTACCGCGTTTGGCTATCTTGCACGTGCCTTTCAACATGAGATCGATCACTTAGATGGGATTTTATTTATCGATAAAATGATCGAACAAATCCCCGAAGAAAAACTCGAAGAATACATGGAGGAACATTTAGATGACTAAAATCGTATTTATGGGAACCCCAGCATTTTCAGTTCCTGTACTAGAAGGGCTGATTGACCAAGGGTATGAGATTGTCGCTGTCGTGACACAACCTGATCGACCAGTGGGAAGAAAAAAAATCATTACCCCAACACCTGTGAAAGTGGCGGCGTTGAAGCACGATCTTCTTGTGCTACAGCCAGAAAAAATCACGGGTTCTCCAGAAATGCAAACAATCATTGATTTGCAACCAGATGTGCTGGTAACAGCAGCGTTTGGTCAATTCTTACCGGAGAAACTATTGCAAGTTCCAATACATGGAGCGATCAATGTTCATGCCTCTTTGTTGCCAAAATATCGTGGTGGTGCACCAGTCCATTACTCCATTATCAACGGGGAAAAAGAGACAGGTGTAACGATCATGGAGATGATCAAAAAAATGGATGCGGGTGGTATTTTCTCGCAAGCAAGCCTACCAATCACTAAACAAGATGATGTCGGTACGATGTTTGAAAAACTTAGTCTATTAGGCAAAGAGTTATTGCTAGAAACACTACCAAAGATCATTTCTGGCGAATTGACGCCTACGCCACAAAATGAGGATCAAGCAACGTTTTCACCGAATATCACACGTGAACAAGAAGCAATCAATTGGGAAAAAACAGCAGAAGAAATCGACTGCCAAGTTCGTGGCATGCGTCCATGGCCCATTGCTTTTACAACCTATGAAGGAACACGCTGGAAGCTCTGGGCAGTAGATGTGTTGGCAGATGAGACGACATCTGAAACACCAGGAACTATCATCCATAAAGATAAAAAACAATTATGGGTAGCTTGTGGGGAACAGACGGTATTATCGATCAAAGAATTGCAACCTGCCGGTAAAGCAAAACAACTAATACAAGAATTTCTAAATGGCAGTGGACAACAAGTCGCTGTAGGACAGCAGGTGAAATAATGGCGAAAATACCAAAAAAAATGAAACGTTCGGTTCGCTTTATGGCGTTGATGACATTAGAGCGTGTCAACAAAGGTGGAGCATACTCCAATCTATTGTTGAATGAGATGATCAATCAAGGCGACCTTAACCAAAAAGATATCGGTCTGTTTACAGAACTAGTGTATGGAACGATCAGTCGCCATCGTTTGATTGCATTTTATGTTGCACCATTGATTACAAATGCAAAAAAAGTGGATGACTGGGTCAAAACTTTGCTGTATTTGTCTGTCTATCAACTCGAATTTTTAGATAAAGTACCTGATCATGCAATTTTGAATGAAGCAGTAGAAATTGCAAAAATCAAAGGCAACCCCGGCACAGGGAAATTTGTGAATGGCGTATTAAGAAATTATTTACGTCAAGGAAAACCTGATCTGGAAACTATCACAGATGAAGTCGAACGTTTAGCCATTAAATTAAGTTTGCCGAATTGGCTGACACAGCGCTTGATTGACCAAATCGGCTACGAGGAAACAGAAAAGCTAGGTCTTTCATTGTATCAACCAAGTCATGTGAGTGGCCGTATTGATACCCGTAAACTTTCGCGTGAACAAGCACTGGATCAATTGAAAGAAGAAGGACTAGATGTAAAAGCAAGTCCAATAAGCCCATATGGTGTAATTGCTGAAAAGGGCAGACTCGCCTCTACGACACTTTTTCACGATGGATTGATGACGATCCAAGATGAAAGCTCGATGCTTGTTGCACCAGCGATGCAGATTGAGCCAGAACATCATGTACTAGATGCCTGCGCTGCCCCTGGTGGCAAAACGACCCACATCGCTACGTTCCTTGATCCAACTTGTGGAGGAGAAGTCGTGGCTCTAGATGTCCATGACCATAAAGTAAAACTAGTGGAAGAGAACGCTCGTCGTTTAGGAGTTGCCAACGCAGTGTTCGCACAAAAAATGGATGCACGTGAAGTCAAAGAACAGTTTGAAGCAGAACAATTTGACCGTATTTTAGTAGATGCTCCATGTTCCGGTTTTGGCTTGTTACGCCGAAAACCAGATATTCGTTATAAAAATAATGAAAAAGAATTAGCCAATTTACCGGCTATTCAACTAGCTATTTTGGAAAGTGTGGCTACAGCTCTTAAACCTTCAGGAATATTGACCTACAGTACTTGTACGATTTTGAAAGAAGAGAATCAAGAAGTTGTTTCAGCGTTTTTACAACGACATCCTGATTTTGAGAAGATTGATGTTTTAGTTGATCCTGTGCTACAATCATCAATCAAGGATAAGATGTTGACGTTGTATCCACATCAATCTTATACAGATGGCTTTTTCATTTGTTGTTTGCGCAAAAAGTAATGAGGTGAAAGTATGCAGATTGAATATCAATCAGATGTAGGAAGAAGACGTAATACGAATCAAGATTATGTCAGTGTATTTGAAAACCAAGTCGGTCTCACGCTGGCGGTTTTAGCAGATGGCATGGGTGGGCATCGCGCAGGCGATATTGCTAGTCAAATGGCCGTCACAAATTTAGGGAAAGCCTGGGAAGAGCAAGCGTTACTTGATGACGAAAAAATCGCGCAGTGGTTTATCCAAGCGATCCAAGAAGAAAACCGCGCGATTCATCAATTAGGACAAGAACAGCTTGAATATAACGGAATGGGAACAACAATCGTAGCAGCTGCCCTATCAGAGGAACGTTTTACGATTGCCAATGTTGGCGATAGTCGTGCGTATTTGCTTCGCGATAATCGGATCATTCGCTTGACGGAAGACCATTCTTTAGTAAATGAATTAGTCAAATCTGGTGAAATCAGCGAAGAAATGGCCGTCAATCATCCACGTAAGAATATCTTGACTCGATCTGTCGGTATGCCAGGATCATTAGAAGTCGATGTTGCAACGTATCTTTGGCAACTCCAAGATTGTTTGCTTCTATGTTCGGATGGTTTGACGAATATGCTGTCAGAAGAAACGATCGGTACGATCATCAATCAAGAAGGATCATTATCAGAAAAAGTAACGCAATTAGTGGACCAAGCAAATGAAGCTGGCGGAGCAGATAATATCAGCGTTCTTCTTATTGAATACAAGGAGGATGTTGCATGATTGAGCCAGGAAGAAAATTAAATGGTCGTTACCAAATTACCGGTAACATCGGTAGTGGCGGTATGGCAAATGTCTTTTTAGCCCATGACTTGATTTTAGATCGAGATGTTGCAATCAAAGTCCTACGCTTTGATTTCCAAAATGACCAAACGGCGATCCGTCGTTTTCAACGAGAAGCATTAGCGGCAACCGAATTAGTTCATCCAAATATCGTTAGTGTGTATGATGTCGGTGAAGAAGATAACATGCAGTACTTAGTTATGGAATATGTAAAGGGAATGGATTTAAAACGTTATATCCAAACGCACTATCCGATTCCTTATGAAACAGCAGTAAACATCATGCAACAAATCTTGTCTGCGATTTCTTTAGCACATAGCCATCAAATCATCCACCGTGATCTAAAACCACAAAATGTCTTGATCGATAATGAAGGTGTTGTGAAAATCACCGATTTTGGTATTGCGATTGCTTTATCTGAAACATCGATCACCCAAACGAATACGATGCTTGGTTCGGTTCACTACCTTTCACCAGAACAAGCAAGAGGTAGTATGGCGACAAAACAATCAGATATCTATGCGTTAGGGATCATTTTATATGAAATGCTGACAGGAAGCGTTCCTTTTGATGGGGAATCAGCTGTCACCATTGCACTGAAACATTTTCAAGATGACTTGCCTTCAATCAAAGAGTTAGATCCAGGGGCACCTCAGTCGTTGGAGAATGTTGTCTTGAAAGCAACAGCCAAAGAACCTGTCGACCGGTATAAAACGGCAGAAGAAATGGCAGATGACCTAGCAACTGTGTTGTCGTTAGAACGAGCAAACGAAGAAAGATGGCAACCCCAGGCGATGGACAACGAAACGAGAGTATTGACACCATTGACGGCAGAAACACCGATGCCAGATACCTTTAAGTCAATGCCTCTTCCCGAAGAGAAACCAGCGGAAGAATTACCAGATCCCGAAGAAACAATGCCAGATGTAAAGACTAAAAAAAGAAAAAAATGGTGGGTCATTTTGCTGGTCTTGCTTGCTTTGTTAGGGATTGGGACAGCGATTTTATTTGCTTCAGGTGGACGAGGAGAAGTAACGATTCCCGATGTATCGGGTCAATCCGAAGCCTCAGCAAGAGAAGCTTTGACACAAGCAAAATTAAAGGTAGCAACGAACACTGAAGAAATCGCTGACGATACGATTGAGAAAGGAAATGTGGTCAAAACAGATCCAGCCTCAGGAACAACAGTGAAACAAAATCGTGAAGTCACGCTTTATATCAGTACAGGTAAGAAGAAAATCCAACTCGATGATTTTACGGGTATGTCTTACGATGAAGCGCGCAAGCAGCTACTGGATTTAGGCTTCTCTTCAAGTAGAATCAAAAAAGAAGAAGAATTTAGTGATGAGGTCACTAGTGGAAATATCATCTCACAATCAGAAGATGAAGGAACAGAAGTCGATCCCACATCAGATACGATTACTTTTACTGTTAGTAAAGGAAGTCAGCCGACGATGAGCGATTACACTGGACAAAACTATGAAACAGTTCTTAGTATTTTGAGAACGAATGGCTATACGAATATCAGTGCAACGGACGATTATAGTGATACAGTCCCAGCCGGTGCTATCATCAGTCAGTCACCAAGTTTTGGGGAACCATTGACGGATGCGACATTTATTAGTTTCGTGGTGAGTCGAGGACCAGATGCGAAGACACTGAATGACATTTCTGGTTATACGAAAAGTGATGCGCAAAGTTACTTATCTGGTATCGGTGCCGACTACATTGGTCATGAAACTTATGAGTTTTCAGATACAGTAGAAAAAGACAAAGTGATCCGTACAGATCCAGGAGTAGGTGCATCGATCACATCAGGAACGATCGTCAATGTGATTTACTCAAAAGGACCAGACCCAGCGAAAGCATCATCAAGTTCTGAAAAAGATTCTTCCAGCAGTTCTTCTAGTAGTTCAAGCAGTAGTTCAAGTTCCGAAACAACTAGCAGTAGTACCACTACTCCGTCCTCGACGGATAGTGACTAGTAGACAGAATCAAACGAACTAAAACGACAATGATAAAAAATAGATCTGAGAATTCAAAATGTCGGCGGCATTTGAGGAAATTCTTAGGTCTATTTTTTGGTGATTTCTCCTAACTTTTGTTGTCCTATGGTAAAATATACTAAAAATGGAGGTGGGTTTCATTAAAGGGCAAATCAGAAAAGCAATAAGTGGATTTTATTACGTATATAAAGATGGAGAGACCTATCAGACACGAGGTCGAGGGAATTTTCGTAATCGAAAGATCACGCCCCTTGTTGGCGATCAAGTCGTATTTGAAAGTGAAAACAAGACCGATGGCTATCTACTAGAAGTTTTACCACGTAAAAATCAATTAGTACGACCACCAGTAGCAAATGTTGATTTAGGAGTTGTTGTGACGAGTTTGATCGAACCAACATTCTCTTATAATCTACTCGACCGTTTTTTAGTCATGTTGGAATATGAATCGATCGAGCCAGTGATCTATTTGACGAAAACGGATTTAGCTGTCGATTCTACACAAATAAAAGAAATTAAAGAGACTTACGAAAAAATCGGCTATCCAGTGATCGTGCCACGCACACAAGGTGATACTGATGAATTAGTTCGCTATTTTCCAGAAAGACTGACCGTTTTCATGGGACAGTCAGGTGCAGGTAAATCGACGTTACTCAACCAAATCTCACCAGAACTTGAGTTAGAAACAGGTGAAATTTCTGATTCTTTAGGACGTGGACGTCACACGACAAGACATGTCGAGTTATTACCACTCTATGATGGATTGGTTGCCGATACACCAGGTTTCAGTTCTATTGATTTCTTAGTCATCGAACCTGTCGAGTTATCCAAACAATTCCCTGAATTTCTCGATGCTTCTGTAGACTGTCGCTTTAGAGAGTGTATGCACGTAAAAGAGCCAGATTGTGAAGTCAAACGAAGAGTAGCGGCAAAAGAAATTGCACAGACTCGCTATGACAATTACTTGCAATTTTTGCAAGAAGTTGAAAACCGTAAACCGATGTACAACAAAAAAGAAACTAGAAGAAAGTAGGAGGGTATTTTTATGAAAATAGCACCATCGATTTTAAGCGCAGATTTCGCCAATCTCCAAGCAGACATTGAACGAGTAGAAAAAGGTGGAGCAGACTATATCCATGTGGACGTAATGGACGGCCAATTCGTTCCCAACATTACATTCGGATCGAATGTAGTGCAAGCAATCCGTCCGGTCACAAAACTACCGTTAGACGTTCATTTGATGATCATCAATCCTGAAAATTATATTGCTGATTTTGCAAAAGCAGGTTCAGATATCATTACGGTTCATGTGGAATCGACACCACATATCCATCGTGCGATCCAGATGATCAAAGATTTAGATGTCAAAGCAGGGGTCGTTATTAATCCTGGTACACCGATCGAAATGATCAAGCATGTTTTGCCTTTAGTTGATCAAGTGTTAGTGATGACAGTCAATCCAGGATTTGGCGGACAAAGCTTTATTACAGAAACAGTGGATAAAATCGCGGAGTTAGCGGAATTACGCAAGGTGAATGATTGGACCTATCAAATCGAAGTGGATGGTGGAATCGTTCCAGAAACTGCAAAAATTTGTCGTGAAGCAGGTGCAGACGTATTTGTTGCAGGCTCCTATGTCTATAGTGCAGAAGATCCAGCAGCTCAAATCGATCAATTGAAAAAGGCATTAGGCTAATGGAAGTATTACTTGTTGCAGGCGGCTCACCAGAAAATTGGCCAGACTTATCACAGCAATCATTTGATCGATACGTAGGCATCGACCGTGGGGCACTCTATTTGCTTGAAAAAGGCTATTCATTAGATCTAGCAATCGGTGATTTTGATTCATTGTCTTCATCGGAATATCAACGAGTATCCGCTAAAGCTGTCGAAGTACAACAAGCGCCAGCAGAGAAAGACGATACGGACACTCAGCTAGGTTTAGTAAAGACATTTGAACACTTTCCAGAAGCAAGCGTGACACTGATCGGTGCAACTGGTGGAAGATTGGATCATTTATTAGCTAATCTATGGTTAGCACTAGAACCACGGTTTCAGCCCTTTATACGACAGATTCAAATACAAGACAAACAAAACGTAATCACTTACTATCTACCAGGAGCTTACGAGATAAAAAAAATTCCTGAAATGAAGTATTTGGCATACTGTTGTTTGACACCTGTTAGTCAATTGACACTATCTGACAGCAAATATCAACTATCAAACGAGGAAGTATCTCGTCCAACTTCTTATGCAAGCAATGAATTTGTCACTGACAAAGCATCCTTCAGCTTCTCTGAAGGAATCATTTCAGTCATCCAAAGTAAAGATTGATGGATCGGTTCAGGACAAAGTAGCAAAAGAAATGAAGCGGAAAAATGACAGTTTAAATTATTTGCTAAAAAAAGCTTAAAAGAAGGGTCGAGCCTTTTGTTTCCCCTTATTTAATGATAAAATTACAGGTAAGAGTCTAATTTAATTCGAGGTGTCTTTGTGAAGAAGTTCAATCCTAATAAAAATATCATTATTACCTTAGTTATCGTTATTATTGTAGTAACGGTCCTAAGTGTGACAGCTGCCCAGCGAGCGAATGAAGGAAAGCCCAATTTCTTCCAATCTATTGTGAACGACAGTGTCTCTTTTGTCGATCGGACGATTTCTGCTCCGGTCAAATGGGTCCAAAATGGCGTGGATTCAGTACATCATCTTTTCACCACCTATTCAGAAAATGAACGGTTAAAAGAAAAAATCGACAGCTATGATGAGATAGCTCAAAAAAACAAGAACATGCAAAAAGAAATCGATGCGCTAAAAAGCGAACTCGATTTAAGCCAAACGTTGACGAGTTATGAAAGAGTCACAGCAAATGTGATCACTCGTTCACCTGACTCATGGCAAGATCTATTAGTCGTCGATAAAGGATCAAATGATGGAATCGAAGTCAATATGGCAGTCATGGCGCAAAAAGGTTTAGTCGGACGTGTCATTGAAGTCAATGCCACTTCTTCTAAAGTAGAATTGCTGACTTCATCAAACGTAAGTTCCAACCATTTCCCTGTCCGCGTATCTTCTGGAAACGGAGAATCTTTCGGTTTACTCAAGAATTATGACGAAAAGTTACAAGCGCTAGTTGTGACACAACTAACAGGTGACAGTGAAATCAAAGAGGGTGACGTAGTACAAACATCAGGTCTTGGAGGCAACTCGCCAGCAGATCTACAAATAGGTACAGTCATCAAAACAAAACCAGATAGTTATGGGCTAGATCGCGAAGTTTATGTCAAACCTTATGCGGATATGTATGATCTCCCAGTAGTAACGATCATCAAACGTCTTGTGGAGGAATAGTCCATGCTGAAAAAAGAGAAAATGACCATTTATTTGCCGTTCCTCCTGTTCTTACTCATGTTGATCGATGGGCACTTTACCCGAATGATGATCAGGTGGTCGAGCGGTGACTACATGGCAAGTGCGCATCTTTTGATATTGGTTTTACTATTTTGCAGTTTGAGTTTTTCCAAACGCTACTTACTGATTACGACATTAGTTTTAGGTATTATCTTTGATTCTTACTATATTGGTGTGATTGGTATTTACGCAGTTGCTTTACCTTTATTAGTATTTATTATGTATGGGATGAAATCGGTCATCCATGTAAATATTTTTACTGAGTTTTTTAGCCTCATCATTTTCATCACAGGCTATGAGTTGTTTACATTGATCGTACAAATGGTATTCAAACTTGCGAGTGTAGATAGTACGTACTTTATCACTAAATACTTAGGCCCAACATTATTATTGAATATGGTATTGTTCGCTCTACTTGTATTCCCGTTAAAGAAGCTATTCAAAGAAGGTCGGGACGTAACTGTTTAGTCTCGAAAAATAAGGCGCCATCCACGAAAATTGTTTTTCAAATTTTTGTGGATGGCGCCTTATTTCCGAAGAAGTTACTTCTGTTCCCGCCATTTAATCTCTTTTAGGTGGTGCGAGAAGCCCAATAGCTCAGCTTTTTTTATTTAATTTAAAACGGACATTATTTAATTGTTGAAAAATGTATTATGAAAATAACCATGTCATCTTACATTTCTGTCATTATAATCAGTTGTTTTGAAATGTTTTTGTAACATAACTATTATCTCATTGACATACTGCTATGGTACAATTTTGTTATCGTTAAGAAAGACTTAAATATTTTTAGATATTTATTAAATTAAGCCAGTCGGAGGAATGAAGAGTGAAAAAGAGTTTAGTATCAGCAGTAATGGTAAGTTCAATGGCCTTGACTGCCGTAGCATCACCGATCGCAGCCGCGGCGGAAGATTTTGATTCTCAAATACAACAACAAGATCAAAAAATTGCGGAATTACAAAACCAACAAGCAAGTGCCCAATCTCAAATCGAGGCATTAGAAGGTCAAGTCGCTGACATCAATACAAAAGCTGAAACTTTATTAGCTAATCAAGCAACATTACGTCAAGAGTCTTCTCAATTGACACAAGAAATTGCTGATCTACAAGAACGTATCGAAAAACGTGAAGCAACGATCCAAGAGCAAGCACGTGAAACACAAGTTAAAGGTACAAGCTCTAACTACATCGATGCAGTATTGAATGCTGAGTCATTCTCAGATGCTATCGGACGCGTTCAAGCAATGTCATCAATTGTACGTGCGAACCAAGACTTAGTGAAACAACAAAAAGAAGACAAACAGGCAGTTGAAGATAAAAAAGCTGAAAATGAAGCGAAGCTACAAGAGTTAGCAGAAAACCAAGCGGCTTTAGAATCACAAAAAGGCGACTTACTATCAAAACAAGCTGATTTAAATGTCCTAAAAACTACTTTAGCGGCTGAACAAGCAACAGCAGAAGATAAAAAAGAAGACTTGAACCGCCAAAAAGCAGAAGCTGAAGCAGAGCAAGCACGTATTCGTGAACAAGCTCGTTTAGCAGAGCAAGCGCGTCAACAAGCAGCACAAGAACAAGCTGAAAGAGAAGCACGTGAACAAGCAGCAGCAGTTGCCGCTGCAGCAGCACAAGAGCAAGCTTCTTCTTCATCAGTACAAGAATCAACAGAAGTTTCTGAATCAGCTACTTCAGAATCATCATCAAGTGCTGAATCTTCAACAGAACAATCTTCAGTTCCTGAATCATCTACATCAACAGAAGATTCAACAACTGAAAGTAGTGTACCAGAATCTTCAACAGAAGAATCTACTACTACACCATCTGTTCCAGAAACAACAACACCATCAACGCCGGAGTCATCAACACCTGCAACACCAGCTCCATCAACACCGGAGCCATCAACACCTGCAACACCAGCTCCATCAACACCGGAGCCATCAACGCCGGCACCATCAATTCCAGCACCAACGGCTCCATCTACTAATGGAGCAGCGATTGTAGCTGAAGCGATGAAATACATTGGGACTCCTTATGTATGGGGTGGAAAAGATCCAAGTGGATTTGACTGTTCTGGATTTACACGCTATGTGTACCTACAAGTAACTGGTCGTGACATCGGTGGTTGGACTGTACCTCAAGAATCAGCAGGAGCTAGAATCTCAGTTTCTCAAGCAAAAGCTGGAGACTTATTATTCTGGGGAGCAGCTGGTGGCACTTACCACGTAGCAATTTCTTTAGGTGGCGGACAATACATCCATGCACCACAACCGGGCGAAAGTGTTAAAATTGGCTCAGTTCAATGGTATGCACCTGACTTTGCTGTAAGTATGTAATTTATGAAGAACTAACTCTAAAGTGAGTTAGTTCTTTTTTTACGAAACTAAAAAGGATCGAACAAACAGTTTTGGTAACTGTCTGTTCGATCCTTTAAAATTTTCTTGCTTAGAAAGCATGATCAAATAAATTCTTCCGTCAATTCCATGAAGTTTTGGATATCTGCTAAGACCATGTTGATGCCTGCTTGCCAAAAATCTGGTTTCGTTAAGTCTACACCTAAGTGTTTTTGAGCCAATTCTTCCGTTGTCATTGAAGCAGTATCGCGTAGTAAGTCGATATACTCTTGTTCAAAACTTGAACCTTGCTCGTTAGCATAGGCGTAAATACCTAGACTGAACAGGTAACCAAAGGTATAAGGGAAATTATAAAACGGTACATCATCAATAAAGAAATGTAGTTTTGCTGCCCAGAAATAAGGATGATAAGTTGATAATGCATTTGCATAGCCTTCTTTTTGCGCTTCGATCATCATATCAGTGATCTCTTGTTCTGCCACTAGTCCTTTTTGTCGAGCAGTATAGAATTGATTTTCAAAGATAAAACGAGAATGGATATTCATGAACATAGCCAGAGCATTTTGTAGTTTCGTATCCAATAAATTGATTTTTTCTTCTTTTGTTGATGCCACTTTAAGTGTTGCATCAGCTACGATCAATTCTGCAAAGGTACTTGCTGTTTCAGCAACATTCATTGCGTATTCACGATTCAACGCTGGAAGATCCCACATCGTACTACTATGGAAAGCATGACCTAACTCATGGGCTAAAGTAGCGACTTCGTTAACTGAATTGCTATAAGTCATGAAGATTCTAGATTCTTGTGTTTCAGGCAATTCGGTGCAGTAACCACCAGGTCGTTTGCCAGGACGATCCTCTGCTTCAATCCAACTTTTGTTAAAAGCGTCTTGAGCAAATTCAGCCATTTTAGGACTGAATTTATTGAAATTCTCAATGATAAATGCTGCCGCTTCATCAAAGGTAAAGTTTTTTTCTTTCAAATCTCCTAGAATGATCGGTGCATCTTGGTCTTGCCATTCCATTTTTTCTTTACCGAAAAGATTGGCTTTTCTTGTTAAGTAATCGACAAGGGGTTGTTTATTTTTTTGGATCGTCTCCCACATTACATCTAATGTTTCTTTTTTCAAGCGATTATATTCTAAAGGCTTTTGTAAGAAATCTGTTGTACCGTGTAGTTTATAGGTGGATAGACGGAACCCATCTAAATGATTCAAGGTGTCTGTAAATAAAGGTGCTTTTTCTTGCCAAGCATTTTCCCAAGCTGTAAATAATTGTTTGCGGACTTCTGGATCAGGATCACCCATCATTTTATTGAATGCTTGACCAGCAGATAATTCAATGATTTCTCCCTCTTGTTCAAATGGTACAGTCAGACTAGCGACAATCGTATCATAATGACTACTCCAGGCATTCAAACCATCCAAAGATAATGTATTGATAATGTGCTCCTCGTTTTCAGATAACAAGCGTGCGCCATCGCGACGAATTTCGTTCATACGAAAAGCAATCGGAGCTAATTGATCTTGGGTAATCAAGTGTGTCCATTCATTGTCAGATATTTCTGCAAATTTTTTCGATAAGATCGTATCTGCTGCTTGCCAACGTGGTAATGAAGCGTAGAGTTTACCAGACAAAATCTTTGCATCGGAATCTTTTACATTAGCAGATAATAAAGCAGTAATATAACTATTACATTGGCTGAAGCCATTGGTTACTTTTTCTTGAAGTGCCAAAATCGTCACAAGAGAATCGATATCTTCGGATGAAAATGACCATTGATTGATTTGTTCGTAATATGTTTCTATTTGTCGTTCTAATTGAGCCAAACGTTCATTTAATTCAGTTGAAGCACTTCCTCCAGGAAAGATAGAATCTAAATCCCAGTTAAGCGAATAAGTCATCAAAAAACCCCTCTCATATTTATGGTACTATCTCTAGTATAGCATTTAAAGAAGGAATAAGTCTTGGAGAAATCATTGTTGTTTTATGAAAAAAAAGCTATCATAGAAAGAAGAGGTGACTTATGGAGTTTTTAAAAAAACAAAGAAAAAATGGGAATTTTTATTTAGTGTTTGCATTAATGATTATGGCTATTTTATTTTATAGCTCCTCGCAAACCTATGGACAACAATCGCAACTTTCAAGAATTGATGCGTGGTTTCCAAACCAACCCTTTAAAGAGGCATTGTCAGGTATCCAATTTACTTATGGAGAAAGTATTATCAGTATCGACCATTCTGGATACAGCAAATTCATTGAATTCTTTTTAAGAAAGGGCGCCCATTTTGGTACCTATTTTCTATTAGGAGGTAGTCTGTATCTAGGCGTATTCCCGAAAATGAAAATCTGGTGGTTAACGGGGGTTCTTGCTTGGTTATCTGCGACAGGATACGCCGGTTTAGATGAGTTCCATCAAATGTTGACAGGCGATCGTACACCAATGTTCCAAGATGTCATGCTTGATTCGATGGGAGCATTGACTGCAGTAGTTATATGTATTTTATTTACTTTTATAAAGAAGAGAAAGTAAAAAAGAGAGCACAGTTGCGTGTCTGCAACTGTGCTCTAGTAGTTACGATTAAAAAATCAAAACAGGCGTACCTTTTTCAACCATTCCAAATAATTCTTTCATGACACCTGGTGGCGTATTGACACAACCATGAGAACCTCGAGTTCGCCATAAGTCGCCGCCATATTCTGGTTGCCAATCCGAATCGTGGATACCGATACCTGTCCAATCGACTGGCATCCAATAGTTCACTGGACTTTCATATGGTGTACCATCATCGTTCGTTCCTCTTAATACAGCATTTTCTTCTTTATTCCAGACATAAAAGACACCAGGAGGAGTAGGGGTAGAAGGTTTTCCTGAAACGATATCTGTTTCAAGTGCTACTTTCCCGTCTTTGTAGAACCACATATGTTGATTCTCTAAATCGACCTCAATATACGTATCCTCAATCAATGGGTGATCGGCAG
This sequence comes from Enterococcus mundtii, assembly GCF_003957375.1. Taxonomy (GTDB): domain Bacteria; phylum Bacillota; class Bacilli; order Lactobacillales; family Enterococcaceae; genus Enterococcus_B; species Enterococcus_B spodopteracolus. The sequence continues at coordinate 2,560,667 of NZ_CP025473.1, read as the reverse complement.
TTGTACTACCTTGAACAATTGGTGAACGTGTGAAATCTTGTCCTGCTAAAATCGCTTCTGTTAAAGCTGTTACTTCGCTATCTGTTTGGATCGTCCAACTGAATGTGCCAGCAGGAACAGTTACTTCTCCACGTTTGGTACTTTTGAATTTAGTATCATTCGTACTTGTATTGTATTTTTCGCCAAGTTCACTAACATATTGACGAACTTTTTCTGAATCAAGCACAGGTTTTCCATCTTCATAGGTGAGCCATTCAACGATGAGTGAAGAAGGGATCGTAACTGTTTCACCATTGATACTGTAAGTTCCTTTTACTTTAGCGATATTATTCATTGTCGTTAACTGCTCAGTCAACTTTTTATCTGTAGATGTGACCGTTGGTTCTTTTTGGAACTCAGTCAGATCAATTGTATCTTTTCCATCATTGACAACAGTTGTCAATTCCTTCGTAACGGCTTCGACATCGACCGTGTTCCCTTTTACTTCAGGCTTGATTTTAAATGAGTCACCAGACTTTTCAATCGTTGCATCGGCAGTAGGCGTACGGTCTTTATTCAATTCAGTCAATTCCGTAGACAATGTCTCGATTGTTTGATCCAGTTGTTCCCGTTCCGCACTTAATGGATCGATTTCTTGTTTTTCGGCCGCAGCTACATAGTTCATTCCCCAAGTCCAAGCATTTTGGTTTTTCAAGATGGAAGCTAGATCAGTTGAAAAATCCTTTTTATAACCAAGATCGGACTTTGCAATCTCTTTCCAAACCGTTCCGTTTTCTTTGATTGAAATCGTCTTATTGGAATAAGCTTCTTTTAGCTTGTCATTTGCTTGGTCGATAGTCAGGTTACTTACATTGATCGAATTGACTTCCGTTTTAGGAAGAAAACGATTCGTGTAATATGTACTACGGTAGGTGTAAAAGCCGATTAATACTAGAATCACACCGAGAACAGAAAGCAAACCAATACGCATTGATTTTTTTCGATGAGAAGATCTTGTCATATCTGCAACTCCTTAATAATAATAGTTATAGGGTGTAACGACTCTATCATAGCATAATTTACGGTAAAAGACGAAATGATGTCCCTCTTTATATAAAAATTAACATACTGCTTAGAAAAATAACGATAGTCAGGTAAGGATTTTATATCCGAAATGTATAAAAAACAGGAAATCCTAGAAAATGGAAGGTCGATTTTCAGGATTTCCTGTGAAGATGAGGTTGTTTTCGAAGACATTACTTCTGGAACAACGTGTATTCTTTTTTAGTGAGAACGATAGCGTCTCAAGTAATTAATTATTCAGCATCCAATTTAGCAAAAGCTTCATCTAAGATATCTTTTAATTGTTTTGCTGAAGCGGCCATACGATCTTGTTCGCTGTCGCTTAATGGAATTTCAATGACTTTTTGGATACCTTGACGGTTGATGACAGCAGGTGCGCCGATATAGATATCGTTTAGTCCATATTCACCATTCATATAAACAGATAATGGAAGAACTGCATTTTCATCGTCTAAGATCGCGCGAGTGATACGTGCTAAAGCTACAGCGATACCGTAGAATGTTGCGCCTTTTTTCTCGATAATCGTATAAGCAGCGTCACGTACACCGAAGAATAAGTTGACCATTGCTTCTTCATCAACGTCTGGATTATTTTTCACCCATTCATAGATTTGTAAACCAGCAACATTGGCATGTGACCAAACTGGGAACTCAGAATCTCCATGTTCACCTAAAATATACGCATGGACGTTACGTGCATCAACGTCAACTAATTCAGCAAGTGCTTGACGGAAACGAGCAGAGTCAAGTGAAGTTCCTGAACCGATTACGCGCTCTTTAGGGAAACCTGAGAATTTCCAAGTGGAGTAAGTTAAAATATCAACTGGGTTAGCAGCAACTAAGAAAATACCATTGAAACCTGAGTCAACGATTTGTGTAACAACTTCGCGGTTGATTTTTAAGTTTTTATTTACTAGATCTAAACGTGTTTCACCTGGTTTTTGTGGTGCACCAGCTGTGATAACGACTAAGTCTGCATCATGTGCATCAGCATAAGATGCTGAGTAGATTTTTTTAGGTGAAGTAAATGCTAGAGCGTGTGATAAGTCGATCGCATCTCCTTCAGTTTTTGCTGTATTGATATCGATGATACCAACTTCTTGAGCGATATTTTGTGTAACTAAAGCGAAGGCATAGCTAGAACCTACAGCACCGTCTCCAACAAGTATTACTTTTTGATGATCTTTTTTTTCTGCGTTTGCAGTCATTTGTATCAATCCTTCCATTGATTTGTTTTTCCCATGCCTATGCTAACATGGAAAAAGCTTGCTGTCACGCTATTTGGTTACAAAATATAACAGATAACAAGGTTGTACCATATGTAAAAGCTTACATGTGCGTTATTTCACTATTTAGCAAAACCAATGATTTCATTAGTTTTGAATTATAATTTTAATCATTTTTTCATTTATTAAATTTCACTTTTTAGCTGTAACAAAGGATTGTGTGTTATACTAATAGAAGCTAAAATAATAAAAAAATCGAGTCAAAGACTGGACCGCCTATGAGCAGTCCAGCCTTTTGTGCTGTTTATAAGATTGGATGAGCGCAGAAATGAAAATGATCGTAGGGCTTGGAAACCCAGGAACGAAATATGAACATACAAAGCATAACGTTGGATTTATGGTGGTGGATCGTTTGGCTGAAAAACACCAAGCGACCTTCAAGAAAAACACATTTGAAGCAGAAGTAGCTGAATTTTTCCATAAAGGTGAGAAAATTTTATTAGTCAAACCCCAAACATTTATGAATGAATCTGGTCGAGCGGTTGGGCCCTTGATGACTTACTTTGGGATCTATCCAGAAGAGTTGGTGGTTGTTTATGATGACCTAGATTTAGCAATCGGGAAAATCCGTTTACGACAAAAAGGAAGTGCAGGCGGACATAATGGGATCAAGAGTATCATCTCTCATTTGGATAGTACGATCTTTGATCGAATTAAAGTTGGTATTGGTCGACCAGAAGGTAAAAGAACAGTCGTCCAACATGTTCTCAGTCCCTTTAGTAAAGAGACGCAACCCTTGATCGAACAAAGTATCGATCAATCTGTCGCTGCTGTTGAATTTCTATTGGATAACCATTCATTTATAGATACAATGAATCAATTTAATTAAGAAAGGAGAATGAAACGATGGATATGATCCAATTGATTGGCAAAGATGCTCAAGTGGCTGAATGGTCCATGAATCTTGAACGACGGATGTCTAGACAGTTGATTACAGGTTTAGCTGGATCTGCTAAGACGTTGTTGTTTGCACATGCGTTTAAAAAACTGGATAAAAATCTGATTATCCTGATGCCGAATTTATATTACGTCAACCAATTGGCAGAGGATCTGCAACACGTTCTGCCGGCTGAAAGTATCCACTTATTTCCAGTAGATGAAGTGCTTTCCGCAGAAATGGCTTTTTCTTCTCCTGAAGCTCGGGCTGAACGTGTAGCGACGTTGAATCGTTTGCAACGAGATGAACCAGGAATCTATCTTCTTCCAGTGGCAGCATTGCACAAACGTCTTCCTGATAAAGAAACATGGAGCAATGCCCAATTACATTGGCAGATTGGCGACGAGATCGCCGTGGACTCATTACCGCAACAACTCGTCTTGATGGGCTACGAGCGGACAGAGATGGTCGCAAAACCTGGGGAATTTAGTATGCGAGGGAGTATTGTTGATATCTATCCTTTGACATTTGAATACCCTGTTCGTGTGGAATTATTTGATGTCGAAATTGATTCCATGAGATACTTCGAAGCTGATACGCAACGATCGATTGAAAAGATCGAAGAAGTGTGGTTGCCACCAACAAGTGAACAAATTTATTCTCAAGAGAATCTGCTTGACGGTATCAACAAAATAGAAAACCTCTTAGAAAAGAAATTAGCAACGACCGCAGAACCTACTGAACGACAATTTTTGCATGACTATTTCGGTCAGTTGATCTCGGAGTGGAAACGAAATGTCCCGACAGACGAAGCGAAGTTCTATGCGGATCTTTTGTATCCTGAACATTTATCGATTTTGGATTATTTTCCCCAAGATAGCTTGCTGATCGTGGACGATTACCAAAGAATCATGGAAACGAATCGCGAAATGGAGAGAGAAGCAGCGGAATGGCATACACAAAAAATCAGTGAGTTACGCGTATTCTCTGAACAACAATTTGTGGCAGATGTACATGGGATCATCCAAAAAGAGAAATTTGCGACCACTTTTTTCTCTTTATTCCAAAAAGGAATGGGAAATCTCAGGTTCCAAGCACTTTACCAGTTCCAGTATCGCACGATGCAACAGTTCTTTGGACAAATGCCATTGCTGAAAACGGAAATGGATCGTTGGCGCAAACAAGAGCAGACAGTCGTCATCTTTATTCCAACGAAAGAACGTATCCGTAAGGCGGAACAAATGTTGCGTGACGAAGACATATTAGTGGTAGAAACAGAAGCAGACCAACTGATCAAAGGACAAGTCCAATTAGTCGAAGGCGCATTGATGACAGGTTTTGAGTTGCCACAAGAAAAAATCGTAACGATCACGGAAAAAGAGATTTTTCAAAAGACAACAAAAAAACAGACACGTCGTCAAACGGTAACGAATGCAGAACGACTAAAAAGCTACAACGAATTAAAAGCTGGAGATTACGTTGTCCATGCGAATCATGGGATCGGGAAATATATCGGTATGGAAACCTTAGAAGTCGACGGTGTCCACCAAGATTATATGACGATCATTTATCAAAATGATGATAAGCTATTTATTCCTGTCACGCAGTTGAATTTGATCCAAAAATATGTAGCTTCGGAATCCAAAACACCACGAATCAACAAACTTGGTGGTAGTGAATGGACGAAAACGAAACGCAAGATCTCCTCAAAAATTGAAGATATTGCGGATGACTTGATCCAATTGTATGCAGTCAGAGAAGCAGAAAAAGGATACGCATTTGGTCCGGATGACTCGTATCAAAAAGAATTTGAGAATGCTTTTCCATATTCGGAAACAGATGACCAACTCCGAAGTGCAGCGGAAATCAAACGAGATATGGAAAAAGAAAAACCAATGGACCGCTTATTAGTGGGGGATGTTGGTTACGGGAAAACCGAAGTGGCGTTAAGAGCTGCTTTTAAAGCAGTCAAGGAAAGCAAACAAGTGGCCTTCCTTGTGCCGACAACAATCTTGGCGCAACAACATTACGAAACGATGTTGGAACGTTTTGAGGGATTCCCAGTGAATGTTGGTTTGCTGAGTCGTTTCCGAACAAAGAAACAACAAAAAGAAACAATCGAAGAATTACGCACAGGACAACTAGATATTGTTGTGGGTACTCATCGTGTATTGTCAAAAGATATTGAATTTAGTGATTTAGGTCTATTGATCGTTGATGAAGAACAACGTTTCGGTGTAAAACACAAAGAACGTTTGAAACAATTGCGTGCGCAAGTGGATGTGCTGACTTTGACAGCGACACCTATTCCACGAACGCTGCATATGTCGATGCTAGGCGTACGGGATCTATCAGTGATTGAAACGCCACCGGCGAATCGGTATCCGATCCAAACATATGTGATGGAAAAAAATCCAGGTGCGATCCGAGAAGCGATTCAGCGAGAGATGGGACGTGGAGGACAAGTTTTCTACTTATATAATCGTGTAGAAACGATTGAGCGTAAAGTAGAAGAAATTCAAGCATTAGTTCCAGAAGCGAGAATCGCTTATGCCCATGGACAGATGACGGAAGTCCAACTGGAAAACACACTATTCGACTTTATCGAAGGACAGTATGATGTCTTAGTGACGACGACGATCATCGAAACTGGAGTGGATATCCCGAATGCAAACACACTCTTCGTAGAAAATGCCGATTATATGGGACTATCTACGCTTTACCAATTACGAGGACGTGTCGGACGAAGCAATCGTGTCGCTTATGCTTATTTTATGTACGAACAGCAAAAAATCCTTAATGAAGTCAGTGAAAAGCGTCTTCAAGCAATCAAAGACTTTACGGAATTGGGTTCAGGATTTAAAATCGCGATGCGAGATTTATCGATCCGTGGTGCTGGTAACTTGCTAGGGGCGCAACAACATGGATTTATCGATGCTGTTGGTTTTGATATGTACTCTCAAATGTTGAGTGAGGCAGTCGCTCGTAAACAAGGTAAAAATCAGCAAACAGAAAAAACTTCTGTGGAGCTCGATCTAGGCGTCGATGCCTATCTACCAGAAAGTTATGTGTCAGATCAACGCCAAAAAATCGAAATCTATAAACGGATTCGCGAATTGGATTCACAAGAGATGTTGGAAGAATTAGAAGCAGATCTACTGGATCGTTTTGGTGAATATCCTGAAGAAGTCGCGCATTTGTTGACGATTGGACAAATCAAAATGGATGGCGATCGTGCATTGCTAGAGATGATTCGTAAGCAACAACAAACCATCGTGTTCAAGTTGAGCAAAGTGGGAACAAAACGCTACACGGTTGAACAATTATTTGAAGCGCTGACTGCCACAAAATTAAAAGCAGGACTTGGTGTGGAAAAAGAACAAATGATGATTCGTTTGACCTTGCCACCTCAAACAACGACTGCTGTTTGGCTGCAAGAAATCCAACAATTTGTCAAAGCATTGCGCGAACAGAAATATGCGACTGCATAGGAAGGGGCTGAACCTTTGGATCATAAAGAAATGCGTCAAGTGATGCATGGTGCCTTTGTGTTGACGCTTGCCTCTTTTATAGCAAAAGTACTCAGCGCACTATATCGGATTCCATTGCAAAACTTAGTGGGCGATGAAGGTTTTTATGTTTATCAACAAGTTTATCCTATTTATGGTATTGCGATGACACTCGCTTTGTCGGGGCTACCCCAGTTTATCTCTAAATATGTAGCAGAAAAAAAAGACCCTTTCGAACAAAGACAAGCATTGAAAAATCTTTATCCTCTTGTTTTTTGGTCAGGCTTTTTACTCTGGCTCTTCGTATTTTCATTTAGTCACTGGATCGCTCTCATGATGGGGGATCAACAATTGATGCCGTTGATTCGGATCGTCTCCTTCACGTTTTTGTTGATGCCAGGACTATCTTATTATCGTGGGAATTTTCAAGGTCGATTTTTAATGGAGCCCACAGCAGTTTCACAAGTCGTGGAACAAATTGTTCGTGTAGCAATCATTGTTTTTAGCGCGATTGCCTTTAAGCAATTAGGCTGGACAGTCTATCAAACAGGCACAGCGGCAATGAGTGGCGCAGTATTTGGTGGCGTATGTGCATATGGTGTACTGTATTATTATGAACAAAAAATCCATGGTGGTGCATTGAGCTTCCGCCACTTTCCAATTTTAAGAAGGCCAGCGAAATCACTCGTGCGCCGTTTCTTGGTTGAAGGGGATTAGTATCCATTTATAGTGGTCTATTGATCTTCTTCCAATTGATTGATTCTTTTTTTGTTAAGAATGCGTTACAAATCTATGGTTTATCCGAGCAAGCATCTAAAATAGCTAAAGGAGTATATGATCGTGGGCAACCGTTAGTTCAATTAGGATTAGTTATTGCTACAGCTTTAAGTGCTACGTTCTTACCCGCGTTGACCCGCTACCTAACGAGTGCAGTCAAAGGACAATTTTATTCCACAGCAAAAATTTACTTGCGTCTGACGACTGCATTGGCGTTGGCAGCTTCAGTAGGATTAGCTGTATTGTTGCCTTATATCAATTACGCATTGTTTAAAGATTATGCTGGGAATATGACACTAGTTCTATTTGTTTTTTCCATTGGACTAACTGCAATTATTCAAGCGTACCAAAGCATTGCTCAAAGTAAAAACTCTTTCCGCCCCTCACTAAAGGGTGCTGGTTGGGGCTTGCTTGCTAAAGCTTTAGCTACCCCCTTCTCACGAGTTATTTAGGAACAGTCGGTGCTAGTTTATCGACATTACTTGGACTATCAGTGACTTTATGGTATTTTGTCCGTACTGAAACTCCAGCAATCAATAGTTTTTGGCACGAACGAAAATTTGGTAAGAAATTGATCCAATGTTTAGGTTGTATGGTCTTAGCATTATTTGTGTATTATGGCTTCTTAAACTTATTGTTTGGTCCAGTGAACCATCGCTCGACTGCTCTTTTTGCCAGCCTAGGTGGTGTCATTATAGGTGTAGTCACATTTGTATATGCAGTGATCTGGACAAAATTATTTACGATCCGTGAATGGCTGTTACTGCCATTTGGTAAGAAAATCTTACGTTTGAAGAAAATAAAAAAAGAAAAGTGAGGACATGAGATGCGACTAGATAAATTTTTAAAAATCTCGCGAATCATCAAGCGCCGATCTGTCGCTAAGGAAGTGGCGGATAAAGGACGAATCAAAATCAATGGCAAACTAGCGAAATCTTCCAGTGATGTCAAAGTTGGAGACCAATTGGACATCCAATTTGGCAACAAGACGATGGAAATCAAGGTAGCAGAGTTACATGAGTCAACAAAAAAAGAAGATGCACAAAAAATGTATGAAGTCTTGTCAGAAACACGAGTACAAAACACAAGCGAAATAGATTAGACAAGCATTCAGGATGTTGGTATAATAAAGAATGACAATCAAAAAAGATTGGAGCGAATACAGGTGGCAAACAAAAGCAATAAAATCGCTGCACTAGACACAGAGTATGCAAAGAAAAAATATGTCGAATTTCAACAACAACAACGCCAATTGATTTTTCGTAGACGCAGGTTAGCAGCCATCTTTTTAGGTGCTTTGGTCATTTTCGCTGTAATAGGTTTCCAAATTTTTAATGATATGCAACGAATGAATCATTTAAATGAATTAAAAGTCGAAGCAGATACAGAGTTACAACTAATCAATAAAGATGTAGACCAACTCACAGAAGACGTGAAATTGCTTAAAGATGAAGATTATGTAGCAAAACTTGCTAGAAGCAAATTTTTCTATTCAAAAGAAGGGGAGCAAGTCTACCCGATACTTGAATCTACGACAGATAATTCAGCAGACACCGATGAACAAACAACGAGTTCAACAACTGCCCAATAAGCAGTAATATAAAAAAAGGGAAATAATTAGGAGGAACATTTTTTTTATGTCAATCGAGGTAGGAGCAAAACTGCAAGGAAAAGTTTCAGGAATCACAAATTTTGGCGCATTTATTGATTTAGGAGCTGGCAAAACAGGGTTAGTTCATATCAGTGAAGTATCAAACGGTTATATCAAGGATATTCATGATGTATTGAGCGTTGGTGATGAGGTAACAGTCAAAGTCATTACAGTCAATGATGATGGTAAAATCGGTTTATCTATCCGCAAAGCACAAGAGCAACCAGTAGAAACCAATGATGAAAATCGTCAAAAGAGATATCCACAAAAAGAAACTCGAGATAATCGAGGACGCGCACCGCAGAAAAAATCTTTTTCTCGCAGCCAACCTTCCAATACAAAAGAAGACTTCGATTCATTGATGAGCTCATTTTTAAAAGATAGCGATGATCGATTGACTTCCTTAAAACGCAACACAGAAGGAAAACGCGGAGGCCGTGGCGGTCGCCGTAGCTAAGCTAAGCGAAATTGAAGGGCAGGCAATTGTCACAGACTTTTGTCCGCTCTTTTTATTTTGTAAAAGGATGTGACACCAATGGATAGAAGAGCAAGTCAGTTTAAACAAGCATTTATAAAAAGAGGCTTACGCCGAGGCTATCTGTCTGAACATGCGAAAATACTAGTTGCTGTTTCCGGTGGTGTAGACTCGATGGTTTTACTCGATTGCTTAATGACCGCCCGAAAACAAATTGGCTTTCGGTTAGGGGTTGTCCATATCGATCATCGCTTACGGAGCGTTTCTGCGGATGAAGCAGCCCATCTTGCTGACTTTTGCGATAAAAACAATCTTACTTTCCACTTAGAAGTATGGGAGGATCCAGTGGAACAAGGAATTGAAACGGCTGCTCGAGCTTTTCGGTATGAGAAATTTGATGAGATCGTACGACATTATCATTATGATACATTGATGACAGCGCACCATGGGGATGATCAAATGGAAACAATTTTGATGAAAATCATTCGGGGTGGGCAGCTAGGTACGTATGCGGGAATCAAGGAAACGCAACCTTTTGCTGGTGGACGACTTATTCGACCGTTGTTGTCATTTAGTAAGGAACAATTGTATGCGTATGCGGAAGCAGAAGATTTACCTTTTTTTGAAGACCATACCAATCAGGAACTAACTGTCCAACGTAATCGACTTCGTCATTTAGTCGTACCACAATTGAAAAAAGAAAATAACCAGGCGATGGCTCATTTCCAAAAATTCTCGCAACAAATCCAATGGGCAGAACAATTTATCCGAAAAAATACTCATCAGATGATCACGGAATATCTTACGTATGGAGAAGAGCGCTTATCTATTCCGTGGAAGGTGATCGAAAGTTTGGAATCATTTGAACGTTACTTCTTCTTTTACACGTTCTTTGATTACGTTTTTCCAGTTACGAAAGTGACGATCAAAGAAAAACAAATTGATACGTTGTTACAACAATGTGAACAAGCCGCAGGACAATGGCAGATTGATCTGGGTAAACGCTGGGTGATCGAACGTTCCTATGAAGTACTTTATCTTTATGAAAGAAAAAAGGAACGATCAACTAATCACCAAAATACTCCGTTAAAAATCATACCGAATCAATCCATTCAGTTAGGAGAGTCGGAATGGTTAGGGATCTACACACCCGACCAACTGCCAGATTGGAAATTGGATGAAACAGGTGAAATCTTCACTCATGATCTATGGTTATCAGCCGAACAATCGCTTTGGGTCGATCGGCGAAAACCGGGAGATCGCATCCAATTGACGGAGACATTGAACAAAAAAGTGTCAAGATATTTTATCGATAAAAAAATATCTGTTGCACAACGAACAAATTCATGGGTTATTATAGATGAGGGGAGAAATCTATGGAGTTTAGTCCCTTTTGTCCATTCTTATTTGAGTATTGGTGTAGAAACTGATAAAATACACTACATACTTCTTTACAAATATCAAAAAGAAGCAATTGGAAGGAGAACCTGATGTTAGAAAAAGATATCGAGAGAGTATTGATCACGCAAGAAGAGATACAAGTTCGTTGTAAAGAACTAGGAAAAGAGTTAACTGAAAATTATCAAGATAAAAATCCCTTGGTTGTTGGTGTATTGAAAGGTGCTGTGCCATTCATGGCAGACATTATCCGTTCAATCGATGCTTACCTAGAATTGGATTTTATGGATGTTTCAAGTTACGGTAACGCAACTGTTTCATCAGGTGAAGTAAAAATCGTAAAAGACTTGGATACGAATGTGGAAGGCCGTGATTTATTGATCGTCGAAGACATCATTGATAGCGGAAGAACACTTGCTTATTTAGTCGATCTATTTAAATACCGTAAAGCAAACTCAGTCAAAATCGTGACACTCCTTGATAAGCCCGAAGGCAGAGTCGTAGATATCGAAGCGGATTACATTGGTTTCAATGTGCCAAACGAGTTTGTGGTAGGTTACGGATTAGATTATGCAGAAGCCTATCGAAATCTTCCATACATCGGTGTACTAAAACCGAGCGTTTATCAATCAAATTAATCATCTATCTTTCATAAATTATGTTACAATAGTATGGTCAGGATTGATAAAAGATTTATCAAGTAAAAATAACGCATAGGGAGGACAACTATGAACAAAAAAAACAATGGCATGATGAAAAATGCCTTGTATTATGTCCTCGTAATCTTAGCGATGGTAATGGTCGTCTACTTTATTTTTGGTAACAATGGCCAACGATCGTCAGATATCGAGTACTCAAAATTCACTGAACAATTACAAGAAGGCAAAATCAAAAGCTTTGAGGTGCAACCTGCTAATGGTGTGTATAAGATCTCAGGTGAATACAAAGAACAACAGACAGTTGCAAATAGTGGCGGTCTATCGATTCTAGGTACTACTGAGACATCAACTACGCACTTCACTACGATTATTTTGCCAAACGATACAACATTGAGCCAAGTCACAGATTTGGCAAAAGACAACAACGTAGCAACTACGATCAGAGAAGAATCAAGTAGTGGCGTGTGGGTATCACTCCTATTAAGCTTCTTGCCAATCGTGATCATCGTCTTCTTCTTCTATATGATGATGGGACAACAAGGAGGCGGCGGAGGCGGCGGAGGCCGTGTGATGAACTTTGGGAAATCCAAAGCAAAAGAAGCCGACAAAAAAGCAAATCGCGTTCGTTTCTCTGATGTAGCGGGTGCGGAAGAAGAAAAACAAGAACTTGTCGAAGTCGTTGAGTTTCTAAAAGATCCAAGACGCTTCATTGAATTAGGCGCACGTATCCCAGCCGGAGTTCTCTTAGAAGGACCTCCAGGAACAGGTAAAACGTTGCTTGCTAAAGCAGTTGCTGGTGAAGCTGGCGTACCATTCTACTCTATTTCGGGTTCAGACTTTGTTGAAATGTTTGTTGGGGTCGGTGCAAGCCGAGTTCGTGACTTATTTGAAACTGCGAAAAAGAATGCTCCAGCAATCATCTTTATTGATGAAATCGATGCTGTCGGTCGTCAACGTGGCGCTGGTATGGGTGGCGGACACGATGAACGTGAACAAACACTGAACCAATTGCTTGTTGAAATGGATGGATTCGATGGAAATGAAGGCGTGATCGTGATTGCAGCGACAAACCGTTCAGACGTATTAGATCCAGCCTTACTTCGTCCAGGACGTTTTGACCGTCAAATTTTAGTTGGTCGTCCAGATGTCAAAGGCCGTGAAGCGATTTTACGAGTTCACGCAAGAAACAAACCAATTGCTGACGATGTTGATTTAAAAGTCGTAGCACAACAAACACCAGGTTTTGCTGGTGCTGATTTAGAAAACGTCTTAAATGAAGCAGCATTAGTAGCTGCTCGTCGAAATAAGAAAAAAATCGATGCTTCTGATATCGATGAAGCAGAAGACCGCGTGATTGCTGGACCAGCGAAGAAAGACCGTGTCATCAGCAAACGCGAACGCGAAATGGTCGCATACCATGAAGCAGGTCATACGATCGTTGGGCTTGTCTTGAGTCGTGCCCGTGTCGTTCACAAAGTAACGATCATCCCGCGTGGACGTGCTGGTGGATATATGATCGCTTTGCCAAAAGAAGATCAATTCTTAATGACAAAAGAAGATATGTTTGAACAAATCGTTGGACTACTAGGTGGACGTACCGCAGAAGAAATCATCTTCAACGTTCAATCTACTGGTGCATCAAATGACTTTGAACAAGCAACAGCACTAGCAAGAAGTATGGTTACAGAGTATGGGATGAGTGATCGCTTAGGTCCTGTCCAATATGAAGGAAACCACCAAGTATTCGTAGGCCGTGACTATGGTCAAACGAAAGCATACTCAGAACAAGTTGCTTTTGAAATCGACCAAGAAGTACGCAAGATCTTGATGGAAGCACATCAAAAAGCACATGAAATCATCGAAGCACACCGTGCGCAACACAAACTGATCGCAGAAAAACTGCTTGAATTTGAAACATTGGATGCCAAAGCAATCAAATCTCTCTTTGAAAAAGGTGTAATGCCTGAAGGAGCAGAATCGGCAGACTTCCCTAGTGAAAAAGAAGCACAAACGTTTGAAGAAGCAAAACGTGCACTAGAAGAAAAAGATGCGGAAAAACAAGCAGAAGAAAAACATGAGTTTGATGAAGCGAAAAAAGAGTTGAATGATGACAATCAATCGACTTCAACGGATGAACAAAATCATTCAGATGATCAAAATAGATAAAGAAAGAAGCTGTGACGAAAGTCGCAGCTCTTTTTTTGTGTCTGACAATTAAAATAGAAACGTAGAATTTACAAATTCAAAAGTTGAAAAATTTGGAAGTTACTAGTATGATTCACTATGAGTTTTAAAATCGGGAAATGAGGTACATACAAATGGAAGATTATTTAGTGAAGGCATTAGCCAATGACGGGTTTGTTCGAGCATATGCTGTTCGTGCAACCAATACTGTCGCAGAAGCGCAGCAACGCCATGATACTTGGCATACATCATCAGCAGCATTAGGCCGTGCATTAGTTGGCAGTCTGCTTCTAGGTGCGACAGTTAAAGGAGAAGATAAATTAACAGTACGCATCCAAGGAGATGGCCCTGCAGGTGGGATCGTTGTTGATGCGAATGGTAAAGGTGATGTCAAAGGGTATATCAAAAATCCACACCTGAGTTTACCGCTGAACGCAGAAGGAAAAATCGATGTACGTGGAGCAGTAGGGACACAAGGGATGTTTAGTGTGACAAAAGATCTAGGTTTAAAAGAACCTTTTTCAGGACAAACACCGATTGTATCTGGTGAACTAGCTGAAGATTTCACGTACTATTTAGCGATTTCAGAACAAATCCCTTCAGCTGTAGGGCTAAGCGTCTTAGTCAATACGGATGATACCATCAAAACAGCGGGCGGTTTTATGATCCAGGTCATGCCAGGGGCAGACGAAGAAACGATTGCGAAAATCGAAGAGCAACTGAAAACAACACCACGTATTTCTACACTCTTAGATGAAGGGTTGACACCTGAAGAAATCTTGCAAGGATTGTTAGGAACAGACGAATTGCAAGTACTAGAAAAAATGCCTGTGCAATTTAAATGTGATTGTTCGAAAGAAAAGTTTGGCGCAGCAATCATTGCTTTAGGCGCAGCAGAAATCCAAGCAATGATCGATGAAGACCATGGCGCAGAGGCAGTTTGCTCATTTTGTAATAGTAAGTATACCTACACAGAAGGTGACCTAGCAGCATTGAAGACAGAAGCCTTGGGAGGATTATAAGTGGATCACACATGGAAAATCGGGAACGTTGAAATACCGAATCGCGTTGTTGTAGCACCAATGGCAGGGATCACGAATGCCGCATTTCGTGTAACCGTTAAAGAATTTGGTGCAGGAATGGTCGTTTGCGAGATGATCAGTGACCAAGGTATCCATTTCCGCAACAAAAAAACATTGGAAATGCTGCATATCGACGAAACTGAACATCCGTTAAGCTTGCAAATATTTGGTGGGAACAAAGACACACTAGTAGAAGCAGCACAGTTTGTTGAGAAACATACTACAGCAGATATCATTGATATCAATATGGGATGCCCAGTCAATAAAATCATCAAAGCTGAAGCAGGTGCAAAATGGTTATTAGATCCTGATAAAGTCTATGAAATGGTTCATGCAGTTGCATCGGCAGTTGATGTGCCAGTTACTGTGAAAATGCGTATTGGTTGGGACGAAGAACACGTTTTTGCTGTCGAAAACGCATTAGCCGCTCAAGCAGCCGGTGCCGGTGCCGTAGCCATGCACGGACGAACACGTGTGCAAATGTATGAAGGGAAAGCCAATTGGGAAGTGTTAAAGGAAGTCAAAAAACATCTAACGATCCCTTTTATGGGTAACGGAGACGTCAAAACACCAGAGGATGCAAAACGCATGTTGGAATACGTGGGTGCCGATGGCGTTATGATCGGCCGTGCTGCTCTAGGAAATCCTTGGATGATCCATCGGACACAACATTATTTAGAAACTGGAGAGCTGATTCCGGAACCAACCGCACGCGAAAAAATCACTACTGCAAAATTACATCTAGAACGTTTAGTTGATTTAAAAGGAGAAACCATCGCCTGTCGTGAGTTTCGGACACACGCTTCCTACTATCTAAAAGGTATCTCACGTGCAGCCAAGATCAAATTAGCGATCAATAAGACTGAGAAACAGTATGAAATCAATGAACTTCTTGACCAATTGATTGAAAAAAGTGAAAAATTATCACTTCAATCTTAGAAAGTTATTGTAAGTTTTTTGCGAAATTCAAGCCGAAACACTAAGTTCGGCTTGCTTTTTTTGCGTTTCATTGGCATTATAAGGAAGAGAATAAGATGAGAATGGAGGAACTTTTGTGACTGAGGAACAACAAAATCAATTAGAAGATTTAAACGATCAAATGATTGTTCGTCGTGAAAAAATGGAGCAATTGAGAGAAAATGGGATTGATCCATTTGGTAAGCGATTTGAGCGTACACATAATTCCCAAGAATTGCACGAATTATTTGATCCACGTACAAAAGAAGAATTGGCGGAGATGGCATTGACAGCGAGTGTTGCTGGCCGTATGATGACACGCCGTGGAAAAGGTAAAGCTGGATTTGCCCATCTGCAAGACAGAGAAGGCCAAATCCAAATCTACGTACGCAAAGACCGAGTAGGTGAAGAAGCTTATGAAGTATTCAAACATGCTGACTTAGGAGATTTCTTTGGCGTAACTGGAGAAATCATGAAAACTGATACAGGTGAGGTATCGATCAAAGCCTCTGAAATCGTCATCTTATCAAAAGCACTTCGTCCATTACCAGATAAATATCATGGATTAACGAACATCGAACAACGATACAGACAGCGTTACCTTGATTTAGTAAGTAATAGAGATAGTTTTGACCGCTTCATGAAACGCAGTCAAATCATTAGTGAGATCCGTCGTTATTTAGATGGGAACGGCTATATCGAAGTGGAAACACCAGTCTTGCATAATGAAGCCGGCGGAGCAGCAGCACGTCCGTTTATCACACATCACAATGCGTTAGATATGGATTTATATCTACGTATTGCGTTAGAACTTCATTTGAAACGTCTGATTGTTGGCGGTATGGAAAAAGTTTATGAGATCGGCCGTGTATTCCGCAATGAAGGAATCGATACGACCCACAACCCAGAGTTCACGATGCTTGAAGCATACACTGCATATACTGATTTTCAAGATGTGATGAACTTGACAGAAGGTATCATCCGTAATGCAGCTGAAAAAGTATTAGGAACAGCTAAAATCACTTATGCAGGTCAAGCAGTTGACTTAGAGAGTGATTTCAAACGTGTGCATATGGTCGATGCAATCAAAGAGCATACAGGTGTTGATTTCTGGAAAGAAATGACCTTAGAAGAAGCATTAGCGATTGCAAAAGAACACCAAGTTGAAGTGACAGAAGCAATGGGGGTTGGTCACGTCATCAATGAATTCTTTGAAGCGTTTGTGGAAGAAACCTTAGTGCAACCTACGTTTGTCTATGGACATCCAGTAGAAGTTTCTCCATTGGCGAAGAAAAATCCTGAAGACCCCCGTTTTACTGACCGTTTCGAATTGTTCATCACAGGAAAAGAATTTGCTAATGCCTTTACTGAGCTGAATGATCCAATCGATCAAAGAGAACGTTTTGAAGCGCAAGAAAAAGAACGCGAGCTTGGAAACGATGAAGCACATGGCTTAGACGAAGACTTCTTAGAAGCACTAGAATATGGTATGCCACCAACTGGCGGACTAGGTATCGGAATCGACCGTCTAGTCATGCTATTGACCGATGCTCAATCAATCCGTGACGTATTACTATTCCCAACCATGCGTTAAATCTGAAACATAACTAGAAACAACCTGTTCAGGGAACCAAACCGACAATAGCCAGAAATGATTTTTATTTCTAGCTGTTGTCGATTTATTTTTTAGAGAAAAAATGAGATAACTTTGCTTGGAATCTGGTTCTATATTTAAGATTTTATTGAAACTAATTTCTAAGTAAATGCGTATCAATGAACCTTTTCAGAGAAAGTTATAGCAAGGGGGAAGATAGATATAAAAAAAGAAAACGGAACCATTAGAAATGGGTCTACTTTATAGAAGTTTCACCATAATTGCAATGGCGAATGATTTGTAATAGATAAAGGTTTTCAACATCTTTATGCCGTGCAAAATGCGAACGTTTATATCGTTTTTTAGTATATTAATCGTATAAGTAAAAAACTTGAAAAAACACAAAAAAATTCGTTGACCAATAAGATTTTAGTTGGTATATTATTATTTGTTCAAAAGTTAAGTTTCATAACTTCTGAATGATCATAAAAAAGTTCTTGACGTGTGGGACAACACATGATAAGATAACCAAGTCGCTTGTGAACGACAATAGATAAACGTTGATTTCGCAAAGAAAAAAACAAAATTAACTATTGACAAATAACAAACGATGAGTTATGATAAGTGAGTTGCTGAGACAGCCTCGTGAAAAACGAGTTCAAAAAACTTTTAAAAAATAGTTGACAATCATCCGAGAGTTTGCTAAGATATAAAAGTTGCTACGGCAATCACAAATGATGAATTGAGACAGTTGTGTTTCAATTATCACGTAGACCTTTGAAAACTGAACAAAGTAAGACAAACCAAATGTGTAGGGCGTCTTGATTCAATTCAAGACAACAAACATTTTTAACAAGCAAGCAATATGCTAGCAAACAAATTGAGCTTAACAATCGCAAGATTGTTCTAACTTTTATTATGAGAGTTTGATCCTGGCTCAGGACGAACGCTGGCGGCGTGCCTAATACATGCAAGTCGAACGCCTCTTTTCCCACCGGAGCTTGCTCCACCGGGAAAAGAGGAGTGGCGAACGGGTGAGTAACACGTGGGTAACCTGCCCATCAGAAGGGGATAACACTTGGAAACAGGTGCTAATACCGTATAACAATCGAAACCGCATGGTTTCGTTTTGAAAGGCGCTTTACGGTGCCGCTGATGGATGGACCCGCGGTGCATTAGCTAGTTGGTGAGGTAACGGCTCACCAAGGCCACGATGCATAGCCGACCTGAGAGGGTGATCGGCCACATTGGGACTGAGACACGGCCCAAACTCCTACGGGAGGCAGCAGTAGGGAATCTTCGGCAATGGACGAAAGTCTGACCGAGCAACGCCGCGTGAGTGAAGAAGGTTTTCGGATCGTAAAACTCTGTTGTTAGAGAAGAACAAGGGTGAGAGTAACTGTTCACCCCTTGACGGTATCTAACCAGAAAGCCACGGCTAACTACGTGCCAGCAGCCGCGGTAATACGTAGGTGGCAAGCGTTGTCCGGATTTATTGGGCGTAAAGCGAGCGCAGGCGGTTTCTTAAGTCTGATGTGAAAGCCCCCGGCTCAACCGGGGAGGGTCATTGGAAACTGGGAGACTTGAGTGCAGAAGAGGAGAGTGGAATTCCATGTGTAGCGGTGAAATGCGTAGATATATGGAGGAACACCAGTGGCGAAGGCGGCTCTCTGGTCTGTAACTGACGCTGAGGCTCGAAAGCGTGGGGAGCAAACAGGATTAGATACCCTGGTAGTCCACGCCGTAAACGATGAGTGCTAAGTGTTGGAGGGTTTCCGCCCTTCAGTGCTGCAGCTAACGCATTAAGCACTCCGCCTGGGGAGTACGACCGCAAGGTTGAAACTCAAAGGAATTGACGGGGGCCCGCACAAGCGGTGGAGCATGTGGTTTAATTCGAAGCAACGCGAAGAACCTTACCAGGTCTTGACATCCTTTGACCACTCTAGAGATAGAGCTTCCCCTTCGGGGGCAAAGTGACAGGTGGTGCATGGTTGTCGTCAGCTCGTGTCGTGAGATGTTGGGTTAAGTCCCGCAACGAGCGCAACCCTTATTGTTAGTTGCCATCATTTAGTTGGGCACTCTAGCAAGACTGCCGGTGACAAACCGGAGGAAGGTGGGGATGACGTCAAATCATCATGCCCCTTATGACCTGGGCTACACACGTGCTACAATGGGAAGTACAACGAGTCGCGAAGTCGCGAGGCTAAGCTAATCTCTTAAAGCTTCTCTCAGTTCGGATTGTAGGCTGCAACTCGCCTACATGAAGCCGGAATCGCTAGTAATCGCGGATCAGCACGCCGCGGTGAATACGTTCCCGGGCCTTGTACACACCGCCCGTCACACCACGAGAGTTTGTAACACCCGAAGTCGGTGAGGTAACCTTTTTGGAGCCAGCCGCCTAAGGTGGGATAGATGATTGGGGTGAAGTCGTAACAAGGTAGCCGTATCGGAAGGTGCGGCTGGATCACCTCCTTTCTAAGGAATATTACGGAGACTACACACGTTTGTCGATACTTTGTTCAGTTTTGAGAGGTCTACTCTCAAAATTTTGTTCATTGAAAACTGGATATTGAAGTAAAAATGTAAGTAATACAAACCGAGAACACCGCGTTGAATGAGTTTTTTAATAAGTTCAATTGCTTATTTTTCTTGATTGGACTTCTATCGCTAGAAGAAAGATCAAAACCCAACCGTAAGGTTGATAAGGTTAAGTGAATAAGGGCGCACGGTGGATGCCTTGGCACTAGGAGCCGATGAAGGACGGGACTAACACCGATATGCTTTGGGGAGCTGTACGTAAGCTATGATCCAGAGATTTCCGAATGGGGGAACCCAGCATCTTTTATAGGATGTTACGTATACGTGAATACATAGCGTATACGAGGTAGACGCAGAGAACTGAAACATCTAAGTACCTGCAGGAAGAGAAAGAAAATTCGATTCCCTGAGTAGCGGCGAGCGAAACGGGAAAAGCCCAAACCAATGAGCTTGCTCATTGGGGTTGTAGGACTCCGATATGGTAGTTCTTTCAGATAGTCGAATGACTTGGAAAAGTCAGTCAGAGAGGGTGAAAGCCCCGTAGATGAAATTTGGAAGGCACCTAGGAGGATCCTGAGTACGGCGGAACACGAGGAATTCCGTCGGAATCCGGGAGGA
>NZ_CP025473.1:707500-2537500 GCF_003957375.1 Enterococcus mundtii | reverse complement strand
CTTCAAATCCAGTTTTGAGTGAACAAGATTTACTCAAAGATAGATAACACCAAGTGTGGTGGCGATGGCGAGAAGGATACACCTGTAACCATGCCGAACACAGAAGTTAAGCTTCTTAGCGCCGATTGTAGTGAGGGGTTGCCCCTTGTGAGAGTAGGACGCCGCCACGCTTTGTTATCTTTGGAGGTTTAGCTCAGCTGGGAGAGCATCTGCCTTACAAGCAGAGGGTCAGCGGTTCGATCCCGTTAACCTCCATATGAGCCGTTAGCTCAGTTGGTAGAGCATCTGACTTTTAATCAGAGGGTCACAGGTTCGAGCCCTGTACGGCTCATATTTTTGCGGGTGTGGCGGAATTGGCAGACGCACTAGATTTAGGATCTAGCGCCTTACGGCGTGGGGGTTCAAGTCCCTTCACCCGCATCATATGATTTATTCTATTTTTTTACGCCGGCTTAGCTCAGTTGGTAGAGCATCTGATTTGTAATCAGAGGGTCGAGGGTTCAAGTCCTTTAGCCGGCATCGTAAATACGCGGAAATAGCTCAGTGGTAGAGCACCACCTTGCCAAGGTGGGGGTCGCGGGTTCGAACCCCGTTTTCCGCTTTGCCAATGTACTACGCGCCGGGGTGGCGGAACTGGCAGACGCACAGGACTTAAAATCCTGCGGTGAGTGATCACCGTACCGGTTCGATTCCGGTCCTCGGCATTACAAATATGCGCCCATAGCTCAATTGGATAGAGTGTTTGACTACGGATCAAAAGGTTAGGGGTTCGACTCCTCTTGGGCGCGTTAGTTTTACGGGAAGTAGCTCAGCTTGGTAGAGCACTTGGTTTGGGACCAAGGGGTCGCAGGTTCGAATCCTGTCTTCCCGATTAGTAAATAGTTTCAAGGGGCCTTAGCTCAGCTGGGAGAGCGCCTGCTTTGCACGCAGGAGGTCAGCGGTTCGATCCCGCTAGGCTCCATTTCATTTAAATAATGAATACTTTTTTTCGCGGTGTAGCTCAGCTGGCTAGAGCGTCCGGTTCATACCCGGGAGGTCGGGGGTTCGATCCCCTCCGCCGCGATTATTTAAGAGCCTGGACCTTTAGCTCAGTTGGTTAGAGCAGACGGCTCATAACCGTCCGGTCGTAGGTTCGAGTCCTACAAGGTCCATAGCGACGTTGTATTTCATATTGGAGGATTACCCAAGTCCGGCTGAAGGGAACGGTCTTGAAAACCGTCAGGCGGGTAAAACCGTGCAAGGGTTCGAATCCCTTATCCTCCTTTTTTATATTATCGCGGGATGGAGCAGTCTGGTAGCTCGTCGGGCTCATAACCCGAAGGTCGTAGGTTCAAATCCTGCTCCCGCAATTAAAAACTAAAAACATTGGTTCCGTGGTGTAGGGGTTAACATGCCTGCCTGTCACGCAGGAGATCGCGGGTTCGATTCCCGTCGGGACCGCCACGCGGGTGTAGTTTAGTGGTAAAACCACAGCCTTCCAAGCTGTTGTCGCGAGTTCGATTCTCGTCACCCGCTTTTAGTTTTTATGGGCCTATAGCTCAGCTGGTTAGAGCGCACGCCTGATAAGCGTGAGGTCGATGGTTCGAGTCCATTTAGGCCCATTTATTCAAAATCTTAATGGTTTTGGGGAAGTACTCAAGTGGCTGAAGAGGCGCCCCTGCTAAGGGTGTAGGTCGGGAAACCGGCGCGAGGGTTCAAATCCCTCCTTCTCCGTTTCATTTTTATCTGGCCCGTTGGTCAAGCGGTTAAGACACCGCCCTTTCACGGCGGTAACACGGGTTCGAATCCCGTACGGGTCATTAACTTTATATTGGAGGATTACCCAAGTCCGGCTGAAGGGAACGGTCTTGAAAACCGTCAGGCGGGTAAAACCGTGCAAGGGTTCGAATCCCTTATCCTCCTTTTTTATATTATCGCGGGATGGAGCAGTCTGGTAGCTCGTCGGGCTCATAACCCGAAGGTCGTAGGTTCAAATCCTGCTCCCGCAATTAAAAACTAAAAACATTGGTTCCGTGGTGTAGGGGTTAACATGCCTGCCTGTCACGCAGGAGATCGCGGGTTCGATTCCCGTCGGAACCGTTTGGCTCGGTAGCTCAGTTGGTAGAGCAATGGATTGAAGCTCCATGTGTCGGCAGTTCGATTCTGTCCCGCGCCATACTGCGGGTGTAGTTTAGTGGTAAAACCACAGCCTTCCAAGCTGTTGTCGCGAGTTCGATTCTCGTCACCCGCTTTAGTTTTTATGGGCCTATAGCTCAGCTGGTTAGAGCGCACGCCTGATAAGCGTGAGGTCGATGGTTCGAGTCCATTTAGGCCCATTATTTTCATATTTTTACCTGGCCCGTTGGTCAAGCGGTTAAGACACCGCCCTTTCACGGCGGTAACACGGGTTCGAATCCCGTACGGGTCATCGGAGATACTTCAAGTAAGTATCTTTTTTTTGCTCTTTGACAAGTAGTGTTGGCGAGTTCAAATTGATAGAATTTCATCGAGAATCAATCGAAGTAGAAATACGCTTCGATTGATTCTTTTTGTTTTGGATCGATCTGGGATAACCTAGCCTTAGATCAAGTAAATACGGTCACAAAAATGGCAGGAATGACGGTATCTATGAGTCATTGGTTTGTTGGCCTTAATATTATTGTGTGTTCCTTCCAATTTCCCGTAACTATAAGATGTTTGGAAGGAATTTATGATCCCATTTCTATATTTAGTCGCTTTCATTTTACATTTCATACAACCAACTGTTGGTTGATTATCTAACCCTAGATGAATCAATGAAGAAACAATCGAAAAAAGAACGAATGGAAATAAATGATTTTAAGAAAAGAATTGATATGCTTGCTATGAATCTGTCTTTGAAAGAAAATGATCGCTTTTATAGCGGACTAGAAATGATTTTTACACTGTATGAAAAAATGATCCAAAATGATCAAGATACCTTTTTCATTGATAAGGAACGAAAGGCACACATTATTGAATCATTAAAATACTCGAAACAGATTTTCGAGACCAAGAAACCCATGAAGATGCAAGAATTATTACTAAACTTGAGAAGTGATGACCCCACAGACTTTCTAATTTTTCCGGCTACTTTTTCTGTGTTTGAAGAGGAACTATCTTATCATCTATATAGCAAAAGAAATAATCGATTCTTCGATTGATTTTCTTCAGGAATAAACAATAGAAATTCAGAAAGAAATCAATCACCGCAACAGAATTGAAAAATTTAATTACTCTAATCGAATAAGTAAATAATGGATTCCCTTACCTTGGTATAATACCAGTAGGCAAGCTGCACACACACTGGGAACTGCTTCGGATGAAGTTGCTATTTGTTCCTCACGAGAAAATCAATTTTTTTCTATGCTTTCTCAAGTCAAACATCAGGCAAAAGTAACAAGTAAAGATCTAACCAGAAAGCCAGCAATAAATGAACTAAAAAGGCAATAGAAAAAGAGCCAATTAAATACGTTCAATAACTGATTTTACGAACTAAAACACACGAACTCCTTCTAGTGTATTTATTCTAAAAAAGTCGTTTCCTTATCATTTTTATAACTTTCTCTTTTTTCTAAAAAGTAACAAAAAAACGAGCGTAAAATCTGTTTATCTGCTATACTTGACTCGTTGCAAGTTCCCGAGAGGATCCGTACGAACGGAGATGCCTTGTAACCGAATTTAACTAGGGGGAATCATAATTATGGTAGAAAGACATTTATTTACATCAGAATCTGTTTCAGAAGGACATCCGGATAAGGTCGCTGATCAAATCAGTGATGCGATTTTAGATGCGATCCTAGAACAAGACCCAAATGCAAGAGTAGCTTGTGAGACGTCTGTAACGACGGGGCTAGTTTTAGTATTTGGCGAAATCTCTACAACAGCATATGTGGATATCCAAAAAGTGGTACGTGAGACAGTCAAAGAGATTGGTTATACTCGTGCAAAGTTCGGCTTTGATGGTGACACTGTAGCAGTATTGGCAGCAATTGACGAGCAGTCACCAGATATCGCTCAAGGGGTGGATGAAGCACTTGAGATCCGTGACGAAAAAGAAAGAGATTTATTAGATGAAATCGGCGCTGGTGACCAAGGATTGATGTTTGGTTTTGCAGTGGACGAAACACCAGAATTGATGCCATTACCAATTGCCTTAAGTCATCGCTTAGTACGACGTTTAGCTGAATTGCGTAAATCAAAAGAATTAACATATTTGCGCCCAGATGCAAAATCACAAGTCACTGTAGAATATAATGACCAAGGACAACCAGAAAGAGTTGATACGATCGTTATTTCGACACAACATGATGATGCAGTTGATAATGCAACAATCCGCCAAGATGTCATTGAAAAAGTGATCAAAGAAGTTATTCCAGCAGAACTACTGGACGAACAAACAAAATATTATATTAACCCTACTGGACGTTTTGTGATCGGCGGACCTCAAGGAGATGCTGGATTGACAGGACGAAAAATCATTGTTGATACGTATGGTGGATATGCCCGTCATGGCGGCGGTGCTTTCTCTGGGAAGGATGCAACGAAAGTTGACCGTTCAGCAAGTTATGCGGCACGTTACATTGCGAAAAATATCGTAGCAGCAGGACTTGCTCGTAAAGTAGAAGTCCAATTGGCTTATGCAATCGGTGTCGCTCAACCTGTTTCGATCTCAATCAATACCTTTGGAACGGCAGAAGTGCCAGAAGAAGCGTTGATTGCTGCGGTAAGAGAAAACTTTGACTTACGTCCTGCGGGAATCATCGAAATGCTTGATTTGCGTCGTCCAATCTATAAACAAACAGCTGCATATGGTCATTTTGGACGTACAGATGTTGACTTGCCATGGGAAAAAACAGATAAAGTAGATGTATTAAAAGCTAGTTTAGCTAAATAATTTATGTTTGAATTGAATGTGTTCGCTGCGTGTGACGCACATCAAATGTAGACCAGTAAGCCGGGATATTCGAAAGTAGCTTATGCTACTTTTAGAGTATTTTGGCTTTTTTAGCAGAGTCGAAGTTTATTAGGCAGATGGTGCCATTTAAATAACGGAAGTTACGATAAGGAGTGGGCTTGAGAATGGAAAGAAAAACAAACGTGAAAGTCGTAACGATCTGCGTGTTCATCGCTACATTTATGACGGCGATTGAGGGGACAATCGTTACGACTGCAATGCCAACGATCGTTGGATCACTGCACGGCATGGAAATGATGAACTGGGTGTTTTCGATTTATTTATTGACGAATGCCATGTTGACACCCATCTATGGAAAGCTTGCAGATAAAGTTGGAAGAAAACCAATTTTTATTTTTGGTACGCTATTATTTATTATCGGTTCACTTTTTTGTGGGCTTTCTCAATCTATGCTTGTCTTGATTATTTCGCGGGCAATTCAAGGGATGGGTGCAGGAGCAATGATGCCAGTCGCATTGACGATCATTGGCGATTTGTACACGATTGAAAAACGAGCAAAAGTGTTAGGGTTGAATAGTTCAGCTTGGGGAATCGCTAGTGTGTTTGGTCCATTAGCTGGTGGGTTTATTGTGGAAGCATTGAGTTGGCACTGGATATTCTTTATCAATGTGCCGATCGGGTTATTACTGATGTTACTGATTTGGCTCTATCTCAATGAACCAAAAACAACTCGTGAAGCGAAACCGATGGATCTTAAAGGTAGTTTTAGTTTGATGTTTACGTTGGTTTTACTGTTACTAGGTTTTCAATTACTAGGTGATCAAGGGCTGACACCATTTGTGTTGGCATTATTGATAGGGAGTGTTTTATTCTTTTTCTTATTCTTGTTCGTCGAAAAACGAGCAGAAGATCCTGTCATCATGCTTCACCTATTTAAAAACCCGCTTTTTGTCGTTGTGAATGCGGCAGCAGCTTTAGCAAGTGGCTTTTTAATGGGGATCGATGTCTATATCCCAATGTGGATGCAAGGAGTTTTAGGACTTAATGCGGCAATTGGTGGATTAGTTTTGGCACCACTTTCTCTTGTTTGGATGGTTGGTTCGTTCTTAGCAAGTAAGTGGATGACCCAGATGACCACCTATCGAGTGTTACGTATCGGGTTGTTCATTACCATTATCGGTGGTGCAGGACTTTGGTTGATGCCATTTCAAAGTAATTTTTTATGGTTCTTCCTGATTTCAACGATCATCGGTGTCGGCTTAGGGATTACAATGACAACATCGACTGTCAGCGCACAAAACAGTGTACCTTCAGAACAAATGGGTGTTGCCACTTCGTTTAATACGTTAGTTCGCACCATTGGGCAAACAGTGATGGTCGCAGTTTTTGGATTATTGATCAACCGGATCACGCAAGCCGAACTTGCTGCCAAACAATTGACAGACGATCCGGATATCATGAACAAATTAGTCAATCCACAAACAGCAAAAATGATTGATGCAGAAATATTAACACCATTACGAGAAATTTTGTATCATGGGTTACACCAAGTCTATCTGGTAGGCTTATTATTAGTCATCATTGCGCTAGGGCTAACATTTTTAATTCGTCAAAAAAATGCTACAATAAAAGAATACAAGTAAATTTACAGATTGTTATCAGAAAAATGATCTGAATAAAGTAAAGAAGGCGAAAAACATATGGCATTTATTCAAGCAAATGTTTATTCAAACGTATTAGAAATGGAAGTCAATCTAAATGTGATCTTACCTCAGACAACCAAAAAAGTGATTGGGACAAGTACGTCGGCAAATATGACGGATGTTCCAGTGCTTTACCTGTTACATGGTATGGGAGGTAATCATAGTGTTTGGCAACGACGGACTTCCATTGAAAGGTATGCGGCGGATTACGGGTTAGCCGTCATCATGCCATCAACGGATTTAGGTTGGTACACAGACACAACGTATGATATGAAGTACTGGACGTTTATCTCAGAAGAATTACCAGAAATCTGTCACGAATTATTCCCACAACTGACAACGAAACGAGAAAAAACGTATGCAGCCGGTCTTTCAATGGGTGGATATGGTGCGTTGAAATTAGGGTTAGCAAAGCCCGAACGTTTCTCAGCTATTATTTCTCTCTCAGGTGCGGTGTCGGTTGGTAATCGAATGGATGACTTATTGATGATCCGTCAAGCCAAGTTCTGGGAAGGGATTTTTGGTCCACTAGATAGCATTCAAGGTTCAGTAAATGATCCAGCTTACCTTGTTGAAACCTTAGCAAAAAGTGACAAAGAACCACCACGTATGTATCTTGCTTGTGGTGAATCCGATTTTCTCTATCAAGCCAACCAAGAAATGGCAGAAATTTTAAAAGAAAACAACATCGATGTGACATTTGAACATGGTCCTGGAGAACATGATTGGATTTTTTGGGATCAATGGATCCAACGAGCTCTCGCTTGGTTGTTCAATAAAAGGAGCTGACAACTTATGGAAGAAACAAAGTATTGCAAAGACTCGATGGTTATCCAAACACATCGGATCTTTCCCTTTGATTTGAATCCATTTGGGTATCTTTTTGGAGGGAAACTAATGACAATGATCGATGATGCAGCATCGATTTCGGTCACCCGTCATTGTCGCAGAGGAGCAGTCACTGCTTCTTTAGATAGTTTAAATTTTTTGAAGCCTCTGCATGAAAATCATTCCGTTTGCGTGGAATCTTATGTGTCAGGTGCCCATAAGAAATCAATGGAGGTTTTTGTGAAAATCATCGGTGAAAACTTAACGACAGGTGAACGCTATTTGGCTGCTACTTGCTTTACGACATTCGTTGCGGTTCCTTCACATATGAACCTTGAAAAAGAATTTACGGTGCCACATGTCATTCCTGAATCAGCAGAAGAACAATTAGTCTGCAAGGGATATGATGAAAGACGTACTACGAGACAGCAGGAGAGGACAGCCTATAAAGAATTTGCCGCTAATTTATCTTTAGATCTTCCTTGGACAAGAGAACGAGAATAAGTCTACTTATGAATGGTAGAAGAAATGTAGAAGTGATCGATCAAGATCACTTCTTTTTTATTGTGGCGAGCAAGATAAGTGCTAAACGGATTGGAAATAAGCATAATAAAGAAGAATTCTATAACGTACCTTTTATAGTGAGAGGAAGATAAACTCAAGAAGAAAGAAGGTGTATTTAAAAACAGATACTTTAAAGTTTCTTTCTATTATAAAAGTAGTTCCAGCGTTAAAAAATTACAGGTTGATTTCTTTTTTCAAACATGGTAAATTGTTAGTCGGTCTATTTTTACGAATTATAAAATAGGACGATTTATTATAAAAAAAGAGAGGTGTAAGTCACAAATATGAAGCTTATTTTAAAACATGCAAAAAACTATCGATTAGCTGTTTTTGTTTCTTTGCTTTCTGTCGCACTTATGGTGACAGCTACGCTTTGGCAACCTAAGTTGTTGCAACAAGTATTAGAAGCAATCATCACGGAAGACAGCGATGAAATGCGTACGATTGGCATTTCTTTGATTAGTTTAGCACTCCTAGGTTTAGCAGCTGGAGTCACGAACACGATATTTTCTGCTAAAGTCGCACAGGGTGTCAGTGCAGATATCCGGGAGGAAGCATTTCGCAAGATCCAGACCTTCTCATTTGGTAATATTGAACAGTTTTCTGCTGGAAATTTAGTGGTGCGCTTAACGAACGATATTACGCAGATCCAAAACTTAGTTATGATTTCTTTGCAATCTTTGTTCCGTATCCCGTTTCTGTTTATTGGTGCATTTATTCTTGCGATGGCAACAATGCCTCAGTTGTGGTGGATCATCGTTCTTTTGATCGTTACTGTATTCTTGATCACAGCGCTGTCCTTTACACGTATGGGCAAGCACTTTATGATCATCCAAAAACTGATCGATAAAGTTAATAGTATCGCAAAAGAAAATCTAATGGGGATTCGAGTAGTCAAATCGTTTGTCCAAGAAGAAAATCAGTTGAATGAATTTAGTAAAGTCAGTGAAGATTTAACGAAGCACAATATCATTGTTGGAACATTATTTTCAGTCATGATCCCTCATTTATGTTAGCTGCGAACTTAGCTGTGGTGGGAGCAATCTTCTTCGTCAGTGATCTTGCAAAAGATGATCCAACTCTGATTGGTGGTATTGCTTCATTTATGAACTATTTGATGCAGATCATGATGGCGATCATCATCGGCGGTATGATGATGATGATGACCTCAAGAGCCGCTGTTTCCTTGAAACGGATCAAAGAGATCTTAGATACTGAACCAGATTTAACTTATCTAGATGTACCTGAACAAGAATTGACTGGTTCTGTTCGTTTTGAAAACGTGTCTTTCCGTTATCCTGGTGATGATGCAGACACACTCAAAAATATCACTTTTTCGATCGAGCCTGGTGAAATGATTGGTATTGTTGGGGCAACCGGAGCAGGAAAGTCAACTTTAGCACAATTGATTCCACGCTTGTTCGATCCAACGGAAGGGAAAGTAGAAGTTGGTGGTGTTGATCTACAACAAGTGAATGAACACAGTTTAAGAAAAACCGTCTCGTTTGTGTTACAAAAAGCGATTCTTTTTTCAGGCACGATTGCCCAGAATCTACGTCAAGGGAACAAGAATGCAACAGAAAAGGATATGGAAAATGCTTCTTCTATCGCTCAAGCCAAAGAATTTATCGAGAAATTAGCTGATCGTTATGAAGCACCAGTCGAAGAACGTAGTAGTAACTTTTCTGGTGGACAAAAACAACGTTTATCTATCACACGTGGTGTGATCGGTCAGCCAAAAATCCTGATTCTAGATGACAGTACCAGTGCATTAGATGCTCGTTCAGAAAGACTGGTTCGCGAAGCCCTTGATCGTGAGTTAAAAGACACGACAACGATCGTTATCGCTCAAAAGATTGCTTCTGTTGTCAAAGCAGACCGCATCTTGGTACTAGATGAAGGGAAACTAGTGGGTGAAGGAACGCATGAAGAACTCGTTGCAAACAATCAGGTATATCAAGAGATTTTTGAAACTCAAAAAGGAACGGAGGAGTAGCCATGACTGATTTGATTAAAGCAAGTAAGTTTTTCTATCATTATTTAAAGCGGTACAAGGTTTCCTTCTTCTTTATCTTTATTACTGTGATTGCAGCAACTTACTTACAAGTAAAAGCACCTCAATATATCGGGGAAGCTTTCCAAGAATTAGCAAATTATATTACTGCTTTGATGCAAGGTGTCGATGATAAAAGCAATTTCCTTTCGATTATTTGGAAGCTTTTGATGTTTTATGTTTTAGCCAGTGCGGCAAATTTTATTTACAGTATTTTATTTACACAAGTGGTTGGAAAATCAACGAACCGGATGCGTATTGGATTATTCAATAAATTAGAAAAATTAACGATCCGCTTTTTTGATTCCCATCAAGATGGGGAGATTCTTAGTCGCTTCACTAGTGATTTGGATAATATCCAAAATAGTTTGAACCAGGCACTTCTTCAAGTGATCACGAATGCGGTTCTATTAGTTGGTATCTTGATCATGATGTTCCGCCAAAATGTCCAACTTGCTTGGGCGACGATTGCTTCTACACCGGTCGCGATTTTGATTGCTGTCCTAGTCATTCAAAAAGCCCGCAAATATGTCGACATCCAACAAGATGAAGTCGGTAAATTGAATGGTTATATGGATGAAAAGATCAGTGGTCAACGCGTGATCATCACGAATGGTCTGCAAGAAGAAACAATCGAAGGCTTCTTAGCTCATAATCAAACTGTTCGTGAAGCAACATTTAAAGGACAAGCATACTCAGGGTTGCTTTTCCCAATGATGCAAGGCATGTCTTTAGTTAATACCGCGATCGTGATTTTCTTTGGTGGATGGTTAGCGTTGAATGGTGATTTGGAACGTTCAGTAGCGCTAGGATTAGTAGTTACTTTCGTCCAATATTCTCAACAATATTATCAACCATTGATGCAAATTTCTTCTGGCTACAGTATGATCCAGTTAGCGATCACTGGAGCGCGAAGACTGAATGAAATGTTTGCTGAAAAAGATGAAGTGAAACCACAAAACGGCAAACCGTTTGCAGGGATCGAAAAGGGCTTATCGTTGACGAATGTTGATTTTGGCTATAGTCCAGAGAAATTAGTCTTAAATGATGTTTCTATTGATGTGAATAAAGGCGAGATGGTTGCTTTAGTAGGCCCAACTGGTTCAGGTAAGACAACGATCATGAACTTGTTGAATCGCTTCTATGATGTGAACGGTGGCTCTGTGAGCATTGACGGAACAGATATCCGCGAGTATGATTTAGACGAATTGCGTCGACATGTCGGCATTGTTCTACAAGAATCCGTTCTATTTTCTGGCACGATCCGAGACAATATTGTCTTTGGTAAACCAGATGCAACGGATGAAGAAGTAGTTAGCGCAGCGAAACAAGCAAATATCCATGACTTTATCCAGACGCTCGAACATGGCTATGATACCCACGTCTCTGAGGAAAATAATTTGTTCAGTACGGGGCAAAAGCAATTGATCAGTATCGCGCGAACAATCATCACGAATCCAGACCTATTGATTTTAGATGAAGCAACAAGTAACGTGGATACAGTAACTGAAGCAAGAATCCAAAAAGCAATGGATGAAGCGATCAAAGGTCGGACAAGTTTCGTGATCGCCCATCGCTTGAAGACGATCCTGAACGCTGATCGCATCGTTGTTTTACGTGATGGCAAAGTGATCGAAGAAGGAAACCATCATCAATTATTAGCAGAAGATGGTTTCTATGCAGAGTTGTATCATAATCAGTTTGTGTTTGAATAGGTGGTGGGAGAGAACGAATGTCTCACGCCCGTCATTGTGTAACGAATGTTCAAATGGAAGTCGAAAAGCACCAAATCAAGAAGCCCTTGGTTTGGTGTTTTTCATGTAATGCAGTCTGATTGGCGTTTTTGGATGAATCCAAACATGAACCTTGGAAAATTAGCAAGGCTAATATACTTATGTAACAAAAGTTATGGCAAATAGTTTTCAGTTATTGGAAAGTGAATCTGTGATTTCTTATTAAGCCAGGTTAATGATTTTAGGAACCATGACTATGTAAAATAAAAAGAACTTAATCAAGTATTCCTCTTGATAATCGTTTGATCAATAGAAGTGACGATGAATTTCTATTCTAAATACACAGACACACTGGAATATTAATTGTATTATAGTATAATGTATTCAACAAAGAACAGGTTCATATTAAGAGCAAAAACCACTAGCTGGCGGGCTAGTGGTTTTCTTTTACGTTTCAATAGGACCTAACAGGTAGGCTTACTGTCTTTTTTGGCAATTCTACAATCAAACCATTTGCAGATGTAATGAGCGGTTACTTCTGCCGTGATTACAAAGATAAAATCAAAGAATAGATTCATGAGTACATCTTACTTCCCTTGTCCGAAACAGACAGAAAAAATTTTATAGCGCATTTGAAATCTCCAATTTTAGATGAGGTGGCTATTCGTTTATTGAGGTGAGGTAGTTTTTTTATAAAAATAAATCAGAGAATATATAGTATGAAGTTTTTTTAAAAGAAAAAAGAAAAAATCCCGATATTCTAAAGTTGATATAATTAATTATAGCAGAATAACTATTAATACATCATTTAGTTGCATGCCCATGCATAATGAACTCATCCTAACTTCACTTGCATATAAATAGGAAGACTGCATGCCATACTTATATAAATATAAAAATGAGGAGGATAAAACTAAATCTAGTTTGAGCGTTAGTAGGAGTAGTTGGAATGTTCCATGCAGTAAAAATGAAAAATGTGTTAAAGAAAGAAGGGAACTTAAGATGTGGAGAGAAAAGCAATTTAGTAAAGTAATCGATTTGATTAGTGTTATAGCAATCACTCTGATATTGATATTTTTCATGCCAACTAAAATTGTAGAAGCGTAACCGCTAGTAGAAGCAGATGATTCTGCCGTTCTTGTAAAAGAAGAAGGAGGTAGTGGAGTAGAATTTGACTTATCAAAAAACATGGTACAGACTAAAGAGATACATTTGGCAAGTGGTACAACAGCGAAAATTGTTGCTGAACCAGTGTTTGATAACCATTTACGTTTAGGTAATGGAGTATGGAATATCTGTTATTATTCAGTAATCTTTAATTGCGGCTTTAATATTAGAGTAAGTAGTAATAGTATTAGTATTAGTAGTGCTTATGATCCTTGGTACTATCATGTGGGGGTTAGTGTGAAATCTAGTTCATTGAAAAGAGATAGCACAAAACAAGCAACTTATTATTTTGAGTTTGGAACTCCGATATGGGATTTTGGCGGATGGAGTGGCTGGTTAAGAGCATCAATTAATAGCTCAAATAATTTGGTCGTAACTGTTAAATAGGATGGGGGCTCTAGGAATAATAATAGCCATCATCAGTTTTATTTTGGCAGTAGGCGTAACAATATTGATCATTCGTATGCTAAAACAGTATTTCACCAAATCATAGCTCAAATGTGATCAAGTGAGGGTCATTAAGAAAATAGAATTCTAATTGGTCGTTAGGTTCTGCTAAAAAATGAAAAAACTCTTTATCTTCTCAGTTTTATCATACTAGAAGACAAGGAGTTTTTTATTAGTTGTGGCGTTTCTTTTTTTCGATACAATACAAGATCGGAGGATTATTTTTTTGATTGATAAATTGATAATTCAAAACATTGAATTGTTCTTGAGGCAACGCTTGGCAAAAGCTTTGGACCATATCTAGTTCTGCTTCGCCACCTTGATGGCCATAATAAACGACGATGATCATGCGACCTTGTGGAACTAAACGTTTCAAGATTTCTTCCATCGCTGTTTTTGTCGTTTCAGGTAGGGTGATGACGGATTTATCACTTTTTGGTAAATAGCCTAAGTTGAAAATACCGGCTTTGATCGGCTGTTGTTCAGCAATGACTTCACCAATGGTTTCATGCCCTTGTAAAAACAGGGTCGCCCGCTCCAATAAGCCATTCTCTGACAATTTCTGTTGTGTGGACGCCAATGCTTGCTGTTGAATATCAAAACTATATACTTGACCGGTTTTTCCGACTTTTTCTGCCAGAAATAAAGTGTCATGCCCATTGCCCATCGTGGCATCAATCACATGATCTCCTGGTTGGATGATTTCCTCCAATAGCGTATGACTATAATGAAGTGCCGTTTTCAACATCCGCTTTTGACTCCTTCTCGAATATTGTATTTTCCTTGATAGCTATTGCGACGAATCATTTCTTCATCGATCGCATTCAAGACTTCCCATTTTTTCAAACTCCACATCGGACCGACCAATGAATCCCAAGGCGCATCACCAGTTAAACGATGGATGATGATCTCTTGTGGGATCATTTCTAATTGGTCACAAATGACAGATACATAATCGGCTCGACTCATCAATTGCAGTCTGCCCTCGTGATAGTCACGTAACATCTTTGTTTTACGCATCAAGTGCATCAAATGTAGTTTGATTCCTTGGATATCAGAATCTAAGATCGTGCGACGAACATTTTCCCGCATCATTTCTAATGATTCTCCTGGCAATCCGTTGATCAGATGTGTACATACACGTATGTTGTGCTTCCGTAATTTAGCAACACCGTCTAGGTACGTTTGATAATCATGTGCCCGATTGATCAGGTCGGAGGTTTCTTCATAAGTCGTTTGTAAGCCCAATTCTACCCATAAGTATAAACGTTGATTCAATTCAGCTAAGTAATCCACGACTTCATCGGGTAAGCAATCTGGTCTGGTACCAATTGATAAACCCACGACACCTGGTAGGTTGATGACCTGTTCAAATCGTTCACGAATGACTTCGACTGGCGCATGGGTATTTGTGAAATTTTGAAAGTAAACGATGTATTGATTCACTTGTGGCCATTTTTTATGCATCATATCGATTTCTTTTTGAAACTGGATCGGTAGTGGCTCTTCTGGAGCAACGATCATATCACCAGATCCAGAAACACTACAAAAAGTACAACCACCGTGGGCAACTGTTCCGTCACGATTGGGACAATCAAAGCCACCATCGATCGGTACTTTAAAAATTTTTCCACCAAATTCATGACGTAACGCATAATTCCAAGAATGGTAACGTTTATTTCCTTCAGCATAAGGAAATTCCATTAAAATCCCTTCTTCCTATTTGATTGTGTAAATGGCAAGCGTTGTTGGACATACCAAGGATAAGTCAAGCATAACCAAAACAGGCTCAAGCTATATCCACCGAGGATATCACTAGGATAATGGACACCCAGATAGACACGACTAGCGCCAATACTCAGAATCAGTAAACCTAACAATACTTGGATCATCCATGCCCAATCTCTCGTCTTGATCAAAGATGGCATCAAAAAAATCAGTGTGCCATACAAGATCATACTCGTTGCAGCGTGTCCACTTGGAAAACTATACGTCGTTTCGACAACTAAATGTT
The DNA here is from genome assembly GCF_003957375.1 of Enterococcus mundtii. Lineage (GTDB taxonomy): Bacteria > Bacillota > Bacilli > Lactobacillales > Enterococcaceae > Enterococcus_B > Enterococcus_B spodopteracolus. Next base: position 2,522,076 of record NZ_CP025473.1, on the reverse strand, counting down.
GAAGACTTGGACGGTCACGCATCACTAGCAGCTTGATCAGTGGATTTAAGATCCCAGCAATTAGCACAAAATTGAGGGTAAACCAATAAAGTTCTTTTCTTTTTTTCTTGAACCATAACCAAAGAGCAACTAATCCAAATACTAAAATGACAGTTATTGCATTTCCAAATGTCGTGATCAACCGCTGAAATGGATTCCAATCAGGATAAGGAATACGAATCCAATGGGTCAGCGTTTGGTCAAAACTAGACAATAGATCCACACGAAATAAGACAAGTAGACTCAACGCTAGAAAAAGCAAGAAGCAACTTGCGGCTGAGATTTGGAAGATTCTTTTATTTTTCATTTAACTCCTCCTTCATGCCCAATCATTATAGCATTTATTATAAGAACGAAAAACAAGAGTTTTCTATTCCTGTTCACTTGGAGCAATGAATAAAAATATATTGTTATGCAAGTTGTAATGTAATAGCAACCCTCAAGTAATATACCCGACATATTTAATTAAAAAAATAGGTGGTCATATATAATTTAATAACTCGGAATCGTTTGATTAAAGGGTTAACAAAAGCGTCAAATCAAAAAATTACGAAAGATTACATAAAGATTACAAAACAACGTAATAGTCTTAAATAACTTTTAATAAATATTAAGAGAAGTTATAATTATTGATAAGGCTAGATAAAAGTAATTAAATATGGGGGATAGTATATGCAAAAGGAATTAGTAGGACGAAAAGAACGCAGACGTCTGGAACAAGCAAAGCGTTACCGTAAAGTAAAGCGAAGTGCGGCAATCGTCGGAACCGCAATGGTGGGCTGTTCAGCTGTAGCACCAGTATTACAATCAGTCGCTGTCAATGCGGATGAAACACCGATCCAAATGAACTCTCGGATCAATACCGCTGCATTTATCACAGAAATTGCCACATTTGCACAACCGATCGCAAACGCGAACGATTTGTATGCTTCAGTAATGATCGCTCAAGCAGTTGTCGAAAGTGGTTGGGGTGGCAGTACATTATCACGTGCACCTTATCATAACTTATTTGGGATCAAAGGAAGCTACCAAGGACAAACTGTTTATATGGACACGCTTGAATTCTTGAACAACCAATGGGTGACGAAAAAAGAACCTTTCCGTCAATATCCTTCTTTCGCAGAGTCTTTTAGTGACAATGCCTATGTACTTAGAAATACTTCATTTGGTAATGGCTACTACTATGCAGGTGCTTGGAAGAGTAATACTCGTTCTTATACGGATGCTACTGCCCATTTGACAGGACGCTATGCGACGGACCCAAGTTATGCGACAAAATTAAACAATCTTATCATGACGTATGGCTTGACTAAATATGACACACCAGCAACTGGAAATGCAGGCGGTGGTGCGACTACTGGCGGCAATACGATTAATACAGGTAACACAGGAAGTACAAATACAGGAAGCACGAATACAGGAAATACTGGTGGAAGTACGACTACTGGTTCAACGACGTACACAGTAAAATCTGGTGATTCTGTTTGGGGCATCTCAAATGCTCATGGCATCTCAATGGCACAATTGATTGAATGGAATAATATTAAAAATAATTTTGTTTATCCAGGACAAAAATTGACGATCAAAGGTGGTACAGCTGGCGGATCTTCAACAACAAATTCAGGAAACAATACAGCTTCTGCAGGTAGCAGTTCTGCTGGAACAACAACAAACAATTCGTCCGGTACGCGTTATACAGTCAAAGCAGGTGACTCTGTTTGGGGTATCTCGAATGCCCACGGCATCTCAATGGCACAATTGATCCAATGGAATAATATCAAGAATAATTTTGTTTATCCAGGACAAAGCTTGATCGTTTCTAATGGTGGGTCTGCTTCTGTAAATACACCATCGACACCAAGCACAACACCATCAACACCAAGTACAGGTGCTTCAGTTTCTGGTGCAAAATATACGGTCAAAGCAGGTGATTCTGTCTGGGGTGTGTCTCATGCCCACGGTATCTCAATGGCCCAGTTGATCCAATGGAACAACATCAAGAACAACTTTATTTACCCAGGACAACAGTTGGTTGTTTCAAATGGTGGCGCATCAAGCACTGCATCAACGAGTCCAGCACCTTCAACAACGACGAATAATCCAACGACTTCAAACACAGCAAGTCAAGGATCAGGCACCTACACGGTCAAAGCAGGTGAATCGGTGTGGAGCGTCGCAAATAAAAATGGGATCTCGATGAACCAATTGATTGAATGGAACAATATCAAAAATAACTTCATCTATCCAGGTCAAAAACTGATCGTAAAAGGTGGTAGTACAGCAGCACCAACATCTACACCGACAACAACGCCGGCAGCTGCGCCAAGCACACCGAATACGTCAGCAGCAACGAACACATCAACGTCTGGTGATACGATCTATACGGTCAAAGCAGGTGAATCTGTTTGGGGTGTAGCTGATAAACACGGCATCACGATGGATCAACTGATTGAATGGAACAATATCAAAAATAATTTCATTTATCCAGGCCAAAAAGTGGTCGTGAAAAAAGGAAATACAACAGCAGCACCTACGTCTAATGATGGCAAACGTTACACGGTCAAAGCAGGTGAATCCGTTTGGGGTGTAGCTGATAGCCATGGCATCTCAATGGCGCAATTGATCGAGTGGAACAACATCAAAAATAACTTTATCTACCCAGGGCAAAGTTTGATCGTTGCAAAATAATCGATCTGACTGAAATAATAGTTGATTGATTCAATAATATTTGTTACTATGAAGCTACTAAAAATTTAGTTGATCAACGTTTGAAAAGGAAGTAGTAAAAAGTCGAAAGTTTTAGAGAGCACATGGTTGGTGAAAATGTGTACGGACGCTTTTGAACTCGCCTTTGAGTTGCACCTGCTGAACAGTTCTCCCAGTAAGCAGAGGCGGTGACGACCGTTACAACGTTCAAGGCCTTGTTTAGTAAGGCAAAATTAGGTGGTACCACGTAGATTACGTCCTATAAAAAGAGCAATCTTTTTATAGGATTTTTTTGTTTTTCAAGGCCAGATGCTAAAAGAAAAACAGATCATTACATCAAAATAGGGGGTTCAAGATGAGCTATAATCACAAAGAAATTGAAAAAAAATGGCAAAAATATTGGGCAAAAAATAACACCTTCAATACGCATGATGAACCAGACAAACCAAAATTCTATGCGTTGGATATGTTTCCATATCCATCAGGACAAGGTCTACATGTTGGGCATCCAGAAGGCTATACTGCAACAGATATCTTAGCACGTTTCAAACGTAGTCAAGGTTTCAACGTGTTACATCCAATGGGGTGGGATGCATTTGGACTACCAGCAGAACAATACGCATTGGATACAGGGAATGACCCTGCAGAATTTACGCAAAAAAATATTGAAACCTTCCGTCGCCAAATCAATTCACTTGGTTTTAGTTACGATTGGAATCGTGAAGTCAACACAACAGACCCCGAGTACTACAAATGGACACAATGGATCTTTACTAAATTATATGAAAAAGGGTTAGCCTATGAAGCAGAAGTAGCAGTGAACTGGGTACCTGAACTAGGTACAGTGATCTCAAACGAAGAAGTGATCGACGGCAAAAGTGAACGTGGTGGCTATGATGTCATCCGCAAACCAATGCGTCAATGGATGCTGAAAATCACCGCTTATGCAGATCGTTTGATCGATGACCTCGAGCTTGTGGATTGGCCCGAAAGCATCAAAGAAATGCAACGTAACTGGATCGGTCGTTCAGTCGGAGCAAATATCACGTTTAAAGTGGCTGGCACAGACAAAGAATATACGGTCTTTACCACACGTCCAGATACGTTATTTGGGGCAACCTACTCTGTGCTAGCACCAGAGCTAGACTTAGTTCGTGAGATCACAACTCCAGAACAAAAAGAAGCAGTCGAAGCGTATATCGCAGAGACAGCGAAAAAATCAGATCTTAAACGAACAGATCTTGCTAAAGAAAAAACCGGCGTATTTACAGGGGCGTATGCGATCAACCCAGTAAATGGTAAGGAAATCCCTATCTGGATCGCTGATTATGTGTTAGCTTCTTATGGCACAGGTGCGATCATGGCAGTACCGGCACATGATGAACGTGATTACGAGTTTGCACAAGCGTTTGATCTAGAAATCTTACCAGTCATCGAAGGTGGCGATACTTCAACAGCTGCCTACACAGAAGATGGTGCGCATATCAATTCTGATTTCTTGAACGGATTGAATAAAAAAGAAGCCATCGATGCGATGAATCAATGGTTGGAAGAACATGGCGTTGGGAAAAAAGAAGTCAGCTATCGCTTGCGTGATTGGTTATTTTCTCGTCAACGTTATTGGGGAGAACCAATCCCAATCATCCATTGGGAAGACGGCACAGTGACAACAGTAGCAGAAGAAGAATTACCACTACGTTTACCAAAAACAAGCAATATCCAACCAAGTGGCACAGGGGAGTCACCATTAGCAAACATTGACGAGTGGGTCAATGTCGTTGATCCTAAAACAGGTAAAAAAGGCCGTCGTGAAACGAATACGATGCCACAATGGGCAGGAAGCTCATGGTATTACCTACGCTATATCGATCCACATAATAAAAAAGAATTAGCTAACTATGAAAAACTAGAACGATGGTTACCAGTAGATATTTATATCGGTGGGGCAGAACATGCGGTACTTCACCTATTGTATGCTCGCTTCTGGCATAAATTTCTTTACGATATTGGCGTGGTACCAACAAAAGAGCCTTTTGAAAAATTGTTCAATCAAGGAATGATCCTTGGAGAAAACAACGAAAAAATGTCTAAATCTCGTGGCAATGTCGTCAATCCTGACGATGTCGTAGAAGCATATGGTGCGGATACGTTACGTCTCTACGAAATGTTCATGGGCCCATTAGACGCATCGATTGCTTGGAGTGAAAATGGATTAGAAGGTAGCCGTAAATTCTTAGATCGTGTTTGGCGCTTGATCGTGGACGAAAACAATAAAATGCGTGATCGGATCACGACACTGAATGACGGTAAACTTGACAAAGTATATCACCAAACAGTTAAAAAAGTCACAGAAGATTACGAAAATCTACATTTCAATACAGCGATTTCTCAATTGATGGTCTTTGTCAATGAAGCATATAAAGTCGATGCCTTACCTTATGAATATATCGAAGGCTTCGTTCAATTGCTAGCACCAATCGCTCCTCATATTGGGGAAGAGCTATGGGCGATCTTAGGCAATGAACAAGATCTTTCTTATGCACCATGGCCAACTTATGATGAAGCTGCTTTGATTGAAGATGAAGTAGAAGTCGTCTTCCAAATCAATGGAAAAGTTCGTGCAAAAGCCAGTGTTGCACGTGACTTATCAAAAGAAGAACTAGAAAAAACAGCGATGGACGATGATAGTATCAAAGAACAATTAGAAGGAAAAACAATCAGAAAAGTGATCGTGGTTCCCAATAAATTAGTCAACATCGTCGCAAATTAATAAGTAAGCATTAATAAAAAAGTATAAAAATGAGATGCCACATTCGCATGAAAATCATTTAGATTTCATGAGAATGTGGTTTTTTATAAATTTCTTTTTGAGGGAAATATTATTGTCAGTGATGCTCGCTCATTTTTACTCTATCTAGTTAACTCCTTTTGTTCAAGAAATAGTAAGCAATCTAGTGAAAATAAGTAAAATATAAAGTCGGAAAACAATAGTTATCAATTAGAGTTAATGTGTGGAGTATTTTTTTACCTTGCTAATGGTAAAAAAAGATTTTATTAGTATTTGGAAATTATAGATAATATCTATAGGACATATATATTTTTTACTTTGTAGAGAGGAGTGGATGATCGATTTCATATACATGATCTTGCTTTTGTGAAGGGACCTGAGCTAACTACATATCTTTTATTTACAGGTGTACTTTGCAGAGAACTGACGATCAAGTAGATTGTTTTAGACGATTATTTATAACGCTCTTTTTATCCATAAAAGATCGATGACGAAATGTATTGTCAAAAAATAAGAGAGAGGAGAGAAGCTTTGAAAGCAAAAAAAATAAGAATTATCGCTGCGTCATTTCTATTGTTTCAACATGTGTTGCTGCCTTCAGTAGTAATGGCCATAGAAAATGAACCGACAACTAGTGCAGAGATTACACAAGAGCAACCAGAAAGCCACTTGTCTGAAGCGACCACCGAAGTGGTCGAAGAACAAGAACAAATGATTCACGAAGAGCAACCAGAAAGCTACTCGTCTGAAACGACCACTGAAGTGGTCGAAGAACAAGAACAAATGATTCACGAAGAACTACCAGAAGTACCGAACATTCCTGAATCACAAGAAGAAGTGGCAGAGGAGATATTGGAGACAGTAGAAACAGTAGCAACACAAGAAGTCCCACCACTTGATGAAAGTCTTTTATCTGCCTATTTGGGACGATTGAATTTATCTACAGAAAATGTCAGACAGTTAACTAATCACGGTAGAAGCTCATATCTAGAAAATATCTTACAAAATGCCATTAATCGAACAATCGATTTAAATACAGCTGCAGGTTCATCCACAACATTCGCAGTCACTGTACCGACACATTCTTTAGTTGAAAGAACGAATGGCAGTAATGGATGGATTTCGTCAATTGCGACAGACAGTCCTGCAGGAATGCCAGACGAATTTTACACGCAGATGTACTATGGCAATCATTCAACTCACCAAAATACTTATAATTTGGGCAATATAGTATCAAGTAATTCGGCTGTTGAGGTTTCTGCAACAGTGACAAAGAATTCTAACTATACCGCAAGCATCAATTTCACAGTTACACGAAAACAAACAGGAAATACAGCGATATCATTAGATATTCGTGGAAATGTCGTGCTAGGTTCAACGGTTGTCGCAACGCAGTATGAAAATATTGCTACACCTAGGAAAGTGAAGGAGCTCAATTATACAGGGGAAACAATTGGACGCTTGACCATCAATCCAGTTGCTTCAGCTGATGTTTATGAAAATGTGACAGTTCAGGCTACGAGAAATCAGAATCTCCCTGAAGCGATCATCAAAAGCTGGTTTCATACATTACCAAGTACAGGTAGTTGGGGTTATTCCACGATTAGTATTGGAAATGGCTGGTATCCTGGTTACAAGGATAAAATACCAGTGTATCTTCATGATAAAAATTCATCCGCAGACCCTCTGCAATTTTGGACAAACGTGACAGTTGTAGATACAGAAGCTCCTATTGGAACAGCAAAAACGGCGTGGACATCCATCCAAGCGAATCGACATCGTGATTTCACTCAAGAAGAGTTCCGATCTGCAATCAATACGCTTAGTGATAATTGGTCATATCCAGAAAATATAAAGGTGAGTTATAAACAGAACTTATCTGAGTTAAGACCTGGTACAGTTTTTGAAGATGGATTTACCATTACGGATGAATCATCAAATAATGGCTATGTTTCATCAATAAAAATCAATATTGTCGATACATTAGCCCCAACAGGAACGGTAAAAACAGAAACGATCGATCTTTCTGAAGTGACAACAGAGATTCCTTCACGAACAGAGCTCATGCAGTTTTTGAATGATGATCTTGATGATAACTGGACCTTACCAAAAAATATCATCATTCAACTCGTTGACGATAATGGCACAGTGATAAACCTACAAAATTTAAAACCATCAGATGCTATTCAGACAGGTTATATTCGTTTAGAAGATGAGCAAGGAAATCAATCAAATTTACAAGAAGTCAAATTTAAACTAGACAACGAAGGACCAACAGGAAATGTCGTTACGACACCTGTTGATTTTCAAGCACGAAGAAGTAATGAATTGACAAGGGAAGAGTTATTGCAGTTCTTTACTGAAGACCCACTAGATAATACGACGGCCACCGATCAAATCGATATTTCTTTACGAAATACGTTCGGAGATGTAGTGAGTGTCGTCAATGTGGCACCTTCGACGACCATCTATGACGCAAATGTTCGTTTGCAAGATATCCGAGGGAATCAAACGGAATATCCAGTCAACTATCGAGTGGTCGATACGCAAGCGCCGACAGGAAATGTCAAAGAAATTTGGACTGTGTTTGAAGCCAGTCGTCATCGAGATTTTACTCAAGAAGAATTGCGTTCCTTGATCACTAATTTAACGGATAATTGGACGGAATTAGAAAATATTCAGTTAGAAAATCAGCGACACTTGTTTAATTTATCTCCGAATTCACCGAGTGAATACCATCCGATGGACATCACAGCAACCGATGAAGCTGGGAATGAATATACCTTTAAAAATACCATGCCAAAGATAGTGGATACCACAGCTCCGGACGGAACATTAAAAGATCCGTTAGTGTTCACAAAAGGACAAACAGTACCAGATGCTCGTGAATTTCTAGATGGGGATCCAACTGATAATTGGTCATTGTTACCAGATATTCAAGTCGAAGTTGCGTATGAAAATAATGCCGCATTTGCAGATTTAGCGGTAGGCGATCATGGTGTAACAATTACCTTAACGGACCAAGTGGGCAATATTCGGACACTGAACAGTCAAGTCACGATTCTAGAAGATACGTCTGAGTACATTGATGTGACGATTCCTACAAATGTATCCTTTGCCCAAAATAAAGAAAGCAACGGTATCGTTTCTCCAACATACCAGATCCAAAACAATGCAGAACGAGCAGTTCAAGTTTCAGTGAGTTCTGTCGTTAGTCAATCAGATACAGAAAAACTAACAGAAATCGATCTGGGTGTGAAAAACAATCTGAATGACAAGCAAGTCATGTTGATTTCATCAGGTGAAAATCTGAATAACCGCAGAGAACTAGGGACGATTGAAGGCCATAGTACTTCTTTTTCGTTCTCATTATTTGGAACAGTTGGTGAAAACTTTGATTTTGAAAGCTTGACTGATCCATTGCATCCAATCTACAGTATGCGCTTGAACTTCTATGCGCCATAAGTTACTACTAAAGAAAAACTAGAATGAGATAAAGGAACTTCAAGCAAGTCTTTCGCAGGAGACAAGAGACAACGGTAACTTATTTAAAAATGTGGTAAAACTGACATTTGATGTTTAAATACGCTGAGTGAATAAAATGATAACCATTGTTAAGAAGTTGCACAATTGTGTGACTTCTTTTTATACGTAATTTTATAACTATTTTCCTAAGCGATACGGAAAAATCTATTTTGAAAAGAAAGCGATTTCATTTTATAGTAAAACTAAGAAATCCATTAAAAAATTAGAGGAGTGATCGTAATGAAAAAAGCATTGATTATTTGTGCCGCAGGGATGTCTTCTTCTATGATGGCATCAAAAACAACAGAATATTTTAAAGGAAAAGGGGAAGAAGTATTTGTTGATGCGGTTTCTGCAACCGAAGGGGACAACCAAATCAAGACAAGTGATTTCGATTTGTTCTTGATCAGTCCTCAAACCACAATGTACTTAGATAAATTTGTTAAACTAGGAAAAACAGTAGGGAAACCGGTCGTAAGTATACCATTCCAAGCGTATGTTCCTATCCCTACGGGTATCCAAAAATTAGCGGAGCTAATTGAGGAAAATATATAGACGAATAGGGGAAGATAATAATGAAACAAACAGAAAAAGAGTTATTGCGGCAATTGATTGATCATCAAGGAGAATACCTCACGAGCCAGTACCTCGCTTCTGAACTATTATTATCTGACCGTACGATTCGCAACTATTTAAAAAGATTGAATGAAGCGATCGAAAATAATGGCGGAAGACTTATCGCCAAGCAAGGGCAAGGGTATCAACTAGAGGTCGTTAACAAGCTTGCTTTTGCTCTGTTTTTAAAGCAACGAGAAGTAACTGTCGAATATGGTGATCAGGTGACTGAGTTTTATGGTTCAGAAGATCGAAAAAAGTATATTTTAAATAAACTACTTTTGGAAGATCGCGCAATCGTGATCGATGACTTGGCAGAAGAGTTATATATCAGTCGTTCGAGTTTAGTGAATGATATCCAAGAAATTAAAGAGAAGTTAGCCGAATATTCGTTGAAAATTGTGTCAAAACATAAACAGGGAATGTGGATCGAGGGTCAAGAACAGGACAAGCGACATGTGATCATGGATACTTTTTTTGGAAATAAGTATACTGATTCTTTAAAAGAGTACCTCGGTAACAGTCAATTCTTCAAGGAAATCAACTTTGAAGAATTAGTGATCGTCATCTTGGACGAGATTCGTGAATCGAAATTAAAGGTGTCCGATTTTGTGATCCAAAATTTAGCGTTACATTTAGCTTTGGCAATCAAGCGAATGCGTGCCGGGTTTGAGATACAAGTGCCTGAAATCACTGGAGAAGAAATCTATGAGACCGAATATCAAGCAGCCAAGAATATGACCAGACGGATCGAGTCTATAATGAATGTTCGTTTCCCAAAAGATGAAATTGCTTATTTAGCTTTACATTTAATGGCTAAATCGAATCAAAGTCATAAAAAGGAAGACCAGAAGTTAGTGACAGAACTAATGTCAGTTCTTAAAGAGCTAGCTCTGGTTCTTAGTCAGTCCATCGTCGAAGATTATCAATTCAGGAATGGTTTACTCAATCATTTAGAACCAATGTTGGTTCGTTTAAAGAGAGGAATTGCTTTGGAAAATCCTTTAACAAAAGAAATCAAAAAAGAAGATCCGAGAGCCTTTGAATTGACTAAATACTATTTTAGTCAGATGCCTTCTTTGAAAGATTATAAAATCAATGAGGATGAATGGGCTTATTTGGCCCTCCATTTAATGGCAGCGATTGAAAAAAATAAGGTCAATTGTAAACTACAGGCGTTGATCATTTGTGCAACTGGCTATGGAAGTGCACAATTGCTGAAAAATCGGGTGTTGAGTGAATTTGGGAAAAATATTGCAGTGAAACAAGTGAAAGGCTACTACGAAATCGATGAACAGGCGTTAGAAGATATCGATATGATCATCTCTTCTATTGATTTATCGACGATGTTTTTCAAAGTACCTGTTCTTCATGTCAGTGTTTTTTTAAATGATCAGGATGTTCAAAAAATCCGTAAGGTGATTGAAGAGCGTCATCCAAGCTGTTTTGCAAAATCACAAGAAACCTCATCTCTTATCAAAGAAAAAGTAAGCTTTTATGAAGAACAGATTTCCAGAAAATGGTTTAAAGTCTATCCTTCAGCGCCAACAAAAGTGCAGGTCATCAATGAGTTATTGGCGCTTTTACAAGAAGATGAAGCGGAGAATTATACGTCTGAAATGATTCACCAAATCGAACGTCGTGAGAAAATGGGGCAGATCATCTTTAGTGAACAAGTGGTTGTTCCCCATCCAGCAATCCCGATCGGAGTCACCGCTAAAATTGCAGTCGGTATCATTCCTGATGGGATGGAATGGGACGAACAAGAAGCAATCAATTTTGTCTTTCTGGTCTCTCCTTCTTGCATCGAAAATGAAGGGATCACTGTTGTAACCAAGGCAATCGTTAAATTTATTGATCGATTAGATTTACAGCAATTGATTACAGTTGAACCAACGTTTGAAAATTTTAATGAGCAATTTATAAAAATGATTTATTAAGGAGGAGTCTTGATGATGGAGAAAATCACTAGTGAAGAACTCCAAGTGACCGCTTTTGATATTATTTTTCACAGCGGCAATGCACGGACATTGATCCACGAGTCATTTGCTTTGTTACGAGCAGAAGACTTTACAGAGGCAGAAGAAAAACTAAATGAAGCAAATCAAGAAATTTTAGAAGCCCATAAATCACAAACTCATTTATTGAAGGAATACGCGAGTGGGCAAAAAATTGAAATGGAGATCATCATGGTCCATGCGCAAGATCATCTGATGACAACGATGACATTATTGGAAGTTGCAAAAGAAATGAGTTATCTCTATCAAAAATAAATAAGAACAGGGGGTGAAACAAATGAGTGAAGCTGAAAAAAAACCACGAGAATTAGAGAAAAAGGCATTTAGTTTGAAAGTCTTGTATTTTAATCGCTATTTGATCATTCGCTACTTAACGGCAGGGTTCTTTTTTACTAATCTTTATTGGCTGGTTTCCTTACTACTTGCGAGTAGCAAGCTGTTTTGGGTACCATCTGGGCTATTATTCTTTCTTTTACCAGTCGTCGCAGAACAAGTAGCACTCTATCGTACACATAAAAATAATGCAACGGTTACTCGAAATTATTTCTGGTTGCAAGCGTTAACCAATGTATTTCTCCTATTAGCAGTATTTTCACCAGGATATTCTCAGTTATTTCCTTTTATGGCGAATGGTTCAAATGGCCAAGCATTGATTCTGTGTGTGATTGCTTGTGGGCTACTAATCTGTCTGTTTTGTCAGCGACGCTTGAATAAAATCCATACAGATACGGATCGTCACTATCAACGAATCAAAGAGTATGAACGTGTAGTACAATTTGGAAAGGGGAGTAAATAGATGTTTGATTTTCTACAGAAATATTTGATGGGACCCATGGGGAAAGTAGCACAATTTAAGATCGTACGTGCAGTAATGGCTGCAGGGATGGCGTCGATTCCCTTTACAATCGTAGGCTCGATGTTTTTAGTTTTGAACATTCTACCATTACCATTTCCGTTTTTGGAAGGATTTTTCAATGCGACATTCTTCAAAGTCAGTGACTTGTACATGATCGTCAACACGATGACGATGGGGATATTATCTGTTTATTTTGCTATTGTATTTGCTTATGAATTAACGTCGATTGAAAGAGATGAACAAGGACTGAACGTCAATCCTTTAACAGGTGCACTGTTATCTGTTTTTGCATTCTTCATGTGTATTCCTGAGTTGATCATTTCAGATGGAAAAATCAGCTTGATTTCTAGCATGACCGATGCAGAAACCGTCATTAGTGGTGTACGCATGGGGGCATTTGTGGAACGGCTAGGCACGTCAGGTATTTTTACGGCAATCATCATGTCTTACATTGCGGTTGAATTGTATTGTATGTGTGTAAAACGTAACTGGGTCATCAAGATGCCAGATGTTGTACCACCTGGGGTTTCACGTTCCTTTACAGCATTAATCCCAACGTTTGTGATTGCCTTTGTGGTAATGCTTGTCAACGGCGTATTAGTTGCTTTAGGAACAGACATTTTCAAAATGATTGCCATCCCTTTTGGTTTTGTAACAGAATTGACGAATACGTGGATAGGGATCATGATTATTTATTTCTTGATCCATGCATTATGGATCGTTGGGATTCATGGAGCGAACATTATTACTTCATTCTTGACACCAATCGTCTTAGCGAACATGGCTGCAAATGCTCAAGGGGCAAATTATCCATTAGCAGGCGAATTTAATAACTCTTATGTGACAGTTGGTGGGTCAGGAGCGACACTAGGACTGATTATCTTTATTGCATTTATGGCAAAATCTGATCAGCTAAAAGTATTAGGAAAAGCTTCATTAGTACCAGGAATCTTTAATATCAATGAACCAATCATTTTCGGGATGCCGATCGTTTATAATCCTTACCTGGCAGTACCGTTTTTCTTAGCACCGATGGCATCCGCATCATTAGCATACTTTGCCATCAAACTAGAAATTGTTCGACCAATGTTAGCCCAAATGCCTTGGCCTTCACCGGTAGGGATCGGTGCTTTTGTTGGTAGTGGAGGAGACTGGAAAGCCGCTGTTTTGGCCATCTTATGTGCGATTGTCGGCTTTATCATCTGGTTACCATTTATCAAATTTTATGACAATAAATTATTGACCGAGGAGAAAGAAAAAGCCGCAGAATTAGCAAAAGAAGGGGTAGGGGCTTAATTTATCGTAAGCAAACTCAGTTGCCATTCGTTAGAAAAGGCAACTGAGTTTTTTGTTATGAAAAACGAGAGTATATATATTTTGAATAACGGAAAAAAATAGGGGTCCTTTGGAAAAAGAACTTGTATACTTAAGAATAGATAGCCACTTGTAGTAAATAATTAATAAGCCTTAAGTTGCTTGTTGAATTAGGAGTGAATGACAAATGACAGAAAAAAGAGTATTGCTGTATGGACTACAAAAGAAGCGAAGTGAATTTTTCGATGCAATTGTGAAAGGAGAGTTCAAATGGCTTATTGATGAAAAACCGCATAGTAGTAATTTCCGTATGTATAAAATCGATAGTTATAATGAGATGTTAAAATGGTTGATTATAGATTATCGCAAAAATTTGACTTCATTAGAAGCCTGGAAGCTCTTTTCTAAGACATGGCTGAACTACTTATCACCGGAAAACAAGAGATTGTTTTTATGGGAAGAATACTATCAAAGTATGGAACAGAATACTAAAAATCATTTGCTTACCATTTTTAAGGAAGCAATGAAATTTAAACTGAAAGTAGATGCGGGGGCAATAGGCTATAAAAATAAGGAGAATAAACTAGTTTATGTGAGTGGGATTATCAAAAGAGGATGTAAAAATGGTATCGATATGGCAAAAGATCATCCTCATGTGTACATTTATTTTGTCTTAGACGGCATTGATATGAAGGCTGTACTAAATAAAAGAAAAGCAAAAAAATATGATGGGAAATACACGAATAGGGAACTACGCTATATTTTTCGAAAGTGGGGAAAGCTAAAAGATAAAGTCATATTTATTGAGGATAACCAAGAAGTCGCAGCTCCTTGGATCAAAGGAAGCCATGTCAAGCTATGGCAAGCATACGACGAGCAAAGAAAACTTCGACTATTTGATAAGATAGTGAATGAAGAGAAACTCAAAACAGAAAGATTTTCGAGTGAAAAACAGACAAAAGAAAAGCTGAAATCATTTCGTTCTCTTTGTTCCTTACACAGCCAGCAAGCGAGAATAAGTAATCAAGGTGCAAAAAAAGTAAGTAGAGAACAAAGTCTATCTATTTAAGCAGAATGAAAGTAGGTAAAGGATTTTTTGATATCTAGTAAATCAATTAATCTTGAAAAAATCGTTAGTTTACCAAAACATTGATTTACATTTTTTATATGTTATGTGGAATGTCTAAAATAGAGTATAGTTCCGCTGTCATTTCTTATAATAATTGAACTATTTCCTATCAGATAATCTTCAGCGATTAAAAAAGTCGATTCTCGATTAATGAAGCTTAAAATTTTATTTCAAATAACAGAAAAAAGGACAAGAACGAAAATAATTATTCGCATACTAAAACAAGTAATCGACAAGATGAACGAAGAAATTGACGGAAAGTACAAGAATTGATTTGAGTATCATGATTGAAAATCGAGTGCCGAGTGATTCGTAAGAAATGATTCGATGATCAACTATTTAGCCCATGAGAAAAGTGTGCCGATATGTTACGTTTTTTGAAACGACAAAAAGGAAAATTTACCTAATGGTTTAGCTTGGATGATGAAAACTATCCAACCCATGACGCATACAGGAACTCTTATCATTATCATCCAACGATGGATAATAGATAGACAGCCGGCTGGAACCACTCACGAAATTCCACTTGATTGGTGTATGGAAATGGTGCCATGCTTGTTTTTTTAGATAAACTAAATGATTATTAGTTAAGTATCAGAGGCTGCCAATATGCCTTTAAAAACATCACTATACGCTCAAAGTAAAAGAAAATGTCGTATATCCAGACAGATATTGCGCTATTTTATGAGTACATAAAGCTATTTGATTAGCAGATGTAGCGTTGGATGAGAGTAATCGCCAGCATAGAAGAAACATAAGTATACTTATAAATAAAAAGACTATTTAGAGAACTTAATTTAGTCTTTGAAGGGCAACGAAATAACACAAAGTTAGTTAATGAGAAAAGTGGCAATAATTTGTAATAGGTCAAAATATCAACGGTTACAGAGTTGGGAGAAGTTATGAAGAAAAAGGATAAAGTACTTTGGATGAGAGCTGTTTTTTTCAAAAAAGTAACAAGGTTATATTGAATGTAAAGAAAAAACCGCATAAGAAAATATATTATATTTTTATCTATAAAAAAAGCCTCCCCACTACATACAGGTAACACTCGTGAGGGGAGGCTTTTTGGTTGGAGTTAGCTAAATCAGAAAGTTTTTTCCTTTGTAGAATCAATTA
This sequence comes from Enterococcus mundtii, assembly GCF_003957375.1. Classification (GTDB taxonomy): domain Bacteria; phylum Bacillota; class Bacilli; order Lactobacillales; family Enterococcaceae; genus Enterococcus_B; species Enterococcus_B spodopteracolus. The sequence continues at coordinate 2,505,967 of NZ_CP025473.1, read as the reverse complement.
TTGTTCAATCAAACGTTTTGCTATGTCATAGTCACCTTCATAAGGTTCATCTACGCCACCGACTTTTTGATAGGCATCCACGCCTTTACCAGCAATCACAACAGAGTCTTCTGGCTGGCTTTCTGCTAATGCTAGTTGGATCGCAGTCGGACGGTCCATTTCATAATGAACAGCAAGTGCTGTATTTGTGATCGCTGCATGGATTTCTTCTGCAATTTTTTGTGGATCTTCAAAAGCAGGATCATCTGCGGTCAAGAAAACGACATCGGCTGTTTCTGACAAGACTTCTCCAAAGTCTTGTCTGCGGGAAATCGCTTTGTTTCCTGGACTTCCTAGAACGACGATCACACGGCCATTAGGATGCTCACTCTTAGCAAATGCTAATAATGTTTTTAAACTTAAATAGTTATGGGCATAGTCAACATATATATGGGAGCCGTTCTTATGGGTCAACTGATCCATGCGTCCGGGAACCCTAGCTTCTCTTAGTCCTTGTTGGGCATCTGAAATCGAAGCACCCGCTAATGTCGCTGCAATGATTGCGCTAGCTGCATTTTCTTGATTAAAGCCACCAGCTAATTTGATCGTATATTCTGCTTCAACAGGTAATTCAGGGCCATTTGTGATCAATTCGAACGCTTGCGTTTGATTTTCTAAACTTTTCACTTGAACGTCTGTAGTATCTGCTCGTCCGTAAGTGATGGCAGGAATACCGTGGACTTGTCCTGTTTCCACTAATAAATCAAAGTAATCACTTTCACGATTTAAAATCACTTTTTTTGAATTTAAGATCAGTTGACGTTTGCAATAAAAGTAATCATCAAACGTAGGGTGTTCGATCGGACTGATATGATCTGGTGAGATATTTAAGAAAATCCCAACGTCTAAAGTAAGTCCATAAACACGTTGCGTTTTGTAGGCTTGAGAAGAAACTTCCATGACAAGATGTGTCATACCGTTTGCTACTGCTTCAGCCATCATGCGATACAAGTCGAGTGATTCCGGTGTTGTCAGATGAGATTTGAAAAAAGACTTGCCGTCTAATGTGGTATTCATAGTTGAAAAAAGGGCAGTTTTATAGTTAGTCGTATGGTCTAAAATGGCTTTGGTAAAGTATGCAGCGGTGGTTTTACCTTTAGTTCCAGTAAATCCGATGACTAGCATCTTGTTTTGTGGATAATCATAAAAAGCCATGGAAAGAATCGCCATTGCTTTGCGAATATCGGTCACGATTATGCCACATGCTTCATTCTCATAAGGTTCTTCAGCGACGTAGTAATTGAGTCCTTGAGTAATTGCGGCAATTAAATACTCTTCTTTAAAATTTAATCCTTTACAAAAAAATAATGTCTCAGCATCGACCTGACGTGAGTCATAACTTAATTTCTTGAATACTCTATTTTCTGGAGCATACAGATGCCACCCCTGTGGTGATACAAATTCTTTTAACAGATTTTCTTTTAACAATAAGTTGCGGATATCTTCTAAGGAGAAGCTCATTGAATCATCCCTCACTTTGTATTTATTTGGTTTATTATAGCATATTTTTTGTTACTTATTTTCATGAACAGGCGATTTAAGTAAAAATGAAAATTAGTTGAAAAGATCAAAAAAATAGGCCGGCCGAAAAATAGGAAAGTACCTAAAAATAGATGGAGATAATTCATTACAGAAATCCCAATATATTAAAAATAATAAAATAAATAGAAAGCAACTGAGAAATTAAGCGATGGGCGATCTTTTTCACATTTTAATTTCGTTCGTTGAATGAAGATGTTAAAACAGAAAATACTCCCTTGGTAAAAAAAATAAGCCAGTTTCCAAAGAATGAGGATAGAGAACAAGAGCATTCTGTAATCAAAATAAAACAGTTATTATGTAAAGACTTTAACTGATATAAAATAAAAAAAGTCGATAAAAAGATTGCTACTTTGTGGATTTACACTTAAAATATGAGTAATGTTTTGAAGAAAGTTGGAATCTGATCAATGACTAATCAACGAAAACCAGCAGTAGAAAGTTTGACAGTCCAAGAGAAAATGGCTAGAGGTTCTGCTTGGATGACTGCAAGTAATATGATCTCTCGATTACTTGGTGCAGTCTATATTATTCCTTGGTATGCTTGGATGGGCGAAAATGCAAAGGCTGCCAACGGTTTATTCAATATGGGGTACAATATTTATGCGTTATTCTTAATGATTTCAACTGCGGGGATTCCAGCTGCTATTGCGAAACAAACTGCACGTTATAATTCATTGAATGAATACGGGACCTCTCATCGGTTGTTTCTACGAGCAATGCAAATGATGGCTGTTTTAGGAGTGTTTTTTGCAGGATTTATGTACTTTGCTTCACCTTGGTTAGCTCGTGCCTCTGGTGGTGGGGAAGAATTGATTCCAATCATGCGCTCGTTAAGCGCGGCATTACTAGTGTTTCCTTGTATGAGTGTTATTCGAGGCTACTTCCAAGGAAATCAGGAAATGATGCCTTATGCACTTTCGCAAATCGTTGAGCAGATTGCACGCGTTTTTTATCTGTTGCTTTCTACATTCATCATCATGAAAGTCCTCTCTGGTGACTACGTGACTGCGGTCACCCAATCGACTTTTGCAGCATTTATTGGGATGATCGTCAGCTTGGCTGTCTTATTATATTTTTTGAAGAAACATCAAGCATATACAGCAGCTCGTGTGCAGTACAGTGAAAACCAAGTAACCATTGCCACAAAGGAATTATTGTTGGAAACGATCAAAGAAGCAATTCCTTTTATCATTGTAGGATCAGGGATCACGATTTTTAAATTAGTCGATCAATTTACATTTATTAAAATCATGTCGGATACCACTGAGTATTCCAATGCCCAATTATTGGATCTTTTTTCCATTTTCAGTGCGAATCCTGACAAGTTGACAATGGTCGTCATTGCTTTAGCGACGTCGATTGCTGCGACAGGCTTACCTTTGATCACAGAAGCGGTAACGATCAAGGATCGTCGTGGACTAGCAAAATTAACAAGCAGTAATTTACAGTTGTTTTCCTTCATTATGTTTCCAGCAACGTGTGGTGTGATGCTCTTGGCCTACCCTTTGAATACTTTATTTTATACACCAGATCAACTAGGAAGCCAAGTATTGATCCAAGCAAGTTTTGTCGGTCTTTTTCTAGGACTTTATATGCTTGTATCGAATATGCTTCAAGGGATGTTTGAAAATAAAGCGGCAATCCAATACTTACTGGTTGGGTTTCTCGTAAAATTAGTCTTGCAGTATCCAGCAATCCGAATTTTTGAAGTGTATGGACCATTGCTCGCAACGATGATTGGATTTATCGTTTCTTGTTCGTTGATACTAAAGAAAATCCATCAAGTGGCTCGCTTCAATCGGAAATTTGTATGGCGCCGCACCTTATTGATTTTTATTCTTACTCTGTTGATGCTCCTTGCAGCCGGGCTGACGAAAATGATTTTCGGGATGTTCTTGAGCCAAGACAGTAAGTTCCAATCACTAATATTAATTGTTTTAGTCGCCGGAGTGGGTGGTTTGGTTTATATGTATCTGGCACTGAAGCTTCGTCTTGCAGATAAGTTATTAGGTCGTCAAGGGATGATTCGCTTACGCCGACGTTTGCGCATCAAATAAGACAGGCATTGCTTGAAAAGGGGACAATCACATGCGTTTAGATAAATTTTTAGCTGACATCGGTCTTGGCAGCCGCAAAGAAGTCAAAGGGCTGATCAAAAAAGGCTTGATCACAGTCAATGGAAACTGTATTAAAAGTGATAAATATCAAGTGAAAGAAACCGAAGACACGGTGATGTATCTAAATGAATCCTTACATTATCAAAAAGATTTTTATTATATCTTGAATAAACCAGCTGGCGTAGTTTCAGCAACTCAAGATAATCACGATCAAACCGTCATTGATTTACTTTCTGATAAAGATTTTCGGGAAGATCTATTTCCAGTTGGTCGGTTAGACAAAGATACAGAAGGATTGTTGATCCTGACCAATGATGGACAGTTTTCACATCAATTACTCTCGCCTAAAAAACACGTAGAAAAAGAATACTTGGCAGAGGTCAAAGGTGTGATGACGAAAGCAGATGTGTCAGCATTTGCAGCTGGACTACTCATTGATGGAGAGGAACAGACATTGCCTGCAAAACTGTTCATTGACTCAGTCGATGAAGAAACAAACACTTCTCGTATCCGCTTGATCTTACATGAAGGGAAATTCCATCAAGTGAAACGGATGGTAAAAGCCGTTGGAAAAGAAGTCACTTATTTGAAACGGATACGTATGGGGAATTTTCTTCTGCCAGAAGATTTAACTTTAGGAGAGTATCGCCAAATGACACCAGATGAATTGGCACAAGTAAGAAGTAAATAGCGCCTGAAACCACAGCTTATAGGATTGGGGTATACTACTCAATCCTGTAAGTTTTTTGTTTGTTTATTGAAATCATGATAGATGGCTACCTAAAACAGCTAGTTTTTGTTTTTCTATCTCACACCTCAGATCAAAATGATTCTTTTACAATCTTCTCTATAATTTGTTTCATTTTCCCTATGATTTGTTCATTTATTATATCTTTTGAAAGCGCTATAATGACAGTCGAATGAGGTGAAAGGAGTTTTTATATGAGAAAAAGGAAGGGGTTAAAAGGTTTTTTTGGGAATTTATGGCGCTATAAGGCGCTTGTTTTGATGGCGATCCCTGGGATGATCTGGATGATTTTTTTCTTTTACATCCCGGTATTAGCGAATGTCGTTGCGTTTAAAAATTTCCATATTTCTGCGGATGGCTTTCTTGCCAGTTTAAGAGAGAGCCCATGGGTTGGATTAGAGAATTTCAAATTTTTATTTTCTTCTGATCAAGCCTTTCTGATTACCAAAAATACGATTTTATATAATGTGACATTTATTTTACTGAATCTTTTGATATCTGTCGTGTTTGCAATCATTATGAGTGAATTGCGAAATAAACGATTGGTAAAAGTATACCAGACCATGTCATTGCTTCCCTACTTCCTTTCTTGGGTCATCATTAGTTACTTTGTCTATGCGTTTTTAAGTCCAGATAAAGGGATCTTTAATCAATGGCTGGCAGCAAGTGGAAGAGAAACAATCAATTGGTATAATGATCCTAAATATTGGCCATTTATTTTAGTCTTTATTGGAACGTGGAAAGGGATCGGCTATAACAGTATCATCTATTTTGCCTCAGTTATGGGGATCGATCCGACGTATTACGAGGCAGCAATGGTGGATGGCGCAAGCAAATGGCAACAAATCAAACATGTGACGATTCCACAATTGATCCCTCTGATGACGATCTTGACGATATTAGCAGTTGGAAATATTTTCCGAGCGGACTTTGGTTTGTTCTATAATATTCCAAGAAACTCCGGAGCGCTTTATGAAGTGACACAAGTGTTAGATACTTATATCTATAATGGGCTGACATCCACTGGCGATTTTGGTATGACGGCCGCAGCTGGGCTGTATCAATCGGTCGTCGGCTTTGTTTTATTAATGATCACCAATACGATTGCTCGTCGTTTTGACAGCGAATCGGCATTGTTCTAAGGAGGAGAAAAATGAATAAAAAGAAAGTTCAACGAGTAGAGATTCGCTCGTTTAGTCAAACCACCAACTTTTTCTCCAATATTTTGATTGCACTTTTTGCTTTTTCTTGTGTGTTACCATTTATTTTTGTGATCGCGATCTCTTTTACAGATGAATCCATTTTGTCCACGCAAGGGTATAGTTTCTGGCCTAAAACATTTAGTACATTTGGGTATACTTTTTTGTTTGATCAGATGCAAGACAAAATTTTCCAAGCTCTTTTCGTTACTGTTCTTGTGACAGTATTAGGAACGTTGATCAATAGTACAGCAACTTCTTTATATGCTTATGCTATTTCTCGATCCAACTTTCCATTTCGTCGTTTCTTTACAGTCTTTTGTTTGATCACGATGTTGTTCTCACCAGGGATGGTTGCGAACTACTTAGTGATGACGAATTTATTACAACTGAAAGATACGATTTGGGCATTGATTTTACCGATGGCGGTCAGTCCGTTCAATATTATCGTGATGCGAACATTCTTTAAACGTTCGGTGTCTGATTCGATCATTGAATCTGCTAGGATAGATGGGGCGAGTGAACTTCGGATTTTTTTACAAATCGTCTTACCTTTAGCGATTCCAGGAATTGCGACAATCAGTTTATTTGCAGCTTTAGGTTATTGGAATGACTGGTTCAATGCATTACTATATATCCAAAACGATAATCTCGTTCCATTGCAATATTTATTGATGAAGATTCAAAGCAATATCCAATATCTTACTCAAAATGCTGGAGCAGGTAGTCAGTTAGCTGGCGGTCTTGCTTCTGTTCCTGGAGAGTCTGCTCGTATGGCAATCGTTGTTATCTCAACATTACCGATTGCGATCAGCTATCCATTTTTCCAAAAACATTTTGTTAAAGGGTTAACGATTGGTGGCGTCAAAGAATAAAACACTCAAATAGGAGGAAAAAGATATGAAGTTATGGAAAAAATTAGCTTTTACAGGATTCTCAGCACTAACAGCAATCAGTTTAGCAGCTTGTGGGGGCGGTTCAGATGACAAGGACGATGCAGCAGCCAGTGATACGACGACACTACAAATGTACCAGATTGGTGACAAACCAGATAACCTTGATCAGCTGATGGAAGTCGCGAATAAACGAATTGAAGAAAAAATTGGTGTAAAAGTCAATATCAATTATATTGGTTGGGGTGACTATGAGAAGAAGATGAATGTCATCATCTCATCTGGTGAAAATTACGATATTGCTTTTGCAAACAACTACGTATCAAATGCACAAAAAGGTGCATTTGCAGATTTGACTGAATTAGCACCTAAATATGGAAAAGAAGCATATGATTCTTTGGATGAAGCATATATCAAAGGAAATCTGGTCAACGGAAAATTATATGCGTTTCCAGTAAATGCCAATGTCTTTGCACAACAAGTGTTGACCTTCAATAAGCCATTATTAGATAAATACAATTTATCGATTGATGGTATTGAAACGTATGCGGATGCGGAAAAAGTTTTACAAGAATTCCATAAAAAAGAACCGAATACAGCAGCTTTTGCCATTGGTCAAGGGTTTAAAGTACAAGGTGATTTTGATTATCCATTAGGAAATACCTTACCATTTGCGGTTGATTTGAGTGGCGATAAAACAAAAATCATCAATCAATATGACAACGAAAATTACATCGAACTGTTACGGACGATGCATAGTTGGTATGATCAAGGATTGATCCCTAGTGACGCAGCGACAAGTAACAAAGACTATCCACTAGAAGGTAATACATGGTTGATGCGTGGAGAAACACAAGGACCATACGATTACGGCGATACGATTTTAACAAATGCTGCAAATCAAGAATTAGTGTCTAAACCGATCACGGTTCCGTTGAAATCAACAGGGCAAGCACAAATGGCAAATTTTGTTGTCTCTAATACGTCAAAAAACAAAGAGAAATCAGTAGAGTTCTTAGCGTTATTGAATAGCGATCCTGAATTACTTAACGGCTTGGTTTGGGGAATTGAAGGAGAAGCATGGGAAAAAGTTGGCGATGACAAAGTGAAATTATTAGACGGATATCAGCCAAAAACTCACATGTCTGCTTGGAATACCGGTAATAATAAAATTCTTTACACACAAGATACGATTACCGATGAAATGATTGCTAAAAGAGATCAATCGATTGCAGAAGCTGAAACTTCTCCAATCTTAGGCTTCAGTTTTAATACAGACAGCGTAAAAACTGAATTGAGTAATATCTCAAATGTCATGAATCAATACCTTGATGGATTGAACACTGGAACTGTCGATCCAGATGAAACCTTACCAAAACTAATGGATGCCTTAGATAAAGCTGGATACGACAAAGTACTGACAGAAATGCAAAAACAATATGATACATTCCGACAAGAGAACAATTAATCAATACTGAAGTTATGATGGAAGTATCTAGCTCCGAGAAATAAGGCGGAATCCACGGAAATTGCTCTTGCATTTTTGTGGATTCCGCCTTATTTACGAAGAAGCTACTTCTGGACTATCGGTTATCTAGCTGATAACCGAAGTATTGCTCCTCGAAGACCATTTATTTGGTTTTAAAGGTTCCAATATGCTCAATGTTACAGTATGTTTTTGTATAATAGGATATGATGAAGAATAAAGGGGGGAAGTCCTGTGTTAGGTAGAGCATTGGAAACAGTATTCATACGCGTATGGGTCATCATGAAATTGACATTGTATTTTTGGGGCTTAGCTGTATGTGGCGGAGTCGTTTTAGGAATCGGACCAGCTTGGAAAGCTGTCAATGAACAGTTTTATCTCCATGGTTTCGAATATAAAGACATCACGATCAGCGAAAGTTGGCAGATGTTCAAACAATCCTTCTTAAGAGGAAATCAATTATTTGGTCTTTTTTCGGCTTGTCTTTTTTTGCTTAGTTATAACTTGTATTTATCTGTACAGATCCAAGGGATTCTTTTCTTAGTGGTTGATTTTATTATACTGTTCAGCATGTTGTACGTTTATGCGACGTATCAATATAGCATGATCCTGGATAGTGGCTATCAAATGACCTTAAGAAATCTATTGAAGTTGAGTTTGATTTCCAGTTTCGCAAGTTTTTCAACTTTCTTAAAAATCATCCTTGGTAGTGGTTTGATTCTTTGGGTGACGTGGAATTATAAAGGGTTGATTTTATTTGGATTGATTGGGTTACTTACAGTTTGGAACGGAACGATCACCAAACAATGGCGGGAAAATCTGGACTTGCAGTTGGAAACATATGAATAGGTTAGATTTCATCTTTTCAAAAGGAACGTTGTTGAACCGCTTATTGCGTAAATATGCCATCATGATGATTGCTCTGACGATGATTGCAACGATCATCATCAGTGTGCATACATTCATCCAAAGACAAATTCAAGCACAACAAGTAGTAAATGAGGCAGTTCAAAGTACGTTGCGAACGCTTAGTGATAAAACAACGTTAAGTAAAGTGATCAAAGATCAATTTGTGGGGAATTCAGATAAAATCGAGAATACCACCACTTATTTAACTAAACCAATCGATCAATATTTAATGTATGCGTATGACCGACAACGACAATCTGCTGATTTTCTTTCATTCCCTAACGTAGTTCGTGATATGTATGTCAATTATGAAGAGGTAAGCAGTGTGTACCTTGTGTTCAACCAATTACCAGAATATTTTGAGTCCACTAGAGAGAACAAAGGCGGGATAGTCAAGCAGGGAACGCCACAATTAAAACAGGCTTTTTATATCAAAATGACGATTACACAAGGTGGCGCAGAAATTGGCAGTATGTTTGTAGGTTTTGATAAAGATGAACTTGATGCAGCGCTAACAAATTTAAATACGTTTGACGGATTATCTCTTTACATGATTTCCGGAACGAGTAATCGGTTGTATACATTTCATGATCGAGCACTGGGTAAAGAACGAATCTTTGAGCAGGAAAAGTTGATCAATCAGACCCTACAAGCGGATTCTACATTACCAGTGGAAAAATTAGGAAAATCGAATTTTATCCAATCTCAAGAGGTGTCCGATGATTATCGTATTTTAGCCACATTAGATAAGCGTACGGTTCGCCAAGTAACAGAAAAAAGTTTAGCACCGTTAATTATTGGGGTCATTTTATTGGATGGGTTATTGCTTTTATTTTTATACAAGACGTTCAAACGTTACTCTCAACAAATCGATCGTGTCATGGAAGCCATGGATGAAGTGGCTAGAGGGAATTTAGATACTCGTGTGGATACTAGTATCACTGAATACGAGCTAAAAGACCTATCAGTCGGAATCAATGAGATGCTAGGCAGTATCAATCAATATGTGGAAGATATCTACAAATTAGAAATCAAACAACAAGATGCACACATGCGCGCATTACAAGCGCAAATCAATCCGCATTTTCTATACAATACATTAGAATATATTCGAATGTATGCCATCAGTGAAGGTAGTGAAGAACTAGCAGATGTTGTCTATGCTTTCTCGGCATTATTACGTAATAACACCAATCAGGAAAAGACGATTCATTTAAAAGAAGAATTGGATTTTTGTGAGAAGTATGTGTACCTCTATCAAATGCGTTATCCTAGCCGAATCGCCTATCATTTCACGATCGAATCATCATTGGAAGAGATTGAAGTACCGAAATTTATCATCCAACCATTAGTAGAAAACTATTTTAAACATGGCGTTGATTTCACTCGTTTTGATAACGCATTGAGTGTAAAAGTATTTAAAGAAAATGAACTTGTTCATCTTTTGATTAGTGATAATGGCAAAGGAATCACAGAAGAGCGATTAGCTGAAATCAGCGCACAGTTGGCGCAAAGCAAAGTAGAACTCAGTGGATCGATCGGCTTACAAAATGTCAATGAACGGTTGCGTGCTAGTTTTGGCCCGAGTTATCAGATGATCCTAGCTAGAAATGCAACTGGTGGATTAACGATCCATATTACTTTTAAAATAAAAAGGGGAGCTGCTGATGACTTATAATGTACTACTAGTTGATGATGAATATATGATCTTAGCTGGCTTACAAAAAATCATCAATTGGCAAAATTTAGGATTTAACGTTGTTGCTACTGCAGAAAATGCTATGCAGGGACTATCGATTTTAGAGACGCAGCCAATTGATCTAGTTGTCACAGATGTAACGATGCCTGAGATGAATGGATTAGAATTTATTGAAGCTGCTCAAAAAGAACATCTTTTTGAATTTATGATCTTATCGGGCTATCAAGAATTTGATTATCTAAAAAGCGGGATGCAGTTAGGCGCCGTTAATTATTTGATGAAACCAGTCAATAAAGCAGAACTGATTACTAGTCTTGAAACCGTCAAGAAACGCTTGGATCATCGAAGACAACAAAAAAATCAACAAGAAGTGTACCAAGAAATTCTATTTAGCCAATGGTTGAATGATGAATTGGATGAACCTAGTGAAGAAGAACTTTTAGAAAAACTAGGCAAGCGTCAGCGACGTGTCTTACTTGCACAAGTACCTAGGCAGGCTGAAACGACAATCAGTCAGTGGCTGACAAAAAGAAAAGAACCTTTTTATTACCAACGGAATTATGGAGAACTTGTTTTATTTGTTTTGTTGCTTCAGAAGGAGGCAGTAGAACTGTTCAGCCATTTTGTTGAACAGTCGCTGATGTGTGAGAATTGGCTGATTAGTATTGGGGATGAATCTTGTGATCCGGAAACGATACCGCAAAGCTTCCAGCATGCTAAAGATAATTTACAACTACATCAATTCTATGGGGATCAAAATCAACGTATTTTTTATGCCGAACAAGCAGGAATCAAACAATCAATTGATTTTGTATCATTTAGTCGTGTGTTGAAAAGCGGTCAGCTAGCGCTTGCGCAACAAATGATCTCTGACTTTTTCGAGCAATTCCAACAGGCGGTCATGTCGCCTGAAGATATCCGTCATTTCAGTTTTTTATTATTTATGGATATCTATCGTGAGCTGATCCGTTTAGAAGATGATGAATACTTAACAGGCATCCAAAAAATTAATCAAGCAAAATCTGTCCAAGAGTTGCATCAACTCCTATTATCTTTATTGGAAAATCAGCATAATCAAAAATATAGTCAAAATGTCGAAAAAGTTCTTCAAATCTTACATGAGAAATACAAAGAACCTTTAACCTTGAAAGAAGTCGCAGAACATTTGCATCTGAACGTCATGTATCTAGGACAACTGTTTAAAAAAGAAACTAAAAAAAGCTTCTCTGCGTACTTGAATCACTTAAGAATGGAACAAGCAAAATGGTTGCTGATCCATAGTAATCAAAATATCAATGAGATCTCTAATGAAATCGGCTATAATAATACGACCTATTTTTCAAAATTATTCAAAAAAATCGTCGGACAGTCGCCTTCAGAATACCGAGAAAATCAAGGTCAAACAGAAGGAAGTTTCATCTGAATAAAAAACAGAGTTTTTGAGAATTAGCATCTCATGATCTCTGTTTTTATATGGTTTGATTAGTAAAAAATCATATAAAAAAACGAAAAAATATAAAATATGTGATGGGTTCTATGTTAAAATGGACAATGTAGATTGTTTAAGATGGTAGCTACTCAGGGATGATGCCTACGAGTATTTTCCTACTTCAACGAGGGGAGTAGCCTTTTGTCTGTTGCGGAAGCACAGGCATTGATGATCCAGTTTGGATCGTTGATGCTTGGGCTTGTTGGCATTATGCTGACAATAAGCAAAAAAGATAAAAAATAAACCCGTCATAAACTTTTAGCGAAGTTGACGGGTTTATTTTAGCTCAAAACATGCTACCGTCTTAAACGGCTACATTGAAGTGATGTTCACGCATCGCTTCTTTTCTTTAGTATAGCATCTCAACGAGTCATCTGTAAACAACGTGTCATGAGTGAAATCAATCATTCAATAAAGTCCTAATGAAGTCGCACATTCTCTAAAGTTAGTGCTGAAGAGGATGGCAAATGGACTTCACTACAGAGTAAGCGCTGAGATAGCACTTCCTTAACCACGGTTATTATTCTTGGCGACTTAAAGAATAAGGCAAGTTATCCTCTGAATAAGTTTTAGTATGAGGAACGATGCCTAAATGGTAGTTGATCGTGCCACCGTTTAGTAAATCTTTATGAGTAAAATATAGCTTCTCATAAGTGTAGCCATCTCGACTTACATGGTGAATAAACTGTTGTTGTGGCTGATTAGGCGTAGCATGGATAGTCAATTGATTGCCGTTTGAAAGTGTTAAGATCGCTTGATCAAACAGTGGGATACCAATGACATACTCACCGGTTCCAGGTGTAACTGGGTAAAAACCTAAACTGTTAAAGATATACCAAGCGGCCATACTGCCATTATCCTCGTCGCCAGGATAGCCAGTAGGTGATGCATCGAAAAGTTGCGTAAGTAACTGTTTGATCAAAGGTTGTGCCATTTCGGGTTTCCCAAGGTAATGGAAAAGATAAGGGTAGTGAAAACTTGGTTGATTAGAGATAGCTAATTGTCCAAATTCAGTTGCTGCCATCTCGCTCATTTCATGGATTTCAAACCCATAACCACCGACTTCAAACTTAGGCAGTTGATTACATAATTCAACTAATTTGTTCTCAAAAGCTTGTTTTCCACCATGCGCTTCGATCAGTCCTGCAAAGTCATGGAAAACAGCAAAACTACTTTGCCATGCGCTTCCTTCTGCATAATCTGTGCCCCAAGAAATAGAGGAGAAATCAGGACGGAATTGTCCTGAGCAGTCTTTTGAACGCATAAAACCAGTTGCTGTATCAAAAACATTAAGATAGTTCGTGGATTGTTGCTGATAGTGATGAGTTGTTTCAACATCAGCTAGTGTTTGAGCAACTTGGCTGATACAAAAATCACTGTAGGCGTAATCAAGTGTGTGATTGATCGATTCATGGTAATGGTTTGGCACGTAGCCATACTTCAAATAATCGATTGTCCCTTGGCGACCATAATTTTGTTGGTCACTTTGAACTGTCGCCCCTTTTTTCATGGCTTCTAAAAATTCCGGCATATTCTGACTGCCGATACCTTTGATAGCAGCATCAGCGATCACTGCATCAATCAATGTTCCAGGCATGAGACCTCGTTCATCTGGAGAAAGCCACTTAGGTAAGAAACCAGTTTCTCGATAACTGTTTAAGAAACCTTCCAACATCTCTTCATATTTTTCGACCGCAATCAATGAAAAGAGTGGATAAACCGTTTTGTACGTATCCCAAAAACCATTATTTGTATAAAGAATCCCATTTTTTACTGTACGACTAGTGGTATCATAATGGATTTTTTTTCCTTCTGGATCAATTTCGTAAAAAGTTTGTGGGAATAGGAATGTCCGATATAAATTGTGATAGAACGTTTGCGTTTGTTTTTGATCATGATGGTTGATTTTGATTCGATCAAAGTAGTTTTGCCATTGCTCCCGACTGTCTAAAAGATAGTCTTTTTCTTGTTTTTCTTGCTCTTGTTTCAAATTATGGTGAGCTTGTTCATTACTGATGAATGACGTCCCTAGCCGAATCTTCTGCTGCTTGATATGACCAAAATAAAGAGCTACAGTGTCTGCTTGTTCGCTAGAATACTGGAGTTCACTAGTTGTCAGAGGCTGTTCGAAGCCCAAAACAAAATAAAAAGTGAAATTCGGATCTTCTGCGCCCGCAAAATGAGTGACTTGGCCTTCTAGTGTGTAGGCATCTTTTGCAGTAAGACGGAAACGGCCAGGAAACGCTAGTAATAAACCGCTATCATTTTGTTGGTAAGTGATGGAAAGGATGCCGCCATACATACTAGGGATTAATGTCGATTGAATACCGTAACGTAATTGGTCAATGGAAAGGTGGGTGGGACAAAAAGTACATTCTTCGGGACGATACGAACTTTGGGCATGGAACACCGTGGGTTCTTGTAATACTCCACTGAACGGAGTCATCAAAAAGTGGCTGAAATCCCCCATCCAAGGACTAGGTTGATGAGTCAAACGATAGCCTTGGAAAATCCGGTCATCAGGGTGAAACCACCAACTACCTCTTTGTTCATTTGTCTGTGGGGCAAAATAGTTCATACCAAAAGGAACGCCTGTATAAGGCAGGCAATTCCCATTAGAAAAGTTGGCTTGATTCGCAGTGCCATGACGTGTATCAATTTGTTGAATGTTCATGTGTATACTCCTTTGTCGATAGTCGTTGGATCAAAGTAACAGGATGTTTGATGTCAGCCGGTTTTTCTTTTGCTTGTAACCACTGGATCATCGCTTTGCCCGCAAGTTCGCCTAATTGGAGAAAATCTTGGGCAATCGTTGTTAAAGGCGGATCAACCAAAGCAGCAGCTTGGATATCATCAAATCCAATGACAGAAAAATCATTGGGAATGGTGTAACCCAATTGTTTTAACGTAGTCATTGCTTGAATTGCAACTAAGTCATTCTCACAGACAAACGCTGTAACGCTATGTGTATGAATATAGTTAGCTAATTCATTAGTGGTCGCCATTGGATCATTTAATGCAGTATGGAACGATAACTTTGCTTTATTCAGTGCTTCAAGATAACCGAGATAGCGTTGTCTCACGGATTGTGGATGGGATAAATCACCAAAAAGATAAGCGATTTTTTTGTGATCTTGTTCAATCAGCTGATTGGTTGCTAAAGAACCACCTTGAAAGTTGTCCGATAAGACGGTTGGAAAAGGTAACTCATATATTTTTTTATCTAGCATGAGTACTGGAAATTCTTTTAAGGAAAGCTCAAAAAGCAAGTCAAGATGTTGGTCTGTTTCAAAAGCATAATAAATCAAGCCATCAAATTCTTGCATCAAATCATTGGCTGTCTTTGTTTCTAAAAAATCTAAAGTCGTCATCATGACCTCGAATTGATGTTCTTGCATGATTGGATTCAAGCCCTGAGTAAAGTCACCCACGGATAAATCAGACAAGTAAGGCAACAGAAATAAGATTCTTTTATGAGTAGAGAGACTACGTGAAAGAATACCTTTTTTGGGAGCTTTAACAAAACTTCCTTTTCCGCGTACACGATAAATCAATCCTAGTTGTTCTAATTCTGTCAATGCCCGTTTAGACGTGATCCGACTAACATTGTATTGTTGGGATAGTTCTTTTTCAGTGGGAACTTGACTGTCGACAGGTAAAGTTCCATCATGTATTGCTTTTTCTAGCGCTAAAAATATTGTTTTATATAATGGTTGCTCCATAATTACACCTCTTAATGATATATCATAAATAAATAATAGCATAATACTTGAAAAAGTAAATAGAAAAAAGTTTATTGAAAGCGTAGACATTTGTGGTGTGAGCAGGTATAATCCATAATGACATATCAAATAAAAGGGAGTTTATATAATATGGCTTATAAAGATATACCTAATTCAGTGAAGCGATTTATGGATGACATTATACAAAAATGTGGAGAAGAGCATGCAGATTGGGCTAAGAATTTTTCTTCGGCCTTTGCGAATACGTTGTTGACCACAGTCAAACGGCAAGAGGATGGTACAACTTTTCTACTCACAGGAGACATCCCTGCAATGTGGTTACGTGATTCCACCGCACAGGTTCGTCCTTATTTAGTGATTGCGAAAGAGGATGAAGATTTAGCCGACATGATCAGTGGGTTAGTCAAAAAGCAATTTTACTATATTACGATCGATCCATATGCAAATGCGTTCAATGAACAAGCAAATGGCGCAGGGCATCAAACCGATCACACTCAAATGAACGATTGGATCTGGGAAAGAAAATATGAAATCGATTCTTTATGCTACCCTGTTCAACTAGCTTATCTACTTTACAAAAATACTGGACGTACAGATCAATTTGACCACTCATTTATTGAGGGAATAAAAAAAATCTTAGAAGTTTTTCAAGTAGAACAAAACCATCGACAATCGCCTTACACCTTTACAAGAGATACCACAAGAAAAGAAGATACGTTAGTCAACGAGGGGCGTGGATCGGCGATTGCGCCCACGGGTATGACCTGGTCAGGATTTCGTCCGAGCGATGATGCCTGTCAATATGGCTATCTTGTCCCATCCAATATGTTTGCTGTAGTTATTCTAGGATATGTCGAAGAGATTTTCACCTCAATTCTTGAAGACCAAGAAATCGTTGTAAAAGCAAACGACTTAAAAACAGCCATCCAAGAGGGGATTGCCACCTATGGAAAAATCGAAAATCAACAAGGTGAAACGATTTATGCGTATGAAGTAGACGGCTTAGGGAATGCCTCATTAATGGACGATAGCAATGTGCCTAATTTGATTTCAGCACCTTATTTGGGGTATTGCTCCAGTACAGATGAACACTATATAAATACGCGAAACACTTTGTTAAGTAAAGAGAACCCTTACTTTTATGAAGGGAAGTATGCAAAAGGAATTGGTTCTTCGCATACGCCCGAGAATTATATTTGGCCAATCGCCCTAGCGATGGAAGGAATGACGACAGAAGACAAGCAAGAAAAAGAACGAATCCTTGATTTACTAGTAGCGACCGATGCAGGGACACACTTGATGCATGAAGGATTTGATGTGAACAATCCGCAAAATTACACAAGAGAATGGTTTTCTTGGGCAAACATGATGTTTTGTGAGTTAGTCATGGATTACTTTGATATCCGAGTGGAAAAATAAGGAGGAGAATAGATATGAAGAAAAAAGTGTATATCATTTCTCATAGCCATTGGGATCGTGAGTGGTACATGGCATATGAGCAACATCACATGCGATTAGTGGAGTTAATGGATGATTTGTTGGAGCTGTTTGAAATCGATCCAGACTTCAACAGCTTTCATTTAGATGGACAAACCATTATTTTAGATGACTATCTACAAGTACGTCCTGAAAAAAGAAAAGCAATCCAACAAGCCATCGATGCAGGAAAATTACGGATTGGACCATTTTATATTTTACAGGATGATTTTTTAATTAGCTCAGAGTCAAATGTTCGGAATATGTTGATCGGTATGGAAGAAAGTCGCAAATGGGGAACGCCGGTCATGCTAGGTTATTTCCCTGATACCTTTGGCAATATGGGACAAACGCCACAAATGATGAAGCAAGTAGGACTAGAAGCTGCTGCGTTTGGTCGTGGAGTGAAACCGATAGGCTTTGATAATCAAGTACTAGAAGCTGAGAACTATTCGTCACAATATTCTGAGATGTGGTGGAAAGGGCCTGATCAAACGGAAATCTTTGGGTTATTGTTTGCCAACTGGTACAGTAACGGGAATGAGATTCCAGCTGAGAAAGAAGCTGCGATTCGTTTTTGGGATCAAAAGTTAGCAGATGCCGAGCAATATGCGTCAACGAACCATTTATTGATGATGAATGGAGTGGATCATCAACCTGTACAAAAAGATATATCAACAGCAATTCGATTAGCCAATGAATTATATCCAGAATATGAATTTGTTCATTCCAACTTTACGGATTATATAGAAACGGTACAACAGGATCTTCCTCAGGATCTTGGCGCAGTTGCAGGAGAATTGACAAGTCAGGAAACTGATGGCTGGTATACGTTAGCCAATACAGCTTCTGCAAGAGTTTACCTCAAACAGTGGAACACAAAAGTACAGCGTCAACTTGAAAATGTCACAGAACCTTTAGCAACGATGGCGTATGAAGTGACAGGGAAGTATCCGCACGATCAATTAGATTATGCTTGGAAAACACTGATGCAAAACCATCCTCATGATAGCATTTGCGGATGCTCAGTTGACTCCGTTCATCGAGAAATGATTCCGCGTTTTGAAAAAGCCAATGAAGTGGGGAGATTTTTAGCACAAGAAGCGTTGGATCAACTGGCAACAGCTATTGATACCAGTGGATTTTCGAAGGAAAGTTATCCTTTTGTCGTTTTTAATACAGCTGGAATGCCCAAAACAGGGTCAGCCGTAATCACTTTAGAGTTGGAACGAAAACGATTTGCAGAAGGTATTCCAGAAGAGCTATATCAAGATTTGGCGGAACAACCTAAGAAATACTATCATGTTGAAACGTCCGACAAAAAACAGATTCCAACTTTGATTTCTGAAGAAGTTGTATCATTTGGCTATGATTTACCGAAAGATCGCTTTAGAGTGCCATATATGGCAAGATATGTCACGATTGAGCTACCAATTGATGAAATGCCTGCATTTTCATGGGAAACATTCGCTTTAGTTGAAGGAGTTGCGGATGAAAAGCAAGAGTCGATGATTACTCAAGCAGGATGCTGTATTGAAAATCAATTCGTGCATGTATCCATTGAGAAAAATGGGACATTGACCTTATTGGATAAAACGACCGGGCAAGAATTTGAAGAGTTATTGACATTTGAAGACGTCGGTGACATCGGTAACGAATATATCTTCAAGCAACCAGAGAATGAAAAAGCGATCCTTTCAAAAGACCAACCGACAAGTACTGTTGAGATCATCAAGGATACAACTAAAATCGCTCAAATCAAACTAACTCAAACCATTGACATCCCTATTTCTGCAGATGATCGGTTAGAAAAAGAGCAACAAATGGTACGAGAGTTCCGCTTTAGACAAGCCCAACGCTCAAAAGAAACAAAGCCACTGACAATCACAACACTGATTACGTTGCGTGCAGAGAGCAAAAAGATCGATTTTACAACAACCATCGACAATCAGATGAAAGATCATCGCTTACGTGTCTTATTCCCAACGAAGTTACATGTGGAACAACATGAAGCAGATAGTATTTTTGAAGTCGTAGCTCGTCCAAATCAAGTCTCTGCAACTTGGGAGAACCCGACCAATCCCCAGCATCAACATGCCTTCGTTCAATTAGGTGATGAAAGCCAAGGGATAACGATTGGAAATTTTGGTTTGAATGAATATGAAATCGTGGATGGAAAAACGATTGCGGTGACCTTACTGCGTTGCGTTGGTGAGATGGGCGACTGGGGTTATTTCCCAACACCGGAGGCACAATGTCTAGGTGTTCATCAATTCGATTACAGTTTAGAGGTCCATTCCGGGAAAGACAAATTCGCCACATACAAACATGCTTATGCCGCTCAAATTCCGTTTTCGACCAAGCAATTGCCAAATCAAGTAGGTAAATTCGCTCCGAAAAAACAATATTTATCAATCGAAGGGGAAACGTTTGCAATTACTGCTTTGAAACGAAGCAAACTTAATGATAAACTAGTAGCGAGAGGATTCAATATGTCTAGTCATTTAGAATCGTTGCATTTGACGAAAAATGGCAAAAAAGGCAAACGGTTGAATCTCCTTGAAGAAGAATGTCAAGAGACGATTGACGAAATGCTCCAGCCTTATGAGATTCGGACAGTCGGCTTTGAGGAGGAATAATTGAGATGTATGGCGGAATAGAAGCAGGCGGAACAAAATTTATTTGTGCGGTATCAGATAATGGAGAGATCATTGAAAAAATCAGTGTACCAACGACGATGCCGGAAGAAACCTTGGCACGTGTGTTTGACTTTTTTGATCGGTTTGAGTTAGAAGCAATTGGAATCGGTTCCTTCGGTCCAATCGGTATTGATCCAACGAATGATCGCTATGGCTATGTCTTAGCTACGCCTAAACAAGGATGGCGAGATTTTGATTTCTTAGGAAGCATCAAACAACGATACGACGTTCCTTTGGCATGGACAACCGACGTCAATGCTGCGGCATATGGTGAATTGTTGAAAGGGGCGGCGCAAGGGAAAAACAGTTGTATCTACTTGACTGTCGGCACAGGTATTGGTGGGGGAGTTGTGTTGAATAGCGATATTCTTTCTGGGAGTGCACATCCGGAAATGGGACACATCATGGTCAAGCGTCACCCAGAAGACGACTACGAAGGAACTTGTCCTTTCCATAAAGACTGTTTAGAAGGATTAGCTGCTGGACCATCGATCGAAGCACGTACAGGAATCAAAGGGCAAGATTTACCTGAGGATCATTCTGTCTGGGATATCCAAGCATATTACCTTGCACAAGCATTAGTCAATTATACATTGACATTAGCGCCAGAAAAAATCATTTTAGGTGGTGGTGTCATGAATCAAGCACACTTACTACAAAAAGTGAGAGAACAATTTATGACATTAATGGCTGGTTACATGGAAACACCGCCAGTAGATGAGTACATTGTTCAATGGGGCATGCCGAATGAAAGTGGGATCATTGGAAGCTTGCTTTTAGCGGAAAAAGCACATCGAGAAGGAATCAAATAAATTTAGTTTATTGTTAAAGTTCTGAAAAATAGAAAAACACATACTGTACTAATTCTTGATGTTGCATCGGCTAAGGCAACATCAAATAGTATGGTATGTGTTTTTCTATCCAGTGAGATCAAGGCTACATCGATTTTTTTCAAAGCTTAGTTGATTGGAAAAATGACTTGTGTCAATAACTCGTCTTCTGGTGTTTCAAGTGTGACGTAAGCACCTTGGTGTGGGGCGATAACTGCTTTTCCACTATACGTTTGGCTCATATAAACCTCATCACTTGCAGAAATTGCAGTATTGATAGGAATCCCTAACTCAATGTCCAAGATGGTAAAGTCATCATTACTATTCAGGTAAGTACAGTAGAGGGCATCAATCAGTTGGCCACCTTGTTCAGCAACAACTCCAGTATCTATTGTAGCGATCAAGTTCTTCATGGTAACAGCAGTCGCTTTGGTTGCTACAGCAATTTGTGACGAAAGGTTAGTTCTTTCAATATTCATATGAATAATCTCCTTGATGTTTTAGATACATATAATGTAAGAGCAACATATAGGCGCTTACTGTCGATTTATATTTTTTGATAGAAATAGGAAAAAAGCTGAGAATCGGGGACCGTATTAAGTTCCCAAATCTCAGTTTTTTGTTTATGACTATTTTCAAGTGTTTACCATAATCCCGGCAATGCTCTTGCAATGATTTTTTCTTGTGTAAATGGATGGGTCATATGGAGTTCCAACGCATGGAGCATCAAACGTTTCGCTGGCTTCGTTTGATAGAGCGGGTCACCAACAATGGGGTGGCCTTGATTTGCTAAATGTACACGGATTTGGTGGGTTCGTCCTGTATCCAAGACACAATAGATCTTTGTTTTATCTGCCGAAACTTCGGCAACTTGGACATGTGTGATGGCTGGTTGCCCATTTCTGGGATCAACCACTCGTTTGCGACGATCATGACGATCTCTGCCGATTTTGTCTGTGATTGTTACATCTTGAGAAAGTTTACCCCAAACAACGGCTTGATAACGGCGGTAGATTTTTTTCTGTTCCAACATTCTACCTAAAATAGGTAAAATAAAAGGATTTTTAGCAAATAGAACAGCCCCACTCGTTTCCTTGTCTAATCGATGAACGACATATGGACGTTGTTTTTTTTGATCTAAGTAAGCAGCCAGGTGATTCAATAACGTATTCGTTTCTGTCGGTTCATTCGGATGCGTTTTGATACCGACTGGTTTGTTGACGATGATCAAGTGTTCATCCTCGTACAACACGCTGACTTTTGCTGCTTCCCCCAATTGGATCTCTTGATAACTATAGTCGGTTTCTTCAAAGTGCAAAGTGATTTGATCTCCAGCTTTTGCTTCGTGATGGAATAAAACAGATTCGCGATTCAATAAGACGTTTTTACGTATACGTAAAAAGTGCCGAACTTTTCTTGGTACAAGCCACTCATTTTCTAATAATTCTCGAATCGTCATGGTTGGATGAGATTCAGGTAACGTGATTGTGATGTCCACATGCTCACACCTTTCATTGAAATTCAGATTCATTGTAACATTTTTAACAGATATTTAAGAAAAAAATGGAAAATTCTCGTCATTTCATATGCTAAACTATCCACATTGTGAATAAACAAAGCGTACACCTACATCTCAAGCAGGACGTCACGCATAATTAGTTATGTTAAAATGAGAAGAATTAGATCAATAGACAGGAGAAGAAGTGAATGGATTTTCAGAGCATGCTAAGAAGAATAAAAACTGCGCTCATCAGTTTTTGGCGATGGATTAAGCCTTACCTCGGACAATTCCATCGTTGGCGCAAGCGTATTTGGAAAAAATATCATATCAACAAGTTGATTTTACTGATCGGACTGATCTTCGTATTGATCACGAGTATTTATCTATTTGTATTAGCGAAACAAGCGAATGTTGAAACACTGAAATCTGGTTTGAGTCAGTCGACCGTGATTTATGATAAAAACAACGAAGAGGCGGGGACGTTGTATGCACAAAAAGGGTCTTATGTGGAGTTAGATGCGATTTCTCCACTGATCCAAGATGCTGTTATCTCGACCGAAGACCGGAATTTTTATCAACATCCTGGTTTTGATATCAAAGGGATTGCCAGAGCAGCAGTAAGGATGATCACATCTGGTGGTACAGGCGGGGGTGGCGGAAGTACCATTACCCAACAGTTAGCCAAAAATGCGTATCTTACACTAGATCAAACATTTGACCGAAAAGCGAAAGAACTTTTTCTAGCGATTGAAATCGAGAAGAAGTATAGCAAAGAAGAAATTTTAACGATGTATCTAAACAATGCCTATTTTGGTAATGGGGTTTGGGGTGTACAAGATGCATCAAGACGCTATTTTGGGGTGGATGCTAAAAATGTCACACTGTCTGAAGCTGCTACGTTAGCGGGGATGCTGAAGGGTCCTGGTATCTACAACCCAATCGATCATCCAGAAAATGCCAATAATCGGAAAAATACGGTATTAAGCGTGATGGCAGACAATGGTAAAATCAGTGAAGAACAAGCAACTGCTGAGTCTCAAACAGATATCACACACTATTTGAATGATACGTATACTGGTTCGGAGTCTGGTTATCGTTATCCTTATTATTTTGATGCAGTGATTGATGAAGCGGTTAGTGAATATGGTTTAGCTGAAGCTGATGTCATGAACAAAGGCTATAAAATCTATACGTCATTGAATCAGAATTATCAGCAACAACTAGAAGCGACTTATCAAAATGATGCGTTATTCCCTCCAAATGCGACAGATGGTGCCATGGTCCAATCAGGTTCGGTTGCACTAGATCCGAAAACAGGAGGGGTTGCAGCACTCGTTGGTCGACGTGGGGAACATGTCTTTAGAGGATTCAACTTTGCAACGCAGATGAAACGTTCACCTGGTTCATCAATCAAACCACTCAGTGTATTTGCACCTGCGTTAGAAGCTGGCTATACACCGTCAAGTATTCTTGAAGATAAACCACAATCTTATTATGATGCACACAACTTTGATGGGACCTATCAAGGGGAAGTACCGATGTATCAAGCAGTTGCTCAAAGCTTGAATTTACCTGCTGTGTGGTTACTTCATGAGATTGGTCTTCAAAAAGGCTTTGATAAGACAAAAGAATTTGGCTTGCCTTTAGCTGATTCAGACAAGTATTATGGGTTAGCGTTAGGTGGTTTGAAAAATGGGGTTTCTCCTATGACTATGGCGGGGGCTTATGGTTCATTTGCCAATAATGGGAAGATGTATACACCGCATTTGATCACCAAGATCGTTGACTCTACTGGAGCAGTCATCGTTGATAATACCAACAGTAAACCAAAGCAGGTCATTTCCGAAGAAACAGCGAACCAAATGACTAGCATGTTACTAGGTACGTTCTCTAATGGAACGGGTGTTGCAGCGAATCCATACGGCTATACGGTAGCTGGAAAAACAGGAACGACAGAAACGAATTTTGATGCAACAAAAGCGAATGACCAATGGATCGTTGGCTATACTCCAGATGTAGTCATATCTACTTGGTTGGGATTTGAAGAAACGAGTGAACTTCACTATTTAGAAGGTACAAGTGGCAATGTGGTGGGGAAAGTCTTCAAATCAGCAGCAGAAGGCATCTTGCCTTACACCGAGCAAACAAGATTTAATGTTGCGGATGCCTATGCTACCGGTGGTCAAGTCGTCCCAGCAGATCAAGTACCAGATAATTCCCAAAATAATGAAGAGAATCAGGGGAACTGGCAAGACAATTTAGATCGTTATGGCGAACAAGCAAAAGATGGCCTAAGGAATTTTGGCGATATGCTGAGAGAAGGCGTACAAGGCATCGGTGATGCAACACGAGATCTATGGCGTCGATTCCAAGGAGAGTAGGCACTTTGAAAACAAATCACCTCATGTTACAATAGAGTTTATTAAATAGAAGAAAAGAGGCCGTCGTATGTCAAATATTTATGATAGTGCAAATCAAATCGAACGTGAGATTCGTGAACTAAAAGAATTCAAAGAGCTAGAAGAAGCTTATGCAAAAGTAAAAGCGAATGAAGAAGCACATCAACTGTTCAAAGATTTCCAAGCGATGCAGATCGAATTACAAGAAAAACAAATGAGCGGACAAGAATTTAGCGATGAAGATGCTGCCAGAGCGCAAGAAATGGCAATGAAAATCCAAACAGAAGAAGTCATCAATGACTTGATGCAAAAAGAACAAGGGTTCAGCACGATCATCAACGATTTAAACCGTATCATCATGACACCAGTACGCGACTTGTACAGCGAATAGTCACCAACAAAATAACTCTCTGGCATGAAATCTCTAAAGGATTTCATGCCAGTTTTTTTATGAAAAATAATTTTTTCTTTCAGAAGAAAAAGTGATGGACAGGCAAGGATCATCCTTTGGTATCATTAAGTTGCAGAAAGACACGGATAAACAAACGAGAGGATGTGAACCTATGCGAAAAAAAATGACGATCGAAATTACCGCACCGATTAAAGGATTGAATGTTACGAAACCTTTTGACTTAGCCCTTTTCAATCAATTTATCCTACATAAACGAACAAAAGAGTTACTACAGACACTAAAAAAAATGAAATATCAGCTTGTCGAAGATTCATGGGCCTATGATAAAAATTTTCGTTGGGTATCCACAAAAACGCATTTCGAGCATTATCAAAACAGTTTGATCTGGGCAGAAAAACTGGATCGATTCATTTATCAGCGGTTAACAGAAAAACAAAAGAATCACACGCCTTTTGCTTTTCTTTCATTGATGATAACTCATCGCTATATTCACGAATATGCACGTTATACAGTGAAAGACCAACGAATGATCTTCCAAGAGATCCGCCAAAATCCCCAAGTAGAAAATAAAGATCTTTTTATGTTTGAAAAATTAAAAGAGGGCGTCAGCTTGGCAATTACGGCTAGAAGACCTTCATTAGCGGAAAAACAAAAGAATAACGAGCAAACACAAAGCCTTTGATCGTATCATTGAGTCCTAATTTAATAGACAAAGCAAAAACTTAAAGCATATTGCATGCTTTAAGTTTTTGCTTTGTCTGGGTACAATCGTAAATCCTTTGAATCAAGTTTTAGATATGAGGAGTATCAAGATAATTTACTAATGGAAGATCAGTTTCTTTTAGTAGTTCAACGACGAGTTGAGCGACTAAAGCAGCACCTTCTAGACTAAAATGGGTGTTGTCACAAAGACCTGAGTGATAATTTTCATAAGTATCAACTGGTAAATGCAAGTAGAATTTTTTTGTTTCTTCTTGCGTATACTGTTGAAGAGTTGCTTGTGAACGAGTGAAAACATCCAAAATAGGGTAGTTATTTTTTTAGAGGGGGGAGTGTAAAAGAAACCTTTGAGTCACTACGGAGCATGACGGGGTCGTTTAGTGTTAGCCTATTCCTCTCATTGGTTTGGCTATGTCTTGCTCTTTATTTATCGTTGAAGTTGAAGAGAAAAGCAAGTCCGATGGCGGTGCTCATTTATTGGTTTCAGAAGTCCTGCTGTTGTTCGGTACACAATTCATTGCTTACCCTTTTGTCTTTTTCTATCTATTAGCAGCGGGTTCAAGTACGTATCGCCAAAAAATAGAGCAAAGGTGGAGATCGGATGTTTCAAAGTAAAGTAGCTAATCTAATCATTCGAGAATTTAATCCGGACCCGAATATTTTGAAAGTGGGTAGCTCTTATTGTGTGATTGTTTCTTCTTTTGAGGGTTACCAGGTATTCGTGTATATGAATCAACAGATCTGATCAATTAGGAACATAAAACAGATAGTTTAACTGATCAAGTATGGTTAAAGGGTCATCCGATCAATGGAAGTATCTGAGCGCCACAAATCAGTTACTTAGCTGGGCGATTTTATCTTATCTTATTTATACAGATGTTAAAAGCGTAGCATGTCCTTTTAAAGACACCCACAATTACATGATGATCGCAGAGGATATCAATGGACCTTGGGAAAGTCCAATCTATCTAAATAGTAGGGGAGGTGATCCCTCTCTTTTTCTTGATCCACGTACAGGTAGGAAATGGCTTTTGAATGAAATCTGGGATTTTCGACTAACTACACCTAATAAATCAGCAGGGATCGTCATTCGAGAATATGATGCAAAACAAAAACAACTAGTCGGGCCGATTCACACGATCCTACAGGAACCGAACACGCAAAGACCGAAGCACCTCATCTTTACTATGTCAATGATTACTACTATTTGCTGACTGCTGAAGGTGGTACTGAAATTGATGTGCAGACACTATCGGGGGGGTTACAGGAAACTTTGTTGGTATTGGTGTGTATGATTTAAACGTAAGAGGTGGGAGCTATGCTGATTTTGATTATTTCAACTATTAGGAAATAGAAATGGAATGAAATAAATAAAAAAAGATTAGGTGTAGTGAAAGTTAAATTTTACCTTGACCAATCTTTTTTTTAATGATAGTATAGTCAACGTTGCTGAAACATGAAAACAATCATGAAATTTGTTTAAAAGTTTTATTGACAATCATAATTTTATATGATAATATAACGAAGTTGGTTATGAGAGATGAGTTTTTATATGTTGATTTCATTAAGAAATAAACAAAAAAACATGTTGACAAATAACAAACGATGAGTTATGATAAGTGAGTTGCTAAAACGACTTCGTGAAAAACGAGTCAAAAAAACTTTTAAAAAATAGTTGACAATCATCCGAGAGTTTACTAAGATATAAAAGTTGCTACGGCAATCACAAATGATGAATTGAGGCAGTTGTGTTTCATTTATCATGTAGACCTTTGAAAACTGAACAAAGTAAGACAAACCAAATGTGTAGGGCGTCTTGATTCAATTCAAGACAACAAACATTTTTAACAAGCAAGCAATATGCTAGCAAACAAATTGAGCTTAACAATCGCAAGATTGTTCTAACTTTTATTATGAGAGTTTGATCCTGGCTCAGGACGAACGCTGGCGGCGTGCCTAATACATGCAAGTCGAACGCTTCTTTTCCCACCGGAGCTTGCTCCACCGGGAAAAGAGGAGTGGCGAACGGGTGAGTAACACGTGGGTAACCTGCCCATCAGAAGGGGATAACACTTGGAAACAGGTGCTAATACCGTATAACAATCGAAACCGCATGGTTTCGTTTTGAAAGGCGCTTTACGGTGCCGCTGATGGATGGACCCGCGGTGCATTAGCTAGTTGGTGAGGTAACGGCTCACCAAGGCCACGATGCATAGCCGACCTGAGAGGGTGATCGGCCACATTGGGACTGAGACACGGCCCAAACTCCTACGGGAGGCAGCAGTAGGGAATCTTCGGCAATGGACGAAAGTCTGACCGAGCAACGCCGCGTGAGTGAAGAAGGTTTTCGGATCGTAAAACTCTGTTGTTAGAGAAGAACAAGGGTGAGAGTAACTGTTCACCCCTTGACGGTATCTAACCAGAAAGCCACGGCTAACTACGTGCCAGCAGCCGCGGTAATACGTAGGTGGCAAGCGTTGTCCGGATTTATTGGGCGTAAAGCGAGCGCAGGCGGTTTCTTAAGTCTGATGTGAAAGCCCCCGGCTCAACCGGGGAGGGTCATTGGAAACTGGGAGACTTGAGTGCAGAAGAGGAGAGTGGAATTCCATGTGTAGCGGTGAAATGCGTAGATATATGGAGGAACACCAGTGGCGAAGGCGGCTCTCTGGTCTGTAACTGACGCTGAGGCTCGAAAGCGTGGGGAGCAAACAGGATTAGATACCCTGGTAGTCCACGCCGTAAACGATGAGTGCTAAGTGTTGGAGGGTTTCCGCCCTTCAGTGCTGCAGCTAACGCATTAAGCACTCCGCCTGGGGAGTACGACCGCAAGGTTGAAACTCAAAGGAATTGACGGGGGCCCGCACAAGCGGTGGAGCATGTGGTTTAATTCGAAGCAACGCGAAGAACCTTACCAGGTCTTGACATCCTTTGACCACTCTAGAGATAGAGCTTCCCCTTCGGGGGCAAAGTGACAGGTGGTGCATGGTTGTCGTCAGCTCGTGTCGTGAGATGTTGGGTTAAGTCCCGCAACGAGCGCAACCCTTATTGTTAGTTGCCATCATTTAGTTGGGCACTCTAGCAAGACTGCCGGTGACAAACCGGAGGAAGGTGGGGATGACGTCAAATCATCATGCCCCTTATGACCTGGGCTACACACGTGCTACAATGGGAAGTACAACGAGTCGCGAAGTCGCGAGGCTAAGCTAATCTCTTAAAGCTTCTCTCAGTTCGGATTGTAG
Source organism: Enterococcus mundtii (assembly GCF_003957375.1). Classification (GTDB taxonomy): domain Bacteria; phylum Bacillota; class Bacilli; order Lactobacillales; family Enterococcaceae; genus Enterococcus_B; species Enterococcus_B spodopteracolus. The sequence continues at coordinate 2,476,827 of NZ_CP025473.1, read as the reverse complement.
GCTGCAACTCGCCTACATGAAGCCGGAATCGCTAGTAATCGCGGATCAGCACGCCGCGGTGAATACGTTCCCGGGCCTTGTACACACCGCCCGTCACACCACGAGAGTTTGTAACACCCGAAGTCGGTGAGGTAACCTTTTTGGAGCCAGCCGCCTAAGGTGGGATAGATGATTGGGGTGAAGTCGTAACAAGGTAGCCGTATCGGAAGGTGCGGCTGGATCACCTCCTTTCTAAGGAATATTACGGAGACTACACACGTTTGTCGATACTTTGTTCAGTTTTGAGAGGTCTACTCTCAAAATTTTGTTCATTGAAAACTGGATATTGAAGTAAAAATGTAAGTAATACAAACCGAGAACACCGCGTTGAATGAGTTTTTTAATAAGTTCAATTGCTTATTTTTCTTGATTGGACTTCTATCGCTAGAAGAAAGATCAAAACCCAACCGTAAGGTTGATAAGGTTAAGTGAATAAGGGCGCACGGTGGATGCCTTGGCACTAGGAGCCGATGAAGGACGGGACTAACACCGATATGCTTTGGGGAGCTGTACGTAAGCTATGATCCAGAGATTTCCGAATGGGGGAACCCAGCATCTTTTATAGGATGTTACGTATACGTGAATACATAGCGTATATGAGGTAGACGCAGAGAACTGAAACATCTAAGTACCTGCAGGAAGAGAAAGAAAATTCGATTCCCTGAGTAGCGGCGAGCGAAACGGGAAAAGCCCAAACCAATGAGCTTGCTCATTGGGGTTGTAGGACTCCGATATGGTAGTTCTTTCAGATAGTCGAATGACTTGGAAAAGTCAGTCAGAGAGGGTGAAAGCCCCGTAGATGAAATTTGGAAGGCACCTAGGAGGATCCTGAGTACGGCGGAACACGAGGAATTCCGTCGGAATCCGGGAGGACCATCTCCCAAGGCTAAATACTCCCTAGTGACCGATAGTGAACCAGTACCGTGAGGGAAAGGTGAAAAGCACCCCGGAAGGGGAGTGAAATAGAACCTGAAACCGTGTGCCTACAACAAGTCAAAGCCCGTTAATGGGTGATGGCGTGCCTTTTGTAGAATGAACCGGCGAGTTACGATTGCATGCGAGGTTAAGTTGAAGAGACGGAGCCGCAGCGAAAGCGAGTCTGAATAGGGCGTTTGAGTATGTAGTCGTAGACCCGAAACCATGTGATCTACCCATGTCCAGGTTGAAGGTGCGGTAAAACGCACTGGAGGACCGAACCCACGTACGTTGAAAAGTGCGGGGATGAGGTGTGGGTAGCGGAGAAATTCCAAACGAACTTGGAGATAGCTGGTTCTCTCCGAAATAGCTTTAGGGCTAGCCTCGGAATTGAGAATGATGGAGGTAGAGCACTGTTTGGACTAGGGGCCCATCTCGGGTTACCGAATTCAGATAAACTCCGAATGCCATTCATTCATATCCGGGAGTCAGACTGTGAGTGATAAGATCCATAGTCGAAAGGGAAACAGCCCAGACCACCAGCTAAGGTCCCAAAATATATGTTAAGTGGAAAAGGATGTGGGGTTGCACAGACAACTAGGATGTTGGCTTAGAAGCAGCCACCATTTAAAGAGTGCGTAATAGCTCACTAGTCGAGTGACCCTGCGCCGAAAATGTACCGGGGCTAAACATATTACCGAAGCTGTGGAGTACACCTTTAGGTGTATTGGTAGGAGAGCGTTCTAAGGGCGTTGAAGGTAGATCGTGAGGACTGCTGGAGCGCTTAGAAGTGAGAATGCCGGTATGAGTAGCGAAAGACAGGTGAGAATCCTGTCCACCGAATGACTAAGGTTTCCTGGGGAAGGCTCGTCCGCCCAGGGTTAGTCGGGACCTAAGCCGAGGCCGACAGGCGTAGGCGATGGACAACAGGTTGATATTCCTGTACTCGTTGTTTTTGTTTGAGCAATGGAGGGACGCAGGAGGCTAAGGAATGCAGACGATTGGAAATGTCTGTCCAAGCAGTAAGTCTTGATAGGAGTCAAATGCTTCTAACTTTAAGGACAAGCTGTGATGGGGAGGGAAATAATAGTACCGAAGTTCCTGACGTCACACTGCCGAGAAAAGCTTCTAGTGAGAAAACAACGACCCGTACCGCAAACCGACACAGGTAGTCGAGGAGAGAATCCTAAGGTGAGCGAGAGAACTCTCGTTAAGGAACTCGGCAAAATGACCCCGTAACTTCGGGAGAAGGGGTGCTGATCGTCAGATCAGCCGCAGTGAATAGGCCCAAGCGACTGTTTATCAAAAACACAGGTCTCTGCAAAATCGTAAGATGAAGTATAGGGGCTGACGCCTGCCCGGTGCTGGAAGGTTAAGAGGAGTGCTTAGCGTAAGCGAAGGTACGAATTGAAGCCCCAGTAAACGGCGGCCGTAACTATAACGGTCCTAAGGTAGCGAAATTCCTTGTCGGGTAAGTTCCGACCCGCACGAAAGGCGTAACGATTTGGGCACTGTCTCAACGAGAGACTCGGTGAAATTTTAGTACCTGTGAAGATGCAGGTTACCCGCGACAGGACGGAAAGACCCCATGGAGCTTTACTGTAGTTTGATATTGAGTGTCTGTACCGCATGTACAGGATAGGTAGGAGCCGTAGAAGTCGGAACGCTAGTTTCGATGGAGGCGCTGGTGGGATACTACCCCTGCGTTATGGCCACTCTAACCCGCACCACTGATCGTGGTGGGAGACAGTGTCAGATGGGCAGTTTGACTGGGGCGGTCGCCTCCTAAAGAGTAACGGAGGCGCCCAAAGGTTCCCTCAGAATGGTTGGAAATCATTCGAAGAGTGTAAAGGCAGAAGGGAGCTTGACTGCGAGACCTACAAGTCGAGCAGGGACGAAAGTCGGGCTTAGTGATCCGGTGGTTCCGCATGGAAGGGCCATCGCTCAACGGATAAAAGCTACCCTGGGGATAACAGGCTTATCTCCCCCAAGAGTCCACATCGACGGGGAGGTTTGGCACCTCGATGTCGGCTCGTCGCATCCTGGGGCTGTAGTCGGTCCCAAGGGTTGGGCTGTTCGCCCATTAAAGCGGCACGCGAGCTGGGTTCAGAACGTCGTGAGACAGTTCGGTCCCTATCCGTCGCGGGCGTTGGAAATTTGAGAGGAGCTGTCCTTAGTACGAGAGGACCGGGATGGACTTACCGCTGGTGTACCAGTTGTTCTGCCAAGGGCATTGCTGGGTAGCTATGTAGGGAAGGGATAAACGCTGAAAGCATCTAAGTGTGAAGCCCACCTCAAGATGAGATTTCCCATTTCTTTAAGAAAGTAAGATCCCTGAGAGATGATCAGGTAGATAGGTCAGGAGTGGAAGTACAGTGATGTATGGAGCGGACTGATACTAATCGATCGAGGACTTAACCAAAATAAAATGAAAAACTCGGAGAGTTTCTTACTGATACTTCAAATCCAGTTTTGAGTGAACAAGATTTACTCAAAGATAGATAACACCAAGTGTGGTGGCGATGGCGAGAAGGATACACCTGTAACCATGCCGAACACAGAAGTTAAGCTTCTTAGCGCCGATTGTAGTGAGGGGTTGCCCCTTGTGAGAGTAGGACGCCGCCACGCAAATGAAAACAGTTGAACGAAAGTTCAGCTGTTTTTTTTGTCTGGATGCGAACAAATTTTCGGTTTTTTGCTGAAAAAAAGCAATGGAAATGTTATGATAAATCATATATAAACAAAAAAAGCCAACAGATATCGTTCTGTTTTAGTAAAGCGACACAGACAAACTCGTATTTTATTTATCTTATATATAGGGAGGCAGTAGCTTAATGGTCAAATTTATTCATGCGGCAGATTTGCATATGGATCGTTCATTTGAAGGATTAGTGGGAATCGATGGAAAAGTTCAAAAGAAATTATTACGGGCTAATTTGACCGTACTTGAAAATATTGTGGAACAGGCAATCAAACATCAGGTTGATTTTGTTTTACTGGTAGGGGATAGCTTCCACCAGAATCGTCCTTCGCTAAAGATCCAAAAACATTTTTCGGAACAAATCAAGCGCTTAGGAGAACACAATATCTCAGTTTTTTTAACATTTGGTAATCATGATTTTTATCAAAAAGAGAGATATTGGTTTGAATTTCCCGAGAATCTTTCTTTGTTTACTTCGGAAACTGTAGAGACACTGCAAATGACGACGGATGCTGGCGAAACGATTGCACTCAGTGGTTTTAGTTACATAAAACAATGGATCACTGAGGAAAAAGTGCCTGAATTTCCCCAACGTTTTGCTGTCGACTACCATATTGGACTCTATCATGGTGAAATTGGGTCAACTCATGGGAATTATGCACCATTTCAAGCAAATCAAATGGAAGCAAAAGGCTATGACTACTGGGCATTAGGCCATATCCATGTTCCAACTAAATTAAATGAAAAAGGAACCATTCTTTATCCTGGTGCACCACAAGGACATACAAAAAAAGAAGAGTCCGCGACTTCAATCGTTTTAGTTGAACTTCAAGGAGCATCTTGTCGAACAACACCTATAAAAGTTGCAGAAGTTTATTGGAAACGTCAGCAAATTTCTCTCAGAGAAGTGAAACAAACGACGGATGTATTGAAGAAAATTCAACAAGAATTAGTTGAACCCAATAAGATGACACTCGTTGAATTTGAGATCATTGATTATGAACACTTAGATCAGGAAGTATTGGATCGTATTTATTCTGGAGAATTATTAGATTATTTGAAGGAAGAAACAAACAGGGAATTTTCGAATTTAGTTATTTGGCGTATCTCTACTTTAGAAAGAGATAACAAGGTAAAAATTTCTTTGTCTGCTTCAACATTGATGTTTGAACAACTATTCGAAAATTACCAAACAAAAGAAGATTTTCAGCATATATTACAAGAAGCCTACACAAATCAAGAGGCAATCAAAGTGTTGGATCTGTTACCGGATTTTCAAGAATCTACGATAAAAAAGGCCCAAGAAATCATTCGGCAAGACTTTTTGTTTGAGGAGGGTACTGAATGAATATTTTAAAAATCGAAATAGCAGCTTTTGGAAAGTGGCGACAGGAAACCTTTGATTTTACCTCTGGGAATCAGTTGATTTACGGTGAAAATGAAGCGGGAAAGTCAACGATTTATCAATTTATTCAAGCAATCCTTTTTGGTTTTCCATCAAAAGGGAAGAAAAAGAAAGATTACACACCGAGAGACGGTTCTGCATACGGTGGAAAATTATGGCTGAATCATCCTGTACATGGAGAAATTTATGTTGAGAGATATAAACAACAAAATAGAGGCAAATCGAAGGTCACATGTAATGGCCAAAGTGGAAGTGATGAACTCTTAGAAAAACTACTTTCACCTTTGACGAAAGAGTTATTCCAGCAAGTTTTTACATTTCAACAAGAACAACTGAGTGAACTTGCTCATTTAACAGAAAAAGAATTACATGATGCGTTGATTTCATTAGGAATCACTGGAAGTTCTCATGTCTTTCAAAAAAGACAAGAATATTATCAATCAGCTGATAAGTTGTTTAAAAGAAAAGGTCAAAAATTAGTGATTAATCAGCGACTAAATGAATGGAAACAACTACAAGAAAAGATTCATCAAAAGCAAGAGCAAGAGGCGATCTATAGTGAATGGATCATGGAGGAACAACGACTAGCAGAACAACAACAGCTCTTATTGCATGATATCGAACAAATCAATCAAAAACTTACGCTGTATCATCAACAAGAATTGAATTTCTCTTTATATGAAGAGTGGCAATCACTGAAAAAAAATATGCTAGCTGAAGTACCGAATGAATCACTAATACAAGATTTAGAAGTATTTACCAAACGTTATCAACAAATGAACGAACGTCTGGAAGAACTTGAGGCTTCGTTAGAGCGACATAGTGGGATGGATCAGCACTCTGCACGTTATTATTTTTATTTAGAACAAGAACAAGAGTTGAAAGCACTACAGCAAAAGCAATTTTCAACGGAGCAATTAATGGATGAATGGCAAAGACTGCAAGTAGAGACAAGGGAAACAGTGTCTGAATTGAAAATCTTGGAACAACGTTGGCGCTGGGATCGATTGCAACGACCACAGGAATTTATTGATGATCCAGAGTGGCGTTCTTTGTATACGATGGCGCAACAATTGAATGATGAACACAGTCAGTTAGCGATTCGTTTTGATATTGTGAAGGAACAGCAACGAACACTAGAAGCAGAGATCAATGAATTAGAACTAGCTCACCCAACGCTGATCCAAACAAGACCGATCCAAGATGTTCCAGAAAAACAATCCTTTTTCAAATTTTACGTTAGTGCGTTAGTGTTAGCTGTGATTGGTTTAATCTTACCTATGCCTGGAAAAATATTGGGGCCATTGCTTGCTTTGGGAGTGGTTGGCTATACGTTTACTCGTAGAAAATCTAAGAACACAATAGACCAAAATTTGCCAGAAATCAAAGGAAAATGGCAAGAGAAACTAGGGCAACTGGATATTGTATTGGCACAATCAGAAGAGATTACTCAAACAATCAATGAGAATAAACGAAAGCAACAAAAATTGGAACAATCAGTAGCTGATTTTGCCTATCATCACTCATTAGGAATAATGAACACGCTTGAAACGATGAAAAATGAGGGCCAAGAAGTAACAGATTATCAAAAGCTTTATGCTGTTTTCCAAAAAAAGCAACAACGAGAACGAGAGATACAGGAACAACTCTTACAGATAGACGGGGAACTTGACCTAGCAAAAGAATGGCTACCGCTCCAACATAAATCTCTCTCGGAAAAAATGGCTCTATTAACCACGTTCATCCAAGAGATGGAACAAATGAAATATGCTAGAAGTTATCAACAGAATACTTTATTGAAACAAGAAATCAATGCATTGAAAAAGAAACAAAAAATGTGGTTAGAAGAATACAAGGAACAATTTGCTAGAGCAGAACTTTCTTACCCATCAGAAGTACCGATTTTTCTACAAAAGGCGAAGCAAACAAAGCAACAACAAGCGCGTTTTGAAGAATTGGCGAATATTCTTTCTCCAATTTTTAAAACTGTCATTACTTATAGTCAGTTGCAGACTCAGATTGCTCGTGAATCCGAACGATTGCAAGAACTAAAGAGGGAAGAAGGTAGGAAGAGTGAGCAACGTCAACGTTTGCAGTTGCAAATTGAGGGATTACAACAAGACGGGACATTAGATGAATTATATCAACAGGAAAGTCTACAAAAAGCACAACTACAAACTTTATTTGAAGAGTGGGGAGGCTTAGTGATTGCTGGGACATTTTTAGGTGATCTTTCGACAGAATTAAGTGAACGGCAATTACCACAGTTACTCAAATTAGCTGGAGACTATCTAAGTATCCTAACTGATCGACAGTACCAAGAAATACAATTGAAAAACGATACATTGACATTAACAAATGGTACAGATGAGTTTCCAATTTATGAACTATCGACAGGGACAAAGGATCAGATGATTATGGCGATGCGTTTTGCATATCTTGCTTTGGAAGCGAAACGGTCGATCTGTCCAGTGATCATTGATGATGGCTGGCTACACTACGACCATAAGAGAAAATACCGTTTAGCTAAACTACTAGCTGAATTTAGCAAAACCTATCAAGTAATCTGCTTGTCTTCTGATCAAGAAATGGTAAGCTATTATCATGAGCTAGAACAATCTGTGAGAAAGTTAGAAGGTGCGAATAGTGAAAAAAATACGTGAATTAGTCGTTGATGAACAATTCGAACAATTCGTTTTGATCAAAAATGCAGATGTAAGAATCGCTAAGAATGGTAAGAAATTTATCGCTTTTACATTTCAAGATACATCAGGAACAATTGATGGCAAATATTGGGATGCATCAGAGGACGAGATCAAAAAATTTACACCGGGAACAGTTGTTTTTTTAAATGGTAAACGCGAGGTCTATCAAGGAAATCCTCAAGTTAAAATTTTGCATATGCGTTTAACAAAAGTTGAGGAACCGAGTGATCCAAGTTTGTACATGGAAAGAGCACCATTGAGAAAAGAAGAAATGGAAGAAGAAATCAACCAACTGCTATTTGAGATCACAAATGCACATTGGAATCGCATCGTGCGTTATTTACTCAATAAATACCAAAAACAATTTTTTGAATATCCAGCAGCAAAACGAAATCATCACGCATTTGCTAGTGGATTGGCTTATCATACAGTGTCGATGTTACACTTAGGTAAAGCGATTGCTGATGAATACCCTGAATTGAATCGTCCGCTACTTTATGCGGGGATTATCTTACATGATTTAGGGAAAGTAATCGAGTTGTCCGGCTCAATGGCAACAGAATACACATTAGCAGGTAATTTAGTAGGGCATTTAGTTTTAATTGATGAAGAAATAACAAAAGCTTGTTTAGCGTTGAAAATCAGTGAGGAAGAAGAAGATGTGCTGATCTTACGCCATATGGTTCTATCACATCATGGATTGTTAGAATATGGTTCGCCTGTTCGTCCTCGAATCATGGAAGCTGAAGTATTACATCAAATTGACACGATCGATGCTTCAATGCAAATGATGACTACTGCGATTCGTCAAACAGAGCCAGGGAAATATACAGATCGAATATTTGGTTTAGATAATCGTAGTTTTTATGTACCAAAACAGAAATGATGGTAATTGTTGGGTAGGTATTGAAAGATACGTAATAATGTATTGATATCATCTCACTAGTTTTAAAGAGGTCAAGACGAAAGTATTTAGCCTCGATAAATAAGACAACATCCATGAAAGTTGTTTTTCAAACTTTTGTGGATGTTGTCTTATTTCCGAAGAGAACTATGTCCCTAAACATTTTTTTATGAAACCAAAGAATGTTTTACTTTCCGTTAGCAGAGATGGATAATGAGAAATTATCGTTTTCAAAAAAGTGGTTTAGGAAGAATTTTCTCTTCCTAAACCACTTTTTAAATACTTTTTCTAGTATTTATTTTTAATGTCTAGAAGCGTCTAGTGTTTATTCGTTTGTTGATTCAGTCGTGCTTTGCTCTGTTTCAGATGCTTCAGTAGAATCAGTTGATTTTGTTTCAGAACTCTTTGTTTCTGAGTCTTCAGTTGAAGATGTGCTTGTTGTAGCTGAAGTAAATGGTGTCAAGATGTTTTGGAATGCGTCATCTTTGATTTTTACATTCGCTTCTTTTAGTTCTTCACCGATTACTTTTGTTGTAAATTCGCTGTCATTTACTTTTGCTTGAGTCGCAATTTCTTCTAATTGATCTTTGAATTTATCCATGTCGTTTCCTTTATCTTGGTTTTTCACCATTTTAACGACATAGTATTCTGTTGCGTAAGTAGAAGGATTTGTTGCAGTGATCACATCTGAGATCTCACCGTCTTTAAGTTTGAAAGCAGCTTCTTTTACTTCAGATGGAACAGTTTGTGTTTCTGAGTCAAACTTGATATTACCACCATCGTCTTTAGTTGTATCTGTTGATTTTTCTTTTGCTAGTTCTTCGAAATCTTTACCGTCATCAGCTGATTTCTTAACTTCTTTTGCTTCGTCTTCACTAGCAACTTTGATGATTTGTGCTTCTACTTCTGGATGGAATGTTTCCCACGTTTTCTTCAAGTCTTCATCTGTCAATTTCACATGAGATTCGATCCCAGCTTTAAAGACAAGATTATTACGAAGGAATTCTTTATAGCTTTCTTCTGTAAATCCAGCAGATTCTAATTGTGTTTCGAAGCTGTCACCATAAGATTCTTTTGTTTTATTATATTCAGCATCTACTTCTTTATCTGAAACTTTATCATTGTATTTGCTATTGAATACATCATAGATCACCATTTGTTGAAGTAATTGTTGGTTAGCGGATTCAGATTTTGCTTTTTCATAAAAATCAGCGACGGTGATTGTGCCGCCTTTCATGGTTACGATATCCTTGTTTGTATCCCCGCCACCAGAACAAGCTGCTAGTGTTAGAATAGCTAACGCACTTGTCGCAGCTAAAATTATTTTTTTCTTTTTCATTTAAGTTTTGCACTCCTGTAATTTATTATTGGTTTTCACATATATTACTATACCATATCCATTAGCGAATAAAAACGTTCTGACTGATAGTTTCAAACAAAATTCAAATTTTTGTCACATTCCATACATCTAGGTACATGAAAAAGACATATAGTTATCAAAAGTGCTTAATTTTTGATCATTATTGCACGTCTGTCAAGCTTTCAGGAAAATGTGCCGAAAGTTTTTCTACTTGTTCTTGGATTTGTGTAACTCGTGGTTCTGCTTGAAATTTGAAATTTTCAAGGTCTTTTTCGATTGATTCTTGAAAAGATGGGATAACAGTTTCAGCTGTTCTTTTTGTTTCAGATAACGCTTGTTTAAAATTGTTTAAACTGTTATTTAATTCGTTGGTTAATTCAGTTGCTTCATCTAATTCTGCAATCAATTTCTCTCTGGTCTCATTTCCACTACGTGGTGCAAATAATAATCCTGCTGCTGCACCGGTAACAGCACCGAATACTAATCCTTTTAGAAAATTTTTAACCATGAATCGTCACCTGCTCTTTGATTTTTTCTTGGATAGCAGTCATTTCTTCCGTTGTATAATCTGCTTGATGGTTTCCAAAGTGAATGGAGAAGTCATCTTGTTTACTATAACGCGGAATTAAATGGATATGGGAATGAAATACGGTTTGATAGGCTAGTTCTCGATTATTATTGATTATATTTAAACCTTCCATTTCCGGGAATGCTTTTTCGATGGAACGAGCGATTTTTGGGATACGGGCAAAGACATCACTGGCTAATTCTTCGTTGTAATCAAAGATATCAGTTACGTGTTCTTTAGGAATGATCAATGTGTGTCCTTTAGTTGATTGAGAGATATCTAAGAACGCATAGATTTTCTCGTCTTCATAGATTTTATAGCTAGGGATCTCTTGATTGATGATTTTACAAAAAATACAATTGTCCATATAAAAACACCTTTCTTCTATTCAAGTTTCGTTACCTCAACTTTAACATAAGTTCATGAGAATGCACGTAAAAAATAATTGGACGTGATTTGCTTCGTGGTATAATGAAGACAATATAATAGCGGAGGAAGAAATATGAGTTTAAAAATCGAACATGTTACAGGTGGCTATGGTCATTTACCTGTTTTGAAAGATATCAGTTTTAACGTTCAGCCTGGAGAAATGGTTGGGTTGATTGGTTTGAATGGAGCAGGAAAAAGTACAACGATCAAACATATTATCGGATTGCTTGAACCAACGAAAGGCAAAATCGAGATCAATCAATTATCCCTTAAAAAGGATGTAGAAAATTATCGTAAACAAATTGGTTATATTCCAGAAACACCTTCATTGTATGAAGAACTTACTTTAAAAGAACACATTGAAGTAACGGCGATGGCTTATAACATTCCAATGGATATCGCGATGAAACGGGCAGAAAAGTTGTTACACACGTTTCGATTGTCCAATCGGTTAGAGTGGTTTCCAGCGAATTTTTCAAAAGGGATGAAACAAAAAGTCATGATTTTGTGTGCTTTTTTGATTGAACCATCTTTGTATATCATTGACGAACCTTTTCTAGGGCTAGATCCGTTGGCAATCAATGCCTTGTTGGAATTAATGGTCGAGATGAAAAATGAAGGATCGGGTATTTTGATGTCTACGCATATTTTAGCTACTGCTGAAAAATATTGTGACCGTTTTGTTGTTCTTCATGAAGGAGAAATCAGAGCAGATGGCACGTTAGAAGAGTTGCAAACTGCTTTTAGAATGCCGGATACATCCCTAGATGAAATCTACATCGCATTGACGAAGGAGCAAGGTTATGAATGATTTTTTTCAAAAAAGACTAGCAAAACATCATAAAAAAATGATGAAATATTTACGCTATGTATTCAACGACCATTTTGTATTAGTCTGTTTATTTCTGATTGGAGGTCTAGGCCTCTATTATTCTAACTGGCTAAAAACACTCGAGGCTCCTTTTTCGATGGGAGGTATTATCGTCTCATTGATTTGGATGGTTTGCTTGATTGTCGGGAAAATCGCGACTTTTGCGGAGCCGGCAGATTTAGTTTTTCTTTTACCGAAAGAAAAAGAAATGAAAGGCTATTTACAACGAGCTTTTCGTTATTCTTGTATTTTTCCTATGATTTTTCTAGGATTAGTGTGTGGATTTGCGATGCCGTTAGTTGTGGTTTCAACGCAACAACCATTTTCGCTGTTTTTTGTTTATCTACTTATACTATGGAGTTTGAAGTCTAGTCATTTACAAGTGAAGCGAGCAGATTTTTATCGTATGGAAGAAACACGTAAAAACCTGTTTAAATATGGTTGGTGGTTCTCGTCATTTGGTATCTTACTTCTTTCTTTTTATGGGAGTATTTGGTTGGGCTTGATTCTTTCATCTGTTCAAGCTGGAAGCTATTATTGGTTCTTATGGAGAAATCTATCTGTTCATTTAGAATGGGAAAAAATGATCCAATTAGAAAAACAACGGTTGCACCAAATCTATCAGTTCATTAATTTGTTTACAGATGTGCCAGAGATCACCGCAAAAGTCAGAAGGCGCCGTTATCTTGATCCGATGTTACAAGGAATCAAGAAAGAAACGAAAAATACGTATCTTTATTTATTTGTTCGTCGTTTTGCTAGAGGATCAGACTTTATTGGCTTGTACGTACGTTTGACAGTGATTGGCTCGATCATTATCGCCGGAATCAACGATTTATATTTTACTTTAGGTATTGGCTCATTATTTCTATATTTGATCGGCTTTCAGTTATTACCTTTATATAGTCAGTTTCGCTATATGATCTTGGTCCAATTGTATCCTATCCCAGAGAGTCAAAAAAGTGAAGCACTCCAACGTCTTTTAACATGGTTATTGACTTTTGTTGCTGTTTTATTTGGGGGAATCGCTGCTGTTGTTCTTGATGGAAATGAGAGATGGCTACCTATCTTGGTCTATCTTGTTGTCAACGGACTCTTGATCAAATGGTACGTGCCATCGCGGATCAAGAAGATTGCGGAGTAGCATTGAGAAATCAAGCAGAAAAATTTTATTATTTTACGAGAATAGATCACAAGAATTGTGGGGAAGTCCGAAATTACTTTATGTTTTTTCGAACTTTCCTATTCTTTTCCATGGTCGAAAAAGGATGTACTAAACCTTATGAATAGGAAGAAATCACTAGGGACTTTTTTTATTTTGATAAAAGTTGGTTTTTTAGAAGGCAAAACATAGAAAAAGAACGTATATGTGCTTGACGTTCAAGACTTGGGCGACTAGAATAATAGATACTGCAAACATATAGTAGAGGACGGGAGAATGCGCGATGGAGTTTCAGTTAGACCAAGAGTGGCGATTACGCCCCATCAAAGGTGACACAGGAAAAACATACATAGGCATGCGTGATAAAGACAAAGTTTTTATCAAGAGGAATACAACGCCAATGCTCGCTGCACTCTCTCGTGAAGGCATTACGCCTAAATTAGTGTGGACTAAGCGAACAGGAGATGGCGATACCTTGACCGCACAAGAATGGCTGGAAGGCCGCTTGTTGACGCCTAGTGAGATTGGTCAAAGAAATGATGTCATTGATGTACTCTATCATCTACATCATTCAACGTCTTTAAAAACCATGCTTTCTCGAATTGGTGGTAGGATATTGACACCCCATAAAATGCTGCAATATTATGAACAAGATTTGCCTGACAGCTTAAAAAACAACCAATTTTTACAACTCGTTTATCGCTATTTGTGCCAACAAATTCCTTCGGTGGAAAAGGAAAAACTAGCGGTCGTGCATGGCGATGTCAATCATCGGAATTGGTTAGTCTGTAAAAATTATTTATATTTAGTTGATTGGGATTCAATCATGTTCGCTGATCCAGCGGTAGATATTGCGACTATTTTAGGAAATTACGTACCATTGTCTAGTTGGAATCAGTGGTTGATCAGCTATGGTATCCGACCAACAGATGAAATTTTAGAAAAATTACATTGGTATGCGGTGATGAACCTATTACAAGAAATCACACGCTACTGCAAACGTGAAGATTATCGACGAATGAATGAAGAGATTTTACAACTCAAACGAATTTTTAGTGGTTAAGCTCGGATATTCAGTTGATTTTTTTATTTTTAGGGGTAATACCAATAGCGGTTTACAATAAATTCAGTGAAATACAAGGAACAATCTTTTGTAGGAACAGAGAGGAAGAAAAAGATGCGTGTTCGCAACCGACCAAATGCAGCAGAAATGCTAGCTGCTCATCCAGAGATCGTCATCAGTGAGCCAACAAAATGGCGTAGAAAATGGAAAGAATTATTTGGCAATGACCAACCAATCCATATTGAGATCGGCATGGGAAAAGGACAGTTTATTACTGGGATGGCCAAAGCTCATCCAGAAATCAATTATATCGGGATCGAAATGCAAGTAAGTGTCGTGTCTATTGCTTTAGATAAAGTATTGGAGGAACCGTTACCTAATTTAAGATTATTGCACGTGGACGGTTCCGCTTTGACTGAGTACTTTTCAGAGAATGAGATCGATCAGATTTATTTGAATTTTTCAGATCCATGGCCTAAAAAGAGACATGAAAAACGGCGCTTGACGTATCATACATTTTTAGCTGTCGATGAAGAGATCTTAAAACCAAATGGTGAAATTCATTTCAAAACAGATAATCAAGGATTATTTGAATATTCGTTGGCTAGTTTTTCACAATACGGCATGCGACTAAAAAAAGTCTGGCTTGATCTACATCAAAGTGACTTTGACGACAATATCATGACAGAATATGAAGAGAAGTTTTCTTCTCGAGGACAACGGATCTATCGTGTAGAAGCACAGTTTGTGGATAAAACCGAATAGAAAAAAGAAGAGAGTAGGAACTGTAAGTTCTTGTCTCTTCTTTTTTATTTTTTTAGTCTTGTTGACCACAGACGGGAATCAAGTCAAATTTTGAAAAAGAGAACAGCCCCATATCAGTGATTTTCAATTCAGGAATAACTGATAACGTTAAAAATGAAAGTGTCAAGAATGGATCGAATGCTTCACTTGCGCCTAAATGATGCGCTTGGTCAGTCAAGTTCAGTAATTGCTGATTAACTGTTTCATAAGGTTCGAGTGACATCAAACCGCCAATAGGTAATGGTAAACAAGCTAATTCAGTTTGTTGATCTACAACAATCATCCCGCCGCCTTTTTTGACTAATTGTTCAGCAGCGTAGCACATATCTTCATCATTGGTTCCTACAACGACGATATTATGTGAATCGTGAGCCACAGTAGTAGCTAAGGCTCCCTTTTTTAGTTGGAATCCTTTGACAATTCCTAGACCAATATTCCCTGTAGCATGATGTCGTTCGATGACAGCAATCTTTAGTTGATCATCTGCCACTGAAGGAGTGAAAGAACCATTATCGACTTGAACTTGCTCCAATAAATCGTTGGTCAACAAACTATTTGGAATGATCTCGATGACATGAGCGGTTGTTGAATCTAAAGCCAATTTCAATGAGTTTGGATCAAATGGTGCAACTGTCATTTTTGGTAATGCATCAATCGCTGGCTGAATTTTTAATTTTATAACTTCAGGGACCAACTGTCCATCTATCACAACCGTTTCTCCTTGATGGAACACGGTATTGATCGGCAACTTTTTTAAGTCATCAGTTAAGAAAAAGTCTGCCTGATAGCCTGGCGCAACTGCTCCTAAATGTTGTAAACCAAAACATTCTGCCGCATTCAATGAAGCCATTTGGATGGCTTGTAGTGGGTCCATGCCCGCCAAGATCGCTTCACGGACAATATGATCGATGGAACCTTCTGTTACAAGATCATTGATCAATTTGTCATCAGTCACGAATAAACAGCGACGTGAATTGTCTGGTGTGATAGCAGGTAAGAGTGCCTGTAGATCTTTTGCTACGGTTCCTTCTCGAACCATCAAATACATTCCTAGCGATAAACGCTCCTCCGCTTCTTGGGCGGTCGTTGCTTCGTGGTCTGTCCGAATGCCAGCAGTTAAATAAACGTTTAAGTCGTCCCCGTTGATTCCTGCGGCGTGGCCATCGATTTTTTTGTTCGTTTGATGCATCAGCTGTAATTTATCGACAATCGTTTGCTCATTTGAAGCGACTGCCTGATAGTTCATTACTTCAGCTAGACCAAGTACTTCAGGATACTCAAGAAAAGGAGCAAGTGCTTTTGCATCTAAGACAGCGCCACTTGTTTCAAATGGTGTGACAGGCACACAAGAAGGTAGCATGATGAATATATTCATTGGTGTCTCTCTTGCATCTGCCAGCATAAATTCAAGACCCAAATTTCCGGCGACATTACCGATTTCGTGAGGATCAGTTACTACTGTTGTCACACCATGTAATAGAGAGATTTTAGCAAACTCTTTAGGTGCTAACAGAGAACTTTCGATATGCACATGACCATCGATCAGACCAGGAACTAAATACTGTCCTTTTGCATCATAGATGGTCGTACCTTCGTATTTCCCAATACCTACGATCCTTCCATCGCAGACAGCGACATCACCCTCGATGATCGTTTTCGTAAAGACGTTGACAATTTTTGCATGTTTAATAACTAAGTCAGCGGGTTGTTTTTTTCCTGCAACTGCAATGTGTTTGTTTAAGTGCGAATCCACTCTGAAACCTCCCCAAATAAATTTTTACTAGTATAACATAAATTCGGATTTAACCTATGATTTTCATTAAATTTTGTAAAAATAAACGATTCATCTTAAAAAGACGTATATTTTCTTGGAGGGCGAAGAAATGAAGATAAAAGATTTAGCAAATGAGATCATTTATGGAGGAGCTAAAAATAAAGTGCAAGATATCTATATTTTGCCATATGTAGAAGATTTTAAGGTTTATTTTCGTACAGGTAAAAGACGAACATTCCAAAAATCGATCTCCCTTGAGATTGGACAACAATTGATCGCTAGTTTTAAGTACCTGGGACAAATGGATATCGGTGAAAGAAGAAAAACACAACTAGGCTCACTGACTTATTTAGTGGACCAACGAAAGATAAGACTAAGACTCTCGTCAGTAGGTGATTATTTACAAAGAGAGAGCTTGGTCATCCGGATACTCTATGCGTTGAGCGAAAAAAGTTTGCGCTGTTTTGTTCCCAAAGACTTGCAAATTATTGAGCGGAGTACGAACAACCGTGGATTATTTTTGTTTAGTGGACCGGTCGGTTCTGGTAAAACGTCATTGATGTATCATCTTGCTCGTAGGAATGAGGAACAAGTAATTACGATCGAGGACCCAGTAGAAATTGAAGAGCCATTGTTTTTACAGTTACAAGTCAATGAAAAAATCGATCAGACTTATGATCAGCTATTAAAACTAGCCTTACGTCATCGGCCTGATTTATTGATTGTCGGTGAAATCAGAGATAAAAAGACAGCAGATGCAGCGATTCGGGCAGCGTTGACGGGCCATCGTGTATTTGCTACAGTCCATGCACGAGATCTCAAGGGTACTGTGGCAAGGATGAAAGAACTAACGAGAAACGATGGATTTGACGAATGTTTGTCCGGCGTTATCTATCAAGAGTTGTTGCCTGATTTTAATGAACAACCGACGGCATTGTGGTCTTATTGTTTTTCTGACAATGAAATCGAAAGCAAAGAATGGAGAGCTAGCTATGAAGAGGCACAAAAAAATGTTTGGCAATCCTATCCATTTTAAAAAGATGGATCACAAACAACAAACTCTTTTTATCCAAACGATCGGTGAGTTACTCTTGAATGGCTTTAGTTTACAGCAAGCAATTGATTTATTGGAATTACTGCAACTGATACCACAAGTCCATGTCCATTTCGCTAAAAGAAATCTTCAAGCTGGCGAATCTTTTCATTTTGTCCTTCAGCAATTGGGATTTAAGCAAGAGCAACTCGTACAGGTGGAACTGGCCGAAGTCCATGGAAATTTAGTCGAAACTTTAAAGGGCATCGCTGAACAACTTCAATTGATTGAACAATTTCGAAAAGAATTAAAAAAGGTCATGAGCTATCCACTGGTATTGTTGGTCTTTTTAGTCGGCATTTTAGTTAGTCTACGTGAGTTCGTCTTGCCACAATTCCTTCAGAACGACATGGTCACCACGACACATTGGGGGATTCGATTGCTTCAATCAAGTCATTGGTTATTCTTAGGTACCGTTGGTAGTAGTATTTTTTGTGGTTCAGTGATTTTTTTTCGCTTGAAAAAGTGGGAAGTTGTCAAGAGAAGTGAGTGGATCAGTAAGCAATGGATGATAGGAAAGATCTATCGTTCCTATCAATCAGCTTATCTAGCACTAGAAATAGGCAAACTATTTTATGAAGGCCTCGACTTGAAACAAATTATTCGCTGTTTGAAAGAAACTAAAGAAGGAAGTTTGGTTCAGTCTTTAGCGTATCAATTAATGGAAGGACTCGAACTAGGTATTCCTTTAGCACAACAATTTGAGCAATACCATTTTTTGACGACCGAATTTAGTCAAATCGTACTACAAGGAGAAGCCAAAGGAAATTTAGGCAAAGAATTATTGTTTTACAGTGATTTGACACGTAAAGAATTTTTTCAAAAGATCCATCGTTGGTTGCATTGGGTCCAACCAGTCCTTTTCTTAGGGATTGCTGCATTGATTTTACTGATTTATGCGGCTATCTTGTTGCCGGTATATGGAAATATCGAGGAGGTTCTAATATGAAGAATAGAAAAAGAATGGCTCGTCTAAAAGGTTTTACACTGATTGAAATGTTGATCGTCTTACTCGTCATTAGTGCGTTAGTTTTACTATTTATCCCAAATATTTCTCGTTATCGTAATCATGTCAATAAGGAAGGTCGTGAAGCAGTTATGCAACTGATTGATGCCCAAAGTGAACTTTACGCATTACAAAATGAGGGAAAGATTCCAAGTATTGATGAGCTGTTACGAGAAGGATACATCAAACAGGAACATGCCGATGTGTATCGCAAGAACTAATAAATACCTCACCGAAGCTTACACTTTAGCAGAAACGATCATTGTCTTGATTGTCTCCCTTGCTTTCTTTATCTTTCCTGTCCTCTCATTCCATTCTTTAGAAAAAGAACAATCGATCCATCGTTTTTTTGGTCAGCTAGAAAAAAGGATCGATCTCGTACAACAAAGTGCTATTATCCATCAACAAGCTACTCGTTTTTATTATGATCCAAAGCGCCATAGTCTTTTATTTGAGGTGCCTCCTTACTCATCAATGGAGTGGCAAGTGTTGCCGATCCCTGAAGCTTTGACCATCCAACGTCATGCACCGATTACTTATGCTGCGAAGACAGGGAACGAAAGCTCGTTGAAGGCGTATGAATTTTATTGGACAGAGAAGAAACAAAGAATCATTTACCAATTCCAACTAGGAGGTGGTCGTTATATTAAAAGAATCCAATCTAGCTAGCTTTGTACTCCTGGAATCATTAACCGCGCTAATGATCACAGCCATGAGTATTTATATTATGAGTTCTGGTAATTTGTTCTTGGTCCAACAAGAACAAACCAAAGACCGAGAAATTCTTCTATTGAGGACATTGTATGAAGACGTGAGAAACTATCGTAGGTATGGAGAGTTGCCGACAAGACCAACAGAGTGGGAGCAGGGAACTACAGTAATCGATATGCAAAGCCAGAGAATAAGAAAAGTTTCAATCAGTGATGGAAATGAAGTGATCGCCATTGAACGGAAGAAATAAAGTATTTGCTTTTACAATGATTGAATGTCTGATTGCATTACTTATTCTAAATACGATTCTTTTATCATTTGGTCTCTTTATTCGACAAAGCGAAAAGTTGAATACATTTTTTCAAAAAGACGAACAAACAGAATGGTTGATTTTCTTAGCTCAATTCGAAAACGAACTTGCTTCAAGTAAACGTATTTCGATCATTGAGAATCGGTTATATTATGAAAACGAGAAAACGTTCGTCATAGAAGGTTATCAGCAAATGATCAGAAAACGTGGAACTGCTGGTGGCCATCAGCCTATGCTGACAGGTGTTAAGGGTGTCCAATTCAAAGAAGAAAATCAAGTGATTTTACTGCATGTTGAATTTATGAATGGAGACAACAATTATGGTATTTGGACAAAGAAAAAAACATAAGCGGGTAAAAGGAAATGTGTTGTTTTCGACCTTGGCTCTTTTTCTATTGAGTATATTCTTCATGCAAGGATTACTTGAAAGTTATCGTCTAAAAATAGACAGTTATTTACGCATCAAAAAATATTACCAAGCAAAGATCATCAAGCAAATGTTTATGATGGAATCCAATCAGTTGGAAGAGCAAGACAAAGGGGAGTATGATTACAATGTAGGCACGGTCCAGTATACAGTCAAACAGGACCTAGTGGAGCTAGTAATAACTGTTTCACCTTTCCGATTTGAATTTAAAGAGCGAGTCATTGATACAGATAATAATACAGATTAAGAGGTTCCAAAGCAATAACCGTTCTTTTCTGTAATACAGCTGTTTTGAAGGCGTTGAATGTTCGCTATTTCACAAAGAAAAAGGATGAAAACGATTGAAATTTCAGCGATTGTTCGTTAGAATTAAACAGGTAAAATAATTGTTATAATATATCTAGAAATGAGGCGCACGATGTTACCAGAAAAAATGGAACAAGGGTTTGAGCAAAACCTGGAAGCTATTCAGCTTTTACAAAACGCATTGGGAACTTCTTTTTTAGAAGCTTATGTTGAAAATGCCGAAAATTTAAGAGACAACTATCAAGTTCGTGTAGTAGATGGTGTACCAAATGTAAAGACAACCCAACAGATCTCAGAGCTTTATCAAAAACTGAGTGAATTATCATTTGAACCGGAAGAGTGGCGTCGTTTGTCGCAGTTGCTTTTGTTAAAGGGAAGTCAAACGGAGCACTTACAAGCAAACCATCAATTGACACCAGATAGCATTGGTTTCTTGTTTGTTTTCTTGATCGAACAACTCTTCCCTGATCATAAAGAAAAAATCGGTGTCTTGGATATTTCAGCAGGAATGGGCAATTTGCTATTAACAGTTCTTTTAAACCTAAACATTGCTGGATATCATACAGAAGGTTTTGGTGTGGATATCGATGATACACTACTGTCTGTCGCGGCTTCTACAAGTGAGTTGACGCAAGCGATTGTTCAATACTTTCACCAAGATGGATTACAAGACTTATTGATCGAACCAGTTGATGTCGCTATTAGTGACTTGCCAATCGGATTTTATCCGAATGATCAAAAAGCGCAAGACTTTTTGACACGCGCGACAGAAGGTCACAGTTATGCTCATCATCTTTTATTGGAACAGGCAATGAAATACGTCAAGCCAGATGGTTTCGGTTTGTTCTTGATGCCAAGCAATTTCTTGGAGACAGAGCAAAGCGAGTACATTAAAAAATGGTTTAAAGAAGAAGGCTATCTTCAAGGTATGATCCAATTGCCGGATGAGTTGTTCCGAAATAAGCAATCACAAAAAAGTATTTTGATTTTACAGAAAAAAGGCAAACAAGCAAAACAAACCAAAGAAGTACTGCTTGTTAAACTTGATTCACTAAAAGAACCAGAGAAGGTGACGAAGTTTTTTAACGAATTTAAAAACTGGAAATCAGCTTCCTTATAACTATTTACCAAAAAGGAGAGTAACATGTCAAAAACAATTGCAATCAATGCTGGAAGTTCAAGTTTAAAATGGCAGTTATACCAAATGCCAGAAGAAACTGTAGTCGCTAAAGGAATCGTTGAAAGAATTGGATTAAATGATTCAATTTTTACAATCAAGTATGGTGAAGGCCAAAAATTTGAACAAATCTTAGATATTGATGATCATGAAGTTGCTGTAAAAATGTTATTGGATCAATTGATCGAATTAAATATTTTAGGCGCATATGATGAAATCACAGGTGTCGGACATCGTGTCGTTCACGGTGGAGAAACTTATGATGACTCTGTAGTCATTGATGAAGAAGTAATGGCACGTATCCAAGAATTAGCAGAATTTGCGCCATTGCATAATCCTGCCAACTTAATGGGAATCAAAGCATTTAAGAAAATTTTGCCAGATATCCAAAGTGTAGCTGTCTTTGATACGTCTTTCCATGCGACTATGCCGAAACACAATTACTTGTACAGCTTACCAATCGCTTACTACGAAGATTTTAAAGTGAGAAAATATGGGTTCCACGGAACAAGTCACCGTTATGTTTCTGAACGTGCGGCAGACATGTTAGGTAAACCAATCGAAGACTTAAAAATCATTACTTGTCATTTAGGAAATGGTGCTTCAATTACTGCTGTTGACGGTGGTAAATCTGTTGATACATCAATGGGCTTCACGCCATTAGCAGGTGTAACGATGGGTACTCGTTCTGGTGATATCGATCCAGCGATCTTACCTTATCTAATGGAAAAATTATCAATCGATATCAATGAAATGGTTGATATCTTAAACAAAAAATCTGGTCTTTTAGGATTAACAAATCTATCTAGTGATATGCGTGACCTTGAAAACAATTACGATAAAGAAGAAATCCGTTTGGCTTATGATGTGTTTGTTGACCGTATCCGTAAATATATCGGTGGCTATGTAACAACAATGAACGGCGTTGACGCAATCGTATTTACTGCGGGTATCGGAGAAAACGATGGTCATGTGCGTAACGAAGTGATCAAAGGTATGACATGGTTTGGCTGTGAGATCGATCCAGAATTGAATAAATTACGTGGTGAAGAGTTAGACATCTCAACAAAAGACTCAAAAGTCAAAGTGTTAGTCATCCCAACAGATGAAGAATTAATGATTGCACGTGACGTAGAACGCTTGCGTTAAGTTGCTTCAAATAAAGAAGTAATGGATGTTTGTCTGCGTGATTTGGATGACGCTAAGAAATTAGCCGGTATAATATAAGGGTTCAAAAAAAGAGTTGGACATTGTCCAGCTCTTTTTGGTTTTTTGCCTGATTTAAATCAGAGGAATGAAGCTAGAAGCGACGCCTTCAAAAAAAGTATATCTTCTAATAATAGAAAATTAGAAGATACACTTTCATTCAAGTAGCTGGTCATCCTATGTCGTGCTTCCTTGAATCAATTTCACAGGTAACACATAGTTGGATTCAAGTGGTTTCTCTGGATCTTGGATCCGTTGGAGCATTAGGTCGACTAAGATGTCAGCAATATCTGTAATTGGTTGTGCGATGGTCGAGAGCTGTGGAAAATAATTTTGAATCAATTTTGTTCCATCATACCCGATGATTTTTATTTCTTCAGGAATTTTAATGTGCAATTCTTGACAGAGATTATAGGCTAAAATAGCAGTTAAATCGTCTGTACAAAATAAAGCATCAATTGTTTTCATTTCTAAAATCCGTTTGATCTCTAAATTTTTTAAAGCTGTTGATCGGGCAGTAGAATGAAAATGAAACACGTGCGGCTCTAATTGGAATTCTTCCATAAATGCCAAATAGCCATTCAATCGTTGATTGGTCGGTGAATTTGATTCTTGGGAGCCAGTTAAGATGGCAATGTTTCTGGCACCTTTTAAATAAAGGTTTTCGGTAGCTAAGTATCCACCACGTAAATTGTCACTACTGATAATTGGAATTCCTTCTGCTAAATAGCGGTCGAAGGAGACAATGGGTAGTTCAATATTTTCGTATTCTTGGATACCCAGATTATGCGCTCCAGCAAGGATACCATCTACTTTGTTTGCAGCTAACATATTGAGGTAGTTTCGTTCTTTTTCTTTATTGTTTGCACTATCGCATAATATTGAACGGTATCCTAAATCAAATAGCTTACTTTCTAATTGTTCGACTAATTCACCAAAGAAAGGGTTGGCAACTGTAGGAAAAATCAAGCCAATCAATTGGGTGTTTTTTCCTTGAAGAGAACGAGCCAATGAATTGGGGTGATAATTCAATTCTTTCATTGCTTGATTTACTTTATCGATTGTTTTTTGGCTCAATGAGCCGTAGTTATTGATGACACGTGATACAGTGGTTGGTGAGACTCCAGCTTTTTTGGCTACATCGGTTAATTTAACAACCATTTTACTTACCCTCTATTCATTCATTTTACGTAACTTCCAAAGCGTTCCTGAGAAGGCATGGTCACATTCAATCAAGAGTGTGGTCTGTTCGCTTGAAGGGAAAATTCGGGCAGTAGCCGTTTGTTTACCGTCATTGATAAAGATTTCGACTACAGAAATATCAACAAAGATTTGTAAAGACAAAGGCTCTTGTGAAATTGTAAATTCTCTTGTGACACCATAATCTTCTGCAAATACTTCTCCTGATAAGCTACGATCTATTTTCATTTTACCATGCCTGCGATCGAAAGAGAGGATCAATCCGTTATTTCCAAGGGGATCACTACATAAATAGATTTTTCCACTTTGATTTTCTTTAAACTCTAAGTTGATTTCGTAGCGATTTTGCTCGGTATTTATCTGTGAGACTGATTGATTCAAAGAACATGGCGGATTAATTCGTAATTGCCTCATTTCTTTTACAGGACGTTGATGGAGTGTCCCATTTTCGATCGTCAACTCTTTGACGATACTTAGACAATGGGCCCAGCCAAATGGATCAGTCGGATAACTGATTTCAGGTAACCCGATCCAACTAACTGCTAAGGCACGACCATCAGGAGTGTTGAATGCTTGAGTAGCATAAAGATCAAAGCCTTCATCAAGATTTTTAAGGTTTGAAGGTTGGGTAAGTTGATTCGTTTCGATGTCATAGGCTTCTCCGATGATGTAAGCATTCGGGTATATATTTTGATACTCCAAAATAGACTGTTCTAAGCCTTGTGGACAAAAGAGCAATAGCGCTTTTCCATCAATAAATACTAAGTTAGGACACTCGATCATGAATCCCATCGATTGTTGCGTAAATTTTAAAGGACCTGCGTAAGACCAAGTGTCTAGATCGGGACTACGGTAAACTAAAATTTCCCCTTGTTTATTTTGATTTTGTGCACCCAACAATAACAAATATTCGTCTTTATAAAAAATCACTTGAGGATCTCGAAATTCTTGTGTATAGCCGTAAGGTGGCTTAGAAATCAGTGGGGTGGTTAATTTTGATAGTTCGCCATTAGGTTGCATCCATGCACCCAACTGATACGAAGTACGTATCCAATTTTTATCACGGACATTGCCTGTATAGGCCAAAAATAATTTATCTTTAACCGGAAGTGCTGAACCGGAGTAGACGCCATGACTATCATATGACGTGCTGGGTACAAGTTTCAATCCTTCCTCTTGCCAATCGACTAAATTCTTAGAAGTCAAGTGGTACCAAGATTTTAACCCATGGACAGTGCCCATCGGATAAGCTTGGTAAAATAAGTGCCATTTGCCGTTGAAAAAAGAAAAACCATTTGGGTCGTTCAACAAACCAGAAGGTGGTTGAATGTGGTAATCCAAACGCCAAGGAGAATGAGCTACTTGTTCCTTTAACAGTGTTTGATACTTTTGAGGCCACGCCTGATAAGCTTGATAACGTAGTTGACGTGTCCATTTAAAATTATTATTCATAAGTACGACTCCTTGTAAACGTATTCTATTATAGAATAGCTCGAACTAACACTAATGTCAAACGTATATCATTATTTACGTTTTTTATCATTTTTTCTAGGTATTTATTTTAAAATATAAGCTTTATTTTTGATAAACGTTTGACAATTCTAGGGCGTCGTGGCATACTCAAGCTAGGATAACGGTTACAAATAATTGATTTTTAGATTATATAGGGGGGACAAAAAGTGGATTATAAAAAAGTGGCAAAAGAAATCAATGACGCACTAGGGGAAAATAATATCCAAGCTGCCGCACATTGTGCAACTCGTTTGCGTTTAGTATTAAAAGATCAAGCGAAAGTGAATCAAAAGGCACTAGATGCCATTGATGAAGTAAAAGGAACCTTTGAAGCAAACCATCAATTCCAAATCATTATAGGCGCAGGTGATGTGAATAACGTTTACGACGAACTTATACAGCTGACCGGTACAAAAGAAGCATCGACTGACGATTTGAAAGCGGTAGCACAATCAGGGAAGAAACAGAATCCTTTTATGTCCTTGATCAAAGTACTGTCTGATATATTCGTACCAATTGTTCCTGCTTTAGTCGCAGGCGGGTTGTTGATGGCAATCAATAATGTTTTGACCGCACAAGATTTATTCGGACCACAATCAGTGATTGAGATGTATCCTAATTTAAAAGATGTGACTAGCATTATTAATTTACTGGCTTCTGCCCCATTTGCATTTCTCCCGATCCTAGTAGGTTTTTCAGCAACGCGAAGATTTGGTGGCAATCCTTATCTAGGAGCAGCAATGGCAATGGCAATGGTGATGCCGGAGCTGGTCAATGGCTATAGCGTAGCAAATGCTGTGGCAGAAGGAACAATGCCTTATTGGAATATTTTTGGGTTAAACATTGCTCAAGCAGGTTACCAAGGATCGGTCTTACCAGTTTTAGCTGTTTCATGGATTTTGGCGAATTTAGAGAAATTTTTCCATAAACGTTTACTTAATGCATTTGATTATACATTTACACCGATGTTAGCAATTATCATTACAGGTTTTTTGACATTCGTTGTGGTTGGTCCAGTGATGCAAGCAGTCGGGGACAGCTTAACAGCAGGATTGAGTTGGTTGTATCAAACAACTGGAGCAATCGGTTTAGGGATTTTTGGTTTATTCTATTCACCAATCGTGATCACTGGTCTTCATCAAAGTTTTCCAGCAATTGAAACGTCTTTATTGGCTGATGTGGCTCGAACGGGAGGAACATTTATTTTCCCAGTTGCTTCAATGGCAAATGTTGGACAGGGTGCAGCAACACTTGCCATCATGTTATTGACTAAAAATACAAAGCAAAAAAGTTTAGCAACTTCTGCTAGTATCTCTGCTTTACTAGGAATTACAGAGCCAGCAATTTTCGGTGTCAATTTAAAATTAAAGTTTCCATTTATTTGTGGAATGATTGCTGCCGGGATCTCTTCCATGTTCATTGGCTTTTTCCATGTACTTGCTATTGCTTTAGGTCCTGCCAGCGTCATCGGCTTTATTTCAATTACGCCTAATCAGATTCCTTTTTTCATGATAGGTATCCTCATCAGTTTACTCGTTGGTTTCACTACAACATATCTTTATGGAAAAAAACACGCATACCTACTTGCTAGTGAGGAACCGGAAACAGCAGATGTACCTAGTGTTGCAAAAGAAGGGGAGGAACGTGTGATAGAAGAAGTAATCGTCGCTCCTGTTTCTGGTGAACTGATATCACTGCAAGTAGTAAATGACCCTGTGTTTTCTCAAGAAATGATGGGGAAAGGAATAGCAATCAGACCAACGGAAGGACTTTTATTTGCTCCAGCCGATGGTGAACTGACTGTTATTTATGAATCGAAACATGCCTATGGGTTGAAAACGGATGCTGGTGGAGAAATTTTGATCCATATCGGTATTGATACAGTTGAATTAAATGGCCAAGGGTTTTCGACAGAATTTCAGGTAGGAGATAAGGTAAAGAAAGGCCAGCTGTTGGGAAGATTTGATCAGCAAAAGCTCCAGCAAGCCGGTTATGATGATACGGTAATGATGATTATTACCAATTCTTTATTGTATGAATCAATTACTCCTGTTACAGAAGGCACAATAGATAGCAAAGAAAGATTGCTCATGCTACGTTCAAAGACAGAATCTAACTAATAAAAAGCATTGAGAAATAAAAATTTCTCAATGCTTTTTATGAATTAATTACTTATCTTCTTTTTTTGGTAATTGATTTTCTAAGTTTGTACGTACGACTAGAACATCACATGCTGCATTGCGAATAACGTATTCTGAAACAGAACCGATAAATAGACGTTCGACTGCGTTGAGTCCAGTTGCACCTAAAAGGATCAAGTCCACTTCATGGTCTTCAGGGATTTCTTTAGCAATGATATGCTTTGGAGAACCGTATTCTACTACAGTTGTCACTTGATGTAATCCAGCTTTTTTAGCTTTCATCTCATAATCGGCTAGTGTTTGCTTGGCCATTTCTGTTGCTTGTTCTGCCAACATGCCATCAAAGGATGAAACAGTTTGGAAAGATCGTGTGTCAATGACATGAGCTAATAAAAGCTCGCTGTTATTTCTTAAAGCAACGTTTACTGCTTTTTTAAACGCTAATTCGGCTTCTTCAGAACCGTCGACCGCAACCATGATTTTTCTATATTGTTGTAACATCAGCATTCACTCCTTCAAAAAAGATACTTGGTTTACAATTCTATTGTAAAGCAAATTCAAAGAAATGAGAATTATTTACTGTCAGGTTTCGTCATTTTTTTGGCAAAACCGATGCTGAAGACAGAGGCAACAGCAATTACGATGACTAAATAGAGTAATGCAAAAAACCGATGATTGATTGCTACGACAACGAGTCCTAGAAGTCCTAAAAACGCGTAGATCGAACCGAAAATACTTAGAAAATCTTGATTCTTTTTATTCTGTTCGATAAGAACGAAAAAAATCGCTTGTTTTTTAAATAAGTAATAACTGACAAATAATAGCAATAAGGCGGCAATCGCCATCAATAAACGAATCATTGTATCCACTCCTACTTTTTCTAAAACCAATCATACCATAAAAGAGGCAGCACCGATAAATCGGTACTGCCTCTTAATAGGTAAAGAAATGGTAATCTCCGTTAATGCCGTTGTTTGTCCTGTAGTATTGATCCCGCGAATTCAAGCAGGTGGGTCCCATGGTCGTCGCATCGAACTACCAAATGATAAGGCATGTTACCAGCTGTGACACAAGACAGGTCCCAAGATATCAATAAAAATGTTCGGTCAACACACAAAGAGGACAATTCGAACATCACAGATTTCCCACTTCTATAGTAGCATATGGATTTAAAAAGAGCAATGTGGGCGCTCAATAATTTTGAACGCTTTCAATGACGGTGGTTATTGTGTTTTATTCTGCCATTCTTTAATGCGCTGATATTGTTGTCCTAAGGCTTGTTCGTACTTCCCAGTATTTTTTGGTTGATAATACTGTGTATGTTTCAGTTTATCAGGTAGATATTGTTGATCGACCCAAGCATTTTCGTAGCTATGAGGATATTGATAGTCTACACCTCGATTCAATGACTTGGCACCTTGATAATGGCTATCTTTTAAGTGATCAGGAACTTCGCCTGCCTTTCCTGCTCTTATGTCTGCAATGGCTTTATCTAATGCGGTATAGGCAGAATTGGATTTTGGTGAAAGGCAAAGATCGACGACTGCATCAGCTAAAGGAATACGACCTTCTGGTAAACCTAAACGTTCAGCAGCAAGCACAGCGTTGACTGTTCGAGCCGCAGCAGCAGGGTTGCCTAAACCAATATCTTCATAGCCAATCACCATTAGGCGACGACAAATACTTGCTAAATCCCCAGCTTCGACTAAACGCGCCAAGTAATGTAATGCAGCATCCACGTCGCTCCCACGAATGGATTTTTGAAATGCGGAGATCACATCATAGTGAGCATCCCCATTTTTATCATGCGTCAATGCTTTTCGCTGGATACACTCTTCGATAATAGCGAGGGTGAGATGAATTGTACCGTCTTCTTGTTTTTTAGTGGAACGTACAGCAAGTTCCAAACCATTAAGTGCGCTTCTCAAATCACCGTTAGTAGCACGAGATAGATGAAGCAAGGCATTTTCATCTATTTTAATCGATGATTCTCCCAAGCCATTTTCTTTATCGGACAATGCACGATGAATGGCTAATTGGATATCTTCTTCGTCTAACGGTTTTACCTCAAAGATCTGTGTCCGACTACGAATTGCTGGATTAATAGTGATGTAAGGATTTTCCGTGGTTGCCCCAATCAAGATGATACGACCGTTTTCTAAATGCGGAAGTAAAAAATCTTGCTTTGTTTTATCTAATCGATGGACTTCATCAAGTAAAAGAATCACAGTACCGCTCATTCTAGCTTCTTCGGCGACAACTTGTAGATCTTTTTTAGAATCAGTCGCGGCATTCAACATCCGAAAGGCAAAATTAGTTGAGCCAGCAATGGCACTAGCGATACTTGTCTTTCCTGTGCCGGGAGGTCCATATAAAATCATGGAAGATAACATTTCTGCATCAACCATGCGGCGAATGATTTTACCTTCCCCAACTAAATGGCGTTGGCCAACGACTTCATCGATATTTTTCGGACGCATCCGATAGGCTAATGGTTGTTGCATCAGTCTGCCTCCTTTGGATTATTCGTTCGTTTATTATAACATATCTCATAGGATAAAGGGGCGCAAAAGGCGGAGGAATAGTCAGCATAGGGAGAGAAGCTCGAAATAGGTTTCTCTAGTTCAGCAATGGCAATCGCCAACTTTCTGACCCGCTTTTTTCATAGCTTCTTTGCCTAATATTGTGTATGATAAAGGTGGTGAAGCAAATGACAAATCAAAAACAATTAGATGAACTTTTATTAAATAAAACAACGGTAGAAGTGGCAAAAGATTTACTAGGAATGTATCTGGAATATGAAACATCCAAAGGGCGCTTAGGTGGCTATATCGTAGATGCAGAAGCTTATTTAGGTCCGGAAGATCTGGCTGCTCACAGCTATGGTATGCGGCGTACGCCTCGAGTGCGTGCCATGTATGAAGAACCAGGAACGATTTATCTCTACACGATGCACACCCACTTGATTTTAAATATCATCACGCAACCTGAAGGCGTGCCACAAGGAGTGATGATCCGTGCGATTGAGCCTGTTGAAGGGGTAGAGCAAATGAGCCTGAATCGCAAAGGGAAGGCAGGCCCTGATATTAGTAATGGTCCGGGGAAATTAGTGGCAGCCTTAGGTCTATCACCAACTTTATATGGAGAGTCGATTCGTGATAGCTCGTTGCGTTTAGTTTTTGAGAAAAAACGGCTACCAAAAAAAATATTGGCGTTGCCGAGAATCGGTATACCGAATAAAGGCGAATGGACGGAAAAACCATTGCGTTTTGTCGTTGCTGGAAATCCGTATCTTTCATTACAAAAAAAGAACCAAGTCGATGCAGACTGGGGTTGGAGGAAACAAAATGAAGAAAACAACAATATTAGACTATCTTGATGCGGCTATCGAAAAGAAAATCACAGACTATGATGTGGCGTTAGATTGGGATACAAAAAATCATACGATTGAGATCGTGGTACGCTTATTTGCAGAAAATCAGGCGCATTATGAACTAGATGATGCTCAAGGAGTTGTCTCGGAAGAAGATATCATTGAATTTGAAGATGGCGTCTTATTATTCAACCCAGAAAAATCAACATTTGATGAGCAAGATTATCTGGCAATGATCCCTTATGAAGGCAAGAAAGGTTTAACAACTTCCGTAGCTGATGCACTGATCGACTACCTGAATGATGTTTTAGCACAAGGTCAAAGCGACCTTTTAGATTTTTTAGATGCAGAAGACGAATCAGCTGTCTTTGAATTGAAATGGGACAACCACGTATTCGCACGTTTAGTCGAAGAAAAACAACTAAATGGTAAAGATGTCTATTTACCTTATCCTAGCTATTAAGGAGCAACGTATATGAAATGGAATGAAGTCAAAATCGAAACGGCGAGTGAAGCGGTTGAAGCAGTCGCAAATATTTTAATGGAAGCAGGAGCGAGTGGTGTCGCGATCGAAGATTCATTGGACGTCGAAAATTTTAAATCTGATCCTTACGGAGAAATCCTAACAAAAGAAGATTTTACAACAATTGAAGAGGGGGCCATCGTGATGGCTTATTTCCCTGAAACGATTTTTTTACCGGAAATTTTACCTTTTATCAAAGAACGCGTGACAAAATTACCCAAATTTGGATTAGCAATAGGTAAGAACATTGTGACGGTGAGTGAAGTCGAAGAAAGCAATTGGGCAACGGCTTGGAAAAAATATTATCATCCGGTTCGAATCACACGGCTACTAACGGTCGTACCAAGTTGGGAAAGTTATCAAACGAATGATCCATTAGAAAAAATCATTACATTAGATCCAGGGATGGCGTTTGGAACAGGGACACATCCAACGACTTCTTTGACATTACAAGCGCTGGAGTCGACCTTGCGAGGTGGAGAAACGCTTTTAGATGTCGGTACTGGTTCCGGAGTGTTGAGCATTGCGGCGAAGCATTTAGGAGCAAAAGAAGTCTATGCGTATGATCTCGATGAAGTGGCAGTGCGTTCAGCAAAAGAAAATATGGATCTAAATAAAGTAGCAAAAGATGTGCATGTGTCAGCCAATGACCTATTAAAAGGTATCGAGATTGAGAGCGATGTGATCGTAGCTAATATTTTGGCAGATATCATTTTGTTGATGATTCCTGATGCGTGGCGTTTACTAAAACAAACTGGGACGTTGATCGTTTCTGGAATTATTGAAGAGAAGAAAGAAATGGTTCTTACGGCGATGGAAGAACAAGGTTTTGTTGTTGACCAAGTGTTCCAACAAAAAGATTGGTATGCCATTATGCTAAAAAAACCTGAGGTGGATTAAATGCAACGATATTTTCTAGATGAATCCTATCGCCCACAAGAACATTATGTATTAGAAGGTGAAGCTTACCATCATATGGTAAGAGTCATGCGTATGGCAGTGAAAGATCAGGTCTATTTAGCATTTAACGACCAAATCGCAATCATTGCAGAAATCAATGAAATAAAGGAGAATGAA
This sequence comes from Enterococcus mundtii, assembly GCF_003957375.1. GTDB lineage: Bacteria > Bacillota > Bacilli > Lactobacillales > Enterococcaceae > Enterococcus_B > Enterococcus_B spodopteracolus. The sequence continues at coordinate 2,444,065 of NZ_CP025473.1, read as the reverse complement.
GTCTTCTTAGTCGAAGTGGCGAAAGAAAGTGTTCAAAAAGAATTACCCTGCAAGATCACGATTGCTAGCGGATATCCTAAAGGGGATAAGTTGGATTGGATCGTACAAAAAGGAACAGAGCTAGGCGCTCACGGGTTTGTGGGATTTCCTGCTGCGACTTCTGTCGTTAAATGGGATGCCAAAAAACGCAAAAAGCGGCAAGAACGGTTGGTCAAGATTGCACAGGAAGCTGCGGAACAGTCGCATCGCCAAGTCGTACCGCAAGTATCTTTAATGGAGACAGAAAAGGAATTTTATGAGACGCTCAGTTTGTATGATGTCCTTCTGATTGCATATGAAGAATCAGCAAAACAAGGGGAAGCCGCTAATTTGGCCAAAATACTTCAATCTGTTTTACCAGGCACTCGGATCCTTGCAGTGTTTGGCCCAGAAGGCGGATTATCACCACAAGAAGTCGCTCATTTTGAATCACAAGGTGGCATTCTTTGTGGTCTTGGTCCAAGAATCCTACGAACAGAAACTGCCCCCTTGTATTTGTTGAGTGCCGCAAGTTTTCAACTTGAATTACAAGCACTTAGCAAGTAATAGGCGAGTTAATCGTTAGGGATAACGATCTTCTACAAAGCAAATGAATGACTTTTTCTGTTTTCTTGATCCCTCAAAGCGAAGGGAGCATTTTTCCTTTTGTACGGAATTGAAAATCATTGACACAATCGGTATAATAAGAACAATTATTTAATCCTAAGCTATAAAAAATGCTTTCTTACGAAAAAAATATCTGTTTTGATTATGAATAGAAAGGGGGATGTTTCCCATGCCAAAAGAAGAAATATTAACAGGGCCTGACGTTATTAAGATGGTTAGCCAATACATGGGACCTGAACATGTCGCTTTTGTGCAAAAAGCATGTGATTACGCGACCACTGCACATGAGGGACAATTTCGTAAATCAGGAGAACCTTATATCATCCATCCGATCCAAGTTGCAGGGATTCTTGCAGATCTACGAATGGACCCCCATACGGTTGCCACTGGTTTTTTACATGATGTGGTAGAAGATACAGAAGTAACCTTAGAAGATTTAAGAGAAGCCTTCGGGAACGACGTGGCAATGTTGGTGGACGGAGTGACGAAGTTAGGGAAAATCAAATATAAATCCCACGAAGAACAACTAGCGGAAAATCACCGCAAAATGTTATTAGCTATGGCTCAAGATTTACGTGTAATCATGGTGAAGTTAGCCGATCGTTTACATAACATGCGTACGTTAAAGCATTTGCGGGAAGATAAACAACGACGCATTGCGCAAGAAACATTGGAAATCTACGCACCGCTTGCTCATCGTTTAGGGATCAGTCGAATCAAATGGGAATTAGAGGATACGGCATTACGTTATCTTAATCCAAAGCAATATTATCGAATCGTCCACCTGATGCAGACAAAAAGAGAAGAACGTGAAAACTACGTTAGTGGGGCTGTAGAGGATATTCGTTTAGCGACGGAAGAATTAGGTATTTTTGCGGAAATCTATGGTCGTCCGAAGCACATTTATTCCATTTACCGGAAGATGAAGGATCAAAAAAAGCAGTTCAATGAAATTTACGATCTACTTGCAATTAGGGTCATCGTGGATTCGATCAAAGATTGTTATGCAGTACTAGGAGCAATCCATACGAAATGGAAACCTATGCCAGGTAGATTCAAAGATTATATCGCGATGCCTAAAGCGAATATGTATCAATCGTTGCATACGACTGTTATCGGACCAGCTGGCAACCCTGTCGAGATCCAGATCCGTACCCAAGAAATGCACGAAATCGCTGAGTTTGGGGTAGCTGCTCATTGGGCGTATAAAGAAGGAAAAGGCGAAAAAGTTGAACCTGATGGGATGACCAAACAGTTAAGTTGGTTCCATGAGATCATCGAACTGCAAGATGAAAGTTACGATGCTTCTGAATTCATGGAGGGTGTGAAAGGCGATATCTTTAGTGATAAAGTCTATGTGTTCACTCCCAAAGGCGATGTGACTGAGCTTCCTAAAGGATCAGGACCGTTAGACTTTGCTTATAGCATCCATACAGATATCGGAAACAAAACAACCGGTGCCAAAATCAATGGGAAAATGGTCCAATTAGATTACAAATTGAAGAATGGTGATATCATTGAGATTCTGACTTCGCCAAATTCATTTGGGCCAAGTCGTGATTGGCTGAAATTAGTAGCCACAAGTAAAGCGAGAAATAAAATCAAACGTTTCTTCAAGGGTCAAGATCGAGACGAAAATGTGACGAAGGGCCATGAAGCTTTAGTGAAGTGTATTACGGATCTTGGCTTTTTACCAAAGGAGATTCTTTCAAAAAATAAATTACATGACGCATTAGAACGCTTGAATTTTCAAACAGAAGAAGATATGTATGCTGCGATTGGTTATGGCGAAGTAAGTCCATTGACGATGGCTAATCGCTTGACTGAAAAAGAGCGGAAAGAACAAAAAATCGAGCAACAAAAACAAGAAGCAGAAGAGTTGATGAATCAACCTAAAAAAGAGCCTGAAAAAGTGAAGGTTCGTCATGAAGGTGGCGTCGTCATCCAAGGTGTTGAAAACTTGTTGATCCGGATCAGCCGTTGTTGTAATCCTGTACCAGGTGATGACATCGTGGGCTATATCACCAAAGGACGTGGTATCTCGATCCATCGCAAAGACTGTCCAAATGTCCAACCAGACAAACCAAATGTGGAAGAACGGTTGATTGACGTTGAATGGGAAGACACTTCAAATACGAACAAAGAGTATGATGCTGATTTAGAGATCTATGGCTATAATCGTTCTGGCATGTTAAATGACGTCTTGCAGACAGTGAATGCGATGACTAAAAATCTGAACAGTGTCGAAGCACGAACGAATAAAGACAAAATGGCGACGATCCATTTGACAGTAGGAATACGTAACTTGTCACACTTGAAAAGTATTGTCGATAAAATCAAGACCGTACCGGATGTATATAGCGTCCGCCGGATGAATGGCTAGGAGGTAGTACCTTGCGCGCAGTGATCCAACGAGTGAGTCAAGCAGCTGTGTCGATCAACGAACGAGAAGTGGGTCGTATCGATCATGGCTTGTTGATTTTGCTAGGTGTTCATGATACAGATACGCAAACAGACGTAGATTATTTGATAAAAAAAATTGCCCAGATGCGTATCTTTGAAGATGAACAAGGAAAAATGAATTTAAGTATTGAAGATGTCAAAGGAACGCTGTTGAGTATTTCTCAGTTCACTCTTTTTGCAGACACAAAAAAAGGCAATCGACCAAGTTTTATCGCAGCAGCACGTCCGGAAACAGCGATTCCTTTATACGAAGCATTTAACGAAGGGCTAAGACAACGAGGTATCACAGTTGAAACAGGAGAATTTGGTGCAGATATGGCGGTTTCTCTTGTGAATGATGGCCCAGTGACGATCATTATTGATTCTCAAAATAAATGATAAATGAATAAAAAAAGATCAGTCTGATTTTGATGGAGTTTCTCAAAATCAGTCTTTTTTTGCCTTTATCCGAGAATCCGTTTTCATTTTCTATTCATCAGGAGTATTGATATACGATAAAATGGAACATAGGAGTTGCTTGCTAATGACTAATAAAAAGCAGACAACGATAGACGAGATACTTTCCCACCGCTATGATAATGGCTTTGATTACTGGACAACGCCAGATAAAAAATTGTTCAAAGGAGCCCCTTTCACTATTTTAGAATGCCATTATATCTTTTAGATGTAAGTAGAATATCCCTTTAGAAGCTATAATTTATTTTATGATGTCTATGTTTTGTCTTTTTACAAACATGGTAGAAAAGACGTGCGGTTTAAAGGGGCATTTCACGAGTTGACTACAAAGCTAGACGAAGGAATGAGGTGAGTGACAGAGTCACAGAACGTTATAATGAAATCTTATTAGTGATGAGGAAGGCTTTTATTCAAGGTTAGGCAACGCAAGAGAAATAAATGGTATCACTTGGTTTCAAACACTTCTTTTGTCAGTTTTATTGTACAAGGAGTATCCTAATAATATCTAAAGTTATTTATTAGGAGGCAAAAAACTATGCAAGAAATCCCAGTGGTCGATATCAAAATGACCGAAATCAAAAAATACTATAATGAGGGCTACAAAATGCTCGGGAAGTTAAGAGAAGAAGCTCAATCACCTGTTGTGAAAGCAAAGATATTCAATAAGGAAGCTGTGATCATCTATGGGGAAGAGGCAGCGAAACGTTTTTATGATCCAAGAAATTTCAAACGAGAAGGTGCGATGCCTAAAATGGTCCAAAAAACATTATTTGGAAAGGACGGTGTGCAGTCTTTAGATGGCGCGGAGCATCATCACCGTAAAGCAATTTTTATGGATTTGATGACACCAGAGCGAATGGAAGACTATCATCAAATATTGGATCGAGTATTGGCACATGAATTGGAACAACAACATGGTACCTTTGAGTTATTTGACCTGAGTAAAAAAGTACTTTTTACCACCATCTGTGAATGGTCAGGAATCAACTTAGCAGATTATTCAGAAGAAGAGATCAACCAACTGGCAGATTATCAGATCTCTATGATCAGTGGGACAGTCACTTCGCCAATCGATCATTTTAAAGGTGTAGAAAATCGGAAAAAATCAGAGAAATGGGCGCAAGAGTTGTTGGAAGAAGCACGAGCAAATCCAGTAGCCGGAAAAGAAAATGTCCCCCTGTATGCTTTTGCACATGCGACTGATCTTAAGGGCAATCGCTTACCATTGGATATTGCTGCGGTAGAGTTGTTGAATATCATTCGGCCGACCGTGGCATTGACCGTCTGGGCGGTTTTGATGGGGCATGCTCTTTTCAGCCGACCAGATATCTATCAACAACTAAAAAATGATTTTAAGGAACTACAGGATCCTTTTATTCAGGAGATGCGTCGGTATTATCCATTTTTCCCAATGTTACCCGCCTTTGCTTTGCAAGATGTAGAAGTAGATGGTTATCGCATTCTTAAAGATAGTTGGGTGATTTTAGATTTGTATGGAACAAATCATGATGAACGGACAGTAGATTCACCAGAGGCATTTTTGATCAAACGGTATATTGGTAAAGCGAAAAAAATCTCTTATGAAGAAGAATACGAAATGATTGCGCAAGGTGGCGGTGATTTCCGAAGAATGCACCGATGCGCAGGCGAATGGATCACGTTGCATAGTTTACGTGTCTTTTCCGATCAATTAGTGAATCGTTTTGCCTTTTCTGTGCCAGAACAAGATTGGACGATTCCATTCAATCAATTTCCGACTTATCCGAATAGTCGAGGATTGTTATATAAAGAGTAATATGGATTTTGAGCCTGGCTTGCTTAGTGAGGGAGAGACAAAAGTAACAGTCGCTTTTATCTCTTACGTAAGAATGGATTAGGTAGTGGGAAGAGAAGTAGCCTGTTAGGCAATAGAGTCCTTCTCTCCCGATCTCGTTCTATAAAAATATACAAGAAGTGTGATGGAATGAGTGAGATTACAATTCGTGTATCAGAGGAAGAAAAATCATTTATTTTGGCAATGGCTGATTTGAAAGGACTGACAATAACGGAATTAGCCAGAACGATGATAGTAGGTAGGCTAGAAAAAAATTGACTTGGCTATCTATAATGAAGTGATGAAGGATCATCAGAAAATTGATGAAAATCTTTTGCATGATGAAATGAAAAAAGAGCTAAGGTTATGCTGAAACATCTTGTACATAATAAAAAAAACAACCACCGCATTTTCTCGCGATGGTTGTTTTTGAGTATTATTTAAACTCTCGGAATAACTGATCGATTGTTTGGACATCTTCTAAGGATAAATGGATATCCAAGGCTTTGGCATTGTCTGCGACTTGTTCGGGTTTCTTTGCACCAGGAATGACAAATGAAATCCGCGGGTGTGCGATATACCAAGCTAAAACCAATTGAGCAGTGGTTGCTTGGTACTTTTCAGCAAGCGGTTTGAGTTGATCAACCGCTGTGATGATTCGTTCATAACGTTCACCTTGAAAGTTTGGTTTGTTTTTTCTAGGATCGTCTTCAGAAAAGTGTTTTGGACTTTCTAGATCATACTTGCCAGTCAATAAACCTGAAGCAAGTGGGAAATAAGGTACAAAACCAATCTCGTTAGCATCGAGGTAAGGAAATAATTCTTTTTCCGCTGTGCGATGGATCAAACTGAATTGATCCTGTACGATATCGATATAGCCTTCTTGGTTGGCTTCTTTCAATTGCTCTAAATTGAAATTAGACACACCGATAGCACGGATTTTCCCAGTTTCTTTCAGTTCGTGTAAAGCGGCAACTGCTTCATTTTTAGGTGTTGCTTCATCTGGAAAATGGATATAAAAAATATCGATATAATCTGTTTGCAGACGCTCTAACGCTTCATCGACTGATTTCTTCAAAAATTCAGGAGAGTTATCAAATTTTTCCGGTTGATCTGGAAGATGTGCTGCTTTGGTGGCAATAATCATACGGGAACGATCATAAGCCGGTTCTTGCAAGACTTCTCCAATCAATTGTTCCGAACGACCTTCACCATAAATATAAGCAGTATCAATAAGGTTCAAGCCATTATCTAAGGCAGCTCTGACGACTTTTTTTCCAGTTTCATCCGCTAATCCTGAAAAAAGATTGTGCCCTCCGACGGCATTTGCACCTAAGCCGATTGCTTCGGCATATACTTGAGAATGACCGATTTTTACTTCTGACATTGTTCTACCTCCTTTTTTATTTAGTCTAAATCAAAAAGAAAAAAAGCTGAATCAAAAAGACTTTGAAAAGAAATCAATAAGAATCTACTTGACTTTGCGCTGTGTTTTTAGTAGGTTATAATTAATATCTAAATATCGATGAAAGAGCGAGTAAGTAACTAAATGCTTTATAAGAGAGGATCGTCGTGGCTGAGAGCGATCTAAAACAAGTAGTTTCTGAAAGACACTCTGGAGATGGACGCGTGCAAAGCCGTCCCGTAAACGAGCGTTAATCGTGAGAGGAAAGAGCAATCTTTCAAATATAGGTGGTACCGTGTATGAAATAATCATTCACCCTTGTTCATGGCGAACAAGGGTGTTTTTTGTTGGCATTGATTACATAGTGTGAAGAAAAGGAGAGAAAAAGATGAGCTTCCAAAGACCTAAAGGAACAAATGATATTTTACCTGGAGAATCTGAAAAATGGCAATTTGTTGAAGAAACTGCGCGTTTATTATTCAAAGATTATCAATATAATGAGATCCGCACGCCGATTTTTGAGCATTATGAAGTGATTGCTCGTAGCGTAGGGGATACGACTGATATCGTTTCAAAAGAAATGTATGATTTTTACGACAAGGGCGAGCGTCATGTGACGCTTCGTCCAGAAGGAACTGCACCAATCGTCCGTTCATTTGTTGAGAATAAATTATTTGGACCAGAATATACAAAACCTTACAAAACATTTTATATGGGACCAATGTTTCGTTATGAGCGTCCTCAAAAAGGTCGTTTACGTCAATTCCATCAAATCGGTGTCGAAGCATTTGGCTCAGACAATCCTGCGACGGATGTTGAAAGCATGGTGATGGCCTTAGACTTCTTCAAACAATTAGGAATCAGTCAAATCCGTTTAGTGATCAACTCTTTAGGCGATCAAGAAACGCGACAAGCGTATCGTCAAGCGTTGATCGATTACCTTGTACCGTTCGAAGCAGAATTAAGCGAAGATTCACAACGTCGTTTACATGAAAATCCATTACGTGTATTGGATAGTAAAGACAAACGTGATCAAAAATTCGTAGCAGAAGCGCCTTCGATCTTAGATTATTTAAGTGAAACAGCAAAAGCACATTTTGAAACAGTGATTGCCATGTTGGATGCGTTAGATGTACCGTATGAAATCGACAGCAATATGGTTCGTGGGTTAGATTATTATACGCATACGATTTTTGAAGTGATGAGTGACGCACCTAAAATGGGCGCACAAGCAACGATTTGTGCGGGAGGCCGTTATGACAACTTGGTCGAAGAACTAGGAGGACCAGCGACACCAGGATTTGGTTTTGCGATGGGGATCGAACGTATTTTATTAACGATGGAGGCAGAAGAAGTAGCTGTCCCTGTAATGAATACATTAGATGCCTATGTGGTGGCACTAGGCGAAGAAACAAATATCGAAGCGTTGAAAATCGTTCAAGCGATCCGTGATTTTGGTTTTTCCGCAGATCGTGATTTTATGGGACGTAAAGCCAAAGCACAATTTAAGACAGCAGACAAAGCCGATGCGAAGTTGGTCTTAGTGATTGGTGCGGATGAACTAGCAAATCAAACGATCAACGTCAAATCAATGGCTAATCGTACAGAGAAAAGCTTTGCACTAGAAGATATTTATGACCACTTTGATAAAGTCTATGATGAAATGACATTATCTACTGAACAGGAGGAAAAATGATGGCACAACGAACAGTTTACTGTGGACTGGTTTCAGAAAAGCAGTTAGGACAAACAGTTACATTAAAAGGTTGGGTACAAAAAAGACGGGACTTAGGTGGCGTGATCTTTATCGATTTACGTGATCGTGAAGGGATCGTTCAACTTGTTTTTAATCCAGAAATCAATAAAGAAGCATGGGAAATCGCAGATAAATGCCGTAGTGAATACGTCATCGAAGTGACAGGTACAGTAAAAAATCGGGATGAATTGGCAATCAATCCTAAAATGGCAACGGGTGAATTTGAGATCATCGCGGATGAAATCATTATCTTGAATCAGGCCAAAACACCACCTTTCTTGATTGAGGATGAACAAACGATTAGTGATGAGATTCGTTTGAAGTATCGCTATCTTGATTTACGTCGTCCAAAAATGACGAAAAATATCAAATTGCGCAACGACACAACGAAAGCGATCCGTCATTACTTGGATGACCATGATTTCTTGGATATTGAAACACCTTATTTGGGCAAATCAACACCAGAAGGTGCGAGAGATTACTTAGTACCTTCTCGTATCCATGCGGGGCATTTCTATGCTTTACCACAGTCACCACAGTTGTTCAAACAATTATTGATGAATGCTGGATTTGATCGTTACTATCAAATCGTTCGTTGTTTCCGTGATGAAGATTTACGTGGCGACCGTCAACCGGAATTTACACAGGTCGATATCGAAACGACGTTCTTGTCTGCTGAAGAAATCCAAACCTATACAGAAGGATTGATTGCTAAAGTGATGAAAGAGGTACGTGGTATCGAAGTCACTTTGCCATTCCCACGTATGACGTATGATGAAGCGATGAGCCGTTATGGAAGTGACAAGCCAGATACACGTTTCGACATGGAATTGATCGATTTGAGCACGGTTGTGAAAGACGTTGAATTTAAAGTTTTCCAAATGGCGCTTGAAAATGGTGGAGTGGTCAAAGCGCTGAATGCGAAAAATGCAGCAAGCAAGTATTCACGTAAAGATTTAGATAATCTTGGACAATATGCCACTCAGTTTGGCGCAAAAGGACTAGCTTGGTTAAAAGTAGAAGAAGATGGCTTGAAAGGTCCGATTGCGAAATTTATGGGCGAGGCATCTGAAGAACTGATCCATGCAACAAACGCTGAAGTTGGGGATATTTTATTATTTGGTGCAGATAAAGAAGAAATCGTTGCAGCCACTCTTGGAGCAATTCGTTCTCGCTTAGGAAAAGAATTAGACTTGATCGACGAATCAAAATTCAATTTCTTATGGGTGACAGAATGGCCACAATTTGAATATTCAGCAGAAGAAGGCCGCTATGTCTCCGCGCACCATCCGTTTACAATGCCTAAAGCATCCGATGTCGAGTTATTGGCAACTGATCCGGCAAAAGTCTACGCAGAAGCGTATGACATCGTCTTGAACGGCTATGAATTAGGCGGGGGATCGTTACGTATCCATACAAGAGAATTACAAGAAAAAGTATTAAAAACACTAGGCTTTTCTGAAGAAGAAATGGAAGAGCAATTTGGTTTCCTATTAAGTGCATTAGACTATGGCTTCCCACCACATGGAGGAATTGCCTTGGGACTTGATCGCTTTGTGATGTTGCTTGCAGGTGAGGAAAACATTCGTGAAGTGATTGCTTTCCCTAAAAATGGTAAAGCAGCTGATGTCATGAGTGATGCACCAAGCACTGTTTCTGATCTTCAATTATTTGAATTGAACATCGACGTTACAGATGTTGAATAACAAATAAGAAAGAGAAGTTATTTTCATAGGAATGCCAAGGTTGTGAAAGAGTCACTAATAAGTCGCGATTGATTCGCGCTAGTGACACTGGAGCAACCTTTTTTCTCTTATATTGGAATTTCCAATCTATTTTTCAAAGAAGTCTCTTGATTATATTCTAAAAGATCATATAATAAGGGCATACCAGATAAAGCGAGGCTTTTTTCATGAAAAAAACTTTCGAAAATTGGGCGTATCATGATTATACGACCAAACTTTCGGTGTCGATCGTCTATGCACTGATTGCTTCAGTTGCATTGAACTTTTTTTATCAACCAGGAAACATCTATTCAAGTGGGATAACCGGTCTTGCACAAATCTTAACGACGCTTTCTAAATCAGTAATTGGTTTTGAAATCCCTGTTTCAACCACATTATATTTATTGAATATCCCGTTATTTTTTTTAGCTTGGTTTAAACTTGGAAAGAAATTTACGATTTTTACATTTATCACTGTGACATTAACTTCGCTTAGTATCCATCTTTTGCCACAAACGATTCTTTCCACCGATCCGATCATTTGTGCGATATTCGGTGGTGCCGTCAATGGGGTTGGTATTGGTTTAGCATTAAAAAATGGCTTATCTTCTGGCGGATTAGATATCGTGAGTATTACGATCCGTAAAAAAACAGGTCGATCCATCGGTTCTATTTCCATTTATTTCAATGCACTGATTGTTTTCGTAGCGGGCTTGCTCTTCGGTTGGCAGTATATGTTTTATAGTGCTTTGTCGATTTTTGTGAGTGGTAAAGTGACGGATGTCGTCTATACGAAACAAAAAAAGATGCAAGTCATGATCGTGACTAAACATCCTGAAGCAGTGATTGAAGCCATCCAAAAATGTATGCGTCGTGGGATCACGATCATCAATGAAGCAGAAGGTGCGTATAAGCATGATAAACAAACAGTCTTAATGACGATCGTTACTCGCTATGAGCTTCCTTTGTTACGTGAAGCAATGAAATCTTCTGACCCGCAAGCATTTGTCAGTATTGCGGAAAATGTTCAAATTCTCGGACGTTTTTATGAAGATGGGATTTAGATTTTAGTAAAATAGTTAGATAAAACACAGTGGATAACTGATCGGTTGTCGCTGTGTTTTTTTGATCTTCTTGGCGCTAGCATACCAGAAATGATTGCTGCGATTAAGGAACTGAAAATAATCATTTATGCTAACGATATTTCAACAGGTAAAAGGCGTCTTCCTTCATAAGATTTATGAAGTATGATCATATGAACCACTTATCTGAACTTGGATAGCCACCATGCAATTCAAATTGGATTAGTAGAATTGGCTAGTGATGATGTAGTCCTAACGACGATTGGTAATTACCTTGACTATGTACCCGATCAAGAGTGGTTAGAAAAAATTCCTCCTAACTTGATTGCTAGACATATGCAAGAAGATATCTTAAAACAAGTGACAATAATTGATGATACAAAAATGATAAATGAGTGCAATAACATAACCAAAGAACTATAAAAAGATAAGATATTGGACGAAACCGAAGTTTACGATTTTACAATTAGAAAATCAAAAAGACCTTTTAGAGGCGCTCAAGAAGTTCTGAACATCATAAAAAAGCAAACTTCCTTTATTGAAGTCTTTAAATGTTATGATCAACCATTTGACTACCTACAAGCTTTAAAAAACAAAGATATTTTAGAGCATGCTGACTTTGTAAAATACTTTGTTAAAATGCAAATTGACAGATTAAACAAAGAGCTGAATCCCGTTTCTGGGAGTGACGAGCAGAATATAATTTTCTCAGAAAAATAGAAGATTCACTCAAATAGAATCTACTTCTTATTGATGAACCTGAGTCTTCTTTTGATAATATGATTTTAAACAACAGAATAAATACTGTCCTACAAGATATTTCTAAACATATTCCTGTTTTTGTCTCTACACATAATAATAGAATCGGTGCATCTAACGACAGTTCCGTTAGCAATCTGTCTGTGCAATTGAATTGTCTGGAAGTCGGCAAACGAACCTACAAAACAAGGAGAGATAATTATGAAATACTTGAAAATTGATGATAATAAAGGTTGCTTTGCAAGAGAAGAAACTTGGATTCAAATTGATCAAATCACTAAAGAGGAGATCTTCGAATTAATGTCTCTAGCCGTTTTACCCAAAGACGGTACTACATTTGAAAGGGATGGATTTTCAGAGGAAATGCTACAACCTGGAGTTCATAAAATTGAAATGGCAACACTTATTTTGAAAAAAATTAAATATATGATATGAAAGAGAACGATCATCTGTCTGCTAAAGAACAGGTGATGTTTTTTCGTAATAAGTAGGAATGAGTGATTAAAGTGATCATAGAAAAGGAGTGACAGAGTACTTGCAACTAAGGAGCATAGATGTTTGGAGTATTTACAATGTTCCGATAAGAATCAAGTAAAGTAGAATAGCTTTTATTGATTCTTTTTTGGGAGGGCCAAATTTTTAAATGGCTATTCCAGATGTTTATCCATGCTAAGAGTAGAATTCATTCCATTATTTCTCGCCCATCAACGAAAAATAATGAAACCATATCCAAGCAACAATTAGCCAACTTGTTATATTTGAAATTTTGTTAAAGTTACTTAAAAATGTGTTCTTTTTTGATGAACTATGGGATTATAGTATAAAGTGGCAACTTTTATGAAGTTTTTACTTGCTATTTTTTGGTAATGCACGTATATTACGAATGAAAAAAGTTTATGAAAAGTTGGAAGAATGAATGGAAAAACAAAAAAGATTAAAAAGTAGCCGGTATATCACGGGCTTCGATGGAATTCGTTCATTAGCGGTCATCGGAGTTATTCTATACCACCTGTTGCCAACAAGTATGAAGGGTGGTTACCTAGGTGTTCCGATATTTTTTGTCGTTTCAGGTTATCTTATCACTGATCTCTTACGACAAGAGTGGGAACAAAATGGAAAAATCAATATTTGGCAATTTTATGTTCGGCGAATGAAACGACTGTATCCTGGGCTCGTTTTTTTGCTTATTACTGCATCAGCATATATTACGCTATTCCAGCGAGGATTGTTGAATAATCTTCGGGGCGTTGTACTTAGCAGTTTATTCTATGTCAATAACTGGTGGCAGATCAATAATGGATTATCCTATTTTGATCGTTTTGCAAATGAGTCGCCATTTACCCATATTTGGTCCTTAGCAGTAGAGGCGCAGAACTATCTGATCTGGCCGATCATCTTTGTATTACTCATGGTATTTGTCCGTAAGAAAAAAAATATTTTTTATGTCATTATGGGCACAGCCATTGCTTCGGCGATTTTGATGATGGTGTTGTACTCGCCAAATGGCGATCCTACTCGTGTGTATTATGGGACAGATACTCGCTTGTTCTCGATTTGGATGGGGAGTGCATTGGCTTTTGTTTGGCCAAGTACGCGATTGAAGAAAAATATCCCTAAACAAGCAAAGAAAGTATTGAATTTAGCGGGTTTTAGTTCGTTGCTCATCTTGATCCTCTTTTTCTTTTTCTTAGATGACCATTTGAGCTTTATCTATTATGGCGGGTTCTTTTTAGTCAGTCTTTTATGTATGGTTCTTGTGGCAGTCACAGCGCATCCCGGTGCGAGCTTGAATCGCTGGTTGACGAATCCGGTCTTTAGTTGGATCGGTAAACGAAGTTATGGAATCTATTTATACCAATTTCCGGTAATGATTTTTTACGAAGCGAAAGTATCAGGTATCGCTGATCATGTGTTGCTACACACGGTCATTGAAATCACATTGATTTTATTGATCAGTGAACTGTCGTACCGCTTTATCGAACGTCCATTGGCACGCTTTGATTATAGCCAAACATTTCGCATCGTCAAAGGCTGGTTCACCAAACCTATTTTCAGTTGGAAAAAGCCATGGGTAGTCCCTGGAACCTTAGTCGTAGCGATTGCCTTAGTCGGGTTCGTCACTGCACCTAAAAATGCTGTGACAGCGGACCAAGAGCAATTACAAAAGAATATTGCTGAAAGTAAAAAACTAGCTGAAAAAAGTCAGAATAATCAAGGCAATAATGTAGCACCTATTGACCAAGCGATTTTGGATAAATATGATTTGACCAAAGCGCAAGGGGAAAAAGCCCAACAACTAGAGCTAACTGCATTTGGTGATTCAGTCATGTTAGATGCTGCGGCAGATTTAAAAGAACTATATCCGCAAGTAGTCGTAGATGGTGATGTTGGTCGTCAACTCTATACAAGCGTTCCTTATATCGAAGAATTGAAAAATCGGGATCTATTGAAAGATACGGTATTAATTGGGTTAGGAACAAATGGCTCTTTTTCTGAGGCGCAATTTGATAGCTTGATGAACGCGATCGGGGATCGTAAAGTTTACTGGGTCAATGTTCGCGTACCAACGAAGCGCTGGCAAAATGAAGTCAACACCATGCTCACAGAAATGGAAAAGAAATATGACAACATGACAGTGATTGATTGGTACGGTTATAGTAACGATCACAGTGAATGGTTCTATGATGATCAAGTCCATCCAAATCCAGATGGTATGTTGAATTATATCCATCTAGTCAGTGAAGCACTATTAGGTGGAACAAAAGAATCAGAGACAAGCAAAACGAGTGAGACTGCTTCGACTAGTACGAGTGACACTCTATCTGATAGTACTCAAGTAAGTGAATAAAAACTGAGGTTGTGACAGCAATGTTTTGACCAGATCAGTAGGATAACTCTTACAAAAAAGAATGCCTCAACGAAAATCGTTCTCCGATCTTTCGTTGAGGCATTCTTTTTCTCTAAAATTTTTTTTACTCCGTTTGATCAGGTAAAGAAAGAGAAGGATGTGTCTTCAAATAGTTTTCTTTTTGCCGGCGTGTTTGTTTTTTGAACGCGGCTTCGGCTTTTGTGGCTTCACTTCTTGTAGAGTATCCTTCTGCATGGATCATTTTTACAGGACGTCTCTTTTGCAAACGAGTGTATTTAGCGCCTGTACCATTGTTATGTTCCTGTAAACGACGAGCCAAATCGGTGGTATATCCTCCATAGAACGTATTATCTTGGCAGTGCAATACATAAAAGTAATGGTTATTCTCCATAAAGCATCTCACGGAGTTCAGGGGTATACTCACCTTGCGTATCATAGGTGAATAAAGGTGGAGAAACTTTGAAACCATCGGCTTTTCCTTGCTTGATTCCTTCAATCAATAAAATATTTGCTTCTTTGCCTACTTTAGGATAAACAAACTGAACACGTTTCGGTGCAATCTGATAGGTTTGCATAAGGGTCAAAATCTCTAAGAAACGTTCTGGGCGATGTACAAGAGCTAAGCGACCATTTGTTTTTAATAACTTGCCGGAGATTTGGATCACTTCTTCCAACGTTGTATGGATCTCATGTCGGGCAATTGCTAGATGTTCATTTGGATTTTTTTTGTTTGTAGGTAAGCCTTTAAAGTAAGGGGGGTTGCAGACGACTAAGTCACAAGAGTTGTGTCTGACAACCGATAAGCTTTCTTTTAAGTCAATCGTATGCACGGTCATTTGTTGTTCTAAATGATTCAAGGAAATGCTCCGTCGAGCCATGTCAGCTAAGCGTGGCTGTAGTTCGATTGCATCGATCTTTGCCTGTGTTTGTTTGCTTAAAAATAGCCCGACAGCACCATTCCCCGAACAAAGGTCAACGATTTGACCATTTTTTGGCGCACGAGCAAAATGAGCAAGCAATACGGCATCTAAAGAAAAGGAAAAAACTTGGGAACTTTGGATAATCTTAATATCTTTTGCATATAATTGGTCAATACGTTCATGTTCGTGAAGCATCTAATTCCCTCCAAATGAAAAAACTAATCGTATGTAGTATACTATTTTTATTCAAAAGAACCAAGAGAACTTGTCAAATCGGTCTTTTTTAGGCATACTATAGGAACGAGAAGCAAAGAAAGGAAGAGAATATGTTCTATCGATTTATGCGCGGGCTCGTGAAAGTGATCTTAGCTGTTATCAATGGCAATGCCCGCTATGAGAATAAAGAAGTCTTACCCAAAGACGAGAATTACATACTTGTTGCACCGCACCGCACTTGGTGGGACCCGTTGTATCTCGCTGTTGCTGCATCCCCTAAATCGTTTAGCTTTATGGCGAAAGAAGAATTGTTCAAAAACCCTGTTTTGCGATTCATTTTAACCCGTTCGAATGCTTTTCCAGTCAAAAGGGATAATCCGGGACCAAGTGTGATCAAGACACCTGTCAAGATTCTAAAATCAACCGATCTAGGATTGATCATGTTTCCTAGTGGGACAAGACATGCGACTGAGTTGAAAGGCGGAATGGCATTGATTGCCAAAATGGCCAAAGTAAAAATCGTTCCAGCTGTGTACCAAGGCCCGCTCACGTTAGGTGATTTATTCAAACGAAAACGTGTGATTGTTCGCTTTGGTGAACCGATCGACTTGTCAGATATCAAAAAAACTGACAAGGAAGGAATGGCAGAAATCGAGCGACGTACACAAGCTGCATTTGATAAATTAGACAAGGAAGTAAATCCTGATTTTAAATATGAGATCATAAAAAAGAATGAAACAGAATAATTGTTCTTTATTCGATGAGTGATAAAAGAAACGGATTGTCTAAGACGCCGCTTCTTTATCGCTTTTTTTGTTATAAAACCCCCTTTTTGTAAGTGATTCTAGCTGTCATGTCCTTGATGGAAGTGTTATAATAGTAAGAAGGATATTTTTTTGAGGTGATGAGATGCGTTTTTTACATACAGCAGATTGGCATATAGGAAAAAAATTGCAGGGCTACGATTTACTTAAAGAGCAAGAACATGTACTATCTGAGATTTTAACGATTGCGAAAAAGGAAAAAGTGGATGCGATCGTCATTGCAGGTGATCTCTATGATCGAAGCATCCCAGCCGTAGAAGCCGTAGAGATATTCAATCGGCTGATGATCAACTGGAACCTGAACGAAAAATTCCCGATTTTCGCTATCTCTGGAAACCATGATAGTAGTGTTCGATTATCTGCTGGCACGGAATGGTTCAGCCAAACAAAATTTTTTTTACACACCCGATTTGCTGAAGCTTTCCAACCTATCGACTATCAAAATACTCAATTTTTCTTATTGCCTTATTTTGAACCAATCTCTGCTAGAAGTTATTTTGAAGATGATACGATCCGCACGGTCCAACAAGCAATGGAAAAAGTGGTTGACCAGATGCAACTCGCTTTTGATCCTGAAAAAAAACAGGTGCTAGTCAGTCACTTTTTTGTGACTGGTAGTAAGAAATCAGATTCAGAAACAAAAATCGAAGTGGGCGGACTAGATGCGATTCCAGGTAGTTTATTGGAGCCATTTGATTATGTCGCGTTAGGACATCTCCATAATCAAGCGGCCTTGCAGCAAGAAAATGCTAGATACAGTGGTTCGCCGCTTAAATTCTCGCTTTCAGAAATCAATCAGAAAAAAGGTGTTTGGATCGTTGATCTAACTGACACCTTGGTGTTGGATTTTCAAGAAATCACACCTTTGTATGATCTCGCTGAAGTAACTGCTAGTTTTAAAGAATTATTAGATCCAAGTTTTTACCATACGATCAACCGAGAAAATTATTTGCAGATTTATTTAAAAGATCGCGCAGTTATCCCTAACATGATGAATCAACTACGAGCAATCTATCCTCGAATACTTGGTGTCGAACGTGTCAATGGACGGCATCGTTCCACAAGCAAACGACAGACACTTGAAATCAAGCAACCAAAGAAACTCGCGGAAACATTCTTTACTGAAATGGTGGATGAACCGATGACAGAACAACAAATGAGCTGGTTAGAAGAAACGTTGCAAGAACTCACAGAAACGGAATGATCAAGTATGAAACCACAGACGTTACGATTGAAAAATTTTGGCCCATTTATCGATGAAACGATTGATTTCTCAAAATTGACCCAAGCGGCCTTGTTTTTGATTACAGGAAAAACAGGGTCTGGCAAAACAACGATTTTTGATGGTATGACCTATGCGCTTTTTGGAGAAACATCTGGAAGGTTGCGGTCTGGCAAAGAGATGCGGTCATTATTTGCGACACCAGAAGACGAAACGAGTGTCTTTTTTTCGTTTGAACATCAACAGTTGCGTTATGAAGTCGAACGTAAGCCTGAACAATTGTTAGCTAAACGCAAGGGTGAAGGCATGAGAAAACAGGCGGCAAAAGTCAGTTTAACGATCTTTGATGAAAAAGGAAAAGAAATTCGACAATTAACAAAACGTAGTGAAGTTGATCAAGAAATCAAAGAACTATTGAATTTAGATGCGAAACAATTTTCACAGATCGTTTTACTGCCACAAGGAGAATTTCGGAATTTCTTGATTTCCTCTAGTAGTGAAAAAGAAACAGTTTTACGTAACTTATTTGGTACACAATTCTTTCAACGATTCACCGAACAATTGAAAGAAAAAGCCAAGAACAAGCAAAAAGAACTGGATCATTTGGAGCAAGAATTAGTCTTATTGCAAAGGCAATTTAGTTCCTATGAGGAGAAGCAACCGGCTGGTCTACAATCTTTTGAGACAGTGATCAATGAGTGGCACGAGCATCAAAATCAAATTTCAACAAGACTCGCATCAGAGCAAGAAGTATTAGAGCAACTGAAAGAAGAACAAAAAATCAGCGAGACGGATTACTACCACGGGAAAAATCAAAAATCTGCTTATGAAGAAAAGCAACAATTATTAGCAGAACAACAAATGCTCAATGAGCAACAGCAAGTGATCGAGGAGCACCAAAGGTGGATTTCTCATTATGAAGTTGCTCAGCAATTGCGCACCCCGCTTGAACGTAGCAAAGAATACCAAGAATCACTTACCACACAGGAAAGTGAAAAACAGCAACTAATTATTGCTTTCAATAAGGTGGCAAGTGATTTACAGAAATGGCAAGAACAGGCGGACGTACGAGAAAATACCGAAAAAAAAATAGCAAAAATGAGTCAAATGCTCCAAGAAAAGCAACGATTGATCCCAGTGGCTGATACTTTCAGAAAAAAACAATCGGAATTTTCCGTAATAGAAAAAAAAGTCAGTGAATTACAGCAAAAAATCCAACAACTGGCAGATCAGCAATTGATCCTTCAAGAAAGACAACAAATGAGTCAAACCGTTTTAGCAACACAAGGGGAACTACAAGAAAAACAGTTGGTTTATGAACGTTTACGTTTAGAAGGGGAACGTTACTGTGAACAACAGCAACACCTTGATCACCTTGACAAAGAACTAGTAAAAAATCATCAGTACTTTGAACAAACAACAGAGCAATTGGTAGGAAAACAACGATTACTTGAACAACAAACACACGATTTCAATCAATGTAAAAGCGACTGGGCAAAGCAACAAATTACTTATTTACAAACCCTATTGATACCTGGTGAACCTTGTCCAGTGTGTGGTGCAACGGAGCATCCATTGACACCGGATAATCGTGAATCAGTGCAAGAAAACTTAGCTGTGCTTGAAGAAAAAATGGTCCAAGCAGAACAATCGATCGAAAAAACGCATCAAGAAATTGGTCGGAAAGAAGCAGAAATCGAAAAAATCAACCAACAGCTTGCTCGTTTAAGCCAGCAACAAATGGAAACGAGTCAACAGTTGGATCAACAAGCAATTTATTTGAACACAGAGTTAAAAGACACCTTCCAAATAGATGTGCAAGAAAATATTGTTCAAGGGTTGGCGGAAATAGAGAAAACCCTCAATGCTCGTTTAAAGGAAATCAAAAAAGCAGAAGAAGCACATGTAAGGGTCATGGAAGAACTAGCCAGCAACAAAGAACAAATTGAACAGATCAAAGCGCAACAAATGCTCCATAATGAAAAAATCCAACGACTCCAAGGTGAGATGGCAGGATTGAGTCAACAATTAGTAACAGAAGACATTGATACTTTAGTAAAAGAAGCTGATCAATTAGCCAAACAGTCGAGCAAGAGCAAGCAAGAATTGGAAGAGCAAATGGCCCAAGGTGAGAAACTCCAGCAAGAATCAGCTGTTTTGACGACTAAAATCGAAACGTTGACTGAACAAATCGAAAAGACAACTGCTCAATATGGGAAAGAACAATGTAAAATCTCTAGTTTCTTGGAGCAACACACTGATTTTTCTTCGCAAGAAGCAATAGCAGCGTTGTTAAAAGAAACAGTCACATACGAAAATAGAAAAACAACGATCAAGGAGTATCAAACGAAACAGTTGGTGCTTTCCACTCGCTTAGAACAATTGGAACATGTCACCTATGATGAAAAATCCCAAGATTTGACAGTGTTGAGTGAACGAATCGAAAAAATCAAACAACACATTGAAGAGCAGCAACAATTGATCTATCACTTACAACAAGAGTATAAAACCAATCAGAAAGTGGTCATGGAATTTACTACAAGTTATCAAAATAGTCAGGAACAACTAGATGAATTGATCCAGTTGCAACAATTATCACAGACGATGAATGGTGAAAATCCTAAAAAAACAAGCATTGAACGTTATGTCTTGCAAGTTTATTTACAAGAAGTCTTGCAAGTCGCTAATGAACATTTGATACGATTGACAAAAAGCCGCTATCAGTTTGAATTAGATGAAGAAGTCGGTAGTTACCGGGGAAAGACTGGTCTGGAGATCAACGTGTACGATGATGAAGCAGGAACGACCAGAGGATCGCATACTTTATCCGGAGGCGAAAGCTTTATTGCTGCATTATCATTAGCTTTAGCCTTGGCAGAAGTGATTCAAGCGCAAGCTGGTGGGATCACGATCGAAGCATTGTTTATTGATGAAGGGTTTGGTTCACTGGATGAAGAAGCCTTGGAAATGGCGATGGAAGCATTAGAAACAGTTGAAAGCGAAGGCAGGATGATCGGGATCATCAGCCATGTACGTGAGTTGAAAGAACGTGTCTTGCAACAAATACGAATTGATACAAAAGGTAGTGGACAGAGTGAAATACGCTACCATTTTGGTTAAGAAGGGAGATTGATAACAATGAAATGGAGTATTCCGGAAAAAGTCATTGCAAGAGGGCGTCAATATTTGCAAGAAGACCGTGTGTTATCGGTTGTCCCAGATCAAGAAGACAATGTGTGGCATGCAGAGGTTTTAGGTAGTGAGCTGTATTTAGTTGATTTAGATGGTACAGCAAAAGAAATCGACTACTGTCAATGCCCATACTGGGAAGAACATCATTATTGCAAGCACACTGTTGCAGTAGAACTTTATTTACGATCGAAACAACTTTCTCGTATCATGCAGAAAGATCAAAAAATGATTGAACCAACGAAAAAGTCCAGTGAAGGAGAACTGTTGACAAAAGGATTTGCCCGATTAAAAGGGAAGACTTCTACTAAATCCTTGCAACCCTTAGTGATCGATTATCATGTCGAACAGATCGAAACCAATCAATACCATCCAGAACTGTCTATTTTGGCGGTATATCTACGTGTGGGCTTTCTAGAAACACCTAAGAAGACATACATCGTAAAAAATATTTATGAATTTTTACAGGCGTATACAGAAGAAGAAAACTATACGGTCAATAAACAGTATCAATTCCGTTTAGAGCACCGAGTTTTCCAACAAGAAGATCAACAACTAATGGATCTATTCGCAGGTATTGCACAGACGCAAACATTATTAGGCGCAAACGGTGTCTTGGTAAAAGGGAAATTAGACAAGCGTTACTTACTTTTGCCAATCGATCAGTCGAAATCTTTGTTAGAGCGTATGAATCAATCGACACGTTTGAAACTACAGATCAATGATCAAACTTATCATGGCATCCAGTTTTCAGACGATACGAAACCGCTAAGTTTTCAAGTCAAGAAGAGAGAAATACAGTATCAATTGACTGCCGTAAGTGACTTTGATTTGTACTTGTCTCACTATCAGTGGGGGATCAGACAAGGTACTATCTATCATTTGACTAAACAGCAACAGACGATCTATTTGACTTGGAAACAACTGATGAAACGTTTTGAAGAGCCAGAAGTTGCCTTTCATAAAAAAGAATTGTCTTCTTTATTTAAAGAAATTTTACCGCTTTTAGATCAGATAGGAACCGTTGCTATTGATGATGAAGTGACAGCAGAAGTCGCAGATATTCCAGTAGAGTTTGTCTTTGTTTTTAAAAAAATGAAAGGGAAAATTCAAGCAAGGATCGATTTTGTATATGGAGATGTTGTGTTCTCCACAGATGAACGACATGAAACGCTTGCTGAGCAAACTACCGAAATATTGAGAGATACGGCGCAAGAACATCGGGTTCTTGATTTGTTTCGTATGTACCGTTACCGGAAAAATAAAACGGGCTACGAACGTCCATTACCTGAAGGTGAAGCATTGTATCAGTTTTTCCGGACAGAATTAGCTGTTTTTCGTCAATTTGGAGAAGTCCGTATAGGAAAAAAATTACGGGAATTATATCTAGATGCACAAAAACACCAACCACAGATTGAAGTAGAAGAAACAGGATCATGGCTAGATATCCGCTTTGATGTGACAGGAATCAACGAGCATGAAATCGACAATGTTTTGCAGAGTTTGTTAAGAAATGATTCATTTTATACCTTAGAAAGTGGACAGGTATTGTCTTTTGATTCAGAAGAATTCCAACAAACAAGCAAAATCCTACAACAATTCAGAGATACGATCCGTTCAGACGATGGCGTTATCCAAGTGCCAAAAAATCAAGGATTGATGATCAAAGAACAATTTACAGGAAGTAATGCTAGTTTTGGCGATTCTTTCCAACAAATGACTCAAGACTTGATCGATCCTACGAATTACGAAGCCGCTTTACCAAAGAATTTACAAGCAGAGCTTAGAGACTATCAGAAGCAAGGATTCCAATGGTTGAAAATGTTAGGTCATTATCAATTTGGTGGCATTTTAGCTGATGAAATGGGTCTAGGGAAAACGTTGCAGACTATTGCTTTTCTGCTTTCGGAGAAAGAAGAAAAAGGTTCATTGGACGCCTTGATTGTAGCACCGGCGAGTTTGATCTATAACTGGCAAGCCGAAGTGAAAAAGTTTGCGCCCTCATTGAGTGTCCAAGTGATCAATGGCAATAAGAAAGAGCGAGAAACTTTGTTAGTTGAAAAAGTAGATATTCGTGTTACTTCTTATGCGAGCTTACGTCAGGATCTTTCAGAATATCAATCATCGACAATTAATTATTTAGTCTTAGATGAAGCGCAAATGGTGAAAAATAGCAGCACAAAGACTGCTCAAGCTTTACGAGAGTTGCATATTCCGCAGCGGTTTGCTTTAAGTGGGACACCAATCGAAAATAGCCTTGAAGAACTATGGTCACTATTTGCTACGATCATGCCAGGGTTCTTTCCGAATCGGACACGTTTTAGAGAATTGACGACAGATGAAATCGCGCAAATGATCCGACCTTTTGTTTTAAGACGAGATAAGCAAACAGTTCTCAAAGATTTACCAGAAAAAACTGAAATGAACCTTTATTCTGCGTTGACGGAAGAACAAAAAACAGTGTATCTTGCCTATTTGAGACAAATGCGTGAAGAAGTATCAGCTATGGATTCAGAGTCGTTCAAAAAGAATCGGATCGGCATCTTGGCAGGACTGACACGTTTACGTCAAATTTGTTGTGATCCTCGCTTGTTTGTAGAAGACTATCAAGGTGGATCAGGTAAGTTAGAACAAGTAAAAGATTTATTACTAGCAGCAAAAGAAAATAACCGTCGTGTCTTGTTATTCTCCCAATTTACAGGTATGTTGACGATCCTTCAAGAGGAGTTAGCTGAATTAGGGTTAAGTACCTTTTATTTACGAGGAAGTACAAAGGCACAAGATCGTTTAACCATGGTCGATGCTTTCAACGCGGGTGAAAAAGATGTCTTTCTTATTTCACTTAAAGCAGGAGGGACTGGGTTAAATCTAACTGGCGCAGATACAGTCATCCTTTATGATTTATGGTGGAACCCAGCGATCGAAGAACAAGCTGCTGGAAGAGCCCATCGTATTGGACAAAAAAATGTTGTTGAAGTATGGCGAATGATTGCTGAAGGAACAATCGAAGAACGAATGGATTCCTTACAGCAAGAAAAACGAGAATTGTTCCAAAAAGTAATCCAAGGAAACGAAGAACAATTGACGAAACTAACAGAAGACGATATTCGTTTGATTCTAAGTATTGGTGAAAATGACGAATAAAACGTAAAGATCATTTATTGAGTAATTACTCTCTTATACAGGAAACAGTAAATAAGCCAAGGAAGATAGCCTCGCAAATCTGCGCAGTGATCTTCCTTGGCTTTGCTTGTTTATTTATTCGCAGATGCTTATTTGATCAGACAAGCTGAGCTTCTCCTACAGCAGTTTTTATAGCGGATAGCAGTTGATCGAACTCATTGATCTCTACATCACACACCGGATGCTCGTTGACGGAACGCTTGCGGTGATTAAACCATAACGTCTGCCAATTGGCACTCTTAGCACCTAACACATCGTTTTCGTAATTATCGCCAACGTATAGGGTTTCATTAGGTGACATATTGAAAGTTTTCTCGGCTAATTGGAAGATTTCCTTTTCTGGTTTTTGAAAGCCAGTTGCTTCAGAAACTAGCATACAATCAGCAGGAATCCAATTTGTTAATTGAAGTTGATTTAATTTTTTTGTTTGATGATCAGTTGGTCCATTGGTGATGATCCCTAATGGAATATTTTTTTCTTTAAGAAAATCAAGTGTTTTTTTTACTTCAGGATGAAGAGAGATATTTGCTAGTTCCTCTTCGTAGACTTCTTGGAAAACCAAGCATTTTTCATCAGAGATAGGTGAATAACCTAGATCGATTAAGGACTGACTAATGCGGTGTGCACGCATATAATCAAGTGTCCATTCTCCAGCCATGACTTTTGGGAAATTCTCGTCGCTGTGATGGCGGAAACGGATATATAATCCATGCATATCTTCTTTTGCTACTTGAGGTACCACGCTTTGAACTGAATTCTTAAATGGTTGTTGCTGATCATACATTGTATCGTCAACATCAAATACAACTGATTTAATCAAATTATTACACGCCTTTCAATATTCTATCTTTTCACAAATCCTCGCTTATTGTATCAAAAAAAAGGTGATAAAAACGTTGAGATTTAAAGGTTTTTATTACTATATTTCTGATTACTTGACAGAATAAGGTTTGTGTATTTTAGTTTTTTTAACTAAAAATAATTAATTTTATTATAAAGAAATCAACAAATCTATTTTCCACTTCGCCAAATGGATTATAATAGTAAAAAATAAATAAAACAAAAGACAACTTGTTTTTTTAATACAGAAAAAATAAAATTAGTAAAATATAAAATAACGTTAACTAGCAAGCTGGCTAGTAGGTTTTGACTTTTCCATTGAACGCATCCGTTACTTCAATTTTATAGTCGCGTTAAAATCAACATTTTTTTAGTTTTTTTTATTTTCTAAGTTTAAAAAATTTTTTGTTATTAAATAAATAAAAAACATTACACGTGAAAAAAACGCTATCATTCTTAAAGTTTTCAAAAAGACTAGTACAGATTTTTGTGCTGTGTTATGTGTTTTTTGTATTGTAAAAGTATTTGAAAACTCTAATTTTTTTACTTAGAATTAAGTAGAAACCTTGGTTTAACTGAATATCTGTCTTAGATAACTTTCATTTTTTTTTAAAATAATTTAAAAAAAAGCTAGCTATTTAAATGTTGATTGGGTATAATAGAAACAGATGGAAGATATTCAGGATCTTCTGTTACAAAAATGTGGCTATAATCACAAAAAGGAGTGATGCACGTTGTTAACACTATATACTTCCCCAAGTTGTACTTCCTGCAGAAAGGCTCGTGCGTGGTTGCAAGAGCATCAGATTCCATTTGTAGAGCGAAATATTTTTTCAGAACCTCTTAATAGCTCTGAATTAAAAGCAATTTTACAAATGACGGAAGACGGAACAGAAGAAATTATTTCTACCCGTTCAAAAGTTTTCCAAAAATTAAACATGGATCTTGATGAGTTACCATTACAAGAACTTTTAGAGCTTGTACAAAACAATCCTGGTTTGTTACGTAGACCAATTATGATCGATAACAAACGTCTACAAGTTGGCTTTAATGAAGATGAAATTCGTCGTTTCTTACCACGAGATGTTCGTCAATTAGAATTACGTCAAGCCCAGCTAATGGCTGGTTTATAGAAAACACAGAATGAAACTTAGGAGGATGTGATGTCTTTCTAAGTTTTTTTTATTAAAAATAAATTGTATTTTTTTAGGACTTAATGATTTTTTCTTTACATTTATTCTTATTTCGCTACAATTAATCTATATGGATAGTTGGGATAAAGTGAGGTGTAGCATATGGAAATGGAACATATCAATGAGAATACGATTCGTGTAATGATTGGTCATGATGACCTAGAAGAACGTGGGGTCTCATTTTTAGATTTATTAGGTAACCACAGAGAAATTGAAAACTTTTTTTATAGTATCTTAGAAGAAGTGGATATTGAAGAGGAGTTCCAAAGTAGCGAAGCTGTCACTTTCCAAGTTTTGCCAAAAGGGGATGGCCTAGAGCTGTTTATCAGTAAGAATATGCCAGACGAAGAGATCGGTCAAAACAATGAATCGACGTTGAATAGCGCAGATGTTAGTGAGTTTCTTCAAGATCAAATGCTTACAAATGAAGAGGAAAGCGACTTAACAGAATCAACTACTGCAAGTGAACAACGAGCAATCTTTGTATTCAATGACTTTGAGCAAGTGATCCAGCTTGCCAATGATGTTCAGTTAGAATCAGCTTGGACAGATCTATACCAATTAGAAGAACGTTATTATTTAGTTGTTCACTTTTGGATGGAAAATCTAAATCAAATCGATGTTGAAAATCAATATGCACGTATTTTAGAATTCGCTGAAAAAAGTACACGAACAGCTGAAGCATTGAATGAATACGGGCAGCAATTGATGGAACGTAATGCGCTGGAACGTATAAAATTTTATTTTGAATAAAGCATAGGATAAGCTAACATAGCGATAGTTGACATTGCTAGGTATGCTTTGTCGAGGGTCTCAACATTTGTTGAGACCTTTTTTGTTGGCGTATTTATCTAATGAAAGGAAGTGAGTCGATGCTACTCGCCAAAGACAAAGAAGGGTCTGTTTTTTTAGCAACTGATGCAACAAAAGAGTACGACTACTATTGTCCAAACTGTGGGAATCAGGTATTTTTAAAAAGAGGAATGAAGAGGATCCCCCATTTTTTCCATCATGATACTTTGGGCTGCCAAGTATTTAGTGAGGCGGAATCTGAAGAGCATCTTAATCTAAAAAGACAATGTTTCCGATGGTTGAAAAAAAGCTATCCAAGAGTAGAAATGGAAGGGTATCTATCACAACTGATGCAACGTCCGGATATCTTGGTTGGTCATCATGCGTTTGAGATCCAATGCTCTCCATTGTCTTATGAGCGAATGATCGAAAGAACGATCAATTACAAAGCAAATGGGTATGTTGTTTGGTGGCTATTAGGAATGAAATTTTTCAAAAGGAACGATCGCTTAAGATTAGAAAAAAAGTTTTGCTACTATGACGATTTACGACAGCTCCACTTTTGGCAAATCGACTGGTCTACGCAAAAGGTTTACTTATATAGTCAGATACTCACAGACTTATCGGGGGAAATCAGGTTTGAACAATCTTCTTGGTCCTTTTTCGAGAAAGAGCTATTAACAGTATTAGAAGTCGAAAGTGGCTCATTGCGAAAAATACCAAGTCCTTCTTCCGTGAAAGCAAAAGATTGGTTAGCAAAACAAATCATTCGAAAAAATAAAAAAGTATTGGGAGTACAAGAACAGTGCTATCTAAGAAAGAAGCATGTGCTTTATCTTGAATCGTGGTTCTATGAAGGAAGTGATTTCTTTTGCTTTTTTTCTGAACAAGTATTCTTTTATCGGTTGCTGTTTTCACAGATGAAATGCAAAGAGAATGATAAGAAAACAAGTTCTTTCGATAAGTGGTATCAGGAAATCAAGAAATATAAAAATGAGTGGTTATTTCCTTTGATTGATGAACAAAAAATTTATCGATTGTTTTATGAAGAGTGTAAACGTTTAGTACAAAAATAATAATCAGAGAAGAATTCCATATACAAAACATGAAAGAGTTATGATAAACTCAAAAGAGTAAGTAAAAAGTAACTATTATTTTTTATTCAGAAAAGCATAGTTGCAAAGATGAACAAAAGGAGTGGAACAGATGAGCGAAACAACGAAGTTACCAAATAGAGAAGATTTGCCTGACAAATTGACATGGGACCTAACACCAATCTTTTCAAGCGATCAAGAATTTGATAAAAAGTACGAAGAATTGACTGAAGAATTAAAAAATTCTGAGCATTATAAAGGAACATTAGGCAATGGAGCAACAGCATTTTTGGAGGCGCTTGAATTTGTCTTAACAATGTATCGTAAAGTTGAGCTTATTTATGTCTATTCCCATTTAAAAAATGATCAAGATACGACAAATACGACATATCAAGCATTGTATGCTCGTGCTGGAAGTTTACTTTCAAAAGTGAGTGAAGCAATTGCTTGGTATGAGCCAGAAGTATTGCAACTTTCTGATGAGCAAATTTGGCAATATTTTGAAGAAGAACCAAAATTAGAAGTTTATCGTCATTATGTCAAACAAATGGTTGATAACCGCGCACACATCTTGTCAGCAGATCAAGAAGCATTACTTGCTGGAGCCGGAGAAATCTTTGGTGCTTCAAGTGGTACCTTTGCAGTGTTGAATAATGCTGATTTAGAGTTCCCAACAATCACTGGTGAGAATGGTGAAAAGATCCAATTATCGCATGGTGTATATGGTCAATTATTAGAAAGTACAAATCGCGAAGTACGTGAAGCAGCGTTCAAAGGACTATACAGCGTATATGCACAATTTAGAAACACCTTTGCTTCCACACTTGGAACACATATCAAAGGACACAACTTCAAAGCCAAAGCACGTCGATACGCTTCTGCCAGAGAAGCTGCACTAAGCAATAACCATATTCCTGAAAGTGTTTATGATACTTTAGTTACTGTTGTGAACAAACATTTGCCGTTATTGCATCGATATATGGAACTACGTAAACGACTATTAAATTTAGATACGTTGCATATGTATGATCTGTATACGCCAGTATTAGGTGAAGCACCAATCAAATTTACGTATGAAGAAGCAGTAGAAAAAGCCATTGAATCACTTGCACCAATGGGAGAAGAATATCTAGCTGTCGTAAAAGAAGCATTTTCAAACCGTTGGATTGATGTAGTCGAGAATAAAGGGAAACGCAGTGGCGCTTATTCTTCTGGTAGTTATGATACCAACCCTTACATCCTGATGAACTGGCATGATACGTTGGATCAACTGTTCACCTTGGTCCATGAAATGGGACATAGTGTCCACAGCTATTTCACACGTTCGAATCAACCTTTCGTCTACGGCGACTATTCAATCTTTTTAGCCGAGATTGCGTCAACAACAAATGAAAATATTTTGACCGAACATTTATTAGCGACCGAAGAAGATCCTCGGGTTCGTGCTTATGTCTTGAATCATTATTTAGATGGTTTTAAAGGAACAATTTTCCGTCAAACACAATTTGCAGAGTTTGAACACTTCATGCATCAAGAAGATGCAAAAGGAACACCTTTGACGAGTGAGTACCTAAGTGAAAGCTATGGCGAATTAAATGCTAAGTATTATGGTCCGGCTGTTGAAAAAGATCCAGAAATCAAAGATGAATGGGCGCGTATCCCACATTTCTACTATAATTATTATGTCTATCAATACTCAACAGGATTTTCTGCTGCATCTGCTTTAGCGAAGAAAATCTGGGAGAAAGAACCAGGTGCATTAGATGCTTACCTAACGTATCTAAAAGCAGGAAACAGCGATTATCCAGTAGAAGTAATGAAGAAAGCTGGTGTGGACATGACCCAAGCAGCTTATATTGAAGATGCAATGGCCGTGTTTGAACAACGATTAAATGAATTAGAAGCATTAGTGGAAGAATTATAGAAATCATGTGTTGAGTGATCTATTGATTGGATCTTTCTAGGTCCGTTCTGATCCTGCCAAAAACCGGAAAAGTGTGTGAGTTTCTCACTCAACACTTTTCCGGTTCTTACTGTTAAAAATAACATGAGAATTCAAAAATTAAGGTTTGGATTTTCGGTTTATAGTATATTGACAGGGATAGTAAAGTTGATGCGGTGGCTAGCCTTAAGAAAAGAGGTGATACCTATGTTGATCTGTGGCTTTCTTCTAGAAAGGAATAAGCATGTCTGTGTTTGAGGCATGGATGTTTACATTATCGTTTGCAACATTGGTCTCGATCGTCAGCGACAAAGACAACAAAAAATAACCGCTCTTTAAACTTCGGAAGGTTTAACGGTTATTTTTTGTAACTGAATAAACTAGCCACTAGTCAAACAGTGCTATCTGAAGAGAGAGTTGTTGATGCAACGCTCTCTTTTCAAAGTTATGATACAATAGCGGGTATATAAACGCGAGTTCATTTTCTTCCGTCTTATTGGTAAAAAAATGGTTATAATTGTTTTTATTTGACTTGGAGTTGACTCAAGGGGATATACTAGAAGCAATTAATCTAAGGAGTGGAAGCTATGAAAGCAACAGTATTTTTAGAACCAGGGAAAATGATTATCAAAGAAATGCCTAAGCCAGAATTGAATCAAGAAAACGAAGCAATCATTCGTGTGGTACGTGCAAGTGTATGTGGTTCTGATTTATGGTGGTATCGTGGTATCTCTAAAAAAGAAGCAGGATCTGCTGCGGGACATGAAGCGATTGGTATTGTTGAAGAGGTAGCAGAAGATGTTACAAATGTTCAACCGGGTGATTTTGTTATTGTGCCTTTTACCCATGGTTGTGGGGAATGTGAGGCTTGTTTAGCTGGGTTTGATGGAGATTGTTTATCAGATACTTCAGGTTCAACAGGGTATCAGGCAGAGTATATTCGCTATCGCAATGCGAATTGGGGATTAGTAAAAATCCCTGGTAAACCAGAAGATTATTCTGATGATATGTTAAACTCTTTTGTTACGTTGGCGGATGTTATGGCAACGGGCTATCATGCAGCAGTGAGTGCTGAGGTGAAAGAAGGAGATACAGTTGTTGTGATCGGAGATGGAGCTGTAGGGTTATGCGGAGTCATTGGAGCAAAATTGTTAGGCGCATCAAAAATCATTGCGATGAGTCGACATGAAGACCGTCAACAGCTAGCTTTGACATTTGGAGCAACGGATATCATTGCGGCTCGTGGAGAAGAAGCAATCGCTGAGGTCATGAAATTAACAGGTGCCGGTGCGGATGCAGTGTTAGAATGCGTAGGAACACAACAAGCAGTTGAAACGGCTGTAAAAGTAGGTCGACCAGGTGCGGTTGTTGGACGTGTTGGCGTCCCTCACGTAGATGATTTGGATACGAACGCTTTGTTTTATCGTAATATTGGCTTACGTGGAGGGATTGCGGCTGTGACGACTCACGACCGAGCTTCACTATTAGAAGCAGTCTTATCAAATGAAATCGAACCAGGTAAAGTCTTTACGCAACAATTCGAGTTAGATCAAGTTCAAGCTGCTTATGAGGCAATGGATGAACGAAAAGCAATCAAATCACTGTTGGTCATCTCATAGTTCTTGAGTTTGAATAGATCAGAGGTCAAGAAGCAATGCTACCATCTAATTACTCAATGTAGTATCTTTTATTAACCTTGA
Source organism: Enterococcus mundtii (assembly GCF_003957375.1). Taxonomy (GTDB): domain Bacteria; phylum Bacillota; class Bacilli; order Lactobacillales; family Enterococcaceae; genus Enterococcus_B; species Enterococcus_B spodopteracolus. The sequence goes on along the minus strand of NZ_CP025473.1, from coordinate 2,411,978 downwards.
AACCGTTCGTCAAACGGTTTCGCTCATGATAAAATAAATTTAATTAGAGAAAAGGAGCGATGGGCCATGTGGTTGTTTTATTTGGATCAAGTATTTTTAAACAATTAATTGAATCGTTTAAAAACAACTTGTAAATGACAGTTCACGGGAACTTTGCTTTTTTTCTATGCTTTTTTAGTATGGACAAAATTCCTGAAGAAGCAGTCTTTCGCAGGCTGCTTCTTTTTTGTGTTTCCGTTAGAAGGATGTTCATTTACACAAAAGGAGTGCAAATAATGGAAGCGTTAGTAATGCAATTAAAAGAGATCGAGATTACGTATGACGGAAAAGAAGTATTAACAATCAATGAGCAAGCGATTTATGAGAATGCGCAGATCGGTATCGTCGGAGATAATGGTAGCGGGAAATCGACGTTACTTAAATTATTAGCTGGAGAAATTCTACCAGAAAAAGGAAGAATAGATCGAAGGGTTGATTTTGAATATTTTGCACAGATCAATACCCTTGATCAGCATCCAGTCGAAGAAATCGATTTTGAGTTACTTAGCCGTTTCCGAGTCCCCAATCAAGTGGCTCACTTTAGTGGTGGTGAAGAAACGAAATATCGTTTGGCACAAGTATTATCTACGTACACACCAGGTTTGTTATTAGATGAACCAACCACCCATTTAGATCAACGAAGCGTGCAAATGTTGATTGAAGAACTTCGGTATTATTATGGAACCATAGTTTTTGTTAGCCATAATCGCTTATTTCTCAATGAATTAGCTGACAAGATATGGGAAGTATCGGAACATACGATAAATGAGTATCAAGGGAACTATGATGACTATCTAAAGCAAAAAGAGCAAGAAGTAATTGCTCAAGAAAGAGCGCATGATGACTATTTGAGAGAACGTAAAAAATTAGAAAATAGCATGATCAAAAAAGAGCAGCAAGCAAAAAAAATGGCGCAATCTTCCAATCAAAAAAGCAGAAGTAATAAAAATAGTCGGAAACCTGATCGTTTGTCAGGAACAAAACAAAAAGAAAGTGGTCAAAAAGGGATAATGAAAGCGGCGAAGTCAATGGAGAAACGTTTAGAAAAATTATCAGAAGTCGCAAGAGTACAAAAAAAGCATCCGATTGATTTCCCGCAGTCAGAAACAACTGTTTTACACAATAAGTTCCCAGTCGTAGGTGAATCAGTGACGATCCATTATAATGAAAAAGTCCTGCTTGGTGAAGTTAACTTTGCCTTCGCTCTAGGAAAAAATATCGCGATTATTGGATCGAATGGCAGTGGAAAATCTAGTTTATTACAACACATCTTACAGTAAAAAAATGGAGTGAAGCTTAGTCCCAAAGTTACTTTTGCTGTCTATGAGCAAATGGATTATCACTATGTTGAGGATATGACCGTCCTACAGTATTTGATGCGTCAGACCGAATATCCAGAAAGTTTGATCCGAAGTATACTTCACCATTTAAGCTTTTCACCGGAGATCATCCAACAATCAATTGGTTCGTTAAGTGGAGGTGAGGCTACACGGCTGTCACTAGCAACGTTGTTTGCTAAGCCTTCCAACGTATTACTTCTAGATGAACCGACTAATTTTATTGATCTGCGGACAATGGATGCGCTAGAGTATTTTTTGAAACAATATCATGGAACTGTTTTGTTTACCTCGCATGACCCTTATTTTGTTCAACAAGTGGCAGATCAAGTCTATGAAATAAAGGATCGAAAACTGATTCGACGAGATTGAATCAGCGTAAAACGAGCTTGCTATTGTTGCTAAGTGAGAGTCAAAGGGAGTGCCAAAAATAGGCAACTGAAATAAGCAGTGAAATCCGGAAATTGTTTTTCCTATTTTGGGATTTCGCTGTTTATTTTTGTAAGATTTATTTTTGGTGACTTCCTTTTTTATTTTAATTTTAATACACGGGTGCGTCGTCGACTCTGTTCGGTCCATCAAAATGGAAAAACACGAGTCAAATTGGGCCAAAGCGTGATAGCGTTTCCAACGGAAAGTCATTATAGTTGAAATGGGGGACGGGAATGATCAATTACCGCTTGAGTTATCTGTTTGAGGAAACGAACAGACAAAAATTGATAAAACTGACGAACTTGGAGGAAGAGACTCTAAAAATAGAATTAACAAAAATCAATCATTTTTGTGAAAAAAAGCTAGGGCAAAAAATAAATATCTTTGGAGAGGAGGTACTGATTCCAGAGGTGATTCGACGACGATGGTCTGAAGTCCTCTTTGAAGTATCAAAACAGGAACTATATTTTTCTGAAGAGGAAAGACAAGCCATGATCTATCTTCTTGCCTTTTCGATGGTTGATGATCTATCTGTTTATTATTTTCAAGAATTATTCAATGTAAGTAAGAATACAGTTTTAAAAGATGTCAGAAATTTAAGAATGAAACTCCAAGAAGAAGACATTCGCCTGTTTTATTCGAGAAAAAAAGGCTTCTACCTAGATGGCGCTGAACTTGATGTTCGCCGCGTAGCTTATTCAACTGTGGGAGTACTAACAGACACCAAGAACGGCCACTGGTTACTTTTTGAGGGGATCTATGGCATTTCTAGAACGAATTATGTTGTGGTGAGAGACCGCCTGCTTCGTATTTTAGAGGAATTTGATTTAATTATCGTTCCTAGTCGTTTTGAGGAAATGTTGTATTTTATTAGTTTTTTATTGTCACGGATCACAAAAAAAGCAGTTTTTCTAACTGAAAAAGACAAAGAGATGCTGACCTCTTTGAATGTCTATCAAGCAAGCAAAAAATTTTTAACAGATTTTGGTCAAATCAAAAATCAAGTAGAAGAAGAATGCTATTTGACTGTGCTTTTAAAGACTGTCTTACAAGGTGATATTGAGGATCATTCTGTAGAATTTTTATTGGAATGTGCAAGAGAGGTCATCCATGAGATGGAACGTTTATCCGCTGTCCGGTTTGTTGACTACCGGAAATTATTGATGAATTTCTTTTATCATCTTGTTCCCGCTTATTTTCGTATCCGCTATCGATTCACATTGAATAATGTGTTGATCGATGAAATCAAAACCCAATATAGAGAATTATTTGAATTGACTCGTTTAGCGCTTTATCCGCTCAAACAATTAGTTGGCGAGATTCCGGATACAGAATTTGGTTATTTTACGATTTTATTTGGTGGAGAGATCAGAAAGCAAAAGGAACGACACCATTACCAACGATTAAAGGCGATGATCGTCTGTCCTAGTGGCATCAGCTCTGGCTTGATCATGGAATCGGAATTACAAGAGCTATTTCCACAAATCGAATTTTTGCCGGCACGATCAACAGAAGAATATCAGATGCTTCGTTTTTCGGAAGACATTGATATGGTGTTTTCCAGTGTCCCACTAAAAACACCGGTGACCAGTTATGTTGTGAAACCCATCATGACTCCTTTAGAAAAAAATGAATTAGTTAAAAAGGTCCAACAAGCATTTTATGTTTCAGAAAGAGGTGTGCATTCGATCGAAGAAATTTTGGAAGTGATTTTTCCATATATTGATTTAAAAGAAGGAATGACAAAGAGGAAACTGCGACAGATCGTCGAGAGAAAAATAAACAAAGAATTGAATAGAAGGGAAGATCAACGGCCGATGTTATCAGAATTATTAACAAAAGAAACCATATACTTTACGGACAAACAACTGACATGGCAAGAAGCCATCACCGAGGCAGCTCAGCCTTTGTTAACGACTAATAAAATCGAAGAAAAGTATGTGGGGGCGATGATTGAAAAGGTCATTGAACATGGGCCTTTTATCCATATTGGAAAAGGAATTGCTTTGCCTCATGCACGACCAGAAGATGGAGTAAAAGAAATTGGGATGTCATTACTGAAGGTAACTGATCCAGTCTTATTGAGCGATGATGAAAAACATCCAATCCAATTATTTATCTGTTTAGCAGCAGTGGACAACGAGATGCACTTGAAAGCTTTAGCTAGCTTGACGAAAATTTTGTCGAATAAAGAACGTTTAGCGTCATTACTCGAAGCGAAAGATGTAGAAGAAATCATCCATGTGATCAAAGAAGGGGAAGATGAAAAATGAAATTTGCAGCAGTATGTGGTTCAGGATTAGGATCCAGTTTTATGGTGGAGATGAATATCAATTCCGTATTAAGTGATCTAGGGATAAGTGGAGTGGAAGTTGCTCATTACGATCTGGGAAGTGCAGCACCAGAATTAGCAGATGTCTTTTTTATCGGTAGAGATTTAGCAGATAGCGCACAACATTTAGGCGAAATCGTTGTGTTGGAGAGTATCATCGATCTAGATGAATTGAAAGAAAAAGTAGCTGAGACATGTAGAAAAAAAGGATTACTATAAAAAAATTTTTTGGAGGGAGGAAAAATAAATGAATAGTATTTTAGATCTATTGATCGATATTGCGAGTACACCAGCAATCTTAGTGGCATTGATTGCTGTATTGGGTAATATGTTGCAGAAAAAAGATGTGGCAACGACTGTTAAAGGCGGAATCAAGACCTTTGTAGGATTTCTGGTTGTGACAGCTGGTGCAGGAGTCATAGAAAGTTCGTTGGCGCCATTTGGAGAAATGTTTCAAGTCGCATTCAATATGCAAGGAGTTGTTCCTAATAATGAAGCGATCGTAGCGTTAGCTCTAACTACCTATGGAACATATACAGCACTTATTATGTTAGCGGGGATGGCATTCAATATTTTGATTGCGAGAATCACTCGGTACAAATACATTTATTTAACAGGACATGCAACGTTATACATGGCATGTATGATTGCAGTCATTTTAAGTGTAACAGGAATGAGTACGTTTAGTCTGGTTTTATTCGGTGGGTTAGCGCTAGGCATTTGTAATACAATTTTTCCAGCAATCGCACAACCGTTTACACGTCAAATCACAAAAAATGACTCTGTAGCTTTAGGTCATACAGGGAACTTTGGCTACGCATTGAGTGGCTTAATCGGTAAGTATGTTGGAAATAAAGAAGAATCAACAGAAGACATCAATTTTCCTAAAGGGTTATCTTTTTTACGGGACTCAACAGTAAGTATCACGATTACGATGGCAATCGTCTATGTGATCGTAGCGTTGTTTGCCGGAAGTGACTATATTACTACCACATTGAGCGATGGCACGAATTATATTATTTATGCTTTACAACAAGCGGGGTCATTTGCCGCAGGTGTTTTTGTGATCTTAGCCGGTGTACGTTTGATTTTAGCTGAAATCGTTCCTGCATTTAAAGGAATCTCTGAAAAATTAGTACCGAATTCGATTCCAGCGTTGGATTGTCCAATCGTGTTCCCTTATGCACCAAATGCTGTATTGATTGGCTTTTTAACAAGTTTTGTTGGTGGATTAGTTAGTTTAGTGATCATGGTCTTTGCTGGGACAACAGTGATTATTCCTGGCGTAGTTCCTCATTTCTTCTGTGGCGCGACAGCCGGTGTTTATGGAAATGCCACTGGGGGCGTACGTGGTGCGGTCATCGGTTCCTTTATCCATGGGATCATCATTAGCTTCATGCCGATCTTGTTGATGCCAGTAATGGGCGATCTTGGATTCCAAGGTTCAACTTTCTCAGATACAGATTATGGTGTTTCAGGGATCTTTTTAGGAAACTTAGCAAATATGGGCGGACAAATTGCAGTTATTTCTGGTGTGGTCGCTGTACTTGCTGTTTTGATCGGTTTGACACTTTTAAAGAAAAGTAAAAAATCAGATACAGTCGCAGAGTAAGGGGGGATTATTTTGACCATCAAGGAAGAGCAGCTAAAAGAACTGGAATTATTAGCAACTAAAATACGATTAGATACATTGATCAGTATCAAACATATGGGGCAAGGACATTTAGGTGGTTCATTTTCGATCGTTGAGTTGTTAGCCGTCTTATACGGTAAGCAGATGAAGATCGATCCTAAAAATCCCCAATGGGAAGAACGTGATCGGTTGGTCTTATCTAAAGGACACGCAGGAGCTGGGTTATACAGTGCTTTAGCAAATGTTGGTTATTTTGACAAAGAATGGTTACTGACGATCAATGAAGGTGGAACAAGACTGCCTTCTCATCCGGATTGCAAAAAAACACCTGGTGTTGATGCAACTACAGGTTCTTTAGGACAAGGGACTTCAATAGCTGCGGGGATCGCTACAGGTTTTAAGCACGCTAACAAAGACAACTATGTGTACTTGATTGTGGGAGATGGAGAGTTGAATGAAGGCCAATGTTGGGAAGCATTCCAATATATCGCTCATTTTAAATTAAACCATTGCATCGTGATCATCGATGATAATAAGAAGCAATTAGATGGAGAAACAAAGGACATCCTTGACCCGTTCGATTTACAGAAAAAAATGGAAGCATTCGGTTTCTATACTTTAAAAGTAAAGGGTTCCGATATACAAGCGATTGATGCTGCAATCAACGAATGTAAAGAAGTGACTGATCAAGCAGTTTGTCTGGTACTTGATAGCGTTAAGGGGCAAGGGGTTCCGTATTTTGAAACTTTAGCTGCCAATCATTCCGTGAAATTCAATACGGAACAAGTCAACCAAGCAGCAGATCAAGCAATCCGAACATTAGAAGAAAAAATCGAGAGGATGCGATAAGGGATGTTCCATTTAACTAAATTGACAGTAATCGAAAAAGAATTACGAATTTGTGTCGTAGAAACCATCAATGAATTGATGGAAAAAGATGAGAAAGTCATTGCGTTAGATGCTGATCTAGGTTCTGCAAGTGGTTGGACAGCGATTGGAAAGGAACATCCTGACCGCTTTATCAATATGGGAATTGCCGAAGCAAATATGGTTGGCGTTGCAGCAGGATTAAGTTTGACAGGGTACACGCCATTTATCCATACTTTTGGTCCATTTGCGACACGCCGGGTATTTGATCAACTGTTTATTTCAGGTGGCTACGGCGGGAATACCATCAATATTTATGGTTCAGATCCGGGATTTGCTGCAGGGCACAATGGGGGAACTCATACGACTTGGGAGGACGTGGCTTTAATGAAAGCCATCCCTTATTCCGTAGTATGTGATGCGGCAGATGACGTACAAATGGCATGGATCATCAAAGAATTTCATCAAATGTCAGGAATCCATTATGTACGAGGAAATCGTAAAGGCGTCACGCCTGTTTATGAGAAAGGTTCAACATTTGTATTAGGCAAAGGAAATGTTTTGCGTAAAGGGACGGATTATCTGCTGATTGCAGCAGGGCAACTCGTTTCTGAAACATTACAAGTCGCTGAACAATTGATGGAACAAGGAATCAGCTGTGAAGTGATCGATATGTTTACCATCAAACCGATTGATCGAGAGTTGATCCTCAGTGAAGCAATTGGCAAGAAAAAAATCGTAACCATTGAGAATCACTCGATTACTGGCGGCTTGGGTAGTTCAGTCGCTGAAGTTCTTGCAGAAGAAGGGATTGGCGTTCCTCTGAAACGAATCGGTGTCAATGAACGCTTTGGTCAAGTTGGCACACCAGATTTCTTGCAACAAGAATTTGGGTTGGATGTTGCTGGGATAAAAAAGCAAATGATGGAATAAGTCAGCGTGTTGACTACGATCATTTGATAGCGAAAAGGAGTAATGAAGGGGCAACCCTTTTTTACTCCTTTTTTGAGTTGATGATCCATTAGTAATACAATGGATTTGTATAAGGTGAATATTATTGTCTTATGTTATAAATGTGAGGAGATGAAGAATGTTGATCAACGAATAAGGAGATGATCTATGAATGTCTACAGCTTTTCTAATTAGAACGAAACATGTACATATATTCTTTAGGATTTATTATTTAGAGGTAAAGAGGATTTCTGGCTAGAGCATAAAAAAATTTTATTGACCGATTATGGAAACAAAAAGAGAAACTCGATCAATAAACACTAGGTGGAGGAACAGAAATTGTCGAAATCAACAAAAAATATCCTTATCGTAGGAGTAGGTGTTGCTATGTATTTATTTACTGCGTATGTTTATAAGTATGTGAGCGTGTTTGCAGAGCCATTGGATCAATTGTATCAATCGGATTCTGCCATTGTTCAAGGGTTTGCCAATTTGATGATCTTGCTATTATTTACTCCCGCACTAAGAGTCATTAGTCTTCTTATATGCTTGCTTTTGTTAGTTGTTGTCAATAAAAAAAGAAAGACGAATCATTCTGCTGTTTAAAGAAGTTAGTGTGGCAGTGTGTATCATTTATAACTTAATAGAAGTAATTAGAGAATTGTAGGTGTTTCAAATAGCCGACGATTCTCTTTTTTATATAGTTGGCACACAATATATTTTTATGTTTAATAATAAAAATAAAAAACATGAAAAAATTCATAGTAAATTTACTAAATAAAAAAAATGGCATACTGTGTTCAACAAATCGATTTGTATCAAAATAAAAAAAGGGGAACAAGAAAACGAAAGTGATCACAAAATTAATGGTAGGAGCATTTGTAGCAACGGCATTAGGAGTAGTCGGAGGAAGTCAAACAGTCTCGGCAGATTTGGATCAAAACATACCAGGTTCTAATGTCGCGGACGCCTTTAAAAATAAAGTGGTGAGAATTGAAAGTGCAATGGGTTTGGGAAGGCCGTTGGATTTGGGTCAATCTAATCTTGACCAAGTAATCATGTACAATAATATTGGCTCATGGAATCAAAAATGGCATATGTTTTATAATTTTGCTACTGAGAGGTACACTTTCTCAACTGATCCTCATCAGTTCAACGGATTTATCAAATCAGCATCCTTCTCTGTATCAGAAAGATCTTTTGATAGCAAAGGAAATCCAAGAATTGCAACGTCAAGGTCTCAATTCAAATGGGTGATTGTATAAAGTAGGTGTAGGTAATCTTTTAGGTGATGGACTTTTTGTATTACAAAATATTGAAACAGGTAAAATACTGGATATTGAAAATGGCACTCCTTCACAAGGTCAGAAATTAATTGCTACCGAAGGAGAGGGGCGTGGTACGTCAAGTCAAAGATCCGTATTCATGGGGTAGGAAATGTTTAACCATATACAATATATCTGATTTAAAAATAGTAAAAAAGACATAAAACAGTTTACCTTGTTTTGTGTCTTTTAATTTTGTGTGATACACACATCTATTATTTAATTTGAAAGCAAAGATAAATGGCTATTTCCGGAATGAAGTTGTGGATTCGTTGCGTGCAATGGATGGCTTTCAAACAGCTGATAGCTGTCTTCTTTGCCTTGACAGATCGCCATGATTTGGCGAACACTGTTCATGCCTTCAACTAATACTCCAAAATTTTGTTCACGATTATAATTATAAACAACAGCAGATGGATGTTTCTTTATTCCCATTTCACGGGCCATTTTTTGGTCTGAGAAAAATGCTTCTTTGACAAATTCAGATTGGCGATCTTCTTTGAACATGTCTAGATCTCCAATTTCTGAAAAAATCGATTCAGAAAGCTGTTGAGAATATGGAATTTTTTTACAACTGACTGCTTCTTGTAATCGGCTAAGAAATTGTCTTCCTTTTTTCTTTCCTTGAAAATGCGCAGCTTTGCAATCTAATGCGGCTGAATAAGTAATGGAAAATAGTTTGTTGCGCTCTTCAAGATTAGTTTGAGAAATCCCGTTAGTCTGCATGACATCCCCGATTGTCTGCAAGTTAACTAGTGGTAGAAAACGAAATTGTACTTTGTCTTTTGGCTTCTTTCCATATTCCTCATCAATAAACTGAACGAGCTGTTGCTCTAAATGAAAGCAGTTTTTCCCCAATGGATTAACAAAAAAATAGATTTCGATCATACGAATCTCCCCCAAATTAGATTCTATGCAAATCATGAATAATATTCACAACGTATAACTTACCAGAAAATCCCGAAAAAATGAACTCATGAGCCTTGTGAAAATGATAGAGTTCTAATTTTTGGCCTCAAACATTCGTTGGATTTTATTTTTTGAAGGATGATAAGGAATTCCTTGACGTTGAAGGAAGTGCTCAAATGCTACTTTTCCACTGGCAGCATCAGTGACTTCTAATTCTAATTCATAGTCGTGAAGTTGTTCCCCCCAACTTTCGTCAATGGCTAACAAACCTTCATCAATAGGAAATTCAACACGCTTAGTCGTCAGTTCTCCGATTTTAAACAATTGATTGGAATCGATCGATAGCTCATGAAGTTTTTTTAAAACACCGCCCGTTTGTGGTAGTGTCTGTTCCTCGATCATTTTAGTGGCTTCTTGGAGTGTGTAGGTGTCTGTTGTTTCCAATTTTCCTTCTGTAGCTGGCGTTTTTAATGTGTACTCCGCATAAGTATCTAATAAGCGGATACGTAACCCACAACCACGCTGTTTTAATTGGAAATCAGGCGTGTCATAATAAATATTGGTTTGGATATGGAAGGATTCCTTTGTAAGTTGATAGTGCGAAAGCAAACGCGTGTAATCTTCCTTAGCTAGCAATGTTTTAAATTCGATCTCTAACATTTCAGTCATTGGCTTCGCCCCTTTTCTTTTATTTTGCCTAATTTTTTGTTTTTGGTCAACTTCAAAGACAGAAGGTGCAAAAAAACTATGTTTATATGTTAGAATATCTATGAATGTTAACAAAGTAGAGGTATAGATTATGGAACGAGACTGGGAAGAGTTTTTAGCACCTTACGAACAAACAGTATCAGAATTAAAAGTAAAACTAAGAGGAATACGTAAACAATTTAGAGAACAAAATCGCCATGTCCCAATCGAGTTTGTGACGGGGCGGGTCAAACCGGTAGAAAGCATCGTTACCAAGTCTCAATTGCGTCATATCCCAATGGCGCGTTTAGAGGAAGAAATGTCAGACATTGCTGGGCTAAGAATCATGTGCCAATTTGTAGAAGATATCCATCAGGTGGTTGAGATCATCCGTAACCGAAAAGACATGAAAGTATTACAAGAGCGAGATTATATCACCAATAAAAAAGCGAGTGGATATCGCTCGTATCATTTAGTGATCGAATATCCAGTCCAATTGATCAGTGGCGAAAAGAAAATCTTAGCAGAAATTCAAATTCGAACGTTAGCGATGAACTTTTGGGCAACGATCGAACATTCGTTGAATTATAAATATCAAGGTGTATTTCCGGAAGAGATGAGTGAACGATTACAACGTGCAGCTGAAGCCGCGTATCAACTCGACGAAGAAATGTCGAATATCCGTGAAGAAATCCAAGAAGCACAACGGTTATTCTCACATGGCAGAGGCAAATCTGAAGATGCCTATTATCGCTCATTGATCAATCAAGAGAATAAACATAAGGAGGCAAAAGATGAAGGTAGCGATCGTTCATAACAAGGAACCAAAAACATTAGCAGTCACCGAACGATTGAAAAATCTTTTGGCTCAAGCAAATATCAAAATTGACGATCAGCAACCAGAGTTAGTGATTTCAGTTGGTGGGGATGGGACGCTATTAGCAGCGTTCCATCAATTTAGCCATGCTTTGAATGATGTGCGTTTTTTAGGCGTCCATACAGGACATCTAGGCTTTTATACGGACTGGCGGGACTATGAATTAGAAGAACTAGTCGATAGCCTGAAAACTAATCGTGAACAAAGTGTCAGCTACCCGTTGCTGGACGTTCGAATCAGCTATTTAGATGATAAGCCTGATCAACATTTTTTTGCTTTGAACGAGTCGACAATCAAGCGTTCTAACCGAACGATGGTAGCAGATGTGTATATCAAGAACGAACTATTTGAAAGCTTCCGTGGTGATGGTTTGGCATTATCTACGCCTACCGGATCGACTGCTTATAATAAGAGTGTTGGTGGGGCTGTGATCCATCCAAGTATCAATGCATTTCAATTAGCAGAGATTGCTTCATTGAATAACCGCGTTTTTCGTACGCTAGGTGCGCCGATGGTCATTGCTCAAGATGAATGGGTGGAAATTCGTTTAGAGAATACCGCAGATTATTTGGTGACGATTGATCAATTGGACGTTTCAAAAAATAATATACGAGCCATTTATTATCGGATTGCAGAAGAAAGAATCCACTTTGCTTCTTATCGACATATGCATTTTTGGCACCGTGTGAAAGATGCCTTTATTGGTGAGGTTTAGCAATGGAATTTACATGGATCTATGAAAAAGAGCAAGCGCAACAAGTAAAATATTTTTTAAAAGAAAAAGGGATCTCCAAAGGGCTACTAGCGAAAATCAAGTTTCAAGGCGGTACGATCATGGTCAATGATCAGGTTGAGAACGTCTTGTTTTCTTTGGCTCAAAATGATAAGGTAACCATTGTGATTCCAGCAGAAGGCGAGCATGAAACGGTTCTTTTAGACGAAACACCGATCGAGATCGTTTATGAAGATAAACATCTCTTAGTCGTCAATAAACCAGCTGGAGTATCCTCGATACCGGCACAATACCATCCTAACGGTACGATGGCGAATCGAGTGAAAGCTTATTATAAACAACAAGGCTATGAAAATCAGGTGATCCACGTAGTGACTAGACTAGATCGAGATACTTCAGGATTGATGCTTTTTGCAAAGCATGGTTTTGCTCATGCAAAATTGGACGTACAGCTTCGCGAAAAGAAGTTCGTCAAAAAATATCAAGCCTTGGTCAGTGGCGATGTGGCTACGTTGAAAGCGCATGGGCAGATCGATTTACCAATTGCTCGTGATATGACATCATTATTAAAACGCAAAGTTTCTTCTACGGGGAAAAGCGCGCAAACGGAATACTGGTTAGAAAACAGATCAGCAGAGATTGCACTCGTTGATATTCAATTGCATACGGGGCGTACGCATCAGATCAGAGTGCATTTTTCTGCGATCGGGTGTCCTCTTTTAGGCGATGACATGTATGGGGGAAGGATGGATCAAGACATAGCTAGACAGGCGTTGCATTGTTATGACTTACAGTTCTATCATCCGTTCACAGAAAAATTATTAGCATTCAAACAGCCTTTAGCAAAAGATATGGCAACAATAGTGAAACGATTTGAAGATTAAGGTGAGGTGAGATTGGTTTGGACGAAAATCAAGAATTAGAGGAAAGATTTGCCCAGTTAGCTCAAGCTCTAAGAGAAAACAATATTCAGGATTTTAGAAATAACTTCTTGGAGATGCATATCTACGAACAGGGGCAATTCTATCAATCCCTTAAGGAAGCAGATCGTCAACAGATTTATACCTATCTTTCGCCAAAGGAATTGGCGGATATGTTCGATGTCATTGAAGAAGATAACGAATATATGAAGGAATATTTAGCAGAAATGCGTCCTAGTTATGCTGCGGAAATGCTCTCAGAGATGTATACCGATAACGCGGTCGATTTGTTGAATACATTGGATAAGAAACAAGTGGCGAAATATCTTAGCTTGATGACAGCAGAAGATGCGAGTGAGATCAAAGACCTCTTGCATTATGAAGATGAAACGGCTGGGGCGATCATGACGACCGAATTTATTTCGATCGTTGCGAACCAAACCGTTCGTTCGGCGATGTATGTCTTGAAAAATGAAGCAGATGTGGCAGAAACAATCTATTACATTTATGTAGTCAATCAAGACAATCAACTCGTTGGAGTTATCTCGTTGCGTGATTTGATTGTCAATGATGATGATGCGATGATCTCTGATTTGATGAGTGAACGGGTATTATCTGTTCACGTAGGCGATGACCAAGAAGATGTGGCACAAACTTTCCGTGACTACGACTTTCTTGCGTTGCCTGTCACGGATTATGATGATCATTTATTAGGGATCGTGACTGTCGATGATATCATCGACGTTATCGATGATGAAGCAGCGAGTGACTATTCTGGATTGGCGGGGGTCAACGTCGAAGAAATCAATGAGAATCCAGTGAAATCAGCTTCTCGTCGCTTACCTTGGTTGATCACTTTATTATTTTTAGGTATGTCAACTGCCTCTTTGATCAGTCATTATGAAGAATTGGTCAGTGAAGCAAGTATTTTAGCTGTCTTTATTTCTTTGATCACAGGGACGGCTGGAAACGCCGGTACACAATCGTTAGCGGTCGCTGTACGTCGCCTGGCGATTTCAGATGAAAAAGATCAGGGCTTTGTTCGGTTGATCGTGGCGGAAGTGTTGACGGGTTTAGTGACCGGTGCTGTGACTGGCCTAACGATCTTCTTGATCGTAGGATTTTGGAAACAGAACTTTATTCTAGGTTTTGTTATCGGTATTGCGATGCTGTTTGCAATCACAGTGGCAAATCTTGCGGGAAGTTTGATCCCAATGTTGATGGATCGTTTAGGTTTTGATCCTGCCGTTGCAAGTGGGCCATTTATTACCACTTTGAGTGACTTGACCAGTGTATTGATCTATTTCAATATTGCTTCGTTGTTTATGGGGTATTTTATGTAAGGGATAGATGAAAAAAGGCGAAGCTTCTCTTGTCTGGGACAAGGAAGTTTCGCTTTTTTTACTCAGACAAAGGAACGATTTTTGTGCCGTGGACTTCGTGGACTTCTAAAGTATCAGCAACTACTTGTGCATTTTCTGAAGTGATACCACCACCAGGTAAAATGATGATTCGTCCGTCTGCATGAGCGATCAACTGTTTTAAGTGTACAAAATTATTTTCGATGTTTGTACCGGCAACACCGCCATGTGTCAAGATACGATGAACGCCATGTTCAACCAACCAATCGATGGCTTCGTATTGACGTTCTTGAGGAATTGCGTCAAACGCCATGTGGAAAGTGATCTGTAAGCCTTCTGCGGAGTCGATCAAGACTTCCAGTGCTTCTTCATCTAACCAACCAGAAGGAGTCAAGCAACCGATCACTACACCATCAGTTCCTAGTTTTTTTGCTTCAATCAAGTCAGTGTGCATGATTTTCAATTCGATATCATTATAAACAAAATCACCACCACGTGGTCGGATGATCGTCATGACAGGTACATTTTTTTCATTAGCGTAGCTCAATACTTCTTCAATGACACCAGTACTTGGTGTAGTGCCACCTACTGCTAGGTTGTCACATAATTCGATCCGATTTGCTCCATTTGCGATGGCTAACGGGATCGATGTATAATTCTCCGCACAAAATTCTTTGATCATATTTTTGCTCCTTTATTATGTCTACTTTTGTTGAAATTATACCATAGTTTTTACAGTTGCTAAAGCGCTCTTCAAACGGTAAGATGAAGGGGATAGCATGATAGACAATATCAGATGACGAATGTTTTTAAAGAAAGTTTTTTATCTTTATATGACTATCTCACTACGTATTTTAAAGGAATGAATAATCACTATGTTAAAGAAAATAGACCAGAGTCGACTATTTTTATCAGAGAATGCCCAAATGTTCCGTTGCCCGTTATGTCAAGAATCCTTTTTATCGACCACGAATGGGCTTATTTGCCAAAAGAATCATCGTTTTGATTTATCTAAAAAGGGAACGTTGTATTTTTTATCTCACGCAATCAAGACCGAATATGATCAAGGGATGTTTGCTCCAAGAAGACGAATGATCCAATCAGGTATGTATCAACCATTGATCGAACAGTTAGCTAAGCATCTACCAAGTGATGCGACCGTCCTAGATGTCGGTTGTGGAGAAGGGAGCTTTTTGGCGGCCATCGATCAATTACAACCATTAAAACAAGCAATTGGCTTTGATATCGCGAAAGAAGGTGTCTATGCAGCCACTGAACAGCCGATGCAAGCATTTTGGTGTGTCGCGGATTTAACGAATTTGCCTTTTGCGGATCAACAATTTTCGACGATATTGAATATTTTCTCGCCTTCTCACTATCAAGAGTTTCAGCGAGTACTTGCAGATGACGGCATGGTATTAAAAGTCGTTCCACAATCAGGCTATTTAAAAGAATTACGCCAAGCTTTTTATCCAGATCAGCCAGAAAAACACCACTATTCTAACGAACGTGTTGTTGACAAATTCATGGAATCAATGGTGTCAGTGGAACGTCAACGTGTGACGTATGAATTTACGATTCCTGAACAAAATCGCCGTGATCTCTTGGCAATGTCGCCACTGGAATGGCAAGTAGCAAAAGAAATAAAAGAGGCGCTGATGGAAGAACCCCTTAGAAAAATTACAATTGACGTAGAATTGTTAAAAGGAAATAAGAGAAAACGATTCCAATAAGAATATTATAGAGTTAAGGTTGCAAAAATCGTTTAATGGTGATATAGTAGCAACAAGTTGTTTTTTCATTGGTTTTTATCAGGTTCCTGTTCTGATAAAAGATAGTGAAAAGAGCTTCACTAACGTAACGACTCGCAGTGACTGACACCGAGTTGATACGTTTTTTTTTATGCAAAAATCAAGATTTAGTCTAAAATGGATTTCACATATACATGAGAGGATGAATAGTATGAACCACATCGTTTTATTTGAACCTTTGATTCCAGCAAACACAGGAAACATTGCACGAACATGTGCAGCGACCAACACACCGTTACACTTGATCGAACCTCTAGGATTTTCAACAGATGATAAACAGCTGAAACGAGCGGGGCTTGATTATTGGCATGATGTGGATATCACGTATCATGCAGATCTACCAGCATTTATGGCTTATTTAGGCGATAGAAAGTTACATTTGATTTCCAAATTTGCGAATAAAGTATACAGTGATGAAGACTTTGCAGATGGTGAAGAGCATTTCTTTTTGTTTGGGAAAGAAACAACTGGATTACCGGAATCCTTTATGCGCGAGCATGAAGAAAAATGCTTACGTATCCCTATGAATGATACACACGTCCGTTCATTGAATCTATCGAATACAGCGGCAATGATCGTGTATGAGGCATTGCGTCAACAAGGTTTCCCAAATTTAGAGTTAACACATCATTACGAAAATGATAAGCTAGACTAAAGGTTGTAAAGAGAGGTTTCGCTCCTAATAAGAAGATGAAGTTGAGAAAATAGTTTCTCTTGTTGCTCAACCTTCGTTTTGCTAGAGTAGGAGCTTCCTTTTGCATCCCCTTGATCGAGGGTGTGGCTGAAGTATATTTCGTGAACATCGCTGATCGAAAACAAGACTACATAAAGGATAGCACAGTTTTTTTACAATCGATTTTTAGCGATATTCAATTGGCGAAAGCCTCTATTTTTTAGAAACAAGCTTTTCTACAAGGTCCAACGGGAAAATCCTATATGATAGTCTATATACAAGTACGGAGTGAGGAGTCTAACATCTATGGAACTATACTTTACAAGACATGGTAAAACGGAATGGAATCTTGAAAGACGTTTTCAAGGAAGCCAGGGAGACTCACCGTTGTTACCTCAAAGTTATGAGGAAATCAAAGCATTCGGCCAAATGGTCAAGTCTGTTCCTTTTGAAGCTATTTATTGCAGTACGGCAAAACGTGCAAGAGATACAGCAAAAGGGATCAATCAAGAATTGGACCATCCGACAGAAATCATTTATACAGATAAATTAAGAGAATTAGGTTTAGGAAAACTAGAAGGACAGTCGATCGAAGAGATGTACAAAAAATTTCCAGAGAACTTACCTAATTTACGAAATCATTTAGATAAATATGATCCAACACCTTTTGAAGGAGAACCAATCACCGAAGCAATCACGCGGATCGAAGCAGTTGTTGCGGATGCAGTATGTCAACATCAAGGGCCTATTCTATTTGTAGGACATGGTGCCTCTTTAACTGCTGCGATCCAGTGGATGACTGGTAAAGAATTAAGTCAGTTACGAGAAATGGGCGGTTTATTCAATAGTAGCTTGACGATTTTAGAAACAGGAGAACCAAACAATCTGTTACCATATGACCTTAAAGTATGGAATCAGGTGGATTTTTTAGGTAATGGACAGCCAGAGCCTTTACTATAAATAAAGGAGGCGGCCTCGATGGAGCCAGAAGAAATGCCTTATTTTGTCGGCACAGTTGCCGCTATCTTTTTTCAAAATCCTAGTAATTTTTATAAAGTATTGCTCATCCAAGTCAGTGAAACAAGTGTTGATTATCGGGAAAAAGAAATTGTCGCAACCGGTAGTTTCGGCGATATCCAAGAGAACGAAGTGTATCGTTTTTATGGTGAGCTAGTTGATCATCCCAAATATGGCAGACAGTTGAAGGTAGAGCGTTACGAACAGGAAAAGCCGACGACAGCCAATGGGATCGTCAACTACCTATCAAGTGACAAGTTTCCCGGTATCGGAAAAAAAACCGCAGAGAAAATCGTGGAACTGCTTGGTGAAGACGCGATTGAAAAAATCATCGAAGATCCTGCGCAATTGCAACAGATTTCAGGTTTAACGAAGCCAAAAAGAGAAATGATTGCTGAAACGATCCGTTTGAATCATGGCATGGATCAAGTGATCATGGGGTTGAACCGTTACGGATTTGGGAGTCAATTAGCCTTTAGTATCTATCAAGCTTACAAAAATGAAGCGTTGGATATCATTCAAGAAAATCCTTACCAATTAGTCGAAGAGATTGAAGGAATCGGCTTTAAACGTGCAGATAATTTAGCTGAACAAATCGGCATTGCAGCTGACTCGCCACGACGTATCAGAGCAGCGATCTTGCACCAGATTTTCCAACAGGCGATCCAAACCGGTGATACCTATGTACCTGCTGAATCTTTATTGCAGCAGACGATCAAAATCTTGGAATCAAGTCGTCCAATCGAAATCGAACCGGATCAAGTAGCGACTGTCATTATTCAGTTAGTGGAAGAGGGAAAGATCCAACAAGAAGAAACGAATCTATATGAAAATAGTTTGTATTTTTCTGAATGGGGGATTGGCAATTCGATCCAACGCTTGTTGAGTCGAAAAAAGGAAATCAAGTACGAACCAAAAGAAATTAAAAAGAATATTCGGCGAATTGAGAAAATGTTTGGTATCCAGTATGGGGATTCACAAGAAGAAGCGATTTCTGAAGCGATTCGCTCACCACTATTTATCTTGACTGGTGGCCCAGGAACTGGAAAAACTACAGTGATCAATGGCATCGTTCATCTGTTTGCAGAGCTAAACGGCTTAGATCTTGATCCAACGAAATATACACAAGAGATTTTTCCAATCCTCTTAGCTGCACCTACAGGACGGGCAGCTAAACGGATGAATGAAACGACTGGCTTGCCAGCTAGTACGATACACCGGCTTTTAGGTTTGAATGGTCGTGAGAAAACCCCTTCAATCAGTACGAAAGAATTAGACGGTGGCTTATTGATCGTCGATGAAATGTCGATGGTTGATACGTGGTTGGCCAATACACTGTTCAAGGCGATCCCTACGAATATGCAAGTGATCTTAGTAGGGGATAAAGATCAGCTGCCATCAGTAGGTCCTGGGCAAGTCTTGCATGATCTATTAGAAATCGATCAAATCCCTAAAATCGAATTGAATCAGATCTATCGTCAAGGCGATGGTTCAAGTATCATTCCTTTGGCTCATGAGATCAAAGAAGGAAGATTGCCTGAAGATTTTACGAAAAATCAAAAGGATCGCTCTTTCTTTGCAAGTGATGCGTATCAAATCGAACCATTGATTTCTAAAATCGTGGAAAAGGCGAAAAACAAAGGATTTACTGCACAAGATATTCAGGTGTTGGCACCGATGTATCGCGGTGCCGCTGGTATCGATGCTTTGAATAAAATGATGCAAAATATTTTCAATCCAGGCGGTGGGAATCGGAAAGAAGTTCACTGGAATGATACAGTTTATCGAATCGGAGATAAAGTACTCCATTTGGTCAATACGCCAGAATTAAATGTGTTCAATGGTGACATGGGGGTAATCACGGGAATTGTTTTAGCAAAAGATTCGGAAGATAAGGTGGACGAACTCGTCATCCAATTTGATGCCAATGAAGTGAGTTACAAACGAAATGAATGGAATAAGATCACCCTGTCTTATTGTTGTTCGATCCATAAATCCCAAGGTAGCGAGTTTAAGATGGTGATTTTGCCAATGGTCCATCAATACCAACGAATGCTCCAACGGAATCTGTTGTATACAGCGGTTACTCGTAGTAAGGAATTGTTGATTTTGTTAGGGGAAGAGCAAGCATATTTGACATGTGCAAAAAACGAATCCGCAGTGCGATTGACGACACTGAAGAAGCGGATTGAAGACAATGAAATGACTCTTAATCTGCGTACGAAATTAGCCGCCTATGAAGATTCCTTGACAGGTGACGATCCATTTGAAGAAGGAACGTATTCGGCAGCCATTGAACAGGTGTCTGAGCCAACAAAACAAATAGAGGGCCGTAAAGAGGCGACCGACAAAGCGCAGGAGGTTTCGCTTTTTGCCATCGAAGAAGAAAAAAATGAAGTGAAAGAAGCTGAAACACCAAAATCACCTGATAATTACATTCTCACAACCGAAGCTGTGGAACAGCAATGGATTGATCCAATGATTGGTATGGAGAACATCCGACCATAAACAGCCAACATCAGTTGGAGGGGTGAAGTATCAGCAAAGAAAAGACACCCGAAACGCTAACGTTTCGGGTGTCTTTTCTTTGGAAAGGTAGCTGCTCCATCTGAAGGAGCTCCACAGATCAAGAGGTTGACTGTTCCTCCCTCATTACTATTTTTTCACACCACAATAACTGTGTTTTATTTGTTAGTTGTAAATCAAACGATTGTTTTTCTAAATCTTCCCCATCTTCTTGACCATATTGGGGAATAGTAGAAACAATTCTAAGTTTGCTTGTTGTATAGTGATGGAAATACTTCGAGTGCATTTGCTTCTTCTGTAATAATAAAAGAAGCAACCAAGCAATTTTAAATAGATTTACTCGTTCGACAACCACGAAGTCGATAGTTGGCTTGGTTACATCTGCAGTAGGAACAATCGATACTCCGCCACCGAAATAAGGATGATTGGTTGCCGTACATAGAAAGGCTTTTTTAAAATTCACACGTTTCCCACCAATATCTACAAGAATCGGAAAGCCTTTTTGTGAGAAAAGAACATATAATAAAGAAAAAATATAAGAAAGCGAGCCTAGATTATACTTATTCAATCGTTTTTTTGCATTGGAATGATTCGTAGTATGAACGATTGCTGCATCTAAACCAATCCCAAAATTATTGAGTGCCAGCCCTTCGCGATCGTTTACTTTTTCTTTATAATGCAATACATTTATTTTTTGTGGTTCTTTGGTTGCTAAAATCGTTTCTAAAGCTTTTTCTGGATCTCTGCTTAACCCAATTCCACGAGCAAAGTCGTTGCCTGAGCCGGCTGGTATGAAGCCGACAGGAAAAGATACACATAAATGATGAAACGTATTCAGGACTTGATGAAGCGTACCATCTCCTCCAATGACGATGAGAAGTGGGTACCATCCAATCGTATTAGCATCGATATCCTTTTCCCATTCAATGAGGGTATCTTCGGCTAAATGTTCCGCTATAAGAGCATCATGCCCTTTGTATTCACTATAGTGAACTGTATAGGAAAGTTTCTTTTGATCCAAAATTGGTAAAATCTTATCCGCTGTTTTCTTTCCGTTTCCGCTACCAGCAGCTTGGTTGATTAATAGGTGATAATGAAAATTCATTTTTTCCTCCTGGAATGCACCAAAGTATCGCATATTTGAGTTGAGAAAACAAGTCTTGTCGGGCTCCTTCCTGAGTTCTCATTAACATACGATAGCAAGGCGACATAGTCAAAAGGGGAGCAAGCAGTGTCAGATTTAATCAACAACTGTGAATACTTGTGGTTTTAGTCATGTAAATAGATCAACGATGCTTCACTAGATCGTCTCACCATAAGTAAGCAGTGGTTGAATAATAGAGTCAACCAGTGAAGGTTCAACAAAGCATCTCGTCATTATTGTCAAAAGAATGACAATCTTGGTTATTATAGCAGAGGTTTGGGGAAATGAAAAAGAAGTTAAGCTAGAAAATACAATAAAGAACAAACGAAAAAACGTAGGTAAAAGATAGAAACAAAGAATGGTCTAGGGAGTATTAGTCAACAACGACCCTCATTTTTTTGATAAGAAGAGTGCGATTCCTTTATCTATCAAGCCTCAATCTCTCAACGATGCTGTTCAATAAGGTCTTGTGCTAACTACTTGAGGTGTCTTGCTGGTTTTTATTTCTTTTATTTTTTATAACAATCTTTTCAGGTTAAGGTAAAAATGCTGAAATGGTGGGGTGGAGGGAAGGTTGTAATCTAGAATTGTTATGTTATAATACGCCTTGCGGTTCATCAACCATCCCGCATTAACAAAACTAGGAGAAATGAGGAATAGAATATGGAGAGAACAAAGAGTAGGCAACGACTGATGGTAGTCGTTATTAATGGACTGATCATGGCCTTATATCTAGCGTTAACGATTTTGGTAGCACCTGTGTCTTCGGGTCCAATCCAATTTCGTATTTCAGAAAGTTTGAATCATTTAGTTGTATTCAATCGAAAATTATTATGGGGTGTCTTAGGTGGCGTGATCGTTTATAATGCCATTTATGGTTTTGGTGTCATGGATGTGATTTTCGGTGGTGGTCAAACACTACTTGCATTAGGACTAACTGCACTTATCCAAAATAAAGTGAAAAATGTCAAAGTGCGCTTAGCATTAAATACAGCGTTCTTTACAATCAGTATGTTCATGATTGCGTATATGTTAGTACCAACTGGCGGTCAAGCGTTTTGGACAACGTATGGTACACTTGCGTTAAGTGAATTTATCGTCATGGCTGTTTCTGCGCCATTGATGTATTATCTAGACCAAGCAGTGAAATTCAACGATCGTGTATGATTGTTTGTAATAGAGTAAAAAAGCCAGAAATTCCAAAAGTCTTAAATGATTTTGGGATTTCTGGCTTTTTTGAAATATGATTTTTCGAAAAATAGTTAGTAAATATCAACCATTAAACAGGTTTTTATTTATCAGCATCTTGTAAATTTTCAATTTCGATCACTTTGTAATTTTTCTTTTCTAAGTGATTGACGATCGAATCACAGACACTTTTTTCTGTATGGGCGGGTAGAGTGATCAAGGTACGACGGATGTATTCATCTTTTTCGATGTCCAAAGTGATACAACTAGCAATGCTACTATATTTTGCGATAATCTTTGAAATCGCCGCTAAATCGCCTTGTTTACCTGTTGAAGCAATTGTCAAGACGTAGCTTCCTTGTTCTACACTCCAAGATTGAGACAACATACTCAATAACGTGCTGTGTGTCAAAATGCCATAGAAGTGGTTTTGATTGTCAAGTACAGCGATGTATGGAAGCTCCTTGATCGTAAAGAATACTTTAAAGAAAGAGGTATCCAAATAGATAAATTTCGTTGCGTTTTTCAATAGGTGAGTGACCGGTAAAGTCATATCGCCGCCGTTTGCTTTGTGGCGATAGATGTGCATTTTATAAATGTTCCCACGGAAAATATTTCCGGAAGTATCAAGGATTGGTACACAACGGTAACCGGATGTTTCTAAAATTTCTAGTGCTTCTTCTAAGTTGCTCGTCTCAGAGACAGTCGTCAAATCTTTTTTTTTGTAAACAAGTGTTTTTAATAGCATAGTCATACCTCCAGATTGTTCATTTTTAAAATCCTTTAAGTAATCATATCACAACTAAAATAAAAACAGTAGAGCGTACGACCACTAATTGACATAAAATAATTTACGTGATAATGTAGTATGGTATAAATTTGGTTTTCAGTGAGGAGGGGAAACGGATGGCAAAGAAAAAAGCGGCATTAGCATGTTCCGTTTGTGGTTCTCGAAACTATACGAAGTCGATTAGTGAAGGAAAAAGCGGCGAGCGTTTGGAAATCAACAAATTTTGTAAATATTGTAATCAATACACATTACATAAAGAGACAAAATAACAAGGAGGAGGCTTACGATGAAATTTCTTAAAAGTGTAAAAGATGAAATGAAACAAGTGACTTGGCCAAGTAAAAAACAATTACGTAAAGATACACTAGTCGTTATCGAGACATCGATCATCTTCGGACTAATGTTTTTCGTGATGGATACAGCGATCCAAAGTTTGTTTGCATGGATCTTGCAATAATTAATATTAATCAAATAAAAGGTGAGCTATCCATGGTTATTTATCGATTGGAAGCTCTATTTTTTTTGATAGTAACCGTGAAAATTCAACAAGTTTTTTGTGAATCATTGATCATTATTTTACTTTGCTAGTTGATAAGTAAGGAGGAACATATGGAAGTTCATGAATTATTAAAAAAAATGCGTATTGACAGAGGCATCTCTCAAAAAAAGCTAGCCGATGGAATTGTTTCGCGCGAATCGTTAGCCAGATATGAAAATGGCCAAAGTAATTTACCATTACTAGTGTTTTTAGAACTATTGGAACGACTCAATATGAATATTGATGAATTCATCTTTTATCTTGATGGTGACAGGGTCTCTAATAAAAATATGAGTTTAAAAAAAATGTTTCGTAATTTAGAACAACGTAACGGTGCAATTAGTTATCAATTAAAAAAACTAGCACAAGAATTAGAACACTCAGATGATTTAGTCGTCATGAGAAATTATCTTGTTGTTAAAACTTACAAGTGGTATGAGCAGATCAATGGGATAAAAAAATTAAATAAAAAAGATACGAGTTATCTCGAAAGATTATCCGATTATCTGGAAAAAATCGATGAGTGGGGAAGATTTGAAATGACTACCTTTGCCTCTCTCCTCTATTTATTTGAAACAAGTTACATCAAGCAGCGGTTGAAAGAAGTAGAAAAAAATGTAATGAAAAAAGGAGATTTTGAGGTTTTCCATTCTATATTATCAGGTATTTATAATAATGTGTTTTTACTGATGGTGGAAAGAGAAGAACTAAAATTAGCGAAGTATTATTTGGAAAAACTATTCGAGACTCGGCGCAGAATTATTTTTCAGCGAGAAACTGAAATATATCATCGATTTTATCAACTTTTACTTGCCCGTATTGAAGGAGAGGCTGTCAGTAAAAATTTAAAGGATTTTTTCAAAGGGTTAAAATTGATTGGTGCGACCAAGCTGAGGAATGAATTTTTAGCTGATTTACATAAATTTGAATCACAATACAAGATCGAACATACCCTTAACATAGAAGACTAAAAAAGATATTTCTTGGAAGTAAACAAAAAACCGAAAAGATAGCAAACTTTTCGGTTATTGTATGTTTATTTTGAATGTTTTTGAAAAACATCCTTTAATTCCTTGATTTCTTTTTCCAAAGATGAGACCTTTAAACTTAAAAAGAAAACAGTGATACAGCAAAGAATCAATGCGAAAGAATCTAACCAACCAAAAATCGATGCAATGAGTTGTCTTATTGTTTCCATGAGATTACCTATTATACATATAGTCATCAAATCCCATAGCAGCTGGAATCCCGAAAGCAGCGATGATTCCAGCCATGATCCAACCACCGTTGGGCTTATACTCTTTTTTTGTTAATATGCCTCTAGTATCTAATTGTCTGGCAGCATAATGGCCAGCATTGTATAATCCAGTAACGATTGTCATTGCAGCAGTAATGGTACCTAATATCACATTGATACCAACACGAGCTGTAGAGAGATAGTCAATATATTCTTGGATGATTTCTTCTTTTTCACTACTATTCAACTGCTTTGCTTCTTCAATTGTCAAACCTTTATTTGCTAAAAAAATTTTGAAATTCTCAAGAGTTGCATTAATTTTTTTGGGAGAAAACAAGTTTTCGTTTGTTGAAATTGATGATACTTCGGCAGCTTTTACAGATACGGTCGAAGGAATTAAAACATTTCCTATTGTCACCATTGCCATAAGGGAAACTATCGCTTTTTTCATATCCTATTCCTCGCTTTCTAATTTAGGGTTTCTTTACTTTAGCGATGTTTATCAATCAACGAAAATCATACTGCCAAGACAACTCAAGCCAACGAATAAATAGATACATCAGTCATCTCCTTTCATATAAATTATCTTTACAAATATGATTATAATTTTTAAGAATAAATAATCTGTTTTTTGGTCTATATTTTCACATATCTTTCTATTTAATAACGCGTAAAAATATGTATCCATTATTTCTCTTTATAAATTGAGGGTATATTAGAGAAAAAATATTTTTAATAACGAATAAAAAACAGATATTTTTTTAAAAAAAGAATAAATAACATCTTTGTTAAATAGTAATGTATAAAAAATAAGTCACTAGTAAAAACCAGCAAACGGTGCTATAATCAAAGAGAGGAAAAGCTTCGGGTAACTGAGGTTTTTTTATTTTACAAATGAAATGAGGAGCCTTCAATGGAATCTTTTGAAAAAAATTGGTATGTATTGCATACATACTCTGGATACGAAAACAAAGTAAAAGCAAATATCGAGTCACGTGCGCAAAGTATGAAAATGGCTGATTTTATTTTCCGTGTCGTTGTTCCTGAAGAAACAGAAACTGAAGTGAAAAATGGGAAAGAAAAAGAAATCGTTCATAAAACATTCCCTGGGTATGTCTTAGTAGAAATGATCATGTCAGATGCTTCATGGTATGTTGTCCGTAATACACCGGGCGTTACTGGATTTGTTGGTTCTCACGGTGCAGGAAGCAAGCCAGCACCTTTACTACCAGAAGAAGTAAATCATATCTTACGTTCGATCGGTATGAGTTTACGCCAAAACGAACTGGAAGTAGAAGTTGGTGAAGTCGTAAAAATCATCGAAGGTGCTTTTGCTGGTTTAGAAGGACAAGTGACAGAAGTCGATGAAGAAAAAGAAAAACTTAAAGTAAACATTGACATGTTCGGTCGTGAAACAAGTACAGAACTTGATTTTGATCAAGTAGATAAGATTGACTAAACAGTGATCAAGATAATGGAGGAGTTGGGATGACTAGTCATTCCAGCTCTTTTTTTGTCGTAAACGAAAGGAATGATCAAAATGTTACAACGAAATAAAATGAACTCTAACCGGCTATTAAGTGGCTTGGTGCTGCTTGTATTGCTGTTTTTAGCGGGATGTCAAACGCAAGAAAACAAATCCTCAAAAGAAACTACATCTACTGAAACTACAATGACAAGTCAAGTAGTTTCAGTAGAAAAGGGTACTGTGCCAACGTTGTTTGTTCATGGTTATAAAGGAACAGTCAATTCATTTAAAGGAATGATCACCCGTTTAGAGAAAGAGAACAAAGGGAAACAAGAATTGACTTTAACTGTTGATGTCAATGGAAATATACAATCGCAAGGTATATTATCTCAACAAGCAACGAATCCAATGATCCAAGTGCTTTTTGCCGATAATGAAAATAACGAGTGGAATCAAGCCGAATGGATACGTGCTTGCTTAGTTTATTTACAGACTACTTATCAAATCAATAAAGTAAATATTGTCGGGCATTCCATGGGTGGGGTCAGCGGACTCCGTTACCTAGTCACGTATGGCCAAGAAACGACTTTACCGCAAGTTGAAAAGTTTGTAGCGCTAGGCGCACCTTTCAATGATTTTGTGGATGATAGCGGTCAGAATTTAGCTGATTTACTCGAAAATGGGCCAACAGTGGTGTCTTCAAAGTATCAAGATTATCAAACCATGATAGGAAATCTCTCTACCGACACACAATTTTTATTGGTTGCAGGGCAGTTGAGTGAAGTAGAGCTAAGTGATGGAACTGTTCCGCTGAATAGTGCATTGGCAGTTTATGCCTTATTGAAACAGCATGGTAATCCTGTAATGGAAAAGGTCGAAGAAGGTGAAGGTGCTTCACATAGTATGCTTCATGAAAATGAAGAAGTGGATCGAGAAGTTAGTCAGTTTTTCTGGAATAGTTGAATCTAATAAAAAGAGTAATTAACGAACGTTTTTGGGCGAATGTTCGGTAATTGCTCTTTTTGGTTTTCCCAAAAAATGATTTTATCTTTCATTTGAGATGTATTCCTCAACACTTTTGATAATTAAATCGCATTAATTGCAAATAATCGATTGGCGGATAAATATAGATAACTAAAAAAATAAAATGAATACGAGTATTTTTTTTATAAAACGGATAAACGCAGGTTTTTTACGATGTTTTTCATATAACTCATGTTTTTTCTGAATATATGACAAAGTTTTCTTGAAAATGTTCGTATTTTTTCTTATAATGAGACAGAACACGAATGAGGGGGAGAATAATGAGGAAGAATGTTCCGTATTTGATCATTGCACCAGGAACGATCTTATTACTATTTTTTATGATTTTGCCATTGGTCAATATTATATGGCCAACTATTTTTACTGAAACAGGTGCTAGTCTAAGTGCTTACACCAGTTTTTTAACAGATGATTTCAATTTGAAGATTTTTCTTCGAACAATTCGCGTTTCTGTCATTGTGACATTGATTTCTGCCGTTTTAGGTATTCCAACTGCTTATTTTATTGCAGGTGTGGATAAAAAGTGGAAAAGTTTATTGATGGCAATGACGATGTTTCCATTATTGACCAATTCAGTCATCCGTAGTTTTGCCTGGATCAACATTTTAGGAAGGACAGGAGTAATCAATAATTTCTTGATTCGCATAGGACTGATCGAACAACCCATCGCCTTACTATATACGGAGTTTGCAATTATTATCGGGTCTGTCTATTTGTTCTTACCTACCATGGTCATGACACTTGTCGGCGTGATGGAAAATATTGAGAAAGAAACACTGGAAGCTGCCGAAACGTTAGGTGCGAGTCCGTTCAAAACGTTCTATAAAATTGTCATGCCACTTTGTATACCTGGAGTGATCGTTGGCAGTATTTTAGTATTTACAGGCACGTTGACGGCTTATACGACACCACAACTTTTAGGTGGGAACCAAAATATGATGATGGCGACTTTCTTATACCAGAAAGCATCGACTTTAGGTGATTGGACTTCAGCAAGTGTCATTGCATTGATCATGATCGTCACGACTCTGATCGTGAATAAAGGATTGAATATGATTGCTGCACGTTTAGATCGGAGGGAAATGAATCATGCGTAAGCAAAAAGGGATGACGATCATCGCAGTATTAGTTTTTGCGTTTTTGTTTTTACCATTAGTGATTATTGTTGTAACGTCTTTTGGACAATCATCGACGATACAATTTCCGATTGATGGATTCTCATTAGAGTGGTACACGAAAGCGCTAAGTTCTGAAACATTTATGAATAGCTTTAAATTGAGTTTAAGTATTGGTGTAGGGGCTACTCTGTTAGCTTTATTAGTGGGCGTGCCGACTTCTTACGCACTTTCTCGTTACCACATGAAGAGTAAACAGCTTTTTAAAAATTTCTTTTTGTCACCAACGATGATTCCGGGTATCGTTGTCGGCTATTCCTTGTTCCAATACATTGTGATCAAGTTTAACTTGCCGGTGATCCAAGCTTTATTGATTGGTCATTTTTTGATCAGCCTACCGTATATCATTCGCGTCGTAGGTTCAAGCATGGAGCAATTAGATTTTTCGATTGAAGAAGTTGCCTGGACGTTGGGTTGTACCAAAACCCGTGCTTTTATGCAAGTCATCTTACCAAATGTTTCTTCTGGTATATTTGCGGCGTTTATGTTGGCTTTTGTCAACTCATTCAATAATGTGCCAGTTTCAATGTTTTTATCTGGACCAGGAGTAACGATGTTGCCCACTTCATTGTTGAGCTACATTGAATATACGTATGACCCGACTGTGTCGGCGATTTCAGTAATGATCATGGTATTAACAGTTTTCTTGATGTTTATTATTGAGAAAACGTTAGGATTGGCTTCGATTGCTTAACTGTTGAGTGAAGAAATCGAACCGTACTTGAGAATGACTGGAAACTATGAGGGGGAGAACCGTGAGTTTTGTAAATTTGAACAATATCCGTGTGAGTTATGACGGAAAACAAAATATATTAGAAGATTTGTCTATTTCAATGGAAAAAGGAGAGCTAGTTTCTTTATTAGGACCCAGTGGTTGCGGTAAAACAACGACGCTACGTGTGATTGCTGGATTGATTTCGCCGAATGAGGGCTCTTTTGTTCTGGAAGATCAAGAATTAGTGAAAGTTCCTGTGCATAAACGTAATTTTGGTATGGTATTTCAGAGCTATGCGTTGTTTCCTCATTTAACGATTGCTGAGAATGTCGCTTTCGGTTTGAAATTGCGTAAAGAAAATAAAGCGGATATCACCAAAAAAGTAGCAGATATGTTAGCGATCTGTGGATTGGAACAATTGGGTAATCGTTACCCGAAACAACTGTCAGGGGGGCAACGTCAACGAGTGGCTTTGGCTCGAGCATTGGTTATTGAACCTAAGTTACTACTCCTAGACGAACCATTAAGTAATTTAGATGCGAAACTACGTGTCCAAATGCGGATCGAGATCAAACGTATCCAACAACAACTTGGTATCACAACAGTTTTTGTGACTCACGATCAAGAAGAATGCTTTTCGATCTCGGATAAAGTCGCGGTCATGAATAATGGTGTTATCGAGCAATATGATACACCGGAAACAATCTATCGACATCCTAAAACTCGTTTTGTTGCACATTTTATCGGTTTTGAAAATTTCTTTCCAGTTGAACAAATCGAAGGCATCCGCTATCAAGCTGCAGGGAATGTCATTGAGACACCTTATGAGCAACCGATAGCAGAGCGATTAGTAGCGACGATCCGTCCCGAAGATATCGAGATTGCCTCTGATGTGACACATAACGTTATAAAAGGTGAAGTAAAAGTCAGAACATTTTTAGGGAAAAGTTACCAGTATGAAGTGACAACGGCTTTAAGTAAGTTCTTAGTAAACGGTACGGATAAACAAATTTACCAAGCAGGGGATCAAATCAACCTGCATTTCCCAAAAGATAAAATCGTTCTTTTGGAAGATAAATAAGCAAAGAAAAGGGGAAAAATCAGTGAAAAAAGGCTTTCTAGTAAGTTCAGTAGTTTTAGCGAGTATGTTTGTATTGACAGCTTGCGGTGGAGGATCTGAATCTAATTCTTCCGAAGCGAAAGAGTCAAAAGATCTAGTTGTATCAACATTTGGTTTAAGCGAAGATATCGTGAAAAGCGATGTAATGGATCCTTTTGAAAAAGAATTCGATGCGAAGATCACAATGGATCTAGGGAACAGTGGCGATCGCTTCAACAAATTAATCAGTAATCCTAGAGGAATCGACGTTATTGAGTTAGCTCAAGCGAACTCAGCGGATGGCGCTTCTCAAGAATTATTTGAAAAACTAGATGAATCAAAAATCCCGAATTTAGCGGACTTAACTGAAGGAGCGAAGGAAGTCTTTGATAATGGTGCAGGTGTTCCAATTGCTGTAAACAGTGTAGGTATTGTTTACGACAGAGAAAAAGTTGGAAAAGAAATTACTAGCTGGTCAGATCTTTGGGATTCAGCGTTAGAAGGAAAAATCTCGATCCCGGAAATTACGACGACTGCCGGTCCTTTGATGATGTATATTGCAAGTGATCATGCGGGTGTAGCAATTGAAGATGACAATGGCGAGGCAGCATTTGAAGCCTTAGAAGAATTGAAACCAAATATCGTTAAGACCTATGCAAGATCTTCTGACCTAGCAAACATGTTCCAAGCAGGAGAAATCGAAGCAGCGATCGTGATGGATTTTGCTTATGATATCGTCAAAGGGGATTCTGACACGATCGAATACGTGGTCCCTGAGAGTGGCACATATGCGAACTACAATACGATCAATATTCCAAAAGAAGCAGCGAATAAAGAATTGGCTTACTCATTCATCAACTATAGAATTAGCGAAGAATCACAAAAAACAAAGGCACTTTCATTAAATGAAGCACCGACGAATGATAAAGTGGAGTTGAGTGAAGAAGAAGCTGGTAATATGACGTATGGGGCAATTGCTGACCGAGCAAAAAATATCGACTTTAATTTCGTTAATCGTCAAATGACTGACTGGATCGATCGTTGGAATCGTTTGATCAACCAATAAACATTTTCCTATAACGGGAAATCATTTAAAAAATAAACATTGGGGTGGTTGTGTCGGAAGTGCACAGCCCCTATTCGTGTCTAAGGATAATAAAAGTGAGGGAAAAATGTGAAGATTGACTTATTGATTAGAGATGCTCAAGTGTATAACACAGCCAAACAATGTTTTGAGAAGAAACATGTCACAGTCAGCGGTGAAAAATTTTATTACATCACAACAAAGGATTTGAGTCATTTGGAGATCCTTCAAGAAATTGATGGCCGAGGGAAATACATGATTCCTGGCTTGATTGACAGCCACATGCACATTGAGAGTTCAATGACCACGCCAAGTATTTTTTCAAAGGCCGTTTTACCATTTGGTGTGACTACAGTGATTGCGGATGCGCACGAGATGGCAAATGTTTTTGGGCTTAAAGGGTTGACTGAATTTATGGATGCAGAAACGGAGTTAGATATTTTCCATGCAATCCCATCGTCCGTTCCTTCCACTACACCTGAACTAGAAACTACCGGTGGCATCATCGGATTAGCTGAAACGGAAAAACTGTTAGACAATCCAAAAGTGCTTTGTTTAGGCGAAGCAATGAATTTTCACGGTATTGCCCATGAACCAACTTCGCTAATTCGCCAAATTATTGACCTATGTAAAGAAAAACGTCCGACGATGCCGTTAGAAGGACATTGTCCTAAAATTTACGAAGAAGAATTGGCATCATTTATGTATAGCGGGATTTCTTCTGATCATACACATCAGTTTCCGGAATCCTTAGCAGAAAAAATTGAGAACGGTATGTTCATCCAATTCCAAAATAAGTCGATCACACCGGAAAATATGGCGGTGATTACAGAAAATGAATATTATGACTATGCTTGTCTCATCACTGATGATGTGATGGCAGATGATTTACTCACTGGGCATTTAAATGAAAATTTGAAGAAGGCAGTAGAGGTGGGGTTACCGGTCGAACAAGCGATCTATATGACGACTTATACGCCTGCACGTAGAATGGGTTTGAATGATCGTGGATTGATTGGACCTGGACGAGTGGCTGATTTTATTTTGTTAGATGATTTATCCACATTCGCTATTTCTGCGGTCTTTAAATCAGGCAAAGAAGTCTACAGGCAAGGTGAGGCGATCACTTATCCAGAAAAAATCGAACAATTTCCTGATTCATACAGTCAAACGGTCCATTGTAAAAAGCTTTCTTTAGACGATCTAAGGTTGCCAGTCAAAACGGATTTGGCAAGTGTTCGTTGTAATGTTATTCGTAAACATGAGGTTGGTACGTTTACAGAACGGATCACGAAGGAAATTCCGGTGAAAGATGGGTACCTCGATTGGGAAAATTCAAATTGCGCCTTATTGCTCGTGATGGAACGTTATGGAAAGAATGGCAATGTGGCGTATGCTTTGATGGAAGAACCCATTTCAAAACCAGGAAGTATTGCGACGACTTGGGCGCATGATCATCATAACGTGATGGTGATGGGGAATAACTACCAAGACATTCTGCTGGCTCAGCAAAAATTGCTGAAATTACAAGGTGGCTATGTGGTAGTTAACGAGGGCAAATTAACAGCAACTTGCCCGCTACCGATTGGCGGGATCGTTTCACAAGCGCCAATTGAAGAGTTAGGCCAAGACTTAAAAAATGTGCGTAGAGAAATGCAAAATCTAGGCTACAAAAATATGAATGAGATCATGTCTTTTTCTACTTTATCATTACCAGTTTCACCTGCAATCAAAATGACAGATAAAGGAATGATGAATACGAAAACGCAGGAATTTTATCCGCTGGTTTTTCCAAGTGATGGTGTTTTATTATGAGTACATTGATAAAAAATGTCCACGTTCTAACAATGGATGATCAATTGACTGAATACAAAAACGGGTATGTACGGATTGAAGAAAATCGCATCATTGAGATAGGAGAATGGCAGGAAGGCATGGCTTCTGCGGAGGAAGTCATCGATGGAGCAGACGGCATCTTGTTGCCAGGTTTTGTGAATACACATACCCATGCTGGGATGATTCCTTTTCGATCTTTAGGAGATGATGTACCGGATCGGTTGCGCCGGTTCTTATTTCCATTAGAAGCGTTCATGACTCCAGAGTTAGTGGCAGCGAGTACAGCATATGCAATTAGTGAAATGTTGCTTAGTGGTGTGACAGGTTTTTGTGACATGTATTATTTCGAAGATCAAGTCGCGCAAGTATGTGATCAGTTTAAGATTCGTGCGATCCTTGGTGAAACGATCATTGATATGCCTGTGTGTGATAATGTAGAGCCTTCTGGCGGCTTGACTTATTGTGAGACATTCCTGCCAAAGTGGAAAGATCATCCATTGATTACACCTGCGTTGGCTCCTCATGCGCCAAATACCAATACCTATGAAGGGTTGAAGCGGACAGTTGAATTGAGTGAACGATTCGATGCGCCGATCACCTTGCATGTGGCAGAAATGGACTATGAAATGCAGGAATTAGCGAAGCAGTATCAACAAACCCCATTCGAGTTGTTGAAAGATTTAGGTTTTATGAACAGACCGTTGATCATGGCCCATTGTATCCATATGACGGAAGCAGATATTGCTTTAGTCGCTACAGAAGGAGAGCAAGTTGGAATAGCGCACTGTATCGGTGCCAACACAAAATCAGCGAAAGGTGTCGCGCCAGTTAAAGCTATGCTTTCTGCGGGTTTAACTGTCGGTTTAGGTACAGACGGTCCAAGTAGTGGCAACACTTTAGACCTTTTTGCACAAATGAAGCTATTTGCCAATTTTCATAAAACCTTTGAAAAAGATCGTGCGCTTTTCCCAGCGAAGGAAATTGTCCGTTTAGCCACTAGAGGTGGGGCGGAATTGTTAGATTTTAAAGAGACGGGGCAGCTTGTTGTAGGGAACAAGGCAGATTTTATTATCGTTGAGACGCAGTCTGTGAATATGTTTCCGATTTTTGATCCATATTCTGCCTTAGTTTATTCAGCGAATGCTTCCAATGTGGCCCATGTATGGGTGGATGGCAGACAACTCGTACGTGATCACCAGTTAGTCCATCATGATTTTAAACAAATCAAAGCTGATCTCTATGAACAAATGGGGCAATTTGTGTTTGAAGCAAGGCGGAGGATGTAAGAAAAAACCGAAGAACCATGGTAGCAAATTTGCTGCCTTGGTTCTTCGGCATATCTTTGGCGATAACGAATTTTTGTGCATTGTCTGATTCAGCTTTTGATATAAGAAGTAACTATGTTTGTTTTTCTAAGATTTCTTTCGTTAATCGTTTCGCGGTAGGTGTCACTGCAAGACCGCCTTCTGCGGTTTCTTTGAAAATCGAAGGCATTTGTCTGCCCACTTGGTACATGGCAGCGACTACTTCATCAGGTGGGATCACGCTTTCGATGCCAGCTAAAGCCATATCAGCTGAGATGAATGCTTGTGACGAACCTAAAGCATTTCTTTTAACGCAAGGGACTTCGACGAGACCAGCTACAGGATCGCAGATCAAACCCATCATATTTTTAAGCGTGATTGCCACAGCTTGGGCGGCTTGGTGAGCTGTGCCGTTTTTTGCACAAACCAAGGCAGCCGAAGCCATCGCACTCGCTGATCCGACTTCTGCTTGACAACCACCTTCAGCCCCGCTGATCGATGCGTTGTTTGCAATGACCAAGCCAAAAGCGCCAGCTGTAAATAAGAAGTCGAGTTGTTGTTCATGGGTTAATTGCAAACGATCACGTACGGCCATCAAGACACCAGGGACAACTCCTGCGCTGCCCGCAGTAGGTGTTGCGCAGATCAATCCCATTTTGGCATTGACTTCGTTCACAGCAATCGCATTACGTACCGCGGTTAAGATTGTTTCGCCACTAAGGAAATCAGCGTGAGAAAGATAGTTGTCCATCTTTTTGGCATCGCCGCCAGTAATTCCTGTGACAGAAGTTACGCCGGCTTTTCCTTCTGCGATAGATTGTTCCATCACGATTAGATTCTTTTCCATGATCTTGATGATCTGCTCACGAGAACGACCGCTCATCTCCATCTCAACTGCGATCATTAATTCGGCAACGCTAGGGTAGTCTTGTGCTTGTTGGACTAATTCTTCAATTGATAAAAACATACCTCGTCTGCTCCTTTACTCGAAATAATTGACACTGTCAATATTTGGTAACTGTTTTAGTTTTTTTACGGTATCTTCTACTTGAGGATCGTCCACTTCCATGATCATAATAGCATTTTCACCTTTTGACTCACGAGTCACTGTCATTGTACCGATATTGGTATTAGTTTCTGAAAGAATATTGGTGACTTTAGCAATCATGCCAGGAACGTCTTGGTGGACGATGATCAAGGTCGGTGTTCCCATGCTTAATGAGATCTTGAAGCCGTTCAATTCAGAAATCTGGATGTTGCCCCACCAATTGAGATGCCTGTAACCGAAAGCTTTCGACTGCCTTTTTTCAACAACATTTTGACGGAATTAGGATGGTCGGCTTTTTCACTTTTAGGTACGAATAATACTTCCATACCTGCTTCATGAGCCAACCTTAACGAATCTGCTAAACGAGAATCATCAGGTTCCATGCCTAATAATCCTCCAACTAAGGCAATATCAGTACCGTGTCCACGATAGGTTTTGGCAAAAGACTCATATAGGTAGATGTCAACAGAATCTGGTTGATCGCCAAAAATACTACGGACGATCTTTCCGATTCTTGCTGCTCCAGCGGTATGCGAACTGCTCGGTCCGATCATGACAGGACCAATAATATCAAATACACTTCTGTATTTTAGATCTTTCATTATTTCACCTCATTAGAATAGAAGAATTTATTTACTATATATATTATGTATTAGGTTCATACAGGCGTAAGTTTAGCATAAATAAGCGATCTATAAAGAGATTTCTTCACGTTTTAACCAGATATTTAGCTTTTTTTGGATAAAGGTGAAAATAATCAGAAAAAATTGTTGAAAAAAAAGAAAAATTTGCTATACTGTATCAGTGTGCATTCGTTATGTACATGATATGTCAATTGATTTTAAGATCAACTGACAATACGTGGGAGGAGAAATATGCATCTCCAATTAACCACATCACGGACTTAAGGAGGTATGTCTCGTGGCAAAGAAAGTAGAAAAAATCGTTAAATTGCAAATTCCTGCAGGTAAAGCAACTCCAGCTCCCCAGTAGGTCCTGCACTAGGTCAAGCGGGTATCAATATCATGGGATTCACAAAAGAATTCAATGCTCGTACAGCTGATCAAGCAGGTTTGATCATTCCAGTTGTGATTTCTGTATACGAAGACCGTTCATTCACATTCGTAACAAAAACACCACCAGCTGCAGTCTTATTGAAAAAAGCAGCGAAAATCGAAAAAGGTTCAGGCGAACCAAACAAAAATAAAGTTGCTAAAGTTTCTAGCGATCAAGTAAAAGAAATCGCTGAATTAAAAATGGAAGACCTAAACGCAGCAAACGTTGAAGCAGCAATGCGCATGGTTGAAGGAACTGCACGAAGCATGGGGATCACTGTAGAATAATCTGCACCCTAAGAAAGTAGCTTCTCAGTTGGCCCTGTATTGAAAGGTATAGGACACGTGGGAGGTACAACCGTTATAACCACAATCAAGGAGGAACCAAAATGGCTAAAAAGAGCAAAAAAATGCAAGAAGCAT
Source organism: Enterococcus mundtii (assembly GCF_003957375.1). Classification (GTDB taxonomy): domain Bacteria; phylum Bacillota; class Bacilli; order Lactobacillales; family Enterococcaceae; genus Enterococcus_B; species Enterococcus_B spodopteracolus. The sequence continues at coordinate 2,374,400 of NZ_CP025473.1, read as the reverse complement.
TGAAAAAAGTGGATTCAAGTAAAGTTTATTCTGTCGCTGAAGCAGTAGCATTAGCGAAAGAAACAAACATTGCAAAATTTGATGCAACAGTTGAAGTTGCATACCGTCTAAACGTAGACCCTAAAAAAGCAGACCAACAAATTCGTGGAGCTGTTGTATTACCAAACGGAACTGGTAAAACACAAACTGTTTTAGTATTTGCTAAAGGAGACAAAGCAAAAGAAGCTGAAGCAGCTGGTGCAGACTTCGTTGGTGACGACGACATGGTTCAAAAAATCCAAAACGGATGGTTTGACTTTGACGTAGTTGTTGCAACACCTGACATGATGGCTACTGTTGGACGTCTAGGACGTGTATTAGGACCTAAAGGCTTAATGCCAAACCCTAAAACTGGTACTGTAACAATGGACGTTACAAAAGCAATCAACGAAGTAAAAGCTGGTAAAGTAACTTACCGCGTTGACAAAGCTGGAAACATCCACGTACCAATCGGTAAAGTTTCTTTCGACAACGAAAAATTAGTTGAAAACTTTGCTGCGATCCATGATGTATTAGTGAAAGCTAAACCATCTGCAGCTAAAGGTCAATACATGAAAAACATTACTGTAACAACAACATTTGGACCTGGTATCCATGTAGACCAAGCTTCTTTCTAATCCAACGATTAGGACGTTGATTGATCCAACTGAAAAATAATTCTTGACTCAACTAGTTTAGCGTGCTAAGCTAGTTGAGGTTAATAATTAACTTGTACCGAAGACAGTAGGTGGCTTAGCCTTAATTTCCTACCGAGGACGTTTATTGAATATATTCAATAGTCCCTCTATGTCTACGGTGGCATAGAGTTTTTTGTTGTGAATCACTAAGAACGCAGTGATTAGATGATGAACAAACGATTCAGTCGTAAAAACTCTTCCATCAAAATTCAGGAGGTGAAACTCAAAAATGAGTGAAGCAATTATCGCAAAAAAAGCAGCAATCGTTGACGAAGTAAGTGCAAAATTTACTGAAGCAGCTTCTGTAGTCGTAGTTGACTACCGTGGATTAACTGTTGATGAAGTAACTCGCTTACGTAAACAACTTCGTGAAGCTAACGTTGAAATGAAAGTTATCAAAAACTCAATCCTTTCACGTGCAGCGAAAAAAGCCGGTCTAGAAGGCATGGACGAAGTTTTCACTGGCCCTACAGCCGTTGCATTCAGTAACGAAGATGTAGTAGCACCAGCGAAAATCATGGACGAATTTGCTAAAGATGCAAAAGCATTAGAAATCAAAGGCGGTATCATCGAAGGTAAAGTATCTACATTGGAAGAAATCACAGCATTGGCAAAATTGCCAAACCGCGAAGGACTTCTATCTATGTTGCTATCTGTACTACAAGCGCCAGTCCGCAACGTGGCTTACGCTGTCAAAGCAGTCGCAGACAAAGAAGATGGAGATGCAGCTTAATCGCCGCATAGCATAACAATAAATAAAAAAAGAACATTTAAAATGGAGGAAACAAAAATGGCATTGAACATTGAAAACATCGTTGCTGAGTTAAAAGAAGCAACTATCCTAGAACTTAACGACCTAGTTAAAGCTATTGAAGAAGAATTTGGCGTATCTGCTGCTGCTCCTGTAGCTGCAGTTGCTGCTGGTGGCGGTGCTGCTGCTGAAGAACAAACTGAATTCACTGTAGAATTAACTGCAGCTGGAGACCAAAAAGTTAAAGTTATCAAAGCAGTTCGTGAAGCAACTGGCTTAGGCTTGAAAGAAGCTAAAGCTGTAGTTGATGGCGCTCCTGCACCAGTTAAAGAAGGCGTTTCTAAAGAAGAAGCTGAAGAATTAAAAGCTAAACTTGAAGAAGTTGGCGCTTCTGTAACAGTTAAATAATTTTATTGATTTTCGATCGGCTAAAAACCTTATTTATTAAGGTTTTTAGCTTTTTTTGTTTATTGAAATACACTGTGTTTCTAGTTTAACTCGTGGTAATACAAGTAAAAATATAAACATCATTTAAACATGAGGAGTAGGAGAGAAGAAAGGTGTTTATCAAGTCAATTGCTAAAACTTATTCGTTATTAGATATAGTTGACGATAGATAACAGTAGCTAAAAGTAATTTAGGTACGTGTACAATCTTCTTGTAAGTCAACTATTATCCAGACGCATTCTGGTGTGTTTTTGTATAAAAAAAACGACTCAAAATGAGTCGTTTGAACAGATTATTGTAATAGATCATTAATTTCTTTAAATTCTTTATCAAGTTCTTTTTCATCATATTTTTCGTATTTATCAGCTTCATGAAGAATTTTTTTGATTTCATGAATCGCCTTACGTTCAACTAACCATTTTTTTAGATTGTGTTTTTTTTCTGGATTTTCAGATAACGTATCAAGTTCATTTAATTCTTTATCCAGTTTATTGACTGCAGCAACAATTTTGTCTAAAGCTTTTTCTTCTTTGTGTTCTAAATCTGACATTTATCTTCACGTCCTTTTTATTTGATAATTTAAGTATAGGACGTTGCCATTAATTTTTCAAAAATAAAACACTTATATATGTTTATTTGCATAAAGGACAAGAAGAACTCAACAATTGATAGTTCCTGCCCTCCATAGGATTATTTGATTGAAAAAGTGGTGGGTTTCTGAGCTATACTTTGGTGGAGTAACTAAAAATGATAGTAATTTTCATTAAAGCACAGAAACTATTAGTAATTTTTTTAATTATTAAAAGCTTGATATTAAAGTAGTTGAAGTGAATAGAAGCCATCAATAATTATAAAATTAAAATACAGGTAAAAGCTTATGCGCTATCCATCTTCGGATGGTATTTTTTATGGCAGATATAAATAAAACGAATAAAAATCCTTGTTTTTATAGATTATAATTATGTTGTGGTACATGATCGTCTATCCAACTTGTAGGACAAAAGGCTTGTCGTTGTAACCCCCAATTAATCTCGCCAGATCTTCTGTGTTTTCTGCCACTTTTTTCTAAGCTGCTTGAAAGAGTAGCCTTTACATAAATAATTTAACAAAGAAGGTATAGTTATGTATTATGTAGAAGTCCAAACGCGAGGAGTAAAAAATAAACAGTATGTTAAAACAGTACGCCATAATTATCCATTATTAGGATCATGGGAAGAAGCTGAACCATTTTCAAAAGAATGTGCATTGCAAATAAAGACAATATTAGAACAAGAATTAACTTGTGGAAAAGCAAATGTCACTATCATAGAAAAGTGAAAATGATTGAAACTTTAACCAGACAAAGCAATAGAAGGACAACACGTGCTTAATTTCATAAAGCTTATCAGTGAGAAAATGTGGATAGATAAACTTTAAAAATATATGTAAGAAGGGATAGGCATGACATATGAGGTTAAAGTCAGTAAAGAAATTCTGAATATATTTTCTGAGAATCAATCAAAAAGGTATCAAGAAATAATCTTATATAAATTGAAAGAGTATTTGATGCACAACTTTTATCGAATCAAACGTGTTGATGCACCTGTAAAACAATCAATTTATGAAATGAAAATCCGCTTAGGAAAAGAAAATTTTCGAATTGCATTTATAATAGAGGATAAGAGGGTACAAGTTTTTTATATTAGTCGAACGTTAAAGAAAGAATTATTTGATAAAGAAGTAAATAGAGTTGTTCATCGATTCAATAAAAATCACAGAGTTACTAAGTCTATGAAGAAAGTAGAGGCATAGTAAAATGAACATGATTTGTAAAAAGCAATTAAAGCAATTTTTGAAAAGAAAATTTAAATCGAAGGATTGTTTTAAGTTAAAAATTCTTACGTTCAAAAAAGATCGCTATTTACTTATCAGTTATGATCAAGAACGATATACAATAGTTGAAGATGGATTCGAAAAGAGTAAGTATGAGTTCGACTCTTCAGATGAAGCAATAAAAGCAGTGATGAAAATGGCAAATATTGAATTTAAACGTAGCTATAGACTTTATGTACAATAAATCCTCTGATAGTACAGTCTGATGAATCGAAAAAATCCTCTTACGATGTAGAAAGAAATAGGAAATATTAATTAATGAAAAATTAAAAAGCCAGATATTAAAGCAACCAAAGTAAACTAAAAGCAGTGAATTATTGCAAAGTAAAAGTAATTAAATCTTTTCTATTCATTCTTATGCACCGAAGTCTTCGATATGAGTGGTTTCAGTATTTTTTGAGCAAATTGTTTTGCCTTCAGCATGTTTAGCATAATAGTGATAGAAAGTCTGGTATTTTAAGTTTCACGTTTGTTCTGTTTCCTCATCTAATGATACACTAACAGTGAGTAAGTCTGAGGAGGAGAAGAAGTCGCTATGAAAAAGCAATATATACGTAATACATTGATTGGTTTAGGATTACTGCTGATTTTGTTTGTTGGCTATCAACTTTATTTAGAGTATCGACCAGATATCCACTTATTACTAGATCCACAGGCAAGCCGCAAAGAATGGATGCGAGAAATTCGTTCACACGGAGTATCTGCTGCGTTTATTTTGACGCTGTTGATCAGTTTGATGTGTGCGGTGCCAGGTATTCCTACTTCTGTAATCGGTGTGGTCGTCGGCCTAAGTTATGGTCCATTTCTAGGAACAGTTATCAATGTAACAGGCAATGCAATTGGAAATATCTTATCAATTGTTTTGATGCAACATTTATCCTTTATGGATCATAGTAAAAAAGAGAATCGTTGGGTCAAAGCAATACGTCGGATGAAGCATCCAAAAATAGGAGTCATGATTGGCTATATGGTACCGGTGATTCCGTCTTCTGTCGTGAACTTTGCCGCAACCTCCTTAAATCTTTCGGTTCGTGAGTTATTATTATCGATCCTTATCGGTGTAGTGCCATCTTCCCTTTTATATGCGTGTGGTGGAGAAGCATTGTTTCATGGGGAACATATAAAAGCACTTGTTTTGGTTGCTAGTGTGTTAGTTTTAACAGTATTGGTGTTTATTATCTATCATGATCGAAGAAAACATTTAGTTAAATAACCTTATTTATTTTATTTGAGCCTCCCTGTTTTCAATTATTCTAAGAAGTTGTAAACTAAGAAAGGAAATGGGGGAATCCGATGGAAATGAATAAGCAAACACCGCTTTCGAAATCATTGATTTTATTATTAGCGATCACCTGTGGGGTAGTCGTCGCAAATATGTATTATATCCAACCAATTGGCACAAAAGTAGCAGCAAATTTATCAGTCAATACGAGTGCTGTAGGTTTGTTGACGATGCTGACTCAATTAGGCTATGCATTAGGATTGTTATTTTTAGTTCCGTTAGGGGATGTCGTCGATCGACCTAAATTGATCATTCGCATGGCGGGATTATCTGCACTATCGTTATTAGCAGCCTTTTTTGCACCAAACTTTGCTTTATTTGCAGTTGCTTCTTTCTTGATTGGTCTACTATCGATCGTTCCGCAAATCATTATTCCCTACGGCGCCGTACTTGCAGGACCAGCAGCGCGAGGAAAAACCATGGGGATCTTATTGAGTGGTTTACTAATGGGAATCTTGCTCTCTCGAACTGTTTCGGGACTTCTTGCTAGTTGGTTTTCTTGGCGCAGTGTTTATTTATTTGCCCTTTGTCTGGTGGGGGCGCTCACTGTGCTACTCTATTTAAAATTACCAAGAACACAAGGAACGTTGGAAAAAGAATCTACAGTCTCTTATCTTGCTTCATTACAAAGTTTACCAAAACTCGTCAAAGAACAACGATTGTTACGTGAAGCTGCAATCAATGGCTTTTTTATGTTTGGAACTTTTTCGCTTTTTTGGTCAACGCTGATCTTTTATATCAGTAGCCCAGCTTATGGATGGGGTACTTTTGAAGCAGGAATCCTGGCGATCTTTGGTTTGTCGGGAGCAGTAGCTGCACCGATCGTTGGTCGCTTGGCCGATACTTATTCGGAAAGACGGATTGTTGGTATGGGTTTAGGGATGCAGACAATTAGTTTTCTCGCTTTGTTTGTTGCGGGTGACTATGTTGCTGTCCTATTAGTTGCAATCATTTTATTAGATGTTGGAAACCAGTTCGGGCAAGTAGCGAATCAAAGCAGAGTACAAGGTCTTGGCGAAGCAACAAGTAATCGCAACAACACGATTTTTATGTTTATGTACTTTATCGGTGGAGCAACAGGCTCTTTATTAGGCTCAGTGATGTGGCAGCATTATGGTTGGGTAGGTGTGACTGTTACGGGACTGATTTTCCAATTGTGCGCTTTTTTCTTTCAATATTATTTCTCTACTCGTAGAAATAATTTGGAACAATCGCTATAACCCCAAATGCTATTAAGACAGAAACTATGGCATTATAAAAACGATCAAAGTCATCAGAAATATATGACTTTGATCGTTTTTTTGATTCTGGAACTTTTAGTTACGTTTTGATGAAATCAATAATATTTTGATAATTATCGTATATTTGGTCTATACAGATATTGTCATTTTGAAATAAAGGTGCTATAATTGGGCTATACCAAAATAAAAGGGAGTAATCGTTATGGAAATCATTCGTGTGAAAAATGCTGAAGAAGGCGGAAAAAAAGCTTTTGAGATAATTAAAAATGGAATGGAAAATGGTGCGAAAGTTCTAGGTTTAGCAACAGGAAGTACGCCAATCACTTTATATAAAGAAATGACTTCAAGCGACATGGATTTCAGTAACATGACTTCTGTTAACTTGGATGAGTATGTTGGACTAGGTGGCTCAGATGATCAAAGCTACCGCCATTTTATGAATGTTGAATTATTCGACAAGAAACCATTTAAAGAAACATTCGTACCTGATGGAAAAGCAGCTGATTTAGAACAAGCTTGTCAATCCTACGACCAAATCATTGAAGAACATCCAATCGATATCCAAATTTTAGGGATCGGTCAAAACGGTCACATCGGTTTTAATGAACCTGGTGCTCCATTTGATGGAAAAACAAGTGTTGTTGATTTAACTGAATCAACAATCAATGCCAATAAACGATTCTTTGATAAAGTGGAAGACGTCCCAACGAAAGCAGTTTCTATGGGAATCGGCTCAATTCTAAACGGTAAAAAAATCGTCTTGATGGCTTATGGCGAAAGTAAAGCAGAAGCAATCAAAGGAATGATCAATGGACCGGTTACCACAGATATGCCAGCAAGTGCTTTGCAAAAGCATGATGACGTGATAGTCATTGTTGATGAAGCAGCAGCAAGCAAATTATAATAGAAAAGATTTCAGTCACTGGAGATCATCTGGTTTTTATCAGATGATCTGGCACAGTGGCTTTTTTAGGTCATAAAAAATAGTTATATTTTGTTTGTTTTTTTTAGTCATGCTATATTTGATAAGAGGGGGATATTCATGGAGGATATGGTTTTATCCATACCAGAAATTATTATACGATTGAGTATCGCATTGCTTTTTGGCGGAGCAATTGGTTTTGAGCGACAATATAAAAACCGTCCAGCAGGGATGCGTACACATATTTTGGTTTGTATGGGGGCTTGTATTATTGCCTTGATCCAAGTGGAAATTGCCAGTGGTGCGTTGAGAAATGCATTAGAGTATCCTGAATTAGTTGGGACCCTCCGTTCAGATGAAGCTCGTTTGATTGCACAAGTTGTCAGTGGCGTCGGTTTTTTAGGAGCAGGTACGATCATTGTTACGAAACAATCAGTGACTGGATTAACGACCGCAGCCTCACTTTGGGCAATCGCAGGATTGGGTATTGCAATCGGAATGGGTTTTTATGCCATTGCACTAACTAGTTTCGTCGGTATTGTGTTTGCATTGACTGTGGTGAAGCGCATCATCCATGTACCAACAACAAAAAAATTAGTGATCCAATTTATTCATCGAAAAGAAACCAAGGATTTCTTGAATGATTATTTTGAAAAAAGAAACATTACGATCGAGGATGTCAATTTTGATGTAAAATTTGTGGATGATTACCGTATTTATAAAAATGTTTATACGATCGATTTACCAAAAGGATTGACGTATGCAGAAGTGATCGAAGAATTATCCACGTATAAAAATATTACTAACTTACATCTGGTTAGTTTATCTACCTGAGTGACCATTTTTTTAAATAACAAGAAATAAAAGAAAAAATAGCGCTTTATCGATGAATAAATGATAAAATAAGAGTATCTGTAAGCATGAAATTTGGAGGATATCTATGTATTCAAGGTTCAAAGAGTCAAAATTATTGTTTTGGACAGTGGAATTAGTCTTAACGATTATTGGCGTTTTCTTTATTTTACGTATGCCAAATGTGTTTCACCCGATTTTGAGAATGGCATCTGCAATCATTATGCCATTGATCATTGCTGGATTTTTCTATTATATGTTTAATCCAGTTGTCTTGTTTTTAGAAAAACATCGAGTACCACGCGTGTTGGGCTATCTATTGACATTGATCGTTTTATTAGTGATCGTCTTTTTGACCATCATGAACATCTTGCCTCAATTGGTTGATCAAGCAGTGCAATTAACCAGCAGTATCCCTGCATATGCAGACGAAACAAGTCGTTGGTTGACTGAGATCATGCAAAGAGAAGAGTTTCGTTCATTGAATCTAGAAGAACAGTTTGTGTCTGCCAACTTGTCGTTGAGCAACTTATTCAATATCTTGTTGGTTAGTCTGACAGGGAGCGTTTCAAGAATTCTTTCTTTTATGATGCAATTCTTTATTTTATTGTTTACTGTCCCATTCATCTTATTATTCATGTTCAAAGATGGACATAAATTTATTGATGCGTTATCGCCTTTCTTTCCTCAAGCAATCCGAGGAGAATTACGACAAACGGTCAGAGAGTTGAATGAAACGTTATCTGCTTACATCAGTAGCACGATTGTGGATGCAGTGATCATTGGCGTGATGAGCTTTATTGCAATGACGATTTTCAAGCAGCCTTATAGTTTGTTGCTGGCAGTCGTTTGCGGAGTGACGAATATCATACCGTACGTGGGCCCTTTTATTGGTGCAGTACCAGCTATTATTGTCGGACTGTTTATTTCGCCATTTCAAGCACTATACATGGCATTATCCATTCTTGTTATCCAACAATTGGATGGCAATGTGATCAAGCCATTACTCTTCGGAAAAACAATGAACATTCATCCGCTAACGATCATTTTAGTATTGATCGGTGCAGGAAGTGTTGCTGGGATCATGGGAATGTTGATTTGTATCCCTGTGTATGCGGTGATCAAAACATTAGTATTGAATATTCGTAAGATTTATTTATTGCGGAAGTTTGAACAAGTTCCAGCAGAAGAACAACCCAAGAAAATTGAATTAGAACATGAATAACTGTCAACGAAAAGAGACGAGGATCATCAAATGATGATCCTCGTCTTTGTTTAGATATAATTATCAAACACTTTGCTCAAGTTTCGGTTCTGCAAGAAAATCTAAGGAGCGGATCTCGACACCTTCTGTTTCGAAGATCACCACTTCATTTGTCCCTTGGTTAAGGAAATCTTTTGGACAATAAAGTGAATAGATCGGTCCACGATTCCAATAGCGGCCAAGGTTGATCCCATTGACAAAAATCACTCCTTTACCATAGTTGGAACAATCGATATACGTATCTATCGGCTCGGCTACATCAAATGATACGTGATAAAACGAAGGATGAGCTGGATTTTTGCCAGCTTGATAGTCGATCAGCTGAAGTTGCTCGGCTGATAGTGACAAAGGATAATGTAAATAGCCTTGATGGAAATGGATATCTTGCATGATTCCGCCACGAATCCCTTTTGTTTGGGTCGGGTTATTCAATTTTGAGCCATAATTGACTCTTCCATGATTTTCTACTAGTACATCTAATTGGATTTCTTCATTTTCTGTCTTTCCTTGGATCATGAACTCTTCACCTATCGTTGTTTGTTCTTGCGTCAATTGATAGGTTTCGTCCACATAAACGGAAACTCGATCACTTGCTTCGATGATCCGAACTTTGTTTTCATGGTGATAGTTTCTCAGAGCTAAGGAATATAAGACATAGCCATATCCATTGCTGACTTGTTCCATCGTCATAGGATAAGCGGTAGGTACTGCTTTTGCTAGTGTTTCTTTTGTGTTTAGTAAAGAAACGCTAGTATCAATTGGGTAACTACCAAGAGACTCTAAATGTTTTGTACGTGGTTCTGCTTGCCATACATCGGGGCAAACTTCTTTGATTGCTTGTTGGACAGCATAATATTTTTCTGTAGGTTCACCAGCTTCAGTGAGTAACGCATCGTAGTCATAGCTTGTCAATTGTGGTAAATCGGTGTTTCCACGAGCGGAACAGCCATTATAAAAACCAAAATTGGTGCCTCCATGGAACATGTACAGATTCAAAGAACCAACTTCTAACATATCTTTGACTTCATTCGCTAGGTCTTGAGCATCTCGTTTGATGATCGGTTCGCCCCAGCGATTGAACCAACCATCCCAATATTCCATACACATCAAGGGCCATTTTTTCCCATGTTTCTCAAAAAAAGCTTGCAAGACCGCACTATTCTCTTTAGAATGACTACCAAAATTACCAGTGACGAATACATCATCTTCAATCAGGGTCCCAGCATCCAATACTTCATTCCAAGCACCATCGGAAGTAAATAGAGGAACAGTGATGCCGGCATTCTCTAGTAGTTGTTTCGTTTTACGTAGATACGCTTTTTCCATCCCATAAGAACCATATTCATTCTCGATTTGGATCATGATAACAGGGCCACCGTTTGAAATTTGTAAAGGGAGGATCTTGGGCAGTAAGACATCATAGTATTTTTTGACTTTTGTCATAAATCGTTCATCCGTCGAACGCAAACGAATACCTGGTTCTTTTAACAACCAAGCGGGTAGACCGCCAAACTCCCATTCTGCACAAATATATACAGAAGGGCGTAAAATGACCATCAAGCCAAGTTGTTGAGCAAGTGCAACAAAAGCAGTGAAATCATTCATTCCTTCGAAGTTGAATTGTCCTTCTTTGGGTTCATGGATATTCCAAGGAATATAGGTTTCGACAGTATTTGCGCCTAATGCTTTCAAGTTATATAAGCTATCTTCCCATTGCGATTGAGGAAGACGGAAATAGTGGATGGCGCCACTGATCAATTTAATTGGCTGCCCATCTAAAAGAAAGTCTTCTTTTATTTCAAAAGTTTGCATGTTGGTTTCTCCTTACCAATATTTTTTCCACGAGGGTTTTGCTAAACGCATCAGAGCTTCTAGATAGAAATAATCGCCCCAAAGATTAGGTTCATCGATTCCTTTACCTTCTGCATGGGCATATACGCCATGTAGTAATAGACCTTCATTATCAGGTTCGGACAAAGATGTGTAATGTTCGCTTAATTGGTAGAGCATTCCTTTCGCTAATTCTTCAGACTGAGGATACGCTTCCATATTTGCGGCTTCTAATAATCCACAGGCGGTGATCGCTAAGGCTGAACTATCTTTGTCAGAAGGATGTTCATCTGTGAAATCAAAATCCCAATAAGGAACAAGGTCTTCTGGTAAATGTGCCAAAAAGACATCCACGATTGCTTCATAATTTGTAGGTAAAGACGAAGTTTTTAAATAACTTTCATTTAAAGGAATCCCAAGAACAGCCCAACTTTGGCCACGTGCCCAAATCGACGCATCGCTATTTCCCTGATGTGTGGCACCGTGAGTTGGTGTACCGGTTGAAGGATCAAAATAATACGTATGGAAAGTTGTTGCGTTTTCTCTAACAACGGTACGTAACACTGTTTCGTAATGTTTCTTTGCTACTTCTCGATAATGATCATTACCTGAAATCTCAGAAGCTTGGAACAATAAAGGTAAGTTGATCAATGAATCGATGATCAAGCGATATTCTTTTGGATCGCCATACGCGCCCCAGGCTTGGATAAATTGTCCTTTTTCTTGAAAACGTGCAAGTAAGACATCTGCGGCTTGAAGCAATTCTTCTTTGCATAATAAGCTGTTGGTTAACCGATAGCCTGCACCAGCAGATAAACTATATAAGAAACCAATATCATGATGATCTAGCACGTGATGTGTGGTTAAACGCTCTTTGAAACTATGGATATTTTCCATGGCACGTACGAGAAATTTCTCTTTGCCAGTCCATTCATAAGCCAACCATAACATGCCAGTCCAAAAGCCATTCGTCCAGTCATCATTAGGTTTGATCCGATAGATCCCATTTGTTGCGCAAGCCGACGGGAAGTCTAGACCGTAGCGTGTCATATTATGTTCGATTTTTTGGCAACACCAATCAATTTGCTTCGCTAGCCAGGCGCTATCGACAGACTTACTTATGGAAATAAGGGAAACTTTTGTTTGTTGTAATCCCATCATACCACTCCTCTTAATTTGTTAACATATTAACTTTAAGCTAGTATAACCTAAATAATCAGAAAAAGCGAATGGCAAAATTAAAAAAACAGAAAAATCAAAAAATAAATAACCTTATTTTATTTTTTTGAAGTAGGTAACTCTGATCTTGGACAGAGGCATATAGTAAGAAGAGGCCGGGACAGAAGTGTTCAGCCTCGAGAAATAAGGCGCCATCCACAAAAGTTTGAAGAACAATTTTCGTGGATAGCGCCTTATTTCCGAAGAGGTTACTTCTGTTCCCGCCGTTTATTCGGTTTTAGGTGGTGGGAGAGAACGAATGTCCCAATTCCTTCTGGTTTTTCTTATTTTATTCAAGGGGTACGAAATTACGGCTATTACCGTTCTACTTATTCTGCTTCTACTTCGATTTTTGTTTTGAAATATTTCCAGTGCTTATAACTAATGATATATTCGGCTACGCTTCGATCGGCAAGAAAAGAATGCTTGACTTGTTTGACGACTGGTTCGCGAAAGCTTAACTTTAACAAGTTCAATAATTCTGGATCATCGGGAAAGACGATTTCATTCGTCTCAACAGATGAAAGAGAGAAGAGGTCGATCCCAAAATCTTTTCTCACTCTCTCGTAGATACTGGAGTATTGAGATAAGTCTTTACTAATAGGTTCCTTGACCAGGCGTTTTGGCAAATGAGTGATATGCACAAGGAAAGGGATATCCTCAAAATACCGCACTCGTTTGATGCGATAATAAGAACCATTTTTTGGTAGTCCAAGTTCTTCTAAAATATCAGGTTCTTGCTCTTCTTCTATTGAAACGACCTTGACCTTCTCTTTATCTAATGAATGTAATTCGATATCTGAGAATTTGACTGATTGAGAGACTTTTGATTTAGAAACAAAGGTTCCTTTACCTTGGACGCGATAGAGATAGCCAGCAGTTGTAAGTTCATTCAATGCTTTAACGGCTGTGATCGAGCTGACAGAATATTTTTTCTTGATATCTGCTTCTGAGTAAAACTTATCTCCAGGAACAAATAAATGATTTTTGATTTCAGCTAATAATTCTTGCTTAATTTGTTCATATTTGGGAATCACCACATGAGACCTCCTTTTTTTGCGGTATTCAATTAATTTTACCATAACATGTTAACTTGTTTGTGGCAATGGATTAATTTTGGAACTAAATTTTTCAAGAAAAAAATATAATATGTTAAGATGTTAGGTTTACGTTTGAGTTGATATGTGATATAGTGTACGTAATCAATAGCTAACATGTTAAGTAGCTTAGATGTTTATTTAAGGGGGAAGAGAGATGAGAAATATCTTATTGGTCAGTCATGGTAGCATGGCCGATGGAGTCAAAGCCAGTTTAGAAATGATCGTTGGCGCGCAAGAACATGTCCACACACTTTCTTTAAGATCAGATGGTGATAATTTACAATTTGAACACGAATTAACTGAGAAAATGAAAGCCCTTAACGGTTCGACCTTGATTATTGCAGATCTGCTAGGTGGGACACCATGTAACACAGCACTAAAAAATTACCTAGAAGATGAAGAAGTTACAATTATTGCTGGGATGTCTTTACCTTTAGTCATGGAAGCGACCCTTAATCCACAAGCAACGATCGAGGCGTTGATCGATTTAGCATGCGGGGGTATCGTAGATATCAAAAACAAGATGATCGCAACGGAAGCGGAAGAAACGCAAGCCGCAGAGGGAGATCTAGCACAATATAAGGAATTTAAAGGCAAAGCGAATATTGTCAATGTAAGGATTGATGAACGCTTGATTCATGGTCAAGTTGCAGGAATTTGGTCCACAAGTTTGAATACACAACGGATCATTGTGATCAATGATGAGGCAGCAATGGATTCTTTACAAAAATCTTCATTAAGAATGGCAGCGCCTACATCTATGCGGCTATCCGTTTTAACTGTTGCTGCGGCGGCAAAAAATGTTCAATCTGGAAAATACGGCAAACAACGTATTTTTTTACTTTTTAAAAATCCAACAGATGTCTTGCGGTATTTAGAAGCGGGCGGTGAGCTGGCTGCAATCAATGTAGGAAACATGAGTCATAAAGAAGGTGCGAGAGAAATCACGAAAAGCATCAAGGTCATGAAAGAAGAAGAAGCAGTGTTTGAAGCAATCGCAGCCAAAGACATAACGGTGACCGCTCAACTGGTACCAAATGATCCAGTCATCGATTTTATGGAAAAACTAAGAAAGTGATTTAGGAGGAAATAATCATGCAACATCTAGCCATGTATCAAATTATTCTTATTACAGTTTATGCTTTTATCGCAATCAATGATTCACTTATTTCAAATACGTTGACACAACCAGCCATTGCGGGAATGATCTCCGGGATGATCATGGGAGATTTAGAAACTGGCTTGATGGTAGGAGGAACCCTGCAATTGATGCGTTTAGGGATCGCAGCTTTTGGAGGTGCATCTGTACCCGACTTCTTTACTGGTGCTGTATTAGGAACGGCGTTTGCTGTCATTTCTGGTAAAGGGGCGGAATATGGGATCGGTCTAGCTGTACCAGTATCATTACTGATGCTACAGCTTGATGTCGTTGCTCGCTTCTGTAATGTCTTTTTGCTTCACCGTGTCGATCGTGCGATTGAAGATATGCGTATCAACAGTATCCCACGGTTAGTATTATCTGGTTCATTCCTATGGGGGCTTTCTCGAGCAATCCCGATCTTATTGATGTTACTAGTCGGTGATGCGGCAGTTTCAACAATCACAGAAAATACACCTGAATGGTTGATGAATGGATTGCGTACAGCAGGTGGTGTACTACCAGTTGTCGGTGTGGCTATCCTTTTACATTATTTACCAGCAAAACAGTATATTCCTTACTTACTTTTAGGGTTTTTCTTATCAGCATATCTACAAGTACCAATGCTTGGTATTTCAATCGTTGGTGTTATTGCTGCATTGTTAGTATTCAAACGAGATAACGAAAAAGAAGCAACTGCTCAAATAGTGACAACCACTGGAACACTTGAAGGAGGTTTTGATGGCGATGAGTAATCAAAAGTTAACGAAAAAAGAATTGAATGTCATCAGTTGGCGCTATATCCTGGGTAGCCAATTGAATTGGAACTACGAGCGTATGATGAGTACCGGTTATCTCTATGGTATTTTACCTGTACTGAAAAAATTCTATGGGGAAGACAAATCACAATTACAAGATATGATGAATACCCATAATCAATTTTTCAACACGAATGCGATTTTTGGGAACTTGATCATGGGGATCGATGTGGCAATTGAAGAAGAAGATGGTTACAAAGCAAAAGATACGATCGTCGCGTTGAAAACAGCGTTGATGGGTTCATTAGCAGGGGTAGGTGATTCATTATTCCATGTCATCTGGGGAACGATTTTTGGTTCAATTGCGGGTACATTGGCACAAAGCGGATCAGTCGTGGGCTGTGTGATCTGGATCATTGCCAATATCGCTTTACTTTTTGGACGAGCAGCATTATTACCACTTGGCTACAAGCAAGGAGTTAAATTAGTTACGACTCTGAAAAATAAACTAACTGCATTCACCAACGCAGCAACTGTTTTAGGGATCACAGTTATTGGTGCCTTGATTCCTTCTGTTATCAAAGCAACGGTTCCTTTCATTTATAAACAAAATGGGGTGGAGTTAGTTGTTCAAGACACATTAGATGCGATCTTACCTTCATTAGTACCGGTTTTATTAGTCTTATTGACATACTGGATGTTAGGGCAGAAGAAATTGAATTCAACTCGCGTGATCTGGATTATTTTGATTCTTTCAATTGCATTAAGTGCTGCTGGGATTTTAGCTTAACTGATTCATAAAAAATGAATGAAGTGATCGTAAGGTCGTGATCTGATCTGCAAGAAAGAATCGTTCGAAATAAGAATGCGCCTTTCTTGCAGATTTTTTTAGTTCAAAAAATATCTATAATCATAAAGGAGAACAAAATGAAGCGTTGGTCAACAAAATTAGTGGTGACATTAGGGTGTAGTTTATTCGTTGGTATTGGGTTAGGGTACAGTCAACAAGTCGGTGCAGAAGGAACACAGACAGACATACAAAAAAATATGATATCAGAAAACTATGAGTCAGATTTTTCGCAGCATTTAGGTACTTGGCAAGACATTGTTGGAAAAGCAGATAAATATACCAACGAGAATGGGTTACAGATCGCAAATCAGAAAGTCAATCAACAATTTGAGTCTGTGTCGTTATTATTAGATGCAGGTGTCCGCAGTTCAGGTGATCTAGAATACACGTTTCTATATGAGGGACAGACCAATTTTGGACTAGTTTTTCGAGGGAACGATCAGACGATATCGAACTGGCAATCGTTTGCCTATATGCGCGATGGTGAATGGCAATTGGGGCAGCCTGGGGGAAAGTGGTTGACAGCCATCAAAGGCCCTACACTGATTCCAGGACAAACCTATAAATTGTTACTAAGATATGAAGGAACATCGTTCCAAGCATATTTGAACGACCATTTGTTGTATGAAAATCAAGAAGTTTTTTATACTGATGGGACAACGATCAATGGGGACTGGTCAGGTTATTCAGGGATTCGGTTATTTGGGAATGAAAGTAAATTAACTATTTATTCCATGCGTAGTGGAGCGGTCAATAGTCTGCAAGTAGAAGAACCGACAGAAGAATTTCAAACAATGAAAGCAAGCTGGAAAGATCAACTTGTGTCAACAACGACCGATTTAGCCAATCCAGCGATTGCTAATTATGTAAGCGCTCTTTCTAACGAAGCAGAAAAACTTTACAAGACAATGAATCAAGATCCTGACCGCACGTATCTATGGCCATTAGAATCTGGAAATACCGCTTCGGCAGATTTAACCACGCAATTTACAAAGTTGCAAAAACTAGCGTTAGCATACGGAACGAATGGGACAATTTTTTATCAAGATGAAGTCGTCAGTCAAGCGATTCAAAGTGGATTAGATTTTATGATCACAAAAAAAGGCTATGATGGCACAAAGTATCATGGTAATTGGTGGGATTGGCAAATCGGAGTAGCTCAAAAATTTGTGGCGATTTTGATGGTACTGGATGAAAACGTGCCAGAGGAGAAACTTCAAGAGTATACGAGTGTGTTGAGTAAATATGTACCCGATCCATTTAAACAACTCTACACAAAACCACAAGGAACTTTTGTCGCGCTTGATTTTATACCAAATTTTTCAACGACTGGTGCGAATCGCACAGATTTAGCGCAAACTGTCTTAGGACTAGGTCTCTTACAAAATGACCCAGCAAAAGTCACACAAGCAGTTGAAAGTATTACTGATGTCTTCAAACTAGTGACACATGGCGATGGATTTTATCAAGATGGTTCATTTATCCAGCATGAAACGATTCCATATACAGGTTCTTATGGCAATGTACTAGTCAAAGGTGTAGGACAAATTTTATCGATTGTCAAAGAATCCCGCTATACTTTGACAGCAGAGCAGATCAAATCGTTTGTTGATAATGTCCAATCGGCATTTATCCCATTAGTATATCAAGGTGAAATGTTGCCTTTAGTCAATGGTCGCTCCATTTCTCGAGCACCAGCTGCAACAAAAAATGGTTACGGCTCGACAACCATGTACAATTTATTGATCGTGGCAAAATTTGCACCTGAAACACAGCAAAAAGCATTAAAAGAAGCAGTGAAATATTGGATGCTGTCTAATCCTGACTATTATTTGACAAATCCGAGAGATTTCAATGATCTGATGATGACAACCAACTTATTGGAAGATGCAACAATCGTAGGCAATCAGCTACCGTTCATCGGAACGAAGATGTATCATGCAATGGATCGGTTTGTCCAACGAACAGAGAATTACCATTTAGGATTAAGCATGTATTCGAAGCGAATCTCTTCATTTGAAGCAGGAAATCTGGAAAATCAACGAGGCTGGCATACCTCAGATGGAATGGTTTATCTTTACAATGATGACCAAGTCCAATTCGGTCCGAGTTATTGGCCAACCGTCGATCCTTATCGTTTACCTGGCACGACCATCGATACAGTACCTTTAGCAGATGAAATTTCAGCATTTACTACAGTGACTTCAAATGAAACATGGGTAGGCGGGACCGCTGCTGGAGATCAAGGTGTAGTAGGGATGGCTCTTAACAAAGCAGGAACAAAGAACAATGGCACGACCTTGCCGATGAATGTACAAGGGAAGAAGTCATGGTTTACATTGGATGGGCAAATCATTGCCTTAGGTGCCGGTATTACAGGAGATACAACTGCCTCAATCGAAACAATCGTCGATAATCGTTTATTAAATGATTCGTATAAGTATCAAGTACTTTCGGATGAAGGAATGATTGATCAGTCACAACAAACGAAGGAGACATCGTGGTTATTGCTTGAATCGGATCATCAACATGCGTCGATCGGTTATTATTTCCCACAGAAAGAAACAGTGGATGTAATCAGCGAGACACGTACAGGGTCTTATCAAGAAATTAACGAAGCATTCCCTAGTGATACGCAATATACTGGTGACTATCGAACCTTCTCGATCAATCATGGCCAACAACCTAAAGATGCGGATTATGCTTATGTGATGTTGCCAGGAACGACTCAATCGGAATTAGAAACGTATGTGGCAGAACAGCCAGTCGACATTATACAAAATACTAAAGAAATCCAAGCAGTAGAAGTAAAAACATCCGGTTATTTAGGTATCAATTTTTGGCAAGGACAAGGTGGAGAAATTGCTGGGATCAAAACGAATAAACCAGTTTCTTTATTGAAACAAATGAAGTCAGAACAAACGGTTTATACACTTGCTAATCCGACACAACAAACTGAACCAGTAACGCTTCGTTTATCAAGTGATTTTACTGACGTGGTGTCTATGAGTGAGGGGATTGTCTATGATAGTCAAACCAATACGTTTACCATTGATTTCGGTCAATTCGAAAGCAAAGAGATCGTTGTCAAATAGCTCTACCTTTCTAGGTCATAATCAAACACAGATCAATTGAAAAAAACAGAAACTTCCCAAACGTTTTCTTATTGGAGAAGTTTCTGTTTTTTTATAAATATGCTCTCTTATGCCCATTTGAGATCGCCGATAAAGTTGATATTCAGCCATAAAGAATAGTCAGAGAAACCTTCAGTTACTTTGTGGTTGAGTTTATCTCTTAGATGATCTTGCGCGCGGATACTATCTAATTCACTGTCGGGTAAAATCACGATATCTAGTTCAAGAATGACTTGATCCCCGACTTTTGCGATTCGTAAGACATAGGTTTCGATGGCGATATTTTGCAAGAGCTTATCAACTACAAACAATATTTTTTCGCGTAATTCATATTTTGGGGGTGCATAAGTAAGTTCTAATGTGGCATTTTTGATTTCAGTCACCGATAGATAAATATAGAAAATAGTGATTCCAATGGAAATCACAGGGTCGATCAGTTGGGCGATTGCAATGTAAGATGTTTTTGCGAGCAACCCAGAGGCAATGATGGAAACCACTACCCCTAAACTAAACAGAAACCCGAAACGCCATTGTTCCAACTCCACCTTATAAAAGGAATGATTGATTGGATTTTTTTTCAAATAAAGATAAAAAACAAAACAAAAGAGTGTCCCAAATAAAGAAAAGGGCAAGCCAATCGCTAAATCAACGTAGGTATCTGCAAAAAGCAAACTGAAAAAAGACTCAATCAGGCCATAGGAAGAAATCAATAGGATGACACTGTATTGGATAAAAACAACCAAGGGCATCAGTGATTCCTTTCCAAATGGAAAACGTTCAAAATCTTGTGTCTGGATAAACTTAGCAATATATAATGCGATCAGAGACATCAGCGCACCGACCATCGTATAGACACCATCAAGCAAGAGGACGTTGTAATTGATCATCAATCCCGTAAGTAGCGCTAAAAGACCATAAACGGTTCCTGCAATGATGGAGGCGGTTAATAATTTTTTTATTTTTTGTGTATTTTTCATATAACTAAAATCCTTTCTGGAATAAATGCTTTTTTGAGAATCATATTAATTGTAATAAAAGATGCGAATAAATACTTGCGGTTAGAGTCGTTCTAAGCCTTATACTTTAATCATCTTACTCAAAGGAGGAGCGTTGTACAAATAAAAAATCAAAACTAGAGGTGGAAATAGATTGAAAAAGAACGTATTGATTCTTGGTGCATCAGCACCAATTGCTAGATATAGCTATGAATTTTTAAAAAATGATCCTACTGTGAATGTAACTTTATTTTTGAGAAATCCGGATAAAGTCTTTGATAAGGAACGAAGTATCATTGGTGATGCGATGAATCTAGATGATTTGGTTCATGCAATGAAAGGCATTGATATCGTCTATTCTTGCTTAGGTCCTTACAATATGGTGCCTTTAGCTAAACATATGATCGAGGCGATGAACCAGAATAAGATCAAACGCGTATATTGGATGGCAACACTTGGGATCTACGGTGAAGTTGACTTTAATGACGAAGAAGCAATTGCAGAGTTGGGCGACTATCGCGATCCTGATACTTATTTAGGGGATCAGCGTATTGCAGCAGATTTGATTGAGAACAGTCATCTAGACTTTACCATTATCCGCCCTAATTGGTTAACCGATAAAGAGATCATTGAGGATATTCGTATCGAGAATAGAAACGGAAAAAGTTACATTGGTGAAATCAGCCGACAAACTGTAGGAAAATACTTAGCAACTTTGATCAACGAGCCAACTACTCATATGTATGACTCTATTGCATTAACAGCAAAGGGGAAAATACACGAGTAAATAATTGAGGTTTGATAGAAATTTTCAGCTTTGAAAATAAGGCAGGACCCCCAGAAAGTATTCTTAGATTTTCTGGGGATTCTGTCTTACTATTTTTTGTGATGATCGAAAGGAAAGTAGTTAAAACAAACGTAAGATTCACTTTTGTCTGTGACCATAAAAACAAATCAACAGCAAGAATCAACGAAACCTCTTCGAAAATAAGGCAACAGCTACAAAAATTGGAAGAGTAATTTTTGTAGCTATCACCTTATTTCATGAGGCTAAACACTTCGGTGCAATATCGGATCGCTGATTCTTTGAGGCGATTATCCAGCCTGAGTGGAAAGTATGTTGGCACAGTCCAATTGATTGAACATTTTATAGAGATTGTCAAAACTTGTTTCGATCATATTTGATACTGCTTGGTCGGTATTCGAACCGATATGCGGTGTAATGATTACTCGCGGATACATATCGATCAGCGCCTTAGCTGTTGCATCGATCAATAATGGATCTTCATCAAAATTTTTGTTGAAAATCAGCGCTTCATTAGGTAAGACATCTGTACCAAATCCAGCTAGTTTTTTGCTCGTCAACGCATCAAGGATTGCTTGATTATCCTGTAATTCCCCTCGAGCAGTGTTGATCAAAATCGCGTCATCCTTCATTTTTCCGATAAAAACTTTATTAATGAAACGTTCATTTTTACCGGGGATGTAAGGAATATGGATACTGACGATATCACTTTCTGCCAGTAAGTCATCAAGCGACTTAAATTCGATGAATGCTTTTGCTTCTTCGCTTGGATATAGATCATTACCAATCACCGTTGCACCTAATCCTTTGAAAAGTTTTGCTTCTGTTAGTCCGATGTTCCCCACGCCAATGATTCCAACTGTACAGTTTCGGACTTCTTTACTGAACATAAAGCGATCAATCGTAAAATTATAAGAAGCTGTTTTATTCGTTGTATGAGTTGTTCTACGTAAAAGCATCATTGCTAAAGTAACAGATAATTCAGCGATTGCATTTGGTGAATAAAATGGTACATACGCGACTTGCATTTCATGATCGTGAGCTGCCATTATATCAATATGATTTGTCCCAACTGTACGCGTGAGTAGGAACTTGATCCCGAATTGGGCAAAGCGTTCGATATTCATACGATTTGCTAAACAATTTCCTCGAACGATGACGGCATCCATTCCTTTTGCTTCTGTGTAATTTGTCTCATTTAATAAATCTTCTACTAGTTTCAAGTTGAATCCGTGGACATTCAACTGCTGAAAGAGCTCTCTTTCAGCAGGACGAACACCATAACATACAACATTTAAATTTTTCATAGTATAGTTTCCTTTCGTTAATTATATAATGTGCTTTAATTTCCAATCAAGTTTAAGACGATGATCCAGATAGGGATTAAGACGATCGAGAAGAGTGTAGAAAGTAAAGAGGCGTTAGAGGCAAGTACTGCTTCTTTTTCAAAGTTTATGGCATAAGCAACCGCAACTGTTGCAGCTGGAGTAGCCATCATAATGATCATTGTACTTAGACCAACTGAATTCACTGGTAAAATATTCATTGCGTTCAACAGTAAAATTGAAAGTAAAATCACAAGTGGGAAGACAATGACTTTAATGAATGAATAGTACCAAGCGGTATGACTGCTGAGGGTTTTTCCGAATGGAAGATCGCCTAATGTGATCCCGATTGCCAACCAAGCGAGTGGGGAGGCTAAACTAGAGAGGAACGTCAAAGGTTTAAATAGCCATGGCAACGTCTGATCGATTCTTAAAAAAGCAACAGATTCAGAACTAGACTGAGCAATTTGAGGTAAGCTATCTTGGAAGAGCCAAATAAATAATCCGATAAAAGTTGCCAATACGATTGGGTTCAAGATCATTTCTCTAATATTCTCGCGTGCCATTTTCAATCCACTCATTTTTAAATAAGCATAAGAGTATAAAAAGATACGATAACCAATGTTAAAAATCGATGCGTACAAAATCCCTTCTGCGCCAAAGACTGCACCGACAACAGGAATACCGAAAAATGTTGTTGACCCGAAAATAGAGAGTACACGCAATGTGTCTTCTTTATTTGGTGCATATCTAAAATAGAAGAATTTACTTAGAAAAATCAAGAAAACGTGGACCAAGATTCCGAGAATCAAAATGTTGATTCCTTGATTCAATACTTCATCATTCAAGTCCTGCATAAACGAATTAAAAGCTAATGCAGGAATTGCGACAGTTAAGACGACCTTAGACAAAGTCTTTCCGACATCTGATGAGAAAACCTCATGCTTTCTTAAAAAGTAACCTAATAATATAATAAACAGTGTGGAAGTGATCGCACTGATAATTTCTATGTTGATGACATTGCTTAATGTTTCTGATAGTGACATTTAAATTTTCCTCCTCAATCCTTGTGAATGTTTTAATTTGTTTATTTGAATCAGTTGTGCATGTTTACCAATCCTCCTCAATTACATCTTAGAGGTTAGAATCGTTCTAAGGTCAATATGCTTTATAAATAAAATCACAAAAGTATTTTTTCTTCTATATAAGTGATTTTTTACTTTTCTGATGTAAGCGGTTTTATCGAAATGATAAGAAAAAGATTGACCTTAGAGTTGTTCTACCCTTTAGTCTTAACATGTAAACAGGAAAACATATAAAGGAGAGAATAATATGAACAATCGCAAGAAAAAGTATTTTTGGCATCCAATGACGGATACTCGAGCAAGTGAAGAAGAAACAATCGTTATCGAACGTGGTGATGGGAATTTTATCTATGATGACACGGGAAGAAAATTACTCGATGGTGTCGGTGGATTATGGTGTATGAACGTTGGTCATAATCGCCCTGAAATGAATCGAGCAATTTCTGATCAAATGGAAAAATTATCTTACTATCAATTGTTTACGAATATTGCCCATCCCAAGGCATATGACTTGGCAGAAAAAATCATTCAAATGATGCAAGAAGAAGAGATGGCGAAAGTATTCTTTACTTCTGGAGGAAGTGATTCAGTAGATACTGCTTTAAAAATTACAAGACAATACTGGCAAGCAGTAGGTAAACCGACAAAGAAAGTATTTCTTTCATTGGAAAAAGCCTATCATGGGATGCATTATGGTGGAACGTCGATAGGTGGTAACCCGATCTATCGGGAATTTATCGGGCCTGGTCTACAAGATTGTGTGCGTGTTTCTTCCCCACATTTGAAGAAAAATAAATGGAATTGCCAAGATCCAGAAGAATTGACAAAACTCTGTATCGCTGAATTAGTTGAAACAATTGAGCAAGTGGGTGCAGATAATATTGCTGCATTTATTGCTGAACCGATCCAAGGTGCTGGTGGTATCATTGTTCCACCAACTTCTTACTGGCCAGCTTTACGTGAAGTCTGTGACAATCATGATATTTTATTGATTGCGGATGAAGTGGTGACAGGATTTGGCCGTTCAGGGCATCTTTTTGGTAGTCGTGGCTGGGGCATCAAACCAGATGCCATGGTTCTAGCCAAAGGATTATCTTCAGGATATGTTCCACTAGGGGCTACTGTTTTTAATAAACGCATCGTTGAAGGCATCGAATCAGCGACCAATGGAGCTAATGTCATTATCCATGGGCATACTTACGGTGGACACCCGCTCGGCTGTGTGGCAGCATTAGAAGCTTTACGGATTGTGGAAGAAGAAAATCTAGTTGAGAATGCCCGTGAAGTCGGTGCATATTTATTGGAACGCCTAAAAGGTCTTGAAGGAAAATATGACTGTATTAGTGATGTTCGTGGAAAAGGTTTGATGATCGCTATCGATTTTGAGAATACCGGGAAATATGATGTGGAACAAACATCAAAGAATGTACAAGCCGTTGCTGATTATGCTATCAATGCAGGCGTCTTGCTACGTGATGAATTACAAACGATTATCATTTCACCATCATTGACATTCTCAAAAGAAAATGCAGATCAACTATTTGATGCCATTCACATGGGATTTGAGGAATGGCAAAAGCAGCAATAATTTAAAGGAGGATCAATATGACAATCATTGGCGTACCAAAAGAAATAAAAAATTCAGAGAAACGTGTAGGCTTAACACCTGCAGGAGTCAAAGAGTTAGTAACAGCAGGTCATATCGTTTATGTGGAAGAACGTGCAGGGGAAGGATCAGGCTTTACAGATGAACAATATCGTGAAGCGGGCGCTCAAATCAAAGCGAATCCACAAACAATCTGGTCGGCAGAACTCGTCGTCAAGGTCAAAGAACCACTACCATCAGAATATCAATACTTTAGAAAAGATTTGATTTTATTTACGTACTTGCATCTAGCCGCAAATCTTGAATTGACCGAAGCATTGATCAAGTCTGGAACAACAGCGATTGCCTATGAAATGGTTACGAAAAGCGGAGCATTCCCATTACTCGCACCAATGAGTGAAGTCGCTGGCCGTTTAGGCGGTCTATTGGGTGCAGAGATTTTAGCGAAGCAAAGTGGAAAATTGATTTCAGGTGTAACAGGTGTTTTACCGGTTCAGGCAACTATTTTAGGTGGTGGGATCGCCGGAGTGAGTGCGGCGCATTACTTGCATGGATTAGGAGCAGATGTGACGATCTTAGATATCAATGTCGACCGCTTACGTGAATTGTCAGAGATGTTTAATGGGCAAGTAAAAACGCTCTATTCAAGCCCAGCGAATATTGAGAAAATGGCATTGACTAGTGATATTGTGATTGGTTCAGTCTTATTACCAGGTAAAAAAGCACCTCATCTTATCACAGAAGAATTGGTGAAGCAGATGAAAGAAGGAACGATCTTGGTGGATATTGCGATTGACCAAGGCGGCTGTTTTGAAACGAGCCAGCCAACCACCCATGAAGAACCGACTTTCGTTAAACATGGCGTAATCCATTACTCTGTAGCAAATATGCCAGGAATAGTGCCCCAAACGTCTACGCTTGCTTTGACGAATGTCACGATGAGATATATCAAAGGATTAGCCTCTCAATCATTGACTGACGTGATCCAAACCTATCCAGAACTGATACCGGGTATCAGCACACTTGACGGAAAATTGACCTGCCTTGAAGTAGGAGAAGTGTTTGAGCGAACAGTTGCTGATGTTCGTGAATTAATTTAAAGATTTTAAAGAAATGTGAGGGAAATGAAATGAATAAAAAGATTCGTATGGTACAAGTTGGCTGTGGAAAAATGTCGAAAGAGATTATCAAATATGCCATGGAAAAAGGGATTGAAATCGTTGGAGCGGTTGACAATCGACCCGAAGCAATCGGTCAGGATCTAGGGTTATATCTAGGATATGACCAAGCCTTAGGAGTGAAAATCTCTAATGATCCCCACGAAGTTTTTCAAAATTGTGATGCAGATGTCGCTTTAGTAACGATTGCTAGTTATATCAAAGACTTCATGCCAAGTTTAGAGATTCCTTTAACTTATGGAGTCAATGTTTTAACGATCAGCGAAGAAGCTTTGTATCCTTGGACGACTTCGGTTGCAGAAACTAACCGTCTAGATAAAATCGCAAAAGCCAACAACGTCACAATTTCAGGTACAGGAATGCAAGATATTTACTGGGTGTTGTTCCCAGCCTTGATGGCTGCTGGGATGAATGATGTACAAAAAATTAGCGGTGAAGTTAGTTATGATGTCGAACACTATGGCAAAGCGTTAGCTGAAGCCCATGGGGTCGGATATGATCAAGAGAAATTTGCAAAAGAAATTGCGAACGCGACCGATTTACCGTCGTATTCTTGGATGACGGCAGAAGCAATCTGTTCTAAAATGAATTGGTCGATCAAACGTATTACTCAAAAGAATGTTCCAATTGTTTTAGATAAAGCTATTTCGTCGAAAACAATGGAACGTACGATCAGAGCAGGCGAAGCAATCGGGATGTCTGCTGTGGCGACTGTTGAAACGATCCAAGGACCAATCGTTGAAGTTGGTTGTACTGGAAAAGTGTATCAAGCAGGCGAGGGCGATCTATGTACTTGGTCGATCGAAGGAACGCCAAGTATGCAATTTGAAGTAACAAAACCAGATACACCAAAACATACGTGTGCAACCTTGATCAACCGTATACCAACGGTGGTCAACTCTGCCGCAGGTTATGTCACGATCGATCAATTGGCACCTGTCCAATATATGACCTACCCAGCACATCTTTATTTAGATAATAAATAAGAAGAACTAAGTTTGTCAGTTGAAGAAAGAGAAACAAAAAAAGAGCGAGGATTGAACATCCAAGCTCTTTTTTTGTTTAGTCTAAACCAATCAAGTAATCTTCATCTTTCATCGCTTCTACATTACCTAATAGGTAGCCATTTCCGACTTGTGAGAAGAAATCATGGTTACTTGTTCCAGTAGAGATCCCGTTCATGACGATTGGATTGACATCGTTTGCTGTATCAGGGAATAGAGGATCCATTCCTAGATTCATCAATGCTTTATTTGCATTGTAGCGCAAGAATGTTTTGACTTCTTCCGTCCAACCGATTGGGTCATACAGTTCTTCCGTATAGCGTTCTTCATTTTCGTATAATTCATATAAAAGATTATACATCCAGTCTTTTAATGTTTCTTGTTCTTCCTCAGGTAATTCGTTATAGCCTAATTGGAATTTGTACCCGATATATGTGCCATGGACAGATTCATCACGAATGATCAACTTGATGATCTCTGCTACATTGGCTAATTTATTATTCCCTAAATAATAAAGTGGGGTGTAGAATCCTGAGTAAAATAAGAAGGTTTCTAAAAAGACACTCGCGATTTTTTTCTCTAACGGCGTACCATTTTTATAGATTTCATTAATACGCTCTGCTTTTTTCTGAAGATAAGGATTCGTATTCGTCCATTCAAAGATTTCTTCGATTTCTTTTTTTGTATTCAATGTACTAAAGATCGAAGAATAACTTTTCGCATGGACAGACTCCATAAATTGGATATTGTTCAATACTGCTTCTTCATGGGGCGTGCGGACATCTTTACGTAATTGATCCATGCCGCTTTCTGATTGGACGGTATCAAGTAAAGTCAGTCCACCGAATACGTGACCAACTGTATCTTTTTCTAATTGAGAAAGTGTACGCCAATCGTCTAAATCATTTGACAAAGGGATACGTGTATCTAACCAAAATTGCTCGGTTAGTTTCTCCCAAGTTGATTTATCAATGATATCTTCAATTTCATTCCAGTTTATCGCTGCATAATAAGTTTCTGACATGAGAATGCTCCTTTATTAAAATCCAGT
Source organism: Enterococcus mundtii (assembly GCF_003957375.1). GTDB lineage: Bacteria > Bacillota > Bacilli > Lactobacillales > Enterococcaceae > Enterococcus_B > Enterococcus_B spodopteracolus. The sequence goes on along the minus strand of NZ_CP025473.1, from coordinate 2,345,976 downwards.
AACGGTTCTATCACTAAGTGAAATTAGATCACACAGCTTTCACATTGGTTGCTGCCGATTTCTTCTGCATCGTCTGTAAACGTACGGACATAATAAATCGATTTGATTCCTTTGTGGAAAGCATAGTGTCTTAGAATATTTAGATCACGTGTGGATTGTTTTGTTGTTTCTTTCCATTCGTACAAACCTTCTGGGATTTCTGAACGCATAAACAACGTCATACTCATTCCTTGATCCACATGTTTTTGTGCTGTGGCATAAACATCGATCACTTTACGCATATCCATATCATAAGCAGAAGTGTAATATGGAATTGTTTCATTTGATAAATAAGGCGCTGGATAATAGATTTTCCCAATTTTCTTTTCTTGGCGTTCTTCGATCATACGAGTGATCGGATGGATACTTGCACTCGTATCATTGATATAAGAAATAGAACCATTAGGTGCTACAGCTAAACGATTTTGGTGATACAAACCATCTTTCATGATTGCTTGCTTCAAGTTTTCCCAGTCTTGGGCAGTCGGAATAAAGATACCATCAAACAAAGCAGCAACTCGTTCAGATTTTGGTTGGAATTCGCCAGTGACATATTTATCAAAATACGTGCCATCTGCATAAGCTGATTTTTCAAAGTTATGGAAGACTTGTTTTCTTTCACGTGCGATATTGTTACTTTCAACAAGTGTCCAGTAATTCAACAACATGAAATAGACATTCGTGAAATCAAGCGAATCTTCAGAACCATATTCCATTTGTTCTTTAGCAAAGTAAGTGTGAAGGCCCATCGCACCAAGCCCGATCGTATGATTCAACTTGTTCCCATTTTGGATTGGAGGAACGACATCAATATCTGAAGCATCAGTGATATAAGTCAAAGCACGAGTCATCGTGCGGACAGAACGACCAAAGTCAGGGCTATCCATCAAATTGACGATGTTTGTCGAACCTAAGTTACATGAGATGTCTGTCCCTAACTCTTCATATTCTTGCTTGCCATTGATGACAGAAGGTGTCTGCACTTGTAAAATCTCAGAACATAAGTTACTCATGATGATTTTACCATCTACAGGATTTTCACGATTTGCCGTATCAATATTGATGATATACGGATAACCAGACTCTTGTTGTAATTTAGAAATCTCGTTTTCTAAATCACGGGCTTTGATTTTTTGTTTACGGATATTTGGATTTGCGACTAAATTGTCATATTCCGCAGTGATATCTACGTAAGAAAATGGCACACCATATTCTTTTTCCACACTGTATGGGCTGAATAGATACATTTCTTGGTTTTTACGTGCTAATTCATAGAATTTATCTGGGACAATCACACCAAGTGATAAAGTCTTCACACGAATCTTTTCATCTGCATTTTCTTTTTTTGCTGAAAGGAACATCATGATGTCTGGGTGGAAGACGTTTAAATAAACGACACCCGCACCTTGACGTTGTCCTAATTGGTTCGAATAACTAAAGCTATCTTCAAACAATTTCATTACTGGAACAACACCGCTAGCTGCACCTTCGTAGCCTTTGATCGGCGCTCCGGCTTCACGTAGGTTAGAAAGAGTGATCCCAACACCGCCACCGATTCGTGAAAGTTGTAAGGCAGAGTTGATCGAACGACCGATCGAATTCATATCATCCGTTACTTGAGTCAAGAAACAAGAAACAAGTTCACCCCGACGTTTACGGCCAGCATTCAAAAATGAAGGGGTTGCTGGTTGATAACGTTGATGGATCATTTCATCAGCTAAAGCTAAGGCTAGTTCTTCGTCGCCATTCGCAAAATACAACGCATTGAATGCGACACGATCTTCATAAGATTCCAAGTAGGCAGAACCATCATTTGTTTTTAACGCATATTGAGAGTAGAACTTATAGGCTGCCATGAATGATTTAAATGTAAAGTTTTGTTCGAATAGGAATTGATAAAGTTTTTCAATAAATTCACTACTATATAATTGAATGAACTCTGCTTCTAAATATTGGTTGTCGATCAAATACTGGATTTTGTCGATCACTGTTGGAAACGTCATCGTATTTGGTTTGACATTTTCTTCAAAAAAAGCAGCTAAAGCTTCTTTATCTTTATTTAAAGGGATTTGCCCGTTGACTGGTCGATTGATTTCATTATTCAGCTTAAAGTAGCTGACATCTTTTAGATTTTTAAGACTCATACATACGCCCAACCTTCTTTTTGATTTTGATGATACGTGTTTGACCACAAGATATAGTGGTGTTCATTGCTGTAAAAAAGGATTTGGGGAGGTTACGGACAAGAGCCGTAAGTCCATCAAATCCATGGTGGCAGAGGACCAAGTTGATCCTCGATCTATTTGACAACTGTTTGAATGATTCTTAGCTAGCTAAGTGACGTAGTTGATCTGGTCTGAAGCCGATGACAGTTGCTGCGTCAGAAGTGATGACTGGAACACTTTGGAATCCTTGGTCTTTTAACCATGAGATTGCTTCAGGTTGCTCATCGATATTTACTTCTTCAAAGTCAATTTTATTTTCAGCTAAAAAGCGTTTCACCATTTTACATTGCATACAATTATTTTTAGAAAAGATTTTTACGTTCATTATTGTTTGCCTCCTTGCCCATGTGTTTTCTCTATAATCAATAGTATAAATCTATTAGTAAAAAAGTCAATCAACAAACACTACATCTTGTGTTGTGGAAATTGTGGAATACTATGTTTTGTGGTTTTTGAAAAACAGTGAAAACAAGCATCTCATGCAAATTCGCTTGTGTTAGTACAGAAATGCTTGTGGAAAACTCCAATAAAAAATATTTTTTTAACCTTTGCTGGCCAATAAATGAATGTTCGATTGAAAAATCACAAACGAAAAAAGTATGCAAAATGATGGAAAGAAGAAGAGAAATAAATGCAGATCAAAACCAGAAGAAAAAGGTATTTATACATTTTAGAGATAGAAATTTTTTCACAAAAAGAAAAATGATCATGAAGCGTTTAAGGAGCATCTAAAAGAGAAACTCGAATCAAAATAGCAAAAGTCAAAAGAGTACTCACTATGTATAGTAGTAAGAAGATAAATGTTGTAAAAATTTAACTAACAATATTTTTTTAATTTTTTAATAACGATGTTATGTTTAAAAATTGGTTAATTGTCATGTTATCTGTTTTTTAATTCCTAGATTTTTGTTTAAATAGAGCCAACAGGACGTCTTGTTGATGCTTTGAAAATTCAATAAAAGGAAGCGATCCAAGATGCGTACAATGATCAAATGGGTAGGTGTTATTTGTTTTACTTTACTAGTTTACGTTGGAGGAACAGCAGAGGCAATTTCGATTCCAATCAAACCTATGATTACTGAAAAAAATCAACATGTGTTAGGTAGTAGCAGCCAATTCTCAGAATCACTCACCCGAAGTTTGACAGACGATTCAGGAATCTCCGCTGCAGAACCAGGAAGACCAGCTAAAGATTTTATTGACATATCTTCCAATAATGACAAGATATCGAGTGAAGAATTTCAAACGATGAAAAACTACGGCATTAAAGGGGTAGTCGTAAAATTGACTGAAGGAGACTCGTATAAAAATCCGCTTGCTCCTGAACAGATTGCTTCAGCCGTTGCGGCAGGCCTAAAAGTAAGTGTCTACCATTATGCGTGGTTCAATGAAGAAGCTGACACAAAAGGGGAAGCTCAGTTTTTATTGGAGTATATGAAAGAGTTGAACCTGCCATCATCAACTGTTGTTGTCAACGATAGCGAAAATCCAAAGATGAACGTGGATAAAGTGACAGATAATGCATTGATTTTCCAAAAAGCGATCCAACAGGGAGGCTATCAAAACGTCGTCCACTATTCGAGTGCTTCTTGGTTCACCGAAAACAAATTGGATATGACACGTCTAGGAAAAGAAAATTGTTGGGTTGCACAGTGGCCGTACGATCCTTCTGATAAAAATCCTTTGCATACAGATACAGCAGCTTGGCAGTGGGCAAGTGATCTTTATTTCCCAGAATTTCCTACCCGTCATTTTGATGTAAGTAGTGACTATTTGAAAAAATTTACAAGCTAAATGAAATTTGTTTTTTAGCGCAAGAAACAAAAAGACAACCACGAAAATCAAAAAAATTTTCGTGGTTGTCGCTTTATTCTCGAAGTGAGTGATACGAACTGTTTAGTTTGGGAAATCAACTGATAATTACCGGATTTCTTGTATAGAAGAAAAAATAAAACCAGTTTACTTTTGCTTCTTTAAAGCGTCCATAGTAAGATGTTAGCTGACAAGTAGATGAAAGAGGAAGAATAAAATGAGTGAAAAAACCAAACTGGTTCGCCCACGTTATCAACAGATTGCTGTTGATTTGGCTGAACGAATCGTAGAAAATCGTTATCAAATCGGCGAGAAGATTCATGCAAGATCCACTTTAGCAAGCACGTATAACGCTTCTCCAGAAACGACTCGTAAAGCAATCAATGTTTTGGTCGATCTGGGGATCATGGAAGTCCGTCATGGCAGTGGTGCGTTTGTAGCATCTAAAGAAAAAGCAAAGGATTTCCTTTTACAATACCAAGATGTGCAATCGATCCAAGAAACAAAAGCAGAAATCATGGAAAGCGTGAAAAAACAACAAGAAGAATTGAACCATTTTTCACAACTATTGGATCAACTGGTGAGTCAAACGAAACGAATACATAAGATGAATCCACTTCTGCCTTTTGAACTTGCTTTGACAGAGGAAGCGGCTCACTTAAACCAATCCATCAGCGAATTGAATATTTGGCAAGCTACTGGTGCAACAGTGATTGCCATTTCCCACGATCAAGAACTGTTGGTCTCGCCTGGTCCATATGCGAAATTTTCAGCGGGGGATACTGTCCACTTTATTGGGAACGAGTATACGCTGCAACGGATGACAAACTTTTTTTATCCAGATGGGCAGTGAACGAGCGGATAAGAAGAATCTCATTTAATTCTAATTTTGGTCAATCCCTATACTGATAAGGGATTGACCATTTTTTTGTATCGTTTCACTAAGAATAGAGATGCTTGAATTTTGACAAAGTGACTACATGGTGTTATCGTAGTGTGGTCACTTTTTTCAGAAAGAAAAATGAATTTACATACAAAGGAGAATTTGTTTGGTAAAAGTAGAAGTCAAAAACTTAACGAAAATATTTGGTAAACGAACACAAACTGCTTTGGAAATGATGAAAAAGCACCAATCGAAAACAGAGATTTTACAAAAAACTGGCGCAACTGTCGGGGTATATGAAGCGAGTTTTGATGTACAAGAAGGTGAGATCTTCGTGATCATGGGTCTTTCTGGGAGTGGGAAATCAACCTTGATCCGTCTATTGAATCGTTTGATTGAACCTACATCTGGAAATATCTTGATTGATGGGGAAGACATCTCAACACTTAGCAAAGAAGAACTTCGTGAAGTTCGTCGTCACAAAATCAACATGGTTTTCCAAAACTTCGGTCTATTCCCGCATCGTACGATTTTAGAAAATACAGAATATGGTCTTGAAGTTCGCGGTGTTCCTAAAGAAGAACGTCAAGCTAAAGCAGAAAAAGCGTTAGAGAACTCAAGCTTGTTATCCTTTAAAGATCAATATCCTAGTCAATTATCTGGGGGGATGCAACAACGTGTAGGGTTAGCCCGAGCATTGGCAAATGATCCAGAGATCCTATTGATGGATGAGGCTTTCTCAGCACTTGATCCATTGATTCGTCGTGAAATGCAAGATGAATTATTGGAACTACAATCTAATGTGCAAAAAACGATCATCTTCATCACACATGATTTAAATGAAGCATTGCGTATCGGCGATCGCATTGCGTTGATGAAGGATGGCGAAATCATGCAAATCGGTACTGGAGAAGAGATATTGACAAATCCAGCCAATGATTACGTGAGAGAGTTCGTTGAAGAAGTGGACCGTTCGAAAGTCTTGACAGCTCAAAACATCATGGTGCCAGCATTAACAACAAATATCGAATCAGATGGTCCAAACGTTGCGTTGACACGTATGCGTAACGAAGAAGTCAGCATGTTGATGGCTGTTGATAAGAAACGAAACTTAAAAGGGATCATTACAGCAGATCAAGCATTAGAAGCAAGACGTCAAAAACGTCCTTTAATCGATTTCCTTGATGAAAATGTCACAGTGATTGGGAAAGATATGCTTGTTAGTGATATCTTCAATATTATTTATGATTCACCAACTCCATTAGCAGTGGTTGACAACGGAAAATTAAAAGGCGTTGTTATCCGAGGTAGCGTGATCGAAGCATTATCAGCAACTAGTGAGGTGAGCGAACATGAATAATTTATTGAACTATCAAGTACCCGTCGCTGACTGGGTCGAAACGATCACTGATTGGTTGACAACAACGTTCGCAGGACTGTTCTCATTCCTTCAAACGATTGGTCAAGCAGTGATGACAGCTATCACGAATCTTTTATTAGTGATACCAGCACCATTATTTATTCTTTTAATGGCAGTCGCAGCATTCTTTATTTCAAAAAAACGTCCGGGGTTGACATTATTCACGTTGATCGGCCTATGGTTCATTTATAATCAAGGATTATGGTCAGATTTGATGAATACTGTCACATTAGTGTTACTATCTAGTGTGATCTCGATCATTATTGGTGTACCTCTTGGTATTTTAATGGCAAAAAATGGTAAAGCACAAGGAATCATTAAACCGATTCTTGACTTTATGCAAACAATGCCAGGTTTTGTTTATTTGATCCCAGCAGTTGCCTTTTTCGGAATTGGTATGGTTCCAGGGGTATTTGCTTCAGTGATCTTTGCATTACCACCAACCGTTCGTTTTACGAACCTAGGTATCCGTCAAGTACCAACCGAGTTAGTGGAAGCTTCTGACTCATTTGGTAGTACGAGTTGGCAAAAGCTAGTGAAGCTTGAGTTACCATTAGCAAAAAGTACGATCATGGCAGGAATCAATCAGACGACTATGCTTTCCCTTTCTATGGTTGTTATCGCCTCAATGATCGGAGCGCCTGGTTTAGGTCGTGGCGTTCTTTCCGCTTTACAACGTGCACAAGTTGGGAATGGCTTTGTAAATGGGGTAGCATTAGTAATCCTAGCGATTATTATTGATCGTTTTACACAACATTTGAATCAACCGAATCACGAAAAAGCAGCAGGTACGGTTAAACAAAAAAATAAAAAGCATCAAGGATTGATCATTGGTGCAGTAGTCGTCGTTTTATTAGGTGCGATCGGTATTGGAAGTTTTAGTTCTTCAACAAAAGAAACAAACACCATCAATCTTTCTTATGTGGAATGGGATACAGAAGTTGCTTCAACGAATGTCGTAGCAGAAGTCTTAAAAGAGATGGGCTACGATGTCAATGTGACCCCTCTTGATAATTCGATCATGTGGGAATCTGTTGCAAAAGGAGAATCAGATGGGATGGTGGCTGCTTGGTTACCGAAGACGCATGGTTCTCAATATGAACAATACAAAGATCAAGTTGATGATCTAGGTGCAAACTTGAAAGGTGCCAAAGTCGGATTAGCTGTTCCAGCATATATGGAGGTTAATTCGATCGCTGATCTAACCGATGAAGCAGGCAAAAAAATCACCGGTATCGAACCTGGCGCAGGTGTGGTGAATGCTGCAGAAAATACGATTGCCCAATATCCAAATCTGGAGGGGTGGACAGTTGAGACCTCTTCTTCAGGTGCGATGACGGTTGCATTAGGACAAGCAATCAAAAATCAAGAACCAATCGTCTTTACTGGTTGGACGCCACACTGGATGTTTGCAAAGTATGACTTGAAATATCTAGAAGATCCAAAAAATGCGATGGGAGATGCAGAAGAAATACACACCATCGTCCGCCAAGGCTTAAAAGAAGATCAACCAGAAGCATATGCTGTGTTGGACAAATTCAACTGGACAGAAAAAGACATGGAAGAAGTCATGTTAGAAATCAACAATGGTAAAGATCCACAAGAAGCAGCAAGAGAATGGATCGATAAGAACCAAGAAAAAGTTGCAAGCTGGAAAAATTAAATACCATATAAAAAAGGTGTTACCGAAACAAATGAGATGTTTCGGTAACACTTTTTTTGTGAAAAATTCAATAGTATGCGAGATCAAAAGGCGTATGGTGATACATCAGCCAATGCAGTCCTAAAACGATACTGCTTTCTAAATCATCCAGATAGCTGAATACAGGAGCATTGGGCTGTTTCGGCAAATAACGATTTTGCGCTAAAGTTTCCTCTACGAGCGGCTTAATATCTGGGTCAATAGCTAAGACGAACTTGTCTGGAGCAATCAAAGCATTATACGTAATAATCAAAGAAGAAAGATTTTTAGCAAGTTCAACAGGTGTATCAGGACTCCCTTGATCTAAGAATAAAGGGAAATATTTTGCTTCACCAGCTAGCGAGTCATGTCCTTCGATCAAAGCTGATTTGGCAAGTAACGTGACACCTGGCATACTATTTTGTGGATAATAGATGCCTACGATCGTTTCAGATAATGGAAGTTGTTTCAAAAGACAATGACCGATCGTAAAAAGATGGGCATCATTTTGGATATAGTAAGGAAGATCAGTCACTTCTTCAATCAATTGATGGATAGGCCAACGATCCATTTTTTTATACCAACTAGAAGTGATTACGCCCTCTGAGATTTTACCAGGAATTGAAAATCCAATAGAGGAAATAGTTGATGCGCTCTTCAAATGATTGGAAAGCAACAGTTGGAAGGCAGAAGGAGAGATCTCATAAAAAGGTTGTGTATGCTTTGCTAATCGGTCCCCTTTTAAGTCAATCGTAAAAATATCTACATATAATTGCTTGTTTTCTTCTCGAAAAACAAAGAGCAGTGAATGTTTTCTATCATAATTGAATTCATATTGCGTTGCTGGACGACCAATCTCTCTTGGCTTGTTAGGATGTTCAAATAAAAAACCCTCAGACACCAACTCTTTCACCAAGGAATTGGTCGTCACCATACTGATCTTTGTTGCTTCTACGATTTCGGAAGAAAATAGTTTTTGATGTTGGAATAGTAAAGAGATCACTCGATTTAAATTTGTTTGACGTATTAGATTTTTATTGATTGTCATTATTGAGGTTTTCCTTTATTAAGTTATTTAATTAAGTATAGCGGACGCAAGTATAAATGTAAATATGTAGCTGTAATAGTCAAACCAACCTATTTCTCTCATTTAATACTTGACGTCCACCTATTAATTGAAAAACTTAATAAAGGAGATTAATTAAATAGAATTAGGAGGGTCTCAGATGATCAAATTGATATTAACGGACTTAGATGGAACATTTTTAAATAGTAAAGGAGCGTTTGATAAAGATTTATATACAGAAGTGAAAGCGCTTATGGATGAACAAAATATCTATTTTGCACCGTGTACGGGCAAACAGTGTGAACGTGTCGAAGAATTATTCGGTCCAGAGTTTTCAAAAGATTTATGGATTTTAGGAGATAGTGCTACTAGAATCAAGCACAAAGATGAATATATTTACGAATCTTTATTGCCAAATAAAGTCGGAACTGAAATCCTTCAAAAACTAGAGGAAATCTCTGATGAATATACGATCATCGCTTGCACACCGAGTGCAGCAGTCATCAAAAATACTGTACCTGAAGAAGAAGCTAAAGTGATTCGTCGCTCCTATGCTAAGGTTAAGACGGTTGAGAGTCTAAAGGAAATGGCAGAAGACTTTGTAAAAATCACCGTTTTTGATCCACAAAAAAAATGTTTTGAGCATGTCAAACAGTTAGAAGAATTTAAACAACAAGCCTATATTGTTGCTTCAGAAGCTGCTTGGATCGATATCTCCAATCATAATGTCCACAAAGGGACGACAGTCGCAGAACTGCAAAGAATCCTCAACGTCACACCAGAAGAAACCATGGCATTTGGTGATGGTCTAAATGATATGGAATTATTAGGACGTGCAGTTTATAGCTTTGCGATGAGTAATGCCTTTGAGCAAATCAAAGAAGTTGCGCAATTTGTGACAAAGTCGAACGATGAAGATGCTGTACTTCATACCATCAAAAAAATGATTGCTTTACAAGTATGAAAACCCAGTGAGTTGATTTCATAGAAGGAGCCTTCAACCATTTAATTGGCAGAAGACTCTTTTTTGTTTGTAACTATTTAACGAATACATGCAGTGTTACATCAACCGCTCTAGCTAATAAAATCATTGTGCCAAATTTTAGACTGTTTCAGTCATCTGATTGATTTAGACCTGTAAAGCTACTAGCGGTGATCCCAGTTTTTTATAATTGTTTCATACAACTCAAAAAGTGATGATAATCACTTTTTTGCAAGATTGCTTGTTGAACATCTTCACGATCCATCAACTCTAATAAAAGACTATAGATTTCTTCTGTATCTTCATATTCGTTTTTTTGAATCGCAAAGAGAAAGACAAATCTAACCAAGTCACCATTTCCCCAATCAACGCCATTAGGAATGATTGCCACTGATACAACCGAGCGTTTCGCCATCAATGTCATGGGATGGGGGATAGCTAACCACTCGTTGATATTCGTCTGATTGATTGCTTCTCGTTTCTTCACACTGTCATAAAAATCTTTTGGCACAAAATCTTTTTGGTACAATTGTTGTGCCATTTTCTTTAACAGGGTCTCTTTATCTGCATGATTTTCATGAAGAAAAAATGTTTCTTGAAACAATGAATAGATGCCGTTTTTTGCTTCGCTTAGCGTTTCAATGAACGATTCGATTTTGCTAATTTCCTTGTCTAGTTTGGCCATGTTGATATAAATTGAAGGAACAGAAAACTGCTCTAATGGAACTGTTGTAATTACAAAATCAATCGCAGAAAGATCACATTGTTGTAGCTCAACATAAGAAAAGCGATCAACGACTTCGATCGTTTCTTGATAGTGCTTGATGATTTTCGCTTCAATAATACGGCTCATGGCTCGACCGGTTCCACAAACAAGGATGACGCGATGTTTATGATGATTTCTGAGGGAACTCCTTTCCATAGCACCTGCGATGTGCAAAGCAATATAACCGATCTCATCAGAAGAAAAATAAAAACCATGTTTCATGCTTACCGTTTCTAAATGAGTCAAACATAAATCATAAGCCTGTGGAAAAGATTTTTTGATCGTTGCCAGTAATGGATTGCTGCGGCGTGCATCCATCAGATTCATATTGATAAAACCTTCTATATGAGAAGTCAGATCTTCTATTAGCATCTTATCTGTCTCTAATGCATAGTTTGACGTCTGTTTGATCGCAGTTAGTAATTCTTCGACGATGGCTTTAGCAGTTTCTGTGGAAGAATCGTTTGCATCGCCAGTTTCAACTAAACGTGGTGCATTCATCGCAAGATAGTAAATAAAGTATTGTTTTTCTCCTGCAGTCAATTCTATATCAAATGCCTGATCGATTTCTTCTAAGAAATGACCAACTACTTTCTGAGCGTCTTTTTTGAGCGCAGGCACGTGCAAGGGAAATTCGTTGATCGTATGGCCAGCTATAAAGCGGCTGATTGCTAAAGCAAAATGAGAAAGAATGTTTTTATGATAGTAGTCAGAGTCTAACAAGTCTAAGGATGACAGATGATTTAATGCCAATTCTTGTAAGTGGACTAGATTGATCGTATCAAACAACTCAAGTTCCATTTCTGTAAAACCGATCAAGTACTCTTGTAGATCTTTTTCAATCAACAGATCACTGATAGCCTGACGCTTGGCGAATTCGTTACCCAAGACTTCAAAGCCAATATTTGGACGATTTACTATTTTTAAGTGATAGGTGGCTAAATTGTCTCTAGCCGTTTTTAAGTATGAGTAAAAGGTGTTTTTGCTAATAAATAACCGATCAAGAAAATCATCCAAGGATAAAGGGTTTTCATTCTTGAATAATAGGAAAAGTAGGTAGGTTTGTCGTTCTTCACTAGTGGTTAAAAAGGACTCTGTGGTCGACATACTTTCTGTCCACCAGTCATGAAATTGCTCTTTTGAACCAATGGACAACAAATAGCCTTGCCCTCGAATCAACTTGATGGAGGCTCCCACGTTTGTTAATAAATCATTCAAATTTGCAATGTCTGTCCGAACCGTTCGTTCAGAAATCGAGAAGTTTTTCGTTAGTTCCTTCATTGGTAGCGGCACCGTTTGTCTAATTAATACTTCCAATAAATCATCTAATCGCTGATAAGCAAGTTTTGACAATTGTTTCACCTCCGTGCTCTTCCCCATCATACAATAGAAAGAATAAGAATGAAATGCTTCACTAGTACTGAAAATTTCCAGAAGAGTTGGCAGTCATCTTGGAAAACGCTTTACTAATGATTGCCACTTGAACTGGAAATTTGATGTGTTTACATCGTGTATTAGAAACCGTAAATTAAACGTGTACAGAAAATAAACCACACGAATTACTATGATGGTTTCAGAATAAAGGAAAGGAGCAGATGAGATGGATTTTCAGGAAAAAAATATTCTTTTGAATGTAGCTGTTAGATCAAAAGAAGAACTGTTTCACGTAATTGCGAATCATGCCTATGAATCCGGGATCGTTACCGATGCAGCAGACACATGTGCGGCATTCATTGAACGGGAAGCACAATATTCAACCGGCTTACAAGAAGGCTTTGCTATTCCTCATGCAAAAGCTGAACCGGTTTTGGAACCGACCGTTTTGTTTATTCGCTTAGAACAAGCTATCGAATGGGAAACCTTCGATGATTCTGCAGTCAAAAATGTGTTTGCTTTGATGGTTCCTAAAAAAGATGAAGGAACGGTGCATTTACAAATGTTGAGTCGCCTAGCAACAGCGTTGCTTGAAGAGATATTCATTCAGCAGATTCAACAATCAAAAGATAAAGCTTATTTAGCAGAATTGATCAAAAAGGAAATGATGGGAGAGAAAATCATATGAAAATAGTAGGGATTTCCGCCTGTCCAGCAGGATTGGCACATACACCGATGGCCGCAAAAGCTTTAGAAAAAGCTGGTGTGAAACTGGGCTATGAGGTCAAAATCGAACAGCAAGGTTCGTTAGGGCAAGTCAACGAGATCACTGCAGCAGAAGCAAAAGAAGCAGATTTCTTGCTTTTAGCGACTGATCAAAAAGTTGTTGGGATGGAACGGTTTGAAGGAAAACCGCAAATTCGGGTAAATATCAATACGTGTATCAAAGCACCGGAAGCGGTGCTAAAGAAATGTGTCGCAGCTGTGGAACAAAGAAACGCAAACTAAAAGAAAGAGGCAAGGATGATGAAAAGAGTTCTAGCAGATGTAAAAGGCCACTTGATGAGTGGAATTAGTTTTGTATTGCCGTTGATTATTGGCGCTTCACTAGTTGTTGCCATTCCGAAAATGATTGCTCTTGGTATGGGGATAACAAGCTTAGATCCTTATGCTGGCACTGAAGGCTTTAAACATGCGCTTTATTTGATTGAACAAGTAGGGTGGACAGGAATTGGTTTGATCAATACTGTCTTAGCTGGGTTTATAGCGTATTCTGTTGGAGATAAAGCTGCTTTAGGGGCTGGCTTTATCGGCGGTGCAGTCGCTTCCAGCACAAATGCTGGTTTTTTAGGGGCAGTTATTGCTGGGTTCTTAGCAGGATACTTAGTGAAGTGGGCTAAAGAACATATCAAATTACCGGAGTCATTTGCAGGAGTGATGCCGCTGGTCATTTTACCCTTGATCGCTACATTATCCGTAGCGATCGTCATGGGCGCATTACTCTCTGAGCCATTGGCGTGGATCAATACTAGCTTGGTTGATTGGATTCGAACCATGATTGAAAACGACGTCAACAAAATTTTGCTTGCAGTCATCATGGGGGCAATGATTGGCTCTGACTTAGGGGGGCCTGTAAATAAAGCTGCTTGGATGGCAGGAAATGTTTTATTAGCTGAAGGAGTGTATTTACCAGCAATTATTGTAAATGTTGCGATTTGTGCGGTGCCATTTGGATATGCCCTAGCCACTTTGTTCCACAAAAATCGATTCAATAAAGAGCTATTAGATGCTGGTCGTAATAACTTTATTATGGGCTTCATTGGAATCACAGAAGGAGCAATTCCTTTTACATTAGTCAATCCATTACGGCTCGTACCAATCAACATGTTGGGAGGAGCAATCGCTTCAGGTTTGGGGATCGCGTTAGGAATGTATGACAAAATGCCACCAGTTGGAGGGATCTACGGCTTCTTCACCGTTGGGAACGGTTGGGCGTATTTGATTGGACTATTTGCAGGAGCTGCTTTCATCGGTTTTGTCGCTCCTTTATTTGTGAATTTCAATAAGCAAGAAGAACAAAAAGAAGACATTACGCTCGATGATATCGAATTGAGCTTTGAAAATTGAGTAACAAAGCCGATTAGCTAAATAGTAGTGAAAGAAAAGGCACGAGCAGATGATTTTCTAAGAACGCTTTTAGCTTGTATGACAATGACAAAAACTTGGGTAAGAAAACAAGAGTATTTGAAGAGAAACGATTTTCAAAATTCGAAGTATTTTATGAAAGGAACAAATTATGCGTACCAGATGGTAAAAAATTAAGAAAAATTAATAGGCACGAACGACAACTATCGTTACGTGCCTTTTTTAATCACGGGAGAGGAATGATTGAATGAAAAAAACAGTACATGTCGTACCCCACAGTCATTGGGATCGCGAATGGTATTTTACTACAAGTCGCTCGAAAATCTATTTGATGCACGATTTAAGAAAAGTCATTGAACAACTAGAAAAGGATGATCTCTATGAGAGCTTCATTTTAGATGGACAGGCTTCGCTGTTAGATGATTATTTGAAGTGGCGCCCGCAGGACAAAGAAAGGATTCAACAACTTGTTCAACAAGGGAAGTTGATCATTGGTCCATGGTACACTCAAACCGATCAATTAGTGATCTCGGGAGAAAGCATTGTTCGGAATATGTTATACGGCATGAAAATTTGTGAAGAATTCGGGACATACATGAATGTTGGGTACGTCCCAGATTCTTTCGGCCAAGCAGCCAGTATGCCACAAATCTATCGTGAGTTTGACATCAATGATACGATGTTTTGGCGTGGTGTCAGTGATGACGACGTTAAACATACAGAGTACACATGGCGTGGAGAAGATGGTTCGGTGGTCAATGTCTACCAGATCCCAAGTGGGTACTACATTGGCGGTGCTATTCCTGAACGAGAAGCAGAATTAGCAGAGTTCTTACATCAAGAACCGTTTAAAACGACTTGGGGACGCAGTGCTACGGATCAAGTGTATTTTCCAAATGGTTTCGACCAAGCACCAGTCAGAGAAAATCTTCCAGAATTAGTTGATCGAATGAATCAACTTTATGAGGATGAGTATGAGCTACAGTTTTCAACGATTGAAAAATACATTGCCGCAGTCAAAGAACGCCATCCTGAGTTGGAAGAAATCGCCGGTGAACTGATCAATGGCAAATTGATGCGAATCCATAAAACGATTTTTTCTTCACGTCCTGATTTGAAGGCGATGAACACTCAGATCCAACATTACTTAGTCAATGTCATGGAGCCTATCTTGACGATGGCCATGCAATTAGGCTTTGAGTACCCCGTGGAAACAGTCATAGAGATTTGGAAGTTGATGTTTGAAAATGCGGCGCATGATTCGATTGGTTCTTGTGTTTCTGATACGACCAATGAAGATATCTATATGCGCTATAAGCAAGCGCGAGATATTTCCATGAATCTTGTCGAATTGACTTTACGACAGATTTCTATTGCAATCAATAACCCACAAGCACAAGAAATTACTTTCACGCTCTTCAATACCTATGATACAAGGCGCAATGGGGTCATTGAAGCAGAGGTTTATTTGCCACAAAAAGAGTTTGCGATTCTTGATCAAGCTGGTCAGGCGTTGCCTTATACGATTTTAGAGCTTACCGACCAAACGGAGTATGTTTTGAATCAAGGAAATATTTTGAATCCAGTCAAGGAAATCTATTTGCCGGAGAAAGTCTATAAAGCGAAAATTGCCTTAGAAACGACGGATGTGCCGAGTATGGGGTATACCCAGCTAACGGTTGATTTGAAAGGTGATACAAGCGCACCATTGCAGGATGTCAAAACCAATACGGTTGAAAATGAGTACTATCAGATCACTGTCAATAACAATGGTTCTTTGGATATTCTTGATAAAACCAATCAAGTGCTTTACCAAAACCAAGGAATCATTGAAGAAAATGGCGACGATGGTGATTCATTCAATTATTCACCACCTGTGAAAGATTTTGTGATTTCATCAATTGATGCGCAACCAACGATCACCATTCAGCAATCAGAGATTTATCAGAAAATCCATGTAGCTTACACGTTGAAGGTTCCGAAGGATTTAGCTGAACGTGCAGAAAAGAAAGTCTCATCTTTACTGCCGATCCAATTGACGATTGTGTTGAAAAAACAATCACAACAAATTGATTTCAAATTAACGGTTGAAAACCAACAAGTGGACAGCCATCGGGTATGTGTGCTATTTAATACTGGGATTTCCTCGAAATTTTCACTTGCTGACCAACAGTTTGGTACGTTGGAGCGCCCAGTTGTATTTGAAAAAGAAATGGCCCTTTGGGAAGCCAATAAAGAGCAATGGAATGAGCAACCGATCGCCATAGAAACTTGTCAATCCTTTGTTGGTTTATTCGATGCGTCCCATGGCGTAGCAGTCATGCCTCAAGGGGTACGTGAATATGAGATTGTGGGGGAAGCGTTTGATACGATTCGCTTAACGATTTTCCGGACCTATGGCTTTATGGGGAAAGAGAATCTACTGTATCGTCCAGGGCGTGCTTCAGGAGAATCAGTGATTGAGACACCAGCTGCACAGTGCCATAAAACAATGCATTTTGATTTCTCCATTGCTTACTTTGCTCAGGGATTTGATCAAGCAAATGTTGCACAATGTGCCAAACAAGCAGCAACACCGATCACTCTTTATCAATACGCAGAATTCCTGAATTCCCGATTGATTTTTACTTTGGGATCGGTTGAGCCAACTTTGCCGACAAACTTTAGTCTTTTTGAGATCAATGGTAATTTAACCTTGAGTGTATTGAAAAAGTCGGAAGAGCGTTCAGGCTACATTTTGCGTCTATACAATGGGCTTTTAGATGAAGTGGGGCATGCGACTATCACTTTCAACCATCCAGTGAACGTAGTAGAAATAGTCAATCTAAAAGAAGCTAAGAAAGAAGCACTTCTAGTGGAAAAGAATGCCGTCAATCTTGAAAAGATTGACCACGCAAAATTTGTGACATTGTATGTGGAATGATCGCTACTGAGAAAAAGTGACGCGAAGTAGTGAGTCTGCTTATGAGAGAGAAAAGCGAAAAAGGTTCGTAAGTCGTATGAAAGAACTTACGAACCTTTTTGTTTACTAATGCGAAACAAGCAAGAATCTGACTCTTTTTCAATAAGGACTAATAAGTTGTGCAAAATCAAATCTGGAAAGCGTAACTAGTTAACTTATGTCACGTCCTCATGACTTCAGCACAAAAATAACTGAAAAAAATGGATCGAACTCAAATAAGGGTAACTGGCGCTTGGATCAGAAAAAATAAGGAACCACTGATCCTCACCAATATGGTAAAAGATGGAGTTGAAGTAGAAAATGAAAAGAAAAAGTGTAAGGCTTTGAAATGACTTAAATAGTTACTAAAATCTACTGTACTTTGTTAATAACAAAATCACGAAGTGTAATTAATTTAGTTTAAAGTTAACTGGATAAGGAGTGTGTCTTTTTTGAATCAAAAGGTTCCTAATATTTTTGAAAGATATGGTGGCAATCTATCTTTGAAAGATACCCGAAAAGTGGGAATTCATTTTAAGAATTTAGACTGAAGTATTTTGATTACTGAAAAGATCATAGATTAACTACTTAGAGGCGAAATGTTGGGGGAAAATAGGTAAGTATGGAAGATAATGATAATCATGTAAGCATCTTAATGATCAAGCGGGGATAAGGAATCCCTTTTAAACCTTTTTCAAGGTAATCTAAAAAAGGTTTAAAACAAAAAAGGAACAGCATAAATGTTTTCGAAATGCTTTCGCACCAACATTTACCTGTTCCGTGGGTTTGGCACCCAATGGGCCGTGAGGGGCTCGAACCCGCGACCCGCTGATTAAGAGTCAGCTGCTCTACCAACTGAGCTAACGGCCCGTATGAAAAAGTACTTTATTATAGTAGCACTAAGCATTTTAAAATGCAAGGCACGTACAATAAAAAATCTACGAAAACTTTACTACTTCCTAGAAATTCATTCATAGTTTATTCATAAATGACCGTTATGATAAATGTATCCCAACCAATAAAGTTCTTGCAAAAGAACAACCCATAACACTTTTTCATTTTTTTACTCCTTTTCCCGTCATGAAAATGGCGGGTCTTTTTTTTATTCCAAGAAGAATCTAGAACAATCCTCGTTTAAACGCTTGATATTGATGTTTGATTTTGTTATTAATACATCTAGTTTGAGTAACTAGATTGAATGTTTTTGAAAACTTTGATAAGATGTTAATGAGAACACTAAAGGAGCTTTCATAATGGAAAAAATGCGCCAGCAATTAATTGATTGGGCTGTCAGTATCGAAACGTTTCATTTACCACATTGGGAAGAACTTCCAGACTTGGAGCTATACATGGATCAAGTCAAGACACTAGTAGATCGTCATTTATCACCAGTTATCCAAGGAGAAAAACATCCTTTGTTAACTTCTTCAATGGTTAATAATTATGTGAAACTAGGTTTAGTACCGGCGCCAATCAAAAAGCGATACAACAAACAACATGTGGCATTTCTGATTGCTATCACAACACTTAAACAAGTGTTGACAATTCCTGAAATCAAAGAAGGAATTTTGTTTCAAGGAAAAACAGTGGGCATCCGTGAAGCATACAATCTTTTTTGTGATGAACAAGAAAATGCGATACGAATGGTCAGTCAATTAGCCCAAGGAAAACAACATGAACAATTATTGAATCAAGAACTTCCATTAGAATATGTTGCTGTACGTTCAGCGACGATTTCTTTTGCAATGAAGCTACTAGCAGAAAAAACAATCAGTTTAGAAAGCGAATATTTACAAGAGGCAAAAAAGGAGACAGAAAATGAAGAATAAGATTGCGATTTTAGTAGACTCAGGAACAGATGTGCCACAAGAAATCATCGATATGTACAATATTTATGTGATCCCTTTGAAAATCATTTATAAAGATAGAGAATATACAGATAAAGTCGATATTACTCCTGAAGAGATTTATAAGCGTTTACCTGAGGAAATTCCGGGTACCTCGTTACCTGATGGAGAATCAATCACTAAAATTTTTGATCAAATCAAAAATGATGGCTATGATAAAGTTCTAGCAATCACTATTTCAAGTGGTTTGAGCGGAACGAATAATGTGGTTCGTCTTGTCGCACAAGAACAAGAAGGAATCCAAACACATGTATTAGATACTAAAAATATTGGTATTGGCGCTGGTTTTACAGCAATCCAAGCCGCAAAATGGATCGAAGAAGGCATGGAATGGGACACGCTGATCGATGAATTAGTTGCATTAGCTGAACGCACGAAAGTCTTTTTCAATGTAGCAACACTTGAATACCTGCAAAAAGGCGGACGTATCGGTCTAGTTGCCTCAATTTTAGGAAATGCCTTAAAATTGAATCCTATCATCTCTTGTAATGAAGAGGGCATCTATTATACAGTAGGTAAAGCACGAGGCAGAAAGAAAAGTCTAGACAAAACAATGTCCTATGTGAAAGAAGCTGTCGGGGATGCAAAAGTCTTCAACTTGGCAGTCGCACATGGTGCAGCGGAAGAAGAAGCAATTGAAATGAAGGCTCGCTTTGAACGTGAATTCCCTAATGCCCAAGAGATTTATTTTGGACAAATCTCACCGGCATTGGTGGTCCACACTGGCCCAGGTTTATTAGGGATTGGTGTGCAAATACTTGAAGCATAGTATGATCGAAGCTAAGTGATCATCAAAGAACAGTATTATTTTTTATCTAAAATAATTAGAAAAAAATAGTGGACACTAAAAGAATCGCAAATAGAATCCCGCTCTTTAGAAGTTAGATATTGGTCTGACTTCTCTAGGGCGGGATTTTTTATGGGGAAATTTAATTTTTAAATTTAATGGAACATGCTTCAAGAGTTTTTGGAGAAGAAAAAACACTATTCCGGCATTTTTGATTTTGTATAAAAAATTAGGTTGACCTTAGAATCGCTCTAACCAATATCATTAAAGTAGGCATAGAAATGCGGATCATATCGATTGATCACTATGCCAGTTTATTTTTAGGTAGAAAGAAGGAGTTTAAAAATGAATTATTTAGAATTAAGTGCCCACAGAGAAAATCCAGCAGTAACGATCATGTTAGGGATGCCAAATGACGAGAAAAGTGCTGAAAAATATAAACTAGTATTAAAAAATCTAGTAAAACAGATTATTTTAGAGTTAGAAGAAAGGGAAGCAACAGCGGCGAAAACAACGATTCGTAAAATCGATCAAGTGTTAAAAGACTTTCAACCTACGCATAAAAGAGGAAGCATTGTCTATTTTATTTCGCCAAGCGTCAATGAACAAATCGAAGTACCGTTTGTGTTGGAGAGTCAATTTGTTATTGATGCGTATTTCCATACAAAAGAAATCTTACGAAGTGAAAGTAAAATGAACCATTATTATGTGTTAACGATTGGGATGGATTGTTCACGTCTACTAGAATATGTAGATGATATGCTGATACAAGAAGTGAAAGACGCACATTTCCCAATCAGGAATAAAGGCTACTGGACAAAAGACCGCGTATTGAATTCAATGGGAAGTGTTCAAACGAATTACAAAAAAGAGTTCTTCAAATGGATTGATTCTGAGTTACAACCTTATTTGAATCGTCATCCACGCCCAATCATTTTAGCTGGAACAACAGAAAATATTGCGACATATAAACAGATTTCACATAAAGATGAACTGATTGTTGGAGAAATCTATGGGAACTTTACAGCTGATAGTGGCGAAAATGAGTTGGCGATAGGAGAGCAAGCAAATCAGGTGATTCAAGAATATATTCGTCATCAAAAAGAGACGATACTACACACTATAGTAGGGATGGAAAACCAAGGGCGTGTAGAGCGTGATGTAGCCAATATCTACAGACAAGTAATTAAAGGAAAAGGACAAAAATTGATTGTGGATCACGCCTACTATCAAGAGGCAGTGATTAGAGATCATCAAGTCAAATTAGTAGATATCTCACCGAGTGACGAAGGCTACGTCGAAGATATCGTAAATGAAATCATTTATGAAGTCATGCGTTATGGAGGAGAAGTTATCTTTGCTGAAACAGAAGTATTAGAAAATCAATCGCCGATCCTGCTGCAATTACGCTATTAAAAATCGATTCATACAAATGGTAAACTAGGAAGCTTAGAAGAATAAGGAGATGGCCCAAGCCCAACACTCGGATATATTCGGAGGTTGGGCTTTTTGATGAAAGATAAAGTCTAAAAAGTTTGGAATAGCTAAGAAAACACTCGTAATCTTAAAAGATAGTATAAGATTCTTTTCAAATCAGCCTTGAGGTGTAGGTTATCTTATAGACCTTATAGTACAATGTTTAAAACAGAAAACAGCTACATGGAGGTTATGTATGAAGAAAACAAAACTTATTGCCACTCTCTTGGTCTCAAGCCAAGTTTTACTAGCAACACCAATCGTATTAGCAGACGAGACGGCAACAACGCAAAGTATTGTCCCAATTTCAGGAACGGTTGACTCGACAGTTGCTACGGATTCTTCCGATTCAACAACGACAACCAGCTCTAGTGAACGATTACAGATCAATGCAGTAGCAATTGGTAATGCGTTAACGAAAGAACAAGAAACTTATACATTAGATAAATTAGGGATCAAAGGAGAAACACCGATCTATAAAACGTCCGGTACAGACTTGATGTCCTATATTCCTGACGGTGGTTTTACCAAAGACTGGGCAGTTTACAGTTCTGTACGTATGCAGACGCTCGCTGAAGGCGAAGGGATCACTGTTGATATCGCGACACCAGAAAATATCACACGAATCACAGCCGCTCAGTATCAAAATGCAGCGTTAACAGCTGGGATCACCGATGCAAAATTGACGGTCGCATCTGCAGTACCAATCGATGGTTCAGGTGCTTTAGCTGGTGTGTACAAAATCGTAGAAGAGTCAGGGGGCATCATTAATCAAGACCGTGTCAGCGTGGCTCAAAATGAGATGGCTGTTTTATCGTCTATCACAGAAGAAAACAAAGACAAAGATGGCTATTCCGATGAAGCATTAAATAAAGCACAGGAGCAAGCAAAAGAAGAATTAGCAGCTAAGACTGCTGATGGCAAAGCACTGACACAAGCGGATATTCAAACGACAGTAGAAAAAGCTCTGAAGGATAATGGACTAGAAGATGTAATGACAAGCGATCAAGTCACAGAAATAACTTCGTTGATGAGTGAAATGAAAGATAAAAATATTTTTGAAGACTTCGTGAAAGAATTAGACTTGACTGAGGCAAGCAAGCAAATTCAAGAAAAATCAAAAGGGCTTTGGGAAAATATCAAAGGATTCTTTAGTGGCATATGGGATTCGATCACTGGCATGTTTTCTGGAGACTCTCAATAATCGAAATAGTTTTTTATGTATGAAATATTTGATTTGAGCTACCCTATATGGATCTTTAGTCAATGGAGCAAGAATAAACCGCTATAACTTTTCCGAGTTAGCGGTTTATTTTTATAATCATCTAATTGCATACTTTGATAAGCGACAAGTGGGATTCGTGGAGGTTTGTAGGCATCTGAATCCGCCTGTTCAATCATGCAATTTTTATCAATAACGTCCTATTTTTTTAGAAAGATGAAACCTGATAAGAAATGCGGTATAATAGAGCAGAATGACAATACTAACTAAGAGGTGGCTCTTTATGAAAAAAATACTAGTTGTCGACGACGAAAAACCGATTTCGGATATCGTCAAATTTAACTTAGCAAAAGAAGGCTATGACGTCTATACAGCATATGATGGGGAAGAAGCTTTAGCAAAAGTAGCCGAAGTGGAACCTGATTTGATTTTACTAGATTTGATGTTGCCAAAAATGGATGGCTTAGAAGTGGCTCGTGAAGTACGAAAAACGTTTGATATGCCGATCATCATGGTGACAGCTAAGGATTCTGAAATCGATAAAGTGTTAGGCTTGGAACTGGGAGCAGATGATTATGTGACCAAACCGTTCTCTAATCGTGAATTAGTGGCACGTGTGAAAGCAAATCTTCGACGTGGCGCTTCTGCTACCAAAGAAGTGGAAGAAGTCACACCTTCTGAACTGATCATTGGGGACTTAACGATCCATCCCGATGCGTATATGGTGACGAAACGTGGCGAAACGATTGAATTGACTCACCGTGAGTTTGAACTGCTCTTTTATTTAGCAAAACACATTGGTCAAGTCATGACACGGGAACATTTGTTACAAACCGTCTGGGGCTATGATTATTTTGGTGATGTTCGTACAGTAGACGTGACCGTTCGTCGTTTGCGTGAAAAAATCGAGGATAATCCAAGTCATCCTAGCTATTTAGTTACACGCCGAGGCGTAGGGTATTACTTGCGTAATCAAGAACAGGAGTAATTGGATGAAAGGAAAAGTCCGTTTTTTTCGATCAGTAAACTTCAAAATAGCTATTACATTTATTTTGATTTTACTGATCTCAATTGAAATTATAGGTGCTTATTTTATTAGAGGATTGGAACGTTCAACGATCAATACCTTTATCAAAGATATGAACCAAACAGTCGAAACATTAGCGACAACGATCAGTCCAGAACTGAATGGGAAAGGCAATGAAAGTGCGACTATCGATGATGTCAATGGGAATATCAAACGTTTTATTGAGACCAGTGCTTCAAGTGATATCATTGAGATTCGTGTCGTGGATGAAAAAGGCATCATTCGAGCAACGACAGAGGTAAGCGAACAAGGTTCAGTCGGCAAAAAGAATGATTACGTCGATATGAATGATTTTACAACCAAACGATATGTCGCATTAGATGATGACGGAAAACGAGTAAATATCAATATTCAACCGATTTTGTCCCCGACCGGCGACGCCGTCATCGGGGCTCTTTACGTCAAAAGTGATATCGAACAAAAATATTCAGAAATCAATAATACAGCACTGATTTTCTTTACTGCTTCGTTAATTGCTGCATTCATCTCAATGGTTGTGTCTGTTCTGGTCGCACGTTCCATTACGCAACCGATCGGTGAAATGCGTGAGCAAGCGATCCGCATTGCGCGTGGTGATTATAGCCGTAAAGTAAAGGTCCATGGTCAAGATGAATTAGGTCAGTTGGCTGAAACGTTCAACCAATTAGCAGAACGGATCGAGGAAGCGCAAGATACGATGGAAGCTGAACGAAATCGGTTAGACAGCGTTTTGTCACATATGACAGATGGCGTTATTGCAACCGATCGTCGTGGGAAGATCATTACGATCAATGATATGGCTGTCTCATTATTAGACTTGAAAAAAGAAGAAGCAATCGGACAGTCAATCTTGACTCTTTTAGCAATTGAAGAAGAATACACGTTACGAAAACTGTTAGAAGATCCGAATGAAATGATTTTAGATCGATCAACTGGAGCGAGAGAAGCTGACCAGATGATTTTACGCGTCGATTTTTCGATGATCCGTCGAGAATCTGGCTTTATCAGTGGGTTGGTTGCAGTTTTACATGATGTAACGGAACAAGAGAAAACAGAACGGGAACGTCGTGAGTTCGTATCGAACGTTTCCCATGAGTTGCGTACGCCTTTAACAAGTATGCGTAGTTATATCGAAGCACTGAGTGAGGGTGCTTGGAAGGACGAAGAAGTCGCACCGAACTTTTTAAAAGTGACCTTAGATGAGACCGATCGTATGATCCGCATGATCAATGATCTACTGAATCTATCTCGCATGGATACGGGGAATACTCAATTACAATTAGAATATGTCAATTTTAATGAACTCGTTAATTTTGTGTTAGATCGTTTTGATATGATGGTTGGTAATCAAGAAAAAAATTATACGATCCGTCGAGAATTTACGCAACGAGATCTGTGGGTCGAGATCGACACAGATAAAATCATCCAAGTTATTGACAATATCATGAATAATGCGATCAAATATTCACCCGATGGGGGAACAATTACTTGCCGGTTGCTTGAAACACATAACAATGTGATTTTAAGTATTACAGACCAAGGGCTAGGTATTCCTAAAAAAGATTTGAATCGTGTATTTGAACGTTTTTATCGAGTGGATAAAGCAAGAGCTAGAGCGCAAGGTGGAACAGGATTAGGCTTAGCAATCTCTCGCGAAGTAGTGAAAGCACATCATGGCGCAATCTGGGCAGAAAGTAAGGAGGGAAAAGGTTCAACCTTCTATATTTCTTTACCTTATGAACCGTATGAGGAGGAATGGTGGGAATGAAGATTTCTGAAAAATTTATACGAATTGGTTTGATCTTGATGGTTGCATTAAGCCTGTACTTCTCTTATGCAATTTGGTTGAGTCCAGCAGGGAAAATTTCAATCAACTTAGAAGAGAGCAATTCACAAGTGATTGAATCACAAAGCTATCGTAAAGCATCAGAAATTTATTTGCCTTTACACCTCACATGGTTTCAAACAGATACAGTGAAAGAAACGAATAGTGAGAACCTGATCTCTCAAATACATGGGTTGATCGAAGGTGCTCGTTTTGGCAAGCTGACAGAAGTCGTGGAAGCAGACCAAGAGAAGTTCAATCAAAAGAAGTCTCTCAATGAAGGAATCGAATTCTCTTATAACGCACCTTATCTACTCAGTGGCTATGTGAAAGCATTTGGATTGAATATTGATCTAGGTTCAGTCCAAAATGAAGATGTCTATTTTACGAGTGTCCAATTTGATCTAAAAGACGAAAAAGTTAGTTTTATTGATTATGATCAGCGGACGATTTATGAAGCCAGTCTATCGATGGATTGGAAAGAAATAGAACATGATTTGAATTCTTCAGATGTCAACTGGACACCTGTATTCAGAACGCCAGAAAGTATTGAAACACAGCACAGTATCAAAGAACCAATGAAACTAAAAAAATACAGTTATATCTTATCTCAGCAACCATACACCGTCTTTCGGAATGCTTTTTTTTCCCAGCCAGACACTGTTAAAAACAATGATGAAAGTATGGAATTGATTTTTTATGATGGCAATGAAACAATGACGATCCATTCAGAAAATCAGATCGTCGATTTTAGAGGAGATTTACCGACGATTGATGAACCAAACAATATTTTTACGGACAGTTTTCCTTATGTCAGCAAACTAGGTGGCGCGTTAGGCAATGTTCGATATTTTGATCGTAATAAGAATACAATCGATTATCGTATTTTTGTAGAAGGATTTCCCGTATTTGGTTCAGACAGTAAAGGAAAAGTTGGAATCGAAATCGGTAATGAGCAAGTGAATAATCAAGTAAGTATCCAGACGAGTTTAAATACTATCCAAGTCCCGATTCCTTCAGATGAAGAAGTCGAGTTGCCTAGTACCGACGATGTATATCAGGAATTAGTAGATAATGGGGCAGAAGAATCGAAAATCGAGTTGATTATTGTTGGCTATACATGGCAAAACATCGAAGAAACAAATCGGGTGGTTGATCTATTGCCAGAGTGGTATGTGAAATATCAAGGAGAATGGTATTCTGCAAATGAATTATTGTCCAAACTACCTGAGAAGGAGGCGGAGTAAATATGGATTTCAAAAAAATTGAATGGATTTTCTTCGTCGCCTTTTTAGGATTGAATGTTTTTTTGTTTAGTAGTTACCATGAATCGATCAACCAAGAGCATACGGTAATACGCTCAGATCAGACAGAATCGATCAAAAAACGGTTAGCAAATGATGATATTACTTATACGGGTGATTTTTCTTCAGAAAGTAAGCAAGGATACTATTTAAGTGCGGAAGAAACGGAACTGAGTCAAACGTTGTTCAAGTATCGCCAAGATAATAATCGAGGTAGTTTATTAGAGAGTGGAGTTTCGATCAATGATAATATATTGACTAAAACATTATCGGACTCTGAATCTGAAAGCAAAGTACTTGATCCCAATCGCATAGCAAGTTCACTCAATGACTTTTTGGATAACGAAGAAGATGTTTTATTTGGTAATGAATATATCTATATGAAAAATTTCTCTGTATTAGAAGGTGATTCTCCTGAAATCACAGCGAGCCAAACGTATGAAGGATTGCCATTCTATGATGATACAGCTAAACTTATTTTCTCCCTCGAAAAAAAGGGGGATGAGTATCGCATTTTGAAGTATACTCAAACCCATTTAATGAATATTGAACAGTTGCGAGAAAAAACAGAATTGCATACGGAAGAAGAAGCTATTAATACATTGTATGTAAATAATAAAATCTCTCGAGGATCGAATATCCTTTGGCGTCAGCTGGCTTACTCTCGTATTTTGAAAGTACGAGAGAAAAATGTGTATGTACCGGTATGGTATGTCGCAATTGAAACGCCGGATAAGACCTATCAGATCGAAACAGTCAATGCATTTAGTAATACGATTATTACAAATAATTCGATCCCAAAGGTGGAAGATCATTAAAAAAGTAGGTATAATGAAAAAAGTTTACAAAGTAAGAAGGGAAGTAGTAGTAAAATGGCTGAAGGAAATACAGCTTTTAAAATCAGTATCCTTGCAAGTGGAAGTTCAGGAAACTCATTATATATCGAGAGTGACAAAAAGCGACTTCTGGTAGATGCGGGACTGAGTGGGAAAAAAATTACTTCCTTAATGGCACAAATCGGTCGGACGCCCGATCAATTAGACGGTATTCTTGTGACACATGAACATCGAGATCACATTCATGGGGTAGGTGTTTTGGCGCGTAAGTACCATTTAGATATCTATGCAAATGAAAAAACATGGGAAGCAATGACTCCGATGATCGGAAATGTCCCAATTGAACAAAAACATTTATTTCAGATGGGGAAAGTCCAAACATTTGGCGATTTAGATATCGAGAGTTTTGGTGTTTCTCATGATGCAGCTTCACCACAATTTTATCGTTTCCATAAAGAGAATCGTTCGTTTGTCATGCTGACGGATACAGGTTATTGTAGTGATCATATGCGAGGGATCATTGAAAATGCAGATGGGTACTTGATGGAAAGCAATCATGATCTAGAGATGTTGCGTATGGGGCCTTATCCTTGGAATTTGAAACAACGTATTTTAGGCGATCGTGGTCATTTATCGAATGAAGATGGTGCGTTAGTGATGACTGATGTAATTGGCGATCGTACAAAACGAATCTATTTAGGCCATTTAAGTAAAGAAAACAATATGAAAGAATTGGCCCATTTGACTATGGAAAATATTCTTAAGGAAAAAGATCTAGGTGTGGGATATGATTTCAATGTGTACGACACTGACCCGGATGCTGCAACAGAATTATTTTCAATTTGATCAATCAGTTGTGACGGAAGTGATCAGCTCATAGAAATAAGCGGTAAAGTCCGAAAATTTGAAGGAATTTTTGGGCTTTACCGCTTATTTCATAAGGAGTTACCTCCTGAATACTATTTATTTTATTATAGGGAGTGCCTGATGATGAAAGTCACAGGCTTTTTTTATTATATTACAGTAAACCTTGTTGCAATGCCAATTGTACAATGACAACTAGAGTGTTCATACCAATATGGGTGATCATTGGTGCCCAGATTCGCCCAGTGGATCGGTATAATAAACTAAAGAAAAATCCTAAAAAGAAGTAGACGAGTAAATGCCCATCATTGTGTGCTAATGCAAAGAGCAAGGAACTAACACTTGCACCTATCCAAAAGTTGGTATAGTGACCAACGATGCCAAGAATACTTCGACGAAATACAAATTCTTCCATGATTGGTCCGGCAATAGTTGTAGCAATAATAAAAGCAGGAGTATCTAAAATCAGTTGGATAATATTTTGCGTATTTTCAGATGGAGAGACTTCTCCAAAAAAGAAACTCTCGATCATAACCGCAATACTTTGTAAAATCAGAGCGATAAAGATACCAATGACGCCATATAAAATGATTTTTGAGCGAGAAGCAACTGGAACGTTTGCTTCGATTTCGAGCGGTTCTTTATGCTTGAGGTACAAGAACCACAGAATGATTGCACCTAAGATATACGTAACTGTTGTTGCATTGATCAAACCTGACGTTGAATTTACAAGTCCGACAGATGTCAGAAGTAAAGGCGAGACAAACACTAGTCCGTAACAAAAAATGCTAAAAAAGCTATATTTTTTTAATGACATATGAAACCTCCTTGAGCTAAGAGAAAAGCCAAGTATAACTTTCTTTCTTGCTCTAATAATATAGGAAAAGTAACCTTTCGTTGAACTTTAAGTGAAGAAACTTAGTAGCTTAATCAACTTCTGTGTTACTGAACATGATCCATTATTCATTATACCATATCAAGATGTTTCTCTCTGATCAGTTAGTATTGATCGGCATTTTTACGATCTAAATAAACGGTGTTCAAGAAGCAACACTTCAATAATAAGACAAAAAAATCCAAAATGAAAAAGCTATTTTTGATTTTTCTGTCTTATTACTCAGTGCTGAACGCTTCTTTCACAACCTAGATAAACTGTGTTCAAGAAGCTGACCTTCAACATTAAGCTAGAAAATCAAAAAATATGAGGAGCTATTTTCTGATTTTCCATCTTACTGCTCAGGTCAAAACGCTTCTTTCACAACCTTCTTTAAAAAATTTTTTTCTATGATTTAAAAAGCTTGCAAAAGAATAGGAGAATGAGTATTATTAAAAATGTAGGTTAGCACTCGATGTGATAGAGTGCTAATGGATTCAAAAAAAGAGTTATCGGAGGGATTTATCGTGTTAAAACCATTAGGTGATCGCGTCATCATTGAAGTCGCGCAAGAAGAAGAAAAAACTGTTGGAGGAATCGTTTTAGCTTCATCAGCGAAAGAGAAACCTCAAACTGGAACAGTTGTAGCAGTGGGTGAGGGACGTTTGCTAGAAAACGGCGAAAAAGTTCCTGCAGCTATTAAAGTAGGCGACCAAGTAATGTTTGAAAAATATGCCGGTACAGAAGTGAAATTTGAAGGAACAGAATATTTGATCGTCTCTGGAAAAGATATCATGGCGATTGTTGAGTAAGTACAAAACAAAAATAATTGATGAGGTGACGAAAAAATGGCAAAAGAATTGAAATTTGCAGAAGATGCACGTGCAGCAATGTTACGTGGTGTAGATAAATTAGCAGATACAGTAAAAGTGACATTAGGACCAAAAGGCCGTAATGTTGTTTTAGAAAAATCATATGGTTCTCCGTTGATCACAAATGACGGTGTGACGATTGCAAAAGAAATCGAATTAGAAGATCATTTTGAAAACATGGGTGCAAAATTAGTTTCAGAAGTTGCATCTAAAACAAATGATATTGCTGGAGACGGTACAACGACAGCGACTGTATTGACTCAAGCAATTGTCCGTGAAGGTTTGAAAAACGTCACAGCTGGTGCTAACCCACTAGGTATTCGTCGTGGGATCGAATTAGCCACTAAAACAGCAGTGGAAGAATTACACAACATCTCAACTGTTGTTGACTCAAAAGAGGCTATTGCACAAGTTGCGGCTGTTTCTTCTGGTTCAGAACAAGTGGGCCGTTTGATTGCGGATGCAATGGAAAAAGTCGGCAATGACGGTGTCATCACAATTGAAGAATCTAAAGGAATCGAAACAGAATTAGATGTCGTAGAAGGTATGCAATTTGACCGTGGTTACTTGTCACAATATATGGTAACAGACAACGACAAAATGGAAGCTGTTTTGGAAAATCCATACTTGTTGATCACTGACAAGAAAATTTCAAATATCCAAGATATCTTACCTTTATTAGAACAAATCTTACAACAATCACGTCCTTTATTGATCATTGCTGATGACGTGGATGGCGAAGCATTACCAACATTGGTATTGAATAAAATTCGTGGTACATTCAATGTTGTTGCTGTAAAAGCACCAGGTTTCGGCGACCGTCGTAAAGCAATGTTAGAAGATATTGCTGTCTTGACTGGTGGTACAGTGATTACAGATGACCTAGGATTAGAATTGAAAGATGCAACAATCGAAAACTTAGGAAATGCTTCAAAAGTAGTTGTGGATAAAGACAATACAACAATCGTTGAAGGTTCAGGCGATAAAACAGCTATTGATGCACGTGTTCAATTGATCAAAAACCAAATCGCTGAAACAACTTCAGACTTTGACCGTGAAAAATTACAAGAACGCTTAGCGAAACTTGCCGGCGGAGTAGCAGTCGTAAAAGTCGGAGCAGCAACTGAAACAGAATTAAAAGAATTGAAACTACGTATTGAAGATGCGTTGAACGCTACTCGTGCTGCTGTTGAAGAAGGCATGGTCTCTGGTGGTGGTACAGCATTAGTGAACGTGATCAATAAAGTAGCGATGATCGAAGCAGAAGGTGACGTAGCAACAGGTATCAAGATCGTTACTCGTGCATTAGAAGAACCAATTCGCCAAATTGCTGAAAATGCTGGTTATGAAGGATCAGTTATTGTTGATAAATTGAAAAATGTTGATTTAGGAACAGGATTCAATGCAGCAACTGGTGAATGGGTAAACATGGTGGAAGCCGGAATCGTTGACCCAACAAAAGTAACTCGTTCGGCATTACAAAATGCAGCATCTGTATCTGCATTACTATTAACAACTGAAGCAGTTGTGGCAGATAAACCAGAACCAGCAGCACCTGCTGCACCAGCTATGGATCCATCAATGATGGGCGGCATGATGTAATAACTCCAGAAGAACCTTGTTCAATCAAGGTTCTTCTTTTTTTGTCTTCTTAGAAAAAAAGCATAAATAGGGTAAAATCGAGTGTGTCGTAATGAGATTTTACATTCATATTGTAAATAAAAATGGGGCAAATCACTAAATTGACAAGCGAATCATCAAATTGTTGTATGATTCTTTCATCGATTTCATCTATGTTAGAAAATTTATTTCCTTTAACATTTCTTTTACTCTTTCGCTAGCGAAGTTCACAAAGGTATGCTATATTTGTGATATCATTATAATGTATGCGCATTCATAGTGATGGAAGATCGAATTGTAGGAGGATGAAAATGAATAAATTGATGGAATGGATGGAGAGATATATTTTGCCAGTTGCCACGAAGATTGGTTCAGAAAAGCATCTGGTTGCTTTACGTGATGCGTTTATTGGAACCATGCCGGCAACAATGGCTGGGGCAATAGCTGTGCTATTGAATGCGTTTATGCGTGATTTTCCTAACACGTATCTAGGTGAAGGGAATGCCATTACGACTTTCTTTACACCAGTAATTGGTGTCAATGGCTTGATTTGGAATGGGACGCTAGCGATTATGGCAGTCGTATTCGCATTGTCACTAGGGGCAAATTTGGCAAAGGCATATGAAGTGGATCCTGTATCAGGAAGTATTGTATCTTTAGTTGCATTTATTATTGGATTACCTGATGCTGCCACAGCTGTTCTGACGTTGCCAGAAAAATTGTCACAAGATGCGATGAACATGATCACTACAGCCGGTGGTGTGCTTGCTGATGGTGCTGATGGCGGACAGACCTTATCTATGGGCGCATGGGGTTATTTCAACTTTGGGAAATACATGGGCGGTTCTGGTCTTTTTACAGCGATGATCTTTGGTTTTATTTCTGTTATCATTTTTGCATTATTGATGCGTAAAAAAATTATTATCAGAATGCCAGAATCAGTACCACCAGCAGTTGCACGTGCTTTTGCCGCAATCATTCCTGCAGTTGTTTCTTTATATGTTGTGGGAACGATCAATTATATCTTCCGACAAACAGCAGGGGTACCATTGATTGACTGGATTTCTGAAGCAATTCAAAAACCTTTGATGAATTTATCGCAAGGATATGGTGCAGTATTTATTATCGTGTTACTTGTTCATGTGCTTTGGTTCTTTGGATTACATGGAACAAACATCATGTCGCCAGTATTACAGACACTTTATGGTACAGCGATGGTCGAAAATACCAATGCTTTTCAAAATAATGAACCAATCCCTTCAAATGGGTAGCAGGTTCCTTTGAAGCATTCGTATGGCCTGGTGGTGCCGGCGTAACGCTGGTATTGATCGTCATGATTTTATTTTTATCAAAACGTGCGGATTATAAAACAGTCGGCAAGCTAGGGATTGCTCCAGGTTTGTTCAATATCAATGAACCAGTGATGTTTGGTCTACCAGTCGTATTGAATCCATTGTTGATGATTCCATTCATCGTCGCACCACTTGTAACGGCAACCATCGCTTACTTTGCGACAATGGCTGGCCTTGTTCGCCCAGTGGTGGTAAATGTGATTTGGGTCATGCCGACGATTATCAGTGGCTTCTTAGCAACCGCAGGTGATTGGCGTGCCATTGTCTTGACGATCGTCAATCTCTTAGTTGCTGCTTTGATTTGGGCACCATTTATCTTGGCTGCAAACCGTTTAGATCCTAATCTAGGTGAACCAGAAGAATAAAAGAAGCAAACTCCTTGCTATGAGACGCGTTTCATACCGTATACTCAAAGCATAAATAAAGGAGGGCTTCTTATGAATACCTATATCAAAGCAACGCAAGGCACCAAGAATCAATGTTTTTACGCATTTGTTGAGTTTAAAGATTCCATGCTCGTGTTGTCTAGTTTTCAAGGCCTTAATCGATCGGTGATCAAAAAAATCAATTTAGCAGATATTTCTGGTTTGACCAAGGATGATTATTGGGGTGGTCAACGAATCAGTTTCTATGACCAAGGAACATTGTATCAATTTTTCGAATGTGGACCTGCTGTGGTAGACTATCTACAAGAAAATCTTTTTGTATAGGTGGCGAACAGTAGTCATGGCAAACATCCGAGATATAGCCAAACGAACAGGATACTCTGTTTCGACGGTCTCCCGTGTCATCAATCAACATCCTTATGTCGATGAAACGAAACGAGCAGAGATCTTGAAAGTGATCAAAGAATTGAATTATGTGCCGAATGCGAATGCCAGACAATTAAGTTCTGGAAAAACAAAAAATATTGGTGTCATTTTACCTTATACCAATCACCCATACTTTGATCAGTTACTCAGTGGAATTATTGAAGTTGCTTTTAGTGAAGGATACAAAGTGACGTTGTTACCAACGAACTATCAAATCAAACGGGAACAACAATATTTGGAAGAGTTTGCAGCGAAAGCTTTTGACGGATTGATCATTACCTCAAGAGCGAACCCCTTAGAGTTATTGCTTAAATATCAACGCTATGGCCCTATGGTCTTTTGTGAGAAAATCGAAGGTTTAGAGGTAACGAGTGTCTACATTGATCGCAAACAATCGATTACTGATGGTTTATTCTTTTTAAAAGATCAAGGAGTCAAACGTTTGGGTGTAACTTTAGGGAGAACTGGTCGATTGAGTTACAATTCGAAAATCACATTGACGTTGTGTAAAGAGATTTTTCCTGAATTTAATGAAGCTGATGTCTACTGGCAGTGTATTGATACCAAACATGGGAAATTGGCTGGGGAATTTTTTAAGGAACGAGGAATTGATGGTATTTTCACGAATTCAGATACGGTAGCAGCCGGCATTCTTCAAATTTATAGAGACGAAAAAATCCCAATCGTCGGTAGAGAAAATATGCTGATCAGTGAACTGTTAGATTTTTCGACGATCGACCATCACTTGAAACAATGTGGCGAGACCGCTTTTCGTTTGTTTTTGAATGACACAATCGAACAGGTAAAAATTCCGTATACGTTTATTCAACGTACGTAAAAGAAATCGGGCTAGAAGTGTATAGCTTCAAGAAATAAGACAGAATCCATGAAATTTGTTTCTCGAATTTTGAGGGATTCTGTCTTATTTTGAAGAGGTTACTTCTGCTACAGCCGTTTATTCGAATTTAAAGTGTATATAAAGATTGATTTTTTTGTCATAGACTTTTTTATGCATTTTCTTGAATGATTTCGTTCAATGCTTTAGCGGCACCTTTGCCACTACGAGAATCATAGTATTCAGTAAAACGTTCATCTGAGATATACAGCATACCTAATCCTTTGTGGGCTTCTGCTTGATACGTGGGCCAACTAAATAATAGCCATTTTTTATGTGCATCAAAAATTTCTTTTGCAAGTGCCTGATTTGATTGGTCAGACAGATAAGACGTTAAATTCGTTAGTAATTGTTGCTCAACATCTTGCATTTCTTGATATTTTTCTTGGGAAAGGTTTTGCCATTGTTCGTTCGCTTTATCAATCGTTTCTTTTCCGTATTTTTCACGGACCTCTGTGCCATAGTTTGCTTCATTTTCAGTTATTTTTTGTTTTTTAAATCCTTCAAATTTTTCTTGGTCAGTCATTTTTTTTCCTCCTTTGAATTGTGCTAATGTTTGTTGGACGGTTGCCAGGAGAATATCGATTTCTGCTCGTTTCTCTAGTAGTTTTCTCTGATGTTCGATGAGTGCATGTTGATGATCAAAGGTAGGATCATCTAATAATTCGCGAATTTGATTCAGTGGAAAATCTAAAGATCGATAAAATAAAATTTGTTGTAGACGATCGATTTCTTGAGAACCATAGATACGATAACCAGCTGAATTGATCCGTTTGGGTTTGAGTAAATCAATTTCATCATAAAAACGTAGTGTACGGCTACTTACACCTGAGAGCTGTGCCATTTTCTTAATTGTGTACTCCATTGTTTTTCCTCCTGACAAAACTAGCATACTCCTTGACGTAACGAGAAGGTCAAGTGAAAAATCATCTTTTTTATCTAATTGATTATATGTTATACTATTAATCGAAGAGAGGGAAATCAAATTGTTTTTCATCGTCTTTATGAAAGCGATTTATTTTGTTGAGTAAAAAAATTAAGAAAAGAGGAAAAGTATGAAACTGATTGAAACCCCGATTACGAGCAACTTGAATATCAAAACTTTTTATCCAAAAATCGTTGATTTCTTTTTTAGAAATTCTGCTATTCGATTTTATAAACTATTTTCTTTAGATCGTACACAGATTTTGTTGATCGATACTTATAATCAAGTCCAATTAGTGATGATCAATACAAAAAAGAAAATCACTAAACAGGAAATTGATTATGCAATCAAAAAAGTGTTGAAAACAGAACGATCAGCGGTCAATATCCATGTAGGTGTCAAGCAAGAATTAGAAGAAGCGGGTGTTCAGTTCAAACGCCCGAATAAGGATATCGTCATTGTAGAACAAACCCTTGCAACGATTGCATAACTCGATCAATACAGCAAGAAAGTTATGGATGATCCTAAATTGAACAAGCGTTAGGAAGTGAAGCGCCTAAATTCCAAGATAGTTTGATCTTTGGATTTAGGCGTTTTTTTATAACTTAGATAAACGGTGTTCAAAAAGCTGACCTTCAACATTAAGCTGAAAAATCAAAAAATATGAGGTGCTATTTTCTGATTTTCCATCTTACTGCTCAGGACAAAACGCTTCTTTTACAACCTAGATAAACGGTGTTCAAGAAGCAACACTTCAATAATAAGCTAAGAAAATCCAAAATAAGAAAGCCGTTTTTGATTTTCTTGTCTTATTACTCAATGCTGATCGCTTCTTTCACCACCTCTTATCTTATTTCTTTACTTTGTACAAAATAAAACAAGATTTCTTTTACTAGGGTATTTTTTTGTTATAATGGATAAGAAATGAAAATTGGCTAAGAGGAGCAATAAAAAAGATGACGACAACTTATTCAGATGACAGTTTGACGCTACATACGGATCTTTATCAGATCAACATGATGCAGACTTACTGGGAACTAGATAGAGCAGATAAACATGCAGTTTTTGAATGTTACTTCCGCGAGATGCCATTCAATCATGGTTATGCTGTTTTTGCAGGGTTAGAACGACTAGTGGATTATTTAGAAAATTTGACATTTACTGATACAGATATTGCGTATCTTCGCGAGATGGCTGTTTATCCGGAAGGCTTTTTGACATATTTACGTGAATTCAAATTCAAAGCGACTGTCCGTTCCGCTCGTGAAGGAGAACTTGTTTTTGCGAATGAGCCATTGATCCAAGTGGAAGGCCCATTAGCCCATTGTCAATTAGTAGAAACAGCCTTATTGAATATGGTGAACTTTCAAACGTTGATCGCGACGAAAGCGGCTCGTATCAAATCAGTGATCGGTGACGATCCATTATTGGAGTTTGGTACACGCCGTGCGCAAGAATTGGATGCTGCGGTTTGGGGTACTCGTGCTGCTTACATTGGTGGAGCAGATGCAACGAGTAATGTTCGTGCAGGGAAAATTTTCGGGATTCCAGCAAGCGGTACCCACGCTCATTCACTTGTTCAAAGTTATGGGAATGATTATGAAGCATTTATGGCGTATGCAAAGACACATAAAGATTGTGTTTTTCTAGTGGATACTTACGATACCTTGAAATCGGGTGTTCCTAGTGCGATCCGTGTGGCAAAAGAACTTGGCAACGAGATCAATTTCCAAGGCGTACGTATCGATAGTGGCGATATGGCATATATTTCGAAACGGGTCAGAGAACAATTAGATTCCGCTGGTTTTACAGAAGCGAAAATCTATGCTTCAAATGATTTAGATGAAGCGACGATTTTAAACTTAAAAATGCAAAAAGCAAAAATCGATGTTTGGGGCGTTGGGACAAAGTTGATCACCGCCTATGACCAACCGGCTTTAGGTGCAGTCTTCAAACTGGTATCCATCGAAAATGAACAAGGTGAAATGATCGATACGATCAAATTGTCTAGCAATGCAGAAAAAGTTACTACACCAGGTAAAAAACAAGTATGGCGTATCACTCGTAACTTTGATGGAAAATCAGAAGGCGATTATGTGACACTATGGAACGAAGATCCTCGACAAGAAGAAGAAATCTTCATGTTCCACCCGACCCATACCTTTATCAATAAAACCGTTCGTGATTTTACAGCTCGGCCAATTTTACAAGATATTTTTGTTGAAGGAACGAGAGTCTATGATTTACCGACATTAGAAGAAATCAAAGAGTATACTAGAGGAAACTTAGATTCTCTTTGGGAAGAATACAAACGTGATTTGAATCCACAAAAATATCCTGTGGATCTATCAACAGATTGCTGGAATCATAAGATGGCAATCATGGAACGCATGAAAAAAAACGTCACACAATTAACGAGTGAACTATAGGAGGAATGGAAGATGAATCATTTACAACAAGCAATCATCGAAGAATTAGGCGTGAAATCGGTCATCGATCCTCAAAATGAAATTCGTGTCAGTATCGATTTTATGAAAGAATATCTGAAGAAAAATCCCTTTCTAAAAACGTTAGTATTAGGGATCAGTGGAGGACAAGATTCCACTTTAGCTGGACGCTTAGCACAATTGGCAATGAAAGAAATGCGAGAAGAAACGAAAGATGACAGTTACCAATTTATCGCTGTGCGTTTGCCATATGGAGAACAGGCAGATGAAGAGGACGCCAAAGCTGCGTTGGACTTTATCCAACCAGATGTGCAATTACGTGTCAATATCAAACCAGCTGTTGATGCACAAACACAAGCATTGAGCGAAGCTGGTGTAGAAATCAGTGATTTCAATAAAGGGAACATCAAAGCACGTCAACGCATGATCACACAATATGCAGTTGCTGGACAACGTGCTGGAGCTGTGATCGGTACCGACCATGCGGCTGAAAACATTACTGGTTTTTTTACAAAATATGGTGATGGTGGAGCTGATATCTTGCCGTTGTTCCGTTTGAATAAACGCCAAGGCAAAGCACTATTGAAAGTCTTGAACGCACCAGAACATTTATACACAAAAATCCCAACAGCTGACCTAGAAGACGGTAAGCCAATGGTTGCGGATGAAGTCGCATTAGGCGTCACATATGATGAAATCGACGACTATTTGGAAGGAAAAGAAATTCCAGTGGATGCGCAACAAAAGATTGAACAGTGGTGGAATAAAACACAGCATAAACGTCATTTGCCAATTTCGATTTTTGATGATTTTTGGAAATAAATAAAGTGAAAAAACAATCAAATAAACCGTGAATCCTTTGTTGATCAAGGGATTCACGGTTTATTTTTGTTTGTATACATTTTTTGCTCTCCAGTGTATTTTTAAGGTGAAGATTTTTATTGCTTTGCTTCATTCTCATAGAAAAGAAGGTTTGAAAAACAAGTTGGCCACACTGGAAGAGTCAGTTTTGAAAGAAACAAAATAGGATCGTGTATACTTGATTGGCACTCTTTGACAGTCTGAAACAAATCGATGTTCCTTAAGAAAATCATTTGATAGCAACAATAGCATCTATTTCTACTTTGAATCTTGAATCAATCAATCCGGCTACTATTACTACTGTCATTGCCGGTTTATTTTCTCCATACAGTTTTATAAGTGTTGTCCTAAGGGATTCTAAAAAGGAAGTATCAGTTAAATAAACGTTCATTTTAACAATATTTTGGGTACTCGCTTCGTTATCCATAATGATGGAATTTATTTTTTCAACAACGATTTGTATTTGCTCATCGATACCATCGGGAATGTAAGCCTCTTTTTGAGGTTTCTGGCCGGAAATAAATAATAAAGGTGAATTTGTCATAACACTATTTGAATAGATAGCCATAAAATTACTCCTTTTCATTGATAATATTATTCAGTGTTGAACACTTTTCTCACAACCTTAACTATAATACACCTTCATCTTGATATCTTGGTCGTAGTTACCGAAGCCTTTGCCGAATAGGGTGCAGCCACCGACGTTTTTGGCGTCTTCTTTGACTTCGATCCGGAAGGTCCAGACGTCTTCGTTTCTTGGGATATCATTGATCGTGATTTCAGATAATGGTTCGCCGTTGATATTGGTCAAATGTTTAGTGATACGGATTGTTTTCAATAGTCCGTATTGGTTCAGATTATCTGGATACCAGTCTGGGGTATGTTTTCCGCGAATATCTGCGAAATCTCCAGGGCTTGTCCAGTTACCTAATTCTACACCGTTTAGGCTGAAAGTGATATCCGATGGCCAATTGTCGTTCGAAAAAGGAAACTCGGAAGACAGTTCAACGGACAATTCCAACATTTCTAAAGTATCTTCTTCGTTTAGGAAGTTTGGTGTTTGATATTCCACAAATCCACTTGTAAACCACAGAATCCGAGCATCCATTCGTCTTGGATCAGCAAAGTAACGTGGTTCATCGACTTTGCCGATAAAATCATGGATCGTTGCTAGACCGCATGTCGGCTCGATCGAATAGCGGGTATAATGACCGATAGGAATCGATGTTTCTTTCGTATCAAAGGCATTGAAGATTTTTTCTGGAAACGTGATGTTGATTTTATCGACACGTAAGCTGGAAATTTTTTTTTGACCTATTTTTTCTGATTTGATGATATTTGCTTCTTCAAGTTTTTTTACATGCATTGTTGTAATCGCACTACTGATACCGAGTGCTTGAGCAAGCTCTTTGATATTCATTTTGTTTTTTGAAAGTAACTGGATGATTTTTATCCTTGTTTTACTAGCTAAAGCTTCATAAACAGGTAATGATTCTTCATTGATTTGGAGTTGCATGATTTTTCACCTCTTATTTAGGTTTTTATTTAACTATATATTAACATAAATATTAATTTATAGGTTAATGCCATAAAAATAATATACATAATTAATGTTTATGTTAATTATAATGTAAAATTTTTTATATATTTAATAATATTATTATTGACAACGCTTTCAAAGAAAGATATGATTCATGTATAAATTAAAGGAGGGGACTTATGGAAGCTGTAATGTCAGTTAGTCGTGTGCAAAAGATAGGGGAAATCGATCGTCGTTTGTATGGCTCGTTTATTGAACATATGGGACGTGCAGTGTATGGAGGGATCTATCAACCGGATCATCCGACTGCAAATGATAAGGGATTTCGCCAAGACGTTATGGAGCTAGTCAAAGAATTATCGGTACCATTGATCCGTTACCCGGGTGGAAATTTTGTTTCTGGGTTCAATTGGGAAGATAGCGTGGGGCCTATAGCGGAGCGGCCGAAAAGATTAGACCTTGCTTGGCGATCTTTAGAAACAAATCAAGTGGGTGTACATGAATTTGCTGCGTGGTGTCAAGAAGCGGGCGCTGAGATCAATATGGCGGTCAATCTTGGAACACGTGGCTTAGATGCTGCAAGGAATTTAGTCGAATATTGCAATTATCCTAGTGGTACTTATTGGAGTGAGCAAAGAATAGCAAATGGACAAACCGAACCTTTTGCAATCAAGACGTGGTGTTTAGGCAATGAAATGGATGGTCCTTGGCAAATCGGTCATAAAACGGCAGAAGAGTACGGACGGCTGGCAGAAGAAACGGCGAAAGCAATGAAACTTGTCGATGATTCGATCGAAGTAGTTCTATGTGGAAGTTCGAATAGCCAAATGCTGACATTCGGCGAGTGGGAATTGACTGTATTGGATCAAGCCTATGAACAAATCGATTATCTTTCATTGCATCAGTATTATGGCAATCAAACAAATGATTTGAAAAATTATTTAGCTCGTTCAGTCGATATGGATCAGTTCATCGCTGGTGTTGTTGCGATGTGTGATGCAATCAAGGCGAAAAAACACAGCAAGAAACAAATCAATCTATCTTTTGATGAATGGAATATTTGGTATCATTCGACAGAACATGATCAGACAGTCAAGCCATGGCAAGTTGCCCCACCTTTATTAGAAGATCACTATAATTTTGAGGATGCTTTAGTATTGGGCTGTTTGTTGATCACTTTGTTAAAACATTCTGATCGAGTAAAAATTGCTTGTCTGGCGCAGCTAGTCAACGTGATTGCTCCGATCATGACAGAAGAAGACGGTGAAGCATGGCGTCAAACAATCTATTATCCATTTATGCAAGTCGCGACTTTAGGACAAGGTATTGCTTTACGACCTGAAATCACTGTCGATACGTATGCAACGAGTGAATTTGATACAGTCCCATATTTAGAAAGCATTGCGGTGCTCAATGAAGAAAAAAATGAGTTGGTGATTTTTGCAGTGAATCGTGGAGAAGAAGAGATGAGTTTAGATCTACAATTTTCTGACTTAAAGATTGAGGAAATCATCGAGTTTTCAGAGATGTCCGGCTATGAAATCAAAGCGGTCAATCGAGCAGGAAATGAGCAAATCAAACCTGTGTCTTCCAAAGCCTACGAACAGAAAGAAAATCAGTTGAATTGCAAATTGAAACCGTTATCTTGGAATGTGATCCGTACAAGCTTGACCCCGAACAAATAAGGAGGAGATAGAGATGCGAGGAAAAAAATTGATTATTGGTTCATTGTTGTTAGCTGCGACTGGAATATTAGGTGCTTGTGGCGGTGGTGCTTCTTCTCAAAGTAAAAATGACGGAGAAGTCACACTCTCTTTTTGGAATGGGTTTACAGCTTCTGACGGGGAAATCTTACAGGAGATCGTCAACGATTTTAATAAGAATAATGACAAAAACATCACGATTGAGATGGATGTGATGACATGGGCTAATTTGAATGAAAAATTACCAACGGCAATTTCTTCGAGAAAAGCGCCAGATTTTGTTGCACTGAACTATGCTGATTTTGCTCAATATGTGGAGAATGGGGCTGTGCAGCCTGTAGATGATTTCTGGGAATATGATGGTGTGGATAAAGGAGATTTCAAAGATACTGCGGTA
Source organism: Enterococcus mundtii (assembly GCF_003957375.1). Taxonomy (GTDB): domain Bacteria; phylum Bacillota; class Bacilli; order Lactobacillales; family Enterococcaceae; genus Enterococcus_B; species Enterococcus_B spodopteracolus. The sequence goes on along the minus strand of NZ_CP025473.1, from coordinate 2,303,057 downwards.
GATCTAGGAATGGTGGATGATCAGCAATACTTTATTCCGATGCAAGTACAAGGGATGTATATGTATTGGAACAAAGAATTATTCAAACAAGCTGGCTTGGCTGAAACAACACCACCAACTACTTGGACAGAATTAACAGAGATGGCTCCGCAACTGACCGATAGTAGTAAAAATGTCTCAGGTTTTGTCTTCAATAAAGACGGTACTGCGCCACTTTATAACTGGATGAAGGCAAATGGAGGAAAACTTGTCAGCGATGACTATACAAAATCTGAGTTCGCTTCACCAGAAAATCTTGAAACACTAACAGCCATCCAAAAAATGATCCATGTCGATAAAGCAGGACCAGAATCGATCTCAGGAGCAGAGATGGATAACTTGATGAACGCTGGACAATTATCGATCATCATCAACGGACCGTGGTTGAATAACGGCTTGAAAGCAAACGAAATCGATTATGGTGTAACGACATTACCGCAAGCAAGTGCGAACGGTGAAAAAACAGCGATTTTAGATGGTGTTGGTTATGCAATCCCAGCAAGTACAGATAGTGACAAAAAAGAGGCAATCTATGAATTCCTAAAATACTGGAACACAAGTGAAATCGGTAAAAAATGGAGTATTGAAAATGGCTTTCCTGCCTATTTATCATCAGTTGCAGAAGATGAAGAAGTGAAGAATGATCCTATCGTATCGGAACTATCAAAACAAATGGAATATGCTGAACCTTATCTACCAGGATTCACGAAAATCGCAGCAATCAATAATGACATCATCAATCCATTGATCGAAAAATTGTTAGCTGGTGAAGATCCAGAGCAACTCATGAATGATGCAGATGATCAGATCAATGATCTACTGAAGGAATAATCGAGTAGCAGTTCACAATGAAATCAAAATAACAAAGGAAACAGAAGTAATCTCGTAGAAGAGAAGGCGAAGGTCTCATAAATTTAAAAACATCTTTATCGCTTTCGCTTTCCTTTTTCGAGAAAAACTTCTTTCCTTTCTTGGTCTGGTTTTTCATCGCTTGAACTGTTCATCAAGGAATCCATCGAATAAGAAAGAGGGGAAATAGACGAAATGAAAGCATTCACCAGATACTGGAACCGACCGGATCGAGCAGCTTATTTGTTTTTAGTGCCATCCTTTTTGATTCTACTGTTATTCACAGTGGTGCCACTAATTGGTACATTTGCGATCAGTTTTACTGATTTGAACATCTTTTTTACTTCAAGAGAGTTCGTAGGCATGGATAACTTTTTACGGATCTTTGGGGATGAACGTGCGGTCAACTCACTTTTCCATACGTTGTATTTTACCTTACTTGAAACACCAACACAGATTATCGTTGGTTTATTAGCTGCGGTGATCTTGTCAAAGAATACTCGTTTCAATCGCTTTTGTCGCTCAACTTTTTATATCCCTGTTATTTGTTCCTTAACATCCATTGCAATCATCTTTTCAATGTTGCTTGACCCAAACGTTGGGGCTATCCCTTACCTTTTCTCACAAGTAGGTTTGCCGATTCCACAATTTTTCCGTGATCCAACATTAGCAATGCCAACAGTTGCGCTGATGACGGTTTGGAAAAATTTCGGTGTCACGATGACGATCCTGATCACTGCTATCCAAGGAATCTCCCCTTCTCTTTACGAATCAGCGCAGATGGATGGAGCAACCAATCGTCAACAATTCTTTAATATCACGTTACCGCAGATCGTCCCATCTCTTGGTTTTTGTATCTTGACCAATCTGATTGGTTCCATGCAAGTATTTGACCAAGTATATGTGGCAACGAACGGCGGACCACAATTCAAAACGGAAACAGCTGTCCAATACATTTATAGTCGCGGCTTCACCGCTCCATATGAGTTAGGCTATGCTTCTGCATTATCTTCAGTATTGTTTGTTATCGTAGCTGTGCTGGCAATTTCGACTAATTTATATATGACAAGAAAAGAAAAACAAATGAAATAGGGGGAGTAATAATATGCTTTCGGAAAGTTATACAGCAGTTTCAACGAATCGTCGGAAAAAGTTTGATGGAAAGAAATGGTTACGTGTCGTAGGAATGTTACTCGTATTATTGATTATCGCTTTTCCTTTTCTATGGTTGATCATTTCCTCGTTCAAATATGAAAAAGACATTATTTCTTTTCCCCCGAGAATTTTTGCAGATGAATATACCTTTGAGAATTATATCAAGGTTTGGACGACTATTCCGTTGTTAGATTACATCAAAAACACAGTAATCTTTGCAGGTGGGACAGTGATCACTTCTGTTTTCTTTGATTCTCTTGCAGGATATGCTTTTGCTCGGATGCGCTTCAAAGGGAAATCAGTATTGTTTTACTTTGTTTTGTTAACGATGATGATCCCATTTCAAGTCTTCATGATCCCACTGTTCATCCAAGCAAACTTTTTAGGTATGTTAGATACGTATGCCGGATTGATCATTCCTCGGATGACTACTGCTTTTGGGATATTTATGATGCGGTCGTTTTTTGTGACTTTACCAGATTCATTGGAAGAAGCCGCACGTATTGACGGGTTAGGTGAGTTCAAGATTTTCTTGAAGATCATGTTGCCTTTGAGCAAACCAACACTTCTATCACTAGCAATCTTTACGTTGATGAACAGTTGGAATGATTTATTGTATCCACTGATTTTGACAACAAGTTCGAAAATGCGGACGTTACCTGCAGGATTAGCTTTATTCACTGGACAAAATATTTCATTTTATGGACCGGTGATGGCAGGAACAGTTATTTCGATGTTGCCATTGTTGATCATTTATATTTTTGCTCAAAAATACTTTGTACAAGGAACTGCAATGTCTGGCATGAAAGAGTGAGAAGATGAAATTAGTCGAAACAAAATGGTATGGTCAATTGATCCAGATTTCCGATCATATCTTATTAGGGATTTTATGGGTCGTCGTTTCTTTGCCTTTAGTCACAGTAGTACCAGCCACAACAGGTGTTTTTACTGCGCTGAATAAATGGAAGAATGGCGAATCAGGGCATGTTTGCTATTCCTTTTTGCAGGGCTTTAAGCGTAAGTTTTTCCTTCAATTAGTGATGAGTTGCGTGACCATCATCAGTTATTTTGCGATGAATCTTATTTTGCAAGAATCTGCTATTTGGTTAGTGATTTGTGGTTATGTAACAATGTTGGTTTTTACGATGTTTTTACTTTCTTGGTGTAGTTCTCTTGCTCAAAATGACGCTCTTTCCGGAAAGGAACTTTTTCAAGAAAGTACGTTGTGGGTGTTGACCAACTTTTTGAAGAATCTTGTATGTTGTGGCATATTATTAGTTTTTCTTGTGCTTGTGTTTATGTTTCCGCCGATTATTTTTGTATTAGCAGGTGGGTTTGGTGGTTGATCAATCATTTAGTGGGAAACATAGATAGGAAAGGAGTGTGGCAATGAAAAAAGTTGAATTAAAGGTACGTCAAGGATTTTCTAAAGGAGCTATCAGTCCACGACTCTTCGGTTCTTTTGTCGAACATATGGGAAGTGTCGTATATAACGGAATATTTGAACCAGGACATCCGACCGCGGATAGGAATGGCTTTCGACAGGACGTACTTTCTTATGTAAAAGAACTGTCTTTAGGGGTGATCCGTTATCCTGGAGGGAATTTTACTTCAGGATATGACTGGCAAGATACGATTGGTCCAGTCACCGAGCGTCCAAAAAAAATCGATCTTGCATGGCAAGGAATCGAACCAAATACATTCGGGCTACATGAATTTTTCAAATGGTTAGACATGGTCGAAGCAGAGCCAATCATGACGGTGAATCTAGGCACAAAAGGAATCGACGATGCGCGTAATCTAGTAGAGTATTGTAACTTTCCTCAAGGAACCTCTTGGAGTGAGTTACGGAAACAAAACGGACAAGAGCAACCTTTTAACGTGAAACTTTGGTGCTTAGGAAATGAGTTAGACGGTCCTTGGCAAATTGGCGCAAAAAGTGCCTATGAGTATGGCCGCTTAGCCAATGAATCTGCCAAAGCGATGAAATTAGTCGATGAATCGATCGAAACGATTTTAGTCGGTAGTTCGACGCCACGCTTAGCGTCTTATCCTGAATGGGACCGAATCGCTTTAGAAGAAGCATATGAAAACGTAGATTATATTGCTTTGCATAATTACATCGATAAATATGACGAAGAAGATTTGACTAAACCTCCAAAAAATGAGCGAGCAGATACCAAAACTTACTTAGCTAAAGCGGAACGGTTTGATCGACAAATCGAAGAAATCATTGCGACGTGTGACTATGTGAAAGGCTATCTACGCAGTGACAAGACGATGTACTTAGCTTTTGATGAATGGAATGTTCATAGCCAACCAGAACAAACCTATCAAAAATTCCAAGAGGGGTCACCAATCGATTGGTGCCAGTTCACTATGGAAGATACATTGTTGTTCGGCACATTGGGTCTTGCGATTTTACGGCATGCAGATCGTGTCAAAATTGCTTGTCAATCGCTTTTAGTCAATACCATCCCGCTTATCCTAACAGAGAAAAATGGGATCGCATGGGTAAATCCAACCTATTATGTGATGCAACATCTGGCAAAATATGCGAAAGGCACTGTATTAGACCAACAAACGTTTTGTCCCACTTATGACTGTGATACTGGAAAAGAAGTGCCGATCATTGATAGCGTAGTTGTCGAAAACGAGCAAGAAATCGTACTGTTTCTAGTGAATCGTACAGAAGAGAAAGTCTCTATTACGACAACGCATGATTTTGAGTTGGAGACTAAAGCAGTCCAACTAGTAGTAAAAAGTGATCATTTACTTGATAAAAATACGAAAGACGCACCGAATACGATCCAGCCGATAGAACAAGTAATCAATGTAAATGAAAAGAACACGATCCATATGGTGCTTGAAGCATATTCTTGGAATGTCATCAGACTAAAAAAATGTGAGGAACCTTTATGAAAAAAACAACTTATGCTAATCCAATCGTCCTTGAACGAGCCGATCCTTGGATCTACAAACATACGGACGGCTACTATTATTTTACGGGTTCTCTACCTGGTTATCAGTCCATCGAAGTAAGACGTGCGAAAACGATCGATGGATTGAAGCATGCGGAAACGTTACTGGTTTGGCATGCACCTAAAACTGGACCCATGAGTCAATTGATCTGGGCCCCAGAAATCCATTATATCCAAGGAAAGTGGTATATCTATTTTGCAGCCAGTGATCATGCAGAGATTCGTGATCGGGATCATCACCACCGAATGTTCGTTCTTGAAAACACGTCCATTGACCCAATGAATACTGATTGGGAAGAAAAAGGGCAAATCATCACTGCTACAGATACATTTAGTTTAGACGGCACGACTTTTACACATCAAGGAAAGTTGTATTATGTTTGGGCGCAATTAGACCCGCGTATTCCGGGAAACTCCAATCTCTATTTATCAGAAATGGCAAATCCTTGGACACTGACCGGGAAACAACTATTATTAGCCATCCCAGAATTTTCTTGGGAAAAGCAAGGATTTGCAGTCAATGAAGGACCAGCCGTACTGATTCGTAACGGGAAAATATTCATCACTTACTCAGGGAGTGCCACTGATGAAAATTATGCGATGGGTTTGCTGTGGGCTGAAGAGTCAGCGGATCTACTTGACGGTTATTCTTGGCATAAGAACCCTGAACCTGTCTTTGTCTCTTCGGAGAAAAATAAGCAGTTTGGACCGGGACATAACTCCTTTACTCTCTCAGAAGATGGCAAAGAAGATGTATTAGTTTACCATGCACGACCAGAAAAAAATGAAGGAATCGATCCACTGAATAATCCCAATCGTCATGCCAACGCACAAGTATTTTCGTGGGACACAAAAGGGTTCCCAGTTTTTGGTGAACCAGTTGCGTATTCGGCTAATATTTGAGCATCATTTCAATCACAGTGACATAAAGCCCTTCAAGAAATAAGCGGTAATAGCCACAATTTGTTGTTTAAAATTGTGGCTATTACCGCTTATTCTTTGTGAGCTGGAGAGACTAAGACACAGTTTCATTCCTTTTGTTTTCTATTTATTTTTTTATAAAATTGGTCGTTCAGACCACTTGTTTTTTGAACTTTACTTTCATTTATGAAGCGACTAGAATAAAATAGGCGTTAAAGTAATTTAGAAAAAGTGAAGGAGCGCTCTCTTGAACAAACATTTAGATAAGCTTTCAACCAAACAACAAAAAATTCTACGAATCACTACTCTGGGGATAGTAACAGTTTTAGTGATACTTATAAGTAATTTGTATTTACAATGGTGCCAGAATAATCTTTCAGTTGATTTAGCCTTGAAATTTGCTTTTTCATGGCACACAGAAAAATTTTTACTTGCTTGTTTCGTATTACTTACTGTCTTTTTATTTATGGTCGCTTTCGCGGGTTCTTACTTATTTGGTCTGCTTTTTTATCTCGTAAGTATCGGTATATTAGGTTTTGCGAATTACTTGAAAATGAGCTATCGTCAAGAACCAATCTATCCAGATGACTTAAAGATGATCACAGAGTTCAATTTACTCAAAGACATGACTGGAACACCGATTTTTATTGGGTTGATGCTAGTAGCGATCCTTGCCTTTGGTGGAGTGGTCTGGGCAATTGTCCGTAGTTTCAAAAAAGATCGAACATTCCAAATCTATCGTGTCTTGACTTTAGTCATGACCGTTGCAATGATGGGTTATTTCAGTAACTTCAATAATCCCAATAATTTGTTGCGTAAAGCTTATAATCAAACGGCTTTGTGGATTCCTTATAGTCAAAAAATGAATTATTATAATACAGGATTCATTGGTGGCTTTTTGTACAATCTAAAAGTTGAACCGATGGAACGACCAGAAGGTTATTCAAAAGAAAAAATCAATGAAATCACTGAAAAATATCAAGCAATCGCAGACGAAAAAAATCAAACGGCACATGATGAGCAGCCAAATATCATTTATGTGATGAGTGAAAGCTTTTCTGATCCAAGTCATCTAAATGGTGTCACGGTGACCGGTGATCCCTTAGCTGACTATCGTGAAGTGGCAAATCAAACCTATAGTGGCCGAATGCTTTCGCAAAATTATGGTGGTGGAACAGCAAATATTGAGTTTGAAGCCTTAACGGGTCTATCCATGGCGCTATTCAATGGTCAAATGACCACACCATATACGATGCTCGTTCCCAAGCTGGATCAATTACCATCGCTTGTTTCCACGCTCAATGCACAAAACTACCGAACAACGGCGATCCATCCTTATAATACATCGATGTATAAACGTGAAGATGTCTATCAGACGCTAGGGTTTGATTCGTTTATCAGCGAGGGAAATATGACTTACACTGATACCATTGATAATAATCCATATATTTCAGATGAGTCTGCCTATAAAGAAATTTTAGACTTATTAAAAGATGAGCAAACGCCTCAGTTTGTCCATTTGGTCACGATGCAGACCCATATGCCTTATGCAGGCAAGTATTCGCAATTAGATTTTTCAGCTACAACAGAAGATGATACTGGAACAGACACACTCAATAATTATTTGCAAGATATTGCTTATAGTAGTCAAGCATTGAAAGCATTCACTGAAGCGCTGAAAGATACTCCAAGAAGAACGCTAGTCGTTTTTTGGGGAGATCATTTACCGGGGATCTATTCGGACGAGATCAAAAATAAAAATGAGAAACAAGCCTTACATCAGACAGAGTTCCTCATGTTCGATACAGCAGGTGAGTTAGAGAAACGTGAAATCAACGATGCTGTCACTAGCCCTTTTTATTTTGCAGCGAATCTTTTAGAACAAACGAATCAAAAAACCACTGGTTTTTATCAATTACTGCTTGAAATGGAGTCGGCTATTCCCGCGTTCGAACGAGAACTGTATTTTCAAAATGGCCAATGGGGAAAAGAAGCTCAGTTGAATCAGGCGCAAGAGGAAGTATACGAGGCGTATCGCTTGATCCAATATGATCTGGTTTCAGGAGAACAATATAGTTTGGATGCAGGATTTTATGAAAAATAAACGATAAAAATAACATTTTATTGATGTAATGACTTGTTTTCTACTAGAATAAACAGGTAAAATAGAGAAAGAAAAAGAAGAAAGTAGGAAAACCTATGTTACCGAATCTCGGTTATTACGTGCAGACAGTCGATAAAATCGTGAAAGAAACAGAAGCAATCGGCGAAACGATGCACCCAAAATATGAAAAAATCAGAGAAGCAATCGATCAAAAGAAGACAGCTGAACTAACGCAAGCCGAGCTTGTTGAGACGGTTGAGTTATTTGACCAAGGTACTGAAAAATATCGTAATATGCTAAAGAAAATCAGTACGTTGCGTCCACCAGCCAAAGTAATGGGTATCCATAAGAACTTTGAAAAAGCCTACAAAAATTACGTAGCTGGTTGTGAAGAAATGACTCAAAGCGTCCAACCAGAAAAAGGCATCGATGCTGAACAATTTGATGCGTCAGAAGCAAAACAAGACCAAGCGACAGATGATATTTCCGCAGCGATCCAAAAAATGACTAACTTATTGATGAAATAATCAAAAAGCCGAGGCGACTGAAAATAGGGTTCCTATTCTCGATCATCTCGGCTTTTAATTTATTCTTGTTGCTTTTCTTCATAAAGGGAAGAAATCGTAGTGTACCATTCAAAAATATGAGAAATCAATACTTTCGCTGCGGCATAGACAGGTATCCCTAAAATCACACCGACCACACCAAATAATTTTCCGGATGTTAATAGGACAAGTAAAATCGTCACTGGATGGATCGACAACTGATTACCAAGTACAAGTGGCGAGATCAAACGGCCTTCGATGGTTTGTTCTAAGGCGAAAACGATCAATACTTTGACCAACATGATCGGTCCTGCAACGATGGCTAAAAATACCGCAGGGATCATCGCTAAAAATGAGCCTAAGTAAGGGATCAAGTTCAAGAAACCGGCAATGATCCCTAAAGTGACAGCATAATCTAACCCGATGATTGCAAATCCGATCATGAACATCACCGCAACTGCGAAAGCCACAGTCAACTGTCCACGAATATAAGAAGAGACTTGGCTGTTCATCTCACCTAAGACTTTTAACGTAGGCACTCTCATGCGATTGGGTAAGAACTTAACCAAATAAGGTGCTAATTGTTTTCCATCTTTCAACAGATAAAATAAAATAAACGGCATCGTCAATACGGCAACAACGATCGTAGCTACAGCGCCAACAAAACTCCCTAAGCTTTGAACGGTGCTTTTTGATAGATTCTGTAAAATATCGCCAGCAGAACTCATAAACTGATCGCCTGTATTTTCCAGTTGCTCTCTGAATTGACTGAATAGTGGATCACGAAAAATCTCGGTTAATTTATCATCGATGGTCTCGACGTATTGTGGGAAATTGCTGACAAAGCTGACGGTCTGTTCTTGGATTTTCGGGATGATCACTACACTTCCCCATACGATCAAAGCGACAACAAGTATAAATAAACCGATGATACTATAGAGCCTTGGGATATTTTTCTTTTCAAAATAATCGACGACAGGATTCATCAGGTAATATAAGATACCTGATAGAATGATCGGTAAACTAACGATCGCTAGAAACTGCCAAATGGGCTCAAAAAGATAAGAGACTTTCGTAAATAAGAAAACGATCAGTAAGACCAAAAGAACGACTAATAAAGCCGTGACTACTTGATTATTCAAAAACCAACGCCAAAACCATGAAACAGGTTTGATTTTTCTCTTTTTATCCTCTTCCATTAGTTCACCTGCTTATAATCGATGGTCGTGCCAACAGTGATTTCTGGTAGTTGATAGGGGGACAAATAGATTCCATTGACGATTCTGTCACCTGCTGGTGGTTGTTCAAAAACCAGGGTCACATGACCAACCGTTGTTAAGTTTTCATTGGCCAAAGGACCAACATGTTCGATGGTATATTCTTGATGATCAAAAGAAATTTGATCACCTTGATTAAGTGAAAAATTCTCTTTTGCACTAAACTCTTGAATAATCGTATAGTCGCGCAACGCAGATGTTGCCGACTGATCGAATAAAATCAGCATAGGTTCCTCTGAATTGATTGCTGACGTGCCAATTTCTGTTATCGTTGCTTGAGTCATCTCATTTCTCTCCTTTACTCCTAAAAAATCAATGATTCTATGGTTACAAAAACAGTATAACATATTCTCTTTGATTAACGACATGAATGGATGTATGATAGAATAAATTAGAATTCTTAATTTGAGGAGGATTAAAATGATAAAAAAAATCATTCTAGGAACATATACAAGACGAAAAAGTGAAGGGATTTATCAAATCGAATTAGATACAGATAAAGGCACTTTAGAGAATCTAACTTTAGTGACAAAAGAAAATAGCCCAACGTATGTGGCAAAAAGCGATGCAGGTAATCTTTACACAGTAACAAGTGTCGATGGGTTAGGTGGAGTTGGTGCATACGATCATTCATACAATTTTTTGAATGCGGTAACAGAAGCCGGCGCACCTTTGTGTTACGTGACAGTCGATGAGCAACGCCAACTGGTTTATGGCGCAAATTATCATAAAGGAGAAGTCAATGTTTATCGTATCACTGAAGACGGCAGTTTAGAGGCGACAGACGCAGTCTTTCATCAAGAACCGACTGGTCCACACAAAAACCAAGATCATGCTCATGTTCATTACACAGATTTAACACCTGACCAACGATTAGCAGTTTGTGATTTAGGAACTGATCGTGTGTACACATATGATGTCGATGAAAAGGGTAAATTAGCTGTAAAAGCTGTATTAGAAGTAGAGCCAGGAACCGGCCCACGTCATTTAGTTTTCCACCCTAATAATCAATTCGCCTATTTGTTTGGTGAGTTAGACAGTACAGTTCGTGTTCTTTCCTATGATGAAACAACAGGCGAATTCAAAGAAGTGCAAAAAATCAGCACATTACCTGAAGGATTCACCGAAGAAAATGGTGGTGCTGCCATCCGTATTTCAAATGATGGACGTTTTGTCTATGCATCAAATCGGGGACATAATTCGATTGCTGTATTCGCTGTGAATGAAGAAGGTTCACATTTAGAACACGTACAAACGATCTCAACTGAAGGAGATTTCCCAAGAGATTTCGCCTTAGATCCAGAAAATGATTACGTAGTATGTGCCAACCAGAATACGGATAATCTTACCTTGTATAAACGTGATGCTACAACTGGAGAATTGACATTGATCCAAAAAGACATCTATGCACCTGAGTGTGTCTGTGTTTACTTTGATTAAGGAGTAGTGACATGAATAAAGAAGAAGTGTTAGACCGTTTACGCGAAGAATTAGAGATTCCGTTTTTTCAAGGAAAAATCGAAGACAAAGAGTATAGTAAAGAAGAATACCAAAAGATCAAAAGTGATTTGATCCAGTATTTTGATGACTATGTTCGTAATGTTGAAAATTAAAGAAGGAAATATAGCCGAGAGTAAAATGATTTCTATCTTATCTTGAACTAACACGCTAGCATGCCAAAGCTGTTTAGTTCGATAAAAATGGGAGACGTATGAAAGAGTTGAAAATGATTTTTGGTGCGTTTCTTTTGTCACTACTTTTAAACTGGGGCTTATCCTATCTATTAAATCGTCCATTTAAATGGTGGATTACTTTAGGTATGTTCTTCGGATTCTCCATTGCCTATTTAGTTGGTTCAAGAAAGAGTTCAAAAAACAAATAGATGTTTTTTGAACTCTTTCTTTTAATAACATCTGATTTCAACCAAAGTTTAGTTTGCGTAAGACTATAGTAATATTCCTTGAAATTAAGAGAAGGAGCAACAGTAAATGAGTCATCTAAGATGGTTTTCTAGTGGAAACGATCGACGCAAAAGAGCAGAAACAATCATTAATGAATTGATAGCTGATTTAGCGTTAGACCGTGGAAATGAATCGCTTAGAGAGGTTTTACACGCTTATCTAGAAAAATTACAAAATGATGGAGCATCAGTGCCGTTCATTTTAAGCCGTATGAACTTAGATATATCTAATGCATTGAAAAAAGATGGTGCCTCTCTCAACGAGCATCAATCCGAAAAGCTACATGAACTGATGGCTATCTCTAGTATTAGATATGGTTATTAATTAATTTTAGCGTCACAGATCAGCCACTTTGCAACAAATAAAAAAGGATTTCATGAACATTTATTGTGAATGTTCATGAAATCCTTTTTATTTTCTCAACGTTTTAAGAGAAAGACTTACTTAATAGTGACTAGAAGTCTTTACCAAATGCCGTTGCTTTATCTAAGGCAGCCTGCATCAATTCTTCCGCACGATCAGGTGTATAGTCGATTCCCTCGATAAATAATTGGTCGACTTGTTCGATGCCGACAAAGTTCAAGATTGCTTTTACATATTGAGAAGCAAAATCTTGTCCATTGTAGATTCCGCCATTTGATTGGATGTGTAGTGCTTTTTTACCAGTAACTAAGCCAACAGGACCATTTTCAGTATACTTGAAAGTTTTACCAGCAACATTGACTGTATCAAACCAAGCTTTTAATTTTGTAGGAATGTTCAAATTCCATAAAGCATTGGCAATAACGATTTTATCTGCTGCTAGGAATTGCTCTGTCAATTCGTTGAAACGAGCAATTTTTTGTTGTTGGTTTTCAGATAGACTAGAGAAATCTGCACCTGCACGAAGCGCTTCCCATCCAGAAAGCAATTCTTCATCAATTTCTGGGATATCATCACGATAAAGGTCTAAAACAGTTACCTCGTCGTTTGGATGGTTTTCTTTGTAGCTAGTTAAAAAACTAGTTAATGCGTTAACTGAACGTGATTCTTGTGCAGTTAGTGGATGTCCTTTGATTACTAATACTGATGCCATAATCTCTCTCCTTTAGTCGTAATTGTTAACTTTACTGCTAACAATACCAGTTTACTTGAAACAGAAAAGGCTATCAAGTATTTTTACTGATAAAAAGTAAGTTATTTTCCAGTACGATCAAAGAGGACTAGTTAATTCACGACTTTCAAATAACTTCATGTTATCGATCACATAAGTTGCTTGCAATCCGTTTTCTATTAGGTAACTAGTGATTTCTTGTGCCGAATGGTTAGATGCTCCGACAATGTAGTAGTGTTTTTTTGTATCGAGATTATTTAATTGGGCTGGCAAACTGGTAATAGGGATGGATATCGAATGACTTAGATGTTTTTTTATATACTCATTCGTTTTTCGGACATCTAGAATCACAACATCCTTCTTTTGATAGACGAAATAGAGTTCGTGGACGGTTATTGATTTGATCATGGCGTTCATCCTTTTTATATAATGATCCTATTTTAGATGTATAGAATAGAAGAAACAAATCTTTTTACTCGATTTATTCTTTTTTTAATAATTATGAAAAAGAATGTAAATGACTTGCAAAACATTCAGATGGTGTTATAATGACAAGGTGTCATATGACAACGTGTCATTTTTATGTGGGGAGGAATAAACGATGCCGACACAGACTTTTTTTCATCTACCAGAAGAAAAACAGCAAAGGCTATTAGAAGCGGCCAGGGTCGAATTTTCAAGAGTACCATTGAATGAAGCTTCGATTGCACAAATCGTGAAACTTGCGGGGATCTCTAGAGGTAGTTTTTATCAATATTTTGAAGATAAAGAAGATCTTTATTTTTATTATTTTGAAACCGTTCGTAGTGATAGTACAAAAAATATGATTCAACTAATCAAAGAATCGAATGGAGACCTATTTATCGGTTTTGAACTTTACTTTGGAAAAATGATTCGAGATATTCTAGAAGGTGAAAATGCTGCGTTTTACAAACATCTTTTTATGCACATGGATTACCGTGCTTCAAGAAAAGTCGTGCCGCATCCACAAGGACATCGTTCATCACCACATAAAAATCATAAAAAAGCGTCCAAAGAGTTGATTGGTTTGATTGATCGTTCCCATCTTAGAGTAAAAGATGACCATGAAATGGAATTATTGTTTCAGTTAGTCATGAGTACACTGTTTACAACGATTGCGCATGCCTATAAATCATTTTCAACCTCTGAGGAGTATTCTGTTGAACAAGCCATTGCAGAATTCAATCTAAAACTGTCATGGATAAAAGATGGCGCTTATAAATAGAAAGAAGGGGAAAGAATGCTAAAAATTGTCAAGCGAATTTCATTGACCTCAGCGATTGCTGCAACGGTCTTTATGATTATTCAAGTGTTAGCAGATCTTTATTTGCCAACGTTAACATCTAATATTATTGACAAAGGCGTAGCAAAAGGTGACATCGACTATATTTGGCAGACGGGATTTGTCATGATCGGATTTTCTTTGATCAGTATTTTAGCCGCCATTGCCAATACGTTTTTTGCTACACGAGAATCTCAAAAGTTAGGAAAACAATTACGAACAGAAGTCTATCAAAAAGCCGAAAATTTGACGAAAGACAAATTCGACAAGTATGGAACAGCTTCATTGATCACTCGTACAACGAATGATGTGACGCAGATCCAATTGGTGATGCAAATGTTTTTACGGATGATGATCAATGCACCGATCACTCTTGTTGGGGCAAGTATCCTTGCTTATCAAAAGGACCATCAACTGACTAGGATTTTCTTAGTCGTGATTCCTGTCATGATCATTTTGATCGGTGGTATCATGTATTTTGCTGTTCCTCTATTCAAGAGCATGCAAAAGAAAACGGACCGCTTAAACCTTGTTTTTCGTGAAGGATTAACCGGTGTACGTGTCATCAGGGCATTTGACAAAACACGTTTTGAAGAAAATCGTTTTGATTTAGCGAATAAGGATTATACAAATACGGCAATCAAAGTCAACACGATTGTTGCATTGATGATGCCATTGATGACGTTGATCATGAGTGGGACGAACGTAGCGATCACATGGTTTGGTGGGCACTACATAGCGGATATGACATTAGAGGTCGGCAATCTGATTGCTTTCATGACTTATGCGATGCAAATTTTGATTAGTTTCATGATGCTATCAGCAATCTTTATCATGGTTCCTCGTGCCCAAGCTTCGGCTGATCGGATCAATGAAGTACTAGAAGAAGACGCGGGTATCGTTGATCCAGAACAACCAAAAACAGTTGCTTTAGCTGGAAAAGATGCAACTTTATCCTTCAAAAAGGTCGATTATCGTTACCACGGCGCAGAAAAACTAGCGTTGGAAAACATTGATTTTGAGGCGTCCTCTGGGGATGTCGTAGCGATCATTGGAGGAACAGGTTCAGGAAAAACGACATTAGTGAACTTGATCCCACGTTTGTATGATATTGAATCGGGTGAGATCGCGATCAACGGAACGAGCATCACTGATATGACGCAATATAACTTGCGTGAATTGATGGGATTTGTTCCCCAAAAAGCTGTCCTTTTTTCTGGAACGATTCGTGAGAATATGCAATATGGGAAAGAAGACGCAACAGATGAGATGATTTGGAAAGCATTAGAGATCGCCCAAGCAAAAGACTTTGTCTCTGAAATGGAAGATGGTTTAGATAGTCATGTCGAACAAGGTGGCGGAAATTTCTCTGGTGGACAAAGACAGCGATTAGCCATTGCGCGTGCCTTAGTAAAAGAAGCAGATATCTATGTCTTTGATGATTCATTCTCAGCACTCGACTTCAAAACAGATGCGAAACTCCGTCAAGCACTAAAAGAAAATATGACAGAAAGTATCACCGTTTTAGTGGCGCAACGAGTAAGTACCGTCATGGATGCAGATACGATTTTAGTATTAGATGAAGGAAAACTTGTTGGAAAAGGAACGCATAAAGAATTACTAGCAACAAATGAAACATACAAAGAAATCGTCAACTCACAATTGAGAGAGGAGGATTTAGCATGAGTAAAGGAAACAATCGACCTCCTCAAGGGCCAATGGGTGGTGGACCAGGACGTAACATTGGTGCGAAAGGAGAAAAACCAAAAAACTTTTGGGGCACTGTTCGCCGGTTATTCGGCTATATGTCTAAGCGTTTAGTAGCGATCATAGCTGTATTTGTCTTAGCGATTGCAGCGGTCGTCTTCCAAATCCAGACACCAAAAGTATTAGGGAAAGCAACCACAGAAATTTTTAACGGTGTGATGCTTGGCGCAAGACAAATGCAAGAAGGGCAACAAGTCACGAAATTCCCAATCGATTTTGACAAAATTGGTCAAATCATTGCGACAGTGATTGTCATGTACTTGATTTCTGCCGTGTTCAACTTCTTGCAACAGTTCATTATGACTCGCGTGTCGCAACGTACGGTATATGAGTTAAGACATGATTTAGAGACAAAAATGAATCGTGTGCCGATCTCTTATTACGATACACATACGAATGGGGATATCATGTCTCGAGCAATCAACGACATGGATAATATCGCCAGCACGTTACAACAAAACTTGACTCAATTTGTCACAAGTGCGGTCACACTGATCGGGGTCATCGTTATGATGCTATCCATCAGTTGGCAACTGACATTAGTCGCTTTATTGATGATTCCATTAAGCTTGATCATTGTCATGGTTATTGCACCGAAATCACAAGTTTTCTTTGCGGATCAACAAAAGAGTTTAGGATTATTGAACAACCAAGTCGAAGAAACCTATGCTGGACATACGATCGTCCAAACGTTCAACCATACAGCAAAAGACCAAGCTGTATTTGAAATTGAAAACCAAAACTTGTATTCTGCTGGTTGGAAAGCGCAATTCATTTCAGCAATCATCATGCCACTGATGAATTTTGTTAAAAATCTAGGGTACGTTTTTGTGGCTGTTCTTGGTGGGATCAAAGTAGCCAATGGGAATATGGCCTTAGGGGATGTGCAAGCATTCTTGCAATATACGACACAATTTTCTCAACCGATCACACAATTGGCAAGCTTGATGAATACGATCCAATCAACAGTAGCTTCGGCTGAACGTGTGTTTGAAGTCTTAGATGAAGAAGAGATGACAAATGAAAAATCTGGTTTACCAGTCGAAGAAAATACACCGTACAAAGTTCGTTTTGAAAATGTGCAGTTTGGTTATACCCCAGATCATTTATTGATGAAAGATTTCAATTTGGATGTGAAGCCAGGTGAAATGGTCGCTATTGTTGGTCCGACTGGGGCTGGTAAAACGACTTTGATCAATCTATTGGAACGTTTTTATGATGTTTCAGGCGGAAGCATTCGGTATGACGGTGTCGATACGAGAGATGTTTCTCGTGATGTATTACGTGCGCAATTCTCAATGGTACTACAAGATACATGGTTATTTACTGGAACGATCTATGACAATATCAAGTATGGAAATGATGATGCGACGGATGAACAAGTGATCGAAGCTGCAAAAGCTGCCCATGTCGATGAATTTGTCCGCAAATTACCTGACGGTTATGATACGATCTTAAATGAAGATGCAAGTAACATCTCACAAGGTCAACGTCAATTGATTACGATTGCCCGAGCATTCTTAGCAAATCCAGATGTCTTGATCTTGGATGAAGCAACCTCGAGTGTCGATACTCGTACGGAGATTTTGATTCAAAAAGCGATGAACCGTTTATTGAAAAATCGTACAAGTTTTGTAGTTGCGCATCGATTATCAACGATTCGTGATGCGGATAATATTATCGTGATGAACCAAGGATCGATCGTTGAAACAGGAAACCATGATACGCTCATGGAAAAAGATGGGTTCTATGCTGATCTGTATAATAGTCAGTTTACAGAAGAAGCTTCATAATAAGATAAAATAAGTTATAATAATCTTTATAGGATTATGGGAAAGCGGCGTTTAAAAAGGTAAAAAAGTTTTATCAAAGATTCGCCGCTTTTCTTACATATAGAATGATTTTCCCTTCCCATTCTGATAATTAGCTAAAAAATAAGACAATCTGAGAATTAATTCAACAAAAAATAAGATATTGCTTGAAAGAAAAGAGAAGCATCGTTAAAATAAAGCTTAACGTAGAGGGGAGCAAGAAATTATGAAAGTTTTTGATTTGGGGTCTACTACTTATTTGAAAAGTATTGCGATACGTGTAAAAGACCGTGATAAAATGATCGAGTTTTATAGAGACACGATTGGTTTCGATTTAAAGAGAGAAGAAAATGAATTAGCGATTTTCGGTACAGTAGAGAATGACAGCGAGATGTTATTATTAGAGGAAAGTCCACGAGCAAATGATCACTTTGGGGAAATCAAAAAGCTCAACCGCTTTTCTTTGATCATTCCAACATTAGAAGAGATGGCAGATGTGCTGTATCGCATTCGCCAAACGAATCAAACGATCGAAGAAGCACTGGAAAGTGATGGCAGAATCGGTATTTTATTGAAAGATCCTGAAGGCAATATGTTAGAGATCTATCATGAAGAAACTCATACTTCACAAGAACAAGCGGTGGAACAATTAGACCAAGAAGCACTATTAAGACAATCAAATGAACGCTTTAAGAAATTATCTGCTGGTACTTATTTCCAAAAAGTCCACCTAAATGTACTAGATATGGAAAAGGAACGAGAATTTTTATCAGAGCTTTTAGGTCTGACTGTGCATAAAGAGGAAGAGAAAGAATTTATCTTGAATAAAGGTGATTTTCATGTAGGATTGACTCAAGCTGAGAGTCCAGTGATTGCCTTACCGACTGATGAAATCTTAGGCTTAGACTTTTTGAAATTTGTTGTTGATCCAGAGAGTATGCAACGTCTGATTGCACATTTGAACACAGAAACGATCGATTTTTACATTGACAAAAAACAAAAAGTTTTGACTTTGTATGATGCAATTGGCATCGAATGGTGGTTCGTGGACGAAACAAAAGCAACTAATGTTATCCAATGAACAGTGGTTAGGATCAGTCGATTGCTCGACCGTTGGAAAAAGCAGGAAAAATTCAGCTGATGCTGAAAGTTTCCTGCTTTTTTATGTCAGCCACTAAATACTGGGATAAATGAGAAAAACAATTGATTCTTATGGAAGAAAGAATTATGCTTGGGGAGCAAACAAGCATATCCAGAGATAAATAAGGAGAAACTATGTACGCTAAAACGAAAGAATATATACTAAAAAAAATGAACGAGGGATATTATCCAGGGGTCGTCGCTGCTTTTATTAAAGGGGATCAGATTGGAAAAGTGATTGCAGGTGATGCGCAGATCATTCCTACAGTCAGACCAATGACTGAAGATTTGCTCTTTGATGCAGCCTCCCTAACAAAAGTGATTGCAACGACAAGTCTTGTCTTGCGATTGATCGAAGACGGGAAAGTTGAATTAGATGAACCTTTGCATACGTACTTGCCGACTTTTGAGAATCAAACGATCACGATTCGCCATTTATTGACACATACCTCAGACATCCAGACATTTATTCCTGATCGAGATCGTCTATCACAAACAGAATTGATTGCAGCTTATTTGAAACTTCAACCAGGCAATCAATTAGGCATCGAAGTTCACTATACAGATACAGGCACAATTCTTTTAGGATTGATGCTAGAGGAGATTTTCCAGGAGGAGGTGGTCGAGCTTTTTGAAGAACAAGTACTAGCACCGTTAGGAATGATAAATAGCTTATTCTTACCACGTCCTTCAGAACGGATCGTTCCTACTGAACAGCTTCCTTCTGGTGAGGTGATCCATGGCTTGACACATGATCCAAAAGCACGAGTGTTAGCAGAACATGCAGGTAATGCGGGTCTATTTATTGATCTTGCGGATTGTGAGAAGTTTGTCCGGATGTATCTTCAATACGGAAAGCTAGATTCTGGTCATTTTTTGGAAGAGACAACCATCCGTTCCTTATTGGCTGATCATACGCCAACTGGTAAAGGTGGTCGCTCACTCGGCTGGGCTTTAAAACAAGATAAAAAGGATGGCCACCCATTACTATTCCATACAGGCTATACAGGGACATTTCTATTGATCGACCCAATCGATCAAGAAGCATTCATCTTTCTATCTAATCGCCTGCATCCAAACGATCATCGTGAAGAATATCTAAAATGTCGGGATGAAATCATTGAAATTTATTTACAAGAGAAAGCGTTACACTGAAAATAATGCTATAATAGCAATTGAAAATTGAGAGGAGTTTGACGTATGCAAGAACCATTATTTTTAAAACCTGTTTTTCAAGAAAAAATCTGGGGAGGCAGTCGCTTACGTACTGTTTTTGGCTTTGATATCCCAAATGATAAAATTGGGGAAGATTGGGCGATCAGTGCCCATCCTCATGGCGTGAGTGTCGTTGAAAATGGCCCATTCAAAGGCTGGAAACTAGATGATCTATGGAAAGAACATAAAGAATTATTCGGTCATCCAACAGAACCAGTTTTTCCGCTATTGATCAAAATCTTAGATGCAGAAGATGATCTATCTGTTCAAGTTCATCCGGATGATGCTTATGGTATGGCACATGAAGGAGAGCTAGGAAAAACAGAGTGCTGGTACATCATTGATGCCGAACCAGGTGCAGAGATCATCTATGGTCATCATGCAAAAACACGTGAAGAATTAGCCGAAATGATCCAAGATAGTCGCTGGGATGACTTATTGAAAAAAGTTCCTGTCAAAAAAGGTGATTTTTTCTACGTACCAAGTGGAACGATCCATGCAATCGGTAAAGGGATCATGATTTTAGAAACACAACAAAGTTCAGACACAACTTATCGTGTTTATGATTATGATCGCAAAGACGATCAAGGAAATACTCGGGAATTACACATCCAACAATCGGTCGACGTAACAACAGTACCAGCAAAAGCTCCTGAGTTACAGATCAAAGAGATCCGTCAGGGGAACTCTTCGATCGTCACTTACGTAGAAACAGAATTTTTCAACGTCTACGAGTGGGACATCAAAGGAATCACCTCCTTTAAAAAACAAGCACCGTATACATTGATGACAGTTATTGATGGTGCGGGAGAATTGGTGACAGGCAACCAAACCTACCCATTAGAAAAAGGAACAAGTGCGATCTTACCAAGCGATATCACGGAGTGGAAAGTTCAAGGAGAACTTTCGATCATCGCTTCTGAGCCAGGAAAAAAATAATAAGATAAAACTGTCGTTGCTAGGTTCAGCGACAACAATAAAGCGTACCAACCGAAAATGGACTTGCTATTTTTGGTTGGCGCTTTTTTTAGAACAGTGATGAGCTATCACTGTTCTAGTGATGTAAGAATAAAGAAGGTACAAATTACAGTTAGTTTTATAGTTGAAAAGTTGCTTGTTGAAATCACTTACAAAATATGTTATATTCTTATCGTAGAGTTAAAACGTTTTAATAGAACGTTAAAATGATTTTCTTGTTAAAGGAGAGGGAAAAGATGAATACTGTTACAGTTATCGGAAGCATCAATTTAGATCGAACCATCCGTGTGACTTATATGCCAAAACCTGGAGAAACGATCCATACAAAAGAAACTTTTTCAGCTGGTGGAGGGAAGGGAGCCAACCAAGCGGTTGCTGCTAGACGTTCGGAGGCAAAAACTTACTTTATTGGTGGAGTGGGTAAAGATGAAGCAGGAAAAACGATGACAGAATTACTTGAACAAGAAGAAATCGATTTATCTGGTGTAGCGACATTAGAAAATCAAGCGACTGGACAAGCGTATATCATTGTTGATGACCAAGGTGAAAATAGTATCATGATCCATGCTGGTGCGAACAATGCGTTTACCGTAGCACAAGTACAAGAAAATAAAGCAATCATCCAAAAAAGTGATTTTATTATTGCTCAGTTTGAAAGCGCTATAGAACCAACGATCGAAGCATTTCAAATCGCTCGAGAAGCTGGCGTGAAAACGATCTTGAATCCGGCACCGGCGCTAGAAAATGTTCCTGATGAGTTATTAGCAGTAACGGATATGATCATTCCAAATGAAACAGAAACGGAGATCTTAACTGGTATTACTATTACCGATGAAAAAAGTCTAAAAGAGGCGGCACAAGTCTTTCATGGATTAGGTATTGAAGCGGTGATCATCACGATCGGAAATAAAGGCGCTTACTATGATATTGCTGACGGAGCTAATGGGATCGTACCAGCTTTTAAAGTGCATGCAGTGGATACAACGGCTGCTGGGGATACCTTTATTGGCGCGATGAGCAGTGTATTAGCCAAAGACTTCAGCAACCTAGAAGAAGCGATCCGTTATGGCAATAAAGCCTCTTCTGTGACTGTTCAACGTTTTGGTGCACAGCCTTCTATTCCGTATAAACATGAATTAATCTGATTGAGGAAAGGATGAACAAATAATGAAAAAAACGAAAGTAATTAATTCTGATATCTCACGAGTGATTGCACAAATGGGACATTTTGATAAATTGAGTATTGGAGATGCAGGAATGCCTGTACCTATGACCACTGAAAAAATCGATTTAGCAGTCACGCAAGGAGTTCCTAGCTTTATGGAAGTCTTACGCAATGTGTTGTCAGAATTAGAGGTACAACGTATTTATCTAGCAGAGGAAATCAAAAATGAGAATCCTGACATTCTTTTAGAAATCCAAAAAGAAATGCCGGAGACACCGATCACGTTTATTCCGCATAGTGAAATGAAAACTGAGTTAAACAATTGTCACGCATTTATTCGCACAGGTGAGATGACACCTTATGCGAATGTCTTGTTAGAAAGTGGCGTCGTATTCTAAAAAAGGAGATGTAATAAATGAATGCAACAGCATTATTGATCGGATTAGGACCATTACTAGGTTGGGGACTTTATCCAACGATTGCTTCGAAGATCGGTGGACGTCCTGTTAACCAGATTTTAGGATCAACAATAGGAACTTTGATATTCGCACTTATTTTTGCCCTGATCAATGGCATAGCACTACCATCTGGAATGGATCTTGTCTTTTCTATTCTTTCCGGTGTGGGCTGGGCGACTGCTCAAATCATTACTTTTCAATCTTTTACACTGATTGGCTCATCACGTGCAATGCCTATCACCACAGCTTTTCAATTACTTGGGGCTTCATTATGGGGTGTTTTTGCGCTAGGCAATTGGCCAGGAACGACAGCGAAGATTCTTGGTGGATTAGCATTGATCTTGATTATTTTAGGCGCATGGATGACTGTTTGGACTGAGAAAAAAACCGAAGAAAATAGCAGTTTACTGAAAAAAGCGGTTTTATTATTAGCAGTTGGAGAGATTGGGTATTGGGCATATTCAGCAGCACCTCAAGCAACAACCATCGACGGAATGCACGCTTTCTTGCCACAAGCAATGGGGATGGTCTTAGTGGCGATCATCTACACCGCTGTATTAAGTATGAGAGGGCATGAAAAATCAGCATTTACAGAAGTTGTTTCTTATAAACAAATTTTTTCTGGCTTCTTTTTTGCCTTTGCTGCATTGACCTATTTGATTTCTGCACAACCAAATATGAATGGTTTGGCAACAGGCTTCATCTTATCGCAAACTTCTGTTGTTCTAGCAACCTTGACTGGTATCTGGTTCTTAGGACAAAAGAAAACGAAAAAAGAAATGACTGTCACGATCATTGGCTTGATCCTTATCTTAGCAGCCGCAACGATGACTGTTTTGATATAAGATGTTTTGTTAGAAGTGTTATTTTAAAGAATTGGGAAGTAACTGCGGTTACTTTCCAATTTTTTTTGTGGAAAATAGATAACGGAAACTGTTAGAATAGAGCTATCTAAAAAAAGCATAAGCGCAGTCTGCTGAAGTAGAAAGGGCAGGTGATCAACGTGGGGGAGAATTTGAATGCGCTTCCTGCTAATGCAGTGGCGAAATTAACCTGGTTTTGTCAATTACTACATTATTTCAAACAAATGATCATGCCAAATCTAAGTATTTTTATTGCTTGGGGTTTTTTATCGATTGTATCAAATATCGTATCAGGTGATTTGCATCAAACGCTTGCATATGTCAGTGACTGGCTGATTTATCTGTTATTGCCTATTTTAATCAGTTACTCTGGAGCAAAGCTTTTTGATCAAAAAGCAGCTGTAGCAGGTGGGATTGCTGTCATCGGTATTATAATAGTTTCTGATCTTCCACAACTATTCGGAGCGATGATCATCGGTTTGATCACAGGAGGTATTTTTCATTGGGTGGATCTTTGGTTGGCGCCGAAAATCAAACCTGGCTATGAGATGTTGCTGAATAACTTGTTGATCGGTCTAATCGGTGGGGTGGTCTGTCTGTTAGGCATACTGGTCATCCAACCAATTGTTGAAAGTAGTTTGTCTTATGTTGGACGCTTTGTTTATTGGCTCATTGAACAACATTTGTTGCCAGTGGTCAGTTTAGTGTTGGAACCGTTAAAGGTCTTATTTTTGAATAATGTCATCAATCACGGTATTTTGACCCCTTTAGGAATGGAGATGGCCCAACACACAGGGCATTCGATCTTATTTTTAATGGAAGCCAATCCTGGGCCAGGAATAGGGATTTTAAGTGCGTTCTTGTTTGCTGCCGATCGAGAAAAAAGTGTCAAAGCAGGTGGAGCATTGATGATCCAAGCAGTCGGAGGAATCCATGAGATTTATTTTCCTTTTGTCTTGATGCAACCCGCGCTTTTTTTTGCCGTTATGATAGGAGGAGCAACAGGAACATTTGTGTTCCAACTGTTTGCTAGTGGGTTGAATGCTCCGGTTTCCCCAGGTTCATTGGTAATTATTTTAGGAAATACACCAACTTCACAATTAGCAGGTGTCATTTTAGGTATTATTCTCAGTGCGCTTGCTACGTTTATTTGTGCCATACTGTTATTGAAAAGAACGAAACCTGTGGAATCGATCCTCCCAGAAAGGAGCCAACTGATGAATCATGAAGCGGTCAACCAAATCATCTTTGCTTGCGATGCCGGGATGGGTTCTAGTGCAATGGGCGCAGCCATTTTGAAGAAAAAACTGCATGCGCAAGGGATAGTTATACCTATAAGCTATACCTCTATTTATAGTCTGAAGAATCATCAGAAACAATTGGTGATCGTACAAAGTGCCTTTCAATCTTTAGCACAAGAAAAAGCCAAAGAGAGTCAGATCATTGCTGTCGAACATTTTTTAGAAGTTGAGTCGTATCTACCATTGATCAAGCAGCAACTTCATGAAATAAATATTGAACCTCAGATCAAAAAGCAACAAGAAGTTGAACAACCTAGAATCAGCGTTGTGTTTTTATACCAAGGAAATCGACGAGGCTCACAAACGATGGGGATGACGATTTTAATGAAGCTAGCCAAGGAATATCAGGTCGATCTATCTGTAGAAAAAACAGCCGTTGAAGACCTAGTACCCGAAAAAGAAGTGGTATATCTTGCGAATGAAAGTATGGCAAAGGCGTATCAATTGGAACAACAAGTGGAGCATTTGTTGATCATTGATCATTTTGTCAGTACCAAAGCCTATCTATCATTAGTAAAGGAAGTGGACTAAGATGTATTTGTCACCAAGGGAAAAAGAATTATTGACAGAGCTCATCAATAGTCCAACACCTGTTTCTATACAAAAAATGGTCAATGTTTTACGTGTCAGCAAACGGACTGTATACCGTGAGTTGGAGCAATTAGAGCAATCGCTCAAGGAAGTAAATGCTTCGCTGAAAAAAATTGCCCGTGGATCATTTACGATTGAAGCAACACCTGAAACAATGACACAACTGCGCCAGCTACTGAACGAAAAAGAGATGGAACTATCGACAACCGAAAGGCAACATGCGATTTTATTAGAACTATTACTCACGAAAGAACCATTGTCTTTAAGTTATTTTTTAGAAAAGTATTTGATTAGTAACACAACTTTTTATGCTGATATCAAGCAACTTGAAACCAGTATGAAACAGCTACCATTATCTATCACTCGTAACCGTGGTTATGAAATCACTGGACCGGAAAAATACCGAAGATTGCTGATCGCAAATATCTTAGAGTTGGAGATCAATGCGTATGAAATCTTTCACTTGCTGGAATTTGATACGACAACGAATTCTTTTTTTCAATTTATCACAACAGACAGTTTATTACTTGCACGTCAAGTTGTACGAGAAGAATTGGTCCAGCAAAAGAAAGAATTAAGTGACCGAAAATTGGAACATTTAGTCCTGATACTGAGCATCACGATCGATCGTGTCAAAAAAAATCACGTGCTGACGAATGAAACTTACACTGGACTAGTGAATAAAGAGTTATTACGTATCGCCAAAGCTTTATTTTCTAAAATCGCTAAGGAAACGCAACAACTTTATCCAGTCAATGAAATCGTCTTTTTTGCTAGTCTATTAAATGATTTCTCGAATTCCTTTGATCAGGATTTTTTTGAAGAAACATTTGATACGCAACTCGCTTATCTTGTGAAACACTTGATCCAAGTGGTAAGTGAAGTGACCAATAATCCATTCTATCAAGATGAAACACTATACAAGATGTTGTTGACCCATTTATCAGGAGTATTTTCTCGAGCGGTACTTCAAGAAGAACAATTGACTAATCCAATCTTAGAAAAAATCATGGTTCAGTATCAAGAGATTGCTCAAGCCATCCGTCATGGAATCGAGCAAATTTTTCAAGAAAAGAAACTATCCGAAGAAGAAATTGCTTATATGATTCTCCACTTTGCGAACTCGTTAGAAAAAACACCAAAGGACAGCACGATCAAAATCGCTGGTTTTTCCCCTAGTGGGTTAGCTTCGACAAGTATGCTTGAGTTAAAACTAAAGAGGTACTTCCCATTTGTTCAACATATCCATTTTTATCGAATTGCTGATCTAAAGAAAATCAATTTAGAAGAAGAGTATGATCTTGTCATTTCCACTTCGATCTTAAGTGGCTATGAGGGGAAATATCTATTAGTTTCACCATTACTTCTTGAGGAAGAAATCAAACAATTAAAAGCAGAATTTGCTCGTTTGACAGCACATCGAACGGAACATATCCGGTTAGCTGATCAACCTTCTGTTATCGAAGATACTTATGAAGAAACGGTGTTGATGATGAGTAAAATCAATCGATTACTTCAGCACTTCTTCATTCAAGAATTAGACAATCCAGAAACAGTAGAAGCTACGTTGAAGGATATTTTCGACTATTTACCTACAGGGTTGGTCCAAGATACAGAAAAAGTCTATCAGCGTTTAATGAAAAGATATCACCAAGCACCGATCGGATTACCTCATACCAACATGGGGCTTTTCCATACGTCTAGTTCTGAGATCACGGAACCTTTCTTCTGTCTTTTTCAATTGAAGCAAGTATTGGAGATCGAAGGAATGGACAAGACGAAAGTCAATTTATCAAGAATGCTAGTAATGCTAGCCCCGTCTCCAATTGACGAAGCTACTGGAAAATTACTTGGGAAAATAAGTGGTGCATTGATCATGAATGATTTGAATACTGAGATTTTTCGATCAGGAAATGAGGCAATCATCTATCAGTTGTTATCTAAAATTTTGATCGATGAAATAAAAAAATAAGGGGGCTCTATTGATGCTTGAGATGTCATCTGAACATATTTGGTTGAACCAACAGTTTGGTAGCTGGGAAGAAGCCATTCAGCAGATTGGTGAACAACTGCTTGAAAAAGGAGTCATCCAAAAGGAATATATCGATGCGATGGTTGCTCGTCAAGAAGCAGCAAGTGTCTATATCGGCAACTTTGTGGCACTTCCTCATGGAAAAGCAAAAGATGAACAGATCGTTGAAGAAGGTATTTTTTTGTTCCAAGTACCTGATGGTGTTGACTTTGGTATCGATGATGAAAAGAAAATCGCAACGATTTTATTTGCAGTGATCATGCGAGAAAACCAACAATTAACAAGTTTACAAGAACTTGCCTTTTTTTGTTCCGATGTCGATCAAGTGATGGCATTGAGCGATGCCCAAACAGTAGAGGAAATCCAACAAATCTTAAAACAAGCTGAGGAGTTTTGACGTAAAATACGCAACGACCAATCAATTGATTGGTCGTTTTTTTCTATTTTTTTTGGGGAGAATTTCGACAAAATCGTAATTATATAGTGAAGGAGGTGCGACGAGAAGGGCACATGTTCCCAGTTGATTTATTCCACTAATGAAAGGAGTCAAAGAATGAAGAAATCCTCTGAATCACTATTTTTGATTCTACCAATCATTATTATAATCACTATTTTTTTTCAAATGAAAGTGAGACCAGTCTCGGCAGAAACATTGCCTGACCTACCCATGTATCAACAAATCACTGCATCTGATTCCAATCAAACTATACGTACAGCTGAACAATCAATCCCACAGGATAATAGCTGGACAAGTTTCAAAAAAAACTATCAATTAGTCCAAAGGACCAATGGGAAATTGATTACTATTGGCTCGACGAATTATATTGAAGCGGTGATCCATGAATATTCTCCAAGATTGGCTGATCCATTTGCAAATGAAAGTGTCGTTGTTGATCCAGCGATCCATATCCCTCATATCGATATCCATCTATCTAATGGTGGCAGAGAAATTGGTTGGTACGGCAAGCGAGTGAAGGGAGAGATTGCGCTTTGTCTGGAACAAGGAGTAGCGCTGAATATCGGAGAAAATAGCGGGTATACTTCAAGTATTCAAAACACAGAATTATTGAAGAAAATTTCTTTGATCAAATACTATGGGGTGATTGCGACAAACTATACGATGGAAAAAGAATTAATGACTCAACTCCTTGCTTGGGAGCAACAAGGAATCACCCCCACCAGTATTTCTGGTATTTTGACAATGAACGATTACCAAACGTTCAAACGAACAGTGATGGAACAAGTGGAACGGTTTTATACCCAACCGAGTTTTGATGGACAAATATTGGATATAAAAGCTGGCGAAAGGCAAACGTTGACCGACACAACAGGAGCATTTTCAAATTATAGCTCATCGCCTGTTCAACAAATCAATGGAGTAACCATTGAAAAGCAAGGAAATCAAGTAACAGTCACTGCATCGAAAGAGGCACCGGCGACAAGTGAGATCGCATTTGATTATCATATCCCCAGTAGTTATCAAGGAGCAATCATCGTGTACCAACATCCTTATACACAAAATATGGTAGTCGGTAGAGTGCCACAGCTGACAAGAACCTCCTTTCAGTTACGCGTGCAAAAATATGGACATGCTGGTATCCGCAAAGTCGATCAACAAACAAAACAACCATTAGTAGGCGCCGTTTTTCGTTTCACGACTGCGGATGGACAGATGAAAGAATTGACGACAGATTCTGATGGTGTTGCTATTTGGCATGATCTACTCGTTGATACGGTCGTTACGATTCAAGAAATCAAAGCGCCAGAAGGCTACGTTTTAAATCCAACGCCCCAGATTGTCACTGTCAAAGTGAATGAATTGACGAGTATCACGTTAGCTAATCAAGAACAGACAGCTAATTTGAAGGTCATCAAAGAAGATGCAGAAACAGGCAATCAGCCTCAAGGAGGTGCCCAATTGATCGGAGCTGTGTATCAATTAACGGACAAAGACGGAGAAACAGTTGCGGAATTGACGATGGAAGAGGTTAATGGAAGTGCATCAGCTGAGCTAAAAGGGTTAAAACTAGGAACCTATTATTTACAAGAGACCATTCCACCGAAAGGTTATCACTTAGATCCGACAATCTATCCTATACATTTGACTTACGCAGGGCAAAATGAAACGGTGGCTGTTCATAGCAAAACAGTCACTGATCGCGTCATCAAGGGTCATGTTGAAGGATATAAATTTGGTTCAAAACCTCTTATCCCCACTTCTATCTTCGAAATTTTACACGCATTAACAACCAATCAAACGAATCATAAACCACCACTCGAAGGAATCGAACTAACAGCCACTGCTCATACCACAGGAAAAGAATATGTCCAAGTCACTGAAAAAAACGGCTACTTTAAATTTATAGATTTACCCTATGATACGTATACGATCACTGAAACAAAAGGAACGGATGGCTATTTACTCATTGAACCATTTGAAGTGACGATCAGTGAAGAAGGTTATACACATTTCTTTTTATTAGAAGATGAAATCATCGAATCACGCGTACATCTCATCAAGATCGATCAAGAAACAGGACAACAAATTCCCTATGCTGGCGCACAATTTAAGATTTTTGATACTTGGGCGAATGATGGACAAGGGGCATTTGTAGTAATGACGCGTCCGAATGATACAGAAAAAACTGAGATTTTTGAAACGAATCAAAAAGGGGAGTTAGTGACAACTGGGAGCTTACCTTGGGGCGTGGATCGCTATGAGCTTCATGAGGTCAAAGCGCCAGAAGGCTATCTCCCGTTAGAAGAACCATTGATTTTCGGTGTAACAGCGGAAAATCATAGTGCATTGATTCGCTTAGAAGTCCCTAACCGTTTAGCAAGACAATCCATTGAGTTGATCAAACGAGATCGGTTGAATGAACAACCTTTGGCGCAAGTACCATTTGGCCTATATCAGGTAGAAAGAGCAGACAATGGCGAGGATATCCTTCAATTTATTGAAGAATATCTCACGGATGATGAGGGAAGAATCGAAGTAAGCGATTTGCCCTATGGGACCTATCAATTTATTGAAGGAAAATCATTAGAAGGGTATTTACCATTAGAAGAACCTTTAGATTTTTCAGTAACTGTTGAAAAAGACGGAGAATTGATCGTATTAGAAGCCTATAACGAACGCGAAAAATTAGCATTGACGAGTTTGTTCACATCCCTCGATGGAAGCAAGGAGCTTGACCCAACCAAAGACAACCAATTGAAAGACGTAGTCTGGATCAAAGGAGCAGCCATTGAAATCGGTCATACGTATACCGTAGTGACCCAGTACCGAAAAGGTGAGACCGGAGAACTCATCAACGAAGCAATTTCACCCTACACAGCAAAGAGTAAAGAAGATCAGTTTGAAGTTTTTCTTGAACTAAAAGCCAATACGCTAAAAGCCAATGATCAGTTGATTGCCACTCATATTTTGTACTACAAATCTGAACAAGAAAATGAGGTTGCACGTGAAGATGATCTGACGAATCAAGAGCAGACTGTTCATTTCAATATACCAAAAAACGGGGAAAAAGAAGAAGCGAAAAAGCAGGAAAATACTCGTAATTTACCTAAAACGAATAGTCGTACTTCTGTTTATCTAGTAGGGATAGGTAGCTTGTTTCTAGGAGTGGGTGGTGTTTTGATCTATCAACAAAAAAAGGGTGGTTTAAATGACTAAAAGGAAAAAATACATGAGATTTGGCTTGTTCATATTCAGTTGTTCAGTTGTTTTGTTCGTCAGTGGCTGTAAAACACAACAAACAGAAGTGCCACCAACAGCTGGCCCTGCTTCAAGCAGGATGAAACAGGTCAGAGTGGAGACAACAGAAGAGAGTCATCTGAAAAAAGAAGAGAACGCTTCTCAGTTGTTTAAGTTTGCTTCTCAATTTCGAAAACCATTAGCTCTCCCCGCTGAAGCAACGATCAAGGATGAAACCAATCAGCTGAGGATCGCTTATCTCGAAGCAACAACAGTACCTCAAAGTCTGGAAAATCCAGTATCAAGAAGCAATCTCACACATCGCCACGCAGAAGACGAACAAAAAGTTATACTATCGGAGGTTGTAGCAATTCCAAAGAGCGATGATCATTGGCAAAGTCCCTACGTGCATGCAAATGCTCCATTGCAGATCTTACCAAGAGGAACAGTGATTGATCCCTTTGCCTATTTTACTGTTGTTCAAGGAAGTGATCCCGTTCCAGTGATCCACTATACGCCCGTCAATCCTAATGAATCTGGCTACCAAGTGATGCAGATCACAGCAATTGATTCAAAAGGGAAAGTGAGTGTTGCGACAGTCACCTTTCTGTTTAATCACTCTCCGATCATTCAGCAAGTAAGACAAAGTCCCCACATCACGATTGGTTCAAGTATTGACTTATTAGCTGGCATTTCCGCTCATGATGAAGAAGATGGTGAATTGACGTCAGAGGTGCAAGTACAAACCACACTCCAAACAGAACAAGAAGGCAGTTATGAAGTGATTTATTCTGTGACTGATCAATTTGGAGCAAATACCAAGCTGATAAGTAATATTACGATCACCAATGAAGCACCGATAATCAGTGGGCCGAATCAGCTCGTTTTACCTGTTGATCAATCATTCTCTTTATTTGATTATTTCTCCGCAAATGATCAAGAAGATGGTGCGATCAACCTTACCTCAGACAATATCTTGGCATCCGATCTTGTCCCATATGTACCAGGAAACTACTTCGTAAGAATTGGGAATGTCGTTGATCGGTATGGCAAACGAGCGGCAGAGCGTACGATCCGTGTTCACTTAACAAATGAAGCGCCGACGATTACAAATACGCATATGACTCTTCCTGTATTTAGTGAACTGAATAAAGAAAGCTATTTAGCAAAACTAGTTCTTGCAGATCGTGAAGATCCGGTTGAGCAATTACATGTGGCAATCGATCTGCCTTTTTGGGAGAAAATCGACACTTCCCGATTAAATACCTATCGTTTTCCTCTTCAAGTCCAAGATACACATGGGGAGCTCACCAAAACCTTTGGGAGCATCCAAATAATCAATGAACCACCTGTATTTTCTGGAATAGAGGATAAGAAAATCATTGTAGGCGAAGAAAAGCCAGATTTATTAGCAGGAATCTCCGTGTCGGATCGTGAAGAGAGTATAGGAATAGAAGATGTTGAGATCGTAGAAGAAATCGCTTGGGATATATCTGGAACCTACCCTGTTTATTTGACGGTCAAAGATACATTTACAGAAACGACAGTATCTTTTCATGTCATTATTCAAGAAAATAATCCAGAAATATCAGAGAAATTGAGCGAATAAGGAGAAACGAAACTAAACAGCAGTGATTTTTTACACAAATATACGCAAAAGTAGTTTTATGCGCTGTGGTTTTTATGAGGGGAGAAATAACGATGGAGCACCAAAGCTTATGGCAGAAAGATTAGGGGTTTCTGTGCAAACGCTACAATGTTGGGCTAACGATGATATGTTAAAAGCACATCGGACACCAAAAAATCGAAGATAGTATACAGAAGACCAGTATTTAACTTACATCAAAGGCGATAAAACAAGTGGCAAAAAGAACATTGCTTACGCTCAAGTGTCTAGTGTCGGACAAAAAGATGACTTGAACAATCAAGTGTAGTTTTTGAGAAATTATGTAAATGGGAAAGGCATAAATTTAGATGATGTATTTGAGCATATTGGCAGTGAGTGGTCTTAATTACAAGCGCAAAAAATGGAGTATGTTGTTAGACGAAGTAATGGTGGGAAACATAGACACCATTTATATCACATCCAAAGATAGATTTGTACGGGGTAGGTATGATTGGTTTGTAAAAACATGGGCAAAGTTTCGTATGACGATTATTGTATGGTATAACCCAGATTATAGCCACAACAGGAATTAGTTGAAGATTTAATTTCAATCATTCACGTTTTTAGTTTCCGTATTTATGGAACTACGTAAGTATAAAGATGAGATTGAAGGTGATAAAGATGTTAGTGGCGTACAAAACAGAAATTCTTCCAACAGAAGAACAAAAAGAAATCATTAATCGAACCATTGGTGTTGCTTGTTTTGTAAAGAACTTTTATATTTACCACAACCAAGAAGTCTATAAATCAGGTGGGAAATTTATCTCAGGTATGGATTTTTCAAAGTGGTTGAATAACGACTACATTCCGAACCATCCAGACAAGCTGTGGATCAAAGCTGTTTATGCGAAGTCAACGAAACACGCGATTATGGAGACAGAAAAAGCCTTTAGAAAGTTTTTTCAAGGAAAAGCTAATTTTCCTAAATTTAAAAAGAAGAAGCACCAAGATGTATCGATGTATTTCGTAAAGAACGATAAAAAGACAATCATCCGTTGTGAGCGTCATCGGATAAAAGTTCCCTCTTTGAATTGGGTAAAACTGAAAGAAAAAGTCTATATTCCTAAACACGATGACAAACATAGCATAAAGAGTGGCACCATCAGCCAACAAGCAAACCGCTACTACCTGTCGGTCATCGTGGAACAGGACTGTACCGCTCAAGTACTGAACGATACTCCTACCGAAGGCGTGGGTATCGACTTAGGATTAAAAGATTTTGCGATTCTTTCCACGGGGAAAACCTATAAAAATATCAATAAATCAGGAAAAATTCGTAAAATCGAAAAACAATTAAAACGACAACAATGCAAGCTGTCGAGGAAATACGAAAGCGAAAAAAAGGGTGTCAACGAAAATCAAGGGGAGAGAGGAGAAGCTACTCGCAAAAATATTGGAAAACAAGTCTTGAAAGTACAAAAACTTCATAAACGGTTGACAGATATCCGGAGGGACAGAGCGAATAAAATTGTGTCAGAGTTAGTAAAAACCAAACCAGCTTATATCACAATCGAAGATTTGAATGTCAAGGGGATGATGAAAAACCGGCATCTTTCAAAAGCTGTGAGAGAGCAATCTTTCTATGCTTTTCGTAAAAAATTAGCAGATAAATGTAAAGTCTATCATATTGAGTTAAGACTAGTCGATCGATTCTATCCTAGCTCGAAACGATGTCATGAATGTGGGCATAAGAAAGTAGCTTTAAAGCTATCTGAGCGTACCTATCGCTGTGAGAACTGTGGATATGTAGCAGATAGAGAGTATAATGCGAGCATGAATTTGAAAGATGTGAAGGAATACAAAGTGATTGCATAAGGTCGGAACTTTGCATATGTACCGATGGCTTAGTCGGGAATTAACGACTGTGGAGAATGAGACAAACCGTAGTAGTGTGTAAGTGACGAGGCGGCATTCGATGAAACAGTAATTTCTAACTACGTGAGTAGTAAAGAAATCTCGATATAGATATATTTGTCTATATTTTGAGTAGCAGAAGCAAATGGATTATTTCAATCAAGCAATGTCTTTATTTTCCAATGGGATCATCACCGCAGGAAGCTTACTGACCGTTTGGGGCATTATCCAATTAGGCGTTGCAATCAAAGAGCATAATGGGCCAGGGATGCAACATGCCATTTTTCAAATCGTTGGGGGTGCAGTGATTTTAGCTGCTGGTGCGTGGATCACGAATATTTCAATGTGAGGAGCGAAAAAGAATGGACGGTGCGATCGAATTTTTACTACAAACGATTGCAGAACAATTAAGTTTATCGACGAATCATAAAAATAGTCTTTTACAAAACCTCGAACATTATCTGCCGGAAATCTATCGTTACAGTGTGACGATCATGGAAAGTGTCGTCAAACCTATTGCTTATTCACTATTAGGTTTTCTATTGTTGATCGAATTTCAACAACTCGCACATCGACTATACGGCAAGCAGTCAGAGTTTGGTGGACTGGATCTTTTCTTGCCATTGTTTATCAAAATCGGATTGACCGTACTGCTTTTACGCCACTTGATGGTTTTCCTCAATGCCATTATGGATGTAGGTATTTTTGTTAGTCAAGGAATCAATCAATTGGAGATTCGAGGTGTGACGGATCAGACAATGGATATCTTCAACGTGACGGAGCAGATCGATCAGCTAGGTTTTTTTGAAAAAATGGTGTTGTTGATGATTTTACTCGTTCCCTTGATTCTATCGATCATTGTTAGCGTCCTTGCTCAAGTGCTGATCTTTTTACGCTTTTTGGAAATGTATCTTTATTTGAGTATCTCACCTTTACCGATTGTCGCTTTAGTGAACACAGAAATTGGGCATGTCGGAAAGAATTTTTTAAAACTATTTGGTGCGGCATCTTTACAAGGTGTATTGCTCTTTATCGTGTTGAATATCTATCCACTACTAGTGAGTACTATTTTTTCATTTGATGAGACTCAGGGGATGATTGCAGTGATCAGCGCGATCGTCGGTAATTGCTTGGCGCTATCCATGTGTTTGTTTTACACCATGAAATGGTCGAAAGCAATCATCGTTGCTTCTTGAGTGGGAAAAGGAGTGTGAAAAATGGCGATTGAAGTCGTGATCAGAAAAGAAATCAAAGAGTATCAAGAGAAGATCTTTTTTGGCTTCTCTTTAAGACAGGTTATCGTTATCACATTGGCTTTAATCGTGATTTTACCGATCGGTCTACTTAATCATTTTATTTGGGGATATTCAATTGATGATCTAGGAATTGTATTGATGTTTTTTACTAGTCCAATTTTATCGGTGGGGTGGATCAAAAAAAATCAGTTACCTTTAGAAAAATATCTCCTTATCCGTTGGCGTCATCTTATCGCAACAAAGCACTATCCATATCAGAATGCTCGTTTGGAGGAAGATCATGAGGGGATTTCAACGAGGAAAATCAGTAAAACAGAGAAATATCGAAGTGAACAAGGGAATTAAAAAGTCTTCCTTAACCAAACTATTACACAAGCAAAAGAAAAAAAGAGGGGAAAAAGAACGAAAATCAGCACCAGCCAAACAGGCACAAAGGAAGATTCGTTATGAAAAAATGTATGAAAGTGGAATTTGTGAACTTGCTTCGGGATATTATTCAAAAAGTATCCAGTTTTCAGATGTCAATTACCAAATTGCACCTGTGGAAGACCAACAAGCTATTTTTCAAGGATATTGTACCTTACTAGATAGTTGTGATGAGCGAACGCATCTAACGATTACCTTGAAAAAAAAGCGAATGGAACAAAAAGAACTTGAAAAGCAATTGTTCTATAAAGAAATAGGGGAGAGACAGGACATTTACCGTCAAGAATTGAATGAAATGCTTCGGCGAACCATGACAGAAGGAGGAACGAATTTTAGCAAACAAAATCTATTGACCTTCAGCACATATGCCACTGATTATGACCAAGCCAAGCATTCCTTAATGCGTATCGAACAACAACTTAGTCATAGTCTTTCGGAAATCGAATCAAGTAGTCAAACACTTTCTGGCAAAGAACGGTTGCAACTGCTCCATGAGTTGATCAAACCTAATGAATGGTTCCAGTTCAATTATACAGATTTAGTTTATAGCCGTTTGTCGACAAAAGCAGTTGTTACTCCTGCAAGTTTCAGCTTTAAAGCAAAAGACTATATCGAAATTGGCTCAGAGTATGCCCAAGTCCTATATCTGAAAGATTACCCCACCAAACTTTCAGATAAATTGATCTTAGAATTAATGGATATTGGCGAAGAGTTGTGTTTATCGATCCACATTGAACCAGTGGATTCTGAAAAAGCAAATCAGTTGGTTCAAATTAAAAAAGCTTATATGGAAGGGGACAAAACGACTGCTGAAAGAAAAGCAACACAAAAAGGCTATGATCCTTATTCAAGTATTCCGTATGAATTGACCAATAGTATCAAGGAAGCCGAAGCTTTATTAGACGATCTAGTCAAAACCGGTCAAAAATTATATTTTGTTACCTTCCTCGTTTATTTCCGATCTCAGACCAAAGAAAAACTTGCTGATATTGCGGAACAAGTCCAACATGTTGGACGTAAAAATCGTTGTCATTTCAATGCATTAGACTATCTACAAGATGAAGGATTCAATTCGGTCTTACCTTTAGGCAAAAA
Source organism: Enterococcus mundtii (assembly GCF_003957375.1). Taxonomy (GTDB): domain Bacteria; phylum Bacillota; class Bacilli; order Lactobacillales; family Enterococcaceae; genus Enterococcus_B; species Enterococcus_B spodopteracolus. Next base: position 2,265,514 of record NZ_CP025473.1, on the reverse strand, counting down.
TTGGATCGAACAACAACGGACGTTGACGACAGAAAGTACAGCGATTTTTATTCCATTTTCAGCGCAAGATCTTAATCATATAGATGGCAAATATTATGGAAAAAATGAAATGACCAAAAATAGTGTAAGGATCGATCGTAAGCAACTAAACACGCCGAGTGGCATGATTTTAGGTAGCTCTGGTTCAGGCAAAGGTGTAGCCAAAAAATATGAAGAAATCACGACGTTACTTAAAAATCCCGAAGATGAAGTCATTTCGATTGATCCGGAAGACGAGGATACGTTCATTGGCAATGATTTTGAAGCTCAAATCATCAATATCGCTCCTAATACAAATACCTTCATTAACTTACTAGATATTTCAGAAGACTTAAAAGGAGAGGCAGATCCAGTAAAATTGAAATCTGACTTTTTGTTGACTGCTTGTGAAGCCTTGATCGGTGGTCCAACTGGTTTAAATTCAGCACAACGATCGATCATCGATCGTGTCACGCGATTGACGTATTTCAATTTTCAAAAAAATTCAGAAAAATCAGCGCCAACATTGGCGGAAGATTGGTTTCCGCTTTTAAAAGAGCAACCGGAAAAAGAGGCGCAGACATTGGCGTTAGACTTAGAGTTATACATCGATGGCTCACTTTCGATGTTTTCTAAACCAACTAATGTTTCTTTAAATAAGCGTTTTGTGATATACAATACGAAACAACTAGGGAACCAATTGAAAACTTTTGGGATGATGGTTGTTTTGGAACAAGTGTGGAATCGGGTCGTTCGCAATCGAGACAGAGGCATCACTACTTGGATCTATATTGATGAAATGCAACTCCTGTTAAATGATCCTTACTGTGAAAATTATTTTTTTGAACTATGGAGCCGAATCCGTAAATGGGGCGCGATTGCCACTGGTATTACCCAAAATGTCGAAACCTTATTATTATCAGATAAAGCACGCCGAATGTTAAGTAATACGGAATTTATCATTATGTTGAAACAAGCAAAAAGTGATTTAGATGAGCTGTCTTCTTTGTTCAATCTTTCGTATCAGCAACAAAGACAATTACTTAATCCAATCAAAGGAGCAGGATTGATACGGGCAGGCAACGCCATTGTCCCTTTTTCCAACACTGTTGATCCAACAACAAAACTTTATGAGTTGATCACCACTGATCCTGTCGAACGCCACAGATTACGACAGGATGTATCGCCATGAAAAAAAACGATGTAGGCATTGAAGAGACCGTGAAATCACAAAATAAACGAAGGAGTAACAGACATTTTCTGCGTAGAAAAACCAAAGATCCTCGCAGATTCATGCTTGAATATCAGATAAAAATAGTTGATTTTTCTTTACTTGGAAATAAAACTTCGATCAGTAGCAGAGTCAGCCTTTACCTACTTGTTGGTGTTAGCATTCTCATATTTTTTCTCTTTTTCAGTATGATCGGCTTCGTTTCGTCTGCCGCGATCAAAATCAATGAGCTTGAATTGACGAAGGCCTGGAAATATTTGACCGAGTTGGATGCGGAATTAACACTAGAATTAAACTCAACAAAGAGTTCGATTCTAGTAAATGAACGAGTAGTGGCTGCAAATGAAGTCATGATCAGGACTGACATTGAAGAGGTGCTGATTTATTTAGATATGGCTTATGGCGATGACCAATTAAGAAATCCAGATGTTCTCAAAGAAACGATCCAAAGATTGCATGAACAAATGTGGCAATTAGACAGTGACGGGAAACAAATCAAATTAACATCACAGCCATTGTCGCAAGTGATCACTTGGACGCCGGAGTGGAAAGAACGCAGACAGCTGTTAGCAGAAATTGGTCTTTATGCAAGTTTGACTGAATTAAGCAATCCATTGAAAGAAACAGACTCTTTACGCATAAAACAACGCTTTGGTTATTACGTAACAAATCAAGAAAAAAGCTTACTTGAAGGACTGCTCATCCAGACAGAACCGAAAGAAAGCATAGTCGCTGTGATCGCTGGAGAAATTACAAGAGACCGAGAGAACGTAACCATCACAATGGACGATCAAACCATTATTTATCATGATGTAGATTTAACAGCTACTGAAGGACAGATGGTATCGGTGGGTACAGAGATTGGGCGAGTAAAACAAGAGGAACTGCATCTGTCTTACCAGAAAAAAGGTGAAATCGTCAATCCAGCTTTTTATCTCCCCAATGTAGTCGACAACAATGAGACACAGCTTGATCCCATTGAAACGGACGTTACATTCAATGAACAGAAATTTCGAGAAGTGATTTTACTGCATTGTCACGCATTTAGCGATCATGCAGAAACGATTATCCAAGAAGCTAAAAAGAATACTATCTCCCCCATTGTTCTAGCAGCCATCATGATCCACGAAACTGCTTGGGGGACGAGCAAAGGGATTCGAGAAAAGAACAATCCAGGTGGCTTGATGCGAGAAAATGAGTTGCTTTCCTACGCCACACTTGAAGAAGGGATTACTGCCACCGCTCGAACACTAAACCAATTGATCGTGAACCAAAGACTGCTGACAGTCGAGCAACTTGGAAGTGTGTATTGTCCTGTAGGTGCAAGTAATGATCCCCTGGGATTGAACAAATACTGGGTACTGGCGGTCAAAGAATTATTTGTACAACTAGGTGGCAGTAAAGAGATGAGCTTACTCTGGCAATCGAATCACACAGTGGGTCAAGAGGTGTTGGCACAAGCCAGAACATTGTATCGTCAAAACGTTCAGTACTCACAAGGCTTTGAACGAGGCACCTTTCCTTATCATGATTGCTCTTCTTTTGTTCTGTGGGCGATGAGAAGTGTTGGCTTGCCTGTGCCACTAGGTAGCACTGAGACATTGTATTCTTTGGAAGGGACTTTCCTGATGCCGATCAGTCGAGAAGATGTCAGAGCCGGTGACTTGTTTGTATGGGGGAAGAAAGGACACTCTTTAGGTAGTTATGGCCATACAGGGCTATTTTTAGATGATGGTGGAAAAACGATTCTTCATTGCACACCTGCTACTGCACGAGGGTATGGTCAAGAAGGCGATATCGTCATCACTCCATTTGAAGGCTATGCAGGTGATTGCCAGCTGGCGCCTGTCTATTTCTATCGATTGTTGGGAGAAAGCAAATGAATGCAAAATCCCGCATCCTTTGTCTTATTCTAGCTTTCTTTCTGTTTAGTAGCATGATTTTTAGTGTTGGCAGGTCTATCAGCTCTCGTTCACAAGAAAAAAGACAAGCCTCTGAAAAGAAAGCCAGCCAAATTTCGGAAGCACAGGTCAGAGCGTTTTTACAAGCTTATTATACGTTCGAAACAGTCGGCGACAATTATCCCGCATATGTTGATTCTCTTTCTAACAAGATGAAAGAAAAAGTAAAAACAGAACAAGGTAAAAAAACGTATAGTCCGCAGCGTTTTGGCTTTAGTCGTTGGCTCAAAAGCGAGCATTATTTTAAACAAACGAACAAGAGAATGATTGAAGTCCTCTGTTTGGTTGATTTTACGACGTCTTTATTGAATGAAGAAGGCGGAGTTGTAAAAAAGGATATTCGCCATCGTGAAGGTGTCAAACTGACTTATTTCTATGACACTAAAAATCATCGCTATGTCTTGGATGATCTCGAACAACTGTCTTCTTTTATGGACATACAATGATTGAGTAAGGAAGACCTTACAGATGGACGCAACAAAAATGAATGAGGGGAGTGACAACGTATGGCGAAAGAAACTGTAATCATTGATCAGATCCATCACTTACAAGTAAAAGAGACTCAGTTGGATTTGTTTCAGGCTTTGGAAGATTTAGAAACTGAAAATCGACGAGTCTTGTTGTCAAACACGCAAGGACAATGTCGCATACGTATTTATGATCGTAAGGGAGAAATGATGATAGAAAAAGTGCTTCAATTTCCTTTGACAGAGGAGATTGAAGAGATCTTAAGTCAACACTGGGAGCAAGAAATAGCCAATACAAAAAAGAAGAGTCAGTTCCCTCATTCAAGCAATACGCTGAAAAAAAATCAGTTGTTACAAATCGATTGGAAAAAAATCATCAAGCGATTACTTCTTAGTGGAGTAATCGTTTTTGCTGTGGTTCAAGGCAACATGTGGATCGAACAAAGAACGAATAACGAGCAAGCGATAACCAAAGAAAATCAGAAAAGTTCATGGCAGTCATTAGTAGACCTAGGTGCATATGAAGAAGCAGCTGAAAAATATCCCGCTCGGTATCACCAATTGATCGATCACTTAGTAGAAGAGCAGGAATTTTCTTGGGTAGAGAAGTTGAATGAGCAAAAGCCAACAGGAAATGCCACCTTTGATTTGTCTTTTTATCAAAACGATTGGGAAACAGTAATTGTGACCCATGTGGAACAATTGACGGAAAAGCGCCAAGTCAAGTTAGCGATTGCTTATTTGAAGCTAGAACAAGTACAAGAAGCCGTTGTCTTGAATCGCCACTTAAAACATCCGGAGGTCACGTTAGCACTGGATCAGTTTTATTTTGAAAAAAGCCTTGATTGGTTGAAAGTAAAAGAAATGGAAAAAGCGAAAGACGCATTTGAACAGATCCAAACGGAAGAATTAAAAGTGGTGATGGCGGCTTACATAGAGCAAGGAACGATTATTTTAGATTTCATTACATTCTATGAGGCATCATCCAACACGTCTGAAGATCTAGCGCTTTGGGAAGAGCGACTGGCTCGTTTAGGAAAAACAACGGAATAAAAAAATTACTTTGCAAAAAAGAGTCTAAAAGATCACGATGATGTGCTTTTTCGTAGGTATCTACAGATAAACTGCTCCCTTAAATGAAGAAAATAATTGTTTCAGCGTCTCTAATCGGTACCAGAAGTCTTTCATCAAATCACTCATTTGGATCACTCCATGTTTTGGCACAAATGATTGTGACAAAATCCGACTATTTATCTAAATGGTAAGCGGATACAATTTGATTAAAGAAAGAGATAAAGGAGCGATTGAAGTGGAAGAGACGATACCAAAAAATAAAATTTCATTCAAAGCAAAAGTACAAAAGTTAGGAAGTACCTTATCTAGTATGGTGATGCCGAATATCGGTGCGTTGATTGCTTGGGGTGTTTTGACTGCATTATTTATTCCAGATGGCTATTTACCAAACGAAGCGTTTGCTACGATGGTCGGCCCAATGTTGACGTATTTAATTCCTTTATTGATCGGCTACACCGGAGGGAAAGTTATCGGTGGTGATCGTGGTTCAGTCGTCGGCGCAATTGCGACGATGGGTGTGATCGTTGGGACAGATATTCCGATGATGCTAGGTGCCATGATCATGGGTCCATTAGGTGGCTTTGCCATCAAGAAATTCGACCAAGTGTTTCAAAAACATATCAAATCAGGGTTTGAGATGTTGGTCAACAATTTTTCTGCAGGATTGATCGGTTTTGCGTTAGCATTGATCGGCTTTTCTGCAATTGGTCCAGTGGTGGATACACTGACGCAAGCGATGGCAACAGGCGTCGAAGCAATTTTAAATGCGAATTTGATTCCATTGACGAGTATTTTTATCGAACCAGCGAAAATCTTGTTTTTGAATAATGCGATCAACCATGGCATTTTGACTCCTTTAGGAACAGAACAAGTGGCTACAGCCGGTCAATCGATCCTATTCTTGTTGGAAGCCAATCCTGGACCAGGTCTAGGTGTATTGTTAGCTTTCACATTATTTGGCAAAGGTGCAGCAAAATCATCTGCACCGGGTGCAATGATCATCCATTTCTTAGGTGGAATCCATGAAATCTATTTCCCATACGTAATGATGAAACCGTTATTATTCTTATCAGTGATTTTTGGTGGAATGACGGGTAGTTTCGTTTTCCAATTGATGGATGCAGGCTTACGTGCGCCAGCTTCACCGGGTTCGATCATTGCCATTTTAGCAATGGCACCATTGAGTGCTTACTTACCAGTTATTTTAGGGATCGTCGCTGCAACAGCCGTTTCTTTCGGGATCTCTGCGGTCATTCTAAAAGCTGATGCGAAAGAAATAAGTGAAGATTTTGAAAAATCAGTGGAAGCGACTCGTCAAGCGAAACAACAAGCGAAAGGGACTGGAACAACTAGTCAAGGACAACCAGCTTTATCAGCGATCAAAAAAATCATTTTTGCCTGTGATGCTGGGATGGGGTCAAGTGCGATGGGTGCCTCCTTGTTAAGAAAAAAAGTCCAAGAGCATCACTTACCTCAACTCGTGACGAATCAAGCCATTAGTCAATTATCTGATGAAGCAGACGTATTGATCGTGACTCAAGTTGAGTTGCAGGAACGAGCAAAACAAAAAGCACCACATGCTCATTTTGTTGCAGTAGAAAACTTTTTAAATTCACCAAAGTATGATGAAATCATCCAAGCATTAGGAAGTAAGGAAGAAACACCGTCAAGCCAACCAGTCTCTACTACTCCAACAGATGATTTGGAATTATCTGAATTAAAAGATATCAAAGAGATTTTACTTGTTCATGATGACCGTGCAGGATCAGCGACAATGGGATTGTCCTTATTGAAAGATATTTTGAAGAAAAACCAATTGGAGATCCCTCTGAAAAAAATCAATATTGATGAGTTGACGGAGCAACCGAATACATTGATCGTTTCAAGAGAATCCTTGTCTGAGGAAGCACGTTCAGTGGCACCACATTCACTTCATTTTTCAGTGGCGACGATGGTCAGTCCACAAAAATTTGAAACGATTGCTCACTATTTGAAAAAAGTAGCATAAGGAGGAAGTAAGATGTCTGAATTAGCATTTGATATGATCGAGTTGAATAAGGCTTTTGCAACAAAGGAAGAGGCCATCCGATACTGTGGAAGAAAATTAGTGGAAGCCGGTTGTGTCGAAGAACCCTACATTGACGCAATGGTAGAACGTGATGCGATGTTATCCGTTTATATGGGGAATTTTATCGCGATCCCTCATGGAACAGATGAAGCCAAAGCATTCGTAAAAAAATCAGGAATCTGTGTGATCCAAGTGCCAGATGGCGTCAATTTCGGTACTGAACAAGAAGAGAAGATTGCGACAGTCTTGTTTGGTATCGCTGGTGTAGGAGAAGAACATTTGCAATTAGTGCAACAAATCGCTCTTTATTGTAGCGACATGGACAATGTTGTCCAGTTAGCAGATGCACTGAGTAAAGAAGAAGTCACACACAATCTAGCAATTGCCTAAGGAGAGAAGACGAATGAGAGCAGTACACTTTGGTGCAGGAAATATCGGCAGAGGATTTATTGGAGAAGTTTTAGCTGAGAATGGGTTTGACATCACTTTTGTTGATGTCAACGAACAGATCATCGATTCATTAAATGAAAAAAGACGTTATACGATCGAACTAGCTGACGAATCGAAAAAACAACTTATCGTTGAACGCGTTCGCGGATTGAACAACCAAAAACAGCCTGAACAAGTGATCAAAGAAATAGCACAAGCAGATCTTGTAACCACAGCGATCGGTCCCAATATCTTACCATTCATTGCTGAACTGATTGCAAAAGGGATCGAGCAAAGAGAACAAGAGGGCAATCAGCAACCGCTAGACATCATCGCTTGTGAAAATATGATTGGTGGTTCTGAGCATCTAAAAATGGAAGTCTATAAATATCTGTCAGATACTCGCTTTGTAGATCAATCAATCGGATTTCCGAATGCAGCAGTGGATCGCATCGTGCCGATGCAACAACATGAAGATCCTTTGTTTGTGCAAGTGGAACCTTTTAAAGAATGGGTCATTGATGATACGCAACGAAAAAATAAAAAGATTTCGTTAAATGGCGTACTATACGTCAAAGATTTGGAACCATATATTGAACGAAAACTATTTAGTGTGAATACAGGACATGCGACTGTAGCTTACACCGGTGCATTATTAGGATATGCAACGATCGATGAGGCAATGCAAGATTCGTTAGTCGTTGCCCAACTAAAATCAGTACTACAAGAAACAGGAAGTTTACTGGAAGCAAAATGGGGCTTTGATAATAAACAACATGAAGCCTATATTGAGAAAATCATCCAACGTTTCCAAAATAAATATATCTCAGATGCCATTACTCGGGTCGCTCGAACGCCTTTACGTAAGTTAGGCTATCAAGAACGCTTTACTCGTCCGGTTCGGGAATTACAAGAATACAATTTGACTTGTCCACATTTGACAGCTACGATGGGGATCATTTTCAACTACTATGATCCTGAAGATGAGCAAAGTCGTGAACTGCAAGAGATGAAAGTGCGAGAAAATATGGAACAGTTGATCCAAGAAGTCACAGGTATCCATGATCCGACAACGATCAGTAACATCAAGCAAAATGTGATGCGTTATGCGAAACAAGTGGCTTGATTCTTGATACGATCAATGGAATAAACAAGTGGATTGTAAAAAAACCTCTAAAAATATCTTAGATATTTTTAGAGGTTTTTCGCTGTTTACTTGATTGGAGCTGCGGCAACTGTTGGTAGATCAAGTTCTTTTCCATAACGTTGCTCTAATGCTAAGCGAACGAGACGCTCCGCTAAATGTTCGTTACGTGCTAAGATCGGGCCATGGAAATAGGAGCCGTAAACGTTGCGATAAATGACACCTTCTGATTGATCTTCCCCATTGTTTCCTTGACCTTTGACGATTTTTCCCAACGGGCGTTCGCCTTCGCCAAGAAATGTTCGACCATTATGATTTTCAAATCCATAATAGGTTTCGTTGAACTCTTCGTTGTGGATCACGATGTCACCAATGAAACGATTATTCTCTTGGCTTAAAGTGTAATGATCCAACGCACCGATTCCTTGGATTTTTTCACCGTTTGCGCCCATATAATAATGACCAAGTAGTTGGTAACCGCCACAAATCGCAAGTACGACACCATCATTTTCAATGTAATCAGTCAATGATTCTTTCTTTTCTTGAATATCTTTTGAAATGATCATTTGTTCAAAATCTTGACCACCTCCAAAGAAAACTAAGTCGTATTTATCTGCCTCAAAGGGCTCATGGATGCTGACGATCTCAGTATGAGAAGTGACCCCCATTTTTTTGGCGATATATTGGAGCATCAAGAGATTGCCATTGTCACCATAAGTATTCATCAGATTCCCATAGAGATGGGCAATGCGTAATTCGTAGTTAGCCACGATTCATGCCTCCTTTGATAAAGCCTTGACTCGCTAATTCTTTTCGTAATTGTAAGACAGCTGTATAGGTCGCTAAAATATAGACATGATCCGTCGGTAGTTGTTTGATTTTCTCAATGACATCAGTCAATTCTTTTGCTTGTGTCAATTTGTCTTCAGCGATACCCGCTACTTTCAAACGTAGTGCCATATCTGTGTGGCGATCGCCACCAGCAATCATAGCAGGGATCTCCATATCTGCAAAGCGTTCAAATTCTCCGTCCCAGATCCAACTCACATCGATTCCATCTGCGTAGTTCGCATTCAAGAGGGCAACTAGTGAAAATGGATACGGTGCATGTCCCATCATGTCGATGACTTGGTTGATCCCTACAGGATTTTTGACTAGAACTAATGTACAGGACTTGCCATCGATTTCGATGACTTCTTGACGACCAAATACTTTTTCGTCATACCCTAAGCCTTGTCTGATTTTTTCAGGAACAACACCATAATATTCAGCCACCGCAGTAGCTGCTAACGCATTATAGACATTGTACATGCCACCAACTTCGATGCCATATTCATGACCATCAATGACGAAATCAGCTGATTTGTTGTCCATTCGTTTCATTTCTGTCAAACGATAATCTAGTTCTGGACGTTTAAATTCACAATTTGGACAATAGTATTTACCTAAGTTTGCATAAGTGATCATTTTGTAGTGCAAGATGTGATGACATTTCGGACACAACACGCCATCTGTATTGTAGTGGGCCATCTGTTCATGGTCTTCTTCGTGATCAAATCCATAATATCTTCTAGGGTTGACCGTCTCAACTGAATTGAAGATCGGTGAATCGCCATTACTGATGATCGTAGCATCTGGCGATTTTGCGGCACCATCAACGATCATTTTATAAGTGGTATAGATTTCACCGTAACGGTCCATTTGATCACGGAAAATGTTTGTAAATAAAAATAGTTCAGGTTTGATGTATTCAGTCACTCTGCTTAGACTGGCTTCATCGATTTCTAATACCGCAAATTTCTTTTGGCCTTTTCCGGCTTTTGCTTGTAAAAAAGTCGAAACGATTCCTTGGACCATGTTTGCGCCCGTAGGATTCGTCAAGACTTCATCAAATTGTTGTCGTAAGATATTGACGGTCAAAGCGGTCGTCAATGTTTTTCCATTTGTTCCAGTTACGACGACGACTTGATAGTCTTTTGCTAATGTATCTAAAATATGAGGATCGATCGATAAAGCAAGTTTACCAGGTAAACTTGATCCTCCTTTAAAAAAGGTTTTTAGTCCCCATTGTGCGGTTTTACCAACTGCAATCGCAAATTGACTGCGTATTCCCATTATGTAACCTCCAAAACGTCATAATTACAAATAAATTCAACTAATCATACCATATGTTGAAAAAAAGGTTAAATTGCTTTGTCTTATTTTACAAAAGTTTATACTGTTCGCAAAACAAAAACGAAAGAAGCAAGAAAACGAAAAACGATCGCTTCCTTGCTTCTTACATATCGGTTTTTTATGGTAACGATAAACTTGCTTATCCGATAATGATTTTTTCTGTAGGATATTCATAACCTAAATCTCGTGTTTCTTTTGGCACAAATAACATTAATGTGTACAACATCCCGATACGTCCAATAAACATCAAAGCGCCAATCGTGATTTTCCCGACGGTGGACAGATCACCAGTGATGCCTAGCGATAACCCCGTTGTACCAAAAGCAGAAGTCACTTCCACGATGATCGAGATCAATGGTTGTTTCTCCGTGGCAGATAAAAAAAGAATACAGAAGAAGCACATCCCTAAGGAGAGCATAAAAACGACCACTGATTTTCGGACATCATCTTCATCGATTCGACGACCAAAAATATTAATGTTATCTTCACTTTTCAAAAACGAATAAAGATAAAGACCAATGATCGCCACAGTCGTGGTTCGGATACCCCCGCCGACAGAACTCGGACTACAACCAATGAACATCAATAGGGAAAAGACGATCAAGGTCGTGATTTGAAAATCCCCCAGATCATGGATCTGTAAACCCGCATTACGAGTTGTCATGGAATAAAACATTGAATTGATCCACTGGACACTAGGATTGAGATCTTTAAACAAGTGATTTTTTTCAAGTAAAAAAATCAAGATAGTCCCGCTTACAAATAAAATGATAAAAGCGAGGACGGCGAGTTTTGTAAACAAAGAGAACCGAAAAGGAATCTTGGCTTTCGTTTTTCGATACAAGCGCCATTCTCGAAACTCCATCAATACTGGAAAACCGATCCCGCCAATAAAAATCAGGAACATGATCATAAATAAAAAAGGATAGTCATGTTCAAATGGCTTGATCGACTCACCAGTAATATCAAATCCCGAATTTGTGACCGCGGAAATAGCTTGATAAAATCCATGGAAAACGGCTTCGTGCCAATGATCGAAATAGCCGCGAATATAGAAATAAACGGAGAACAAGGCACCGAATAGCAATTGGAACCAGAGCAATATGACAAAAGTGATCCGAATCAAACGAACGATACCAGATAAACGTGGTTGATTCATATCTGTCATGATTAATTGTCTCTGACGTAATGTGATCCGTCGTTTAGAAAAGATAATAAATGCCGTGGAGATCATCATGATCCCTAAACCACCCACTTGAAACAACCCTTCGAGTAAAATAATACCATTGTTATTAAAAATCGCGTGGATGTCAAATGTCGAAAGGCCAGTGACACTGATCGTACTGATAGCCATAAAAAGCATGTCAATAAATGAAGCATGACTACCCGGATTTCGGAAAAATGGGATGTAAAACAAGCCCAAAGAAATAATAGTCATTAAAATATAATAAAATACAATAATTTGAATAGAAGAAAAGTGACTAGAAGCATATCTTGTACTACGCCTTCGCCATTTCCGAAAAAAAAGATTCAATTGCACAAATTCGATCCTCCTTGTTAGATGTTTCTTCCAGTATACCGACAATAAAATAAATACACAAAGAAATAATAAAACTAAAATTTACTAGGATTTTAGTTATTGGAAAAGTGTCTTATAATAAAGATGACTTTGCGAGAGAACTTGGAGGGAGATCCATGATAAAATGAAGTGTATCAACCAGTCATAGACTGTCTGATTACGACTAAAACAACATTCGAGTAAATCTACACAAAAGTTTCATGAAAAAATAAGAAAAAAATAAGAAATTTATGGTAAAACTAAAGAATACGTGTGAGAAAAATCAACTTTTGCCAAACTGATCAAGACTTCAAGCGGCAACAAGGAAAAGGATGAGAGAATATGCGGAAAGTAGCACCTATATTAAAGCCAATCGCTGTATTGACGATTTCGACGATTGTTGCTACCACAACAGGCATTGTTAATAGTTCTAGCTATCGTGCACCAAGTCGTTCTACAGAGACGACGACGACTTCTACCAATGAAGGAACAGGGCAAACGAATGACACGGTAGAAACAACACCGACGACTGTAGAACAAGACACAACCAATTCTACATACAACCAAAACTCAATACCAGAAAGTTCCGTGGATGAAGGAAATACAGGATATACGACCGATTCGACTAGTCAAAATCAAGGGGACAACAGCGGTTCAAGTACGACGCCAAGTGCCACTACACCAAGCAGTACGACGCCTAATACAACGCCAAGTACTTCTACGCCAAGTGAAGGCAATCTAAATGAAAAAAATGCACCTACAGAGCAATCCGCTGAAACACAGATGTATAATCAACAGGCAGGTGATGAAGAATGACAGTTATATTAGATATCATCAATGGGATACACAAGTTTTTAGGATATTTAGATATCAGTCCTAAATATTTGAACCGAGGCTATACTATATTAAGTGTGATTCCGACCGTTTACCTTTTACGGATTGTTTATGGATTATGGCAAAATCAAAAGTATTTGCAGTTTTTTTTATACGGATTAGGCTTTTTAGTTCTTTTATATTTCACTATTCTAAATGTGTTTTATTACTTTTTTGATAAAAATTCAAAAGCCGATGTGACGCAAATGATCGTAAAATATTTACCTGATGAAGCATTCAATATTGAAGGAGAAACGGTTCGCGGGAACAACGGAAATATCGACAAAGTCAATACAGAAAAAGCCAATGTTCTATTCGATGAAGACTACCAATTGAAACTAGCAGAGAATATGCGTTATTTGATTGAAAAAGGGGAAATCAAGGTCAATGAACTTGGTCGAATGGACGGGTTCTTGATTGATCGAAATACACTTTATCCGTATTATTATGTGAAAAAAATCTCCGACAAAACTTATCAATTAAGTATCGGTCGTAATTATTCCAGCATGGAAAAAGTAGGGACGATCAAGGTCGACTCGCCAGAAGATCATATTGAACCCGTAGGCTTATTCCTTGCAGGCGGTGATTTTGTCAAAGATGGTCTTAGATACCATGAACCCTATCGTTTGAAGTTGATCATCAAGAAAAATCAACCAAAAGAACAAGAAGGTGAAGTGACATACAGTCGAAGCCAACGAAGAAAAAAATCAAAAGTGTAGGATAAATCTTTTCCATCAAGGATTTATTTAGCTCTAATATTAAAGATACATGAAGTTCAAAAAAACATTTCTAAAAAAAAGGATTATTCCCAACACGATCCGACACTTATTCTTTCTTTTAATCGATAAAAAATGTAAAATAAAGAATAGCTAACAAATAAATAAAAAATAACATAAAAATGTTTGGTTAATAGGAGGTATAAAGTGAAAAACTTTTTGAAAAATTGGGGAATCTTGATCGTTGTTTTAGCCGCCATCATTTTGGCAAGAGTCTATGTATTTACACCAGTCACCGTGAGTGGTCATTCCATGGACCCTTCGTTACATGATGGACAACGTTTGATCTCATCTAAAATCTCAGATTTTGACCGCTGGGATATCATTACAACAAAAGAACCTGGGGATGAAGAACGGATGATCGTCAAACGAATCATTGGGATGCCCGGTGATACTGTGAAAATGGAAGATGATCAACTATACATCAATGGGGAAAAGCAAGATGAACCTTACTTAGATGAGTATAAAAAAGAATTTTCAGAAGACAAACTACAAGAGGAATATTCTTATAACTCAGCCTTCCAATCGCAAGCTGAAAATGCTGAAACGTTCACCAGTGATTTTGAATTCACTGTTCCTGAAGGACAATACTTGGTACTGGGCGACAATCGTTTGATCTCAAAAGACAGCCGCATGTTTGGTTTAGTCGATGAAGACTTGATCCAAGGAAAAGTCGTTTTCCGCTATTGGCCGTTGAATAAGATCAATATCATTTAATCGATGATACGTAATGTGATAACGATATAACTCTAAAAAGTAAAGATATACCCTGAAAAAACCTCAACATTCATTTGGAATGTTCGAGGTTTTTTTGTTATATAAACTACATCAACAGGTGATCAATTTAATTTTTTTTATAAAATCACGTTATTTTCAAAGTTTGTTCATAAAGTAAGGTTAAAGTGAAAGACACATAGGTATAAATAACTATTAAAATATATAGGAGTGACAGCATGAAAAAATTTATCTCAATATTAGCTGTATCATCAGGACTGATTTTATTTTCTGCATGTACCACAAATCCATCAGACCAAGCCGCAGTGACTTATAAAGGTGGAACGATTTCCGAGCAGGAACTAGTCGACCAGCTGAAAAAAATAAATGGTGCCGAATCAGCCGTCCAAAATTTGATTATTTTCCAAATATTTGAAGAAAACTATGGAGATAAAGTTTCTGATGAAGATGTGGAAAAAGAATACAATGATAGCAAAGAAGCACTCGGTGATTCTTTCGATTCGCAATTGAAATTAGCGGGCTATACGACTAAATCCTACAAAGAAGAAATCAAAAAAAGATTAGCTTATAAGGCAGGGTTACGAGCGAATGTCGAATTGACGGACGAGGATCTTAAAACAGCATGGGAAAACTTCCATCCAGAAGTAGAGGCACAATTGATCAAAGTAAGCAGCGAAGATGAAGCCAAGGAAATCAAAAAGTCACTCGATGAAGGAGGCGACTTTGCTAAAATCGCCAAAGAAAAATCGACAGATGAAGCGACAAAAGAAAAGGGCGGAGAAATCACCTTTGACTCGCAATCAACAAGTGTGCCAACAGAAGTCAAACAAGCAGCCTTCAAACTTAAAAATGAGGAAGTTTCTGACGTCATCACAGCGACTAATTCCTCTACGAACGCCACGGAATATTATCTTGTGAAAATGGTCAAACAACAAGAAAAAGGCAATGATATGTCAAAATATAAAAAAGAACTAGAAAAAATAGCAACAGAGACAAAAATAGCAGATCCAACATTCATACAAGAAGCTGTGCGTAATGAGTTGAAAAAAGCAAATGTAAAAATCAAAGATGAAGATTTCAAAAACGTATTAAGTGGCTTGATGACGGAACCGTCGACAAGTGAAAGTTCGACCGATGCTTCAACCGACTCTTCAACAAACACTTCGACAGATAGTTCAAACTAGTTGATCATTGGAAGAACTAAACAAATACGAACTCAATTAAAATAATCAAAAACCCGAGAATAATTTTTTTATTTTCGGGTTTTGCGTATTTATGAAAGTTTTTTTATAGAAAATAGAAAATGCTTATTCTTTGCATGCTATGGCTAAAAACAAAGAAGCATCTTGTTTCATAAACAAGTTTTTTCCGTGATGGAATGTTTCAATTGAAAGTGGTTTAAATCCAGCAAATTCCAATTGTTCTCTTAGCTCCTCGTGGTCAAAACCATTATGGACTTTTGGATGCTGGATGTTTTCGTTCTTATCGAAGTCAACGATATAGAGTTTTCCACTTGGATGAAGGAGTTGCGAAAGTTGTTTTAAAATGACTCTCGTTTCTGGAATATGCAATAAGACTAAAGACAATAAGATGATGTCGGCTTTCTCTGCCGGCAAATTCCTTGTTGCATCCATTTCTACCGTTCGTACATTTGCTTGTTTTGCTTCTTTGATTTTTTTATCAGCCATCGCTAGCATTCCTGCGGCTGAATCTATGAGGATCACTTCTTTAAAACGTGAGGCAAAGGGTAATGTGACAAGACCAGTTCCCCCACCGTAATCGATCAATTTCTGGTCATGAGTCTGTGCAGAAAATTCTTTTTCAACAGCTGAACGAATCGTGGCAGCTAATTGGATTCGTTCGGGGGTATCATAATAGTTCGCCATTTGGTGGAATATTTCGGACATAAGCGCTCTCCTTTATTTTTCATTCGATTATACCAAAAGAAGTGCGGGTAGTTTATTAATTTATAACGAAAATACCAATATTTACACTAGGGAAATCTCGCTTCGAAAATTCTCACTGTAAAAATGATTGAAAATCAAGTATAATACCATAGGAACAAACTGGAAGGTGAATGAGGACATGGCACAACTATTTTTTAAGTACGGCGCAATGAACAGCGGCAAGACAATCGAGATCCTAAAAGTCGCACATAATTATGAAGAACAAAACAAACCGGTTGTTTTGATGACCAGCGGAATCGATACAAGAGATGGCGTTGGCGTAGTTTCAAGCAGAATCGGGCTGAAACGTGAAGCAATTCCCATTTTTGAAACGACCGATGTATTTGAAGTCATCCAGCAGATGGAACACCCACCATTCTGTGTATTGATCGATGAAGCGCAGTTCTTAACAAAAGAACATGTCTTAGCATTCACGAGAATCGTTGATGAACTCAATATTCCGGTGATGGCGTTCGGATTAAAAAATGATTTTAGAAATGAATTATTTGAAGGATCGAAATATTTATTGCTTTATGCAGACAAAATCGAAGAAATGAAAACGATCTGTTGGTTCTGCCATAAAAAAGCAATGATGAATTTACATTATATAGACGGAACACCGGTGTACGAAGGAGATCAAGTCCAGATTGGTGGCAATGAAGCCTATTATCCCGTATGTCGAAAACACTATTTTCATCCATTGATGATCACAGAAGGAGATTAAGCATGTACGACCAATTACAATCAATCGAAGACCGTTACGAAGAGCTTGGGGAACTACTGAGTGACCCAGAAGTGATTTCAGATACGAAACGTTTCATGCAACTTTCAAAAGAAGAAGCAAATACACGTGAAACGGTCGAAGTTTATCGTCGCTACAAGGAAGTTGTTCAAGGGATCAAAGATACAGAAGAATTACTCGGCGAAAAGTTAGACGACGAAATGGCAGAGATGGCTAAAGAAGAATTAGCTGATTTGAAACAAGAAAAAGAAGAACTAGAAGAAAAAATCAAGATTTTGTTACTTCCAAAAGATCCAAACGATGACAAAAACATTATCATGGAGATTCGCGGAGCCGCTGGTGGCGACGAAGCCGCACTATTTGCAGGGGATCTTTTCTCGATGTATCAACGATACGCAGAGAGCCAAGGCTGGAAAACAGAAGTCTTGGAAGCAAGTGTGACAGGGATCGGTGGCTATAAAGAAGTCATCATGATGATCTCAGGTGAAAATGTCTACTCGAAATTAAAATATGAAAGTGGCGCACATCGGGTCCAACGTGTCCCTTCAACAGAATCTCAAGGACGTATCCATACATCAACGGCAACCGTCGTTGTCATGCCTGAAGCAGAAGAAGTAGAGATCGATTTGGCTGACAAGGATATCCGCGTCGATATTTACCACGCTTCTGGAGCCGGTGGACAGCATGTTAATAAGACAGCATCTGCGGTACGTTTGACTCACTTGCCAACTGGAATCGTAGTGGCGATGCAAGATGAACGTTCACAATTGAAAAACCGTGAGAAAGCGATGAAAGTCTTACGTGCGCGCGTCTACGACAAGATCCAACAAGAAGCACAAAGCGAATATGATGCGAATCGTAAATCTGCGGTAGGGACTGGGGATCGTTCAGAGCGT
Source organism: Enterococcus mundtii (assembly GCF_003957375.1). Lineage (GTDB taxonomy): Bacteria > Bacillota > Bacilli > Lactobacillales > Enterococcaceae > Enterococcus_B > Enterococcus_B spodopteracolus. Next base: position 2,247,421 of record NZ_CP025473.1, on the reverse strand, counting down.
ATCCGTACTTATAACTTCCCTCAAAATCGCGTGACGGATCACCGTATTGGCTTGACGATCCAAAAACTGGATCAGATTCTAGCAGGAAAACTAGATGAGATTGTCGACGCATTGATCGTGTACGACCAAACATCTAAGTTGGAAGAGATGCAAAATGGATAAAACCTATCGAGAAGTCCTCACACGGGCTTCTTCTTTTTTAGAAGAACAAGGAGTAGAAGGATATAATATCCAATTTGTCTTTCTTGAACGCAAGCAGTGGACGAAACTGGATTGGCTCATGCGAATGAATGAACCAATCACAGCCGAGGATCAAGCCATGATCGATGCAGATATGCAACGACTAGTGCAACATTATCCACCCCACTATTTATTAGGTTTTGCTGAATTTTTTGATCACCGTTTGAAAGTCACGAAAGCAACCTTGATTCCTCGTCCAGAAACCGAAGAATTAGTCGCACTATGTTTGGCAAAAACAAGCAAAGAAACCTTAAATGTCGTGGATATCGGTACAGGAACTGGGGCAATCGCCATCAGTTTGAAAGCTACTAGAAAAAATTGGCGGGTCTCAGCAATTGATTTATCTTTAGAAGCACTAGCTGTCGCCAAGGAAAATGCAGAACATGAACAAACGACGATCAATTTTTATCATGGTGATACGTTGGAACCTGTCATGGATCAAACCTTTGATGTCATTATTTCTAATCCCCCTTATATCAGTCGAGCAGAATGGTCGGTGATGGATCAGAGTGTACGAACCTACGAACCGAAGATGGCATTGTTTGCTGAAGAAGATGGTTTAGCGATCTATCAGAAAATCGCAAAGGAAGCTTCACAAATATTAGCTAGCGATGGACAACTTTTTTTAGAGATTGGTTTCCAACAAGGAGCAGCTGTCAAAGCAATCATGGAGCAAGCCTTTCCCACAAAAAAAGTACGGATCAAAAAAGATATGGCAGGCAATGATCGGATGATTTTTGTTACCAATTAGTTTGTGGATGAAAAAATTTTTTTCTGTTTTTTTATAATAAAAAAACACTGATTTGATAAGGATGAAAACGAATATTTTAGTTATCAACATACTTATCCACTATTGACAAACTAGTTATCAACAATTTGTGTATAACTGTCTGGGAAAACGGAATAAAACAAGGATTTTAAAAAAAGAGGATGTGGATAGACTGTGGAAACAATGAAATATGATGAAACACAATTAAATGAAGCTGCGAAGGAATTAGCAGTAGGGAATCTAGTGTCTTTTCCAACGGAAACTGTCTATGGATTAGGAGCTAATGCCCTTTTACCGGAGGCTGTCAAACAAGTCTTTACAGTGAAAGGTCGACCACAAGACAACCCATTGATCGTCCATGTCGCCTCCTTCGAACAAGTAAAAGAGTATGTGGACAACTTTCACCCCCTAACAGAACAAATTGTGAAAAACTTTTGGCCAGGACCACTGACTTTGATTTTTTACATCAAAAAAGGCAGTTTACCGGGGATTGTCACTGGTGGTTTATCCACAGCTGCTTTTCGCATGCCAGATAACAAGAAAACATTAGAATTAATCCAATTAGCAGGTGTACCACTTGTAGGGCCAAGTGCCAACACTTCAGGTAAACCGAGTCCAACAACAGCAGACCATGTCTTTCATGATCTAAATGGGAAAATCACAGGGATCATTGATGATGGGGCGACGAGGATCGGTGTAGAATCAACGGTACTGGATTTGAGCGACCCATCTGCACCGCCGATGATCTTACGACCAGGAGCAATCACGAAAGAGCAACTAGAAGCTATCATTAAAAGTCCAGTGGCGACAGACCGCCATTTGGTCAAAGAATCTGAAACACCGAAATCTCCGGGGATGAAATACAAACATTACTCACCTGATACTCGAGTACTGATGGTTGAAAAAACGGATTGGCCAGAGGCGATTATCTGGACAAAAGAGCAAAAACTACGTACCGGTGTTTTAGCTGGACCAACAATAGCTGATCAGGTACGCAAGGATGTCGCAGCTGTGTATATGTATTACGATGATTCAGTAGAGGCAGCAACGAAAGGGTTGTTTGCGGGGTTACGTGGCTTAGATGATGATCGATTAGCTCTTGATCTGATTCTAGTACAAGTTGCACCTGAAGAAGGTCTAGGTATTGCTTATATGAATCGGTTGAAAAAAGCCGCAGGACAAAATTATTATAAAAAATGATCCAGAAGTGATTGCTGCAAAATCATTCTGTGATACAATCTAGGAAACAAACTAAAATAGCTATTTAAGAAATAATGTTCGTATTCTTAGCTAGTAATGTTTGGTCAACATCAAAAAAAGACAAATAAACTGAACAATCATTTGAAATTTAGAGAAGTTGACACATAAATAAATAAGGAGTTGTTGTTTGTGGTAGACTACAAAACGTTTGACCCTGATTTATGGGCAGCAATCGCAAAAGAAGAGGAAAGACAAGAAAACAATCTGGAGCTGATCGCTTCTGAAAACTTTGTCTCTGAAGCTGTGATGGCAGCACAAGGAAGTATTTTAACGAATAAGTACGCTGAAGGGTATCCAGGACATCGCTATTATGGTGGGTGTGAATTTGTGGATATCGTTGAAAATCTGGCGATCGATCGTGCCAAAGAATTATTTGGTGCCAATTTTGTCAATGTTCAACCACACTCTGGATCACAAGCCAATACAGCTGCATATCTTGCGTTAGTTGAACCGGGCGATACGATCTTAGGAATGGATCTTTCTGCTGGCGGACATTTGACACATGGCTCTCCAGTCAATTTTAGTGGAAAAACGTATCACTTTGTTGCTTATGGTGTAGATCCGACAACAGAAGTCATTGATTATAATGTCGTACGCATCTTAGCGAGAAAACATCAACCAAAATTGATCGTAGCAGGAGCAAGTGCTTATGGTCGAACGATCGATTTTGCAAAATTCAGAGAAATCGCGGACGAAGTTGGGGCAAAATTGATGGTCGATATGGCACACATTGCTGGTTTAGTTGCAGCGGGGGTTCATCCAAGCCCAATCCCTTATGCCGATATCACAACAACGACGACTCACAAAACATTACGAGGGCCTCGTGGTGGGATGATCTTAACAAACAATGAAGAATTGGCTAAAAAAATCAATAGCGCAGTTTTCCCAGGCATCCAAGGTGGCCCTTTGGAGCATGTGATTGCCGGAAAAGCTGCTGCATTTAAAGAAGCATTGACTCCTGAATTTAAGGAATATAGCGAACATGTCATTGCCAATGCAAAAGCCATGGCAAAAGTATTCAATCAATCGATTGGTACCCGAGTGATTTCAGGTGCCACAGATAATCATTTGATTTTGATCGATGTACGTGACTTAGAATTGAACGGAAAAGAAGCTGAAGCGATTTTGGACAGTGTTCATATCACCGTCAATAAAAACTCGATTCCCTTTGAAACACTAAGCCCCTTCAAAACAAGCGGTATCCGTATCGGGACACCAGCAATTACGACCCGTGGCTTCCGCGAAGAAGATGCGGCAAAAGTAGCTGAATTGATCGTCAAAGCTTTACAGGCAAAAGATGATGAAGCACAATTAGAAGAAGTGCGTGCAGGCGTCCGTGAATTAACAGAGCAATTTCCATTATATAAAAAATAAACAGTTTATAACTAAGAGTCATCAATAAAAAGGTAAGAGAATCGAAAAAGGTGAGACAATCAGGGATGTAGCTATTTGGTTGTCTCACCTTTTCTCTGATTGTTGAAGTGTTAGATGGCTCTCTGGAAATCTATACAGATAGTGTTGAGCTTCTTTCACAACCTAGATAAACGGTGTTCAAGAAGCAACACTTCGGTCATAAGGCAAAAAAATCAAAAATGAAACAGCCATTTTTAATTTTTCTGCCTTATGCCTTAGTGTTGATCGCTTCTTTCACAACCTCTTTCAATCTGATTTTTTGACTTTTGTCTGGTTGCTCTCTAGTATATGAGGTGTAATTTTATTTGTTGCATTCAACTTAGGGAGGAATCCGTATGACTGATCGAATTTCATTAGAAAAAGAAGCAATTGAGTTTAGTGATGCTAATGCACCGCACCCGCGTATCTATGAATTACCTCCGGAAGAAGGGCGTGATCTTCTAGAAGAAGTTCAAAGTTCTTCTGTGGAAAAATTACCTGTGGATATCGAGGATTTGAAAATGGACACCAATGATTGGGGACAAATCAATGTGCGTTTTATCCGTCCTGAAGGAAATGTAGAAAAATTACCTGTCATATTTTATATACATGGTGCTGGTTGGGTATTTGGAAGTGCCAAGACACATGACAAATTGATTCGAGAATTGGCTGTTCGTACAAATTCGATCGTGATTTTTCCTGAGTATAGTCGTTCGCCAGAAGCAAAATATCCTACTGCAATTGAACAAAACTACGCGATTTTGCAAAAACTTGCGGAGCTTTCTGAGTCGAAAGGCTTGGATCTTGAGAACTTGACAGTCGCTGGGGATTCCGTAGGTGGGAACATGGCAACGGTGATGACGATCCTTACAAAGCAACGTCAAGGATTACCAATCAAAAAACAATTACTATATTATCCTGTAACTAATGCAAATTTCGATACAGATTCTTATAACCAATTTGCAGAGAATTACTTCTTAACAAAAGAAGGGATGCAATGGTTCTGGGATCAGTATACGACAGATGAAAAGAAACGAGCAGAAATCACTGCCTCACCTCTACGTGCAAGTAAAGAAGAATTAACAGGTTTACCGCCTGCAATGATCTTGACAGGTGAAGCAGATGTGTTAAGAGATGAAGGAGAAGCATATGCTAGAGAACTTCGTGAAGCTGGCGTGGAAGTTACGCAAGTACGTTTCCAAGGGATCATCCATGATTTTGTCATGGTAAATACGATGGACCAAACCAATGCGACACGAGCAGCGATGAGTCTTTCGACAGAATGGCTAAAAAACTAGTTGTTTTTTGTCATCTTTTTCCATTAATAAATTAGAAAAATAACAAAAAACGTCTGATTTCCAGGCGTTTTTGTTATTTTTTGCTGATTTTAAAAAGAACATCGCTTTGTTTTTTTATTTCTTTGGTTTTCTTTAGGAAAATGACGGGTTAGACTAGTCAAGTCAGTGATTTTGTTTTACAATTAAAAAGAAACGAGAGAAAAAGGAGACAAAAAAATGGGCAAATTTCAAGTAATCGACCATCCATTGATCCAACACAAATTAACGATTATTCGCGACAAAAATTGTGGTACAAAAGTTTTCCGTGAGGTTGTTGATGAAATCGCTATGCTGATGGCATATGAAGTATCACGTGATATGCCACTTGAAGACATTGTCATCGAAACACCGATCACAGAAACAACACAAAAAACATTGTCTGGTAAAAAAGTAGCCATTATCCCAATCTTGCGCGCAGGTATTGGAATGGTTGACGGAATCTTAGAATTGATCCCAGCAGCTAAAGTCGGCCACATCGGATTATACAGAGATGAAGAAACGTTGGCACCGCACGAGTATTTCGTTAAATTACCGGAAGATATCGACGCACGTCAATTATTCGTCGTTGATCCAATGTTAGCGACAGGTGGCTCAGCGATCATGGCGATCGATGCTCTGAAAGCACGTGGCGCTTCAAACATTAAATTTGTTTGCCTTGTTGCAGCTCCAGAAGGTGTGAAAGCCTTACAAGAAGCACATCCAGATATTGATATCTATACTGCATCATTAGATGAAAAATTAAATGACAAAGGCTATATCGTTCCTGGTCTAGGTGATGCTGGCGACCGTTTGTTTGGCACAAAATAAGAAAATCAAATACAAAAAGATCTGGGTCGTACAAGAGCCCAGATTTTTTTGTACAATCGATTCAACCAAAATAAAAAACCACCCAATTGATGGATGGTAAAAAACTAAAGCTTACTCATATCTTTGTAATTGACAATGACAACGCCTTTACTTTGGGTCATCAAATCGGCATTCTCATTAGTTTCATCAATTGCAACAACAGCAGAGTTTTTCAATTGCTTGGAAATTGTTCCGGTTTGCGTTTTTCCGTGAATCATAAAGGTAACATGTGTATCAGTGGTAAATTTTTCTCCAAATTCTGACGGTTCGACCTTTGTTTCAAATTTTCCAAAAGTTGCCATTTTCATAAAACCTGCCTTTCATCTATAATTATAGCACATTTTTTGAAAAAAATCATGAAAGTAGAAAAATCTTCCATATTACCTCTTTACATTTCTTAACATAAAGACTATAATTTCTCTTGGAAACGCCAGCTTAGCTCAGTTGGTAGAGCAACGCACTCGTAACGCGTAGGTCACAGGTTCGATCCCTGCAGCTGGCATACGATAAAAGCAGTCATATCAAGGTTTTTACGCCTTTGATATGACTGCTTTTTGATTTTGGTGAAAAGAGAATGACTAAAAATGCCTACTTACAATAAATTTATTCCAATTGTTCACTTTGATTAATGAGACACGAAAATAAAACATTTTACTTGCTTTTTTCGAATTATTTAAAACGATCTTTAATCATAGGCCAAAAATTTTTTAATATTCTATTAGTTACCATTTCATAAGCATATAATCGTATTCTATTCATGCGATTCACACTAATTAAGTGGTTATGTTTAACCTACATTTTATTTTTATGTGTTTTTTTTAAGGTTGACACATGTAAGCTTTAAGAATATACTCTAAACGAATTGAATATTTCTTCGGGGCAGGGTGTAATTCCCGACCGACGGTGACGAGTTTACTCGAAGTCCGTGAACCACATTTTTGTGGTTGAGCTAGTGAAAATCTGGCACCGACAGTTAAAGTCTGGATGGGAGAAGAAAAATCGACTGAAGATCGGTTTTATTTGTATTAAAATCGATTATCTTTAGGTTTATTTAGTTATGCCCTGTGATTAAATTCGCAGGGCATTTTTTGTTGAAAGGGGGAATTGATATGCACCAGTCTTTCATGTTAGCTGCGATTGAAGAGGCAAGAAAAGGAAAGGGAAAGACCTTTACCAATCCATTAGTTGGAGCTGCGATTGTTAAAGAAGGAAAGCTACTCTCATTAGGTGCGCATTTACATTATGGCGAGGCTCACGCTGAAGTAAATGCTATTCAAAATTGTGGTTCCCCCGAAGAACTGTTTGATTCAACTTTATATGTTACTTTAGAACCTTGTAACCACCAAGGAAAACAGCCACCTTGTACGCAAGCCATTGTCCAGTCTGGTATCACAACGGTAGTCATAGGCCAACTTGATCCCAATCCTTTAGTAGCAGGAAAAGGCAGAAAATTTTTACAAAAGCATGGAATCAAAGTGATTGTAGGCGTAGAAGAAGAGAAATGTAGAGCATTGAATCCTTTTTATAACCACTTTTTTGAAATGGATCGTCCCTACATCACATTAAAACAAGCCGTTACACTAGATGGGAAAATCTCTATACAGAAAGATTCTAGGTACTCAATAACAGGCTCAGAGGCAATCTCAAGAGTTCGCAAAGAGCGAGGAGAATATCAAGGAATCGTGGTAGGGAGCGAAACCGTTCTAATTGATGATCCTCGTTTGTTACCTGATGTCGAAACTATCTTCCCACCAGTACGCATTGTTTTGGATCGTAGAGGACGGATCCTTAAAAGCCCTAAACTCGATCTTTTTCAAACGACCACAAGTCCGGTCTGGATATTTACGGAAAATCCTAAGCTAGAGGAACTATTTCCCCATGTAACTATTTTTTATACACCTAGGTTTTCTTTTGCATTCTTTATTGAGACCATGAGAAAGAAAGGTATTCAGTCGTTGTATATAGAAGGTGGAGCGAAAATCCATGATGTTTTTTTAGCAGAAAGTCTCTGGGATGAAGTCATCAGTTATATTGCACCCAAACTTTTTGGTGGAAAAAGTCCGATGTCTTTTCATAGTGAACGTTTAGTTTCTAAAGATCAACAATTAGAATTTTTAGAAATTGAACAGCTTGGAGAAGACATTCGAGTTAGGGGGAAACGAAAGCAATGTTCACAGGATTGATCATTGAACAAGGAACAGTCAAAGAAATTCGACGAAATCAACAAATGATCCAACTCACTTTTCAAACTTCCAATAGTGTCCTACGTGATTATAAAATTGGAGATAGTATGGCAGTCAATGGGGTATGTTTAACTGCTATTGAGACTTCAAGTACTTCTTTTAGAGCTGAAATAATGCCTGAAACCTTTAAACGGACCACTTTCTCCACCTTAAAAGTTGGAGATAGGGTAAATTTAGAACGAGCAGTTTCCATGAAGCAACGCTTTGAAGGCCATTTTGTTTCGGGACATATTGATACTGTTACAAGATTGATCAAAAAAATAGAGAATCAAAACACATTAGTTTTGACATTTGCTTACCCAACCAAATATGAAGGTGAAATCATTCCACAAGGATCAATTGCAATTAATGGAGTAAGTTTAACAGTTACGGATACTACAGCAGCAAGCTTTTCAGTTAGTCTGATTCCACATTCCAAATCTTTGACAAATCTGGGGAATTTAGGTGTAGGACATCTTGTGAATATAGAAACGGATATCATTGGAAAATATGTAAAGGCACAGAGAAAAAAATTTGAGAGGTACAAGGAGAAGGACTTACTATGAGTAATATTACTGAAGCAATCAAGACTTTGAAAAAGGGCGGTCTAATCATTGTAGCTGATGATGAAGATAGAGAAGCAGAAGGAGATTTAGTTGGTTTAGCCGAATACGTGACACCTGAGGCAGTTAATTTCATGATCAAATTTGGTCGAGGATTAATATGTGCGCCAATATCTAAGAAGATTGCGCAACACTTATCTTTAGAAGAAATGACAACTCATAATACTGATGCGTTTGGTACAGCTTTTACGATTAGTGTGGATCATAAACACACGAAGACTGGTATTTCAGCATTTGATCGAGCTACTTCCATTAAAGCATTGGCTGATCCTCGTTCGAAATCAAGTGATTTTCTTAGACCAGGACATATTTTTCCTTTAATTAGTGTAGATGGTGGAACGCTTATACGTCGAGGACACACCGAAGCTGCAATTGATTTGGCCAAATTAGCTAATAGTATAGAAGCCGCTTATATTTGTGAGATCCTGAAAGAGGACGGGACGATGGCAAGGATGAAAGATCTGACACGTTTATCTAAAGAATGGCAATTACTTGATCACTATTGATGAGTTGGTAAATTTTTTAGAAGAAAGCAGCCATATAACAGTAAATTTACCGACAGATTATGGTGATTTCAAATTGACTATTTATGAAGAGGGAGAAAAGCTGGAGCATTTATTGCTAACAAAAGGAGATATTCAAAATAGTCAGTCTCCTACATTAGTCCGTGTTCATTCAGAATGTTTAACTGGTGATGTCTTTGGTTCTCATCGTTGCGATTGTGGTGAACAGTTACATGAAGCAATGAGAATGATTGCAGAAGAGGGGACTGGAGCTATTCTTTATCTTCGTCAAGAAGGTCGTGGCATTGGATTGAGAAATAAGTTAAAAGCTTATCAATTGCAAGAACAAGGATTTGATACTTATGAAGCAAATATTGAATTGGGCTTTGCTCCGGATGAACGGGATTATCACTTTGCAACAGACATTTTAAAATCAATTGGTACAACTACTATTCGGTTACTTACAAACAATCCCGATAAAGTAACAGAGTTACAAAAAGCTGGAATTACGATTGTAGAAAGAGTACCAATTGAAACCTTCCCACAAAAGGAAAACCAAGCCTATTTAAAAACAAAAAAAGATAAGTTCAATCATTATTTATCATTATAAAAATAAAGGAGTGTAGACATGACGATTTATGAGGGGAATTATTCTACAAAGGATCTTCGAATAGGGATAGTAGTCGCGCGATTTAATGAATTTATCAATCAAAAATTGTTACAAGGAGCGTTGGACAATTTAAAAAGACATGGTGTTAAAGAAGAGCAAATTGATATTTATTGGGTACCGGGAGCTTTTGAAATTCCCTTTATTACCAAAAAACTCAGCGAAAAGGATAGTTATGATGGATTGATTACGTTGGGGACAGTTATCAGAGGTGCAACTACTCATTACGAATTGGTTTCCAATGAGGTAGCCAAAGGAGTCGCACATATTAACCTAGAGTCCAATATTCCAGTGATGTTCGGTGTATTAACCACAGAAACTATTGAGCAAGCAATTGAAAGAGCAGGTACGAAAGCAGGAAATAAAGGTAGTGAAGCTGCTCAAGGGTTAATTGAGATGATTTCTCTTTCACAACAAATTTAAGAATTATTATTTTTAAAAATATGATGATTTTACTGCGGGTATACTAACCTCCAGTTTACTGAATATATTAAAAGCAGTTCTTAATATCAAAAATATCTGTCAGGATAATTCTTGCCAGGTATTTTTGATAAGTAAAAAGGTTACGTAGGTAATAATGATTTCTGTCATAACATATATAAGATTTAAAAGTTCCGTAATGTTACAATATTTTACTCAACACATTTTTCATATTGCTAATATTTCATGATTTCCCTTGGAAGATATGTAATTTGGGTAACGTAATATCTCAGCATCGACGTCGAAAGTTTAAATGTAAGATTATTAAAATCATGATTTTTAAAAATATGTTTAAGTGATAGAAATTCCCACTTTTTCATGAAGCTAATGTGATAAAAAACCATTATAATAATATCAAATATTTTTAAATATGTAAAAAAATATTTGTTTTTTTATATGTATCTAAAATAAGTAAAAATTACCTTGAAAAAACGTTTGTTTTTTATATTAATGTTATATATTTTAGTTCATTTTTAAGAAAACGCTATCAAAAAAATTCTGACACTGTTACACTTTAACTAAATGAGTGAAAGGAAGTGGACAGCAATGGATTTAGTGATTGCAACAGATTATGAAACACTTAGTGAAGTAACAGCAGGGATCGTTTTAGAGAAGATGTTGAAGCATAGAAGAGTGAATTTATCTTTGACAACCGGAAATTCACCTAAGATGGCCTACGAGATTTTGGTTGATAAGCTTAGTAAATTACAGATGGATACATCGATGATCCATTATTATAATTTTGATGAAGTGGCGCTGAAGGATAAGCAGTATGGTTTGACTATGTCAGGACTAAAAAAAGCTCTTTATGATCCGATCGGAGTTGCTGCTGAGAATATTCACGAACTGACTATTGAGAATTATCATGAGGTTGACAAAAAAATTGCTCAAGCAGGTGGCTTGGATTTAGTTTTGATGGGACTTGGTGAGGATGGTCATTTCTGTGGGAATATGCCAGGGTACACCGATTTTAGCAAGGAAACCTATAGTATTCCAGTCATTCCTGGAGATCAGATGTACGAATCGTTGCAAGAACATCTGGGAGAAGAACCTGGGGATTACTTCGTGACATTTGGACCAAAGACGGTCATGGCAGCGAAACAGCTAGTATTGATCGTTAATGGCGAACATAAAGCAGAGATCATCAAACAAGTCATTAAAGGACCGGTAACGGAGGAAATTCCTGCATCCATTTTAATGACTCATCCCAATATCACAGTGATTTTAGATGAAGCAGCTGCAAAATTATTAAAATAAATAGTCATATCAATGGATTGTTTCAAAGAACAACACAGAATCCACGAAAATCATATTACCGATTTTTGTGGATTTTTTTGCATTTCTGAATTTATCCGTAGACTCGTTTTCCATCGTATTCTCCGGTAGAATAGATAAGAAAACAGACCATATCGTTCATTGGCGAAAAACTGCCAGAATAGGAGAAAGAGATGAATCAGTTTTATAAGAGAATCCAATATAAATTTTCTGAATTAAATCAAGTGGAAAAAAATATCTTAGATTATTGTTTGCATCAATCAAGAAAAGTTTCCTCCATGACAGCCGAAGAATTAGCGAGTGAAACATTTACCAGCCAATCGACTATTACTCGAATGGCAAAAAAGCTTGGCTTTAAAGGATTTCAAGAATTTAAGTTTGCCCTTAAAAGTTACCGGTCATTAGAAGAAACGAGTGGTTCTACTGATGTGTCGGATGAATTCAAACCATTGATCAATGAAATCCTTCGTCAGTTTACAGAGACGTTAGAAAAAATCGAGCCGAAACAAATCGATCGAGCAGTCAATATGATTAAAGAAGCACAACGTATTGAACTGTTTGCTGTAGGGCAAAGTATTCCGGTCGCTGTTTCCCTGAATCGAAAATTGCATTTTCTTGGTAAAAATGTGGGGCATTCAACCGATTGGGACGAATTGCTAGCAGTGAGTAAACAACTAGGAGAAGGAGATCTTGCTATTTTTATTAGTCATAGTGGGGAAACATTAGGAATGCTCGATTATGCTAAACGACTAAAGGAGCGAAATGTTCCTCTGCTGTCTTTTATTGGTCAACCGACAAGTTCTTTAGAAGAATTGTCGACGGTCGCATTTATTGCAGAAATGTTGACGATCTATCATCAGAATATTGATTTGAGTCCAAGAGTTTCAATGGATATCTTGTTAGATATTTTGATGATCCATTATGCGAAACAAGTCATTTCTCAGAATGGAGATTCTAATTTATGAATGCCCATTCTACATGGACAAGAAGTATTGCAACCGTCTTTGTTATCGCTTACATTTTAAGGGTAAGAAATAGAGTAAGGGGGAAAAGGGATGCAAAAAGGGAAGAAAGCAAGTTGGATGGAGATTTTTCAAGGGTTAGGCAAAACGTTCATGTTACCAGTCGCACTGTTAGCTTTCATGGGATTGTTCTTAGGGATTGGGAGTGCGTTCTCCGCTGAATCAGCAATTACTGCTTTTCCATTTTTAGGTGCTGCTTGGTTACAGGTGATGTTTCGCTTTATGTCGACGATTGGTGGCTTTGCTTTTAGCTATTTACCTGTGATGTTTGCCATGGCGATTCCTTTAGGCTTAGCACGTAAAGAAAAAGGCGTGGCTGCTTTTTCTGGGTTTGTTGGATATGTAGTGATGCAATTATCGATCAATTTTTATTTGCAAGAAACGAATCAATTGGCAGCAAGTGAACAATTACGTGAAGCTGGTCAAGAAATGGTTTTTGGTATCCAAACATTATCTATGGGTGTTCTGGGAGGGATCATTGTCGGGCTAATCGTTTATCAGCTCCATACGCGATTTTATCAATTCCAATTACCAGATAGTTTTGCCTTCTTTTCAGGGACACGTTTTGTACCCATCATTACTTCAGTAACTTTAGCAATTGTTGGCGTGTTGATTCCGATGGTTTGGCCACTTTTTGCCATGTTGATCACTGGGATCGGAAATTTGATCCAACGCTCTGGGGCATTTGGCCCGTTCTTATTCGGTTCTGGAGAACGACTCTTATTGCCATTTGGCTTACATCATATTTTAGTATCGATGATCCGGTTTACGGAAGCTGGAGGAAGTCAGGTCATCAATGGGCAAGAAGTCTTTGGCGCACTAAATATTTTTTATAATGAATTGCAACAAGGATTGGCGATTTCACCGAGCGCCACTGCTTTTCTTTCACAAGGAAAAATGCCGACATTCATGTTTGGCCTTCCCGCAGCGGCTTTAGCGATGTATCAAACCGCAAAGCCAGAGAATCGTGCAAAAATCAAAGGATTATTGATTTCAGGTGTGATTGCGACTTTTGTAACAGGGATCACAGAACCAATCGAATTTCTCTTCTTATTTGTCAGTCCTCTCTTATGGGGATTCCATGTGTTGATGACTGGTGCCGGATTTATGGTCATGAGTTTGTTGGGCGTAACAATCGGGAACACCGATGGCGGTATCTTAGATTTTATTATTTTCGGGGTCATGCAAGGGACTTATACTAAATGGTGGTTGGTTTTACTTGTGGGGGCTTGTTGGTTTGGTATCTATTACTTTACATTTAAAACGGTGATTTTACGCAAAAACTTAAAGACCCCTGGACGTGAAGAAATGACTGCTGAGACAGAATATACAGACGAAGAAGTAACATATAAAGGAAAAGGCACAGTTGATGCACGAGGAATCTTGGTTGCTTTAGGTGGTGCTGAAAATATCACTGCTTTAGATAATTGCATCACCCGTCTAAGGTTAGTGGTGAATGACGGATCGATCGTTGATGATGACCGACTGAAAAAGTTAGGTGCATTAGGCGTGGTTCATTTGGATGATACGAATGTACAAGTCATTATAGGAACAAAAGTGACGACTGTTAGAAATCAACTGGACGACATCTTGTCGTTCTGAAATCGGGAGAGTGTAGAAGATGTCTTTCAATGAACAAATCGATCGTAAAGGGACGTATTGTACGCAATGGGATTATATTGAAGACCGCTTCGGTAAAAATGATCTCTTGCCATTTACGATTTCTGATACAGATTTTAAAGTACCAACAGGCGTCGAAGCTGCGCTCCAAGAAAGGTTAAGACATCCCATTTTTGGCTATACTCGTTGGAATCACACAGATTTCAAATCAGCAGTCACTCACTGGTACAAAGAACGTTTTGGACACCAGATCGACGAGGACTGGTTGGTTTACAGTCCTTCCGTCATCTATAGCATCAAGCAACTGATTTGTTTATTAAGCGAATCGGGAGAAGGTGTGATTATCCAAACGCCTGCTTATGATGCCTTTTATAAACTGATTTCTGGGAATGGCCGCAAACTGGTAAGCAATGAATTGATTTATCAAGAAGGTGCCTATAAATTGGATTTTGAGGACTTGAGGCGCCAATTTGAGCAACCGGAGAATAAAATTTTGTTATTGTGTAGTCCCCACAATCCAACAGGTAGAGTGTGGACCAAAAAAGAATTAGTGAACATCATCGAGCTTGCCCAAAAAAACGAGGTGTTCATTATTTCGGATGAGATCCACATGGATATTCTCAGAAAGGGACAACACCATCAACCACTGACAGAATTGATTCAAAAAAATGTCGCAGTCGTCACCTCTGGAAGTAAAACCTTTAATTTTCCTGGGTTGATTTTTTCTTACGGATTGATCCCAGATCCATCTTTACGTCAACGATTTTTGCATCAGATGAAAGAAGCTGATGGACTCAGCTCAACGAGTATTTTTGGATTAGTTGCGACGATTTCAGCGTATGAAAAAGAAAGCAACTGGGTCAGTGAACTCAATCGGTACATTGATGATAATATTGCTTTTGTCACTGCGTACCTCAACCAACATCATCCAGAAATCCTCGTGACCAAAAGCGAAGCCACCTACTTGATGTGGCTCGATTGTGCCCGACTCCCATTCACTATGGAAGAACTTCAGCAACGAATGATCGAACGAGGCAAGGTTGCGATCATGTCAGGCGAAGTATATGGGAAAGCTAGTCACAATTTTTTGCGATTGAACGTGGGATGCCCACGTAAGAAATTGGAAGAAGGATTGCGGCGATTGACGGAGAGTTTGGGGTAAGAGAGAGAAAGTATTTATAAATAGATCACCTATCATTTTATTTAAAACAAGCGCCAAAGGACAACTACTTCTTGTATCTTGTCCTTTGGCGCTTATTATTTCAAGAACCTTTCTTATCAAATGATTTGATATAGATAGGAATCACCTATTTATTGTTAATTAGACTTAAAGTCTTCAGGAAGTTGATCGAACGTAACGGAAGAAACGTTTAAATAGTCTTTTTCAATCCCATTGTTCGTAAAAATCATCCCTAGTAATACGCCAGTTTTGTCATCAATATTTAGTTTAAAGTGATTAGCCTGATATCTGACTTGATTGGCGTCTGATAAGCTACCTTCTAAAACTACTGTATTTCGTCCAGCTATTTTTCCAGTATCTGTAAGTTCATAAATAGCTTCATCCTCTAATAAGTTAATTGCTAAATCGGAAGGTAATGCAACTATTTTTGCATTGCTATAATAATTTGCATCTGGTCTTGCCTTGTACAATTTTTCTCCATCCTCACCAATTTTTATACTATCGGCTAATGTCATAGAATGATTACTAGATGCTCCTTCTAATCTAACAAAGGAAGTATATGCCTAAGCTTTTATCGTTTGAATCAAAATTTTCCGTTTCAATATTGCCGTTGTCGTAAAAAAGAAAACTTCGATTATTTGTTGAATAAGTAGTATCGATTTTCGTGAGATGATTGTCAGGCAGATTAACAGCTGATAGATGAATTGATTCGATTAATTCTCCTGCTTTTTTAGTTGCTAAAAAATGAATCTCGATACTGTGATAATAATCAATAGCATTGATCATTCGATAGACTGCTTCTTGTTTTGTTGTGATTTCATCTTCTATTTGTACAGTTGGTATTTCAATTGTTGTTTGTTTTTCTTCTTCTGGAGAAGTCGTGATTACTCTACTCTCAGACTTAACTTGTACATCTGTTTGTTGATTAGCTAAGACAGCATAAGTAGAGCTTGCCAAGATTGTTGTCAACGTTAAACCAATAATAACTCCTCTTATTTGTTTTTCCATAGTTATCTCCTTTTACCATGTGATTTTGAATGCATCTGCATCCAGACCACCCTGAATATTCACATTATTAGGTTTCCCAACATTTGCAGCTAGGTTCCAATTAGTGGCACCCAAATCACCAATCCAATTCCATCCTACAGCAGCGTAGTATTGTTCAATAGTATTTCCTTCACCTATCCCTGGCGGTGAAGCAACATTATAAGCAGCTGTTGACTCGAATGCTGGATTAGCTAAATATGCGTAAAAATTCCCAACATTTGTTCTATTTGTAGGGTTAAAGCCATACGCATAAAATGCACCACTTTTGTCGTAACTAATCCTTGCGTCTCCAAAATAACCTGATGAGATCCACGTCCAATTCCCTGACATAATATGACTCAAACCCGGTTGCCCTGCAGCTGCATCGTTGTCCACTAATTGCTCACCATCAAAAACCTTGTACCCAGAAAAAATAGTACTGACAAAAAACAAAATAAAGAAAAGATTTTTTTCATGAGTGACTCCTTTACTTATTTATTTGTTCTCTTGAAGTATAAATCTAAGAAATAAAAAAACATATATTTTTTATTAATCATTATATTTGCATAATATTTAATGAATAATTTACTCTTCATCAACCTGTTTTTTTGTATAATTTAGCTCGGAAAATAAAATTTTATATTGTGTGAAAAAAATAAATATATTATATATAGCAAAAAAGATAAAAAAACATAAAATTAGGAGATTTAAGTGGATGATTTATTTAATAACTATAGAAATTTATTAATTTTATATTAAGAATAATGTGTATGTTTTTATACTATCTATTCTTAAATTAAATAATAATAAATTGAAATCTGTGAGATTCTAAATACGCTAAAAGCTTTTTTAATAGAATAGAGCATAAAGTTTAAAATAGATAATATTAGAAGGAGTATTCTACTTAAATAACGTAATAATCATTTTTAATTTTATATTAATACTTTCTAATTCATTTACATAAAAGTAGAATAAGTTAACAAAAATGAGCAGAAAATCTTTGAATGTTAAATAACTAATTATATATATTTATATTTATATAAATATATATAATTAAGAAGTCATAGTTTATTCGAATAATTTATTATATTGGTGAAGATATCTTCTAAAATCGAAAATATAAACACACTTGGTAATGAATTATAATTGAAGATCAAGGAGAGAATAAAAAATGAAGGAAGTATTGATGGGGTTTACAATGCTGTTTGGTTTGATAGTTAGTGGAATGCATACTGAGGTTGCAGATGCAGCAATTCGAGCAATTGATCCTGAAAGTATTGTTATTTCGAAAGAAGATAACCAAAAAGCAATACAACAACTTGAAGAACAGGGGATTGATGTAGATAATCTACCTTTTTCAAAAGACAAGTTGACGACACAAAAACCAAAACCTGGCACATATATCATCGAAGGAGAAGATAAAAATTCAACAGATAATTTAAGTACAGAAGAGTTGTTACCAAAGGCTAAACTATATAGTATTAATGCAACAGGGTTCTCAGTTCAAATTTATAATCCTAGTTCAGGTAGTACTTCGTCAGCTAGTGGGATAAGATGCAACGAATTAGCACCTTTATTTACAATAGAGGACAATGGCATTGCGGGTATCCATGCAATAATGTCTTATAATCAGTTTTATTTTCTAGGTGATTATGTGCAAGATTATGGAACTGGTGTATGGGATGGAGGATATTACTATAGATACTTCAACATTTCTGATACAAAGTGGCAATGGTATAGAAGGTTATGGCTGAGTGTTGCTGATAAGAATGATTTGCTAAACTAAAAATAGACTGTTTGGGAAGAAGCCTCTTTCTATTTTTTGAAATGAAGAGAGAGTGATCAAATAGAATGAAGAAACGAATAATATCCATCCTGCTATTTCTATTACTAATGGCTGGCTGTAGTAGCGAAACAAATACAAGACAATTTGAAATGAGTGACAGCGTTCCGGAAACAAAAGAAAGCACTCAATCACAGGAAATAGCTGATTCAGACGATTTAACATTCGAGGAATATAAAACAGCCTTTCCTGGTCCGGGAAAACTCGATGAAGCATATCAGAAATTAAAAATAAAAAGCGATATTTCCCACGACCAGTTACACGATCTCTTGATTAAGTATTCCTGGAAACTGGAGGGAGGGGGTATTTTGATCTTCAATGAATCAGGTGAAGTACAGCGAATCAATCTGTCTGGGCTGATAGAGTATGCTGGAATATATTCAGTTAATCAAGATAACTTCTATTTAGAACCAGATCCAGCAAGTGTGAACTATGCAAATGTGATCAAAGATCATAAGTACAGAATCGAAGCAGATAGATTGTTTTTATTCAGCGAGGAAGTGAAAGAACATCAAGTCATTATGTATCCTATGAAAAAAATAATTCCATAAACCAGTATTTTTTGTGCTCAATCTATTTATAAGTCATTAAATAAATAAGCGATTTAAAGCATCGGTATTCTGCCGATGCTTTTTTGTCACAATTTTCTTCATTTTACCGACATATTAAACGTATTTAAATACGCAAAAATTTTGAGAGGAGAATCAAAATGAAGTATGTTGTAAAATCTGGAGATTCGTTAAGTAGGATTGGTGAAAAATTTGGGGTATCAGTTAGTCAATTACAACAATGGAATGGAATCAAAAATCCTGACTTTATTTTAGTTGGGCAAGAGCTGATGATCATGAAAGAGTTGAATGATACACTTACGCGAAAGATTACTAGGAGCCAACTTGAAGCAATTGGATGGAGTAATTTTTCAGAGCAGATAATCAACGATTTAAATCAGTGCATCAACGTGTATCGTATCACTGAACTTAATCCTTTACAGCATTTTATTAGCCAGTGTAATCACGAGTCAGGTTGTGGGAAATGGCGCATAGAACTTGCTTCTGGAGAAGCTTATGAAGGGCGTAGTGACCTTGGAAATGTTTTTAGTGGGGATGGTAGAAAATTCAAAGGGGCAGGGTTTATCAACTAACTGGTCGTTATAATTATACACAGTTTTCTTTATCAATCGCAGATCCAGAAGTTGTCAATCAAGGAGTAACTTATGTGGCTGAAAGATATCCTTGGTCAAGTGCTGGCTATTGGTGGGAGGCCAATGGGATGAATAATTTCTGTTTATTATCACCTACTGTTGAACAAGTGACATTTAAAGTAAATGGTGGATACAATGGATTGGCTTCACGTAAATCCTATTACGAAAAATGTTGCGAAGTGATCAGTTAAGAGGGAGATAATGTTTAGTAAAATGGGGATTTTTATACATTTATTTGAAACAGAAGAAGAATTGATCCATATCTTCTTTTTGTTGATTTTATTAGATTTATTCACTGGTTGGCTAAAAGCGAAAGTACAAAGAACTTGGTATTCTAATCTGAGCTGGCAAGGCCTATGGAAGAAGCTTAGTCATTTTGTTTTATTGATTTTGACTGGCGTTGTCGATATCGTTTTAGCAAAAAATAATGTTCAACTTGAATTCACGTTAGTTCAAGTATTTACAACATTTTTAGTACTGACGGAAATCGGAAGTATTTTAGAGAATATGGCAGAAACAAATCTAACAAAATATTTTCGTCAGATCATCGAATCGATTGAACAGAAATTAAAAAAAGGCAGCTAATATCCAAAAAATAGAAAAATAAAGAATAGATTCTATGTCACAGATTTATTCAACTTATCGACATATCCTTTCAAAAGAATGAATGGAGTGGCTAATGATGAGTTTTTGGATAAGCATAACAGAAAGAGTGGATTTGTATGTAATAGAACAAAATGGAGAGTTACTGGAAGCAATACTCAGAGATTTTTTTCCATATTTAAAAAAAAGTGCTAAAAATGCCCAAATTTCAGCAGAGAAATTGGGCGTATACATACCTTTTGAAGATTTTTATAGTACCTATCTGTTAGCTACATGGAAAGCGATTGAAGATTATCGACTGGAAAGAAAGAAGAAAGAGTTGAAGTTTAAAAATTTGTTTCTCTATCGCTTAGCAATTGCTGAGAAAGATGTATGGCGTCTTTACAAAAAAAGTTCAAACAATAAGAATGACAAAAATGGGATTACTTATGATGCTGGGCGTTGGCAATCTTTAGATCCTGGATTTATAGAGAGTCAGTCATCGGTGGAATTTGATTCAACTATCGATTTAAAAGAGATGGTTTGTAATTATCAAAAGCAAGAACCACTTGATGGGTTCTTCTTTTCATTGCTAGTTGAAGGGCTTACTTGTTCTGAAGCAGCGAAAATCATGTTTTCAGAAAAGGACTACCATCCGTCAGTGCGTAAAAGAGTGGAGAGAATGAAGAAACGCTTAAAAAAATATTTGCTTCAAGAAAAATATTTCCTGAATACTGTCACAAATTCTAAAAAATCTCAACATATCTAAGTGATTCGAATCAAAATAATGTTGAGGAGTGAAAAGAATGGATAAGAAAGCAAAACAAACACGTGATCCTTGGGTGTTAGAGGTACAGCAATGGTTGAATGAGACATATGGAAATGTAGCAGGCTTTGGTTCAGTACCGGAAGATGGTTATACTGGATGGAATACGATTTATGGATTGATTCGAGCGGTACAACATGAACTAGGAATTACGACATTAGTTGATAACTTCGGTGCTACCACTTCTGCTTTATGGGATAAAGAAGTGACCCCCAATCTAATCAACACATATGAAAGTAATTTTGTAAAGTTGATTGATGGTGCATTTCGTTGTAAAGGAATGGGAACTGGAAAGTTTAATACCATTTACACAACGGACAATGACAATGCAATAAAGCAGTTAAAAATTGCCGCAGGATTTGAATCAGTCAATAGTACATTAGATTCCACATGGGCTAAAGCCTTGTTTGATATGAGCGCTTTTGTTTTAGTACCAAGTGGAGATGCGACGATTCGCTCGATGCAACAAGGATTGAATCGAGAGTACTGGCAATATACGGGGATTTTGCCTTGTGATGGCGTTTATCAGCGTCAAACCAATACAGCATTGATTTATGGTCTTCAAGCAGAAATTGGTATGGATACAAATACAGCAAATGGTAATTATGGTCCTGGGACTGAAGCGGGTACCCCAGTACTAAATCAAGGAGACATCGGTCCATTTGTTCGAATTTTGCAATACGGTCTTTATGTGAACGGTTATAACAAACAAGGTGATTTTTCAGGAAACTTTACGTCATATATTGCGGAGCAAATTCTTGCTTTCCGACAGTTTATGGTATTGCCACCGTATAATCAAACGTCGGATTTAACCGTGATGAAAGGTTTACTAACATCAAACGGGAACACGAATCGTTCAGCAGAGGCCTTTGACACCTCGACAATTTTGACTAAAGAAACAGCGGAAGGTTTGAAATCACAAGGTTTTTCGATTGTTGGACGCTACTTGACAGGTACGGTTGGAACAGGAGCCGACGAACGTGATAAAAGTTTATCCTTTGAAGAGATAGAAGCAATTACACAAGTTGGCTTAGCCATTTTTCCTATCTACCAAGATGGCGGTTGGTATGAATCTTATTTCACGCAAGATCAAGGCCTAAAAGATGGAAAACTGGCGATTGAAGCAGCATATAACTTAGGTTTTCCCTTAGGAACAACCATTTATTTTGCATGTGATGTGGATATTCAAGACGGAAATATCCCCGGAACCGTCTTACCTTATTTTGCGGGAGTATGGTCAATTCTTTCATCAGACCAGACATATAATGTTGGCGTTTATGGTACTAGAAATGTTTGCCAGAAAATCATTGATGCGAGTTATACAACTCAAGCTTTTGTATCTAATATGTCCTCAGGCTTTAGTGGTAATTTAGGATTTCCTATGCCTAAACAATGGGCATTTGATCAGTTTATTGAACTGACCACAGCGGGAGTAGGTATCGATAAAGTTGCTGTGTCAGGTAGAGATCGAGGTATTTCATCTTTTTCTGTATCTCCAGAAGCAATTGCGAAAAGAGAGTTATTGAAGCTGTATAAAAATTTCGGTGTAGCAGAAACAGCATTTGAATTTGAACAAGAAGTACGTATAGAGCCAGCACCAAATTACGTGGTCTATTTGAAACCTCATATGGAGTGGTCTATTTCAGGAGAAGAATATGGGATTTCTGTATTAGTGAAGGATAAAAAAGTGGATATGTCTCCTTATTACAATGAAATCACTGATTCGATCGTGGAATACAGTGAGTATCTTAAAGGAGACACAAAAAGTTTTGAAGATGTCATCAACGAACTTGGACCAAAAGTAGATAATGGAGCGATTGCAGTTGGATTAGCAACGAAAGAAGGGTTAATAGGTACACGTATCTTGATGACCTTTGAGAAAGAGTTGAAGCACGGAGACCATGAAATTACATCCAAATTTCAATTAGAGATTGAGATTTACTTACGTCCGCTTGTTGATTCCCCCTTGTCAGATCCAGTTTATCAGGACGTCGTAGAACAGTTGAAGAATGGGACGTTTGAGTGGGATACTAAGCTAATTGTTGGGGTATTGGTATCAACCACAGCCGTTGTACTGCTTTATGCGTACGGTTCAGCTATCATAGGTGCTATAGGAGCAATTATTGTTGGTATTACTGGTTTTATTTCAACCGTTGTTGCTGCACTAGCAGTAATTGGTATCACTTTAATGGGGATATATTCTCATTTTATTGGAGCATAACAATCAGGAAACAAGATAAATCAAAGTTGAAAAGCACTTTGGTTTATCTTGTTAAACTGTAGTCATTAAACCAATAAACAGTGACAAGGAACCAAAAATAAATATCAAGTAAACTGAGTAGATCATTTTGCTTTGCCAGGACAGGATTTTTTGTTTCTCTTCTAAATTAGTGAAAAAATAAGTAAAATGATTCTTTTTTTTAGTAATGATTAAATATCCTGCTAAAATTGTTTTTTTTAAATATCGCCATTTTTGTAAAGCTACAAGACAAAAAATTATACCTAGGATAATAAATAGTATGGAGAAAGGTATGTTATTCTCGGTTATAAAAAAAATTGACAAAATACAAGAAATTAATGAGAAAAGTATAAAACGATTACTTTTTCTAAGAATCGGAATATATTCATTTGCTTCAGCTGTACTGAAACTCAGAATATTACGTTTAATTACTGTCTTTTTGAACACTTCTATCTTAGTGTTTATGTAGCTTAAGAATACTAATGTAATTAACATAAGTAATAGAAAAAAATAACTGGTCATAACCAAGAAATTATGCATGCTGTTTCTCCTCTTTTATAAATATGTAAAGCTTCTTGAATAACTTTCTGCATAGTGCCTTACAGGGGAAATTTACTTAATCATTCTTACAAATCAAAAATTTTAGAACAAAGAATACAATTTACAATTATAATTGCTGAAAAAGCTCCTAGGTATGCGAGTACAAGCATGACTCTTTGCCTAGAAAGAATCTTTTGTTGCTCTTCTGGTTCTGTAAAAAAATAGATAGAATATAGTTTTTTCTGTAGGTTACTAGGTAACCTTGAGAGATTGTTCTTTTAAAGTATCGCCATTTGTCTAGAGATAAGTGTAAGCAGAGTACAGCAAATAAGGCGCCGCCTAAAGTTAAGTAATATTTGTTATTTATCAAAAATATGCCAGCTATGATACAAGAAGTTAAGCCAGTAAAAACAAATAGATTACTTCTTTTCGTAATCAAATAATACTCTTTTGTGTATTCAATATCTGGTAATAAATATTTATTCTCGAAGATTTGTTTACGATATTTTTCCATTTTCAAAACAAAAAAAGCCAATGAGAATAAAAATATATAGAGAAGAGAGAGAAAAAAGTAAGCAACTATTACTAAAAAATTATCCATGTAATAACTCCATTCTTACGGATTAGTCAAAAATCTAACATAAAAAATGCTATCAGCTATAATTAACAGATAGAAACATTATCATCTATAAGTATACGCAATGAATGGATAGATAAAACGCAATCAGTTAAAACAACTTTTTATAATGAGAGTTATTTTAACTGGCTATCATAAAGAAAAAGCTACCCTCTAATTTTAAAGGATAGCTTTATTCATTGATTATTTGTCTGTTTGTTCACCAATTTGGTGGGCTTTTTGTTTTTCAGTTTCCCGTACGATATAGACTGGGCGTTTTTTCGTTTCCAGGAAGATTTTCCCGATATATTTCCCAATGATGCCAAGACAAAGGAGTTGGATTCCGCCGATGAATAGGACGATTGAGACGAGTGAAGGCCAGCCGGATGTTGGATCACCAAATAATAACGCACGTAAAATAATAAATAAGATGGCGATTCCTGAACCGATACATGATAATGCGCCAACAAATGAGGCGATGTTCAATGGCGTGTCAGAAAAATTGACGATCCCATCGATTGAATAGTTGAATAATTTCCAAAATGACCAAGACGTTTCACCGGCAACGCGTTCACGATTTTCAAATGAGAGATACTCTGTTTTGAATCCTACCCAACTGAATAGTCCTTTTGAAAAGCGATTGTATTCCGCTAATTCTAAGACCGCATCCACCATTTGGCGAGTCATCATGCGATAATCTCTTGCACCGTCAACCATTTCAGTATCACTGATTTTATTGATCAATTGGTAAAATTTCTTCGCAAAGAAACTACGGATAGCTGGTTCACCTTCACGAGTAGAACGGCGTGTACCGATACAATCGATATCGGAGTTGATGACTTTATCAATCATCACTGGTAATAATTCAGGCGGATCTTGTAAATCGACGTCCATGACAGTGACAAGGTCTCCTGTAGAGGCTTGCAGGCCGGCATATAGTGCGGCTTCTTTTCCGAAATTTCGTGAAAAAGCGACAAAACGAACGGATTCATGTACATTCGCTAATTTTTTGATGGCAGCCAAGGTACCATCACTGGACCCATCATCGATAAAAAGATACTCGAACTCGTAATCGCCACGAAATTTTTCGACTTCATCAAAAAAAAGTGGGACAGTTTTTTCTTCATTAAAACAAGGGATGACAATTGATATTTTCATGTTTTCGTTCCTTTCAAGCATGTTTTTTTCATATAACCTATATATATAAAAGTATGCTTAAATAACAAAAATAAAAGATGTTATAAGCGCCTTATTCAGTGTACCATCTCTATGGCATTAAATAAACTTTTAGGTTGCTTTTTTTTCTTGAATCATAGATGATAAATAAAATAAGTGAGGAGGAAGGCGGACAAAAATGAAAATTGAAACACCAATCGGTCCTTTGTGGCTTGATGCCGATCAAAAAGGATTAACAGCTGTCTCTTTTGAACGGATTTTTGAAAATGAAGAAGCCAATGCTCAGATTTTATCCTTGGCAAAACAACAGCTGGAAGAGTATTTTTCAGGTGAAAGACACGTTTTCGATGTACCTTTATCTTTCCAAAGAGGAACAGCCTTTCAACAAAAGGTTTGGCGAGTGCTCACAAGAATCCCTTATGGACAAAGTCGCACATATAAACAAGTGGCACAGGCAATCGGGCAACCAAAGGCAGCTCGTGCGATTGGTCAAGCCAATCGTTTGAATCCTCTACCAATCGTTATTCCTTGTCACCGAGTGATTGGACAAAATGGACAATTGACTGGGTATATGGGGAAAGCTGAAAATGGGTTAGTGATCAAACGGCAACTATTAGTGCTTGAAAATATTTTAGCTCATTAGGCTGTACTACCAGATAACAGCATAAATAAGCACCAACACCTCGAAATAGAAATTCTTTCCGAGCTGTTGGTGCTTATTTTTACTTATAGTTTGATCAACCAAATAAAGAATAAAGCCATGATCGTTTGTAAAAGTCCCACAGTCAATCCATACGTCAAGAATCGCTTTCCTTCTTTCATGAACTTTGCAAAATCCAAACGTAAGCCAATTGCAGCTAATGCAGTGACCTCAAACCAACCACTAATAAAACTAGCGCTTTGATCAATCACATGGGGAATGGTGAAGAAGCTGTTGATTAAACACACGATCAAGAAGCCTAAAACGTACCAAGGAAGTGGCATTTTTCGTTTGTGGTTTTTTGGCGTATACGTAGACGAGACGGCCGGCTGTTTTTTTGTCATAAATTTTTCAAAGAGGAAGACCACGACCACAAGCATCATGATCCGCATGATTTTAAACAGCATCGCAAATTGCACGACAGAAGCATCTAATAGACTTGCTCCAGCAACAACTTGTCCAACGGATTGTAAAGTACCACCTATCAGCGCACTTTTTTCGATCAGTTGATCACCAAACAGTTAGAGACCTAAAAAGGGAAGTGTCAACATCATCACTGTTCCTAAAAGATTGACCAAGGTAATGACTTGGCCCTTTTCTTCTTCATCTGCATGGATCACTGGAGCAATCGAAGCAATGGCTGAAGAACCGCAAATGGCGTTGCCACCTGCCATCATCAAGGAAAATGTATCGCTGAACAATAGTTTTTTCCCGATAAAATAGGCACCAAGGATCGTGACAGTCATTTGAAGTAACACGAAAGTTACACCTTTGATACCAATCTGTGCAATCGTTTGGATCGTCACAGTTGCACCAAGCAAGAAAACGGAACATTCTAATAGTTTACTTTCGGCAAATTTGGTACCCACCGCCAGCTCAGGTTGCTTAAACAATGTGTTTCCTAAGACGATGCCAAGTAAAATCGCAATCGTTCCTGCACCGAGTTGTGGGACAAAGGGTCCCAGTAACCGACTAATGACTGCGACGGAAAAGGCGAGTAGTAGTCCGGGTAAAATTTTTCGGCCACCAAATTTTTTCAGCGTTTTTATATAAGTGAATAAAGCATTCATCTGATTCTTTCCTTTCATTTAAGAAAAAGTTTTTCTAAAATATAGTATCATTTATTTGTTTCTTCGTGAATACAAAAAAACTTCTGCCTTTTTACTAAATGAAAAAGACAGAAGGTGAAGTCTATTCTATCAATCCCTTTGAAAGGTGATGTTTATGTTGACTGTGTTCTTTAATCAAGTAGATGGCATAGTGTCCTAAGACGTAAGCAATCATGCCACAGGCAATCAAACACTCGATAACTTTCAATCCATCTAAGATCCCTGTAGCAAACCCTAATTGATGGAAATAAGCAGTGGCAGTAGAGATTGCTGTAGCAGAGATCACCAATGGGAAAGTAAAGGCTGCAAAGCTTGGATAAAAATCAAGCAATAACAGACGTGGTAACATGGCTAAAACGACAAAGTAAAGTACTTGCGAAACAAGGAACAACGTCATGACTAAGGCCAAATTTGGGTCTTCAAAGTTTTTTAAGTACCCTGTCAGGCATAAAGAACCAGGTGCTGCAAGAATCGCAATCAATGGTAAGGTTGGTTGCGCCATATTTTTGACAAAGAAAATTCGATGGATGATGATTGGTAGTAGTACGACATAACAAGCTAACGAAAGCCAGAAGAAGATCTTTCCAAGGATCGGAGAAAAGTTTCCAGCAGTTACTGTGATGACACCAAAACCAACATACACGATAAACCAGCTTGGAAAAATTGCTTCTATTGACAAGTCTGCTTTAACTACATGATGGTAATTAAAGTACAGAACCAAGATGATTTGGAAGATCACTGCGGCTAACCAAATCAATTTGACGATTGGCGTAATTGATTTGAAAGAAACAAAATACGTACAGATGACCATCAAAGACATCGTAAAGGTCGGCGAGACGGAAGCGACGATTGGATCATATAGATGTTGCTTCGTGTGTTCAAATAAAAGGATCAGTTTGCCGATGATCAACAGCATCAAAAGCATACCGATCGCGCCTACAAAATTCCCTACATGTGTCAAATGATAGTCTTTTAAAAGATTCCCTAAAGAAGTCAACCCAAGGATCAACCCACAAATCGGGATCGGAACAATCTTCAAGAAATGCTTCATACATTACTCTCCTTTTTCATTGATAATAAAGGACAGACTCGTTGCAACGATAAGTAGCCAACGATGAAAACTGCTTGTTACGAAGAATAGTAAAGTTTTTCAATGGGAAAAAACAAATCGCATGGATGCTTCTCCTTATCGTTGCAGTAAGCTGTCTGGAAGGCTGTGAGGTGTGTGTAACTGAAGGTCCACAACCTGTTCCTTACACTTTTCATTATAGAGTCTTTTTGATATATTTAAATCAAATAGTTATTATAGTTACTATAAAAAAAGATAATGGAAGTGGTTAGATGTTTAAATTATTAACAACCTTTCGTGTCGTTTATGAAACAAGAAATTTTTCGCGAACCGCTGAATTACTCTATTTGTCTCAACCTGCGGTGTCCAATCAAATCAAACAATTGGAGCGGGATCTTGGGGTGGAACTTTTCCAGCGTAATGGACGACAAGAGATGAAACCGACAAAACAAGCGGATTTGCTTTATGAACGAACATTGGTTTTATTGGAAGAATGGGAAACAACACAACAACAATTAGCGGATGAAAAAAATGAAGAAGAAGTGTGCCGGATCGTCGCTTCCCATACATTTGCTGTGTATTTATTGCCTCAATTGATGAAAGAGTTGATCGTGCGTTTTCCTAAAATCAAGTTTTCGATTGCTTTTGCGAATTCCCATGAGAGTTTGGAGCAAGTGGCAAAACATGAAGCTGATTTTGGTTTTATCGAAAAACCTTTAGAAACAACCGGCGTACAACGCTTTTCTTTACTTGAAGATGCGTTGGTTGTTGCAGGTGATCCTAAGAGTGAGCTATGGCTAGTCAGGGAATCTTCTTCAGGTGTGTTCCATTACACGCAACGTTATTTTGAAGAAAAGAATATCCAAGGGAAGAAAATGCTTGTAAAAAGTAATGAAGTCATTGTGGCGATGTTGATAGAAGGAATCGGACGATCCATATTATCCAAACGAGCAGTACCAAAAGGGATACACGTTGAACCTTTAGCTGAATCTCGTCAGTTCTATTTGATCCAACGGACCCATTTGACCTCTGAACGGTTATTAGAAGTAGGAAACGAGATCTTGGATTTCTACAAAAAGGAAAAGAAAAATTGAAAAATATCAGACGGAATCAATGGAACTTCTCCCTTGAATAAGCGTTTTTTTCGTTTTTATCTTAAGAAAGGATAAAGAGAAATGAATAAGATTAATTTTTCGCAAATCTCATTTGCTTTGGCTTTCATTTATAGAAGGAGACAGCTATAATATAGGGCAGTATGGTTTTTAGGAAAAGGGATGAAAAATGGAAAAAAAAATAAAAACTTCGAATGATAACCGCATTGATTACGGAGTCATTCTACCAGTATTTTTATTATGTTTGATTGGGATTTTATCCTTATACGTTGCATTGACACATGATCCAAACGGTCCTTCTGTGACAAGAGGTGTCGGGATGCAGATCATTTGGTACCTTGTGGGAGCAGTAGCGATTGCAATTGTCATGCGGATCAATTCAAAATGGATCTGGAAATTGACACCGTATCTCTATGGACTAGGATTGCTTGTCATGGGGTTGCTCTTACGATTTTACGACCAAAATCTGGCGGCAAGTACCGGTTCAAAAAACTGGTTCCGTTTTGGAAGTGTCACATTTCAACCAGCCGAGCTGATGAAGATCGCTTATATTTTGATGCTGGCGTTGATCGTAACGAAGCACAATACGCAAGTCAAAGTTCGCACAATCAAATCTGATTTTTGGCTGATTGCAAAGATGTTGATCATTTCGATTCCTGTGATTGCGTTAGTTATGGCGCAAAAAGACTTTGGGACGATGCTCGTCTTTCTGGCGATCTTTGGTGGCGTCTTTTTGATGTCAGGGATTTCTTGGAAAATCATTGGCCCGATCTTTGCTTTAGCATTTATTGTGGGGGCAGGAACGATTTTCCTTGTGACCACAGAATCAGGAAGAGAATTCCTATATACTGTTGGATTCAAATCTTACCAATTTGCCCGAATCGATTCTTGGCTGGATCCATTTCATGATACGTCGGGCTTTAGTTTCCAACCTGCCCAAGGGATTTTAGCAATCGGAACAGGTGGGATGTTCGGAAAAGGCTTTAACGTCAGCAACATTTACGTGCCAGTCCGAGAATCAGATATGATATTCACTGTCATCGGCGAGAATTTTGGATTTATTGGTGGCGCATTTGTCATTTTCTTGTATTTTGTATTGATTTATCGTATGATACGTGTCTGCTTCGATACGAACAATGAGTTTTATGCCTATATCGCAAGTGGATTGATCATGATGCTCTTATTCCATGTCTTTGAAAATATTGGCGCAAATATCGGTTTACTTCCATTAACGGGTATTCCATTGCCGTTTATCAGTCAAGGAGGTTCATCGATCTTAGGGAATATGATTGGGATCGGATTGATCTTATCTATGCGTTATCAAAACGAAGCACCGGTAAAAAATTCTAGGAGGTAACGCAAGTTGTTTACTTTTTATGAGTACCCAAAGTGTTCTACTTGTCGAAAAGCCAAGGCTTGGCTCGACAATCATCAAGTAACGTATCAAGCGGTCGACATGGTCAAAGATACGCCTACGTCAGAAACGATCGAATCATGGTTGAAGCATTCCGATGTGCCGCTTCGACGTGTCTTTAACACAAGCGGGATGAAGTACCGTGAACTTGGTCTAAAAGACCAAATCGATGAATTATCCCTCACAGAAGCAAGTCAGCTGTTATCTACGGACGGCATGTTGATCAAACGTCCATTGATCGTCAAAGACAATCAACTGGTCACAATCGGTTTTAATGAAAAAATATACGAAGGAGCATTTAATTAAAATGGCTGGGAAACACTTAAAGAAGAAAGATAACCTTTGGATTTTATTTAATGGAAAAGAATATTGTGTAGGTTTGACAAAAGAAGCGCAAGAAGATCTAGGTGAGATCACGTTTGCCAACTTACCAAAAATCGGTAAAGCGTATCAAGCAGGCGATGCACTAGTTGAAGTAGAAGCAGAAAAAGCAGTCACTGAATTTGCAAGTCCATTATCTGGAACAGTCTCATCTGTGAATGAAAAAATCAGTGAGAATATCGCTGTTTTGAACGATGAAGATGAAATGACTGCGTGGTTATTGAGTTTTAAAGATGTCGATGCAGCAGAATTCGACGCGCTTTAAGAAACACGATGTTCAAATAAACGTTTGACACCGATTCTTGTAACTGCTATAATCATAAACAATCATATTGAAAGCTTTGATAAGAAGAGTACATGTCACAGATGTTTCAAGAGAGCCCGGTTTGCTGTGAAAGGGTAACGGAAATGAGATGGAAGATGGTCTTAGAGCAGAGTGAGTGAGCGCAAGCAAACTGACTACGGGAGTGCCCGTTATAGCACAGCAGTATGCGACTAGCGTCAAGTACTGAACGAGGTTGTTATTGTGAAATAGCAGCGAATCAAGGTGGTCACACGGAAGTCTAAACTTTCGTCCTTTTGCTAAACGCAAAGGACGAAAGTTTTTTTGTTGTCTAAGAGAAAATAAGTAAAGAAAGATGTGAACGATATGTCATTGATCCAATTGACGAATGTCAAGAAAACATTTGGCGGGAAACATGGGACGATCCACGCTATCAACGACGTTTCACTACAAGTGGAACAAGGCGACATTTACGGCATCGTCGGTTATTCCGGTGCTGGTAAGAGTACGTTAGTTCGTTTGTTGAACGGCTTGGAATTACCTACAGATGGTCAAGTAATTGTCAACGACCAAGACATTACTAAATTAAAAAATAAAGAATTACGCGTTTTTCGTAAAAAAATCGGTATGATTTTTCAACATTTCAATCTATTGTGGTCACGTACCGTACTAGAAAATATCCAGTTCCCTTTGGAATTAGCCGGTGTACCGAAACAACAACGGAAAGAAAGAGCAGAAGAATTGCTCCGTTTAGTCGGTTTGGAAGGACGAGGACAAGCTTATCCGTCCCAATTATCCGGTGGACAAAAGCAAAGAGTCGGGATTGCTCGTGCGTTAGCCAATGAGCCAGAAATCCTCCTTTGCGATGAAGCGACAAGTGCATTGGACCCACAAACGACAGAAGAGGTCTTAGATTTATTATTAGCAATCAATAAAAAATTGAACTTGACGATTGTTTTGATCACTCATGAAATGAACGTTATTCGTAAAATCTGTAACAAAGTGGCAGTGATGGAGCGTGGGCAAGTCGTAGAAGAAGGCGATGCGTTGACCGTTTTCCGTCATCCGCAACAAGAAGTCACAAAACGCTTCGTCCAACAAGACATCGAACCAGAAGCTGAATCCACTGAATTATTGGCAGAGTTGATCAAAGAAAATCCAGATGGTCGCTTAGTGACGTTGACCTTCAACGAAACGAATGCCAATGAACCAGTGATTTCTCAAGCCATTCGTCGGTACAATGTCGATATCAATGTCGTATATGGGAAAATCAAGCAAACCAAAGAAGGCTCGTTTGGTTCGCTGACTACCTTGATGATCGGAGAGGAAAACGAATTGGACCAAGCAGAAAACTTCATCAAAGAGCAAGGCGTCGGAGTGGAGGTGATCCATCATGGATAAAAGCTTCACAGAAACCTACCTTGATTTCAGCCAAATCAACATGGAGACAATGCAACAAGCCATCATGGACACGTTATACATGACGTTGATCTCCATGGTCTTAGTAACCATCATCGGTTTGATCCTTGGTTTGATCCTTTACTCGATTGGTCGCAAAAACAAACCGTACGCGCGGATCATTTACGGTATCGTTTCGATCATTAGTAATATTTTCCGATCGACACCATTCATGATCTTGATGGTCTTGATCATTCCCTTTACCAAAGCAATCGTAGGAACGATGTTAGGCGCACAAGCAGCGATTCCAGCTCTCGTGTTGTCCGCTGCTCCTTTTTACGCTCGACTTGTAGAAATCGCGTTTCGCGAAGTCAGTCCTGGGGTCTTAGAAGCCGCAGATGCGATGGGCGCGAGCTATTGGGAAATCATTTGGAAAGTCTTGATCCCTGAAAGTGTCCCAGCCTTGATCTCAGGTTTGACTGTAACGACGATCTCGATGATCGGTTTTACTGCCATGGCAGGAGCAATCGGTGCCGGTGGTCTAGGTGGCTTGGCTTGGCAAGAAGGCTACCAACGTGGTAATTTAACAGTGACTTTTGTCGCTACCTTGATTATTTTAGTCATCGTATTTATTGTTCAAGGAATCGGGGATTTCTTAACGAAGAAAACAGATAAAAGATAGTAGGAAATAGGAGGATATAGGATATGAAAAAGAAAATTTTTGGATTTGCAGCAACGCTTTTACTGACAGTTGGATTAGCCGCATGTGGAAACGGCGGAAGCAGTAGTGACTCATCAAACGCATCAGACGATACAACCTTGAAAATCGGCGCATCACCAACACCACATGCGGAAATCTTAGAACATGTGAAGCCGCTTTTGAAAGACGAAGGCATTGATTTGGAAATCGTCAAATTTGACGACTATGTCTTGCCAAATCAAGCATTATCAGAAGGCGACATTGATGCGAACTATTTCCAACACATCCCTTACTTGAACAAAGAAATTGACGAAAAAGGCTATGATTTTGTCAATGCCGGTGCTGTCCACATCGAACCAATGGGCTTGTATTCAAAAAAAATCAAAGACATTTCTGAATTAGAAGATGGCGCAACGATCATTACTTCAAATTCAGAATCTGACTGGGGACGGATCATCACGATCTTGAAAGCCGCTGGTTTAGTGACAGTCAAAGACGGCGTTGATTTAGAAACAGCCACATTTGATGATATCGATGAAAATCCTAAAAACTTGAAATTCAATCATACGATCGATCCAGCATTATTGGCTTCTACCTACCAAAATGATGAAGGTGATCTAGTAGCTATCAACGCGAACTTTGCTTACGGCGCTGGATTGAATCCATTAGAAGAGGCGGTATTACTAGAAAAAGATAACTCACCATATGTCAACATCATTGCGACACGTAAAGGTGACGAAGACAGCGACAAGATCAAAAAATTGATCGAAGTCTTGCATCAAGAAGATGTTCGTCAATGGATCGAAGAACAATGGGAAGGCTCCGTGAAATCTGTTGATGCGGATGCAAAATAAAACCTGTAAAGTCTGGGAATGATTCCCAGACTTTTTTTGAGAAAAAACGAACAAAAACTATTTTATTTAGTTTATAAAGATTATCAATTGAAAATGATGTTTTATTTGCAATAAATCAAAATTATGACATTTTTAACTGGTCGGGGCGTTGCGCTTCATTCTCAATTAGTCTAAAATAAGTGAGAACGAATCAGAATATGGAGGGGAACTACATGTCTGTCTTAGAAATAAAAAACCTACATGTGTCGATTGAGGACAAGAAAATCCTTAAAGGCGTGAATTTAACAATGAAAACAGGGGAAATCCATGCCATCATGGGACCAAACGGAACAGGTAAATCGACCTTGTCTGCTGCAATTATGGGAAATCCGAATTACGAAGTAACTGAAGGAGAAATCCTTTTTGATGGGCAAAATGTGTTAGAGCTAGAAGTAGATGAACGTGCACGTTTAGGTCTGTTTTTAGCCATGCAATACCCAAGTGAGATTCCAGGGATCACAAATGCCGAATTTATGCGTGCAGCGATCAATGCGACACGTCCGGAAGATGACAAGATTTCTGTCATGTCATTCTTGAAAAAGTTAGATGAAAAGATGGCACTTTTGAACATGCCAGAAGAAATGGCTGAACGTTATTTGAACGAAGGCTTTTCTGGTGGAGAGAAAAAACGTAATGAGATCTTACAACTCTTGATGTTAGAACCAACGTTTGCGATTTTAGATGAAATCGATTCTGGTTTAGATATCGATGCACTGAAAGTCGTGGCAAAAGGCGTGAACGAAATGCGTGGCGACAGCTTTGGTGCCTTGATCATCACTCATTACCAACGCTTGTTAAACTACATCACACCTGACGTCGTCCACATCATGATGGAAGGTCGTGTCGTGATGACTGGCAGTGCAGATCTAGCAAAACGCCTAGAAGCCGAAGGATATGCTGGCATCAGTAAAGAATTAGGAATCGACTACAAAGAAGAAGAAGCGTAAGGAGGAGCACATCTATGAAAGACATTAAATGGCTCGATCATCTTGACGCTGTTACAGATTTTTCATTCAGTAAAGGTGAACCGGAATGGATGACGACGCTTCGTCAAGAGGCGCTGAAAAAAGCAGATGAACTACCATTGCCCCATATCGAACGTGTGAAATTCCACCGTTGGCCATTGTTTTCAATCAATGAGTTAACTGATCAGACACCTGAATCTGGAAATGTTGCGGCATTTGATGCGATGAAAGACAATCCATTAGTCGTGCAACAAGGTACCTTGACTGTCTTTGAGCAATTATCCGCAGACCTTGCAGAACAAGGAGTAATCTTTACAGATCTATTTACTGCAATGCAAGAATACCCTGAATTAGTCCAAGAATATTACATGACGAAAGCGGTTGAAATGGACGAAGACCAATTGACTGCGCTTCATGCGGCATTCATGAATAGTGGCTTGTTCTTATATGTACCAAAAAACGTAGTCATTAAAGAACCGATCGAATCCCTGTTTATCCAAGAAGGAGCATTTTCGCAACACTTCTTTAAACACGTCTTGATCGTCGCAGATGAACACAGTGAATTCTCTTACTTGGAACGATTCCAAACAACTGGAGAAGAATTACAAAAAGTCTCTGGGAATATCATTGTTGAAGTCATCGCCAAAGCCGGTGCTAAAGTCAAATATGCAGCAGTCGATCAATTAGGCGAAAATGTCACAGCATATATGAACCGTCGTGGACATATCTTACGGGATGCTTTTGTGGACTGGGCAATCGGAGTGATGAACGATGGGAATATCGTCGCTGATTTTGATTCAGATCTTGTCGGTGAAGGCGGACATGCGGAAGTCAAGATCGTGGCAATCAGTTCAGGAAAACAAACCCAAGGAATCGATACCCGGGTGACAAATAAAGCCCCGCATACAATCGGACATATCTTGCAACATGGCGTGATCCGCGAACGTGGTACGTTGACATTCAACGGTATCGGACACATCTTGAAAAAAGCTAAAGGTGCCGATGCCCAACAAGAAAGCCGTGTCTTGATGCTTTCAGATAAAGCCAGAGGCGATGCCAATCCGATCCTCTTGATCGATGAACACGAAGTTACAGCAGGACATGCCGCAAGTGTTGGACGTGTCGATCCGGAAGAAATGTATTATTTGATGAGTCGAGGCTTACGAAAAGAAGAAGCAGAACGTTTAGTCATTCGTGGCTTCTTAGGGTCTGTCTTAACTGCGATCCCAGTTGAAGCGGTGCGCAAAGAACTAGTGGCAGTTATTGAAGGGAAGTTAAATGTATGATTTCTCCAGAAAAAATCCGTCAAGATTTCCCGATCTTATTTCAGGAAGTCAATGACGAACCCCTGGTGTATTTAGACAATGCAGCGACTACGCAAAAACCCAAACAAGTGTTAGCGACTATGACGCATTATTATTCCGCAAACAATGCCAACGTCCATCGAGGCGTGCATACGTTAGCCGAGCGAGCAACCCATGATTACGAAGCTGCCAGAGAAAAAGTTCGTCGTTTTTTAAATGCCCAAGAGACCGCCGAGATCCTTTTCACTCGTGGAACGACCACAAGCTTGAATTGGGTAGCGCAAAGCTATGGCGATGCCTTTGTCAAAGCCGGTGATGAAATCGTGATCTCTTATATGGAGCATCATTCGAACATCATCCCTTGGCAACAGTTGGCAAAACGAACTGGCGCTACTTTGAAATACATCGAATTGACCGAAGAAGGCTTCCTTGATCTAGAACATGCTACTTCGATCATTACGGAAAAAACCAAGATCGTGTCGGTCGCCCATGCTTCTAATGTATTAGGTGTCATCAATCCGATCCAAGAGTTGGCAGCAATTGTTCATGAAAAAGGCGGTATTTTAGTGGTGGATGGTGCACAATCTGCCCCACACATCAAAATCGATGTCCAATCACTAGACTGTGATTTCTTTGCCTTTAGCGGACATAAGATGTGCGCAACGACCGGAACAGGTGTATTATATGGAAAACGGAAATGGTTGGAACAAATGGAACCCGTTGAATTCGGTGGAGAAATGATCGACTTTGTTGGCCTACAAGACAGCACATGGAAAGAACCTCCCTGGAAATTCGAAGCAGGCACACCAAACATTGCCGGTGTGATTGCACTCGGCGCTGCCATCGATTATCTTGAATCGATTGGTCTAGCAGGCATTCATCAATATGAAGAAGAACTTGTTGGTTATGTCATACCAAAACTCCAAGCAATCGAAGGCTTGACGATCTATGGACCAAAAGACCCAGCGCATCGTACAGGTGTGATTTCCTTTAATTTAGAGAATCTACATCCCCATGATGTAGCGACAGCCCTTGATATGGAAGGCGTCGCCGTTCGTGCCGGTCATCATTGTGCCCAACCATTATTGAAGTATCTAGGGGTTGCTGCGACAGCTCGTGCCAGCTTTTACATTTATAACACAAAAGCAGATGCCGATCGTTTCGTCCAAGCAATTCTCGCAACAAAGGAGTTTTTCCAACATGGCGCTATCTAAATTAGATAATCTTTACCGTCACGTGATCTTGGACCATTCATCCCATCCACATCATCGTGGCACGTTGACGGAATCAACGAATAAGATTGAAATGAACAACCCCACCTGTGGGGATGTCATTGAATTACAAGTCGAGATCAAAGACGGCAAAATCAATAATATCGCCTTTGACGGCAGTGGTTGCTCCATCAGCACAGCCAGTGCCTCAATGATGACCGATGCTGTCATTGGCAAAACAATTGCAGAAGCAGAGCAATTGACGGACGACTTTTTACTACTGGTCCAAGGAAAAGAAGTCGCAGAGCTTGAATCACTAGGGGACGCTGCCATGTTAAGTGGTGTCGCAAAATTCCCCGCGCGCATCAAATGCGCAACACTTGCCTGGAAAGCACTAGGCAAGGCAATGGAAGAAGACGGTACTGCAACCGTCCATCATGAGCACAAGGAAAAGGAGTGAGCAAATGGGCGTACCAGAATTAGAAGAATATAAATTTGGCTTCCACGACGACGTGGAACCCGTTTTTAGTACAGGAGAAGGCTTGACCGAAGAAGTCGTTCGGGAAATGTCACGAATCAAAGAAGAACCAGAATGGATGTTGGAGTTTCGTTTGAAATCTCTGGAAGCATTCAACAAAATGCCTATGCAAGACTGGGGACCAGACTTATCTGACATTGATTTCAATGCCATCAAATATTACCAAAAACCAAGTGACCGACCTGCTCGCGATTGGGATGACGTACCAGAAAAAATCAAAGAAACCTTTGAACGAATCGGTATTCCAGAAGCCGAACGTGCTTATTTAGCCGGCGCTTCTGCCCAATACGAATCAGAAGTCGTATACCACAATATGAAAGATGAATTCGAAAAACTCGGCATCGTCTTTACCGACACAGATTCTGCATTGAAAGAGTATCCTGAACTATTCAAAGAATACTTTGCAAAACTCGTGCCACCAACAGATAACAAACTAGCCGCACTAAACTCAGCCGTTTGGTCTGGGGGGACGTTTATCTATGTACCAAAAGGCGTCAAAGTCGATGTTCCATTACAAACCTACTTCCGAATCAACGCCGAAAACACCGGCCAATTCGAACGTACGTTGATCATCGTGGACGAAGGCGCCAGCATCCACTATGTCGAAGGCTGTACGGCACCGACTTATTCAAGTAACAGCCTACACGCAGCTATCGTGGAAATCTTTACCCGTAAAGACGGCTACTGCCGCTATACAACGATTCAAAACTGGTCAGACAACGTCTATAACCTCGTAACCAAACGAGCAAAAGCCTACGAAGGCGCAACTGTTGAATGGATTGACGGCAACTTAGGAGCCA
Organism: Enterococcus mundtii; assembly: GCF_003957375.1. Taxonomy (GTDB): domain Bacteria; phylum Bacillota; class Bacilli; order Lactobacillales; family Enterococcaceae; genus Enterococcus_B; species Enterococcus_B spodopteracolus. Next base: position 2,208,059 of record NZ_CP025473.1, on the reverse strand, counting down.
AAACAACCATGAAATACCCAAGTGTCTACTTAGACGGACGAGGCGCACGAGGTACCATGCTATCCATCGCATTTGCCGGAGCCAACCAAATCCAAGACACAGGCGCAAAAATGATCCACAATGCACCAAACACTTCAAGCTCGATCGTCTCAAAATCAATTTCAAAAGACGGCGGTGAAGTAAACTATCGTGGCCAAGTCACCTTTGGAAAAGACAGTGCCGGCTCGATCTCTCATATCGAATGCGATACCATCATCATGGACGAATGGTCCAAATCTGATACCATCCCATTCAACGAGATCCACAACAGCCAAGTCTCGTTGGAACACGAAGCAAAAGTCTCCAAAATCTCAGAAGAACAACTCTACTACCTCATGAGCCGCGGCTTGACCGAATCCGAAGCCACAGAAATGATCGTCATGGGCTTCGTCGAACCATTCACAAAAGAACTACCGATGGAATATGCGGTAGAGTTGAATCGGTTGATAAGTTATGAGATGGAAGGCAGCGTTGGTTAAGGTTAAATTACCAATGATTTCAAGCTTTTCATGGGGTGAGTGATTGACATTTGCCACAAATTTGCCACAAAAATAATAAAAAAATTTAGGAGTGCTCTTTGAGTGCTCCTTTTTCGTTCATATAGTTTTGGTAGAGTTTTAAAGAATCATCTTCGATTTTTTCTGTAATGTGCATATAAATGTCAGCAGTCACACTTATAGTGCTGTGCCCAAGTCGAGTACTGACATACTTTATGTTTGCCCCAGATTCTAGTAAATGAACTGCATGGCTATGCCGCAAAGCATGAGGGGAAAGTACAGGGACATTCGCACGTTCACATGTTTTATAGAAAAATTCTCTAACAACTGAATGGCGCAAATAGTTGCCGTTTTCGTTAGAAAATACCATAGATTCATTTATTGGGCTATCGTACGATCGATACCTCAAAATACATTCATTCTTGTTTATTTTATGTTTCTTTAGCAGATGAACAAGACGATCATCAATTTTGATCGTACGAATACTTGTTTTTGATTTAGGTGGCGTAATTATTGAATTGTTATGATCATCGTAAGATAGTGATTTGTTTACTGTTAATTTATCTCCGTCAATATCTAACCACTCTAACGCTAAAGCTTCGCCTAATCGGAGACCAGTACTCGCTAACAGGTAGAATAAGACGTAATATTGAATGGAATGAGCGTATTTACCTAATTTATAAGAGGATAAGTATTCTAACATTTGAGCAAGCTCATTTTTAGAATAGAATTTCAATTTCTGTTCTTCTTTAGCGGTTGGGAGTTTTATTTTTTTAGCAACATTTTTTTCAAGATAGTTGAGTTCATATACTGCAGTCTCTAATGCATCGTGTAACACATTTAGATTTGATCGAATTGTGTTTCTTGTTTGTTGCTTTGTGGTATCTAGGTCATTTACCCACTTAACAATATCTGTACGGGTTATTTCCTTTAAACTCATCATTCCAAACGTAGGTAATATATGAAGTCTTATGGAACGTTCTAACCTAAGATAAGTTGATTGTTTGATATTTGGTTTTTTGTAAACTTCGAGCCAATCCTCCAAATAGTCGGCCATTAATGTGTTATTAGCTCCAATCTGAACACCGTTATTATATTGTCTTTCAAGTTCATTTGCCGCAGCTTGTGCATCTCTCTTTGTTCTAAACCCACTTTTCGAAACTTCTCTAAATTTTCCGTTATCTTTATATCGAATACGAAAACGCCACTTTCCGTTTTCTTGTTGCTTGATACTAGCCATGATAATCAACACCTTTCTTAGACATTCTAGGACTCTAACACGGCTAACTCTCTATCTTGAAAGCCTGTTGTTTTTTTACTAACGCAATATCTCCTTCGGATATTTCTATTTGAGACAAAACATCATTTGTTAGTATTAAATTTAAGTAGTTATCCATGTCAATATTAAATTTTGCTTCATTCTGTAGTAAAAAACCGTTTGGTATAGTCAAATTTTTTTCGGACATAATGAATCCCTTTTCAAGAATGTATGTTCGTTTTCCAGGCAAAAAAATAATAATTAAACTGCAACTTCGTTTCTTACCATTTCTAAAATAAGATTTCTGATAGTAGATTCGCAATTGTAATCTAGTTCATAGTAGTCCATAAATGAAAAAATGTTTATTTGATATGGATCGATATGACATTCAGATAAAAAATCGTAGAGTAAATTCTCAATCATAAATCGATCAGCTTCATATTCCATTTTAGTTCTGAAATAAAATATCTTGTAGAGCTCAATAAATTCTTTGTGATCTACAACATGCTTTATTTCATGATAAATTGTTTTTCTTCTGTCTTCTTGCGAGAGGCTGCAGTTAACGAAGATAATATGCTCTTCTTCGATATAGCAGCCATCTGATTCCATTTCAACATAAGCAATACCTACGCCACATTCATTAAGTACCGTTTCTAATAACTGCATACACTCACCTCACTTCGAACTTTGTCTACCTTCTATATAAGCGCGAATTGCCGCTCTATCTATCTCGGTTAGTGGTTTACCACCAAAAGTCATAGCGTTGTCGAGCATCTTGTCTAAATCGTCAGGCACACGTTCCTGTATCGGATTAGGGTTGTCTGTGCGTCCTAATAGGTAGTCAGTTGTTACGCCGAAGTAGTCAGCGATAACTTTTAGATTATTGCCACTAGGTACTTTTTTCTTCCAAGAGTACAAGTAATTTTTACTGAATCCAGTTCGTTCTTCTAAAGTATTTATAGAAATTCCTTGTTTATCAGCTAGTTTTTTTACTCTATCAAATACCGTCATCTCAAGATTCTCCTCAATAGAGAACACAGACTATTAAACTTTTGATTAAAATTAATTTGACAATTAATCTATAGTCTAATATACTGTATTCATAAGCTAGTTATTTAGCTAGAAACAAAACTAAATAGTACCAATAAAAATCGAAAAATTTCGAGGTCGGCAAACTTAGAAATACTGATTTATAGGCTTTTTTTCAGTCTTATTTAGCTATGGTTTTATTTTACACTATAGTTTAAAAATGTCAATAATTAGTTTAATTTCTAGCTATATTTCTAGCTTAAATATATGAGAAATGAGGTGACGTTATGGTCATTGAAGATTTTCATGAAATGGTCCTGATTCAAATGAAACGTCAAGATAAAACCTGGAAATACCTTGGCGAATTAATCGGAACTTCACCGACATACGCCAAGCAAATTGTAGAAGGTATTCAAAAAGGCCCTAAAGCCCAAGAATACAAACGTACAATCGCCAACGATTTACAGATTGCAATAGTAAAGGGGGCGTAATCTATGTTTCAGCAACAAAGACAGTCAGTGACGGTGGATATTCAGGTTGATGACGCGTACTGGAAAGAATATGCAGACGCATACCTTAGAGAACTGTTTGAGCATTATCTACGACCACAGTTTTTAACTATTGCTGACATGGAAAAAATTACTCGTAGAAAACGAGCGTGGATAATGGAATACATTGTCGATGACCCATATGTGCGGAAAAACAAGTTAGCTAAAAAAGATACAGATGGTAAATGGATTTTTGATGCCGAGAATATTCGACCGTTTTTAAAACGATTATTTGATAATTTACCAGATTATTAGAGAATGGAGGCAACATAATGAATCAACCACAAATTTTTTATTTCGAACAAAACGAAGTTCGAACAATCTTAGTAAATGACGAACCATATTTTGTAGGTAAAGACGTTGCAGAAGTCTTAGGATATAGAAACACTCAAAAAGCAATCCTAAATCATGTGGATGAAGAAGACAAGGGGATAACGAAATGGGACACCCTTGGAGGAAAACAAAACATGACAATCATCAACGAATCAGGGTTATACAGCTTAATACTTAAATCCAAGCTTCCAAACGCAAGAAAGTTCAAACGTTGGGTAACGAGTGAAGTTCTACCAACAATTAGAAAGAACGGCGCATACCTAACCGATCAAAAAGCGTATGAGATTACACACAATCCAAACTCACTAGCAGATCTGTTGTTACAAGCAGGTGAACAATTAAAACAAAAAGATTTGGTTATCCAAGAAATGCAACCTAAAGCATTATTCTCAGATGCAGTAAGAGGGAGCGTTAATTCATGTTTGATTAAAGAATTAGCCACGATTCTAAAACAAAACGGTATAAATATTGGACAAAATCGTTTGTTCATTTGGTTAAGAGAGAATGGTTATCTTTGTCGAGACGGACGACGTAAGAATCAACCAACGCAACGTTCTATGGATTTAGGAATTATGGACGTGAGGGAGCATGTACGCACGAATTCTCAAGGTGAGTTAGTGACAAAGTTCACGCCTCTTGTTACTGGTAAAGGACAGCAATACTTTATAAATAAATTTTTGAATGAGGATGTATAGGAGGTAAGTTGATGACTTATACAGTACAACAAGAACATCAAATTCTCAATCTTATTAGGCTACGTAGAAAAGAATTGCAAGATGATCGTGCAGCGCTTAGAAAAGCCGATGAGCTTTCAGATAGACAAGCAGAGCTGATTGCGACTGAGCTTGAAGATTTACGCAAGTTAGAAATTAAAAATAGGGAGATAAGACTATGAAAAAGACAGACACGCTTTTTATCGGAGTCATTTTAGGTTTACTCGTACTAGTAGCACACTACAGCGTAGTAGGAGGGAGTATTTTCGCAAGTTTAATGGTTTTGATGAACCTATTAGATTCCAAGGAAAGGAGAACATATGAAACGAAAAGAAGCTTTGAAAAAAGGAAAGGTGATTGCTGATAAATGGTGGTATGACAATAAGTCAACTATTTTAAGCAAACAGCTAATCAATAAACAAAAAGCATGGATACAAATAAAAAAGTGACTCCGCCGGCAAGCAATGAGTCACAAAGAAAACATGTCTAAGGAGATTTTAGCATATGAATAATGAACTTTCCACTTTAGATGAATATTTAAATAATCCTGACTGGGGTAAACCGACTATTAATGAAGTGGAGGATGAAGTAGATGAAGACTAGTGACGAAACAAATGAGATTTATAAAGGGCTATATCAATTGAAAGGTAAGCTACAACAACCTAAATTCGATGCCTCTGTAAACTATGGAACAAAAAACGGTGGGGAAATGAAATTTGAGTACGCAACACTTAAATCTATTGAATCAGCTATAAGAAATGCTGCTCAAGAGTCTGATAGTGGGATTGATTTTGGTCAAGATGTAGTTACAAGTGATAACCATGTTGCTGTAACAACATGCGTTTATCATTCAAGTGGTCAATACATTTTATATGGTCCTTTAGGGTTTCCATGTAATACAAAAAATCCCCAATCTTTGGGTAGTGTAATTACTTATGCAAAAAGGTATTCGCTGGCTAGTTCATTCGGAGTTGTCGCAGATGGGGATGATGACGCCAAAATTGGTGCTGATGAGAATGAAAAAATTCAGAATGACAATAATTTAGATTCTGAGTTTAAACAGACATTTGATGATTATGTTCATCGAATCGCTCAGTTAACTAACCAAGAAAAAGAATTCATAGTTGCTACAACACTTGAAAGAAGCGGTTTTAGTTGCTTTAAACAAATTGACAGAAACTCCTATTCGAAAATCATTGGATTTCTTAAACGCTACGCATTGAAAGCAGAGCAGAAGAAAAAAGAATCGGAAAATCACAATAAACCATCTTGGGAGGATTTATAAATGAGCAATGAACTATCAACAGAAGTCATCTTTGATGTTAATTATCAACCAAGTGTAATTGAAATTATCAATGAAGATCAACTAGCGAATTTAATCAATGCAACTGTTAAGCGTTTTGAAAATTTGATTTTTAAAGAAGAGGATATTGCAGATGCTAAGAAAGCAAGAAAGGAACTAAATCGAATTTTTGATTTGATCGATTCGAAAAGAAAAGAAGTGAAGAAGGAATTTAGTGAACCTCTTAATACATTTGAAAATCAAATCAAAATCTACAGTGATGAGATCAAACTAGCATCTAAAGGTATTGCTGACCAAATCAAAGAATTTGAAGCTAAAACAAAGGAAGAACGAAAAACAATTGTTTTGGCATTCATCAAAAAACAAGCAAGTAAGGCTGAGATTGAACCTAATGAAATCAGCCTCCAAAGTAATTGGCTGAATGCTTCAAGTTTTACAGCCAAAAACAATTTAACGAAAAAAATTGAAGAAGAAATAATTGCTGAATGCATGGCGATAAAACAGGAAAAAGAAAACTATGAACAGCAAAAATCGTTGGTTGAAAGCTATGTAAAAGCTTATGGTCTTGAGCCAATGGCTTGGATCTCTTTAATTGATGAAGGACTAACTGCAGCACAGATTTTCCCAAAGATAGATCAAGCTGTCAAAGAATTAAGAGAAACAGAAGAGAAAGAAATAGAAAAGACAGAAAAACAAATAAAACAAACAGTAACGCCAGAAATAACTGTGGAAACTCCACAAGAAACAAACACCGATGAACCGAAGTATTCCTTCACCTTAAACATTACAGGTACTGCTAAACAATTATCAGTCATTAAGAAAACAGTTGAGAACTTAGGCGTAGAGTACTCCGTTGAAATGGAATAATCAACGAATCAGACGAAAAAGAAGTGATTTAATTGTTAAAACCATTAATTGATACTTATTCTGCAGTTTTGCGACGATTTAAAGGCAATGAAATAGTGGCAACGATAAATGAAGAAGTAAATATCGAACGACTCAGGACAATGTATAGCGGGTACGAGGGTGATCGGATTATTGAAGTTCGCTTTATTGATCCGCGCAGATTCACGGTGCAACAACGCAAATTTATTTTTGATTTGTTGAGAGACATATCCATGCATTTTGGGGAACCGATAAAGTCTCATAAAGAGTATTTTTATGCCGAATTCGAAGGCGAAACAGGAAGAACTATAAGTTTAAAAGATACATCTAGCACAACAATTAGTGATGCCAACATTTTAATCAATATCATTCTAGATTATATTTTTGAGAATCACGTATCTTTCAAAAACGGCTATGACATTTTACCGGTAAATCAAGAATATTATTTCTACAAATGTATTATTAACAGAGTTTGTTGTATTTGTGGAAAAACAGGTGCTGAGATAGATCATTTTGACCAGGCATTAGGAAGACGTAAGCGTAAAAAAGTAGATCATACAGAATATACTTTTGCTGCATTATGCAACGGTCATCAGTCTATTCAAGAAATAGAAAGAGAACTGATGATTGATGGGGTTAACGGCTTAGATACGGATAAGGTACGAGAGATAGTAAAAAGAGGCGGCCACCATGCAGAAAAGCATCTAATCGGCATTGCTGCATTTAAACAAAAATATCATGTTAAAGGTATCAAATTGAACCAAGAAACAATCAAGAAACTGAATATAGGAGGATAGCAGTGGCTGAAATAAGTTGGATTAAGCTGAGTACAGGTTTACCAGATAATAAAAAAATTAAAAGAATTAGAAAAATGCCTGATGGGGATAAAGTGATTTTATTTTGGGTATTTTTACTAGCAAGAGCAGGAGAAGTGAATAGAAGAGGAGGATTGTTTCTGACAGAAACCTTACCTTACTCCGAAGAAGATTTGGCAGCTGATTTTGATTTTACCGTTGAATTTGTACGTTTTGCTTTACTTACTTTAGAGAAATATTCAATGGTTACACGATATGAAGAAATCTTCTTTATAAAAAATTGGGAAGAATATCAATCAATCGAAGGACTAGAAAAAATTAGAGAACAAAATAGATTGAGACAAGCCAAATTTAGAAAAAAACAAAAACAGCTTTCTTTGGATAACGTTACTGTCACGCAAAGTAACGGAACAGATATAGAAGTAGATAAAGAAAAAGATAAAGAAATAGAAAAAGAAGATGAAGAAGACATTGGAGTATACGAATTCATTCAAAAAAGCTGGGGAAAATCACCGACTGGACTTCTGCAAGGTGCGTTAGGTCCTATGATCAAGAATTGGGGTTCAGATATGATCTTATTTGCCTTTAAACTTGCCTTCGAAAACAGTGTTGAGATGCCTGGATTAAAAAAATACGTTGAAGCGATATTGAATTCATGGAGTAAGCAAGGCATCCAGACATTGGAATCAGCAGAAAAAGCCCAAGAAGCTTTTAAGAACAATAGAAAACAAACTTATTCACCAAAACGGCAAAACAATGTCCGTCGTGAAAAGCTGCCTGATTGGGTGAATCAACCAAAAGAAGAAAAAACAATTGATCCACAACAAAAAGCAGAAATTGATGCACGTTTTGAAGCTTATCTTTCTCAACGAAATCAGGAAGGCGAAGGAAATGAATCTTAAACAAATTACAGCGCAGATAGAACTCATGTACGAAGAAGCATTGAGGAAGAGCGCTGAGTATGAAGATAAGTGGCTCAACACGTTCCATGGGGGACGTGAGAGCGCACTTGCTAGTGTACTAAAGTTATTAAAGGAGCAAGCAAATGAATCTGACTAAACAAGAAAAACGTCTATACCGAAAAAAGATGATGCAGATAATGAGAGGTCGATCCGTTGAGGATCTAACAGCCGAAGAACTTAAGGAAGTTCAGTTGATACGAGGTTTCATTGATTCTGACACAATGGACGAATCACAACCTTTGCAAAAGATGAATTTTGAAACATTCACCTATGAAGAGTATAAGAGACTACGAAAAACTGGCTACACTGTCAAAGCCATTAAAGAAGCACTCGACGTTGGTGGTTCGGTTTGGGCCAAGTGGCGTGAACAGAATATTCCAGATGAAGAAAAAAATCAGTATATAAAAAGAAATCAAAAAAGGAAAAGAATCGCCGTATACCACGATGGAAAAATCTTAGTTCAGGGATTGTGTGAAGATATTAGTCGGGAGCTAGGATTGAAGCCCAGCACGATATATACGTATGCAAAAAGGGAAACGACAGATGGTAAGAAGCGAACATTTAAATACATGGAGGAAGAAAAATGATACCGGATACCGAAGTTTAGAGCGTGGGATAAAGAAACACAACTATTAATAAATGTTCTAGTTATCGATTGGCTTAATAAATTGGTGGATTTAGAAGGTGGACGAATTGACCGCCAATTTGATGAAGTTGAACTAATGCAATCCACAGGAATGAAAGATAAGAACGGTGTAGACGTTTATCAAGGCGATATGATCAAATGCACTAGTGGTTGTCCACATGAAGTCATTTGGCTAGAGGAGTATGGCGGGACGTTTGTCGGTGGTATGCCAGCATGGTATCTTTCAGGACTAAATAATGGCTATTCTTGGACGGGTGAAGAAGAGGTAATCGGGAATATTTGGGAGAATAGTGATCTATTAGGGTAGTAGACGTAAGAAACCAGCCTTAAAGACTGGTTTAGTTGTTACTTTTTAAAGCGATAGATTAGATATGCGATAAAAGTAACAACTGCGAGAAATAGGCCAATCAAATATCTAATAAAAACAGATAACGATTGATCAAGTCCATAGTTAAATATTTTAATTATAAAATAAAAAATCGGACATGCAAAAAGAAACATTGTGTAACATTGAGCATTACATTTTGCAAATCTACAAATAACTAGGACGAAAAGAATAACTATCACCCAAAAGATAACTTTTGCAGTTATAAACAAATGAGCCACCCCCTAAATCCCCCACAAATTAACGCTAACACGTTAGAGATTTAGAGACGAATAATAAGATTGAAACTCAGATATATTCAAGCAAGTGAACAAAAACACATTGGTTAGTTTTTATGAAGGAGGAACATCGATGAATTTAAAAATACTACAGAAGAAAAGTCTCGGTCGCGAGACTGAGATGATGTTGTTATCTGTCGAAGATGGTGAAGTCTATCAAGTGAGCATTTGTATTACTAAACTTGAAAAGCCATACTACGCAAATCAGCTATATCGAATATTCGCTACGCTAGATGAAGCACAAGAGTTTTACGAAGATTTATGCGAAATGAGGGAACAAGATGAATGCTCGGCAAAGAAAGAAAAAACGTAAACAGTGGATTGCCATGGTTGGCGCAGAAGCTGAACATCAACTGTATTGCGAATACTGTTACAAGAAACTTGATTTGAAAAGGAATAAATATGGCATTAAATATGGCACGTGCGATGCTTTATGTTATGGGCAAAATGTTGGTGTTTACTAGTTAGCTATCCGACGAGATAGCAGAAAGCGAGGAATGAATATGGATTGGGAAAAACGGCTTTATGACTCCATACGACTAAAAAACCGAACAGATACCACTAAAGAACTAAAAAAGTATTTTGATCGCGGCTTTCGATATGTCGTTCGTGATTTAGACGGGAAGCATCTTGTACTTTTTTCTTTGAAACCTAAAAAATACATGGATTTAGAAAGCTGGGGATATGTCAACGAGTTTGACCCTAAAGCAATTCCTTGCCAAACAATCAGAAACACAGACATTACAGAAATAAACTGGAAGAACCGAAGCGCAGTCTTGATTGAGGATTTTATTAAAAAAACTTTGGAACAGGAGGAAGCAGAATGAAAGAAAAGTTTAAATTTCAAAAACAGAAAAACAGAATCGCTATACTTGCGTGGCATCCTGCTGGGTATGATCATGACGAAGGATATTATGAGATTGCTCATATTAAATTATCAACAAGCAGTAAAAGTATTATGCGTGATTGGAATTTAGATGAATTGATGTCTATTTTAAGTTTGGAGGAAGCAGAATGAAACTCAAAGACGAATTTTACACTGATACTTATGGGATTGGTGGCTTGATGATGGATCTACCAATCAAAAATCCTATTAAGCAAGAGGAATCAGAATTTAAAGTCGGTGATATGGTTCGTTGCACAGCGGAAGAGTTCATTTATCCAATTAGAGGGTATGTAGAACGTGTGTACAATCATTCAGCAGTTATTCGTATTGAGAATACGATGGACTGTGACAAAGAACTAGCGAAGAGCAAAGCGAATATTGCAGTTGCTCGATTAGTCGAAATAGAACAACTGCAATAAGATTTTAAGCAAGTCTACTTTTTAAAATAACCATAAAATAGCATCACAATAAAATAAACGTATAAGCTTGCCGCATAATACTCGAATGATCCAAAAGGTAAAAGAAAAGAATTAAAACCAAAAATAATTGAGATAGATTCTATGATAAAAATAAATGCAGGTAAACAACATAACAAGAGAAACTTGTTTGTTCTAGAATGTTTTACAAAGTAATAAATGGAGAAGCTACTAAAACAAATGGGAATCCAGAAAAAAAGCATGAGATCTAAAATCATTAAAACACCAATCACAAAATCATCTCCTATACGGTCAATTTATAATAATAATACCATTCTCTATAAGAAAGATAAAAAATATGTACGAATTCTAATTGTAATAGAAAAAAGACAGCTGACCACTGGCTGTCCTTAGCAGAATATTGAAATAATGAGCCATCTGTTTTCCGCCAGATAGCTCAACATGTATATGGTTGTAATGAATAAAGTTCAAACATTACACGGAAATTATACCATGTGAAAATCTGATAGAGGAGGATAAAGGCATGAAAAAAATTAAAATAGGTTTGATTTTGACCATATTAGTAATTATTTTGGCAGGTTGTGTAATCGTAAGGATGTGAGAAAATGAAGGTTTTTATCAAGTTAGGATTGTTGATGTTATTCGTTCTTTTAGTACTAACGGCTTGTAAAATCGAGGTGAATAGTCCTCAGTCTGCTAGAGATGACAATTATGGTGTAGGTGAAAGCATTCAATCATCGGATACTTTAGAAAAACAGGAACAGGAAGGACTGAGTCAAGCAGGTACAGGAGATGCCGTATACTCTCAATTAACTTTAAAAAAAGGAATCGTGGTTTTATCAATTGATTTTTCAAAAGGTCAACGTTTTTCAATGAAAATTTTAGATAATGATGGCACTGTTGTTGCAACAGTATCTAAAAATCAAGCACCCTATAAGGGGCAAAGAACAATTCAAGTACCTAAAGATGGAGATAATTACATTGTAGAGATACAGTCAGATGGTTCCTGGGAAATAAAATTATTATCTACTGTAGAAAAGTAATAAAAAAAGCCATCTCATATGAGATAGCACCGCAAAACTATTTTACCATAAGGGGTGGCGTTTGTGAGGTTTAAATGGTTAAAAGATTACCAAGAGCTTGATGAGCAGATTCTTTACTTAAAATGGAATCTTAATAAAAGTAAGCTTGAATTGAGTCGGTGGATCTATGGAGATTTAGCAGACGTCCGCATTGAAAAAAATTCTAGATCATCCATGTTAGAAGAAAATATTCAAAAGATCGAAAATGAAATTGAAATACTCGAAGAACAACGAAAAGAAATGCTTGCTATTATTAACTCCTTTAAGGGAATTGATAATGAGATCATTCGTAAAAAGTATGTTGAGGGTTGTTCGCTAGAGTTAATAGCTGAAGAGATAGGTTACAGCGCATCTTATGTCAGACAAAGACACGCAGAAATTCGTAAAACTTTATCTTTTCTAGATGAATATGGATAGGCTACAATTAACTAGACAGAAAAATTAAGGTGTGTAGACTAGAAGAAAAAATACCAGGAGGAATTTTTATGTCTAAGAGAACACGAAGAACTTTTTCACAAGAATTCAAGCAACAAATCGTCAATCTTTACTTAGCTGGAAAGCCACGTGTAGAAATCATTCGAGAATATGAACTAACGGCTTCAGCATTTGACAAATGGGTAAAGCAATCTAAAACGAGTGGTTCATTCAAAGAAAAAGATAATCTTACGCCTGAACAAAAAGAATTGTTAGAACTACGTAAAAGAAACCAGCAATTAGAAATGGAAAATGATATTTTAAAGCAAGCAGCGCTGATATTCGGACGAAGAGACAAGTAATCGATGCGAATAAGCATCTTTACCCTATATCAGCGATGTGCAGAATATTAGGTCTATCACGTCAGTCCTATTATTATCAATCAAAACCAAAGAAAGACGAATCAGAACTTGAAGAAGCAGTCGCTGAAGAATTTATCCGCAGCCGAAAGGCCTACGGCTCAAGAAAAATAAAAAAAGCCTTATCAAAACGAGGCATTCAGATCAGCCGACGAAAAATTAGTAGAATCATGAAAAATAGAGGATTAAAATCGAGCTATACTGTTGCTTATTTTAAAGTACATCATTCTACTTGCAATGAAGCCAAAACGACAAACGTATTGAATCGTAAATTCTTAAGAGACAACCCATTAGAAGCGATCGTAACAGACTTGACTTATGTACGAGTCGGGAAAAAATGGAATTATGTCTGTTTCATTTTGGATCTGTTCAATCGAGAAATTCTCGGCTATTCTTGTGGAGAACATAAAGATGCCGTTCTAGTAAAAAAAGCATTTAGCCGTATCAAACAACCTCTGACAGAGGTTGAGATTTTTCATACTGATCGTGGAAAAGAGTTTGATAACCAAGCTATTGATGAATTATTAACAACTTTTGACATCAATCGATCATTGAGTCATAAAGGCTGTCCTTTTGATAATGCCGTAGCTGAATCAACTTATAAGTCGTTGAAAGTAGAATTTGTCTATCAATACACATTTGAAACCTTACAACAATTGGATTTGGAGTTATTTGACTATGTCAATTGGTGGAACCACCTTCGGTTGCACGGTACACTTGGCTACGAGACACCGGTTGGTTACCGTAACCAGAGATTGGCGCAGCGAATCCTTGATAATGAGCTCGGATGTGCTAACGCTAGCGAGGCAGTCTAACTTTAATTGTTAGCTCCTGCCGAAGATCGTCACATCCGAGGAGGCTCATTGTCAAGGACAATCGGAATAGCATACGGAAAGAAGTTCTGCACCTTATAAAATTTGTCAAAAAAACTGTTGCCATTCCAATATGAAATGAACAAGGTGAGTGGACAAAACAAAATTAATGAGATTGATTATTACAATAAGGGCAGGTACGAAACTGAACAAATTAGATTGTTCTAAAATTCCAATGTTCACTAAATGTTCGAACATTGTAGCTATGTAAGTATTGTATACAGCGTGATATTCTATTAGTGTCGAAAGATTTGAACAGGATCGACAAAAACAATTTGAAGGGAGGAAATCTCCCTCATCGTTGTAATTAAGCTTCGATAGACAGCAAAAAATAAAACTAAAGGATGTGGGGTTCAGCTCCTACAAACAATAGTTCATATGTTGCTGTCTATTATTATTGACAGGAACATAAGTTCGTTATATATTAATATCATAATCCTTATGATTATATCTGCTAGAAAAGAAGTTTTAGAAAACGATTGTTTTCTAAACTTCTTTTTGATTTAATTAAAGTAGCAGATATAAGTTGATAAGGAGAGTTCTTATGGATAAAACAACTGAATTAAAACCAATTGAACATGATGAATATATTTCTTTGAGAGTATCAGGGAATCAAATGACAAAAAGTGAAGGTTATAACTTAGAATATGTTTTAACATCGCTTAACTCTACCGAAAGTATGATAAAGAAGTCATATTTACATATAAAAGGCGGAACGAGATTTACAAAAGAAGATAAACAATATCTTAATTTAAAAATCATGGAATTTAAAGAAGGATCTTTAATTTATGATTTAATGGCTGTCTATAGCGATATAATAATTCCAACAATTCCAGTGATTGCTGGAAACAAAGAATTAATATGGACCTCAATTAAGGCGTCGTACGAGTTTTTAAAAACAAAAATATCTGCAGCTAAGGAGGGTAAGGAGTTGGTAGTTAATCAAACAACTGATACTGGTGGAGCAAATGTTTCTATACACAATGTCACTGATAGTACTGTTGAAGTTAATATTTATCCTGGAATTGATAAATTAGCTAATAATTTAGCAGCAGATTTCTATAACTTAGCGAAAAAAGTAGATGGAGAACAATTAGAAGCAATAGAATTTACTAATACAGTTAATAATGAACAAATATATCTAACAACTGAAGATAGAGAACTATTTTCAAAAAGTACCTATACAGAAGATAGTATAGTTAAAGTATCTGGAAAGGTTTATGGTAGTGATTATTTAAGTAAAACTGGTAAAATTGAAATTATAGAGACTTCTGATCCAAATCTAGTTTGTGGTGAAACTTATCCTTTTAAAGGAGAAAATAAATTAGGTACGGAAAGCACATGGAAACAGATGTATCTAGAAAAGCAGACTTATTTTTGTAAAAAAAGAATAGAAATCAATACTACTAAAGATCCAATTATAAATGTTTTAGAACTAATAATTGTGGACATAGATAACCAAATGGAGAATGTAGAATTGGTATAAAAAGATCACTCATTGAGTGGTCTTTTTTATTTTGTTCAGAGGAGGTTACATAATGAGAAACTACTGGTACGTTTCACTATCTAATAGATATCCACGGCCAATTGAAGATGATTCATTAAGAATCGTCCAATCAGTTCAGATCAAAAAGAAGTATTCCATCATTGAGATGACTAGAGAAGCGACACCGAAAGAAATCGACAAATATAATCTTCGGTACTGTGGATATGGATACTTTAATCAAACGCATATTGAAGAAAATATTAATAAGAATTTGAGGGATACAAATGCAAATTGAAATAATGAAGCTATCGGATTTAAAAGCTGCGGATTATAATCCAAGAGTTAAGTTAGAACCTGGTATGGACGAATACGAGAAGTTAAAACAGTCCATTTTAAAATTCGGCTTTGTTGATCCACCTATTTTTAACAAACAAACAGGAAATCTCGTTGGCGGTCATCAACGTGTTGCTGTAGCTAAAGATTTGGGCCTATGCGAAGAGATAGAGGTATCTGTCGTTGATTTACCACTTGATAAGGAAAAAGCTCTTAATGTGGCTCTCAATAAGATTGCTGGTCGTTGGGATGATGAAAAGCTTTCTATTTTGCTGAAAGAATTAGAAAATGAAACCATTGTTTTAACAGGTTTTGAATCTGAAGAAGTAGAAGAGCTACTTACTGCGTTTGATTATAAAGAAGATACTGAAAAGCCTGTAATAGAAGATGGATTCGAAGTGAATGAATTTATAGAAAATCATTCTGATTGCAAAACGAACTATGGACAACTATGGAAATTAGGTAAACATTACCTATTATGTGGCGATGCTACGAAAGCGAGCGACGTCGAAAGATTGCTACAAGGTAAAAAGGCGAATTTAGTTGTCACTGACCCACCATATAATGTAGCGGTGAAATCTGATAATAAAGAATTAAACGAATCTGGACGAGATAAAATTATGAATGACGATATGAGTGATGAAGATTTTGATCAATTTTTAATGTTTGTATTCCAAAACTATGCTAATGCCATGGAAGACAACTCGGCAATTTATGTCTTTCATGGATCTTCTTATCAGCGAGAATTTGAAAATAGCATGAATGCCGCAGGAATTATAGTTCGGTCGCAGTGTATTTGGGTTAAAAATAATGCAACATTTGGTTGGAGTCAGTATCGTTGGCAACATGAACCAGTTTTTTATGCACATAAGGAAAGATATGCACCTACGTGGTACGGAGATAGGAAACAGACAACGGTTTGGCAAGACGACTTACTAGAAGATTTACCAGCAACCATTTGGAGAGTTCCCAAAGATGATGTGAATGCATATTATCACCCGACGCAAAAGCCACTATCACTTATTGCTATACCAGTAAAAAATAGTTCTAAAAGGCAGGATATCGTTTTAGATTTGTTTGGTGGCTCAGGTAGTACATTAATGACCTGTGACCAGTTAGAACGTATTTGTTATACTCTCAAATTAGATCCTCTATTTTGTGATGTAATTATTGAAAGATGGGAACGAGCAACAGGCAACGAAGCAATTTTAGTTTCAGAATAAAAAAGAAGCCGAGTGCGCTAACACTCGACTACTTCAACAAGGACCGTAAGCCCCCGAAGACACAGAAACCACACGCGCGTGCTTTCTAGACAGTTCTGTGTCTTTTAGCATTCTAACAAATGCGGGGTGCTTACACAATGGAAAACGAAAACTTTGATTTAGATTATGAGATTGAAAAGGCAATGGTGAAAGCAGAGTCCATTCAAGAATATAAAAAGATCATTCGTGTCGCTTTGGGGAAATGGTTGAAAAATCTCCAATCAGGACAAATCAAGTTAGATAAAGTTTCCGATTTAAAGATATTGATCGAAGCCGATTTGATGTTGAAAGATATTGATAATGGTTAACAAATAAAATACACTTCCTGATATACTTAAATAAAATATATTGGGAGTTGATTTTTATGAGCGATGGTGTACTAGGTTTAATTGGTGTGGTTATTTCAGTATTTGGCACTTATTGTATAGCAGTATACAATAAACATAATACTAAAAAACAAAATAAAGAAAACGAAGAGACTCAACGTATGGTCCTTACAAGTCAAAAAGACTTTGAGGTTCAAATGTTAGCTAGAGAACAAGAGTTTCAAGAAAAACTAACACAAAAACAAATAGATGCTAATTTGAAAGCAAAAGCAAGAATAGAGTGGATTACACAAGTCCGTGTCCAATCTGCTGATTTTATTACAAATTGTTTACTGTATCTAGAGTATTCACCTAAAAGAATTGTCGGAAAGCCGACAAATGTTAGAGTGGAAAATATAGAAAGTAATACTGTAACTATAACTGCAGATGTCGAACCTGATGAGGAAGTTTTATCTCGTTTTGATGATGTGGTAGATGCTAAAGAAAAAGAAAAAATCAGGGTTCAATTGAACAATGCTGCAAATCTTTTAATGATTTATTTTGGTCCAGATAAAGATGGAGAGAATGAAAAGATTGTGGAATTTATAAATGAAATTTTAAAGAAGGTAAATAGTGGGAATTTTTACAAAGATGATACCAGAAGTAGTGACCTTATTATTGAATTTCGAGATGAGATAAGAAAATATCTAAAGCAAGAATGGAATGTTGCTAAAGAAGGGAAATAGAAAAACAAAACTCAACCTAATCAGATTGTGAGGTGGTGTATATTGAATGGCAAGAAAGCGTGATCCAAGACGTGATGAAGCTTTCGGATTGTTTAAAAAGTCTAATGGAACAATAACTAACCGAGAAATTTCTGAAAAGTTATCTGTCCCAGAAAAAACTATTTCAGCATGGAAATCACGTGACAAATGGAATGAAGTACTGCAAAAAGATGAATGTAGTACTGCAAATAAAGGTGGCGCACCTATCGGTAACCAGAATGCCATAGGGAATAAAGGGAATAGCGGAGCATCGCCACCCAAGAGAAACAAGAACGCTTTGAAAACAGGCGAATATGAAACAATATTCTTTGATACTTTAAGCGATGACGAGAAGGACATCTATTCAAGTTTGGATGATGATCCTTCTTTTGTTTTATCTGAAGAAATACGGCTACTTAAGATTCGGCAGCTACGAATGATGAAAAGAATCAAAAAAGCCGAAGAAGGGCTAAATGAGGAAGAAGTTGAGCGGCTGCAACAGCTAAGAAAAATAAAAACTCCTATAGAAAAAGATGGTAAAAAGCTAGAAATCAAACGTGAAGCAATGCAAGATATCCAAGTAAGTAGAAAAGTATACCGTAAAATTGATGATATTCTTTCAATTGAAGATTCACTAACTCGGATTAGTAACCAGTTGACAAAATCGATTAAACAACTAAATGAATTATCCCTATTAGGAGGAAAAGTTGTATTAATGGAAGAGCAAAAACGGAAAATAGCCTTTGAAGCGGATATTCTCGAACATAAAGTCTCTAAACTTATTCTTAAACAAGGTGAGCAAAATAAAGTACAGGGACTTATTGATATCGGCCAATCGCTTATTGGTCCAATAAAGAAAGAGGAGGAGAGTGATACAGATGAGCCAGTTGAAACTATCGACTAAGCAACAAGAGAATATTTTCCAATCGCTCAAGGGAATTCGGATGGAATTGAACGAGGGAACGATTCGTTCAGGCAAAACCATGTCAGATGCGCAGAAAATGGCGTTGATCTATGCAGGACATCCCGACACCAATCATCTTGTACTTGCTTATAACCAAGAACAAGCTTACAGAATGTTTATGGATTGTGAAGGGTTCGGACTGGAACATATCTTTGCCAGCTGTGCTGAAATTCGACACGATGAGCATGGAGATCATTTATGGATCAATCTACCAGAGGGAGAAAAGCGGATCTATTATAAAGGCGGCGGAAAAGTAAATGCTGTCGGCGCTATCACTGGTATGTCATTTGGAACTGTCACTTTTTTGGAATTCAATCTGCTTAACAAAGCGGTCATAGAGGAGGCTTTTCGTCGGACTAAAGCTTCTAGTTTTCGTTATCATCTCGCTGAACAGAATCCGCCAGCACCAAATCATCCGAACCTAGAAACTCTTAAACCTTTTATAGAAACTGGGTCTTTTAAGTTTCGTCATTGGCGACCACAAGATAATCCTATTTTAACGAAACAAGCTTTGAAAGAATGGGAAGCGGAATGTAAAGTCTCCGAGTATCTTTACAAACGAGATTGGCTAGGTGATCGTGTGATGCCTGAAGGTGTGATCTATTCAATGTTTAACGAAGATACTCATCTGTCGAAGGAAATCATTGGTAAACCTGTAGAAGCATTCTTTAGTGCAGACGGCGGACAAAGTGATGCAACTACCTGTTCCTTAAATCTCGTTACATGGAAAGACGGAAAGTATTATCTCTATCGAATGGCCAACTTCTATCATAGCGGTACTGATACAGGGGTAACAAAAGCAATGAGCGAGTATGCCAAGGAAATTAAGCAGTTTAAAGAATGGTGTTATAAAGAGTGGTCTTGGCTACCAAAGCATTCAAAGTTCTTTGTTGATCCAGCCTGTAAGTCATTGAGTGAGGAATTACGTGTCTTAGGTATTGTCACAACAAAAGCAGATAACAACTCAAAAGATAAAGTAACCAGCAATGGCACTAAAATTGAAGTAGGGATTGAACGAACGCAAAGCGCCTTTTCAAAAGGACGCTTTTTTCTTTACGATCATGATGGCAAGTATGGTCACTATCATTTCATCAAAGAATTAGGAATGTACGTTCGGAATGATTCTGGCTACCCAGTGGATAAAAACAACCATGCATTAGACGAATGTCGTTATGCGATTAATTACTTTACGAAACGCTATGTTCTTTAGTAGGAGGTGATCAGGTGTCATTTTGGCAAGCAATAAAAAGAGTTTTTGGAAAGGGGGCGGTTGCGATAGGAGCGAAAAAAGAGCTACAAAGTATTTTAGATCATCCAAAGATTCAAATGAGTCGTGAAGAATATGATCGTATTCAAAACAGCTTGCTTTATTACCAAGGGTACACGCATTGTAATTCTGATCAGAGAGCAAAGGCGAATATCAATATGGCCCGCAAGGTTGCTTCTGAGTATGCGAAGGTAATGTTCAATGAACAGGCAGAAATCACGATCGGAAAAGACGATAAATCAAAAAAATATGATGAAGCCAGCACTTGGATAGAGTCTGTGTTTCAACATAATGACTTCAAGCGTAATCTCAGTAAGTATCTTGAGCCAGCAATGGCTCTTGGTGGCTTAGTTGTGCGACCTTATTTCAATGATCAATCAGGACAAGTGGAATTTTCATGGGCGCTCCCGGATGCCTTCTTTCCATTGGAAAGCAGTACAAATAAGATCAGTCAGTGTGCAATGGCATTTAAAACGATCAAAACCCAAGGGAACAAAACGTTCTATTATACCTTGTTAGAATTCCATGAGTGGATCGATGGTGAGTATTGGGTCTCTATGGAACTATACGAAAGTGAAAAATCTAATGTGTTGGGGATGCAAGTATCTTTAAACACATTAAAGCAGTACGAAGAGTTTGAGGCGGCTGTTCATGGTGAAGAAATTGAACGTCCAATCTTCTCTTATTTTAAGACAGCAGGTTTTAACAATATCAACCCATACTCACCACTTGGTGTTGGTGTGTACGATAACTGTAAACGAACACTTGATCGATTAAATAAAGCACTTGATGCGTTCGATCATGAAATTGACGTGGGAAAGAGAAGAGCGGCCTTTCCTGAATCTATGCTAAGTGGAATTCCTGACAAGGGAACAGGCGAAACGAAATTAACCTTTGATAAAGATGATGACTTCTATGTCATTGTTCCTGGTACGAACCCTGATGAATTTAAAATTACTGATTTAACTCATGATATTCGAACAGAACAATACATCGGAGCAATTAATCATCGCTTGCGACTTCTAGAAATGGAAGTGGGGCTGTCGACTGGTACGTTCGTTTTCGATGGTGCCGGGGTACGTACGACGAATAAGACGGCAACTGAGGTAATCAGCGAGAACTCGCAAACGTATCAGTCAAGGAACCAACAAACAACCGAATTAGAGGAATTCATTCGGGATGTTGTGCTAGCGCTGTGTGAGCTAGGTCGAGCCACAGAAGTTGATGGGAAACCACTATTTAGTGGTGAATCTCCAAATCGTGAAGAGATAGGTGTGAACTTTGATGATGGCATATTCTTAGATAAAAAGTCAGAATCTGATTATTATCGTGAACTGAAAAATGATGGGCTGATTCCCGGATGGTTAACTTTAGCCAAAATAATGAAGTTGCCTGAAAGTAAGGCAAAAGATCTTTACCGACAAGCGCAATTAGATGTAGTTGATGAGACTACTGGTAAAATACGAGATTCTGGATACGAAGACTTCGAGGAGTGATTGAATGGCCATTACACCTAACCAGTTAGATATTGAGGCTTCTTACGTCCAAGACGCCTACTTGGCGATGGAAGACGAAATTATGAAGCTACTTATCAGTCAGTTAAACAAGCCAACGAGAACACCGCTCACAGAAGATAATGCGTTTCGATGGAAGCTTGAAAAGATGCAGCAATTAAATTTGTTGAATCAACAATCTTTGCAGCAAGTGGTCAATGAAACAAGTCAGTATTCTTATGATCAGTTACGTAAAATCATCGTGGATATGGGATTTGAGGTCGTTTCAGATCTCGACAAGAATTTGGTTAAGCAAACCGGAAAAGAATCTCCACCACGAACGGAGATCGACAATGTGATGGAGTCATATTTCAATCAGCAATGGCGAGAGCTCGACAACCACGTCAATCAAACGCTGATCGACACTAATTATCCGAATAATCCACTGGCTAAGATGTATCAACAAGTTTTAAACGATACTGTGGCCAAAATCATCGGAGGCACAAAAACGCCACAACAGGCACTTAGAGAGTCGATCTATGCGATGGTGGAAAAAGGGGTGATGACGACCTTTGTCGACAAGGCAGGGCGTGAATGGAGCCTTGAGCGCTACGTTCGGATGGTTTTAAAAGCATCCACTCACCGTGTTTATCAAGATCTGCGACTTAAGCGAGGCTTAGAGCATGGCATCGTCACTGCTTTAATGAGTAGCCATGTGGCTGCACGACCACAATGTGCCCATATTCAAGGTGGATGGGTATTGCTTGTCCGCACTGAAGATGCGCCGGAAGAATTACGGCACATTCCATCGATCTATGATCATGGATACGGTGAGCCTGACGGAACCCAAGGTATTAATTGTCGACATCGATTGTACATCCAAATCTATGATCCGGATCTTGATATTCACATGAAGCAGTATGATCCAAAGCAAGCGATTGACAATGCAGACTTGGTTGCCAAGCAACGACGCATGGAAGTCGCTATTCGTCGTGCCAAGCGGCAGTTGAACGGAGCAACGACAATGGACAACAAAGAAGATGTTCTGCACTTCAAACAACTGGTCAGACGACGTCAAGCAGCACTGCGTACTTTTATCAATGAGCATGGTCAATTGTTACGTCGGGATTATTCGAGAGAGCAAGTGTATTCATAGAAGGAGAAAGTATGGTGGAGGATTAAAGCAAATTGAGCTTATCTGAAATCTTACTAACATTTTATGAAATTGGTCTTGCTTTGAAGTTTGAGGATTTTGGTTTGTTTAGTCTAGCTTGCTAGGCTTTTATTTTGTCCTGAATATGACATTAAACTGTTCATCTACCGAGTGAGCGGTATAACTCACACTCTAAACTGGTACCAACCAGAATAAAAAGGAACGGAGAATGAATCATGGAATGGATCAAAGAAATTTTATCAAAACACGTCGGAGAGGATGGGAAGTTTGATCTAGACGGAGCGACAAAAGAAATAAAATCAGAATTTCCGAAAAATGCTGTGCCTAAAGCTGATTTTAACGATAAGTCTCAAAAGCTAAAAACTGCAAACGAAGATTTAACCGCCGCAAATGCGCTTGTTGAGCAGTTGAAAGCATCAAACAGTGGAAATGAAGATCTGCAAAAACAAATTGATGACTATAAAAATCAGTTAGAAACCGTAACCGCTGAAAGACTAGCAGATCGTAAGAACGCTGCGATCGAATTAGCTTTAACACAAGCTGGAGCTAAGAACATTACAGCTGTGAAAGCTTTGTTGAAGGCAGATGAATTGGAAATGACTGACGAAGGGGTCAAGGGATTAGATGATAAAGTAGCCTCACTAAAAAAAGATGAAGGCTATTTGTTTCAATCAAGCGATCCTGCACCACAGCCAAAGAAAAAGCAGTTTGTGGCTGCTGGTAATACAGGTGGTGGTGAGCCACCTAAAGAAAAAAGCTGGAAAGATAATCTAGCAGAGAATATTGCAAGAACAAAAAATAATTAGGAGAGTGGTTTAAATGCCAGTAATTTTAGACAGTAAGGATTTAGCGAAAATCGACAAGGAATTTGCAGCTGAGTCGCAAGTATGGGAAGTATTGACACAAGGGGCAAAAGATATTACAGAAGCTGATTTTGTGGGGACTCATGAAGTTCGTGTAAATGAAATGCAAGGATTTACTGCTGCCGATTATAAGCGAAATAAAGAAAATGAACGAAACAATATCTCAGTTGAGAAGTCAACTTTAAAATTGGAAAAGGAACGTTGGATGGGCTACGACATGGATCGCTTAGATCAATCGGAAAATGCAGCCTATCAAGTAGGTGCTGTCATTGAAGAGCACACTCGATTGGTTACGATTCCTGAGAAAGATCAAACCGCTGTTGCTCGTTTGCTTGAAGCTGGATTTGATACTTCTGATAAGATTTACAAAGGAAAAACGGTCAAACAAACAATCACTAAATCTAATATTTTAGATAGCTTCGACGATGCTGAAGCGTACATGACTGACACAGAAGTCATTGGTCAGTTTGTGGCATTTATGTCTAGTGATGCCTACAAAGCATTGAAGAATGCAGATGGCGTTTCTAAAACTTTTACCACCAACACTGTTCAATTTAATGGTATCGATCGTCGTGTCGAGATGCTTGATGGCACGAACATCATCATCCAAAAGGTTGCTAAAAATCGGTTGCAGGTCGATGAAGACAAGCATATTAATTTCATTATGACACCTATCACCGTTGCTAAGCCAATCGAGAAGTACAATACGATTGATTTGGTCCCTGCTGACCAGGATCGTGGCGGTTACCGTGACACCATCAAAGGGTTGGATTATTACGATTGCTTGGTACTTAAGAAAGCACGTCCAGCAATCTATATCTCTTATGATGACCCAAAAGCATGACCCCGGAAGAACCGGGGAAGTCTGGAGTAGAAGGTAAATCAATTGTCATCGATGACATGAAAGTTGATGAGCTTAGAGCTGAGTTAGATCGTCTTGGCTTTGAGTATCCATCTACTGCCAAGAAACCAGAATTAATTGAGTTGTTAAAAGAGAGTGAATAACCACTCTCTTTTTTCATGGAGGTGAAAAACCATGGAACGAATAAGACGTAAGCCGTTGAACGAAATCTTTGACGATCAGGATAGCATCGAGCCATGTGGCTACCTGTCTCTTAAAGAGTACAAGCGACTCGTGGATCGTGACACGGAACTGACCGAAAAGGAGTTCAAGAAGCTTCTGAGAAAAGCCAGTGCATTGTTGGACATCCAAACGAGACGTTTCTATCAACACAATGATCTTGAATTAGATATTCCGATGCGGCGCGATGCATTTAAGTTGGCTGTTGCTTATCAGATTGAGTACATGCATGAGGCTGAGGCCACTACA
Organism: Enterococcus mundtii; assembly: GCF_003957375.1. Lineage (GTDB taxonomy): Bacteria > Bacillota > Bacilli > Lactobacillales > Enterococcaceae > Enterococcus_B > Enterococcus_B spodopteracolus. The sequence goes on along the minus strand of NZ_CP025473.1, from coordinate 2,183,017 downwards.
ACGTTCGGCATGCAAGAGCCTGACAGCTGGTCCATTGGTCGGATGAGTGTTTCTAAAAGCAAAGGTGGTTCGTCATTGACAAACGAAGTATCCCTGCTTTCTGGGGACGCTATGCTGCAGTTATCTGGCACAGGTCTGTTATATCGTGGGGTGAGTCGATGAGAATGCCGCCAAAACGTTTTTTCCCTCATGCGATGATCTATCGCAAGAAAAACGGAATGGGTCCACGAAGTGAGCCGATTTTTGAGGATGATTTAGCCATTGAGCATGTCCGCTTTGACGACACAGTCAAATTTGAGCCAAGGGATATTGATGGGAAAGTACAAACGCCAAATGCATTGATTTCTATGGCGAAAAAATACACTGGACCATTACCGGAGTTTTCAGTTGCAGATCAAATTGAAATCTTTGGCGAACAATACACAATCACAAAAATCGTTCCGTTGCTTGCTGATTCTCCTGAACCATTCGCTTATGAATTGGAGGTAGTTTAATGGGAGCATCTGTAAGAATTGATTTAAGTCGAGCAAAAATAAAATTAAGTCATTCATCTATACAAAATGGACGGCACGAAATGGCAAATAAAGCTCATTTAGATATGAATGAAAGATTTGTTCCTATGAGGAGCCAACACTTGAGAGATATGTCTTTTGTTGAAAGTAATGGAGAAAAGATTACTTGGAATGCTCGATATGCTTTGGCTCATTATCACGGAGGGTTTACAAATAAGTTTGGAACACAGGTAATATTTTCTAATTATACTACACCGGGAACTGGTCCATATTGGGATAAAGAAGCAAAATCTATATTTATGTCTAGTTGGTTAGAAGCATTCAAGAGGGGAGCGAATTGGTAATGGATTTTATTGATCAGTTGCTAGAAGTATCGAACCAAGTACCAGTACCAGTCCGTATTCACTCTTTAGATAAAGACGAGTCGATGCGTCTAACCGCATTACCTGGAGGTAAAACGGTCGAAACTTTTATGGATGGATCAAAACAAAAAGAACTAAATTATGAATTTGTCTATAAAACAAAATGTGAAAATGCAGATCGGATAATGATTGAACTAGGTGAGTTACTAGAAGAACAAGAAGATATTCCATCTAGTAACAATAGTTATCAATTTGTTGGAATAACAATTGTAGATGAACCTTTTTTTACAGGTTATGACGACAAAAAATTTCTGTATTATCGATTAGCAATCAAAGCAACATTATATTTTGATAAATAGGAGGAATATTATGAAACGAAAAAAAATTGCGCTAATTGGATTTGAAATTCAAAAATTGAAAGATGGAAAAATTACTGAAGATGGTTGGGTTCGTTTAAAAAAAATTAAGAGTGTCTCTGATGCCTCACAAGAAGAAGTTGACGATGGAGACGGTTTCTTTGATGGGTCGGGAGAACCAGAGCAAACGATCACCTCTCATCGACTAGGCTATAGTTTTACGGGTGAATACTTTGAGGGTGATGAAGCATCTGAATTAATTGATGAAATGATTGGTTTATTTGGAGATGATCGGAAAATTGGTTTTCGAGTAACAGATGATCGAGATAATCCCAAAAAGAAAAGGGAAGGAATTGCAACTTTATCAAGTCCTCAAACGAAAACTGGAGGGGCTACTGAATTTGGTAATATTGAATTTACTGTTCTATATGATACTACACCTAAATGGGAACTTTATTCAAAGCAGACAGCCCAGAGCCAGAAGAACTGAAAGCTACTGGGCTAACTATGCCAGAATTAAAACAAACACTTGATAGTAAAAATATTGAATACCCGTCAAATGCTAAAAAAGACGAACTAACTAAAATATTGGGGGAGGCTTTATAGCCTTCTCTTTTTTATATGGAGGTAATTATGAAACAAACACTTGATATCGATATTGAACTCTCTGGCTTTCCAGTAGGATTTACAAATCCAATTACTGGTGAGCGTGTTGAAATCTGGTTTGATAGCTCATTGGAAAATTTAAAACGAATTATTGTAGAAGAAAACTATGAGGAATTCGAAATATACGAACAAAAACTTAAAGAAGATTCTATCCACGAAACTAATGTTGAAACAGTCATAGAACATGCTAAAGGGACTCTTGAATATCAATATGATTTTTTCTTTGGTAAAGGAACATTTAAAAAATTATATGAGTGTGTACCAGATTTTGATGCACTTGAACGTGCTTATGAACCAACTATCAAAGCTATCGTTAAAAAAGTCGAACAACAAGAAAAGAAAAGACAAAAGGATAGAGAGCTTGCCGCAAAAAAGTTAACCAAAGAGTTTCAGAAAAAGAAAAAGCAAAAAGTAGCAAATAAAAAGTAGGTGGTGACATGAGGTTAAATGACCCAGAAGTCACTTCCTTTTTTTATAAAGAACGTGAGTATTTGATTAATTTGTCATTTGACATTGTATTAGATGCTTTTGATGTGTTAAACGAGGCAATATTCACTGATTATGAGAAAGCTTGTCTATGTCTAGACTTATTAATTGGAGAAGGTTGCTATCAATCTGAGGATGCACTTAGTCTATGGGTATTTATTTACGACCAATTTATTCATAAGGAAGTTCCACCGTTCATTAAATATAGTTTTTACGGAGAGCCACTTTCTGTGGAAGAGCACGAACAATTAATAGATATATCTGCGGATGCAGAGACTATTTACGCTTCTTTTATCCAAGCATATAACATCGATTTAATTGATAAACAGGGAATACTAACTTGGTCCAAATTTAGAGCTCTTTTACATAATCTGCCTTCAGACACTCCACTTAAACGAATTATGCAGATTCGAGCTTGGAAACCAGGAAATAATGATTCAGAAGAATATAAGCGAGATATGACAGATTTACAAAGATACTATGCCTTAAATACGGATAGAGAGGAGGAAGATAATGACTAAAGATGGCAAAATAAGTATTCTGATTGATGTGGACGCCAAGCAGGTTCCTAATGTAATAAGTTCAATTGAAAAAAACTTTGGACAGTTAGGAAAAAATGCTGATGATATTACAAAAAAAATTGGTAATAATATGGGTGCCAATACTGAGACAGGAGCGAAAGTTGCTAATCAAGCAGTGGATTCAGTTGAACAGTCGATGACTGATTTAGGAAGATCGACTGATACGGCTACTGTCAAAGCTGGGAAATCATTAAGCGAAAACTTCGAAGTGGGATCTAAGGCCGCTAATAACGCAACAGATAGCGTGGCTAAAGGAGTGACGGATCTAACCGCCACGACGAGCACTGAACTAGCTAAGTCAGGACGTATCATGGGTGAATCCTTTGATTCTGGTGCCAAAAATGCCAATCAGGCCAATGACAGTGTCGTTAAATCAGTCACAAGCTTGGTTTCTTCTGTGGAATCTTCTGCACCTAAAATTGGTAAAGAGCTTGGTGGCTCCTTTCAATCTGGTGCCAAGGAGGCGACTAGCGCTTTAGATGGTATCGGGAAATCAAGCAGTAACATGTTAGCCAGTATTGAAGCGACGTCACCTAAGGCAGGTAGAAGCATCGGTAATTCGTTTGAAGCAGGTTCCAAGCAAGCAGCTAGCGCTCTTGGATCTATAGAAAAGTCCTCTGCGCAGATGGTTCCTCCTGTTGAATTATCAGCAACTAAGGCAGGAAAGAGCATTGCGACTAGTTTAGAAGCTGGTTCCAAAGACGGAGCAAAGACTGTCAGTGATGCGGTTGATGCGATGAAAAAGGATCTTACGTCATTGGGTGATGAAGCAGAAAAGTCTGGTGCTAAAATGAGTACCTCCTTTTCTCAACCAGAGCCAAAAGCCAATTTGTTAACAGGCTCTGTGGGCAAACTAAGTGCAGCGATGTTGATCACAAAAGGAGCAACTACAGCACTATCGATGGCTAAAGGTTCATTAGATGGTGCATTTGGTCGTATTGATACTTTGAATAACTTTGAAAATACGATGACTCGATTAACTGGCAGTTCAGAAGAAGCGGCTGCAGGGATGGAAGGCGTTCGAGATGTCGTTGTTGGTACAAACTACATGCTGGATAGTGCGGCACAGACAGTTCAACGTTTAGTGATGCAAAATGGTTCATTAGAACAATCGACGAAAAGTTATCAAATCTGGGGTGATGCAGTTGCCATGTATGGTGATGGCGCTGCAGAAACAATGGATAATGTGATGGATGCAATGATCCAGATGCGAGCAACCGGAACGGTTAACATGGCACAAATGGATCGTATGGTTCGCCGTGGAGTAGATCCTTGGAAAATCTATGAAGATGCGACTGGTATGAGTATGCAAAGTATTCGTGATGCGTTGCGTGATGGCGAAATTAGTGCCAATGAGTTTTTTGATACGGTTGAACAGGCGATGCGTGATGGTGGGAATGAATTCACATCGGTTTCTGGGATGGCTCAACAAGCTGGGGATACTTGGGCAGGATCGTTTGCCAATATGGCTACTGCAACAAGCCGAGGAACAGCAAATATTATCGCATCTATGGACGAGGCATTCTCAGAAACACGTTTTGGCTCGATGAAAGAAAACATCCAAGGATTTGGTAAAACATTTGAAGGTGCGCTAAATGGGATTGCTGGTGTAATCCCTCCTGTTGTTTCGGCTGTTGATACGATGACCGGTGGGGTTATTGCTGTGAAGGACGCAGCTGTGACAGCTTCACCCGTGATTATCGGATTAGGAACTGCATTTGGTGGACTACTTATTGTACAGAAAGCAGCAGTTGCTACAGCATCTTATGTTCAGATGTTGAAATACCTGACCGGTGCAACTTCTGGTGCGACGATGGCTAAAAAAGTTGATGCAGTTGCTACAAAACTAGGAATCAGTCTCAACTTACAGAACGCCACCACCACTAAAGCGGTTGTTGCAGCAAACATTTCCAATGCAGCTTCACTAAAAGGTGCAGCAGCCGCCCAAAAAACCTATGCGATTGCTGCTGGTGCTTCTGCAGCAGCGAAGAAGGCACTGGCAGCAGCTAGCATTCTATTGAATCCAGTAGTCGCGGGTACAGCAGCTGTTTTAGGAGCAGCTGGTGTAGCTGCAGCCATAATGGGAAAAAATTTTTTAGATACACGTAAAAAGACCAAAGAATTAGCTAGTGAATTAGATGGATTAAAAGACGATCTAGATAATGTCGGAAAGTCAACCCAGTCCAGTGCAAAAGAATTTGAGTCACAAGCAAAAGTGATCGAGTCGAATGCAGAAAGAAACAAGGATCTAGCAGCCGAATTACAAAGGCTTTCTGCAATTGAAGATAAATCGACTGCAGATAAAAAATTGATGGCTGATGCAGTTGATGAACTGAATAATTCAGTGACTGGTCTAAATCTCTCTTAAGATGAAGAAACAGGCCTCCTTAATGCAACCACAGAAGAAATAAACAAACGGATTGAAGCTTCTAAAGGAATGGAAGAAGTCAATCGGCTAACCGAACGACAAAAGACGTTGAATCAAGAAGCTGCAGACATTGAATCCTCATTAACTGAAGTAGCCAAAGAACGTATGAGATTGGAGCAAGAAGCCTCAGAATCTGGCGTGGATGGAAAGAAAAAAGTCAAAGAATCACTGGAAGGACTGTCCCAGAAGGAAGATGAACTTCAAGGTTTACTTGTTGAAAATCAATCCGAACGAAATCAATTGTACGCGGAGGAGCAAGAGAAAAGACGAGCAGTCGCAGAGACCGTCTCAGAAGCTAATTCTCAGATGATTACTTCATGGAATGTTCTATCTGATGCACAACAAGCTGCCTTGGAATCAATGAATAGCATGTACAAAAAGCTGGTAGAAGAATCAGGGAATGCTTTTAAGCAGATTGAACAACAAGAAGCAATCAGCTTGGATCAAATGAAGGAAAATCTACAAAAAAATGCTGAAGCTATGAGAACTTGGTCGACCAATGTTGCCATTTTGGCGAAGGCCGGTGTAGATGATGGCATTATTATGCAACTTGAAAAACTAGGCCCGGCGGGTGCGCTTCAAACACAGCAAATGGTTGATGAGATGGGGCTGAATCTTGGTTCATTAGCGGAGTTAGGTGGAGAACATACAAAAAGCCTGCTGGAACAAATGGGTCTTCATATGGAGGACCTACCAAAAATGTCAGCTGAACAATCGGCGTGGTTTGTTGAAAATTTAGATCTTGAATTAGGTAAATTACCAGAAACAGCACAACAGCACATTAGTGATTTAAATGGGACTGCGGATGCGACGATGAAGCAAGCGATGGCGAGTATGGGGAATATCGTTGGTGAAGAAACGGAAACTGTTGCTGAAAAATTTGGATTAATTCCAGAAAAAAGTGAGGCATCTTTACGGAGAGGAACAGAGGGGCGAGACTTTGCCCAGTGGGGACGTCAACCTGTCGAAGAAATTGGGGATGGGATGGTAGAAGCAACCCCCAAAGTAGAGGAAGCAGCAAAGGAAGTTGCTCAAACGCCAGAGAGAGTGATGGGCCCTCAATTAGAACAAACTGACTATACCTCAATGGGTGCAGCACCACCAACAAAATTGGGGCAAGGAATTTTAGATAATATTACTTCAGTAGAAGAAGCTTCTAAAGAAGTAGCACAAACTCCAGAAACAATGTTTCAGGAAACCATACAAGCAAATCGTTATATTCCGACTGGTCAAGAAACAGGTAAAGGATTAAGTGAAGGAATTAATCAATCTAATGCCGATGTTGAGTTAGCAGCCAAAGCTATAGGAATGATACCAGAAAATACTATTCAAGCTGAGATGACTACAGAAAAAACTAAGGAAAGTGGAACAGAGGTAGGTCGAGGTGTAGCACAAGGGATTGATAGCAGTCAAGAAGCTGTGCAACAAAGTGCTAAAGCTGTCGCAGACACTCCAAATAATGAACTATCTAGCCATATGAACCAAGGTAACTATGCTGAGTACGGACAAGCAGTGGGAGAAGGTCTTGCAACGGGAATCGCAGCCACTAGTCCAGTGGTTGTTGCGGAAGTAAATAAGTTGGTTGACCAAATGGTAAAACAAACCGACATGGGTATCAAAAATATGACAGTAAGTTTTAATCAAGTTGTTCCTAATGTAGCTAACGCGTTGAGTGCGCTTCCTATGGTAGCTTCCAATAGTATGAATTCTATGAATATGAGTTTCCAAAGTGGATCGCAAGTACAATTAGCTACTGTGAAAGCTTTGAATAGCAACTTGATACGGACCTTTACTAATACGCCAAGTGAATTTCAATCGATCGGTCGAGATATTATGAGTCGATTGAATTCTGGAATGATGGCAGAGTCGAGCAGGGTTGTCGCAACTTCCAGAAATATATCAAATAGGATTGTACAATCCTTCAATCAGTTGCCAAATCAGATGCAAACGGCAGGTCGCAACGCAATTAGTTCATTAAATAGTGGAATGAATTCATCTGCAAATCAGCCTGTTTCAACTGCATCAAGAACTAGCTCGGCGGTTGTATCTGCTTTTTCAGGATTACCTAACCAGCTAAATGGAGTGGGTCGAGATGCTATGGCTGGATTGACTGCTGGATTAAATGCCGGTACAGCATCTGTATTGGCAACCGCAAATAGAATTGCCAATCAGGTTGCTAATACAATGAAACAAGCATTAGATATTAACAGTCCATCTAGAGTGATGGCATCAGAAGTTGGTCGATGGATACCAGAAGGTGTAGCTGTGGGAATTGATAAGTATGCAGATGTAGCATATCAATCGATAGATAATTTATCAAACGGAATACTGAGGATCACTACCCCAGAAATAGCTTTAGGCGCTTCAAGTATGGGTATGGAAGCTAGAGGTACACAAATTATTAATCAATCATACAGTACGCAATCCCCATACACCTCCAAAATTGCACAAGCTTTAACAGATTTGGCAAATAAAGAACAGATAGTAATGATTGAAGACACTAATGGACTGACAAAAATAATCGGTAAGACGATGGCGAGAGGAGGATTTTAGTGCAACATCTATCAATTGAAAACAGTCATGGTGATACCTGGCTCATAGATAATACGCACTCTTTAAGGGCTTCTAATGTAAATGGTTTAGGAATAGGTTTTGAAACTGATTATTTGAGCGAAAATGGGCATTCTAGAATTGAAAAGCACGTATTGAAACAACATCAGTTTGAAGCTTATTTTCATTTTGGACGTCGTAAAAATGAAAATGCCTATCAAGTATATTATTCTTTTGTAGAATTTTTATCCTTTAGTCCACTTTATTTAATTTATACTACTGACGCAGGCCAAAAAAGAGCACTGATTACAGTTTCTATGTTATCGAAATCTTCTATACAACAAGGCGGATTTTTAAAAGAATCAATTATAATTGACCGATTATCGCCTTGGTATACAGTGAAGTATGCAAAAATTCATCAAAAAAATATAAATGTTAATGCCCATGGAAAAGTCTATAATTATGTCCGGCCGTATGTCTATACTCAAAATGCACATGAGAAAAAAGGGAACTATCGAATTAATAATCGTTCCCTCTATTTATCTGCTGAAAAAAATCATCTGACTCCGCTAAGAATAAAAATAACTGGTTATTGTGTAAACCCTCGTTGGGAAATATTCCAAGGTTCAAAATTAATTAGCTCAGATGGTTATTTTCTAACTTTACAAGAAGAACAGCAGTTGGTTGTTTCTAGTTTATTTCAAGAAAGGACTGCTATATTAATAGATCAGAATGGATTACATTCTTCGGTCTATCAACAACAAGATATAACTAAAAACGGGTTTGTTCATGCGCCTGTCGGAGAATCAATAATAGTATTTCATATCGGTACTGCAGAAGTAGAAATAACGATTTATGAGGAGGCTGATCTGTTTTAATGATTATATCTGTTCATTTATTTCGTTGGGATCTAACTCCCTATCCTAGAGAATATATATGTGGAGAGTTCGACTTTGGTATTGATGAAGTTAATCGTGAACTGACCAGTGAGTTCACCTTAACAGAAGATATAAAAATTGAAAAAGGTGATTGGCTAAGAGCAAAGTATATACCTAGTGGAAAATACGCTTATTTTGGGATAGTCGACTCTCAAGATAATAAAACAATCCGTTGTCGTGGGTTGATGGGCCTTGGAGATAGTTATTTCCCTACTTATAGAACAAGTGGGAATAGCTTTGAATCTCATGCTAAATCAATCATCACTAACTACCTTTTAAATGACCGTACAAAGAATTTAAATGGAACATTAAGTATTGATGTTGAAAGTGATACAGCTCATAGTTATCAAGCAATTGAATTAAATTCTCGAAGGATTAATAGCTATTTGATTAATGGATTTAGGAAATACAACGTAAAGTGGTATGTTAAAGCAATCTCAGGAGGCAGAATACAGACTGGTATAAAAAGAATAGAAAAAAGTATTCAAATAATGGATAATTCTTCAGAATTTAGTGACTGGGATTATTGGGTAAAAAAGCCAGGAGTTGGTAATGAGAATGCATTGTTAATTGTTGATAAAGCAACTAACAGTATGGACCATCCAATTATCTTAGCTACCTACTATTTAGAAAATGATAATAATGTCACTAACAATCCAAACAGCAATAAAATTATTAGACCTACTGTTAATACGGTATATATATATGATCAGGATTTAGAAGATAAACCCACATATTTAGAAGTTGCAAATAGTGAACTAAAAGGAAATGCTTATTCACATGAAATCAATTGTAAAGTTATGTTTCAAGCAAAAAATATTGATGTTGAAGAAATTGAAACTGGATTATTAGCGAATGTAAGAATAAAAAATACAATTTATCAATCAGTTCTAACTGCTTGGCGAGTAAATAGTACTGAGAACAAGATGCAATTAACATTTGGTAATATTCGAAGTCGATTAAGTGAATATTTTGATGAATAAAAGAAAGGTAGTGGAGTAATGGAGCCTATTGAACTTAAATTAGGCGGTAACGGACGAAAGCTCTCAAAGTCCATTATTGGTCGAGTTGGGGATAATCGATTTATAAATTATCCCTTTAAATTATTAGATCCAGACGGATCAACAATAAATCTCAATGGATGTACAATAGTTTTTTATGGAACAAATGCAAATGGCACATTCACAACTGGTGTGCCCACAATTTTAGATCCTACTGAAGGTGAAATCAGCTATAAATTTAGTCGTGAAAATTTTAGTGTCCAAGGTGAGTTCAAGGAAGCGTTCTTTCGTGTGACGAGAGAAAACGGAGAATGTTATGCAACACAGAGCTTTCGAATAAAAGTTGAAAATGATGCCGATATCAGTCAAGGTCAAGCAACGCTTTATGTGTCTTTGCTAGATGAAAAACTAAAGGATTTTGATAATCGTTTCCGATTATTTATTGAAGAAAAGGAACAAGAGTATAAGGGTATTGAGAACGTAGTTAAAGAGTTAAACGAACAAGTTCTAAATTTAAATGAAAAAGTTAACGAGACAAGCAAACAAATCAACGAGCTAGGTAATCTAAAACGGATGTACTCAAACAGTATTGATTTTGGTAATTACGACTATTCAGGGAATGCCAATTTGTTACCAAAGATTACAGCTGCTCATTTTACATCGGGAAATGGAGCTACGGTTGAAGATGGAGCAGATGGCGAGATCATTTTCACATTGGACGGATCTGCGCAACTAACTAAGTTCAATACAAGCATGCGTTTACCCGCTCTTCAAAATGGAAAGAGATACACCATCAGCGCTGAGATTATGTTACATGAAGGTTTAGAGGGAGATGCCTCTAACATTCGATTAACTACTAATTATTTGACTGGAGGACAGGTTATGTTGGCTACAGATAGACCAATACTTATCTCTACTAATAGCTGGCAGACAATCAAAGGTACGCAAATAGTAACTTATGCGACTACACTGCCTCAACAATGGTATGTAGTCTTACAAGATGTTACAGCATCAAGTCGAATTAAGGGTAAAATCTCTCTTCGAAACATAAAGATAGAAGAAGGATCGGTTGCTACGCCTTATCAACCCAATCTACTTGTTGAACCGTATCACATTTCCAAGGTTCCATTGAACGAAAATCTAGCAAATAAAGAACAAGCTTTCCCGATAAGTAGTCGACAATATTTAGTATATTCTGCTGAAATGATTGAACCATTTATTGCTAATCAAACGTATACATTAACTTTGAAAGGAACCAAGCTAGGTACACAATCATTTAGAGTATATACAACTGGTCCCAATAGTACCTCTAATATTGGGGATATGGAAATAGTAGAAGGAGTTGCGGATACTTGGCGACTGACATTCACTCCTTCAGAAGCAAACTTGAATGGAAGTGTTTCTCCTAGCACATTACAAATTTACCAATTCCCTCAAGCAACAATGGGGCAAGTAACGATTGAATCATTAAAAATAGAAAAAGGTGATATAGCCACTCCGAATATTTTGGAATATAAATATTTTGGCGAAGGTTTGAAAGATAGTAGTAACCCAAATGATTATAGCTGGGATATCACCGAAGAGTACTTGGATTCTAAAATCTTACAAACAGTTAGTCTAAATGAGCCACAGCAGGTCCCAGGATTTAAAAACTTTTTAAGCGGTTTACAGTCTAATGGTGTAAATATAGGTGTTGAGTACGCGAAAGCAGTAGCGACTGATAAATATAAAAATCATGGTGCGGTGTATTTAGGTGGCTGTGTGTGGCTTGCGTGGGAGACATTAGAATTTTCGAATTCAATTGGTTGGGCAAGAGGAAGTACAATTCGCGTTGGAAATGATGGTCATCCGGGCTTCACTTATCCTGATGTTCCGAATATTTTTGGCGGATACATTTGGATTGGTGGCTCCTGTTTACCAGACTACACAGACGGCGGATTTGGTTCTTATCATATTACTGTATCAAACAATTTTGATGATGCTCGTAAACCGATTGTCCGTTTTATTGATTCGCCAACAACATTAGTGAAGAGACTAGCAGTTCGAGGTCATGCATTAGTTTTTGCACCTGCACCCACAAACAATAGTAAGGTTGAGGAGGTATGAAATGAAAAAAATTTGGCAGTATGGACGTACTGGTGGAAAAGAGCTAGAAGTCTCAGATGATTTCCCAATTCAGGTCCCTTTTACTGATGTTCCACCGATAGAGGAAATTGAAATAGCCAACCAGTTTTTTGTTCCAACAGAAAATCGCTGGCAAGAGTTAGAGAATAGTGTGCTTAGTGAGCAGGTTGATAATCTTCAAGTACTTTATAAACATTTAGAAAAAAATGTAAAAAGACAAGAAGAGCAACTAACAGAAACTCAGTTAGCTTTAACAGAAGTATATGAATTGATTCTAGGAGGAGGATAACTTGATAAAAATATATATTGAATTAATCAACAAGGGGTTAAAAAAAATTGAAGATGTACCTAAAAAAATCCAGAAAGAAGTCAAAGCGATCTTATCTCAACAGGCTGAGATGTAGGATTGTCTTTTTTATTTTAAAAAAGGAGTATAAGACAATGGTCATTGTATATGCAACGTTAATCATAAAAGAAAAGAAAAAAATTGAAGATGTTCCAAAGATCATACGTGAACAAGTAAAAGAAGTTTTGGTTGAGATGGGATTACCTGAACTGACATTTAAAGAGGTGGACTGATGGCTGGAAATGTAGATGGATATCAATTTGACAATATAAAAATCAGTGCTGAAAATGATGCGAAAATGTACCATGCTTTAGCAAGAAAAAGAAGTTATGTGATTTCTGGTTATGAACAAGGATTAGAATTATCTTCCAGTGGTTTGGATGTAAGAGTTGCCAGTGGTAGTGCGATTATACAAGGTAGAATGGTATATGTGAAAGAAGCACAAAGTATTACTCTTCCAGCAAATTCAAGTGGGTATGTTTGTTTAACGATTGATTTAAATGAATCGGTAATTCCAACTGATGATTTTCCAGCAGATAGTGAGAATTACTCTTGGACAAATAATCAGGTTCGTTTAGAGGCAGTTAACCATTTAATTAATGGAAATACTTTAGCAGGGGATAGGGTAGTTACATTCCCGTTGTGTAGTTATACAACTTCAGGAACTACTGCCATTATTACAAAGAACACAACAAATTATAATGATTCGCTCATTGAAAGTCTTCCCCTTTGGACAGGAATATTGACTATGAATACGAGTCACATCATAAGACTTTCTAAAAAATTCGAGGATCTTAATTCAGGACTATTACTGATCTGGGCACCTTACGCTAACGGTTCAGCATGGAATTATGATTTTACGACACAATTTTTACCTAAACGAGCAGGTTTACATGTGAGTCAAGTATTAAATTCTAGTAGTAACTGGATCAATAAGAGAATTCAAGTGGATTATTCTTCTAATTCAATTTGGGGACATGGTGGGAATGTGAGTTCTGAGGGATTAAAGGCTGTTTTACGAGAAATTCGAGAAGTTTGATATAAAGGAGGTTACTTATGGAGGGAATTACTATCGGGGAGTGGATCGCAATCATAACACTCGGTGGATCGTTGATGGTGGGCGTGGCGAAATTTTATGCGATGTTCACGAAACTTGATCACACGTTAGGAAAATTAGAAAAGACGATCATCCGTGTAGAAAAAAGCCAGGCTGAGTATGGCAATCGGCTTTCAATTATTGAAGAACAAATCAGATCTATTTTTAAGCAAATTGGAAAGGGGAGAAAATAACATGACAGAAATCTTAGCTGCTTCAAGTATTATTACACCACTAGTCGTTGGTGTCACAGGATTAATTAAAACACAAATGAAGGATTACAAACTCTTACCCGTGATCAATGTGATTGCGGGTATTTTGTTGGGTGTGCTTTATGCAGTGACCTTAGCACCACAAGAGTTAGCAATCTACGCATGGGCTGGGGCTGTATCAGGATTAGCCGCTGGCGGATTATTTGATTTAGGAAACAGCATGGTTAAACCAGACGTTGATCCACCGGATTATGGTGATGGCCAAGAAGGTACAGAAAACTTAATTTATAAAGAACAGGATCAGTCGAAAGGCTGATCTTTTTCTATTAAATATTTAGGAGGTAAATACGATGAGAAACAAAGAAAAATTTTTAGAAGACTACAACAAAGTAGTCAAACCGGAGTTTCAAAATGACGAGAACACGATCGAGGATGCCGCACACACTCTTAACAATATCGAAGGAACGACCGTGACCGTGGCAGCTGAATTTACAGAAACTGGCAAAATGGAAGCATTTGATTTTGAGCAGAAGCAACGACCCAAAACAGATGATCCGGATCAACAGATGCTGGACTGGTATTACGTGGGAAGAGGTGAAGTAAAATGACGATCAGATCAAACGGTGCCGGACACGGAGGAAGAAAAAATGGCTCCAACTGGATGGATCCAGGTGCAGTAGGAAACGGGCGACGTGAAGCAGATGTTGTACGAACAATCACCCAAAAGATGCAAGCAATTGCAAGTGTGCGCGATTCTACAGATAACGTTGGCGCAACTGTTAACCAAAACTTGCAGAACCAAGTCACGGTTATGAATGCGGCGGGATCAGGGGTAGCAATCACGAGTCACTTGAATGCCTTTAATGGTCAGGCAACTGGTGTTGAGGTTTTTTATTGGGCTGGTAACGAACAGATGCGTATTTTAGCGGCAGCTGTATCAAAAGTGATTGCGGATACGTTGGGAATTCCGAATCGTGGAGCAAAGCCTACCACAACGTTCTTCGTACACCGTAACACTAATCCGGGCGTCAATGTATTATTGATCGAATGGTGCTTTATCGATAATGCAAATGACATGCGACGATTAGACCAGAATATGGATCAAGCAATTCGTGCGGTGATGAGTGTTCTTGGCTATAATACAAGCGGAAGCGGTAGTATTCAAGCGACACCACAGACACATGATCAAATTATTTTAGCAAGCCCACCAAAAACTGTTGGTAATTATGTAGGTAAGCTAGAAGTGTTTAATGAGCTATCTCTTGGTATTTTTCGAATTGGTGCTTGGTTAGCTCCAATCAACGGTGCAGCGTATTTAAATCAGGGATACGTCTTCTGGATGGATGCCGACAATCCGGATGTCGAAATTGGACGTTGTCGCTCAGCCGGTATTATTAGAGATGATGTGAATTCAGCCTATGGATTACCTAGTGGTCTACGATTTGGTTTGGATGGCACGCTAGATATCCGTAAATTCGCAGGGAAAAGAGTTTTTCCGATGTTACGACGAACAAACGATACGAATGGAAATTCGATCAATGGACAAACAGTCGACATTCGATTCCCTGAGTATGTTTTAACGATTCCTAAACGATGAAAAATTGCTCCTCGACGAGGGGAGCTTTACATAGGATTTTATATAACAGTTTTGTTACAAATTCAACGGCATGTAAATCATAAAATATCGTTTTAATGTCATAAACGTTTAGATTGAACTTACGTTCCCTATATGTTAAAGTTATTAAGTAATCCTCAAAGATTATATCTGATATGAAGCCCGAAAAGCTGTTGTTTTTAGGGCTTTCTTTTGGTTTAATTAGTTTAGCAGATATGAAAAGAGGAATATACATATGGAAACTTTTTTTACTACAATGCATCATATTGATTTAACAAGCGCTAGTGTAACTTTCAAGAAAATTCAGGCTGAAGATGCACAAAAATATATATCCGATTTAACTGATGAAGTATTACTTAATCCTAATAAGAAGCATTTTTCTATCAGAAGAGATGGAACAGAAGTTGTTAGAGTTGTTCGGTCATCTTTCATAAAAAAAATACTTCCTGATGATGAAAGAGATACAGTAGCCAAAAGATTGTTAGATATAGAAACTAAAACCCAAGAAAAAATTAGTAAATTAGGTAAAAAAATAAAAAAGGGTAGTCTAATTCAATCCTTATTTTGTGACAGTGAATTTACGTATTTTGTTATTGCTAAAATCGATTCAAACCGTTTCTTAGATGAGGATGATTTAGTTTCAAGAGAAGGACTGATTTTTGAAAATAAATCCTTGAAAACTTGTGTGTTTAAATTTAATGAACAAAATGAAATTGAGGAAGTCATAGTTTCTGACAACAATAAGAAAATATCAGATTATTGGTACAATCTATTCCTTGAACTGGAACCAATGACTACAGACGAGGAAAACACGAAAACATCATTTACTGTATTATCTAATAGCTTAAAATCGTCTTTAGAAAAAAAATATCCAGCTGACTATACCCTATGTAGAAACAATCTTTTATCTTTTTATAGAACTCAACCAACTTTTAGATTACAAGATGTAGTTGAGTACTTATTTAATGATTATACTCCAGAATCCGAAGATTTAGATATTGATAAGGTGAAGGGGAATTTCGCTCGTAGCTATTATCGTTGCTTTAAAGATACTGAGTTTAGTATTAAATCCAAAGCAATAAATAAAAAAAAATGGCAAGAAACAAAGGCTGTTAATCAATTTGTAGACATCACATTGAATGGCTCTTCAGATCAAATAAAAAACAACATCTCTGCAGAAGAAGTTGATGGCGAAAAATTCATCAAAATAAAATCGACCGAAGAGAGGACCTTTGAATGTTTTCGTTGGTAAATAGGTGATAAAAGATAGGAAGGTTGCTTCGTATGGGAAAATTTAAGGAAATGTTATCTGTCAAAAAAGAAAATCTAAATGAAGTGATATTTGAACCTTTTCGTGTTAACAACAAAAACTTTGAAGAAATAATATATAATTTGGAAGATTTATATCAATCAATTAATAAATCCAGGGATACTATTACTATTACTTTTTCAGATGAATCCGCCGAAGAAAAGGAATATGTAGTATTTGAAAATGAATTTTCTGAAATTCGTAAAAATTTAGAAAAAAATACTAAGGAGTTTTTGGAGAGAGCAGAACTAATTGAAGAAGATTTCTTTTTATGTGACATTTATATTTCTAAAAATAAAAAAAAATCTCAAGGATTTATAACTATATCTATATATGATTTAGAAATTTTTTCACTTTTTCTAACTTATAATGATGATTATTCTCGAAAACTTAATGTAAATGAGATTCTGGGAAAATTAAAAAGATATTTTTGTGACACTGAAGCTATATATCTGTTTGATCTTTTTAACGATGATATACAACTCAGAACTGATCATTTTATTTTTAGTTCTAAGTTAGGAGAATTAAAAAAAGAAAACTTAATAATTGAGAAAAAAAATATTGCCAATTTGACAGAGTATACCAATATTTCTCCGTTACCTTTTTTTTCCCCTAGTGACTTTTTTGTTAAGGAGTCCCAAGAAAATATAGGTTTAACTGAGGTTTTTGACAGATTATGCCTGCTATTATCTTTAAGTTCATTGGCAAATATTTCTGTCTTAGAAGGTGACACTCTAAATATTAAATTTTATGGTCAAAAAACAGTTGTTGAAGAGATTAATTTTTCTACTTTAGAAACTAATAAAGATATTGTAAATAGTTTTTATGAAATATATTGCTGGGTTTTTTATAATAAAGATTCACATGAGAAAATCAGCCTTACTAGAAATATCATAACGCTTTTTTATGATGGAAATTCTGTTTTTAATAATATTCAAAATATCTTACCATCAATTAAATCTAATTATGAAATATATCTAAAAGAAAATGTAGATAGATATGTCCAAATATTGAATAATGTAGTTTCACTAATTCAAAATTTAGATACAGAAATTCAAGATAAAGCAACGGCTTTTTCTGATGATTTCAAAAAAAACTTCACCAGTTTTTTTACATTTATAATATCCACTATATTATTTAATACGTTATCTACTGGAAAAATAGAAAATATATTTACTCCTGAGATAACGATTATAACATTTGCAATGTTAATAATATCTATTATTTACTTAATAATAAGCAATGTTGAAATAAACAATCAAATAGGTCAATTAAACAAACAATATGAAAAAAATAAAAAATATTATAGCTCTATATTAAATGAAAAAGACATTGAGCGTATTTTTGCCAATGACATGGAGTCAAGCAAAGCAATCATGGTAAAAAAACGAAAAAATATACTCTTTCTTTGGATTTCTTCTATAATAATAATATTTATCACGTTAGTGATCATTGGAGATTTTTCTTTATTAATAGAATTTTATAATAAGCTTTTAAGTAGCTTAGCAAAAATTAATTTAACATAATATAACATATTATGTTAATCTAAATTAAAATGATAGTAAAGTTTAATTATCCACATTCAGAAGATTCTTTATCCTAAGACTGCCCGCTCTTATATGAGCGGGTGTTATTTTGTCTAAGTGAATCTGATTTGATTAAAATAATCTAAAATGAATAAGCAACAACTTATACTAAATCGATATCTCTAGGATTGATAAATAATCATTTTTTATTACATCTACATGAAATCCCGTTTGCTTCTCAATAGTATTGGGATGTAATAAGATTGAAGAATGTGCAATTGTTTGTAAATTTAAATTAAGGAATAATCTGTTACATTGACAATAACAAAAATTATTCGATACAATTTGGCTATAACTATTTACCAGACAATATTTTTGAGGACTCTTTTGATAATAATTTGTACCCTTAGCTCAGTTAGGCAGAGCATATGGCGAGTTAATAACCGTCCGGTCGTAGGTTCGAGTCCTACAGGGTACATATAAAAAACCTCGCTCATTTATCGTGAGCGAGGTTTTATGTTCTATAATATAAATTTTATTATTGGACGATTTATTGAATACCGTACTCTATAAATCCTCTTTGTATTTCTCCAGAGGATTTCATATCATTTGGTGTGCTTTGTAAAGCTTCTTCTTCGCTCATGCCTTCATATTGCATTTTATAGGCAACTGGAGACATCCCATATTTATTGATGAATTCTGTCAAAGTTGATGGTTCTGCAGATTGAGCTGCTTGTGTTGCAGTAGTCTGTTGTTCAGCTTCAGCTTGAGTAATGATGTTACCAGCATCGTCTAAAGCTAATCCATTTTCGTACAATGCCATTCCAAAAGCTTCCCATTCTTTATTGCTCCAATTCGCTCTTTCAGCAGGCGTAGAATTTAGCGTACGTTGTTTCATTTCTTCATAACTTTCTTCTTGCACGACAGCAGTCGTTGTATTTTGGACAGTAGTTTGAACTGATTCAGTAGAAGTTGTTTCTTCAATGCTTGTTGTCTCAGTAGTTTGTGTATTTTCAGAGGTTGTTGAACTTAAAGTAGAAGATGTTTGCGTTGTTGACGTCGTTTGTTGCGTAGAAGATGTTTCAGAGCTGTCGTCTGTCTTATTTGTTGAACAACTCGACAACATCAGTAGAAATAACCCAGATAAAACTAACCAACTAAACTTTTTCATTTTTATTCCTCATTCCATAATAATTTCCGTTACAAAATTATCATATCAAATGAATTGGTAGCAAGGAAGAACAATATCAAACAAATAGAAACTCATCCATCAATCGTGGGAGAGGTCTTTTTTACGTTCTTCAATTAATTGTAGCAACTTGTCTATATTTCCAATCAAAACCTAACCTTTGATAATATAACTAGGTTTTCTCTGATAAAAAAAGCACATGACTTGAACAATAAATAAAATCATAGTACCCTTAAGTTATCCTCAGTACTAAGAATTCGTTTTTTAATACCCGCCCATTCTCTGGAGTGGGTCTTTTTTTATGGGAAAATCTGAAAAAACATAAAAACAAAACGCTTGCAATAAATTTAGGTTAGCCTTAAACTATCCGTAGGCACCATTATAAAAGAGAGTATCAATAACTAAAAACTTTTGGGGAAGTCTATAGCGTGCATATCGATACTCTCTTTAATAATTATATCATACGTATTTTAGACAACGAAGGAATTATACAATCTTAACCACACGGTTTTTTTATTGCCTACTCTTCGGAGTAGGTCTTTTTTTCTATAATATAGTTAGTTTTACAGAATATATAATGTCAATTTGACTATACGTATTTTTGTATTAGCTTTTTCACTCACATTTGTCAATGAAATTTAATCAATCATTTAAAGAAAAAATACTAGGTAAATGATAGGAAGTGAAAAAATTAGATTTAATAGGAGTAAAAATATTGAATCTGATTTTAAATTATTTTGTTTAATATTTATTAAGAGCATAATGACTGGAATCGTGATTGTAAGAACAATTAGGGCTAAATATATTTGATTGGCTGAAAAAAATAAAAGGTTAGAAGCAGATACGGATAAGATATGATAAAAATTATAGACATATATTGGTATCGATGGTTCTAATATTCCTACATCAAAAACTAGAAAATCAGCTAGATTAAAAAAAGAAAACAGAGTACCTAATCCACCGATAAAAAATAAGATGATCGGTGTAGACGAAGTATTTAATCGATTAGCGTTCAATACAATAACCTCCTCATTTTTCTTTGTAAAAGTTTAGAGCGAATAAATCATTTTGGTTAGAAAAAACCAAATTTAGGAAAATTGTTTAAAACTAAAAAAAGCTCATAAAAAGTTCATGTTTTGTAAAAATGTTAATTTTTTTTTACTCTACAGCGTACTAAATTGAAATAATCTTAATCATTTAAACGTATCTATGGATGATTAAAAAATGTTGTGACAATACTGTAAGCGCTTCTTATTGATGACTTAAGCAAATAGACATCGTTTAATTTATTCTTTTTAATACACTCTAAGTGTACCAAAAAAATGAAAGGAGTGGTCAATATGAAGAAGTTTTTATTAGCATGTCTAGGAATTTTAACGACAGTTAGTTTTGCAGCGTGTGGTCCTAAAGTGTCAGAAAAACCAAAGAGCCATTCGCCAAAGCAATCACAACAGATCCCTAGAAAAAAACAAAGTAGTGACATAAATGGTGCTAAGAAGAAAGAAGGCTCAACTCAACGGGGAAAAGAACAGGAGAATAAACAGTCAGGTGATAGTAAAGAAAAGAAGAGCCAAAAAGTAAAACCAAAAAATGAAAGCAATTCTCAAAATAGAAAAAAACAAATAATATGAACAAAGAATCAAATCATAATAATCTAGCTAATGTAAGCTAGATTAGCCTGGGATGATTTAGTAACCCAGCATTGCAGATTAACAAAGAACATCGATAACTGAGTATTTTTGTTATCGATGTTCTTTTAGCGAGCTTAATGACTTGAACTTGCTGTTATTGTTACATAATTAGAAATTAAGTAAAGATAATCCTTTTTTGTAATATTGAGCCATTTCTTCTTCTGGAACCATATTACCACCTGTTCCCCAAATTATATGTGTGCCAGACTTTATCCAAGGTTCTTTCGATGCAAATGCTCGATTTATATTCACAAATGATGCAATCCCAGCAGTGGATGAAGGTTCCACATAGATGTTTTCACTATCCGCAAGCAATGTTAAATATTGATATAATCTTTCATCTTGAACAGTCGAAGCAGCATATAAAATTGGTTCTATGATCTTGCCGACTAAACGCGAGGGACGACCAACGGCTAATCCATCAGCAGCTGTCTTACCATCGATTGCAACATCTTGCACTGAAATTTTATCGTGTAATCCTGTGTACAGACCAAGTAACATGGACGGAGCGTGAGTAGGCTCTACAAAAAATATTTTCACAGCATCACCAAAAATGCAGGACAATCCAAAAGCAATTCCACCTGGACTACCACCTACACCACAAGGAAGATGGACATATAGAGGATGATCTTCAGATACTTCAATATTTTTTTCTTTTAATTGAGTTTGTAGTCTCAGTGCAGCTACAGAGTATCCTAGAAATAAATCTTTTGAAGCTTCATCATCGATGAAATAACTGTGGGAATTGTTTACTGTTTCTGCTCGCCCTAAAGCTACAGCTTTGCTAAAATCACCTTCGTACTCTTTGACAACAACACCCATTTCTCTCAACAAACGCTTTTTCCAGCTTTTTGCTTCATTAGACATGTGGACAGTCGTCTGAAACCCTAACTTTGCTCCCATGATTCCGACACTAAGACCTAAATTCCCTGTAGAACCCACAGCGATTGAATAATTAGAAAAAATATTTTTGAATTCATCATTTGCTAGAATAGCATAATTACTATCAATTGTTAGTTTTCCAGAATCCAGCGCAACTTTTTCAGCAAACGTCAAAACTTCATAGATTCCACCTCTGGCTTTAATTGAACCAGATACAGGGAGATTATTGTCACATTTAAAATATAGTTTACTGTTTGTTTCGAAATGTTCTTTTTCTTTTATTTTATCCAACATGTTAGGAATCTCAACTAATTCTGACTCGATGATACCACCAGTAGCTTTAGTCTCAGGAAAAACTTTAGCAATGTATGGAGCAAACCTTTGTAGCCTTTTAGAAGCGTCTATCACATCATTTATGGTAAAACATGAAGTTTTTCTTTCTCCAAAATTTGGATTTATCCAGCAAACTTCTTGATATGATTGCAATGCAATTAATAAACGATCTGTTTTATTAGTCATTTTGGAACCCTCTTTCTATTTCTTAATTTGTGCTAACAATGGAAGAATTACTGATTCATCCCCCATGCAACGAAGAAATAAAAGAGTGTAGGGAGAGAAAAAAGTAAATTTATTCCTAAAATCCAAATGGAAATCAATTTATTATTATTAGTGAAGATATTGAAAAATAATCCAATAATTGAAAAAATGATAAATAACGAGAGAGATGATAAATAAAGATTGTCGGAAGAAATGTGAAGGATAGATGAAGTAGCAGAAGCAAATTTTTCAAAAAATCTAAACAGAGGGATGTTCGGATCTGCAACACCCATATGAAAGATATAGATACAAGTGATGTGCAATACCGATATAGCTGTGCCAAGAGCACCGATTACTAATAAAGAGATTGCTTTTAAAGGATTAGCAGATTTGAGTATTGGCATATAAATACCTCCTAATTTTGATACATTTAATTATCTATAAAAAATTTTTTTCTAACCATTTTTTTGTCCGATTTATTCATTACATTTTCGTAAGGAATTAAAAGATAAAGAGGTATGTATGATTGGAAAGCTTCATTTGAGAGTCACTAGAATTGTTATAGCTTAAGACAATTTACTTATTTCGAAGGTCTTAATTTTCAATGAGATAGCTACTTTTCAGATTGATTGTCTTTTAAAAAATAGATACAACCACTGAAAACCAAAACAGTTGAATAATAATTAAAATGATAGTAATCTTATTGTATCACCTAACAACATTGCTTTTTCACAACCCGCTCTTTGGAGCGGATTACATAAACGAACATATTATTTGAATCTAAATTTAAAAAGATAGTAAAATGTAAGTATCCACATTCAGAACATTCTTTATCCTAAGGTAGCCCGCTCTTTTCGAGCGGGTGTTTTTGTTGGACTAAAACAGCCACCAATGTTTCTTGACTACGGCAAAGGCATGTAGTCATAGTGACTTAAAATGAAATCAATAACATTATTTTTGCCACAAATTTGCCACAAAAAAATATAAAAGCAAGTAAACTCAGGGGAACGTATTTTCTGTTTTGGCATAAAAAATACTGTTAAATAGGGACTTTTATTAAATTGAAATCAATTGACACTACCTATATATATTTAGTTATGAGATGGAAGGGTCTGTTGGATAATAACTATTTCATTGCTCGAAACGTTGATATTAAAGCGTTTCGAGCATTTTTTTATTTGCATTTTAATAGTTGGCTACGTTTTTGGCTACGTTTGGAATTATTCGCCCATAAATTTTGCAAATCGGTCACCTGTTTTCTTAATAGATTGTGGTGTGACATGAGCATAGATATTCATGGTAGTTTTAATATCTTTGTGACCTAATCGTTCTTGTACTTCTTTTATCGAAGCACCACTTTCAAACAATAAGCTACAGTGGGTATGCCTAAATCCATGTGGAGTAATTTGAGGCTCCATCGGTGTCTTTTTGTAAATCCAGTCTAACCAATCGTTTACTACTTGGGGGTAGTACAGCTTGTTTGTGTTTGTAGTGAAAAGAAACTGCTTTGGTGAATTCGTGTTATAGCCATATAAGATCATTATTTTCATTTGTTCTTGTTGCCAAATACGCAGTTGTTTAAGTGTAAAATCATCAAGCTGAATCGTTCTTGATGAATTTTTAGTTTTAGGTACTTGTAGAACTACTTGATTAAACTCGTCTTGAGCGATAGTTTTACCAATTGTTATTGTTTTATTGAAATAGTCTATGTCTTCCCATTGAAGCGCCAATGCCTCGCTTTTACGCATTCCTGTATAAGCTAATAAACGGAAAAAAGTGTACAGTTTAACTGAATTATTTTCTTTAGTATTCTTTAAAAATAGTTGTAATTGATCTTTCGTATAAAACTTCAAGGGTTGTTCTTCTTCAATTTTTCTTGGAAGCAATGTTTTAGACATAGGATTATCTTTACAGACTTCCATTGCTACTCCAAATTTAAATATTTGAGCAGTTGTTTTTCTCAAGAAACCATATTGTTTTAATGTTTTGTGCCATTCATTAACCTGTTTTTGACAATAACTAACACTTATTTTATCCAATCGTAATTCCCCAAAAGCAGGTAATATATGGTTCTTGCAAAAACGTTGAGCCACGGCAACGGAAGATGGTTTTACTCTCGTTCTGTAGTTATCAATCCATAATTCATATAACTCTTGAAAAGTTGTAACATTGATTTTAAACTCTTGTTTTTCTTTAAAGTCTACAAGTAGTCTATTAAGTGCTATTTGTGCCTCAGCTTTTGATTTGAATCTTCTACGCTTTGTACGTATATCTTTTCCAGTCTTGGGATCTTTTCCTAAATAAGCTTCAAATCCCCAATATTTTTCGCCATTTTGTAATTTATAACTAAAAAATGTGGCCATTTGATTCTCTCCTTACTTCATGATTGCAGGTAGAGAAGTTATTTGAAGAATCAATTGCTTTTAAATTTATCGTGATTATTAGTTAGAAATTTTGCGACTATACTATTTTTCTCATATGGGAAATTGTATTTTTTGCTAAGATCAGAAATAAATTTTTCTGTTTCAAATTGGTTTTTAGTAATTTTATAAAAGAAATCCTCGACAGATGAATACTGTGAAATATCTTGATAGGCTAAGTCCATTTCGTTTAATAGCTGTTTTGAAGAATCAATCAGTATTTCTTTTTCACCGTATTTGAAATCCCCATTTCTTATCTTATCTTGAAGTCTACTGTTGGCTCTTTTGAAAAATAGCTCTTTAGAGATAGAGTGTTTTTGACTAGCATACTCTTCGATAAGAGGATTGATATCATTAGCAAGTATCTCATTTAGATAAATTTCAAAATCTTTTGAGTAATATTTTGAAAATATATTTTTTATTATAGGATTCAATAACTCATAGTCTTTATCTAGCGAAAACGTATCACTATATCTTTCTTGAATATCATTAAAGACTTTGTGAGGTATCTCTGGGAAGTCCTTAATATATAGCTCATGCCCTGAATCTATAAGGTATGAAGCTATGTATTCTTCCAAAGTTCCCCATTTAATCCAGTCTGCACTAGTGTTTCCAATATTTGCAATTGTTAAAAGCCTATTTTTATTGGGTAAAGACACACCTCTAAGCCAATTATTAACGGAACTTATTGGTGTGTCTCCAATTAAATCACCGAATCGTTCTAATGTCAGACCTTTGGATTCGATAATTTTTCTAATACGTTCACTAGTTAACGATAGATTAGGTTTCATAACTAAGCCTCCTTTTTCTGATTT
This sequence comes from Enterococcus mundtii, assembly GCF_003957375.1. GTDB lineage: Bacteria > Bacillota > Bacilli > Lactobacillales > Enterococcaceae > Enterococcus_B > Enterococcus_B spodopteracolus. The sequence continues at coordinate 2,157,375 of NZ_CP025473.1, read as the reverse complement.
ATTGTAACATATATTGCTATCATTTACTAAAATTTATTAAAAATGTTGACAATGGAATTTCTATAAGATATTATAAAATAGTAATTTTTAGTAATTATTTTTTTGTTGCTCATTACTAAAAATTACTATTTAGGTAGAGAAGTTATAGAACAATCAAAAAGGAGAGGTTTTTGTGGAAGCAATAAAATTAATGATCTCAGAAGAGCAGGAGGAAATGTTTCTGAAGCAGTTTTATCAAATTGCTACAAAGGCAATTGAAAAGGCTCAAGAAAATGCGGGTATGACAAGGGAATACCTCAATCAAAAAGAAATGGCAGAATACTTAAATGTGAGCGAAAACTTTTTAAAAAATGCTGTGAGAAACGAAGGTTTACCCGTTGTGGAATTGGGTGCAAGAAAGTTTTATTCGAAAAAGGCAGTTAATGAGTTTATGTTTGCTCGAATGAAGAGAGGTGGAAGTTTTGAAAGAAGATGAATAACAAATCTAGTTTGGAAAGGAATAGCAGTTTGTATAAAAAAAGAGTGCTCCCGATAGTTTGCAGACGAAGGGAAACACTCGATAATGAATAAAGTTCTAAGAAAACTTTATTTGACTATATTTTAACATTCAAATAGGAAGAAGTGTGATTTTTATGGCAGAAAAAAGAATGCTGGCTAAATCATTCTTAAATAATGCAAGTTTTATGAAGATGTCAGATTCAGCAAAATTATTATACGTATATCTGAACACAAACGCAGACGATGACGGAATTGTCGAAGCGTATCCATACATGAAAATGCTCGGAACACCCGATGATGATGTAAAGATACTTTTCACAAAAGGTTTTGTATTTTTTTTAAATGAAGATTTGTTAACATTTCTCCCCCATTGGTTACAAAACCAAAATATACGAATAGATAGGTATAAACCATCTATTTACCGCTTCAAGTTATTGAACTTAAAACCAGAATTTTTCTCAAAATTAAAGCCAGTAAAACTTGATGTGATTTTGAAATCTGGCCAAGTAGAACCGCTAAGAGGCGATTTAATGGAAAAATGGTATCCAGCTGGTATACCAAGCGATGTCAAATCGGATACACAGTTAAGTCAAGGTCAGAATAGTCAAGATCAAACTAATCAAGATAAGGATAGTATAGAAGAGATTAATCAAGATCAGAATTCCTTTTTTGAAAATATTATAAATCAGAAAGGAATTGAAATAATCACTACACTAGGTGATAGATATACAGAAGTTCAAAGAGAAAAGTATCTTAAGTTGATTGCTAGTATGAAAGATTCAATTGAAAGAGAATATAAAATAGAAATTCGAGGTCAAGATTATTTTGATATAACAAACAAAATGCTAACAAGACTTTTTAATTCTATAAACGAAAAACTGAATCTCGGTGAAAAAATTGATGAAATGAAGTTCATCAACACCACAGCTAGAAACCATTGGGAGGACATAGCTAAGCAAGAAAAAGCTAGTAGACAGGATATGCTAGAGGCACTGAAAAAAATAGGTTAGAAAGGATTAATAATATGATTGAAAAACGGTTAATATATCAAATTTATTGTCTTGATCATAACGCAGATACTCTTGAGTTAATCGAGAGTATCTGTTTCAATACTATAGTCCTCGATTTAAAGGCTAAAAACGATTGTTACGTCACTCACATCATAATTGACAGAAAAACGGCTCATAAGCTCTCTGAGAGCCTAAGAAAATGGGCTGAAGGAGAAAACTATGAAAGCAATTAAAGAAAAAATCGTTAGTAGAAAGATAAACTGGTTAGCACTCAGTGTGCTTGTTTTAATGATTAGCGTTGTTTTTACAAGGAATGTTGTTGAAGCTAGCATTTTCAATTGGTTTGATGACACAAAAAGTCAAACAGAGTTTTTGAATAATTCTCTTTATAGACCTTACCTGAAAAAATACAATGGAGATTTCCTTAGTCAGTTCGGGATTTGGCTTGGATGGGCTGTGGTAAAAGGCATGTTTACTGTGACTGATTCGATTCAAAATATGATTCCAGATGTGCTGGATTTGTTCAATTTCATTGAAAGTACAGGGCTAAATAACGTTTATCAATCAGTCATGAATACAATTGTCGTTGGATTAATGATCCTTTCATTGATGTTTGTTGGCTACAAGATGATTACTGGAAAAGGAACAATAGATTTAAAATCTGTTGGAACGAATATAGTGATGTCTGTAGCATTAATTCTTTTAATGCCAACGATGATTTCTAGCGGTATTCAATTTTCCAAAATATTTTACAATGATGCTACTACGATTACAAATTCAGATGACGGAGTCGCTTGGTCATTGATAAAACAAGGAGTAACAGATTTGGCATATATTAATAAAACAGATCAGTACTCAAGCATTGATAAAACGGAGGATCGAAATAAGTTAACACGAAAAAATTTTCAACAGACGGATCTCACACAAGTGTTAACGGATAAAGTGATTGATAAATTGGAAAAAGAAAATCCAGCTGCGGATAATCTTCGCTATGAATTAGTTGAAAATTCTAATAATGAATTTGTTGCTACAAAGTTCTCTGATAACTTCTTATCAACATTTTCTGATAGTTTGAAATCAGGCTATTATCGCTATCAAGCAAATCTTTGGGGGATTTCGATTGGATTGACAGCGTTAGCAATCGCCTATGTGTTCAGCGCGTTTGTGATCATTACAGCAATATTAGAACTTGCATTTAAACGTGTGTTAGGTGTTCTTGTTTTTGCGACAGATATTGAAACAGGACAACGTTCAAAAGTTGTTTTATCCGATATTTTACAATGTTACTTAACAGTTGGATTTCAAGGGTTTGGACTATCTATGTTTGCTATGTTTATCAATTTTTTAAATGCTGGACAAGGTATCTCCACAAATATTTTTATAAAAACAATTGCTTATATCTGTGCTGTGTTTGTGCTGATAAAAGGCAGTGGAACAGTCATGAGATACTTTGGTGTTGATATTGGACTCAAAGAAGGCTATGGGCAACTTGCTTCTGCTTTTGGTATGGGCGCAATGCTGTTTAGAAAAGGATCAACTGGATTTAATCGTGCTAAAGGAAGCGGAAATGGAAATGGATCAGACAGCGGAGAAGGAGAAGATCGAAAACCAGAAAAGAATTTCGGCGAAACTCTATCAAAAAAAGCTGGCAAAACTGGAAGAGCTTTGGGATATGCCCATGAACGTGGATTATCAGGTTTAGCTTCAGATGGAGCTACAATGGCTAGTAAAAGAGCAATAAAACCATTTAAGAGTATGCGTGATATGGCTAATGATACCAAGAATAAGTTCAAAGAAGGTTTAGATGATGGTACAGTGTCCGCTATTAATAAAAATAGCAAACCTATGTTAGCTAAAAATAAAGAAGATGAAACTGGAAAATATGCTGATTCCATGCCAACACGTCTTTCGGATAGAAAAGATGGTGCTAAGGTTGAAAATGCCGATAGAATTATGTCTAGTTCTGAACGTATGCGTGAAGCAATGAAAAATAATGCTGAATCGAATAATAATCCTGTAAGTGCAATTCAGCAAAAAGTTCAACAAGATATTGAAGAACGTAAAAATGCTATGCACGGTCAAGCTAAGTCTGCTGAAGAATTAATTAATCAGAAGCGACAAGAAGCTAAATACACGCCTGAAGCAATGAATCGTGAGGAAATGTTAAGGAAACGTGTAGAAGGGCGTACAGGAGCTAATACGGACGAAAAAGAAGCGTTGACCAAAGAAAGAATCCAAGAAGCTAAAAACTCAAATACCGGATTAGAAAAATTGGTCAAAGAAAATCTACAAAATTCTACAAGTAGTCAAGGTGGCCGATCAGTAGATGTCCGAGAAAATATTCAAGGTTCATTGAATGGTCATGTCGGACGGAATGTTGATGTAAGAGAGAATTTACAAAGTTCTTCAAATGGTCAAGGTACTAAGACAATTGATGTTCGAGAAAATCTGCAAAGTAGCAGTGCAAGTCAACCAAAAACAGTAGATGTTCGAGAAAATGTACAAAATTCTACAAGTAGTCAAGGGTTTAAATCAGTGGATGTTCGAGAGAATGTGCAAGGTAGCAGTGCAAGTCAACCAAAAACAGTAGATGTCCGAGAAAATGTACAAAGTTCTACAAGTAGTCAAGGATTCAAAACAGTAGATGTTCGGGAGAACGTTCAAAAAGATAGTGGAGAAATGAAAGAAAAAACACAAAAAATCAATATCGTTGAAGACAGAAAGTCAGCGAAAAAATTTGATTCAAATCATGAAACAGTGATTATTGATAGTGAAATCCGTGAAAATGATAAGGGATCAAAACCAAGACGAAGATTCACTTATGAAGACAACGAGTTATTCAGAGATACACTTAATGATCCTAATCCGCTTTTCGATAAACTATTAAAAAAATAAAAGGGAAAATTGTCATGCAATTAATTCTAAAGATTAGTACGCATGATTTCTTAGAACTTGACGAATTATGTGAATCAGTAAAGAACGCAACAAATGAAAAAATCACGGTCACTAATTATATTGAACTGATGATTCAAGAAGAATTAAAGATGAAACATGAGATAAAAAACAACTTGAAATATTGTTATCTAGAAAAAAGTGAAGAGATAATCCATGAATTAAATGGTTTTTAAAAATTGTATTTGACAGGAATTTACGACAAGGAATTAGTGGGGATTAAGCGATTATTCTCTTCCACTTTAGAGAAATAATGGGTTAAAAAGCCAGAATACGTAGAGCAATATTGACAACCTATAAAGGAGCTATTGTTGAAAATTGAAGTAACAAAAAGATAAAGAGAGGTTTACATCTATCAGATTAAAAGTGATAGTACACCCATGAAACCTGCAAAAGAGTTGAACCTAATGTATATCGGTTCAACTCTTTTTATTTGCAAATTAAAAAAATATCACCGAAGTGACGAATGAAACTATGACCAAATTAAGCAAGAAAATATATCTTGCAAATAAAACAAAGTAGTATAAAAAGATATTGATAAAGCCAATCAAAACTTTGAATTTCAAACGTTAGATAATCAAACAGATACAAAAAATGAAATCAGTTCTACGCGTACGATTATTAAAAATAATAAATTTTCACTAGAAGAAAATGGAAATAAAATCAAATAATTAGGAAGAAAAAACAAAGCAATTAGAAAAGCCTGCAAGCAAATTTGAGTAATCGAGATCCAATTTTTTTAAGGAAGTTTAACAAAAATATGTAATTCTATTGTCACTATTAAAGAGAAAGTTGGAGCGGAATATAATGAAAAGAGAAAAGCAATTAAACGCAAAAAATGTAGAACTTAAAAAATATAAAGAGGAACAACCGTTAAAATTAGGAATGATGTAGTGTAAACATTATAATTGCTATGATATAAATTGGATAGGCTACAATTAACTAGACAGAAAAATTAAGGTGTGTAGACTAGAAGAAAAAATACCAGGAGGAATTTTTATGTCTAAGAGAACACGAAGAACTTTTTCACAAGAATTCAAGCAACAAATCGTCAATCTTTACTTAGCTGGAAAGCCACGTGTAGAAATCATTCGAGAATATGAACTAACGGCTTCAGCATTTGACAAATGGGTAAAGCAATCTAAAACGAGTGGTTCATTCAAAGAAAAAGATAATCTTACGCCTGAACAAAAAGAATTGTTAGAACTACGTAAAAGAAACCAGCAATTAGAAATGGAAAATGATATTTTAAAGCAAGCAGCGCTGATATTCGGACGAAGAGACAAGTAATCGATGCGAATAAGCATCTTTACCCTATATCAGCGATGTGCAGAATATTAGGTCTATCACGTCAGTCCTATTATTATCAATCAAAACCAAAGAAAGACGAATCAGAACTTGAAGAAGCAGTCGCTGAAGAATTTATCCGCAGCCGAAAGGCCTACGGCTCAAGAAAAATAAAAAAAGCCTTATCAAAACGAGGCATTCAGATCAGCCGACGAAAAATTAGTAGAATCATGAAAAATAGAGGATTAAAATCGAGCTATACTGTTGCTTATTTTAAAGTACATCATTCTACTTGCAATGAAGCCAAAACGACAAACGTATTGAATCGTAAATTCTTAAGAGACAACCCATTAGAAGCGATCGTAACAGACTTGACTTATGTACGAGTCGGGAAAAAATGGAATTATGTCTGTTTCATTTTGGATCTGTTCAATCGAGAAATTCTCGGCTATTCTTGTGGAGAACATAAAGATGCCGTTCTAGTAAAAAAAGCATTTAGCCGTATCAAACAACCTCTGACAGAGGTTGAGATTTTTCATACTGATCGTGGAAAAGAGTTTGATAACCAAGCTATTGATGAATTATTAACAACTTTTGACATCAATCGATCATTGAGTCATAAAGGCTGTCCTTTTGATAATGCCGTAGCTGAATCAACTTATAAGTCGTTGAAAGTAGAATTTGTCTATCAATACACATTTGAAACCTTACAACAATTGGATTTGGAGTTATTTGACTATGTCAATTGGTGGAACCACCTTCGGTTGCACGGTACACTTGGCTACGAGACACCGGTTGGTTACCGTAACCAGAGATTGGCGCAGCGAATCCTTGATAATGAGCTCGGATGTGCTAACGCTAGCGAGGCAGTCTAACTTTAATTGTTAGCTCCTGCCGAAGATCGTCACATCCGAGGAGGCTCATTGTCAAGGACAATCGGAATAGCATACGGAAAGAAGTTCTGCACCTTATAAAATTTGTCAAAAAAACTGTTGCCATTCCACCGTTCTATTTCTAATTTCTGTATGGCTTTATTATATGTATGATTTAACTCCTCATCGGCTTGCCTTAACTGGCGTTGAAAAATATGCTGTTTTGTTTCATTGTTTTTATGTACCCACTTTGTGGAGGTATGCCCCTGTTGTACTCCTTCATAGTTTAACTCAGCTAATTGACGAAAACCTCTTTGAAGTACATCTTGTAACTGAAGCAGTTTTTCTTCCAATACACGTTTTTCATTCGATAACTTTTCTTGATGTTGTTCCACTTTGACAATTTCTTGTTGATTCTTTAGCATTTCATCATTCATTTTCTTACCTCCATTCCATCTCATACATTTGATTTGAATCTACCTAGAAGTAATGATTTTTACCGTTTTAGAGAACGTTTCGCTACTTCCAAGATATAAATCGTATCACTATCGACCTTTGCAAAGAAAGCGCATTCTACGTAAAGCTTACCAAATATACAAATCGAAAAACGAAAAATCTCATAAAATATAGTTTTGATATCATAATCGTGCAACTCTTTGTAATTGTTCTTTTGAATAGAAAAAAATGCAAAAGAAAAAGGCTTACGCCCTTTACCAAAAAACTATGCGGAGTGTCTCTCTCTACGCCATGCGATTGCAATGTTGTTCAGTCACACATTCTACAATACCGTACCAGACGGAGCGACCGCTGGCATATTGTAGCTTTACGAGATGTGGTCAGGCATGACAGCCTACAAATTCCACAGGGGCATTCGGTATATTTTGATTATGATTAGTATCAACATATACCGCCTTCTGCTACTCTCACGCGTTTCTTGTCTTATAGATTATTTCTAATCACTTCACGGCGAAGGACTTCTTTGGATGGTTCCATCAGTGTGAAATGCCAATCTCTTAGCAAATCTCTTCACGGAGAGGCTAAGTCTTATCAACTTAGCTTTCTATTGTCGTCCCGACAAGTTCGCTACCTTACATTTGGTCACACTTTGCACACGTTCTTTGCGTTCCAATGCTTTTACACTGGCTTTCTTCTTGTCACCAAGAATACTCACTTGATACGTAACAGTATCCCATTACGACATCAACAACGACTGATTCCCAAACGTTCCTTGACGAGTTGCTTAAACTCTCATACACAAGGTTCTGCATCAGTTTTTTGATAAAAAGAATAAACCTTTTAATATTTCCAGGATAACTATTATCTCATATATTTAACTGACCTTAACGATATCATTCTTTCTCAACTTTATCATGAGTTAAAAAAATTTTCGTTCCTTAAATTTAAAAAAAGAAAAAAAATGGGACAATCATCCGATATTTTCTGATGATTGTCCCACACTCTTTTACTTGATTGAACGCATCAGCAGTTCTTATTGAAAAAGAGACCGCATAATTATTTACTTAACCAACTGACCCTTCCAATGGCTCTTTTGGGAATCAAGGGAAAGGTATATGCTTTGGATATATAATTCATTTGACAAATTACCATAGACTGACAGTGTATATTATCAGGTACTATCATCGATAACGTAGCCAATATCGTACCCAAAATAGCAGGTAGAGAAGTTATTTGAGGAATTAAATTATTCCATTTTTTCTATAAAAATAAATATAGTTAATTAGAAAGATGATAACATCTGGACTGTGTAGTGTATTTTTGATAAGAAAATCCGATTAGATTCTATACAAATATTATAAAATCTACAAAACAACAATTTAGAAAGTAATATTGTTAGTCATTCCAAATATAATTTACTATTTTGGATCAAAGATTTCTTTAAATTCTTTCCTTAATGTATTATAAACAAAACTTCTCGTATTCATTTTTTTATTAAATAAATAAGTAAGTAGTGAGTCAGAAGTTCCTCCTATAGATAATGTTCTGTTATAAAATTTTGCTTCTTTTCTTAACTGATTATGGTAGTCATCCAAGTCTATAAGTCTTGTATCATTTTCGACAACACTCATTTTCGGATTACAGTTTTTTACACTGTCAACTAAACAAAAACTAGTACCGATACTACCTTGACTAAAGTTATCGTTTGAGGCCCGATCAGGAAGTTTAACTTTTATACTGTACTGAACTGGACCTACTTGGTATAAAGCCAAATCATTCCTAAGATTTGGAAATAATTCTTCAACAATTTTCCTATAAGATTCTTGGCCATACTTATAATAATTCTTAATCCAATTTATAATCTGTTGGTCATTATAATAGTTCCATACCCAATTACCATTTCCTATAGGTTTTTCTAGCTTTGTAGGAAACAAAAGATTATCAAAATCCAAATTGAGTTTTTCCTTATTCTTATAAAGTAAATACCATATTACTCCGAAACTAATTTTTTTCCCATTTTTAGTATTTATTTCATATTTATATAAGCCTCCACATATATCTAATAGTTCATCAATACTTTGTCTTTTTAATGATAGATTATACTGCTTTATTCCATTGCCCTTTGATACGTTTAAAGGAGATGCTGAGTTAAAAAACTCTTCAATAAAAAAAGAAAGCATTTCAGGAGTTTCAAATTCTAATAATTTAGTATTCTTCAAAATCTCATCTACATTAGAAAAAATTATATCTATCGCAATTTCTCTAGCGTAGTCTATCCCTGTGTTTAAATAATTAAGTTCATAATGATAGAAACCAATGTTATTTCTTAACGTTGAATACGGTATAATAACTTCTTTTCCATTTTTTTCTATCATCATGACAGGAGCTGTATCATTATAACTTATTTTTACTAATTGATCATCAACAGCACCTTTATTTACTGCTATTAATTCAATACTTATAGAATTCTTATTTATATCCACAGAACAATCTACCCCGATTACAAAAGAATCAGCATCTTCATTTTTTAATACGTATGGAAGCATATATTTTTTTATATTTGAAAAATAGGTATCTACTAAAAGTTGATAAGTATCACGTACTGTTCTAAAAAAAGTTTCATAAAAATTTCTATCTTTATTCTCTTCAAAATCACGTGAAAAATTATACCTTCGCTTTAAGCATTTTACATAAAGTGATAAATTTTTTACAAGTAAAGTATCGAGTATTTTATCTTGTATTACTTTATCTTTATTTATTCCTACAAGCAGCAATATAATTTCTTCGTAATTAGGATCGACAACATACTTTTCCAAAAAAATGTCTAGCTGATCAGATATATGCTTGGTTATAAACAAAGCATAGTAATACTCCTTTAAAGAGAATTGTTGAAATTCACATCCTTCTGCAGTTTCAAAAATTAAACCACTCTGTAAAAAAATCCTGTAAATCGAGAGTACAGAATTAGGAAATTCTTTTTTTATGATAGTTGTTATATCTGTCTCCTTTCCATGCTTTATAGAATAAGATAAGAATGCAAACTCTGACAAAATATTATGCAATTTAAACAAAGGAACTTCATCTATATCCGAGTTTCCTTTATTATTTACTTGCTTCAAAACATAATTTGTAAAAGATTGATACAGTTCTGCAATATTACTTGGAACCTTATCATTATTTTTATCCATTTCATATGCTAAAAACATATTAAAATAAATAGGTATCTTCAATATTTTTTTCATACTTTTGGGCAATCGATGCATTTCAATAGATGTGCTTCTTTTCAAAACATCTGAAGAGATCTTAATTATTCTATTTTCATCCAGCATTTCCGTTTCATAAGTACTAAAAACTTCCAAGCTGTTATCCATATACAGAGGCCTTGATGATACAATTACATTAAATTTATTCTGTATAATGTCATGAATTAACAGATCACGATTTTGTTTACATTCATCTATCCCATCAATTAATAGTAAAATCTCTCCCGAAAATACCATACTTGTAACAATCTCAATCGTTATATTTGGAACAAAAACTTTTAACTCTTTGAGGATTCCCTCAAGCACTGAATGAAAGCTTCTATGCCAAAGTTTACCAGATAATAAAACAGGTATCACTTTACTTTTTGAATTAATGTAGTTTTGACTTTGGTTCAAAAAAATACTATGAAGGAATGTTGTTTTTCCACTTCCTGCATCTCCTTTGACCAATGCTCGTCCCGTAAAATTTGTGAATACTTCTGGATATATTTCTGATCTCTCTTTTTTTGACTGCTTAATTATATACTGTCGCCATTGCCATCTATACATCTCCTTATATTGCTGTGATAAAGAAATACAATAATTAGTGAATATTTTTTGATCCTTAAATTCACCCATCTCTTTGGTTTCTTTCGATAGTTTTTTAAAAGAAATTGTATTATAAATATCAACCCAATTTTCAGCAATATTTTCGATAGGGCCTTCAAAAATAACTGTATCTGAAAAAAAATCAATCATCTTCAAAATTTTTATATCAATACCGTTCAAAACAATATAAAAAGGACTTCTTGCATTCATTGAGTAAAACATTGCTTGCCCGGTAGCATCTTCGAGACTCTCAGAAGGTTTTTTTAGCTCAATTGAAATCAAAGAATGATCCTGAACCCACGGCCAGGATGATAAATCGCGATTTAAATTCCATTCATCTGAACTAAAACACAAAATGTCAATAAATTTTGTTGGATTCTTTTTTCTTCCAGAATAGCTATAGATTGGAAATTCATCAGCATAATACTTTTCGTCATACCCTAATAATTTAATTAAAGGAACTGCAATCTTAGTTCTTACATCTTGTTCTGACACCAAAGAGTTAGGATCTATACTTTTTACCCATTCACTTACATTCACTAAAAAACCTCCTTCTATTCAAAACACACGTTATACAAAAGTATACCGTATCACTACATAGCTCATTTATGATTATATCAGTATTTCTTTGTTATCCATAAAGGTGTAACAATAGATTATTATACTAAAGACTAAAAGTAGTCATTGAAGCAAATCTTCATAAGGCACCTGTAGAATATCCCTAATGGCTTTCAATTGATCTAACTTAATGTGTTGCCTGCCGCCTTCAATCTTAACCAATGTTTCTCTAGTTATAGCGATTTTCCTGAGTTGTAGGTCTCTAATCAGCTCGGTTTGACCAATTCCTTTTTCTAATCGGAGTCGTCTAATATTGCTACCGATTACATTTTCTTTATCAATAATTTTTTCCTCTTTCAAGAATAGCACACCTTTTGGACTAAAATTAGTCCTTTTTCTTATTAATCTTAAAGATTTGGTATGCTACAATGGGACTAGTATTAGTCCACATTCAATTTTTAAGGAGGAATTTTTTTGAAGAAATTTGCAATCATTCTAACCTGCGCTTTACTCATCGGAACTATAAGTGGGTGTACCACTTCTGACACAAGTTCTACAAGTACGGAAACTAGTACAACAAGCTCAGAAAAGAATTACCCAATACATTTTTTTCCGGTTCCAGATGGATTTGAAGCTTATTATCATGATAAAAAGCTAGATGTCCCTTTATCAGAAACTGAATTTACTGAAAAGATTTTGTCAATTGAAATTGAAAGAAATCAAGACGATATAAAACTAAAAGCTGATCTTCCCTTACTGAACAGCACACAAATTGATAGACATGAAAATATCAAAGCTAATATTGAAAAAGGAGCGTTAGCACAACTTTATACTGAAAAAGTTGAACAGTTTTTTGAGGCTGGTTCCAATAAAGACTTTTCAAAAATAAGCGATTATTCGGATAACTTTTTCAATGAAACCCAAGATGAAATCACGAACTCAACTTTTATGGCTGAAGATATGTATAATATGACGTTACAAAAAATAAAAGCTTACGACCGCCCATTAAATCTGACACTAAATAATGGATCGCTCTCTTTTGTATTAGCAGGTTACGTTGACTATGAATATACAGCAGATTATTTGGAGACGCCCCTTCAACACGATAATAACGATATTAATTTTAGATTTATCTACAATTCAAAAAGTAAAACATGGTTAGTTGATCAATTGAGCACTATAAATACGGGATTTCATGAATTACCTAAGCCTGACAATGAAACTGCTTTGGTCATTAAAACATTCTAAAAAAGAAACGTTGAAGGAATAATTATTCTTTCAACGTTTCTTTTATTGTTTTTCAGTTTACGGTCTTACCTGAGCGAATAATCTGATTTCTAAATGATTGGAAAACTTCTTGTGGTTGATAATAATCTGTATCTATTTCAAATGTTTCTGAGAATAATTCATTGAATTTTTCTACTGAAATGATGATTTTACCATTCTCCTCTCGACTGTTTTCTATTATTTCTGCCTCTAATTCAAATAAATCTAGTGACGAACTAAAATCATAAATCCTGTCATATTGAACAAAAAAATCAAGAAAAAGTTGCTCAAACTCTTCCTTATTTATCACTAGTGTTTCAAGCGGAACAACTTTATTTTCATCAGCCATTCTTCCAATTTCCTCACTTTCATTTTCAATTGTCCATTGTTGCGGACGTATCAGATTTTCTCTATCATTTTTCAGTGTATAGATCACTTGTAATACACAACAATGCTTTGTAAACTTATTTTTTTAGTTAGTCGAATCTTTTTAAATGTGCGTTTCATACCATGCGCTTGATATATTTTCTCCTATTTTTTAAATCGTTTATCACAACTTTTATCGTTTTTTCTTCTGAAAAAAATCTTGTTTACATCGTTACATAGTTTCCAAAAAGATACATTACTAGTAGAAACAACAAGATTAATTTTACTTCCCACTGAAATGGGAAGTATATTTTAAATATTTTTTCTCCTTCAACTTACACTATAAAGTATCTTAATCACACGATATGCTAGCCACTAAATTCATTATATTTGATTCCTTTTTTAAGATAATGTAGCATCTTTTTATCCAATAAAGCAATTGTTTTTAAGGATAAATTTCTTAAGATGGTACATTTCAAAATGGCATTTGACATATGAAACAAAAAAGAAAGAAAAGAGCATAAGGGAAAACTGATAGCACCTTCCTACAGGAAGGTTGCTAAGTTGGCTGTGCCAACTGGTTTTCTTTCAAAATCACTTCATATTTTTTTGATATCACAAAAAAATCCATTTTGGACCTATTTTCGGTCATAATATAGTACCTACTTTTGGTCATAGTTTCGTCCGTAGTTTTGGTCATAGTGACTAAGGCTTTTACGCACAAAAAAAGAGTGGCAAAATAAAGCTTGCCACTCTCTTTTCTATTCACAAAATTGGTTTGAATTTGCTTTCTTTAACACTTCATTTGGAATGGCAACAGTTTTTTTGACAAATTTTATAAGGTGCAGAACTTCTTTCCGTATGCTATTCCGATTGTCCTTGACAATGAGCCTCCTCGGATGTGACGATCTTCGGCAGGAGCTAACAATTAAAGTTAGACTGCCTCGCTAGCGTTAGCACATCCGAGCTCATTATCAAGGATTCGCTGCGCCAATCTCTGGTTACGGTAACCAACCGGTGTCTCGTAGCCAAGTGTACCGTGCAACCGAAGGTGGTTCCACCAATTGACATAGTCAAATAACTCCAAATCCAATTGTTGTAAGGTTTCAAATGTGTATTGATAGACAAATTCTACTTTCAACGACTTATAAGTTGATTCAGCTACGGCATTATCAAAAGGACAGCCTTTATGACTCAATGATCGATTGATGTCAAAAGTTGTTAATAATTCATCAATAGCTTGGTTATCAAACTCTTTTCCACGATCAGTATGAAAAATCTCAACCTCTGTCAGAGGTTGTTTGATACGGCTAAATGCTTTTTTTACTAGAACGGCATCTTTATGTTCTCCACAAGAATAGCCGAGAATTTCTCGATTGAACAGATCCAAAATGAAACAGACATAATTCCATTTTTTCCCGACTCGTACATAAGTCAAGTCTGTTACGATCGCTTCTAATGGGTTGTCTCTTAAGAATTTACGATTCAATACGTTTGTCGTTTTGGCTTCATTGCAAGTAGAATGATGTACTTTAAAATAAGCAACAGTATAGCTCGATTTTAATCCTCTATTTTTCATGATTCTACTAATTTTTCGTCGGCTGATCTGAATGCCTCGTTTTGATAAGGCTTTTTTTATTTTTCTTGAGCCGTAGGCCTTTCGGCTGCGGATAAATTCTTCAGCGACTGCTTCTTCAAGTTCTGATTCGTCTTTCTTTGGTTTTGATTGATAATAATAGGACTGACGTGATAGACCTAATATTCTGCACATCGCTGATATAGGGTAAAGATGCTTATTCGCATCGATTACTTGTCTCTTCGTCCGAATATCAGCGCTGCTTGCTTTAAAATATCATTTTCCATTTCTAATTGCTGGTTTCTTTTACGTAGTTCTAACAATTCTTTTTGTTCAGGCGTAAGATTATCTTTTTCTTTGAATGAACCACTCGTTTTAGATTGCTTTACCCATTTGTCAAATGCTGAAGCCGTTAGTTCATATTCTCGAATGATTTCTACACGTGGCTTTCCAGCTAAGTAAAGATTGACGATTTGTTGCTTGAATTCTTGTGAAAAAGTTCTTCGTGTTCTCTTAGACATAAAAATTCCTCCTGGTATTTTTTCTTCTAGTCTACACACCTTAATTTTTCTGTCTAGTTAATTGTAGCCTATCCAACGGGAAGAATTACAGGTGCAGAGGAGAAACCTCTCAAGGGATTGATTTATGTTAGTAGTGAATCTTCGGACTTTATGTTTGCGCTTAAAAGTAATTTAGAAAGTGGCAAAGAAACAGTTAGTCAATTGAAATCGGGTAGTCAAAAAGTTGTCTTAGCAGTAGATGGCAAGCAATTATCTGGCGCGGCGTATACAGCAGGCAAAGGCTTGTTTGCGGACTTGATCATTCCAACGATCACCCGCACAACAAATGCCATTGAACAGATTGAACAAGAATTGAAAAAATACCAAAATGCCGATAAAATAGTGGCAAGTGAAGGCGAATTGAATGAAGATAAGTTAAATCAACAGATACAAGTCACACGTACAATGAAAAACTCAGTAGACCAGACCTTATTTTTCGTCCGATTACAAACGACACTGAACCCAATTGCAAGTGTACTAGATACCTTGTTGAATGTTCAAAGAGAGTTGGAACGAATGACTGATAGCTTTCAACAAGCTATCGATCATTTACAAAATCAACTAAGAAAACTACAGGATTTCAATACACAAACAAGTGATTTATTTGCTAATAGTTTAAATGAGCTGAAGATAGCGATGCAAGGCGTATTGATATTAAATAATACGACAATCAAAAGTGATGGCTCATACTCATTACCAAAAGGTACAAATAAAAGTTATTTTGAGAAAATAAAAAAAGATGTAGCTTTGGTTGTCGAATCAGGCGATCAAGAAATTGAGTTAATTAAAGAAACAGATAGTCTAGAAGAGATCAATCGCAAAACACTCGCTTGTGCTAGTATAGGAATCAATCCCTACACAGGAAAGAAAATCATCAAGAAGAAGCGAATAAATTCAAGTATGCTGCATGGTCAGGAACACTTATAAATATTGGCGATACAGTGATGGGCGCATATTATGGAAACAAAGGTGCTTCGAGATTAGATGGCATCGATGATGTTGGGAGTGTCAAGAAAAAGTCTAATAGTGAGAGTACTGGTGGGGCTACTCAGAAAGTTATTTCTGAATTTAAGAGTCCTGTGTTAGATGGCAAGCGAGTCGGGGGGGAACAACAGTTGATGATATAAAACCAATTTGGGGAAAAGATCCTTTAGGCAAACCAATTATAGATAAGGAATTTCCACATGTTCCAAAAGAACATGGATTTAGCAACATTGTTGACAATTATCCAACTGTTGCAAATGAGTATTCTTTAGTTGGTGGGGATGGAATTAGTAGAAGATTTTTTCAAATTGAAGGAAGTAACAATGGAAAAATAGGTGTTTTTGAATGGATTGTCGAACCTAATGGTAATATAAGCCATAGAAGATTTATAAATGGTGGTACGTTGACTGGAAAACCAAATCAAGTTCCTAAAAAATAAAAGGAGAAAATAATGAATTTAGCATGTTTTAAAGAAAAAGATGTGAACTATAGTTGGAAAACTATCTATGTTGGAGTAATTCAAAAATTTTTCGATCTAAAAGTAATTTCTGACTATGCGATAGAGCTAATGGATCAGGGAAATGATGATGATTTTATTAATGAACTTGCATGGGGAATAAAACCTGACGAATTACAATCAGTGTTATTTGAATTAAAAAGAAAGTGCTTTCCTAATGTGGATGAAGGCGGTAATGATTACAAATTTGAAGAACAAAAACTTAGATTTATTTATTTATCTAAACTAAATGATACCATGAATGATGAAGATGATTTGTTAAATGGAATTGCAGAATTCTATAATAACAATGGGTATCCAGAAGATATGGTTAGCTTCATAAATTATATGCCTCAAGAAGTTCCTACTACAAAAAAAGATTTGATAGAAAGATTCCATCAATTCTTAGATTCAGAAAATGAAAAACTTAATGAAAGATGAAATAGCACTTTACTCCTAATTAAAATTAAATAGTAAAGTATTGACCGGTAAATATACCACCTAGAGCAATCAAGTCGTCAATAGTTAATAACAAAAAGAAGCGATTCAAATTTATCGTTTCTTTTTCTACATATGAAGTTATTACACACTTATCAAGAAAAGTGATGAAGTGGAATTAAATTACATAAAACAAATCTTTGGCAAAGAAATCCAGTAGTTAGATAAGACCGAGATAATTGTTAAATCAGAAGAAAAATTATGAATATATTTAAAAGTAGAGTATAAAATATCTAATTCTCTATGTATATTTTTTCTATGTAAGGTCGATTTTTTTAATAACCATAAGTAGTAAATAATTCATTTGAAAATACACATAGTAAGTAAATGGAGGAAAAAATGACAATAGTGAATAGTTTGGCATTAAGAGATGATGTTTATCGCTTTCTTGAAGAACATGACCATATAAAAACTTATAAACATTGTATAGCAGTCGGCGATTGTGCGGAGAAACTTGCTGTAAATTACAATATCAATGGCGAAAAAGCCAAAATAGCGGGTTATTTACACGATATATCCGCAATTTATCCAAACAATTGTAGAATTACTATAGCAAAAGAAATGGGGATAGAACTAAATCAAGAAGAGTTGGTATTTCCAATGATCATTCACCAGAAGATCTCAAAAAAAATGGCAGAAAAGATTTTTGACCTCACTGACAACGAGATTTTATCCGCAATTGAGTGTCATACAACTTTAAGGGGGAGGTATACTCAACTAGACTTAGTTGTGTTCGTTGCAGATAAAATAAGTTGGGATCAAGATGGAATTCCTCCGTATCTAGACAGTTTATTATCAGCACTTGACTGTTCTTTAGAAAGTGCTGCATTGTATTATATTAAATATCTATTGGATCAAGGCGTCAAAGTTGTTCATCCATGGCTAAAAGAAGCACATGAATCATTGTCTAAGGCAGTTAGTAAAGGAGAGGACGGGAGAGATATATGCCAGAATTTATAAATTTACCAAACTTTTGTCATGATAGTGAAATTTTAAATAATGTTGATTTACCTGAAGAAGACCAAGCTTTACAAATCCAAAGAACTTTAAAAGAAACAGAGAAAATACAAAAATCCGTTTCTTCTCTGGAAGATAGTGAAGAAAAAAGAAAAAGAAGAAAACAACCGACCTTTCAAAAAGAACAGTAATAAGTGTCGAAACGGTATGGCTTCATCTATGTTGACTTGGATGATGAAGGAAAGGGCAGTGGCAACAGATACAATAAGAAATCGTTTGACTGGTATAAAAGTGTGATTGAAACAAACGGAATAGAATGATAAAAAGCTAGAAGCCTCTAAAGAAATGTTCGTTCATTCTTTAGGGGTCTAGCCTTTTTCATAGAGGTGGTATTTCTAATACAACGAGAGGACAACTGACGTCAAAACATTTAAGTGATGGCGATATGTTTTCCTGTTTCTTGCGTATTAACTAAAAAATGTATTAGCGAAAGCAATAAAAATGACCAATACAGGAATCGTCCATGAAAAACCATGCGTTTTATCAAGGATTTTGTTTGACGAATGATTGATCATTCTTAAGATGACCTCAATCAGAAAATAACCTAGAATCATTCCCAGTACATTTGAAATTAAATCGTCAATGTCTGTTGCTCTAACTATCGTGAACAGTTGGCTTATTTCAATCAACAATGAGGTACCAAATCCAAGTAAAAGAGAATAACTGAATTTTCTATACTTACTGCTAATCAATGGACACAAGAACCCGATGGGTATAAAGCAAAGAATATTAAGAATATAACCTGTATTTATTCCATCGATAAAAGGGATAAGATTGATATTCGGATTGAAAATACTCTCGCCAAATCCACTGATCCTATTCAACTCACGAAGCGTAGGAACGCCGAACACATTGAAGAATGTGAAACTCATATAATAAAATAGTAAAAGTGCTGAGAGAATGTTGATCAATTTAGAGGAATCTTTATTTTTTCTAGTGAGCCAGAATAAAAAACTTGTCAAAATCAGTAGACCTATCAAGAATACTGGCTTTAAAGTCAAGATATCTACTATGGATTCCCAGAATCCGATTTGTTGCGTCATATTTTTCGCCTTCTTTCCTTAAGTGAATGAGTAATTCGTATAGTTAATCATCTCATAGAAGGAGAATCAAGCCATCAGCCTGTAGACTTATTTTAGAAGTTATCCGAGTATACTGACACACTGGTAAATGATACAAAGTGAAATCAATTGAGTGGTACAAAAACAATCACTGAAATAGATAGAAAAAATTATAAAAAATCTAGTTGAAAAAGTCCTAAATACTTATTGAATGAAGTATTTTAGGACTGTTTTAGTGTGCGTATAAGATTAAAAGTGGTCGTATCCGATGCAGATGATTCTTATCCAAACGATTTTCGTTAAAATAAATGGAACTTGCGTATAGTAATAATGAATGAGATGAGGATAAGTAAATAGAAGTGCAAAGAGAAAATACCATCAAGTACTACATTAATAATAGACCGCCAGCACCTATCTAATTGAAAGGACAAAAATTATGGGATTAATCTATTCAGCCACCGAATCTTTTAACTTAATAAGTAATATGACCACTAATTTATCACTTGCTCGTACAACCATCGATCAATTACGAACAGGTAGCCAACAAATTGTTCAGGCAGTTGACGGAAAGACACTCTCTGGGGCGGCTTATCAAGCCGATATAGGACTGTTTTCTGAGTTGATCATTCCTACGATTAATCGGGTAAACACTGCGGTACAAGGGATTCAGACAGACTTGAATCTTTACTCCGCCGCGCATCAAATCGTTGCTAGTGAAGGGTACTTGGATGAAGAGAATTTAAGTGGACAGATTCGTGCCAAATCATTTGCTAAACAATCGATTGAAAACCATGCGCAGGCGATCAGGCACTTCGCCAATACAAGCATCTTACCAGGTATCACAGAAATGCTGTCCGACTTCCATCGCAACTTGATGAGAATGTCAGACAGCCTGCAAGAAGACATTTACAAGTTGCAACGCAAACAGCAAAAACTTTATGCCTTTAATTCTCAAACCAGTGGACTGTTCAACAACAGTCTACTGGAATTAAAACTCGCCATGCAAAGTGTCTTAGTCTTGAATCGAACCACCGTAAAAGCAGACGGAAGTTATATATTGCCGAAAGGGGTGGATGGAAGTTGGTTTGAGAAGTACAAACCAAACGGACAAGCTTTGTTGGGAGAATCTTCAACCAATGCCTACTTAGAACTGTATGCGGAGATCGAAAAATTGGTACAACCTCTGAAAGAAGGAAAAAACGATGCAATCAAACGACTTGAAATGTTGCTCAGCAATTATCCTGATGCATTGATAAACAAATTATTATCTAACGATGAATTTTGGATGTTTGCCAATCATCTACCTTCTGGACTACAAAATAAATTGATCAGCGCTCTTGCAAAATACGAAAGTTTAGGTAAGGCCATTGCCCTAGGGAAATGGCTTCCTAAAATCGACACGATAGGCAAAGCCTATCAATATTTTACTAAATTTACCTCTCCCGTAAAAACCTACGTCAGCGAAGGATTAAAGAACTCCCACTTGATACAAGGAGCTAAAAAATGGGGTGTCGTCAAAGGATTAGGAACGGTAGGCCAAGTAGCTACTTACGCGCAATTAGGAGTCACTTTCGCAGCAAATGCGGTGAATGAATATGGAAAAACAGGAAGTATTGGTAAAGGAATAATAGGCGGTGGAATAGAGATGGTGAAGAGTATTGGTCCGTTAGAGGGGATGACGATTGGGAGTGCTATCGGAGGGGCTATTGGTACCGCAATTCCTATTCCATTTTTGAGAACAGTTTCGGGAGCTGTAGGAGGTGCGCTAATTGGAGGAGCTATAGGCGGGTTAAATAAATTAGTGCAATTTGTTAAACCAGATATCTATAATAGTGCAAAAGAAGGAGCTTATAGTTTGCATGAAAAGGCGTATGAAGCGATAAGTGAGATCACAAAAAAGATAGGGAAATCAGTGACACAAAATATAAGAACAGTAAAATGTGTTTACAGTAATATTCAGGTAGTGGGAAAATCAATAGGAAAGGTGCTATCTCCAGTAGAAAACTATTAGAGAATAGCTTTAGTGGATAAAAATCATGAAACAACTATTCAAAGCAACGTTCGAAGAGAGTTTAAATTTAAGTGATGACACATTTGTTACTTTTATGAATAAAGATGTTAATCAATTGCCGGATCCAACAGGTGGTAAAAAGGTAGTTGCTAGAGTTGTAGGAGTGCTATTACTTGCCTTTTTAATAGGAATTAATTATTTGATCGCCGTTATATCCACGAAAATTAGTGCAGGAGAATTAGGACCTAGTCCAGTTCCTATACCAGACATCAATTTTTTACCAATATGGTTGTTCTATTTATTATTTTTTGTGTGGGTAACTTTAGTTTTCATTTTTAGGGATAGAGGAGAGTATTACTTTACAAGGATACGAGCTCAATTCAACTTAAACTTATATATCATTTGGTTAGTGATAGAGATGAATCTTTTATTCATCACAGTATTTCTCAAACCACTAACCATTTTAGGTATGCTGTTCCTACTAGGATTGATCGGACTAGTAGGTTATCTTGTATTTAGGACTAAAAAACGTTCGCTTGAGTACGTATTATATGAAGTTGAAAGAAAAAAAGGCAAGATAGATAGGTTGGTAGATCAAGTAATGAAATTAGCAATGAAATATGGCTGGGGAATTGTGACCGTAGGTATAATATGGAAATTCGTTTTCCCGAAAAGTGAAGTACGAACAGATTTTGTTGGATTTATCAGTATATTAGGTATGTGGATAGCTATGGATAGTGCAATCATTTTTGCAGAAGCCTATCTATATTTCCCCTATCTATTACATGGTTATTATAAATATAAATATCCAGAAGAATATCGCAATTGGGAAGGTAAGAGTAAACTAGAATGGTACGGAGAAAAATATTTTAACAAGCATATCAAAGGAACAGCCAAAGAAATGAAAGAGGAGAAATAGCCCAAAACCTTGGGCTAAACGTCTATCTAAATGTAAACTTTGGCTTGAATATTAAAATGAATAGCTTTCATCTGATAAATCTTTTCTTTTTTCTAATGAATAACATATGAAATTTTTGCATGATTGTTAACAAATTCTTGTCCTTTTGCCTTACACTTACATGATAAGAATGCCTATTAAGAGCTTTGTTTTATTAAAATAAAAAACGTTAGATAAATCAACGAATGATACAGTGTCGTCAGTTTTTATAGTATAAATGAATACCATTTTAAAAAAAAGAATAAGATATTTTTGTTGGAAGTAGGGTATTTTAGTGCTTTTTTCGCTTGATTTTCGTCTATCTTTTATGAAATCCATATGTTAAAGTATTGGCGGAGATACTTTTGTTGGTATAGCTAAATTTTTCCAAAAGATAATTGATTGAATAAAAGTAAAGTTAAAAATAAATAGCCGATTAGATGTCAGGGAAAGAGGTGAAAGTCCTCTACAGACCTACCTACTGTAAGGTGGATGAAACCAATAGGACCACAGATCATTCTGGAAGGTTTGGGAGTAAAAGGAAGCCAAGTCAGGAGACCGATTTAACGGCAATCATGTTCTTTTGTAGGAGAAAGATCAAGCGTTTTTTTTGTGTGATCAATCAAACTGTCTTCTCCTGTAATAGGAAAGGCAGTTTTTATTTACTTTTAAAAAAGGTTGTTTGTTAAGAGATTGGAAATAGAAGGGTTATCGTAAAAAAGTAATCACTGGGAAAAGTAAAAATGAGTCAAAGAAAGTGGGAATAGATGATGAAAAAATTATCGAAATTAGTTGCTGTGTTGGGATTGAGCGTAGTTTTTGGGTTAAGTGCTTGTTCAAATAATAACAACGAAATAAGCCAAACAGCTGAAACAACGACAGCTTCAGAAGTTGCTTTGCCGACAAAAGATCGTGGTGGCGAAGAAATCGAGATTCCAGAAGAAGTAGATAAGATGGTTTCTTTGGTACCTTCAGTTACACAAGTGATCGATGATTTAGGACGTAAAGATCAATTAGTAGCGGTTGACACACAAAGTCCGGCAATGACGGAAGAACTGGATGAGTTGCCACAACTCGATATGATGGCTGTGGATGCAGAAACATTGATTTCATTGAACCCACAAGTGATCTATGTTTCAGATATTAGTCTGCATGGCTCTGAAAATGTTTGGTCACAAGTAAAAGATGCAGGAATTACTGTCGTGAATATTCCAACAAGTAATAGCATTGAAGATATTGCCTTAGATGTTCAATTTATCGCGGATACTTTACAGGAGCATGAAAAAGGACAAGAATTAGTCGATACAATGAACAAAGAGATCGATGAAATCAAAGAAATTGGTGAAACCATTACAGATAAGAAAAAAGTATTGTTTGAAATTAGCGCATTACCTGAAATCTATAGCTTTGGTAAAGGCGTTTACTTGAATGAAATGATCGAACTTGTCGGTGCAGAAAATGTCTTAGCGGATCAAGAAAGCTGGATTCCAGTAACAGAAGAAGCTGCAATCGCTAGTAAGCCCGATGTAATTTTGACGAACGTGAATTACTTGGATGATGCAGTGCAAGAAATCTTAGATCGTGGCAACTGGAAAGACGTTCCTGCGGTGAAAAATGAAGCAGTATTCTATATCGATAACGCTGCGAGCTCTCTACCAAACCACCATATGACAAAAGCCTTAAAAGAAATGGCATTAGCAATCTACCCTGATGAATACAAATCGTTGGAAAATGAATAAACAAAGTCGGTTGCTGATAGCAGTTGTCTTAAGTATCGTCGTGGTATTATTTGGGATCAAAAACGGGAGTGTATCCATTCCTTTTGATACCTTAATCCAAGCATTATTTTCAAGAGGAGACAAACAGCTAGATGCAACGATCGTCACCATTCTTTGGCAGGTTCGCCTGCCGAGAGTGGTTTTGGCGTTTCTTGTAGGAGCTGCTTTGGCTGTGAGTGGAACGGTCATGCAATCCTTATTAGGTAATCCATTGGCTTCTGCTTATACGCTAGGTGTGTCATCAGGGGCATCACTTGGCGCTGCGTTGATCATTGTCACTGGGATCACTTTACCGTTTTTCCCTAATTTTACATTACCTCTGACCGGCTTTATTTTTGGTTTGGCAACTGTTTTTATTGTCTTGATGATGAGTCAAAGAGTGGATCAGCAATTATCGAACCAAACAGTTATTTTAGTGGGAATGGTCATGACCTTATTTGTGGGCGCGATGTTGACGATCGTCACGGCGTTGTTCAAAGATCATTTGCAGCAATTAGTCTTCTGGCAAATGGGTAGCTTTTCAGGAAGCACTTGGGCAAAAATCCAAATCTTTTTACCTATCTTACTATTTGGAACAATCGCTCTTTGGTTCTCTGCTAGAAGTTTAGATGTGTTATCTTTAGGTGAAGAAGAAGCAATGATTTCTGGTGTAGATGTCCGAACCATCAAGTTATGGATCATGGTCCTTGCAGCATTGCTTGCAGGAAGTGCGGTTTCATTTGTCGGCGTGATCGGATTTGTTGATTTGATTGCCCCCATGTCATTCGACGTTACTTCGGTGCGAGTCATCGTTGGGTCATTCCAGGAGCAGCACTGTTAGGTGGCAGTATGATGGTCGTCGGCGATACGATTTCTCGAACGCTATTATCTCCCCAAGAAATACCAATAGGCGCGGTCACTGCACTGATTGGTGCGCCCTTTTTTGCCTATGTTTATTTCAAACGAAAGTGAGTGTTTTACAACTATGAAAGATATTTATCGAAGTCCTTATGAGGCTTATCCATTTTTAGCAGACGATGCAGATGATTTACGCTGCGATTATGAATTACACACCGATCGCTTATCTTCAGAAATCGGGTTATTGCGCACAAAGTGTGAAGATTCTACTTTTTACGAAGAGTTAGAGAAAATTGGGGAATTAGTTTACCATGCCAATGCGTGCGTGCGTACAAAAATGACGATCACGCAAGAAGAAATCGACTGGTTAAAGAATCGTGTCGATGAATTGAATGCAGAAAGAACAAAACAAAGCGGACCATTTTTCTTGCCTCAAGGAAGCGAACGAGGTGCGTTGGCTCATATCTTACGTGTCGATTGTAAAGTAATCGTTCGTTTGTTGTATCGCCATCTTTACCAAGGTAAAAAAGTCGATTCAGGCTTGCTCGATTTTTTCAATTTGTTGTCTGGTTATTTCTTCATGGTTGCGCTGAAATTCAATCGAGAAGACGACGTAACGGAAATTCCTTTTGTCAGCAGAAATTACCGCTAAAGGAGGAAAAGTGATGACGTTGAAGCTATCGCAAGTCACAGCTGGCTATGGCTCAGTAAAAATCATCAAAGAAGTCTCCTTTGACTTGAACAAAGGCGAAAACCTTTGTATCTTAGGACCTAACGGCTGTGGCAAGACGACCGTATTGAAATCAATTGCGGGCATCCTTTCCTACGAAGGATCGATCACAATCGATGGAAAAGAAGTCCGCACGCTGAAACGCAAAGAAGCCGCACGCAAAGTTGCCTTACTCAGCCAGTTTTCAACCATTGCCTTTGATTACACCGTCTATGAAACCGTCATGATGGGCCGCTATACGCACATCAAACAAGGACTTTGGTCAGTCACCACAGCAGAAGACCGCGAAAAAGTCATGGAGTGCCTGACGCTCACTAATTTGTTGGAGCTGAAAGACCACCCAGTCAACCAACTTTCCGGTGGTCAAAAGCAACGCGTCTTCCTAGCCAAAGTATTAGCCCAAGACCCAGATATCTTATTACTAGACGAACCCAATAATCATCTCGATATCAAGCACCAGCTCGAACTCATCGGGTATTTAAAAGACTGGGGCAAAAACCAAGACAAAACAATCATCGGAGTCTTCCACGACATCCGTTTAGCCCTCTCTTTAAGCGACCAAGTCTTGTTCATGAAAACAGGCCAAGTCATCAAGCAAGGTCCATTTCTGGAAACAGCTTCGAGAAAATTGCTCAAAGATATCTTTGATGTGGATCTAGTGAAGCATTTTCAGGAGCAGAGTGAGATTTGGGAGAAGTTGGGGGAAGGGTAAAGAAACAGTATAAAAGTTAATATGTAAAAAACTAAGACTTTGAACGAAGTCTTAGTTTTTTTATACATAATCGTTTTATCGCAATATTTGGCGTATATATTAGTGCCACGATTTTTCGTTATAACACAAATAAATCAGTTGAAGACAATATTTTTGGGGAGTTGCCAAGTAAGAACAATGTTCATTCGAGTTACATATGACATGAATCAAGTATCGTGACAATTTTAGCAACTATCTTAATAAAATACAGATGGAATCAAGAAGGGAGAATAAATCAAGTTGGATGACATCCAATTTTTTGATGTATGAAGACAGTGAAGAAGTGGTCAAGCTTAGACCATTTGAGCAACACAAAAAACGTTTTCGAAGCTTTTTGATGTTGGCATTCCGGCAATTAGTAAACATCTGAAAAATATATTTGATTCTGGTGAATTGATAGAAGATCGAACTATTTCCAAAATGGAAATAGTTCAAAATGAGGGGAAAGGTCAGTAAAAAAGGCGACCACATTATATAAACATCTTGAAAAAGATAAACACTTATGCAATATAACAATTCTTCAGTTTGTTATATTGCCGGACACAGTATGTTTGGTTAGTTTTAATTGAAATAATTTCATCGAGAATCGGTTTAAGCATGAAATATGCTTAGGTTGTTTCTTTTATTTTTGGTTAAATGATGTTGCTTAAGAGAAGTCGTGAAATAATTTTTCCATAGCCTCTCTTCTTATTTGAAAATAAATGTTATTTTAAAAACAGATTATAACTTTACGGTTTAATGATTTAGTGTATATAATGATAATATAAAATAATTGATAAAGGAGGTTCCGTGACAAACCAACAATTTTTTATACGAGCTTTTCTTCGTGGGGGAGATATCTGGATAAATAAAATAGTGGAGGTTATTTTATGGGATTACCAAAACCTGAAGGAAAACAAGTGGATGTACTATATCTTTCTGATGAAGATAATATTGTTGTTTTAGGTACGGCAGGAAGCGGAAAGACAACTATTGCTTTAGTTAGGGCGGTAAATATGGCAAAAAATTACCCTGATGATATAGTCCTTATACTTACATATAATAGGACACTTATTAAATATATGGAGTTTATATTAGAAGATTCTCCCAAAAATTTATTGATTCAAAACTATCATAAGTTGGCACGAGGGTATCTGAATTCAAGAGGTAAAATGGAGACAAACGCCATCTTACAATCAAAAAATAAACTTATTGCAGAGGCGCTAGATAAAGTGAAAAATAAATATCCTGATGAGAATACGTTAGAACGACATATGGATATTTTTATCGATGAAATTGAATGGATACAAAAAATGGGAATAATGGATCAAGAGACGTATATTAAAATTGAACGAACTGGAAGACGGGATGCTCGGATTTTAAGGAAAAACAGAATCTATTTTTACGAAGTCTACCAACAATATGTAGATCTAAGGAATAAAAGAGGCTATTTATATGATTGGGATAGTATAGCTACAGCGGTGTTTGAAGAAGCGCAAAGAGATGATACGGAAAAGCGATATAAATATATACTTGTTGACGAAGGTCAAGACTTTTCGCCAATGATGTTGAAGTCTTTGAGTATGCTAGTATCGAAAGATGGTAGTATCAATTTCTTTGGTGATGAGAATCAACAAATTTATGGAAGTAGGATTTCATGGCGTTCTGCGGGACTAAATAATGTCAAGATTTGGAAATTGGAAAAAAACTATCGAAACAAATCAGGAGTCGGAAAGTTAGCGAAAGCAATTTCGGAATTACCCTTTTTTGAAATTGATGAGAATGATAAAATCGACTCCATTGTTCCAGATGTGGTTGGTCCAAATCCTCTTGTAATAAAATGTAGAGACAAAAAAGAGGAAATAGAATCTTTGATGGGTTTAGTAGACAACTCGGATGTATCAAGAACCAAAGCAGTGCTAGTCAAAACGAGAGAAGATGTCAATTTAATAGCGTCTATTTTTGCTGAAAAAGGAATTGAGCATACAATATTAAAAAAAGACATGGGTAAATGGAAGAATACTGACAACTTGCACATCGGAACTTATCATTCTGCTAAAGGATTAGAATTTGATTTAGTTTTCTTACCATTTATGAGTGATCGATATATGCCTACAGAAGAGGAAATAGCTAAATATGGTAGCAAACAAGACGCGCTAGTAAAATTTGTCAAATTGATCTATGTAAGTGTGACGCGGGCAAAATCTGGAGTAATAATTACGTATGTGGACAAATTAACTGAACTATTGCCAGAGGATACAAGTTTATATGATTTGAGGAACGGTTATGAATGAGTATGAATCATATATTAGTGAGAGAAAAATTACTCGTTTGTGCCATTTTACTAAGTCCAAAAATTTGCCCAAGATATTGGATAGAGATGGTAAGATCCTTGCGAACAATTTTATCAAAGAAGATCTGGAAAAAAATGATCTAAATAGAATTGATGGTAAAGAAGATTATATTTGTTGTTCAATCGAATACCCTAATGTCTATTATTTATATGAGTTAGAGAAGAGGAATAGGCTTGATTTATTTAAAGAATTCTCTATTTTGTTGATTTCTCCTAGTGTCATTAATGATCAAACTCTTTTTTGTCCATGCAATGCTGCTACAGAAAGTGGGAAACTCATAAGGAGTGGTCTATCGAGTTTCAAGAGTCTGTATAAGTCTAGATCAGTAGGGAAGATGGAATTGAACAGAACAAAGAATATGTTGATCTGCTCACCTACTGATAATCAAGCGGAGGTGCTAATAAGACATTCGATCTCAAAGACAGATATTAAAGGAATTGTATTTAGAGACCAAGCACAAGCGAAGAAAGAATTGAA
This sequence comes from Enterococcus mundtii, assembly GCF_003957375.1. Classification (GTDB taxonomy): domain Bacteria; phylum Bacillota; class Bacilli; order Lactobacillales; family Enterococcaceae; genus Enterococcus_B; species Enterococcus_B spodopteracolus. The sequence goes on along the minus strand of NZ_CP025473.1, from coordinate 2,128,213 downwards.
TCGTCTTGAAATTGCTCAATGTGATCTATCCACAATTAAAATTTTTACTTGTGCAGATATGTATGACAAAAATTTGGCGAATAAATTAAGAGCCGGTGATATCCCTGAAGAAAGTCTTTATATGGAATAGGAGTGAGAGGATGAACTCAATAGAAGATAAATATCTGGGATCTTTATTAGGGGTTGCAATCGGTGATGCCATGGGATGGCCACAAGAAAGAAGTCAAACAAAAAATAAATCTGCTAGGAGTACAGATTTTCAAAAATGGGTAAGACGTTCGGGTTATGGTCACACCTATACAGAAGAAATCATAAAAAAAGGAAGTTACAGTGATGATACCCAACTGACGCTAGCGACTGCGAGGGCGTTAAACTATCGTAATTTTCTATCTTATTTTGGAAGAAGCGAATTACCTTCGTGGTTGCTTTATGAACGTGGAGGAGGAGGAGCTACGAAGCGCGCTGCTCGTTCATGGTCGAATGGCAAACCACCGTGGAAGCAGAATAAGAGTGCCATCCAATCCTATTTTGAAGCGGGTGGAAATGGTGTAGTCATGAGGGTCATTTCGCATGCTTATGAGAAAAATATAAGTAGTGAAGAAATGAATCAAAAAATATTTTTGAATGGAATATCTACCCATGGACATCCTAGAGCTATTTTGAGTGCGTTAGTCTATGGAAAAGCTGCGGAGTATCTGATTACCAACAACAAACAAATGAAATATGGGGAATTAGTTGACTATCTCATTAATAAAAAAGAAGAATGGTCTAAGTTTCCTGTACCTAATAATATCAATGATTGGTTGAATGCTTCATTTTCTATAGGTATAAATTATCAAAAACTGTGGGAACAGACGGGAGAAGAGTTATTTGATGGATTAACATTAATAAAAGAAGCGTTAGCAAATGGATTATTTGATCAAACATCTGAGACGTTATCGAAATTAGACTGCAATAATCCGAAAATGAAAGGTTCAGGAGTCGTTACTTGTTTGACAGCGATCTATATCGTATCTAAATTCTCTATAGATCCACAGAATGGATTGTTAGAGATCGCTTTTTTTGAAGGGAGTGACACGGATACAAATGCGGCAGCAACAGGCGGTTTATTAGGAGCAATCCATGGCACACGATGGATCAAATCAGAATGGTTGGGTGTTCAAGATGTTGAGTATATCACTCAGTTGGCTAAAACGATACCGGAAGCAACCATTCCCGAAAGAAGAGATATGTGGAATTTTTCTGAATCAAAAAATTTGATAAAAGAACTACATGGAAATGATAGAAAGAAAAAGTCTGTAAAGCTAGGTCCTTTTGACAATCTAACAGTTGTAGATAAATACCCTATAAGGTCACAGAAAAATAAAGAAGTCTTTGTATTAAAAAATGAAGAGAGTCAAACATTTTACTGTAAGTTACAAAAACCTGTCTTTAAAAATGAGGACACTGAGTTAAGGAGAAGTGAACTCTTTGATTTGGAACTTTCACCAGAACAAATAATCGAACTACAAAATACTTTACCTCAAAGAATTACTCTAGCAAAGTTTACCTCTTTACTAAGTGAAACCATACGTATGCTTCGAAATAAACCTTTAGATATTTTTGGAGAATTAGATGTAGAGCAAATAGAAAATGAAGTTAGAAAAAAATGCTCATATAAAAAAGAGATACGTCTGTTTGTAGAAAAAGTTTACAGATATTATTTTGAATAGACGATGAATTATTGAAGACAGATTGACAAGTGAAAACGACGCCCCACAGCTGCCAAGTCTAATTTATAAAGATAGAACGATCATCGCCGAATATGGAAAAATCAATGATATAAAAGTTTGTTTAAGCATCGTTAAAGTCAAAGTGAATAACGAAGCCACACCAGAAAAAGAGTTTCCTAATCAACCATAGCCAAGGAGATCCGCTCCAAAGAAAAATGGCGTAAGAGAATCATTTCTTCCTAAAACGGGAAAATCTGTTTTTTTATATGCGAATTGCTCTAGGAGGTATCTTAGTAGTAGTTGTACTAATCGTTGCAGTAAAAAAGGAAACAATGATTTGACTGGACGTAAAAAAACTGAATAATCAAACTGTATTTAATTTGTAGTAAACTTCACTAATAGGATTGGTTATTCTATCTTTTTTTCGATATCAATTTAGCAGAGACTGTCCTCCAAATAGTTGAATAGCAATATTTGGAGGGCTTTTTTTATAGATTATTTGATATTACTCGGTAAAAAAAATGGGGGGAAAATCAATGTCAAGTTCAAATTTTGCTCTTAATGATGAAAAAATATGGACTGCTTAACTCTTCTTATTCCTGTTAAAATGAACTATAATAAAGTAAAAGTCTGACGTATTATCTCAGTGTTCGCTAGATGTTTTCACTTAACGTTTGTTATTAGTAGTGGAACGAAGCATAAATACGAGATAAATAATTATTATTACTTTATAAAAATTATTATTTTTTTAACAAAAAATTCATAACTAACATGTATCTTAAAATTAACTAAAGAAAAGGATGTAAGAAAATTGAAAAAAAAGTCTACGTATAAATTAGTTTCATTTGTATTTCTTTCACAAATGTTATTAACTACGCCTTTACAAGTATTAGCAGATGAACAAGTTTTTTCTGCGGACCAACCAGTAACAGCGGAAGCCCAAACAGAAACAACAACGGATTCGTCTGATACCACAGGTGAAGATAACACAACAGATACAACAACAGATGGTACAGAAGAATCAACGCCACCGGCTACTGGTGATTCAAGTGAACCAAGCACACCTGATACTTCAGAACCGACAGAGCCAAGCACACCGGAGGAAACAAAACCAACGGAGCCGACAAAACCAACAGAACCGACGAAGCCGACAGAGCCAACACAGCCGAGTCAGCCACAAAAACCAACGCCACCATCAACTGGCGGTTCTACTGGAGAAACACAACCAACTACACCACAGCCGACACAACCAGTGACACCACCTGCTACACCTGTGGCACCAACGCCTGCTCCTGCAGCGCCAGTTGCTCAAGAGGTACGTCAACCTTCTGCAACTACACCGATCCAAGATCTTGTACCATCAAGTCAAGAAACGGCTGAAGGATCGATCCATTTTGAAAAAGATGAATCAGTTGAGAGCTTCATTCGCAAAATCGGTGAATCTTCTCGAGAAATCGGGCAAGAACATGATTTATACGCATCAGTGATGATCGCCCAAGCGATTTTAGAATCAGCTAGTGGACAAAGCCAGTTGGCGCAAGCGCCTAACTACAATCTTTTTGGGATCAAAGGTACACACGAGGGTAATGGTGTGACATTTGCCACACAAGAAGATGCTGGTGATGGTACATTGTATACGATCCAAGCAACATTCAGAAAATATGCCAACTATGAAGAAAGTCTTGAAGACTATGCTAAATTAATGACTGAAGGCTTGACTGGAAATAGTGAGTTCTATTCAGGTGCTTGGAAATCCAATGCAGAAACTTATAAAGAAGCAACAGAATTTTTAACAGGCCGTTACGCAACAGATACAAGATATAACGAAAAACTAAATGGTCTGATCGAAACGTATGATTTAGAACAATATGACAAAGAAGTTGCCGGACCTGAAGTGAACAAAGAAGGATATATCGTGCCATTAAGAAATTATACGATTTCTAGCCCATTTGGTCCTCGTGGTGGTGAATTCCACCGTGGATTAGATTTTGCGGCACCTCAAGGGGAGCCAATCTATGCTAGCAAAGCGGGTACTGTGATCAAAGCAGAATTCCATCCTTCATGGGGAAATTATGTTGCCATTGAACATGAAGATGGTACAACAGCGCTTTATGCTCATCAACAAGAATACGTCGTGAAAGTTGATGATGAAGTTGAACAAGGACAAATCATTGGGTTTGTCGGTTCTACTGGTAATAGTACAGGCAGCCATCTGCATTTTGAGATCAGTCGTGACAACAGCTTATCTCAAGCGCAATTGATTGATCCAGCAACTGTTTTGTTTTAATTAGTGATAATAAAAACGTCATTGAAAGGAAATTTCTTTCAATGACGTTTTTTTATTATTGACTTCAGTCGGTTTTGTTCACATAGCGTCCGAAACAAAAAACCTGCGTTTCTATGCGTGGATGAGATAGCATTATGCGCTATTTAAAAGGACGCAGCGCAACTTCAATACATGAAAAACATGCGAATTTGAAATATTAGTATGGAAATAAAAGCTTTTGGTCCTAAGGATACTACGTGAGTATGAGTGTGTTAAATCAAAAAAGATTGAATAAATATATTCGAGAACAAGAAGCAGATGATCGAATCAAAGATAAAGAGTATGTAGATCCATTTAATAGTTAAAGAGCAGATAGGGCTGTGAAGAGGTTAGTGGTCATTTAAAAAAGCCCATTCATAGGGGGTAGCGACGGTTAGCCATTCCTGGGCTGTTAAAAAGCTACCCGTTTTCACGGGTAGATATTTACTTGCTTTTCCCAATAGCATCATTTCGTAGAATTTTCTTGTTTTATGTTATTGTAAGAGAAAGAACAAACAAGAAAGGAAGAAATCGGATGAAAAAAGCGTTGTTGATCGTTAACCCTAGTTCTGGAGGAGAAAAAGCAAAAGAATATGAAGAAATGGCAGAAAATAAATTGCGTACTCTTTTTGATGAAGTCCAAGTTTTGCATACTGAAAAAAGTGGTGACGCGACGAAATTTGCTCGTGAAGGGGCGCTAGGGAAAGTCGATAGTGTCTTTGCGATGGGCGGTGATGGAACAGTCAATGAGGCGATCAGTGGTCTCGCAGAGCAAGAGGAACGACCAAATTTTGGCTTCTTCCCTTTAGGAACGGTGAATGATCTAGCACGAGCGTTAAATATGCCGATTGATCCAGAGGAAGCCATTCAACAATCCTCGATCGAACACACGAAACCGTTAGATATCGGGAAAATCAATGATCAATACTTTATGAACGTCGTTGCCATTGGAACGATTCCAGAAGCAATCAATGACGTTGATCCTGAAAAGAAAACCAAATTAGGAAAGATGGCTTATTTTATTTCGGGCTTCAAACAATTGACGAATACCCAGTCCTATACGTTCCGCGTGGAAGCTGATGGCGATGAGGAAGAAATCGAAAGTAGTACACTGTTGATCGGTTTGACGAACTCGGTCGGTGGTTTTGAAACACTCTTACCAGAGGCAGAAATCAATGATGGAAAACTTCATTTTGTATATTTAAAAGACCGCTCATTTTTTGATACCTTAAAAGCAGTGCCTGATTTGATCAAAGGGGTCGATGCGGAAACAGAGAATCTTGCCTATCAGACAGCAGAGAAGTTAGTGATTTCTTTAGTGGACAAAGAAGAACTAGCAACAAATATCGATGGAGATGAAGGAACAAAACTTCCAGTAACGATTCAAGTGTTACCGTCTCATCTATCCGTTTATTGTTAGAATCACATTTAGCAAAATCAACTTGACCAACTACCTAAAACCATGACCATGAAAGATAAAAGATAGAAAAGGGAGACTCGGTGATGAAACAAATCAACCGAGTCTCCCTTTATTTTTTGCGCTTTTTTGTAAACTTTGGATGAATTTGTGAAGAGGATTTTTTATGGTTTTCATTTATTTCAAAAAAACTCAGTTGTCCCAAAGTGTTGGTTGATTATGATCAACCAACACTTGTTTCACAAATGATTTACCCTCTTCGTCTACTCTTATCTTGAAGTCCATTAGAAATTTATAATGAATGTCAGGGGCATCCCCCCTCTAGGACCACCTAAAACCGGATAATCGACTGGAACAGAATAATCTTTTCGAGAAATAAGGCGCCATCCATAAAAGTTTGCAGAACAATTTTCGTGGATGGTAGGATGGTACCTTATTTTTCGGGATTAAACACCTCCGTCCCGACCTCTCGCGCCATCTAACGCAGCAACAAATCGTTGCGTGATTTCTTGTGGGCGGGTAATGGCGCCCCCAACCACGATACCAGCTACACCTAACGCTTGGATTTCCTTGGCTTGTTGGGGCGTGTGGATCTTTCCTTCTGCAATCACGCACACATCTGCTTCAAGAAGTCGTTTGATCAACTGCACATCGGGCCCTTCTGTTTCTTCACTTTCTTCGGTATAGCCGCTTAATGTCGTCCCGACAAAATCAATCCCGGCTTTATAAGCATTGATTCCTTCTTCAAAGGTCGCAATATCTGCCATAAATAATTGATTAGGATATTTTGTTTTGATTTGTTCAATAAATGCGTTGATCGATAAGCCATCGTGTCGTTTACGCAGGGTACAATCAAGTGCGATCACTTCTACGCCAGTGGCGACTAATTCATCCACTTCTTTCATCGTTGCAGTGATAAACGGTTTTTCAGGTGGATAATCCCGTTTGATAATACCGATCATCGGTAAATCAACTTTTTCTTTGATCTCTAAAATATCTCTGACCGAATTTGCCCGAATACCGACTGCGCCAGCTTTCTTTGCAGCTAGTGCAAAATAAGGCATCAAGCCACCTTCTTCTGAATAAAAAACTTCGCCAGGCAATGCTTGGCAAGAAACGATCAATCCATGACTGATTTGCTCTAAAAATTCTTGTTTGTCCATTTGTCAAAAACTCCAATCTGAAAACAATAGTAAGCCATTTCTACCAAGAAATATAGCATCCGCTTTCATGCGTGTAAAGAGAAAGGACCTTATTCATAGCACCTTCTATTGGAAAAATCATTCGTTTACAAAAGAAGGATCAAAATTTTTTAATATATACTGAAAAAGTTCTTGATTTTTTCTTGAATTTTGGATATGATTTTAACAATTTAGGGTGATTTAAAGAAAAGGGGAAGAAAAATGACGAAGTATCAACGAAAGGTATTATTATCAACATCGGCGGGTATTGCTTTAGAAAATATGGACATTATGTTTTTAGCTTTTTCATTATCTTCAATGATCGCAACTTTTAATATTAGTGGAACGCAAGCAGGATTGATTGCAACGATTACTAATTTAGGGATGCTCGTTGGAGGTATTTTTTTTGGATTGATGGCGGATAAATATGGGAGAGTCAAAGTATTTTCGCAAACAGTCATTTTGTTCTCAATTGCTTCTTTACTCATGTATTTTGCATCGAATATTTATCTTGTTTATCTGTTTCGTTTTATCGCAGGAATCGGCGCTGGCGGAGAATACGGCGCATGTATGTCATTGATTTCTGAAAGCTTTTCAAAGAAACAAATTGGTCGTGCATCTTCGGTAGCTGCAGTCGGCGCACAAGTTGGTGCAGCTTTGGCCGCCATCTTAGCAGCAGTGATCATTCCTTTGTTTGGCTGGAAAATGCTTTATGTCATCGGTGTCTTGCCGGTCTTGATGGTTTTGTTTATTCGAAGAGGGCTAAAAGAACCAGAGGCATTTGAAGAAACAAAAGAAACTGGGAAAAAGACAAAGCTGAGTCATTTGTTCCAAACGAAACGCATGGCATGGCAAACGACAGGTCTTAGTCTGATGGTTACTGTACAGATTGCTGGTTATTTCGGCTTGATGAATTGGTTGCCTTCAATCATGCAAGCACAATTAGGTCTATCAGTATCGGGTTCCTCTTTATGGATGATCAGCACGATTTTGGGGATGTCATTAGGGATGATGACGTTTGGGATCATCATGGATAAAGTTGGTCCAACCCTCGCATTTGGTTTGTTCCTGATTTGTTCCTCTTTATCTGTCTTTTTACTCGTACTTGCACACAGTCAATGGAGCTTAATTGCAGCAGCAGTAGTTGTAGGTTATTTCATCAACGGAATGTATGGTGGGTATGGAGCAATTATCAGTAGTTTGTATCCAACAGAGATCCGTGCGACGGCGAATAACTTTATCATGAACCTAGGTCGAGCAGTCGGTGGTTTTTCATCGATCGCGATTGGATTTCTAATGGATCATTATAGTTTGACGGCTGTTATTCTATTTCTAAGTGGAATTTATTTAATCAGTTTACTTGTCTTGATGACTTTATCAGGAGTAAGAGATCTGAAAACAAGTTTACAACAATAGTAAATAGATCAAAGCAATTATCTAACATATGATTAAATTGAGGCTGTGACAGAAGCGTTTGTTCTAAGTAGGAGAAGACGAATGTCACAGCCCCAGTTTTACATAAAGCACCGACCAACCAATCCAAACTACGAACTTAGCGTGGATGAGAAGTAAATGATTCTTTCCCTTGATTGAAAACCGGCGATAAGATATTTCTTTTTTCTGAAAAATAGAACAGATTATTAAAATAAGTATAAACTATTTTCTCGCTAAACATGGTATGATTAATGTGACTTGATTTAAAATTAGGAGAAGATCAATGGAAAAAAGCATGGAAAAAATCAATCAGTTTAGAGATGATCGCAATTGGCGACAATTTCATAATGAAAAAGATTTAGCAATTTCGATTTCTTTAGAAGCTTCAGAATTATTAGAGTTATTCCAATGGAAGCAACCAGAAGAAGTGACAACCACTCAGCTTGAACGAATCAAAGAAGAACTAGCAGATGTGTTGATATACTCTTATATGATGGCCGACAATCTAAATTTAGATATCGATACGATGATTGAGGAAAAATTAGAAAAAAACAATCAGAAATATCCAGTAGAAAAAAGTAAAAACAACAAAGTAAAATATACGGAGCTATGATAGATAGTGCAAGAGTGGAGGAAGATACATGAAAAAAAAAGGAAGAGTCAAAAAGTGGCTGGTCAATTTTTTATTGTTTCTACTATTAATAGTAGGATTAGCCTTGATCTTTAATGAACAGATCAAAGATTTTTTTGTTAAAAATACGGGAGATGCGTACGCTATTTCTAATGTGACTCGTGATGATATTGTCAAAAATAATCAAAAAGAGGCAAACTTTGACTTTGATTCAGTTGAATCAATGAGTTCAGAAGCGGTGTTAAGAGCCCAATTGAATCGACCGGAGCTACCAGTCATTGGAAGTATCGCCGTCCCTTCCGTCTCGATCAATTTACCGATTTTTAGAGGGTTGGATAATGCAAACTTATTGTACGGTGCCGGAACATTGGATCCAGATCAAGAAATGGGGAAAGGAAACTATGCCTTAGCAAGTCACCGTGCCAACAATCCCGAATTACTTTTTACTCCGTTAGAAAATCTAAACTTAGGTGATAAAATCTATATCGTCGATTTGGAAAACGTCTACACGTACAAAGCGACATTCAAAGAAAAAGTCGCCCCTTCGGCAACAGAATTATTGAACATCGAAGAAGGAAAAGAATTGATCACCTTGATCACTTGTGGGGATATGGACGCCATTACACGCCTAGTCGTCCAAGGAGAACTCGAAAGCATCACACCAATGAAAGAAGCCACCCAAGAAATGAAAAATGCCTTTGACATGCCAACGAGAACGTTTTAGAAGAGGTTGTGAAAAAGCCGTTCAGCTCCAAGTAATAAGGGCCTCCCTGAGAAAATAGTTTTCTATATTTTCTCAGGGAGGCCCTTATTATCGTAGGAGTTGGCTTTTGAACACCATTTGTCAAGGTTGTGAAAGCAGCGATTAGCACTAAGGCATAAGACAGAAAAATTGAAAATGGCTTTTTCATTTTTGATTTTTTTGGCTTATGATCGAAGTGTTGCTTCTTGAACACCGTTTATGGTGGTTGTGAGAAAAACGTTCTAATCTAAGCAGTATTATAGAACAAAGCTTTTCATATTCTGATCATCAACATCACAATAGAGAAAAAAGGATAGAAATGGCTCGTTCATTTTCATCCTTTTTTGTTACTCTCATCGCATGTATATTGGATTCAGTGTTACAAAATACTAAAAGTTCTTCTCCTTTTGAAAAAATAAAAACGATGAAAAGGGTTGCATAGCGAATGTAACAGTGATATAGTAAATGTAGTTAAGCAATGGATTGTTACTGTTCGGCAGGCAAAACCAGAATTCAGCTAGTAATTACGGGTGGATTCTAGGTTTTTTTATTTTTTAGTTGGGAGGTCGATGTAGATGGTCATAGAAAAAGTTTTGAATAATAATGTCGTCATCTCAAAAAATGAATTAGGCGAAGAAATCATCTGCATGGGAAAAGGTCTTGCTTTTCAAAAAAAATCAGGCGATACGATCTCTGAAGAATCGATCCAAAAAGAATTTGTGCTAAAAGATTCTTTTACTACGCATCAGTTCCAACAATTGATGGCAGATGTCCCATTAGAAGAGGTCGAGCTTGTGAAGCAGATCGTCGACCTTGCCGAAGAACAATTAAACATCCAATTATCGCCAAACATCTATTTGACACTGACCGACCATATCCATTATGCGATCAGTCGAGCAAAGGAAAACATCGAATTACCGAATCCTTTATTATTTGAAACAAAAAAGTTTTATCCTAAAGAATATCGAGCAGCCAAACAAGCCCTTCAACTTGTTGAAGAAAAGCTCGGTGTGACCTTACCAATGGATGAAGCAGGCTTCATAGCCTTTCATTTCGTCAATAGTGAGCAAGGAAATGGCGACATGCAAGTAACGATGGCGGCAACGAAAATGGTGCGAGATATCCTAAGTATCATCAGTAAATTTTTCGGCATCGCCTTTGACGAAGATTCCTTGAATTATCAACGGATCATCACACATTTACAATTTTTCACACAACGATACTTAAAAGATGAAGCTTCAGATGAGAAAGATGAATTTCTTTATGCGCTTGTCCAAGGAAAATATCCAAAAGCGTTTCGCTGTGTGGAACGGATCAATGAGTATCTTGTACAAACGCAACAAAAAGAGATGGGACCAGGGGAACAAATCTACCTGACGATCCACATCCAACGTGTAGTAACAGAAAAACAAACCCAATCATAAGGATTGTTACTGGATCAAGCAGGCAAAACCTAGATTGAAAATATGGACACGTCTAATCACGTGACCGTTTTTTCAATCTAGGTTTTTTATTTTATCAAAAAGAAAGAAGGAAAGAATATGGATAATCAAGCAGTAGGACGGAGAGTCTGGGAAGCCGTAGGTGGAGAAAAAAATGTCAATAGTTTAGTGCATTGTGCGACAAGATTACGTTTCAAATTGAAAGATGAATCGATTGCCGATACGCAGAAATTAAAAAATGACCCCGATGTCATCCAAGTCGTTCAAAGTGGCGGCCAGTATCAAGTCGTTATCGGCAGTAATGTGTCGGATGTCTACCAGGCGATTGTTGATGAGCAAGGGTTAGGAGAAGGTGCAGGAGCGGATAGTGAGGATACAAGTAAAAACCCTCTAAATCGCTTGATCGATATTATTTCAAGTATTTTCACACCGTTTTTAGGTGCAATGGCAGCTGCGGGGATATTGAAAGGTTTCTTATCCCTTGCATCAGTACTAGGTTGGTTGACAGCTGATAGCGGAGCTTATCAAATCTTGTTTGCAGCAGCAGACGGGGTCTTTACTTTCCTACCAGTGATGCTAGCTTTTACAGCTGCAAAGAAATTCAAGACTAATCAGTTTTTATCGGTAGCGATCGCTATGGCGCTAGTCTATCCAGCAATCACACAGTTAGCAGGTTCAGGATCGGCAGTAGACTTTTTTGGTCTACCAGTGATCTTGTCTCAATCAGGCTATACTTCTTCTGTTATTCCAATCATCTTAGCCGTTTGGGTACAAAGTAAGTTTGAGCCACTTGTGAAGAAAGTTATTCCACAATTTTTACAAATGATTTTTGTGCCAATGATTGTCTTGTTAGTTATGGTGCCTTTGACTTTCTTAGTATTAGGGCCAATTGGAACCGTTATCGGTAATGCCTTAGGTGGGTTGTTCAATTCGATTTATAGCTTTAGTCCATTAGTTGCTGGAGTCATCATGGGTAGCATGTGGCAAGTGTTGGTTATGTTCGGGATGCACTGGGGCTTTGTGCCAATCATCTTCTTGAATATCGAACAATATGGCTTTGATGTTTTGATGCCAATGCTTTTACCAGCAATATTGGCACAAGGTGGTGCAGCATTAGGTGTGGCTTTACGTACGAAAGATTCAAAATTACGCTCATTAGGAATTTCTTCAATGATTACTTCGTTCTTTGGAATCACTGAACCGACTGTTTACGGTGTGACTTTACCTTTGAAAAAACCATTTATCGTTGCCTGTATTTCCGGTGGGATCGGTGGAGGCATCATCGGGTTTGCTGGCGTAAAAGCATTCTCTAGTGGTTTGATCAGTTTACTGACCATCCCAACATTTATCAGTACCGATCCAGCACTGGAATCAAGTGTAATCATGGCGATCATCGGTACAGCAGTTGCTTTTGTTCTTGGTTTTGTCGGTACTTACTTGATTGGTTTTGATGAAGAAGTACAAGATGAAAAATTAGAAGCAACAGAAACTACCACAGGGGATACGATCAGCACAGCACGTCACAATTTGAAAAGTCCATTGACTGGAAAAGTCTTACCACTGACAGAAGTACCAGATAAAGTCTTCTCTTCTGGAGCAATGGGAAAAGGGATTGCGATTGATCCTGAGAAGGGTGAATTAGTTGCTCCGGCAGATGGCGAAATCACGACGATTTTCCCAACAGGTCATGCAGTTGGTTTGACAACCACAGATGGTGTAGAGATTTTGATGCATATCGGAATGGATACTGTCGAATTAAATGGTGAAGGATTTGCAACATTTGTCAAACAAGGAGACAAAGTAAAAGCAGGTGACTTGCTTGTCCGCTTTGATATTGAGAAAATAAAAGCAGCAGGCTATAGCGTGGTCACTCCTGTGATCGTAACGAATACCGATCAATTTGCAGATGTGTTAGAACTTGATCAACAAGAAATTATTGCTAATGAAGATTTTCTGGCAATTGTAAAATAAAAGGAGGAAAACAAACATGACAGCACGATTCAAAAAAGACTTTTTATGGGGTGGCGCAACAGCTGCCAATCAATTAGAAGGTGCTTTCGACCGCGATGGGAAAGGCTTATCTGTCGCCGATGCTATGCCTGGTGGTAAACAACGTTTTGCAATCATCGGGAGTGAAGAATTTGATTGGACGATCGATGAGGAGAAATACCTTTACCCCAATCATCGTGGAATCGAACATTACGATCACTTCAAAGAAGATATTGCTTTATTTGCAGAAATGGGCTTTAAAAGTTATCGTTTCTCCATTGCTTGGACACGAATTTTCCCTCAAGGTGATGAGCAAACACCAAATGAAGCGGGCTTAGCTTTTTATGATGAACTGATCGATACGTGCTTGAGCTATGACATCGAGCCAGTCATTACGATTTCTCATTATGAAATGCCATTACACTTAGCAAAAGAATACGGTGGGTGGAAAAACCGTCAGTTGATTGAGTTTTATGAACGTTTTGCTCGTACAGTGTTAGAACGTTACAGCAGCAAAGTGAAGTATTGGATGACGTTCAATGAGATCAATTCAGCTTTCCATTTCCCAGCATTGAGTCAAGGATTGGTCAAAAGCAATGGCGCAAGTGATTACCAAAATATTTTTCAAGCATGGCATAATCAGTTTGTCGCTAGCAGCAAAGCGGTGAAGATCGCACATGAGTTGCGCTCGGATATCCAAGTAGGCTGTATGATCATTTATGCAACGACCTATAGTATTGATGCAAATCCGATCAATCAAGTGGCTACATTGATCCAAAATCAAGAGTTCAACTTCTTCTGTACAGATGTGCAAGTTCGTGGCGAATATCCAGCCTATACAGCACGTACGTATAAGAAATATGGAGTTGACGCAGCAAAACTAGAACAAACAGAAGAAGATTTCCAATTATTAAAAGAGTATCCAGTGGATTATATCGGGTTTAGTTACTATATGTCATCAGCTATCGATGAAATCAATCCAGATGCCGATACATCGAATGGAAACCTACTAGGCGGCGTGAAGAATCCATTCCTTGAAGCAAGTGAGTGGGGCTGGCAAATCGACCCTGAAGGATTGCGCGTGGCGTTGAATGAATTATATAACCGCTATGAAAAACCACTGTTTATTGTTGAAAATGGCCTGGGTGCGATCGATAAAGTGGAAGAAGATGGCTCAATCAATGATGATTATCGTATCGATTACTTGCGTCGTCATATCGAAGCAATGGCTGATGCAGTTGCTGATGGGGTCGATTTGATGGGCTACACACCATGGGGCTGTATCGATTTAGTTAGCGCATCTACAGGAGAAATGAGTAAACGCTATGGATTTATTTATGTCGACCTTGATGATGAAGGGAATGGGACTTTAGCACGTACCAAGAAAAAATCTTTTGACTGGTACAAGGCAGTCATTAAAACGAACGGCGAAGAATTAGGATAAATAACGACTGGGCCATTTTTGTAGAAAGGCCTTTCACCACAAAAGTCCTTACAAATTTAATGATTGTTTGAAATTTCTGATAAAATTCTCCTTGTTTTTATAATCAGTAATTATGTTATTAAAACAAGGGTATAACAAAGGTACGAAAAAAGTAGGGTAATAAGCTTAGATGTTTTGTTATATCTAAGCTTATTATTTGTACATAGGTAGACCAATTATCAATATTTCTATTCTTTTTTTTGTTTATTTATGTTATTCTCTTACTAACATAAAGGTGAAAGGTGAAGCTATGAAAAGAACGCGTGTATTATATTTAGAAGTAGCAGACAAGATCAAAGAGGATATTTTTTCAGGAAAGTATCCGGTGGGGAGTATGCTACCGACTGAAAATGAGTTAGAAGAATTGTTCCAAGTGAGTAAAATCACTGTGCGAAAAGCTATCGAGTTATTAGCCACAGATGAATATGTCGAAAAGAAAAGTGGTCGGGGAACGACAGTATTAAGCAATCGTCCTTACAATCGTTTATCTAAAGCCGAAAGTTTTACTCAGATCTTAAAAGATTCCCAATACGAGGTTCGCAAAGAAACGATTGGTTTAGAAAAAATCAGTATCAAAAAAGATCATCCATTATATTCGATGTTTGGTTCAGCTGCGGTATGCTTCAAGCGTTTGTATTATTTAAATGACCAACCATATATCTATTTTGTTCACTATTTACCAAAAGACATGAATAAAATGAAACAAAAAGAATTTGATAAAGAATCTTTATATCGGTTGCTCACACAGAATAATCACATTATCGACTCTTTTTCAGATGACTTTTCTGCCACGTTTTTAACAGATGAAGAAAAAGCACTATTAAAGACGACTTCAGAAATCGGTATCAAGCGTGTACGTCGATCAACGACGGAAGATCGAGAAGTGGTCGAGTATTCAGAGGCAATTTATCATACGGATCTACATCCTTATCATATCAACTACGAAACATAGACAATCGCAATGAGGTCGGGGCAGAAGTGTGTAGCCTCGAGAAACAAGGCGTCATCCATGAAAATTGTTCTTCAAATTTTTGTGGATGGCGCCTTGTTTCTCGAAGAGGTTACTTCTGTTCCCGCCGTTTATTCGGTTTCAGGAGGTGGGAGAGGCCGATTGTCTCAGTCTCTTTTTGTCAGAATAATCATATATTTTAATGAAAATGTTTACATTATATCATTAATATGTTATCTTTTATTTAAACATTATAATGTTTTGGTAAGGGGGAATAACAAATGGATAAATTTGTAGGGTTGATCGAACAAAAAATCATGCCTGTTGCGAATCGGATTGGTACACAGCGTCACATGACAGCGATTCGAAAAGGAATCATTGCGACGATGCCATTAACGATCGTTGGTTCATTTTTTACGATATTATTGAACATCCCGATTGCGTCGGTCGCGGCAGTCATTGAACCATATCGTGCAATTTTAGATATCCCATTTCGATATACAGTGGGGATCTTAGCTTTATATGCCACATTTGGGATTGCCTCTTCATTAGCAAAGAGCTATCGTTTAGATTCATTAACTGCCGGTATTTTAGCCTTGATGTCCTTTCTGATCGTAGCTGCGCCACCAACTCAAGTGTTGGAAGATCTTGAAGGAATAACCGCTGGACGCTATATCAATATTGCGAATCTTGGTTCAGGTTCTTTATTTGGGGCAATCGTAACAGCAATTTTGTCTGTTGAGATCTATCGTTTCTTTATTGAAAAGAAAATCACGATAAAAATGCCAGATGGTGTGCCGCCAGAAGTGACGAATTCTTTTGTCGCATTGATCCCAGGAGCAGTGATCTTGATTTTCTTTTGGGTCATCCGACATTTGCTTGGCTTTGACTTGAATGGTTTCTTGAGTCAATTGTTGATGCCACTTAAAGGCGTGTTAGCAGGGAACAGTTTATTTGGTGGACTACTTACGGTTTTCTTGATTTGTTTCTTCTGGGTATTAGGGATTCATGGACCAGCTATCATGGGACCGGTGATTCGTCCGTTTTGGGATATCTCGATTGCTGAAAATATTGACGCATTCAATGCAGGAACCAATGCACATGATATGCCAAATATCTTTACAGAACAATTTTTACAATGGTTTGTCTGGATCGGTGGGGCAGGTACGACACTTGCATTAGTCGTACTGTTCATGTTCTCCAAATCCAAGTATCTGAAAAGCTTAGGACGTCTGTCGATCCTTCCTGGTTTGTTCAATATCAATGAACCAATGATTTTTGGGGCACCAATCGTCATGAATCCAGTATTGGGTATCCCATTTATTGTCGCACCCTTAGTAACGACAACGATTTCTTATGTCCTTACGGTAAGTGGTTTAGTGCCAATGATGGTCGCACGGTTGCCTTTCGCGATACCAGCGCCACTTGCGGCTTGGATGAGTACCAATTGGAGTGTCGCTGCGGGTGTCTTAGTCGTGTTCAACTTCTTTATCACTTTGGCGATCTATTATCCATTCTTCAAAGTATTTGAAAAACAACAGCTGGCACAGGAGAGAGAAGAAGAACAAGCAGAACAAGCCTCTGTCCAGATCACAGATGGTATCACGAACGAGTAAATAGAAAAGAAAGCAGGAGTTAATATGAAACGTTCACTAGGAATCTCTCTTTATCCTGATCACAGCAATCCGCAAGAAGATCGTGCTTATCTCGAAATGGCACATAAATATGGGTTTACTCGAATTTTTATGAGCATGTTAGAAGTGACTGAGGAAACAGAACAAATCAAACAGAAATTTCAGCAATTGATCGAATATGCTTCATCACTTGGGTTTGAAACGATTTTAGATGTCGCACCATCGATTTTCGAACAGTTGAATATTTCATATGATGACATGAGTTTTTTTCATGAACTAGGTGCAGATGGGATTCGTTTAGATTTAGGATTTGATGGCAGAAAAGAAGCGCTACTGACTTACAATCCTTACCAGTTAGCAATTGAATTGAATATGAGTAATGATGTGGCTTATTTAGAAAATATTTTGAGCCATCAAGCGAATACCCCGTTTTTATACGGGTGTCATAATTTTTATCCTCAAGCAGGAACTGGACTTCCTTATGAATTTTTTGAAACATGCAGTCGCCGATTTAAACGCCAAGGCATCCGTACTGCCGCTTTTATTACTTCTCAAACGGGCACAATCGGTCCTTGGGATGTAAACGATGGCTTGCCAACATTGGAAATGCATCGCCAGTTAGGCGTCGTTCCAGCGGCTAAACATTTATTTGCGACTAACCTTATTGATGATGTCATTATCGGCAATGCGTATGCTTCGGAAGAAGAGTTGCAAGCATTAGGTGCAGTTGATCGATACCAAACTGTTTTTGCTATTGAGTTTCTTCCTCAGACCCATGAAGTCGAACGAGGAATTGTTTTGAACGAGCAACACGTTCGCAGAGGGGATATCACGTCGCAAGTGATCCGTTCGACAGAAGTGAGAAAAATGTATCAAGCAGATGCTAATCCTCCCCATGACAATGAAGAAATGTTTCAAGTGGGAGATGTCGTCATTGGAAATGATTGCTTTGGGAAATATAAGAATGAGTTACAGATCGTATTAACGCCACATCAAGATCCAAGAAAAAATAAAGTGGGTGCCATTGTTGCGGATGAACAACTGTTACTATCTTTCGTCCACCCTTGGTCAAAATTCAAATTTAAAGAAAAGTAGGCGTTTGTCATGTTTGATTTAATTATAAGAAAAGGTCAGGAGTTAGGCAAAGAACCTGTTGATATCGCTGTGAAGAACGGTAAGATTGTCTTGATCAGTAAGCACATCGAAGAATCTGGGAAACAAGAACTGGTACTTTCAGATGAACAGTATCTCTCCGCAGGGTGGATCGATGATCATGTCCATTGTTTTGAAGAAATGACATTATATTACGACTATCCCGATGAAATTGGTGTAGATAAAGGGGTAACAACGGTCATTGATGCTGGAACGACAGGTGCGGAAAATATCCACACATTTTATGAACATGCAAAGCAAGCAAAGACAAATGTTTTTGCTTTATTGAATATTTCAAAATGGGGGATTGTGGAACAAGATGAGTTGGCAGATTTATCAAAAATCCAAACGGATCTGGTTCATCAAAAACTAACAGAATTGCCTGATTTTATTGTAGGGTTAAAAGCTCGGATGAGTAAAACAGTCGTGGGTAAAAATGGGATTACGCCTTTAAAGTTAGCAAAAGAAATCCAAAAGCAAAATGCTGGATTACCACTAATGGTCCATATCGGTTCTGCGCCTCCACGTTTAGATGAAATTTTAGCGCAGATGGGAAAGAATGATGTGATGACCCATTGTTTCAATGGAAAGCCTAATGGCATCATTGATCCAGTGACCAATGAAATCAAATCCTTCGTCAAACAAGCCATTGCTGATGGTGTGGTGTTCGACATCGGTCATGGGACTGATAGTTTCAACTTTGACGTGGCAGAAACTGCGCTCCATGCGGGAATCAAAACCGATTCGATCAGCACAGATATCTATATCAGAAATCGTAAAAATGGTCCGGTATATGATTTAGCAACGACGATGGAGAAACTCTACGTTATCGGTTATTCTTGGCAAGAAATTCTTGAAAAAGTGACCAGCGCACCAGCGAGACAGTTCAACCTAGCGACAAAAGGCAATATCAAAGAAGGCTTTGATGCAGACTTTACGATTTATAAGTTTCTCGATCAAGAAAAACAATTGACGGACTCGAATGGCAATATACGAACGACCACACAGCAAATTATTCCTGTAAGCGTTATTATTGGGGGTGTCAGTTATGACTGTGAATCATGAGAAATTTGGCTTGAATGAAGTGATCAATGCTTCTGGTCGAATGACGGTCTTAGGCGTGTCCACCGTGAGCGAATCGGTGTTAGAAGCCCAGCGTTTTGGGGGCGAACATTTTTTTGAAATGGCTGAATTGATGAAGAAAACCGGTGCATACTTGGCAAAACAATTAGAAGTAGACGATGTTCAAATCGTTTCTTCCGCATCTGCTGGAATCGCTCAATCCGTTGCTGCGGTGATCGGTCAAGGATCGATGTACCATGTGCATCACCCTTATGACGAAACAATCAAACGCAGAGAAATCATTTTACCTAAAGGTCATAATGTCGATTATGGTGTGCCAGTGGAATTAATGATCCAACAAGGAGGAGGGCATGTCATTGAGGCAGGGTATGCCAACCAATGTACACCCAACCACATCGAGGCGATGATCACCGAGCAAACAGCAGGTATTTTGTACATCAAAAGTCATCATACCGTACAGAAAAGTATGTTGGAGGTGGCAGAAGCGGTAACAGTGGCTAATCACTACGAACTGCCTTTGATCGTTGATGCAGCAGCCGAAGAAGACTTACTTAAATATACCGCATTAGGCGCTGATCTAGTGATCTATTCAGGTGCCAAAGCGATTGAAGGTCCAAGTGCAGGGATGGTGATTGGTAAAGATCCGTTCGTTTCTTGGGTTCGTCTGCAATCACAAGGCATTGGTCGATCGATGAAGATCGGCAAAGAAAATGTTTTAGGATTTGTCCAAGCAGTCGACGATTATTTGATACATGGTAGCGAATCAGGTGAATCGATGAAAAAAAGAGTTCAGCCATTTGTCGAAGCACTTGAAAAGTTGCCAGGTATCAGGGCTAAAGTCGTCCAAGATCCTGCTGGGCGAGAAATCTATCGTGCCAGTATCCAAGTCGTTACAGGCTCTGCCAGGACGATCATCGAGCAGCTAAAAGCAAAAGCCCCAGTCATTTATACCAGAGAGTACCAAGCGAACAATGGGATCATTGAGTTCGATATTCGCTCAGTGACGCAAAAAGAGATGGAACAAATCATCCAACGTTTAAATGAAATCTTACAACCAAAGGAGTAATCATGATGTCATTGACCCCAAATTATCTTGAAGATAGAATCTGTTTGAATGTGCTAGCCAATTCTGTCGAAAATGCAAAAAAATGTTATGAAGAAGCCGAAGGGCATATCTTACTAGGTGTTTTGTCTAAAAATTATCCAAGTGATGATGCAGCTATCACAGACATGAAAAAATACCAAGAAGCAACAAATAATGCCTTATCGATCGGCTTAGGTGCCGGCGATCCAAAGCAAAGCCAGATGGTGACTCGCTTGGCGAAAGTATTACAACCCCAACATGTCAACCAAGTTTTCACAGGTGTTGGCGCTTCTCGTGCGGTCTTAGGACAGTCAGACACGATCGTCAATGGTTTAGTTTCTCCAACTGGAAAAGAAGGATACGTCAATCTTGCCACTGGTCCTTTAAGTAGCCAAGGCCCTGCTGCGATGGTACCGATCGAAACAGCCATTCGTTTGTTACAGGATATGGGTGGAAGCTCGATCAAATATTTTCCAATGAAGGGATTAGCGCATAAGAAAGAATATGAAGCTGTTGCAGCAGCTTGTGCAGCGTTTGATTTTTATTTAGAGCCAACGGGTGGAATCGATTTGACGAATTTTGAAGAAATCGTTCAGATCGCATTAGATGCAGGAGTCAAAAAAATTATCCCTCACGTCTATAGTTCGATCATTGATCCAGAGACAGGTGATACTCGACCAGAGGAAGTCCGTCAGTTGTTGGATATGATGAAAAAATTAGTGAGAACAGGTGAGTGACCATGAAAATCGGTGCATTTGGTGAAGTGATGTTGAGGCTGACACCCCCTGAATATCTGATGTTGGAACAAACGCACACTTTGCGTATGGCATATACTGGAACAGGTGTGAATCTAGTTGGTAATCTAGCACATTTTGGAGTAGAAAGTTACTTGTTGACGGCACTACCAGCCAATCGTTTGGGGGATGCAGCGTTAGCTAATTTGAAGAGTTTAGGTATCAATACCTCCTATGTCATTCAAAAAGAACGACATATCGGTACTTATTTTGCTGAGATGGGCTATGGAATCAGACCAACAGAAATTACCTATCAAAATCGTAAAAATAGTTCTTTTGGTTTAGCGACAGTGGCTGATTATACCATCGAGGACTTTATCGAAACAGTTGATTTAGTCCACATCTGTGGCATCAGTTTGAGTTTAAATGAGCATTCCGCGGAAGTGGCGCTTGCTGTAGCAAAAACAGCGCATAGAAAAGGAAAAAAAGTTTGTTTTGATTTTAATTTTCGTCCGAGTCTAAACCAAGAGCCAGATAAAAAAAGAGTGATGAAAGAACGTTATCAAGAAATACTGCCCTATTGCACGATCATCTTTGGTTCTGTTCGTGATTTGTCTGAATTATTAGAGAGGCCGATCGACCTTTCCAGTCGTTCTGCCAAGATTCGCTCGTTCCAAGAATTTTTAAGTGATTATCAAATCGATTGGTTTGCTGGTACGACACGGCAAGCAACCAGTGAAAAGAAACAACTAAGTGGCTATCTGATGTCTTCGACAGAATGGATCGAAACAGAAGCGTATCCACTGGATAGTTTAGATCGTATTGGAGCAGGTGATGCCTTTGCTGCGGGGATTTTATTAGGCTATAGTGAGGATTGGTCATTGGATCGAACCGTTCAATTTGCATTAGGTAATTCACGCTTAGCCCACACGATACAAGGGGATGTGCCACTCACGACTAGAAAGCAAGTGGACCAATTATTGACGCATCCATTGATAGATTTAAACCGATAACTAAAGTTATACAAAAAACTGGGGCAAAAATGGTACAGTTTTTTGTAGCTTTTCAGATTTGCTTGACTCTCAATCTAGGAATCAGTATCATAAATGGCAGATAGAAACAGTCAAATAAAAAAGGCCCCCCAATTTTTAGTGGCAGCTAAAAATTGAGGGCTTGAGTAGTCAACGCATTGACCAATCAAGTTTGCCATAGTCAATGGAAACCATCGACCGAGTTCATTGTATCGAATCTTAAAGGAGATTGCTAGCTTTTTTGTCGATTAAATGAATAAAATGTATGGGCTTTTATTTACTGTGCCAAAAGAGGAGGGACAATCGTTCCCTCTTCTTTTTTTGTCCAACACGTATACCCAAGGACGATTGATCAAACTATAAGTCTGAAAGAACAAGTAATGATCCACAACATCGTTTATTGCTTTTTTTTATGCTTCCTTATCAATGATCAAGGCAAGTCATGCGTTTTGACCTCATGGATCGTTTGACTGTTTTCTATCTTCTATCGGATCAGCCGTTGAGAATTTGTTGATCGATATAAATAAAAATAACAAAAGAAATAAAATGGATTTCTTTCTTCAACAGAAGTCAAATGTTATTCGTAAGAAAGTCGAAAGAAAGAGAATATCACAAAGTAAGACCATACTTTTTTTAGTTTTTAGTTATTTAAAAAATAGTATTAAAACATAATTCATTGAAATGTTACCCGAAGACAAAACACTATATATAGTGTTTTTTGTTTTGTATAACACTAAAATATAACTAAATCTAGTCTTTTATTTTAAAAAAACAAGAGTAGAATAAAGGTAGATCGATTAGTAAGGATGTGTTTTTTTTGAAGTTGACTATTTTTTGCGGTTCACGTTCTGGGCAAGATCAGAAGTATATTCTGTTAGCTGAAACGATTGGAAAATATATGGCAGAAAAACAAATTGAATTGGTTTATGGTGGATCAGATTCAGGTATCATGGGTGTTTTTAGTCGCACGATCTTACAAAATGGCGGACAAGTAACAGGGATCTATCCAGTCGGGCTGTTTTCTGCAGAATTACCAAAAACAGATGTTACCACGTTTATACCAACGGAAACGATCGATAAACGTAAGGAACTACTATTCGAAAAAGGAGAAGCAGTGCTGGTCTTTCCTGGAGGACTAGGTACACTCGAAGAATTTTCGCAACTACTCTCCTGGATGGCGATCGGCCTGATACCAGAAAAACCTATTGGTATCCTTGATGTTCATGGGTATTATTCAGGATTGAAAGAATTGATTGGGAATTTCGCGAGAGAAGGATTTATGGCTGAGAAATGGCTCAACCATCTTTATTTTTCAAATGATCCTTTTGAGCTGATCAATCAATTATGTGCAACAGAAAAACAAACGAAATCAATGATGCAGGAGATTAAATAATGAGTTATATTTATTTAGCAGGACCATTCTTTTCAGATGAACAAATCGAGCGGATTGCTCAGGTTGAAACGGCATTGACTGCCAATCCAACGGTGGATAGTTTCTACTCACCAAGACACCATCAACACAGTAATTATGAGATGTTTAGTGGCGGATGGGCGCAAGAAGTCTACGAGAGAGACATGAAAGAACTTGCCTCGGCAGAGCAAGTTGTAGCAATCCTAGACTTTGAACATCAGACGATCGATCCTGGCACTGCCTATGAATTAGGTGTCGCCACAGTGATGGACAAACCGATCATCATTTTTCAAGAAGAAACGGTACCAACTAATTTGATGATCACTCAAAGTTTACATTCATATGTAAAAACGTTCGAAGCAATCCAAGTATATGATTTTAAGATGTTACCCAAAAGTACTTATAAAGGCGAATATTTATAGAATGAGAAGGGATTAGATGTCAGTGATATTGATTTCAGGAACAATTGGCGCAGGAAAGAGTAGTTTGACCGATATGCTTGCCAAAAAGATTGATTCAACACCATTTTATGAAAATGTAGAGGACAATGAGGTACTACCTTTGTTTTACTCGAATCCAGAGCAATATGCGTTTTTATTACAGATCTTCTTTTTGAATAAACGATTTTTAGCGATGAAAAATGCACTGAACCATGATGATAACGTATTGGATCGTTCGATTTATGAAGACAGTTTATTGTTTCATCTAAATGCTGATTTGGGTCGTGTGTCAGACATTGAAGTCCGACAATACGATAACCTCTTAGATACGATGCTTCATGAATTAGATGATGTTGCACCTAAAAAAAGACCCGATTTACTCGTGCATATCAAAGTCTCTCTTGATACGATGTTGGCACGAATCAAAAAACGTGGACGAGACTATGAACAATTGGATAGTGATGAAACGCTTTATCAGTATTACCGCTCATTGAATGAACGGTATGATCAATGGTACGAAGACTTTGATGTTTGTCCAAAAATCCAAATAGATGGTGATGCCTTTGATTTTGTTGAAAGACCTGAAGATGCACAAGTCGTGATAGAGCAGATCCAAGCAAAATTAGCTGAATTAGAAGAACAGCAGTCTGGAAGTTACTATACAGACAATCAACATGCTAAAGGGCAGCAATTAGATTCGTCAGGTGCTATGTAAGACAAAAGCAAAATTCGCTTATTGTTTTCAAACTAGAACCGAATAAACAGTGGAGATAAAGTTTCCTCTTCAAAAAAAGGCAACAACTACAAAAAGTGGAAGAATGATTTTTGTAGTTGTTGCCTTATTTTTAGAGACTAAACACTTCGGTTCCGCGCTCTATTTTTAATTATTTGTTTCTTTATTCTACTTTTCTCGGCTTGTAAAAAACTCAAAAGGTTGATTCGAACCCTCGATCATTTTATGGCAATGGTCACAAAAATTGACTCTTCCTTGGTCGTTGATCTCTGTGTGTACATTTTGATTCGTCGTACAGGTACAGTAATCTTGAGTATTTGCTGTCTGCATAATCTTTCTCCTTAGTATATCAAGTGCTTCTTTACTATAGCAGAAACACAGGATAGAAACAAAATTAATTAAGAAAACTTAGAATTTTTAGCGATGAGCATGTGTCAAAAAATTGACTCATCATTTTGAGCTTTCATAGTGAAAAACGGCTAAAAGATGCACGATCTAATGAAAAGAAACATGAGTGGGACAGCATATTCTAAAACTGAATAAACGTCGCAATAGAAGTAATCACTTCGAAAAATAAGGCGCCATCCACAAAAATTAGAAGAACAATTTTCGTGGATGGCGCCTTATTTTTCGAGATTAAACATTTCTGTTTCGACTGCTGCTTTTATGTTA
The DNA here is from genome assembly GCF_003957375.1 of Enterococcus mundtii. Taxonomy (GTDB): domain Bacteria; phylum Bacillota; class Bacilli; order Lactobacillales; family Enterococcaceae; genus Enterococcus_B; species Enterococcus_B spodopteracolus. Next base: position 2,102,954 of record NZ_CP025473.1, on the reverse strand, counting down.
TGCACTCAAACTATAACGTATAGATATTACCTTCTTCATCTTCTATACGAAAATTACCGATTTTTCTAAAATGAAAAGTCTGAGTCGAACCGTCTTTTTTACCAACGATCGTATACTCCTCATTTTCAGTTGTGATCTTGATATCGGTTAACACGATTTTCTCTGGAGTCGTGCTTGCTGTATCAGTTTCAGACTCAGCATATGTTCGTGTCCATTCCATCGTGTCATCTTTAAATTTGATCTCTGCATTGGCAAGGTCCATGTTTTTTCGGACCTTCAGTGTATAGGTGCTATTTACTATATCAGATTTATCCGCCTGAAAAGTGGTCGTATTCGTTGTTTCTTCCGTTGAGTGATTTGATTGATTACAGCCAGAAAAAGCGAATAAGGCAAAAATCAACGTAAAGTAAATCAATGTTTTTTTCAAAATAATGCCCCCAGTAGATTGGATAAAGTGATTATACCATTGAATCCAGCAACATGAAATAAATGGCTACAAAAAGTAAGTTTTTGTAGCCATTGGTGTTTCAGAGTGGTCCTATGAGAAGTTTTCTGGAAAGTAAATATTTTTAGTCTCGTGGGTTCTATTTTATTATTTACCCTAATTGGTCTAGTCTTTTTTGGGAAAACGGTTTATAATAATGGTTGTAAGTGAAGAAAACGTTTGCTATATTGTGATGTGCGACATAAAAAACTTAAATGAAAAGAATCAACGAGGTGCAAAAATGACAACATATCAATTTCCAGAAAAATTTTGGTGGGGCTCTGCAGCAAGTGGACCACAAACAGAAGGACGGATACCTGGAGATCATAAAGGAGACAATATTTTCGATTATTGGTTTTCCAAAGAGCCAGAAAAATTCTTTGATCAAGTCGGTCCGGAAAAAGCATCACAAGTCTATACAAAATATAAAGAAGATGTCCAGTTGATGAAACAAACCGGACATAATTCATTTCGGACATCTATTCAATGGAGTCGCTTGATTCCAGATGAAACAGGTGCAGTCAATCCCCAAGCAGTCGCATTTTACAATAGTTATTTTGATGAACTGATTGCACATGGTATTGAGCCATTTGTTAACTTGTATCATTTCGATATGCCGATGTACCTTCAAGAAAAAGGTGGTTGGTTAGCTCGTGAAACTGTCGAAGCTTATGAAACGTATGCCAAAACTTGTTTTGAATTATTTGGAACAAAGGTAAAAAAATGGTTCACGCATAATGAACCAATCGTTCCTGTCGAGGCTGGTTATTTATATCGTTGGCATTATCCTGAAGAGTCGGATATGAAAAAAGCAGTTCAAGTTGGTTATCACGAGGCATTATCTTCTGCTTTAGCTATCAAAGCCTATCATGAAACAAAACAAGACGGTAAAATCGGAATCATCTTAAATTTAACACCTAGTTATCCAAGAAATGAGAACGATCCTGCCGATGTGAAAGCTGCGCAAATCGCCGATGCCTTTTTCAATCGCTCATTTTTAGATCCCGCTGTGAAAGGAGAATTTCCACAAGAATTGATCGATATCGTAACCGAGCTAGATCTTCTTCCGGACATGCAGGAAGAAGATCTAGCAATTATCAAAAATAATACGGTGGATCTTTTAGGAATCAATTATTATCAGCCACGCCGTGTCAAAGCCAAAGAAACAGCAGTCGATACAACAAATGGCCCGATGCCCGAAGATTACTTTGATAACTATGAAATGCCGGGACGTAAAATGAATCCTTATCGCGGGTGGGAGATTTATGAAAAAGGTATTTACGATATCTTAATCAATGTTCGAGACAACTACGGCAATATCGACTGTTTTATCTCAGAAAACGGTATGGGGGTTGAAAATGAAGCCCGCTTTATTGAAGCTGACGGAATGATCCATGATGATTATCGCATCGAATTTGTCCAAGAACACTTAAAATATGTGCATCAAGCCATTGAAGAAGGTGCGAACTGCTTAGGGTATCACATGTGGACGTGTATGGATAACTGGTCATGGACGAATGCGTATAAAAATCGCTATGGCTTTATTTCAGTCGATCTAGCTAATGGCAAACGGACGATCAAAAAATCTGGCTACTGGTTCAAAGAAGTAGCTGATACAAGTAGTTTTTCTGTTTGATTAGAAATTTGTTCTTTTTTGAAATTTTTTAATTTAAAAAATGATCCCGAGATGCACGATGATCTCGGGATTTTCACTTTTATACATCATCGGTATGTGTTATTTTTTATCTTTTTCTTTAATTTCTTCGCTTAAAGTTTCATTTTTTGTATATAATAGAATAGGTAAATTTGAATGGGAGTGGAAGAAGGTATGCGAAAAAAAAGGCCTTTTCTTCTCTTTTGGTTAATTGGCTTTTTTATAATACTTATGTTATCCGCAGTATTTTCTGGTAAAATGACCGCTGATCTTGCGCACAAAGAACCAGAAACAACCATTGCAAATAAAGCTTCAGTAGATGAATTCAAAAAAGAATTTTCAACCTATTGGTGGGCGGACTACGAAGTTGTAGCGAACTACGAAAAGGGAGAACTAGAGATTTATCTGCCAAAAGACAAGGAAAAAAATCAATTCATCAATGTGAATGATGTATTAAGTGCCATTTCAATCAGGCAAGTCCAACACGGGGACAAGCACTTGAGCGTGCTGCTTTTGACCGAAGATAAAGAGAAAGTCGCACGATTAAAAAATGGAAAGGTATCTTCTAGTTATTCTGACAAAGTAGACCCAGAGATGGTCAATCAACGCTTGACTGAATGGCGGAAAACGACAGAAGAAATCCAAGAAATAACTGAAACCACCGCCTCTTCATCCGAAGAGACGTCCAATACGACTAATTCTAGTGTAGTAACTGGACCGTAACAGCGACAAGCGCATAAACAAGTGAAAAAAGTTCACATTTTCTAACGTAAAAATACTGAGATCAGCTCGTTGAAGAGTTGGCGCAAGAAATGTTCAACTCTGATCAATAAGACGGAATCTAGGCAAATTAAGACAATTTGCCTAGATTCCGTCTTATTTTCGAAGTAGTTACTTTCCAGAAAGTAGAAAAGCAACTATAGAACACCAGTGATTAATTTATAAAAAAGAGTAAAAAAACAGATTTTTTTAGCAAAAACTAAATGTTTAGGAGCAAAATAGACAGGAACAATAATTTAGAGAGAAGTGGTGACTTTGACACAACTAAAAAAAATTGGCCAACATCAAGTACTCATCGTTTTGATTGCTGGCTTTTTCTTTTGGATGAAAACGATTTTTGCCTACTATACTGATTTTTCTTTAGGCGTAGAAGGAAGCATCCAAACGTTTATTTTATGGATCAATCCAATAGCGACAACGCTATTATTTTTTGGTATTTCTTTGTATTTTAAGAAAGTCAGAACAAGTTTGATCGTTTTATTTATCATCGATTTTTTAAATACGTTATTGCTATATTTGAATATTATTTTCTATCGTGAGTTCACAGATTTCATTACCGTTAAATCAGCACTAGGTTTCTCCAAGGTTTCCCAAGGATTATCTGGTAGCTCTTTTTCTTTGATGAAGCCTCATGATATCCTTTATTGGATCGATATCGCCGTCTTTGCTTTTCTGCTGATTCGCGTATTTATAAAAAAGGTACCATTGAAAGCTCCTGCAGTACGTAAGCCGGTGGCGATTGCGGTGACTTGTTTGTCTGCTTTGATCTTCTCTGGGAATCTGGCAATGAGTGAGGCGAATCGCCCTCAATTATTGCAACGGACATTCGATCGTTCTTATATTGTCAAATATCTTGGACTTGATGCCTATACGATCTATGATGGGATAAAAACAGGGATTACTAGTAGTGTTAGAGCGCATGCAAGTAGCAATGGCTTAGATGAAGTCCTCGATTATACAAAATCTCATTACGCTGCTCCTGATCCAGAGATGTTTGGACTTGCAAAAGGGAGAAATGTGATCGTATTGCATTTGGAAAGTTTTCAACAATTTTTGATCAATATGAAAGTAGATGGACAAGAAGTCACTCCTTTTTTAAATAGTCTCTTTACCAATCAGGGAACAATCAGTTTTGATAACTTTTTCCATGAAGTTGGGCAAGGGAAAACCAGTGATGCTGAGAACATGTTGGAAACCGGGACGTTTGGGTTGCCTCAAGGTTCGTTGTTTACAGAATTAGGTTCAGATAATGTGTTCCAAGCTGCTCCAGCCATCTTGGATCAGACACAAGGCTATACCAGTGCGGTTTTTCATGGGAATGTCGGTAGTTTCTGGAATCGTGATCATGTATACAAAAATCTAGGGTATGATAATTTCTTTGATCGCTCATATTTCGATGAATCAGATGAGATGCTTGGCTATGGTATTTTAGATAAAAATCTATTTCGAGAATCCGCAAATTATCTCGAACATTTGCAACAACCATTTTATGCGAAGTTTCTTTCTGTCACGAATCACACACCTTATTATACAGATGACAAAAACTTTGATTTTCCTTCGCTGAATACAGGAAATAGTACCGTTGATAATTATGTGCGAACGGCCCATTATTTAGACCAGTCTCTCAAACAGTTTTTTACTTATTTGAAAGCTTCTGGGATTTATGACCATTCGATGTTCGTGATTTACGGGGATCATTTTGGTATCTCAAATACAGACAATAAAGACCTTGCTTCAGCACTAGGAAAAGATCCAGAAACATGGGGCGATTTTGACAACGCACAGATGCAAAGAGTACCACTGATGTTCCATATCCCAGGTTATACAAAAGGAACAGTCAAACATGAGTATGGTGGTGAAATCGATGTTTTACCAACGTTACTCCATTTATTAGGAATCGAGGACAAAAATTATATCCATTTTGGTACAGATTTACTTTCACCTCAACATGATCAAGTCGTGGCATTTAGAAATGGGAATTTTGTCGCGCCGGATTACACCGTACTAGGTGGAAAAATCTATGATACAAAAACAGGGGCATTACTTGAAGAAAACCAAGCAGCGGAACAAAAAGTCGCACAAGAACAAAATCAGGTAAAAACAGCTTTGAGTCTTTCTGATAAACTCAATCAAGAAAATCTCTTGCGATTCTATGTGCCAAATGGATTTACGACGATCGACCCTGCAAAGTATGACTATAAGAATCAAGTACAACGGAATCAACAAATTGAAAAAGACAAAGGTGCAGCCTCAACAAGTGTCTATTCTAAAAATCATGATCAAACAACAACCAATCTATACCCTGTAGAGGATGAATTGGCGGACAAACCATAAACATGGCTAGATGTCGGTGAAGGAGCAAGCTAGCTGAAGGCTTCTTTCACAACCGATGATAAACGGTGTTCGAAAGCCAGTTCCTTCAATATTAAGTCAAAACTTGAAAAAACATAGAAAGCTATTTTCTCAAGTTTCGTCTTAATATTCGGAGCTGAACGGCTTTCTCACAACCTTGATCAACGGTGTTCAAGTAGCTGACCTTCAACACTAAACTGAAAAATCAAAAAATATGGGGAGCTATTTTCTGTTTTTTCAGTTTGCTGTTCAGGTCAAAGCGCTTCTTTCACAACCTTACTAAACTTCTAAAAAAGTTGTAATTTCATTTTTTAGAAGTTTTTTTATTGTTCTTCAAATATTTTTTTTATTTATGCGTACTTAATTAGTGAATGCAATAAATATTTCGATAGTTATTTCTCTTTTTCGATTGTTGTTCTGACGAAGAGGATCTTATTGGAAAATGCACACACTAAAGGAGGCATATTATGCACGATGGAGAATTGATCAAAAAATTACGGGTAAGTCGCAAGTTGACACAGTCACAATTAGCAGAGGGGATCTGTTCAAAAACTTCGCTTGTGGGGATCGAGAATCGTACGATCAAAAAAATTTCTTTTTTAACACTGATGGCATTCCTTGATCGGTTGAATATCACACTTACTGAATACGAATCGCTACGAAATCAAGTGGAAGAACCACGGAAAACGAGAAAAACACGTAATCTTTTGAATAAAGTTCAGGAGGATGATTTTGATCCCTACAAAGAAATCGCCGACAATCGCAAGCAATTTAAGCGAACGGCTGATCTTTACTATCTCGTACTGAATATACATATGTATTGGAAATCAAGTGTGAAGCCAGATATCCAATTGGAATTTTTGGGATATGAGATACGAATGATCGAAGATTACTTTATGAAATTGAAAGAATTTGGCCGATATGAACTAGACTTATTAGCAGAGTTCCCCTTTATTTTCAGCGATTCCTTTATCGAAAACAATTATTTGAAAATTAAAAAAAGAATGCGTAAAGCAATGAAGTCAGGTTATGACCAGTGTTTGTTTCTTTTTTTAAAGAATTTGACTGTCTATTATATCGACAAAAGAAGATATAAAAAAGCACGAAGCATCAATGAAGATATGTATCGTTGTTTAGGTTTGAAATCAAAGACAGCAGTCATTTACGAGAGTTTGATGTCCGATTATTATCGTCGATTGATCGCCACAGCATTAGGGGAACCCATCAAAAAAGAGGAGTTTGAGACACTATTTGCAGTGATCGAGTATACCTTAGGTAAAGAAGAGCGAGATGAATTAGAAGAAAAACTATTGTCTATCCAAGCACAACGCTAGAGATTTGGTGAAAGCGGCTATTTAGTGGGCATTGACTTAATACAAAAGGAAAACCAGTCCCTCTAGTATTGAGTCAATCCTCTCACTAAACGTGTGGAGCATGACCTCGAACCGAAGGACTGGCAGATCAATAAGATAATCAAAAATTTATGCACTCAAAAAGTCAGTGAGCAAAAAAATCATTTTTTCGCAGCTTCTACTTTCTTTGTATCGAATGGCGGAAAGAAACGTGTGATCTCAGTATTGGCTGCATCTCGTGAATCCGAAGCGTGAATGATATTTTCTGTACCAGGTAAGGCAAAATCGCCTCGGATCGTCCCAGGAACAGCATCCGCTGCTTTTGTTGCACCGACCATTTTGCGTACGAGATCGATCACATCTTCACCTGTTAATACCAGATAGACGACTGGACCAGAAGTCATATAGTCGATCAAGTCATCGAAAAAGCTTCGATTAGATAGATGTTGATAGTGTTCTTTTGCTAGTTTTTCAGTCATCGTCGCGAATTTCATTTCAGCGATTGCGAATCCTTTTTCTTCAAAACGCTGGATGATTCGGCCAATCAAATGACGTCTTACCCCATCAGGTTTGATAATAACAAGTGTACGTTCCATATCCTTCACTCCGATCTGTTGTGATAAGTTCATTATACCTAGAGAAAGAAAACATGACAAACGAATCCCATATAGTTTCAATTTTTTTGAAAATGTGTTTGACATTCCAGCCAATAGTTGTTACATTAGGTGAGGAAAAACTGAATAAGATTTGTTAGGTGAGGCTCCTATACAAACATAGGCTACTGCCCAAAAATGTCGAGAGACGCCAATGGGTAGAACAGGAATTGTCGAGATAAGGCTTTTCATAAGGTAGCTAAAAGCTCTTTTGCTTTTTACGTTGTATAGTGCCAAAACTCAACGAGTAGATCATCCATGCTTTTTTTTGTGCACTTTTTTGACCTTTCGCTGAGTTTTGGCGAAAGGTTTTTTGTTTCTCACCGATCTGTTTTTTCAAATAAAAAGGTGTTAGAGGGTGATCAAGTTGGGAAGTTGAAGTATCCAGTAGTCGGCCAAGAAAGTAATTTAAGTAAACGAAAGGAGATGAGAACAAATGGATGAAAGTCCGGTGTACAAGGAGACAAAGCGTTGGTATGTTGAGACTATTATCTATCTGTTCTCAGCGCCTTTGAAACACTCTGTCTCCGTTGATTAGATAAACGATCAAGCGCACAGCAGATATCAGTGTGTGTTTGGTAAGATCAAAGGAGGAACATGAGATGGAAAAAAAGAAAGAAACAAAACAAGTCTACGCTGGTTTTGCTAGTAAAAATAAGCAACAGTTATTTGACTTATTTCAAACAACACAAAAAGGCTTGTCTTCAGAACAAGTTGAAAATTTAAGAGAAGCTTATGGAAATAACAGTATTTCATATGGAAAGAAAACGCCGTTTATTGTGGAAGTGATCAAGGCGTTTATCACCCCTTTTACATTAGTATTGATTGCTTTAGGAATTATTTCTTTTATCACCGAGTATCTATTAGCTGCTCCAGCAGATAAAGATTTGTTTGGTGTAATCATTATTTTTGCCATGGTGTTAGTCAGTGGCACGATGACCTTGATCCAATCCGTACGTTCGAACCAAGCTGCTGAAAAGTTGAAATCATTGGTGAAAGTAACAGCTGCCGTAAAACGAGATGGTGGATACAAAGAAATTCCTATGGAAGAGATCGTTTGTGGCGATCAAGTTCGTTTGTCAGCTGGTGATATGATCCCAGCAGACATGCGGTTGCTCTCTGCCAAAGATTTATTTATCTCACAAGCGGCATTAACGGGTGAAAGCTATCCTGTTGAAAAGCATGCAACTGTGTGCTCTGGAAGAACACAAAGTGAAACGAGTTATGAAAATATTGCATTCATGGGAAGTAATGTGATTAGTGGTAGTGCAGAAGGTATCATCATCTCTGTTGGAAATGACACGATGTTTGGACATGTGGCACAAAACTTGTCACAAAAACCTGTAAAAACAAGCTTTGAATTAGGCATCCAAAAAACATCAATGTTGTTAATCAAATTTATGGCATTGATGGCACCAACTGTGATCGTTATCAATGGATTCACAAAAGGTGATTGGTTAGAAGCATTCTTGTTTGGCTTATCAGTCGCTGTTGGATTAACGCCAGAAATGCTACCGATGATCGTTACAACAAATCTGGTCAAAGGTGCCAGTGCTATGGCGAAAAAAGGAACAGTCATCAAAAATTTGAACGCCATTCAAAATTTTGGTGCGATCGATGTCCTTTGTACAGACAAAACAGGTACATTGACTCAAGATAAGATTATTTTAGAATATCACATGGATTGTGAAGGAAAAGAAAATGACCGAGTATTGCGCCATGCGTACTTGAATAGTTACTACCAAACTGGATTAAAAAATCTTTTAGATGTTGCCATTATCGACGAAGCAGTTGAGACGTTAGATACAGAGAAGATTCGTTATCAAAAAGTAGATGAGATCCCCTTTGATTTTGAACGTAGAAGAATGAGTGTCGTGGTGGCTGACCCAGCTGGAAAAACGCAAATGATCACAAAGGGTGCGATCGAAGAAATGTTAAGTATCTCTTCATACATCGACCTTGGCGGTGAAGTCAAACCATTGACTACTGAACAAAGAGAAACAGTTTTGGCGAAAGTGAAGGACTTGAATGAAGATGGTTTGCGTGTGATCGGTGTCGCGCAAAAAACGAATCCAAGTGTGGTTGGAGAATTTTCAGTAAAAGATGAGTCAGAAATGGTCTTGATTGGCTATCTTGCTTTCCTTGATCCACCAAAAGAAACAACCAAACAAGCCTTGAAAGCTTTGAAAGATCATGGTGTTGCTGTCAAAGTATTGACTGGTGACAACGAGTTGGTCACACGCTCTGTTTGCCGACAAGTAGGCTTACAAATTAATGAATTGATCACTGGCGAGAAAATCGCTGAGATGTCTGATAAGGAATTAGGAAAAGTTGCTGAGGCACATGATGTCTTTGTCAAATTGAATCCACAACAAAAAGCACGATTAACCACTGCCTTACGTAACAATGGTCACACAGTAGGCTTTTTAGGCGATGGCATCAACGATGCACCAGCAATGAAAGTAGCAGATATCGGTATTTCAGTAGATACAGCAGTAGATATTGCGAAAGAATCAGCGGATGTTATCTTGTTAGAAAAAGATTTGATGATTTTAGAAAAAGGATTATTGTCAGGTAGAGAGACTTTCGGCAATATTATGAAATACATCAAAGCGACAGCTAGTTCAAACTTTGGCAATATGTTTTCTGTCTTGGTAGCTAGTACATTCCTTCCATTTTTACCTATGCTACCGTTACAAATTTTATTTTTAAATTTGATTTATGATGTATCTTGTATCTCTTTGCCATGGGATAGAATGGATAAAGAATATTTACATGAACCAAAAAAATGGGAAGCATCAAGTATTGGCAAATTTATGGTGTACTTCGGACCAACGAGTTCCGTTTTTGACATCACGACCTATCTATTGATGTACTTTGTGATTTGTCCAGCAGTAGTTGGTGGGAGTTACCATACATTGACTGGCTCACAACAAGTTCTATTTATCGCATTGTTCCATGCTGGTTGGTTTGTTGAATCTTTATGGACGCAAACCTTAGTGTTACATGCGTTACGGACACCTAAAGTGCCTTTCTTGCAAAGTAATGCCACTTTTATTATGTTTTCAATTACAACATTAGGTATTCTAGTAGGTTCTGTTCTCCCCTTTACTAATTTTGGTGAAGAACTAGGATTGTTACCATTACCTGGTAACTATTGGATTTGGTTGATCGTGACAGTTATCGCTTATTTAGGATTAGTTACATTCATGAAAAAAATCTATATCAATAAATTTGGCGAACTATTGTAAGAGAAAGTCTTTTCTGCACTTTAGTACGAGGGATTTGAGCATCCTTCGGATACGATTTCAATAAAAAATCATGAATCATTTGCATGATTCACTTATACTATAAAATTTTTGCGAATCATTGCATAGTAACATCAATAATCAAATACTGATAGATTAGGTAGTGTAAATGCCTAATCTATTTTTTATTTGGGTTAGTACAAAAGTCGAGCGTTCTCAGAAGTTATATTTAAATATAACGGAAACAAGCGTTATACAATATATTTGAACGATTGTGGAAAAGCAATCTATTATTATCTGTTGTTGGTTATTGTATTGTTTAAACGAAGAAAATCAACGATTCAATGAAGGAACAAAATGCTTGATTTAAAAACGTAAAATAGCCATAAACCATTGATATAGCAACAAGATCAAACATTGAATCAAATGGATTATTTGTGTCATGCCTTTACTTGTAACGAGATAAGGGGGCGAAGGAAGATCAATTGAAATAATCCAACGGGGAAATACTCTTGATAAACACGATCATAAGAGTATGTGGGGAATCGAAGCTTCAATAGAAGTGGGAATGATATATTGTCGTAGTTACTCTAAATAGATTTAATTGAATAAATAATTATTAGTGAGAGTAGTTGGGGTCACGGTCACGAATAATTGCACTATCGTTTATAAAAATAGCTGTTTGTTTAGATCGGTAGCTAATAATGTTGAGACAGGTAGATAAAATATTTGTTACAAAGGTTTGAGTTGAAAATAGTGGAGTCTAAAATTGATCATTTAAGGTCGAAACGTAAGTGTCCAAACAAAATAAGCCATCATTCATGAAAAATTGTATTTTACAAATTTTTATGAATGATGGTTTATTTATGATAAATGGTGTTTGGAAATAGGATGTATTCATTTTTGAAGGGATTACGCATGATCATTCGATGAGTATAAACAAAAAATAAGATTATAATGCAAAACTCGAAATAAAAAAACAACAAAACGCACTCGAAAAAATAGCCGTTAAAAAAAATGACAGGTTCTTTACTATATTATAATTCATGAAAATTTCATTTTTTTTCATGTTAGAAAATTAAATAAGCAGAAAATAGTCGATAAAGCGAATTAGTAACACATAATTAACGTTGATATACCAGCTCTTTTTTACTTTCAATTGAATTTTAAGAAATCACTTGTTATTTTTAAAAGTCAAATAATATGCTCTAATAAAAATTAAACGTTTTTCAGTAATAAAGAAATTTTTTTTAAAAATAACTGGATTTAACATTATACAATACAAAAAGAATCAAGCAATAATAATTATCAATAAGTTAATTTTGTTGTATGAAGCAGAAGGGAAGATAAGATGAAAAAAAAATTTGTTATGTGTGTTGTCGCAATGCTTCTTTTTTCAGGAATAACTTCTCCGTTGTCAACCGTCGTACAGGCAGTGGATACTGAAAATGACTCAGTCACTCAATCACCTACAACTCAAACAGAAGAGTCGAATGATCCATCCATGCAAAGTAAAGAGACAGTCACACAGACAACAGAATCAGTAAAAGAGGAGGTGAAACAGTCAGAGGCGCAGACACAAGAATCGACGACTGAAGAAAAACACTTTACTTTAACTTTTATGACAGATAGCACTCATTTATTCGAATCAGGAGCAGAAGTTAAAGAACTGAAAGTTAAAGAAAACGAAAAATTAGCAAGTAGTGATATCCCGAGTTTTGTGAACGAGCAATCATTGAACGGTTGGGAAGTTGAAGGCAAACTCTATACGAATGAAGAAATCAGCCAATTAACAGTGACGAAGGATCTACAACTAAAAGCAGTATTTAAACAACAGGCATTCCGCTCTTTGAGAAGTATAGATGCTTCGATCAAAGATACGATTGCTACAGCGGATAAGACGAAAGTACTTGTTGTACCAAATCCCACAGATAGCACGCAAGCTTACCAAACATATGCTGCATCAGATGCCGGAGTAAAAGCGGCATTAAATGATTTGTATCATACGGGCAATATGCAAGATTACGTCATGTATATTGGATCAAACGTCACATTAACAGCTGCAACAGTCGCTAACAATATTCCAAGTACGGTCGATGCAACTAACGCTACGTTTGCCTCATTAAAAGATAAAGTAAATAAACTAGTGATCACCGGCCATTCAGATGATCCAATCACACAAGATTTAACGGTACCATCTGGTGCAAAAACACTTGCTTTTACAGCGAATGCTTACTTTGGTTCAACGATTACTTTACGAAATATTAGCTATACCGGCTCTTATTTCTATATGAATGGGCACAGCTTGAATTTGAATGGGGGAGCAAACGGTAACGGTATTTCAATTTATGGTGGAACAAATTCAGGAGATGTCGTAGGGAATCCGGTAATCACCATCAATACGACAGGTTCTTATACATGGAATATCTTTGGTGGTAATCAAAATGGTGGCACGCTGAAAGGGAATACGAGTATCGTTATCAACAATACGAATAATGGGGGAATCAATACATTAGCAGGAGGAGCTAATATTGGTACCGTTGATGGAAACGTCTCTACGATTATCAATAATACGGGTGGACGAATCACGAATTTGTACGGTGGTGGAAATGGAACCAGTCCGACAAATACAGCAAATGTTACGGGAACTGTATCTACAACTATCGGGGTTACAAATAGTGCAACAGGGTTTCAATTAAGTACCTTTTATGGTGGTGTCATCTACGGGAATATTGGTGGAAAAGTAACCAATAATATTTCAGGTTATGGTCGGTGGTATGGCAATGGCGAACGATTTATCGGGGGTCATCTCGAGGAAATATCGGAACCAATCGTTCAACTGACGGAATCGAAACCAATTTGGATAGTAGTTTATACACTGCTGGACGGGCAGAATTTGAAGGCGGAAATCGTTATACTGGTACGGTTACTGGGAATATCACGAATACGATCAAAGCTGGAACCCAATCTGCTGGTGGAATCAATGATTTCAATGGCGGAGCTGGCAATAACGTTGTTAAATTCAATAAAAGTGGGATTGGGGCATCAAATGAAACAACCTATGATGCGTATACACCACAACAAAGAGCTGACTTAGCTAAAGCTGCGGCAGAGTTCAAAGTCTTCGGCAATATCACCTCAAGATTAGTCAGTGGTTCGTTTAATAATTCTTCTAACTATTCAACAGCAGCAGGTCGCGGTGGCTACATCGAAGGCAACACAACGATTGAAGTTGGAACGGCTAATGCAGATGGTTCAATCGGCGGAGCTGGCTTTGCCTATTCCGGATCAATGCCAACCGATTTAGCCTATTCGACCACGAAGAAGAATCGTGGGGAAGCTTCTGGTTGGGACGTTGTAGGTGGAGGTGGTTATCCTGCTTCAAATGATACATGGGATATCTACATTAAAGGAGATACCAAAACAGTTTTGAATAATACGATTGCACGTTGGACGTATGGTGGTTCTTATTCAGGGTTATTGAAGGAAATAGTTCTAACACGCTGAATGGCGGGATCGCAGATACATTGGAAGGTACTGGCTATAATGGAGCACGCGTATATGGCAACGGACAAACGACTGTCTATAATGGGCAAGTAGACTGGTTTTTATCTGGTGGCGGTTGGAATGATGCTAAAGATGTAGGCAATGTTGGCGTCACAGTCCATGAAGGAGTCATCAATGCTTCTATGGGTGCATCCTATGGCGCAAGTGCTGGACATACTGTCACTGGAAATTCAGATAATCGCATCTATGGTGGGAACTTCTCTGGGACTCCACGAACTGGTTCTAATGGCTTTTCTGGTGGTATCACAAACTATGGGTCACTACTTGGAAATGCTAGTTTACTCATTGATTTGCGAAACTATGACGGTGAATTCAAGTTACCAGGTAACACGTATATCACAGGTGGACGACCGTATGGACAAAATACGAATTTGGGCACATCTACAGACAATACGATTACGTTGAATATCTTTACCAAACCAGGTGTGGATTCATTAAATGGTGCGAGCATTTATGGGGATGGTGGTAGTAATGCTGCGTACACCAAAAATGGCTCGATCCAGATGAATATCCAAGCGGAGGGTTCTAGTATTGGTAATCTGTATGCTACACAGTATTCCAATATCAGCAGTGGGAAAATTTTGCGTAATGTTACTGCTAATGTTCAAGGAGCTGTCAGCATCAACGGTTTATCCGGTGGTGCAGCCAGTGATAACTTTACGAATGCGATTGCTAATGCCAGTATCAACAAAGTCGTGTTCAATTTTGGTGAAAATGTCGATGGCACGAACAAGTATCAAACAGATCCACTCAACCTTACTGGCTTAGGAATCGTCAATTTTACTGAATTAAATGTCACGAACGGATTAAAGTTGATGGCAAATGGCGGAAATATCAAAAATGGTTTATCTGCGACTGCTGCCAATCATGCAACAACCTATCATTCATTTGGGAGCATCCATCTGTCAAAAAATGCTGGGATCGGCGTTTCAACTTCTAGTAACTTAATTTCAGCAGCGAAGTTAACTATTGAGGATGAAGCCACTTTAGAAACGCTTCCTGGAACAGGAAAAGTCAATATTTCAGATGTCGAGTTTCCTGATCCTGCAAAAGATGAATTAGTCTGGATCAAGTCAACTACTGGAGATTCAGCAACGCAAGTAGACAGTACCGGTACATGGTTCGGTGCAAATAAAGCCTATCAAGTTTTAACAATCAATCCAACGATTGCCAATGCAACAAAGCTAACACCTTTGAATTTCAGAGGAACTGAAAAATCAACTGGTAAAAGCTTCATCGGGGATAACGATGTCTCAAAATCCGGTAGTGGTTATGGTATCGCCATACCTGGTTCAGTTATCGATTATGAAGTAGAAAATCCTGGGATCGCTCAAGGCGAAGGAAGTATTTTTCATAACGTCAGTGAAGTGAAAGAAGGAAATGCACCATTAGTATTGAATGCTTGGGGAACAGAAACTGCAGGTACAAAAGTTCAAAAAGGACGCTTGGTAATTCCATCAGGAAAAGGTATCACACCAAAATTGAGCTTTGAGCCCGAAACACAAGCAACTGGTTCATGGTTGTACCAAGCAGAAATCATCAGTTCTAAAAAAGGAGATACTCCGATAACAATTGCTGAACAAAAGGATTCTTCAACGATCAATTGGCAATCACCAGATAGCGAATACAGTTATGAAGTCAAAGTAAAGTATTCGAATGCAGCTGAGCTTTCTGCTAAAAATGTGATCATTTCTGAAAAAGAAGCACAAGATTTACTAGATAAACAAGCGATTTTATCATTGATGGAGGCGAAGGGACGTCCATTCTTTACGGATTCGATCACCGCTGATGTGATGGACGGGATCAAGCAACCACTAGCAGCAGATGAAGTTTCCAGAAAACATGTCATTGATTACAAAGTCGGTACGACTGGGAATGAAAAGGAACAACAAGTAAACTTGATTGTTGTAAAAAATGAAGCAACGATTTCGACGGATCGCAGTTTTGCAGTCTATGCAAAAGATGTTCGGATGAGTTTAGCTGATGCCAATGCGTTGACGTCTCAACGAGAGTTGAATCAACGAACACTGGCACAAGTGATCTTAGCCGATGGCAGTGCGAATCAAGAACCAACGTTGGCAGACGCAACGTTTTCAGCAATCAAGGATACGACAGAAGCGGAAGTTTTAAAAAATGTTTCAACAACGTATAGCTATCAACTAAATGGAGTAACAACTGAAAAAACAATCAATGTAGCAATTACAGGTACATTAGAGCTTAAAGAAGTACCAAATGCGATGAATTTCGAGACGCAAAAAGTTAAGACAACGACTCAAACGTATTGGCCATTGATCGAAGGTAATTTGATCGTGAAAGATACAAGAGGTTCCGAACGAAATAGCTGGCAATTGACAGTCACTGAAAGACAACCTTTGACTTCGGGGACAACCCAACTTTCTAATACACTTTCGTTTACAGATGGTACAAAGAATACAGTACTCGGCCCCAATGCAGTGATCGTGGAAGAGAAGACCCTAACGACAAATGGTGAATATCTTGTCAATCAAGAGTGGGGACAAACGAACAACAAAGGAATCAAGTTAACTGTTCCTCCGGAAAAACAAAAAGTCGGAAGTTATCAAGGGACATTATCATGGTCATTGGTTGCAGCCCCTGGTAATCCATAGAAAACACGACGATAGAGAATAGGTGGGAAAGATGAAGAAAAAAAGGTGGAAGATCCTTGTGTTGTTAGGACTTCTTTTAACTCAAACGCCAATTGCTTTAGCCGATGAAGAGCAATCGTTCAAAAGTGAGGGTGTCACAGGATTTTATGGCACCTATGAATATCCTGAAGCAGGAAGTAGCAGTTCCGAAGAAGGAGTGGATGAGCCAACTTCCCCCAGCTTTACTAAAGAGGATCAAATGTCCTCTAAAAAAAATGGAGCAACTGTGGAACAGCAAGAGGCGATACAAGGGGATAGCAAACAGTTACCAAAAACTGGAGAATACAGGAGTAAACAATTTACGATTATTGGAAGTTTCCTTCTTTTGATCGTGTTGATAATTATTGTTATAAAAAGGAGAAGAAAAGAAAAATGAAAAAGACAACGTTGTTAACAACTGGAATTATTTTATTTAGTACACTAATGGGAACAAGCACAGTATTTGCTGCGGATGAAACTGCAAGCTATGAGACAAATGGTGTGATCGCTTTTGAAGCAGATACCGATCCAACAAACCCGGTTGATCCAACTGATCCAACAAGTCCAGTAGAACCAGTGGATCCAACTGATCCAAATGGACCAAATCCAGGGACGAACGGACCGTTATCAATTGATTTTGCTTCAAGCTTCCAATTTGGGAAACAAAAAATTACTACAGTTACAAAAGATTACTATGCGCAAGTCCAAACATTTGCAAATGGTACAGATGGACCAAACTACGTACAAGTAACAGACAAACGTGGAACACAAGAAGGATGGAGCTTATCTGTCAAGCAAGATACGCAATTCAAAACTGCCGCAGCTGAAGAGTTATCAGGTGCAGTACTATCCTTAAGTAACGGTGCAAGTGCATCGATTATGGATGATCAATACAAACCAGATCTAGTAGCACAAAACACATTGACTCCTGGAAGCGAATCAGTCTTGATGACTGCTGATGCGGGTAAAGGTATGGGAACTTGGATCTACAAATTTGGTACGGATGCCACACAAGGCGCAACTGCTGTAAAACTTAACGTGCCAGGTAAAACGGTCAAATTAGCGAAAGAGTATAGCACTACATTGACATGGAGCCTTAAATCTACGCCAGCACCATAAAAGAAAAAGATAGAAAATGAATCACTTTGGGGGATCATATGAAAAAAACAGTAAGTGGTTTAATGATCATTAGTCTTTTGACAGGAGTGACGGTTACCGTTCAAGCAGTCGATCAAGCAAAGTATGCAAGTAACGGTACGGTCAATTTTATACCTGATACGGAACCAATCGATCCAGTCAATCCAATCGACCCTGATCCAGACAAACCGGTTCATCCAACTAATCCAGATGGAACAGACCCAGAGCCAGGTACAAAAGGGCCATTATCGATCGACTTTGCTTCAAGCTTTGATTTCGGTATGAATAAGATATCGAATAAAACAGAAACCTATTATGCCAAAGCACAGACTTATGTAAATGACGATGGCACATTTTCGGATCTAGTCACACCCGATTATGTCCAAGTGTCTGATCACCGAGGAAATAATGCTGGTTGGACATTGAAAGTATGTCAAAACGGTCAATTTAAGAACGATGACACATTAAACAAAACGTTGACTGGCGCGGTAATCGAATTGCAAGATCCGGTAGTGAAATCAAATGCAGAGGGTGTAGCTGCACCGACTGCGATCACTGAAATCACCTTAGATCCAAACGGTGCAGAATCGATTGTACTAAGTGCAGGACAAGATGCAGGTTCTGGCACGTGGATCGAAGCATGGGGGGATAAAGTGGAGACAATCACAATGAAAGATCAAAAAAATAAAGACGTATCCTCAATGGTTACAAAAAGTGTTTCATTGACCATCCCAGGTAAAACGCCGAAAGATGCAGTCACGTACTCAACAACATTAACTTGGAATCTATCTGATACACCAGGAAATTAAGAATGGAGAAAATAAAAATGAAAAAATCACAAATGATCTTATTATCAACAATGTTATTAGGTGGAGTATTCAGCACAGTTAGCGTAGCAGCAGCTGATGGTGGAGAGTATACTTCAAACGGAGTCATCAATTATGTGCCAAATACAGAGACGACTGATCCAGTTGATCCACTTGATCCAGAACAACCAGTGACGCCAGTTGATCCAACAAATCCTGATGGTAAGCCAAATCCAGGTACAAATGGACCATTGTCGATCGACTTTGCTTCAAGTCTAGTTTTCGGTGAACAAAAAATCACGTCTAAAACGCAAACTTACTATGCTGCAGCGCAAAAATATAAGAATGCAAGTGATGTTGAAAAAGAAGGACCAAACTTTGTTCAAGTATCTGACAATCGTGGAACTGAAACAGGTTGGACATTGAAAGTAAAACAAAATGCACAATTCAAAACAGCGGAAGACCAAGAATTGACAGGTGCAAAAATCACATTATCAAATGGTAATGTCGTGACTGGTTCACAATCAGCAAAACCAACTGGCGTTGCAACTTTCAGCTTAGATCCAAGTGGTAGTGAATCATTGGTGATGAGTGCGAAAAATGGTGAAGGTGCTGGAACGTATTTGATGGATTGGGGAAATTCAGTGGATACTGCGAAAAATAGTATTGCACTAGAAGTACCAGGTTCAACGACAAAATACGCAAAAGCTTACCAAACAACGTTCACTTGGACGTTAACAGATGCACCAGGAAACTAATCGAATACAATCTGGTCAAGGCAAGAGTGAAAGAACTTTTTGTCTTGACTTAAAAAAAATTGGTGCAACGCAGTGATATTAGTTACCTTTGAAGGGATAGAACACTTCTGTCATAGCCTCGCCAACATCTAATTTATCAGGGAGTTAAAAATATTATGAAAAAAAGATTTATTCTTATTGTCAGCCTCATGGTTGCCATACTAAGTATGGTCCCAGTCCAATCAACTTTTGCATCAGAATTTAATTTTGCGGTTACCCCAGTGATTCCCGAAAATCAAATTGATAAAGAAAAAACATATTTCGATCTATTGATGGAACCTGACAAACAACAAACAATCGAAGTCCAATTACGCAATGACACAGACAACGACATCACGATTGAAACCACGATTAACAGTGCAACAACTAATTTGAATGGTGTGGTGGAGTATGGTGAAAATAAAATTGAACCCGATAATAGTTTAGTTTACAATTTAAAAGATTATGCGAAAGCAGAGCCAGAAGTGACGTTGCCAAAACATGCGGAAGTGACAGTGCCAATCACAGTCACTATGCCAGCAGAAAAATTTGATGGTGTCATGGCAGGTGGAATCACTTTTAAAGAAAAAACGGCTGACACACAGGACTCTTCTTCCGAAGATAAAGGATTAGCCATCAAAAATGAGTACTCTTACGTAGTGGCATTATTGATTCGTCAAAATATGACAGCGATCAAACCTGATCTCAAAGCAACGAAAGTGGAA
The DNA here is from genome assembly GCF_003957375.1 of Enterococcus mundtii. Taxonomy (GTDB): domain Bacteria; phylum Bacillota; class Bacilli; order Lactobacillales; family Enterococcaceae; genus Enterococcus_B; species Enterococcus_B spodopteracolus. The sequence continues at coordinate 2,082,775 of NZ_CP025473.1, read as the reverse complement.
CCCGCACAAGTCAATGCGAGAAATGTGATCAATGTTCATTTGCAAAATCCTCAAGCGGTTTACTTGAATCAATTGGATGTAGCAACAACGATCACGAAAAAAGGATCAGCTGAAGTGCTGTACGAAAGCCAAGCCGAAAGTATGCAAATGGCGCCAAATTCTCACTTTGCCTACCCTATTTCTTTAAATGGTGAAAAGTTGGAAGCAGGCAAGTATACGATGAAGATGACTGCTTACGGCGAAAAAGCTGAAGATGGGGAATACAAGGTCAAAACTTCTAATGGCTCTGACGAGACCTATAAATATAAATGGGAATTTGAAAAAGACTTTGAAATCAAAGGCGAAGTTGCTAGGGAATTAAACGATAAAGATGTGACGATTGAACAAGACAATACTTGGATCTATCTATTATTCGGTGTCCTATTATTATTGCTTCTTTTACTTCTATTTATTTTTTGGAAAAGAAAAAAACAAAAAGATGAAGATGAATCTGAAGATAAATAATATCAATCCCTGATAAAAAAACGTCTGACTGATCAAATAAATAAGATCAGTCAGACAATTTTTGCTTGGAAACGTATGGTTTCACTTACTTAAAATGTCTAATCAAAAAAGGGTGAGAAAAGTGAAAAGACAAAAAATCGCTATATTAGGAACACTTTTGTTTGCGGCAGTCTATTTTGAATCTTCCATCTATATATATGCAGAAACAATCATTTATGATCCGTTGAATCCAACAGAAGAAATCCAAATTCAACCAGTTACTCCCCAACGTCCTGTACCGGATGGGAAAGAAGCAGAGGGGGAACACACCGAACAATCACAAGATCCTGCAATTATAAATAACGAAAAGCAGAAAGTTGAAGAACAACCACAAGCCGAATTACCGTATCAAGATTCTTCAATTCCTAAAAAAAAGCGGCCAAACAAAACAAGATTATTAGATCACCAGGGCGATATTATTAGCCAAATTGCTAGTACATCACGTAAAATAACCCTAGATGATGATTTTTTTTCTGATGATCACTTTCATAACCAAGTGATGTTGCCACAGTCGAGTGGTTCTGGCTCTGCTAGTTCAGATAATAGTCAGATGGCAGCAATGAGCTACTTATTTTCAGGTACGATACTCTATGGAGAAAAACCAGAAGGTAGAGGAAATCAAAATGTTCAAACTATTTTTAGATAAGCCAGCACAACGAAAGTTAGAGTTGCTACGTTATTTAGAAACAAAGCCACTTTTAATTGAAAATCATGAAAAAGTGCTAGAAGAATTGGATATCTCTTATTTTTTGCTGAATAAGTCAATGGAAGAATTGTCACATGATTTTTTGGAATATGGGCTAACGGATGAATTTCAACTATTTTTCGAAGGAAATAACGTTCGACTGATTGAGAGTGGTCGAGGGAATTCGACAATTTTAGGTGAAATGTATGTCCGTCATTCCTTTGGTTTTTTGATGCTACAAGAAATATTTTTTGAAACGTTCGAATCTGTCAATGACTATGCGATCAAGAATTATATCAGTCATCCCCTCGTCTACCAAAAGCTAAAAGACATGCGTACGAGATTAGCAGATAAAGAACTTACAGTCACAAAAAAATTCTTACTAAGTGGGGAAGAAGGCTCTGTACGTGGATTGGTGACGTTTTATTTCACCAAATTATACGGACGGGCTTATTCGGTTTATCCAACAGAGATCACAAAGCAAGTAGAAGAATTGATTCGATTCCTTGAACCGAAATTCGCTGCTTCTTTTACAGGTTTTAGTGAAACAAAACTCCAACATTTTCTTTCAGTCAGCTTGATTCGAATAAAGCAAGGTTGGCGAATGTCTGAGAATAAAAAAAGTCAATTGACATTCAATAAAAAAATGTTAGAAACAAATGATTTCTTTCGAAGCATACTTTCTTGGCTTGAAAAAGAGTCAAAGATTGCTACGGAAAAAGAGCTATTTAGCGAAGCGCAACAGATTTTTGCTTATCTTGTTGTCGAAGGAGCAATCAATGAGCCGGAACTTATTGAGGGAGTGAAACTAAAGGAAATACTTGTCTTGAATGACTTATTTCTTGAAGAACTTGGGCAAGCATTTATTCTTTCAGAAAATCAACTAAAAGAAATCAGAAGACAGCTGACGGTCTTGCATTTGAAGATCAAATATTTCAAAGAAGAAAATATTGATGACAATAACAACCTGGATGTCACTTATTTTTATGAAATGTATCCAGAATATTTTTTGTTTTGCAGAGATTACATTAAAAAACAAAAAAAGAACAAGCAAATTTGGCTCGCAAAAGAATTTTTATTTTTTAATTATGTGTTAGTGATGATGGATATATTACCCATCGATCAACAATTGAAACCGCTGCGTATTTGCATTGATTTTTCCTTTGGGCCACAATTTAATGCGTTGATCAAAAATAATATCCAAAAAATCTCTGACTTGAATATCATTTACCAAACGAAGGCCGATGATGAAACAGATCTACTCTTGACAGATAAAGAAATTTGTTCTTTTGGAGAAATGTTCCAAATCATTTGGTTAGTTCCTCCAAGGGCGGTCGATTGGGCTAATTTTACAAATCAATTATTAAAGATTCGTAGAAATAAAATAACTAAAATGAATCCGAATAATTGAGTACGGAGGGTGAGTGTGATTACCACTCATAACAAAAATGCTTGAGATCCCATTGGTTTGAATGAAAAAACATGATACACTACAGATATTGTTTTTTGAAAGGATCAGTGGATATGAAGGGTGCAATATTTGACTTAGATGGACTATTAGTTGATACAGAAAGAACTTATCGTGACGGTTGGCTATGGGGATTCAAGCAATTCGACATCGAAATACCTCAAGAAATCGTTGATACATGGGGTGGGAAAAATTGGAAACAAAGCTATGATTTGTTGATCAAAATGGCGGGAACACCGGAGATGGTACAAAAGGTTCGCGAAAAACGAGAAGAATATTTTTATCAACAACTGCATAGTGGCGCTATCCAATTAAAACCTCATGCAAAAGAAGTATTGAAAGAATTGAATGACCAAAAACTCATTCTTGGCCTAGCAACGACGACGGTAACAAAACGAGCAAGCAATATTTTGGATCAATTTTCTTTGAAGCCTTATTTTCATACATATACCTTTGGGGATGAAGTGTCTGAAAATAAACCTTCACCAATTCCTTATCTAACTGCGCTAGAGCGGTCGGGATTGACAGCGTCAGAAGCCTTTGCAGTGGAAGATTCTTTGGTTGGTGCGACCTCCGCATCACGAGCAGGAATGGGTGTTGTTCTGATTCCAGATTCAAGCTTTGATCGGGCTTATACCGAAAGAGAAAAAGCAGATTTATCGATCTTAGCAGAAGGTACCGATCTTTTGATCGTGTTGGAGATGTTAGAAAAACAAAAAGGAAAAAAATAAGCGGCTGGAAATCCAGTGCCACCAACGATTTTTTTATTTATCAACCGACTGAGTGCTTATTTTTTTAAATTTCTTGCTTGACTTTTTGTTTTCACTTAGATAAAGTGTTCTCAACAACAAAATATGGATTCGTTGATAAGGAAAGTAAACTTGGAAACTTCAAAGAGAGGCTCTGGTTGGTGGAAAGAGTCAAGTAAGAAAAGTTGAAAAATGGCCTTGGAGAATAACTTGTCGATAAGTAGGCAAGTTCGGAAATGTCTGACCGTTAAAACAGACAACCAATTTCTCGTCAAGAGATGTTGGATCAAGGGAAGGAAACTTCCGAATAAAGGTGGTACCACGATACGTCGTCCTTTTATCAGTAGATTTATGCTGATAAAAGGATTTTTTTTATATTTTTTGCGTTGAAATAGTAAGTACAAATACAAAAACCTTTAACAGAGAGCTTCGGTAGCTGAGAAGAAGCAAGGCGGCATGTTTGGAAAATGGCTATTGAGCAATTCACCCCGAGCAATATTGTGAGACGGTGACGGTCGCAACCGTTAACTTGCTAGAGTATGTTTGTACTCGAAGAGGAGTTACATGTAAGTGTAACTTGAACATGAGGTGGTAACACGCAAAAAGGCGTCCTCAAGAAAGTGATGAGTCATTTTCTTGAGGATGCCTTTTTTATCGTCAAACTGAAGGAGGAGTAAAAATGATTGAATTACAAGCAATAAATGTTTCTTTCCAACAAAAAGAAAAGACGATCCAGGCAGTGAAACAGGTGGATCTATCGATTGCTAAAGGGGATGTTTACGGGATCGTAGGTTATTCAGGTGCTGGGAAAAGTACGCTGGTTCGTGTCATGAACCTGTTACAAAAACCAACAAGTGGCAAAGTCATCATCAATGGAACAGAGCTAGGAAAACTATCCCCGAAAGAATTACGAAAAGAACGAAAATCGATCGGGATGATTTTTCAACATTTCCACCTAATGGAAAGTCGCACGATTTTTGACAACGTCGATTTCTCGTTGAAATATACGAAAAAATCGAAACAGGAGCGTCGTCAAAAAGTTAATGAGCTTCTAACATTAGTCGGGTTAGAAGAAAAAGCTACTGCTTATCCAAAACAACTTTCAGGAGGACAAAAGCAAAGAGTTGCTATCGCTCGTGCACTAGCCAGTGATCCGCAAGTATTACTTTGTGATGAGGCAACGAGTGCCTTAGATCCAAAAACGACCCATCAGATTTTAGCTTTATTGAAAAAACTGAACCAGCAATTAGGATTGACGATCGTTTTGATCACACATGAGATGCAAGTCGTTAAAGAAATTTGCAACAAAGTAGCTGTGATGGAAAACGGGGAAGTGATCGAACAGGGAAGTAGTGTTCAGATTTTCAGTGCACCAAAAGAAGTTTTGACACAAGATTTTATCCGAACAGCCACCCACGTTGACCAAGCATTAGAAACGATTCGCTCGCATCGTGCTTTTGCAGATCAGTTGACCAATAAATGGTTAGTGGAATTGAGTTATGTGGGCACACAAACGAATGAACCGTTGATCGCACAACTTTATAGCAAATACCAAGTCAGTGCGAATATTTTATACGGCAATGTAGAACTATTACAAGAAACCCCATTAGGACGATTGATCGTTACTTTATCAGGAGAGATCCATCAACGAGAAAAAGCCCTGGCTTACCTTATTGAATCCGGTGTACAAGCAACGATTTTACAAAAAAATGGCGCAAGTAAGGAAATGAAAGTGATTCAAGGAGGACGCTGATATGACCCATTTCTTAGAAACCTACTTACCCAATGTCTATTTGATACCCGATGAATTTATTGAAGCGACGAAACAAACGTTGTATATGTCTTTTTGGACCGCGTTGATCGGAGGCGCGATCGGTCTTGGTTTTGGGATCGTATTGGTTGTGACACGGCCCCAAGGATTGCTTGAAAATCGCTTGCTTTATGAGGTGCTAGACAAAGTCATCAATGTTGTCCGCTCGATTCCCTTTATCATTTTACTTTCTTTACTGGCATTGACAACTCGCTTTTTAGTCGGTACTACGATCGGTGCGAAAGCTGCTTTAGTCCCTTTGATCTTTGGTGTTGTGCCATTTTTCGCTCGACAAGTGGAAAATGCGTTGTTAGAAGTAGATCCTGGAGTAATTGAAGCGGCCGAATCAATGGGAACCAGTCCATTAGGGATCGTTTTTAGAGTCTATTTGATCGAAGGCTTGCCAGGAATCATTCGTGTCTCTGCATTGACGATCATCAATGTCATTGGTTTGACTGCCATGGCAGGAGCGGTTGGGGCAGGAGGATTAGGGAACCTAGCTATTTCTCGTGGCTACAATCGTTTTCAAACAGACGTGACCATCGTTGCGACATTGTTGATCTTGATTCTTGTTTTTTTAAGTCAATGGATCAGCAACTTATTGATCAAAAAAATATCACATTAAACTGGAGGAATCATCATGAAAAAATTCATTCGTTATACAGTACTCGCTTTTGTTGCACTTATTTGGTTGGCTGGCTGTAGCCAAGGAAATGCCGAAACAGACACAAACAAACAAACGACAGTAAAACTTGGGATCATTGGAGAGGACACTGACGTTTGGGATGATGTCAAAGCACGTTTAGCAAAAGAAGACATTGACTTAGAATACGTGAAATTTACCGACTATAATCAACCGAATGCTGCATTAGCGGATGGCTCGATCGACCTCAATGCTTTTCAACATCAATTCTTTTTAGACAATTACAATACGGAACACGGAACGGATCTAGTCTCGATCGGAAACACAGTGAATGCCCCCTTAGGGATCTATTCCAATACGATCCAATCCATTGATGATATCAAGGATGGCGCAAAAGTAGCTATTCCTAATGACGTCACAAATGGTGGACGGGCGTTGCTATTGCTACAAACAGCTGGTTTGATCAAAGTTGATTCAGCGAAAGGCCAAACGCCGACTACTTCAGATATCACTGAAAATACAAAAAACCTAGACATCTCTGAACTGGATGCCTCACAAACAGCTCGTGCATTGAATGACGTTGATCTTTCAGTGATCAATAGTGGTGTGGCAGTCGATGCAGGATTGAACCCAACGAGTGATGCCATCTTTTTAGAACCTGTCGATGACAGCGCGAGACCATATGTCAACATCATTGTAGCAAGAAAAGAAGATGAAAATAACGAAATCTATCAAAAAATCGTTGACACCTATCAAACGGAAGAAACAGCAAAAGTGATTGAAGAAACATCAAAAGGATCAAGCGTACCTGCCTGGGAAACATTTGGTAAAAAATAAAAAGCAAACTGGAGGAAGCCAATATGACAACATCTACTTTAACAACACATTCTTTTAAGGAAGCAATCCAGCAACGATTAGCTGAATATCAAGCATTAGCACTAGATATCCATGACCATCCTGAGGTAAGTAATTATGAGTTTTATTCCTCAGATACCTTGATCAAACAATTAGAAAAAGAAGGATTTTCTGTCACAAAAGATGTTGCTGGTCATCGAACAGGATTTGATGCTCGTTACGCTTCAGGAAAACCAGGACCAACGATTGCTTTTTTAGCAGAATTTGACGCTTTACCAGGTATTGGTCACGCTTGTGGTCATAACTTGTTTGGCACCTATTCTATATTAGCCGCAAGTGTTTTACGTGAGCGCATCACTGAGATTGGTGGAGAGATTCGTGTCTATGGTACTCCTGGAGAAGAGGGAGGCGAAAACGGTTCGGCAAAAGGAAGTTTTGTCCGAGAAGGTTTTTTTGAAGATGTAGACGCTGCACTATGTGTCCATCCCGCATATCGTTACGGCAAAACGACAGAATCATTAGCGAATGATCCGGTGGATATCAAATTTCATGGTGTTGCTTCCCATGCAGCTGCCGCACCAGATAAAGGAGTGAATGCCTTAGAAGCGTTGATTCAAGTGTTTAATGGAATCAATGCGTTGCGCCTGCAATTGCCAAAAGACGTCAATATCCATGGCATCGTTACGGATGGTGGAGTTGCTGCGAATGTGATTCCTGAATATGCAGCGGGTCGCTTTTACTTACGAGCAAAAAATCGTCAGACATTGAATGAAGTGTATCAAAAAGTCGAAAATATTGTGAAAGGTGCGGCTTTGAGTACGGGAACAAGTTATGAATTTGGGTTGTTCCAAAATTCTGTCGATGACGTGATCGTGACACCTTCATTTGATGCGCTGTTCTTCAGCCATGCGAATGCAGCAGGTGTACCTGATGAAGAAATTGAAACAAAAGAACAGACAAGTCTAGGTTCTTCTGATGTTGGTAACGTGAGTCATGTGATTCCGACGATTCAACCAACTGTCTCGATTTCTGATGAATATATCGCCGGTCATTCTGAAGAATTTAAAGCAGCTGCTCGCAGTGAAAAAGGACTAGCTTCGATTGCAATTGCTGCTGAACTATTGGCAAATACTGCGTTAGATCTATTTGAAAAGCCAGAACTTCTAGATAAAATAAAGCAGGAGCATCAAGCAATCCTTGCAAAAAAATAACGGTAAATGATGGATGGGTGAAAGGTCTAAATCGTGATGAATCAAAACATTTTTTTTCAGAAAAAATACATTTAGATTGACAAAATGGATAGATGCAGGTAAACTTCATGAAAGTTCACTTTTCACCCAGTAGTAGTTTTGGTGTTCTGTTCAGAAAGTCGGTGGTTGCTGCGAACCGACCAAGCCAATTCTATGAATTACAGGAAAAGTTTTAACAATTAAATCATTCAAATCAAAGTGAAAAACAGATCTGTTTTTAATTAAGGTGGTACCGCGGAGAAATTCGTCCTTAGTTGAAAACAGATCTTTTTGTCTTTTTTAGGGAGGAAACGCAGATGAATTGTGGCGGAGTCATTCGATATCGAAGCTTTTTTAAGACGTAACAAACTTAAAAAAGGAGAATGGATATGGAAAAAATAAAAAAACCTAGTTTTATAGAAGCAGTGAGTGTGTTAATAATTATTGTTGCAACGATAGCAGCCGGAGTAGTTGGCTTTAAGATTTCACCGAATATTGCAATTTTGATTGCTATTGGTATGGTCATGGTCTACGCAGTAGTGAAGAAACAGCCAACCGATCGATTACATGAAGGAATCATCAATGGACTCAAACCGGGGATCATCCCGATCTTTATCTTTATTTTAGTCGGCGCATTGATTGCGGTCTGGATCCAAGCTGGCATCATTCCAACGTTGATGGTCTATGGCTTTAAAATCATTAGTGTTCCCTGGTTTGTGCCTTCAGTTTTTGTTGTATGTGCCATTGTCGGCAGTGCAGTCGGTAGTGCCTTTACCGTCATGTCAACCATCGGTATCGCCTTTTTCGGTATCGGCACAACGTTGGGATTGAACCCCGCATTAGTTGTCGGTGCCATTGTTTCTGGAGCCGTTTTTGGAGATAAGATGTCGCCATTATCTGAATCGACAAATCTGGCAGCAGCAATTGTTGATGCGGATCTATTTAAACATATCAAACATATGATGTGGTCAACACTTCCGGCATTTATTGTTTCTTTGATTTTGTTTGCATTTTTAGGACATACAGATAAAGGTGCTAGCTTGACAGAAATCCAAAATGTAACAACTATTTTAGAAAACAACTTTACGATTTCAATCTGGTCTCTAATCCCTTTATTCTTGATGCTAGTTTGTGCTTGGAAAAAAGTTCCAGCAATCTTAACGATCCTGTTGAATATTGCCGTAGCAGTTGGAATGATTTTTATCCAAGATCCAAGCACTTCCTTCTCAGAACTAGCGACAGTCCTTGAATCTGGTTTTCTATCTGAAACAGGAAACGCGCAAATCGATGCGTTACTTAGCCGCGGTGGGATCGAAAGTATGATGCCTACAGTTTCCTTGATTATTCTGACGCTTTCATTAGGCGGGTTATTGATCGAATTTGGCTTGATCTCTACAGTCATGGAAGTGGTATCGAAGAAAATGACGACGACACCTAAACTGATTTTTACGACATTAATGACAAGTATTGGTGTCAATCTGTTTATCGGTGAACAGTTCTTATCTGTGATCTTACCTGGAAATGCGTTCAAAGAAACATACAAAAAAAGCAGGACTTGATTCAACTGTTTTGAGTCGTACCTTAGAAGATGGAGGGACAGTCATCAATTACCTTATTCCTTGGGGGATTGCCGGTAGTTTTGTTGCCAGCACGTTTGGAATACCAACGATGACCTACTTACCATTTGTATTTTTCAGTTTACTTTCTCCCGTTTTTTCGATGGTCAGTGCGATTACTGGTTTAGGTATTGCAAAAGATCAAGAAAAAAATGAAACATTGAACGTTGTGAAAGATACGCTATAAAAAAATCAAAAAAAACAGTCACCAGTATAATCAGGCGGCTGTTTTTTTTGACAGGAATCATTATTTATACATCAATCCAATCGATCAATCAATTCCTTCATTTCATCGATTTCTTTTTCTTGTGCTTCAATGATTTTTTCTGCTAATTTTTTGACCTCAGGATCTTCTATATCGGCACGTTTACTCGTTAAAATAGCAATCGAATGATGAGGGATCATTGCTTTCATCCATGCCACATCACCAACTGTTTTCTGGCTACGGACCATGAACAATGAACCGCCAAACACCAATAAGCTGATCGTCAAGATTGCGATATTCAGCTTTTTATGTTCATACATCTTCCACATGAAAAGTAACATGATGATTGCCATCACAGCACCCATCATCAAGGCCATAAAGACCCGTGTACGACTAAAAAAGACATGTTCAATCGAATAAACATTCAGATACATCATTCCAAACATTATAATCGTTGAAACAATAATCATTAATAAAAATTTCCCATACTTTTTCATAAATATAACCCCTTTATACTTTGTTACAAGACTATCATCTCAGCAAAAAATACATAAAGCAAATGAAGTGCATAGCAAAATGATCGAGCAAATTTTTTAGCTGCGATGCTTATAAAAAGCCAGGAATATTAAAAATCAAGTGAATGACTTTCAATATTCTTGGCTCGTTTATGGGGAAGGTTTAATCATGAGTTAGATGTTCAAATAGAAGAGAAGGGTTCATTATCTATGACAAAGACATCCTTTTTCTTTTGATAGCTAAAGAAAATACCAGCATATAGTAGAGCCGTTAGTAGGGTCACCCCTATTGAATTTGTCATAAGGATCCCAATCAAAATCAAGGTCAATGCAACTAAAGCAAATAGATTGAAGCTTTTTGCTTTCCAAGTGCCTTTCTTTAATGCCAAACGAAAGGCAGCAGCACTGATCATCAACCAGATCACAAGTACCGTATAGGAAAGGGAACCAGCTAAATAACTAAAGAGTTTATCACCAACGAAATAGGAAAGAATGACACCTAGATATAGCACGCTAGTACAAAATAATACAGCACGTTGTGGCACATAGTGCTTGTTCAACTTTGCCAGTTTCTTGGCGGTGCCTTTTTTGTCTTTCAAACGGAAAAACAATAGACGAGAAGAAGCATAAACGCCAGAATTGATCGATGAAAAGAGTGCCAAGACAATGACGAAGTTCACGATATCACTAGCAAAAGGGATATTCATCTGTTCAAAAACTAAGACAAAAGGACTGACCGATGAGCCGGCTAAAGTATTCCAGGGGAAAAGAATCAGTAACAAGAAAAGTGGGATAATATAGAAGGAAACGATTCGTCCCATGACTCCTTTAATGGCTTTTGGTATAGCTTTTTTTGGATCATCTGCTTCACTAACGGTAATGGCAATCAGTTCCGAACCACCATATGAATAGATAACGACAAGTAATGAACTAACGACCCCTTTTAATCCATGTGGGGTAAAGCCACCGTGATCAGTCAATTGACTTAATGTAGGAAAAATACCAGTTCCTAACATTTGTTGTCCGACGAGATATAACCCGAAAAGAATCATCAAGATAATGACACTGATCTTCGCAAAAGCCAACCAATATTCGGTTTCAGCAAACAAGCGGACAGAATAAAGATTGATCAGAGTCGTTAAAATAGCTAAAAGTAAGATGAAACACCATGCAGGTACATGCGGAAACCATAATTGTAAGAAGGAAGCTGCTGCTACAGCCTCAGCGATGATATTGATCATCCACATGGAATAATAGACCCAGTCGACGAAGTCCGCAGAATGATTACCTAAATAAGGGCGAATCAAGCCAGATAATCCATGTTGGGTATCCCCACCATCTAAAACTAACTTACCTAGACCACTCATAACAATAAATAAAATACCACCACCAATCAAGAAGGCAATAAGGACCGCTGGACCGGCGATGCCAATGGCTTCGCCACTTCCTTTGAATAAACCAGCACCAATTGCACCACCCAAAGCAAGCATCGTGATGTGTCTGGAGCTTAGCTGTTTTTTTAATTTTGTTTGTTCTGTACTTTCCATCAAAAACCCTCTTTTCTAAAAACATGAATGAAAACACAAATAGGTTATAAAATAATATTCTCTATAATAACAAATTGTCTGATAATTACAACTATTCTGAAATCTTTTTTGTAATTTTTAATGAAACAATCATAGAACTCTTATCAGTTTCGATAATTGTTGTTATATTTCTATCAAAAATAACTTGAAACGAAAGCGTTTCATTCGCTTTTTCCTTTCATACAGGGCTATTATTAGAGGAAACCCACAATTAATCGGTTTGATTTGAGTAAGAAAAAATAAGGAGTTGATAAATATGAGCCAACACGAACGATTGCTTATAGCGAAAAATAAGGCGTTATATTTTTTCCCATACGTGCAAACAATGGACGTCATTTCAGCAAAAGATTTGATGGATGATTCCTTTATGTCAGCGTTCCAACAGCAACTCGATCAATATAAACTAATTATTTTTTTAGATTATGGTTTTGATGTGGCATTTGCTTCTCGTATTCGACCGTACACAAATGCGAAGATCATTCTCTTCTTTTGGAACCATTTTAAAGAAGAACACCTTCAATTATTGAAGAAAGCAGAAGCAGAACCAGCAATTGATGACATTTACCATTTTGATATTTTAGAAGCAAAAGAGTTAGGGATTAAACACAATAGTTCTTTTTATTCAAAAGAGATGGAATTACCAAAAGCTGAAGTCACGACTGATCTGTTCTTTGGAGCAACTGATAACGGCAGAAAACAACGAGCAGATGATTATCAAGCCGCATTTGAACAGTTAGGTATTTCAACAAACTTTTATATTTTACCAAGTCGTGGAAATGATCAAGAAGGGTATCTGACCTATACAGAATATTTGCAAAAGACGAATGGTTCGACAGGCATTTTGGAATTATTGCGAGAAGGTCAAAGTGGTGTGACTTTACGAACATTTGAATCTATTTTCTTCCAAAAAAAATTAGTCACTGATAATAAAGCGATTTCTGGATATCGTTTCTACAATCCACAAAATATTTTCTTGTTGGAAGAAAGGAATTTGGTTGAACTTCCTGCCTTCTTAAATAGCCCTTATCAAACCGTCGATCGTGAGATCATCGAATTTTTTGATGTAGAAAATTGGTCACAGCGGTTTATCGATTATGATCCTGAAGTATTTTCTATCTATGAATATAGCGGTATTGAAGCACGTTAGATATAATGTAGTGAAAGAAAAACACGTTGTTCAATCATCACAAAAAAAGGAGTCTCAGAATGAAATTACTTGCAGCAATCGATTCGTTTAAAGGTAGCGCATCGTCTATTGAACTCAACCAAGCAGCATTGCAAGGCTGGGGGGAGGCGGAACAAACAGTCAATCAACCCATCGCTGATGGTGGCGAAGGAACTGCTGAAGTAATTTACGCTACTTTAGGCGGTGAATGGCGAACACTTTTTTGTCCGGATTTGCTCTTTCGGAAAAAAGCATGTCGTTATTTACTGACACAAAAAAAGAACCGTAAGTTAGCCATCATTGAATCGACGGAAGTCATTGGTTTGGACTTGTTGACCGAACCGACAGATCAAACGATCCGGTTAGCTTCAAGTTTTGGTTTAGGAGAGTTGATCAAAGATGCTTTGAATCAGCAGGTAGACGAAGTTATCGTAACATTAGGTGGTAGCGGTTGTTCTGATGGAGGCTTGGGTTTATTGCAGTCATTAGGGGCGAAACTAAATGGCGTTACAGAAGGGAATCCATTGTTATCCATCGAGACAATCGACGTCTCTCAATTAGAGCGTATCGAGCAACGATTGACGATCGCAGCGGACGTTACGAGTCCTTACATTGGCAAACAAGGTGCGACTCAATTGTTTGGGAAACAAAAAGGCGGTTCACCAGAGACACTAGCATTTTTGGAAGCCCAAGCAGAAAAGGTCGTTGAACAAATCAAAGAAAGCACAGCAATTGATTTGAATAAACTCGCTGGCAGTGGCGCAGCTGGTGGAATCGGAGGCGCTCTAGCCATTGTCGGGGCTACGATGAAAGCAGGTTTTATGACTGTCTCTGAGTTAGTAGACTTAGAGGATAAAATCAAATCATCTGAGCTCGTGATCACAGGAGAAGGCCGGATCGATCAACAGACAATTCATGGGAAAGTGCCTTATGGTGTGGCTTCTTTGGCAAAAAAACACAACAAAAAAGTTGTAGCGATCTGTGGGGGTCGGGAAAAAGATTTAGGTGAATTAATGACGATTCTTCCTAGTGTATTTAGTATCCAAACTGGCCCAACTTCTCTTGATAAGGCATTGGATCATCAAGAAACACTAGAGAACGTCAGACTACTTTCACAGGCAATCAGTGGCTTGTTTCGATAATTTATTGGTTGACAGTCTTAAAACACCTATGGTAACCTAGTGGCAAATAAAGACAAAGTGAGGGATCCGCGCATTGAAAAAGTAAGTCAATTTGTTGAAGCTGCATTTTAGCTATACCTTGTTCGTTCAAGGGGATAGTATGCAGATTTTCAGAATTGGCTGCTTTCAATGAGTGGGTCTCTTTTTGTACTCATCTTCTTTGACCAGTTCTGAAAATAGGACTGGTCTTTTTTATAACGAGGTGAAGATAAATGTCTAAAATCGAAATCAAACAATTGACGTTTGGCTATGACAGCCAAGACAATCTGTTATTCGATCAAGCAAACCTAAATATTGATTCCACATGGAAATTAGGACTGATTGGTCGAAATGGTCGTGGCAAAACGACGTTATTAACTATTTTGCAAAACAAACTACCTTATCAAGGACAAGTGACCCATCAACAAGAATTTGTCTATTTTCCACAACAGGTCAGGGAAACGAATCGACTGACCTATGATATGTTGTTAGAAGTTTCAGATTGTGAGTTATGGGAGATCGAGCGTGAGCTGATGTTGATGCAGGCAGATCCGGAAATTCTCTGGCGCCCTTACGATTCCCTTTCCGGCGGAGAAAAAACAAAAGTATTGCTGGCTCTCTTATTTACCGATGAGCAGCATTTCCCACTGATTGACGAACCAACAAATCACTTAGATGTGATTGGGCGTCAGCAAGTAGCTGAATACCTGAATAAGAAAAAACAAGGGTTTATTGTTGTCAGTCATGATCGTCAGTTTATTGATGAAGTCGTTGACCATCTTTTGGTCATCGAAAAAAGTCAATTAGTGATCTATCAAGGAAATTATTCCGTCTACGAAGAACAAAAGCGTAGAAAAGATGAATTTGAGTTAGCACAAAACCAAAAAATCAAAAAAGAAGTCGGACGTTTGAAAAAAACCGCAGCTGAAAAAGCGGAGTGGGCTAACTCTCGAGAAGGAGACAAAACAAAAAAACGTGTTGGCTTTATTGATACCGAAGCACGGCGTGTCAATCGTGGCGCAATTGGAGCGGATGCTGCTCGTACAATGAAACGTTCAAAAGCGATCGTCAATCGGATGGAAACTCAAATTAGTGAGAAAGAGAAATTACTGAAAGATCTAGAGTCGATCGATTCACTGAAAATGTGCCCAAATCAGTCGCATCATAAACGCTTATTGACAGTAGAAAATCTACAATTAGGCTATGAAGAGATGTTATTCGATCCTATCAGCTTTAGCATCGAGCAACAAGAGTGTGTGGCAATAACTGGACCTAATGGCAGTGGTAAATCATCGATCATCCAGTATTTACTTGGGGGATTTACTGGTCAATCCAAGGGGGCTGTCACACGTTCGGCAACAATCAGTATTAGTTATGTTCGCCAAAACTATGAAGATAACACCGGAACCTTAACAGATTTTGCGCAAAAGAATCAGCTAGACTTGGAACTCTTTTTAAATAATCTTCGTAAATTAGGAATGGAAAGAAACGTGTTTCATACCTCCATTGAAAACATGAGTATGGGGCAAAGAAAAAAAGTGGAATTAGCCAAATCATTTGCACAATCCGCAGATCTTTATATCTGGGATGAGCCATTGAATTATCTGGACGTGTTCAATCAAGAACAAATCGAGCAGCTTTTAGTACAAGTCAAACCAGCGATGTTGATCGTCGACCATGACCAGCGGTTCTTAGAAAAAGTCGCAACGAAAAGAATCGACTTGAGAAGAAGAGAAACACACATTTGAATCACTAAGGCTAATCGAACGTCGTCGACTCCAAGCAGATGATCCATTTGGACTGAAGTTGTATGATAAAATTGAAAGAGCATAAAATAAAGGAGAGTTATCTAATGTTATATATTACTAGACATGGCGAAACGACTTGGAATGCTCAAGGCTTAGTTTGTGGCCATGCAGACATCGAATTAACAGAAAAAGGTAAACAACAAGCAGAAAAACTCGCTGAAAAAGTTGCAAACTTGGAAATACCGATCACCAAGATCATCCATTCCCCTTTGCAACGCGCAAGAGATACGGCACAAGCGGTAGCCAAAAAAGTCAATCTACCTATGACAGTGGATGAACGACTGATCGAGATGGATTTTGGGGATTATGATGGGCGTCCTAGCGAAGACGAAAACTTTCAACGTGTACGCCAAAATTTTGCGGTACGTTTTCCAAATGGGGAATCGGTTTTAGATGTGTATGCACGGATCACCCCTTTATTGAAAGAGTGCTTAGAAGATGAAGACAATGTCTACTTGCTTGTTTGCCATAATGCACTGATCCGAATCATCAATGCCTATTTTCATCCGATGCCAAACGACACATTCTTTGACTTTTTTGTTGAAAATACGGAATTAGTTACCTTTGATTAGCTGTTTTTATTCTTGGCGTAAAAAGAATAACTGTAGAGGATGTTATCATAAATTTTCTACTATATAAAATATTTTTTCTTTTCATGAAGATTATTTCACATAAGTACGCTTTCATGGTATAATTTCATAGGAATACAAAAAGAGAGGAAGAAATTTAATGTTATCAAAAAAATTATCTTTATTAGGTTTAACAGCAACAGCACTTTTGGCTTTAGGAGCTTGTGGTGCTGACAACAATGATTCATCTAATTCTAGTTCAGCTTCATCAACAACAGAAGTAAGTACAACAGAAAGTTCGGCAGATGTTGTATCAACAGCTTCAATCAGTGATGATCCAGCTGTTTTAGAAAAAGCAATGTCAGCTGACGGTAACTGGATCGTTGCAGCAACAGGTGATGTGACATTCTCAAATGATGTAACTATCGCAGGCGAATTCCATGACAAAGATGATGCAAGTGCAGACATCTACCGCAAAATTGCTTTGTACTCACAAGACGATGACCGTAACGTAACTGCTGAATACACAATCACTGTTCCAACATTGATCGTTGAATCAGAAAACACAAATATCGTTCACGGAACAATCAAAGGTGACGTACTTGTAAAAGCGAACGGCTTTGTATTAGACGGAGCAAAAGTAGAGGGTAACGTAACATTTGAAAAACAAGAATACCAAGATTCAGCAAAACTTGACGAAAACGACGCATCAGTAACAGGCGACGTAACAGTTAGCGAATAATCTTATAGTCATAAAGACATCTAAAGCAGAAATCCTTCTGTTTTAGATGTTTTTTTTCATTAAAAAACATCAGATATCAATCCTTAGTGATACGACCATAGGCATAGTGAGAAGTTTTACATAAAAACAATTGAGTGAAAAAACGTATATAACAAAAAAGAGAGTAACCCTATGATAGAAAATAATATGGGGGAACAGATATTCATAGATAAAGGAGGGTATATGAAAAAACGGCTTTTGCTAGGTGTATTAGTAGTAATTATTTTAGGAGGAATTGGAGGAAAAATGTATATGGATAAAAGAGAAGGAGATCGTCAAGAATTGTTGGAAATACAGAAAGATTTGGCGAATTATGTATACAATAACTATCGGTTATATACAACCAATGTTGAGGAAACTGATAGGTTTACACAAGAATATAGTAATGGGGATTTGACAACAGAAGAATATGTAGAAAAAGTTGTAAGTGTTAGGAAATATATAAATATAAACAAAATAGAATTTACTGGATATTCGATTAGTCCGATGAATTCATTAGTCATCTATTTCACAGTTAATGATGTTTATCAAGAAGAAGTAGGGCTAAACACAAGATCTGCTGAAACAGATAAGTTTATTTATAGAATAGCTAGTGGCAGAGATAATGGGCCTTATTTTATAGATGAAAAAAACGAAAAACAGGAAATCGGTATCTCAGAGGATCAAATAATCTATTATACCGGGGGAATAAATTAATGGATTAAAATAGATACTTATCTGAATTTATTTATAAATTAGAGAGTGGCGAAGTTAAATATGGTAATAGACCTCTTGGAACAGATCATATCATTATAGGTACTGTGAATACCAATAAAGACAAAATCGCTAATGAATCCCAGCCAAAGAAAAACAGTATGCAGGCAATGGTAGTAGCAGAAATTAAAGATGAATTCAAAAAACTTAATGATAATGATTTAAGAAAAGTTCCCGGCTTCCCCGATTCCGTCATCACCAAAAACCTTACGATTGCCTATGCTGGCACGAATTCGCTCAAAGATTGGCATACTAACCTTGAGGAAATTGGTCGAAGTAATAAACACTCAAATGGTGCATTTGCTTCTGCCTTGAACTATGCCCGTGAAATTGAAAAGCAGTATCCCAAATCAGATGGCTATACGATCTCAACGACTGGGCACTCGTTAGGTGGCGCTAAAGCACTTTTTGTCGCAGCAATCAATGGTTATGATAGTGTGACGTACGGCGCGGCAGGACCAGGGCTTGCACAAGCCTTATTCGATAATCACAACGGTACCCTGATCAATATCTACGACACTTCGGATGTCGTCACGAGTGGGCTTGTGACCGGTGGAAAAGGAATGTTGCCAATCCATAGTTTTGGGATTGATAACCTAGGGTGGCAAACAGTAGGGCATTCATTGGATCAATTCAGGGTTGATAAAGAAGGAAATTATATCGATAAGCATGGACAGATCATCGTATACGTCGATGGCAATGGGGGGATCTTGTTAGCCCCAACTTTGTGGCAACAAACACTTTTGGAAAACGAAGCAATGATCAAACTACTAGCAGTCAGTGGCGAGCATACGCTAGATGAAATCAAGCGTTTGAAAGAAGAAAATGAGTGGCTCAAGGTTCAAGTCAAAGAATTCTTGACATTAAAAGAGTTACGTAAGAAGCTGACTGCAAGTGGTGGCGGACTTTCTCGGTCAGAAAGAATTTATTTAGAAGATAGCCAAGCATTAGCTGTCGTACAGATCGCAGCAAGTAAATTTGATGAGGCGATGAGCAATGTTCGCGTGATTTACCAAAGCGGGATCACGGAGTTGGAAGAGTTATGGAATGACTGGTTGGGAAGAATACGCAATTATACGCCACATTTGACGTACAACGAGGTAATTGAAACATTAGCCGAAGTTAATTGTACAAAATGAGAGATTGTCGATGAGCCAACACAGGAATTTAGAGATAAGATCTGCCAGATCGATCAGATGTCGGAACAGTTTCAAACGCTCGCCGCTGAAATCACCCGAAAAATCAATGAAATGGTGGCACGTGACAAAGAATTAGCGAATCAATTGTTTGGGGTATAAAAGGAGGAGAGGAAAATTGAGTCAGGAAATACAGCTTTATGAAACATATCAAGCAACGAAACGAAGGTTATCAGAGCAAGAAGAAGCATTGCTTGCAACAGAAAGAAAAGTCCATGAGCTAGCGGAAGCAACTTACAAAGATCTCCGATTGATTTTGCGCTCTTTTTCTGAACCCAAGTGGACTTTGACTATGGACGTATCATGATTTCTCGTTTAGAAGAGGATCTGTCGACGGAATTGCGCCATCAACGAAAGAAAATCCAGCTTGACCTAGAAGATAACGAGCAGGTCTATCGTAAGAAACTGGCACAATTGGATTAAAAAGAATGGAGGTTTTGAGATGTTTGAAATGATTGAAACGATTGATCAATGGTGGGAGAAATATCAGAAAGATATGGAGAAATGCTTCACTCGTTCACTTGGAATCGCGCTGAAAAGTGAGAAGGGATTGAAAATAAGAACGACAAATCAATCTGTGAAGAATGAGACAAATAGAGCAAAACGCACGATTTCTTCAGCAGGTACAGGATTGAAGGAGGCGCTTAAAGGTCAATTCGGCAATAAAGTTTCATTAGCATTAGTTGAACAAGAAAAAGTCTTAGAAAAAGGTTAGTCAAAGAAACACAAAAAACTTATTCTTACATAAATTGATGAAAGGATGCTGTCAGAACTGATCAACTGAATAATCTACAAAAGCCGAAAATAGGTTGGACTATTTTTGGTTTTTTTTGTATTGACTACTTAGATGAATTCATGGATTAGGTTTTTTACACCTCCAAGAAATGAAATTTAATATATTTAATATTTATGTTGAAAAATTATTTCATAAGAAGTATAATCAATTTATGAATGAATGCGGATACATGGTAAGGGGGACAGTACATGTTTGGTTTTTCTGTATTTATGAATCAAGAGTTGTCTGAAGAAACAAAAACGTATATCCATGAAATGGCGGAGAAGGGATTTATTGGCATCTTTACATCCATGCATATTCCAGAAGATGATCCTTCAGCTTATAAAAGGCGTTTGACGGAACTTGGCCAAGAAGCAAAAGCAACCGGATTAGAGTTGATGGTAGATATATCGGGTAAGGCATTAGAGTTGGCAGGGTTCTCCTTAGAAAATCTTGAGCCATTAAAAGAGATTGGTGTGACAGGTCTGCGGATGGATTATCACCTGTCGAACCAACAGATTGCGAAGTGGTCTCATCAATTGAAAATCAGTTTGAATGCAAGCACGATCACTGAACAAGATGTACAAGAATTAAAAGAAGCAGGTGCTGATTTTACTCAGATGGAAGCTTGGCACAATTATTATCCGCGCCCAGAAACAGGGTTAGACAAATCGTGGTACCAAAGAAAAAATCAATGGTTAGCAGAACAAGGATTTACGATTCAAGGATTTGTACCAGGAGATGAAGTGTTGAGAGGGCCTTTATACAAAGGACTTCCAACATTGGAGGAACATCGTTACCAACATCCTTTGGCAGCAGCGCTAGACTTAGCTTCATGTGGAACTGATCTGATCTATATTGGTGACGGTGGGCTATCGCTGACCACGCAGGAACAATTTTCGTATTATAAAGAAACGGGTGGTATCTTATTGCATGTGACATTGTTGGACCCAACATTTGGACCAATCATTTTAGGTACACATACGAATCGACAAGATGAAGCTAAAGCTGTGGTACGTAGTGCAGACGCACGATTTAGAGAAATCCCTCCTATTCCTGCTCGACTAACAGATGAACGGAAAACAGGTACGGTCACGTTAGATAATGAAGCGTATCTTCGCTATATGGGTGAAATCCAACTAATGAAAGAAGATTTACCAGCAGATGAAAAAGTCAATTGTGTGGCACGAGTAATCTCGGTTGATTTGCCATTGATCCAACAAATCCATGCAGGAATGATTTATAAATTTAAATGTAAAGAAGGAATTGAGAAATGACGATTGATTTAGATAAATTAACAACGGAACGTAGAAATCAAAAGACATTTGGTTTGGATGAGATGAGTGTTTCTGAAGCCGCTCGCTTGATGAACCAAGAAGATCATGAAGTGGCAGCAGCTGTCGCAAAAGAACTATCAAGTATTGAACCAGTGATTGAAGCCGCGATTGTTTCTTTCAAAAAAAATGGACGCTTGATCTACATGGGCGCTGGCACAAGTGGACGATTGGGTGTGCTGGATGCAGCCGAGTGTGTTCCTACATTTGGTGTAGAGCCTGAAATGGTCGTTGGTTTGATTGCAGGTGGTGAAGCGGCTATGACTGTCGCAGTTGAAGGTGCAGAGGATTCACTTGAGTTAGGGAAAGAAGATTTGATCCAGTTGGATTTGACGGAAAATGATTTGGTTGTAGGTATCGCTGCTAGCGGTCGCACACCTTATGTGATTGGTGGCTTAGACTATGCTCGTTCAATCGGCGCAAAGACAGCAACGATTTCTTGTAACAAAGAGGCTGAGATCAGTCAACATGCTGATTTTCCTATTGAGGTAGATGCCGGACCAGAATTTTTAACAGGTTCGACACGTTTAAAATCTGGAACTGCACAGAAATTGATTTTAAATATGATTTCTACAATCAGTATGATCGGTATCGGAAAAGTATTCAATAATCTAATGGTCGATGTCAAGCCAACAAATGACAAATTAGTCGAACGTTCAAAGCGAATCATCATGGAAGCAACAGAAGTGGATTATGAAACAGCAGAAAAATACTTTTATGAAGCGGAACAAAATGTTAAACTAGCGATCGTTATGTTATTGACGAATAGTGACAAAGAGACAGCAAAAAGAAAACTAGCTGAGGCAGACGGCTTTGTAAAACGAACGTTGTAAGGGGGAAAAGAAAATGGCAAAAAATGAATTGACTTTGACAGAACTGGCAAAACAAATTTATGCTGGGGCTGGTGGCATGGGCAACGTAGACAGCGTTGTCCATTGCATGACACGGGTTCGAATGAAGGTCATTGATGAATCGTTGGTCGACGTAGCGAAATTGAAAGCGATACCGGGCGTGTTAGGGGTAGTTGAGGATGAACAGTTACAAGTAATCATCGGACCAGGGAAAGTAAACAAAGTCGCACAAGAAATGGTTGACCAAGCAGGAGTCAAACTAGGTGAAAAAATTCCTGGAACCCCTAATGCTACAACTGGTTTATCAGGGAAAGACAAGGTCAACGAACGTGCCCAAGAGATGAAGAACGCACAAAAATCAAAACAAAAACCCTCAAAAATCAAATCGATTTTAAAAGATATCTCGAATATATTTGTCCCAATGATACCAGCTTTTGTTGGTACAGGGATCGTTGCAGGAATCGCTGCGGTATTGACAAACCTTGTCACTGCGGGAACTATTGACGGGGCGTCATGGCAACAGTACATCGATATCATGAACATTCTTAAAAATGGGATGTTTAGTTATCTTGTCATCTATACTGGGATCAATGCCGCTCAAGTATTTGGTGCAACGCCAACACTGGGTGGAGTGATCGGTGCGGTTGTCATGTTGACGGGGATGAATCTGGAAGCTCCTTTGACAAACCTGTTTACTGGGACACCACTTGCTGCCGGACAAGGTGGGATCATCGGTGTGATTTTTGCGGTCTGGTTGCTTTCGATCGTTGAAAAGAAATTACACAAAATCGTTCCTGATGCAGTAGACATCATTGTGACACCAACACTTTCATTGATTGCCATCGGGTTGATCGAGATTTTCTTGATCATGCCATTAGCTGGTTTTATCTCGGATGGTATGGTAGGAGGGATCAATTGGGTACTTAGTGTGGGTGGCGCCTTCTCAGGATTTGTATTAGGTACATTATTCTTACCGATGGTCATGTTTGGTCTGCATCAAATATTGACTCCGATCCATGTGCAAATGATCGATGAAACAGGACGTACATTATTATTGCCTATTTTAGCAATGGCAGGAGCTGGACAAGTTGGTGCTGCGCTTGCTTTATGGGTACGTTGTAAGAAAGACAAAGAACTGACTGAAATGATCAAAGGTGCGCTACCTGTAGGGATTTTAGGGATTGGTGAACCATTGATCTATGGTGTAACATTGCCTTTAGGTCGTCCATTCATTACTGCTTGTATTGGAGGCGGTATCGGTGGTGCGGTGATCGGCTTGATCGGGAATATTGGGGCCATTGCTATTGGACCTTCTGGCGCAGCGTTGATTCCTTTGATTTCAGATGGCAAATGGTTTGGCTACGTCCTTGGATTATTAGCTGCTTATGCGGGCGGATTTTTAGCTACTTTCTTTTTCGGAATTCCTAAAGAACAATTAGCGAAAGAAGAATTAGCAGAAGAAGCACCTGTTTATACAGTATCAAGTACTGGTTCAACAAATCAAACACAAGCCGTGCAATTATGTGCAGTAGCAGATGGTACAGTGCAATCAATCGAACAAGCGAGTGATCCTGTATTTGCTCAAAAGATGATGGGCGAAGGGTATTTTGTTGAACCAACGAATGGTCATATCTATGCGCCAACTTCTGGGATCATCAGCTCTATTTTCCCAACGAAACATGCCATCGGATTAACAACAGCTGATGGGTTAGAGATATTAATCCACATGGGAGTCAATACTGTGGAACTAGGTGGAACACCATTTGATATAAAAGTGAGTGAAGGACAAGTTGTCACAAAAGATACGATGATAGCGGACGTAGATCTAGCTGCAATCAAAGAGGCAGGAAAAGAAACTGCTATGATGGTACTCCTGACAAATATGGAACATGTCTTAACGTTTGTTTTAACACATACAGGTGAAGCAACAGCAAAAACACCCGTGATGGATGTTGAAAGTGTAAAATAATAAAAAGCGCAAAATCCTTTGATTTTGCGCTTTTTATTAAGCTCTATATCGTTGAACTAAGGCATGGTAGATTCTTTCAACATCTATTGGTGTGCCACGTAATTCATAATCTTCTATCATAGGAAAGCCGAATTGTTCAGCATATTGTTTCGCTGTCAAACAATATTGATAGTTAAAGTTTTTATTTCCGCTACCGACAACACCAAGACAAAGCGCATGATTTTCTTGATATTCCAAGTATTCTCGCATGGTTTCTGTCAAAATCTCTTGGTCACCACTGTCAATGCCATTGCCTCCTTCTAGATAGGTTGGCACAAACACAAAGAAAGATGTGGTTTCTTTTTCAAAATCGCTATTCTCATGGATCTCTTTCAGGTGGACTAAGGGAAGTGAAGCATCTTTTTCATGTTGTTCCACAGCAAATGCTGCTAATTTTTTGACGAATCCTCGGGTATTACCAGAAATTGAGATATATAAGATATTCATGATATCGTCCTCCAATCATTCTTATCCAGTATAGCATTTTTTTGTTTTTTGGGTAGAGAAGAAGAGGAAGAGAAGCGGTCGCTTTCCTTGTATAATTAGAAAAAAATAGTTACAATTAAATTTCAATTAGAATTTTTTAGAAAAAAATAAATGAAACGAAGTTTTGCTATACTTTGCATAAAAGCGGTTTATTTTGGAGGATGCGTACATGGACACAGAGCAACAGAAAAAAGGTATTGGATTGATCCCACTAGCGGCCTTAGTGATTGGATCAGCGATTGGAGGTGGCGTTTTCGGTATTATGACCGACATCTCAGGATCGGCTGGTGGCCCAGCACTGTTCAGCTGGGTATTAGTTGGGACGTCCATGATGATGCTCTCTTTGTCAATCAATAATATCAATAAGAAACGTCCAGAATTAGAAGGTGGTATTTTTAGTTATGCCGAAGCTGGCTTTGGTCGATTTTCGGGATTCATCAGTGGGTGGGGCTATTGGCTGACCTGCTGGTTAGGAAACGTGGCATTTGCTACGCTATTGATGAGTGCGTTGGGCTATTTCTTTCCAGTATTCGATGGGGGACAAAATGTCGCCTCGGTCATCGTCAGTACTATATTTTTATGGGGATATGCTTGGCTCGTCAATCGAGGAGTTGAAAATGCCAGTTACGTCAATGCAATCGTGACAATTTGTAAATTAGTTCCGCTATTTTTATTTATTATTGTTGCTATCAGCACGTTCTCATTGCAACAATTCATCAATAATTTTTCAAGTGATATCATCTTGAATGCCAATGGCCAGCCGATTCCTTTCTCAAGTCAAATCCTAAGTTGTATCATGGTGATGCTTTGGGTATTTGTTGGAATTGAAGGTGCATCTGTGGTTGGTTCACGAGCAAAGAAAAAATCAGATGTCGGAAAAGCCACGATCTTAGGAATTTTTGGATTGATCGTGATCTATGTTTTAGTTTCGATGTTGCCTTACGGTACAATGACGATGGAAGAGCTCCAAACTATCCAAACGCAGCCAGCAATGGGCTATGTGTTTGAGATGATGGTTGGTAAATGGGGAGCTGTCGTGATCAATGGTGGACTGATCATTTCCTTGGTCGGTGTATGGTTATCTTGGACGATTTTACCCATTGAAACGATGCGCAATATGGCAGATGACGGCTTATTGCCAGCGCGTTGGGGGAAAGTCAATAAAAAGGGCGCACCGACATATGCAATCGTATTAACGACTTTATGTACAAATATCTTTTTGCTTTCGCTACTGTTTACAGATAGTGCCTATAACTTTGCTTATACCCTTGGAACAGCAGCGATTTTCTTTACGTGGTTGTTCTTAGGATTATATCAAATGAAACTATCTTATCAAAGAAAAGAATGGGTCCAATTCTTGGTTGGCTCATTAGCAAGTGCTTTTCAAATCTGGGCAATGCTATTTGTTGCTTTCAATGAAGTGATGCTCGTTCTTGTATTATTTTTACCAGGTATCTTATTTTACCTCAAAGCAAGAAAAGAAAAACAGCAAGCTGTTCCACAGACAAAACTTGATTATTTATTGCTTTCGTTAGTCTCGATTTTTGGAGTAGCGGCATTGGCATTAT
Organism: Enterococcus mundtii; assembly: GCF_003957375.1. Classification (GTDB taxonomy): domain Bacteria; phylum Bacillota; class Bacilli; order Lactobacillales; family Enterococcaceae; genus Enterococcus_B; species Enterococcus_B spodopteracolus. The sequence continues at coordinate 2,056,417 of NZ_CP025473.1, read as the reverse complement.
TTACAACTGGGGTATTGCATTTATAAAACTCATAAAAGTTGAAAACCATTCTTTTGTATCACCCTAAAGCATCTAAGAGATCGACCCGATTCAGGTCATTTCTTAGGTGTTTTTTCATATTGCCTGTTCGCCGTTTCTTCGATGAAAACGATACGTGACTTTCTCGCAACGTTTTTCCGCGATTGTTCGTTTCATTTCAGTGAAAAGGAATGTTTACGTTGTCACATTTTGACACATTGAGGCAGATATTGTTTTAATGATGATCCAAACAAACAATTTTGTAAGAGAAAAGGTTGAGAGAAAGATGGTCGAAATAGGTGGCGATTGGCTATACTTATTTCTTGAGGCATAAAAAAATGGAGGGAATATATGAGAGTGAAAGGGTTGACGAGCTATCAATTAAAATGGATAGCAATTGTTTTTATGGTCGTTGATCATATCAACAGTTATTTCGGGATGCAATTGGGGTTGCCAAGTTGGGTCTCGTGGTTGGGACGTTTTGTTGCGCCATTATTTGTATTTTTATTAGTTGAAGGTTTCAAGTATACGCATAGTAAATATCAGTATGCGAAACGATTAGGAATAGCTGCATTCGTAGTAGCGATTGGAAATATCATCTATCATTTATTAACAGGAAATTACATCAATGAATATAATCATCAGCCAAACTATTATTTATTTTTAGGTCCACATAATATCTTTTTGACATTATTTTTGCTGTTTTGTTTGATGTGGCTTCTTTCTACAATAAAAGGAATGCTCGTAGCAGTAGCACTTTTATTGGTCATGATCACGATTGCTTTTTCAGAAGGTGGTCTGTATTTAGTTCCAATGTTGTTGCTGATGTATTTCTTCCGCGAGAAAAAAGAACGAGGGAAATTGATTCTAGGTATTTTTGTTTATACGCTGATTTTATTTTGTCTAGCAATTTTAACCTACACACAAATGCCTGATTATCAATCATTGTATCAATTTTTAACGTTTGATAATGAATTTATGATGGTCACCGTCATCCCATTTATCATACTTTATAATGGAAAACTAGGTGGAACCGGACGCGCATTCGACAAATACTTTTTTTACTTGTTTTATCCGTTACATCTGTGGATCATTTATTTGATTCTTTCTTTTATTCATTAAGAAACAAATGAGGCGAGATCTGGACAGAAGTGTTCAGCCTCAAGAAATAAGGCACCAACCACAAAAATTATTCTTCAAATTCTTGTGGATGGTGCCTTGTTTTTTGAAGAGATTCCTTCAGTTCCTGTCGTTTATTCGATTTTAGGGGAGAGGACTAATGTCCCAAACATGTCTCATTTGTTTTTAGGTTTTGTTTCAAACATTACAGTTTTGATCCCTTAGCTAGAGGCAAAGAAGGTTATGTAGTTCAAGAAAATTGGCAGTATAAATAAGAATTCAAGTCATTTGTTGTTATAGAATTGACAGAATTTTTGAAATATATTATTTTTTTTGTAAGAATTCTCTATATTTTCAATCAATTTTATTTTATAATGAAAAAATATCATGTAATTTTTAGGAGGAAAACAGATGGAAAATTATCTTAGCCTTTTAGGCGTACTGATTGTTATTCTTGGTTTTGCTTTCAAGTTAGATTCGATCTTGATCGTTATGGTTGCGTTAGTCGTGACCGCATTTACTGGTGGATTAGGACTTGAAGGTATGCTGGAAACTTTAGGTACAAGTTTTGTAAATAACCGAGGAATGGCAATTTTTATTATTATTATGTTAGCAACTGGTACGTTAGAACGCAATGGTCTGAAGGAATCTGCTGCAACGTTGATCAAACGTTTCAAGAAGGTATCCGCTGGAATGATCATCGATATTTATGGTGTTTTCCGAATGATCTTTGCAGCTTTCAATGTCAGCTTTGGTGGGGTGGCCGGCTTTGTACGTCCAATCATCATGCCAATGGCGTTAGGTACCGTTGAATCAAAAGGATTAACCGTCAATCCGGAACATGAAGAGGAATTAAAAGGAATGTCTTCAGCAATGGAAAATATTTGTTGGTTCTTTGGTCAAGTACTATTTATCGGTGGAGCCGGTGCTTTATTAGTACAATCCACATTAAAAGACTTAGGCTACGAGGTAACTCTTGGTCAGTTGGCATTGGTGCAAATACCAGTCGCAATCACAGCTCTAGTCGTGGCGAGTGTCTATTTTTATCTAAAAGAAAAGAAATTAGCGAAGAAATACTATTCAGGAAAGGAGAAATAAGATGGATTTTTTGAACTTTTTTACAAATTCTGAAATATTGTTAAGTGAAAAATTATTGGAAATCTTATATATCTTGATGGGATTAGTCTTGATTTATACGGGCCTTCGTAATGCCTTTGATAAGAGTAACCCTCATCGATTTGGTTCTGCCTTTTTCTGGACAGTTTTAGGAGTCGTGATTTCTGCTGGACGTTGGATATCTCCAACTTACAACGGAATCTTGATTTTCGCGATGACGATCCCAGCAATCACAAAAAGGGTAAGTAAAGGTGCAAGTCGTTTGCCATCAAAAGAATACATGGAAAAAATGTCAGATAAATTAGGGATGAAAATCTTTATTCCGGCATTGAGTATTGGGATCTTTGCCATTTTATTCGCACTATTCACTGATTTAGGTGCTTTAGTCGGTGTAGGTGTTGGGGTATTTGTAGCAATGTTGATCTTGATGTTCTTTTCAAGAGATAATCGCCCAACGACTTTCTTGGATGATGCTTCAGACATGTTAGGTACAGTCGGTCCTTTAAGTATGTTACCGATGCTCTTAGCTTCGTTAGGTGCGGTCTTCACGAGTGCAGGTGTTGGTACCGTGATTTCTAGTGCTGTCGGTACGATCGTTCCAGAAGGAAATGTCAATATTGGTATCATCATCTATGCGCTAGGCATGGTTCTATTTACAGTGATCATGGGGAATGCTTTTGCGGCAATCACCGTCATGACAGTCGGAATCGGTGCGCCTTTTGTCTTTAGTCAAGGGGCTAATCCAGCATTGATCGGTATGGTCGCGTTGACATGCGGTTTCTGTGGGACGTTGTTGACACCGATGGCTGCTAACTTTAACGTAGTACCAGTGGCGATGTTAGAAATGAAAGATAAATACGGCGTGATCAAGAATCAACTATTTGTTGCTGTATTCATGCTGGTTTTCCAAATCGTCTATATGATTTTATTTAAATAGTATCTTGAGCGAAAAAGAATCAATGATTTCCATAAAATATGGAGAAGATTGATTCTTTTTCTGAACAGCTAAGCATTTCATTATTGACTATTTTTTGTTAAAATAGATAGACACTGAGTCCTTCTAATAAGAATGACTCACTGAAAGTACTAAATACACGCGTGAGAAACAATCAAATTTTAATGTTTAGATAGATCTTTGAAGGATGAATGGGACGCATCATTTTATAGAATAATGGAGGAATGAAAAATGAAAGTACTCGTAACTGGTTTTGATCCATTTGGTGGAGATAAAGTAAATCCTGCCTATGAAGCAGTCAAAAAAATGCCGTCTGAGATTGCCGGTGCAGAAATCATCAAATTAGAAGTTCCCACTGTTTTTGGTAAAAGTGGTCAAGTCGTAAAAGAAGCAATCCAAGAACATCAACCTGAAATCGTGATTTGTGTTGGTCAAGCAGGTGGACGTTCAGCGATTTCTTTTGAACGTGTAGCAATCAATCTAGCTGAAGCACGTATTGCAGATAATGAAGGCAACCAGCCCTTTGATACGCCGTTAGAAGCAGACGGCCCAGCTGCTTACTTTACTTCATTACCAATCAAAGCAATGACAAAAAATGTACACGAACATGGTTTACCAGCCTATATTTCTTATACAGCTGGTACGTTTGTATGCAACGACATCATGTATCGATTATTACACTTGATTGAAACAGAGTTCCCAACGATTCGTGGAGGCTTTATCCATGTGCCATTCTCACCAGATCAAGTCATCGATCGCCCTGTAGGGACACCGGCAATGTCACTTGATGATATTGCGGCTTCATTGACTTATGCGGTAGAAGCAGCAGTAAACAACAAAGAAGATATTTCAGGTAACGCAGGAACAACTCACTGAGAGTTTGCTGAAGCGAAGCAAGTGGTAGATGAGATCTAGGACAATCGTTATCTTGTGCCCCTACAACCAGATAAATGGTGTTCCAGAAGCTGACCTCCAACAGCAAGTGCAAGACCCTGCTGTCACACCCGCAGCTTCACGTATGAAAAAAGCGAAAAGCCGAAAATAGCTCACATTATTTTCGGCTTTTTTGTTGCTCTTTGAACGTATTTATTTTTACTCTCTTAATTTAGAAAGGCAGGTGAAAGGTATGAATGAAAGTTGGCAAGCAATTTTTGACGAATGGTTCCCAAAAGAAATCAAGCAACACTACCCAATAAAAATCTCCAAACAATATACAAGTAGCCAACGATGGGAAATCTATGAACGATTGACGAAACAACAACGAGTTGTCATGGATCAACATCGTCGTTATTTGATCCACTCGCAGTTTTTGGAAGAAAACTATTTAGCAGCAACGGATTGGATTTTTTCCGACTTTAAGATCAATCCATTTTATCGCACATCACGCAGACAACAAAAACTTTATTGTGAATGTGGCCGTGAACTGAAAGTCCAATATATCGTTCGTTCCCCTAAAACGGGGAAGGAATTAAAACTAGGGATCAATCATTTTGCAGAACACTTGCACGTTAGTCCAACAGTTGCAGCGTCGATCAATCAGGGAATGACTAAAGTGGATCTAGCGCTGGATGAGATCCTCTGGCTGAAACAACAAAATATTGCCTTTCCTGAACGACTATGGCAAGAATATTGTCTAATGTTGTATCATAATCGCCGACTGAAACAACCGATTTTACCAGATAAAAAGCGAACTACACGAATCGCCGAATTTCGTCATGCCCAGTTACCGATTTATCTGGCAGACTATCAAGCAATGGAAAAGTACATCCAACAAGTTAGCTATCAGGCAAAAGAAAAGCCGAAAAAAATCCTTGAGAAAAAATCATTATTTGAGGATTTTTCAGAAGATTTGACTAAAGACGTTGAAGCGTTCTTGACTAATTATCAACTATTTCTCCAAAAAGATTGGTCGTCTGTTTCAATGGTTGAGACAAGCCAACCATCTGTCGCTTTTTTTGCAGAGTTTATCGCTAGTCTGCGAGAAGGATCGAAGAATGAAGCTGTAGACGTCGATCAATTAGCAAAAGAACAGCGTTTTATCCAACCGCAAATTTATCATTTTGTTTGGCAACAATATCAGCGTTATGGATTTACAACTGGCTTTTTCGACAGTATCCCTCGGGTGATGAGAAATGGTTTTTTAAAGATTTTACGTAAAGAACGCGAAGAAAAACAGCAAGCTACAACAAAAACTGTGACAGAAACTGAATGGCAAGAACTTGCAAAGAAAATCAAAAAACAATCCGTCGCCTCTTTGCTCCAAGAATATGAACAAGCAGACTATGTATTTACTTCAGAACAACAGCTTGCATTAAAAAAGTTCCAAGAATTGGAATCAGTGATACAAACGCTGGATGAAGACATTAGAATGTTGCTCAAGGATTTGATTTAGGTGACTCGAATCGCTGAGAGAATCTTGGTATGATGATACCTAGAAATAAGTGAGGAAAGTCCCAGCCTATTTTGGGTGACTTTCTCGCTTTAGTAAGAGGTTTGAAAACAAACCAATTTCTAGTACAAGGTTATTTAGTGTTTTCCATCAAGAAACATGGTGCGAAAAATATTCTGCTTCCATACGCTGCATTCGCGCTCTTTCTTTTTTGTTGTACCAAGGAGAGACAGTAAAGGCTAATAAATCATTGATCAAGTAAACAGAGCTATTGATAAACATCGCTAAACTAGCAGACCCATGGGTATAGGAAACATACCATAAGACCATTTGTGCAAGACCAGAAGCAAGCCACCAATAATACTGATTGTTGTAGCGAAGGAAGCTAATGATTCCGGCAGAAAGACTGATCGAAAAAGCAATGGCATCGATCCAAGGACGAGGGTCGTCTGTATACGTACCAATCAAATAACCTGAAATCAAGTAAACGAAAACAGTCCCGGTTAATGCAATCAACCAACTTTTCCCACTAAATTCTCGAATTTTAGAAGCCATATTATGATTCCATTCTTTACTTAATAAAACTGGGATATCCAATGTGACCATATAAGCAATTTGTTCGCCGATACTTAAATAGTTTTTGGCAGAAAAGCCAACAACGATAAAACAAATAGCAGAGAGAATTCCTAGAATACCGTTGACTGATTTAGCGGCATTGATTGATAAAATACATAACACCCCTAGATTTGTCCCGATAAAAGTAATGATCGACAACCAAGTGATTGGCTGATTCACAAGTGTCATGACTTGGCAACCTAGGCTAAAATAGAATAGATAATAATTTTGTTGTGGCCAGCCTTTCAATTGATGAATCAAAAATCTGAAATAATTACTCATAATAAAAAACCCCTTAAAACACAATATATAGTGCTTTCTTATTTTTAGAGACACAAATTATTGTATTCCTTTTAAAATTTATTTCTAGTCTTTCATTTAAAAAAAATATATGTTATTATTCGATTTTATTGTTTTCTGAGAAACATTTACTTTCAAATGATGAAAAGTAAGAGGCCATTTGATGTGGTCTCTCTTTTTTTGTGCAGCGGGAGAAAAATCTTTGCTATGTTTAAAAGTACTGATAAGATAAAGGAAACAAAAAGATTGGAAGTGTGAGAATGAATTTAACAACCGTTCACCATGTTGCGATCATTGTGTCGGATTATCAAAAGTCACGTGCTTTTTATGTTGATTTGCTAGGTTTTGAAGTTATTCGTGAAAATTATCGAGAAGACCGTGGCGATTATAAGTTAGATTTAAAACTAGGAGATATGGAGCTTGAGATTTTCGGCATCAAAGATGCACCTAAAAGACCGAGCTATCCAGAAGCTTGTGGTTTGAGGCACTTAGCATTCAAAGTGGAACATATCGAAGAAACAGTCGCGGAATTACAAGAATTGGGGATTGAAACTGAACCAGTCCGTATCGATACCTTTACAGGCGAAAAAATGACTTTCTTTTTTGATCCAGACGGATTGCCGTTGGAGTTACACGAATAAAGGTAACAAATTTGTCACTTTTTCTTTCGTTCATTCGATTTTTTTCTTTCCTATTTCTTGTTATTCTAGTAAAAAACGGGGAGAGAATGGAATGAAAAAAATAATCATTGCAGCATCGATTGCTATCATTGTTAGCTTAGCGGCTTCGTTAGGACTATTGGATGCAAACTTTTCTTTTGATGACATCAGTGACCAAGAATATCAAATCTCATTGCAAAAGGCAGTGTCTATTTTGCGAGATGAGTACCATGAAGAGAAAGTCAGTCGTATCCAGTTCAACCAATTAGACGAAGACCAAAGTAATAAAAAGATGTATGAATATATTTTTTATACTCCCAATCGAGTGATCACAGTGAATCCAATCTCAGGAAAGACGATGGTTGTTGATAAAAGCCGAAACGAACCAGGGCAATTCTTTCACTTGAAAACGATCCATCAAGTAAAACATCCACAGGCAGCAATGAAAGAAGCAGTCCATAAAGTCGGGAAGCATCACGGGAAAGCAAAAAGTTGGGAAATCACGACAAAAAGTGGTCAATTGTATTATTGTGTAGCCGTTGATGGACCGAAACGTTTAGAAGATGTACTGATCAGTGCTTGAAAGAGAAGTGGTTTCACTTCTCTTTTTTCTAGATAAGAGTAAGCTAAAAGTGTAAAACAAAGAAGGGATTGAGGGAATCATGCAAAAAATGGTTTGTCCAAACTGTGGGAAAAAATTCACTTATGAAGAAGTAAATCATATCGTTGAACACGTAAAAAAAGAGATGCCGATCGTTTGCCCCTACTGTCGTTTTGAAGCAAAAGCAATCGTTTCAAATGGTTATTTCGTGACACAAAAAATTGAAGATTATTTGAATTAGCTGTTTTGCTCTGAGATTTCATTATGGTAAAATGAAAAAAAGGAGTGTCAGAAATGATTCGTAATGCAAAAAAAGAAGATGCGGCAGCTATCGCTCCGCTTATTTTAGTTATATTGAAAGATATGGATCTACCGTTTCTTTTAAAGTACGGTGAAGAAAAAACATTAGAAGTCTTGGAAGAAGCTATTACAGACCCAGACTATCGTTACAGCTATACAAGAGGGATCGTTGATGAGCGAGAAGGCAAGGTAGCAGGAATCGTTTACGGTTATACAGATGAAGAAGAACCAATCATCGACCAACCGTTAGAAAAAATCTTACAAAAGCATGGCATTTATGAGCAAGTAAAAATGTTTACGGATAGAGAAACATTCCCTGATGAATGGTATTTAGATTCTATCTGTGTTTCAGAAGAATTTAGAGGACAAGGAATCGGTTCCTCTTTGTTAGAAGCCTTGCCACCAATCGTCAAAAAACAAAACCGCGATGTCATTGGACTAAGTTGCGATAAGCAAAACCCGCAAGCTAGAAAATTGTACGAGCGCCATGGGTTCACAGTAATTGGGGAACGAACGATCAGTGGACATCTGTATGATCATATGCAAAAGAAAATCATCTAGTGAGTTTTTATTGCTCAATCAAGCTTACCAGATTAACAAAATGCAGGCATACCTGAAAAGGTGTGTCTTTTTTTATTAATAAAAAAGTGAGGAATATCACATAATCCAAAAATAATTGTGAAAGAACATAAATACTATGCGTTATGGTAAATGAGGAATGTATGAATTAATGTAATTTTTCTATATAATTTCAGAAAAATGTGTATTTTATCGATTTTCAGGTATATACTTACGAGTGTTTTTATGTTATTAAATTTCATATATCGAAGAAAAGAGATGAAAAAATGTTCAAAAACAAAATTATGAATCTTTCTCTAATATCTGTTTTGTTTCTCCATTTGTTTTTTCCACTCCAAGCAATGGCTGAGACATTTCTTCCACAAGATCCAGGAAGTGTTTATGATGATTTGACGGGTGATTATGGAGTTTTAGGGATTGCTTCTCAGTTCCACGTGTTCGCAAAAGAAAAAACGACCATCAATGCGCATACAGAGGGGAATGTAGCAACGGGTGTCCTATCAGCAACGAATAACTTCGGTACATCGATCAGTACAGGGGATTTAAATAAAGAGATCAATTATGCACAATCCGTTAAGACAATTATTAGCTCAGCAGAAACCGCGGCTTCAGATAAACGATCGAATAAATTTATTGTGGGATCAAACAATGTGATCACGACGGAAAATGATAAGATAGTGGTCAATGGAACAAAGTTGGATCACTTGTCAGTGGATGAGTTCTATCAAGATCGAGAAGATGCTCAATATATTGATTTCAACAAAGAGTTTGAAAATTTAATGCTGACATCCAATATGTTGATGTCGTTAGATCCATTAAAAACATATACGCCAGATGATTTCCCTGATATGAATAATCGTGTGATTGACTGTACAAATCTGGTTGGGGATCAGCCCTATGTCATCAATGTTACTGCTTCTGTTCTGGCAAAGAATACCCCTTTACGAATCAACAATCCTCAGGAAAAAGTACTTGTAATCAATGTTGTAGATGCACCGACTAATTTTTCGGTACAATCCCAAATCCAATATAATAAACGTTCCAATCATCAAACAGAAGATTTTTCTGATGCCAATATTTCTTGGAATTTTGGTAATCTAACAGAAAATCTAGAAATCAATGCGCCTTTCCAAGGGACGATTATTGCACCTTGTACGGATATTACAGTCAATCAAAGTCAAGATGGAACGATCATAGGGAAAAATGTGATCTTGAATGCTACAACAAATCGTTGGGACCCAAATGAATTTTTTACTGAAACCAATACGCATGATGACACGACGGATACAATAAGTAGCAGTACAGCACCAAGCACGAGCGAAAGCAGTACAGCACCAAGCACAAGTGAAAGCAGTACAGCACCAAGCACAAGTGAAAGCAGTACAGCACCAAGCACAAGTGAAAGCAGTACAGCACAAGCACAAGTGAAAGCAGTACAGCCCAAGCACAAGTGAAAGCAGTACAGCACCAAGCACAAGTGAAAGCAGTACAGCACCAACAAATGAAAGCAGTACAGCACCAAGCACAAGTGAAAGCAGTACAGAAGCAAGCACAAATGAAAGCAGTACAGCACCAAGCACAAGTGAAAGCAGTACAGCACAAGCACAAATGAAAGCAGTACAGAAGCAAGCACAAATGAAAGCAGTACAGCACCAAGCACAAGTGAAAGGATTGCAGAAGCAAGCACGAGTGAAAGCAGTACCTATCCAGGTGAAAATGGAAAGCAATCAGATACAAGTACCACAACAAGTAGTTCTAGTAGTATTTCATCAACAAACGAGTCTGACAAGCCTATTATCACTGGAGATGGGACAGTTGAAAGCGATGGATCAGGTATGATGCAAATGAACGATAGACGTGAAAATAAAGTAGCGCTAGCCGTTGAATCAAACACCAATAATGATGATCCGTCCATCAAGAATGAACAATCACAGAATCAACAGCTTTTCCCTCAAACAAATGGGGAAAGAAATAATTGGTGGATCATGGTAGGTGCAGTACTTATCTATGTAGTGACACTTCTTTTCTATAGAAGAAAACAAGTGTAAAAGAAAAAACGAGCGCAAGTTGATTTCTTGCGTTCGTTATTTTAGTTGACATCAAAGCGATAAGAAAGAGGTGTTTCTTTGTCTTTGTTTTTTCGATAGAGCCAGTAATCAAGGACAGCAGCGATACAGATACAGATAGGTGCATTTTCTTCACAAGGGATATCAAGAACATAATAATCACCGGTAAAGAGGGTTGCTTTGTCCATTTCCATGATTGGTTCATTGAAATGATGGATCTGATAACGATGGTTATAGATATCTCCTTGAACAGTCCAATGTAATCGCCGAATATAATAAAAATCTCCTGGCCAATTGAAAATCTTTTGCATCGTACCGACTTTTTCGAAATCTTTGTAAAGTTCAAAGCGTGTCCCAAATGTCAGACTGATTTGTTTGATATGAGCGACTAGATCTCCATTCATGGCATAAAGAGATAAAGCATCGCCTTTCGTTCCCCAGCGGCCGACCATCAAAAAAAGTGATTGGCCTTTTTCGTCTTTGACGATCGTCCGGGTTGCACGACTCAGCTGTTTTTCCTGAATGAAAAATTCTGACATATTTGTTCCCTTCTTTCTTCAAACAACTATAAATTTTCGTTGATTGCGCGTAAGATGGCTTTGCCAACACCCGATTCAAGATTCGTGTCTGTTAAGTATTTAGCGTAATCTTTGACTTCGATCTCTGCATTTCCCATAGCGAAACTAACGCCGGCGGTTTGCAACATGCTGACATCATTGAAATTATCACCGATCGTCATGACTTCATCTAAAGTGATCCCTCGTTCATGAGCGACATGAGCAACTGCGATTCCTTTTTGAGCATTTTTATGGTTGACTTCAAGATTATTTTGACCAGAAGAGGTCACTGCCAGTTCGCCTAAATTACTGATTTCTTTCCCTACAGGGCCTAGAATCCGAGGACCTTCAGTATGGAAACAGATGATTTTTAGGACTTCAAGTTTATCATCAAGTAGTAATTCGCGAATGCTATCAACATAAGTGATGTGTAAGAGTTCAAGATTGGCTGACGCCATGGCGATCGCCATTTTATAAGTCAAATGGGGCATATGGGTCGCAATGGAAGAAGCAAAGCTTTCGATTCTTTTTGGTTGGCTTTCCGAATACAATCCTTGGTTTGTCGCTACCTCGTAATAAATACCATTTGCATCTAAAATATCCATGACTGTCATGGCTTGGGGACTTGGAATTGGCACTGTAAAAAGCGACTTACCGGACCTGTCAAAAACTTGCGCGCCATTCAAAGTGATCATCGCACAATCGATTCCTGCTTCATCTAAGGCTGCTCGTGCTTCTTGTGCGTTACGTCCAGTAGCGACCATAAATTCAATACCCAACTCATTTGCCATGCGGATTGCTTCAGTATTTTCTGATGAGATACTCATATGTGCATCGAGTAAAGTGCCGTCCATATCAGAGGCAATTAATTTGATCATGTGATTACCGTTCCTTTCCTTTTCTCCCTCCTAGTTTAACATACTAATGCGAGATAAGATGGAAGATTTTAACTTGTTAACAAATTATTTGTGAGTTATTCTGGAAAATAGGAGGTGGGAAATTTGAAGAAAATCATCCACAATAGTTGGCAAGAATTACTAGCTGATGAATTTGAAAAAGATTATTATCAGCAATTGAGAATATTTTTAAAAAATGAGTATGCAACTCAAAAAATCCATCCTGATATGTATCATGTTTATGAAGCATTAGAGCTGACTCCCTATGAAGAAGTCAAAGTCGTGATTCTAGGACAAGACCCTTATCATGGAGCAAATCAAGCGCATGGCCTTTCTTTTTCCGTACAACCAGGAGTGAAAACACCACCGTCTCTAGTCAATATCTACAAAGAATTGAAGAATGACTTAGGGATCGAACCAGTTTCTCATGGGAATTTAGTGACTTGGGCCGAACAAGGTGTGCTGCTGTTGAATACGGTACTAACTGTCAGAGAAGGGCAAGCTTATTCTCATCGCGGAAAAGGCTGGGAACAATTGACGGATGCGATCATAGAGAAGCTGAATGAACGAGAAAAACCGATCGTATTTATTCTTTGGGGCAAACCTGCACAAGAAAAGATGAAAATGATCGATAAAAGTCGACACATTATAATAACAGCTCCACATCCAAGCCCATTATCGGCACATCGTGGTTTTTTTGGCTCAAAACCATTTTCCAAAACGAATGATGCATTGCTTGCTCTGGGTGAAACACCAATTGATTGGCAACTACCTAAAACAGTGTAGTGTTACAGCGCTTTCCTGTTATAGTGCAGTTTTTCCAGGCTATGTGAAAAACTTAATTATTATCCATTATTTGACTGATACAGAAATTTAAAACTGTTCTTTTTTTTGATAATAGTGTATCATGGTAGTTAATAATAATAACTGGGGGTCATTTTGTGGAATTGTTTGATAGTTTAAGATTTAAAATTGTACGTCGCGGCATCAAAATCGTGTTTCCAGAAGCAACGGATGCAAGAATTTTAGGAGCAGCAGCACGTTTAAAAGCAGAAGAATTAGTTGAACCGATTTTGATCGGTAGCAAAGAAGAAATTGAAGCAGCAGCAAATGCACGTGGTATCCAAACCTCTAACTTCACGATCATCAATCCAAATGATTATGAAAAATGGGATGAAATGGTCGAAGCTTTTGTTGAACGCCGTAATGGAAAAGCAACAAAAGAACAAGCAGAAAAAATCTTAAAAGATGTCAATTACTTTGGAACAATGCTTACATATATGGGCATTGCTGATGGTATGGTTTCTGGAGCGATCCATTCAACCGGAGATACAGTACGTCCAGCACTACAAATCATCAAAACAAAACCAGGTGTAAGTCGTACAAGTGGTGCTATGATCATGGTTCGCGGTAGAGATCAAGAAAAATATGTCTTTTCTGACTGTGCGATCAACGTGAATCCAAACGCACAAGAATTAGCTGAAATTGCTGTGGAATCAGCAAAAACAGCTGAACTATTCGATATCGATCCAAAAATCGCATTGATGAGCTTTTCAACAAAAGGTTCTGCAGCAGCTCCTGAAGTAGATAAAGTGGTTGAAGCAACAAGAATCGCGAAAGAATTAGCACCTCAATATACGATCGATGGCGAATTACAATTTGATGCTTCTTACGTTCCAGCAGTCGCACAATTGAAAGCCCCAGATTCTAAAGTGGCAGGTCAAGCAACAGTCTTTGTCTTCCCTGAATTACAATCAGGGAACATTGGCTACAAGATCGCTCAACGTTTTGGTAACTTTGAAGCAATCGGACCAATCTTACAAGGATTGAACAAACCAGTAAGTGACCTTTCTCGTGGTGCTAATGAAGAAGATGTCTACAAATTAGCAATCATTACAGGTGCACAAACATTGTTAGATTAATCGAACAGTAGATCTAAAAAGAAAAGGGCTAGGGAGCTGAGGATTCCTGACTCTTTTCTTTTTTTTTGTTGGATTACACGTTATACTGACAAAAAAGAATGAGGAGAAATGATGATGATTGAATTAACAAGTGTGGCGATGACTGACCAATTAGCAGAAATCATTGGAAAAGTCGCTCATCCGGGAGATAATCTAGTGTTGACTGGCGATCTAGGCGCTGGTAAAACGACTTTGACAAAAGGCATCGCAAAAGGATTAGGCATCGTTCAAATGATCAAGAGTCCGACCTATACGATCATTCGGGAATATACACAAGGAAAAATGCCTTTGTACCATATGGATATCTATCGTGTCGCTGCTAGTGGAGCTGATTTGGGATTAGATGAATATTTTGAAGGTGATGGACTTTCGGTCATTGAGTGGGGAAATCTATTAGAAGATGCTTTACCTGAAGATTATTTGGAACTGATAATTGAGAAAAGTGATACAGAATCAGAAAAAAGGTATGTGAAATTCCAATCATACGGGCCGAATAGTCAAGAGTTTGAAAAACGTATTTATGAAGCATGGGCGGATTCTCATGGCTAATGATGTTGAACTTACGTTAAGAGAAGCGGAGAAATCAGATGCTCAAGGATTGTTAGTGATGCTACGCTAAGCGAGACAAGAAACGGATTATTTTGTTGTTGAGGAGCGTTCACTTAATAAAAGTCAAGAGGTACTTTCAACTGAATTGTCTCGAATAAAAGAAAGTGCAGAACACTTATTATTTTTAGCCTGTGAAAAAAAACAGGTGGTAGGTGTTGTTTCTGTTGCGCCCAAACCTGGCTTGCCCCGACATGGCGAAATAGGGGTCAGTATCTTGAAAGAATATTGGGGAATGGGGTTAGGTACGATTCTTTTAGATGAGGCAATCATTTGGGCTACAGAAAATGTGCGATTTAATACGTTGGTTCTTGATGGATTGGCGGTCAATCAACGAGCCATCCATCTTTATCAAAAAATGGGGTTTCAAGAGGAAACCCAAAGTGTTGACTCTTCGAGAAGACAGGGTCAATCATTGGCGATAATCAAGATGAAACGAACGATTGAGCATGAAATAAACTGATTTCAAAAATAAAGAACCTGAAAAGTAGTTGTCCACTTTTCAGGTTCTTTACTTATCGTCATCGTTGATTCTTTCGTACAAGGGAATCAACAAATAGAAATGAAAAAATTAGCTTATTTTAGCTAATTGAACTATTTCACTGTGACTAATTTTTTCAATGGGTCTGTTCCAAAATATTTTTCTTGATATAACAAGATTTCCGCACATGCTCGACTATCTTCTAACGCATCATGGTGATTTTTCAACGTGATATCCAAATTTTCACAAACTGTATTCAAGCGATGATTTGGCATCTCCGGAAACAAGCGGCGGCTTGTTTTGACGGTACACAATGAGAGATAGTTCGGTTGAGGCAACTGATAATAATCTAAACAACCAGCCAATACTTTTGTATCAAATGCGGCGTTATGCGCAACGACTAAACGGTTTTTTTGGAAATACTTTTCGATTTTCTGCCAAACATCTGGAAATTTAGGTGCCAAGCGGACATCTTCAGGATGGATCCCATGGATTTGGATATTGCGCCAGAAAAATGGCGTTTCTGGTTGGATCAAAGTATAAAATTCATCGACAATCTGACTGTTCTCCACTTTGACAAGGGCTAAGGAACACGCGCTATGAGATTGGTGGTTGGCAGTTTCAAAGTCCATCGCGATAAAATTCATTTTCAAATAAGCCTCCTTTAAAAAATAAACCATAACATAGATTCGTAAGAAAAGAAATAGCTTTTTCAGACTATGTATCAAGTAAACATGGTGCCAGTTAAGGATCAAGGGAAGAAAATCGGGACAACCCAATTTCTTCCCTTGCTATCCTTACTATTCGATAATTAATTCGACAGGGCAGTGGTCACTACCTAGAATCGATGTATGGATTTTTGCATCAACCAAACGAGGTATCAAATCTTCACTCGTCAAGAAATAATCGATACGCCAACCTGCATTGTTTTTTCGAGCATTGAAACGATAACTCCACCAAGAGTAGACATCTTCTAACTCTGGATAGAAGTAACGGAAAGTATCCACAAAACCATTATCAAGTAAATGAGACAATGCGTTTCGTTCTTCGATCGAGAAACCGGCACTTTTTTGATTCGTTTTCCAATTCTTCAAATCGATGTTTTCATGGGCGACGTTTAGATCCCCACAAACGATCACCGATTTTTGTTTTTTCAACTCTTCTAAATAATCATAAAAAGCAGATTCCCATTCTAAACGGTAATCGAGACGTTTCAATTCATTTTGTGAATTTGGTGTATAGCAAGTGACTAAGTAAAATTCAGGGTATTCTAATGTGATCAAACGTCCTTCTTGATCATGAACATCTATACCCATTCCGTATGAAACGTTCAATGCGGGTTCTTTGGCGAAGATCGCTGTACCTGAATAGCCTTTTTTGACCGCATAATTCCAATATTGATGGTAACCTGGTAAATCCAATTCGATTTGACCTTCTTGTAGCTTTGTTTCTTGCAGACAGAAAAAATCTGCATCAAATGCCTTAAATGTTTCTAGAAAATTTTTGTTGACAATGGCTCTTAACCCGTTCACATTCCACGAAATCAGTTTCAAAAAAACACGCTCCTTTTTCTATCAAGTCTGTGCGATTATATTGTACCTCATTTTTATTAAAAATAGTGTAAGATAAGAGTAATAACAGATAACAGGAGGGAAACCATGAAAATTGGCGTAGTAGGAGTAGGTAACATTGCCGAAAAAGCATATTTACCTACATATGCAGAGAAACAAGGAATGGTTGATTTTTATTTTGCGACACGTAATCAGGTAACGAAAGATCGTTTGAAGAAAACCTATGGATTTGCTCATTTGTATGAGTCGATTGATGACTTAATTGAAGAGGAAATCGAAGCATGTATGATCCATGCGGCAACAAGCGTTCATTTTCAATTAGCTAAAAAATGTTTGGAACATAATATCCATGTTTATATCGACAAGCCTTTAAGTGTCGACCTAAAAGAAATCCAAGAGTTACAAGAATTGGCAGAACAACATCAAGCGATTTTAATGGTGGGCTTCAACCGACGATTCGCCCCAATGGTCGAAGAATTAAAAGCGATTCCAGAAAAACGGTTGATCCAGTTACAAAAAAATCGCATTGCGGCAAAAGAAACGACTGCTTTTGTCATTTACGATCTATTCCTACATTTGGTGGACACGGCTGTTTATTTATTAGACGAACCAGTAATCAAAACAACTTCTCATATCCGAGAAAAGGAAGGATTTATGGAAGTAGCGATGTTGCAACTTGAAACTGCGAACCAAATGGCGATTGTGACGATGGATCTTGGAAGTGGTGCGAATACTGAAACCTATCAAGTGACGAGCAAACAAGGAACCTATGAATTGAGTGATCTGACAGAATTAGTCATCCGTAAACCAGATACGGTGGAAATAAAGAAATTTGGTGATTGGGAAACAACGCTGAGCAAACGTGGTTTTGTGCCAATGGTTGAACGATTTTTTGAAGAAATCCAACAACCGACGCTAAATAATGAAAAGTTAAAACAAACCAATATTTATGAGAGCCATGCACTTTGTGAGGAGATGCTGAATAATCTTTATCGTCATCAGATTTGAGCAAAACTGGCAAGATTGTTTTAAGCGTGATAGAATGATGGGGACGTTTGAAAAGAAAGGAAAGTCCTCAGTGAATAAAGAAGATATCGTTAAAGAAAATCCAGAGTTGAATCTGTTGCTTGATGAACCGCTATGTCATTATACATTTACCAAAACCGGTGGACCGGTAGATGTTTTAGCTTTTCCCAAAACCAAATCAGAAGTCAAACAGTTAGTTGATTATTGTCGAGAAAACCAAGTGCCATGGTTGGTATTAGGAAATGCAAGTAACTTGATCGTCCAAGATGGTGGAATACGCGGCGTGGTCATCATGTTGACAGAGATGAACCAGATCAGCGTTGAAGGCACGATGGTGATTGCAGAAGCAGGTGCGAAACTGATCGATACGACGTATGCAGCCTTAGCAGAATCTTTGACAGGATTCGAATTTGCCTGTGGGATTCCTGGAAGTATCGGCGGTGCCGTCTACATGAATGCAGGAGCTTATGGTGGGGAGATCAAAGACGTGTTTGCAGAAGTCGACTTATTATTAAGTGATGGGACGATCCAAACTCTGTCAAATGAAGAAATGGCCTTTTCTTATCGCCATAGTGAATTACAGAAGATGGATGCCATCGTCTTAGAAGCTCGTTTCCAATTAACACCTGGTGATCATGAGATGATCAAAGGTCGGATGGACGAATTGACGGAATTGCGTGAAGCAAAACAACCATTGGAATACCCTTCATGCGGTAGTGTCTTCAAACGACCTGAAGGACACTTCACAGGACAACTGATCCAAGAAGCAGGCTTACAAGGTTTGAAATGGGGCGGCGCACAGATTTCGGAAAAACATGCCGGCTTCATCGTCAATATCGATCATGCAACAGCAACTGATTATACAGAGTTGATTGCTCATATCCAAGAGGTGATCAAAGAGAAGTTTGATGTCACATTAGAAACAGAAGTACGGATCATTGGTGAAAAAAGAAGTTAAAGGAAAGTAGGTGGCGTGATGTTAGATAAGCAATTGCCCTATGCAGAGATTTGGATGACACGCCCACTCAATGAAGAATTGCCTTCTTATCCCTTGAATCAGCAGTATCGCTTTGAAAAGTATCAACCAGGAGCAGAGCAGGATTGGGCAATCATTGAAACAGCAGTCGATGAATTTGACTCTGTGGAGGAAGCACTGGCTTACTTTGACCAAGCTTTTGCCCCATATCCAGAAGAGCTGGTAAAGCGCATGTATTTTGTGGTCAACGAACAAGCTGAACGCATTGCCACATGCACTGCCTGGTGGAAGCTGCGTGAGAAAGAATATCCGCTTTTTCATTGGTTAGCGGTCAAGCCAGAACATCAAGGAAAAGGGATCGCCAGAAGTTTGACGATTGAAGTGCTCCGTTGTTTTCAGCAAATAACGACACAAAGCCCAATCTATTTACACACACAGACATGGAGTCACCCAGCGATCAAACTTTATCAAAGTTTAGGTTTCACATTCATCCCTGAGAAATTTGATGGTAGTGAAAATCCTGATTATAAAATGGTGATGGATGTTTTATCATCGAAAATTAAAAAAGACACCTAAAAATAGGTGGTGACAGAAGTATTCAGCTCCGAGAAATAAGCCGTGAAAACCGAAAATTGTTTTTCAAATTTTTGGGTTTCACGGCTTATTTCTGACGGATCTGGCTTGCGAATACCGTATACACGATATTAAGGATAGAAACAAAAAGAAATTTTATTTTTGTTCCAAACGCTTCAAATTGCTTCAATGTTAGAGAATTATTAGGTTGATCACTAAGCGAGAAATCCTTCAATAAGATATTAAAGGTATTAATTCATATACCAACGTTATTTAAATATCAAGAAATAATAGGCCAACTTAGAAAGAGGTTTGTGTGTATAATCCTGTTAATAAAAAAACAACAAATCGTCCAGATGATTTAGTTATAAGAGTCAATTAGATACTCGAGATAGTTGAATCACCAAAAAATGCAAGGTGTTTTGCTAAAATACTACAAAAATTTCGCATGGAAAAGAACCTCACGTTCATTACTTGTCCATTTCCAGCGTAAAATAGCTTATTAGGATTCCAAGCAGGTATTTCTGCCAAATCTAGCAATTTATCCTAATCGTTCGAATGATTTAGGCCATTCATTAGATAAATATGTCAATCATTGTTTTTGTGACTGGTTTACAACAGACAAAAAAACAGAACTTCAAAAGATTATGGCTATTGATCCTACAAAACAAAAAAAGGTGGGACAGAAGTGTTTGGTCACGAGAAATAAGGTGTAATCCCAAAAATTACTCTTTGAATTTCTGGGGATTACACCTTATTTCTGACTATTATTGCTTATGGTCCAGCCGTTTATTTGGGCTTGAGGTCAAAAACAAAAATCAATTTTACTTTTTCTCTAGATACTCTTTTTTGTTTCCAGCAGTATCCATCCTTGTGGTCACACCTTTTTTTCTAGGAATGAAGTTCCGGATGAACGTAAATTTCCGATAATCGTTTCGTGTATAAAGATAGCCGAAAACGCTGAAGACGAGGGCTCCGATAAAATTGACGAATAAATCTTTCATCGTATCTAAAATTCCGATGTCCAAGTACCCATCTGTCATGACATACTCTTTGGTTTTGCCATGCTCGTCTTTATATGTGACGGTTGTTTGTTGGATATCTTTGATCTTATATACGGTGTTGCCATCCTCACTTAATTTGACACTGTTGATCTGATCAACATAGTTATCTTTTTGCATGTCCATCTGCAAGACTTGATCCGCAGAGAATTCGATAAATTCCCAAAAAACTCCCACGGTCATGGAAAAACAAAAAGAGACTAGAGCGACTAGTAATGGTGTCAGATTCATTGTTTTCGTGTTTTTGTTCAAGAGATAGACAAGAGAAAAACCGACACCACCTGCTAGAAAGCCGCTTAGTGCGTGTAACGCTGTGTCCCATAGTGAAAAGTAGCCATAAAAGTCACTTAATTCACCCAAGACAGTGGCACTGAAAATAAAGGATAAGATGATGATTTCCAGTGTGTTAGGGATTTGGATCTTTAGTAATTTTTCTAGTAAATAGGGGATTTCAAACAATAATAAAGTTAATAATAAGAGCATGATATTCCCATGTTCCGGTCGATCAATTGATCGACGAGCATGACCACCACAATGATACGTAAAATGATGTAAATTGCATGAGTGACCTTCCCAGCAGACTTACTCCCTTTTGAAAAAAAATGTTTGATAAATTTCATAAATGAGCTCCTTCGTGTTTCATATCGATTATACTTGTCTCAAGAAAAAACCCCAAATCTTCTGTTTGGATCAAAAAAAAATTTTTTTTTGCCTGACTATTTATTCAAGAAACTCGACTATTTTTCGATAGTTACTAACGAAAACTTGAAAAATTTGGAATATTTATGGTTATTTATAAAAGAGGGGGATAACAGTAGTACGGAAAATGTAAATTGTTGGTTGAATTTGTGAATGCTATCACTTATGATGGGGTAAGTGTTAAATTTTAGGAGGACAACTATGAAGAAAACAATTAAAGGGTTACTGACAGTTACAGCAATTTTTGCCTTAGGTGCCTGTACGCCTGATGAAAAAGAATCTGCATCCAGTAGCTCTTCCACAAAAGAATCAACAGAAGTATCATCCGGAGCATCTGCTCAAACTTACACAAATCCAGCTGAGATGAAAGAAGAATATGATTTGATCATCGTTGGCGGAGGAGGAGCTGGTATGGCAGCTGCAATCGAAGCAAAAGATGCAGGCTTGAATCCAGTCATTTTTGAAAAAATGCCAGTTGCTGGTGGAAATACATTAAAATCTTCAAGTGGAATGAACGCATCTGAAACAAAATTCCAAGAAGAAGAAGGTATCACTGATTCGAATGACGCCTTTTATGAAGAAACATTAGCAGGTGCGAATGGCACAAATGATAAAGAAATGTTACGCTATTTTGTCGATCATTCGGCTGCTGCAATCGAGTGGTTAGATGAAAATGGCATTAAATTAGATAACTTGACGATCACTGGTGGAATGAGCGAAAGACGAACACATCGCCCTTCTGATGGTTCTGCTATTGGTGGCTATTTAGTCGATGGGTTATTACGAAATGTCCACGAACGCCAAATCCCGATTTTTGTAAATACTGAAGTGACAGATATTCAAAAAACGGGAGATACAGTCAACCAAGTAACAGTCCAAGTACAAGGAGAAGAACCAAAAGAAATCACTGGTAAGGCTGTAGTTGTTACAACTGGTGGATTCGGTGCGAGTGAGGAATACATCCAAACTTACCGTCCAGATCTGGAAGGATATGTAACGACGAATCAAGTGGGATCAACAGGCGATGGTATCAAGATGATTGAAAAATTAGGCGGTCAAACGGTCGATATGGATAAGATCCAGATCCATCCAACGGTTCAACAAGACGAAGGATTCTTGATCGGGGAAGTGGTTCGTGGTGAAGGAGCGATCTTAGTCGATCAAGATGGCGAGCGTTTCGTCAACGAAATGAATACACGAGACAAAGTATCAGCTGCAATCACTGCATTGCCAGAAAAATCTGCTTATTTGATTTTTGACCAAGGGGTACGCGATCGCGCAACAGCCATTGAGTTTTATGATGAAAAAGGTTATGTCACTGCAGGTGAGACGATTGAAGAATTGGCAGAGAAAATCAACTTACCAGCAGAAACATTAGCACAAACAGTCACAACTTGGAACGAAGAAGTTGCCAATCAAGACGATACAGCATTTGGTCGTACGACAGCAATGGAGCATGATCTGTCTAAACCAAACTACTATGCGATCAAAATCGCACCTGGTATCCACTATACGATGGGTGGAATCAAAATCAATACGAACACAGAAGTTGTGGATAAAGACGGACAACCGATCACTGGACTTTACGCGGCAGGTGAAGTCACTGGTGGCTTACACGGTGAAAACCGCATTGGCGGAAACTCTGTAGCGGAAATCATTATTTTTGGACGTCAAGCAGGACAACAAGCAGCAAAATTTGTCTCTGCACAATAATAGAAATGATATAAAAAGAGAACCTAAGGCTCATGCCCTAGGTTCTCTTTTTAAGATTCACTGACTGTCAAAATAATTTTTCCAACGTTTTTGTTGGCTTCCATATATTCATGGGCTTCTTTTACTTCTGATAATGGAAAGGTTCGATCAATGATTGGACGGATCGCTCCGGTTTCAAAATAAGGATCGATATTTTTCATAAACTCTTGAGTCAGTTTTGCTTTGTATTCATCACTTCTTGGTGTCAATAGCGTGCCAATCAATTGGATTCTTTTTTGTAGCAAAACTCTTAAATCAAGAGACTCGACTGTGGTGCCTCCTAGTGTGCCAATCAAGACCCAGCGACCATCTACAGCAATCGATGCCAGATTTCTTTCCCAATAAGAGGCACCGATGAAATCTAAGATGACATCAACGCCATTCCCATCAGTGATCTTTTTTACTTCATTCGCGAAATCTTGCGTTTTATAGTTGATTACTTCATCTGCGCCTAATTCTTGGCAGAAGGCTAACTTTTCAGCTGAACCTGCGGTAACGATGATGCGTGCTTGCGAATATTGTTTGGCTAATTGGATTGCTGCAGTACCAACACCACTTGCACCAGCATGGATCAAGACAGTCTCATTTTTTTGGAGTTTTCCTAACCAGTACAAGGTTTGATAGGCAGTCAAGAAAACTTCAGCGATACCAGCGGCTAATACGTAGTCAAGGGAATCCGGCAAGAGGATTGCTCGATCTGCTGGGATTACGGCATATTCTGCATAGCCACCTAAATTCACTAGACCATAGACTCTCGTTCCAGTTGAAAACTCAGAACGGTCACTTGCGTTTTCAATGACTTCACCAGCAACCTCTACACCTAAGATAGGGTAAGGCGCTTGGAGTACAGTATTTTCGCGACGCATGATATCCGTACGATTGACCGCAGCGGTATGGACTTTTAACAATAACTCCCCAGCTTTTGGAATAGGTCTAGGGACATCCACTTCCGTCAAAACATCTGCTGAACCGGGATGTTTCATAGAGATTCCACGCATGATCAAGCCTCCTCAACAAGTTGTTTGATGGCATCCAATACTGTAGCCGATCCTTCAGATAGAACAACAGTTGTTTTTGAGATGTTTGGTTGATCCACTAACGCTGCTAAAACTTCTGCTACCGTTTTTCTTGTAATCGATTGAGCTGGTTTTTCGTCTGGTTTGGTCAATTGGATCGAAGTGATCTCATCGTCGTTCGTCAAAGCTACAGGTTGTAGTATGACATAATCTAATGATGTCTGATTTTTCAACCATTCGTCTGCATAGTATTTGGTAATATAATAATCAGTCATTGACTCAGGCCATTTTTCACGGTTATCCGCAAAAGCTGCACTGATCATCAAATAACGAGAGATATTTGCTTGCTCTGCTGCAATCATTGTTTTGATTGCGCCGTCTAAATCAACTTGTAAAAGATTTTTTCCTTGAGAACCAGCAGCAAAGATGACGAGTTCACTCTCTTGGAAGGCTTCCGCCATTTTTTCTGAAGACCAAGTTAAATCAAAGGGAACATAGGCGATATTTTCTTCATCATAAATCGCTTGGTTGGCAACATCTCGTACACCCGCGTAAACTTGATGTTCGGTTGTTCCGAGTTTTTGGATCAAATGACGCCCAATTTGTCCGTTTGCTCCTACTACAAAAATATTCATTTTCTTCATCCTTTCGCTACATATCTGTATCCATCATGGTAACACCAAAAGATAAAAAATTCAGGACTAAACACTTATCAACAAAAAAACCAAAAAAGAGCGAGCATACCGCATCACTCTTTTTTGGTTTTTTAATCTGATCATTAACGAATCATTCGTAGTAAAACGGTAGATACCGCAGCTGTGACTAAACCAGCGACGATTGCTTCTGGTACCCCACTAGTAAAGATGACCGCTAAAACTGCTGAATAGACTGCATTGATATTTGTCCCAAGAACCTGTGCATAATCTTGTTGGAATAGAAAATAAATCAAGTTCATCACTAAGATCGTATTGGTCAGAGAACCAGCAATCCCTGCGAGAAACAATGAGAGCGGACTAACTTTGTTTTTTGTCAATCGCTGTATTCCTTTATAAACGAAATAAGGAACAACACCGATCAAGATTCTAGGTATCAAGGCAATGATCAAGGCTTTCCAGCTTCCTTGATCTGTGCCGATCACCGGAATAAACGGTGAGAAAACAAAAGACAACGCTGTTGGTATGAACGTACTGCGAATCAGACTGATCAAACCAAATGTTCCACCGAGAAAGGCACCTAGCCGAGGGCCTAAAATAATTGAAGCGACGATGACAGGGATATGCATCGTTGTTGGGTTAATCGGCCCAATCGGAATAAATCCGAGAGGCGTGACAGCGAGTAAGATCATAATTGCTAAAAACATAGCAGTTAAAGTAAAGTTTTTGGTATTTTTCATCATAACTCCTTAGATACTAGACCGACCTCTGATTCAGCAGAAGTGTGACTTGGTCGATAATGATTTGGTTATCCGCTAAAGCACCTTTTCCGTAATCGCCACAAGCTAAGAGGGATTCTCTAGGTTCAATCTCTTGATAACCAATTTCTTTTAGCGTCGTTAAATTTCTTTGATTGATCGGATGTTGGTACATATTAGTATTCATCGCCGGTGCAATCAATTTTGGTGTTTCCGGTAAAAGTGCCATGGCAACAGTCGATAAGAGATCATCCGCTAGACCATTCGCTAACTTGCCGATAATATTTGCGGTGGCTGGTGCAATCAAAAACAAGTCTGCTTGTTTGGCTAGCTCGATATGGTTGATGACTGAAGGATCATTTTCTTGCATGACATCTGTATGGACAGCACGCTTAGAGAGGGATTGCAATGTTAAAGGTGTAATAAATTTAGTACTACTTTTTGTCATGATGACATCGACTTGATAGCCGAGTTTGACTAGTTGATTTGTGATATCTGCACTTTTATAAGCGGAAATACTGCCAGATACGCCTAATAGGATTTTTTTCATCGTGAATTCCTCCTTATTTTAGAATCGCGGTAACGATACATGTTGCAATCTCTTGCTTGGTATCGGCTTCTATGACTTCTCCATTTTTAGATAATAAATAGCCATGGTGGTGTGTTTCACTGACTTGAGTCAAGTCGTTGGCCAAAACATAATCGGTTTGATTGGTGATCAAACTTTTTTTAGCTACGTCCAATAAGTGTTCTTTCGAGACATCGACTAATAATTTAAAACCAACGATGACAGCATTGGGTTGCCATTGGCGTAACAAACCAATAATCTTCGGTGTTTTCTTCAAGGTCAAAAAGAGATAGTCCGTATCAGATGAAATCTTGGCTTCTTTACTAGCGGTTCGTTCTGTTTTTGCCAACCATGAAGACAGTGAACCAGGAGTCAATGCCTCTTTACTTAACTGCTCAGCAAACTGTTGTTCAGAAAGACTGAAAGCTGGCGTGAAATCACTGACAGCCATGCTATGGATAATGGCATCATAAATATTATTTTGCATCAATCGTTCTAACGTATCCAGTAAATCTTGTGTAGAATCGATGAGATGGATCGTCAAAAGTTTAGAAGGAGTAGGTGTTACAGCAGATCGTGTCGTCACGTAGTCGATCGTCACAGTTTCGTGAGCAAGAAAAGCTTCTGCGATGGCTTGACCTAATCGTCCAGTCGAGTGATTCGTGATCGAACGGACTTGGTCGATTCGTTCGCTTGTGCCACCAGCAGTGATCAATACCTTCATATTTTTTCACCTACATTGACAAGTGTTCTTCCTTGGTGTGTCCCATCAAGGATTTTTTGGGTTGTTTCTTCCAATTGCTCTAAGGTGATCTCATTGACGACTAAATGATCAGTTACAGATAGGTCTGCTAGTTGTTGCCAGATATTCAAGCGTTTTTCATGAGGAACATTGACTGAATCAATCCCGATCAACTGGATATTCCGTAGAATAAAAGGTAAAACAGTCGTTGTCAATTTGATACCACTTGCGTTGCCACATAGTGCAGCAGCTCCGTCATAAGCGATCAAAGGGAGTAACCGAGTGAGTTGTTCACCCCCAACAGTATCGATCACATAATCGACTTGTTGTTTATCTAAAGGTTTATTTTTTTCTGGTAGAAAGGCTTCTGGATGAACGACTTGAGTTGCCCCTAGTTTCTGTAGCCAAATTTTTGCTTCTTCTTTGCGGGAAAACGCGATGATTTGTTGAAAGCCCATTTTATGCAACATAGCAATTGCCACACTACCCACTCCGCCAGAGGCACCAGTGACGATCACTTTATCCTCTGCTTTCATTCCTTGGGTAAGTAAAGCATTCACGCAAAGTGCAGCAGTCAAACCAGCGGTGCCTAAAACCATTGCTTGACGTAGGGTCATCGTTTCTGGAAGAGGGATAAGCCAATCCCCGGTTACTTTCTGGTAAGCGCTATAGCCACCAGGTTGACTAACACCCAACCCATAGCCGGTTGCTAAAACTTGATCTCCTGGTTGCAATCGTTTGTCCAAGCTTTTCATGACGACACCAGAAAAATCAATTCCGGGAGTCATTGGATAGTGACGGATCACTTGACCATGTTCACTACAAGCTAACGCATCTTTATAATTGACATCTGAGTATGCGATTTTTACCCAAACTTCATTATTAGTCAGCTCAGGAAATTCTTTGTCAACGATGCTTGTATGAAAAGTAGGCTCGTTGTTTACTTGAAACTGTTTGAATGTATTCATTAGATAGAAGGTACTCCTTTCGAAATTTTCCTTAATCATACCATAAAGCGTTTCATTTTCTAGTAGTTTGCTGATTAATTTCTTCAAAAAAAAAAGTTGAGATAACCGAAAAAGTACAAAGAAAATTCAAGCAAAAGGGTTGTTTTTTCAGCGGAAATTTGTATACTAATACAGATGGTAGTAAACTTGGAGTTTACTATTAGAAAACTTCGCATAGGGGGACAGTGATAAATGGAAATTGGTGAGAAGTTACGAAATCTACGCATCCAAAAAAATTTGACGCAAGAAGAATTAGGGGAGCGAACGGATTTATCTAAAGGCTATATCTCACAACTTGAACGGGATTTAAGTTCACCATCGATGGAAACATTTTTCTCTATTCTTGAAGTATTGGGCGTCACCCCAGAAGCATTTTTTCATCAAGAAACACCCAACCTTCAAATCGTTTATACGAAAGAAGATCGTACCGTCTATTACGATGAGGAAAATGGGTACGAACTGGAATGGTTAGTGACAGATTCCAATGAAAAAGAAATGGAACCAGTTTTATTGACATTCGATACAGCCGGTGAATATAAAACCTTTGAACCTTCACTTTCAGAGACATTTATTTTTGTCTTAGAAGGAGAGATCGCGTTAAGCTTGGGTGAGCGAGAGTATGTAGCAAAAAAAGGACAATCGATGTACTATCAGGCAACGACACACCATCAATTACGCAATCATCAAAACAAACAAACTAAGGTATTGATCGTCGCAACCGAATCATACTTGTAATATAGGGGGCAGAAAAAGTGGGAAAACCAATCATATCATTCGATCAAGTCGTAAAAAGCTATGATGATGAAACAATTTTGAAGAATGTCAGTTTTGAGATCGAACAAGGGAAATTTTATACATTGTTGGGGCCTTCTGGTTGTGGGAAAACAACGATTTTACGAATCATTGCAGGATTTACGGAAGCAACCGAAGGAGATATTTATTTTGAAGGAAAGCGCCTAAACGATCTACCGGCGAATAAGCGCCAAGTCAATACGGTTTTCCAAGATTACGCCTTATTTCCTCATATGAATGTATTTGATAATGTTGCATTTGGATTGAAAATTAAAAAAATGCCTAAATCAGAAATCGAAAAAAAAGTCAAAGACGCATTACGTATGGTGCAATTACCTGGGTATGAAACGCGGGAAATCAGCGAGATGTCAGGGGGACAGCGCCAACGGGTAGCCATCGCGCGAGCCATCGTCAATGAGCCGAAAGTCTTGTTATTGGATGAACCGTTATCAGCTTTGGATCTGAAGCTACGTACCGATATGCAATATGAGTTGCGCGAACTACAACAACGTTTAGGGATCACCTTTATTTTTGTGACACATGATCAAGAAGAAGCGTTAGCAATGAGTGATGAGATTTTTGTGATGAACAAAGGAAAAATCGTCCAAAGTGGTACTCCTGTGGATATTTATGATGAACCAATCAATCATTTTGTGGCAGATTTTGTTGGTGAAAGCAATATCGTTAATGGAGTGATGATTGAAGATAATTTGGTTGAGTTTGTTGGCAAACAATTTGAGTGTGTCGATGGTGGGATGCGCGTCAATGAACCAGTTGAAGTCGTCCTTCGTCCAGAAGATTTGACGATCACTTCACCGGACAAAGGAAAATTAGTCGTGACAGTGGACACTCAACTATTCCGTGGTGTCCATTATGAGATCATTTGCTATGATGAGCAACAAAATGAATGGATGGTCCACTCAACGAAAAAAGCGCGTGAAGGGAGTCAAGTCGGCTTAGCCTTTGAACCAGAAGACATCCACGTTATGCGTTTCAATGAGTCAGAAGAAGACTTCGATGCACGTTTGGAAAGCTACGAAGAATAGGGGGAGAGAATATGAGAACAATGCGTAGGATCTATTCCATCCCTTATGTTTTGTGGCTTGGATTATTTGTGATCGCGCCTGTTTTGATGATCATCTATCAATCTTTTTTTGATATGAGTGGTCAGTTTACATTAAGCAATTATGCTGCGTACTTTACTTCAGGAACTTACATCGCCATGACGATCAATTCGGTATGGTATGCGTTCTTGATTACATTATTCACATTGATGATCAGCTACCCAACAGCTTATTTTTTAACGAAATTGAAACATAAGCAATTATGGTTGATGTTGATCATATTACCGACATGGGTCAATTTATTGTTGAAGGCATATGCCTTTATAGGGATTTTCAGTATCAATGGAAGTGTCAACCACTTTTTCGAGTTTGTCGGCATTGGCCCGCAACAGATTTTATTTACTGATTTTAGCTTCTTATTCGTAGCGACATATATCGAGATTCCTTTCATGATCATGCCGATTTTTAACGCTTTAGAAGAAATGAATCCTTCGTTATTGAGTGCTAGCAAAGATCTAGGAGCAAGTAATTTTGAAACCTTTCGCCGAGTGATTTTTCCTTTGTCGTTGAATGGTGTGAAAAGTGGGGTACAAGCAGTTTTCATTCCCTCACTATCCCTTTTCATGTTGACCCGTTTGATTGGCGGAAATCGAGTGATCACGCTAGGTACAGCAATCGAACAGCATTTCTTAGTGACGCAAAATTGGGGCATGGGTTCAACGATCGGTGTGATTTTGATCATCGCGATGTTCGTTGTGATGTTACTAACTGGTGAGAAGAAAAAAGGAGGTCGCTCATGAGAAAAAAATTCAAATGGTCGTATCTCTATCTAACAGTTGTTTTTCTATTATTGTATTTACCGATTTTTTATTTGATTTTTTATTCCTTCAATGAAGGCGGAACGATGAACAGCTTTACCGGCTTTACTTGGGAGAATTATCAAGCGGTATTTGAGGATACACGACTGATCATCATCGTATTGAATACATTTATGCTGGCGTTCTTATCGGCTTTGATTGCAACGATCATCGGGACATTTGGCGCGATGGGGATCTATTACACGAAAAAACGTCAAGCACGAACGGCGCTATTGAGCATGAACAATATTTTACTTGTTTCTCCCGATGTGATCATCGGTGCGAGTTTTTTGATTTTCTTTACCTTAATCGGCTTTGGGTTAGGCTTTCAAAGTGTTTTGCTTTCCCATATCGCTTTTAGTATCCCAATCGTTGTTTTGATGGTCTTACCAAAATTGCAGGAAATGAACGATTCGATGGTGGATGCAGCGAGAGATTTAGGGGCGAATAATTTCCAAGTAGTAAAAAATATCATTTTACCGTTTTTATCTCCAGGAATCATTGCCGGCTATTTCATGGCATTCACGTATTCTTTGGACGATTTTGCGGTCACTTTCTTTGTGACAGGGAACGGCTTTACTACTTTATCCGTTGAAATCTATTCAAGAGCGCGGCAAGGAATCAGCTTAGAGATCAACGCATTGAGCGCACTTGTCTTCCTATTCTCGATGGTATTAGTGATCGGTTACTACTTTATTAGTAAAAAAAACCGACCAAAACGATTGAAAAAAAATCGCCGCAACCGTGAGGAGGTGGCTCGTTTACGATGAAAAAATTACAGTCTTTGCTGATCGGTATTATCTTGATCATTGGTGTATTGCTTGTCAGTGTTCGACAATTAGAAAAAGCGAGCGGAATGAGTGGAGCGAAAATCGTGACCATTTATAACTGGGGAGACTACATCGATCCTAGTTTGATCACGAAGTTTGAACAAGAATCCGGTTATAAAGTCAATTACGAAACATTTGACTCGAATGAAGCAATGTTTACCAAGATCCAACAGGGCGGAACCAATTATGATATTGCTATTCCTAGTGAATACATGATCCAAAAAATGATTGAAGAACAACTTGTCATGCCTTTAGATCATAGTAAGATCAGAGGCTTGAACAATATCGATGATCGCTTCTTGGATTTGGATTTCGATCCTGATAATAAATATTCGATTCCTTATTTCTGGGGAACACTGGGTATCGTGTATAACGATAAAGTGTTCGATGAAGAAGCAATCAAGCACTGGGATGACCTTTGGAAACCAGAATTGAAAGACAGCTTGATGTTGATTGATGGAGCAAGAGAAGTGATGGGCCTATCTTTGAATAGTTTAGGGTATTCTTTGAATAGCAAAGACATGACCGAACTGAACGAAGCAGCTCAAAAATTGAATAAAATGACGCCAAATGTCAAAGCAATCGTTGCAGATGAGATCAAAATGTATATGATCAACGAAGAGGCATCAGTAGCTGTGACTTTCTCAGGTGAAGCAGCAGATATGATGTATGAAAATGAACATTTACATTATGTGATCCCAACCGAAGGCTCAAATCTTTGGTTTGATAACATCGTCATACCAAAAACAGCTAAAAACCAAGAAGGCGCCTATGATTTCATCAACTTCATGCTCGATCCGGAGAATGCCGCACAAAACGCAGAATATATCGGCTACTCCACACCAAATAAAGCTGCCAAAGCTTTGCTACCAAAAGAAATCTCCGAAGATGAACAATTTTATCCATCTGATGAAACGATTTCGCATCTTGAAGTTTACGAAAATCTCGGTTCGGAATACTTAGGAATCTATAATGATTTATTCTTAGAGTTTAAGATGTATCGGAAATGATAGGAAAACTCAAGGAACAAAAACCACTGTTTTCGTACTTTTGAACGCTCAGTTTTCCAAATTTCTACCAAGAGCGCCTTTTTAGGTGCTCTCAGACTGTAGACAAACTCCTAAATTTGGAGTGTTGTTTGCAGTTTTTTTGTTTTATACTATTGTATAAACTATTTTGGGAGTGATTCTAATAATGAGAAAACAATCGATTGAAGGTAGAAATCAATTTGCTATGTAAACAATTGATGATCTTGTACCTAAAGATACTTAGTTCGAAAGATTGATGCTGCAATTCAGTTTGATTTCATTTATCCCATTGTAGAATTACGTATTCGACCTATGGTCGTCTCAGTATTGATCCAGTGGTCTTAATTAAATTAATATTTATCCAATATTTATTTGGTATCCGTTCGATGAGACAGACCATTAAAGATGTTGAAAAAAATGTTGCTTATCGTTGGTTCTTAGGTGATTCATTCGAGGATCCTATCCCGCATTTCCCTACTTTTGGTAAAAACTATGTTCGAATATTTAGAGAAACAACTTTATTTGAAGATATTTTCTTTCATATTCTAGAACAAGCTGTAAAAGCTGACTTCGTTACGGAAGACAACCTTTATATTGATTCTACTCATATTAAGGCAAATGCTAATAAACATAAGTTCACAAAAGAAATGATCTATGGTCAAGCTAAAGCTTATTAAGATGAATTAGAAGATGAAATAAAGAAAGAACGTATTGCTGTAGAAAAACATCCTTTTACGTGGACACAGAAAGTGAGTTGAGTCTTCAAAAAATAAGTCATTCAGATCCAGAAAGTGGCTACTATGTTAAAGATGAACGAGAAAAACAATTTGTTTATTCCGCGCATACTTCCTGTGAAGATAACGGTTTTATCTTATCTACATTAATTACACAAGGAAATGGACATGAGAGCCAAGTCGCAATCGATCTGGTTAAACAGTCGAAAAGAGCTTTTCCAAATATAAAGCGCGTTGTCGCTGATGCAGGATATAAGACACCTAAATTTGTTCATTTTCTGTCACACACTCTACCCGATTCTTCCATATACTGTACCTCATGGAGTAAAAGGAATGTTTCATAAAAAAGACTTTGTTTTTGATTCCTATTTTGACTGCTATTTATGCCCCAATAATCAACCGTTGTTATTTTCAACTATCACTCGTGATGGTTATCGAACCTATAAATCAAATCCAAAATTATGTAGGAGTTGTCCATTACTTGAAAACTGTATTTTGAGTACAAAACATCAAAAAATAGTAACTCGACATGTTTGGGCGGATCTTATGGATGAACTTGAACACCAACGCCATAAGGCGTTGAATAGAGAAATTTATAAAAAGAGAAAATAAACCATTGAACGAATAGTTGCAGATGCAAAAGAAAAGCATGGTATGCATTGGACGAAATATCGAGGTCTTGAAAAAATCGCCACGCACTCGATGCTTACGTTTGCTACCATGAATTTAAAAAAACTAGCCACATGCTATGGAAAGCAAAAAAGCCTATGGCTTTTTATTTCAAATTTCTACAATGACTAACAAAAAGAGTTGGCAATTAAGCCACTCCTTTTTGTCTACAGTCTGACAACAGATCATTCCAAAGTAATTCTTTGGAATGATCTGTTATTTATATTAAAAGGATGGGCTATTTTTAACGAAATTTTTAAGTCTTTTTTTTCAATTCTCAGAAAAGATGGGCGAGCGGAACGCTTTTCAAACTGTATACTCATTTTAGCAACTAGAAAATAGGAGGGATACTATGGGAATCAGCCAACGTATCAGGAAAATATTGAATCAAACTCAAGAATCAGCCGTCACTACTGAAAGTCAAGAACCTTCTTTAGACCAATTTGATGAAAATATCAGAGGTGAATTAGCAAAGTATCTAAAACGTCAAATACCTAGAGTTATGACATCAAGCAAGAAGGCTGCTATTGAACGTCTGCAGCATGCACAATCAATTGCAATATCCTGTGAAAAAAAAGATCAAAATGTGTTAGCCACTCAAATGACCGAGTACTTTAAAGATAATTTCTACTTAACCGATTATCTGCATGTCTGGTTAAATATCGATAAGGAAAAGCTCCAAAAATTCGAGGAGCAGAAAAGCCGAATAATAGAAGCAAATGATAATGCAGATATTTTCACACGATTGATTGAGTCATTAAAAGAAACGATCGTTACACGAAAAGAAATCCTTCTTATCTGCTTGGATAAACCGGAATTTAATCGAAAGCTAAACGATGAAGCAAGAGTGGAAGTAATTGAACGAGTAAAAACGGGCTACTTTAATCTTGATCCAATGCTCGAAAAATATATGGAAGAGAAAGATAAGCAAGAAGTCTCTGCACAAATAATGAATTCAAAGGGAGAGCTAATCCAACATCCCCTAACTGAAATGGCATTAAAAATAAATGACCCAATTCAACAAGAAGCTAGGACTAGAAGAATCGGGATACTTGAACCTCTAAATCGGAAGATAACGATCATGGAAAAGCCATTAACTAAAGACCAGCTAAACAAACATAATCCATTATCGTCAAAGATTGCTGTGAGCAAAGAGAGTGCAAACAAAAATAATAAAAAAGTAACTATAAAAGCAAATCGGAAAATAACCGTTTATCTAAATAACTGGAAATCACCGAAGAGTAGAAGACGATTCGTCTTTATTCGACGACAAATAAGAAAGCTTAATTTCAAAAATCGCCAGAAAATCAGTCTTTTAGTACAGCAAGCAAAAGCGGACAAAAAAGCGAGTAAAAAAGTAGGTGATTATTTTGGGTACCACCGTTAAGCCTACTAGCAAATGTCTAAAAGGTCTCATATTGAGTGATTTCTTTATTGGTAAACAACTGCAACGATAGCCGTTTTACTTTTTCTTAAAGAATTATCCTAACAAAAGACAAATATTATAGTGAAAATTCTTCAAACTTTTCTTCTATTCTATATACATACCAACCAACAACCCTATACTTTTTCATTTTTACTCCTCAAGTAAAAATAAACTCCTAGACCGCGGCTACCCACCGCGGTCGCTTTTTTGTTCTATAATGAATTCCTGTGAATCTGCCACCGTTATCCTTAGATTTTGCTATTGTAAACGCTTGCTTTAAGTTAGAAAATAAAGAAGTAAGTAAGAACCAAAAGATAATTGCTAGGATCGAGCAGATCGAACAATCAGTGAAAGGGGAATAAAGATGATCAAAAAAGCAGTAAAAATGAAGTTGTACCCAGGATACGAAGCAGAGTACCTCAAAAGACACAATGAATTGTGGCCGGAGATGCGTGAAATGTTGGCTGAACATGGTGCGCGCTCTTATTCGATTTTTCTTGATCCAGAAATAAATACTCTTTTTGGGTATTTAGAGATTGAAGATGAAGAAAAATGGCGGCATGTATCAGAAACAGAAATCAATCAAAAGTGGTGGGTGTTCATGGAAGATCTGATGGAAACAAATCCAGACCATTCGCCAGTAACTGTCGAATTGAAACATGTTTTCGATTTATATCAACAAGTCTAGAGTAAAACCGCTGAAAGCAGGATATAAAGCCAGCTTTCAGCGGTTTTGTTTAAAAGGGTGACAGGAGCGAGTCTATTGATTATTTTCGATTTCTTCTAACTCAAGACTCAAGTTTTCCCATTCAGACAACTTTTCTTCTTGTAGTTGATGTGCTTCATCAAGCGCTTGATTTAATTCATTCAATTTGACATGATCATCTAATACAGCAGGAGAGACCATCTGTTGTTCGAGTTCTTCCACTGTTTCTTCTAGTTGAGCCATATCTTCTTCGATTTGCGTGATTTTACGTTGCAAGCTCCGCATCATTTTTTGTTGTTCTTTGCTTTGTAAGTAAGTGGACTTGTTGGTTGAAATCGTGCTGATTTCAGGTTGTTCAGCTGCTAACAGTTCCGCAATTTCTTCTTCTTCTTTTTTCTTTTCTAAATAATAATCATAGTCCCCCAAGTAGACTTTGCTTCCGTTTTCTGAGAGTTCAATGACTTTAGTGGCGATACGATTGATGAAGTAGCGGTCATGGGAGACAAAGAGCAATGTTCCTTCATAGTCGATCAATGCATTTTCCAACACTTCTTTATTGTCGATATCTAAGTGGTTGGTGGGCTCATCTAAAATCAAAAAGTTCTCTTGATTCATTGCTAGCTTAGCTAACGCGACACGCGCCTTCTCTCCACCACTTAACAAGGGAATCGTTTTTTCAACGTCTTCACCAGAAAACAAAAAAGCGCCTAAAATCGAACGGATATCTTTTTCTGGAACGGTTGGATGTTCATCCCACAATTCAGCTAGAATCGTTTTATTGGTGTGGAGCTCCGCTTGTCCTTGGTCGTAATAACCAATGCTGACATTCGTACCAAGTGTTTCTTTTCCGCGGATGAAAGGCAGCTGTTGAATAATCGATTTTAGTAAAGTGGATTTGCCGATTCCATTTGGTCCCACTAAAGCGATTGCTTCTTGACGACGGATATCCAAGTTGATTGGTTCAGATAAGATGGTGCCGTCATAGCCAATAGCGGCATCTTCTACTTGTAACACAACATTTCCCGAAGGTTTCGCCACATTGAAGAGAAAATGTGCTTGTTTCTCATCTCCTTGTGGACGGTCTAAACGTTCCATTTTTTCTAGTGCCTTTCGACGGCTTTGGGCACGCTTTGTCGTTGACGCACGGACAAGATTTCTGGCAACAAAATCTTCGAGTTTATTGATTTCTGTTTGTTGTTTTTCATAGGCTTTCCAATCAGAAGCTAATTGTTCAGCTTTCATATCTAAATATCTGGAATAATTTCCTTTATAGTGACGCATCTTTTTCCGACTTAGTTCATATACCTCAGTCGCCACTTTATCCAAGAAATAACGGTCATGGGAGACAATTAGAAGGGCACCGGTATAACTTTGCAAATAGTTTTCCAACCAAGCAAGGGTTTCGATGTCCAAGTGGTTCGTTGGCTCATCCAGGATCAAGATATCTGGATGTTGTAAAAGCATCCTCGCTAAAGCTAATCTTGTTTTTTGACCACCAGATAACGTATCGATTCTTTGTTCGTAAAACGATGGATCAAATTTGAATCCATGTAATACAGAGCGAATTTCATTTTCATAACTATAACCGTTCTTATCAGAAAAATCATGCTGCAATTTATCATATTCTTTCAATAAGGCTTGATAAGCCGGCGTGTCAGGGGTGCCTTCACTGATAAATACTTCAAGGTCACGCATCCGCTGTTCCATCAAGCGTACCTCTTCAAATGCTTTTAGCATCTCATTCCAGACGGTTTCAGTTGAATCTAATCCTGTATCTTGGGCCAAATAACCAAGGGTAGCTGTTTTATTTTTTGCGATATTACCTAAATCAGGCGCTTCAATGCCAGCAATGATTTTTAATAATGTCGATTTACCGGCGCCGTTACGTCCAACTAAAGCGATACGTGCGCCCGTTTGGATCTCTAAGTGGATATTTTCAAATAAAATCTCAGCGCCAAAATGGCGAGCGATTTGATTGGCTTGTAATAGTATCATCGAATCCTCTTTTCTACTTTGTGAATTATCCTAGAATTTCATGGACTTTTTCTATTGTAGTCTACCACAAATTCATAGTTACTGCGAGGTTCTGAGAAGCTAGGAAAATGAGAATAAGAATAAAAATTCACAATATACAAGCAACGAAATTGATTTTTTTGTGTAAGTACTGATATGATGTATAAATCGAGAAGAAATACAGTGGAGGTAATGAAGTGAAAGACCATGTAATTCCAAAGGCAACCGCAAAACGCCTGCCTTTATATTATCGTTATTTAAGAATCTTGAATAATGCAGGTAAGAAAAAAGTTTCATCAACTGAACTAAGTGAAGCAGTCCAAGTAGATAGTGCGACGATCCGTCGTGATTTTTCCTATTTCGGCGAACTAGGAAAACGTGGTTACGGTTATGATGTAGAGGACTTGATGCATTTCTTTGCAAAAACCTTGAATGATGACCAATTAACGAACGTTGCATTGATCGGGTCGGTAATCTAGGAAGTGCCTTGTTGAAATATAAGTTTCACCAAAGTAATAGTATCCGTGTTAGCTGCGCTTTTGATGTGAACCCAGAAATCGTGGGTCGGATCGTTGATGGTATCCCTGTTTATCCAATGGATGACATGATCGAACAAATCAAGATCCAACAAATCGAAGTGGCAATCTTAACGATACCTGCCGAAAAAGCACAAGAAGTCGTGAATCGTTTGACAGAAGCTGGTGTCAAAGGGATATTAAACTTTACATCTGCTCGGCTAAATGCACCATCCGAAGTATTGATCCAAAATGTCGATTTGACGAACGAGTTACAAACGTTGATCTACTTCTTGCATTCCGATGCATCCTTGCACGAGCATGACGACAACGAATAACCGGAAATAAAGAAGAGTTAAACGTTCAATGACAAACTATTTTTCTGTTCACCAGAAAAAATAGTTTGTTTTTTTATGATCTTTTTTAGAAATGGATTAAAGTAAGAAACGTTTTTCTTCGTTGGCGTCTATTCAATTAGGAGACTGATAGATAAATAACTGAAAGCTTCGATATTTATTATAGTGATACATAGTTTCTGTGTTATAATAATACTTCACCAAAAAAATCGAGGGAACACGGGAGGATCAGTAATGCAGGAATATATCAAGATACATAATGCCAGACAAAATAATCTAAAAGGGTTTGATTTACAAATCCCAAAAAGAAAGATCACGATTTTTACAGGTGTCTCCGGTTCGGGAAAATCTTCCATCGTTTTTGATACGATTGCCCAAGAAGCGGGAAGACAGCTCAATGAAAATTTCTCTAAATTTGTGCAGAATTTCTTACCGAAGTATAGTCAGCCAGAAGCAGATGCCATCGACAATTTATCTATGGCAGTCGTTGTAGATCAAAGCCGTTTAGGTGGAAATTCGCGTTCAACACTAGGAACGATCACAGATATCAATCCACTGATCCGCTTGCTTTTCTCTCGTATTGGCACTCCCCATTTAGGCCCCGCCTGGAATTTCTCATTCAATGATCCTCACGGCATGTGTCCAGCGTGTGAAGGGATTGGTCGGATCGTTGGATTGAATCTAGACAAAGCGTTAGATTTAGAAAAATCGTTGAATGAAGGAGCGATTTTACTTCCAGGCTACAAAGCAGGATCTTGGTTATTGAAGTCTTTCACGAACACAGGTTTTTTTGACAATGATAAGCCATTAAAGGACTATTCAACAGAAGAAATGGAAAAGTTCTTGTATGCTTCAGGAGAAAAAATCGATTCGTTGTATATGGAAGGGATGAGTTCGACCTATGAGGGATTAGTGGCACGTTTCAATCGTTCCAATATCAAAGGGGCAATGAGAGCTCTGCCGCGACCCAGAAAAAAATCGTAGCGTTCATGGATGAACAAAGGTGTCCAGAATGTCAGGGAAAACGATTCAATCAAAAGGTTTTGGGCTGCAAGATCAACGGATATTCAATCGCAGATTTCTTAGCGATGCAACTGGATGAACTATTAGAAATCTTACCGGGGATCACAGATGAAATGATCCAACCAGTGTTGAGAAATCTCCAATCACGACTACAAGATCTGATCAATATTGGGTTGGATTACGTTTCCTTAGATCGCGAGACAGCGACTTTATCTGGAGGAGAAAGCCAACGAGTGAAAATGGTCAGGCACTTATCTTCTAGTTTAAATGACGTCATTTATATCTTCGATGAGCCTAGTATTGGGTTGCATCCACGAGATGTTCATCGGTTAAATGAACTATTGATCAAATTGCGTGATAAAGGAAACACGGTCATTGTTGTCGAACATGATCCAGATGTTATCAAAG
Source organism: Enterococcus mundtii (assembly GCF_003957375.1). Classification (GTDB taxonomy): domain Bacteria; phylum Bacillota; class Bacilli; order Lactobacillales; family Enterococcaceae; genus Enterococcus_B; species Enterococcus_B spodopteracolus. Next base: position 2,016,376 of record NZ_CP025473.1, on the reverse strand, counting down.
TAGCAGATCATATCATTGACGTTGGACCCAAAGCAGGAAAAAATGGTGGGTATATCACCTATGAAGGTAGTTATGAGGGGTTACTGTCTTCAGATACATTGACAGGAAAAGCTTTTGGACAAATGATAGATTTCAAACAGGAACCAAGAAAAACAGATAGGTTTATTGAAACCTCAAAATCGACATTGCATAATCTTAAAAATACTTCTCTCAGAGTACCATTAGGTGTTTTTACAGTAGTTACCGGAGTAGCTGGTTCAGGAAAGAGCAGTTTAGTGAACAGCGTGTTTGCGAAAGAGTATCCGGAAGCAATCAATATCGATCAGTCAGCTGTTGCAGGGAATATTCGTTCCAACCCAGCGACTTATTCAGGGATCATGAACGATATCCGCAAGGTCTTCTCGTTGGAAAATAATGTTTCTGCCGGACTGTTCTCTTATAATTCAGAAGGGGCATGTGAAATTTGTAAAGGACATGGTCATATCAAAATGGAATTATCTTTTATGGATTCTGTAGAGGTTCTTTGCCAAGCCTGTGGCGGTAAACGATTCAAAGAAGAAGTTTATCAATACAAATTAAAAGAGAAATCGATCGATGAAGTACTAGCGATGAGTGTGACTGAAGCGATGGCATTTTTTGAAGAAAGATCGATTCAACGAAAACTGAAACAAATTTTAGAAGTAGGGCTAGGATATATGACGTTGGGACAACCGTTAAATACATTGTCAGGAGGAGAATGTCAACGGTTGAAACTGGCGAAAGAATTAAGTAAAAAAGGCAATATCTACATTATGGACGAACCAACAACCGGTTTACACATGGCAGACATCAAAAGTATCTTGGCAATCATTGAACGGTTGGTCAATAAAGGAAATACGGTCATCGTCATTGAACATAATCTGGAAATCATGAAGGCGGCAGATTGGTTGATCGATGTAGGGATCGATGGGGGCATTCGTGGTGGCGAGATCCTTTATGAAGGAACACCAGCAAAAATCGGAACTTGTGAACACTCAATCACCGCTCGTTATTTTACGGGAGTTTAACTAAAAAAATCGACAAGTCATTCGTTTGTGGAAAATGACTTGTCGATTTTTTTCTATTGATTAAATAAAGTATCGTAGCTGATTGGATCACTTGATTCATTCAATTGATCCAATCGCTTTGTCAGTTGTTCAAACTGAATAAAGCGGGCTTGTCGCCCGACTTCTTTCCCGAAATGGAAGAGTAAGATCACTGGGGCAGTATATGCTTGGAAGGTGCCAGCTACTTCCGGCACCTCGAAGGCATCTAAATGATACGCTGGGAAAGTATAATGAGTTAATAATTGTTCCAATTTTGGCACTACTGCATGACAAACACTACAATGGGGTGTAGAAATCGCAATCACGACAGTCGGTTCTTCTTGGATAGTTTTTAAGACTTCAGTTAAATCATGGGTTTCTTTCATGGTGATAACTCCTTAAGGTTGCTTCTAGCACATCGCTAATTCGATGGTGAAAAAGTATTCAGTCGTATACAGATAGAAAAAAGGCAAATGACTCTCTTATTTTTTACCTGAATCTTCATCTTAGCTGTGCTAAAAGTAAATCTATATGACGGAGATGTCAATAAAAAAGCTTTTTTTGATTTCTTAAACTTATGAAAAAAATTTAAGCTTTCTTGTATTTTATTGAAGAAAAGCGTATATTGATGGGCGAATGAAGTTCAAATGACAAGGAGAAATTATATGTTTTCGTTTATTCCAAATTCGGTATTGCAGATGGGAACGATTTTTTTATCGATCGTTATCGAAGCCTTGCCGTTTGTTTTATTGGGATGTATCATCTCAGGTGCTTTACAAGTATTTTTGACCCCGAACGTGTCAAACGATGGTTACCTAAAAATCGTTTTTTATCGATTATTGTTGGGTCTATTCTAGGTTTTTTCTTTCCTTCATGTGAATGTGGGATCGTTCCGATCGTTCATCAGTTTGTAAAAAAAGGGGTTCCTGTACACACCGCATTTGCATTTATGCTCACTGCGCCAATCATTAATCCAGTCGTGATCTTTTCAACTTTTATTGCATTTGGCAATACTTGGAAAATGGCGGGGCTGCGTATGTTAGGGAGTTTTATTGTCGCACTGATCGTAGGTGTCTGGTTGGCCTATATCCAAAAAGGCAGAATCTTGAAGTCTTCATTTGATTCAGCGATGGTTGAGCCTAGCTCCCATATACATGAGCATGAGGAAGCAATCGCACCACAGAAATGGGGACATCGAATCATCCATGTCTTGACTCACTCCATCGATGAGTTCTTCGATACGGGCCGATATTTGATCATTGGGGGGGGATTGCTGCAGGGATGCAAACCTATTTACCTACGAGAGTGATGTTGACGTTAGGTTCGACAAAGCTATTAGCCATTTTGATCATGCTAGTATTGGCATTCACGATGTCTCTTTGTTCCGAAGCGGATGCGTTTATTGGCTCCTCTTTGTTGAGTCTTTTTGGAACAGCACCGGTGGTTGCTTTCTTAGTTTTTGGACCAATGGTGGATATCAAAAACCTATTGATGATGAAACGTTATTTCAACACACGCTTCATCGTTTCATTGATCGGGCTGATCGCCTTAAGTGTTATCGGCTTTACACTATTTATTTAGGAGGAGAAACATGCTGCGATTTTTGATTTTATCCGGTTATTTTGAAATGATGATGTATCTTCAAGTCTCAGGGCGTTTAGATCAATACATCAATGTCCATTATCGTTATTTGGCAGTATTATCCATGGTCTTATCTGCCTTACTAGCCTTAGTTCAGTTGTATCTTTGGGTAAAAGCAGATGGACAAAAAGGAGTCCATGAGTCCCATGATTCTCATGATCACGGATTATCAAAACCGTATCAGCGTTGGATTGCTTATCTCTTATTAGCCTTGCCGATCGTTGTAGGAACACTGTTTCCGACGGTTAGTTTAAACACAACGATCGTGGAAGCGAAAGGGTTCAACTTTCCATTAAGCAAAGAATCTGTCGGTGATCCACAAGTGCAAACGCAATATTTGAAACCAGATACGAGTATTTATTTCAATAAATCTGACTATCAAGATCAAATGAATGAGTTAAAAGATAAATACGAAGATGAACAAATGATTGCGATCACAGACGATAATTATTTAGAGATCATGGAATTGATCTACAACTATCCAAGCGAATTCATTGGTAAGAAAGTCTCTTATGAAGGTTTTGTCTATCAGTCGAAAAATGACAAGGCTACTGATACCTTTCTCTTTCGATTTGGGATCATCCACTGTGTTGCTGATTCAGGCGTCTTTGGTTTGTTGACGCATCTGCCAGAAGGAATGACTGTGAAAAATGATGACTGGTACAAAGTCGAAGGGACGATCCAAACCGATTTTTATCAACCTTTCAAGCGAGAGATTCCTTCAGTCGTAGTGACGAAAGTAGAAAAAATCACTGCTCCTGAAAATCAATATGTGTATCGGGCATTTTAAATGAACGAAATAAAGTTGTAGTCATGTACAATATAAACAAAAAAGTGATAAGAGATGAAATTCTTACGAGTTTCATCTCTTATCACTTTTTTCATTAAAGGTTACAAGAATCCCACAGTATGATTGCTCTGTACAAAAAAGATCAAAGCGAGAAACGCTCATTTTTTCTTTCTTCTCTTCAATACAATCGCTTCACGTTTCAGTTTAAAACTACGGATATTGTGGTTGAATACTTCTGATATTACTAGACCTAAGGCAATCGCTCCAGCGATCATGATCGCTTGAACAGTGAAAAATGCCGCATCTTGATAAGCACCTGTAACTAAACTGCGAACAGCTTGATAGGCTAATCCTCCAGGAACCAATGGTACCATACCGGGGATATTGAAAATCGTGACGGGCATTTTTAGTTGTTTAGAAAAAAGATCACTAGCAAACGCAACGCCTAATGAACCTAGTAATGAACCTAAAGCTGCACCGCCACCCATAGCTAGACACAACCAATAGATCATCCAACCTACGGCACCAGCTAAACCACACCAAACTAAGGCTTTCCTTGGCACATTAGTGATGATTGCAAAGGCAGCGGTTGCTAAAAAGCTAAAAGAAAATTGAATCAATACATGCCACATGGATAAATTCCTTTCTTAGTAGAAGATTTGAAAGATAAAGGCGATTGCAAAACCAATCATCGCCGCAGTCATCATCGCTTCTGCTCCACGAGAAACACCAGAAACGTAGTGCCCCGCTAATAGATCACGAATCGCGTTGGTGATTTGAACACCAGGAACCAACGGCATAACACAACCAATGATGATCAAATCCTGATTGAGACCGATTCCTAAACGCACACTTAAAATAGCGGCTATGCCGATAATCAAAGAGGAAAGGAATTCAGCTAAAAACTTGATTCTAAAAAAACGTAAACTGCACAGATAAACAATGTAGCCCACTCCCCCAATCGACAATGTGATCGGTAAATCTTTCAATTCGCCACCAAATAAAATCATGATCGTTCCGCTAATGATAGCAGCGCTGATGATTTGTAGCCATACTGGGAACATCCGGCGGTCTTTCTCAACTTCTTGTAATGCGCTATATAGTTCTTCCAAAGTCAATTCATTGGCAACATATTTTCTTGAAAGGTTATTGACCTTGACTACTCTTTCTAAATTGATCGTTCGATTGGTGATTTGTTCCATGCGGATCGTCGAAGTCCGATCAAATCCGATAAATAGTCCTGTTTGGGTCACGTAGCTAACTAAGCGATAATTTCCAGAAGCAGAAGCGATCCGACTCATCGTATCTTCTACACGGTACATCTCTGCATTACTTTCCGTCATTATTTTTCCCGCCAATAAACAGGTATTAAGCAATAAATCTAAATCTTTTTCTGGCATGGCATTTTCTCCAATAGTTGTTTTCTTGTATTTATTTTACTACAAACAAATTGGAAAACGTAGAAAAAGAAAACTTGAATCTCAAAAATAAGCAGTGAAAGGTAAAATAAGATCCAAGTGTTCAATCAACATTTTAAATAAATCAAGCTTTCTAGTTAATTATTGACCAATCGTTCAATAATATGGCATAATCAAGTTATGGGAAGAACGAGAGAATTTAATGAAGAGAAAGTTTTATTAGAATCGGCCAAAGTTTTTGCCAAAAATGGGTATGCAGGGACGTCGATTAGTCAATTGGTAAAAGCGACTGGTTTGCTTCGAGGAAGTTTATACTCTGCTTATTATAGTAAAGCTGGTTTATTTACGACTTGCTTTAACTATATAGCTGAATATGAAGTGACTGATAATGGGTTATTGATTGATTTGTTAATCATTGCATTACTAGAACGTACGGCGGATGACAACGAGGTAAAAAGGATCGCGCAGAAAGTAATCGCTGCTTTAGAGCAGAAAAACGTGGCTTCGATTGAAACGATCATTGCTGATCGAATCATGCATCGGGCGAATCTTACGGACAGGGGGAAGTAGAAAATGGCTAAAGTTGAAATCCAAAATGATCGATTGATTATCAGTATGGAGGGCGTACGAAAACTGTGGGCATTGAAAAATGAAATATCCACACCATTATCCAATGTATTAGGCGCAACTGTGGATGCCGATGTCTGGGAAGATACACCGAAATTTGGCGAAAAAAGAATGGGTGTTGATGCCTATGGATATTATTTTGCCGGAACATTCGTCCAAGATTCAGATAAGGTTTTTTATGATCTCAAAAGAAAAGAAAACGGAGTCGTTATCACACTCAAAGATGAAGAATTCAATCGTCTCATCATTGGAGTAGAAGACCCACAAGCAACAGTCGAAATGATTGAACAGGCAATGAACAAAGCAAGCTTTGTAAAAGAAACTTGAAATAAGAATAGATGTTGAGAGCCTAATTGTCCGATCAAAAAAAGTATTCACTTGGTGATAGAATTGATAAGAAGATCAATCGAATAGAGTGATGAAGTTTTAGTAACAACCTAGATTTCCTTTCACGTGGAAATTTAGGTTGTTTATTTTAGGAAATAGACTGAAAATGCGTATATAATTTTTGAAGAAGGAATTGTTGAAAGAATTTAAATACTTCTTTATTTAAAAAAAGGGGAACGTATGTTAAGATTTATGGAGTTCGACTGAATAAAGGAGTAGATACATGAACAAAAAAACAACAAAAACAATCATAGGTGTCGCAGTTGCTCTTTTAGCAGGTGCATTAGGAATTTCAACGACGCAAAAAGAGTCTGATCTCGTTCAACAGCTGACAGGTCTATTTGATTCTAAACCTCAAGTCTCACAAGTGGCGAATGTTCCAGAATACGACGGCATGCACCAAGAAATCGAAATCAATCAAAATAAACCGACTTTTACAAAAGAAGAACTGAGCTTAGAAAAAGGAACATGGGAAAGTTATTCCGATATCGATCGATTGAATCGTGTAGGTCAAGCCAATGCCATGTTAGGAAAAAAGATGTTTCCTAAAGAAAAACGTGAGTCTCTTTATATCGATCCGACAGGTTGGAAACAAAAAAAATTGAGTGACGGACAATGGCTTTATAATCGAAGCCACTTGATAGGTTTTCAGCTAACTGGTCAAAACAATAACATCAAAAATTTGATGACAGGGACTCGTTCGTTGAATACCCCTCATATGCTGGCACATGAAAACGATATTGCAGCATACATCAAAGAAACCAATCATCACGTTCGCTATCGGGTAACACCACATTTTGAAGGAGAAGAACTAGTAGCACGAGGTGTTCAATTAGAAGCCCAAAGCATTGAAGATAACCAAATCTCATTCAATGTATTTATCTATAATGTGCAAGACGGTTATACGATCAACTATCACACGGGGCAAGCAAAGAAAACATGATCCATAGGCGTTCGTTATTTGAATATTTTGTGAATTTTTTGAAAAAACAGAGAAAAGACTTATTTTTGATTAAATATCACGTATACTGTAAGAAAGTGTACTCATAAATGTTGGAATCGATACAATCAAATAAGAAATCATTATTATTTTTATATTTCCAGCGAAGTTGGAATATTTATTTGTAGTTTTACCACATTTCGAGTAAAATAAAGGGTGTAGAGGGTAATTTGACTACCCTGCGGAAAGAGGTGTAGAATCATGGGTTTTACAGATGAAACCGTACGTTTTGGTTTTGATGATAGTCGTAAAAAAGAAGTCAGCGAAACATTAGCGATCGTTTATCGGGCTTTGGAAGAAAAAGGCTACAATCCAATCAACCAGATTGTGGGCTACTTGCTTTCTGGAGACCCGGCCTACATTCCTCGTTATCGTGATGCAAGGAATCTGATCCGTCGTCATGAACGCGATGAAATCATGGAAGTGATCGTCAAAGACTATCTCTCAAATCATGGAGTGAATCTATGAGAGTGATGGGCTTGGATGTTGGCTCAAAGACTGTAGGTGTCGCTGTTAGTGATCCTTTTGGCTGGACTGCACAAGGCGTAGAGATCATTCGTATCAATGAAGATAAAGAAGAATTTGGATTTGAACGATTGGCAGAACTGGTCAAACAGTACGAAGTAGATCGTTTTGTTGTAGGTTTGCCGAAAAACATGAATAATTCAATCGGTCCGAGAGCAGAAAGCTCAATGGCTTATGGAGAAAAGATCAAAGAAATGTTTTCTCTACCAGTCGACTATCAAGATGAACGACTGACTACCGTACAAGCAGAACGCATGTTGGTCGAACAGGCAAATACGTCAAGAGCAAAAAGAAAAAAAGTCATCGATAAGCTTGCTGCGGTGATGATTTTACAAAATTATTTAGATGGTTCGGGAAAACAACTATTTTAAAAAATGAAAAGAGGGGTTCTAATGGCAGAACACAATCATACACATGATCATGAAGGACATGAACATATCACATTGGTCGATGATCAAGGAAATGAAACATTATACGAAATCTTGTTAACAGTCGATGGACAAGAAGAATTTGGTCGTAACTACGTATTGCTTTATCCAGCCGGCGTACCGGAAGATGAAGATGTAGAATTACAAGCCTATGCCTACGTTGAAAACGAAGACGGAACAGAAGGCGAATTAGAACAAATCGAAACAGATGCTGAATGGGATATGATCGAAGAGGTCTTCAATACATTCATGGCGGAAGAAGAAGAATAGGATTAAAATAGCGGAGAAACCTTGAAATGACAAGGTTTCTCTTTTTTATCATTCTTTTAATCAAGAAATTGACCATGTTTATTTCCATAGAACAAATCATACTATCCTTAGCATAGTACATAACCTTAGAGATGAAAGGAAGAACAAAATGGTAAGAACTGCTTGAATGGAGGATGCAGAAACCATAAATAAGCTAAATAAGGAAGAACTAGGGGATGAGATGCCACTTTCGGAAACAACGGAGCCATTAAAATGCATCTTGGCACAGCCAGAGATCTATGTCTTGGTGTTTATGAGGAAGAAGGGACGAGGAAAGTATTAGGATATGTCCATACCCAAAAGTATGCAACATTGTTAAGTCCAACGTTGATCAATATTTTAGCATTAGCAGTTTCTTCAAAAGCGCAACATCAAGGAATTGTCAGATGATTGATGGAGAGTGTTGAGAAGCAAGGAAAAAAACGTGGCTACTTTGATGTTCGACTAAACTCTGGCAAACATCGAAACGAAGCACACCGTTTTTATGAACGTATCGACTATCATTCAACCAAATGGCAAAAACAATTTCTAAATGAATGATGAAGGTCATCACAAAAAAACTTCTCGAATAATGATCGAGAAGTTTTTTTACATTTATTCGAATTAAGAAAATAGTTGCATCAAAAATCCGGAAATGATCAAGACGATCGCTCCACCTAAACGATTGCCCATTTGAGCAAAAGCAATCAACTCCATGCGGTTTGCTGCGGATAAGACGGCAACATTTCCTGTGCCACCCATTGAATTGTTACATAATCCTGCTGTAATCGTTGATTCGATCGGATAAAGTCCAAATAGACGACCAACAAATGCTGAGACAAGTGAGATGACGATGACACTTGTTAAGCAGAGTACGACGAATTGCCATGTTAAAGCAGAAGCTAAAACATTCAAGTTCAATAAAGCAATCCCGATACCTGCTAAAACAGCTGCCGTTAAGTTTTTAACAATCAAGTTATTGAACATGATCGCTGCATCTTCGTAGTATTCAGGAAGAACATTGGTGATTTTACAGATGACCACAATAATGATCATGAAAGCATAAGCATGAACTTTTGGTACAAAGAAATTACAGATTTGCCCAAGAATAAAGAATGTGATCGAGACCATTAAACCAACACCTAATTGAGGGATAGAAGGTTTCACATTGCGTGGTTTGCCGTCACCTAGATCGCCTTTTTCCATCAGTTTCCCATTACCATTCAATTTTGGCATGGATTGTCCAGCACGAGCCACTAAAGCGGCTCCGATAATGGCTAGCACGTTTGTCATTGCAGTTGCAGGAATCAAACGTGAAATAATGGCAGAAGCATCTGTTCCTAAGACGTTTGCATAAATAGTTGATAGTGGAACAGCGCCAGCACCTACACCACCAGCCATGGCAGGTAAAGAAATGTATAATACGGAATTAGCGAAGCCATTCCCAATCAACATTCCCACAAGTCCAACTGCAAAAAATGAAACAACCATAGAAATAAGTGCAACAGGGATAAAACGAACGGAAGCCTTCATCAATAATTTGCGGTTCATTCCTAGAATACTTCCGGTAATCAAAGCAGCGATATAAAAGTCTAAAAAGCCCATATTATTAACAAAGTTTTCAGTTGATTTCACAACATAATCAGGTAAAATACCAAAGGTTGCGATAGCTGCGGAAGCGAAGATCGCAAAAACAGAGCCACCACCTAAATAACTTTTGACGATTGGGATTTTTGTCCCGATAAAATGGAATAGATTCCCAAAAATGACGAGTACGGCGATAGGACCGATCATATTTGTTGGTAATTTACCTAATGCCATCGCAATGATCAAAACGAGAACCATGATCAAATAGATAGGTAAACTGACCCCACTGATTTTTGTTTCCCAAAAACCTTCTTTGTTTGTCTTAACGACTGTAGAAGTCGTTTGTTCTTGATCTAACATCCTTACAGATCCTTTCCTTGATTAACGTAAGAGGAGTTCCCTATTAGTTGGAAAATAATTTAAAGCTATTCCTCAACTCGCTCCAGTATTTCTTAGCAAAAAACACCCCTTGGATCAATTCGTTGAAATGAACGAATGATCCAAGGCCTCGATGTTTACCATACGTATTTTTACTTTAAGTCTCGTTTTGCTCAGAACTGTTTTAGTAACGAATTATTGTGAAAGAGACTAGTGTGAGTTAAGCTTCTAAATCTTGATATTCAGGCACCCATTTAGCTGCTTCGACAGCTGCTTTAATGTCAGTGATTTCTTCACGGTTCAATTGTTGATCCACGACAGATTGAGCGACTGTTTCAGCAATCGTTTGTGAGAATTCAGTGATTCTTGCAACAGGTGGTAAAATAGCTGCCCCTGGTTTTGTGACATCAACGATCCCACCTAATGCACGACTTGCTTGTGAGATGATCTCAGCGTTGACACGAGTAGCTGTTGAAGCAATCAAGCCAAGTCCTAATCCTGGATACATCAATGCGTTGTTTGCTTGTCCGATTTGATAAGTCACGCCATTGTATTCCACATCATCCGCAGGGATACCTGTTCCGACTAATGCTTTTCCATCTGTCCATTCAATCAAATCTTTTGCTTTTGCTTCTGCTAATTTTGTTGGGTTAGACAAAGGCATGATGATTGGTCGTGGTGTATGGCTAGCCATTTCTTTGACGATTTCTTCTGTGAATGCTCCTGGTTGAGTAGATGTACCAATCATGATTGTTGGGTGAATTGCTTTGACAACAGCTTCTAAATTAGTCAATTCTTCACTATTGGCAAATTCTGAACGTTTACGTGCAAAAGGAATTTGTCCAGGCGTCAAGCCTTCAGTATCTTCGAACAATAGTCCTTGTTTATCCACTTGATAGAAGTGTTTACGTGCTTCTTCTTCTGGTACACCTTGACGGATCATTTCATCTAATAAGATATTCGCAATGCCGACTCCAGCCGTTCCCGCTCCAAATGTTAGGATCGTTTGATCTTTCAAAGATTCACCAGAAATATTCAATCCGCCAAGTACGCCAGCTAGTACGACGATCCCTGTTCCTTGGATGTCATCATTGAATGTTGTGATTTTGTCTTCATATTTTTCTAAGATCGTTGCGGCATTGCCACGACCAAAGTCTTCCCAGTGTAACAATAATTCAGGAAACAGCTCTGTAGCGGATGAAACAAATTGGTCGATGAATTCATAGTAAGACTCACCTTCGACACGTGCGTGTTTGTTTCCTAGATATAACGGATTATTCAATAACTCTTCATTGTTTGTACCAGCATCGATCGATACAGGTAATACTTGCGCTGGATTGATACCAGCAGCTGCAGTATAAACCATTAGTTTTCCAATTGCGATGTCAACGCCATTGACTCCCCAGTCACCCATACCAAGGATTCCTTCTGCATCTGTAACAACGATCAAGCGAATATCACGACCAGCTGCGGCGTTTTTCAAGCTTTCTTTGATCAATTCTGGTTCATCGATCGAAAGAAATGCAGCATCTTGTGGTTTTAAGAAAATTTCATTGTATTGTTCGATTGCATCTGCAACTACTGGATCATATACTACCGGCATAAATTCTACTAAATGTTGTCCCATCAATTTATAGAAAAGTGTGCGGTTTGTATTGAATAAGTTCATTAAGAAAATACGTTTTTCTAAATCAGTTTGTTTGCTTAGGTATTGGCCATATGCTTGCACAGATTGTTGTTCTAATGTTTGGACTGTGCTAGGAAGCATTCCGGTAATCCCATATTTTTTACGTTCTTCTTTTGTAAAAGCTGTTCCTTTATTTAAAAATGGATCATTTAGTAAGTTTAACCCTGTTAGCATGAATGATTCCTCCTAAGTTTTAATACATACGAAGTATAGGATTCACTAAGGGCTATAGTCAAAATAGGTAGTTGTGATAAATTTTATTTATATGACGAAAGAAAAAAGAGGAGCCTATGATTAAAAATAGGCTCCTCTTCGATGGGGTTCGAGTAGTTAAAAACAAAAAGAATGAGTTGGATCGTTTTGATTTTTATGTGATAAGTCACCGTTGAAAGTACACGATTTCTTTCTTGACGATTTCAAGTCCTTTCGTTAATACTTCTAATGGATTAGAGGATAAAGCAATTCGAATAAAAGGATCATGTTGCGGTTGTGTCGTAAAACGATGTGAATGATAGACACGAATCCCTTTATTTAAAAAAGCTTGTTCAATCGTTTCTGGAGACAGATCATTTCGAACAGGGAGATTTCGATAAAAAGGAAGTGGATTAGTCGGTCGAGGCAAGTTGAAAAGTGTATCGAATCGTTCATTTGCTTGTTTTGTATAGTTGGATTTTGTTTCGAGTATGTCCTGTGCGGTTTCTGAACATAAGATTTGCATGACAATCTCAGCATCTAAACTTGAGGTTTTGACATTGATATTGAAAATCGCCTGTTGGATGTTTTGTTTGTACTTTGCGGGAAATACTAGAAAAGCAACACGCATGCCTGCACAAATAAACTTGGTCATTCCGGCAAGATAAATGGTTTGTTCAGGAAGTAACTGCTGGAATGAGGGAAAGGGTGTTTTTTGATTATAGGTAGTCAAAAAAGAATGGATGTCGTCTTCGATCACGATCAATTGTTGCTTTGTAATGACTTCTTTTAGCTGTTGTCTCCGTTTTACAGATAGTTGAAACCCAATAGGATTGTTACATGAAGGCATCAGAAAAATACCGTGGATTTCTTTTTTCCGACATTCTTGTTCAAGTAATTCGGGAAGCATACCCTCCGCATCAAAATCAATCGGCACGATTTCCATATGGTAAAGGTGAGCAAGCTCAATGAAATTCGAATAAGTATAGCGATCGACTGCCAAACGATCTCCTGGAGAAAACAAAGCAGCTAGCGTGATCGCCAAGCCGTTTTGGACACCTGAAACAATAGCAATCTGTTCCCTTGAAGCATAGACACCTTGTGTTTCCAACCATTTTTTGGCAATCGTCAATTGATAGGTTGTCCCTAATGGTTCACGGTAGCTAAGAAGTCCGTTAGTCGCATGATTTTGTGAAACAGCTTGAATAAAAGGAGTGATCATTTCGTTGCATTCATCAAATGAACTGACTAACCCAAAATCAATGACATGATCAGGTACTTGATCAGAAGAAATAGTGATGGAGGTAAACGCATTTGGGGAAACAAATGTCCCACTCCCGATACTTGTATAGAGTAACCCTTTTTCTAGACCCAACTTATAAGCTTGACCAACTGTTGTGAAATTGATGTCTAAGAAGTCAGCTAGTTCTCTTTGGGAAGGTAACCTTGTATTTTTTTGTAATTTATTTGATAAGATGTCAGCTTCTAACTGCGTGACAAGTGATTGGTAGATTGGGCGATGTAACTTTTTTTTATCTGGACGCCAAGTCAGTGGATAATTCTCATAAGAGTTGATCGACATACTCGTTCCTTCTTTCAAAAATTGTATTCCATACAATTATATCATTGAATGTATTGTTTTCGGACGCTAGTATAGAAAAAAGGAGGAGAAATATGCAAATCATCGATAGTCAAGAAGTCAACACCCATTTTAGTTTTAAAGAAGCAATCAAAGTAATGGAACAGTGTTTTGGAGATTTTCAAATGGGAAAGATTTCTCAAGAGAAGCGAATGGTCCAACAATTACCAGATGGCGAGAAACAAAATGTGTTTGCGATGATGCCCGCTTATTTGGGAAGAAATCGGTATTTTGGTTCAAAAATCATCACGGCTTTTCCAAGCAATCACAAACAAAACCTACCATCACATTTAGGTGAAATCATACTCTTCGATTCAAAAAACGGGCAACCCGTCGCGATGATCGATGCGAATGCCGTGACTTGGATACGAACAGCAGCAGTTTCAGCATTAGCAACAGATTACCTAGCAAAGCCATCAGCAGATACACTCACATTGATTGGAACTGGACAACAAGCAGTTTCACATCTAGCCGCAATTACCTGTGTCCGAAAGATTCACCGTGTGTATGTCTATGATTTAGATGAAACACGACGAAAACAATTTATCCTAGAACAGCAAAATAATTATCCAAAACTGCGTTTTATTGATTGTTCGACATTAGTTGAAGCAACTATGGAAGCAGATATTATCTGTACTTTAACACCTAGTAAACATGCTTTTTTATCAAAAAAAGAGGTGAAATCTGGCGCACATATCAATGCAATCGGAACATTTACACCAGATACTCGTGAATTAACAAGTGATTTGATGGCCTCTGGACAACTGTATGTAGATGATTACCAAGCGGTCAAAAGGGAAAGTGGCGACTATTTGATTCCCTTGTCAGAAGGGAAAATTGATCAGACAAACCTCCTCGGTTCTCTAGGTGAATTAGTCACCCATCAGAAAACAGGGCGTACAGAAGAACGAGTGATCACGATCTTTGATGCAGTTGGCTTAGCAGTGGAAGATTTATGTTGTGCCGAATATATTTATCAAAAAGTAAAGGAGTAGTTTATAAATGAATTTACCCTATTATGTAGTTGACGCCTTCACCAATGAAGTGTTCAAAGGAAATCCTGCTGCGGTCTTTGTGTTAGATGAATGGCTACCTGATGATACCATGCAAAAAATCGCCATCGAAAATAACCTATCCGAAACCGCCTTTACCGTTAGAAAAGAGAAAGGTTATGAATTACGTTGGTTTACCCCTGATCGTGAAATCGACTTATGTGGTCATGCGACTTTGGCAACCGCATTTGTATTGTTTTACTTTTATGGTATCAGTGAATCCAAGATTTCATTTTCAACACAAAGTGGGAACCTATTTGTCACAAAAAAAGAGCAAAAATATGCGATGGATTTTCCAAGTATTTTACCGCAACCAATTGCTATATTACCAGAATATGAACAAGCAATCGGCAAAAAAATAAAAGAGGCTTATCTGGCAAGGGACTTATTTTTTGTTTTGGAAGACGAAGAGACAGTGGCAAAGCTAACGCCTGATTATACTGCAATGAGGGAATTAGAAGAAGGCGTCGGCGTGATTGTCACAGCTGAAGGAAAGAACGAAGATTTTGTTTCTAGGACCTTTTTCCCAAAACTAACGATCAATGAAGATCCAGTGTGTGGCTCGGCACATGCGAATTTGATTCCTTACTGGGCACAAAAGCTTGGAAAGGATGACTTGGTTGCTCAACAACTTTCTGCCAGAGGGGGGGCTTGACTTGCGAGTGGTTAGGTGAACGCGTGATGATCAGTGGCGAAGCAACCTTGTTTGCACAAGGTGAAGCGTACATTTAGAAAATCCATCCAAACAGGTAGTATATAGAGTGCAATAAATAGCATACAGTTCTGAAAAATAAGCCAGAAGCCCCGAAATTTGTTCAAATTTTTGGGGCTTCTGACTTATTTTTAAAGGCTTTTTTTGATGTTCGTTTATTTGGATTCAAAAGTGCGAGATAACTATGGGAACTGTACTTGTTTTATTTGAGATTTTCTCAATTTAGAAGAAACGATTTTCCCGTAATGTCACATTTTTGATATCTTCGATGGTTTGTGTCCCAGCTAATTGCATGACCATTTCTAATTCTTTTTTGAAGAAGTCGAATACTCGTTTGATACCTGTACTTCCACCGAGAGCTAAACCGTAAATGGCAGGACGACCGATCGCGACTAAATCGGCACCAGAAGCGATGGCTTTAAAGACATGCTGACCACGACGAACACCACTATCAAAGATGATAGGGACACGTTTGTCGACGGCTTCTGCTACATATTTCAAAGAATCAAAGGCTGCTGGCCCACCATCTAATTGACGACCGCCATGATTCGATACCCAGATGCCATTTGCTCCCGCATCTAATGAACGATAAACATCGTCTTCTGATTGCACACCTTTTACATAAACGGGTAAGTCAGAATGAGTAGCAATAAATTCCACATCTTTTGGACTTAACTTTTGTTTGGAGGATTTATAAACTGCGTCCATCGTTTGTCCGACCCCTGATTGATAGGCTTGAACGATCGGCATTGGCAAAGGAAAAGTGAAACCATTGCGAAGGTCGTTTTCTCGATTACCACCAACGGTTGCATCAGCTGTCAAAACGATTGCTTTTGCGCCATTACGTTTGGCCATCTCAAGAATATCTAAATTGATCCCATTGTCTTTACTCATGTAAAACTGGAACCATTGTGGTGCGTCTGGCCCACCGGCCTCGCGGATTTCTTCTAATGTACATGAAGCGTAAGAACTCGCCGTATAAATCGTATGAAAATCGGCAACTCCTTTAGCTGAAGCTTTTTCTGCATGTGTATGAGCTAAACCATGAGCTGCAATAGGCGCCATAATGATTGGCGCAGTTAATGTTTCTTGGTCAAAGCAAGTCGTTGTATCTGGAATTTCTACGTCTTTTAAAACATGAGGAATAATCAATTGATGATTGAATGATTGCACGTTTTCTTGATACGTAAAGAGATCTCCAGCGCCACTACTGATATAGCCATATCCGCCAGTAGGAATCACTTGAGCTGCCGCCATTTCTAGATCTTCTGTATTGATAAAACTGATTTGCCCTTCTTGTGAGCCAGCTTGATAAATCATTTCCATAAAACAAACCTTCTTTCGTAGTATCGATCAATAACTAATATTAAATTTGTCAGCGGTTACATTTTTTATACTACGCCTTGTTTTTAAAACAGGCAAATAATCTGTTTTATTTTATTTAACTGAACAAAGAGTTACTGCTATGCAAGAGTATAATCACGCTTTGAATACTTAACTAAAGGAAGAAAATCGAATGATAGCTGTTTTTTATCTGTTAGCAATTTTGGTGATTTTTTTTACAAACTTACTCGAATAACAGTGACACCTCGTTGTTCGATTTTTTTGGCAAGTTTAGGTGAACAATGCTGATCGGTGATCAAATAATCAAAGGCTGAGATATCGGCAATCTTAAACTGTGAAGTCCGGCCAATCTTACGATGGTCTGCAACAAGGATACGACATTTGATACTCTTTTTGATCATCCATTCGTTGATTTTAGATTCGTTTAAAATTTTTGTCGTCACACCATTCTCTAAATCTATTCCGCTACATCCAATAATACAGACATCTGCATTCATATCTGCTAATGTGCGAGCGGCAATATCTCCCACCAAGATTTCTTTCGGTACGCGTAATTCGCCACCAGTGAGAATATACGTATAATTTCCTTGTCTGACACAAGAAACGACCTTTAAATTATTCGTTACGACAGTGACGTGATTAGATTCTAAATAATCGAGTGTAGCTAATGCAGTGGAACTTGAATTGATAAATACTGTGGCATAGTCTCCAATATATTGACTAGCACAACGAGCAATTTGATGTTTGATCCATGTTGGTCCTGAAAGATCGAAATTTGTTTGATTGTCATAATTGAAGAGACAATAGCCATGTTCACGAATAATCTCATTTTTTTCTTCTAATAATCTAAGGTCTCGACGAATGGTGCTGAGTGATACGTGAAGCTTTTCAGACAGTTCAATCGTGGTCATTTGTGTGTACCGTTGTAATAGATCAAGAATTTCATTACGTCTTTTTTTAATCGTCAACAGAGAATTTTTCATTGTTATCCTTCCTTTTCAATCAATTTTTCTCTATATGACTAATTATAACTAAACGAGCATAAAAAAATGGAAACGATCACATAAAGTAATAACAGTCATATAAAGCTATTCCAATCATTTTGATAGCGCTTTATCATTTGTATATACCTAAAAAAGAGGAGGATGGCACATGAATTTAACAGAAGTAACAAAGGAAAGTTGGTTGCGTTCGACTTTTCCAGAATGGGGAACCTATCTGAACGAAGAAATCGAAATGGAACAAGTAAAAGAAAAAAGCGTATCTATCTGGTGGCTAGGATGTACAGGTATATGGCTAAAGTCAAATGAAGGTACAAATATCCTTTGTGACTTATGGTGTGGGACAGGAAAACGAACACACGGGAATGGACAGATGAAAAAAGGCCACCAGATGATGCGTATGAGCGGTACAGAAAAGATGCAACCGAATTTACGAACGCAACCTTTTGTGATCGATCCATTTGCAATCAAAAATGTGGATGCATTAGTGGTGACACATATCCATTCCGATCATCTGGATATCCACACTGCCGCTGCTGTTCATCAAAATTGTCCGGAGGCTCTATTTATTGGCCCCAAAGCAGTAGTGGAAACATGGCTCTCTTGGGGATACCAAAAGAAAAGACCCAAGTAGTCAAACCCGGCGATATCGCTTTGATCAATGAAGTAGAGATCGTTGCGCTGGAAGCCTTTGATCGGACGGCACTGATCACACATGATGATCCTCATGTGCAATTAAAAGATCAGTTACCACAAGAAATGGATACGATCGCTGTCAATTATCTTTTCAAAACATCAGGAGGGACGATCTACCATGCAGGGGATTCGCATTATTCCAACCTCTTTGCCAAACATGGCAATGAACATCAAATTGATGTTTGTCTAGGTGCATATGGTGAAAATCCGCGTGGTATCACTGATAAGATGACCGCCAGTGATTTGTTGAGAATGGCAGAATCGTTAAGAGCTCAAGTAGTGATCCCAGTCCATTATGATATTTGGTCAAATTTTATGGCTGACCCTAGCGAGATCACTCAATTATGGCGCATGAAAAAAGATCGATTGGCTTATCAGTTTTCCCCTTATATTTGGCAAGTGGGGGGAAATATACGTATCCAGATAATAGACAAGACTTGGCATTCAATTTCGATCGTGGCTTCCATGATGTCTTCGCCCAAGAAAATGATACGCCGTTTCCATCATTTTTGTAGGAGCCCAAGAGATATATGACAATAAATCAGCTGAACTGAGAATTTTATAACGAAAAGCAAAAGCGAGGAGGGAGAACGTATCAAAGCAAGGGAACGTAAGACAAAGTCATCTCTTGATAAGGATGCGCTATTGTCAAACAACGGGTTGCCTGCTTGATACTGTTTGTAAATATGTTGAGATATTTCTATGAGAATGACTTAGTCAATTATGTAGAAACTACGATAAATGATTGGCGAGTAGCAATCGAGGAGAGCAGTCGTCACTTATTAGAAAAAAGAATCATTGATCATATATATGTAGAAGAAATGATCCGCAATGTCGAAGAACATGGGGCATATATCCTGATCGCCCCGCACGTTGCGATGCCTCATGCCATGCAAGGTGGCTCACATGTTTTCGATACGACGATTTCATTTACCAAAATGAACGTGCCAGTTCCCTTTGAAGAAGGGGCAAAGTCTGCCAGCCTTTTCTTCACCTTAGCAGCTAAAGAGCCAAAGCAGCACTTAGAAAATATTCAATCATTATCAGAATTACTGATGCAAGATGGGTTGATCGAAGAATTACTTGCGACAGAAACAATCGAAGATTATCAAAGGATCATGGACAAATACGAGCCAATATAGGTAAAAGTAGTCTTTTGCTTGCTAGTTATGGTCAGTGAGGACCATAACTAGCAAGCAAATAGATACAAAAGATAAAAAAATACGATGTAAGGGAGGGAGTCCGTTTACATGAAAACCATGATATCTGGCATCTTTTGAGGATTTGTTCTGGTTTTTGGTAACGGAAAAATATGGGAGCTATCTTGATGGAGATATGGACGTATTTTGCGACAAATATTTTAACGCAGCCGGCTTATTTGATCGGTTTGATTGTTTTATTAGGGTATCTACTTCTTGGCCGACCATTATACGAATGTATAGCTGGATTTTTGAAAGCCACTGTAGGTTATCTGATTTTAGCTGTTGGTTCAGGTGGATTAGTAAACAATTTCCGACCGATCTTAGTTGGTTTGAAAGATCGCTTTGATCTTGAGGCGATGGTGACTGATCCTTATTTTGGCCAAAATGCTGTAGATGCAGGATTGATGGAGACTTTTGGGCGAACATTCAGTGATGTGATGATTTTATTATTGATTGCATTTGTGTTGAATATCCTGTTAGTTCGTTTTCAAAAATATACGAAGTTGCGAGCTGTTTTTACGACAGGAAATGTCCAGATCCAGCAAGCAGCTACAGCTTTTTGGATCTTACTTTTCTGTTTTCCTGAATTAGGAAGAGTAGAAGTATTAGTATTTATGGGAATCATTTTAGGGTGTTACTGGGCAGTTGCTTCTAATTTAACTGTTGGTGTGACACAAGAATTGACAGACGGAGCTGGTTTTGCGATTGCGCACCAACAGATGTTTGGAGTGTACCTATTTTCTACTTTAGCAAAGTGGTGGCAAAAGAGTAGTCGTAAAAAAAGTGGGAATAGAAAAGTTGATAAAAAGCTTGAAGATATGGAGCTTCCGGGTTTCTTATCCATTTTCAACGAAAATATGGTGGCGACTTCTTTATTGATGCTGTTCTTCTTTGGCATCATCTTATTAGTATTAGGACAGGAGTACTTGATTGAGGCAGAATTTATGGTGGCAGGCCAAAGTTTTCTATTCTACGTACTGACCACTTCTTTGAATTTTGCTGTGTATTTAGCCATTTTACAACTTGGTGTCCGGACCTTTGTGGACGAGTTGACACAATCTTTCCAAGGAATCTCAAATACTATTTTACCAGGAGCTGTGCCAGGGATCGATGTGGCTGCAACTTTTGGCTTTGGATCACCAAATGCAGTCACGATCGGGTTTTTATTTGGTGCATTAGGACAATTCTTGATGATCATCTTATTGATCGTCTTCCGATCACCAACGATCGTGATCGCTGGATTTATCCCACTATTTTTTGACAATGCGGTCATCGCTGTGTTCTCAAATAATCGTGGTGGATTCAAGGCAGCATGTTTGTTCCCTTTTTTATCTGGGCTGATCCAAGTCGGTGGTTCTGCAATCTTTGCGACATGGATCGGGTTATCTAGTTACGGAGGGTATATTGGTATGTTTGATTGGGCGACTGCTTGGCCAGTCTTTACTGTTTTGATGAAATTTTTTGGTTATGCTGGTGTTGCACTAGTGGTCGTCGGTTTGTTGCTAATTCCGCAACTACAATATCGAAAAAATCCAGAAGGATATTTTTTGATTGTGGAGGATTATCAAAAATATAAAGAGAAGTTTGGAGACAGTAATTAATAGGAGGGAAAGTAAATGAGAATTTTAGTTTCATGTGCCAATGGTTCTGGTACAAGTTTAATGATGATGCGTAGTGTAGAAAAGGCAATGAGAGAATTAAATATTACAGTGAGTAAAATCCATCATTGCCCGATCTCTGAAGGAAAAAGTTCAGCCAGTCAATATGATGTTGTCTTTACGCCACTCAATTTTATGCCGATGTTCATGCAAGCAATTGAGCGAGGTGTGACGGTCGTGGGGATCAAAAATGTGATGTCACCTACTGAAATCTGTGAGAAATTCAAAGAAACAACAATGTACAAAGAATTGAAATCAAAGGAGAATTAGATGAAACGACCAAAATTACAAATTGCTCTGGATCATAACACGTTAGCGTCTGCGTTGGCAGATGTGAAAAAAATAGGAGAAATCGTCGATGTGATCGAAGTAGGCACCATTCTTTGTCTTCAAGAAGGAAGCAAACCAATCGAATGTATGAGAAAAATGTTTCCAGAAAAAACGATCGTTGCGGATACAAAATGTGCTGACGCAGGAGAAACTGTGGCTGGGAATGTAGCGCAGGCTGGAGCAGATTTCATGACAGTGATCTGCTGTGCCTCTCTTGCTACCATGCAAGCCGCACAAAAGAAAGTCAAAGCGCTTCAAGTAGAACTATACGGAGAATGGACGATGGAACAAGCAAAAAAATGGCGAGAAATTGGGATTTCTCAGGTCGTCTATCATCAAAGTAGGGATGCCTTGTTAGCTGGAGAAGTTTGGGGAGAAAAGGATCTGAAGCTAGTCCAACAATTGATCGATTTAGGTTTTCAAGTATCAGTAACTGGTGGGCTGTCAATTTCAACGTTAGCCTTGTTCCAAGGGATGCCGATCTTTCATTTTATTGTCGGTCGAGGATTGACGGCGTGTGCAGATCCTATCATACAAGCTCAAGCATTCCAAAAGGAGATCAAGCGACTGTGGGGAGAATGAGATGACGAGAATCGGACTTTATGAAAAGGCACTGCCTAGCGGATGGTCGTGGCAAGAGCGGTTAGATGCAGTAAAAGAATTGGGGTTTGATTTTCTGGAAATATCGATTGACGAAAGCCAGGAACGATTGGCTCGTTTAGATTGGACGAATGAACAAATCGCTGAGTTAAAGGAAGCGATAGCGATTTCGGGGATTGCTATCCATTCGCTTTGTTTAAGTGGGCATCGGCGTTTTCCATTCGGCTCAGTAGATATCAAAAAACAAGAAAAAGCCTTATCTATGATGAAAAAAGCGATACAGCTTGCGTATCAGTTAGGCATCAGGATCATACAAGTGGCGGGATACGATGTATACTATGAAAAAAAATCAATAGAGACAAGAGAAGCGTTTATCAGAGGATTGCGTACCAGTATCAAAGAGGCAGCACAGTTTGGGATAATCTTGTCGATTGAAGTTATGGATGACCCATTTATGAATTCCATTCGTAAATTCATGGAGATAAAAAAACAACTCCCTTCTCCTTATTTACAAGTTTATCCTGACTTAGGAAATCTATCAGCGTGGCCAGAAAATAATGTGGCGATTGAACTTGAACAAGGCATCGAATATATTACTTCGATCCACCTAAAAGATACGCAACCAGTAACAGCTAGTAGTAAAGGTAAGTTTAGAGACGTTCCGTTCGGTCAAGGTTGTGTGGATTTTTCTGGCTTATTTAAAACATTGAAACGTGTAAATTACGACGGACCATTCTTGATTGAAATGTGGAGTGGTCAGGATAAGGATTATGAAAGTCAGATTTTACAAGCGAAAGAATATCTATTGCCAAAGTTAAAAGAATCGGGATTTTAACCTCACTTTTTTTGGTGAAACTTGTAAATAAACGATTGACATATTCCATATTGAATATAATCAACTCAATTATTTTTTCTTTAATTGATTATTCTGAGCAGATTATTCCTCTAAAAATTTATCAAGTGATAATATATATTTATCAGTTGATAAATTTTTAGGGGGAATTTTATGTTTTTAGCATTAAATGAAATCATTCATTCAAAATTACGCTATGCCTTAGTGACAGGTGTCATGTTTCTAATTGCGTACCTTGTCTTTTTTTTGACAGGATTAGCCTATGGGTTGGCACAAGACAATCGAACTGCTGTAGATAAATGGGAGGCAGATACCATTGTTTTATCAAAAGATGCCAATACAAACTTAGGGATGTCGATGATCACGAAAAAGATGGCAGAAGAAGTGAAAGGTGATCAAGTCGCTTATTTAGCTCAAACACCTGGAGTAGTCACGAGTCCAGATCGTCCAGATGCTGATAAAGTCAATGTTAGTTTTTTTGGAATCGATCAAAACCAATTCATCATGCCGAATATCGTGGAAGGAGAAGAATTCCAGTCAAATGATGAAGCAGTCGGTGATATCAGTTTAAAAGAAGAATATGGCTTAGATATTGGAGATACGATCAAATTATCAGGAAGCGACAAGACATTTAAACTGACTGGATTTACTGAGAATGCCAAATTCAATGTCTCTCCTGTCGTCTATACAACGATCAATGCGTACCAAGAGATACGATTTGAGAAACAAGATGCAACTGATAATGCTCGTATCAATGCAGTGGTCGTGCGAGGAGATGTGGATAGCTTACCGGATGATCTAGAGAAAATCAGTATTTCGACATTCATTAATGAACTACCAGGGTACAATGCACAAGTATTGACGTTTGGTTTCATGATCGGCTTTTTGATTGTGATTGCAGCAATCGTGATCGGCATTTTCATCTATGTATTGACCATGCAAAAGATCAATATTTTTGGTGTACTGAAAGCCCAAGGCGTTACTGGTGGATTTATTGCACGTTCAGTAGTTGCACAAACGTTCTTACTTTCCTTTTTCGGTGTCGCTCTTGGATTGTTTGGAACGTTCGTTACATCACTTGTTCTACCAGATGCTGTACCATTCCAAAGTAACTGGTTGTTTTTCGGTGTGATTAGTGTAATGATGTTGATCGTTGCTATTTTAGGGGCGCTTTTCTCTGTTAGAACGATCGTAAAAATTGATCCATTAAAAGCAATCGGATAGAAAGGAGAATGGGAAATGAAAGCAATTGAATTTATAGATGTTGAAAAAAGTTTTAAAGATGGTGATCAAACCGTCCAAGCATTGAAAAAACAAATGTCAGTGTCGATAAAGGGGAGTTTGTCGCAATCATTGGACCATCTGGTTCTGGAAAGAGTACCTTCTTAACGATTGCAGGCGGTTTACAGACACCAAATAAAGGAACCGTCAAGATCAATGGAGAAGATTTCAGTGAACAACCGGAGAAAAAACGAGTAAAATTACGGTTTAAGGAAATCGGATTTATTCTTCAAGCTTCCAATCTAGTTCCATTTTTGACCGTCAAAAAACAATTGGTACTAGTCGATAAGATCAAGCATGAAAATCGACAAGAGGAGGCAAAAGAATTATTCCAACAACTTGGGGTGGATAAACTCCTTAATAAGTATCCAGAAGATCTTTCGGGTGGTGAACGACAAAGAGTGGCAATTGCTCGAGCGCTATATAACGATCCATCAATTATTTTGGCAGATGAGCCAACAGCTAGCTTGGATTCAGAAAAAGCAGTAGAAGTTGTAGATATTTTAGCGAAAGAATCCAAGGAAAAAAATAAAGCAATCATAATGGTCACTCATGATACCCGACTTATTGACAGATGTGATAAAGTATTTATGATAGAAGATGGTGTCTTTCGAGAAAAAAAATAAGTCAGAGGGTGTAAAAGTTGGTCCATCGATACAATAAAGATACACAAGAGAAAATTTTAAAAGAAGCCAATCGTTTGTTTATGTCAAAAGGTTATCAAGGAACTTCAACACGTGAGATTGCTAAAAATGCTGGAATCACGCAACCAAATCTTTATCATTACTTTAGCGATAAAGAAAAATTATATTGTGCAGTCTTAGAAGAGCATTTGAGTACTGTAGGCACAGACTTAAGAGCAATCTTAGAAGAGAACAAACTTGATTTTAAACAATCTTTGACTAAAATGACGAAGTATCTGATCGATACCCATCTCTTAGACCTATTTATGATGCACCATGATTTAAAATCAAACCTTTCTGCCGAGACACGAAATCATCTTTTTACCTTGTGGAAAAAAAGTTATCGTGAACCATTTGAAGTGATTTTTTCGACAAATCAATCTTTGATGCGCACTCATGTTACGACAGAAATTGCTGCAAAGCACTTTTTTCTTCTGTTAGCACCATATATCACCGAATCTTCTAATTCACTTGAAAACCCATTTAGTGTGGAACGACTGATCGATTTATACCTTCATGGTGTGGTAGCTGATTAAATACGGTGATGACAGAAGTGTCCAGCTCCGAGAAAAAAGCCGAGAAACCCAAAATTGTTTTTCAAATTTTGGGTTTCTCGGCTTTTTATCAAGGAGTCACTTCTGGAACATCGTTTATTTGATTTTTAAGATTAGAAACAAAAATGAATTTAATTTCTTGTCCTCTACACTTTTTTTGTTATTCTATTTTCTCTGATTGTTATTTTTTAATTAAAATAATGAGGGATATTTAATTTTTTTGGCAATTGAGAAAAAGAGGTGAAAAGCAAGTGATATAAAGATTTTTAATAATAACAATTATAAATTAGATAGATAACCAAAGTGATTTAATTTGTTTTTTTAATAATTTTAGGAAAACGGTTGAAAAAGCCATTTTCAGGTGATAATATTCTGTTAGCAACAAAAGTTTCACTGAGTTTAACTCACTATTTTAGAGAAATAGAGGGGGGATGAATAACATATTTTCGTATTTATTTTGTTACATAATTGTTTTTTGAAAAGTGAATAGTGTAAAAAGGGGAGAATTTAAAAATGAAAAGTGTTAAAAAAATTGGGTTGGCAGCAATGTTATTTTCTTCTGTTGTCTCAACGGCGCTTCCGACAATTGGGGAATTGTCTATCGTCAATGCAGAAGAAATCCAACAAACAGAACAACAAGCAACTTATAGAAACGTAATGTACTATGGTGACTGGTCGATTTGGGGCGGCGAAGGTAACTTTTATCCAAAAGATATCCCGGCTGATCAATTGACACACTTGAATTTTGCCTTTTTAGATTTTGATAGTAACGGCGAATTAGTCTTTACTGATACAGACGCAGCGACTGGTGCACCTGTAGGATTACCTGGTGTACAATGGAACTCTGCTAGTTCTGGCATCTTAAATGCGATTCAAGATTTACGTGGGAAAAATCCAAACATGAAAATTGGTGTTTCATTAGGTGGTTGGTCTAAATCAGGAGATTTCTCTGAAGTAGCAGCAAACCCGACGAAACGTAAGAACCTTGCAGAGAATGTAGCAAAATTTATTAAATATACAAATATGGACTTTGTCGATGTTGACTGGGAATTCCCGGCAGATGTACGTCAACCAGACCTAGTGGATAACGTAAATGATGAAGGAACGCCAAATGCAAAACCTGAAGATAAAGATAATTACATAAAATTATTAGATGAAATTCGTGAAATAATTGATAAACAAGGCGAAGAATTAGGAAAAACATATGAACTGTCTGTTGCATTACCAGCAGCTCAAGGTAAATTAAATTCAGGTATTGACGTGAAACGATTATTTGATGTTGTCGATTTCGCAAACATCATGACTTATGATTTAACTGGTGCATGGTCAGATACAAGTGGTCACCATTCAGCACTTTACGGGAATCCAGCTGATCCTAATTATGATGAAGGCTTCTCAGTGGATCAAACAGTACAGTACCTACGTGAGAAAGGTGCGGCATCAGAAAAAATCGTTATCGGGGCAGCATTCTATACTCGTGGATGGGACGAAGTGGCAAAAGGAGATAATGCAGAGACACCGGGATTATTCCAAAAAGCAGAATTATCAAGTCAAGATGCCGATCAAACACCAAGTTATGGAGCGAAAAACAAAAATCCATTAAAAGTAGGCGACGGTGGACGTGCTAGTGGTATATGGCCATACCGTGATATTGAAACATTACTTGGTGATACATCTGGATTGAAAGAATATTGGGATGATGTAGCGAAAGCACCATTTATGTATAGTGAAACAACTGGTGAATTCTTTACTTACGAAAATAAAAAATCAGTGACTTATAAAGCTGAATATGTAAAAGAAAACCAACTTGGTGGAATTATTTCATGGCAACAATCACAAGATAAAGAAACAACTGGGACAAAACGTGATGAGTTGACCAATACAATCAAACAAGGACTGTTTGCCAGCGAGAAACTTCCAGAATTTGAGATCAAAAGCACCCCATTAAATGTAGA
Source organism: Enterococcus mundtii (assembly GCF_003957375.1). Taxonomy (GTDB): domain Bacteria; phylum Bacillota; class Bacilli; order Lactobacillales; family Enterococcaceae; genus Enterococcus_B; species Enterococcus_B spodopteracolus. The sequence continues at coordinate 1,988,804 of NZ_CP025473.1, read as the reverse complement.
TGTTGAAATCTCAACGTATACACAGTATGGCGTTAGTGGGTACGATGTTAAAATTACCAATAATGAAAAAGTGGAAGAAACTTCTTCTGTACTGAAATTAGTTGAATTTTCACAAGAAACAATCAAATTACCTAAATTGGTGATCCCAATGGCGACAAACGAAAAACTGGGCGCTGGTGATTACCAAGCAGGTACTGTAACAAATGTGGATGGCGCTGCAATCATTGATTTGTCTTCTGTATATGATGGCAAAGAAATCGCACCAGGGGCATCTTATGAGTTCAGATTGAGTTCAAGTGCTGGTGAGGCAGATGTCGCTGTCGACAATATCGACTCAATCACTTTGAGCCAAAGAATTGGTGACGAAGGTATCGAAATCAACAAACAAGTAATTTTTGGTGAAGGTTCAACAACTGAACCAGGAACACCGGATACAGAAGCACCATCAGTACCAACAGATCTTACGGCTTCTACGATTGGCGAAACAAATATTTCCTTATCATGGGCAAAATCAACAGATGATAAAGCAGTAAAAGGATATTACATTTTCCGCGATGGCAAACAAGTAGGACAATCATCCACAACTTCATTTACTGATGCTGGGTTAACGGCGGATACAGAATATTCATATACAGTAAAAGCGTTTGATGCAGCAGGAAATGTTTCAGAAGAAAGTAAAGTATTAGTGGTTAAAACGTTAGAAAAAGCACCAGTAGATACAGAAGCACCTTCAATTCCTTTAGACTTGAAAGCTTCAACGATCGGTGAGAAAAATGCTTCATTGACTTGGACTCGTTCAACAGATAATGTTGCAGTAGCGGGATACTATGTTTTCCGTGATGGCAAACAAGTGGGACAATCAGCTACAGCTTCATTTGCTGATACTGGTTTAATACCGAATACAGAATATTCATATACAGTAAAAGCATTTGATGCAGCAGGAAATGTTTCAGAAGAAAGCAAAGCATTAGTTGTCACAACTTTAGAAGAAACAACTCCGCCAGCTGAAGGCGAATGGGATGCTAACAAAGTCTATGATTTGGGTGATGTAGTAACTCATAAAGGTAATACGTATCGTGCGAAATGGTGGACACAAGGTGATGAGCCGGGAACTGAACCATGGGGTCCGTGGGAACTAATCGGTTAATTTAAATAAAAAAAGAACAGGGCAGCTTGCCTTGTTCTTTTTTTATAATGTTATTCTGTCGTCGTTATTTATCTTATTTGCTCGAATTTACCGAAAAAAACATGTTAGTTAAAAAATAAACAAAACCACATGGATTAAAAATAACTTGGAACGTGATGGATGTATTCGGTTGCAATTAGTTTCATTATAAAAATTGAATGCTGAATTTATATTTGTAAGACATTTACAATTAAAATTCAGCTGATTTCTAATTTTTAAGGAGTGATAAAATAACTTTAATCTGTGATTTTGGCACGCTTGTTTTTTCTGTAAAAAAACTGAGAAAAAAGGAGATGAGATTGATATGAAAAGAATTAAGAGTATTAGTTTAGTTGCTTTTCTATTTTCTTCGATTATTGCAATGACTTTACTAGCATTTAATGAGTCGCCAGAAGTCTATGCTGAAGAGGTGCGAGAAATTCAGGTCGCGCCTTATCGCAATGTCATGTACTATGGCGATTGGTCGATTTGGTGTTGAGAAGGAAATTTCTATCCTACAGATATTCCAGATCTGATTAGTGTAACAAGTGGATTGACTGAGTACTGGGATGATGTAGCGAAGGGTCCTTATATGTATAGTACAGAAACTGACGAATTTTTTAGTTTTGATAATGTACGTTCGATTGGTTATAAAACACAATACATACAAGAAGAACAATTAGGCGGTGTGATTTCTTAGATGCAATCATAAGACAAAGAAACGACAAGTATAAAATGTGATGAATTGACGAATGCGATCAAAGAAGGATTATTTGGGAATACGCCATTACCACAGCACGAAAATGTTAGCACACCGTTAGATATCTCTTTAGATAGCACGCCTTATACAGAGAATGATGTAAGCAGGTACAAAATCACTTTGGAAAATGATGAAACATTGACAGAAACGTCTACTATAGTAAGCGCTGTTGAAGCTGCCCAGAAAACAGTCAAATTGCCTAAACTTATGCTGGAGTTGAATAGTAATGAAACGTTAACTTCTGGTAACTTCAAGGAAAGGGGGATGTGACTACCACGAACGGCATGGTAACTGTCGATCTAGCCACCGTTTGTGATGGCAGAGAACTTACTCCAAGAGCTTCTTATGATTTCTGATTACAATCTACTACGTCACAGGTTTCGGTTGATCATATTGACACGATCACTTTAAGTCAACGAATTGGAACTAGCGGTATTGAGATCAATCACCAAGTAATCTTTGGTGTAGAAGCGCCAGACCCATCAGATGTTGAAGCACCGTCAATTCCAACAAATGTTGCAGCAACAACGATCAAAGCTACAGAAGTGGCGTTGAACTGGACGGTTTCAATTGATCATCAGCGAGTAGCAGGTTATTTTGTTTACCGTGATGGTCAATTAGTAGGGCAAACAAGAAGGCCATCATTTACAGATACGGGATTAACACCTGATACACAGTATACGTATAATGTAAAAGCATTCGATGCCTCAAACAATGTTTCGGCAGCTAGTCAACCAGTGATCGTTCAAACCTTGGAAGACAGTATGCCTGGATATGCGGTATGGGATGCATCAATAGTCTATCTTATGGGAGATAAAGTCACTCATTTAGGAAATACGTATTGGGCGAAATGGTGGACACAAGGCGATGAAACTGGTACTCAGCAACGGGGACCATGGGAACTGATCAATTAGATCGTTTAAATATAAACAGATTCAGCGGTGGCCATTTACTGACAACTAGTTGCTGATGAAATTGAAGAACCTTGTTGGGCTTGATGAAATATCAATACCTAACGAGGTTCTTGCGTTTAGAAAAAAATTACTGATTAAAATAAGTGAGCAGCGCTTGTGTGATCGATTGCGCCAACTGTTGTTGATAATTAACAGTAGTCAATGTAGCTAAGTCTTCGTCATTATTCATATAGCCCATTTCGATCAAGAGGGAGGGTTGAAGGTTTTCTCTTAACACCTGATAGTTCCCTGTAGCAGTTCCACGAGATGTAATGGGCAGATCCTCCAGTTTTTCAGAAACAGTTTCCGCTAGACGTTGCTCACTATTGTAATAATAATAAGTGGTTGTACCAGTTGCTTCATTGGCCGATTCAGTCGAATCAGCATGTAAGCTGATAAAAAGGTCAGCTGCTTTTTCTTCGCTAAATGCACAAATGTCATCTAATGAAATGTAGGCATCTGTTTCATGTGTCAAATAAACCGTTGCGCCAGCGGCTTCTAAACTCGTTTGTAACTGTTTTGCGGCAGCGAGTGTCACTGTCTTTTCTTCTGTATGTCCATCTGTGCTAAGTGCGCCTGTATCGTCGCCTCCGTGTCCAGGATCTAGTACGATCACCGCTTCTGATAGGTCACTCGGTAGCTCTTGTGTCGAGCGAGTCAGTGATGAGCCATCCGTAAGTGATAAATAGCCAATTTCACCATCATTCGTGGTAATTTTGTAGGCGTTGGCTGTAGTTGAAAGAAGCGTAGCCAGTTCACCAGCATTGACGGAAATAAGCGGTTCACTTAATGACGAGTCTGCATACAATGTGGCATCTTCTTTTCCAATTTTTATGAGGGTCTCTGAAGGAGAATCAGTTGTTTGTATGATGCTAGAGACACTGTTGCTTGTCTGTTGTTTCGCATCTGTTTCTTGATTGCTAAGATCAAATTTGAAAAGGGCAATGGGCCCGATCATACATATAAAAATAATAATTCGCATTTTTTTCATCGTTTCACCTCTTGAACATGAGGATAAACAACAAAACTTAAATCGAACTTAAAGAAAAGTGGAACAAGCTAAAACGGATAGTTAGTTGACTAATTTTTTGGCTTTTTCTGTGTTCGCAAAATGCAATTTTGCATAGTTTGCTAACAAAGCTTCGCCCCCTTTTTTTAAAATCGTTGCAGCGACTTGGTCGGATTTTGTACCTGCACCAGAAGGCAGCGTGAGACCAAGTTCAGCAGATTCTTTGTCCAACTCTTCTAAAAAGCTTGCGCGACTAATGATCGAAGCGGCAGCAACAGCTAAATGATATTGTTCACCTTTGGTAACAAAGTAGAGTTTTTCGGTGAGTTGATTTTTTTCTAAACGAGCGTATTTTTTAAAGTTGGCTTCCGGTGTGAACTGGTCGATCAAAATAGCATCCGGCTTGACTGGTGCTATTTTTTGTAACAATAAGTGGATAGCTTGATTGTGTAAAGCGACCTTCATTCTCACTGCATTATAAGTAGGTTGGATCTCATTGTATTTTTTTGGTGGCAAAACCAGTAATTGATATGGGATCGTGTTCTTTAATACTTTGGCTAATTGAATGATATGTCCATCTTTTAATTCTTTTGAATCTTTGACGCCTAACGTGCGTAATTCTTTCAATTGTGTTTGATCGACATAGGCAGCACAAACAGTCAGTGGGCCAAAGTAACTACCGTTGCCGACTTCGTCACTCCCTAAAACAGATAGTGTTTGTAGATCTTTGGGTAAGGAAGAAGAATTAGTTTGTGTCGAATTTTTTGCTGCAAGTGGGTTTCCCCATTTCGCTGCTTCTTGTTCGGCGCCGGTGCCTTGAAACATCACTTTTCCAGAAGTATAGGCAGTGATCGTTGTGCCATTTTTTTTTGCTGAAAAAAGAGTATATGGAATCGGTTTTTGTACTAGAAATGGACGATACGCCTCTTTCATCTTACTTATTTGATTTTTCGTTACTTTTAAGATAATGTTACTCATGTTTTCCTCCTGTTGCGATCCAGTCGCAAGAAAACTTGTATTTGACTAGATCCAGCTAATTTGAAATCAATGCACACATAGCATTTTTGCAAAGTTTATCATATAATAGTAAAGTATTTATAATGAAGTTTTTCGTGTACGGTTAATTGCTTAACTATATGGTACACTAGTTAATATTTTTGGCAATAGGAGGAGACAGATTCATATGGCACATGAAAAAACACGCTATAAAGCGGTGATTGCGGATCAAACGTATACTATTATCGGGCAAGAATCAAAACAGCATATGGATATGGTCACAAAATTAATCAATGAACAATTAGCTGAACTGAAAGAATTGTCCCCTCAATTAGGCAATGAACAAGCAGCTATTTTATTAGCAGTCAATGCATTTTCCGATCAATTGAAAAGACAGGAAAAAAATTTGAATTTAATAAAAGAAGTCACAGAACTGAAACAAAAAATGGTGAGATTCACAGAAATGGAAAATCGGATCAAACGAATCGAAGCAATTGAAAATGAAGCACGAGCAGTATTGAAAGAAAATGGAAGTGACCATGAAATCAAAAATCATGTGGAAGCACAGCAGATTCTAAATGAAAAACGAAAAGGTCAAATCAAACAAAGATCTTCGAATTGATACTATTATAGAAGAGAAAGGAAGAATGTATGCTTAGTCTTTTGATTTTATTTATTTTGCTGATTGCATTTTTTTCTGGAGCCAGTCGTGGTTTTGCGCTACAGGGAATTTATCTAGTTGGCTATTTTGTCTCATTTCTAGCAGCACAAACCTATTACAAAACATTAGCCAATCATCTGCAATTATATATTCCTTATCCTGCGGTAACAGCCAATTCTAACTTAGTTTTTTTTGATCAAGCTTTTTCATTTAAACTAGATGAAGCATTTTATGCAGGGGTGGCTTTCTTGATCATTTTATTTGTTGGTTGGCTAGTCACACGATTCATTGGGGTATTCGCTCATGGGTTGACGTTTATTCCTGTACTAAAGCAATTAGACTGGGTGGCTGGCGGGGTTTTATCCGTGATCATCACCTATATTTCGTTGGTTCTAGTTTTACGTTTACTGACATTTATTCCGGTGGGATTTATCCAAAACCAATTTAGTGGCAATAATCTTGCAACTTTTATGGTTGAACGAACACCTATTTTAGCAAATAAAATATATGATCTATGGGTGACACAAGTGATTAACTAAGTAAGAGATGATTTCTTGTCAATGACAGAGGCTATGAAGATGTTGGTTAGTCTTGAAGACTGCTTAGCCATCTATCGGCCTCTTTTTTAGTGAAAGTAAGGTGAAAAAAATGAACAAACGCATTCTAGAAACATTAGAGTTTGAAAAAGTAAAACTACAAGTACGACAGTTTGTGATCACAGCACAAGGGCAAGAAGAATTAGCCCAGCTTGTGCCAGTGAATGAAGCAGAGACGATCAGATATTGGTTGGAAGAAACAGAAGATGGTCTAAAAGTCCAACGATTGCGTGGCGGTATCCCAATCCCCAAATTAGAGAATATCCGTCCGCATATGAAACGCATCGAAATCGGTGCTGACCTTAATGGGGTCGAGCTAGCACAAGTTTCTCGTGTCTTATCAACTACTAGTGAGTTGCGACGTTTTATTGATGATTTAGCAGATAGCGAGATTGAGTTTGAGCGTCTTTATTTTTGGACAGATCAATTAGTCGCTATCCCATCCTTGAGTCGTCGTTTGAAAGAAGCAATCGACGATGATGGACGAGTGACGGATGATGCCTCTCCAGAGTTGAAGATGATCCGCCATAATATCCGTAGAAGTGAACAAGCAGTCAGAGAACAATTAGATGGGATCGTTCGTGGGAAAAATGCCAAATACCTAAGCGATGCCATCATTACGATGAGAAACGACCGCTATGTTATTCCAGTAAAACAAGAATATCGTGGTTTGTTTGGTGGAGTCGTCCATGATCAAAGTTCTTCGGGACAAACACTATTCGTTGAACCAAAACAAGTCGTGGAGTTGAACAATCGCTTGCGTCAATATCAAATTGCTGAACGCAATGAGATCCAACGTATTCTAAGTGAGTTGTCGGCGGAGTTGGTTCCTCATCGTCAAGAAATCATCCACAATGCGTATGTCATTGGAAAAATGGACTTGATGAATGCGAAAGCACGCTTTGGGAAAGAACTAAAGGCAATCGTACCGACGATCAGTACAGAAAATATCGTTGATTTGAAGCAAGCCAGACACCCATTGATCGATCAAGAAAAAGTCGTGCCAAATGATATTTCGATTGGAGAAAACTATCAGGCAATCGTCATTACTGGACCAAATACTGGTGGGAAAACCATCACGTTGAAAACATTGGGCTTATTGCAATTGATGGGGCAAGCAGGGTTACCGATCCCGGCGGATGAAGAAAGTCAGATCGGGATCTTTGAAGATATTTTTGCTGATATCGGAGATGAACAATCGATTGAACAAAGTTTATCGACCTTCTCCTCACATATGACAAATACCGTGGATATCCTTTCCAAAGTCAATGAAAAAAGCTTAGTTTTATTTGACGAATTAGGTGCGGGGACTGATCCTCAAGAAGGAGCAGCGCTAGCAATTGCTATTTTAGATGATCTAGGAAAGAAATCTGCCTATGTGATGGCAACAACACATTATCCTGAATTGAAAGTCTATGGTTACAATCGCTCGAATACCATCAATGCGAGTATGGAGTTCAACGTTGACACCCTTAGCCCCACTTATCGCTTGTTGATCGGCGTGCCAGGTAGAAGTAATGCCTTTGAGATTTCAAGTCGTTTAGGATTAGACAACCAAGTCATTGATGAAGCCAAGCAATTGATGAACGATGAAAGTCAAGACTTGAATGAAATGATCACTGATTTAGAGAATCGTCGAAAAATGGCAGAAACAGAATATTTAGAGATGCGTCATTATGTCGATGAAGCGCAACGTCTGTACAATGATTTAAAAGAAGCATATAGCTACTTCTTTGAAGAGCGCGAACAAGAAATGGCGAAAGCCAAACAAAAAGCCAATGCACTTGTCTCTGAAGCAGAAGAAAAGGCAGAAAAAATCATCGCAGATATTCGCAATTTACAAAAACAAGTGGGGCAAGGTACGGTCAAAGAGCATCAATTGATCGATGCCAAATCACAGTTAGCCAACTTGCATCAAGAAGAACAATTAAAGAAAAATAAAGTCTTGAAAAAAGCGAAAGAACAGAAAACATTGAAACCAGGTGACGAAGTACTCGTGACGACTTATGGGCAACGTGGAACATTGTTGCGCAAAAATGGTAACCAATGGCAAGTGGAAATCGGTATCTTGAAGATGAACGTTTCGGAAAGTGAATTGACACCGATCGCTCCTCAAAAAGAACCACAACAACGAGTGATCCATACGGTTCGCTCAGATGCTCATTCCACCGTCTCCAACCAGCTTGATCTTCGAGGGAAACGTTATGAAGAAGCATTAAATGAAGTCGATCTATATTTAGATGCGGCAATTTTGGCTGGCTACCCTCAAGTGACGATCGTTCATGGAAAAGGCACAGGCGCCCTAAGAACTGGGATTACCGATTATTTAAAAAATCATCGTAGTGTCAAGAGCTTCGATTTTGCTCCTGGAAATCAAGGGGGTAATGGTGCGACAATTGTTAAATTTAAATAAAGCTTACTAAAGGTAAGCAAATAGCTCGAATGTAGGTACCAATAGTGCTATACTTAGAGTAGACTAATAAATGGAGGTCTTTGATATGGCTCAAGTAATTACAGATGCAACATTCAACGAAGAAACAGATAAAGGGTTAGTTTTAATCGACTTTTGGGCAACTTGGTGTGGACCTTGTCGAATGCAAGCGCCAATTTTAGACCAGTTAGAAGAAGAATATGACGAAGACGAATTCAGAATCGTGAAGATGGATGTTGATGAAAATCCTGAAACACCACAACAATTTGGGATCATGAGTATTCCAACATTACTTTTGAAAAAAGACGGCGAAGTAGTAGAAAAAGCAATCGGTGTTCAATCAAAAGATCAATTACGTCAAATGATTGCCCAACACTTATAAGATTAAGTAATTAACACATCAGACTGAGACAACAATCATATGGATTGCTGTCTCGGTTTTTTTGCGACTAATGAAGTCATGAAACTGTATAGAGAAGTGGTACAAAACAGTCACAGATGAAGAGAATAGTATCTATTTTTGGAGACAAGATACTTAAAAATTTATACAATAAACCGCGCAAACTTTTTCTTATGTCTCTTCGCTTGATACTTCTATCTCAACCTCTGTTATAATAGCGATATCAGAAATATAAAGGAGCAGTCACCATGAATGAACGAATAAAAAATAAACTTGCATTACTTCCTGATCAGCCTGGCTGCTATTTGATGAAAGACAAAAACGGCACGATCATTTATGTAGGAAAAGCCAAAGTCTTGAAAAATCGTGTGCGTTCCTATTTTACTGGAAGTCATAACACGAAAACGGAGCGATTAGTCAGTGAGATCGAGGACTTTGAATACATTGTGACAGAATCCAACATTGAAGCATTACTGCTAGAAATCAATCTGATCAAAAAGAATGATCCAAAATACAATATTATGTTAAAGGATGATAAAACTTATCCTTTTTTAAAAATCACGAATGAAAAATATCCTCGTTTGGTGATCACTCGTAAAGTATTAAAAGACAAAGCCTTTTATTTTGGGCCTTACCCGGATGTTGGGGCTGCGAATGAAACAAAAAAGATTTTAGATCGTTTATTCCCTTTACGAAAGTGTAAACCAACTCAGACAAAAGAACCTTGTCTTTATTACCATTTAGGTCAATGCTTATGTCCCTACTATTTTGATGTAGATCCAGCGGAATATACAAGTATCGTGAATGAAGTCAAACGCTTTTTGAATGGTGGTCATGAGACGATCGAAGCGGAGATCAAAGAGAAAATGGCTAATGCTGCAGAAAATATGGAATTTGAAAAAGCAGCAGAGTATCGTGATCAAATCAGAGCCATTGAAACGATCATGACAAGACAAAAAATGACAAACACTGATTTGATTGATCGAGATGTGTTTGGTTATGCCATTGATAAAGGCTGGATGTGTGTCCAAGTATTCTTTGTACGTCAAGGAAAGCTGATCGAACGAGATGTATCGATCATTCCTTTTTATAATGAAGCAGAAGAAGATTTCTTAACCTATATCGGACAGTTTTATCAAGAAAATGAACATTTCATTCCAAAAGAAGTGGTGATCCCTGATACGATTGACCAACCGAGTGTTGAGGCGTTGTTAGCGACGAAGGTCATCCAGCCAAAACGTGGTGAGAAGAAAAAGTTAGTGGAACTGGCCAATAAAAATGCAAGGGTGGCATTGAACGAACGATTTGATTTGATCGTTAGGAAACAAGAACGAACAATCGGAGCGATCGAGCGCCTTGGTAATGCGATGAACATTCCAGCACCCATCCGGATCGAGTCTTTTGATAACTCTAATATCATGGGAACCGATCCCGTAGCGGCGATGGTGGTATTCATCGATGGAAAACCAGCAAAAAAAGAATACCGTAAATACAAAATCAAAACGGTCGTTGGACCGGACGACTATGCTTCGATGAGAGAAGTCATCTACCGCCGCTATGCACGTGTGATACGAGAAGAACTGCCATTGCCTGATCTGATTTTAATCGATGGGGGGAAAGGGCAAGTCGATGTAGCGAAGGATGTATTAGAAAATCAATTAGGTATCGATATCCCCGTCGCTGGAATGGCTAAGAATGATAAGCATAAAACCAATGAGTTGTTATTTGGGAATGAATTAAAAGTGGTTCCGCTCGAACGAAATTCACCAGAATTCTTTTTATTGCAACGTATCCAAGACGAAGTACATCGCTTTGCAATCACGTTTCATCGTCAGTTACGTAGTAAAAATAGTTTTGCGTCGCGCTTAGATGAAATTGAAGGATTAGGACCAAAACGAAAAAAAATGTTGTTGAAAGAGTTCAAATCGTTAAAAAACATCACCGCTGCGTCAATTGAGGAGTTACAAGAAATTGGTCTACCAAAAAATGTCGCACAAAATGTTTTCGATAAACTGCATAAAAATTGAACTGAGGGCGCTTTACAAAACCTGTAAAGTGTCCTATCATTTTCATATGTACAATAAAAAACAATAACATAAGTTCTTATGTATAAGTTATTTTCATATCGTACAGTAAAGGATCGAGGAATTTAGGATGAAGGAGTGAGAAAATGCTAGAAGTAAAGGATTTGGTTAAGACATTTGGCAGTTATACAGCTGTTGATCATGTTTCTTTTCAAATACCTGATGGGAAAATCATGGGATTGATTGGGCAAAACGGTGCAGGAAAAACAACGACTTTTCGTTTGATTTTAGATTTTTTGACGCAAGATCAAGGAGAAGTACTATGGAACGGCCATCATTTGAGTGAAAAAGATTATGATATCATTGGGTATTTACCTGAAGAACGAGGGCTTTATCCCAAGGTATCGATTCAAGAACAGTTGATCTATTTTGCTGCATTACGGGGAAAAACAAAAAAAGAAATTGAACCTAAGATCGATTTTTGGATGGAAAAATTTCAAGTAAAAGGAAAAAAAACAGATAAAGTTAAGTCCTTGTCAAAAGGAAATCAACAAAAGGTACAACTGATTGCAACACTGATCCATGAACCTAAGTTGATTATTCTAGATGAACCTTTTAGTGGATTGGATCCAGTGAATGCTGAGCTACTCAAAGATGGAATCATCGAACTGAAGAAAAACGGCTCATGTGTCATTTTTTCTAGTCACAACATGGATAATGTTGAAAAGATTTGTGACCACTTGATCATGCTTCGAAATGGTAAGATGGTACTAAATGGGAAAGTCCACGAGATTCGAGAAGCATTTGGACGAACAAAGCTATTTTTGGAGTCTGGATTGTCACAACAAGAAATAGAGGGAATTGCTGGGGTCAATAAAGTGATCCTTCGGGAGGATCAATCATTGGAAATCACGTTGGATCATCCAGATGTAGGAAAAGAGATCTTTACCCGTGCAACACAATTTGGCTATATTCCAATGTTCAATCAACAACCGCCTACTTTAGAAGAAATCTTCAAGATGAAAGCAGGTGAGCTACATGGGTAAATTTTGGATCATCACGAAAGATGTCTATTTGAAAAATGTCAAATCGATTTCTTTTATTATTATGATATTAGTCCCGTTTGTCTTGATGGGTGTGATTTATTTAGCAGGTAATTTTGCTCAACAAAACAGTGAAACAGATAAAATCGGCGTGATTGCTGAAGACCAACAAATCACTGATTATTTGAGTCAATCCGATATGGGGGATTTCCACTTTGAAGCTTTTTCATCGGAGGATGAAGCCAAAAGTAAGTTATCTGACGAAAAGATCGATGCATACATGGTAGTCACGACAGATAATGGAGAAGTATCTGGAGAATTATTTAGTGAAAACTCATTAGGCCAAGCAACACAACTGTTGATCCAACAGCAGTTGACTGGTTTACAGTCGATGATGCGGGCAAGTAGCTTAGGAATTTCTCCTGAAGAAGTGGCTGCATTAAGTCAACCGGCTGGATTTTCACGACAAAAAGTTAGTTTTGACGCAAATGGTGAAATGACGATAGGAGAAGATAACTCAGCTGTTCAATATGCAGTCAGTTATGTCGCAACGATCATTCTATTCATCATCATCTTGACGTATGCACAGATCATCGCTCAAGAGATTGCTTCAGAAAAAGGGACAAGAATCATGGAAGTGATCTTGTCTAGTACCACTGCACAAAAACATTTTTATGGAAAACTAACAGGAGTTCTGCTAGTGGCAGTCACTCAAATGGCTTTATACGGTATCATTTTTGCTGTAGGATTCAACCAGTTCAAAGATATGGAAATCGTTAAAAGTGTACTGGATGGGATTTCTTTGGATAGTATTTTCGGGCCATTCTTATGGTATTCTTTACTATTTATGTTCTTTGGGATTTTGATCTACGCCGTGTTAGCTGCCTTATGTGGCTCACTGGTCAACAAAGCCGAAGATACAGCAAAAGCGATTTTACCAGTGACGTACCTTTCTTTAGGTGGTTATATGTTAGGATTGATCCTTGGTGCATCTGATCCGAATAATATCGTGATCCGCATCACTTCATACATTCCATTCCTATCTTCATATATCATGCCGATCCGCTTGGCAAATGAAACGGTTGAAATAAGTGGCGTTTTGATTTCTTTGATCGTCCTAGTGATCATCACATTCGTATTGATGTTCATGTCCGCAAATATGTACAAATCAAACGTGCTTGTTTACAGTGAAGGTGGTATTTGGACGTCATTGAAACAATCGATTTCAATCATGAGAAATGAACGCAAAAAGAAATAAATGTTGAAGTTGTAACAGAAATGTTCAACAATGAGAAATAAGCCGAGACACTCGAAAATTGTTCTTCAACTTTCGGGTGTCTCGGCTTATTTTCGTAAGAGCTGCTTTTAGACGTATACCTAGAGCGCTTTTGTTTGATTCAAAAAATTCACGATTTTATATGTACCTATTTTTTATTTATCAAAGTAATTTTGTTGTAAATATCCATTATGTATCCTATAATTTTAGGTATACCAATTTTGGAGGCGTTTGGATGGATCAATATTTAGAATTATTGTCAGAAAAATTCCCAACAAAAGAAGAAGTCATTACGGAGATCATCAACTTAGAAGCAATCCTACAACTACCAAAAGGAACCGAATTATTTTTAAGTGATATCCATGGAGAGTTTCCAGCATTTGATCATATATTGAGAAATGGTTCAGGGAATCTACGAGAGAAAATCAAAGATTTATTTCGAGAATGTTTAAGTGAAGAAGAGATGAAACGATTAACGATTTTTGTTGCATATCCGGAATACGCATTAGCGACTGACTGGTACAAAAAACAAGACAAAACAACGTTGATCCATCAATTGATCGAGTTACTGCGATTCACTTCTGTTAAGTATACGAGATCAAAAGTAAGAAAAGCCTTACCTAAAGAATATAGTTATATCATTGAGGAATTATTGTATGTCGATGATCGTGTGCAAGGGAAAAAATCTTATGTGAGTAAAATCGTTGATCAGTTGCTTGAGATGAATGAAGAAGAGCGCTTTTTAAAAAAGTTAGCGCAGACGATTCAACGAATGGTAATCGATCATGTCCACGTGGTCGGAGACATCTTTGATCGGGGACACAAGCCGCCAAAGTGATGGACCGCTTGATGGAGATCCATTCAATCGATATCCAATGGGGCAATCATGATATTTTATGGCTGGGAGCATATTGTGGCTCGGAAACTTGTTTGTTGACCTTATTGCGTATCGCTGCGCGGTATAATTATTTATTCGAGTTGGAAAAAGAGTACGCGTTGAATCTGCGTTCCCTTTGTTCGTTTGCGACAGAAACTTATCAGACAAACCCTTTGTTTACACCTAAGAATAGCCAAGACGCAACGGAACGCGAGAGAGAAGAGATGGAGAAAATCCATCAAGCGCTTGTGATCATGCAATTCAAACTAGAATCGCAATTGCTGAAACGACGACCAGAATTTGAGATGGCGGAACGGGATATGTTAGCGAATATCGATTATGAAAAAAATGAGTTATTTCTGGATGGTCAAAAGTATACGATCCATCACCCATGTTTCCAGACGATTTCTGCGCAGGAACCGGATCGTTTAACGGCAGACGAACGACGAGTGATCGATATGTTGCTGTATTCTTTTCAACATTCACTCCGGATGCAAAAACATATGGATTTCCTTTTAGAAAAAGGTAGGATGTATCTCGTCACGAACCAAAGTATCTTATTTCATGGCTGTATGCCAGTAGATGAACATGGTGAGTTTCTAAGTTTTAAACTTGGGAGTGAGACGTATCAAGGGAAACAATTGATGGCATTTTTTGAAGAACAGATTCGTGAAAGTGCTAAATCACTGAAGAAAAAAGAAGACTTAGCGACTGATTTGATTTGGTATGCATGGAGTGGACCTTACTCGCCGTTGTTTGGTAAAAGTAAGATGGCTACGTTTGAGCGTTATTATTTAGCAGAAAAAGAAACGCATGTGGAAGTCAGCAATGCTTACTATCGATTACGAGACAAAGAATGGTTAAGTCAAAAAGTGAGGCGTGAGTTCGGTGTACCTGTTTATGGTTCAGTGATCATCAATGGACATACACCAGTCAAAGTGAAAAAAGGGGAGTCACCAATCAAAGCGGACGGAACAGTTTTCGTGATTGACGGTGGTTTATCAAAGGCCTATCAAAGAACAACAGGTATTGCAGGGTATTCGTTGCTATGCAACTCTTATGGCTTTCAAATTGTGACCCACTACCCATTTTTAGGCATCGAGGAACAATTTGAAACAGCCAATGGCTTGGCAGAAGTTAAAAAGGTCATTGATCAACAGTTGCCACGAAAATTAAATCGTGATACGACAAAAGGGAGCGAATTGCAGCGACAAATCCAGCAATTGAAACAGCTGCTTGAGTATCGTAGAAGGTAACTGCTGGTTGATGTGCCTTGCATAAAATGAATGAAAGCCCGTCTAGCCGAAACAACATGTTCCTGCTAGACGGGCTTTTCATTTCGTTTGTAACAATCATAACGATTGTACAAAATAATCAAATAATTTTTGATCGAGTGGATTTTTTTGATGAATAAGCTCAGGATGCCATTGAACACCCAGTATTCGTTGGTCGGATCCTTTACTTTCAACAGCTTCCACCAATCCATCAGGAGAATACGCTGTTGCTTTTAGTGTGGGAGCAAGATCTCTGATTGCTTGGTGATGATAAGAATTTACAAAATAAGAAGTAGGTAATACTTCGTGGAGTATACTATCTGGTTCGACTGTGATTTCATGCGTAGCAAATTGTGGGGGGTTGGTTGTTGTTCATGTTTCACTGACCAATTTGGATATAACGTAAGGTCTTGGTAAAGATTCCCTCCTAACGTTACATTCAATAATTGCATCCCACGACACACAGCTAAGATCGGTTTATTTTGTTTTAATGCTTCATTGATCAACGCCTGTTCAAATAGATCCCGATTCAGGTTTGTTTCTGTCAATTTAGGGTGAGGCGCTTCATTGTAGAGCGAAGGACTGATATCCTGACCACCAGCAAGGAGTAGCTTATCGACGAGCTGAATGTAGTCACGAGCGCTTTCTGTGGAAGAAATAGGGAAAAGCAAAGGCAAGCCCCCTGCTTGCTGTACCGCATCAACAAAACCTTGCGGGGTGTAAGTGACTTGATTTCCTTGAAATGTTTCTGTAGCCCGCAGTAATTGATTGGCCGCGATACCAATTTTTTGATGCATACGATTTCCTCCATTCATAAACTATTTCTATTTTAGCAATAGTTTAAAAAAAATTAAAATATTTGTTTTGGAAAACGTACGTAATTATATAATAGGTAGAATGTTTATCTAAAGTTGCTCATTTACTGTCAGTTGTGAACTTTCTGAAAGGAAAAAGGGATCTGTTAGTTGAAATTTTATCTGAATTTGTTATACTTATAAGTAAGAAATATATAAATGGTTGGGCGCAAGCTTCAAGGATCTAGTTCTTCAAGGGGTGAGAAGAACATTTTTTTGAAAGTGCCTAGATTATCTGAAGTTATTTTTAGAGGGACATACTTTCAATGAAAAAAGAAAGGATGTCCCTCTTTTTTTAGAGAAAGGAAGTGGGGAATATGCTAGAAGCCTTGGAAAAAATCAAACAAGCTGAAAAAGAAAATGAACAAGCGATGAAAAAGCTTCAGCAAGAGTTAAAAGATTATAAAGAAGCAAAAGATGTCGAATTGGATCAATTTCGTGCAAGTCAAAAACAACATTTGGAACAGTTGTTTGAAGAAAAAAAACGAGCGGAAAAGCAAAAAGCTATTGCTGAAAAAAATAAATTGAACGAAGATGCTAGACGATTGCAATCCATCGTAAAAGAACAATATGAGAAGCAACGTCAGCAAGCAGTTGACGCGATCATTGAAAGGGTGAAAGAAACCTATGGCCGTCACTAAGATGGAAAAAGTGACTCTTATTTCCGATAAACAAAATCAGGATGCCTTATTACAAGCAATCCAAGGTATCCAAAATGTAGAGATTCGCGATCTTTTTCAAGAAACGACAAATAATCAATGGGTGGATACTTATTTTCCTAAGGCAGCGATTTTCGAAAAAGAACCGATCGTCAATGCGCTTACTAGTCGGATCATGCAAACAAGAGAAGCTGTTCAATTCATTGATCATCATGGGGACAAACAACAAAAGAAACAACACCTCAAACGAAGAGAAGTGACCTTGCAGGAACTAGAAGCAAATTATTCGGAAGAAGATTTTACGAAGCGTTTAACTGAAATATTAGACTTAAAGAAACAATGGGAAACATTGGCAGAACAACGAGAACAACTGTCAGAGCAGGAAGACTGGTTGACACATTGGGCAAATCTGGATTTTATGCCGCAAAGCTTTAGTAGTCACCAAACAACAGTTGAGATGGGAACGATCAGTGTTGCTAATGCGACAGAATTTAGAGAAGCATTAGCAAAAGTTCCAGAGGTCTATGTGGAAGAAGTCAGTGAAACAGATCACTTCGTTTACTTGACTTACGTGGTGCTCAAAAATTCAGCATCTATTGTCGATGAGATTGCTACTCGTTATGGTTTTGTCAAAGAAGCATATCCTTATGAGCAAACGCCAAAAGAACAGCTACAGAAAATCAAGCAAGAGTTGCAAGCTTGTTACGAAGCACAAAAACAATTAGCAATCAAAATCGGTCGCTGTAGCAGTTACATCCAAGAATTGGAATGGGCAGAAGAAATCCTATTGGCAATGGCAGAACGAGAAGCAGTGAAGGATCGGTTTGTCATGGCGCCTTACCTGATCGTTCTCCAAGGATGGGTCGGCGAGGACGAAAAGCAAGAATTGATCCAGCAGGTAGAAAATACGTTGTCTGCTGATGAAGTCTTTCTTAGCTTTGAAGCGCCCACCGAAGAAGAGATCGATCAAGAAGTACCAACGAAATTGAAGAACCATCCAATAGTGGCACCTTTTGAAATGCTGACGGAAATGTATAGTTTACCTAAGTATCATGAAATTGATCCGACACCATGGATGACGCCATTTTATCTTGTCTTTTTCGGGATGATGGTGGCTGATATTGGTTATGGTTTACTCATGCTTATAGGCGCAATCATTGCGCGAAAATTGTTGGTATTGCCTCGAGGAATGCAGCGATTTGCTAAGTTTTTCGAAATCTTAGCGATTCCGTCAATCATCTGGGGATTTATTTATAGTTCCTTCTTTGGACAAGCGTTACCGACCGAAGTATTAGGTATCCACTTACCCTTCCCATTGTTGTCTACAACAGATGATGTCAATACGATTTTAGTCTTGTCTGTCATTTTTGGGCTTATCCAAATCTTAGTCGGATTGTTTCTTGCAGCGAAAGAGCATATCAAGCGCAAAGATTACGTGGATGCGATCAATGATGGATTTGCCTGGCAAGGGATTTTAGTGGGAGTCGTCCTTATATTGCTTGGTAGTATGATTCTTAAAAACCCGATTTTTGTTTATCTAGGTGCAGGATTAGCGATTTTATCAGCGCTATGTATTTTGGTCATTCCGATTTTCCAATCTTCATCTAAAGCCAAAGGTGCTGCAAAAGGAGCCTATAATTTGTATGGTTTGACTGGTTATATCGGTGATCTAGTGAGTTATACACGATTGATGGCTTTGGGGATCTCTGGTGGGAGTATCGGCGCTGCCTTCAATATGTTGGTTGCTTTCATGCCGCCAGCCGCACGTTTTAGTGTCGGGATCTTATTGATCATCGCTTTACATGCATTGAATATGTTCTTGACCTTGCTTAGTGCCTACGTGCATGGCGCGAGATTACAATATGTCGAATTTTTCGGCAAGTTTTATTCCGGAGGCGGACGGGCCTTCGATCCACTGAAAACAGCGGAAAAATATGTCAATATCAATCATAAGAAAAAGTAAAAAAATTGGAGGAATTTTAAAAAATGATGGATTACTTAATTGCTCAAAATGGTGGAATGGTGTTTGCGGTATTAGCGATGGCAACGGCCACGATCTTTTCAGGGATCGGATCAGCGAAAGGTGTGGGGATGACCGGTGAAGCCGCAGCTGCATTGACGACAAGTCAACCGGAGAAATTCGGACAAGCGTTGATTTTACAATTACTTCCCGGAACACAGGGACTTTATGGATTCGTAATCGCCTTCTTGATCTTTATCAATTTAAATGCAGATATGTCGGTTGTGCAAGGGCTGAATTTTTTAGGCGCATCTTTACCAATCGCCTTTACAGGTTTGTTTTCTGGGATTGCTCAGGGGAAAGTATCTGCTGCAGGTATCCAGATCTTAGCGAAAAAACCAGAACACGCAACTAAAGGAATTATCTTTGCCGCAATGGTTGAAACTTATGCAATCTTAGGCTTCGTTATTTCTTTCTTATTAGTATTGAATGCTTAAACAAGGAGGAAAAACAATGAACGCCATTGATAATATCATTCGTCAAATGAATGAAACAGCTGAAGCAGAACGAGCGGCGTTTGAAAAAGCAGAACGTGAAAAAATCGATCAGCAGTTCAAAATCGAGCGTGCGCGTTTAGAAGCAGACAATGAAAAGCAAAAATCGAAAGAGCTTGAAGAAATCGAAAAGAGTTACCGTCAATTAAGAAATCGCCAACAGGTGGAAGTGCGTCAAGCAACACTCAATGAAAAACAAGAATTTTTACATCGTTTGTTTGCTGAAGCACGTCAAGAATTAGAAAATTGGCCAGGAGAAGATCAACTTGCCATCATGTTCAAAATGGTACAGAATTTATCCTTATCTGGTGATGTTACTTTATTAGCCGGAGAAAAATCTGCTGCCATTTTAACTAATGAAGTAGTGACAAAGTGGAATCAACAGTTACCTTTTACCTTGCATCTAAGCGATCGAAGGATTGCCAAAGAAGCAGGATTTTTGATTGATGACCAAGGTGTACAATACAACTTGGTCTATAGTGATCTAGTACAAGAAGTGCAAGAACAAATGCGCTTTGAAATTGCGAAACAACTATTCGAGTAAGGAGGGATCGATGAATGGATTATCATGAATTAAATCCCTTGATTCGTGGAAGAGAATTAGAACTTTTATCAAAAGAAGACTTTGATCGCATGATCCAGGCGAAATCATTAGACGCATTAGGCGAAATGTTAAAGACAACGATTTATCATCCTTATATCTACGAAGGTTTTGAACGGGACTTTGAGGAAAATCTGTTGGCTGAATCGGGCAAACTATTTACCTGGTTGAAAGAGTCGGCGCCAGAACCTGAAGTCGTTTGGATCTATACGATGCGTTATACGTTCCATAATTTAAAAGTCCTGACAAAAGCTGAGATGACGGGCAAAAATCTGGATCACCTGTACCGTAACGATGGTTTTTATTCATGCGAAGCGTTAAAGCAAGCAATCCATACACAAGCCTCTACAGAATTGCCTTCGCAGTTGATGGATAGTATTCGTGAAGTCCATGAATATTGCGAAGAATCCTCTGTGTTACAAGGAATCGATGTTATCTATGATCGCTATTTCTTGACAGAGCAACGCCGTCTTGGAGAGAAACTTGGGTATCCGGAATTACTGGAAGAAATCATTGCGTTTATTGATTTGACTAATATCACGACGATGGCACGCGGTATCTTGCAACAACGATCCAGCGGATTTATGACCGCAGTACTTTCAAGTTCTGGCAGTATCCCGAAAGAAACGTTTTTGAGTTTCGTCAAAAGCGAGTTGGATACCTATTTGAACTTTCTGCAAACAACAGATTATCGTCAATTGATCGAACCTGCGATCCATGAAGGAGAACTAGATTTTGTTCGATTAGAACAAATCAAAGACGATTACTTATCTTCGCTGTATGAAGCCGCACAAACGCAGGCTTTTGGCCCGTTGCCTTTACTTGCTTTCTTGAATGCAAAAGAAATTGAGAGTAAAAATCTTCGGTTATTAGTGATCGGTAAGAAAAATCACTTTGACAATGAAACAATCAGAGAAAGGGTGAGACAAGTCTATGACGCATAAAATCGGTGTCGTTGGCGACAAAGATTCTGTTTTACCATTTAAGTTATTTGGGTTTGATGTGCACTATGCGACAGAGCCACAAGAAGTGAGGCGCGCAATCGAACAAATGGCAAAAAGCGCCTATGGAGTGATCTATGTCACAGAACAATCGGCGACGATGACACCTGAGACGATTGAACGTTACAAAGAATCGATGACGCCAGCAATTGTCCTAATCCCTAGCCATCAAGGAACGATGGGGATCGGCGTAGCAGAAATCCAAAAGAGTGTGGAAAAAGCAGTTGGACAAAATATCTTATAGAATGTAAAGGAGATAGTGCATTGCAAATTGGAAAAATCATAAAAGTCTCCGGCCCTCTCGTGATGGCAAAAAATATGTCAGATGCAAGTATCCAAGATATGTGCTTAGTGGGAGAGCTAGGAGTCATCGGTGAAATCATTGAGATGCGCGGAGATGTCGCATCGATACAAGTATACGAAGAAACTTCAGGGATCGGTCCTGGTGAGCCCGTTCGTTCAACAGGTGAAGCGTTATCTGTTGAGTTAGCACCTGGGATCATTTCACAAATGTTTGATGGGATCCAACGGCCATTGGATACGTTCATGGAGATCACGCAAAGCAACTTTTTAAGTCGTGGTGTCCAATTACCAGCGTTAGACCATGAAAAAAAATGGTGGTTTGAAGCAACTGCTGAAGTCGGGCAAGAAGTCAGTACTGGAGATGTTCTAGGTGTGGTGGATGAAACAAAGATCATCCGACACAAAATCATGGTACCTCATGGTGTCAAAGGAAAAATCAAAAAAATCGAAGCGGGATCATTTACGATCGATGAAGTGGTTTGTGTCATCGAAACAGAAGATGATTTGCGAGAATTGACGATGTTGCAAAAATGGCCTGTTAGACGTAGTCGTCCGATCAAAGCAAAATTGAATCCGGACGCGCCAATGATCACGGGGCAACGTGTTATCGATACCTTTTTCCCAGTGACAAAAGGCGGAGCTGCCGCTGTACCTGGCCCTTTTGGAGCTGGTAAAACAGTTGTCCAGCACCAAATTGCTAAATGGGCAGATGTCGATATGGTCGTTTATGTTGGTTGTGGTGAACGTGGTAATGAGATGACGGACGTATTGAATGAGTTTCCAGAATTGATTGATCCTAATACAGGTGAATCATTGATGGAACGTACCGTATTAATTGCCAATACATCAAATATGCCAGTAGCCGCACGGGAAGCATCAATCTATACAGGGATCACTATTGCGGAATATTTCCGAGATATGGGGTATGATGTGGCGATTATGGCAGATTCGACCTCTCGTTGGGCAGAGGCATTGCGAGAAATGAGTGGACGTTTAGAAGAAATGCCTGGTGATGAAGGCTATCCTGCATATTTAGGTTCTCGTTTAGCAGAATACTATGAACGTTCAGGACGTGTCATTGCTTTAGGTAGTGACGAACGTGAAGGAAGCATTACAGCGATCAGTGCGGTCTCACCATCTGGTGGAGATGTTTCTGAACCAGTGACTCAAAATACGTTGCGTGTTGTGAAAGTATTCTGGGGATTAGATTCCAGTCTGGCGCAGAAGCGTCATTTTCCATCCATCAATTGGATTCAAAGCTATTCTCTTTATTCGTCAGAAGTAGGACGTTATATGGATCAGATCCTACAAGAGAATTGGGCAGAGATGGTGGCAGAAGGAATGCGTATCTTGCAACAAGAAGAGCAATTGAATGAAATCGTGCGTCTTGTTGGTGTCGATTCCCTTTCAGATAATGATCGCTTGACGCTTGAAGTAGCAAAATCCATTCGTGAAGATTACTTACAACAAAATGCGTTTGATGAGGTGGATACATTTACTTCTAGAGAAAAACAATTCAAGATGTTGAAATTGATCCTATCTTTTGGTGAAGAAGCACGCCAGGCGATTTCATTAGGTGCTTATCTCAGTGAGATCATGAAAGGAACTGTGGGATTGAGAGAACGAATCGGTCGTAGTAAATTCGTGCCAGAAACAGAATTAGAGAAATTAGATGAAATCCAAGCGAATATCAAACCAACGATCCAAGCAATCGTTTCAGAAGGAGGAATGACCGATGATTAAAGAATATCGAACAATTGGTGAAGTGGTCGGTCCTTTGATGGCGGTCGAGAAAGTCGCTGGGGTGAAATATGAAGAATTGATCGAAGTTCGTATGCAAAATGGCGAGATTCGTCGTGGACAAGTACTTGAAGTACAAGAAGACAAAGCGATGGTCCAAATTTTTGAAGGAACTAGTGGGATCAATCTTAGAGATTCAACGGTCCGCTTTTTAGGGCATCCATTAGAGTTGGGGGTTTCTGAAGACATGATCGGTCGCGTATTTGACGGATTAGGTCGTCCAAAAGACAATGGGCCAGAAATCCTACCAGAAAAATACTTGGACATCAATGGAGAAGTGATCAACCCGGTGGCTCGTGATTATCCTGATGAGTTTATCCAAACAGGTATCTCAGCAATCGATCACCTGAACACTTTGGTCAGAGGACAAAAATTGCCGGTATTTTCCGGCTCTGGTTTGCCACACAAAGAATTAGCTGCTCAAATTGCGAGACAAGCGACGGTATTAGACTCTTCTGATGATTTTGCAGTTGTTTTTGCTGCCATAGGAATCACCTTTGAAGAAGCAGAATTCTTTATGGAAGACTTCCGTCAGACGGGAGCAATCGATCGTTCGGTGATGTTCATGAACTTAGCAAATGACCCAGCCATCGAACGAATCGCAACGCCTCGTATGGCATTGACCGCGGCTGAATATCTCGCCTATGAAAAAGGGATGCACGTGTTAGTCATCATGACAGATATGACTAACTACGCCGAAGCATTACGAGAAATCTCTGCTGCCCGTCGTGAAGTGCCTGGTCGTCGTGGCTATCCAGGGTATCTTTATACGAATTTAGCAACTTTATATGAACGTGCTGGTCGAATTCGAGGATTAAAGGGTTCTGTGACACAAATCCCGATCTTGACCATGCCAGAAGATGATAAGACACATCCGATCCCTGATTTGACTGGCTATATCACAGAAGGACAAATCATTTTGACGAGGGAATTGTATAAGAGCGGCATCCAACCACCGATCGATGTCCTACCTTCGCTTTCACGTTTGAAAGATAAAGGGACAGGTGAAGGGAAAACTAGAAAAGATCATGCAGCGACGATGAACCAATTATTTGCGGCGTATGCCCAAGGCAAACAAGCAAAAGAATTAGCTGTTGTCTTAGGGGAATCGGCGTTGTCAGACGTGGACAAAATCTATGCTAAGTTTGCGGAACGTTTTGAAAAAGAATATGTCAATCAAGGTTTTTATACCAACCGCTCGATCACTGAAACGCTGGATCTAGGATGGGAACTTTTAGCCATGCTTCCACGAACAGAATTAAAACGGATCAAAGACGATCTGCTTGACCAGTACCTGCCAGAAGGGGAGTGAGTGTCTGATGGTTCGATTAAATGTTAATCCGACACGAATGGAATTGACACGACTCAAAAAACAATTGACAACTGCAACAAGAGGACACAAATTGTTGAAGGATAAGCAGGATGAATTGATGCGTCAATTCATCCTACTGATCCGTAAGAACAATGAACTGCGCCAAATAGTGGAAAAAGAAATGACAGCAGCTATGAGCGATTTTGTCCTTGCGAAAGCTTCATTACCTGAAGCCTTCATTGATGAATTGTTTGTACTACCGGCTGAAAATGTCGAGTTAGCTGTTATCGAAAAAAACATCATGAGCGTCAAAGTACCGATCATGAATTTTGAATATGACGAACAGCTAGGCGAAGCACCGGTGGATTATGGCTATTTGAATTCCAATGCAGAATTAGACCGTTCGATCGATCGTTTTACCTCATTTCTGCCTAAACTCCTTGAGTTGACAGAGATCGAAAAAACCTGTCAACTCATGGCCGGTGAGATCGAAAAAACACGGCGCAGAGTGAATGCGTTAGAGTACATGACGATCCCACAACTAGAAGAAACGATCTATTATATCAAGATGAAGTTAGAAGAAAATGAACGTGCGGAAGTGACTCGCTTGATCAAAGTGAAAAATATGGGGAACGCTGATTAGCTAAGCCATCCGAGCAAATTAGTCACGTTGTTCGTTCATTCGAGCTACAGTTCTAAGCTCCGAAGAATAGGCCATAAATGTCGTAAATTATCTTTAACTAATTTCGGACGTTTATGGCTTCTTATCAGGAGTTTTTTCTTTTTGTAGAACTTATTTGAGCGTTTCTATTGTTTGTTCAAAAGCATGTGTATCAAACGAACAGGTATAAAGGAGGAAAAAGACTCAAATTCTTTGCTGGAAGAAGAAAAACAGGGTAAGATAAGGGATGAAAAGAGAGCGAGCGTTTGGCGGACTTACTTTTACATCCGTGAGAGCAATAGCTACTTCATTTGTTCGTTGCGAAGGTAGCTAACGGTCTTAGAGGAGTGATTCGAATGAAACAGAGGATAACAAAACAACTGTCACCAGTTCAATTGATTGCTGTTGGCTTTTTTCTTTTGATCTTAGTTGGTGGCAGTTTACTTACTTTGCCTTTCTTTAGTAAAAGTGGCGAACCGACGAATTATATTGATGCATTATTTACTGCAACTTCAGCCGTCTGTGTCACTGGCTTGACTACGTTGAACACTGCGGCGCATTGGAATGAAGCCGGTCAGTTTCTGATCATGGTTTTGATCGAGATCGGTGGTTTAGGTTTTATGATGATCCCCATTATTTTCTTTGCAGTAGCGAAGAAAAAAGTCAGTTTTAGTATGCGGATCTTACTGAAAGAAGCATTGAATCTTGAAATCATGTCAGGTGTTATGAGTTTGATGCTCTATATCTTGAAATTCGCAATGGTCATCCAAGGGCTGGGAGCACTTGCCTTGAGTTTTACATTTGTACCGACTTACGGATGGACAAAAGGGATTTGGTACAGCATCTTCCATGCCGTATCAAGTTTTTGTAATGCTGGATTTGATTTGTTAGGGGATAGCTTAGCAAATGATCAGCCAAACATCTATCTCTTAATGGTGGTCTCTGCACTGATCATTGCTGGAGGATTAGGTTTTATTGTTTGGCGGGATCTACTTAGTTATCATAAAGTAAAGAAAATCACTCTTCACTCAAAAATTGCATTGATTGTCACTGGCGGCTTATTGGTGGGTGGTTTTATCGTCTTTTTCTTTACCGAACAAAATGCGATCCATCTAGTTGAAGGAACTTATCTTGAACGTTTAGCAAATACGTTCTTCCTGAGTGTCACACCAAGAACAGCTGGTTACTACTCCATCGACTATTTACAAATGAGTCATGCCGGCTTGATGTTGACAATGATCTTGATGTATATCGGTGGAACATCAGGTTCAACAGCTGGTGGGTTAAAGACCACTACTTTGGGCATCTTATTGATTCAAATGCATGCGACATTTAATGGGAAAACTAGAGCTGAAGCTTTTGGACGAACGATTCGCCCAGCAGCAGTACTTCGCGCACTGACGTTGTTTTTCGTTACATTGTCTTTATGTATGTTGGCGATCATGGTCTTGTCGGTGACTGAGACGATCCCAGAAACTTCAGGCATCGAATATATTGCTTTTGAAGTGTTCTCAGCGTTTGGAACAGTTGGTTTGACAATGGGGTTGACACCAGATCTGACAGAAGTCGGCAAACTGCTCATCATGTCATTGATGTATATCGGACGTGTAGGGATTTTAACCGTCTTTTTCTCTATCCTTGTAAAAGGAAATCAAGTAGGGACGAAGTACAAATATCCAGAAGAGAGCGTATTGATCGGTTAATAGTAAGAGGTTTTAAGAACAAAAAAACAGAGGAAGTTGACACACGGTGTTCACATCCTCTGTTTTTTAGTGTTGCTCTATTTATTTTGTACGAATGACTTCGATTTTGTAACCATCAGGATCGACAACGAAGTAATAAGACGGAGCTGTTCCTGGCAGTCCTTTCAAGTCAGTCACGTTGAAGCCTGCTGCTTGATGTTTTTCATGAAGTGCTTCTAAGTCTTCAACTGAAATAGCGATATGACCGTAACCGTTTCCTAAATCATAGCCTTCATGATCATAGTTGTAAGTTAACTCTAATTCGTAATCGTCTCCTGGTAAAGTCAAATAAACCAGCGTAAACTTGTTTTCTGGAAAATCGCGGCGACGACTTTCTTCAAAGCCGAATGCTGTTTGATAGAATTTTAAAGAAGCGTCAAGATCTTTGACACGGACGCAAGTATGAGCCATTTTCATAAGTATATCTTCCTTTCTATTTTACCTTTTCCACATTATCATATCAAAAATTTCAAGTACGCTATGGGTTTGTGCTTGTTTATGAGAAAACTCTCATGTAGAATAGAAAGAAAAAGATGAAGGGACAATACCTATGGAAAACCCAATGTTTGGCGAAAAAGACGAGTCTGCAAATTACCAAGACCGTTACGCAGCGTATATCATTGTCGAAACACATGGGAAAATCGCAATGATCGAAGCGCCAAATGGTGCCTTTTTTTTGCCAGGCGGTGAAAAAGAGGGACAGGAAACAAATGAAGAAGCGATTTCTCGTGAATTACTGGAGGAAATGGGGATCAGCGCAGAGATTGCTTGTTATCTAGGAGAAGCAGCGGAATATTTTTACTCAAACCATCGAAAAACTTACTTCCACAATCCTGGCTATTTTTATGTAGCAAAGAGTTGGCAAAAGATAGGGGAACCGACCGAAAAAGACCAATTGATCTGGTGGGTCACTCCTGAAACGGCCTTAGAAAAATTAAAACGAGGAAGTCATCGTTGGGCAGTGGAAAAATGGCTAGCGATGAAGCAAAATTGAACAAAAAACAGCTCATAAGAAAGAGCCGATACCTCGGTCTTCGAAATGAGCTGTTTTTATTCATTACTTTTACAAGACATATTTTTTGATTGCTTCGGCCACACCGTGTTCATCGTTAGTTGCAGTAACCACATTAGCTGCTTCTTTTATCAACGGAACGGCATTTCCCATCGCCACGCCTAATCCAGCGTATTCGATCATCGACAAATCATTTTCGTTGTCACCGATCGCCATGATTTCCTCTTGTTTGATTCCTAGATGTTGGGCTAAGTTAGCAACAGCAGCGCCTTTACTAGCTTCTTTGTTCAAGATTTCAAAGTAGAAAGGTGAACTCTTGACAGTCGTATATTTTTCGCGGAAAGTTTGTGGTAAACGAGCGATGGCAGCATCTAGGATCGCTGGTTCATCGATCATCATCATCTTCACGATACTCATATCAGGTGTCATTTCATCAGCTGTCCGATATTTCAATGGCATGTTGACTAAAAAAGCTTCATGGACAGTATAGGGACTGATATCACGATTCGTTGTATAGATTGTTTGATCATCGATCGAATGCAAATGACTTCCCACACGTCTGGCCATGACTTCGATCTCCAAGAAATCTTCATAAGTCAAGCCATGACGAGCAATGATTTTACCGGATTTTGTTTGCTGGACTAATGCACCGTTATAAGTGATCACATAATCGTTGTCTTGGTATAATCCCAATTCATTCAATTGGTTTTTGACTCCTGGAAGCGGACGACCTGTACATAGTACGATCGCCACGTTTTTTTCCACAGCGCTTGCAATTGCTTCTTTTACTTCTTGTGTGATTTCTCTTTTTTCGTTTAAAAGGGTACCATCGATATCGATAGCGACTAATTTGATAGACATAACATTCTCCTTAGTTAGTTTATTTCTTCAATCAATGCGCCATTATGGATATGACGCGCAAATTCTTGGTAGGTTTCATCAAAAAGATCATAGTGATTACGCAAGGTAGGATCGACCATTTCTTTCGGAAAGAAGAAGCGTTCATCTCCTTGTTCTTGCCCTGCGAGTGCAGCAACTAATTGACTGACCTCTGATAATTCTATCAAAGTTCCGTCATTTCGCAAGATTTCGATTTGTGTGCGATGTCTGCCTTCTTCTGGACGGTAAAAATCATAAGGCAGGTCATAGCTTGAATTGATGGCTGTATAATAGTTTGGATTGTAGCCAACTTTTTCGACCAAAGAGGTCAATTCAGCAATCAGTGGTGACTGACGATCACCAGAAAACATCGCTGATTTCAATGGTTTACGATTTAAGAAGCGTTTGGCTAAGTCACTAAGGATTGGATCAGATGAATCCGTCCATTGACTGAAACACGTATTTAAGACGCCATCATCCAGCTTTAAGTACTCATCTAAACTAAATGTGCCATCTAAAAATGGCAACAGTAACTGTGAATGACGTGCAAAACTATCATCATTTTGGTGATAAAGTTCATGGGCACGATGCAGCAGATGCTCTAAGACGACTTCCATTCCCCGAGAAACTGGATGAAAGTATACTTGGACATACATCTGATAGCGACTGACGATATAATCCTCTACTGCGTGCATCCCATTCATGGAAAAGGCGATTCCACCTTGATAGGGGCGAATCACACGCAAAATCCTTGTCAAATCGAACGTACCATATTCTGTACCTGTAAAGTAGGCATCGCGTAAAAGGTAATCCATGCGATCGGCATCGATTTGGCTAGAAATCATTTGGACGACTTGTGGATTTGGATACGTTTTTTGGATCACACTAGCCACTTTCTCAGGAAAACCTTCTTCGACACGATTCAAAATCTGATAGACTTCCGTTTCTGGCGAAGTAATGATCTCTACAGTGATTGCTTCATGATTGGTCTGGAAAATATGTTCAAAGGTATGTGAATAAGGCCCATGGCCAATATCATGGAGTAAGGCAGCACACAAAGTGACTAAACGTTCACGATCATCCCAACCAGAAGGACCAATTTTTTCTATTGAGAAATTTCTTGAAAAAATATCACAGATGCGTCGGGAGATTTCATATACACCGAGTGAATGAGTGAAACGGCTATGTTCTGCGCCATGGAAAGTAAATGACGAAGTGCCGAGTTGCTTGATCCGCCGTAATCGCTGGACTTCTTTCGAATTGATCAAGTCTAAGATCACTTGATGTTGCACGTGGATGTAGTTATGCACCGGATCTCTAAAGACTTTTTCCATCGGTAACATTTTATATTTATAAGGTGTTGTCATAAGCCAGCTCCTTTAGTGCATTTCGTTGGTTCATGCGCTCGATTTGTGTTTGCCACTTATCTGGTAAGACATTGGCTTCTTGCCAAGCGTCAGAGTCCATTGAAATACTTGTTGGATACATTGTATCAAATGCCTTGATAAACGAATCTTTTACTTGAACGATAGTCAAGGACGTATCGAATAATTCCTCTAATGTCGCCATACTTGTTGGTCTAACGGCAGGGTAGCCATCAGTACCAAATTGTTCTTTCAATGCTTGTTGATAAAATCGTCGCATCAACTCGCCACGTCTTTCTTGGTCGCCATTCACGCTAAGATACATCATGACTGAAATCCCGTTTTTGATTCGACGTTGGGCAATCCCCGCAAATTTTTTACCGTCAATACTAAGATCATATGTACCTGGACAGTATGAGTCTTTGATTTCATAGGCTTTTATTTTGTCTGCGTAAACAGGAAAAGCTTGGCGAGTCAAAGCGAGCATTTTTTCGTAGCCTTCATCGATCGAGATTTTGTTCTCATCTTCTTGTGGGAAAATCAACGAGATATTCAAAATCCCTCGGTCTGAAACGACACCTAGTCCACCGGCATTGCGGATCACCGGTGTAAATCCTGCATCTTGGATAGCCTTTATCCCATCAGCTAAAAAGGATGTCCGAGTATCTTTCATACCAAGAATAACTGTCTGTTGATATTGCCAAAAATGCAGAAAAGTTTGTTGCTTTTTTTTCGAATTCTCTGTTAAAATATCCGTTAAAGCAAACGGAGAAAAATCATTTGTGTGATAGACTTCTTGATCCAAAATAATGGATGTCATGTACTCAGCTCCTAGTTAAATCTGTTTGAGAAGGGGTGCTTTACATACCTTTAATTCAAACTTAGGTGGGACGAGAGGATCATATCACAGCCCCCAAATTGTTAGAATATATAGGAGTATCACGCCCACTTCCTTCATTATACTCCAAAATATTAAAGAAGAGAGGAAAAAAGTTATCCGCTCTTTAGACCTGTCGGTTGACAAATCAGTGGAAAGTGGGAACAATGTAGCTATGAGAAAAGGAGAATGTCAAATGGAACGATCTGGATTACCGATTTCGATACAATTACGTACAAAAGTGAAACAACAAGGAGAGCAACAAGATTTTTATTTTGATCTGAAAGGACAGATGGTCAAAATTGGCGATACCTTATACATACGCTATAAAGAGATCCAAGAAGGACAGGAAGAAGTTCCTGTCACGATTAAGATCATGCCGGATGGGCACGTTCAATTGATTCGTGCTGGTGAAATGCGTATGCGTTTGAAATTTGCCTATCGTGAGCGCTTGGAGACACATTATCGTACCCCTTACGGAATGATCCAAGTCGATACATTCACGAAGGAATTACACGTCAGTCTAAAAGATCGACCAACCGCTGGCAAAGTCATGATTGAGTACGATTTATTCATGGGTGTAGAAAAAATAGGTGAATATGAGATGGTCTTAGATTTTACTGCATAAAATAGCAAAGAAACGTTTGATTTTTTACCTGTGATTTTGTATGATAAGGAGTAGACTGTGAAAGGACGTGTCCTGATTGGAAATTAGTGTATTTGAAGGTGCAAACAAAAACGAATTATCAATGATCGAAGTCGCACACGCGATCTTAGAGCAGCGTGGTGATGTGATGGACTTTTCTGATTTAGCAAATGAGATCCAAACTTATCTTGGCAAATCAGATAGTGACATTCGTGATTCACTCGCACAATTTTATACTGACTTAAATATTGACGGTAGCTTTATTTCATTAGGCGACAATCGTTGGGGCTTGCGTTCATGGTACGCCATCGATTCGATCGATGAAGAAGTCAACCATGGAATCGACGAAGAAGACGAGGATACACCACGTCGTCGTAAACGCAAAAAAGTCAATGCCTTTATCAATGATGACGAAGATGCCATCGATTATAATGATGACGACCCAGAAGATACTGATTTGTCTGAGGAAGACGATGATGATCTATTTGAAGACGAAGATGACGATGATGAAGAAATCGCTGCATACAACTCTGACTTACAAGAAATCGGTGCGGATACTGGTGATGATGAAGAAGAAATCCCAGGGAACATTGAAGAAGATCTAAGCATTATCGAAGACGATGATGACGAAGAAGATGAAGAGTTCGAAGACGAAGATTTCCCAGAAGAGTAAGTGAGGGAAACCACATAAAACTGCAAGTTACTGATAAAAGTAACCTTGCAGTTTTTTTTTGTCTTTCAACAAAAGAAGAAAGTCGTACAGAGTAAAGCAGAACGTCAACTAGAAAACCAAAAGTGCTGTCTTAGTGTTGAAGTTATACTTTTGTGACTTCTAGAAATGATTTAGAAAAAAGCATCACGTGATGTCAGCGAATCTTTTTTCATTTGCTGTAAAAAAGAGTATGATGAAAGTGAAACCGAGACAGGACAATCAAATACAAAAGGAGACGATCGATATGTTAGATGATCAATTAAAATGTCCCAATTGTCAGACCAAATTCTATTATAATGAAGTACGTCACATTGTGAAGCATCGAGAAAAAGAAATGCCGATCCGCTGTCCTGAATGCAATGAAGTAGTCAAACGGAAACTTTCTCATGGCTATTTCGTGACATACAAAGAAACAGATTTTTCAAAGTTGGATCAGGAAGTGGAGGAAACTCCGAAGCAATACAAAAGCTTGAAAACCGGTGCGGTGATCAGTGCAGATGAATACCGAGAAATGATTGAACGTCATGATTTATCTTTAAACGGACCAATGAGTTCGGAACTAATGGGTGGTATGAACTATTTTATTGAAAATGAAGCATTGAATAACGAAGAAAGTTACGAAGATTACGTCCCTTATGATTGACAAAAAATGAAAGAGCATGGGACATTAGTCCTCTTATACTGCTTGAAATCGTTTAAATAGCAGGAATAGAAGTAACTGGTTTGGAAATAAAGCCACTAACCACAAAAATTTGAAGAAACATTTATGTGGTTAGTGGCTTTATTTCGCTAGGCTAAACACTGCTGTTGAGATCTCTTGAGGAAACAGGTGATGTATTAAGTAAGAAAATAAAAAACTCTTTGTTTCATTGGCTATTTCCGATTAAGATTATGGACGGAAGAATAACAAATAAATAGGAGTAATCAATGAAAAAGTCAATACGAATAAAAGTAATCGGTTTTCTTGTGATTTTACTTGGGTTGTTTTTCTTGGTCCATTCATCACCACAAGAGCAAACCTCTTTAAATCTTTCCACGCAAAATGAAAAAAATACATATCGTACATTATCCAGTAAGTTGGACTTTCAGCAACAGCTTCGTGTCATTTCGAGAGAATATCAACTAACCGAAGAAGAAGCTAAAAAACAGCTCGGCTATACTGGGTAAATGGTGCAAAGCGCAATACATAATGGAGCAATCCACCGTGTCTTTTCTCAAAACATAACTGTCAATCGAGTGTACCAACCAAGTTTATTGTTATACTGTGAAACGAGTGAAGGTGGAAATTTCCGAGCAATCAAGTCGATTTTAGTCGTCCAACTGAGAGCAAACAACCAAGGTTTAGAGAAACATTTTTCAGGAGATGTCTTTGTTTATTTGGAAGACCCTAACCGGCTATTTTATATCGTCAATGGCGATTTTTACGATAAAAAAACAGCCGCTTTAAGAAACGGTTAAACGCTTCGTCAAGGTGATGGAGTGACAGAGCGCTATAATCCTGGACCTTTAACGAATCATTTCTACTCTAGTTACATAGAAGATTGGTTTACTTTTTGAAATCCCATGAAGAGATCAAAAAAAGCAGTTTTCCTAGATAGGAAAACCGCTTTTTTCTTAGAATTTTGAAAGCAAAATCCTTGCAAATATGCTAAGATAACAATAGACGCGTCCTGAGGGAATCGAACCCCCGTCTCAAGAACCGGAATCTTACGTGATATCCACTACACTAAGGACGCAAGCACTGCAACAATTGTATCGAAATCAAAAATAAATTACAAGGGGAATGGACAAAAAAATGAAATTTGAACAAAATTTTTCACAAAAACAACAACAAACACAAAAACTTGCCATGACACAACAGCTCCAACAGTCCATCCAAGTCTTGCAGTATAACAGCGAAGAGCTACTGGCTTTTGTTGAAAATCAGGCATTGGAAAACCCCTTAGTAGAAGTGATCGAACCGGATTGGCAACCCGATTACCAAAAACGTAATGCCAGTTATGAGGGAGAAGAAACGAGCTACTTGAATCAAATCCCTGATACAACAGGCTCTCTGTTTGAATCGTTGATCGAACAAGTCCATTTGAATTACCGAGATACTTTTTTACGTAAGTTGATTTTATATTTGATTGAATATATCGACCTGAATGGTTTTTTGACTATTTCTTTAGAAGACGCCATCCAACAAACGAATGCGACGCCGATCCAAATGCTTGACGCATTGACGTTGATCCAGCAGTTAGAGCCAGCAGGTGTTGGGGCGCGAAGTTTACAAGAATGTTTGATGTTACAAACTGAACGAGACGATTATGCTCCCGAATTGGCTTACATTGTCTTGGAAGAATGGTTTGATCAATTAGTCGAACGCAAATGGAAAGAGATCGCCCAACATTTTGCAATTCCATTAAGCGATGTACAACGGATCTTTGACTATATCCAAACCCTTAGTCCAAGCCCTGGACGAGTCTTTGACCATAGTAGCGGTTTGTATATCATCCCCGATGTTAAAGTTGTCGTAACAGATGAAGAAGTCCAAGTCATCTCAAATCGAGGCAACCAACCGAATGTACGTTTTCAAGAAGCTTATTTTCAACAGATGCAAAAAAAAGCAGATAAAGAGACTCAAGCCTATTTGAAAGAACGAAAACAAGAATTTGAGTGGCTGCAAAAAACGATTTTGCAACGTGGTGATACGATCATGCGCGTGGCGCAAATCATTGTTTCTCGGCAAAAAGAATTCTTTACAAATGTCGCACGACCGATCCGCCCATTGACCTTAAAAGAGGTTGCAGAAGAAATCGACGTCCACGAATCAACGGTCAGTCGAGCAGTCAATGGCAAGTATCTTGAAACCGATTTTGGTGTCTTCGAATTGAAAAAGTTCTTTACGACGAGACTCCAACCTACAAATGCAGAGAGTACTGAAGATCTATCAGCAGATACCGCAAAGAAAAAAGTCCAAGAACTAGTGGATGCGGAAGATAAAAGCAAACCATTATCTGACCAAAAATTAGTAGAACTACTGAAAAATGACAAAATTTCGATTTCTCGACGAACAGTCGCTAAATATCGTGACTTGTTAGGAATCCCTAGTTCATCGAAAAGAAAACGGTATGATAAATAATTGAACAGGAGACTGGAAGAATCTTAAACATTTTTCTAGTCTTTTTTTGTTGATAAATACGGACAAAACTGTTAGACTATGTCATGTGAGGTTGAGATTTTCCTAGTAGAAAACGTGCAGGTTGGAAAGTCCGATTTATTTTTTTAGATCACATGGGTCGTTTGGAGTCTACATTGGACGAAAAATGTCCAGCTAAGGAGATCGCTATGTTAGATGAATTGAAACTGATTGAAGCTGTTGCGCCAGACATCATGGATGTTTTGCAAGAACGCTATAAGATTTTGCGCAATATTTACTGGATGCAGCCAATTGGTCGTCGTAGTTTATCGGAAAGCATGGGCATGACCGAACGTGTTTTACGAACTGAAACGGATTTGCTCAAACAACTTGAACTGATCAACGCCTCTAAAAGTGGTATGACGCTGACAAAAAAAGGTGAAGAAGTCTATCAAAGCCTCGAAAGCTTTATGGACCAACTTTTAGGAATGCATCAGATTGAAATGAAACTATCTGAGTATTTTGGTAATCAGCGCTGTATCGTTGTTTCTGGAAACAGTGAACAACAACCAAAAGTAGCAGATGCTTTTGGCGAAGCCTTAGACGAATCTTTAAACCTATTACTTCCAGAAGGTGACAATATCATTGCAGTCATGGGAGGAACAACGATGGCGATCGTCGCAGAGCAACTGACCAGCTTAGAAAATAGTAAACGCCATAACTTGTTTGTACCCGCAAGAGGTGGGATCGGTGAGGCGATTACTGTACAAGCGAACTCAGTCAGTGCTAGAATGGCTACAAAGGCAAATGGAAAACACCGAGCATTATATGTGCCGGAACAATTAAGCTTGGCTACTTACAATTCACTACTCAATGAGCCGTCTATACAAGAAGTGTTAAACTTGATAAGTGAGGCAAATTGTGTTATTCATAGTATTGGACGGGCGTTGCACATGGCAGCGCGACGAAAAATGAATGAAGAAGAATTGCTGATGTTGAAACAAGCCAATGCCGTTGCGGAATCTTTTGGCTATTTCTTCAATGAAAAAGGAGAAGTTGTTTATAAAGTCCCACGAATCGGTATCGAATTAAAAGACTTAGCCAAGGTCCCGATCATTCTTGCAGTTGCAGGAGGGAAAGCCAAAGCCAAAGCAATTCGAGCGTATATGAATAATGCACCAAAACAAACGTGGCTCATCACAGATGAAGCCGCTGCTAATGAGATTTTAAAAGGGGTATCCCTTTAAAATAAATATTTTTTTGATTTTCATAAGGAGGAAATCTTAAATGACAGTTAAAGTAGGTATTAATGGTTTTGGACGTATTGGACGTCTAGCGTTCCGTCGTATCCAAGATGTAGATGGAATCGAAGTAGTAGCAATCAACGATTTGACAGATGCTAAAATGTTGGCACACTTGTTAAAATACGATACAACTCAAGGACGTTTCAACGGAACAGTTGAAGTTCACGAAGGTTCATTCAACGTAAACGGAAAAGAAGTTAAAGTATTAGCTAACCGTAACCCTGAAGAATTACCTTGGGGCGAGCTAGGCGTAGACATCGTTCTAGAATGTACTGGTTTCTTCACTTCAAAATCAGCTGCTGAAAAACATTTAACAGCTGGTGCTAAACGTGTTGTTATCTCAGCTCCTGGTGGAAATGATGTACCAACAATCGTTTACAACACAAACCATGAAACATTAACTGGTAAAGAAACAGTTATCTCTGGTGCTTCATGTACAACTAACTGTTTAGCACCTATGGCTAAAACATTGAACGACAAATTTGGTGTGGTTGAAGGATTAATGACAACTATCCACGCTTACACAGGTGACCAAATGACTCTTGACGGACCTCATCCTAAAGGTGACTTCCGCCGTGCACGCGCTGCTGCTGCAAACATCGTTCCTAACTCAACAGGTGCTGCTAAAGCAATTGGTTTAGTAATCCCTGAATTGAACGGAAAATTAGACGGAGCTGCTCAACGTGTACCAGTCGCAACTGGTTCATTAACAGAATTAGTTACAGTTCTTGATAAAAACGTAACAGTTGATGAAGTAAATGCAGCAATGAAAGAAGCAGCAAACGAATCATACGGTTACAACACAGACGAAATCGTTTCTTCAGATATCGTTGGTATGACTTACGGTTCATTATTTGATGCTACTCAAACAAAAGTAATGACTGTTGGCGACAAACAATTGGTTAAAACTGTTGCTTGGTACGACAACGAAATGTCATACACTGCACAATTAGTACGTACTTTAGAATACTTCGCTAACTTATAAGATAAAGCGTACAAGTGTAACCTATATCCATGTACACTTAAAAGCGGGGAAGCAATCGCGCTTCTCCGCTTTTTTTGATAAGATGTTTATTTAGGAGGAAATCAAATGGCTAAGAAAACAGTCAAAGATATTGATTTAAAAGATAAAAAAGTCCTTGTCCGTGTTGACTTCAATGTTCCTTTGAAAGACGGCGTCATTACTGATGATACACGTATCAAAGCGGCATTGCCAACAATCAATTACGTGTTGGAACAAGGCGGAAAAGCGATTCTTTTCTCTCACCTTGGACGTGTAAAAACAGAAGAAGATAAAGAAGGAAAATCTTTAGCACCAGTTGCGAAACGTTTAGGCGAATTGCTAGGTAAAGAAGTAACTTTTGTTCCTGAAACTCGTGGTTCAGAATTGGAAAAAGCAATTGCTGACATGAAAGATGGCGACGTAGTTGTTTTTGAAAACACTCGTTTTGAAGACATCGACGGCAAAAAAGAAAGCAAAAATGATGCTGATCTAGGTAAATACTGGGCTTCTTTAGGCGATGTATTCGTCAATGATGCATTTGGTACAGCTCACCGCGCGCACGCTTCTAACGTAGGGATCGCTTCAACAGGTATCCCAACAGTTGCTGGATTCTTAATGGATAAAGAAATCAAGTTCATCGGCGAAGCTGTTGAAGAACCAAAACGTCCGATGATCGCGATCTTAGGTGGAGCGAAAGTTTCAGATAAAATCGGTGTTATCGAAAACTTGATTCCTAAAGCAGACAAAATCTTGATCGGCGGCGGAATGACTTACACATTCTACGAAGCAAAAGGCATCAAGATCGGTAACTCTTTAGTTGAAGCGGATAAAGTAGCTTTAGCAAAAGAATTGATCGAAAAAGCTGGCGACAAATTAGTTTTACCGATCGACAACGTTTGTGCGCCTGAATTTTCAAATGATGTGGAAACACAAGTCATCGAAGGCGACATTCCTGAAGGCTTGATGGCATTAGACATCGGCCCTGCTTCTGTTAAACTATTTGCTGATACATTGCAAGGAGCGAAAACAGTTGTATGGAATGGACCAATGGGGGTATTCGAAATGAGTAACTTCGCTAAAGGTACGATCGGTGTTTGTGAAGCAATCGCTAACCTTGAAGGTGCTACAACAATCATCGGTGGCGGTGACTCTGCAGCAGCTGCGGAACAATTAGGTTTTGCAGATAAATTCACCCACATCTCAACAGGTGGCGGTGCAAGTTTAGAATTGCTTGAAGGAAAAGAATTACCTGGCCTAGCTGCAATCAACGACAAATAAGCATAAAATCAACGAATAAATAAAATGGTGAGAGGACCATCTACAGATTGCTTAAATCTGTAGTCCTCTTATATTCTGAATAGGAGTGCATATCATGCGTAAACCAATTATCGCTGGTAACTGGAAAATGAACAAAACTGCATCTGAAGCAAAAGATTTTGCAGAAGCAGTAAAAAACAAGATCCCTTCAAATGATAAAGTAGATTCAGTTATTGGATCTCCTGCCTTATTTTTACAAGAATTAATGGCTTCAGCTGAAGGTACAGAATTGAAAATTGCTGCACAAAACTCTTACTGGGAAAACTCAGGTGCATTCACTGGTGAAACATCACCAGCAGCTTTAGCTGATCTAGGTGTACAATATGTGATCATCGGTCACTCTGAGCGTCGTGAATATTTCCACGAAACTGACGAAGATATCAACAAAAAAGCGAAAGCAATCTTCGCAAACGGTATGATCCCAATTCTTTGCTGTGGCGAGTCATTAGAAACATATGAAGCAGGCAAAACTGCTGAGTGGATCGAAGGACAAATCACTGCTGGTCTTGAAGGCTTAACAGAAGGTCAAGTAAGTAATCTAGTTATTGCTTACGAACCAATCTGGGCAATCGGCACAGGTAAATCAGCAGATGCTGAAATCGCTGACGAAATCTGTGGCGTGGTACGTCAAACAGTTGAAAAACTTTACGGCAAAGAGGTATCAGAAGCAGTTCGTATCCAATACGGTGGTTCTGTAAAACCTGAGAACATTGCTGAATATATGGCAAAAGAAAATGTGGATGGCGCATTAGTTGGCGGAGCTAGCTTAGAAGCGGATTCATTCTTAGCATTACTTGATGCTGTAAAATAATTATTGAAAATTTGTGAAAAATGCAAGAAATGTTTGCACAAAGACACAAAATTAACTAAAATCGTATATGAGGGAAATCCCTTAGGAAAAAACCAAACTCAAAGGAGAGACAAAACATGTCAATTATTACTGATGTTTACGCTCGCGAGATTCTAGACTCACGCGGTAACCCAACAATCGAAGTAGAAGTATACACAGAAAGCGGTGCTTTCGGCCGTGGAATGGTTCCTTCAGGTGCTTCAACTGGTGAATACGAAGCAGTTGAATTACGTGACGGAGACAAATCTCGTTATGGCGGTAAAGGTGTAATCAAAGCTGTTGACAACGTAAACAACATCATTGCTGAAGCAATCATTGGCTACGATGTACGTGACCAAATGGCTATCGACAAAGCAATGATCGCTTTAGACGGAACTCCTAACAAAGGTAAATTAGGTGCAAACGCTATTCTTGGTGTTTCAATTGCTGTTGCTCGTGCAGCTGCTGACTACCTAGAAGTACCTTTATACCACTACCTAGGCGGATTCAACACAAAAGTATTACCAACTCCAATGATGAACATCATCAACGGTGGATCACATGCGGATAAC
Organism: Enterococcus mundtii; assembly: GCF_003957375.1. Taxonomy (GTDB): domain Bacteria; phylum Bacillota; class Bacilli; order Lactobacillales; family Enterococcaceae; genus Enterococcus_B; species Enterococcus_B spodopteracolus. Next base: position 1,948,256 of record NZ_CP025473.1, on the reverse strand, counting down.
TCAATCGACTTCCAAGAATTCATGATCATGCCTGTTGGCGCGCCAACATTCAAAGAAGCACTACGTATGGGTGCAGAAGTATTCCATGCATTAGCTGCAATCTTGAAATCTCGTGGATTAGCAACTTCAGTTGGTGACGAAGGTGGATTCGCTCCTAACCTTGGTTCAAACGAAGAAGGTTTCGAAGTAATCATCGAAGCAATCGAAAAAGCTGGCTATGTTCCTGGTAAAGACGTTGTTCTTGCAATGGACGCTGCTTCTTCAGAATTCTACGACAAAGAAAAAGGTGTTTACGTATTAGCTGATTCAGGCGAAGGCGAAAAAACAACTGACGAAATGATCAAATTCTACGAAGAATTAGTATCTAAATACCCAATCATCTCTATTGAAGATGGATTAGACGAAAACGACTGGGATGGATTCAAGAAATTGACAGAAGTTCTAGGCGACAAAGTTCAATTAGTGGGTGACGACTTGTTCGTAACAAACACTGAAAAACTTGCTGAAGGTATCGAAAAAGGAATTGCTAACTCAATCCTTATCAAAGTTAACCAAATCGGTACTTTGACAGAAACTTTCGAAGCAATCGAAATGGCTAAAGAAGCTGGTTACACTGCAGTAGTTTCTCACCGTTCTGGTGAAACAGAAGATTCAACAATCTCTGATATTGCAGTTGCAACAAATGCTGGCCAAATCAAAACAGGTTCTCTATCACGTACTGACCGTGTTGCGAAATACAACCAATTATTACGTATCGAAGACCAACTTGGTGAAGTTGCAGAGTACAAAGGTTTGAAATCTTTCTACAACTTAAAAAACAAATAATTAAATGAATGTAAAAATCCCCTTCTTATGTCAATGATATAAGTGGGGGATTTTTTTAGGCAAAAAATCGATTAATTAGCTTTAATCATGCTGTTCTTAATTCATCACGTCTTTATCATGGATGATGAAAACGAGACGATTGAGAACAAGAATGGACCTCCTAGAAACTTGAAGATCGACAACTATGTGGGCTTTCTTTTTATTAGATAGTGTGTTATAGTCTATGGATTATCTAAACGACGAACGATTCCGAAGAATTTCTTCTTTATCATCTGCTTCTCTTACTTCCTCAATTTAACCACCAACCCTTTTGACGTCATCATCATCTGTTGCCATATAAACAAAACCCGCATAGTGTTCAGTTCCAATATAAATAAGTTTATTTTTGATGAATGCAAGAGAATAAGTTATCGTGGAAATTTTTTTGATTACCGGACATGGATTTATTTGAAATATCACGCCTAAAAGGTTTAATAACTCTGATCAAAGGATAAATAGGGAGCTTTTATAGAGGTAAGGAGTGAGCCTAGTCTCTCTTTCCGGACAAGTTTCTATCATGTAGCAAAGAACGTTGTGTAAGATTATCCTGTTTTTAAAAAAAGAGTGGAATGTTCGGATAAACCCTATGAGGGAATTTAATGTAAACTGATTTTGTGAAAAAAATATTAAATTCCGGAGGCTATCCAACAATGAAAAAAAAAGTATCCACAATAGTTATGCTCTCAACTTTGTTGTTAGTAGGTAGTAACCCAAGCTTAGTAAACGCATCCGAGGCAGTCAGTGAAAAACAAATACCGATTGAAGTCCAAGATGGAAAACTAGCTATCACTTTCAATGAAGGAACAACGGACAAAGTCGATTTCAAATTATCTGATTTTGACTTAAATTCAGATATGCGTAAACAAACGAAGGTCTTAAAAGCGATAGCTACAGTAAATAATACAAAATCTGAAGATGTTTTTGTGAATATTTTTGCAAAACTTGACCAATATGGAAATGGACTAGACATTCAACCTTCAAACCCACATCTTCAAGCACAACAGGTAATGCGCATGAGTTCGGTACAGATCGAAAAAGATTTTGATGTCATTTTAGATGCAAATGATTACGTATGGAGATCAAACAGAGATGATAGCGCCAAAATCATCTTGACAGCACAAGAAGTAAATAATCCTTGGGGATAATACTCCCGAATAAAAAATAGTTATTTTCAGTTGTGAAAGGCTTGTCAGGTATAAAGAGTTAAGTGTGCGGAGATTGACAGAATAAGATGGATTATAATAGAGAATACGTACATCTATCCGTCTGTCCTATAGAATATTCAAAGAAGAAATGCTGATCCAATCAATGAAAACTACTCTTGTTGATTGCCTGATCAGTGTTCCTTCTTTTATTCTTTCGTGTAGTTGCAAGCTTCTGCTGTGGCTGGTTGGTCCATCAGATTTATGAATCTATTAGTGCAAACAGAGAAAATTTTAATCAATAGAAATTTATTAGAAATAAGTGAAGGGGTTTAGAGAATAATTCCGTAAAAAGACAAATATACATGATCAAAGCTTCACTACCTTAGTAATCAAGTCAAAATGTACAGGCCAGACCAATACAACAGCCATGCAAGTTGAACTAGGAGACATCGGTATAGTTCGCTAAAAATAAAAAATGAAACATTCTGACTAAATGAATTCTTCTTAGTATAGAATCCTCTAAAAATGAAGGTTGGTAGAAGAAATGGAATATATAATGGATACGTTTAGTAGCCGTTACTTAACAAAAAAGCAAAACGAAATGTTGCAACTGTTTAAGGTTCTAGTGACAGAAAAATATTTGTCATTGAATAGATTAAGTGAGCGATTAAACTTAACGATGTATCAAACGAAAATATTACTGATTGAACTCGAAGAAAACTTTGAACAATTGAATTTCACATTTTCATCTTTCTTTTTACTAGAAAAAGGAACGATTGGTTTAATCGAAGGCGTTAATCAGGAATTGTTGCTTCAAGTATTTGTCAATTTGAAAAAAAAGTTTTTTAATGAATCACCTTATTTTCAATTATTGCTCTATCTCTTGAAACACCGAAAAACTCGTGTAGTCGATATTTCCGAAAAGTTGATGTTTAGTAAGTCTTATAGTTATAAATTGATCAGCAGACTGAAAGATATCTTTCATTATCAAAAAATACCAATAACTATTAATAGTAATTTTGAATCAATTTCTTTGGAAGGAAATGAGATGTCTATCAGAACATATCATTACCTTGTACAAATCATGGCCTATAATGTTTTCGCAGATAGCCAAACAAGAGTGAATATTGACCTAGTAGGTGGACACTACGAGAGGTTGAAGACGACAAAAGCAAAGCATGACATTCTATTCTCGATACTTGAAAATGCTGTGTCACGTGGGTATATCATACAAGATTTGGACAAAACAGCAATAGAACTATTCGCTGATATGAAAGAGCTGTATGAAGAGGACTCGCTAACAAAGTTGATACCAACCCGAAACATGGAAGATAGAGAAAAAGAAGTTGCATTCTTTTATTTTTGTAGACAACTTCTCATCCCTGAAACGACAAGCAAGCAGGACAAGATAGTCTTAGGCAAAAAATTCAAAGAGCATAGACATAACGAAATCGTTGATTTTTCTATGAATGTCGTCGAAACATTTTCAGAAACATATAAGATAAGTTCCGATGTGGAACATGTGATTTTATATGAAAGTGTCATCAATAGTTGGGCATACAAAAATATTTATTTCGAGAATTTAAAAGGAGTGGCTAATCAAAATAGTCCCAATAGTAGAATCCATGAAGTGAAGCAGCTACTATTGGAAATAGTCAAAAACAGGAATTTTCAAGTTGGCGATAGACAAATATTTGCGAACAAGTTAGCACATATTCTTTCGTATTATTTACCTATCCAAAACAATGAAAGAGTGACTATTGCTATATCGATGTTGCATCATCCGGAATATGTACCAGTTATCGAAAGTAAATTACTAACGATATTTAATAAAAAAATCATTCATTTCACTTCTGACTTTACTGATGCAGATATTTTAGTGTCTGATGGGATTGTGTACCACGAAGAGTCCCAAGATTTTGCTTTTTTTAGAGACATTCACAATAAGGATCATTGGGACAATTTAAACGCGATTGTCCAAGCAAGAATTATCTTAAAGCTAGAGTAATGAATTTAATAAATATAAATAATAAAAAAATCTCGAAGGAAACTTATCCTTTTCAAATTGATCAGGGAAAAGTAAAACATTCTGATGAATCAAAATACAAAGTATGATGATAGGATAAATATTGTTGTGAAAAAGAGGAATAAGAATATCAAGAACAAAATATAGAGATTTAAGATACTTGATAAGTAAATGAATAGGAGAAATAATGACAAAAAATAGCCAAGCCAAAGAATACAAGTTAGTTGACTTCTGTTCGCTTATTTTCGTTTTATTGATGGGATGTTTTTTTTACATACAACCAGTAGAGGCGTCCGAGGAAGATACTGCATCGATCCTAGTGGATGTGCAACCCAAAGAATATGAGATCAGAGAAAGTTATCTGCAGTTTACTCCAGAACTTAATAAGAATTATGAGTTCACTGCTACGATTACAAATATAGGTGACAAGGACTTAGATGTTACTGTCTATCCATCGGTTGCTATATCAACGATGGGAAGTGTCACTTATGTTGAAAATACAGAAAATCTTTTAGATGAAAAGTATGACTTTAGTAAATACGTGAAGATAGCTAATGCTAATGGCGAACTAGAAGACGGAAAAATCAAAGTTGAAGCGAAACAAAGTGAAACGATAGCGATTTTGATCAATGTGACTGAGGAACTTGATGGAGAAGTTTTAGGTGGGGTGAATTTCTCTCAAACATTAAGTGAAGAAAGTCATGAAGATGCTATAGATATCGTTCATATCTATGAGAAAGTAATCCTATTTCATCTTAAGATGGATGAACTAGAGGGGGAAAAAGAACAAACTTATGATGAGTTTGAGTTTGTGAGCTCACAGGATGTGATAAGGCTTGATTACTATATAGCCAATAATGATCCTGCAGTAACTTTTGCGGAAAGCGGCTCATGCAAAGTAATCAATCCAAACGGGGATATCATTTCTGAAGGAGAAATTGAAGAGAGCTCAATTGCATTGACTCCAATGACTAAAACAAAACTAAATCTACCGTTAGTTCGTGATGCAGAATTGATGTTTGGAGAATATCAGTTTATTCTAACTGTTGATGGCAAAGAAAAAGTAACTAAATTTAATTATACAAAAGAAGAACTGGAAGGATTGATAGAGGAAACAGGAGGTTCAAACAAGATTATCGTCAATCAAGGCAGTAATATCTGGATGATCGGTTTGTTGCTTGTTTTTTCTACTCTGTTGATCATCACAAGTGTAATATTTTATCTTAAATATAAGAAAACGAGAATCGACAGCTAAGGCTTCGATTCTCGTTTTACATTTCAGCCAGATGATTTTTGAAAAATTATGTGGTTTCTTTATTAGGTAAAAGTCCGAATGTATAAATGATTAACAATGTCAGAAAAGAAATTCCAGTACCAACAAAGCCAAAACACATATCAATAAGATCAGGTGTGTTTATGAATCCGAAGACAGTTTCGCATAGCGTATTTACTACGAGTAAGAGGAAAGAAAATATAATTACATAATTGAATTGTATCCCCATCAATAACCAAAAATATGGAATCAAACCTAAAATCAAGCTAATTGAAAAGTTTGAGATATGAAGATGAAAATCAGGATAGATAGAGGTGAAAATCATAATATTCCAATACTTTGATAAATACATGAATGAGCCAATAGCAATCACCACAAGATAAAAAAATAGAAGTCCATAACTTGGGTAAAAATTTAAAAGCGAGTTGGTTTTTCATGATAGGTCACTTCCGAATGATGTTTGAGTAATGAATATTAATATAGTGAGTTTTAATATGTATATAATGGCTTTTTATTATTAAAAAGAGGCGGTCAACTTCATTATAGCCGATTTACTTTATTATGTAATACACCAAACAAGAGATACGTGAAGTAAAGGACACATCCATATCTGGTATCGTCCACAAAACAAACAATCCTTTATTCTTTGTGATTTTTCAAAATAAACAGAGACTCTTCTGAATGATCGTAGTAATTTGCGTTTAATTTAAGCTCCCTATTAAAGTTGTTTTTTCGAACCATCGTTACTAGCATCAGGCTAAAACCTAACATTCCTAAAATAATAGAACCAACTACTAGTCTTGTTTTTCTTAGCATAGTTATCCTCTCCCAGTAGAATGATTTGACGAAGTAAGCATTTTTTTATGAGCGTATAAGACTAAAATTAACCGTATACGACGTATATGCTCCTTATCCAGTAAATTTTAATTTAAATAGGCAAAAATTACGTATAGTAATAATGAACGAAGCAGATGAGTAAACAGTAGTACAAGTAGAAAATACTAGCAAGTATTGATGTGCTGACAGAATATACACAAAAAGTATCCGAGAATTTGAAGAGTAAGGAATGAGGGATAATCAATTGGGAAAGAAAAAATGGCTGATTCTAGTAAGTATAGGTGTATTATTAGTTCTTTTGATGACGATAGGAGTGGATAAAATGAGCGAACCACCAGAAAAAGAAAGACAAATTGCTTTTTTGAAAGAACACGAAAATAAAATGACTGAGTATGTGAAATCTCAAAACCCAAAAATTCAAAGTGTTAAGTATGAATGGGATAGTGTGAAAGTCGCTGATATAGGAAATGGTACACCTAGGGGCGCTGGAAAATTAATGACCATTAATGGGAGATTTAATGATATTAAGGAGTCAAACTTTATATTAAGTTTCGGAGTAGATGAAAAAAATATGCCTAAACTTGATACAATAGGGCTTTTAAGCTCATTATATGTAGGAGGAATGATTTATGAGTAATTTAGAGAGTTTTGATAATATTTTTGCTGGCCTAGCAGAAAGTGCTTATAATAATCGTCCCAATTCTTTTACAAGTTACCAAAATAAAGAGAGAGTAATAAAATTTGACTTCTCCAAAGATAAAAAAATTAATGGAAAGTTAACAAAAGGGGGAAAAGAGTTACCCAACAACGGTGTGGTCTACCTCCAACCCGATACCACCGTCAAAACAGTCAAGGAGCTAGGAAACATACGAGTGCCGAAAGTAAACGGAGGCTATGAAGTGCAGAGCTATGTGAAAAACACATACAAGCAAGGTCTTTTGACGGATGAGAAAGCTGGGTTCAATGCTTATTATGTGACAGACACGCCTAAATTGTCGATAGAGACTAAACATACTTATTTTGTTACTAGAGGCAGTGATGGTATTTCTTCAAGTAATTTGAATCTCAATGACTGGTGGCATAATAATCAGGCATTTATAACAAAAAATGCCTATATTCCACAGGCAAAATTAGCAAATCAAGCTATGCACCAGAAGATAACGGAAATGACCACACAAGCACTTAATGCCACAATGTCTGTCACAGGTCATTCTTTGGGAACGATGGTGTCGATTCAGGCTGTGGCGAATCTCCCTGAAAAAGATATTGCTAAAATCGACAAAGTAGTTTTGTTTCAAGGACCTGATGCGCGTGAAAGTATTAATAGAATGTCGGAACAGGCACAAAAAAATATCCAGGAGTTGGAAGAGCAGGGGAAAATCGACTATTATGTCAATGCTGTTGATATTGTTTCCATGTTGAACAGAAATAAGCCTGGGCTAGATGAGATCGGGAATGTTCGTTACTTATTACCTAAATCTTTTAACACGACGTTTGATATGGAAGATCAAAACGGCTCTAGCCACGACTTTGGACAGTTTCAAATAAATCCTGATGGAACACTTCAGGAAGCTAATTTAAAGGAACATGGCTACATTTTTGCTGCGGGGGTAAAGGTTTCCCAATTGATAGATAAATATTTGAAACGTGTAGTAAAAGAAAAACCAGAAGGTGGGTTATCTTTTACAGAAGTCATAAAATTATTGCTCTCTGGAGAGTATAAAGATTTTGAAAAAGAATATGCCAAGATTATTGCAGAGACAAAAGTTGCTAGTGAATGGAACGAGACGGTCAACGAATTACATAAAAGAATTTCTCATGCTTCAGGTTCAAAAAAAATCAGTTTACAATCGGAATTAGTTCAATCGATCATCCAAAAGGCGAAAAATATAGGGGAAGAGTACGAGACCATCTTTAAAAATGCCCAAAAAGAATTCGAAGATGAGATTACGGCAACAGCGAAAGAACTATTAGATGGTGTTGGAATGATAAGAAACTATTTGACTTATTGGGAAGTACAAGAGATGGTTTCCCCATATGGAAAAAATAATTTATGGGACAGCGGACAAGCCTCATTAAATACGAATCAAGTGAAACAATATAAAGAGAAGCTGGAGGAGTTTAGTAATAAACTAGCGATAGTAGCAAATCATCTTACAGAGTATGACAGACAGGCAGGAAATATTTTGTTCAAAAACAAGTGAAAGGAGTTTATCTATGGAAAATAGAGAATTACAAGAATTTCTAGAAAGACTTGGACAAGAACAAAAGGAACGGGAACGAGTAGCCATACAAGCGCTGATTCTGGCAAAGGAAAGTCGCATCATTCAGACCAAGTTAACTTCAATCGAATTCCTAAAAGAGATCTCAGAAGGAATGTATCAACAAACAAATAGTATCTTACCGTCTACTTTGAAAGGCGCTTTAGAAGGGAAAAGTGCCGTTGCAGCAGAACAGTATGTCAAACAAATGAAACAACCAACATTGGTCACACCTGTGAAAAGGGGGTAAAGAATGGGGACAGTAGAGAAACAACATAAACTACAAAATTTAGAGGAGCAATTCTATCAAAACAAACGTCAAATACACCGTCAACAAGAAGAAATCAATCATCAGTTAGTAAACTTTAGGAGAGAAACAGATCAATTGGTACAAAAAATCATGTATTTGACGAAGAATGAACATTGGGATAGCCGACAATTCTATCATCAAATGGAGGCAATCGATCGTAACCTGATCCATACGGCTCAAAACTATGCACGACAATTAGAAGAAAAAGAGCAAGAATTAACAAGCTCCTATCGAAAAGAGATAGAGCGAATTCACGAAACCGATTACTAGAAAAACACTGTCACGATCTTTCACAAATCTCTCATCCTTATAGAAAATAGACTCTCTGTTATAATACATGTAAGCAAATAAGATAATAGGGGGAGAAAGATGAGCGAAAATGATGTGAAACAGATAACCAATACAGGTTTACCATACGATGATATGGACTCTAAAGTAGTACACGCAAGAAATCATGCATTGAGACAATGCAGGAGATACAATTTTCTCGTGAATTCAGAAAATCATTATAAATACCCCATTTTACGGGCACTATTCGCTTCAATGGGTGAGAATGTCTATATCGAGTCGAATTTTCAATGTGAGTTTGGATTCAACATTTCTATAGGAAATAATGTTTATTTGAACCATGATATGATCATTCTTGATTGTCATGAGGTGACGATCGGAAATGATGTCTATGTAGGGCCGAGAGTTGGTTTGTATGCAGCCAATCATGCAGAAGATCCGTTGGAACGTGCCGATCATGTCGTTTATGCGAAGCCGATCCATATTGGCGATAAAGTTTGGTTAGGAGCGGGAGTCCATGTTCTTCAAGGGGTGACGATTGGTGCAAATAGCATCATTGGGGCAGGAAGTGTGGTAACAAAAGATATACCAGAAAATGTGATTGCTGCGGGGAATCCGTGTAAAGTGATCCGACCGATCACGTATAAAGATCGAGAAAAAAATATTAAAGTCCAGGATAGTGCCTTGTTGATGGAATGATAGGATGCTGGATTTAGGAAAGTTTCTTTCAGTCAAACAAGAGACAAAACCTTTTGGATAACAAACAATACCCGAACGATGGATCAATTCCTTCTCATAGAGATGATAGAAATTGATTCGACGTTCGGGTATTTGCATTTAGTGATTAGCTATAGTACAAATACTCATCAACGATTTCTTGTCTTTGCCACTACTTGGTTTGGTAATTTCAACACAACAAGTGAAACGACAAGGACCGATAGCAGCCGATCTAAATAATCTGTCGCTGCTTGAACAATCGTGACACTTACAGCTTGGTTTAGTCCTAATCCGTAAAGAAGTTGGACAATGGTACTTGAACCTGATGAAGTGATACCACCAAATAATTGGATCGTGATAATCGATGATAGTATGGTTCCAGGCGCTGAAAGGACAAACGTCCATGCGAATAATGAAAGTTTACTCTTCAAACCTTGCGCCTGTAATTTCTGTGGTAAAATCAACCCCGCTAATAACCCAGTAATGATTTGTATCGGGGAATAATACAAAGAGAACATATCCATCGTCACGCCACTAAGTAAGCTACTACTCAATCCTGTTAAAACCCCAGGAATTGGTCCAAGTAAGGCACCTGCAAAAATCGTACCGATCGAATCAAGATAAATCGGTAAACGGAGCCATAAAGCAATCGTTCCACCGAGAAAGTTGATTCCGATACTTAGTGCCATGATTGTGATCATTCTTGTCGTGATTTTCTTTTGTGCCATCTTTTTTCATCCTATCTTTAATCTTTCCAGATCATTTTTTATCAATTCTTCTTGTGCATGTAAAAGAACGGCTAAAAACTTCCGGAAAAAAAGAGAGGTGTCAACATCTGTCATGATTAGACTGTTTGGTTTTTTCTGCCAAAAATCATAACGATCAACCAAGGTTTGTCCGCGGCTGATGCCTTGTGTTTCAACAGCAGTATAGCTAGTGAATCCTTGGCACAATTGTTCATCGATGAAATACGCAACGGCCAAAGGATCATTGATGACACAACCTAGGACGCGTTCTTGCTGCCAATGAAAGTCAAAGTAAAAGCGTGTGATTGCTTTTAAATAGTTGCCTTCTTCGGGCGCAAGTTGGCAACAATATTCTAGGATCGTTGGTGTAAATACGATTTCTCGTGTCACGTCTAAACCGACCATCTCGATCATTTGACCAAGATGTTTAAATACATAAGCTGCGGCATCAGGGTCACACCAGTAATTGTATTCTGCTACAGGTGAACAATTGCCGTGGCTTTTATACGTGCCACCCATCGAAACAAATCGATCCATGTTTTTTCCTATTTGTGGATTCTGTTGTAAAGCAGAAGCGACATTTGTTAGCGGCCCTAACGCAATCACTGAAGTATCTTTTTGTTCAGCAAAATAACTCGCTAAAAAATCAACAGCGTGAATCGTTTCGGCTTGCTTGTCTGTTTCTAATGGGAAGTTCGTTTCCCCTAGACCGTCCATGCCGTGAGTATCTTGAGCGCTGATAAATGGCATGTTGAGTGGTGTTGCAGAACCTTGATAAACAGGGATGTCTAAACGGTCACAACGTTCCAAACAACGGATCACATTTTCAGTTCCCAAATGTACAGGGACGTTCCCACAAACGGTGGTGATTGCGACAACTTCGATTTCTGGTGATTTTAATGCAAACAATAGCGCTAATGTATCATCGATACCGGGATCGCAATCAATAATAACTTTTCGCATTATTTCCAATCTCCTTTCTTTAGAGACACTTAGTTTTTTATCCTGGGAAGTTTCCGAACCAGTCCAAGGGGTCAACCCTTGATTCCAATGCACGGCATTAGTATACTTATTTTTATGGAGAATGTAAATGTTATACAAACAATTCATTTTTTCTTATGAGTGTTAGCAGTAAGAAGAGAAGATCATTATAGGGAACGATAGGTTTAAAATTACAGCAAGTCAATGGTTCCTCGTCTGTCTCTTTGATAGAAAGTGGTACAATAGAAATGAACGTTGAAATACGTGTGTGAAAACTAGAGCACCATTTAACATACTTGATTTTTTAATTTCGATCACCAAGTAGAAAGTGTGGGATGCAAGTGATTGTTTTTTATAGTTTATTAATGATGTTATTAATGATCGGTAGTTATCATTTTATTGCTTATCTGTACGCAAAGAAGTTGATCAAAACTGGATTACAACGTGGTTATGCTTGGTATGAAGAGACAGGGCATCAACTCATGGACCCTGCCTCTTTGACGACAGTTGAAGAGCAACGCCAACGTTTAGAAGATCTAGCAGAAGATTTTTGGCAACAAGGAGAACCCATAATGACCAAAAGTCAAGAGGGGTTAAAATTGAAGGGTAGAATATTCTCTGCTTATTCGAACAAAGGTAAATGGGTAGTCTGTGTCCATGACTATCGCAGCACAGGAAAAAAAGACATGTCTTATATCGGAAAAAAGTATGCAGAAAAAGGCTTCAATGTATTGATCCCTGATTTGCGTGCCCATGGGGAAAGTGAAGGGGAGATCATTGGGATGGGCTGGTTGGACCGATTAGATCTGATACTCTGGATCAATGAGATCTTGCAACGAGAGCCAGAGGCTAAGATCATCTTACATGGAGGCTCAATGGGTGCTTCTACGATCATGATGGCTAGTGGAGAGAAATTGCCGAGTGCTGTCAAAGGATTAATTCTTGATAGTGGCTTTGTATCCGTTTATTCAGAATTTCGTTATATGTTAAGCAAATTGACAGTTTTTCCAAAAAAAATCATTATGCGACATGCAAATCGTTACGCACAAAAATATGCAGGCTATTCTTTGAAACAGGCATCAGCAACGAGACAGTTAGGGAGCAATCATTTACCCGTTCTGATCATCCATGGTGAACATGATCATTTTGTTCCGATGGAAGCAGCTTATACGATCCAAAATGCAACGGCAGGAGATAAAGCCTTACTGCTAGTGCCTGGAGCAGAACATTTAGAAGCAGTCAGTAAAGATCCAGAGACCTACTGGACAGTGATTTTTTCATTCATTGAGCAAAGAGTGGGTCTATAAGTAAAAATGTTTGTTTGAAAAAAATAGGACTGTTAAAATTTAAGTTGAATAAAGAAATTGTTCGTTAGTTTAGGGTTGGGAGAGTGAAATGATGGAAATCAAAGAAGAAAAGAATCGCTTAGTGTTATTGGACGATGAACAAAGTGAAATAGGAGAAATGACGTGGTCTGATGCTGGTCCTGATATTATGATCATTGATCATACATTTGTTGATCCTGCATTTCGTGGACAGAAATTAGCAGAAAAATTGGTTGCTACAGGAGTGGAAGTAGCCCGACGTACTGGCAGAAAAGTGATTCCGTTATGTCCCTACGCAAAAGCGGAGTTTGAGAGAAAAGTTGAATATCATGATGTTTGGCGTAAATAAGCGCCAATGGTTAGCAAATAAGCATTGATTTTAGATGAGGATACAGGGGGAGCGTTTGTCATAGAACATGCAAAAAAATCGATGTGAAAAAGCCTAGAAATGTTCTTTAAAACATCGGCCATCTTATGAAACACTGTTGTCACAAGACGTGTTATGTGATAAAGTTAGAAGGACGATATTTTGAGAAAGGAGGCTGTTTGATGTATAATATTATTTTAGGGATCGTCATTGTCATCTCGATTATGATGGTCATTGCGATCATGATGCAACCAAGCAAACAAAATAGTGCAGCAAGTGCATTTACAGGTGGCGCAGATCAATTATTCGGAAAGCAAAAAGCACGTGGATTTGAAGCAGTAATGCAACGCTCGACAGCTGTTATGGGCGCTGTATGGATGATTCTGTTATTCGTACTTGCATTTTTATCTTCTAAATAGATCGTTCGAAACCAATGATCAGAAGTGATCATTTGCTTCATTTAGATTTTTGAGGAAACACGGATGGTTCATCGATTGTTCAAAAAAATAGAAGGTCTGGGAAACGAAATGCTCCCAGACCTTTTTTGTTGAATAGAAAAAGAACCATTATATAAGAAGGTATTTGCTAACTATGGTAAAATAAGGCTAATGAGGTGAATAAAATGAAAAGTCTACCACAACCTATTTATGAAAAACATGGGAAGCGTGCAATCCTCTTATTGCATGCGTATTCAGGTAGTCCAAATGATGTACGGATGTTAGCCCGTTTTTTAGAGAAATCAAACTATTCGGTCTATGCCCCAATGTTTACAGGACATGGCACGCTTGCTCCAAATGAAATCTTAGAACAGGACGCTGAGACGTGGTGGCAAGACACGAAACAAGCGATCCAGTTTCTCAACGATGAAGGATTTTCTGACATCGCCGTATTAGGATTGTCGATGGGCGGCATTTTTGCCGTTCGATCATTATCAGAATATTCGATGATAGGAGGCGGATTTTTTTGTTCGCCAATTTCTCCAGTAGAAAATCATGTGCCGGAGAATTTTGAGAATTATGTACGCCAGGTCTTGAAAATTGCTGGTGAATCGGAGTCGATGATCGAACAAAAAGTCGAAAGCTTTCGGCCACGAGTACAGCAACAATTAACAGATATTCAAGAACAAGCAGCAATAACAGAAAGTAAGTTATCAGATATCCAAAAACCAGTATTCATGGCTCAAGCGGGTCAAGATGAAATGATTGATCCTTATGGTGTCTACGAGACAGCAAAAAAACTTACGCAAACTGACATTTCCTTACACTGGTATCCAGAAAGTAAGCATGTGATCACAGTAGGAATAGCAAGAAAAGTGTTTGAAAAGGATGTATTGGATTTTCTAGAGAACTTACCTTGGAATGAGGAATAATAATGACAAAAGAAACATTAAAAGAAAAAATCATTTTCTTTATTGAAAGCAGTCGTAAGAAAAGTTTTTCGATGGAAGAAATCGCTGAAGGTCTTGGCTTTCAAAAAAGCGAAGATTTTAAATTACTAGTGCAAACCATCGCACAGATGGAAAGAGAACAAAGTATCGTATTTACCAAAAAAGGAAAAATCAAACTGCCACTTCAACCTATTTTGATTGAAGGAACGTTCCGCGCAAATGAGCGAGGATTTGGGTTTGTCACGATCGATCCTGAAGAAGATGATGTGTATATCCCCAAAGAAGCGACTGGCTATGCGATGGACGGAGATACTGTTGCAATCGATATCGTCAAAACGGCGGATGCCTTTTCGGATCGTGGAGCCGAAGGAAAGGTCGTTGAGATTCGTCAACGCGCAACCACACAAATTGCCGGAGAGTTCATCGCCTATACAGAAGATGAAATGGCAGAAACGGATCTTTATGGAGTAGTCATTCCAAAAGATAAAAAAATGAATCAATTCAAAGTGTACGCCGCAGCAGAAGGTGTCCGTCCAGTAGATGGAAGTATCGTGCTGATCGAATTGACCCATTATCCAGAAAAAAGTTATGCAACGAGTTTAGAAGGAATCATCAAACAAGTCATTGGCCATAAGAATGATCCCGGCATGGATATTTTATCGATTGTCGTAGCCAATGGGATACCGCCCCAGTTTCCGGATGATGTTTTAAGCGAAGCAGATGCTGTACCGGATAGTATCAGCGACAAAGATTTGATTGGTCGCAGGGATTTACGTGACCAATTAATCGTAACGATCGATGGCGAAGATGCCAAAGATTTAGATGATGCAGTCACAGTTAGAAAGTTAGATAATGGAAATTACTTTTTAGGCGTCCACATTGCTGATGTTTCATACTATGTGACAGAAGGCAGTCAATTAGATCGTGAAGCCTATGAACGTGGAACGAGTGTGTATTTGACTGATCGTGTGATTCCGATGATCCCGCAACGTTTATCAAATGGTATTTGTTCGCTGAATCCTAAGGTTCCTCGTTTAACGATGAGTTGTGAAATGGAGATCGACCCAACAGGGAAAATCGTTTCTCATGAGATTTTTCCAAGTGTGATCCAAACAACAGAGCGAATGACTTATACAGCAGTCAATCAGATCTTAGAAGAGCAAGACGAAAAAACGATGGCTCGCTACGAATCATTGGTTCCTATGTTTCAAGCGATGAGTGAGTTGCATGAGATCTTAGAGACGATGCGTATTCGTCGTGGTGCGATCTCTTTTGAAGATCGGGAAGCCAAAATCATGGTTGATCCAGACGGTCACCCTCATGATATCCTCTTGCGGAGTCGTGGTGTAGGAGAACGTTTGATTGAATCCTTTATGTTAGCAGCCAATGAAACGGTAGCAGAACATTACTCACGTGCGAATTTCCCTTTTATTTATCGTATCCATGAGCAACCAAAAGAAGAGAAAATGCAACGATTCTTTGATTTTGCATCTGCTTTAGGAATTTTAGTCAAAGGAACGAAGGGCACGATCACACCTAAGGACTTACAAAAAGTGATCGAAGATGTTGAAGAAAAACCGGAGTCAGCAGTGATCAATACCATGTTGTTAAGAAGTATGCAACAAGCACGCTATTCTGAGGATAATTTTGGTCATTACGGATTAGCAGCAGAGTACTATACACATTTCACCTCACCGATCCGTCGTTATCCAGACTTGATCGTGCATCGTTTGATTCGTTCATATGGTCAAGATCCAAGTGAAAGCAATCAGACGCATTGGGAAAATGCACTGCCTGATATTGCCGATCATAGCTCGAAAATGGAGCGACGTGCAGTTGAAACAGAACGTGAAGTGGACTCAATGAAGAAAGCCGAGTTTATGATGGATAAAGTGGGAGAAGAATTTGATGGGATCATCAGCTCTGTGGTGAAATTCGGGTTATTCATCGAACTTCCAAATACAGTAGAAGGTTTGATCCATATCAATGAATTGAAACAAGATTATTTCCACTACATTGAAAACCATCTAGCGCTCGTTGGTGAGCGGACAGGATTAACCTTCAAGATCGGACAAAAAGTACGGGTAAAAGTAGTAAAGGCTGATCCTACTGAGCGAGCGATTGATTTCGAATTAGTCTCCGCAGAGGAATTGGCACCGTTAGAAGCGCCAAAAGGAAGAAGAAAAGAAGCGAATAGAGGTTCTTCAAAACATTCAAATGGACGGCAAACGGACAAGAAAAAACGTCCGAAAAAAGCCGATAGTAAATATGGTCCAAAAAAAGGAAAAGGGAAAAAAGGGAAAAAACCTTTTTACAAAGGCGTCACCAAGAAGAAAAAGAAAAAATAAATAAAAAATGAAAATGAATTGGGGGAATGTCCAATGCCAAAAGGCGAGGGAAAACTGATTGCGCAAAATAAAAAAGCTCGCCATGATTATTCGATCATCGACACAATGGAAGCAGGAATGGTTTTACAAGGTACAGAGATCAAATCTATTCGCAATAGTCGTATCAACTTAAAAGATGGATTTGTTCGTGTGAGAAACGGCGAAGCTTTTTTGCATAATGTCCATGTCAGCCCTTATGAACAAGGGAATATCTTTAATCATGATCCACTAAGAACTAGAAAATTATTATTGCATAAAAAGCAAATTGCGCGTTTATTGAATGAAACAAAAAATACCGGAATCACGATTGTTCCATTGAAAGTCTATATCCGAGACGGCTATGCGAAAGTCTTGATCGGATTGGCCAAAGGGAAAAAATCGTATGATAAGCGAGAAGATCTGAAGCGAAAAGATGTGGATCGACAAATTGATCGTACATTAAAAAATTTCTCTAGATAATTTCATTATCCTTTTTCGCATATTCGGTGCTTTTAGATTTACTTAATGATAAAATTTGTTAGCATTTAATCTGATGAAACATGATTATCACAGGTTTTTTCTGAGTTTCCAGGCATCATATCATCCATGTTTTTGATGATTTTTAGACTGAAATAAAAAAGTGTCTAATTTTCATGAAAATACTTTGAAATTTCTATTTCGTGGTGGTATGATACCGTTTGGTTAGAAAACGATAAAGAAAAACCAGATACACACATGAAATTGATTTTATGTGAAATTCGGGGAAAAGAGGTGAAATGGATTGGATGAACGCTCGCTAACGTTTCACATTGGACCGGTTTGGTTTGATGGAACTGTTTGTTTGATGGTGTTGTTAACTTGTTTGATCGTTTTCTTTTTAGTTTACTTCTTTACAAGAAATCTAAAGATGAAGCCAACTGGAAAGCAAAATGCACTTGAATGGGTCATTGATTTTACACGAGGGATCGTGACAGATAATGTGCCTAGAAAAGAATTGAATAATTTTCATTTATTGGCATTTACCTTGTTTCTCTTCGTTTTTGTTGCGAACAATATCGGATTAGTTACAAAAATCGTCTTACCTAGCGAAACGACACTTTGGAAAAGTCCGACAGCAGACCCGTTTGTAACTTTAACATTGGCATTTATTATGATCACACTTACTCATCTATTCGGGGTGAAGAAGCTCGGCTTCAAAGGATACTTTGTCAACTCGTTCCTAAAACCTTATAGTTTTATGTTTCCAATGAAGGTGATCGAAGAGTTCACAAACTTGTTAACACTTGCTTTACGTCTTTATGGGAATATTTATGCGGGAGAAGTATTGCTAACTTTAATCGCAAAAATGATGACAAGCTTAGGCTGGTTCTCATTGCCTTTAGCAATTCCGTTAGAGATGGTTTGGATCGCGTTCTCATTATTTATCGGAAGCATCCAAGCATTTGTCTTTGTCACTTTATCAATGGTATATATGAGTCACAAAATTGAAGTAGAAGAGTAAAACAACTAGATTTAATTACTATTTAAACTATTTAGGAGGAAGTAAATTATGAATTATATCGCAGCAGCAATCGCAATCTTAGGGGCAGCTATCGGAGCTGGTTACGGTAATGGTCAAGTAATTTCTAAAACAATCGAATCAATGGCACGCCAACCTGAAATGTCAGGTCAATTACGTACAACGATGTTTATTGGGGTAGCCTTAGTCGAAGCCGTTCCTATTCTAGGTGTTGTTATCGCCTTGATCCTAGTTTTTGGTGTGTAATAAAAATGCTCAGGTTGCGCGATAGTCAAAGAAGCTATCTACTATTTTATTAAATACGCAATCTAAGAAAACTGGATTCTCAGAGAAAGGAAGGCTAACCTATGCTGAATCAATTGGCAATTGCAGAAGTTGGCAATCCGATGTTAGGTAATATCATCGTTGTCAGCGGCTCATTTTTGATATTAATGGTCCTATTAAAACACTTTGCGTGGGGACCGATCAGCGATATTTTGAAAAAACGTGAAGATAAGATCGCCAATGATTTAGATTCTGCAGAACAATCTCGCATCAAATCAGCAAAATTAGAACAAGAACGTGAGCAACAATTGTTGGCTTCTCGCTCTGATGCTGCGGATATCATCAAACATGCGAAAGAAAGTGGAGAATTAAGCCGCCAAAATATTTTGAAGGAGACGCAAGAAGAAGTTGCTCGTCTAAAAAGTAAAGCCCAATCGGATATCACGATGGAACGTGATACGGCCTTGAACTCAGTCAAAGACGATGTAGCAGAACTTTCTCTTCAAATCGCGGAAAAAATCTTGAATAAAGAATTATCTCCAGAAATGCACGAATCTTTAATCAATCAATATATCGAAGGTCTAGGTTCGTCAAATGAAACTAGATAAATACACAGTAGGTAGACGTTACGGAAAAGCATTATTTGAACTGGCGATCGATTCAAATAATACAGAAGAAATTTACCAAGAACTTCTTAGTCTACGTAATATCTATGCTGATGTTCCTGAATTAGGGAGTGTCCTTAGTGATGTTCGATTGGAACCGCATGAAAAGCGATTGATCATGGACAAATTAGTCAGTGGTTATCAAGGAATCGTAAAAAACTTTTTAGAAGTCGTGTTCATGTACAATCGGATGAACGATCTACCTTTGATGATCGATGAATATGAACATCGTTACAATGAAAATAATGGTTTGTTACTAGGAAGTGTGACTACAGCAGTCCCACTTTCAGCGGAACAATTGACTAGACTTGAAGAAAATGTCGCTAAAACAATGAACTATCAAACGGTCGAATTGAAGCAACAAGTTGATTCTACGATCATTGGTGGGGCAATTGTAGAAGCAGATCATCAAGTGATCGACGGAAGCATTCGGACGCAGTTGGAAAAATTGCGTAATCAATTAAATAGATAGTACAAAGAGGTAGGTGAATCGAATGGCTATCAAAGCAGAAGAAATTAGTGCCTTGATTAAAGAACAAATTGAACATTATGAAAACGTGCTTTCAGTCGAAGAAATCGGTACAGTCACTTATGTTGGTGACGGAATCGCACGTGCGCATGGACTTGAAAATGCCATGAGTGGTGAACTACTTGAATTTTCGAACGGTTCATATGGTATGGCACAAAACTTGGAATCAAATGATGTCGGAATCATTATCTTAGGTGATTTTGAATCCATTCGTGAAGGGGATAAAGTAAAACGCACAGGAAAGATCATGGAAGTACCTGTAGGGGACGCAATGATCGGACGTGTCGTCAATCCTTTAGGACAACCCATTGATGGGCTAGGAGAAATCGTGACGGACAAAACACGTCCAGTTGAAGCGATGGCACCTGGTGTTATGCAACGTAAATCAGTCAACGAACCAATGCAAACAGGGTTGAAAGCAATCGATGCGTTAGTACCGATCGGACGTGGACAACGTGAATTAGTTATCGGTGACCGTAAAACAGGGAAAACATCGATTGCAATCGATACAATCATCAACCAAAAAGGTCAAGATATGATTTGTATCTATGTGGCCATTGGACAAAAAGATTCAACGGTACGTACACAAGTAGAAACATTGAAAAAATATGGCGCAATGGATTATACGATCGTAGTCAATGCGGGAGCTTCTCAACCTGCACCATTGCTATACATCGCACCTTATGCTGGAACAGCTATGGGTGAAGAATTCATGTATAACGGCAAACATGTATTGATCATTTTTGATGATCTATCTAAACAAGCTGTTGCCTATCGTGAGCTTTCTTTATTACTTCGTCGACCACCAGGCCGCGAAGCCTATCCAGGGGATGTTTTCTACTTGCACTCACGTTTGTTAGAACGTGCAGCAAAATTAAGTGATGATCTAGGTGGAGGGTCAATGACTGCCTTACCATTTGTTGAAACACAAGCTGGGGATATCTCTGCTTATATTCCAACAAACGTCATTTCAATCACTGATGGACAAATCTTCTTAGAAAGTGATTTGTTCTATGCAGGAACTCGTCCAGCCGTAGATGCAGGGTTATCAGTTTCTCGTGTTGGTGGTTCAGCACAGATCAAAGCAATGAAAAAAGTTGCCGGAACATTGCGTCTAGACTTAGCAAGTTACCGTGAATTAGAAGCATTTACGCAATTTGGTTCTGATTTAGATGCGGCGACACAAGCGAAATTGAATCGTGGTCGTCGTACAGTAGAAATCTTGAAGCAAAAATTACATGCACCTCTTGCAGTGGAAAAACAAGTAGTCATCTTATATGCATTGACACACGGTTACTTAGACAGTATCCCTGTAGATAGCATCTTAGATTTTGAACATGAATTATTTGAATATCTTGAGACAAATCATGCAGATCTCTTTGAAACGATCCGTACAACGAAAGATCTTCCTGAAGAAGAAGCGTTGAACCAAGCAATTCAAGAGTACAAAGATATCTTTATGGCAACAAAAGGAAATAATTCTTCAACAGAAGATAAATTGAAATCCATTCAAAATGCATAGTGAGGTGAGATGAATGGGCGCTTCATTAAATGAAATCAAGACACGAATCGCGTCAACGAAAAAAACGAGCCAAATCACTCGTGCCATGCAAATGGTCTCAGCCTCTAAATTGACAAAATCTGAAGCTTCTTCACAGAAATTCCAGATTTATGCCAATAAGGTGAGAGAAATCGTTACGCATCTAACAGCAACACAATTAACTGACATTGCTTCGGCTAATCCAAGAGGAGATGTCAATTATAATAGTATGCTGATCAGTCGACCAGTTAAAAAAACCGGTTATATCGTGATCACAGCTGATGGTGGGTTAGTCGGTGGCTACAATAGTTCCATATTGAAACAAACCATGTCCATCTTGGAAGAAGACCATCAATCACCAGATGAATATGTCATGATCGCCATTGGTGGTACCGGAGCGGATTTCTTTAAAGCTCGTGACATCAACTTAGCGTATGAACTGCGCAATTTGTCTGATCAACCTAGCTTTGATGAGGTTCGTAAAATCGTGAATATGGCAACGACCATGTATCAAAATGAAGTATTTGACGAATTGTATGTATGTTATAACCATCATATCAATTCATTGACTAGTCAATTTCGTGTAGAAAAAATGTTACCTATTTCAGATTTAGATCCGGGAGAAGCGAAAAGCTTTGAGCAAGAATATATTTTTGAACCTTCAAAAGAAGAAATCTTGACTCAATTGTTGCCGCAATATGCCGAAAGTTTGATTTATGGTGCGATCGTTGATGCGAAAACGGCAGAACATGCCGCGGGAATGACTGCAATGAAAACCGCAACAGATAATGCTGCGAACATCATCGATGATCTGACGGTTTCTTATAACCGTGCAAGACAAGGGGCGATCACCCAAGAAATTACCGAAATTGTTGCCGGAGCATCGGCACTAGAATAGCAAGGAGATTGGAGGAAAAAAGATGAGTTCAGGCAAGATTGTTCAAGTAATCGGTCCCGTTGTCGACGTGGAATTTTCTTTAGACCAATCCTTACCAGATATCAACAACGCATTCGTTGTTTATAAAAATGATGAGCAAAAATCAAAAGTTGTTCTTGAAGCAGCATTAGAATTAGGTGACGGTGTGATCCGTACGATCGCAATGGAATCGACGGATGGACTACAACGTGGAATGGAAGTCATCGACACAGGTAAAGCGATCTCTGTACCAGTTGGAACAGAAACATTAGGTCGTGTGTTCAACGTGCTAGGTGAAACAATCGATTTGGAAGCACCGTTTCCAGAAGATGCACAAAGAAGCGAGATCCACAAGAAAGCACCAAATTTTGATGAATTAAGCACAAGTACAGAGATTCTTGAAACTGGGATCAAAGTCATTGACTTATTAGCACCTTATTTGAAAGGTGGGAAAGTTGGATTGTTTGGGGGTGCCGGTGTTGGTAAAACCGTACTGATCCAAGAATTGATCCATAATATCGCCCAAGAACATGGGGGAATCTCAGTGTTTACCGGTGTTGGTGAACGTACCCGTGAAGGAAACGATCTGTATTACGAAATGAAAGATTCAGGCGTAATCGAAAAAACAGCGATGGTGTTTGGACAAATGAATGAGCCACCAGGTGCTCGTATGCGTGTCGCACTAACTGGATTGACGATTGCGGAATATTTCCGTGATGTCGAAGGACAAGACGTGCTTTTATTTATTGATAATATTTTCCGGTTCACCCAAGCAGGTTCGGAAGTATCTGCCTTATTAGGACGTATGCCATCAGCGGTTGGTTATCAACCAACCTTAGCGACTGAAATGGGACAACTCCAAGAACGGATCACTTCAACGAAAAAAGGTTCGATCACGTCGATCCAAGCAATCTACGTGCCAGCAGATGACTATACTGACCCAGCGCCAGCAACGACATTTGCCCATTTAGATGCAACGACAAACTTGGAACGTAAATTGACCGAACAAGGGATCTATCCAGCCGTTGACCCACTTGCTTCTTCATCAAGTGCGTTATCTCCTGAAATCGTAGGAGAAGAACACTACAAAGTAGCGACTGAAGTCCAACATGTATTACAACGTTACCGTGAATTACAAGACATCATCGCTATTTTAGGGATGGATGAATTATCAGATCAAGAAAAAATATTGGTTTCACGCGCTCGTCGAATCCAATTCTTCTTATCGCAAAACTTCAATGTAGCTGAACAATTCACAGGTCTTCCAGGTTCTTACGTACCAGTTGAAGAAACTGTCAAAGGCTTCCGTGAGATTCTTGAAGGTAAATACGATGACCTTCCTGAAGAAGCATTCCGCAGTGTCGGCCGAATCGAAGACGTTGTCGAAAAAGCGAAAAAACTAGGCTACTAGAAAGGGGTGCCCCATGGATCAATATTTAACTGTTAATGTGGTTACTCCCGATGGTTTAGTTTATGATCACCATGCGGCAATCGTTGTTGCACGAACTACTGCTGGTGAACTTGGTATTTTACCGCAACATGCGCCCATCATCGTGCCTTTAACAATTGATGAAGTTCGTGTGAAACGGACAGATTCAGATACACACGTTGACTGGATCGCTGTGAACGGTGGCATCATGGAAGTTCGCGATAACTTAGTTTCAATCGTTGCAGATAGTGCGGAACGTGAACGAGATATCGACGTAACTCGAGCAGAACGTGCAAAACAACGTGCTGAACGCCAAATCGAAGAAGCCAAACAAAAAGAGGATAAGAATGAACTGAAACGAGCAACTGTTGCGTTACACCGCGCAGTGAACCGTATCAATGTATCAAAACATAAGTGATTACTATAATTGACAATTAATTGAATTATGGAGGGAGAACCACTCCCAAAAGAAGAGATCGGGACAAACACTTAGGGGTGCTAATGCATCCACGTGTGTTTTCCGATCTCTTCTTTTTTAATAAACGGTCAACAGTAAGGATACGGAAGGACATAGATTTACTATACCATGTTAAAATTTTGCGATTTTTTCTATTAATGTAGTGTCTTTTCTTTGTCATTCATTGTTAGGATAAAATTTATTTTTTTAGTGTAAAGAAATGATATTTTTCATCCATTTTTCAGAGTTTGTCAAGAAAATTACAGAGATTTATCATTTTTACAACCAATAATTTCTACTTTTATAAATTTTATGGTATCATCAGTGTGTTAGTTATAAAAAACATTTGTTAGAAAGGGCGTAATGATGCAAGTATATGGTATTGATGCAATCATTCGGATCGTTAGTCATTTGGCATTTATTTACTTAGCCTTTTGGTCTTTGCGTTCTTTACGCGTTGACGCTTTTTTTCGTTCAATGCATACGACACAAATTAGAATGGCAATTGTCCTTTTTTCAATTTTTTTAGGGTATACAGCGAGCAGTTTTTTCTTAGAGATCATTGCGCTATGTCGAAATCTTTTCGTCAGCCTATAATTTTAAAAAAAGGTACTATTTTAAAACAAGAAGTGATATAATAAAAAAGATTTTGAGCGAATGTATACTCAACGGATTTTTTTGGGGGGAACAACATGGAAGAGATCATCGTAAAAGGTGGCAATCAATTAAAAGGAACAGTAAAGATCGAAGGAGCAAAGAATGCGGTATTGCCGATTTTAGCCGCAAGTTTATTGGCTGAAGAAGGAACGACCGTTTTAGATAATGTGCCAATTCTTTCTGACGTGTTCACTATGAATCAAGTGATCCGTCATTTGAACGTAGATGTAGCGTTTGATGAAGAGAATAATCGTGTGACACTTGATGCATCGAGAGAATTAGAAATTGAAGCACCTTATGAATACGTAAGCCAAATGCGTGCGTCAATCGTTGTGATGGGACCATTATTGGCTAGAAATGGTCATGCCAAAGTTGCAATGCCTGGTGGATGTGCGATTGGAAAACGTCCGATTGATTTACACCTAAAAGGTTTTCAAGCCTTGGGTGCAAAAATCATTCAAAAGAATGGTTATATCGAAGCAATCGCCGATCAACTGATCGGAAATACGATCTATTTAGATTTTCCAAGTGTTGGTGCGACACAAAACATCATGATGGCTGCTGTCAAAGCAAAAGGCACGACGATCATTGAAAACGTCGCACGTGAACCTGAAATCGTTGATTTAGCGAATATCTTAAATAAAATGGGTGCGAATGTTTATGGCGCTGGTACAGAAACGATGCGTATCGAAGGCGTTGATCATTTGCATGCAGTCAACCATTCAATCGTCCAAGACCGTATCGAAGCCGGTACTTTCATGGTAGCAGCAGCGATGACTGAAGGCAATCTATTGATCGCTGATGCGATTTCTGAGCATAATCGTCCATTGATCTCTAAATTGATCGAAATGGGTGCAACGATCACTGAAGAAGACGGTGGCGTTCGTGTCATCGGACCAAAACATATTTTACCAACAGATGTAAAAACAATGCCACATCCTGGTTTCCCAACGGATATGCAAGCACAAATGACTGCTATCCAGTTGGTTGCAGAAGGTACAAGTGTTGTGACTGAAACAGTCTTTGAGAACCGTTTCCAACATCTTGAAGAAATGCGCAGAATGAATGCCCATGTAAAAATCGATGGCAACATTGCGATCATGGATGGTAATCACGAATTACAAGGTGCTGAAGTCTATGCAACAGATCTAAGAGCAGCAGCAGCGCTCGTATTAGCTGGTTTGAAAGCAAATGGAATCACACGCGTTCGTAACCTGAAATATTTAGATCGTGGCTATTATAATTTCCATATTAAATTGCAACAATTAGGTGCAGATGTGGAACGTGTAAGCGTGGAAGAAACACCAATCGAAAAAACACCACAAACAATCGCTTAAGGATGTGACGAGAGATGACGAATCCACGCTATATTTTGATAAGTTTGGTAAAAATTTTAGCTGTCATTTTACTTGTACTCCTATTATTCATCATTGGAACAATGATCGGATATGGTTTGATTGGCGGTGGAAGTCCATTCAAGGTCTTTCAACCGAGCTTATGGTTGCATATCTTCGATTTCTTTAGTTAAGTGTGTAAATTAGGTAACAGATAAGATAAAAAGAGGTTGTGGCAAAAGCGTACAGCTCCGAGAAATAAGCGCCAAAATCCGAAAATAGCTTTTCATATTTTTGGGTTTTGGCGCTTATTTCTGTAGGAGTTGCTTTTAGAACACCGTTTATCCGGGTATAGGGGATGGTAAGTGGATGTATGACCAATCCTCTTTTTTATGGAGATGAAAATATGAAAAAGATTTTAATTTATTTAGTTCGAGGATACCAGCGTTTTATTTCACCTGCGTTCCCACCAAGTTGTCGGTATTATCCAACTTGTTCCAATTACATGATCCAAGCCATCCAAGTACATGGTGCGCTCAAAGGAACTCTAATGGGAACAGCACGCATCTTTCGTTGTCACCCATTTGTGAAAGGCGGTATCGATTATGTGCCTCGTAACTTTCGTTTGACACGTAATAAAGAAGATCAAACGATGCCAGACTATAAAAAATACAAAAAATAGAGTCATTGATTTTTATAAGATGGGAGGAAGCAATGTTTCAACAATTGAACAAAAGTGACTTACCATGGGCGTTACTACTAGAAGCGGATCCTGATAAAGACAAAGTGATCGCTTATGTGACTAATGGCGATGGATTTATCTGGAAAGAGCATGATGAAGTGATTGGTGTGCTTGTTTATGAAATCAGAGAAACGGAATGTGAGATCATGAATGTTTCTGTTGCTGATGCGCATCAAGGAAGAGGAATCGGTGGCAAGCTGATTGACCATGCACTCGAACAGTTTAGCAAAGAATGCAAACAACTAACAAAAATATTAATCCGTACAGGAAGTATTACGAATCCAGCGTTATACCTCTATCAAAAGAAAGGATTTAAAGAAGTATCAAGGGAAAAGGATTACTTCATCAATAACTACCCAGAACCAATCTATGAAGAAGGAATACTTCTGAGAGATCAAGTCACTTTAGCCAAAGAATTATAGAATGAAAAGAAAGCGTTTCATAATGAAAGTAATGATGAAAAACTATCGAGGAGGAACAAATAATTATGGGGATTTTAGCATTCGATTTTGGCGGTTCAGCTGTCAAATATGGTTATTGGGAACAAGAAACACTAACACATAAAGGTCAGTTCACAACACCAGCTACATGGAAAGAAATGAAAGCGCAATTATCATCGGTATTCCAGCAATTATCACAAGAAGTAGCAATCAGTGGGGTCGCCTTTAGTGCACCAGGTGTTGTGAACAGCCAACGACAAGTGATTGAAGGTATCAGCGCGATCCCTTATATCCATGGATTTGATATTTATACTGAATTAACGGAATTGTTTGGTCTGCCAGTTGCTATGGAAAATGATGCGAATTGTGCGGGAATGGCTGAGTTTTATGAAGGTGCTGCTCGTGGCTATCAAAATGTTGCTTTTGTAGTGATTGGTACAGGCGTAGGTGGTGCGATGTTCACTAATGGTGAATTGAATAAAGGCGCTCATCTTTATGGCGGAGAATTTGGGTTGATGTTTCTTAATGGAGAGCATACATTCAGTACATTAGGAACGGCAGTCCAAATGGCGTGGCGGTACTGTGAACGCAAAGGATTAGATAAAAATACCTTTAGTGGAAAAGAAGTCTTTGAATTAGCAGAAAATGGTGATCCTCTCGCACAAGAAGAAGTTGAATCTTTTTATGATTATTTAACAAAAGGGTTATTTAGTATTCAATTTTCTTTTGATCCAGAAGTGATCGTATTGGGTGGCGGAATTTCTGCAAAAGAGGGATTACTGACAGAAATCAATCAACGGATGAAAAAATTGACGAGCCATTTTGGGTTGAATGATTTTGATCCATTAATCACCCTGTGTGAGTATCGCAATGATGCGAACCTGATAGGGGCAGCGGCAAATTATCTAGCGCAACAAGAAGTAAGAAAATAAATTATCAAATAGAAGGCGCGCAGTGAATGTTTTCTGCCGTTAAATGTGATAAACTATTGAAGAGGTGGGAAATAATGTCAAAAAAGAATAAAGATATTGAAGTGCGTACCGAAGAGATCAAAAAAACGATCAAAGGGAACACATATGAGGTAACGCAGTTATTTATTGGTAAAAAAATGATCGGTGAAATTTTAGCGTATGGACCAAAAGAATTTGAGATTTTCTTGGGAGAAGAAGACTTTGGCAAAGAAAAAAGTCTTGAAAATGCGATAGAAACAGTGATTCGTCATTGGAATTTACACGAATAAAAAAATATCAAAAAAATTTTCAATAAAGGGTTGCAATCACTTGGAAAATTAGGTATTATAACTAAGTCAGGTTGATACAAACCTTTCGGAGGAGTAGCGAAGTGGCTAAACGCGACGGACTGTAAATCCGTTCCTTAGGGTTCAGTGGTTCGAATCCACTCTCCTCCATTTCATTGGGGTATAGCCAAGCGGTAAGGCAAGGGACTTTGACTCCCTCATGCGTTGGTTCGAATCCAGCTACCCCAGTTCCTAGAGTGATCAGTTGCAGATCACTCTTTTTTTTGTGTAAAACATCTTGTTTCTTGCTGATTTTGCTATTATAGGCTAGAGTAGATATAAGAAGAAAAAAGGAGGCGGCACAAATGAAGTGGAAACAAAAAGTAGATGAAACCGCAGAAAAGATTTACGATATGATCAAATCGGAGAAGTACAATGTAGAGATCCATGTACCGAAAAAATCAGAAAAATTTGTCCAAATCAAAGCGAAACGTCCAACAAACCATACCAAAAAATGGTTGTCTAAAAATCGTTAAGAATAACAAAAGCTCTGAAGTTCACATAATCTTGTGTTCTTCAGAGCTTTTGTTATTTTTCAATCTCGATTCCTAAGACGGTCAAGTGACCATTTCCTACTAATTTGATGACTAAAGTAGCTAACTGCTGTGGTGTCATCTCGGTTTCACTAGTGACCCACCAATGTAAAGTACCGGTAAAAATGGCAGTTATGTATTCTGTGATAAAGTCAATAGGTACTTCTAGTTCGTTCTCTGTGATTTTTAAACGATCAAAGATAGTGGCGTATTTTTCTGATAAGAAAATTTTCAACTTTTTCCTGAAAAACTCGATCGAAGTGCCGTCTAAAGTCGTAATAAATATGGCTTTGTTCTCAACCACCAATTGGTAAATTTGAGTTAAGGCGCGGTTGACCCGTTTCAGCTTCAATTTATTACCTTCCATCAAGGGTTCCAAATCTAAAATCGAGGTAAATGTCTGGATAGCGATATGGAATAAATGCTCATAAAGATCTTGTTTATCTTTGAAATGAGCATAAAATGTTGCACGATTGATCATTGCTTCATCGGCGATTTCTTGGATCGTGATCCGCTCCATACTTTTTGTTTCTAATAAACGTAAGAACGCTTCAATAATCATTTTATTGGTACGTTTCACTCGAAGATCGTTTTTCTTCATCATAAAAATCTCCTCACTTTTGGTCGACAAATCGCACATAATTGTTGTTTATCTCACAAACTGACGATTATTGCTTATTGCAATCGCTCTAAATCGTTTTAGAATAGATATATGTAGTATAACAGACGGTTTGTTCAATGTTCAACAAAGCGTCTTTTTAAGAAGGTGGCGAGATGATGAAAATGTACGGAGGTATCGATGTAGGTTCAACGACAGTAAAATTAGTGATTCTTGATAAACATGGTGAAACTCTTTTTGCTAAATACGAACGACATTATGCAGATATCAGAAAAGCAACCATCAATATATTAGAAGAAGCCAAAACAACCTTACAAGATCAGGGGATTGCTTTTGCCATCACTGGTTCTGGCGGTATGGGCTTAGCGGAACATCTACAATTACCTTTTATCCAAGAAGTGATTGCATGTACAAAAACGATCGAAGAAAGGATTCCCGAAACAGATGTAGCAATTGAATTAGGGGGAGAAGATGCTAAAATCACTTTTTTTGGTTCTTCTTTAGAACAACGCATGAATGGTAGCTGTGCGGGAGGGACAGGCGCATTTATTGATCAGATGGCCGCACTATTGAAAACCGATGCAAATGGGTTGAATGAACTAGCCAAAGCATACCAACAGCTTTATCCGATTGCCTCTCGCTGTGGTGTATTTGCTAAAACGGATGTACAACCACTGATCAACGAAGGAGCGGCGAAAGCTGATATCGCTGCTAGTATTTTTCAAGCCGTCGTCAATCAAACGATCGCTGGTTTAGCAGCAGGCAGAAAGATCAAAGGAAAGGTCGCCTTTTTAGGTGGCCCACTTTACTTTATGTCCGAATTGCGCCAACGCTTTATTGAAACGCTTAGTCTATCGACAGAAGAAGTGATTTTTCCAGAAAATCCGCAACTATTCGTAGCATTAGGAGCAGCTTATCACGCAAAAGCTTCAAAGGAAAAAACACTCAGTGAATTAGTCCAGAAATTGAAAAGCCAAGAGCAAGAGTTGCTTCATCCATCTCGTTCTTTAGCGCCACTGTTTCAGAACGATCAAGAGTTAGCTGATTTTCGTAGACGACACGAAAAAGCGAAGGTGCAAGAACGTGCGCTAGCTACCCATCAGGGGGGACTTTCCTAGGTATTGATGCTGGTTCGACAACGACGAAGGTCACCTTGATCAATCAATCAGGAGAGCTATTATTCTCATTTTATGGAAACAATGAAGGACAGCCTTTAGAAACAACCATCAACGTATTGAAAAATATGTATCAGCAAATGCCCAAAGACTGCTTTATCGGTAAAGCGGTAGTGACTGGGTATGGTGAAGCGTTGATCAAGAGTGCGTTGAAAATCGATATTGGTGAAGTCGAAACGATGGCGCATTATAAAGCAGCAAATTTTTTTCAACCAGGTGTCGATTTTATTTTAGATATTGGCGGACAAGACATGAAGGCAATGACGATCAAGGACAGCGCATTGTCTTCGATTCAATTGAACGAAGCCTGTTCTTCAGGTTGTGGTTCATTTATCGAAACATTTGCTAAGTCATTAGGTTATGGAATCCGAGATTTTGCGGTTGCTGCTATTTCAGCTAAGAACCCTGTGGACTTAGGTTCCAGATGTACGGTCTTCATGAATTCAAAGGTCAAGCAGGTCCAAAAAGAAGGCGCTTCTGTTGGGGACATCTCAGCTGGTCTGTCTTATTCTGTGATCAAAAATGCGATCTACAAAGTGATCAAAATCAGAAACCCAGA
This sequence comes from Enterococcus mundtii, assembly GCF_003957375.1. Taxonomy (GTDB): domain Bacteria; phylum Bacillota; class Bacilli; order Lactobacillales; family Enterococcaceae; genus Enterococcus_B; species Enterococcus_B spodopteracolus. The sequence goes on along the minus strand of NZ_CP025473.1, from coordinate 1,916,688 downwards.
AGATTTAGGCAATAAGATCGTGTGCCAAGGTGGAACCTTTTATAACGATGCAGTCTTGCGAGCATTTGAAACAATCAGTGGAAGAGAAGTTGTTCGTCCTTCTATCTCAGGATTGATGGGTGCATACGGCGCTTCTTTGATTGCTTTGGAAGAATATCAAAAAGGGGAAATAAGTGAAGTACTCTCATTTGAAGAATTGACTCAGTTGACGACAGAAAAAGAATTGACGCACTGTGGGTTGTGTGAGAATAATTGCTTATTGACGGTCACTTTATTTTCTGATGGTCGGAAATTGATTTCTGGTAATCGTTGTGAACGTGGGGCACAGATCAAAATCAAAAAAGCCGATCAAAAAATCAATTTAGTGGCTGAAAAATCTCGACAATTATTCCGTTACCGTCCATTACGAAAAACAGAAGCTGTCAACGGGGAAATCGGGATTCCAAGAGTATTGAATATGTATGAAAACTTTCCACTTTGGCAGACTTTCTTTCGTGCTTTAGGCTTTCGAGTTGTCTTATCCCCTCGTTCGAGTAAGAAAATCTACGAACAAGGGATCGACACGATTTCAAGCGATACCGTCTGCTATCCAGCGAAACTGGTGCATGGCCATATCCAGTCACTGATCGATGCTGGTGTTCCCTGCATTTTTTATCCGGGCGTGATCTTTGAGCAAAAGGAGAACAATCAAGCGGACAATCATTTTAATTGTCCCATCGTTCAAAGTTATCCAGATGTCATCAAAAATAATGTCGATGCAATTCGGGAAGGACGGATTGATTACCGTCAGCCGTTTTTGAATCTAGCGAACGAAGCATCAGTGGCAAAGACGTTACACCAAACATTTTCTGATTATGGATTTTCAGAAGAGCAAATAAAAGAAGCCTTACACCAAGGATATGAAGCATTAGCCGATTTTAAAAAAGAAATTCAGCAAAAAGGAGAAGAAACCTTAAGGATGCTACATCAGAACAATGAACGTGGCATCGTTCTTGCAGGTCGCCCTTACCATCTAGATCCGGAAATCAATCATGGGATTGCAGAATTGATCACACAAGAAGGCTTCCATGTCTTGACAGAAGATAGCATTGCTCATCTAGGAGATGTGGGGCAATTACGCGTAGTGAATCAATGGGTCTATCAATCAAGATTATATGCTGCCGCCCGAGTCGTCGCCAAATCTAAGGAATTAGAATTAGTGCAATTAAACTCTTTCGGGTGTGGTATCGATGCGGTGACAACTGATCAAGTGGAAGAAATCATGGGGCAATATGGCAAGTTATACACTGTACTAAAAATCGATGAAGGTGCAAATTTAGGTGCCATCAGGATACGCTTGCGCTCATTAAAAGCGGCAGTCGATGCACGAACCAAACAACAATTTCACCCAACAAAACGATTTCTTATACCAGATAAAATCACTTTTACCAAAGAAATGAAGAAAACACATACCTTGTTATTACCTATGTTGAGTCCTATCCATCAATCTGGTTTAGTTGATGTTGCTCTAAAAGCCTCGGGATATCAAGTCGTTTGTTTGCCAAGAGAAAGTGGAAATGCGAATGATGTTGGGTTAAAGTACGTCAACAATGACGCGTGTTATCCAGCAATCATCTCAATTGGGCAAATAGTCGAGGCATTGGAAAGTGGCACATATGACTTAAATCATACCAGCGTGATGATGACCCAAACAGGAGGTGGATGCCGAGCGACTAATTATATCCCACTGCTTCGAAAGGCGCTTGATGAAGCTGGTTTCCCACAGATACCTGTGGTTTCTGTGTCTTTCGGCAATCAAGGGGTAGAATCTTCTCCTGGTTTTACGTTCACATTGCCATTGTTGAAACGCTTAGCTGTTGCTTTTTTATATGGCGATCTTTTTGAACGGGTCGTTTACCGTACTCGACCATATGAGATAGAAAAAGGCACGATTGATGCAATGCACCATCAATGGCTTGAACGAGTGGAACGCAATGTCAAAAATGGTTCTTTGACAAATTTCAATCGAAATATGGTGAAAATCATCCATGCTTTTGACACGGTTCCGCTAACGAACCAAACGAGACCTAAAGTAGGGATTGTTGGAGAGATCCTAGTCAAGTATTCACCTACAGCCAATAATGATATCGTCCGATTATTAGAAGAAGAAGGAGCTGAAGTCGTTGTTCCTGATATCATGGGCTTTATGAATTATTCGCTATACAACCAAATCTGGAAATATGAACATTTAGGTCATTCGAAAAAAAGCAAATGGGTCGCGCAGTTTCTTATCCGCTTGATTGAATATGTTGTAAAGCCAATGGATAAAGCATTAAGGAAATCACAACGCTTTGATGGAATAACACCAATTCATCAATTAGCAGAGGAAGCAAGCCAGATTTTATCAATTGGTAATCAGACCGGTGAAGGCTGGTTTTTAACCGGTGAGATGATTGAATTGTTGGAAAATGATGTGCCTAATATCGTTTGTATGCAACCATTTGGCTGTCTACCGAATCATGTTGTAGGCAAAGGGGTATTCAAAGAGCTTCGTCATCGTTACCCAAAAGCCAACATTACTGCAATCGATTATGACCCAGGTACGTCTGTCGTCAATCAATTGAATCGAATCCGTTTGATGATGGCAACGGCCATGAAAACACTGGATCAATGATTAGTTGGGTAAACTTGAGCCAGCCTTTTTGATTCTGTCGTTTCCGAGCAAGAATAGTAAGAGCTTGTTACTTTAATTACTTATTTGAATAAGAGTGAATGATCATAGTTCTCTATCCAAACGCTATTATGTCGTAGGGCGAGGCAGTGGAATGAACAGCATGGTGGGCTCTTTTTTGTTGAGAATTAGGTATATACCAGTTATAATAAAATAGAAATGAAAGGACGGATAGATGTTATGTCGAATCAATTACCGGTATATATACAAATTCACGATCAAATCAAAAGTGAAATCGAGCAAGGCGTTTGGAAAATCGGAGATCGTCTTCCTTCAGAAAGAGAATTAGCCATCAAATTCAATGTTAGTCGTATGACTTTAAGACAAGCGATCCAAAACTTAGCCGATGAAGGAATCCTTGAAAGAAAAATTGGATCAGGTACGTACGTAGCACGAGAAAAGGTCCAAGAAAAAATGTCTGGTGCAACCAGTTTCACCGAAATTATGGAATCACAAAATCGTGTGCCATCCAGTCGAACGGTTTCTTATTTTCTCACGTCACCAAGTTCGAGTGAAATGGAGAAATTGCAATTAACAAAAGATGATACCATCTTACGAATGGAACGGATTCGTTTTGCTGATGATATCCCTATTTGCTTTGAGATTGCGAGTATTCCGCAAAAAATCATCGATGGATACAGCAAAGCAGAAATTACGGAGTCATTGTACCGAACACTCGAAGAAAAAAGAGGAAACAAGATCGGTGCGGCGAAACAAACAATTTCAGCAGTCTTAGCTTCAGAAAAAATTGCTGAATATTTAGAGGTCAAGCGAGGAGATGCTGTTTTACGTTTAAGGCAGATTTCTTACTTTGAAGATGGTACGCCATTTGAATATGTACGCACCCAATATGTCGGCGACCGCTTTGAGTTTTATTTAGAAAGATGATCGTTCATATCGAATAAAAAGACCAGAGAATAGTCATCGGCATAGCTGCCTTCTATTCTTTGGTCTTTTTCTATATGATCAGACTCATTCTCTTGTTTGAATGAGTTGTTCATGATAAGAAACAGCTCCTTCAGTAAATGTCACTTGACCGCTCAAAAGTTCAATGATTGCTTCTTGGAAAGCAGAGACCTCTTTTTCATTGATCATGCAAACAACGATGACTTTTTCTGTATAGCGGATTTCTTTCACATTCACCTGCTGAAGTGCCAAGTAGTTTTCTATTTTTCCTAGTTGGGGATAGGCAATATGAATCGATAGTTCTTGTTGCAATGTCCCCTCAACGATGCCAATTTCTTGTAATGCGTGGGAAACCGAATGCGCATATGCACGAATCAAGCCGCCTGCACCTAACTTGATCCCGCCGAAATAACGAGTCACAACAGCTGCAACATTGATTAGTTCATTTTTTTTGATTACTTCTAGCATCGGCACGCCAGCAGTTCCACTCGGTTCACCATCATCGCTACTTCGTTGAATCTCATTTTTTTCACCAATCACAAACGCACTGCAATTATGATTGGCTTTCCAATGTTCTTTTTTTGTTTCTTGGATAAATTGTTTTGCTTCTTCTTCTGTTTCAACTCGTTTAAGTGAGCAGATAAAACGTGATTTTTTTATTTCAAGCTCACTTTGACCATTTTCTTTGATCGTGTAATAACGTTCTAACATCTGTTTCACTACTTTCATTGTTTGTTCTCGTCTCTTTTCAAGTATAGAGAATTTTTTTCTGCATGACAATTATGTTAATAGTTGCTTAACGAAGGGAATATGGGATAATAAAGAAAAGTGAGGTGCGTAACATGAAAGAACGAGTCAAAAAGTATGATGCTATCACTCATTATCTAAAGACAAATGGTGGCTCTCAAATCACGCTGACATTTACTCAAATCGATGAGTTGCTTTTTCCAAGTAGTGCTTTGCCCCGTTCTGCACGAGAAAATACCGATTGGTGGGCGAACGACTATAAACATCCTGAAAAAGGCGCCTATGGCTGGATCAATGCTGGCTATGAAGTGGTGGTCATCAATTTAGAAAAAGAATTTATCGTATTCAATCAATTAGTCAAATCCAGTTGGTTATTTGACGAATAACTATTTTTCTAGCTGTTGATCCGATCTCTCGATTCAAGTCCAAATTTAGGTCTAGCTACATATACCAGTATGATCTGAGTCCGAAAGTTTCTGTTAAAGAAATGGCTTGCTGAATCAGTTTCATACTTTTTTTTCATTGAAATCATCGCGTTCGTCCGCTTATTATTTGATTTTCTAATTGGATCAATCCGATTGATTCTGCATGGAGGATTTCCTTTTTGGCGTATCTATTTTGCGAAGGGAGAGAAGTGCATATGCAAGCGGAAGATTTTTTTGGGAGACGATTATTAACTAAAGAAGTATATGGGAATGAACATTCTTATGAAGAATTGAACTATGAAGTGGTAGATGCAGTCACAGTCAAAAAAAAGCAGCTTTATTGCAATCGTTGCAGTCAAACTACCCCTTTGCAAACAGCAAGGCTCAATGCGTCTACCTACTACTGTCCCCACTGTCTGTTTTTGGGGCGTTGCGATACCCAGCAACAGCTCTACTTATTCGAACAACCAAATGGAAAGAAGCGTCATATAAAACACTGTTGGGAAGGCCGATTAACAACACTACAACAGCGGATTTCGGATGATCTATGTGAACGATCGGGTGAGCATTTGGTTTGGGCAGTGACCGGCTCAGGCAAGACGGAGATGCTTTACGCCAGTATCCGAACGACCTTAGCTAAAGGTGGGAGAGTGGCTATCGCCTCACCAAGGATCGACGTTTGCCAGGAATTATACCTACGACTTAGCAAGGTCTTCCCAGAAGAAACGATCCGCCTGCTCCATGGGAAATCAGACGAACCTGATCGCTATGGTTCTTTAGTGATTTGTACGACGCATCAATTGTATCGTTTTTACCGAGCATTTGCTCTTTTAGTCGTAGATGAAGTGGATGCTTTTCCATTTGTGGGGGACCAAGGGTTAGCTTATGCAGTGAAAACCGTACTACAAAGAAATGGCCAACTGATATATTTAAGTGCGACACCCGATAACCAGTTATTGAAAAAAAGCCGAACAGCTATAAGTGTTCATCAGTTGGCTTTACGCTTTCATCAACGATTATTGCCAGAACCGAAATTGCTTTTTTGGAATCAGTGGTCAAATCGCTGTTTGCACCCAAAAAAGAATCAACGATTGTGTCGCTTGATCCAAGAGCTAGTTAAAGAAAACCATGTGCTATTGTTTTGCCCGAGTATCTCTTTAATGGAGCAATTGGAGAAACAATTAAAAAAACAATTGTCTTTTCGTATGACATCCGCCTCTTCAAAAGATGAAGCACGTAGTAGCAAAGTTCAAAATATGAGAGAGCAACATTACGATGTATTTTTGACCACGATGATCTTAGAGCGTGGGGTGACTTTTGAACGGATCTCAGTCATTGTTTTAGGCGCCGACCATCCGGTATTCAGCAAATCATCACTGGTCCAAATTGCTGGACGTGCCGATCGAAAGGGAGGATTCACCAATAGTCAGGTCTATTTTTTCTATGAAGAAAAGACACGTGCTATCGCAAAAGCCTGTAAAGAAATCAAACAAATGAATAAAAAAGGAAAAGAGCAACGAGATGAGATGCGTATACTGTAAGAAAATATTTAGTAGAAATATAACAATTAGTGAATTGCTTGGACTGAAAAAAATAGCGAGACGTTGCCAGGAATGTCAATTCTTATTTCAACGAATACAACAGGAGAGTAGCCATCAGTGCGAAGGCTGCCAAAAAGTATGGACGAAACAGGCTATTGATCAACATGACTATTGCCGAGATTGCTTGCATTGGCGTACGCGTTATCCTAACTATCGTTGTTGTCATCGTGCGTTCTTCCGCTATGATCAAGCGTTCCGTACTTGGCTCAAACAATATAAATTCATGGGGGATATCTTGCTGGCACATACATTCAGCTCAGAGTTACAAGAATTACGAAAACAATACAAGTCGTTTGTTTTTTGTCCGATCCCATTGTCTACAGAAAGGATCAGCGAAAGGGGATTTAATCAAGTGAGTGAACTATTGAGAGCTGCTGGGCTTCCTTTTCAAGAATTGCTGATTAGAGAAAAACACCATACACCGCAATCTAAAAAAACAAGAGAGCAACGTTTGATTACGACCCAACCATTTGTTTATCAGCCATCTACACCTAAAATCAAAGGGGAAAATATCTTACTGATCGATGATGTTTATACGACGGGCCAGACGATGTTCCATGCAGCGACCTGCCTATTGGCGCAGTCACCCAATAAAGTACAGACGTTCTCACTTGCTAGATAAGCTTTTTGTAGAAACGGCCGTAAAATGACAGCGATTTAGTTTGCAAATGCTTACGAGTTCGATATAATAGAAGTAAGAAGAGGGAAAGAGTGGTCCTTCTCCTTCTTGATTGTGGTAGATGAAAGGGGTAGTTTTTATGTTTAGATATAATGTACGCGGCGAAAATATCGAAGTAACTGAAGCGATTCGTGACTACGTAGAGAAAAAAGTAGGAAAATTAGAACGTTATTTCAGCGATGCTCCCGATGCTACGGCGCATGTGAATTTAAAAGTTTATACTGAAAAAACAGCAAAAGTGGAAGTTACAATTCCATTACCTTATCTCGTATTACGTGCCGAAGAAACTTCACCAGATCTATATGCAAGTATTGATTTGGTTGTTGATAAATTGGAACGTCAAATCCGCAAATTCAAAACAAAAATCAATCGTAAATCTCGTGAAACTGGTTTGAATACAGCAAATGCGGCGGTTATGTTCAATAATGAAGACGAAGAAGAAAATGAGTCTGAATTAGATATCGTGCGCACAAAACGCTTGTCATTGAAACCAATGGACAGCGAAGAAGCTGTTTTACAAATGAATATGTTAGGCCATAACTTTTTCATCTTTGAAGATGCAGAAACGAATGGTACAAGCATTGTTTACCGTCGTAAAGATGGCAAATATGGATTGATTGAAACTGATTGATAAATAACGAAATAATAACATGAAAAAAACTTGCAGTGGTCTCTAATGACTACTGCAAGCTTTTTTTTCGGATTGAATAGATAAAAAAGAATATGAAATAATTATGAAGATATCACTTTAATTGTCTTAAGTTATTTCATTTATCCACAACTAATGATAAAATAAGAAACAGAGTCTACATAGTTTGGATATTATATAAAAGGAGATTAAACAACGCATGGCCAATTTTATTCGTTCGATTATCGAAAATGATAAGAAAGAACTAAAACGTTTAGAAAGTATTGTAAAAAAAATCGAAGCTCATGCTGATGATATGGCAGCATTAACAGATGAACAATTACAAGCAAAGACAACAGAATTTAAAGAAAGATATAAAAAAGGGGAAACATTAGATCAACTTTTACCAGAAGCTTTCGCAGTAGTTCGCGAAGCAGCAAAACGCGTATTAGGGTTGTACCCTTACCCTGTGCAGTTGATGGGGGGGATCGTCCTTCATGATGGGAATATTCCAGAGATGCGTACCGGTGAAGGGAAAACCTTGACTGCTACGATGCCTGTTTATTTAAATGCTTTGACAGGAGAAGGCGTTCATGTAGTTACTGTCAATGAATACTTGTCTACTCGTGACTCCAATGAGATGGGTGAGTTATACAACTTCTTAGGTTTGACAGTTGGCTTGAATATCAATTCAAAATCAGCAGATGAAAAACGTGAGGCCTACAATTGTGACATTACGTATAGTACAAACAACGAGCTAGGGTTTGACTATTTGAGAGACAACATGGTCGTTTATCGCCATCAAATGGTCCAACGTCCATTGAACTATGCGATCGTCGATGAAGTCGATTCGATCTTGATCGATGAAGCAAGAACGCCATTGATCATTTCTGGACAAGCAGAAAAGTCAACTGCGTTATATACGCGTGCGGATAACTTTGTCAAACGATTGAAAGAAGAAGAAGATTATAAAATCGATGTTCAATCAAAAACGATCAGTTTGACTGAAGCGGGAATTGAAAAAGCGGAAGAAACTTTTGGTTTAGATAACTTATATGATATCGAAAATTCTGCTTTAACGCATCATATCGATCAATCATTACGCGCAAACTATATCATGATTTTAGATATTGACTATGTGGTCCAAGATGGAAAAGTAATGATCGTTGACCAATTTACTGGTCGTATCATGGATGGACGCCGTTATTCTGATGGCTTGCACCAAGCGATTGAAGCCAAAGAAGGCGTGGAGATCGAAGATGAAACAAAAACGATGGCATCGATCACATTCCAAAACTATTTCCGTATGTATAAGAAATTATCTGGTATGACAGGGACAGCGAAGACAGAAGAAGAAGAGTTTAGAGAAATCTACAACATCCAAGTCATTCAAATCCCTACAAATCGTCCGGTCATTCGTGATGATCGTCCAGATTTGTTATATCCGACATTGACAAGCAAGTTCAATGCAGTCGTTCAAGATATCAAAGATCGTTACCGTAAAGGACAACCTGTTCTTGTAGGTACTGTCGCTGTTGAAACGTCTGAATTACTTTCTGATTTATTGAACCGAGAACGCGTGCCTCATGAAGTACTAAATGCCAAAAACCACTTTAAAGAAGCCGAGATCATCATGAATGCTGGTCAAAAAGGAGCAGTTACGATTGCAACAAACATGGCTGGTCGTGGTACGGATATCAAGTTAGGTCTAGGTGTTCGTGAGTTGGGTGGATTAGCCGTTATTGGTACAGAACGTCACGAATCAAGACGTATCGATAACCAGTTACGTGGACGTGCAGGTCGTCAAGGAGATCCAGGGATGTCACAATTCTACTTGTCTCTTGAAGATGACTTGATGAAACGATTCGGTTCAGAGCGAATCAAAGCCTTCTTGGAACGCATGAAGATCGGTGAAGAGGATGCAGTGATCCAAAGTAAGATGTTGTCGAAACAAGTTGAATCTGCGCAAAAACGTGTAGAAGGAAACAACTACGACACACGTAAAAACGTTCTTCAATACGATGATGTGATGCGTGAACAACGTGAAGTCATCTATAAACAACGTCAAGATGTAATCATGGAGGAAACAAGTCTATCTGAACCATTGATGAATATGGTCAAACGAACGATCAGTCGAGTAGTAGATGCACATACTCAACTTGAAAAGGAAAACTGGAACCTTGAAGGGATCGTTGACTTTGCTGGTAGTACACTGGTTCATGAAGACAGTATTTCATTGGCTGATCTAGAAGGCAAGACACCACAACAAATCAAAGATTTCTTAAATGAAAAAGCACAAGAAATCTTTAATACGAAAGCTTCACAACTAAATGGTCCTGAGCAATTACTTGAGTTTGAAAAAGTCGTGATCTTACGTGTTGTTGATTCAAAATGGACAGACCACATCGATGCAATGGATCAATTACGTCAATCGATCGGACTACGTGCTTATGGACAAAACAATCCACTTGTCGAATATCAAACAGAAGGCTATAAAATGTTTGAAGACATGATTGGTGCAATCGAATACGAAGTAACACGTATCTTTATGAAAGCGGAGATCCGTCAAAACGTCCAACGTGAACAAGTGTCTCAAGGGCAGCCTGTTCAACCAACAGAAGGCGGTGCAAAAGAAAACAGTCGATTGAATGTGAAATCACAGCCTGTCAGCGTCAATAAAGTTGGTCGTAATGACCCTTGCCCATGTGGCAGTGGTAAAAAATTCAAAAATTGTCATGGTAAGAATGAGATGTAATCTTTCCTGTTGAAAGAAATCGTTCATACGGAACAATAAGATTTGATCAATTCAGAAAAGGAACTCACCTCATATGAGAGTGATCGTTCCTTTTCACAAACTAAAATAGATAGGGAATCTTAAAGCATTATTTTTTGTTTTATGACTTCCCTGAGGTCAAGAAGTGCTGAGCCTCAAGAAATAAGGTGGAATCCGCAAAAATCGTTCGTTGAATTTTTGTGGATTCCACCTTATTTCCGAAGAGGTGACTTTTGGGACACACTTACCATTAAGAACGGAATGAAAAAGGAACGTGGCGAGCTTGTCGCATCTTATTCTTTCTGTTCGTTCAAGATTCTGGTAGACTAAATAATGAAGATTAGATAGAAAGAAGGAAATCGAAATGGAAATTTCTGAAATTCGAAACCTCCTAACCGAAATGCAAGAGAAAGTCACAAGTTTTAGGGGGTCTCTTTGACTTAGATCAGCTGGAAGAAGATATTGCTGAAGCAGAAGCAAAAATGGCTGAACCCGGTTTTTGGGATGATAGTGAAGCTGCACAAAAAGTGATCAATGAAAATAATGCAAACAAAGAAACCTATGATCAGTTCAATGAACTCGCACAAGAGTTAGAAGAACTAGAATTGATGGTGGAAATGTTACAAGAAGAGCCAGATGCGCAAATGCAAGAAGAAGCACAAGAGCGAATCAGTGCGTTAGCTGAAAAGATGACGACTTACGAATTAGCCATGTTACTAGACGGATCTTATGACCGCAATAACGCCATCGTCGAGCTACATCCGGGTGCTGGGGGAACAGAATCTCAAGACTGGGGAAGTATGTTGCTACGAATGTACACCCGTTGGTCAGAGCAACACAACTACCAAGTGGAAATGTTAGATTACCAAGCTGGTGATGAAGCTGGAATCAAAAGTGTGACATTATTGATCAAAGGGCATAATGCTTATGGTTATTTGAAATCAGAAAAAGGCGTTCACCGTCTTGTTCGGATCTCGCCATTTGATTCGGCGAAACGCCGACATACGTCATTTTGTTCGGTCGATGTCATGCCAGAATTAGATGACATGATCGACATCGAGGTCAATCCTGATGATTTGAAGATCGACACTTACCGAGCAAGTGGAGCGGGTGGACAGCATATCAATAAAACAGAGTCTGCTGTACGGATCACGCATTTGCCAACAGGAACGGTCGTTGCCAGTCAGGCACAACGCTCACAATTAAAAAACCGTGAACAAGCGATGGGGATGCTGAAAGCGAAACTTTATCAATTGGAAGTTGAAAAGAAAGAACAAGAAGCAGCTGCATTACGTGGGGAACAAATGGAAATCGGTTGGGGATCACAGATCCGTTCTTATGTTTTCCATCCTTATTCGATGGTCAAAGATCATCGGACCAATGTGGAAACTGGAAATGTTCAAGCGGTGATGGATGGCGAGTTAGACCCATTCATCGATGGCTATTTAAAAATGCATATATAGTATGCTTACGATTAGTAGTAAATTGAAATAAAATTGTAAGATTTCGAAAGCAAGCTGAAACATTCCCATGCTATAATGACTAAAGACTGAAAAGATATGGAGAGAACGCCATGATTGAAATGAAGGATGTAATGAAGAAGTACTCAAATGGTACCACAGCTATCCGAAATCTCTCGATCGTCATTGACCAAGGAGAGTTTGTTTATGTAGTAGGACCATCTGGTGCTGGTAAATCTACATTCATCAAATTGATGTACCGAGAAGAAAAAGCAACGAAAGGAACGTTGAACGTTGCTGGACATGATCTGATAAATATCAAGGATCGTGAAGTACCTTATTTACGTAGAGAAATTGGAGTAGTTTTCCAAGACTATAAATTATTACCTCGAAAAACTGTATATGAAAATGTCGCGTATGCGATGCAAGTCATCGGTAGAAAACCTCGTGACATAAAAAAACGTGTCATGGAAGTTTTAGACTTAGTCGGCTTGAAACACAAAGTACGTGTTTTCCCGAGTGAATTGTCAGGTGGGGAACAACAACGTGTTTCGATTGCTCGAGCAATCGTGAATACACCAAAAGTATTGATTGCAGATGAACCGACAGGAAACTTAGACCCAGAAAACTCATGGGAAATCATGAAGTTATTGGATCGGATCAATGCGCAAGGAACCACTGTTGTTATGGCTACACATAACAGTACGATCGTTAATACAATTCGTCACCGCGTAATCGCCATTGAAAATGGCCGGATTATTCGTGACCAAGCGGAAGGGGAATATGGATACGATGATTAGAACCTTTTTCCGCCATTTATTAGAAAGTATCAAAAGTTTAAAACGAAACGGTTGGATGACCATCGCATCGATCAGTGCAGTGACGATCACACTGACTTTGGTCGGTGTATTTATGGCAATTATCATGAATGCGACTAAATTAGCCGAAGACATCGAAGGTAACGTAGATGTTTCTGTGTTCGTTGATATCGGGACGAATGAGAAAGATATGAAAACACTCGAAAAAGAATTGAATGAACTTGAACACGTCAACAAAGTTGAATTTTCAAGTAAAGACCAAGAATTAAAGAAAATCCAGGATCAAATGGGTGATTCTTGGAGTTTGTTTGAGGGAGACGGCAATCCGTTATACGATGTATACGTTGTAACAACGACACAACCTTCTTATACTAAAGAAGTTTCTGAAGAAGCGGCGAAGTTGAAAAATGTTTTCCGTTCGGATTATGGTGGCACTTCGTCTGACCGAATCTTTGATATTGCTGCGGCAGTGCGTACATGGGGATTAGCAACAGCTGCCTTGCTATTGTTTGTCGCGATGTTCTTGATCTCAAATACGATTCGTATCACGATCATTTCACGTCAAAGAGAGATCCAGATCATGCGTTTAGTTGGTGCCAAGAATGGCTATATCCGTTGGCCTTTCTTCCTTGAAGGAGGTTGGATCGGCTTGATTGGAGCCATTATTCCTGTATTGATCCTCACATTTGGGTATCAGGAAATCTACAGATTACTCAACCCAACCTTGTTGCGTTCAAATTACTCATTGATACAGCCACAGGATATCGTTTGGAAAATCGATGCGTTGATGGCCGGTATTGGTGTCATTATTGGTTCATTAGGTTCGATTATTTCAATGAGAAGATTCTTGAAATTTTAGACAAAGATATGAAGCAGACCAGTGGGAGCGATCCTGCTGGTTTTTTTTACAAAAATTTTCATTCTCGAAAAATCTATTTTATAGAAAAATAAACTTACTCTTTCCTGTCTATCTATAGTATTCTTAGGAAGCCGGTTTTTCTGGTAGACAAATCAGTGGTTTTTCTTTACTTTAAAAAACAACTTCGCTATCCTAAGGAGGATAGCCGGATAAGAGGTGAGGCAATGGATATTATTTTTGACAATTTTTCGACGATCTTACTGCTTACGAATACATTATTATCTTTAGTGATCGTTTTTACCGAAAGAAAAGAAACTGCTCAAACTTGGGCATGGTTACTTGTATTGACTTTTATCCCGATCCTAGGTTTTTTCCTTTATATTTTCTTTGGACGTGGGATTTCAAAAGATAAGATATTTGATTTGAAGATTCAGGGAAAGGTCGGTAAGAACTTAGAGATTGAAGAGGATCGACAGGCATTGATGCGGGGATTATACCCACATCCTCCGACTGGACAAGTGGATGTCAAACAGTTGATTTATATACTAACTGTTGGAGAAAGCACGCTGTATACCACAAACAATGACGTTACGTTGTTCACCGATGGAAGAGAGAAGTTTGATCGTTTGATCGAGGACATTGACCAGGCAACTGATCATATCCATCTACAATATTACATTTATCGTAGTGATAGCTTAGGGATCGAAGTGTGCGCAGCATTAACTTCTGCTGCTCGCAGAGGGGTACAAGTAAGAGTTTTACTGGATGCGTGGGGATCGACAGAAGTTTCAACCAAGTTTTTCCATGAGTTAAAAGAAGCTGGTGGAGAAGTTGCTTTCTTTTTTCCGCTTTTTGTTCCTTATCTGAACCCGCGAATCAATTATCGGAATCATCGAAAGATCGTAGTGATTGATGGGAAAATTGGTTATACAGGTGGATTCAATGTGGGAAATGAGTATTTAGGTCTCGTGCAAAAATTTGGTTACTGGCGAGATAATCATTTGCGTATCTATGGTGAAGGAGTCTATGCGCTACAAAATCGTTTTTTGATGGATTGGAATTCTCAACATACAAAAGAAGTACACTATGCGGCGCGCTTTTTCCCAAGTATTGCATCAACCGGTGAGATTGCCTTACAGGTCGTGACGAGTGGACCAGATTCAGAACATGAACAAATCAAAATGACGTACCTTAAAATGATCTCACTGGCCAAGCGGGAAATCTTGATCCAAACGCCTTATTATATTCCAGATGAATCAATCCACGAAGCTTTAAAATTGGCATTGTTATCCGGTGTGAAGGTCCATTTGCAGATCCCCAATAAACCAGATCACCCATTAGTTTATTGGGCAACGTATTCTTTTGCTGCTGAATTGATCGAATATGGTGCTGTCATTGAAACTTATGAAAATGGATTTATTCATGCGAAGACAATGATCATCGATAGCGGAATCGTTTCCGTAGGTTCAGCAAATATCGACGTTCGTTCTTTCCGTTTAGATTTTGAGGTCAATACACTGATCTATGATGAACGGCTCGCAACTCAAGTGCGAGGAGCATTTTTTGAAGATGCAAAAGTTTCTGAGCGTTTGACAAAAGAACGTTACGAGGCTCGGGGTTGGATGATCAAGCTAAAAGAGGGATTGGCTCGACTTGTTTCGCCACTCTTGTAAAAAACTGAACAAAAAAGGACATGAAATAGACTCATAAGAGCAGATTTTCATGTCCTTTTCTATCGGGGCCATTTCTGTAGTTTTATTACAAGAAATGGAGAAAGCGTCTCGCAAGAGCGGGAATTAACTTTTGGGGTATTTCTTGTTTTTTGGGGAAAGCAAGAAATAAGTTAATGCTTGCTTGGTACAGAGACACATTTCAATGCCAGTATAGCATAGAAAAATTTATTGAGATAGTATTTTTTTGATTAAATTAAATTATTTGTTATTTAATAAAATTAATTGATTTTCAAGTAATAGTGAAAATGTTAAAATGAAAATACTTTAGGATTGAAGGAGATTTCTAATGAAAAAATTACGATTATTAATACCAATGATAGCACTATTTATAACAATGTCTGGGTGTTCAAACCTGGTCGACCAAGGAGAATCGATCACAGCGGTGGGATCATCCGCTTTACAACCTTTAGTTGAAACGGTTGCTGAGACATATCAATCAGAAAATCCCGGCAGATTTATCAATGTACAAGGTGGCGGAAGTGGTACTGGTTTATCGCAAGTCCAATCAGGCGCTGTTGAGATCGGTAATTCTGATTTGTTTGCAGAGGAGAAATCAGGGATCGATGCGTCTGCACTGATCGACCATCGAGTAGCAGTAGTGGGCATTACACCAATTGTCAACAAAGAAGTCGGCATCGACAACATTTCGATGGAAGATTTGAAAAAAGTATTTACTGGTGAACTGACGAACTGGAAACAACTAGGTGGGAAAGATCAGCCAATCGTGATTTTGAACCGTGCAGCAGGTAGTGGAACGAGAGCAACTTTTGAAAAATGGGTCTTAGACGGCGAAACAGCGATTCGTTCCCAAGAACAAGATTCTAGTGGAATGGTCCGTCAAATCGTTGCTGACACGCCAGGAGCAATCAGCTATGTCGCATTCTCTTATGTATCAAAAGATGTGGATACACTGAAAATCGACGGAGTCGAGCCAACAGACGAGAACGTCACAACAAATGATTGGACGATTTGGGCTTATGAGCATATGTATACGCGAAAAGAGACAAGTCAATTAACGAAAGACTTTTTAGCTTATATCTTATCAGATGAAGTGCAAAAAAATATCGTTGGAGAGTTGGGTTATATTCCAGTGTCGAGTATGAAAGTTGAACGCGATTGGGAAGGTAATGTGGTGAATTAACCATCTTTACACAAAATTTACAAAGTTAGCACAAAATTTACATGTTATTAAAATCAAATTGATATTCGCTTAGTAGACTGTATAGGTATGTTAAAGGACCAAGGAGGAATCATCTGTGGAAGATGTAAAAAAAGCACTAGTAACTAAATCCAAGCGCTCGAAAATGGAACAACGTGGAAAGTTTATCAGCTTTTTATGTATTGCATTGATTGTAGTGGTTGTTTTAGCAATATTTTATTTTGTTGCCAGCAAAGGGTTAGCGACCTTTTTTGTTGATAAAATCAATGTTTTCGATTTCTTATTTGGAACAAATTGGAATCCGAGCGCACTAGGGCCGGATGGAAAACCAATGGTAGGAGCTTTACCAATGATCGCGGGTTCGTTTATCGTTACTTTTTTATCTGCGATCATTGCAACACCTTTTGCCATCGGAGCAGCTGTGTTCATGACAGAAATCTCTCCGAAAAACGGAACAAAGATTTTACAACCGGTCATTGAACTACTTGTAGGTATTCCTTCAGTTGTTTATGGGTTTATCGGTCTATCCGTCATCGTTCCATTTATTCGTGGCATTTTTGGCGGAACTGGTTTTGGTATTTTAGCCGGAACATTTGTGTTGTTCGTAATGATCTTACCAACGGTTACGACGATGACAGTCGATGCGTTAAAAGCCGTACCAAGACACTATCGTGAAGCTTCTCTTGCATTGGGAGCAACGAGATGGCAAACCACGTATAAAGTAGTCTTACGCGCAGCAATTCCAGGAATCTTGACAGCTATCGTCTTTGGGATGGCTCGTGCCTTTGGTGAAGCCTTAGCGATCCAAATGGTTATCGGGAATGCGGCATTGATGCCAACAAGCTTTACCACCCCAGCTGCAACACTGACATCGATCTTAACGATGGGTATCGGAAATACGATCATGGGTACCGTTGAAAACAACGTGTTGTGGTCTCTAGCCTTGATCCTACTCTTGATGTCATTATTCTTTAATATCGTTATCCGCTTGATTGGTAAGAAGGGAGAATTGAAATAATGAATGCAAAACGTTCTGATAAAATAGCAACAGGTGTCTTATATGTGATTTCAGGCATCATCGTCCTGATCCTCGCTGCGTTGCTTCTTTATATCTTAGTTCGCGGTATTCCACATATCTCTTGGGCATTTTTGACTGAACCGTCAAAAGCGTATCAAACTGGCGGAGGGATCGGAATCCAATTATTCAACTCGATCTATTTACTGATTATCACAATGATCATCAGTTTTCCGATTTCACTGGGTGCAGGAATCTACTTGTCTGAGTATGCAGGTAAAAACTGGTTGACAGATGTTATCCGCACATCCATTGAGATTCTTAGCTCATTACCTTCTGTTGTTGTCGGTCTTTTTGGTTTCTTGGTTTTCGTTATCCAATTCCAATATGGGTTCTCGATCATTTCAGGTGCCTTGGCATTAACCGTATTCAACTTGCCTTTATTGACTCGGACAGTCGAAGAATCTTTACAAGCTGTTCATTACACACAACGTGAAGCTGGTTTAGCTCTAGGATTGTCTCGTTGGGAAACAGTACTTCGTGTCGTTGTTCCTGAAGCGACACCAGGTATTTTGACGGGGGTCATCTTGAGTTCTGGTCGTATTTTCGGTGAGGCTGCAGCGTTGATCTATACCGCTGGTCAAAGTGCGCCAGCCTTAGATTTTACTAACTGGAATCCATTTAGCATTTCCAGCCCGATCGGTATCTTCCGACAAGCTGAAACACTAGCTGTCCACATTTGGAAAATCAATACAGAAGGAACGATGCCCGATGGGGTTTCCGTTTCGGCAGGAGCTTCTGCAGTATTGATCATCGCTGTGTTACTATTCAACTTTGGTGCACGAGCAATTGGAAAACGTCTGCACCGTAAAATGACTTCAGCTTAAGGAGAAGAAGCAGAATGAAAGAATATAATATGAATGAAACCAACATCATCAAAATGGGCGCTGAAAAAGATATCGCGCTATATACAGATGATTTGCATGTATGGTATGGCGATAACGAAGCCATTAAAGGTGTCAATCTTGAATTTGAAAAGAATAAAGTCACTGCATTGATCGGACCATCAGGGTGCGGGAAGTCCACTTATCTACGTTCATTGAATCGAATGAACGATGGGATCGCAAACACGAAGATCACTGGAAAGATCATGTACAAAGAAGTCGATGTCAATGCACCACAAATCGACGTTTACGAAATGCGTAAACGAATCGGCATGGTGTTCCAACGTCCGAATCCTTTTAGTAAATCAATCTATGACAATATTACGTTTGCCTTGAAACAGCATGGGGAGAAAAACAAACAAAAACTAGATGAGATCGTCGAAACTAGTTTGAAGCAAGCGGCATTATGGGATCAAGTCAAAGATAGTTTGAATAAAAGTGCTTTGGCGTTATCAGGTGGACAACAGCAACGTCTTTGTATCGCTCGTGCAATCGCGATGAAACCAGATATTTTATTGCTTGATGAACCAGCGAGTGCGTTAGACCCGATTTCTACTGGGACTGTCGAAGAAACGTTAGTCAACTTAAAAGAAGATTATACGATTATTATTGTGACTCACAATATGCAACAAGCTGCCCGAATCAGCGATTATACTGCGTTCTTCTATCTTGGAAATGTGATCGAGTATGACAAGACGAATAAGATATTTACTAGACCTAAGATTCAGGCAACTGAAGACTATGTGTCCGGTCATTTTGGTTAAGACGGAGGACTTGCTATGACAAAAGAAATTATCTCATCAAAAGATCTTCATCTGTATTATGGGGAAAAAGAAGCCTTGAAAGGCATTGATCTAAGTTTCAATAAAGGCGAGATCACTGCAATGATCGGACCATCTGGTTGTGGGAAATCTACTTATTTACGTTCATTGAATCGTATGAATGATTTGATTCCAGGTGTAACGATCACTGGTAGTGTCGTTTACAAGGGCAATGATATCTACAGTCCTAAAACGGATATCGTTGGACTACGTAAAGAAATCGGTATGGTGTTCCAACAACCAAATCCTTTTCCATTTTCAATCTATGAAAATGTCATTTATGGATTGAAAATCAAAGGTGAAAAAGACAAAAAAGTGTTAGACCAAGTAGTAGAAGAGAGCTTGAAAGCAGCATCTGTTTGGGAAGATGTCAAAGATAAATTGCATAAAAGTGCGTTGTCTTTATCAGGTGGACAACAACAGCGAGTGTGTATTGCTCGCGTGTTAGCTGTCAATCCAGAAATTATTTTATTAGATGAGCCAACTAGTGCCTTAGATCCAGTCTCTACTGGTAAAATAGAAAGTATGTTATTAGAGTTAAGAGAACGTTATACGATGATCATCGTGACTCACAATATGTCACAAGCATCACGTATCTCAGACAAAACAGCTTTCTTCTTAGATGGCAATTTGATCGAGTTCAACAATACGAAAAAAATATTTATGAATCCTGATAAAAAAGAAACGGAAGATTATATCTCAGGACGATTCGGATAAGGAGGAAAGAGGATGTTACGAACACAATTTGAAGAAGAACTATTGAACCTTCATAATCAATTTTACGAAATGGGAATGATGGTTAGTAATGCCGTGCATAAATCAGTGCGCTCTTATACAAAACACGACAAAGTTCTTGCAAAAGAAGTAATTGAAAATGACATTACAATCAATGATATGGAAACACGATTAGAGAAAAAAAGTTTTGAAATGATTGCTTTGCAACAACCGGTGACAACTGATCTACGAACGATCATCACAGTCATGAAAGCAAGTTCAGATTTAGAGCGTATGGCTGACCACGCAGTATCAATCGCCAAGTCAACGATTCGTCTTAAAGGAGAAACAAGAATTCCTGAAATCGAAAAAGAAATCTCTGATATGTCTGATTATGTCAAAAAAATGGTAGATAATGTCTTAGTCGCTTACGTTAAAACAGATGAAAAGGACGCACGTACGATTGCAAACATGGATCATCGTGTGAATGAATCCTTCAATCGGATCTACAATGCAACGATCAAAAATATGCAAGCAAACC
Organism: Enterococcus mundtii; assembly: GCF_003957375.1. GTDB lineage: Bacteria > Bacillota > Bacilli > Lactobacillales > Enterococcaceae > Enterococcus_B > Enterococcus_B spodopteracolus. The sequence continues at coordinate 1,896,155 of NZ_CP025473.1, read as the reverse complement.
CCGAAACTGTTATCAGTGGAACGGACTATGTCAACGTAGCAAGTTATTTAGAGCGGATCGGTGATTACGTAACAAATATCTGTGAGTGGATCGTGTATCTAGCTACAGGTAAAATCACTGAGTTGAACACAAATCATAACGAAGAGACTAATCAAAGATAAAAATCATTCGCTGATTTTTGTCAAATGCTGATCAGTATTTCTGAGAAATAAGCGCCAACTTCCGAAAAGAGAGATATATTTTTGGAAGTTGGCTTTTTTATTAATTATAGAAGACAAATATTTGAGATTTGGCGATGATTCATTATTTATTGTTATCCATTTCATAAATTTTAAGGATCGGGTACATTAGATATCCTGTTCCTTCTAAAAACGAATAGACGGTGTTCAAGAAGCTGACCTTCTACACTAAGCTAAAAAATTGTAAAATATGAAAAACTATTTTTCAATTTTCTTTCTTACTGCTCAGATCAAGTCACTTCTTTCACAACCTCAGAAAGGAAGGCGTATGCAGAAAAAAATTCGATTATTGATCAAATGTTTGATTCTTTGTAGTTGTTTTGTGGCCGCATGGGCAATCCAACATGCCACTGAATGGTACGAAGACCCAATCATGCAAGTACAGCAAGTATCGCTAGAAAATGAACAACAAGTAATCAAAGGAGAATTGATGAATACGCAAGCGAAAGGAACAGAACTCACTCTGTTTATTCCGCACCAAGAAAATCAGATCGAACATGCAAAAGCTAAGACGAATCAACTTTATCTCATACGTAAAATCGGGGATGAATGGCAGATACTCAGTAAAAAGAATGACGGCTGGTTATTCCTTTTTACAAGTTTATTTATCTGTGCGCTCTTATTCGTAGGCGGAAAAGCAGGCATATTCACTTTGATCAGTGTAGGACTCAATCTCTTGTTATTGATTTTACTTCTTCAGGGTTTCACGCAGATCCAAGGGATATCTTTGGTGATGACGAGCATTCTTTTTGTCTTACTAGGAACGATCATTTGCGTTTTTGCCTTAGATGGTTGGCAACAAGGTGGACTGATAAAAATCGTCGCAACAATGACGAGTGTAGGTGTAGCGTTTCTAATTTGTTTGTTCGCAATGGATTATTTGAACGATCAAGGATTACGTTATGAGGAAATGAGTTACTTGACTCGACCGTATCGTTCCGTTTTTTTAGCTAGTTTATTAGTCGGGATGACAGGTGGGGTATTGGATACAGTTGTCACAGTCACGACAACTTTAGATGAGTTGCTGAGTAAACAACCAAAAATAACGATGAAACGATTGTGGCAATCTGGTCAAATGGTAGGACAAGATGTGATTGGCTCAATGACGAATATCTTACTATTCGTATACGTCAGTGGGACGATCCCGATGTTACTTGTTTACTTTAACAATGGTTGGCCTTTGAGAGATGCGGTTGAGCTACATCTCTCGTTGGAATTGCTACGTGTGATCAGCGGAAGTCTAGGCATTGTCCTTTCGATTCCCATTACACTTTTATGCTATTTAAGCCATTTGAAGTATCGGAGGGCGATTTGATGAATGTACTTTTGCTCTTAGCGCTTCTCTTAGTGCTATTGATTTTACTGGTTGGTGGGAAAAATGGGCTCTATACGATTTTAGGTCTGTTCATCAACATCCTATTGTTTTTCCTTCTATTGCTCCTCTATCATTTTCGGTTGCCAATATTACCAAGTGCCATCGTGATATTTTTATTGATCACTAGTGTCACATTGTTTTTTGTTAATGGCTACAATCTCAAGATGAAAGCAGCTTTTCTTAGTGTATTACTTTTTTTAGTAGTTTTCTTAGTGGTGACGCCGCTTCTTTCTGAATTAGCGATCCAAGGGTTTACAAGGGTTGAATTAGATGAACTAACAGGGTTCGATTTACATGTACCTCTGGATTTTTTCGCATTGACGCGCGCAATTTTATTGATCAGTGTGAGTGGAGCCGTATTAGATGCAAGTGTGTCCGTCGCTAGTGCGACGTATGAAGTATATCTCACAGATCCATTACAAAGCTATCGGGAATTAGTAAAATCGAGTATACGGATCGGCAGAAAAATTTTAGCTACAACAGTAACGACCTTGGTTTTTGCTTTTATGGGAAATTGTTTAGCTCTGATATTATGGTTCATTGATCTAGAATTGTCTTTTGGCCAGTTGATCAATGAAAAAACTTTTGTTTTGGAGTATGTAACTGTAGTGGTCACGACAAGTGCAGCGATCCTTGTTTTACCGATAACGTCAGTCATTTCTTCAATTTTATTTACTCGACAGAAAAAATCATCCTAAGAATGAGAGAAAGTTACAACTTAAGTCCTATGACTTTTTCTTCAAATCATTGCATAATATGTATGTAAGGAAAAGCTTGCAAACAATTTTTGCTATAAGGAGGCAATTTCCATGAAAGAAAGAGAACGTATTTTAGAATTAGTTAAAAAAGGCATCCTTTCAACTGAAGAAGGTTTAGACCTATTGGAGAGTATGGCAACTGAAAAAGATGAAAAGCAAATCGCAAAAGAGGCAGATCGTGTACATGCTGATCGTAAAGAAAAAGATGAAGCAAGTCGTTTGATCGATGAACTTGAAAATGGCAAAGCTGAACGTGAAGCAGTGAAACCAGATCCAAGACAAAAAGAACAAGAAGACAAAGAGAATCTAGAAAAAATCTTAGATGAATTGGCGACTGAAGCGAATAAAACTTCTGCTCACTTAGATGAAGTCAACGCAAAACTTTTTGAAAATAAAATTGCACGCAATGAAAAACAGGAAACATTGATGCAATTGAATACAAAAGAAGAGTTGGATCAACTAACAGAAGAAGAATTGACACAACGTCAACAACTGGAGCAAGAAGTCAAAGAACTTGAAGCAGCCGGTGATCTTTTATCTGAAGAGCGTATCAAGCTTGAAGCTGAATTAAAGGATATCCGTAAAAACCAATGGTCTGAGAAAAAAGACACCTTTGCTGAGAAATTTGACTTGCCAGAGGATTGGAAAGAACAAGCAAATGACACATTGAACCAAGTCGGCGAAAAAATGACTGAAGCTGGGAGTCAACTAGGTAAATTCTTAAAGAAAACCTTCCAAAATGTTTCCGTAACAGTGAATGACAATATGGAATGGAAAGATGTCAGCTTACGAGTACCTGGGATCGCCACAACTAAATTTGAACACGAATTTTACTATAGCGCGCCACAAGCAAGTATTATCGACATCAAAGCGGCTAATGGGAATGTCACCTTGAAAACTTGGGATAGCGAAGACGTAAAAGTCGAAGCGAAAATCAAGCTTTATGGAAAAATGGGTGCAGAGCCATATGAAGCTTTTGCTGAACGCAGTCAAATCGAAGTCAATGATGAACACATTTCTTTCCAAATCCCGAACAAACGTGTACGTGCCGATTTAGTCTTCTACTTACCAAAACGCACGTATGACCATACAGCAATCAAATTCCTCAATGGTAATATTGTAGTTGAAGACTTAGATGTAAAAGATATTTACATGAAATCAACAAACGGTAATATCTTGGTTGAGCAAATGGCTGCAACGATGCTTGAGATTGGTGGAGTCAACGGAAATATCGATGTCCGTAATGGAGATATTTTAGATTCAATCATTGAAACAGTCAATGGTACAGTTACTTTTGGCGCAACACCAGAAAACTTAGCGATCTCATTGGTCAATGGGGATGTTCGTCTGACAGTGAAAGAAGATCGTTTGAAGAAAATCGAAGCAAGCTCAGTTAATGGTAACGTCAAAGTTGCATTGCCAACAACTATCGGTATGGACGGTCACGCAAAAACAAGTCTCGGTAGTATCAATAGTCGGCTGTCTGATTATGAAGTGATCCGTGAAAAGAAAGAGCGCACGAATCAAATGTTAGAATTCCGTCGCCTTTCTGAAAATGAAATGGCGAAAATTGAATTATCTACTACAACAGGTAGTATCTATTTAAAAGATACAGATAAATAATTTTTTCGCTTCGACCTTCTGAAAGAGGAAGACGAAGCGAAAATCATACTTATAAGAAACAAACAATCGGTTTATTATTTCAATAAATCTTCCGAAGTAAGATTGTTTTAGCATCTTTCTTCAATTAAAATAGTAGAACAGAGGTGAAAGAAAGTGAAAAAAAAGTTGACAAAATCAAATAAAAATATTGTATTGACTGGTACTTTAGCTGGGATTGCTGAATATCTTGGGATTGATCCAACAGTTGTTCGTGTCATTTACGTCTTCTTAAGTTTAGTTGCATTCGGAAGCCCAATTATTTTATACATTCTGTTGGCTTTACTCGTGCCTTCAGGAAAGAATAATCAACGTCGTTATGGACATGACAACGACTATTATCAAAAAAACAACTACAGAGAACAAACGAATAAACGAAAAGAGGCAGAGAAAATCAACGATGACGAATGGAGTGACTTTTAATGTCTTATCTTCAACGTATTGTTGTTAGTACGCTGACGTTTATCTCTCTGGCAGTTATTTTTCCAAATATGATATTTGTGAATAGTATTTGGACCGCAGTCGTGGCAAGTTTTGTTCTTTCTGTGCTGAATCTATTAGTCAAGCCATTCATTATGTTTTTATCGATCCCCTTTACCTTGTTGACGTTTGGATTATTCACTTTTGTGATCAACGCATTGATTTTACAAATGACCTCCTTCTTTGTCGGAGCAGCTAATTTTAGCTTTTCGTCATTTGGATCAGCAATAATGATTGCAGTGATCATGTCATTCGTAAATATCATCGTTAGCAATCGTAATATGAACAGGAATCGTTAGAAAACAATGCAAAGGACAATAAAGCACATTCAAATAAGTGGAAAGAGGAGGTGGCAATTGTCGCTTCCTCTTCTTATTTGCAAAGAGATGATAGCGATTTCTTGATCGGCGCTTGCCAAAAAAACGAGTGTAATGAAAAGGATATCCCTTGTTTTTTTTATTGGTAGTACTTTTACCGATAGAATGATAAAATAAAAGAGAACAGTTTAATAGAAATGAGGTATACGAATGGCAGAAATGGTAAAAGTTAGCCAATTAGTAGAAAAACTATCATTAGAAATCGTCACTGGTGACGAGCAAAGTCTAAATCGTGTCATCGTAACTGGTGATATCTCCAGACCTGGACTGGAATTGACCGGTTATTTTAATTATTATTCCCATGACCGACTACAGTTATTTGGGAGTAAAGAAATCAGCTTTGCAGAACGGATGATGCCGGAAGAGCGTTTGATGATCATGCGTCGTTTATGCAGTGAAGACATGCCAGCCTTTATCATCTCTAGAGGTTTAGCTGCACCAGAAGAAATGATTCAAGCAGCAAATGAACATGGCATGGCCGTTTTGCGTTCGCCGATCTCAACCTCACGTTTGCTTGGTGAGTTATCAAGTTATTTAGATGGACGATTAGCACCTAGGACTAGTGTTCACGGCGTCTTAGTCGATGTCTATGGACTAGGTGTCTTGATCCAAGGAGATAGTGGCATTGGAAAGAGTGAAACAGCGTTAGAACTGATCAAAAGAGGCCATCGATTAATTGCAGATGATCGAGTGGATGTGTATCAACAAGATGAGCTAACTGTTATTGGAGAGCCACCAAAAATCCTTGAACATTTGATTGAGATTCGCGGAATCGGGATCATTGATGTGATGAATCTTTTTGGGGCCAGTGCAGTCAGAGGATCGATGCAAGTCCAATTAGCTGTCTACTTAGAAGCTTGGGCAAAAGAGAAAAAATACGATCGTTTAGGGTCTGAAGATACTTCTGTTGAAATTGCGGAAGTAGGTATTCCCCAAATCAAAATACCTGTGAAAACTGGACGAAATGTCGCAATCATCATTGAAGTTGCTGCGATGAATTTCCGTGCGAAAACGATGGGGTTCGATGCAACGAAGACATTTGAAGAAAGATTGAGCCGTTTGATCGAAGAAAATTCAAACGGACAATAGCTAGGAGTGAAAGTATGATTGCACAAATCAACCGGGTCGCTTTTGACCTTTTAGGAGTTCCTATTTACTGGTATGCATTGATCATTGTTTCAGGCATTATTATCGCCATGTGGTTAAGCAGTCGAGAAGCAGTAAGGGTAGGAATGAAAGCAGAAGACGTAACTGACTTTATGTTATGGGGATTACCGCTATCGATCATTGGCGCACGCTTGTATTACATCTTGTTCGATTTACCACAGTATATTGCAAATCCGATCCAAATATTCAATATCCGTTCAGGCGGCCTAGCGATTTATGGTGGTCTGATTGCAGGCGGTATCACATTATATTTTTACACGAAATATCACTTCATTGATGTCTGGACGTTCTTGGACATTGCTGCACCTAGTGTTTTATTAGCACAAGCAATTGGACGCTGGGGAAATTTCATGAACCATGAAGCATTTGGACCAGATACAACAAGGAGTTTCTTAGAAAGTCTATATTTACCGAATTTTATTATTGATAATATGTATATCGATGGGATCTATCGACAACCAACTTTCCTTTATGAATCAATATGGAGCCTTATAGGCGTGATCCTCCTCTTATTACTAAGGAAAAAAACACATCTTTTGAAAAAAGGGGAAATCGCACTGATTTACTTGATATGGTATAGTTTTGGTCGTTTCTTCATCGAAGGAATGAGAACGGATAGTCTTTACTTTTTAGATACAATCCGTGTGTCACAGCTTTTATCTGCTGTGCTATTCATTGGAGCAATCGTTCTATTCATCTGGCGTCGAAAAAAAGGCAACTTACCAGATTACGACCGATCTTTAGGAAAAAATCAATTCATTATCTAAAGTCCAAGTCGAAAAAAATGAAAAAATTTGCAGGAGTGGTAAAATGAAATATAGGGTAGCGGTTTTAGGTGCTGGCTCGTGGGGAACAGCATTAGCACAAGTGCTTGCTGAAAATGGTCATGACGTTCGACTCTGGAGTCACCGTGCCTCACAGGTTAATGAAATCAACCAAAAGCATACCAATGAGCGTTATTTACCAAAACACCAATTGCCCAAAACGATCATCGCATACTCGGACATGGCGAAGGCTGTTTCTGATGTAGATGCTGTTTTGTTTGTTGTACCGACTAAGGCGATTCGTTCTGTATGTCAAGAACTCGTTGAGGTTTTGCAAACAAAACCAGTGATCATCCATGCAAGTAAAGGCTTAGAACAAGGAACACACAAGCGGATCTCAGAAGTCCTAGCAGAAGAGATCCCAGCAGAAAAGAGACAAGCAATTGCTGTTTTATCGGGTCCAAGTCACGCAGAAGAAGTGGCTCGTCACGATATTACGACGATTACTGCTGCAAGTACGGAGACAGATGCTGCTAAATTTGTTCAAACACTATTTTTGAATCATTATTTCCGAATCTATACGAATCCTGATGTCATTGGGGTTGAAATGGGTGCCGCTTTAAAAAACATTATCGCAATCGGTGCAGGTGCAATCCATGGCTTAGGTTTTGGGGATAATGCAAAGGCAGCTATCATGACAAGAGGATTAGCAGAAATCAGCCGCTTAGGTGTTGCTATGGGAGCAAATCCGTTGACCTTCATCGGACTGAGCGGTGTCGGTGATTTGATTGTCACTTGTACAAGTATCCACTCGAGAAATTGGCGTACCGGTAATCTGCTTGGACAAGGCCATGAATTAAGCGAAGTCTTGAATAATATGGGCATGGTCGTGGAAGGTGTCCAGACAACACGAGTCGCTAAAGAGTTAGCTGAGACCATGGGGATCGAGATGCCGATCACTCAAACGATTTATGAAGTGCTATATGAGCACAAGAACATAAATGAAGCAGCGACAGAGATCATGTTGCGCGATGGCAAAAAAGAGAATGAATTTCACTAACATTTTTAAGGGAGAGAAAAAAATGAAAGTAAAAAAAGCAGTGATTCCAGCAGCAGGTTTAGGAACAAGATTTTTACCTGCAACAAAAGCGATGGCAAAAGAAATGTTGCCGATCGTTGATAAACCAACGATTCAATTTATCGTAGAAGAAGCGTTAAAATCAGGGATTGAAGACATTTTGATCGTCACAGGTAAAGCAAAACGCCCAATTGAAGATCATTTTGACTCAAATATCGAATTAGAAACGAACTTAGGCGAAAAAGGAAAAACTGAATTACTAAAATTAGTGGAAGAAACAACGGATGTAAACCTTCATTTTATTCGTCAATCGCATCCTAAAGGGTTAGGACACGCTGTGTTGCAAGCAAGAGCATTCATCGGAAATGAACCGTTTGTTGTCATGTTAGGCGATGACATCATGGAAGATGAAATCCCATTGACACAACAACTGATCGACGATTATGAGCGTACACATGCATCAACAATCGCCGTGATGCAAGTACCACACAAAGATACCTCTAAATATGGAATCATCAATCCAGGAGAAGAATTAGAAGACGGCTTATTCAATGTCAAAGATTTTGTTGAAAAGCCTGAACCAAGTAAAGCACCAAGTGATTTAGCAATTATTGGACGCTATTTATTGACACCCGAAATCTTTGATGTCTTAGCAGAGCAAAAACCAGGTGCAGGTAATGAGATCCAATTGACCGATGCAATCGATACATTGAATAAGACACAACGCGTATTCGCACGTAAATTTACGGGTAAACGTTACGATGTCGGCGACAAATTTGGTTTTATGAAAACAAGCATCGAATATGGGTTGACACATCCAGAAGTGGGTGGACCGTTAAGAGAATATATTCTAACATTAGGTAAGTCTTTAGCAGCAGAGACGCCTTCATCTTTCAATCAATCAACAGAAACTTCTGAACCAACTAACAAAAAGTAAACAAGCGAGATGCTTCAGCTGCTGATCAAAATGTAGGTAGTTGAAGCTTTTTGCTATTTTTTATTTGTTTAAAAAATATGAAAATGCTATCCTTATAGCAAGGAAGAGGAGAAGGAGGCTTGATTATGACAGTTGGAGAAATTGCTGGCTTGATTGCAGCAATTGCTTTTGCAATACTTGTGGTCTTTCTAGTACGTGTATTGATTCGATTAGCAAAAACGATTGAAAAAGCAGAGCAAACAGTAACAGAAGCAAACACAACGATTGAAGTCGTTACAAAAGATGTTGATCTTTTATCGAGACAAGTCGAGGGCTTGTTAGTGAAAAGCAACGAATTATTGAATGATATCAACGGAAAAGTAGCAACAATCGATCCTTTATTTACAGCTGTCGCTGATTTGAGCGAGAGTGTATCAGAATTGAATTCTTCAAGCAAACACATCGTTACAAAAGTCGGTGGCATCGGTAAAACAACAGCAAAAGCAACTGTTGCCAGCAAAGTCGGTGGGACTGCGGTGAAATTCTTTAAACACAAAAAAACAACAACAGATACGACAGGAGGAAAATAATCATGGCAAAAAAAGGTGGATTTTTACTAGGTGCAGTGATTGGTGGTACAGCCGCAGCAGTGGCAGCATTGCTACTTGCACCAAAATCAGGTAAAGAATTACGGGATGAATTAGCAGCACAAGCGGATGATTTTCTAGATATGGCTTCTGATTATACAGAGATGGCAAAAGAAAAATCAACTGAATTGACAAGTATCGCAAAAGACAAAGCGCAAGATCTTTCACAACAAGCAGGCAATCTAGCTGGTAATGTAAAACAAACAGTCTCAGACGCAACAGCAGATGCAGGAGATGAATCAGAAGATATTTTAGTGACCTTGAAAGAACAATCAGCTGATTTATCTGATCGTTTCAAAAAATCTGCCGCTGATTTAGGCGACACAGCCACAGCTGCGAAAGAAGACATCATGATCGACATCAAAGATACAGCAGATCAAGCAGGTAGTACTGTAAAAGAAGGCATTGACGAGGCTAAACCAATAACTGAAGATGCAAAAATCTTGTCTGAAATGGCAAAAGAAGATGCAGCTACTGCGAAAGAAGATCTAAAAGATACATTTAAATAAGCAACACTAAAAAGTGAGCAAGAAAAGGCACGATCAGGAAACAACCTGATTCGTGTCCTTTTTTCTCTAATCTTACGTGGAGAGGATATTGTAAATGATTGAGATCAAGAAAAGCGAATCCGAAGAAACAGAAAAGAAAATCATTGGTCTACTGAACGAACAATATATGCAATCATTTTCTACAAATGAGCACTTAACAATTCAAACCATTTCAATCAGTGCATCTAAGGATGAGAAGTGGATCGGTGGCGCAGTGGCATCTTTATTTGGAAATACCTTGCATCTATCATTGCTTGGCGTAGATCAATCGTACCGTCACGAAGGCATCGGATCACGATTAATAGAAGCGGTTCAACAAACAGCATTAGAATATCAATGCTTATATATGACTGTCAATACACAAGATTATCAAGCTAGAGAGTTTTACGAAAGTCACGGCTTTGAAGTGTTTGCTTCGGTGGAAAATATGCCTTTTGTTGGCACAACGAAATTCTATTTAAAGAAACAAATAGTAAATGAACAGGCAACTAACTGATATCAGAAAAAGCAACTAAAAATAAGCGATAACCCGAAAAGAGTTTCTACTTTGGGGTTATCGCTTATTTACAGGTCAAAACGTTTTTTTCACAACCTCGACAAACGGTGTTCAAGAAGCTGACCTTCAACATTAAGCTGAGAAATCAAAAAATATAGAAAGCTATTTTCTGATTTCCCAGCTTACTGCTCAGGTCAAAACGCTTCTTTCACAACCTTACTCCACTACTAATAATTCTTTTGGTGTTGTTGTAAATGGGATACAACCGTCACTTGTGACATAGACGCAATCTTCAATTCTTACGCCTACTTGATCAGGGATATAAATACCTGGTTCTAATGAGAAGCACATGCCTTCTTCGATCACTAGATCATTGCCTGCAACTAGTGAGGGATATTCATGAACAGTTGTACCAATACCATGACCTAGACGATGATTGAAGTATTCGCCGTAGCCGTAGCTTTCAATGACGTTACGTGCGACTTGATCAAGTTCAGCGGCTGTGACGCCTGGACGAACAGCTTCTTGGGCTGCTAATTGAGCTTCAAGCGTGATTTGGTAGATTTTCTCTTGAAATTCTGTCGGTGTTTGGTAGGCAACTGTTCGTGTCGCATCACTACAATAGCCATCCCATACGACACCTAGATCGAACAAGACAAGTTCATTTGGTTGGATCGTGGTACTTCCAGGTGTTCCATGAGGGCTTGCTGCATTTGTCCCCGCTAAAACTAGCGTGTCAAAAGACATTTGAGATACCCCTTGTTTTTTTAGTTGATATTCGATTTCAGCAATAATCGCTTGTTCCGTTACGCCTTCTTTGATGGAGTGAAAACCGATCTCAAAAGCTACATCTGCCCACTTTCCTGCCGCAATCAATTGCTCTTTTTCTTTTGTTGTTTTGATCAATTGCAGACGTTGGATGACCGGAGTCAGGTCAGCAAATCGGACGCTGCTTGTCATTTGTTGCGATAACGCGTCAAAGCGATCAACCGTCAACGCATTTTTTTCGATTCCGATCGTTTTTATTTGTGGATAACGGGTGCGGATCTCTTGCCCGATCAATAGCCAAGGATCTTCATTATCAAGATAACCTCGGACATCATAGGCCCAAGGACTATTTTGTGCATCTTCTACTTCTAACGCTGGTGTAAACAAGAAAGGATCTTGGTCAAGTGGAAGAAACAGAGCTAGTACACGTTCGTGGGGTTCACTTTCATAACCAGCAAAATAGGCGATATGACCTGGATCACTGATATAAGCAAGATCGATTTCTTTTTGAGCCATCCATTGGCGTAATTCATTGATTTTTTCAAGATTCATTTGGACATCCTTCTTTCGCATTTATGGCATGTTTCGATAATTCATTGTACCACTCTTGTAAAAAAAGACCAATTGACTAAAAGTGAAAAAGGTGATTTTTTTCATGAAAACGCTAGTAAAACGGTTGCAATTTCTGTCAATCTTTGATATTCTGTTTTAGAAATGTAAATCGTATTTTCAGAAAAGATATAAAAATAGAATAGGAGAACAACGATGGAAAAACAAACTATCACTATTTATGACGTAGCGAGAGAGGCAAATGTTTCGATGGCTACTGTTTCACGTGTTGTCAACGGGAATCCAAATGTAAAACCAGCTACAAGAAAAAAAGTATTGGAAGTCATTGACCGCTTAGATTATCGCCCAAATGCTGTAGCTCGTGGTCTTGCAAGTAAAAAAACAACGACGGTTGGAGTCATCATCCCAGATGTCAGCAATATGTTCTTTGCTTCATTAGCACGTGGGATCGATGATGTGGCAACGATGTACAAATACAATATCATTTTGGCAAATTCAGACGGAAATGACCAAAAAGAAGTCAACGTACTGAACAATCTTTTAGCCAAACAAGTTGACGGTGTGATTTTCATGGGGCATCATATCACAGATGAAATCCGTGGTGAATTCTCACGTTCAAAAACTCCAGTTGTCTTAGCTGGTTCGATCGATCCCGACGAACAAGTAGGAAGTGTCAACATCGACTATACTTCAGCGACAAAAGATGCAGTGACTAAATTAGCTAAAAACGGCAATAAAAAAATTGCCTTTGTAAGTGGTGCATTGATTGACCCGATTAATGGCCAAAACCGTTTGAAAGGCTACAAAGAAGCGTTGAAAGAAAATGGACTGACTTATAGTGAAGGTTTGATCTTTGAATCAAGCTATAATTTTAGAGATGGCTTGTCATTAGTAGAACGTATCCATAATAGTGGAGCAACTGCTGTTTATGTGACGGATGATGAACTAGCAATCGGTATTTTAGATGGCTTGATTGACCGTGGTGTCAAAGTACCAGAAGAATTTGAGATCATCACAAGCAACAATTCTTTATTGACTGAAGTTGCTCGCCCACGCTTGACAAGTATTACGCAACCATTATATGACTTGGGTGCGGTATCAATGCGTCTATTGACAAAAATGATGAACAAAGAAGAAGTAGAAGAAAAAACAATCATCTTACCATATGGAATTGAAGAAAAAGGTTCAACGAAATAAATCGATTGAGATAAACATCCAGCGATTGATCGAATAAAACGATAACTAAAAGTAGCTGAAATGACAAAGAATAGTCGTTTCAGCTACTTTTTTGTGGAAATAGCAGGGTCAAAGCTTCACCAAAGATAAGTAAAAACAAAAATGAGCCAGATCTTGATATCATTTATCAAGATCCGACTCATTTTTTGAGAAAAAGTAGTGGACTCAGATTGTTTTGTTAATCGTCGTCTTTGTCATCCTCTTTGTTCTGTGGATTTTCACGTTCGAATGTTCCGACAGTATTCCAGTAATCTTTGTAATTTTCATCCGTTCCACCTACACCAAATTTGAAGGTGCTTTTTTCAGGACCATTTTTTGCCCAAAGTGACTCGACAGTTTTGCTAGGTGTATTGATCGATCTTCGGTCCACGGTCACTTTTCCAGGTAATTGTCCTGTAAAGGCAGAAACGTCTTCTTTCTTCACATCAGAAGCAAGTGTGAATTTCTGATCGGTACCAAAAATCGTTGGGTTTACTTGATACACTTGATTGATTAAATTCGCTAAATATTTGGATGAACGTAATCTTGCTTGGGCATCCATTCCGGTATTATCATCGTGTCCTGCCCAACTACTGATCGTGACAGAAGGGGTCGAGACAACTAACCATGAATCTCGGTAATCATTCGTTGAACCAGTTTTACCGATCCAGTCCGCTTGCCCTAAGCTGCCATTGAGACTAGTGATATCATCTTTGAATGGTGTGGTGATTTTTTCATTGATAACGCTACGCAACATATCATTGACGATCGAAGCGGCGGCTTCGGAAAAGACACGCACTGGTTTAACTTCGTGATGATAAATCACATTCCCATCGTTGTCAGTGATCGCATCAATGATATACGCTTGCTGGAATTCACCATTATTTGCTAATGCCTGGAAGCCGTTGGTTTGTTGAAGAGTGGTGACATCGACTGTTCCCAGTGGGGCCGATTCAACACCCCAGTTGGCATTTGCAGGATAGTTCATTTTTGATAGATACGTTTCGTAGGCGTATTGTTTTGAGCCGCCATTGTTCAAAACATCTTGATATAAATGGTAAGCAGGGATATTGTTCGACCATTCCAATGATTCACGAACCGTTTGGAAGGTATTTGATCCTTTATTCGTCGCATTGACGATGTCTTCTCCGGCATTTGAGCCTTCTTGCCAAGTAGTTGCATAGTCAGAAACACGTGATTCTGAACCAACTAAGCCCATATCGATCGCTGGGCCATAAACCAACATCGGCTTGATCGATGAGCCGGCTTGTCTTTGAGTATCAAAAGCATGATTATTTTGGTTCAGCGCATAATTACGACCACCGACAAATCCATAAACTCGACCGGTTTTATTATCCATCAGAACGTTACCAGTCTCAACAGGAGTGCCTTTTCCGTCATCAAGTAAGTAACCATAATTAGCAACACCTGCTTGCATCGCATCATAGATGCCTTTGTCGATCGTTGAATGAATCGTATAGCCTTGATTTTGAATCGTTTGTTCTGCACGTTGATAGTAAGCATTGTAGACGTCTGTATCGGATAGATCTGCGTTATCTTTTTCTCCCAATTGTCTAGCAATGATATCGGTCGCGGCATTCATGATCGTGTAATATAAGAAGTTACGGTCAGTTTGTTCTGCCACTTGTTGACCTAAGAAATCTTTTGTTAAGTCATAGGCTTTTGCTTCTTCATATTGTTCTTTTGTGATTTGGTGTTCACGGTACATGCTAAATAGCACGATGTCTTTTCTTTCTAAGCCGGCAGTAAGGTCTTCTTTCAATGCACCTGTATTGGTATAAGGGCTATAAGTAATCGGACTTTGTGGCAAACCTGCGATAAATGCCGCTTGTGGCAAGGATAAATCGCTCGCATTGACTCCGAAAATCCCTTGCGCAGCTTCTTGGACACCGGCAATATTTTGGCCTTTATTGTTTCTTCCGAAAGGTGAAACATTCAAATAAGTGGAGATGATTTCGTCTTTAGTAAAATGTTTCTCGACTTGTGCAGCCAATAGAATCTCATTTGCTTTACGCTTAAAGGTTGTTTCATCGGTCAAGATCTGTTGCTTGACTAACTGCTGGGTCAGTGTTGATCCTCCAGATGAGCCGATCCCAGTTGCTTCAGAGAAAAGTGCTCGGATCACCGCTTTAGGAACATAGCCTTTATGTTCTTCAAAATATTCATCCTCTGTGCTGATGATCGCAGATTTTAAATAAGGCGACATTTGATCTGAAGGGACAGTTGTCCGCATTAAATCAGTTTGGATCGTCGAGATCTCTGTATTATCGGCATAAACAAGTTTTGATGTTTCAGTTATATTGCCTAACTCAGATTGTAACTCAGATTTGGAAGGTAGCTTTGTATCTTCAACTAGATACGCAAAATAGCCGGCACCAACTCCCATACCTAATGCAGCGAATAGAATGATAAGAACCATGATAAAAACGGTTAATGATTGAAAAACGCGAAAAATGACCTTAGGAACAAACCACTTTTCTTTTGTTTGTCGTGCTTGTTTTCTTCGTGTATTATTACGTGGCAAAGGTTTCACCTCAACTAATGGTTTTATTTCGCTAATTATAGCAAATAATAGAACAAAAAAACAGACATGGCTTTTTTTGTGTCCTTTTTGACCTTTGGTTTTGAGAAAACATTAAAAATACTTCTAGTTATTTTGTATCTGCTCGGATCATTGGACAGATTTCAAACTTTTCTTTCAAATCCGTTTCAGTTAAGATAAAAGAAGAGTGAACAAATCCATTCACTGAGTGACTAGCCGAGAGGGCTTTATAGGAGGAGTACGATGTTATTAGGTTCACATGTCAGTATGAGCGGTAAAAAGATGTTACTAGGTGCTGCAGAAGAAGCAGCCAGCTATGGTGCTTCTACCTTTATGATCTATACGGGTGCACCACAAAATACCCGTAGAAAACCAATTGAAGAAATGAATATTGAAGCTGGAAAACAATATATGGAAGAAAATGGACTGAAGAATCTAGTGGTCCATGCACCGTATATCATTAATTTAGGCAATACAACGAAACCAGAGATGTTTCCATTTGCTGTGCAATTTTTAAGAGAAGAAATCGTTCGAGCGGAAGCATTAGGAGCAACTCAGATCACATTGCACCCAGGCGCACATGTCGGTGCTGGAGCAGAGGCAGGGATCGCAAGGATCATTGAAGGGCTAAATGAAGTCTTGACGAAAGAACAGACCGCACAAATCGCCTTAGAGACAATGGCAGGAAAAGGCACAGAAATCGGCCGAACGTTCGAAGAGTTGGCACAGATCATCGAGGGAGTGACGTTGAATGAAAAGCTATCAGTCACCTTTGATACATGCCACACGAACGATGCCGGCTATGATGTAGCGAATGATTTTTATGGCGTCATTGAAACGTTTGATAAAGTGATTGGTTTAGATCGCTTAAAAGTACTACACATCAATGATTCAAAAAATCCACAAGGTTCACATAAAGACCGCCATGCCAATATCGGCTTTGGTACGATCGGTTTTGATGCATTGAATAAAATCGTCCATGAACCAATGTTCAAAGATGTTTCAAAGATTCTTGAAACACCATATGTCGGAAAAGATAAAAAATTGGCTTATGCCCTTATGGAAAAGAAATTGCGATGTTCAAAGCTGAAACCTTCGATCCAGAAGTATTCCCGGAATTATTAGCAGATGTAGAAGGCTAAGTCAGTCGTATTTTTTGTAAGATAAATACATGTTTAAGAGCAACTGACAAAGGAGGTCGGGACACAAGTGTTCAGCCTCGCGAAATAAAGTGCCATCCACGAAATTTGTTCTTCCAATTTTTGTGGGTGACGCCTTATTTTTTGAAGAAGTTGCTTCTGTTCTCGTTGTTCACTTGATTTTAAATCAAAAGGATAAGGTTATGTTTATTTTGAAAGAAACGGATAATAAAAGAAAACCAATCAAATAAAGAAAATTTGTTGATTATCATTTGCCTTGGAGTTGACTTTAGGGTTTATGATAACCTATATAGAAGTGGAAGGTGATGGAATAAATATCAAAAAAACAGCTGACATGTTTGATTTTAGTGTGGATACGCTCCGTTACTATGAACGTGTAGGAGTCATACCGCCGGTTAGTTGTAATGAGAGTGGATATCGGGATTACATAACAAATGACCTAAATTGGATTTACTTAGCAAAAAAATTTACGTAATGCGGGTTTATCTGTAGAATCTCTCATTGAAGTTGCTCACTTGGCTCAATTACGTGATGCACAAAAGTGGAAAAAGCGCAAAAGCAGATTTTAGTTGATCAGTTAGAAGAACTAGAGGAGATGCAGGAAGTGAGAGAATTGCTGGTTGATAAGATCGAAACGTATGATGAACTTTATTGCGAAGTTCAAGGCTGGGGAAATGACTTCAGATAAAGTCGAAAAATTATGGGTTCAAAAAAAGTAAAAATTTTTTTCTTGCTATGGATCTAACTTCAAGGTTTAGGATAGAAAAGGTAAAGAAGAAAAGGAGGAAATAATATCAACGCAATCAAATTGAACAATGGTGTAGAGATACCTTAACAATGGGATTTGGACCACTAGAAGAAACAGTAGAAGCGGTTTATCAAGCCATCAAAGCAGGATATCAGTTGATCGACACAGCATGACCATGTGCACCACAACAAGTGGAATGGTTTATGGAGAGAATGTTGGCTACAGAAAAATGATAGATGACTATTGATTTGTGAAAGGGATAAAAGCTTAAAACAATCGAATGTGAAAGGACGAAACAATAAAAGCAATAGAAAGAAGTTAGGGAATTTGAAGAAAGAAAAATCTGGTGTCATTTTACCAATTACTTTATTATCCTATTTTTTGATTTTAATGGATAATTCTATTATTTTTACTAGTTCTATGCAGATAGGAGAAAGTTTAGCTTTATCTGCAAGAGCATTTTCATGGGTATCCAGTGCATATACGCATACTTTTGGTGGTTTTTTACTATTAAGTGGTCGCCTTTCTGATTGATTCGGAAGAAAAAGAATTCTTTTAGTTGGTTTATTTATTTTTGGGATAAGTTCATTGCTTATTGGATTATCACAAACAGCAGAAATGTTGATCATGATGGGTGGTGTCCAAGGAGTAGGTAGTTCCATCATTGCTCCGACATCTTTAGCATTGCTCATGGATGCTTATCAAAATAATATGAGGCAACGTGCGATCTCTTATTATGGAGCAACTGCGGGAATTTGTTCAAGTATTGGTTTGTTAGTTGGTTGGGGATTGCCTAGCTTGATTTCTTGGCGCGCTGGTTTCTTGATAAATGTGCCATTTACTCTTTTGCTAGTGGTTTTAACATTGAAATATGTGAGTCCTTCGGAACGTCGAAGGAAACGTATTGATTATTTAGGAAGTTTATTATCGATCCTCGGACTGATAGGAATCATCTACGGTCTTACTGAAGGGAAAAGCAACTTTTTATTAATTGATATCCTATTTTTTGGTTTGTTTATTTTCTGGGAGCGAAGGACTTCTTCGCCAATGCTTCCTCTCGGATTTGTTAAAAATAAGATACGTTCTGGTGCCTATGCTACTCGTCTCTTATTTATGATGGTGATGCTGCCATTTTGGTTCTTTTTACCTCAAATGATGCAAAGTCAATATGGATTTTCAGCGTTACAATCAGGATTTGCTTTTCTACCACTAAAGATAGTTGATTTTATTATTGCGATGCAGTTGCCGAGAATGACTACACGATTTGAAAATAATAGGATATTGTTTGTTGAAGAAATAATACTAGCAATAGGGTTGATTTTACTAGCGGTTTCGAACCCGTTTAATGGTTATTGGCAAACGATCTTTGTTCCTATGATGATCCTTGGATTAGGACAAGGAATGATTTTAGCGCCAGTGACATCTGCTGGTATCTATGAAGCACCTGACGAATTAGCAGGTATCGCAAGTAGTTTGACGAATACCATGCACCAGTGGACCAATTGGTTTGTCATTGATTGTCTCGACTACTACTAATTTTCAGACTGGAATCTGGTGGATGGTTGTTTTTACGATCATAGCTATTGTCGTGGTAGTTATTTATCTTCATGATGAAAAATAGAACTGTCTAATTTAGTAACCACAAAAAAGAAGTAAAGGTCAAAACCTATGCTTCTTTTTTGTCCTGCTTAGAGGGTGAATAACTCACGACAACTCTTGTAAACGCTGTTCATAGCGTTTATTTCCCTTATAAAGATCAACGATCGTCCAAGCGAGTAAGGCGAGTACAGCAATAATGATGATATAGGCAACTTGATCAGCAAAGGCAATCGTCGAGCTAGAAGCTTGATCACCGAAGAAAGCTTCAATTTGTCCTGGGAGTCCACGTAAGTTTAGATACGTCAAACTGATAACGGAAAACCAGCCGAGTACTTTGACGATCAGAGAATTCTTGAAACGATTGCCCATTTCTGCTTGACTGTTGGTCATCATCAATAAAGGAATCATTGAAAAAGGCAAGGCAAAAGCTAAGAATACTTGGGACTCATTCATTAGATTATTAAGTGCTGTATGTTCTTCGATCGTGCCTTTAGAACTAGTGAACAAGACACAAAGTAGCACAGGGATGACGGATAATAGTCGAGTTACTAAACGGCGTAACCAGATCGGCATGCGCATATGGATAAAGCCTTCCATAATGACTTGTCCAGTCAATGTACCGGTAATCGTTGAATTTTGACCAGAAGCAAGAAGTGCTACTGCAAATAAGGTTGATAAAATGCCTGATTTTGCTACGGCGATCAAGACACCGTTACTCATGGCAGATGGATCAGAAAGTGCTTCATACAAACCAAAGAAAGAGGGATCTTGAACTGCACCAGTTTTAAAGACGGCAACCCCCATGATCAAAAGAAGTGCATTGACAACGAAAGCCATCGTTAATTGAATATTGGAATCCCATGTCGAGAAACGAACCGCTCTTGCAATATCTTCTGGATCTTTTCGATCGATCTCACGGGTTTGGGAAACAGCAGAGTGCAAATAGAGATTGTGGGGCATCACAGTTGCACCAATGATCCCTAAAGCTCCAGTCAATGGAGTCTCTCCACCGATTTTTGGTTCTTCAGCAAATGTTTGGCTATTAGGAATAAAGCCTTTGAATAGACTGCTCCAGTCAGGATTTGAAAGCGCCACTTGGTAGACAAAGACAAATAGAATAACGAAAATCAAACAGACAACTAACGCTTCAATTTTACGAAAACCGATCTTTGTCAAAAGAAGCAAGACAAAGACATCCAAGACGGTAATAAAGACAGCAATTGCCAACGGAATATCAAATAATAAATATAGAGCAATCGCTGCACCAATGACTTCAGCGATATCTGTCGCCATGATCGCTAATTCGGTCAAGATCCAAAGAATGACCCCTAACGTTTTACTCGTACGAGCACGAATCGCCTGTGCTAGATCCATTTGGCTGACGATCCCAAGTTTGGCAGCCATATATTGTAGTAACATAGCAATCAAGCTGGACATCAGAATAACTGACATCAGTAAGTATTGGAAATTTTGGCCACCGGTGATCGATGTTGACCAATTACCTGGGTCCATATAGCCGACTGCTACGAGTGCGCCAGGTCCGGAATAGGCAAGTAAGGTGCGGAAGAAACTTTTTCCTTTTGGTACTTTGACCGTACCGTTTACTTCTGAAAGGGATAACCCATTAGTGTGTTCAATCCATTTATGTTTATTCTCGTGATTATTCAAATGAAAACCACCCTTCTATTTCTTTTCGAATTCATTCTACACCCAGAGACGAAAAAATAAAAGAAAAAAATTCGGCTAACCTAAAAATTAAATGTGGCTCGCTTTCTAAATAGGTGTTTTTGTATAATCATGAAATAAAAATGACTTTTTTTACATATTCTTAAGAAAACGCCTTTCTTTTTTTTGTAAGTTTTAGTAAAATGAATCATTGAGAGCAATTAGGAAAAGGAAAGGAGAGATTTACATGGTATCAAACGGAATCGTTGTACTTATTGCAGTTATTGCATTGTTAATCGGCGCAGTCGGTGGATTCTTTCTTGCGCGTAAATATATGAAAGATTACTTAGAAAAAAATCCTCCCGTTAATGAGGAAATGTTAAGATCAATGATGATGTCTATGGGGCAAAAACCATCTGAAAAGAAAATTCGTCAGATGATGCAGCAGATGAAGAACCAAGGGAAGAAGTAGGTTCTTATTCGACAACATCAAAAAGCGGGCTGATTGATTTCAGCTCGCTTTTTTCTTTTTCTCAATTTGAGAAAAGCGCATTCATACCGATCAATGATTATTTTTTATAAATTGTATGACGATCATATTTTTTCGATTGTGATCAACGATATCTGAGGATGTAATTCAACCTCGGAAATAAATGGAATTTTTAGGAGTTAGAAGGAGGAAATATATGTCGATTTTCAGAAAATTGGGTTGGTTTTTTAAACAAGAGAAGAAGCACTATTTGATTGGCGTATTTTCTTTGTTCGCAGTGGCATTAGTGCAGTTGATCCCACCTAAAGTCATCGGGATCATTATCGATGAAATCGCCGATCAAAATATCTCGATGCAAATCATTGCATTGTGGATAGGTGTATTGATCATTGCAGCTTTTTTGCAATATCTTTTTCGCTATATTTGGCGAATGAACATTTGGGGCAGCGCAGCTAGGCTTGAAAAAGAATTACGCCAGCGTCTATTTGCTCATTTTACGCGAATGGATAGTTTGTTCTATCAAAAATACCGGACGGGTGACTTGATGGCTCATGCAACAAATGATTTGAACGCGATTCAAAATGTGGCTGGTGCAGGAATTTTAACATTTGCAGATTCAGTGATCACTGGAGGAACGACGATCATTGCGATGGTTCTATTCGTCGATTGGCGTTTAACTTTGATTGCGTTGATCCCATTGCCATTATTAGCAGTTACTTCAAGGATCTTAGGCTCAAAATTACATGATGCGTTTCGTGATTCACAAGAAGCCTTTTCAAGTATCAACGATAAAACGCAAGAAAGTATCACAGGTGTCAAAGTCATCAAAACTTTTGGTCAAGAAAAACAAGACTTGGAAGATTTCCAAGAAAAGATCGATGATGCGATTGAGAAAAATAAGCGAGTAAACTTTTTAGATGCGCTTTTTGATCCATTCATCACATTGATCATTGGCTTGTCATATGTGGCGACAATTATTTTAGGTGGAAGTTATGTCTTG
The DNA here is from genome assembly GCF_003957375.1 of Enterococcus mundtii. Taxonomy (GTDB): domain Bacteria; phylum Bacillota; class Bacilli; order Lactobacillales; family Enterococcaceae; genus Enterococcus_B; species Enterococcus_B spodopteracolus. Next base: position 1,873,873 of record NZ_CP025473.1, on the reverse strand, counting down.
GATGGTACGATCTCAATTGGACAGATGGTTTCCTTTATCAGTTATATCGGCATGCTTGTCTGGCCGATGTTTGCGATTGGGCGTCTGTTCAATGTACTAGAGAGAGGGAATGCTTCGTATGATCGTGTCAATGAACTATTGCATGAGAAAACACATATCGTCGAAAAAGTAGGAGCAGAAATGACACCAGCAAAAGGTGAGTTGAATGTGGCAATCACACAATTTACCTATCCAGACGATGAACAGCCAGCATTAGAACACATCAAATTTGCGATCAATGAAGGTGATACGTTAGGTATCGTTGGTAAAACAGGTGCCGGTAAGACCACGATCATCAAATTATTGATGCGTGAGTATGACCATTATCAAGGAGAAATCAAATTTGGCGGACGAACGATCAGAGATTACTCACTAGATGCCTTGTTGCGCTCGATTGGTTATGTGCCACAAGATCATTTCTTGTTTTCGATGACGATCCTAGATAATATTCGCTTCTCCAATCCACAGAAATCACCAGAAGAAGTGGAAGAAGCAGCGGAATTGTCGTATATCAACAAAGAAATCAAAGGACTGCCAGAAGGGTACCAGACAATGGTCGGTGAACGTGGGGTCTCCCTTTCTGGTGGACAGAAGCAACGGTTGTCGATTGCTCGTGCATTGATCCAAAGTCCCGAATTATTGATTTTGGATGACGCATTATCCGCTGTTGATGCTAAGACAGAAGAAGCAATCTTACGTAACCTTAAAGCAGAACGGAAAAACAAAACAACGATCATTGCGGCTCATCGTTTAAGTAGTGTCATGCACGCCAATGAAATCATCGTCATCGATCATGGTCGGATCATTGAACGTGGCACACATCAAGAGTTGTTAGCTCTTGGTGGTTGGTACGAACAAATGTGGCAGAAACAACAATTAGAAGCAAAAATTGAAGGAGGTGGCGAATAATGGAAGATCAATATCAGTCGGAATGGTCAAAATCCATGACCTATAAAGAACAAGCTTCGATCATTAAACGGTTGATGCAATTTGCTAAACCCTTTCGCTCGACATTCATCATTGCGATTTTATTTGCTTTAGTATTATCAGTCATCAATGTGCTATTGCCAAGGATCATCCAAACATTCATGGATGATCATTTGGCGAAGCAGTCAGCAACGACACAAGTCATCCTTTTCTTTGCAGGGCTTTATCTATTTGGGGTCATTATCAAAAGTATCATTTGGTTTTTCCAATGGTATTTATATTCGATGGCTTCATTGAAGACCTACCAGCATATCCGGGTGAAGTTATTTGAGAAACTGCATACGTTAGGTATGCGTTATTTTGATCAAACACCTGCAGGATCAACCGTTTCTCGTGTGACGAATGATACTGAAACCTTGTTTGAATTTTGGTATGTTTTTCTGATGGTTTTAACAGGTATTTTTGCGGTCGTCTCGTCATTTATCGCGATGTTCCAGATCAATGAGAAAATTGCGTTATGGTGTCTGGTCTTCTTGCCAATACTTGGTATAGTGATTTGGTATTACCAAAAATTCAGTTCAAGGATCTATCGCAATATGCGGGAACGCTTGAGTCAATTGAACACAAAATTGAATGAATCGATTTCTGGGATGCGGATCATCCAACAATTTCGTCAAGAATCGCGTTTAGCAAAAGAATTTGAGAAAGTCAATGAAGAGTATCTGGCGACTCGCTATGCCATGATCAAGACAAATTCGATTCTTTTGAGTCCAATCATCAGTTTTTTATATGCTTTAGCAATTGCCTTGACTTTGACGTTGTTCGGACTTGATGCGTTACATTCGCCAGTTGAAGTCGGTTTGATCTTTGCTTTCACCACCTATGTTCAAGGATTCTTTAATCCGATGTCACAAATGATGGACTTTTTGAGTGTGTTTACGGACGGAACAGTCGCAGGAAGTCGTATTTTGAAAATCATGGATACGGAAGAATATGCACCACAGCAAAAGGAATCAGCGGATCGGGCGATCACTGCTGGAAAAATCGAATTTCGCAATGTCAGTTTCTCTTATGATGGAAAAAACAATGTATTGAACAATATTTCATTTGTTGCTAATCCAGGAGAAACTGTCGCTTTAGTCGGACATACAGGAAGTGGAAAAAGTTCGATCATCAATGTGTTGATGCGTTTTTATGAGTTTTATGAAGGACAGATCTTGATTGATGACCATGACATTCGGGAATATCCGATCGCTGAATTACGCAATAAAATGGGTCTAGTATTACAGGATGCGTTCTTATTTTATGGGGATATCGCTGGAAACATCCGGATGATGAATCCCGAAATCACAGATGAACAAATACGCGAAGCCGCTGAGTTTGTCCAAGCGAATCAGTTCATCGAAGATTTACCGAAAGGGTATCATTCTAAAGTGATTGAAAGAGGGGCAAGCTATTCAAGTGGGCAACGCCAATTGATCACGTTTGCTAGAACGATTGTAACGGATCCTAAAATCTTGGTTCTGGATGAAGCAACTGCGAATATCGATACAGAAACAGAAGTGTTGATCCAAGAAGGACTTGCGAAGATGCGTCAAGGTCGGACAACGATTGCCATCGCCCATCGTCTGTCAACGATTCGCGATGCAGAGTTGATCCTCGTATTAGATAACGGACATATCGTGGAGCGCGGGAATCATGAGACACTTTTAGCCAAAGAAGGGCTATACGCAGATATGTACAAATTACAAAGTGAGTAACAGGGAAGAATAAAGGTATCTGTTTTTGAAACACTTGTATCGTAAACCGTGATAAAAATAGTTAGCCTCCACTCATAAGTCTTGAATCCCCAAAAACGTGCCAAATTTTGAGGATCAAGGCTTATTTTTTATGATTTGATTGACAGCAGTGGGATTCAAATCATAAACAGTCAGTCGGCTATTCTTACTGTCTGATTAATAGCTGTTCTGGGGGAGTGGTAGTTTCCATGTTAACGTGAAATAATTTTTTTAATAAATTATAGAAATAATAAAAAAGAAAGCGTTGACATTTTAAAATTGTTTCGCTACTATGAAGAAAAGAACATACTGTTGGATAGTGATTGCATCACGCAAGCTAAACCTAATCAGTCACCATGAATCGATTCCATGGCCGACTTTTTGGGTTTTTTTGTTTTTTTTAGGAGTGACAATCATAGAAAGGGGATATTATGCGGATTGAAAAAATTCTAAATAATAATGTCGTTGTCACAAGGGACAAATTAAATCGAGAAATGATCGTTATGGGAAAAGGATTAGCATTCAAAAAAAAGATTGGTGATGCTATTTTAGAAGCGGGTGTGGATAAAGAATTTCATTTGACAGATGATCGACTGTCGAGGCATTTTCAAAAATTAGCGGAGGATATTCCGATGGAATACCTCGAACTCTCCTATGAGATCATCGAGTATACGAAAGAAAAGTTAGATGTGACATTGAATGAATCCATTTATATTTCATTGACCGATCATTTATACAATGCGATCAAACGTTATAAAACCGGCGTTGGATTACCGAATGTTTTATTATATGATATCAAGCAATTATTTCCGAGAGAATACCAAATAGGTAAAAAAACGATTGAAAGAGTCCATCATAAATATGGATTTGATTTATCCGAAAATGAAGCTGGATTCATTGCCCTTCATTTAGTCAATGCACAATCAGAACAAGATAGTATGAACAATATGTACCAGTTTACGAAAACCATTCAGGATATTTTGAATATCGTTCGCTATTATTATCAGACACCCTTTGATGAAGAATCGATTTATTTTTTCCGATTTGTCACGCATCTTCGTTTTTTTCTTAGCCGTGTGATGAACACGTCCCTTACCCAAGAAGGTGAGGTCGAGGAAGAGCTGATCCAGATGATCCAGCGAAAATACCAAACGGCTTCTGGCTGCGTGGACAAAATCGCTTTATTCTTACAGGAAACATTTAATTATCATATGTCAGACGATGAAATTGTCTACTTAACGATCCATCTGGCTCGTTTGGCAGATAATAATCATTTAAAAAATCACTAAAAGGAGGGTCGTGGGTTCAACGAATGAGTACCAAAGGATAGTGACATTGAGTTGGCTAAACCTTCAATCAAACAATTGGAGGAAAAGAACATGGGAAAATACCAAGATTTAGCAAAAGAAATAGTGAAATATATTGGCGGAAAAGAAAATATCAGTACTTTGACGCACTGTGTGACTCGCTTGCGTTTTCGGTTAAAAGACGAAAGTAAAGCAGATGACGAGACATTGAAGAATATGGATGGTGTCGTGACCGTCATGAAAAGCGGTGGGCAATACCAAGTAGTCATTGGTAATCATGTACCAGACGTATATGCAGATGTATTAAGCGTAGCAGGGATTTCAGAGGATGCGGAATTAGCCCCTGCGAAAGGCAATATATTTAATCGTTTGATCGATATTTTAAGTGGTTGTTTCCAGCCCTTTTTAGGAGCTTTAGCAGCTGCCGGGATGGTCAAAGGATTGAATGCATTATTTATCTTTTTAGGATTCTATGAACAGACTTCCGGAACTTATATCATGTTAAATGGGATCGGTGATTCGATCTTTTATTTCATGCCAGTTATTTTAGGGTATACAGCAGCTAAAAAATTCAAATTGAATCCAATGGTCGGCATCGTGATCGGTGCAGCCCTTGTCTATCCGACCGTGCAAGGGCCGGCATTACAAAGTGGATTTGAAGCAGCAAATCAAGGAGCCTCTGCGCCATTAAGTCTCTTGGGTTTACCTGCATATGAAAGTTTCTTGGGGATTCCTTGGGTTGGTGCTTCTTATACATCGAGCGTCGTTCCTGTTATCTTTATCATTGCTTTTGCCGGACAAGTCCAAAAATTTGCGAAGAAGATCGTTCCAACAGTTGTTCAAACGTTCGTTGTGCCGTTTATGGTCTTATTGATTGCTCTACCGATTGGCTTTTTGGTGATTGGTCCAATCGTTAGCTTATTAACAGAGTGGTTGAGTGCAGGTTTCCAAGCATTGATGGATTTTTCACCAGCATTATATGGTGGGGTTCTAGGCTTCTTCTGGCAAGTATTAGTTATCTTCGGTCTACATTGGAGTATCATTCCTTTGGCGATCATGCAGTTGGCACAAAATGGCTCAAGTCAAATGCTTGTAGGTGTTTTTGGGGCAAGTTTTGCACAAACCGCCGTTGTATTAGCAATGTACTTCAAGTTTAAAGACAAGAAAATGAAAGCCTTATGTATGCCTGCGTTTATCTCCGGAATTTTTGGTGTCACAGAACCAGCAATCTATGGAATCACGCTCCCTAAAAAAATGCCGTTCATCTATTCAATGATCGGTGGCTCACTTTCTGGTATCTTTCTTATGATGAGCGGTACGACCGGCTACACAATGGGCGGCTTAGGTATTTTTGGGGTTGTCAACTTTATCAGCGGAAGTGATGCAAGTGGAATGTACAATGCGTTTATTGGCATCGCGATCGCTGCAGTCGTTGGGTTTACTTTGACTTTCTTATTCTGGAAAGATACGGAAGAAGTAGTACCTGAGAAAAAAGAAAGTAAAATCAAAGAAATCGTCAAAACACCGATCCAAGGAGGTATTGCATCTTTAAGCGAAGCAAAAGACCAAGCATTTGCTAAAGGTGCATTAGGACGAGGAATCTTGATCTATCCAGAAAAAGGAGAAGTCGTTGCACCATTTGATGGAACAGTGATGACCTTATTCCCTTCAAAACATGCTATCGGTTTAGTTTCTGAAAGTGGATTAGAACTATTGATCCATGTTGGGTTAGATACTGTACAATTGCAAGGGAAACATTTTGAGTCTTTTGTGAAACAAGGGGATAAAGTGAAACAAGGAGACGTCTTATTGCGATTTAATATCAATGCGATCGAAAGCGCAGGCTATAGTGTAGAAACCCCTGTCATTATTACTAATTCAGCAGATTACCTCGATATCGTCGAGAATCAATCGAAGATCGTGACGAATGGGGATGAGTTAATCACAGCGTTGACTTGATGAGTTCAAAGCCTTTAAGATCAAGGTTTTAGAAAGTTAGCTTAGTATTAAAAAGCATTTTTCCACAGGAGAATGTTTCTAAGTACCAGATTCCCAAAAAAGTCGTAACATCCGAGGGTTTCCTCTCATATTTTGGATGTTACGGCTTATTTTCTTAGAAGTTCAGCTATTTAATTAGAGAGTAGATTTCAAGGAGCAACTTTGTTCTAAATGAATCTCTCTTATCGTTCCCGCTATAAAAGTAGACTAATCGCCATCTGCGATTGAATCGGTAAATAGTTCTTCTTTCATAATGGATGAACTGATCTGCCGTGTATCGACTTTTTGCCCGACTTCGATCAAATAATCGAGGTTCTCACGATAATGTTCAGCAAAGACACAACTATATAAAACATCCAACAAATAGGAGATCGACGTATTGATCGTGAAACTACTGATTTTTGAGTACAATCGTTCACGTGTGGTCAGTCGCAATACCACATCGCTCGCTGTGGACAAACTTGACTCACCGATGCTCGTCAACGATAAAATCGGAACATTTTTTTCTTTCAAAATCTCAGCAGTCCGAAGCATCATCTGATTTTCTCCCGTATAAGAGATCAAGATCGCACAGTTTTCAGGCTGACAATTGTAGGCATCGTAATAAGACTCACCAGAAGTTGGCACGATGGTCACTTCTTGTTTGATTCGATTCATTTTCAATTTGAATGATTGAGCGATCAATGTGTTAGTGTCACTCGAAAATAATATGATTTTATTCGATCGCAGCAGAAGTTGTTTTGCTTGTTGGAGATCGTCGTGCATCAATAAGGATAACGTATCTTGGATCGTCATACGTTCAAGTGCCGCAATCCGATTGGCAATCGTCATGATGCCTTCATTTTCGGAAAAAGGGAGATTGGCGTCCACTTCTTGAAAGTTTCCTTGCAGATATTCTGTTTCAGCGATGAACGCATCTCTAAAATCCACCCAACCATGAAAGCCCATTTTTTTGGCGATCCGAATCAAAGTCGAAGGATGGACATAGCAAGTTTCAGCAATTTGTTGAATCGTTCGATCAGCCAGAGTTGTTTCATTGGCTTGGAGAAAACGGATGACTTCTCTTTCTGAAGGTGAAAAGTTGATTTGTTTGAGCTTTTCCTTTAATAGCATAATTCGATCCTCTTTTTTACGTTTTTTGTTAAAAGTATGTAAAATAATTGTAAACGGTATTATATGGTGTGTCAATGAAACAAATAAAAGAGAAGTGATTCCTTTACTAACTTATTTTGATTAAAAAATTAGGATTTATTTGGTTTTTTTCATTATTTTTCTTTTTGTTATGCGCAATAAATTTACAAAAAATTGCAAGAATATCGATCATTTTGTAAATGGTTATTCAAATTCATCAAAAAGTATTGTGACTTTTATTTACAAAAATGATAATAGAGTTGTAAAAAAGACGAAGGAGTGAGTGTATGAATCAAGGAATCAAGATCGCGACAATTGGTGGCGGAAGTAGTTACACACCGGAACTAATGGAAGGATTCATCAAACGTTACGATGAATTGCCGATTCGTGAAATCTGGTTAGTCGATATCGAAGCTGGGCGTGAAAAACTAGCGATCGTCAGTGAAATGGCCCAACGGATGTGGGATGCTTCTCCATATGACGTGAAAATCTATGCTACCTTAGATCGCGAAGAAGCATTGAAAGATGCGGACTTTGTCACTACACAATTTCGAGTCGGTCAATTGGATGCTCGTGTAAAAGACGAACGTATTCCAGCGTACTACGGCATGTTGGGCCAAGAAACCAATGGAGCTGGGGGGATGTTCAAAGCATTTCGTACGATCCCAGTCATTTTAGCAGTAGTGGAAGACATGAAACGCCTTTGTCCGAACGCTTGGTTGATCAATTTTGCTAATCCAAGCGGTATGGTGACAGAAGCAGTCGTTCGTTATGGGAAATGGAACAAAGTGATTGGATTGTGCAATGTTCCAGTAATGGCAATGATGACAGAGCCAGTCATGATCAGTGAAAAGAAAGAAGAGTTGATTTATAAATTTGCTGGGCTGAACCATTTTCATTGGCACAAAGTAGCGGATGCAAAAGGAAATGATCGTACGGAGGATTTGATCGAACAACTTTATGCGGAAGATAACGGGTTGCCAAAAAACATATTCGATGTGCCATTCTTTAGAGAACAACTAGATCAAATGAAAATGATTCCTTGTGGCTATCACCGCTATTACTATCGTGAAGAAGAAATGTTGGAGCATGCGTTGGAAGAATACCACACGATCGGAACGCGAGCACAACAAGTCAAACAAACAGAAGCGGAATTGTTTGAGCTATACAAAGATCCGCAACTCGATCATAAACCCGAACAATTACAACAACGAGGCGGTGCCTATTATTCGGATGCCGCGTGTGAAACGATTGCTTCGATCTATGGCAATAAAGAAACTCAAATCGTTGTCTCAACGAAAAACAATGGGGCCGTGCCTGATCTACCAGCAGACTGTGTCGTTGAAGTAACAGCGTATGTAGGCGCGCAAGGAGCAAGAAGTGTTGCTTTTGGTTCATTACCTACAGCGGAACGTGGCTGGTTACAAGTGATGAAAAATATGGAGTTGTTGACAATCGAAGCAGCTGTCACAGGTGATTACGGGACAGCGTTACAAGCATTTACGATCAACCCATTAGTTCGTTCTGGTAAAACAGCAAAACGTATGATGGATGAATTATTTATTGCTCATCAAGAGTATTTACCACAATTTAAAGAAGCCATCGATCGTCTAACAGCAGAAGGCATCGAAGTGCAAGATGAATTAGCAAGAAAATTGTCAGAAAAACGTGTAGTGGAAGGAGTATAACAACGATGGGATTTAGAAAAGACTTTTTATGGGGTGGCGCAACAGCTGCCAATCAATGTGAAGGTGGATACGACGAAGGCGGGCGCGGCTTAGCTAACGTAGATGTCGTGCCGATTGGTCCAGATCGTTTTCCAGTGATTACCGGTCAACAAAAAATGTTTGAGTTTGATGACGAACATTTTTATCCAGCAAAAGAAGCCATCGATATGTACCATCACTATAAAGAAGATATTGCCTTATTTGCAGAAATGGGCTTTAAAACTTACCGTCTATCGATTGCCTGGAGCCGTATTTTTCCATTAGGTGATGAGAAAGAGCCAAACGAAGAAGGGTTGAAATTCTATGAAGATGTCTTTAAAGAATGTCAAAAGTATGGAATCGAACCCTTAGTAACGATTACTCATTTTGACTGCCCAATGCATCTAGTCAAAGAATATGGGGCATGGCGTTCGCGTGAATTAGTCGGATTCTATGAAAATCTTTGCCACGTGATCTTTAACCGCTACAAAGGATTAGTAAAATACTGGTTGACTTTTAATGAGATCAACATGATTTTACATGCACCGTTCATGGGGGCTGGCTTGTATTTTGAAGAAGGCGACAATGTAGAGCAAGTCAAATATCAAGCAGCTCATCATGAGTTACTAGCGAGTGCGATTGCCACAAAAATCGCGCATGAAGTCGACCCTGAGAATAAAGTCGGTTGTATGTTAGCTGCAGGGGCTTATTATCCTTATTCATGTAAACCAGAAGATGTCTGGGCATCACGCCAAGCAGATCGTGAAAACTACTTCTTTATCGATGTGCAGTCAAGAGGAGAATACCCAGCATATGCACTAAAAGAAATGGAACGCCAAGGCATCGAGATCAAAATGGAACCAGGAGACCTAGAATTATTGAAACAACATACCGTTGATTTTATTTCATTCTCTTATTATTCTTCTCGTGTTTCAACAACCGATCCAAAACTATTAGAACAAACCGCAGGAAATATCTTTGAATCAACGAAAAACCCTTATTTAGAAGCAAGCGAATGGGGCTGGCAAATTGATCCATTAGGTTTACGGGTAACCTTGAATGATATTTATGATCGTTATCAAAAACCATTGTTTATTGTCGAAAATGGTTTGGGAGCGGTAGATACTCCGGATGAGAATGGCTATGTAGAAGATGACTATCGCATTTCATATCTTGCTTCACACATCCAAGCGATGAAAGATGCAGTCGAATTAGATGGTGTTGATCTTTTAGGTTATACGACTTGGGGATGTATCGATCTAGTTTCTGCTGGAACTGGTGAAATGAAGAAACGCTATGGTTTTATCTACGTTGATCGTGACAATGAAGGTAATGGTACATTGAAACGAACAAAGAAAAAATCATTTGATTGGTATAAACAAGTGATTGCTTCGAATGGTGAAAATCTAGCGAACAAATAGGATAGAATAAGAATGTCTATTGTTTTTGTCTATCGATTTCGAGTATAATATATCTATTCGAAACTCGTAGGCAAAACAATAGACTTTTTGTGTGATTGGCTGTAAAGTAGGCTTACTTGATTTTAAAACGGAGGAATCTACATATGTATGATGTAATCGTAATTGGCGCAGGACCTGCTGGCATGACCGCTGCTTTGTATGCTTCACGATCAAACTTATCAGTAGCAATGATCGAACAAGGGGCACCTGGTGGGCAAATGAACAACACCGCAGAAGTAGAAAATTATCCTGGATTTGATTCGATCATGGGTCCAGACCTTGCGTATAAAATGTATGAAGGTGTTTCACGATTTGGAACTGAAAATGTCTACGGTATTGTCCAAGATATCAAAGATCATGGCAACTATAAAGAAGTCATCTGTGAAGACAAAAGTTACGAAGCGAAAACAGTCATCATTGCAACTGGTTGTATCCATCGTAAATTAGGGGTACCAGGCGAAGAAGAATATGCTGGACGTGGTGTTTCTTACTGCGCGGTTTGTGACGGTGCATTTTTCCGTAACAAACGCTTAGTCGTGATCGGTGGTGGCGATTCTGCGGTAGAAGAAGCTGTGTATTTGACACAATTTGCTTCAGAAGTCGTTATCGTTCATCGTCGTGATGAGCTAAGAGCGCAAAAAATCATCCAAGATCGCGCATTTGCGAACGAAAAAATCTCATTTGTTTGGGATACGATCACTGATGAGATCATCGGAAATGATATGGTCGTTACTGGTGTCAAAGGGCACAACGCAAAAACAGGGGAAGAAATCGAATTAGCAGCTGACGGTGTGTTCATCTACGTTGGACTAGATCCATTAACTGAACCTTTCCGCAAAGCCGGACTCACGAATGCTGCTGGCTGGATTCCAACAGATCAAGATATGCGTACGAATATGCCTGGTGTGTTTGCTATTGGCGATGTACGAGAAAAAGATCTACGCCAAATCACCACAGCAGTAGGCGATGGCGGGATTGCTGGGCAACAAGTGTATAAATACTTGGAAGCTTTAGAAGAAATGCCAAACGCTCAAGGATAACTAATGATTTAAAAAATGAAAGATGTCTGGGACATTAGTCCTCTTGTACCACCTAAAATCGAATAAACGGCGGGAACAGAAGTAACCTCTTCGGAAATAAGGCGCCATCCACACAAATTTGAAGAAAATTTTCGTGGATGGCGCCTTATTTCTCGAGGCTGATTACTTCTTTCCCGACCTCTTTTTCTTATGCTTTGCTATCTAAAAAGAGAATGCTATACTTAGAAAGGAACATATTTTTAGAAAGAGGTGTCAGCTTCATGTCTTGGAAACAAGTTTACGAGCAATGGGCAACTGAAGAATCATTAGAAGAAAATTTAAAAAAACAATTAAAAGAATTAAGTGAAAATCCTGAAAAATTAGAAGATGCGTTCTACGCACCTTTGGAATTTGGTACAGCAGGAATGCGCGGGATCTTAGGACCTGGAATCAATCGAATGAACATCTATACTGTACGTCAAGCAACAGAAGGGCTTGCACAATTTATGGATGAACAAGGAGCAGAAACAAAAAAACGTGGAGTAGCGATCGCTTATGATTCACGTCACCAATCGCCAGAATTTGCGATGGAAGCGGCAAAAACTTTAGCACAACATGGTATTCCATCTTTTGTATTTGAAAGCTTACGACCAACCCCAGAGCTTTCATTTGCGGTTCGTCATCTTAACGCATTCGCTGGGATCATGGTTACAGCTTCTCATAATCCAGCGGCATATAATGGCTATAAAGTCTATGGCGAAGATGGTGGACAAATGCCGCCTGCTGATGCAGACGCATTGACAAAATATGTACGAAACATCAGCAATCCATTAAAAGTAGAAGTTTTAGCAGAAGAACAAGCAAAAAATAGTGATTTGATCACGATCATCGGTGAAGAAATCGACCAAGCGTACTTGGAAGAAATCAAAGCAGTGACGATCAATCATGAATTAGTAGAAACGTTAGGGAAAGAATTGAAGCTAGTCTTCACGCCGTTACACGGAACAGGCAAAATGTTAGGTGAGCGTGCGTTGACTCAAGCGGGATTTGAACAATTTGTCTTGGTTCCTGAGCAAGCAGTCGCTGACCCAGACTTCACCACAGTCAAATCACCAAATCCAGAAGAACACTCTGCTTTTGAATATGCAATCCGTTTAGGCGAAAAAGAAGGTGCAGATCTATTGATTGCTACTGATCCAGATGCTGATCGTCTAGGTGCAGCTGTACGTTTGCCAGACGGTTCATACAAAGTATTGACAGGAAATCAAATCGGCGCTTTGCTTGTCCAATATATCCTGGAAGCTCATCAAGAAAAAGGAACACTGCCAGAAAATGCAGCGGTCTTGAAATCAATCGTTTCAAGTGAACTACCGACCGCAATCGCTAGACATTATGGTGTAGAAATGATGAACGTCTTGACTGGTTTCAAATTTATTGCTGAAAAAATCCAACAATTTGAAGAAACAAAGGCGCATACATTCATGTTTGGTTTTGAAGAAAGCTACGGTTATTTAGTCAAACCATTCGTTCGTGATAAAGACGCGATTCAAGCACTATTATTATTAGCAGAAGTTGCTGCATTTTATAAAAAACAAGATAAGACCCTTTATGATGGGTTACAATCGATTTTTGAAACGTATGGCTATTATGCAGAAAAAACAATCTCAGTCACAATGAGTGGTCAAGAAGGTTCAGCGAAAATTGCTGCACTGATGGAGAAATTCAGAAAAGATGCACCAACTGAATTTGCCGGAGAAAAAGTGTTAAAAACAGAAGATTTCAAGGCACTAACAAAAACAGATGCCCAAGGAAATGTAGAAAAACTAACGACTCCACCTTCAGATGTATTGAAATATACACTAGAAGAAGACGGTTGGATCGCGATCCGTCCTTCTGGAACGGAACCAAAAATCAAATTTTATATTGGTGTCAAAGGTGATTCAAACGAAGCAGCACAAGAAAAAATTGCTGCGCTTGAAGCTAGCATCAAATCAATGACAGAAGAATAAACAGTTGAGACTGACGAAAAAAGTGGTACACTTTAGTAGTCAGTCTTTTTTTGGAGGTGAATCGTTTGTCGGGGAATCAAAACATTCAAGTAGAAAAAGTGAGTCAATTATTCAAGGTATTAAGTGATCCGACACGTTTGAATATTTTACTTTATTTAAAAGATGGTGAAAAAAATGTGACGTCGATCAGTCAATCTGTTCAAATGGAACAATCAGCTGTGTCTCATCAATTACGGTTGTTACGTGAAAACCATGTGGTGAAATCACGACGTGAGGGAAAAACGATCCTTTACAGTTTGGATGACTTTCATGTATTAGATATTTTAGAACAAACGATCAAACATGTAGAGCATCAAAAAAATTAACTAAAGTCATTAAAAAAAGGATTTGAAAGACGCTGATGCGCCGATCAAACCCTTTTTTTATTATTTTAAAAGATCAGAAATCTCTATTTTTCTTCCGAAGTTTCTGTGCCGTAATAGCTATGGTCTTCTAGCTCTAACTCATTCAATATCAATGAAGCCGTTTCTTCAATGGAAAGAGAAGCAACATTGATGACGACACACCCTAATTTTTCATAAAGTTCATTGGCAAATTCCAATTCTGCACGAATTTTTTCGATATCGGAGTACGCAGTATCTGGATTAAGACCATAGGAACGCATGCGTTCTTTACGAATGTTATTTAAAATATCAGGATTATTTGTTAATCCAACAATCTTCTTCGGATCGATTTCCCACAACTGTTTAGGGATATGTGCTTGAGGTATCAGTGGAAGATTCGCTACTTTTAAATTTTTATTTGCTAAAAACAAACTTAACGGTGTTTTAGAAGTTCTGGAAACACCAAGTAAGACGACATCGGCTTCCAAAAAACCTCGAGGATCTTTTCCGTCGTCATATTTCACCGCAAACTCCATCGCTTTGATCCGTTTGAAATAATTTTCATTCAATAAGTGAAGTGCCCCTGGTTGACGTGTCGGTTTGATGCCAGTCAAGCGCTCGATTTCTGCAATTGGCGGAGTCAATACATCAAAGCTGTATAAGTTGTTTTTTTGACAAAATTCATTTGTTAAATCCACCAATTCTTGGTTGATCAATGTATGAAGAACTAATGCTTGTTCTGACAATGCATCATTTAGTGCGCGTTGCAACGTCTCTGGATCAGTCACAAATGTTCGTCGAAATAAACTAAATTCGATTGATGGATATTGCGCCATTGTGGCTTGGGCTAATTTTGTTGCTGTTTCACCTGCAGAGTCGGAAATGACAAAAAAGGTGACGACTTCATTTGATTCGGCAGTCATAAATAAAAAACCTCGCTTGCTTTTTTTTTAGGTTTATTATACCATACTCAAGTGTACATACTTCGTAATCATTTTGATTTGGGGGATAATGATGAATAAACAAACATTGATCGAACAATCTTTAGAAACATTGAAAAATAACGGGTTCAAATACACAAAAAAGCGAGAAGCATTACTCGCATATTTAATCAAACGAAATCGTTACGTCTCTGCAAAAGAAGTCTTTGACTATATGAGTCAGGAATTTAAAGGAGTCAGCTATGATACGATCTATCGTAATTTACATGACTTTTCAGAGTTAGATCTTTTGGAAGAAACGGATTTAAATGGAGAAATGAAATTCCGTTTTCATTGTTGTCAAGGCGAGATTGGGCATCATCACCACTTCATATGTACCGTTTGTGGGATGACAAAAGAAATCCATATGTGTCCAATGAATTATTTTGAAGAACAACTCAGTGGGTGTACCATTGAAGGGCATCGCTTTGAGATATTTGGTCGCTGTGAGAGCTGTCAATAATAATTTCCAATAAAATAACAGGTGATTATTTAAAAAAATCATAAGAATCTCTTGACGGTCAAAACTGCTTTAGCTATAATGTTTATAGAACAGTCTTGTTTCTTGAGATTAATATTTCAATAACAATTACGGTTACTTTTTAAGCTCGGAGGGAGGGAATTAATATGTCAAAAACAGTCGTTCGCAAAAACGAATCACTTGACGATGCTCTTCGTCGCTTCAAACGTTCCGTGTCAAAAGCGGGTACTTTACAAGAATCTCGTAAACGTGAATTCTACGAAAAACCAAGTGTAAAGCGTAAGAAAAAATCTGAAGCAGCTAGAAAACGCAAAAAATTCTAGTTCTTTGATGAATTGGAGTTGGTAGTGTGTCACTACTAAGTAGATTGAACGATGACATGAAGACAGCGATGAAAGCTAAAGATAAAGAATCTTTACAGGTGATTCGTATGATCAAGTCATCTATACAAAACGAGCAAATTAAAGAAGGTCACGACTTGACAGAAGAAGAAGAACTAACAGTGTTGTCTCGCGAAATGAAACAACGCCGTGATTCTTTGCATGAATTCGAGGAAGCTGGACGTGACGATTTAGCTGAAAAAGTGAAAAGTGAAATTGTGATAGTCGAAAAGTATATGCCAGAGCAACTTTCTGAAGAAGAAATTCGACAACTTGTTCAAGATGCGATCACGCAAACAGGTGCTTCATCTGCAAAAGAATTTGGTAAAGTCATGGGAGTTATCATGCCTAAAGTCAAAGGAAAAGCAGATGGAAATCAAGTAAACGCTATCGTAAAAGAACTATTGCAGTCTTGATCTTAGCAAATGAAACTACGGACGCGAAAGTGTCCGTAGTTTTTTTGTGTTCATTAAAAGAATAGTTTTTTGATCAATATTTTTTTGTTTAAAAACGTTTGTTGTTACTTGGTAAAAGATTCATAGATTAAAATAAATTGGGCAACTACTGTTCAAAGACAGGTATCTCTGATAGTTACTAAATGATTAGGTTGTTTTAGTTGAAGAGCGTTTTGTCTCAGTAATCCAAATGAAAACTTTTTTCTCAAGTCGTCTCATTTTATTCGCTATATAGTTTTTCATGATTATGGTAGAATAGGTAAGAACGATTTGAAATAAAGGAGATGTCTATTTTTGACAGAAGCGTCTAGTTCTTTGGATATTAGATTAACAGCAACTGATGATATCAGTATGCTTTTAGGATCACATGATAAACATATCAAACTGATCGAAGAAACAACTGAAACGACGATCCACACAAGAGGTGAAGTGATCCAGATCATCGGGGAAGAAACCGATATTTCTTTGGCTGCTTCCGTAATCCGAACGTTACAAGAATTGATCAAACGAGGGATCCATATCAGTATGCCTGATGTGGTCACTGCCTTGAAAATGGCTCAAAAAGGGACATTGGATTATTTTGTTGAGATGTATGAACAAGAGATCGTCAAAGATCGCAATGGCAAACCGATCCGTGTCAAAAACAGTGGACAAAAAAAATACGTCGATTCTGTCGCCAAACATGATGTGGTCTTTGGCGTAGGACCAGCTGGTACTGGGAAAACATTTTTGGCTGTCGTATTAGCGATTGCTGCCTTAAAAAAAGGTGAAGTCCAAAAAATCATCTTGACTCGTCCAGCCGTCGAAGCAGGTGAAAATCTTGGATTCTTACCTGGAGATCTGAAGGAAAAAGTCGATCCATATTTACGACCAGTTTATGATGCACTGTACCAAATTTTTGGGTTGGATCATACCAATCGTTTGATGGAACGAGGAATCATCGAGATTGCACCACTTGCTTATATGCGTGGTAGAACACTAGATGATGCCTTTGTGATTTTGGATGAGGCGCAAAACACAACAGTCGCTCAAATGAAAATGTTTTTGACTCGACTTGGCTATCAGTCAAAAATGATCGTCAATGGGGACACGAGCCAAATCGATTTACCAAAAGGGACAATGAGTGGATTGATCCATGCAGAACGAACACTCAAACAAATCAAAAAAATCGATTTTGTGAATTTTGAAGCTAGTGATGTCGTTCGTCACCCTGTCGTGGCAGAAATCATCAAAGCTTATGAAAAAGCGGATCTTCATCAAGAATAGCTTTTTTAGGAGGATTACCACATGTTGAACAAAATATTGCAGCAGCTTCAAGCGAAATTAGGGAAAGCTGCAGCTCCATTTCTCTTATTGCTTTTCTTTCTTTTGATGTGTGGGATCACGTTTAGCAGCGTGAAGCAAAAGCCCAATGATTTTAGAGAGGGACAAGTAGCGGAAGAAAGTATCCGTGCCAATAAAACGATTGAGAACACGGAAGAAACTGAACAAAAAAGGAAATTAGCAGCTGAAGCAGTGACACCTGAGTACACCTACCAAAGTGACCTTGCTTCGGAACAAGATCGTCGGATCAATCAACTGTTTGTTTTGATCAGTCGTGCGAATGACACAATCGACAAACAGTACGAAGAAAAAGTCAGTAAGGCAAAAGAAGATGAAAATGTACCAAAGCCAACAGTAGAAGAACGGATAGCCGCATTGAAACGAATATTCGAAAGTTCAAATGCGGATGATGTCGCGTTCTACCAAAAATTACCAAATAGTTTTTACTCAACAATCATGAATATGTCAGAAAGCGAGATCACGACGGTTCGTGATGAAAGTTTGAAATTGATCGACGAACAAATGAGTAAGCAAGTTCGAGAAAGTGATTTAGATAATTTTAAACAAGAAGCAAATGATAAGATCCAGTATTTGAATGTTTCGGCAGAACAACAAGAAATGATCCGCTATTTAGTCGATCAGGGCATTGTTGTGAATGATGTGCTAAATGAAAAACGAACAGAAGAGTTGAAGCAAGAGGCACGTGACTCTATCCAACCCGTCATGATTTTCCAAGGGGAAATCATTGTTCGTGAAGGGAATCAAATCGATGCAACTGCTATGAAAAAATTAGAGTTGTTAGGTTTGACGAGTCAATCTACTTCGATTTTTCCTCTTGTCGCTATGATTCTAGCGGTATTATTGCAAATTGGTGTGTTATTCTACAATTCACTACAGTATAAAGATCTATTCAAACGAACAGAGTATATTCTTTTCTACGTAACAGCGATGTCCATTAGTATTTTATTGATGAAATTTTTCCAAGTCTTTCAAACAGAACAAGCGACATATATTCCGTTACTTTACCCAGCAGCGTTTGTACCGCTTGTCTTAAACTTTTTCTTGAATCGAAGAGCGGGTATCATGGCTGCCTTGTTCCAAGCGGTTTCAGCGCTATTCATTTTTTACAATTCAATTGGTACGAATTTCTTGACTGTGATTTTGGTCTCGTACCTATTTGCCGGCTTTTTAGCAGCGATTTTAAAACGGCAACGTATTTCAGAACAATGGTTCCCAGCAATCATGTGGGTCGTTGTGTTTCCGTTATTGATGGATGTCGTTTTAGTGGTTTATCAAGGCATGAGCTTTAGTGATGGTACCACTTGGTTAACACTTGTATGTGGCTTTATGGGCGCATTTTTATCCTATTTACTGACGATTGGTCTGCATCCCTATATTGAGCTATTAGTGAATGACGACAGTGTGATCGTCCTAAATGAATTGAGTAACCCGAACCATCCATTATTGAAGCAATTGCTAGAAGAAGCACCGGGAACTTATCATCATAGTATGATGGTTGCAAATCTGAGTGCGAATGCAGTTGCTGAAATCGGTGGGCGTTCGTTGTTGACACGTGTGGCTTGTTATTATCATGACATCGGCAAAATCAAACATGCCAGCTTTTTCGTAGAGAACTTACCTTCTGGTGCGGAAAATCCCCATAACTTTTTACTTCCTGAAGATAGTAAACAAATTATTTTTGGGCATGTGACTGACGGTGCAAAGATTTTAGAAGAGTACGATATGCCACAAATGGTGATCGATATCTGTAAGCAACATCATGGGACAACTTTGATGCGTTATTTCTATATCAAAGCAAAAGAACGTAATCCCGAAGTTACAGAGGAACAATTCCGTTACCCTGGGCCTAGACCGCAAACACGGGAAGCTGGGATCGTCAATATTGCGGATAGTTGCGAAGCCGCTGTGCGAGCGATGGATCATCCAACCAGTGAAAAAATCGAAGCTTTTGTGCATAATTTGATTGAAGAACGGATTTCTGATGGTCAGCTTGATGATAGTGGATTGACACTCAAAGAAATCCGCAAAGTTGAAAAATCTCTTGTTAGTGGATTGAGCAGTACCTTCCACTCAAGGATCAAATACCCTAAGATGAAGTCTGAAGCAGAAAAAATGAAACAAGAAAAAGAATAGCAAGAAGGAAGCGATGACTAATGGATATTACATTTATCGATGAAACAAACACTGTATCTGAAACGAAAATCAAAGAAATTGAAGAATTGCTTCAATTTGCGGCAAAAAAACTTTCTTTATCAGATGAGACGGAAATGTCGGTGACCTTCATGGATAATCCGTCTATCCAAGAAATCAATCGTACGTACCGTGGCAAAGACGCACCAACAGATGTGATCAGTTTTGCGTTAGAAGATGAAGGTGAAGACGAGATCCCAGTGATTTTTGAAGAGGACGATGAGCCAATGCCTCGTGTATTGGGAGATATCATGATCTCAATCGATCGGGCAAAAGAACAAGCTGAAGAATATGGTCACTCCTATGATCGCGAACTAGGCTTCTTAGCCGTCCATGGATTTTTACACATCAACGGCTACGACCATATGACACCTGAAGATGAAGCGGAAATGTTTGGCTTACAGAAAGAGATTTTAGATGCTTATGGACTTAAAAGATAAAAGAGAAGAACAAAAAGTAGATAAAAACAAACATTTTTTGATGTCCCTGGAGTTTGCTTTACAAGGAGTCAAAACCGTTTTTGATGAAGAACGAAATATGAAGAAACATGTGGCTCTTGGGATCATTGCTCTGATCATGGGGTTCATCTTTCAATTGGATCGAATGGAGTGGCTATGGTTGCTCCTTTCAGTCTTTCTCGTATGGATCGTCGAAATCATGAACACTGTGTTTGAGAATGTAGTGGATATGTTCACAGACTTCCATTTTCATCCCATTGGAAAAAAAATCAAAGATATGGCAGCTGGGGCAGTGTTAATGACTGCTTGCTTTGCTGTAATCGTTGGGATCATCTTATTTGGTCCAAAAATCTATCAACTGTTTTTTTAATTAAAAGGAGAGTAATTATGTCAGAACATAAATCTGGATTTGTAGCAATCGTCGGACGACCAAATGTTGGTAAATCGACGTTGCTCAATCGGATCGTTGGTCAAAAAATCGCGATCATGAGTGATAAAGCGCAAACGACAAGAAATAAGATCCAAGGAGTATATACGACTCCTGAAGCACAATTGATCTTTATTGATACACCAGGAATCCATAAACCCAAACATCGTTTAGGCGATTTTATGGTAGAAACAGCTTATAGTGCCTTACGTGAAGTCGATGCAGTATTGTTCATGATCAGCGCCGATCAAAAAAGAGGAAAAGGCGACGATTTCATTATCGAACGCTTGAAAAATGTCCAATCACCGGTGTATTTAGTGATCAATAAGATCGACAAAGTCCACCCAGATGAGTTGTTAGGAATCATTGAAGATTATTCCTCGCAAATGGAGTTTGCTCAAGTTGTTCCAATCTCTGCGACAGAAGGAAACAATGTCGAACGTTTGATGGAGGTCTTAGTGGACGAAATGCCTGAAGGCCCTCAATATTTCCCAGACGATCAAGTCACTGACCATCCGGAGTATTTTATCGTTTCTGAATTAATCCGGGAAAAAGTCTTGTTTTTGACACGAGATGAAGTACCCCATTCAGTCGCAGTAGTCATCGATACGATGAAACGTAATGAGAATAATAAAATCCATATCCAAGCTACGATCATCGTGGAGCGTGATAGTCAAAAAGGGATCATTATCGGTAAGGGCGGTAAGATGCTGAAAGACATTGGAACAAAAGCACGAAGAGACATTGAAAATCTATTAGGAGACAAAGTCTTTCTAGAACTCTGGGTCAAAGTCCAAAAAGACTGGCGAGACAAACGAGTCTATTTACAAGACTTTGGTTATCGTCAAGACGAGTATTAAACAAGGTTGTGAGAAAGCCGGTCAGCTCCGAATAGTAAGGCGGAACGTGGGAAAATAGCTTTCCATATTTTTTCACGTTTCGAGTTACTATTGACGGAGCTGTCTTTCGAACACCGTTTATCATAGGTAGTGAAAGAAGCGGTCAGTACTGAGTAATAAGTCAGGAAAATCGAAAATGGCTTTTTCATTTTTGATTTTATTGGCTTGTTATTGAAGAGTTGCTCTTGAACACCGGTTATCCAGTTATAGAAGTTAGAGGACAACTAAGTCATGGAAGCAATGAAGCGTCTGGAATCAAAGTAATAGTTACTTTTGTCTCGACTTCACGGATGCTCGAATGGCTTTTTCCTTCTTTTCGATATATAAAGAAGCAATCTACGTTAAAGTCAGAGGAGGGGTGACGATGAGTCAGCTTGCAGAATCAAAAGGAATCATCCTTTCTAGTCGCAACTATAAGGAAAAAGATAAATTAGTCAAGATATTTACAGAATCGGCCGGAAAAATGATGTTTTATGTCAAGGGGATCCATCGTCAAAATCAACCGATTGCACCCGCATTGTTGCCTTTTACGGAAGCAATTTATATTGGTCATTTTCATAATGAAGGTTTGTCCTTTGTGAACAGTGTAAAAGATGTCCACTCGTTTCGTAAGATACAAGAAGATATTTTTCTTAGCGGTTACGGGACTTATTTGTTGAACTTAGTGGATGCGGCAATCGAGGATCGGCAATATGATCCGAATCTATTTCAATTTACACACCAAGCTTTGCAACGCATGGATCAAGGAGATGACCCAGAGATCATTACGAATATTTTTGAGATCCAATTATTGCAACGTTTTGGGATCTCTCCGGTTTGGACCCACTGTGCAGTGTGTGGAAAGACGCAAGGAAAATTTGATTATTCATCCAAGTATGGTGGCGTCTTATGTGAAAATCACTGGGAGTTAGATCATCATCGGTATCACGCGGACCCACGTGCAGTTCACTTCGTGCGGCTCTTCTCAGCAATCTCGTATGATCGCATCAGCGGGATCGACCTCAAAGAAGAAACCAAACAAAAGATTCGCCAATTGATTGATCTGTTATATGAAGAATACGTGGGCATCCATTTGAAAAGTAAAAAGTTTATTGATCAAATGAAAAGTTGGGAACATATCATGAAACCGACCAATGAGGCAACGAAGGAAAATCCTGCAGAAGAATAAAAAATCATTTGAAATAATGTTTTTTTTTCAAAAATATTTGACAAAGTACTTGGTTAACGTCTATTATAAAGCCTAGATAGTAACTATTGTTTTTTCAATAGACGAATGTCATTTATGAAGGGATATTCAATAATCACATACGTACGATGATCAAGATCAGTAGAAAATCAAGTGGCACAAGCGAGTTCGGGAGAGTGTGAGCCGAATGCTAACGGTTTTTGAAGAGGCACTTGTGAGTACGATCAACGAAGCTGCCGAGTCGCTCGGAAGTAGGGTGGAACCGCGAAGATATTCGTCCCTATGTTTGTTTACGCAAACATAGGGACTTTTTTTGGTACTATTTTTGATTCTTGGTTAAGATGAGAGGGGTAATTATATGAGTAAGAAGCAAACAATTCAAGAAATGATTTTGACATTACAAAAATTTTGGTCATCGAACGGTTGTATGCTGATGCAAGCATACGATACAGAAAAAGGGGCAGGTACAATGAGCCCTTACACGTTTTTACGAGCAATCGGTCCAGAACCTTGGAATGCCGCTTACGTTGAGCCATCACGTCGGCCAGCTGATGGTCGTTATGGTGAGAATCCTAACCGGTTATATCAACATCATCAATTCCAAGTGGTGATGAAGCCATCACCAGAAAATATCCAAGAACTTTACTTGGAAAGCTTGCGTTTGTTAGGGATCGATCCGTTGGAACATGATATCCGCTTTGTTGAGGACAACTGGGAAAATCCTTCGATGGGGTGTGCCGGTGTTGGTTGGGAAGTCTGGTTAGATGGCATGGAAATCACGCAATTTACGTACTTCCAACAAGTCGGCGGTTTGCCATGTAAACCAGTCACATCAGAAATCACTTATGGATTAGAGCGCTTAGCTTCTTATATCCAAGAAGTGGAAAGTGTGTATGATCTTGAATGGTCAGCAGGTGTCAAATATGGCGAGATCTTCAAACAGCCTGAATACGAACACTCAAAATATTCATTTGAAGTGAGTGATCAAGAATTATTATTAAGTAATTTTGATCGCTTTGAAAAAGAAGCGAAACGTTGTATTGAAGAAAATCTGGTCCATCCAGCATATGATTACATTTTAAAATGTAGTCACACCTTCAATTTATTAGATGCTCGTGGTGCAGTATCTGTGACTGAACGTGCTGGCTACTTGGCTCGCATTCGTAACATGGCGAAATCTGTGGCGAAAATCTTTGTTGCAGAACGTGAAAAACTTGGATTCCCATTGCTGAATGATCAATCAGAAAATCCAACGACTGTTAAGGAAGGTGAATAAGATGGCAAAGGACTTATTATTAGAAATTGGTTTGGAAGAAATGCCAGCGCATGTTGTGACACCAAGCATGAAACAATTAGAAGAAAAAACAGTAGCGTTTTTAACGGACAATCAATTGACCTACGAGGCACTCGAAACATTCTCGACTCCGAGACGTTTGGCGATCAAAGTAACAAATGTGCCAGAACGTCAGGCTGACAGTGAAGAAGAAGTGAAAGGTCCAGCAAAAAAAATCGCATTAGATGCTGAAGGCAACTGGTCTAAAGCAGCTCAAGGATTTGTTCGTGGGCAAGGATTGACGACAGACGATATCACCTTCCGAGAAATCAAAGGTGTGGAATATGTTTATGTGACGAAATATACTCAAGGTAAACCGGCAATCGAAGTCTTGACAGGATTGATCGATGTTATTAAAAGCATGACATTCCCTGTGACAATGCACTGGTCTTCCTTTGACTTTGAATATATTCGCCCCATTCATTGGATCGTGGCACTATTTGGAGAAGAAGTGATCCCGTTTGAATTTTTGGATGTGAAAACTGGACGTACTTCTCGTGGGCATCGTTTCTTAGGTGAAGATGTGACAGTTGCTCATCCAGCAGAATATGAAGAAAAGCTATCTGAACAATTTGTAGTTGCTTCGCCACAAAAGAGAAGAGCAATGATCATGGAACAAGCGACTCAATTATCAACAAAAAATGATTGGCACATCGATTTTGATGAAGACCTACTTGAAGAAGTCAATAATCTAGTGGAGTATCCAACTGTCTTTGCTGGTGATTTTGAAGAAAAATATCTATCTGTACCGGAAGAAGTACTCGTGACTTCCATGAAGGAACACCAACGTTATTTTGATGTACGAAATGCTGAAGGCCAGCTATTACCACATTTTATTGCTGTGCGAAATGGCGATCGTGTGAAGCTGGATAATGTCATTCGTGGGAACCAAAAAGTACTGACTGCGCGTTTAGAAGATGCGGAATTCTTTTACAATGAGGATAAAAAATTCCCAATCGAACATTATGTCAATAAGTTGAAATCAGTGACTTTCCATGAAAAGATCGGTAGTATTTATGAAAAAATGCAACGTGTGCAAGTGATTGCATCTGTTATCGGTAAATCTGTCGGTTTATCGGGGGAAGAACGAGATGCATTACAACGTGCCGGCGAAATCTATAAATTTGACCTAGTGACGAACATGGTTGGAGAATTTCCAGAACTTCAAGGAATCATGGGTGAAAAATATGCGTTGTTGCATGGAGAAGATCCAGCAGTTGCGACAGCGATCCGTGAACATTATTTACCGATCGCTAGTGAAGGTGAATTGCCAGAAACGACGATTGGTGCAGTCTTAGCCATTGCCGATAAATTAGATAGTATTTTCTCTTTCTTCACTGTAGGGATGGTGCCAAGTGGTTCAAACGACCCTTACGCATTACGTCGTCAAGCATATGGGATCGTTCGGATCATTGAAGCAAAACAATGGGCTTTCCCATTGGCACAATTACAACAAGAAGTGAATGTTGCAATCAATGAAAATCAAGAGCGTTTCGGGTTAGCTTTCGTTCAAGGAACTGATGTGATCGACTTTATCAAAGGACGTTTACGCCAACGATTGATGACAAAAGCCATTCGCCACGATGTGATCGATGCTGTCTTGAATGCGAAGGAAAGTAATTTGACAACCGTTTTTGCAGCTGCACGTCTGTTGAAGGAACGTTTGCAAGATGAAAACTTCAAACCATCGATGGAAGCTTTGACGCGTGTGATGAACCTAGCGAAAAAAGCCGAAGGAACAACGAATGAGATTGATCCAAGCTTGTTTGAAAATGAAGCAGAGCAAGCATTGTATGAAGCAGTTGAGAAAGTGAAAGCTCAGTTTGCGGAACGTACACTTAAAGAGAACTATGAGCAATTAGTCAGCTTAAGACCAGTTATCGATCAGTATTTTGATCAAACGATGGTCATGGTCGAAGATGAAGTTGTCCGTAATAACCGTTTAGCACAGTTGCAACAAATTGCTGACATGGCATTAAGTATTGCTAGTCTGGATCAAATCATTACAAAATAAAAATGATCAAGTGAAAGCTTGAAACGAAAAAAGGTTTGGGATGCGAACATCCCAAACCTTTTATTTTTTACGTTGCTGTTTACCGGCATTTCGACCGTTAGCATTTTTCTTGGTGGCTTGTGTATTGATTTTTTTTGTTGTTTTCGTTGTTTGTTCAGGTGTCACATCTTTGCGAGGTGTCACGACTTGTTTCGGTGGATTTTGTTTCAATTCTTCTGCGACCTGAGCTTTTAATCGTGGCTTCATGATCACATTGGTGATAAATGTTTGTAGACAACTAAAGATACCACCGACTACCCAGTAAAGGGTCACTCCTGCAGGCGCACTGATTGACATAAAGACGATCATCGCAGGTGAAACGATCAACATAGTGCGCATGGTTTTTTTCTGTTCTTCAGGAATACCGATCGTTGAGATATACCCTTGGATAAGGTAAGCAATCCCGGCAATCGCAACTAAGAGCAAACTTGGATTCCCTAAATCGATGCCATAAAAAGTCGATTCACGGATACCTTCTGTATAGCGAGCAGTGAAGTACAGCGCTGAGAAGATCGGCATTTGGATCAATAAAGGTAAACAACCGATTCCTCCTGTCATACTTAACCCATTTTCGCGATACACTTGTTGCATCTCTGCTTGTGCAGCCATTTGTTCTTCACGTGTCGTCGCCGCTTTTAGTTTTTCTTGGGCGGCACTGACCTGAGGTTTCAATGCTTGCATTTTTTCAGATTGGATCATTGTCTTTTTCGATTGACTAATTCCTAAAGGTAAAATGATGATTCGGACGATCACAGTCATCAAGATAACAGCCCAACCGTATGACCAGTTGAAATTCTGCACGAGATATGTAATCGCTTGTCCCATAGGTTGTACTAATACGCGATAGACGATTCCAGATGTATCAGGGTTTCCTTCAGCATCCATTCTGACACAACCAGATAAGAAAAGTAAGAGTGTTACAAGACCAGAACCTAGTAACCAATTTTTCCATTTATTCATAAAATACTTCCTCTATTAAAATTTTTACACAAGCTTAACTATACTAAAAATATGAGAATAATTCAATGAACTTCATAGAAAATTCAAATAATTGCCTGAAGTTTAGCCGATCATGCGAGGGACAGGGAAGAGCACATAAAAGAACAGAGAATTGAAACGACCATCTTCCAGTAGATGGCAACAACGACTTTCTTCATATGTGCTTTCAAGAAGAAACATTTAGCCAATCACATCAAATTTCTTTCGTTCTTCCATCATCGGATGTTCTTGCAAGTCGACATATTGGACACGACCACTGGGACTAGGTGATTGCTTGACTTCTTTGATGAACTGATCGATGGTTTCCTCCTCACCAGCGGCTTCGATCGTCACCGAACCATCTTCTTCGTTTTTAACTGTTCCTGTCACACCCAATTGATCAGCGACTATTTTTGTCATATAACGAAAACCTACACCTTGGACACGCCCTTGAACATTCATTTTAACTTTTTTCATTTGAAGCACCACTCTTTCCTCTATTTGATAAATTTATGATAACGATTTTTTATAAAACTAACAAGCCCAACGATTGATTCCATGCTATAATGAAGTGAGGTGGAAAACGTGAAAAAAATTCAATCAGCAAAAAATCCTAGAATCAAAGAAATAAAAAAATTACATAAAAAGAAGCACCGCGAAGAAGTACAGGAGTACCTGCTTGAAGGGTTTCACTTGATCGAAGAAGCTGTGAATGCCAAAGTCATACCTAAAGAGATTTTTTTGACAGAACGAGGCTGGTCAGAATGGGGGACATGGGTCGAACAACACGCATTGGATTGCTTTTTAGTCACTGATGAGGTGATGGCGGTGATCTCTGATCTACCAACACCACAAGGAATCGTGGCAGTGATGCCGCTAGAAGTTAGCCAGGTGTCAATAGATACAGGGGGCTGGTTGCTTTTAGACAATGTCCAAGATCCTGGAAATGTCGGAACGATGATCCGAACAGCAGATGCGTTTGGTTTAGCAGGTGTGATCTTAGGGAAAGGCTCAGCTGATATTTATAGCACCAAAGTTTTAAGAAGTATGCAGGGAAGCAATTACCATTTACCAGTTATCTCACAAGAGTTAGACACGTTCATTCCTGAATTGAAAGAAAAAGGATTTGCGATATACGGAACAGAACTCAATGAAGAAGCTGTTTCTCTTCCAACCGTCGTACCAACAAAAAATTATACGATCATTATGGGAAATGAAGGGCAAGGTGTGCGATCAGAATTATTGGCGCTAACTGATAAAAATATCTATATCCCAATGAATGGCCATGCCGAGTCATTGAATGTCGGCGTAGCTACAGGCATATTGTTGTACCATCTTTCTTCTTGATTAAGGAACTATTAAGCTTTTTGGATTTTTAATCAACCTCACTAGAATATTCCGAATATGAATGATATACTATGTACAATTTCAACGATAAATGAAATTCAAAAAGGTGGCAGATCGAAAATTATGACAGAAAAATGGCGTGAAGACGAAGAATACATGTCTTATATCGAAGATCTATTAGAAACAGAAGCAGTACAAAAATTAGCTGATTATATCCAACATGTACATTCGACAAGATTGGAACACTCGATCAGTGTTTCTTATTACAGTTACAAATTAGCAAAAAAATGGGGTGGAGATGCAAGAGCCACTGCACGTGCAGGACTTTTACATGACCTATTCTATTATGACTGGCGTACAACAAAATTTGATGAAGGCACACATGCGTATGTGCATCCTAGGATCGCTGTGAAAAATGCAGAAAAGATTACTGAACTTTCTGATTTAGAGCGCGACATCATCTTGAAACATATGTGGGGGGCAACGATCGCTCCACCAAAATACAAAGAAAGCTATATTGTGACATTTGTTGATAAGTATTGTGCAGTGAAAGAAGCGGCGCAACCAGTAACGGATACAATGAAACAAAAATGGCAACGATATTTTGGAAAAGAACAGTCGATCTAACTATTTGACCAGCTGAACGGAAACAGTCGAAGGTCCCGATCATGGGAAACCTTTGACTGTTTTTTTGTGCGAAAGTAGTTGACGAAATAAGATTTATAAGGTTAACTCTTTAATAGGTGAATGTACATAGATGAAAAAAGCATAAGGGGGGTGATGAGATGCGATATGTATCTTATTTAGCAGAGTTCAAGGACTTCAGTTATTAAGCTTACTTTGTTGAAGGACTCTTTTTTCTTCAAAGTAGCTACTTTTGAAAGAAGAAAGGACTCAAAAAATCATGGAAACAACAATCAAAACGTATCAATATTTCTTTATCAAACGAGAAATCGAGCAACTCTTAAATGTCTATCATTCAGTGAATGATAAAAAAACTGTCGCAACCGTTCAAGCATTAGCCACAGAACGAATCAATGAGGTAGTAGAAAATGATCCACAAGTAACTGCCTTACTTGCACCATTTGTGAAGCAAGTTATGGACACAAACTTGAAAAAAGAAAAAGCGACAGAATTGCTCGAACGTTTAAAAGAACATGTTGCGCCATTCAAGCAACCATCAAAAATCCAAGTGGAAAAAATATTCCGAAAAGTGAAAAAGTTGAAACAACCAGATTGGCAAACATTGGATCTTAAAGAGCATACTTATGTGGGCTGGAATGATCCAGGAACACAGAAGAAATATCTGCTTTATTATGCAGATGAGCGGCTACAAGGTGTCCATGGCACACTTTCTCCAACGATCATCAAAGGAGTATGCGCGATTTGTCATAAGACTTCGAGTGTTTCGATGTTTCTTTCTACGACAAAGTCAGGATCAGATGGCACGTATACTAAAAAAGGAAATTACATTTGTCATGATAGTGATCAGTGCAATCAACAACTAGTAAAGCTAGCACCATTTTATGAATTTACAGACATCGTGAAGAAAGAAAAATAGCGCCATTGTTTTTCTTGAGAATGTATGATAAAATTTTTGTAAATGAATAGGTGATGGTGTTCGCCTTTAAATGTCGATCGATAGATGACTAATGACGCCTACTAAAAATCGGGGAATCCGTTTTTAGTAGGCTTTTTTTGTGGGGAGGAATAGAAAAATGGATCAACGGTTAATTAGTCCATTCAAAATAGGGACATATATGGTGAAATGGTTAGTGATCACTGCTTGTTTAGGCATACTAATGGGAGGACTTTCCGCTTTTTTTCTAAATAGCTTGACCGTGGTGACGAATTTACGAGAAGCACATACTTGGTTATTGTATCTATTACCAGTCAGTGGGGCATTATTTGCTTTTCTTTATCAACGATACGGCGGAAATGCCAGTCGTGGGAATAATCTGGTTATCGATCAAGGGAATGGTGGGGAAGAAAAAATCCCACTCCGATTGATTCCTTTAACGCTTTTCGGTACGATCACGACGCATCTCTTTGGCGGTTCTGTCGGTCGAGAAGGAACAGCAGTCCAAATGGGTGGCGCTTTAGCTGAAAATCTAGCAAGGGGATTAAAATTGAGTCCTATCGAGCGAGAGGTGCTGGTCATCAGTGGAATCAGTGCAGGATTTAGTTCAGTGTTTGGGACACCTTTAGCAGGCACATTGTTTGGACTTGAAGTACTAGCAATTGGAAAGATGCGAACAGAAGCAATCTTTCCCAGTTTTTTTGCTGCTTTATTTGCTAACTTCGTAACGGAAAGCATTGGCGTCACACATATCCATTATAAGATGGGGGAAATTCCAGGGTGGAGTCCTGCACTCTTTGGCAAACTGATGGTGGCGGGTATCGCTTTTGGGATTATTGGTTGGGTTTTTAGTCGGTCCATCGTCTTTTTGAAAAAGTGGTATCTAAAATGGTTCAAACATCCAATCACTAGAAATTTTATAGGTGGAGGAATTGTCGTAGTTGCGGCACTGATTTTACAAACACAACGCTACTTAGGTCTTAGCTTGCCTTTATTGCAAGATGCGTTTGCCGGAAAGGCACACGCCTATGATTTTATCGGTAAGTTAGGATTTACTGTCCTTTCTCTAGGCGCTGGCTATCAAGGTGGGGAAGTGACCCCTTTGTTTGAGATTGGCGCAACTCTAGGGGCAACTTTAGCGCCGATCTTGCATGTTTCGATTCCTTTTCTAGCTGCATTAGGATTTATCGGTGTATTTTCTGGAGCGACGAATACACCAATTGCATGTTTTGTCATGGGCATCGAATTATTTGGAGGAGAAGCAGCTAGTTTCTTTTTTATGATTTGTTTGATCAGTTTCATGTGTTCGGGAAATAACGGAATCTATTCCGCACAAAAAGTAATGATCAAAAAAGGGATTTTATTTTTACCAATGAAAAAAGATCAGAGAGAATAGTTTACTGATTGAAAGAAAAAAAGAAGTTGCATGAATCGCAACTTCTTTTTTTTAGACAATAAGTGTGATCAAAGCTAATAATCCAGTCAGGCCAAGGATGATACCACATACGATCATGTGACGTTTTTTATGTAACATCAAGATCGCGATATATTCTCTAAGAAAAGCATTCGGCAAATAATAAAAGGCTGTTTTTGCACCAATGCCATTGGCTTTTAACTGTGCTTGCTTCGCAAAGAGTCCTGCACGGAAAATGTGGTAATTGTTTGAACTGAAAATCGCACGATAAGCGCCACCGCCAGATTCACGATCCATCAATTCTTTGGAGAAACGCATATTTTCTAAAGTGGTTGTTGAATTTGTTTCAACTAAAATGTCCCGCTCCGGAATCCCTTTTTCTAAGGCATAGTTTTTCATGGCAATTGCTTCTGGTAATTTTTCGTCTGCACCTTGACCACCAGACATCAAAAGAATCGGTGGATTGAGCGTAGCATGACTCTGAGCCCAATAAAAAGCAATTGCTTTGTCGATCCGTTTGGCTAGGAGAGGAGAAACACGTTCCCCGTTAATCAGGCCTGCGCCTAACACAATAATATAATTCTGGTTATAACGTGGTCGGTTGAACTGATATAAGAAAGAGACAGTCATAAAATTATAGAAGACAATAAACAGATAAATCAAGATGACTGCTATACCAGAAAGAAGAACATTGATCCACGCTGGTAAGTAGTTGATTAAAAATACAGTGGCGATTAAATATAGCGTTAAGGCAATCCCTAGCAGTAAAGTCAAAAGATTAGCTAGTGAACGTGATTCTCTTTTTAAGACGATGATGCCATTCCAAATGAGAAAAACGACTAAAATATATATACCAAATAGTAAAATCAATAAAGCTGGTACTGCAATCAAAGCAAAAATCCCACCAATAAAGATATTCTGCGTCTCAAAAAGTAAGAGTAATAAATAAGCGCCAAAACTAATCAAAAATAAATTGAAGATTAAACCATTCAGTAGTCGCCTTTTTTCGGTAAAGTAAAAAAAAGCAAAGATACTGAAAAAAGCGAGAGGGATCAAGAAATAAAAACTCGCATAAAAAATCTCTAATACAATGAAGTACGTAAGCATCATTGTAAATGTCCAAGTACCACAATAAAAGAATAGCGCGGGATCTTTTTGTTTCCTGCGCCAGATGATGATCCCAACCATCCCTATGATATAGAGAATCGAAAAAATCAAATCTCTTGTTAAATTCATAATACCAACTCCTTTTTCTAATCGTGGAGTCATCACTGCGAATGAAAAGGAAACAGCTGATTAGCAGACTAGTGATGATTATTCAAGTGTTACTCGCCCCTCATAGACCAACCCTACAAGTAACAATCTACCATCTACAGTATAACGAAAAATTTGCAAAAATGCTTTTATAAATAGAGAAAAAATAGAAAATACATTTATTTTCTGTAAGCATCAGAAAAATACCCAAACAGTAAAGGTTGGTGGCGTCTCGTCGATTCGTGAAGAAGAGCCAGCATTTACTGCTTGGGTAAGTAGTGGGTTTAACTATTTGGAATTTTTATTTAGAATAGATTACTGAAAAAATTAGTGACATTGCGCCAGCCAATCACAAAGATATTAGCTTTTTCAACCGAACTAGCAGTGATGATATCTGTGCTTGGAGAGGCACCATCTTCTAAGTAACCTAATTGATCATCGGCTAAAGTGATAGTGGCTGTGCCAACCTTTGTGCCTCTAACGATCGGTGCTTCAAGTTCATTATCTTTTACTTTTGTCTCATCGATCTTAGGTGTGATCGTCAATTGACCCGTATCCATATCATTTCTGACCCAGACACTGACTGGGCTTTTTAATACGACATTGACAGAAGTTTCTTTTCCGTTTTTCACATCGATCGATTTGAGTGAAGGAATGCTTGCGTTTGCTTTGCCGATTTCTTTGACTGACCAGTTATCATAGCAATAATCCATCAAGCGAGCCGTCTCGGTGAACCGAACGCTTGGGTTTTGCTCATGACCTTCAGCATTCAATATGACTGTAATGATGCGTTTGCCGTCTCGTTCGATGGTACCGACAAAACAAGCACCAGCAAAATCAGTTGTTCCAGTTTTTAGCCCATCAACGCCTTCTTTGAAGTTGATAAAACCAGGAAGCATCCAATTCCAATTGACCATTTCAACCGGGGATTGTGTGTTTTCGCCAAACATTTTTGTTGTAGTGCTCGTCACTTCTAGTACCTCAGGAAAATCGAGTAACAGGTGACGTGCGATGATCGCTACGTCTTTTGCGGACATTTGATTTTCCTCTGCTTCGCCAGTGCCTTCTGGACGATTTGCACCGAGGTAAACATTGTTTAATCCAGAAACATTGACGATCGTTGCATTTTCAATGCCCCATTCTTTTAACTGGTCATTCATGACAGTCAGAAATGCTGTTTCACTACCAGAGATCTTTTCAGCTAAAGCGACCATTGATGCGTTGGCTGATTGGATAAAGGCAGAGTCAAAAAGTTCTTTTACAGTATAGGTATTCTCCTTATGTAAGGGAACATTCGATAAATTAGGTGCAATGCTTAATGTTTCAGCATAATCGGAGATGGCCACTTCATCATCCCAGGATAATTTTCCTTCTTTGACTTGGTCGAGTACGATGTACAACCCGATGATTTTTGAGATTGACGCGATCCCCATTGTTTTTTCTCCGTCTTGGTCGTATAAAATTTTTCCACTTGTTGCGTCCACAGCAAATGCTGCTTGGGAATTCACAGAAAATGCTTCATCTGCCTGTACGGATAAAGTTGGCACGAATGATCCTAACGTCAAAAGAAGCGTTGCCAACAGTAAAGCGAAATATTTTTTCTTAGTGCCCATGTCCAATCTCCTTGTTTTCTAATTTGATTTGCTACAAATTAAAATTTTATCAGAGAGTGTGCGTAGTTTCAATCTTTCTGAAAAAAACTTTAGATAAACCAAACGAACACAAGAGGATAGTTAGCGTTGATTCTTTTTGACTCGTACAGGTTGAGCCTCGGGTTCATTTAGACGAAAGGCAGTGAATACAAGTAGAGCAGTCATACATAGTAAACTAAATATCATCAATAATTGCATAAAAACACCTCGATTTCTACTTTTCTTTATGTTATCAGTTAGGTATGAATAATTTCGCTGTGAAATGTAACGAATCATTGATGAAATTTTGAAGAATAGTTGAAGAAAACAATCCTTAGTCAGAGATGATATTGTAAACGTTTTTTTGTCTAGGGACCATTTTGTTTTATGGATAAAAATGGTTGTGGTAGACTTTAGTTAGTAGTATTGAAGAAATGATTTTTAGGAGGGGTACGTTTATGGCGAAAAAGGATAGAGAGTTACTGTCACAACTGACTTCAAAAGGTGTCAAAGGACCATTTATTACTATTATGCTAAACACTCACGTTGCACATCAAGATGTGGAAAAAGATCAGATCAAATTCAAGAACTTTGCAAAAGAAGCAAAAAAACGTTTTGAAAAGAAATATGCGGAGCATGATTGGTCGAATTTTCAAAAAAAAATCGATCAACTACTAGAAGATGCTTCATTTTGGCGCAGTGCCACTGCGAGTGTCGCGGTGATTTTGTCTCCTGAAAGTACGATTGTTCATCGTTTGAGCATTGCAGTAGATGATCAATATTATGTAAGTGACCTACCTTATTTATTAGCGATCATTAAAAATGGACATTTTAACTACTCTTATTATTTACTGGGATTGAATCGTGATTCAATGAAGCTTTACGAAGTAAGCAACAAACAAGTAAAAGAAGTTGATCTACCCGAAGGAGCACCTACAGATGTGGTGACAGCTTTAGGATCTGAGTTGACAGGTGGAGGTATCAACTACTCGTCAAATGGTAGTGAAGGCTCAACATTCCATGGGGTGAATCCTAAAGACGAAGAAGTTGAAATTGACTGGATCAATTATTATCAAGCGGTCGATGAATTTCTTAAAGACAGCTTGGATAATCCTGAAAAATGGCCTGTGTACTTGTATGCTTTACCTGAAAATCAAACAATGTTCAAAAAAGTGGCGAAAAACCCTTATTACCGTTCAGATGTTGCGATCTCAGCTTCACCTGCCCAATTATCTTTAAAAGATATCGAAGCAGGTGCGAAGAAACTTTCGGATGAACTGGCAGCGAAGGAAGCAAGTAGCTACAATCAATTGTTAGATAAAAAATTCTTGGATCAACTAGTGGACATCGTGCCAGCAGCGAAAGAGGGAAAGATTTCTCACTTATTTATCGCAACCTCTAATCTAGCTGACGGATTTGGTGAAGACCCAGAAACAGAGTACGACCGTCGACAAGTGTTGAATCAACTAGCTGACGACGTGATCACCAATGGTGGACAAGTCTTTATCTTGGATCAAAAAGATGCGCCTGACGAAAAGAGTTTGACCGCGATATTGCGTTATTAGTCTCTAGGAACAGTACCTAGAAACGATTGATCATCCATTTAATAAGAGAGAAAAAGTCATGCAGATCATTTATATGATTGCTTGGCTTTTTCTTATTTCTAAGGGGGAAAGATCAGAAAATCAGCAGGTTGAAAAGTGAATTTTTTTTAAGCACAAATTAAAAACGTTCGTTTTTTTTGGAGAAATAAGCAAAAGAATGAAAAAAAAATAAAAAAATATCAAAATTTACTAGCTAAACTGTAATTAATGTGCTACAATAACTATGTAGTTTTTGTTCGGTAATCTTGGTAGTTTGTTTCAAATAAACATCTTCCAGATATTCACCATTCAAGTAATTGCAAAATATGTGTTTGATACACAAGGAGGATTTTTATTATGGAAACAGGTACAGTGAAATGGTTTAACTCAGAAAAAGGTTTCGGTTTCATTACAGCAGAAAATGGCAACGATGTATTCGTTCATTTCTCAGCTATCCAAGGTGATGGATTCAAAACTTTAGAAGAAGGCCAAACAGTAAACTTTGATGTTGAAGAAGGTCAACGTGGCCCTCAAGCAACTAACGTTGTTAAAGCTTAATTAACCCACTACTAAATAAAAGCTCAGTCTGCTAATCCCTAGCGGTCTGGGCTTTTTTGTGTTTTTTTTCATATGCTCTGATTCTCTACACCTAAGAACATCGCCTAGCATGGTTGGATGAGTGATAACGAAGAAGGAGGGGAGTGAATTTACTGTTTCTCTCAGTAGCAAATATGACAACAGATGTATGCTTTAGGTTGATTTCCTAAGAATTTTCAAGTGATTTGTAGTATAATTTCAAAAGAAGACTAGAGGGAAGAGAAGAGGAAGATATGTTGAAACCGAAAACCTATGCAGTCGTCGATATTGAAACGACTGGGACAAATCCAAAAGAAGATCGCATTATCCAATTTGGATGTGTCATGATCGAAGATGGGCGGATCACCTCTCGTTATTCGATGGATATCAACCCTGGGCGAAAAATCTCCAAACAGATCCAGCATTTAACAGGGATCACCAATCAACGTGTCCATCGTTCACCCTATTTTGAAGATGTAGCACAAACGATTTACAACCTTCTAGCGGATACCATCTTCGTGGCGCATAATATTTATTTTGATTATCAGTTTTTGAACCATGAATTGACTCGCTGTGGCGTACCTAAATTAAATATTCCGGGAATCGATACAGTCGAGTTGGCCCAGATATTTTTGCCGACCGAACCGAGCTTTCGTTTAGCTGATTTGTCAGAAAGTCTGGGTTTTATCCACGATAATCCCCATCAGGCAGATAGTGATGCGGAAGTGACAGCACAGTTGCTCTTGCTGATTGAAGAACGGATGCGTCAGTTACCTTTAGTGACGCTTGAACAGATCGTGAAACTGAGCAATCATACAGGGATGGATACCAGATTATTCATCGAACAAATCACCAACGAACTGAGAAAGCAGCCACCACCTTTATCAGATGAACTGGAAATCATCGAGGGAATCGCCTTACAAAAAAAAGAAGTCGAACTATTTTCAGAAGTTTACTATGGCCATAAAGATTATCCAAGAAAAAAACAAGCGAAAGAAAAAATATTTGGAAAAACGTTGATGTATCGTAAAGAACAAAATCGTCTGATGAATGTTGTCTACGATCATTTTACCAAAGATGAATCAAAAAATTTGATGATCGAAGCAGCGACTGGTATGGGCAAGACGATTGGCTATCTATTGCCTCTTAGCTATCTGGCCACACCGGAGAAGCCGGCAGTGATCAGTACGGTATCGCTTGTTTTACAAGAGCAGATCATGGAAAAAGATATTCCTTTGTTGAATCAATTATTCGACCAACCGATCCAAGCGACGATTATCAAAAGCTACCGCCATTATCTCGATTTGCAACGATTTAAAGCCACACTCCTTGAGCCAAAGGAGCAAAAACAATATGCACTCTATCAAATGACAGTTCTTGTCTGGCTGACGCAGACAAAAACAGGAGATTTAGATGAGTTACATCTAACGAATTTGAATCATGCTTTTTTTGCAGATGTTTCGCATCGCGGGCTTGACTTTTTAGCGAAAAAACAAGCGTTCTATGAACAAGATTTTATTCGATTTTTGCATCGACAAATCAAGCAAAGTAACTTCTTGATCGTCAACCATGCTTTTTTAGTCCAAGAAACACAAAGAAAGCTGCCGTTGTTGCCTAAAAGTCCTTATTTATTGATCGATGAAGCGCATCATTTGCCTGAGATTGCTGAAAAAGTCAATGATCGACGATTCAGTTTGAGCTATTTTAACAAGGAAGTACAATTATTCGAAGAACCTGATCGTTTGTTCGATCGCTTCAAAGGCTATCTTCCAGCCAATCATGAGGGCCAGCGCTGGCTTGATATCTACAAAGAAGAGTTGTCTGCGCTTCGTGAGGCACAGCTTTGTTTAGCTGAAGGTTTACTTGAGATCATACCTCAACAAAAAAGACAAACTTACGCCGAAGAAGTCATGATCACAAAAGAGGACTTGGATAATTTATCTTTTGAAGCAAGTACAGCCATTGACCATCTTCATCTTTTTTACCAAGAAATAAAGGAATTGCAGTACAGGATCCGTTCAGGCTTAGAGGTGCTTCAAGAAAGTTGGACAAAGCGAATGCGTGTCGATCTTGCAAGTTTGTATACTTTGTTTGATCGTTTAAATCAACAAGCAAGTTTTATGGAAGAGTGGTTGGAGAATTGGCAAGAAAGTTTAGTCCATTGGTTTGTTCCGGGTGTCACCCCTCAGCAGACAATGTTCCATCTCCACGATTTCACTGCCGCACTGATTCCCAATACAGTTTGGTATCAGCGCTATGAACGGATTTTATATATAGGAGGGACATTGAAAGTGGGGCCAGATCGCCAATATTTGGCGAAACGATTAGGAATTGAAGGGGCTCCGCTGAAAGTCATTGCCTCTCCTTATGATTATGAAAAACAAGCACGGATCTTCGTACCAAAAGAAGCACCAGAGATCAATCAATTAAGTGGTACAGCGTATGTCGACTATCTAACGGATGTGTTATACCAGTTGATCAGACAAGAAAAAAGACCGATCCTGGTTTTGTTTACTTCTCATGATGTTTTACAAAAGGTGTATCAACGAATGCATTTGACAATGCTTGAACAAGGAAGAGAGATTTTAGCTCAAGGGATCGGTGGCAGTCGTGAGAAACTATTGAAACGTTTTGTTCTTTCTGATATGAGCGTGCTATTCGGTGCAGATAGTTTTTGGGAAGGCGTCGACCTGCCAGGAGATGCGTTACAACTAGTCGTCATTACGCGGCTGCCATTCGATCATCCAAAACGTCCAATGGTCAAAGCGAGAAATGCATATTTGGAATCGGAAGGCATCAACCCTTTTTACCAAGAATCCTTACCAAAGGCAGCACTGAAGGTCAGACAAGCTTTAGGTCGCTTGATTCGTTCGGAAACGGACAAAGGTGTTTTGCTGATTTTAGATCGACGTTTGGTGACCGCAAAATATGGCGCGAGGATCATTCATGCCTTGCCTAAAAAGATGCCTGTCCAAGAGGCGCCTTTTGAACAAATTTGTAACGATATCCATGATTTCTTAAACAAAAACGAAGAAATTAAGCCATAATCGAGGACTATTTTCACCTCGAAATCTGTTATAATGGACATCAATGAAAAAAGAAGGAGCGACAGTCCTTGAAGAATCAGATAAACAAAGAACATACGATCAATCGCATCTTGCTGGGCTTGATCATCGCTTTATTAGCAGTAATCGTGATCAGCACTATTTTTTATCTGCGTGCGACACGCCCAATGACGCAAGCGAAACAAGAGGCGACAAAACTAGCTGAACAATATGCAAATCTTGAGGAAGTGGACCAATTCTATTGGTTTACTCGGGAAGCCACTTATTTTTCATTAACAGGCCAAAACGATAAAGGACAAGATATTGCAGTAATCATACCTAAATCGGGTGAGCGTGTGAAAGTATTAGAACAAAAAGCAGGCTTGACCGAAGAAGCTGCCCGACAAGAAATCAGCAAACAGCATCCCGATCAACAAGTGGAAAAAGCTTCTTTAGGGATGTACAAAGAGGAACCGGTATGGGAAGTCATTACCAAAACATCAGATGACCAGTTGAATTATTATTTACTTTCTTTTAAAACGGGAGAGGAAGTCAAAGTCATTAGCGGGGTATAGAAAAGACGGATGAAAGGATAGATTGGATGAAACAGTCAAAAAGAGTGGAACGCTTAGAGCCTTCCATAACACTAGCAACTGCAGCAAAAGCAAAGGCACTGAAAGCACAAGGGAAAGACATTATCAGTTTGACCGTAGGAGAACCTGATTTTGCTACACCTGAAAATATCCAAGAAGCAGCGATCGCAGCCATCAAGAATGGAAAAGCAAGCTATTATACGCCAACAGCGGGTATTCCAGAATTAAGACAGGCAATCGTTTCGTATCTGGAAACCTATTATGGCTTGACTTACGATGCTTCTCAGACGATTGTGACAGACGGGGCGAAATTTGCTCTCTATGCCTTATTCCAAACAATCCTAGATCCAAAAGATGAAGTCATCATTCCAGTACCTTATTGGGTAAGCTATGGTGAACAAGTCAAGTTAGCAGAAGGTGTCCCTGTTTTTGTCACTGGTCAAGAAGTCAATGATTTCAAAGTGACCCTCGAACAATTGGAACAAGCACGTTCTTCCAAGACAAAAGCAGTCATCATCAACTCTCCTTCTAATCCGACAGGGATGATCTACACAAAAGAAGAACTACAAGTTATAGGTGAATGGGCAGTAAAAAACGATATTTTAATAGTTGCTGATGATATTTATGGCCGATTAGTTTATAATGACAATGAGTTTACTCCAATTGCAACGATTTCAAAAGCAATACGTGAACAGACGATAATCATCAACGGTGTATCAAAAACCTATGCAATGACAGGCTGGCGTATCGGATATGCAGTCGGCGATCAAAAAATCATTGATGGGATGATTGCGATTGCGTCACAATCAACTA
Source organism: Enterococcus mundtii (assembly GCF_003957375.1). GTDB lineage: Bacteria > Bacillota > Bacilli > Lactobacillales > Enterococcaceae > Enterococcus_B > Enterococcus_B spodopteracolus. Next base: position 1,833,118 of record NZ_CP025473.1, on the reverse strand, counting down.
GTAACCCAACTGCAGTCAGTCAATATGCGGCTGTCGAAGCATTACAAGGGGAACAAGATACCGTTGAAGAGATGCGCAAAGCATTTGAAGAACGTCTAGACATCGTATTTCCGCTTGTTGCTGATTTGCCCGGGGTGTCGGTCAAAAGACCACAAGGCGCATTTTACTTGTTTCCGAATGTGAAAGAAACGTTAGCGATATGTGGCTATGAACAAGTGACGCCGTGGGTCGAAGATTTACTAGAAGAAGCAGGGGTTGCTCTGGTTACAGGTGAAGGTTTCGGCGCACCGGAAAATGTTCGTTTGAGTTATGCGGCGAATCTAGCAACGTTAGAAGAAGGAATCCGACGAATCCAACGTTTTATTGAGAGTAAAAGTCAAAACGAATAGAAATTATTATAGGACAAAGGAGAATTTTACGTGGAACAAATTCAAATCATCGATTCAAAAAAACATGTAGGCGAAACAGTAACGATCGGTGCTTGGGTCGCTAATAAGCGTTCAAGTGGGAAAATCGCCTTTTTACAATTACGAGATGGGACAGCATTCTTCCAAGGAGTTGTCGTAAAAAGCGAAGTGCCTGAGGAAGTTTTCCAAATGGCAAAAAATCTTTCTCAAGAAACATCGATCCTTGTGACAGGTGAGATTCGTGAAGATAGCCGTTCTAAATTTGGCTATGAGATCGGGATCACGAACATTGAAGTAGTGAGTGAAAGTCATGATTATCCAATCACACCAAAAGAACATGGAACAGATTTCTTGATGGATCATCGTCATTTATGGTTACGCTCTTCTCGCCAACATGCAGTGATGCAGATTCGAAATGAAATCATCCGTGCAACCTACGAATTTTTCAACAACAACCAATTTGTTAAAATCGATCCACCGATCTTGACTGGCTCTGCTCCAGAAGGAACCACCGATCTATTTGAGACGAACTACTTTGATCAAAAAGCATATCTGTCACAAAGTGGTCAATTGTATATGGAAGCTGCTGCAATGGCATTTGGTAAAGTATTTTCATTTGGACCAACTTTCCGTGCTGAAAAATCAAAAACACGTCGTCATTTGATCGAATTTTGGATGATCGAACCTGAAATGGCGTTCACGCATCAAGAAGAAAGCTTAGAAGTACAAGAACAATACGTTGCTTTCTTAGTTCAAAGTGTATTAGATAACTGCGAGTATGCTTTAGATGTCTTAGAACGTGATAAAGAAAAATTAAAAACTTATACTAAATTACCTTTCCCACGTATCACATATGATGATGCCATCGAGCTATTGAAGAAAAATGGCTTTGACGATATCGAGTGGGGCGATGATTTCGGTTCACCACACGAAACGTTCATTGCGAATTCGTTTGAACAACCTGTCTTTATCTTGAACTATCCAAAAGCGATCAAACCATTCTACATGAAACCACATCCAACAAGAGAAGATGTCGTGATTTGTGCAGATATGATCGCACCTGAAGGATATGGCGAGATCATCGGCGGAAGTGAACGTGCGACTGACTATGATTTCTTACTTGAACAAATCAAGAATCATGGCTTAGACGAAAAAGAATACTCATGGTACTTAGATCTACGTAAATACGGATCTGTTCCACATTCTGGTTTCGGCTTAGGCTTAGAACGTACAGTGACTTGGATCTCAGGGATCGATCATGTACGTGAAGCCATTCCATTCCCACGTTTGTTAAATCGTATTTACCCATAAAAAATAAGACGCGTTCCACGAAAATCGTTCATCGCATTTTCGTGGAACGCATTTTTTTAAGAAGTTGTTATAAAATCACTATTGTTCCAATTCCTTCTTTCTTTGGCTAGATGTGTGTGGGATAATAACATAAAAGTGGCATAGAAAGTAGGATGTGTGATGGAACAACGACTTTTATTCATTGGTGACAGTATCACAGATGCGGGTAGAGGAACTGGCGATCTCGGTCATGGCTATGCACTGTTAACAGCAGCAAAATTGGCTGCGAGTGATCCAGAAAACACGTGGACATTTGTCAATCGCGGAATTGGCGGAAATAAGTTAGCGGACCTTAAGAAGCGCTGGCAAGCAGACTGCATCGATTTGAAACCGGATATCGTTTCGATTTTGATCGGTATCAATGATACATGGCACAATGTAGGCGAGCCTGCAGCATTTGCGACAAAAGAATCTTTTGCGCGTTTTGAAGCAGATTATCGGTATTTACTTGGTCGTTTAGTGGAAAGTGACATCAAAAAAATCGTCTTGATGGAACCATTTGTTTTGCCCGAGCCTGACGATCGGAGAAGTTGGCGTAGTGATCTTGATCCAAAGATCCACTTGATTCGTCAAATAGCAAAAGAGTATCAAGCAGTTTTTGTCCCGTTAGATGGAACGTTGAATTCTTTAGGCATTTCATATGGCTATGAGAAATACACAGGGGATGATGGTGTCCATCCGACACTACTGGGTCATGAAACGATCGCCAATATTTGGATAGAAACGGTCAAAAAAAGAAAAGAGTGGTTTGAATGATCATTCGTCCAGCAACCGAAGCAGATCTACCAATGATCAATACGTTGATCAGGCAACAAGCAAATCGATTCTTGGAGGAACTAACGTTGCCAGATATAAACGATCCATTGAATATATCGTTTATAGCAGCACACGATGACGCAGAAAAACAAATGATTTTCGCTTTTGGACAAGCGAGACAAATCGAAACGACTGAAGCAGATCAGCAAGCATGTGAACTAGTTCAAACGATTTTTGCAGCAGTCGATCAAGAAAGAACAGTAGCCGCTCAGTTTATAGAGCTGTGGTTATTAGAAGCAAAAAAACGTAAAATCAAGAGAGTCGATTTCAATGTTTTTTAACGTAAGGCTCTTATTAGAATGGAGAAAGAAACAATGAGTTGTATTGGAAATATTATTTGGTTTATTTTTGGTGGTTTACTCGGAGGACTTAGTTGGGCGGCAGCAGGTGTATTATGGTGTATCACAATTGTTGGTATTCCGGTCGGGCTACAATGTTTCAAACTAGCTTCTTTATCGTTTGCACCCTTTGGAAAAGAAGTCATTTATACAAACAATGGCGTGTCTTTGATCGTCAATATCATTTGGTTGATCGTGTCAGGGTTGCCGATTGCTTTAGGTCATGTCATCAGTGGGATTTTACTTTGTATCACGATCATTGGTATTCCTTTCGCAAAGCAATCCTTCAAACTAGCACGCCTAGCGTTGATGCCATTTGGGGCAGAAATCGTTTAAATAGTCACTAATATAAAAGTAACTCTCTTGTACAGTTGGTTGTCTGTCCAAAGAGTTACTTTTTTTACACTTAGCGAGTGATATCTGTATGTTTTTTAGGTATTTGCTTACTCAAAAAATGCGCTTTGTTGGTTGTGTCTACTACGCGATGATTAAAATTCGCTGGTATAAGGGACGTTTGTGTTGGAGAAGTTGGAAGTGGCACGTCTGTGGCATTATTTTTAGAGGTCTGTCTATCAGAAAACATCCTATCTTTGACTGTTCCCCCAAACCGCTGACTCTTGACTTTTACTTTTTGGCGAAAGCCCTCTTTTAATGGTTGGTCCGTTCCATCGATGATTGCGTTGATGTGAGCATCCAATGGTTTCAATCGTCTGGAATTATCATAAAAAAAATGATAATAATAAGGTGCGACCTCGATGGATTGATTTTTTACAAATTTTTTAGGTGTTTTAGGATCTTCGTAGACTTTCAATAACCTTGTATTAATAGAGTAAGAGGGAATGATGACAAAGCTAGTTGGATCATCCTCTCTTAAATTTTCAATGATGGGCTGAACATCTCTTTTTTTCCCATCATCATAGTCAATCGTATGTTTAAAAGAGTGCTTCAAGTCATTTTTTTCTCTGTTTCAATAAAAAAGGAAGCTTGATCATTTTAATCAATTTTGAAAATTTTCTTTTCCTTTCTTTCCGACTATTTTGAAGTTGGCAGCTTTTCCTAGTCGCAAAGATGGTATTGATCGTTGAAATCAATCATGTATTTCCTCCTTTATTTTCTATTGTAAAAGTTTATCATTCGTCACTTTTACCTAAGAAACTTCATTTACATCTTAAAGAAATAATGACTCTCTCCCAAACGATACTTCAACCATGATCTGTTATTACTATGATTTGACATATGAATAATTGTTCATGTATAATAACTTATGAAGAGATAGTCATATGTTTAGTGAGGAGGGACTTGAAATGAAAAGTTATCAATTAGAAGGTTTGGATTGCGCAAATTGTGCGATGAAAATCGAAAAAAAAGTACAAGCAATACCCGGCGTAAAAGAAGCATCGGTCAATTTTGCAACTGGGAAAATGATGATCGATGCAGATAAAGCTGTCATAGAAGCGATTGAAAAACAAGCAACAGAAGAAATCCATCAATTAGAACCAGATGTCAAAGTAATTGAAGTGAAAAATCAGACAAGTAAAAATCATGAACCAGAAAAAGAAAATAAAACAGCATTGTTACGTATCGTCATAGCGTCAATTAGCTTACTTTTATTGTTTTTATGGAAGCCTGCTGAGCCAATTCGTTTCATTACTTTTTTCGCCATTTTTGTTCTCATCGGCTTTGATGTTATTAAGCAAGCGTTCGTCAATATTCGTAAAGGACAAGTGTTTGATGAAAACTTTTTAATGTCGATTGCAACGATCGGTGCAATGATGATCGGTGAATATCCAGAAGCAGTTGCTGTCATGCTATTTTATCAAATCGGTGAGTATTTCCAACATTTTGCGGTCGATCAGTCTCGTCGGTCAATTCGTGAGTTGATGGCGATTCGACCGGAAATTGCTCATGTGATCACTGAAATCGGCTTGGTAAATAAGCAACCAGAAGAAGTGCAGATCGGTGAGTCAGTCATGGTCAAACCGGGTGAAAGAATTCCTTTGGACGGAACGATTTTGAAGGGACAATCCCTCGTAGATACATCTGCATTAACAGGAGAATCATTGCCTAAAGAAGTGATGAGTGGTGAAAATGTATTAAGTGGTTTTATCAATAAGACCCATCCTTTAACCATCGAAGTTAAAAAGAACTATGAAAATTCGACAATCAGCAAATTATTAGAACTGGTGGAGACAGCAAGCAGTAAAAAGGCACCTGCTGAAAAATTTATCACTAAGTTTGCTCGTTACTATACGCCGATCGTCGTTGCTTTAGCTGTTCTTTTAGCAACTGTCCCACCCTTACTTTATGGAGGAGATTTTTCTGAATGGATTTATCGAGCATTGACATTTCTAGTGATTTCTTGTCCATGTGCATTAGTCATTTCTGTTCCACTTAGTTTTTTCGGAGGAATCGGTGGAGCTAGTAAACGGGGATACTTGTAAAAGGTGGAAATTATCTAGAACTTTTAGCTCGTACAGAAACAGTGGTATTTGACAAAACAGGGACCCTAACAAAGGGGGATTTTGCCGTACAAAAAGTTATTTCTAACATTGACGAGAAAGTATTTATCAAATATGTGGCGAGTCTAGAAAATGTGTCGACACATCCAATCGCCAAGGCGGTCATGGATACCTATAGTGGCCCGTTATATGAAATTGAAGACCCTGCAGAAATCGCTGGAGAAGGAATCAACGCACAGGTTAAAGGACAAGAGGTACTTGTCGGAAATCAAAAATTATTGGCTCGCTATGGAGTCGAGCAACCAGAGAATCATGAAATAGGAACATTGATCTATTTAGCGATTGACAGTCAGCTCATGGGGTATTTAGTTATTGCGGATACGATCAAACCAGATGCAACTTTTGCTATCGAGACATTGAAAGAAGTCGGCGTCAAAAAGACAGTGATGTTGACAGGTGATGCTCAAAAGATTGCAGAACAAGTTGCAAAAGAGATAAGGGTCGATACATTCTATAGTGAACTGCTTCCAGAAGATAAGGTAGAAAAATTAGAAGCATTGATGAGCGAAACGACTCAGAAAACTGCATTTGTAGGTGATGGGATCAATGATGCACCGGTATTAGCTCGAGCAGATGTGGGAATCGCCATGGGTGGTTTAGGCAGTGATGCAGCCATTGAAGCAGCCGATGTTGTCATCATGAACGATGAGCCATCAAAACTTGCAGAGGCGATTCAAATTTCAAGAAAGACGTTGAAAATCGTCAAGCAAAATATTGCATTTGCTATTGGAGTAAAAGTAATCGTATTGATTCTCGGAGCTATTGGCTTTGCTTCTATGGGAAACGCAGTCTTTGCCGATGTGGGTGTGACCCTGATAGCAGTTTTAAACGCCATGCGTGGATTATCTGTCAAAAAAGTCAAATAAACAGTCAAAAAAGCACCGTTAAACCACAGAAATCATTTATTTGAGGACTGTGGTTTTTTTGTGATTAAAATAACTGCAAGTTTTTAACTGTTCTGAAAATTCCAAAATAGTTAGAAAATAATTCTTGTTTATGCGCCTTTAAATTAGGTTTTTGGGGATAAAATGAAAAATAAATGTAAAAACAATGTGTTTTACCTAAAATAATCCACAATTAAAATAACGAAGTGTTGTAAACATTATGAAAATTGAATATGATAGTCAATGAATAATTATTAAATATTTATAAAGGAGAAATCAGATGAACGAAAAACAACTGCGCTGGTTTACAGTAGCGTTGATTGCATTCAACATGGTCTGGGGTATGGGAAATGTCGTCAATAACTACGCGCAACAAGGAATCTCAGTAATCACTTCATGGTTATTGATCCTAGCTATTTATTTTATCCCCTATGCACTGATCGTCGGTCAATTAGGATCAGCATTCAAAGATAGTAAAGGGGCGTTAGTTCTTGGGTAGAAAACACTACTTCGAATAAACGCTTAGCTTATTATGCTGCCTGGACATATTGGGTCGTGCACATTCCATACTTAGCACAAAAACCACAAGCGATTTTGATTGCAGCTGGTTGGGCAGTTCAAGGAAATGGCGATATCGTCAATACGATGTCTGTCCAAATGGTCGCAGTGATCTCATTGATCATTTTCTTAGCTTTCTTGTATCTATCAACAAAAGGCTTATCAACGTTGAAAGTTATCGGTGGTTTAGCAGGTACAGCGATGTTCGTCATGTCATTATTATTCATTTTACTTGCTGTTACTGCGCCATTCATCAATCCAACGATGGAATTTGCGACAGCAAATATGAACCAAGTCAAAACGTACATTCCTAAATTTGACTTTAGTTACTTTACGACTGTTTCGATGTTAGTCTTTGCTGTAGGAGGCGCTGAGAAAATCTCTCCTTATGTTAATTCTACACGTAACCCGGCAAAAGAATTTCCAAAAGGGATGATCTTTTTAGCAGCGATGGTCGGTATCTGTGCTGTTTTAGGTTCTGTGGCAATGGGTATGTTATTTGCAAGTGACAATATTCCTAAAGATTTAATGGCAAATGGTGCGTACAGTGCCTTCCAAATCTTAGGTAATTATTATGGTATCGGTAATGCGTTGATGATCATCTATGCATTGACGAATATGGTCGGTCAAATTTCTGCTTTGGCATTTTCTATTGATGCGCCATTGAAGATCTTGTTAGCCGATGCAGATCCAGAATTTGTACCAAGTTGGTTACGTAAACGTAATCGTAAAGGAACGTTGGTCAATGGTTACATGTTAACTGGTATCTTAGTCGGTATCATCATTCTATTACCGATTATTGGTATCAAAGATATGAATGAATTAGTTAAATGGTTGACGAACTTAAATTCAGTCGTTATGCCAATGCGTTACTTGTGGGTATTCCTAGCCTATATGATGTTGAACAAAGCATACAAAAAATTCACCTCAGAATATAAGTTCGTGAAAAATCCTAAAGTTGGATTCATCTTTGGTGCTTGGTGTTTTGCTTTCACTGCGTTTGCATGTATTTTGGGAATGGTACCAAAAGTGGAATACGCTGCTGATCCACAAGCTTGGTGGTTCCAATTGATTTCTAATATCGTCACACCAATCATTTTGATTTTATTAGGTATGATCTTACCAGCAATCGCACGTCGTGATAATAAGAAAAATCCATTGAAAGAACCAGTTTCTCAACTTTAAAATAAGATATGACCGAATCAATCCAACGATTGGTTCGGTCTTTTTTTGCGTTATTAAGAATAAAAGGTAAAATAAAAAGATGACCATTTGGAGGAGGACAAGATGAAAATAATGATTATTGGACAGTCGGGTGCAGGTAAATCCACACTTGCAAGAAGCTTACAAGTAACGACAGGAAGCCCACTTTTAGCTCTTGATCGATTGTGGTTAGCAACGGACTATGGAAAAGCTGCCAAGCAGTGGTTGTTAAAAGAACAAGAAAAATTTATGGTTGAAAACAAGGAATGGATTATTGAAGGCAATTATCTATCGATTGCAAAAGATAGAATTAAACAGGCTGACTTGATCCTGTTACTTCGCTTGCCGAGACATATCGCGATGTATCGTGTGATCAAACGTTCGATCAAACGAAAATTAGATAAAAGTACCCGTCCAGATGTTCCAGAAGAATTTATAGAAAAATTCGACAAAGAATATTGGGACTTTTTACTTTTTGTTTGGCGTTTCAAGAAAGAAAGGGAACCCTTGGCAATCAAAAAAATCTATGAACAAGGAGCAGAAGGAAAATTAGTCATTTTGAATGGTTCACGACAGCAAAAAAAATTCCTAGAGCAATGGCGAAGTAAAAGTAGTTGACACGTTTCGTTTACAAGTGTAATCTATATTTAGAATTTAAGTTTACGTTTGTAAACGAAAAGGAGAGTGATACATATGGAAGAAGTGAAAAAACCAATCAAAATCAGTGACTCAGAATGGGAAATCATGCGTGTCGTCTGGACATTAGGTGACACCACAGCTCAGGAAATCACACAGATCCTTTCTGAATCAATGGGCTGGAAAGCAGCAACAGTCAAAACGTTATTAGGACGACTTGTTAAAAAAGAAGCGATTTGGACAGAACAAGAAGGAAAAAAATTCATTTATCACCCAGCAGTGTCTGAAACGGAAACTGTACAAAGTGCTGCTGAAAATCTATTCTCACATATTTGCGCCAAAAAAATCGGCGAGACGATTGCAGATCTTGTCTCAGAAGCAACTTTAACACAAGCAGATATTGACCAAATCATGGCAGAATTAAAGAAAAAAGAGCCAGTAACAAATATCCAGTGCAATTGCATTCCAGGACAATGTCATTGCCATCAAAACAACTAGGAGGAAACCAGGGATGAAAACAAAAGTAACAATCAAAGGAATGAGCTGTAAACATTGCGTTGCAAGAGTGGAAGAAACGGTCAATGCGCTACCGGGTGTAAAAAAAATCAATGTCAACTTAAAAAAAGAGATTGGAACTGTGTCATTAGATGAAACAGTGATTCAATCATCTACGATATGTCAAGTAATCAATGATTTAGGCTATCAAGCAGAGGTGATTTAAATGGAGTATCCAGCTAAAAAAGACACACTCGTGATTACTGGAATGACTTGTGCCAATTGTGCTGCACGAATCGAAAAAGAGTTGAATGAACAGCCCGGTGTATTATCTGCAACTGTTAATCTGGCAACAGAAAAAGCGACGATTAATTATCAGGAAGTATCAATTGAAGAACTGATCCAGAGTGTTGAAACCATTGGTTATGGTGCGATTTTATATGATGAGGCCCATAAGCAAAAAATTGCAGAAGAGAAGCAAACTTATTTAACAAAGATGAAGCGAGATGTCATCATAGGTGCTATCTTGACGCTTCCTATGATGATCGCGATGATTGCAATGATGTTAGGTTTTCACGGAACACTTGTCCATTTTTTTCATGATCCATGGGTCCAACTGATTTTAGCAATTCCTGTCCAATTTTATATTGGTTGGCGCTTTTATGAAGGAGCGTATCATGCCATCAAAACAAACGCACCCAATATGGATGTGTTAGTGGCAATCGGTACGACCGCCGCATTTGCGCTTAGTGTATATAATGGTTTTTTCAGTATGCATTCATCGGACTTATATTTTGAAAGTAGCAATATGATCATCACGTTGATTTTGTTAGGGAAATATTTGGAACACACAGCCAAAAGTAAAACCGGCGATGCCATCAAGCAGTTGATGTCTCTTCAGAAAAAAACAGCACAGGTCATAAAAAATGGTGAAGAAAAGACCATACCAATCGAGGAAGTAGAGATTGGGGATATTTTACTCGTCCGACCGGGAGAACAAATCCCAACAGATGGGAAAGTCATCAAAGGGAATAGTGCGATCGATGAAGGAATGTTGACGGGAGAAAGCGTGCCAGTTGAGAAAAAAATGGGGGATCTACTCTTCGGTGGAACCATCAATTCTACAGGGATTCTTGAAATGACGGTGACCCAAGTAGGAAAAGGAACTGTCCTCTCACAAATCATCCAAATGGTGGAAGATGCCCAAGGAAGTAAAGCACCGATCCAAAAAATTGCTGATAAGATTTCTGGTATTTTCGTACCTATCGTTTTAGTCATTGCTTTCTTTACCTTAATAGTCACTGGACTCATCAGTGGCAACTGGGAACTGGCAGTGATCCATAGTGTTTCAGTGCTGGTTATTGCTTGTCCTTGTGCGTTAGGCCTAGCGACACCAACTGCAATCATGGTTGGTACAGGATTAGGCGCACGAAAGGGTATTTTGATCAAAGGTGGCGAGGCATTAGAAGCTGCGACACATCTAGATACGATTCTTTTAGATAAAACTGGTACGATCACACAAGGTAAACCAGTGGTCACAGATATTATCGGTGACGAAGAAGTATTAACGATCGCCACCACATTAGAGCAAGGCTCAGAGCATCCTTTAGGTAAAGCCATTGTGACTTATGGAAAAGAACAGGAGACCACGACTTTGCCTGTGGTTCAAGCAAAAGCACATCCGGGTGCTGGGATCAGCGGGGTAATAAATGAAAAATCTTATTTTATTGGTACGAGAAAACGACTAGTGGAGCTGAACGTTTCATTTGAAGCGTATCAAGAACAAGCGTTACAATTAGAACGACAAGGAAAAACCGTGATGTTTCTTGCAGATGACAGACAGGTATTGGGGATGATCGCTGTGGCTGATCAGATCAAAGAACACGCACAATCAGCGATCCAACAATTACAAGCCCAAGGATTGGCAGTTTATATGGTCACAGGGGACAATCAATCAGTTGCAACGACGATTGGACATGAAGTTGGTATTCCAAAAGAACACATCTTTGCTGAAGTATTACCTGATGAAAAAGCAGGATATGTCGAAAAATTGCAAAAAGAAGGAAAACAAGTGGGAATGGTCGGTGATGGTATCAATGATGCCCCCGCTTTGGCTTTAGCAAATGTCGGTATCGCCATGGGAAATGGCACCGATATCGCCATGGAAACAGCAGATGTAACGTTAATGAATAGTCAACTCTCGTCGATTGGACAAACGATCGAACTTTCAAGTGTGACCTTGAAAAAAATCAAACAAAACTTATTTTGGGCATTTATTTATAACACAATTGGCATTCCGTTTGCTGCGTTTGGCTTATTGAATCCAATCATTGCCGGAGGAGCGATGGCCTTTAGCTCAATCAGTGTGTTACTCAATTCATTAAGTCTAAACCAAAAAATGAAGAAATAAACGGTTCAACAAAGGAAAGGACAGAATGAAAATGAACGAGCAAAAAAAACAAACGATGCACGAGCATCATCATGATGAAATGAAGCAACAAACGAACATGACACACCATAAAATGGATCATACGAATATGGACCATACAAAAATGAATCTCGAGAGCATGGCACATGAGTATCACTCAATGGATCATAGTTCCATGGATCATCATGACCATATGAGCGGCGGGATGGATCATTCGATGCACATGGGGAATTTTAAACAAAAATTTTGGTTGTCATTGTTGTTAGCGATTCCGATCATCTTATTTTCTCCCATGATGGGCATGGAATTTTCCTTTCAAGTGACTTTCCCTGGCTCTGATTGGCTCGTCTTGATTCTAGCGACCATCTTGTTCATCTATGGCGGACAACCCTTTTTAAGTGGCGCTAAAATGGAATTGAAACAAAAAAGTCCAGCAATGATGACCTTGATTGCTATGGGGATCAGTGTGGCCTATGTTTATAGTGTCTATTCTTTTATCGCAAATCTTATCAATCCACATACTCATGTGATGGACTTCTTCTGGGAATTGGCGACGTTGATCGTCATCATGTTATTAGGGCACTGGATCGAAATGAGTGCCGTTTCTAATGCAAGTAATGCGTTACAAAAATTAGCAGAATTATTACCTGAAACGGTCAAACGATTACGAACAGATGGGACAGAAGAGACAATTTCTTTAAAAGAGGTCAAAGAGGGCGATCATTTAATCGTTCGAGCAGGAGATAAAATGCCAACGGATGGGAAGATCCTGAAAGGTGAAACAATCGTGGACGAATCTGCCGTAACTGGCGAGTCCAGAGGGGTCAAGAAGCAAACATCTGATCCAGTGATCGGGGGTTCGATCAATGGAGACGGCACTATTGAGATCGAAGTGACTGGAACTGGTGAAAATAGCTATTTAGCCAAAGTCATGGATATGGTCCGTCAAGCACAAGGTGAAAAGTCAAAACTAGAATCTTTGTCTGACAAAGTAGCAAAATGGTTGTTTTATGTCGCATTGATCGCCGGTCTATCGGCATTTGTTGTGTGGCTCTTTTTAACCGATTTACCAACTGCTTTAGAACGGATGGTCACCGTCTTCATTATTGCCTGTCCCCATGCATTAGGTTTGGCGATTCCTTTAGTTGTTGCACGTTCGACGTCGATTACGGCTAAAAATGGGCTGTTGCTCAAAAGTCGTCGCGCCTTAGAACAAGCCAATGAGTTAGATGTCATCATGCTGGATAAAACAGGTACGTTGACGGAAGGGAAATTCACCGTCACTGGTATCGAAAGCTTAGACGATGATTATCCTCAAGAAGAACTATTGAAATATCTAGGTGCCTTAGAGGCGAACGCCAATCATCCGTTAGCCATTGGGATCATGCGTTATTTGAAGGAACAAAATATTTCTCCTTATCAAGCTGAGAATCAAAAGAATCTTTCAGGGGTTGGCTTAACTGGAACAGTAGCAGATAAAAATGTAAAAGTAGTCAATGAAAAAGAAATCAAACGTTTAGGACTTAAAATTGCAAAAGAACGACTAACTCCTTACGAAGAACAAGGGAATACAGTCAGTTTTCTATTGATCGATGATCGTTTAGTGGGATTAGTGGCTTTAGGCGACATCATCAAAGCAGAAGCAAAAACCTTTATTCAAAGACTCAAAGAAAGAAATATCACTCCGGTGATGTTGACTGGTGACAATCTACATGCAACAGAAGAGGTCGCACAATACTTAGGTATCGAAGAGTATTATGGCGGACTTTTACCAAATGACAAGGAAGATATCGTCAAACGTTATCAGGAACAGGGGAATAAAGTCATTATGGTCGGTGATGGAATCAACGACGCCCCAAGTTTAGCACGTGCGACGATCGGGATGGCGATTGGAGCAGGAACCGATATTGCGATCGACTCAGCGGATGTGGTTTTGATCAACAGTGATCCAAAAGATATCTTGCATTTCTTAGATCTAGCCAAACAAACGAGAAAGAAAATGATCCAAAACCTATGGTGGGGAGCTGGTTACAACATTCTTGCCATTCCTTTAGCAGCAGGTATTCTTGCACCAATCGGGATTTTGTTAAGCCCAGCGATTGGAGCTGTCTTGATGTCATTGAGTACCGTAGTTGTAGCACTGAATGCGTTGACGTTGAAGATCAAAGAATGATCATTTTTAGTAAATAATTATGGAATAAAGAGTGAAACGACGATGTCAATACGGTCGGGACAGAAGTGTTCAGTCTCAAGAAATAAGGCGTCAGCCACGAAAATTGTTTTTCAAATTTTTGTGGCTGGCGCCTTATTTACGAAGAAGTTACTTCTGTTCCTGTTGTTTATCCGGTTTTAGGTGATGGGAGAGAACGAAGGTCCCACTTTTTTTGTCGTTGGTATGATTTACACAAACGAGAGACGTTGGTTTAATTTCTGGTTAATTTTGTAAATTAGTAAAATAATAAAAATAAAAAATATTTCTTTGCGTACTTTATATAAGAGACATTTTCAGAGTATTGATGAACCACTCTGGAAAAACTATTGATAGAGTGAGGTTAAGCAATGAATTGGCAAACATTACTAACAAAAAATGCACAGAATATCTTTTTACTGATCAACCAAATGAAAGATTTGGCATGGAAGAAAAGCGACTTAGCCAAAAGGATGGATGTCGATGTCAAAACGATCGATCGTTATTTGAAGCGATTGAAATCAGAGGATTATCCCTTAGAATTAGCGTATGACAAAAAAGAAGTCCAACTGGTCTACCACCAAGCATACAATGAACCATTTCTTTTGTTTGAATTTTTGATTCGATCGGATTCGTTCTGTTTATTACGGGATCTGATTTTACAAAGGGAATACTCCTTCGAATACGATCGTTCCGCACAAGAGCGATTAAAAAAATGGTTAGGGGATTATCATCTTTCTTTTTCCTACAAAAAGCGGCAAATCTATGGTTCTGAACGAAAAATCAGATATTTACTTTTTTGTTTTCTCAAAGAGTTCCCAACTTTTTTTAAGGAAGACCATGAGCAAACATTTTCAGAACTATTCATCCAACTTCTAGATCATCGTGCCAAACATACAGATATTGAGATTTTTACAAATCATCAATTGTTCTTCTATGAGATTTTTCCAGAACTACTCTTTCGCTCTGAACAAAAGCTTCCGACTAAAGAAAAGAATTATCGGGCTATCTTGCGCCTGAATAGCCATTTGATCACAGACAAGCGGTGGGAAAGGATCGAAAAAACCTCCGTCTATCAAAAATTATCGATCGTTACTGAAAAATTAGATTCATTATTTTGGTTGACGAATGATTTTGAAAGTTCCAACAAAAAGAACATAACAAGAGTACTATTCCAAGAGTGGTTAAAGTATTCAATAGGTCTTCATGATCGCTTTATCTATGAAGAAGCTGTTGCCTACCAAGCATTAGCAGACACGATCCCTAATTTTATTGAAAAATCAAACCAATTTCGTATCGCTTTGCAACAAGCTTTGTTTCAGCCAACAACCGATTGGGCAAGGATGTTGCTGAAATTATTAAATGAACGAGGCTATCTGGAGATGTATGCACCGGAAGTAAAAATCGTGTTCTTTTTTCGCTATGATCATGAAGAAGCTAGACGACTTGCAGCCATTTTAGATAAAACGTTACGTCATCGCAAACGCACATCGATCCACGTATGTACCAGGAGTAAGCCACCTAGTTATGCTCAACTTGTCATCACAGACCACTTTTTTTCTGCTAGTCTCACTAACGATCAGAAAACTTATTTTTATCAAGATTCACTTGGAATCGAAAAACTATTATCAGACATCGATTATTGGATCAACACAAAAATAACTTTTACGAGTAAACGAATCATCGAACGCTAGAATATGCTATAATGGACTGGAAAAACAAAGGAGGAAAATCCATTGGAATTAAAGAAATTAGAAGTACCTACATCTTCGATTACAGAAGTGAAAAGATCGCCGATGGATGTGTTTGACCAAGCTAGAAAA
Source organism: Enterococcus mundtii (assembly GCF_003957375.1). GTDB lineage: Bacteria > Bacillota > Bacilli > Lactobacillales > Enterococcaceae > Enterococcus_B > Enterococcus_B spodopteracolus. Next base: position 1,817,473 of record NZ_CP025473.1, on the reverse strand, counting down.
GCTGAAACAGGCGTATATATTTTTAATCGTGAAAAAGTTGCTGGTGTGATGTTGACCCAAGAGCAATATGAGACGTTGTTGCAAGAATTAGCCACGCTTCGCCAACTCGTTACTACAGAAACAGAAGAAGCAAAAACAAATGGAACTGAGACAAACGAACCATTCACAAAAAATCGCACGGCCATCGTATCCACTTCTGAATCGTTAGATGAATTGGTCAGCGCCTTAAAACAATATTTAGTTACAGGTGTGTCTATCTCTGCTAAAAATCTTGATGAACGAATGGTGGCATTAGGATTCATTACGAAGAAAACTGGTTTTGGCGGGGTTGTTGATATGCTCAATGAATTAACAGAAACGGGTAAAATCAATTACCAATTAAGGAAAAAACCAAATGGTAAAATCGTGATCGCAGAAATCATCGGTGAACAAGATAGTCAATCTCAACTATTCGATAAGCTGATCATCAAAAAAATCTATTTACATGAAATATAAAAAACTACGAAGTGTTGCCTTGACTGCTTCGCCAAATATCGAACCTTGGCCAAAAAGAAATATAAAAATAAAAGTAGAGCCCTCTAACGACCGCTAACCGTCTCTGGGTGCTTTACTTTTATTTTGCTATCTAAAAAAGTGAACGCTTATTTTACTTGCTTACGCGAATAGGCAAATATACTTCCCCAAATGATTCCTAATAATTGTGGAAATAAGTAAATACCAGTGAGTAGTAAGATGATCTGTTCAGGGGAAAAGGATGATATAAAAAATGCCATTCAGTACATTTAGCAAAACATAAATAAGAGGTGATCGTAGAACAAAGATTGCCAAGATCCAATGTTCCTAAACGATTGGCTCGTCTCAACGTAAAACCAAGAAAAAAAACCCAAAATATCAATAGTATAAATAGGATGACTGAATGATAGTAATAATCTAAAAGTAGAGCGAGATAAAAATAAGGCACACACATCGATAAGTAGATTGTATTTTTTATGTAGAATAATTGCAAAGGTACATTCCTCCAAGTCAGTTCTCCTTGGTTTTTATTGTAAAATCAAACAATTAATAATCCATTCTTTTTAGAAATATTCTGAATAAAATGAATAAACTCTCATTGCTTTATTCTTAAAAAACTAGTCTTTCCCCTCAGATTTTTTAGAGAAATAGCATATAGTATGATAGATGGAGTGTCTTTTGGGAGGTTTTGTATGAAAAAGAGAATAAAACTAGAACAATTGTATTTGTTTCTTTGGTTTTCCCCAATTTTTCTTTTGCCTTTTACATGGGTGAATGCAGTAGTACAAGGTGCCGAGATTCTTGGCATCATCAATGGAAGTGGCTTTATTATTTCCAAAAATTTTCCGACATTGACCCTTTTTTATTTTTTGATCAGTGTGAATTTGATCGTTTCAAAAACATTTATAAAAAAGTATAATTGGCATTTGATCCAGTTTTCTTCTATGCTGGTCTTTACATCTTATTTTTCGATATTACCGAGGATCATCATCGGTCCGAATGGATTAAGTGAAAGTGGACTAAAAGATACAAGCTATTCTGCGATGTATTTTTTGACCATCAAACCTTGTTTTTATGTAGCGATTGCTTCCTTTGCGTTAGCAGTTGGCCTATTCTATTATACAGAGATCCGTGAACAATCCTTACTTATAGAAAAGATTTAGTTTTTTGTAGGACGTCCATTTTCGGACGTTTTTTTGTTTTACGATATATTTACACAACTTAACAATAACTTTACATATTCAATATCTAGGATTTACAGTACCCTGATACAATCAATTTGTAACTAAGAAAGGGGCATATAAATGAAAAAAGTTTTATTTTCTTTAGGAGTATTAGGTTTTATCTTAGCTGGATGTGGTTCTGGTTCAGGAAGTACGGATGGATCAGCAAGCAACTCGGCTAGTTCAGATAATCAAGTAAAAATCGTAGCGGTCGGTTCAACCGCTTTGCAACCTTTAGTTGATGCTGCACAAGAAATGTTTACACAAGATAACCCCAACTATCAGATTTCTGTTCAAGGTGGCGGAAGTGGAACTGGTCTTAGTCAAGTAGCGTCAGGTGCTGTAACAATCGGAAACTCTGATGTATTTGCAGAACAAAGAGATGGAATCGATGCAAGTAAATTGGTAGACCATCGTGTAGCAGTTGTTGGAATGGCACCAATCGTAAATAAAGATACAGGCGTTGAAGATATTACAAAAGAACAATTGATCGACATCTTCACTGGTAAGATCACTAACTGGAGTGAACTAGGCGGAGCAGATCAAGAAATCAACGTCATCAACCGTGCAAACGGAAGTGGCACTCGTGCAACCTTTGAATACTGGGCATTAGATGGCGCTGTACCAATACAATCTCAAGAACAAGATTCATCAGGAACAGTTCGTCAAATCGTTTCACAAACACCAGGCGCGATCAGCTATTTAGCTTTCTCTTATTTAGATGATTCTACTCAAGCGTTGAAAATCAACGGTGTAGAACCAACTCCTGAAAATATCTCAGACAATAGCTGGGAAATCTGGTCTTATGAGCATATGTATACAAATGGCGAACCAGAACCAGAAGTGAAGAAGTTCTTAGACTTCATGATGACTGATGCCGTTCAAGAAGGACCAGTTAAAGATTTAGGCTACCTACCAATCAGTATGATGAAAGTTGAGCGTGACGCAGAAGGTAATTTATCATAAGATTGAATCCATCTTTCAATCACATGTTTATTCATAACGACTACCATAGATCATTAAGCTTAGTTCCTCGCTGAGGATCTAAGCTTTTTTAGTTTGTTGTCCACTCTACGTTTTTGTTTTTTCATATGACAGTTTTGAAAGAAGAATATCAGTTATATCTGAGGATTTATTGGACGAAATGACGTATGGTTAAAGAGTAGAAAAAAAGTTGAGGGATTAGTTATGAGAAGAAAAGATAAACAGCGAGAAAAACAGATACAGCAAATGTTGGCACAATTAGAACGCATTGATCCTAACAAAAATGAAGGGCTGACAGACACACAGGTACAAGAAAGAATACGTGTTGGCGCTGTCAATCAAGCAACGAGTTCTACATTTAAAACGAATAAGCAAATCGTGATGGAGAATGCCTTTACTTATTTCAATCTGATTTTTTTAGTCTTAGCGATTCTTTTATGTGTCGTCAACTCCTATAAAAATTTGACTTTTTTACCTGTCATATTGGCAAATACGGGCATTGCAATCTATCAAGAGATTCATTCCAAGAAAATTTTAGATCAGTTGAGCATGTTACATGCCGCAACAGTCAAAGTATTACGGAATGGTCAAGAACAGAAGATAACTATCGAAGAGTTAGTTCTAGATGATCTCGTCATTCTAAAAACAGGAGACCAGATCCCTGCAGATGGAAAGATCATAGACGGTAATCTACAAGTGAATGAAGCGCTATTGACTGGTGAAGCGGATGAGATAAGTAAGGGAATCGGCGACGAATTAATGTCGGGAAGCTTCATCGTCGCGGGTAATGCGAAGGTTCAGTTGACACGAGTCGGCAATGAATCTTATATTGCCAAATTAACGATGCAGGCAAAAGAAATGGGGACAGGAGAACAATCAGAGATGATTGCTTCGTTAGATAGGATCATCAAATGGGTAGGGATCATCATTATCCCCATTGGATTGACCTTATTTTCTCAAAGCTATTTTTACAATGGCAATACGTTGAGGGAAAGTATTGTTTCGATGGAAGCTGCGTTGATCGGTATGATTCCTGAAGGACTGTACCTACTAACGACGATTGCTTTAGCAATGAGTGCGACACGCTTAGCGAAACAACAAGTGTTGCTTCATGACATGAAAAGTATTGAGACGTTAGCACGAGTGGACGTATTATGTGTCGATAAAACAGGAACAATCACTGAAAATGCGATGGACGTTCAACGTGTGCTGATTTCTGAGAATTCTTTAGCAAAACAAACAGCAGATCAGTTAGATGAATTACTTGGTGACTACGCACAGGCAATCGAAGCTGACAATGAAACGATGCAAGCAATCAAAAATTACTTTACGAAGCATTCTGACAGGGAGGCAACAGCAAGTTTACCCTTTTCTTCTGTGAGAAAATATAGCAGCGTGACATTTGCGGATAAAACGTATGTCCTTGGAGCACCAGAAATGGTCTTGCGTGAAGCGTTCACAAATTATGCCTCTGAATTTAGCGCTTATACGGATCAAGGCTATCGTGTATTAGTTTTTGGTGAATACCAAGGGGTACTGTCACAAGAAGACTTGGAAGAAGCCGTTATCCCGTTAGGTTATTTATTGATTGCTAATCCGATTCGTCAAGAAGCGAAAGCGACGTTTAATTACTTTAAGAAACAAGAAGTTGCTATCAAAGTGATTTCTGGAGATAACCCAGCGACAGTTTCTCATGTTGCAACACAAGCAGGTATTTCAAACGCGGAGCAATATGTGGATGTCTCCTCGTTAAGGGAAGAAGAATTTCCAGAAGCAATGGAAAAATATACCGTCTTTGGCCGTGTCAAACCAGAACAAAAAAAGGAATTTGTCCGTTTACTAAAAGAGAAGCATACAGTGGCGATGACTGGGGATGGTGTAAATGATATCTTAGCGATGAAAGAAGCCGATTGTAGTATTGCGATGGCATCAGGGAATGAAGCGACGATGCAAGCTGCACAAGTGGTCTTGTTGGAATCAGATTTTTCTAAAATGCCAGAGATTGTTGGCGAAGGCCGGCGTGTCGTAAACAATATCGAACGGTCTGCCAGTCTTTTTTTAGTAAAAAATATTTTTTCATTCTTACTGTCTGTTTTTTCTGTTCTTTTTGCATTCACTTATCCATTAGAACCTTCACAAATCACATTGATTAGTTTATTTACGATCGGGTTACCTTCCTTTTTATTAGCATTGGAAGAAAATGAAAACCGAATCGAAGGCCGATTCATTGAGAACGTCTTGGAAAAAGCCATTCCGGGTGGTTTGACCGATATGATGGTGGTAGGCGCTTTAGTCGTGGGTGGTTCAATTTTAAATCTGAACAAAACCGATACGTCGACAGCCTCAACTATGTTGCTGATCGTTGTTGGCTTTTTAGTCCTTTATAAAATCTGTCAACCATTGAATCAATTTCGAACACGGATCATGCTATTTTGTGCAAGTGGAATCGTCTTTTCTGTTGTCTTCTTGCATAAACTATTTTCAATATCAGCCATTTCTCCAGTGTCTATCTTAATGGTGGTCATGCTCTTTTTCGCAGCAGAATCCATCTTTCGTCAGTTGACCTTTTTCGTGGAAAAATATTTGCATTTAGGTAAGATCGATACGACACGTACGAAAAAACGTTGGAGAAAAGTATTTCCATTTTTCAAGAAGTGAGCGAAGACTTGTTGGGTACAAAGAGATAGCGTCAGCCTCCTAAAACAGAAATGTTCTTGGAGGTTGACGCTTATTTCATTTATACCTATCTGGTTCACGATTAATTGATTTTAGGGATCATCACAATAAAGGTAGAGCCAATACCAGGATGACTTTCGATTTCCACTGTACCATGAAGTAAATTCACGTATTCTTTCACGATCGACAATCCTAATCCTGTACCACCTGAATGGCGACTACGCGCTTTATCTACACGATAAAAACGTTCAAAGATGCGTTCTTGATCTTCGCGATCGATACCAATACCAAAATCTTGTACAGAGAAAATCAGCTGATCGTGGCTTTCGTAGCGAATGATGATCTCACTTTCTTCTTTTGAATATTGGATCGCATTTTCAAACAAGTTTTTGATGATCGGGTAAAGCAAATCAGGATGTGTCGTAAAGGCAGTATTTTCTCCAATCAATTTGATCGTCAACTGTTTTTTCCGAATCATTGGTTGATAGCTTTGGATCACCTGTTGGAAATAAGGCTCCATATAGATCGTTTGGGTTTCATGTAAACTCTCTTCGTCTTTTGATAACTGAATAATTTCTCGGATCAGCTTATCTAAACGAATCGCATCTTTTTGCATGATCAATAGAAATTCAGTCAGTGTGTCGGGATCTTCTTTTGCACCGTCCAGTAAAGTCTCAGTAAACCCGATCAAAGAAGTGACAGGTGTTTTTAATTCATGTGAGACATTGCCGACAAAATCTTTTTGCATTTTTTCTAAATGTCTAACTTTTGTCAGATCATAAGCAACACCTAAAATTTGTCCAGTATCCTCTGAACTATTGAAATAACGCAAGCTGATATCCAATGTTTGCGTACCGTCAGCAATCGTGACTTCTTGATGAACGATTGGTTCAGTCGGAGAAACTTGATGGATCAATTGGATCAATTTTGGTTCGCGGATCACTTCTGTGTAATGTTGATTTTCTTGATAGTCTTTCACACCTAGATGGACTTGCATTTTTGGATTAAGCAAGCGCAGTGTGGCATTGGAGTCAATCAGAAAGACACCGATCATCAATTCATTCAACAAGCTGTATAATTGCTCTTCCGTCGTCGTATAGGCGCGATACATTTTGGTCATCTGTTCACTCAAGCCATTGATCGTCTGATATAATTCTTCCCATTGATCAGAAGTCTGCATAATGATCTCCGTTTGTTCCGGGTTCTTGACCATCTTTTTCAAAACAGGAATCACTGTTTTGAGTGGTTGGTTCCGTTGGTAAATCAGATAGTAGATCATAAATGTCAATAAAAGAAAGAAAACCAAGAAGAAACCGAATACCCAACGGCGAAAACTTTCCGTTCGAGGAAGAAAGCCACTTGTAGGTTCAGCGATGCGAATGATCGCTACCAATTTCCCATTGACTTTGATAGGCAAGGCGACATAAAGTAATTCTTCGTTCAATGTCGTACTCTGACGAAGCGAAGTGCCAAGCGTACTGCCTTCTAAGATCGCTTTGATTTCCGGACGTGTTTTTCTTTGTTCATGCAGAGAGGATTCTTCCGTGTCATAAATGATCGTGCCAGTTTGATCGATCAATGTCACTCGTTCATTGGATTGATGGACAAAATCATCCAGAACTGCTTTATTACTAGCAGAAGCTGGATTCTCGACATCTAGTTGACGAGCCAATAACTGCGCTTTTTTAGTCAAATAACTTTCTTGCTGTTCGATGATCTGTTGTTGGAAATAATGGGAGATGATCTGCCATCCACCAAAAAATAAGCCAAGTAACAAGACGAGAAAAAATAAGCGCTCGGAGAATTTTTTCCATTGGTTTTTCATCGTTTTGGTTCCTGGAATTTATATCCAAAGCCCCGAACAGTCAGTAAATATTTAGGATGTTTCGGATCACGCTCGATTTTTTCACGTAAATGACTGACATGGACATCAACAATGCGACTTTGTCCAGAAAAATCAAAATTCCAGATACGATCCAACAGTGTATCTCGGTCGATCACTCGATCTTTGCGTTTCATGAAATAAACAAGCAACTCAAATTCTTTCGGCGTGAGTTCGATCGGTTGGTCCTCAATCGTCACTTGATAATTCGTCAAGTCGGCTTTGATTTGTCCAATTGATAAGTATTCTGGTTCTGCCTCATCAGATTGAGTTTTACGCGGCTCGATTCGACGAAAGATGGCTTTCATCCGCGCAAGGACTTCCCGAGGACTGAAGGGTTTCGTCAAATAATCATCCGCACCGATCTCCAGTCCGATGATTCGATCGACTTGATCATCTTTAGCTGTTAGGATCAATATAGGTGTGTCATTTTTTTCTTGACGAAGTTTTTGTGTGATCGCGATACCATCGATCGAAGGAAGCATCACATCTAAAATAATGAAATCATATGAATGTTCTAATGCAAGATCAAGACCTTCTTGACCATCTGCAGCACTGGTTACTTTATATCCTTCTTTTTCAAGATTGAATGTCAGTAATGTTACAATTGAGGGTTCGTCATCAACAACTAGTACTTTTTTCATAAATTCTCCTTTTGATAAATTTCATCTCCTTTATTTTAGCACAGAATCGGAGGCAAGGACTATTTAACCAGCTAAATAAATGGTATAATATAAAAGCAATTTGCTCAGCTAAAGGAGAAAATGTCCGATGATTGGTATCAGTGCTTGTTTAGGTGGCGTCTCATGTCGCTATGATGGCCGGGAACAAACAATCCCTGCCTTAAAAAAACTCGTGACAGAAGGTCAAGCAATCATGATCTGTCCAGAAGTAGCAGGAGGTTTGCCCATTCCAAGAGAACCAGCAGAAATCGTTGGTGGTGATGGGTTTGATGTCTGGGATCATCAGGCAAAGGTCATGACGATCTCTGGAGAAGATGTCACAGAAGCCTATAAAAAAGGTGCGATCAATGCTTATCAAGTTCTAAAGGAAAAGCAGATCTCAACGTTGATCTTAAAAGCAAATAGTCCTTCCTGCGGCTCGTCAACTATCTATGATGGTAGTTTCACTGGTAGTCTGAAAGAAGGCATTGGTGTAGCCACCGCCTATTTTCTCCAACAAAAAATCAGTGTCTGCTCAGAAGAAGAGTGGATGGATCAATGAGGTGAGTTGAATGGAAATTGAGAAAACCAATCGGATGAATGCTCTTTTTGAATTTTATTCGACACTGTTGACTGAGAAACAAATGAATTATATGGAATTATATTATGCAGATGATTTTTCACTTGGAGAAATCGCTGAAGAATATGAAGTCAGTCGCCAAGCAGTTTATGATAATATCAAACGTACGAGCAAGATCTTGGAGAATTACGAAAAAAAACTCCACCTTTTTTCTGATTATGTCGTTCGTGAACAGTTGTTGACAGAATTGACGAACTATATCAATGAACAGTATCCTGAAGATCAAACGCTGCAAGGATACATCAAAAAAATTCAAGAAATCGAAGAATAACAAAAAGGAATGAATAAAATATGGCATTTGAAAGCTTAACTGAACGCCTACAACAGGCGATGTCAAAGTTACGAAAAAAAGGAAAAGTCTCTGAAGCTGACGTCAAGGAAATGATGCGCGAGATCCGTCTTGCGCTATTAGAAGCCGATGTCAACTTACAAGTAGTCAAAGACTTTACAAAACGTGTGCGCGAACGGGCAGTTGGAGCAGAAGTGCTTGATAGTCTTTCTCCAGCACAACAAATCGTAAAGATCGTGGATGAAGAGTTAACGATCACTCTGGGGTCTGAAACAGTTGAATTGACTAAATCACCTAAAATCCCGACTGTCATCATGATGGCTGGTTTGCAAGGGGCAGGTAAAACAACGTTTACTGGTAAATTAGCGAATTATTTAAAGAAAAATGAAAATGCTCGTCCCTTATTGATTGCAGGTGACGTGTACCGTCCTGCTGCCATCGACCAGTTAAAAGTTTTAGGACAGCAATTGGATGTTCCGGTTTTTGATATGGGAACAGATGTGAGTCCTGTAGAAATCGTTCGTCAAGGGATGGAACTTGCAAAAGAAAAGAAAAATGATTACGTATTGATCGATACAGCTGGTCGTTTACACATTGATGAAACATTGATGGATGAATTAAAACAAATCAAAGACTTGACACAACCTAACGAAATCTTACTCGTTGTCGATGCGATGACTGGTCAAGATGCCGTCAACGTTGCGGATAGCTTCAATCAACAATTAGGGATCACAGGGGTCGTCATCACAAAATTAGATGGAGACACACGTGGGGGAGCGGCGCTATCAATTCGTTCAGTGACAGGTGCACCGATCAAGTTCATCGGTTCTGGTGAAAAGCTGACTGACTTAGAAGTCTTCCATCCAGATCGCATGGCAAGTCGTATCCTTGGTATGGGGGATATGTTGACGCTGATTGAAAAAGCGCAACAAGACTATGATGAGAAAAAAGCAGAAGAGCTTGCGCAAAAAATGCGTGAGAACTCATTTGACTTCAATGATTTCATTGAACAATTGGATCAAGTCATGGGTATGGGCCCAATCGAAGACTTATTAAAAATGATCCCAGGAATGAATCAAATGCCAGGAATCGAAAATATCAAAGTTGATCCGAAAGATGTTGAGCGTAAAAAAGCAATGGTTTATTCGATGACACCTGCAGAACGTGAAAACCCAGACCTATTGAATCCAAGCCGTCGACGCAGAATTGCTGCTGGTTCAGGAAACAGTGTAGTGGAAGTCAATCGTATGATCAAACAATTCAAAGAATCCCGTAAGATGATGCAACAAATGTCTAAAGGGGACATGAATATTCCTGGCATGGACCAAATGTTCGGTACCGGTGTCAAAGGTAAGCTAGGAAAAATGGCGATGAATCGCATGATGAAGAAAAACAAAAAGAAAAAGAAGAAAAAGAAATAAATAGTAATCAAGTGCAAAAAAACTTCGAAGACGTATTTAATTTTGTCTTCGGAGTTTTTTCATACATTGTTTGAAAATCCTAAAAGGAGTGAGTCGATGCAACGCTGTCCATGGAGTGAATCAACTGAAATGATGCGTGAGTACCATGATACGATTTGGGGGGTACCTGAATATGAGGACCAACGATTGTACCGTAAATTAATGCTTGATATCAATCAAGCAGGTCTCAGCTGGCAAACGATCTTGAATAAAAGCCAAGCTTTTGATGAAGCTTACGACCAGTTTGAACTCGAAAAAGTCGCTAGCTATACTGACGAAAAAATCGCAGAATTGATGAGAAACAAAGGAATCATCCGCAATCGCCGGAAAATTGAAGCGGCAATCGCTAACGCACAAGCTATTTTAGCCATGCAATCAACCGGACTGAGTTTTTCTGATTACCTCTGGTCCTTTGTCAATGGCGAAGTCGTGATCGGAAACTATCAAGACCAAAATGAAGTGCCAACTACTAGTGAACTCTCTGATCGCCTCTCGAAGGACTTGAAAAAACACGGCTTCAAATTTATTGGAAGTACGACCATTTATGCCTTTTTAGAAGCGGTAGGGATCATCAACGATCACCTGACCACTTGTTTTCGCCACCAGGAAATCAAACGCTAAAGGAGAAGGATAATATGTCTAAGCTCTTTTTTTACGGAGCAATCAGTATGGATGGCTATCTAGCAACAACTAATGATGACTTACAATGGCTCTTCGATACGCCTACTGGGGAAAAAACAACCTATGATGCATTTTATCAAACCATCGATACAACGATCATGGGCAGAAAAACGTATCAAGAAGCCAAAAAATATTTAGATACAGCCAAGATCTATCCAGAAAAAACCAATTATGTCTTTTCAACAGACAAAGAATTGAAGTTGGAGGATGCTAGGGTCGTTCACGAACATCCTGTAAGCTTTCTCAAGGGGTTGAAGGAATCAAGTGAACAAAGGATCTGGGTAGTTGGTGGCGGTAGTTTGCTCAAACCAATCATTGAACAGCAACTGATTGATGAATGGTACATTCAAATTGCGCCTGTATTACTCGGAAAAGGGATTCGTCTTTTTCAAGAAGGAGATTATGTACAGCGGTATCAATTGGTGGACACGAAACGCTTTGGTGAGTTCATCGAGCTTCACTATCGCAAAGAAGAGCATAAAGAATAGTAGGTCACACAAAAAACCACGAAACAACATGCTGTTTCGTGGTTTTTTGTAAAATTAGCAAGACACTAAGCGTTCAATTTTCCAGCGAAATCTAGATACGCATCTAAAATCGTTTGGAAGAAATCAACGGTTCCTTGGATAATATTGCCATCTTCATCAAGTAAGTTAGTGATATTTCCGATATACGCTTCTGGTTGTTGTAATGTTGGGACATTTAAAAAGACTAATGATTGACGTAAGTGATGATTTGCGCCAAAACCACCGACTCCACCAGGAGAAGCAGTGACCACTAAACCAGGTTTTTTATCCCACACACTTTGACCATAAGGACGAGAACCAACATCCAAGGCATTTTTCAATACAGCTGGCACTGAGCGGTTGTACTCAGGAGTTACAAAGATCACGCCGTCTAGATCTTTGACTTCTTCACGGAAACGTGTCCATTCTGCAGGTGTTTGCTCAGGTGTTTCGATATCTTCGTTATAAAAAGGAAGGTCATCGATTTTTACAAATACGCTCTCGTATCCTTCCGGTAATAAGTCCGCAAAAGTTTCTGCAACTTTCTTATTGTATGAATCTTTTCTTAAACTTCCGATGAAAAAACCAATTTTTTTTGTCATAAAACAATTCCTCCTTCAATCTTTCTATATTTATCTTACAAAAAATAAGTAAACTGAGCAACTAAAAACACTTGGGTTATTTTAATGTGTGATCGAAAACATAAGAAATGCTTATGGATAGGGGATTTATAAGCTTCCTATGTTCAACCTTGATGATTCAAAAAAGTAAGAAGAAATCCTTAGAAAAGGACACTAACTATTTAGAGAAAGAATAAAAATAGAAAAAAATCAGACTGTAAAGAAAAAAAGCTTTACAGGGTAAAAAAAAACTGGTACACTACATCTTGTGAATAAAACAATGGAGGTGGAAATATATAATGGCAGTTAAAATCCGTTTAAAACGTATGGGTTCTAAAAAGAGTCCTTTTTACCGTATCGTCGTAGCTGATTCACGTTCTCCTCGTGATGGACGTTTCATCGAAACTGTAGGTACTTACAACCCTTTGAAAGACCCTGCAGAAGTAGTTTTAAAAGAAGATTTAGTACTTGACTGGTTATCAAAAGGTGCACAACCTTCAGATACAGTACGTAACATCCTTTCAAAAGAAGGCGTTATGAAAAAACATCATGAAGCTAAATTCTCAAAGAAATAAGGTGACCGGATATGAAAGATTTAAGCGACTTAGTCTTAACAATCGTTCGTCCGTTAGTTACTTATCCTGATCAAGTCCAGCTAGAAGTCGTTGAGTCGGAAGATTTTTACGAATACAATCTAACTGTGGCTCCCGAAGATATCGGTCGTATCATCGGTAAACAAGGACGCGTTGCGAAAGCAATCCGCACGATCGTTTACGGAGTACGAATCAATGCACCGAAAAAAGTGCGTTTGAATATCATCGACAATAAAGAATAAACTGTTTCGTTTTCGCGAAACAGTTTTTTTGTGTTCTTTAGAGATCATATTTGGCAAAAACAGGTACAAAGCGTATCCTTAATACTAAGAGAGGAGTGTTTCGAATGAAAAAAATAGGTTTGATCAGCTTATTCGCAGTTGCTTTACTCGGTGCCTGTCAATCACCAAGTGAAACGAGTCAAGAAACGACAAATGAAACAGTTCGTACGACAGAAACCAGTACTTCAACGGAAGAGATAGGGTCATCTTCCGTAAGTAGCAATGAGACAGCCTCATCAGCTGAAACAAGTACGAGTACGCAAGAAAATTCGACGCAAACTGCCTTTGAGCAATTGCAAAAAGAGTATCCAGACACACCGATGCCCAAAGAGATCCCAGTTGGGTCATCTAACTTGAACATCGCAGCAACGATGACAAAACAAGGCTTTTCTGTCTTATACTATCAATCAGAACAAGCGCTACCACTAAACGACGCTTCATTGAACCAATCAGAACCAATCGCTTCTTACCTTTATCAAGATGACTTTGCATCTTCCCAAGAAACACTGAACACGATTCAGCCATTTACGGTCGATACTGGAGGAAGACAAGTCGATCTCGGTTATAACATTGTCGGTTATCAACAAGGTGCTGCTGGTTCTTCGATTCTTGAATGGCAAGAAGGAAATTGGCGGTTACGAATACGTGCCAGCAATATTGATGGACAAGATCCTGTACCTTTGGCCAAACAGATCGTGACTTACTTGGAGTCTGCCCGATTACCTGCACCGGAAAAAGTCGGAACGATCGAAATCAATATGGCCGATGGCACGAATCAAAATACTCGAATCATTTGGCAAAAACCAACCACTGTCTATACGATCACGAATCAAGATTCGATGAATGCATTAAAAATGGCTGTTTCCATGGAACAACAATAAAAGAAGACTAGAATTGCCAAGAACCGCATGCTAAAATAGACAGGAAACGATAGAACACTCTGAGTCCAAAAGTAAATCGTGACCAAGCAGAGTGACAAGAATCATGAAAGAAATGAGGACAAAAGTTGACTGAATATCTAAACGTTGGCAAGATTGTCAATACCCAAGGAATCAAAGGCGAAGTCCGTGTCATCTCAACCACAGATTTCCCTGAAGAACGTTACAAAAAAGGTGAAGTTTTGACACTCTTCCAAGAAGGAAAAGCTCCTGTAGAATTGACTGTAAAGAGTCACCGCAAACACAAAAACTTTGATTTACTCAGCTTTGAGAATCATCCTTCCATCAATGATGTTGAAAAATACCGTGATGGTATCTTACGTGTATCAAAAGAAAACTTAGTTGAATTGACAGAAAATGAATATTACTACCATGAAATCATTGGCTTGAAGGTCATTGATGAAAACGAAAAAGAACTAGGAAAGATCAAAGAGATTTTATCTCCAGGCGCAAATGACGTTTGGGTCATCCAACGACCAAAGAAAAAAGATGCATTGATCCCATATATCGATTCCGTCGTTCAAGAAGTCGATCTTGAAAATGGGTTGGTTCGTGTGACATTATTAGAAGGATTGATCGATGATGAAGATTGATGTATTGACTCTGTTTCCACGAATGTTTGAAGGCCCGATGGGGGAATCAATCATCGGTAAAGCAGTAGCAAAAGAATTACTAGAAATCAATGTTTCTAATTTCCGTGAGTATTCGGATAACAAACACCAAACGGTCGATGATTATCCATATGGTGGTGGGGCAGGGATGTTATTGAAAGTCCAACCCATCTATGACAATATCAAAGCTATCGAAGAAAAACATCCAGAGACCAAAAAACGGGTGATTTTACTTGATCCGGCTGGTAAACCATTCAATCAAAAAATGGCAGAAGAATTTTCGGAAGAAGAACATCTGATCTTTATTTGTGGACACTACGAAGGCTATGATGAGCGCATCCGCTCGCTCGTAACAGATGAAGTCTCATTGGGAGATTATGTACTGACTGGTGGGGAGTTAGGTGCCATGGTCATGATTGATGCGACGGTTCGACTATTGCCAGATGTTTTAGGTAACCAGACATCTGCCCAAACAGACTCGCATTCTACTGGTTTACTGGAACACCCACAATATACAAGACCAGCAGAATTCA
This sequence comes from Enterococcus mundtii, assembly GCF_003957375.1. Lineage (GTDB taxonomy): Bacteria > Bacillota > Bacilli > Lactobacillales > Enterococcaceae > Enterococcus_B > Enterococcus_B spodopteracolus. The sequence continues at coordinate 1,802,381 of NZ_CP025473.1, read as the reverse complement.
AAGACATGAAAGTACCAGAAGTATTGACCAATGGTAACCATAAATTGATTGAAGAATGGCAACTAAAAGAATCCTTACGCCGGACATATCTTCGACGGCCAGACATGTTAGAAAAATTAGACATGACACCACAAATGGAAAAAATGCTAGTGGAGATCCAAAAAGAAGAAGCTTGAGTTGCAACAAATAAATAAAAAATTTCTTTACACTCACCATAGAATATGATAGTATTCTATGGTGAGTGTAAAAACACTTAACTATTACGATATTCCGCTGTGAGAAATTACTCATAAGAATGTTTGGAATAAGGAGAAGAAAACAATGAATCCATTAATCGAAGAATTAACAAAAGAACAACTACGTTCTGACATTCCAGCTTTCCGCCCTGGTGACACTGTACGTGTTCATGCGAAAGTTGTCGAAGGTACTCGTGAACGTATCCAGTTATTTGAAGGTGTTGTAATCAAACGCCGTGGTGCTGGAATCAGCGAAACTTATACAGTACGTAAAGTTTCTAACGGTGTAGGCGTTGAGCGTACATTCCCATTGCACACACCACGTGTTGCAAAAATCGAAGTTGTACGTTACGGTAAAGTACGTCGTGCGAAATTGTACTACCTACGTGCATTACACGGAAAAGCAGCTCGTATCAAAGAAATCCGTCGTTAATTTCTTATTATCAGACAGAGAAAGAACCCTTGAATTTTCAAGGGTTCTTTTTTTTGCTTTACGACAAGTAGGGTTCGTGAATTTAAATTAAATGAATATCATCGAGGATCAATCGAAATGTAAATCCCCCTTTTTAATGGTGGTTATGATTTTACTGTTTTTTGATAAACGTATTGATTTGTACAGCAAGTTCTTTAGTTGCTTTTTTGATTTCTTCTTTTGCTAAGATTGCTGAAACCATAGCAAAGCCTTGGACAGGGAAGGTTTTGAATTCTGCAATCGTTTGTTCATTGAGCCCACCGATCAAAACAACAGGAATCGAAACGTGTTGAAGGATCTTCTTGAGTTCTTTTTTTGATACGATGACGGCATCTGTTTTAGTAGAGGTTGGCAACATCGTCCCTACACCTAAATAATCTGCCCCCAATTGTTCAGCGGAAATTGCTTGTTCCAGTGTTTGAACGGAAGCACCGATGATTTTTTCAGGTCCAATCATTTTTCTCACCACAGCCACAGGAAGATCTGTTTGGCCGATATGAACACCGTCTGCATCACAAGCTAACGCAATGTCTACTCGATCGTTGATGATCAATGGAACATTATATGGTTTAGCTAATCGTTTTAATGCGATCGCTTCCTCATAGAAATCTCGTGAGTTGGTTTTTTTTTCTCTCAACTGTAAGATGGTAATACCTCCTTCAAGGGCTTGTTGCACTGCTTCTTGGAGGGACTTTTTTTTCAGCAGTGACTGATCGGTCACTAGGTATAAGGAATAGTCGATGTCATTTTTCAAGATAGTTTCCTCGCAGTAGTAATGTTTCCCTATTAATGCGGCTGATTTCATCAATCAATGCGATCCGAAAACTTCCCGTACCAGCTGTTTGTTCCAACGCAAGCTCACCAGCAATTCCCATGGTAAGAACGGCTGTGGTTGTGGCGTGAAAAAGATGTTCAGGAGAACCTCCACAAAAGCTAGCAATCAATGAAGTGAGCATACAGCCAGTGCCAGTGATCCGACTCATTTCAGGACAACCATTGTGCACTAATATTTTACGCCGCCCATTAGAAATCACATCTGTCGCACCGGTGATCACTACAATACAATTGTGAGCGATTGCTAATTGATCAGCAATCCGTTGGGCTTCTTCAATGGAGCTTGCATCATTTGCCGAGGCATCGACACCTTTCGTCGTGCTTGCGATTCCTGCTAAAAAGCGGATTTCTGAAATATTGCCACGAATCACTGCACATTTTAGGTTTTCCATGATCGTTTTCGCTGTCTGATTACGAAACTGTGAAGCCCCTGCACCGACTGGATCAAAAATAATCGGACTGCTTTTTTCTTTGGCTGTTTGCCCAGCTAATAGCATCGAAGCTACGGTACGTTCATTTAAAGTCCCCATGTTTAGTACCAATGCCTGTGACATTGCTGTGATTTCCGCTACCTCTAACGCATCATCAGCCATGATGGGTGAACCACCGATCGCAAGTGTAACATTCGCACAATCACTGACCGTTACATAGTTCGTGATATGGTGGACCAAAGGATTTTTCATACGGACTGTTTCTACAGCTGTTTTTAAAAATGTATTCATTGACTTTCTTCCTCCTTAAGACCATTGCGATAGAGTGAATAGAAATGATTGGTTGGGCCATGACCTTCGCCCAATTCTAGTGAATGTGCGATTGCAGTAGTAATATATTTTTTTGCCTTGGAAATTGCTTGGTCTAATGGTACGCCCAAAGCGAGTTGTGAGGCAATCGCTGAAGAGAAGGTACAACCAGTGCCATGGGTGTTTTTTGTGGCGATTCGTTCAGACGTATAGGAGTAAATAGTTTTCCCATCATACAATATATCAGTGGCTTCACCTGAGCGATGGCCTCCTTTGATCAAAACTGCAGCGTGACATGTTTCATAAATGGCTTTTGCTGCTCGTTCCATTTCTTCCAGGGAAGTAATCGATCGATCTGCAATTTTTTCTGCTTCTGGAATATTTGGGGTGATTAAAGTAGCTAATGGTAAGACGTTTTTGATCAATGTGTCGATTGCTTGTGGCTCCATTAAGGCATCGCCATTTTTTGCATACATCACAGGATCTAGTACAATATTTTTAGGTTGCCATTCCTGTAGACTGCTTGCGACAGCTAACATCGTATCTGCACACGACAACATACCGATTTTAACTGCATCAGGATAGATGTCCTCGAAAACAGCTGTCATCTGTTCATTGATAATTGTTGGTGCGATGTTTTGGTATGAGATCACACGAGCGGTATTTTCAGCAACTACTGAGGTGATCACAGACATTCCATAAACACCATGAGAGGCAAATGTTTTTAAATCGGCTTGGATACCGGCACCCCCGCTACAGTCTGAACCGGCAATAGTTAGTACTTTTTTCATCAGATTCCTCCTTAAAATAGAAAAAAGACATTCTTCCCGTATAGAAGAATGCCTTGATTGTTTCGATTTCGCATCAACAAAAAGGACATTTGCTCCCTACGCTGGTATCAACCAACAGGTTCAAAGGGTCAGGTTTTACCTTCTCAACGCGATAACGTCCCCCTGCAAACAAAATCATATTTAGTTACGAACCAATGATATCTGAAAAAAGCAGAAGATTCAAGTTTTACAGGAGCAAGCCTACACTGAGTAGCTAAAAGCAACAGTTTACTTTCTCTCGAAGTAGCGTTCTTATATGAATTGCTAGTGCGTTTCTCAAGATTGTATACTAAAGAAAAACGATAGAATATTCTAAGTGTACTATGCAATAGATCAAAGCCAAACTTTTGGAGGGAATCTCATGACAGAGTTAAGTAATCTACCGAATGTAGGAAAAGTATTAGAAGAAAATTTACGAAAGATTGTTATGACAACGGAAGACAATTTAAAGAAAAGGAAACGGAACAGATATTTTTTGAAATTCGTCAAAAGATGGACAGTGGCGCCTGTCTGCATATGCTATATGGAATCGAAGGAGCGAGAAAAGGCAAGCCTATAAAAGCTTTAACAAAAGAGGGGATAGAAAAAGTTAAAGCAATTAGCATCACTCATAAAAAGACATTAAGTCAGATTTTTTTTGGGAATTCAAAAAAAGTCTGACTTAATTATTTTCTTCTACGTAGCTATACTGAAAGCGTAAACAAAAAAAGGGGTGATAGCTTATGACAAATTGGCTGAACATTGAGGGGAAAACGATTATTGTAACCGGAGGATCTTCTGGTATCGGGAAATGTATCGTCGAAAGTCTATTGGAGCAACATGTCAATGTAGCAAATTTTGATATTAAAGATTCGACACTTAAACATCAACGATTATTATATGTAAAAACCAATATAACATTACGACAAGAAGTAGAAGCTGGAGTGACAAAAGTAAAGGATCACTTTGGTACGATAGATGGTTTGGTCAACAATGCAGGCATCAACATTCCACGCTTATTAGTGGATAAAAAGCAAGCGCATGGGAGATATGAATTATCCGAGGAAGTATTTGACAAAATCATCGCAATTAATCAAAAAGGATTGTATTTGATGACTCAAGCAGTAAGTAGAATCTTAGTTGCTAAAGGAGAAGGAGTAATCATCAATATGTCTTCTGAATCAGGACTTGAAGGTTCAGAGGGGCAAAGTGCTTATGCGGCAACGAAAGCCGCTGTCAACAGCTTTACTCGATCTTGGGCAAAAGAGTTAGGAAAATCAAATGTTCGGGTAATAGGGATTGCCCCAGGAATCATGGAGGAAACCGGATTACGCACATTTTCTTATGAAGAAGCCTTGGCCTATACTCGTGGCATCACGATTGGAGAGCTTAGAGCAGGTTATGCCAAAACGAGCACGATTCCATTAGGTCGAAGCGGGAAATTACAAGAAGTCGCTGACTTAGTTAGTTACTATCTATCTGATCGTTCGAGTTATATCACTGGAGTAACCACAAATGTGGCCGGAGGAAAAACTAGAGGATAAAAAGTGGGGGAAGTAAATGACGGTGGTGAACAGATGGTATCAAATTTTACAATTACTGGTTACCCACAAAGAAATGAGGATCGGCAGTTTGAAACAACAGCTGAATACAAGTACGCAAACGGTTAAAACCAGCATTGAATCTTTAAACGAAGAATTGATTGGAATTGCAGAAATCGTTCAACATAAGAATGATTTTCATATCGAAATTGAAAATTTTGAAAAATTTGATTTGATAATGAACGGCAGTTTGAAGCGGAAGAGTGATTTTAATTCTTGCAGTAAAAGAGTTTTCTTTATCGTCAAGAAGCTGATCGAGCAAAAAGGTTTTTTGCTGATCGATGATCTGTCAGAAGCATTAGGGGTCAGCCGAAGTACTGTTGTCAAAGATCTACGAGTGATGAAAAAACTGATTTCCTCTTTTAATGTCGAAGTGATTGGAACGCCGAATCGTGGACTGCGTATGCGTGGAGAAGAACTGGATCTACGACTGTTACACCTTCATTATGTACAAGAATATTTTGCTGAACGTCCATTACGAGAACGCACACAAGATTTTGTAGAACACTTAGTTCAAAAATTTAATTTACCTAAAAATCAGGGGCTTCTTTTGAAAAAAACGATTTCTATTACAATGAAACGACTCCTTAAAGGAAATATACTGGTAGAGTTGCCAAATGAATATATGGACCTTATGACGAGTCATCCTGCTTTTGTCGAATTGATCCATCATTTGGAATATGAATATAGCATCACACTAAGCCAAACAGAACAAGCTTTTCTCAGTTTTCCTCTTAATATAAGTGCTATTGCTGGCATGGATAAGTCTACTATTGATGAGCAAAAAATCGAACAGTTATTTCAACAAATGATAGAGAAAATCCATAAAAATTTACTAGTAGAATTTGATGAAACCTTCTTAGTTCATGAAATAAAAGAACACTTCATTTACATGATCAATCGATTGATTTTTCGAATAGAGCTTCAAGATCTGTTCAATGGTGAAATCGAATCCCAATATCCTCTAGCCTATGAACTGGCAAAAATTGGTCTTCAGCAGATTGGGGAGCAATTACAACGAGTGGCTCCAACTGTTGAAATCAGCTATATCGCTTTTTATTTTGAACTTGCATTGAGGAAACAAACCAGTAACAACGAACACAAAGAAATTGCGATCGTCTGTAATACCGGAAAAGGAACAGCTTTGATTATTCGCCGTCAATTGGAACGGATTTTGGGTCCTCAAATCAGCATGGTCCATTTTTCTGAGGAGGAGTATCAGCAGGAAGACTTAGACCGATATTTTGCTGTTTTTACAACTATTCCTCTGAAAAATGTAAAGAAACATACGCCAATCATTCGCTTGATCAATCTATTCAACGAAACTTGGTTGCAAGAAGAGTGGCGTAAAGCAGAAAAGTTGAGAGCCGCAAATGTTCATCATTTAAAATTAGATTTTGAGATTTTAAATGAAAAGAAACCCTACAAACAAAATCTTGATCATATGCTTGAATCTCTTGAGAGCAAAGGTTTAGTCGATCAAGAATTTAAGGAACAATTGTTTATTAGAGAAAAGTTAAGGAGTACGATTTTTGAATATGGCATTGCTTTTCCTCATGCCATCAATAAAAAATCTGCTGAAATTATTTTATCAGTGGGTATCTTTAGGAAAGGGATCTCCACGATCAATGGACAAGTGCAAGTCGTCTTGTTGTTAGCCATTCCACAAGATCTAACGATGGAAAAAGAATTGCTAAAACTATATGATCAGCTTTTTGCTGTTATTGGCGATCCTGGATTTAGAAGTGAACTATGTCGTTTGGATGATTTAGTTGAGTTACGAAATTGGATGATACGAAAGGGGGTCATAACATGAATTTCATATATATATTCGGCGCATTTGCACTTGTTGCTTACGGACTGCAAGTGTTATTTGGAATGAAACAAATTAAGCACTTTAATCAAATCTATCTAGAAATGCGCAGAAAAGGGAAGGTGGCTATCGGTCGTCGATCCGGAAAAATCAAAGCAGGAACGATCGTCATGTTTGCTATTGATCATAAAGGGATCATTATTGATGCGCGAAAGATGCAGGGCGTGACTGTTCTAGCAAAATTTCGTCTATTGCCACAATATATCGGAACAGATATCCACTACATCGACAGCTATCATCCATTGGTGCGAACAGAAAATAAATTGGTGCAACAAGCAATGGCAAATGCCAGAGAAATCTATTTGCGAGTAGAATTAGGCAATTATCAAGAAGAATTGCCACCTTCCCCACTTACGATGCTTGGCATTCAATTCAGTTTATGGAAAAAACAATACCTATCAAGAAAAAGGAGTGTTGAATAATGGAATATATCACAAAATTTGCGGAGGGCTTCATCGGTTTATTTGAAACGGGTGCGGAAACTTTTATATCTTGGATGACTGGTATCGTCCCTGTAGTGTTGATCCTAATGGTAGCCATGAATACACTGATTGCTTTCTTAGGTGAAGAACGAGTAACTAAAGTTGCCAAACTATCAACGAAGAATCCCGTCACAAGATATTTGATCTTACCTTTTTTATCTGCCTTTATGTTGGGAAATCCGATGTCTTTTACAATGGCTCGCTTTTTGCCTGAATATTACAAGCCAAGCTATTATGCTTCTCAAGCACAATTTTGTCATACGAGCAATGGCGTCTTTCCACACATCAATCCGGGTGAATTATTTGTTTGGTTAGGAATCGCCCAAGGAATCACAACCTTAGGATTAAATTCAATGGAATTAGCTGTGCGTTATATGTTTGTCGGTATTCTTATGAATTTTATTGGTGGTTGGGTGACAGATTTTACCACCGCATATGTTTGTAAACAACAAGGGGTTACTCTAAGTAAAACTGTAGAAACAGCGACAGAATAAGGAGGAAGTGGGAAAATGAGCTATCACAGTATTCGAATTGTAAGAGGAACTGGTGGGTTCGGAGGACCATTAGTGATCACACCAACAGAAGAAAAACACAAATTCATTTATATTACTGGCGGGGGAGAAAAACCAGCAATCGTCGATAAAATTGCTGAATTGACAGGCATGGAAGCAGTCAATGGCTTTAAAACTTCTATCCCAGACAATGAAATCGTTTTAGCGATCGTTGATTGCGGGGGGACGTTGCGTTGTGGGATCTATCCAAAAAAAGGAATACCTACGATCAATGTCGTACCAACGGGAAAAAGCGGACCATTAGCACAATACATTACAGAAGACATTTATGTATCGGCAGTAGGGGTCAATCAAATCACACTGACGACTGAAGAAAGCACAATCGGTCAATCTGTCAACATAGAAAATAAGCGTGCACCAGTACGTGAATATAAATACGATACAAGCAAAAAAATTACTGAACAAAAAGCTGAACAGCAGAATTTTATTGCCAAAATCGGCATGGGTGCAGGAAAAGTAGTGGCCACTTTTAATCAGTCCGCACGCGAAGGTGTACAGACGATGATCAATACGGTCATTCCATTCATGGCATTTGTTTCTTTGTTGATCGGGATCATACAAGGATCTGGTATCGGTAATTTCTTTGCCAATATCATGGCACCTTTAGCAGGAAATATTTGGGGGTTGATGATCATCGGTTTTATCTGTTCCTTGCCGTTTCTTTCACCATTATTAGGACCTGGGGCAGTAATCAGTCAAGTCATTGGGACACTGATCGGGGTAGAGATCGGAAAAGGCAATATTTCACCACAACTCGCTTTACCTGCGTTATTTGCAATCAATACTCAAAATGCTTGTGATTTCATCCCTGTCGGACTAGGCTTAGAAGAAGCAGAGGCTGAAACAGTAGAGGTTGGCGTGCCTTCCGTTTTATATTCACGCTTTTTAAACGGTGTACCTAGGGTGTTAGTCGCATGGATAGCAAGCTTTGGAATGTATAGTTGAATCTAGGAGGAAAAAAATGTTAGTTTATTCAACAAAAGTCACTTCGATTGGCGCAGAAGCTACGCTCTTTAAAGAAGAGAAGATCGTGATACTATTTGGAAAAGATGCTCCAGATATGCTATCAGCCTATTGTTACAATATTGAACTTCAGCCAATCCACGGAGAGATCAAAGTAGGACAACAGTTGTTCGTCGATGAGACAAGCTATCGCATCACGTCTGTCGGAAATTTGGTCAATGATAATCTAAAAGATCTTGGACATATCACAATTAAATTTGATGGAGCGGTGATACCTGAACTTCCAGGTACTTTATATGTCGAAGGAAAAGAAATCGTTGAGATTGGTATCAAGACTAAAATCAGTATTAAGTAAAATACAGAGCAACAGATCTGTTGAAAGGACGAATGAAATGGAATTCATGTTAGATACGATAAATATTGAGAAAATTAGTTATTATCAATCGTTCCTCCCGCTATCTGGAGTAACGTCGAATCCTTCAATCATCAAAAAAGAAGGAAAGATCGATTTGTTTGCTCACTTGAAAGAAATCAAGCAGCTCATTGGAAAAGCAAGTTTACATGTACAAGTAGTTGGAGAAACAACGAAGGAAATCTTAACTGATGCCCAAGTAATCATGGATCACCTTGGTAAGGATATCTTCATTAAAGTACCAGTGAACGAACCAGGACTGGCTGCCATTAAACAATTGAAAGCCAAAGGAGTACATGTCACTGCTACCGCTATCTACTCTGAGATGCAAGGATACTTAGCAATTGCTGCAGGTGCCGATTATGTGGCACCTTATTATAACCGTATGGAAAATCTGAATATCGATGCTGTTGCTATTATCAAAGCATTATCAATGGAAATCGAACGAACGCAATCTCAGAGCAAGATCTTAGCTGCTAGTTTTAAAAATGTTGCACAAGTCAATCATACTTGTCGTCAAGGGGCGCACAGTATTACTGCGTCACCAGATATTTTTGCACAAGTTTTCGATATGCCTTCCATTCATAAGGCAGTGACAGATTTTAAGAAAGATTGGGAAGAGACATTCGAGGTCGAAGATGTGAAAGCATTAGGAGAGTCAGAGCAATAAGTTCTTCCAAATAAAAAGAATAAAGAGTCAATAGAATGGTTGGTCTATCCGTTCTATGACTCTTTTTAAATAACGTCATATTTATAATATCCATCCATAATCAAATAGTCACCGTGTAATTAAACCAACAATGGAATGGGAACTTCATATGTTTATATACATATAGTTGATATCGTAAAAAATGATTTTTTTATGCAATTCCACAAATGAGCATATCTACTTTATGACTGGATGTTTACGTAAAAAATGAACGGTTTATTTCATCCGTTGAAGCAAGAATGATTACATTATTTTCTGTACCGATTTTGTTAAATAGGAGTGGGAATAACTGTTTTAGTTGACTATTAGTAAATAGACCTTTATAACTGACAACTAGTCTTTCTAAGTGATATAATTTATATAAATAGTAGATTAAAAATAATCGTATGTATATTTTAAAGTAGGCTTTTATTAACGAAGGAGGCAGTTGATGAGGATCATAATTGTTGGAGGAAACCACGCGGGGATTGCCGCAGCACTTCGTATTCGTGAGGAATATCCAGACGATGAAGTAATCGTATTTGAAAAAAAAGATGAAATAACATTTGTATCCCAAACAATTCCATTGTTTTTGATGGGACATCAAGATATCCACTCCCAAGCAAATTATGCAACACCGCATGAAATTATTGCTCAAGGAGTGGATTTGCGCATTCAAAAAGAAGTAACCAACATCGATGCGAAAAAGATGACGTTGAATTTTAGAAATGTTTTAAGTCAACATGAGCACGAAATATCTTATGATCGATTGATCATGGCTGTGGGTTCGTATCCCAATCTTCCTCCAACTGGCGGAAAACTGAATGAGACACTTTTTCTTCTGAAAGAGCGTAAAGATGCTGAAGCAATTGAAAAATTTATATCAGAAGCCCATCATGCGGTAGTGATTGGCGCTGGACTGGTCGGTGTAGAGATTGCTCGTATCTTAGCCCAACGAAAAATGAAAGTCACTTTGATCCAGTCAAATGCAAGAATTCTTGACAAAAATTTGGATGAGAATGCCGCAATCGAAGTAGAGAAACAACTAGAAGAAGAAGGTATCCAACTATTACTAGGTACTAAAGTGACAAGCTACCATACAATTGATAAAAAAATCTGGAGTCGTCCTAAAATCGAAGTTGAAACTTCTTCTGATTTAACTATCCGTGCAGATGGCGTCTTTGTTTCTGTTGGCTTCCGACCAAATTCGTTCTTATTAGCTGGACAAGTCGAAACCGGTGACCGTGGAGCCATCGTCGTTGATAAGTACATGTATACAACAGATGATTCGATATTAGCGGTAGGGGATTGCTCTACGACTTATATGGACTTGACTAAAGAAAATATTTATAATCCTCATGCTTCCGATGCGTTTCGTCAAGGGCTGATCGCTGCTGTCAATATCCACGAGAAAAAGCAAGAAGTAGCAATGACCACTGGAACTTATAAATTCAATATGGATGGATTTACCATTGCGAATACAGGAATCACACTCAATCAAGCAAAAAAATTCGGATATGATGCAGAAGAGGTACATTATCAGAATCGTTATCTAGAGCGTGGTGGTCAGTTTGTACATGAATCAATCGTTAAATATTCACCAATTGATAAAGATAAAAAAAATCATTATTCAAGTATTTATCTTGTATATGAAAAGCAAACTAAAAAAATCTTAGGATTGCAGGTTTTAGGAACAGTTGATATTTCTCAATATGTCAATATCATCAGTTTAGCCATCCAAAAAAATGTGACTGTGCCAGAAATTGAATTTACAGATTTCTTTTTTGAACATGGCTACAAGAATCCTCTAGGTTTCACAAAAATATTAGCCTCTTTAGTTAGGGAAAAAGAAAGAGAGAGTGGTCATGATGGCAAAGAAGAAAGATCAATTGAAATTAAATAAACCAGATAAAGAGATGTCAAAAAAACAAAAGCGAATGATTGAAGCTGGCGCACTGTTGACAGTAGGTACTGGTGCATTTATCGGTGGCGTCACGATTCCAAATCTTTCTGCCTCTGCAGACAGTTCCTCTTTGTCCGAAAAGCGACTTGTTGAAGATGAGACCATCCAAGATATTGAACATACTTCTGTGGATGAATTGAATCAATCCTTACAAAAAGGTCAAAGTAGCAGTGTGAAGACAAATACTGGCTTTGTAGCTAAGCTAATGGATCAACTACCAAGTAAAGAAAAACTTTCTTCTATGTATGAAGGAGAAGGGATTAAAGTCAGTGATAGTCATACAGCATATGATATCCAACAAATTCTAGGAATCAAAGATGCGGACGTTTATTACCAAACTTCTACTTTATCTACAAGTGATGCGCAAGTAATGAAAATATCAAGCTATCGGCAATTGATCCAAGCAAATCCTAATGTGAAGGTAACTTCACAAGATAATTATAAAACGGTCTCTCCTCATTTATATGAATCCAAAGAAAAGGCTTATGAAGATTCTGCAAACTGGAAAGATTCAAAAGTAGTTGCAAGTACGAGAGAAAAATCCTTAAGTTTCTCATCTAAATCAAAACCTGAAAGCACCAACTTTACCGCGGATGATGGTGCAGTATTAGGAAATATGAAAATCGATACAGGCTTTTCTTTGAACGTGAAAGCAGAAAATGGTCAAGGAAAATTAACGGATGAGAACAAAAGTGACTTTGAAGATGCAATGGAGAAGAATTTTTCCATCGCTTATGAAGGTAGTACCTATTATGCAGTTTATCATGATGAGTCTATTTCTACCGACCATGGTAAAAATCAAGCAGATGGTTACTTCACGTTTTCTTCGTCGACACATGGATTGCCTTTAGAGATCAGTGGTCATTACTTGGTCTCACCTGTCCAGTTCGGTAGTACAGTCGACAGCCTGAAAACGTCTTTATCCTTGCACGGTGTACGGAGTTTTGAGAACACCGATTCTTGGTTAAATACAGATGAATCCAATATCAATGTAAAAGTAAATTTCGTTGATCAATTAGCGGATGAAAATACAACTTACTATGAAATCCAAGCAAAAGATCAAGTGATCGAGTCATTGAAATATGAATATGTGACCGTTAGTTTAGATGAGCAAAAAGCCACTGATCCAACTACAGTATACGCAGATGAGATGTCGATGCCAACGTATAGTGGTTCTCAATCAGGTATTAGTCCTGGGGGAGCAGTTGATGGTAATCTTGCCGAAGACGCAGCTGGGTTAGCAGGATGGAATCAGATAGCAACGTTTTCTGGTGGCGGGTATGGCGGACACACGATTACAGCGAATTCGGCAGTAACTGTGAAAACAGGATATCTTTCTCAGACAAACTTTTCTTCAGTTATAAGTACGGTCAATATAACAGTAGACGGTGTGTCTTATAATCAGTTTGTTGCTCAACCAATCATGGTCAATGGGGTTCAGCATGCTGGCTATTTAACCGGAGCAAATGGAAGTGGCAGTGATTTTACGATCGTTGTGAAAGATACGAACTTTAATATCTACCAAATTGGTGGAGAGTTTGCTTATATTTCTTCATCAATGAAGGATATAGCTTCACCAGATGCAACAATACCGGATGCAACTAATCCACAAGTTACCCCAGGAACAATTACACCAGAAGTCGATCCAGGCGCCGGTGGAGGAGAAACTAGTGATCCTGGAACAGGTACGCCAGAGGTAGACCCAGGCACAGGCGGTGACACTAATCCAGAAACAGGCACACCAGAAGTCGATCCAGGCACAGGCGGTGAAACTGATCCAGAAACAGGCACGCCAGAAGTCGACCCAGGTACAGGCGGCGGAGAGACAGATCCGGGAACAGGCACACCAGAAGTCGACCCAGGTACAGGCGGCGGAGAGACAGATCCGGGAACAGGCACACCAGAAGTCAATCCAGGTACAGTCGGTGAAACTGATCCAGGAACAGGAACGCCAGAGATAGACCCGGGTACAGGCGGAGAGACTGGTCCTGATACAGGAACGCCAGAGATAGACCCAGGTACAGGCGGAGAGACAGATCCGGGAACAGGCACACCAGAAGTCGACCCAGGTACAGTCGGCGGAGAGACAGATCCGGGAACAGGCACACCAGAAGTCGAATCAGGCACAGGCGGTGATACTGATCCAGAAACAGGCACACCAGAAGTCGACCCAGGTACAGTCGGCGGAGAGACAGATCCGGGAACAGGCACACCAAAAGTCGAACCAGGTACAGTCGGCGGAGAGACAGATCCGGGAACAGGCACGCCAGAAGTCGAACCAGGTACAGTCGGCGAAACTGATCCAAGTACAACAACCCCGGAAGTCAATCCAGGTACAGTCGGTGAAACTGATCCAGGAACAGGAACGCCAGAGATAGACCCAGGTACAGGCGGAGAGACTGGTCCTGATACAGGAACGCCAGAGATAGACCCAGGTACAGGCGGAGAGACTAATCCTGATACAGGTACCCCGGAAGTCGAACCAGGCACAAGCGGCGAAACTGATCCTGATACAGGAATGCCAGAGATAGATCCAGGCAAAGTCGGCGAAACTGATCCAGGTACAACAATCCCGGAAGTAGACCCAGTTACAGTCGGCGAGACAGATCTAGGTACCGGCACACCAGAAGTCGACCTAGGCACGACAACACCAGAGGTAAATCCAAGCACCGGTGGTGGTGGAGGAACTGATTTAAGTAGTACCACACCAACTGAGACAACCTATACAGATAATCAAATTGCAAGAACCCAAGTATTAAGTGATACCAGCTCTAACGATGGATTATCTAGTAATAACCAAACGACTAACACACAAGGGACAAGTGACTCTGAAGATGTTTCAGGTAAGCAATTACCTAAGACTGGTTCAACTTCAGGGATGTTTGGAAAAATTGTTGGTGGGATACTTGTTGCTTTTGCGGGATTCTTTGGACTATTCAAACGTAAACGTCGTGAATTACAAAAGGATGAAGATCGTGTCGAACGTGTTATCAAAGAGGAAGATGAAGAACAAGAAAATAAAGAGGAAAATAAGGATAAAAAGTAGAAAATAAGATAATATAGAGTACTTTTACCTCGATAAGCAAGAAATCGGAACATAAGTACTTAGCCTTGAAAAAAAGGCACCATCCACAAATTTGTTTTAGTAGATGGTGCCTTATTTCCGATGATGTCACTTCTGTTTCCGCTGTTTATTCAGTTTTAGGTGGGTGATAGGACTGATGTCCAGACACTTTATTTTGAAGTGGTCATTTTGACTCCACTCATTCTAACTAGAGAATGGATAAAATAAAACGATACAAAACAACCCATGAACCCCCGAAAATAGTTTCCTATTTTTGGATTTCATGGGTTGTTTTCGAATAGCTATTAGTTACAATGCTTATTCTGCTAGATTTTTATTAGGTTGTTCATCTAGAATAGGCGAACTCTCATTCACTAAATCAATCGCCTTAATAGTTAAAAATTGAGTTTGAAATTGTAATAGTTTTTTCATAAAAAATGAAATGAGATAAATAGAGATGGTCGAGATAACCGCTTGTCTTATCCCAAGAATCACAAGGTTTAGAACTATGATCACGGTATTTGTCAGTAAAACGCCTAGAGCATGTTCGATCCCAAAATATTTTTTGAAAATCAATGGTGGAACTGTAACCCCGCCGTTTGACGCGCCGATTTGATAAAGAATGAATATTCCAAGACTAAATAGAAAACTGCCAGCGACTAAAGCGATTGGGAAATGTTGGGTGATTACCAAAGCCGGTGTGTATGCTAAAATAATCGGAAATATCAAACTACCTATCAGAGTTTTAAAAAAAACTGCTCTTTCCAGAAAGATAAAAGCTAAACAAAGCATCGCAAGATTGATTGCCCAAACAATCAATGTCCGGTCGATCAACAAGACCATTTCTAGAAGAAAACCAATTGATCCTACGCCCGCTGAAGCAATTTGATGTGGAAGCAAAAACATATTTAGTCCCACAGTAATACTAATGATTCCAACAATAATCACAGGTAATTTTTTTATTTCTGCTTTCACACGCGTATTCCTTTCGTTTTTCACTATTTCTATAATTATAGCAAGTAGTCCAGTTAAGAAAGTAACAACTTTTTCAGACTAAACTGAAAAAAATATTACGCGGGTTTGTTGCTTATTTGTTGACTAGATAATTATTTTCTTGTAAAGAATGTGCACGATTTTGTTTCATTTTTCGATACTCTTTAGGTGAGATTTTTTCTTTTCGCTTAAAAATAGAACTAAAATAATTTGGATCATTGTATCCCACTTCTGAGGCTATGACAGATAGTTTTGAATTGGTTTCCCGCAAAAGTCGCCTAGCCATGCTCAAGCGTTGTTCAGTAAGATAGTCAATAAATGTTTGTCCTATCCCTTGAGAAAAAATCGTACTGAAATGTGAGCTACTCAAATGGACATGGTCAGCCACTTCTTTAAGAGAAAGCTCTGGTTCAAAATAGTGGTTTTCAATATACGTGACGGATTGTTCGAGTACTTCTTTATATTGATTCATGTGATTCTCAAGTACCATTTCTTTTAAAAAGTTAATCATTTGTTCAACGTATTGGACGAAGAGAGGCGTGTCTGACAGAATGTTCGGAATTTCTTCTGTAGAGGTAAAAGAAACGACTTGATTGGTTTGGTTTTGACGTATCGTTACTAATCCATTCAACTCATTAATGATCAGATGCCTAACGAAAAGTGGATCGGCATGTTGATTGGTCTGTTTAACTAACTTCTCAACAAATGAAGAAATTTCGCTTTTTCTGAGTAAACGAATGGCTTCTTTTAGATCAAAAGATTGTCCGTAATTGCCAAGCTTTTTTTCATAATCTAAATAAGAAAGAATTTTTATTTTAGGATCGATCTTCAAATAACTGAGCAAATGAACAGCAGTCTGATAACTATGTGGAATTTCGCTGATTCGTTTCACAGGGTATCCGATTCCAATAACCAAATCATCTGTCGTATGCCCTAATGTTTTGTGAGAAAGCAATGCAACCTGATTTGCTTTTTTTTGTAATAGCTCTTCATTTGGATCAAAAATCAATAGTTTGATGAATCGTGAAGAAAGGGAAGAAAAAAGTATTTGTTTATCGTTATTGAATAGCTCAGCCATCTTTTCATGAAAAATATCATAATCTGAAAAAAATTTATTTGTATGATTTGCGATCAAAAGAACCATATATTTATTTCCGGCGATTTCACGTTCAAGTTTTCGACCTTCTTCAATTGCTTCTGACAGTAGTAACTGATTATTGAACAGGGCATTCAAGTAGAAGTTTTTTTGTACTTCTAAGGAATAGCCGTTTGTTTCTTTAGACTGTTTCGATAAGGAGGCAGCTTCTAGTTTTTGAATGATTTGTTCTAGGCTTTTTTGTAGTTCATTAGGTTTGATCGGTTTTAACAGATACTCTGCTACTTGAAGTTGAATCGCAGCTTTTGCATACGTAAATTCATCATATCCACTAATAAAAATGATTTGGATATCAGGCAAGAGTTTTTTTACTTCATTGGCTAGTTCAATCCCATTCATAAAAGGCATACGAATATCTGTCAATAAGATATCTGGTTTCTGCTCGGCAATCATTGATAAAGCAAGTTCACCATCGCTGGCATCTTCAATAGAGCCCAATGGTAAAAAGGTTGAAAACTCAGTGATGATTCTCTTCAATGATTCGCGAATCAAATGTTCATCTTCTGCAATAAAAATTTTATACATTTGCTTCATTCCTATCTATATTTTTTGTAGGGACAACGACATGGATGACCGTTCCATGATCGATCCGACTAGTAATCTTAATACTTGCATCGGTTCCATAGTACAAAAGCAAGCGTTTGTTGACATTAAAGAGTCCATATCCTTTATGGAAATTAGTATCTAAACCATCTGCGAGTTCTTGGTTGATCTCCTCTAACTTGGTTTCAGTAATCCCTTTTCCGTTATCAATGATCCAAAAATGGATAAATTCTTCTTGGTCTATATACGCTTTTACATTGATTCTTCCTGGCCGACGTACCAATTTAGTTCCATGATAGACCGCATTTTCAATCAATGGTTGAAGAATCATTTTCAATATTGGATGAGTATTGACTTTTGGATCAATGGTTAATTGATAAGATAATTGGTCTCCATAGCGGATTTGCAAAATCTTCAGGTAATTGTCGCAATGTCGAATTTCCTGTTCGACTGGTATCCAATCTTTTCCCTGGCTTAATGAAATGCGGAAAAAGTCAGATAAGGCATATGTCATTTCTTTGACTTTTTCAATTTCACCCATTTCTGCCAAGACCAAAATGGCATCTAAACTATTATAAATAAAATGGGGAATGATCTGAGCTTGTAATGTCCTGACTTCACTTTGCGCAAGATTATATTGCTTCAACGCATTTTCCTCTAACAAAATCACTAAGTTATCAGCCATATCATTCATGCTATTACTTAATTTTTTTAACTCATTATTTTGTGGAGTTTTGATCCGATGATTTAAATGTCCTTCTGCTAATGCATCAGCCATTTTGATCATTTCATCCATAGGCTGTTGAATTTGGTACATCATTTTTGTGTTGAACTTTCTTGTCAATAGGAAAATCAGCACGATGATAACAGCCTCGATGGTGGAGAGAATCACTAAGGAACTGCGAACTTCTTCACTTTTTACGGAAGCTGCATCGATTTCGATTTTGACAAAATCTTGTAAGATGTCATGAGCAAGTTTGACCGCAGATTCAACATGTAACATCAATGCTTGATTCTCTGCGAATGTTTCTTTTTGATAAATATTTGCAATGATTTTGTCTAAATAGTCAGAAACATTATCAAGAGAGCGCAAAACGATATTGAGTGTTGCTAATTCTTGTGAGTTTTGAGTACTGACTTTGATCGCACTGATTTCTTCTTTGATACGATTGATCTGGTTGCTCTGTTGGAATTCTTCGGGTGTGATCTGTCCGTAAGTTAATCCAAGAGCTTCTTCGATGATTGTTTCTTCTACGTTACTTGCGATTTGATTAGCAATCGAGATATTATGGATACTTTTTTCATAGGAAAAAAGATAATGTGTATAAAGTGCAATGCTAATGATCAAAGGCGTGATTGCTAAAGATAACATGAGCCAGCTTGTATGTCGAAGTAGTACTTTAATGCTTTCGTTCTTTTTCATTTTACCTCCTAATATCCCCGCGGTGGGATCGTTGAAAAATCATTTTGGTCTGAGAACACCGTATCAGAAACGTAGATATCTTGTGGAATCGCTTTCTTTTCGAAGTAGCGTTTGACTGTATTGGCTACTAGTTCACCCATAAAAGGATTGCATTCCACCACACAGTTGACATTTCCTTTTTTTAATTGATCGATTATCTCTTTTTGTGCATCAATGCTGACAATCACAAAATTCTTTTCGAGTTTTTTTTCCTTGATCGCATCTAAGGCACCTAGTGTCATTTCATCATTGTGAGAATAAATGACATCGATTCCCTCAAGTTTTCCCTCATCAATGGCTTTTGAAAATTGTTCTTTGGCTTTTAAGCGAATATAGTCTCCGGTGATCGCTTGCCTGACATGGATTCTTGGGTCGCGAGCGATGGTTTCTAAAAAGCCGTCTGATCGCAAGCGAGTGGGAGATGTGTTTTCTGAACCACGTATCTCAAATACTTGGATCGATTCTTGTGTTTTTTGCTGGTAATGATTGGTGACGTAGAGGCCAGCTCGACTACCTTGTGCTTTGAAACTTGAACCAATATGGGTCAAATAGAGATCTTGTTTTTGCGTTGTGATGTTGCGATCAACGATGATGACTGGGATATTCGCTTCTGTGGCTTCTTCCAAAACAGAATCCCAGCCAGTTTCTTCGATAGGAGATAACACGATCATATCGACTTGATAGGCAATAAATGTCATCACATCTTGTATCTGTTGTTTTGGATCAGAGTAACTATTTCGGTGAAGGACTTGGAAATTTTGTTTTTCTAGTGCTTCTTTGATGGACTGATTTTGAACTTTGCGCCAATTACTTTCGGTGCCCGCTTGAGAAAAACCAATGGTCAACTCTTTTTTTGTAGGCTCAGTAGAGTTGAAAGCACACCCAGTCAACAGCAGGCAAAAAGCTGCCAGAATAAAAAAACTTTTGTTCTTCATAATGAATCTCCCCTTTTATCTATATCATATAGCGTTTTCAAATTTCATATTAGCATGTTTGTCAATTTCGTAAGAAAATCAAGAATCGTCAAAAAAAAATGAAGAAAAATCAAAAGTTTACATAAGTTTACGAGGGAATTTATAGAAACACAGAAAAATAATCAATGAAAGCGTTTTATATTTAAACTATGATGAATTCATCAAATAAGTATTTGGAGGGACACACATGAAACGAGTTGGGAAAAATTGGTTGGTAGCAATTGTTTTTTTATTAGTGTCAGTAACAGTATTTGCTGGTTGTAGCGATGGCAGTGCAGCCGGAGATGAAAAAGGGTTCGTCGGTATTTCGATGCCAACAAAATCTGCAGAGCGGTGGATCGCAGATGGCGACAACATGGTCAAGCAACTAGAAGAAAAAGGATACAAGACAGATTTGCAATATGGAGAAGACAAAGTAGAAAACCAAGTGGCACAAATCGAAAATATGATCACAAAGGGAGTTGATACGTTGGTTATTGCATCGATTGACGGTTCAGCATTGACAGATGTCTTAGAAAAAGCACATCAGGCGGATATCAAAGTCATTGCGTATGACCGTTTATTGATGAACTCTGAATATGTCGATTATTATGCAACATTTGATAATTTTGGTGTAGGTGTTTTACAAGCTTCTTATATCGAAGATAAATTAGGCTTAAAAGATGGTGCTGGACCATTTACGATCGAATTATTTGGCGGTTCACCTGACGATAACAACGCATTGATCAATTACAATGGTGTGATGTCGATTCTTCAACCTTATATCGACAGCAAACAATTGAACGTCTCATCAGGTCAAACGAAATTCAATCAAATCGCGACGCTTCGTTGGGATGGCTCAACCGCACAAGCACGTATGGATAACTTATTAAGTGCTAACTATACAGATGAACAACTAGATGCGGTTCTTTCTCCTTACGATCCAATTAGTTTAGGGATCATTTCTTCCTTAAAAGGAGTAGGGTATGGCTCAGCTGACAAACCACTTCCAGTTATCACAGGACAGGATGCAACGATTGCTGGAGTGAAATCTATCATTGCAGGAGAGCAAACACAAACGATCTTTAAAGATACACGGGTGCTAGCTGATAATACGGTAGAGATGATCGAAGCAATCAACAATGATAAAGAAGTGCCGGTCAATGACGAGGAAACCTACGATAATGGCGTGAAAGTTATTCCAACTTATCTAGCTAACCCTGTATCTGTAGATAAAGAAAACTACAAACAAGAGCTGATCGATACTGAGTATTACAGTGAAAGTGATTTAGGCCAATAAGAGGGCATTAAATAAAAGGGCTTTGGAACATTTGTCCTCTTGTACTCCTTAGAACCGAATAAACGGTGTTTAGAAGCTGACCTTCAACATTAAGCAAAAAATCGGAGAAATATAACCAACTATTTTTCAATTTTCTCTCTTATTGCTAAGGTCAAAATGCTTGTGGCATAACCTCAATAAACAGTGTTTCAGTAGTAGCTCCTTCAAAAATAAGCGTGAGATCTCAAAATTTGAAGAATAAATTTTAGTTTTTTCGCTTATTTTTCGAAGTTGAGCGCTACTATCACACTCTCGATTAGGAAGTGAAAAAATGGCAGATTATATTTTAGAAATGAAAGAAATCATCAAAGAATTCTCTGGTGTTCGTGCGTTGAACAATGTCAATCTCCGTATCAAACGTGGAGAGATCCATGCCCTTTGTGGCGAGAATGGTGCAGGAAAATCCACATTGATGAATGTGTTGAGCGGCTTGTATCCTTATGGCAGCTATTCAGGCGAAATCATGTATGACGGTGAGGTATGTCAATTTAAAAATCTTAGAGATAGTGAAGCGAAAGGGATCGTGATCATCCACCAGGAATTAGCTTTGAGTCCTTATCTATCGATCAAAGAAAACATTTTTTTAGGGAACGAACAAACAAAGCATGGCATGATCGACTGGAACTTGACTGAACGAAAAACAGAAAATCTACTAAAAACAGTGGGCTTGAAAATCGATCCGAATACCTTAGTTTCGCAAATCGGTGTCGGGCATCAACAGTTGGTGGAAATTGCGAAGGCTTTTTCTAAAAATGTTCGATTACTCATATTAGATGAACCGACAGCAGCACTGAATGAAGAAGAAAGCGCCAATCTGTTAGCCTTGATCAAGGAGTTTCGCAATCAAGGAATCACTTCGATCATCATTTCGCATAAATTGAATGAAATCGTTGCGGTGGCGGACAGGATCACAATCTTACGAGATGGCCAAACGATCGAAACGTTAGAAAATACAGCAATCAGTGAAGAACGGATCATTAAGGGGATGGTTGGTCGTGATTTAACGAATCGTTACCCTGATCGTCATCCTGATATCGGCGAGGTTTATTTTGAAGTCAAGGATTGGACGGTCCACCATCCATTGACAACCGACCGAATCATCAATGATCATATCGATTTTTCGATTCGACGAGGAGAAATTGTTGGTATCGCCGGATTGATGGGAGCAGGACGAACTGAATTTGCCATGAGTATTTTTGGTCGATCATATGGAAGCAATATCAGCGGCAAGGTTTTTAAAGACGGAAAAGAATTAGTGATCAAAGATGTTTCTCAAGCAATTGATCATGGGTTGGCGTATGTGTCCGAAGATCGTAAATCTGTTGGCTTGAATCTTTTGATGGACATCAGAGAAAATACGACGATTGCTAGTCTCGAAAAAATTAGTCGAAGTGGCATTTTAGATCAAGAAAAAGAAGTGATCGAAGCAGAAAACTTTCGGAAAAAAATGAGGACCAAGGCCACCAATGTGTTCCAAAACGTGGGTAGTTTAAGTGGTGGGAATCAACAAAAAGTCGTTTTAGCTAAATGGTTGATGACAGAACCGGAAATTTTATTTCTGGACGAACCGACTCGTGGTATAGATGTCGGGGCGAAGTATGAAATCTACACAATTATTGAAGAAATGGCTGCCTTAGGAAAATGTGTCTGTATCATTTCTTCTGAACTACCTGAGATCATCGGTATGTGTGATCGGATCTATACCATGAATGAAGGGAAAATGACGGGAGAAGTGCTTAGAGAAGAGGCAAATCAGGAGTTATTGATGAACCTGATGACAAAAGAAGAGGAGGCAGTGGGCTGATGGAAAATGTCACAAAAAAAAGTCAGGAAAAAAAAGCTTGGAATGTGAAAGAAAAGATCTTAGATATCTTTAGTAAATATAGTATGGTCATTATTTTGGTCGCTTTGTTGATCGCTTTTCAACTAATGACCGGCGGGATCTTTTTAAGACCGCTGAATATAACGAATATCGTGCTGCAAAACAGCCATATTTTGATTTTGGCTGCGGGAATGTTGTTGGTCGTGCTTTTAGGCTACGTGGATCTATCGGTAGGTTCAGTCATGGCATTTGTAGGAGCGATGGCGGGTATGTTAATGGTCAATAACAACATCAGCCCATGGCTCGCAGTCCCTTTATGTTTATTAGTCGGTGGGGTGATCGGCGCATGGCAAGGCTTTTGGGTCGCTTATGTAGGGATTCCTGCGTTTATCGTGACACTTGCCGGTCTATTGATGTTTCGTGGCTTGACACAGGTTGTATTAGGAGGGCAATCTTTAGCTCCTTTCCCTGGAGGTTTCCAAAAAATCTCGACGGGGTATTTACCAGATATCTTTGGTGTTCCTGGAATGCACTTATTGACGTTGATTTTAGGTGTCGTGTTAGCTGTTAGTTTAGTATTTGCTCAATGGCGTGCGAGAGCGCGAAGAAAAGAAAATTTATTTGAAGTACCATCATTGAACGCATTCTTGATCAAAGCGGCATTGACGATTGTTCTTGTCTTAGGATTAAGTTATATCTTTGCTTCATACCAAGGATTTCCAGTAATATTGATTATTTTAGGTGTAATTGTTGGGATATATGGATTTTTGACCAATCGGACAGTTGCGGGACGACAAATTTATGCCACAGGTGGTAATTTGAAAGCTGCTCAATTATCTGGGATCAAGACGAAGAAAATAACTTTTTGGGTATTTGTGAATATGGGCGTCATGGCTGCTTTAGCAGGACTGATCTTAGCTGCACGTTTAAACGCTGCTACTCCTCAGGCAGGGACTTCGCTTGAATTAGATGCGATGGCATCTGTGTACTTTGGAGGAGCTTCGACTTCTGGAGGAATTGGAACGATCACTGGAGCAATCGTTGGTGGGTTAGTCATGGGCGTGCTGAACAATGGGATGTCGATCATGGGGGTCGGAGTAGACTGGCAACAAGCAATCAAAGGCTTGATTTTATTGCTAGCTGTCGTATTGGATATTTACAATAAAAAACGCAAAATTTCTTAAGGTGGCGAACAGATGGAAATGACAGAGGAAAAACGGATATTATTGATTTGTACCGCTGGGATCACTTCAGGTCTGCTAGTAAAAAATATCCAAAATGCAGCAAATGAAAAAGGTGTACCGCTACATGTATACTCTGCACCAGCAATCGTGGCAGAGCAGGCAATCCAAAACCAGCAGATTGACGGACTGATGATCGGTCCACAATCAGAATATGAATTGGAACGATTAAAAGATTTTCTGACGGTGAAAGCTGTTCCTTACAAAATGATTCGGAAAGAAGATTACGAAACATTTGATGGAGAATCTGTCTTAGCAGATATCTTACAATTTTTTTGAAATCACTTGAACTAAAAGCTGAAAACAGAGCAGTTATTCCTTACAAAGCGCTAACAAAAAGAAACTCACAGATATTTTTTCCTGTTAATAAGCCTTTCCAAAACAAGTTGTGCTACAATGATATCATATAATTGTTCGGACAACTTACGTCGGAGTGAAAGGATTGGCAAAGTAATTATGGATAAAACAAAATATCAAATGATCGCAGATGAGATAAAGGATAAGATCATTGACCAAATTTTCAAACCAAATGAACCGATACCGCCTGAACTCCAATTACAAAAAGACTATCAAGTCAGCCGTCATACGGTAAGACAAGCGATTGGATTGTTAGTCAATGAAGGGTATCTGCGTAAAGAGAAAGGCTCTGGAACATATGTCGATGACGCGTATAAGAAAACATCAGAAAGTAGAAAAAACCAAAAGACGATTGGCGTGATCACGACGTATTTATCGGATTATATATTCCCTTCGATCATCCGAGGAATTGAAAAAACGTTGAGTGAACAAGGATATTCACTCTTATTAGCGAGTACGAATAATGATCATCAACAAGAAAAAAACTGCTTGGAAAAAATGTTGCAGTTTGGTGTAGATGGCTTAATCGTAGAGCCAACAAAAAGCAATGAATATAATCCGAACCTTGCGCTCTATGTCCGATTGAGAGAACAAGGGATTCCGATGGTCATGATCAATGCTGTCTATGAAGAATTAGCGGTCGCCTCGATTTGTGTCGACGATGTAAAAGTTGGCTTTAAGGGGACGGAGTATTTGATCCAGCAAGGTCATCAGCGATTACTGTTCATCACGAAAATCGATGATTTACAAGGAAAATATCGGATGAAAGGCTTTATTCAAGCGTGCGAAGCCTACGGTATCCAATTTTCGCCGGAAGATATCCTCACCTACACGACTGATTCACGTGGGAAACTAGGTGAAAAAGTCCTCTTACAGCTAAAGGAAACGGCAAGTACCGGCATCATCTGTTACAACGATCAAGTTGCTAGCCAGTTGCTTGATGAAGTGATCGCGAAGGGTTATCAAGTACCGCAGCAATTGTCGATCATCGGAAATGATGATTCCTCGTTGAGTCAGATGGGTGCAGTGAAACTGACCACTTTAACTCATCCAAAAGAGCGGATGGGGAAAGATGCGGCAGAATGGATCATTCACACGATCCAAACAGGCAATCAAGGAGAAAATATCGTCTATGAACCTAGGTTGGTGATCAGAGCTTCAGTTGGTGCAGCAAAGAATGGCGAGTAGCTAAGGGGAAACTATAAGTGTACCAGATACGATAAAAATTTATTTGATGAACATTAGTCAATGTCTAGCAAGAGTATTTGCTCTTAAAAAGGTAAAGAGGAGGAATTTGCTCTCTTTGCCTTTTTTATATGGCAAATGTGAATTTAGCAGGAAAAATAAAAAAAGATTTATGTACGAACAGATAACTATATTTCCGTTGACATGTACGTACAAAAAGTTTTATACTATAACTATCATAAAGAGAAACAAAGGGGGCGTTTGACATCGAAGCGAAAGAAACTAGGTTGAAACAAATAGAAGCGATTCGCACAGGGCAAACAGCACTAGGCATTGAGCTAGGATCGACGAGAATCAAAGCAGTGCTGATCGATCAACACTATGAGCCAATTGCAGCTGGAAGTTACGATTGGGAAAACCAGTTAGAAAACGGTATTTGGACCTATTCACTTGATGAGGTTTGGAAGGGGTTACAATCGAGTTATCAGCAATTAATCGATGTGGTTTCTGAAAAGTATGACACGACACTGACTACGATAGGAGCTATCGGCTTTAGCGCAATGATGCATGGTTATTTGGCATTCGATCAGCACGATGAATTGCTTGTTCCTTTTCGCACGTGGCGCAATGCCATTACCGCAGAGGCAGAGGAAAAACTGAGCAATGCCTTTCATTATACGATCCCACAGCGTTGGAGCATTGCCCATCTATATCAAGCAATTTTAAATAAAGAAACACATCTACAAAATCTTAGTTACTTTACAACTTTAGCCGGCTACATCCATTGGCAGTTGACCGGACAAAAAGTATTAGGAGTTGGAGATGCCTCTGGAATGTTTCCGATTGATTGTCAAACGAAGGGATATGATGTACAAAAGATTGCTATTTTTGATCAATTGGCACAAACAGAAGGTTTTATGCAACCTTTAGAAACGCTCCTTCCAGAAATTCGTTTGGCTGGTGAGGTTGCAGGGACGTTGACTGAAAGAGGAGCAAGGCTCTTAGATCTGTCGGGAAATTTAACCGCAGGGATTCCTGTTTGCCCACCAGAAGGGGATGCCGGCACCGGTATGGTCGCAACGAACAGTGTGGGGATACGCACAGGGAATGTTTCAGCTGGGACATCGGCTTTTGCAATGATCGTATTGGACAAAGAGTTAGTAAATATCCATCCAGAAATTGACCAAGTAACAACACCTGACGGAAGCCCTGTGGCAATGGTGCATACAAACAATTGCTCATCAGAAATCAACGCATGGGTCAAGATTTTCAAAGAGTTCAGTGAGAGTCTTGGTGTGACGATCGATACACAGCAGATTTATGAAACCTTATTTTTGAAAGCGCTACAAGGAGATGGCGACTGTGGAGGATTACTCAGCTACGGGTACCACTCTGGAGAAAATATCACAAAAATGGAACAAGGCAGACCATTATTCGTGCGACAGCCGGATAGTAAGTTTGATTTAGCGAATTTTATGCGGATGCACCTTTCAAGTGCTTTTGGGGCGATGCGTCTAGGGATGGAGATACTTAAATCCGAACAAGTCACGATCGATCGTTTAGTCGCACATGGTGGGATCTTTAAAACGCCGAAAGTTGCTCAAACGATTCTAGCTTCAGCGATGGAAGCACCTGTTACAGTCATGGAAACAGCCGGAGAAGGAGGCGCTTGGGGGATTGCCTTATTAGCTGCTTATCTCCGAGCGGCAGAGGGTATGACTTTGGAAGAATTTTTAGCAAAAGAGGTATTTTCAACTAGTGAGGGTCTGACAATCGATCCCAAAGAGGCAGATTTAAAAGGTTACGAAAAATTTATTAAGCTGTATGAAAAAGGGTTGCCTATCGAAGTATCCGCGATCGTATCAATGGAAGAAGGAGTGAGAGAATGTTAGAAAGTCTGAAAGAATCTGTTTATCAAGCAAATTTAGCTTTACCAAAACAGGGACTGATCAAATACACATGGGGGAATGTCAGTGCATTTGATCGGGAAACGGGTTATTTTGTCATCAAGCCTAGCGGCGTAAGCTACGAGAAAATGAAAGCAGAAGATATGGTCGTTGTTGATTTGAATAATCAAGTCATCGAAGGTGAACTAAATCCATCTTCCGATACACCGACACATGCGGTTCTTTACAAACATTTCCCGGAAATTGGTGGGATTTGTCATACGCATTCGACATGGGCAACGATCTGGGCACAAGCGGGTATCGATCTACCTGCCATGGGTACGACTCATGCAGATACTTTTTATGGGAGCGTTCCTTGTGCAAGATTTTTATCACAAGAAGAAATCGATGCTGGTTATGAACACGAAACCGGCAATGTGATCATTGAGACATTCCAAAATAGAAATATTGATATCATGGCAATTCCAGGAGTGTTGTTACATGGCCATGGACCATTTACTTGGGGGAAAGATGCTTCCCAAGCGGTGATGAATGCCGTTGTACTGGATGAAGTGGCGAAAATGAACTTATTTACTCGCCAATTGAATAGTTTTTCCGAACCATTGCCCCAACGAATATTAGATAAACATTATTTACGCAAGCATGGCAAAGATGCGTATTATGGCCAAAAAAAATAAAAAATAGAGGAGTTACAATCATGTTAGCAATCAGTAAAAAAGAATTTTGGTTTGTCGTAGGTTCACAACATCTATATGGAGAAGAAGCGTTAGCGCAGGTCAAAAAGAATGCAGAGACGATCGTTACGGCACTAAATGATCACCAAACGTTGCCTTATCCGATTGTACTAAAAGAACTAGCAGTAACTGCTGATACGATCACCTCGATCATGAAGGAAGCGAATTACCAGGAGCAAGTAGCAGGTGTTATCACTTGGATGCATACTTTCTCACCAGCAAAAATGTGGATTCGTGGCACGCAATTGCTGCAAAAGCCCTTATTACATTTAGCTACTCAATTTAACGAGAGTATCCCATGGGAAACGATCGATATGGACTTTATGAACTTGAACCAAGCAGCCCACGGGGATCGGGAATATGGTTTTATTAATGCACGTCTCAATAAGAAAAATGAAATCGTTGTTGGTCATTGGCAATCAGAAGATGTACAACGCCGAATTTCAGACTGGATGCATGTGGCTGTAGCTTATAATGAAAGCTTCTCGATCAAGGTCGCTCGTTTTGGAGACAATATGCGTAATGTGGCTGTGACCGAAGGAGACAAAGTAGAAGCACAGATCCAGTTCGGCTGGGTGGTCGACTATTATGGGATTGGCGATTTAGTCAAAGTGATCGATGAAGTCACTGATGAAGAAGTAGCGTCATTATTTGAAGAATATACACAACTTTATGATTTTGATTATGCAGATTATGATCATGACACTTGGGAGGCACATGTCAAAGTACAAGCAAAACAAGAAATCGGAATCAGACGGTTCTTGGAAGCGGGCAATTATAATGCTTTCACAACAAACTTTGAAGATCTTTACGGTATGCAACAATTACCTGGCTTGGCAGTCCAACGATTAATGGCAGAAGGCTACGGATTTGCCGGTGAGGGGGATTGGAAAACAGCTGCTTTGGATCGGATTTTAAAAATCATGGCACAAAATAAAGACACAGGTTTCATGGAAGATTACACCTATGAACTGACACCAGGAAAAGAAGCAATTTTACAATCTCACATGATGGAAGTAGATCCGACATTGGCAGTCAATCGACCAAAAATCGTTGTTTCGCCATTATCGATGGGTGATCGAGAAGATCCGGCTCGTTTGGTGTTTGACGGGAAAGCAGGCGATGGTGTCGTGGTTTCCATGGCAGATTTTGGCACGCATTACAAATTGTTGATCAATGAAGTGGAAGCCTTCGAACCAACGGAAGAAGCCCCACATTTACCAGTGGCACGCGTACTTTGGAAAGTCAAACCGAATTTCCATGAGGGGGTAGGTGCTTGGATCCGCACGGGTGGCGGACACCATACCGTTGTGTCATTGCACCTTACGACTGAGCAGATCCAAACGTGGGCACGCTTGGTTGATTTAGAAGATATTGTCATCAAATAACTTAAATGATCCATTGAAAGACTTTGGGACTTTAGAAAAACTTACGTCTAACATTCTTTTTCAACGAAGTAGAGCGTTATGATGTCATTTCTTTGAGATTCAAGTTAAAGTTAAATAAATACCGTAATGTTATCAGCTGATTAAGGGATAGCACATACGAGCAGTCGAAAGAAGCGACGAAGATGAGTCTGGACACTCTGGTAAAGGCCAGACTCATTTTTTGTTCTTTTGTAGGACTAGCAATGATTAAAGGGGTGTTCGATATGACAAACATAGACAAACAAATAGAATTCGAACAATTAGATGCTTGGTGGCGGGCTGCAAATTATATTTCTGTTGCTCAAATGTATTTAAAAGATAATCCATTATTACGCCGTCCGTTAACTAAAGACGATGTAAAGACACATCCTATTGGACATTGGGGAACGATTGCTGGACAAAATTTTGTGTATGCACATTTAAATCGTGTCATCAATAAATACGATTTGGATATGTTTTACATAGAGGGCCCTGGTCATGGTGGACAAGTGATGGTATCTAATTCTTATATTGATGGCAGTTACAGTGAGATCTATCCTGAATTTACAGAAGATGAAGCAGGATTGGCACATTTATGTCGGGTATTTTCTTATCCTGGCGGAATTGCATCCCATGCCGCGCCGGAAACACCAGGATCGATCCATGAAGGTGGAGAACTTGGCTATTCACTTGCCCATGCGACAGGTGCGATCCTTGATCATCCGGATGTGATCGCGGCGACAGTTGTAGGCGATGGCGAAGCAGAAACAGGTCCATTAGCTGGCGGTTGGTTTTCAAATGTCTTTATCAATCCAGTCAATGACGGTGCGGTGTTACCAATTTTGAATTTGAATGGCGGAAAAATTTCGAATCCAACCATCCTTGCCCGCAAGAGTGATGAAGATCTTCGAAAGTATTTCGAAGGAATGGGCTGGAAACCTTATTTTGTTGAGGGAACAGACCCAGAGGTTGTTCATCACATCCTGGCTTTAACGCTAGACACAGTGATCGAAGAAATCAAAGAAATCCAAAATGAAGCAAGACAAGCACCTGCGGAATCAGCCACGATGCCAAGATGGCCCGTCATTATTTTTCGGACGCCAAAAGGCTGGACTGGACCAAAGACGTGGGAAAATGAACAAGTGGAAGGAACGTTCCGCGCCCATCAGGTGCCAATTCCAGTTGATTCAGAGCATATGGAACACGTCGATCATTTGATTGATTGGTTACAGTCTTATCGCCCGGAAGAGCTGTTTGATGAACAAGGAAGAATCAACCAAAAAATCAAGGAGCTCGCACCCAAAGGCAATCGTCGGATGTCGACAAATCCAATCACAAATGGCGGGATCGATCCCAAACCGTTAGTCATGCCTGATTGGAAAAACTATGCAGTGGATACTGCAACACCAGGAGCTGTCGTTGCACAAGATATGATGGTCTT
This sequence comes from Enterococcus mundtii, assembly GCF_003957375.1. Classification (GTDB taxonomy): domain Bacteria; phylum Bacillota; class Bacilli; order Lactobacillales; family Enterococcaceae; genus Enterococcus_B; species Enterococcus_B spodopteracolus. Next base: position 1,771,133 of record NZ_CP025473.1, on the reverse strand, counting down.
TGGAGAACAAGCCAGAGATGTAATCACGAAGAACCCAACCAATTTTCGGATCTTTGGCCCGGATGAAACAAAATCCAATCGCTTGAATAAAGTCTTTGAAGTGACAGATCGACAATGGTTGGAACCTAAAGATGCTTCAGATGAGTGGCAGTCTTCTGTAGGAAGGGTCATTGATGGACAACTGTCGGAACATCAAGCAGAAGGATTTTTAGAAGGGTATGTTTTGACAGGACGGCACGGCTTCTTTGCTAGTTACGAATCTTTTTTACGTGTTGTTGACTCGATGTTGACGCAACACTTCAAGTGGATGCGTAAAGCTAGTGATCAGCCTTGGCGGAAAAACTATCCTTCATTGAACTTGATTGCCACATCGACTGTGTTTCAACAAGATCACAATGGGTATACCCACCAAGACCCTGGGGTGTTGACTCATCTAGCAGAGAAGAAAGCAGAGTTTATTCGCGAATACCTGCCTGCAGATGCGAATAGTTTGATGGCTGTGATGGATCGCGCGCTACAAGAAGAGCAAGTCATCAACTTGATTATTTCCAGCAAACATCCACGTCCGCAATTTTATTCTGCAACAGAAGCAGAAGAATTAGCCAATGAGGGGTTGAAAATCATCGATTGGGCTAGTACCGTTTCTGCGAATGAAGAGCCAGATTTAGTGATCGCAGCAGCAGGCACAGAACCAAATCTTGAAGCACTTGCGGCAGTCTCGCTATTGAATCAAGCATTTCCACAATTAAAAATCCGCTTTATCAACGTGGTAGATATCTTGAAGTTAAGATACCCATCTGTTGATCAGAGAGGGCTAAGTGATGAAGTGTTTGACACGTTCTTTACGAAAGACAAACCAATTCTGTTTGCTTTCCATGGGTATGAAGGCATGATCCGGGATATTTTCTTCTTACGACACAATCACCGATTGATGGTCCATGGTTATCGAGAAAATGGCGATATCACCACGCCGTTTGATATGCGCGTCTTTAGTGAATTGGATCGCTTCCACTTAGCGCAACATGCAGCGGTAACTGTGTACGGTGAAGAAGCGACAGCTTTTGCTGAAGAAATGACGCAACAATTGAAAGAACATCGAGAGTATATTCGTAAAGAAGGACATGATCTGCCAGTAGTGGAAAACTGGAGATGGGCGGAGTTAGCTCGGGTGAAGGAATAATAACTAAGAATGGCACTAGTGAAACGCGGCTCTATCCGCCTTCGCTGGTGTTTTTTTAGCAATCTTACATTTAGTTCCTTTCACAGAATTTTAGTGTGTGAAAAATCAAAGCAACCTATTAGTTGTTTGAACAATCGGGCATGCATAAAACAAGTGTTTTGTGCATGCTTATCCATGGAGATTAAAGCCGTAAGATAGCGCTCTCATTATCGCTATTTAAGCATATATTTTGACTGTTATGGTTATAATTATATAATGTTATAAGCATAAAAATTCATTTAAAAAATAAAGTGTGTTATTATTTTTTTGATGAGAGATATCGTAAGAAAATATTTAGATTATACATAGCTCTTTTTTTATTTTAAATAACTCTATCAGTCATTCCGTTGTTTTTACATAATAGTCTTTGATGGATTTTCTTTTTCAAGTGAAATTTAGTAGAAATGGACCTGATCTCAAATGCTATTTGAAAAAATGATAAAAGTAACGACTTTTTACAAGTCTTCTATATTCAAATTGCAATAGTTTGGACAAAGGAGGTAAATCTGTGGGGATAAGGAATAGAAATCAAACCAATATTCAACCGTTTTTTATAACTTTTATTATTATTATGGTGTTCTTCTTTGGAGGCGTTTGCTCTTCTGTTTTTGCTAATGTCGACCAAATCCAGCCAATGAATGTGTTGATCGATAATGGCGAAGTGGCGTTATCACTCGAAGACACAGATAAAGGGATACAATTTAAACTAGATCAAAATTCGTCTGAAGTTTTACAATTTTCCGTAAGTTTGATCGATTCTAAGGGGGAAAAAATCCCTCTCATGTTAGATGATAAATTACTCGGTGAGAGTCAGGTGTTGACAGAAGAACAATTTTCTACCCTATATTTTACCCAACCAACTAAACCTGTTCGATTATTTGTCAAGTACAAGTCCACAAATGGAACATTGACGAATCTGACACCCCCAGAAGGAGAAATTCTTCCATTTGCTGAACCAGAAAATAACGATCAATCTGCTACTTCAGAGAGTCAAGCAACCGAAGTAACGAGCGGTACCATTGAAGAAAATAGCGAAACTGGAGAAAATCAGGAAACGGCTGAGACACAGCAATCAACCAGTGAAGCAAAAGTAGCGGAAGAACAAAGCTCGACTTCTTCTGACTACCAACCACCCAAGGCACGAGTAAACCAAGCTTTTGCAACAGGCACGGGTTCTCAATACGTACCACCGGGAGCTATGCCTATCAGTGGCGCTTTTGCCGCACCAAATGGTGGGGCAGTCGTTTCAAATGTCACGAATACGAATGATAATGGTGGAAAACCATTTTCACAAATTTCTCTTTCGGGGAGTAATAACTGGACCTCGATTTGGTCAAATGACGCGTATCGTTTAGATTTTACGAAGTCATTTTCACAACGTGTCTACGTCAATTTTGGTACACAACAAGCAGACGGCGTGGCATTTGTCATGCATAATGATGCTAGAAAAACTACAGCCATCACGAATTCACGAGCAGTAGGCGTAGACGGACAAAATTTGGGTGTCTACGGAGCAACTGGCGGATACTATGAGGGATTAACCCCGCGTACGCCAGAAACAACCGCTATTAAAAATTCATTTGCGGTTGAATTTGACTTGTTTGCAAATGAAGCAGTAACTGGTAGAGCTCGCTATGATGCACAAATTCCTGCTGGAAGTACGCCACACATGGCATATACCTTTCCCGGCAATCTAATCCGAACGTATCAACCAATCAATGCTGTAAATGGTGATTTAGGAGCAAATGATTGGTTCACTTTGACCCTCGCTAATCCCGGACGGATCAAACACAACAGCTTGATCCCCCTTAATGGAGCTGTCAGTACAAATGTCCAAGATGGGACATGGTACGAGTTCAATTATAGCTTTAATAGCACAACACATAACTTTACGTATTCATTCAGAAATCCTATCAATGGGGCAAAAACTACTGACACGACGGTTTCTTGGGGAGAGCTGAACTCGGAATTGCAGTTAGCCACCAACAACAATCGTGCCTATTGGGGATTTACAGCGGCAAACGGAAGTGTATCAGGACAAGTTCGTTTTGCTTTTACACAACCGCCGATACCGACAGGAGCGACAGTGACGAGTAGTGTATTAGATAATACGAATACCTCTGTGACTGTTCCTAGTACTGACACGAGTAAAAATAAATATTTGATCAGTGAGCAGCCTGCTAAGATTCAATCCACAATCAAAGTAAACACAGGCGAAGCACCCTTGAATACTACGAGGTGGACGACAGTGCTGGATGCGAAAGCAATTAATTTGGCAACAAATGCGACAGTCATACCGACGATCACGAAGACGACTGCCATAGGGGTAACATCAACCATTGCCCCAGCAAATTTATCAACAGTCGTGACAAATAACGCAACGACTGGCGTGATCACAGTGGTCACGACGTTAGCCAATAACGCGGTCAATCTCAATCCAGGAGATTCAGCGACACTGAGTTATTCAGCACCAACAAGAACATTGTCAGCCGATGCACTAACTAGTTACGGAAGTTCAGTCTTGGCAAATCCAGTGGGGACGACGCCAAATGATACAACAAACGTCACCTACTATGGCGATACCGTGTATTATTGGGTTAGAAAAACGGACCAATTTACGGCTTTATCATGGGAAAATGTCAATACGGTGACCAATTTTAGTGAGACATTGGATATCTCTGCAAATCGCAATCCTGGGTATAAAAAAACATTCTATTGGAAAGATTTGGATGTCGGCGATCGATTAAGTTTCAAATTGAGAAAAGGAACGACTTATCTAACCGATGTTCCATTCTCTGATGTCACGACAACAGGGGCGACAAATTTTAATGCAAATACACAGTTAGTGATCCCTACGAAATATTTTGATTATGGAGAAAATAAATTTGTCATTGAAGTATACTCCTCCGGAAAAATGACGAAACCCGAAGAACCGGCAGCATCATTGAATCTGATGGTAACCTACACTGGAGAATTAAGACTTGAACAGGCACCAAGTACATTCAAATGGACGAATCGAAAGGTTCGTCAAAGTAAAGGGATCTTGGATCGTGATGCGGGCAATAGCTTAGAATTAAAGGTATGGGATTCGAGAGATCCACGAACAACAAGAAATTGGTCGGTTGGTCTTTCAATCACGAGTGGAACGAGCGCACCTTTTTCTTTCGTCTGGAAAACAAGTCCTACGAGTGCGGTTCAAAATTTGGGTAATTCATCAATCAAAGTGTTTGATTCTTCGAGTGTGACCCCGACTGGTTATCTTTATACGCTGAATATGAGTGAAAATACGGGAGTGTTGTTAAATAGCTCAAAACTGTTGCCTGTGGGTGATTATAGTGGACGAGCAACAGCCAATTGGAAGCTATATAACACGGCTACGATCGAATAAGGAGGCGATGAGATGAAGCGAATAACTATGAATCTTTTGTTCCTGCTTAGTTTTGTTTTGTTCACTGGCTTTGTGCGAGTCGCTCCTGCGTTTGCCAACGAAGTGATTGCTTCCGATCAGCAAGAAATCCAGTTTGAATTATATGAAAAAGACGAAGTGAGTCCCATAGATAAGAGTGAAAGTGGAACGACCAAATCGCAAGCGAAGTGGATGCTTCCGCAAACGGGTAGTTTGTTGTATGGAACGTCTGCATTTCTCGGTACATTGCTGATTGGATTTGTCGGACTGATGTATCGATTAAGGAGGCAGAAGCGATGAAGCCTAAAATCAAATGGTTGCTACTATTTATCTTGCCCCTGATGTTTGTTTCCCCTTCAAAGATCCGAGCATCTTCCGTGGGTGAAGAGAAAAAATCAGCAGTGAATGTCCAAATCATCGAACCTGCTATTTATTTAAAGAAAGTGATACCACCAACATTTGATCGCTACCCAGTCCCTGAGACGGACATTGAAGTACTAGCAAAGCAAGATTTAGTGATCGAAGTGGTTGACAATCGTTCTGGAACGAACGGGTGGAAACTCGATTATTCATTATCTGCTTTTAAAAATCAGCAGGAATATGCAATAAAACTTTCTCTGAAAGATGGACAGTTGATAACAGAAGAAACAACCGTCTATCAAGTCAATGATATAGAAAATATCAGTCATGGCGAAACGCAAGAACTCATCAAAGTCAGTCAAGGAACGAAACAAAACTTTCGATTGATCATCCCGAAAGAAAGTATTAAGTTGAGTATTCCTGCTAATAGTCCAAGTGGTACCTATAAAGCGATACAGACGGTCAACCTCGTAAATGTGGTTGCCGATGTAGATTAATTGAAAATCAAGGAGGAATAAAAATGAACCACAAAACAAAAACATTAAGTGCAGTATTCACAGGGTTGGTTTTAGTAAATATAGGTGGAGTAGCAGCATTCGCAGCAGAGGTACCAGGACAAACAGGAAGTACACCAACGACTGTAACGATCACCGATGCTACTTCAGGAGATTTAAGACTTGATGCCGTTCCAGCGACTTATGCGTTTGAGACGGAAATCGAAAATAGCACGTATTCACTTAGCACTGGAACGATCACGACACCAGGAAATATCGTTGTTTCAAATGATAGCATCGCACAAGCTTGGTCAGTGAGAGCAACTGTTGCGAACAACCAATTGACACGAGCAGCTGCGCCAGCCACATTTGATGTGAATTCATTCCAAATCAATGGTGCACAATTAGTTGGTACAGGCGCAACTGGTATTGTCGCTCGATCAGCTACTACACCAGATGCCGGAAATAATACCGGTCAAATCACCACTCCGGTAACATCGATCGCAATTGGTTTTACCGATCCGAGCAATGTCTTACAAGTAAATAATGTCTTGAACGGTACGATCAATTATCAATTGTACAATACGGCAGATGCTTCTTAATGGCTGTGTCCAAATTGAGAAGATTGGAGCAATCGCATTCAGCGATTGCTTCAATTCTTTCTATAGGTTTTTGTTCATGATCAAATCGACGGGAAAAACCAAATGAATCGATAAATGAGGTGTAGTGATGCGGAAAATAATTTTAGCCATTTGTTTCATGTTTGCTTTTTGCTTCCCTTTGGTCACCGAGGCAGAGACTGAGAGTGACGTAGGCTTTCATATCAAAGCAATTATTCCACAAAATCAAGTCGATAAAAAATTAACTTACTTTGATTTACAACTAGAACCTGGTCAAAAACAAACGATCAAGTTCCTGATAGAAAATACATCGAATGAAGAGTCAACTTACCAGGTTGGAGTAAACCAAGCCTATACGAATGATCAAGGGTTTATTGATTACACGCAATCAACTGATGAACCAGATATACCAGAAGAATTTCAAATCGACAACATTGCGAAAGTCCCAGAAAGCATCACTTTAGCTGGTGGGAAGTCACAAGAAGTTAGCGTTGACCTCACAATGTCGGAAAAAGATTTTGATGGACAAATCTTGGCAGCCATCCATGTTATGAAAGCAGGTCAAGCGGAACAAGAGGGCCAAATCGTTAACAATTATGGCTATGTCTTAGGATTGAAATTAATGAATAATACGAATGAAGTGCAAAGAAAGCTGGAATTGGAAGGCGTCGAACCAGCCATTTCATTTGGGAAAACAAGTGTGGTAGCAACTTTGAAGAATCCAACGATGGATGCGATTGGTCATTTGAAATATAATGCTGAGGTGAAAGATGCTGCGGGGGATACAGTAAAAGAAGTATCCTATGACAAAGAGATGCAAATGGCACCCTTATCAACGTATCGATTCGCGATCGACTGGGATAATGAACGTTTAGAAGCAGGAGATTATTCCTTGCATTTAGAAGTCGCTGATGCAAAAGACAATGAATGGGCGTTTGACCGCGAGTTTACGATCAGTAAAAATGAAGCGAAAGAAGTGAATAAGGTAGCGATCACTGAAGTTAATCAACAATCAATCCCAACTTGGGTATATGTAGTTGCGGGTGTTTTACTTGGAATAATCATTCTCTTGCTGATTTATTTTCTGTTCATACGTAAGAAGAAAAAAGAAGAATAACCAAAAGGGGTTGTGATCCTTATGTTAACACGAGTCTTAGCATAGGGATCACAATCTCTTTCTGTTAATTAGCGTTTTTTATAGAAATAGTACAGCACACTGATGAAAAAAATCACAGACAGCAGTAGACCAATCTCATAATAAAGAAACACCCGCACAGAGTCATAAAAGTAATACGTCGTGATTTTTACAATAAAGAAAATCACAGGACACGCAGCTAAGAAAATCGAAAAAGTGCGCTTAGTTATTTTAAAGAAATAAAAGAATGCTAGTGCGGCAATGCTAAAAGGAAACCAAAATAAAAATTTACTTAATTGGACCAACATCATTCACTCCTCTATCAACTTTATAACCCAATAATACCATTTTTTTGTTATTTTTAAAAATAATAATAATATCATAACGAAATTTTTTTTTTGGTTAAAATTAAAAAATAAGAATTTTTTATTGGGATAAGCTTGTTTTTATTGTTTAGTGATGTATTGATCATGAAGGATATTCTTTTTTTAATAACGCTAAAAAAGATATGAACACATACCTTTGTTATGCATCGACTATTTTTTTAAAATGACATTTCCGAATTAGATTTCAGAAAATGTAGAATCATTTCGGTGATCCATGGGCAGTCTTGTCGACGGAAACTGAACGGTTGATAGCCATTATAACGAGAGATATAATCGTTTTTCCAACCTTTTGTTTTTGTTTGTTTCATTTTGAGTAACTCGATCAATGGTTCTAACGCGTCTTTGTCGAGTTCTTTGCAGTGAGAAGCAATGTAAACAAGGTCTGTTAGGGATAAAACATAGCCTTGTGAAAACCTATTTTCTGTAATATGGGCAGAAATAGGTATGTTAGCACACAAAAAAATAATATAGTGTATCAAGTGACGAACACAATGGATGACATTCGTTTAGGTTTGAAAAATTCATTTAATCGCAAACTTTTATCAATTAATGGCTTGTTAAAATAATTGTCAAATACAATTGATCGAAATTTGTCATTGAGGAAAAAAGAAATCAAGCACCTTTTAGCTGATAAAAAAAAGAGGTACAGGAAAACGATTCACAAGAAGCAGCTCAAACAGAACAGAAGAAGGTTTCAGAGGATCCTAGCGTACCTGAAAATCAATTGCCAACTGCTGAACTTGAAACTCAGCCAACTATAAATACAGCTGAATCATTGAGTGATCACAATAAACAGCATTCGGAAGAACCTACACGCCAGAACGAACCTAAACTATCAGATGAGGGAAATGCTCCGGTAATTGCTGAAGATGCTGAACAATCAACAGCTAAAAATTCTGTGACAGTAGCAGATCAGAAACAAACGGATAAGAAAATGAATAATATCGAGTTACAACAATTGAAACGAATCGAAGATTTAAGCAATCAGTTGGAACATAAAGCGAGTGAGAAAGAAAAAGATACGATTAAAGATTTAACGCAGACACAAACATCAGAATTGATTCGATCAATGGAAGTAGCTGTCGAAGAAAAAAACAAACGAGTTTCCGTTAAAGAGACAGAACTTGAAGTGGGATATATGAAACGTAAGTCAAAATTCATACTCGCAGCATTGTTCAGTTTGTTTGGGTTTACTGCTTCTTTAGTGGACTTATCTGAATTCGATGTTCAGTAGCCTAACTTTTTCGGTGATTGGGCCTATCAGGAAGAAATCTCAGCTGAAGAGGTTGAGAATCTACCTAATTTTGATGGTCAGAATGTTGTTATTCAAGTAAACGGCAATAACCCCAGTTTTACAGCTGAAGAGATGTCAATAGATGCTGGGACCTGGCAAACATTTTCGGATCTCGATTCACTAAATCGTGTCGGTGTCGCAGATGCACTGTTACATCGATCGATGATGCCGACAGAAGAACGAGGGGATATTTCAAACGTATACCCTACTGGTTGGAATCAAAAAAAGCTTGAAAATAATATTTGGCTCTATAATAGAAGCCATTTAATTGGATTTCAGATGACCGGTGAGAATGATAAAATGATAACTGGAAAAACTTGTTTACCGGAACACAACAACTGAACCAGATCCACATGGTTCAATTTGAAAATGAAGTGGCCAACTATTTAAGAAAAACCAATAACCACGTCCGTTATCGGGTCACTCCGATATTCAGAGAGCGAGAATTATTGCCCAGGGCGATTCAAATGGAAGCACGCAGCGTTGAAACCAACGATATTCAATTCAATGTGTTAATCCACAACGTGCAAGATGGTTTATCTATTGATTACAGTACAGGCAAAGCGAGTATAAATTAAGTTGAGAAGGTATTTAATATTTCTGTTTTCGCGATATTAAACTAGAAAATATATAAAAGGTGAAATTATATGGATGAAAAAGCAAAACAAAAAATTGTTAAGTTATTTGCTTTAGCAAATGATGCAAACGATGAGGAATCAATGTCAGCACTAGTAAAAGCACAAGAGTTGATGCTCCAGCACAATATAGATGAAGAAGATGTCTTTAGCTATAAGCAGGAACAAAAAACGGAGGCAGTGATTAATACGATCATATACGAGGGACGTTCTCAAAAATGGCTCTACCGACTTGCTTTGATTATTGCTAAGAACTTTCGAGTTCGTTATTACTATGTATCGGGTCCTCCAATTGAACTTCATTTCGTTGGAATCGAATCAGATGTTCAAATCGCTCAGATTACATTTGAATATGCTCGTGGAAGTGTCAGCTATTGTGCTAGACAATTTTTACAATTACCGGAGATACGTCGGAAATACAAGCGGAAATGGCAGCTGAAGCAAGATTATCTTGAAGGCTATTTACGTGGATTGACTGAAACTTTCAAGAAGCAGGTGCTAACAAACGGCTATGAACTTGCCTTACAAGTACCGAAAGTTATAGAAATCGCAGTTGAAAAGATTGGACTTGTTCCTGGAAAAGACACGTCCCATGATGTAAAAGATAGAGAAGCATTTTACTCCGGATATGCAGATGGGGTCCGCTTTACTGACAAAGAGAGACTAACTGTTTGAAGATATTCAAACAAAGTATCAAAGTAACTGCCATGGAAAATATGATTGAGAGGAATAAAAAATAATAATGGAATGTATGAGGTCAGAAACTTAATAGTTTTTGACACTCATTGTAGTTATCAACTCATAGCTTATTTAACGGTCATTTATTTTTGTACGAGAATAAATTTCGGATAATAAAAGTCCTTGAGATGCAACTATTAGATTAAGCGTTCAAATAAGCTAATTGGATCATATTAGAATATAAAGCGCGCAATCCAATAGTTAACTGAGGATTCAAAATGATCAGTAAATTGTGGACTACTAAGTTTATTGGGTTTCTACTGATAGCTAATAAAAGAAAAATACCAGATGTATGCTTGGCTATACCTTAAATTAATAACTATACGGAAATGAATATAAAGAATGGAATGGCAACAGTTTTTTTGACAAATTTTATAAGGTGCAGAACTTCTTTCCGTATGCTATTCCGATTGTCCTTGACAATGAGCCTCCTCGGATGTGACGATCTTCGGCAGGAGCTAACAATTAAAGTTAGACTGCCTCGCTAGCGTTAGCACATCCGAGCTCATTATCAAGGATTCGCTGCGCCAATCTCTGGTTACGGTAACCAACCGGTGTCTCGTAGCCAAGTGTACCGTGCAACCGAAGGTGGTTCCACCAATTGACATAGTCAAATAACTCCAAATCCAATTGTTGTAAGGTTTCAAATGTGTATTGATAGACAAATTCTACTTTCAACGACTTATAAGTTGATTCAGCTACGGCATTATCAAAAGGACAGCCTTTATGACTCAATGATCGATTGATGTCAAAAGTTGTTAATAATTCATCAATAGCTTGGTTATCAAACTCTTTTCCACGATCAGTATGAAAAATCTCAACCTCTGTCAGAGGTTGTTTGATACGGCTAAATGCTTTTTTTACTAGAACGGCATCTTTATGTTCTCCACAAGAATAGCCGAGAATTTCTCGATTGAACAGATCCAAAATGAAACAGACATAATTCCATTTTTTCCCGACTCGTACATAAGTCAAGTCTGTTACGATCGCTTCTAATGGGTTGTCTCTTAAGAATTTACGATTCAATACGTTTGTCGTTTTGGCTTCATTGCAAGTAGAATGATGTACTTTAAAATAAGCAACAGTATAGCTCGATTTTAATCCTCTATTTTTCATGATTCTACTAATTTTTCGTCGGCTGATCTGAATGCCTCGTTTTGATAAGGCTTTTTTTATTTTTCTTGAGCCGTAGGCCTTTCGGCTGCGGATAAATTCTTCAGCGACTGCTTCTTCAAGTTCTGATTCGTCTTTCTTTGGTTTTGATTGATAATAATAGGACTGACGTGATAGACCTAATATTCTGCACATCGCTGATATAGGGTAAAGATGCTTATTCGCATCGATTACTTGTCTCTTCGTCCGAATATCAGCGCTGCTTGCTTTAAAATATCATTTTCCATTTCTAATTGCTGGTTTCTTTTACGTAGTTCTAACAATTCTTTTTGTTCAGGCGTAAGATTATCTTTTTCTTTGAATGAACCACTCGTTTTAGATTGCTTTACCCATTTGTCAAATGCTGAAGCCGTTAGTTCATATTCTCGAATGATTTCTACACGTGGCTTTCCAGCTAAGTAAAGATTGACGATTTGTTGCTTGAATTCTTGTGAAAAAGTTCTTCGTGTTCTCTTAGACATAAAAATTCCTCCTGGTATTTTTTCTTCTAGTCTACACACCTTAATTTTTCTGTCTAGTTAATTGTAGCCTATCCATTGTCTTATATTAATGGAGTAGCGTTACAATTTTGTAGCGCTACTCTCTTTAAAGGAAGGGGTAGACGAATGAAACAAGCAAATACATATCGAAAAAATAAAATCCAACAAGTAGGTGTAGTACTCCTTATGGTGTTCTTTAGTTTTTTGGCATCGATGCGCGTGAGCGCAGAAGAGGGAACATTGAATTTTTATGTAACACCGGAATTCTCGGACAACCAAAAGTCAGGCAACGAAGGTTACTTTCAGTTAACCCTGGCACCGGATGCGACAGAAAAGCTAACGTTGAAACTACAAAACGCAAACGCAGAAGCTAAGAAAATCCAAATCACCCCACATACTGCTTATACTAACGTGATGGGGGTCGTAGAATACGGACAAGATGCGAAAAAAGCAGACCCTACACTCAAGCATTCGCTGGCTGAGTTGATTGAACAACCAGAAATTATTGAGCTTGGTGGCAATGAAACAAAGACCGTTACGCTTGATCTGAACATGCCTAAAGAAGCCTTTGAAGGTTTCTTAGCGGGTGGTTTACGGATCGAAGAAGTCAAAGAAGACACAACAGAAGAGACGAGTAACGAAGAAGGAGTCGCCATCCAAAATGAGTTTGCGTATATCATCGGTGTGGTGGTGAGTAACAGTCAAGAGACCGTGCAACCTGATTTAGAGTTGTTGGATGTTTTTGCCGATCAACTCAACTATCGCAATGTCATCAGTGCCAATCTACAAAACTTCACCCCGACATTTATCAATCGTTTGGAAATCGAAGCAACGGTTCAAAAAGTGGGCGAAGAAGAAATTTTATACCAAGTCAGTCAAGAACAGATGCAAATGGCGCCAAACTCCAATTTCAATTTTCCGATTTCCTTAGATGGGGATCGCTTTCGTAATGGTGACTACGTATTGAAAATGACGGCACGTTCAGGAGAAGAGGAATGGCAATGGGAACGGAATTTTACGATCGATGCAGATGAAGCGCGTGCATTGAATCGAGCGGATGTGATGCTCGATACGAGCATCAATTGGTGGATGATTGGCTCAATCATATTACTTGTTTTACTGCTGGGGATCATTCTTTATCTATCTAGGCATAACAGAAAAAAAGAGTAAGCGAATAAGAGGAATGAAAAGGAGTGAATACAATGTCCTCAAGTTTAAGAAAATCAATATATTTTGTAGTGATGATAATTCTAATGATTCAAACAGTATTTATACCGTTAGGAATGGTCTATGCAGAAACAATGATGGAAACAAAGGAACAGGAACAACAAGTAGAATCTCCACCTATTGAGAATGATTTAGAAGATCAGATAAGTTCACCAATCTTTTTCTTTACCCAATCACAAATGCAAGGAAAGGTAAATGAACCAATACAAGTAGATATTTTTTCAAATCAAAAAGTATATGAAATTAGAATCAAATTACCACCAAAAGGGAAAATTGATACAAATAATTTGTTGGATAGTTTGGAAATTAAAAAAACTTCAGATGAAAATATTTGGTTAATTCGATCAGAACTTGCGCAAGATCAATTTACTTTACCCATTTTATTCGAAGAATCTGGAGTATTTGAGGTATCTATTGGTGAAGAAAAAATGACTATAGAAATAACTGAGGATGAGAATATACTAATCAAACCTGATACAGATAATAAAGAAAATGAAATATCAGAATCTTTTGAAGAAAGTTCGACAAACATTCCCAAAGATACGGAAGAAAAAAATTTAACAAAAAATACCAATGAATTTATTGAGTATAATGATATAAAAACTGAATACGTAGAGATTTCTAATTGGAACCAATTAGTTCAAGCTATTGAAGACAATTCAGTGAAAAAAATAAAATTGATGAGAGACATATTTACTTTTAGTAACGATAATTTTAAGCAAAGAACAGAAAATCTAGAAATAGATGGTAATGGATATACCTTGTATTTGGAAGGAAACAGCATATTGCTAGGCGATCCTCCGAGAGATACAGAAAAAATATTACATTTAAATAACATAAATATTTTATTTTCCGCTATTAATAAGGATTTTATAAGAGGAAACGATTCAGTAGCTGGTGGACGATGGCGGATTCTAATTGAAGACACCATAATTTCTGGATCACGTAGGGCTGTAGACGCCAGAAGATCTGAAGTTATCATAAGAGGAAATACAAACATAAGGACCAGTAGATCAAATTTTGCATTAGGAAGTTTTGTTGTTGAAGAAAACAGTACGTATACGAGCATAGTATTTAATAGTCCCAGAGCTGCTGTATGGTATCCAAGGAATGTTTTTGGCGCTGCTGTCACAGGAAAAAATTCTGAGTTTTTAGTAAAAAAAGGTGCTACTGTAAATTTTTATCGAGAGAATAACAAGAATGCGAATCAGCCAGCTGTCTTTCGTCACTTTCAAAACTATATAATTGAGGAAAAAGCAAAAGTAAATTACTTTTATCAAAATCAAGAGGGTGGTGTAGCGCCGCTAGGAGATCAAAGTGCCTCAAATAATCGACCACAGAACTACACTGTAAAAGATAATGGTGAACTCAATATTTATACATCAAACCAAATGGGAATTCAATTTAGTAGAAAGGGTACTAGTTTACGAACAGAACAAGGTGCAAAAATGAAAGTATTGTTGGTTAATCAGGATAATAATATTATCCCAGAACTTCCTTCTTCTCCTGGTGAAAGTATTGAGGATGGACCTTATGAACCTGATGATGAAGATGAACCTGATACTGAATTAAATGCTATTATTAGCTTAAAAGGTGCAGACACTAAATTTTCAATAATAAACCCTCGAAACGTAGAGATTAGAAGTAATGCCGCTACCGATTTATTCTTTCTAGCAACGAGAGCTGAGGTAAGTATTCTCGATTCATATATAAGTGTTTGGCAAAACAGAGAATCTCTTTGGGAACAACCGAATCTTGTAAGTTCAACTAGTCGAGGATTTGGTCAGATTGGAAAAAACATTATGAATTTTAGTGACCCTAGATTTGATATCACCAATGAAAACTATAAACGAATAAGTATAGCTGGAAGTAAAGAATATCCTGATGAAAAATCAGTCATAAATATTTTTTATCTAGATCAAAATGGAAATACTGTATTTCCTAAAGAACAAATAGAAGGATATATCGATATACCTATAAAAATAGAAAGTGCTATTCCAGATGGAATAATTAGCCAATCGAATTATTCCATTCAAGATATTTTGACAGAAAATGGATTTTATGATGAAGAAACGTATGAATTTACTCCTCTCGATATAAATGCAAGTTTAACGTTTATGTTTGAAACACAAAAGGGCGGAAATATCACTATACGGTACACTGATGGAGAAGGTAAAAAATTATTGGACGATGATATAATTGAGGGAAACTTGAATGAACCGTATACTACTAACCCAAAAGAAATAGAAGGTTATGTTTTAAAAGACAAACCGGTAAATTCGACAGGGATTTTTAAAGAATATGAACAAATGGTGACGTACATTTATGAACAGCAACAATACTCCTTATCTTTCGAAGCTATACCGAGTGAAGGAGGGAATCCCTCAGCAGAAAAAACGACCATGCTTGAAGGAGAAAACACGTTGTTAAAAGCGAATCCGAATGAAAAATATCAATTTGAAAAATGGGAAGTGATCGGCTCAGGTAGTTTAGTATCAGATAAACAAAATCCAAATACACAATTTACTATGGGATCCGAAAACACAAAAATACGTGCGGTATATAATGAAAAAAAATTGGACGTAGAAACTAAAACTCAAGATATTATTTTAGGAAGTGATACAAAAGATATTGATTTAAAAAAATTCATAAAGTCAGTTTCTGAATCACCTAAAGGTCATGTTGTTGAAGATTTTCATGTTGAATTGATTGATGAGTTTGATCTTCAAAGTGTAGGTAAAAAAACAACAACTATCAAAGTAACTACTGATCACCTTTCAAAAGATGTAGTTGTCTCTTATAACATCATTTGGGGCATAGTATTGGCTTTAAGGCAACTCAGGGGAATGAAACTAAATTAAACGAGTTTACTAGTTCACTCAGTTTATTAACTGGAGAAAAACCACAGCTAATTCCGACCTTTGGAGAACAGAGCTTACGAACACAACGTGTGGGAACACGCCCTCATATTAATATTTATAGAAACTCAGAGGAACATAGTTTATTATCTCATGCTCTGAGGTTAATAACATTTACAGATTCTATAAATAAGATGATTAATGAATGGAATGAGAATTTGACCGATGTATCATTGAATTATGGAGATGTTACTAAAATTAATACAAGTACAATTAATAATCCGGTAACTAATGAATTAGGAAATAATGTGTTTGTTTCTCGAAATAATGACATGCGTCTAGAGACGCAAGGGTACCCGTTTGCGTATTATATGTTGACTAGAAATGGCTATCATCTATTGCGTGTGAATCAATTAACTACACGAAATGATATAGTTGTTCCATTTGGTGCATCAAAAGAAGAAATGTCTCAAATAGCATCGACTTTTTTCTCATACCATGAAGAATTTACGGAATTAGAAAAAGAACAGTTTAGTTTTGAATTTGTGAGATTTGATAATACACATAGTTCAAATACAGATAAAGAGGGAGTTATTGCAGTAACACAAACAATTGAAGGAGAAGGTGCGTTTACTGTTAATTATGATGTTGTATTCGAAGTAGATTCCCCTTCACCTATTGCTCCGTTAGATCCATTGAATCCGGAAGTAGAAGTGAATCCAGAAAGTAAGCCTGACCCACTAGAAAATCAGGGTCTATTGAGTATTGATTTCGTTTCTTCCTTTAAATTTGGTTCACAAGCTATTTCAGCTTATGATAAAACTTATCATGCACAACTACAACGGTTATTGAATGAGGATGGAACGGTAAACGAAATGGAAGAACGACCAAACTATATTCAGATCAGTGATCGTCGACTAGAATCTGAACGTAATGGTTGGGAATTAGCCGTGACACAAAAAGAACAATTTAAAAGTAAAGAACAACAATTGCTTAATGGTGCCAGTTTAATTTTTTCAAATCAACAACTCATTACTGCTCAAGGTGGAACAGCACCTAGACTACAATCTGTTACCTGTGAGTTAATACCAGGTAATCGTTTTACTTTGTTAAAAGCACAAGGTGATGAAGGAATAGGTACCTGGATTTATCGTTTTGGTGATGCCGATACAGCAAAAGAGAGTGTTACTCTCAACGTGCCCAAAGGGGCAAATCCAGAGGCGATAAGTTATTCGACAACGTTGATATGGGAATTGAGTTCAGTTCCTGACAATTAGAAAATAGTTCAATTTATTCTCTCATTCTATGACCTTAGACTCTCTAATAAATCGGACTTTCCTAAAAAATGAAAATATAAAAATAGATGAATTACTATGGTTAAATTAATAAGTAGAAAAATTTTTCTATTTAATCCCATCAATTTGAAAGGAGCATACAATATGGAAACACCTCTAACGAAGAATAATTATATGAGTCAGTTTCAAGAAAACATGCAAAGAGATAAAAGAGACATTGAAGAACTAGATGACTATTTGATACAACAGTTCGAGCAACTTGATCAATTGATAAATACAATTTCATCAGATAATTTTTTCTTAAAGCTTCCTATAATTCTAGGAATTGATGCAAAATTAACACTAATTACAGAGTTAATTCAATTTGATCAATTAAAAATAAAAGAGATTCTGCGAATAGTTGAAACAGACTATTCTACGTACTTCAAGGAAATTTGTGAGCTTGATTTAAGTGCAAAGAACAAATATTCGATGGTATATAATATATTATAAAAAATTTACTTATAAAATAAAGTGTGCAGAAAATCACAGTAAATAATAAATTGGCTGAGAGTTTGGGGCAATTAAACAAACTTAAACGGAGGATGCAGCTGACTTAGCAACAAACTATGTCATTCAATTATTTATTTCTGACTCTACAGAGACAGATGTAATACAGGGCATATTAACACTGACTTTGGCATTATAGATGTAGTGAGTGATAAAGATGATGCGACACTAGATAGAAATGGTGAAATATAGTTTTTACGAGATTATAGAAATGCATAACGTTTATAGCGTTACTTTAGTATGTGTCCGTTGATTCAAGCATGAATTGGTGACTGATTGTCTTAATCATTTTACGTGAAATTATTTTTTATCTCCTCATCTATAAAAGAAAACAAAAGCAAACGGATAAAGGTGATGAGAAGGAGTGAATGCAATGCTCTTAAGATTAAGAAGACTAATGCTTTTTTTAGGAACGATAGTTCTATTTATTCAAATAGTATTCATACCAACAAGAATGTTCTCTGCAGAGATAACGATAGACACAGACGAACATGAACAACAAGTAGAAATACCACACGAAAGAAACTCTTTAGAAAATTTGGCTGATGCTCCTCACCTTTTCTTTACTCAATCTCAATTGAAAGGAGCGGTAAATGAACCGATAAAGGTGAATATTTTTTCTGATCATGAAGTTTCAGAGGTGCGAATCATCTTACCCGAAGAAGCAATAATCATCAGAGAGCAGTTACCAGAAGGAACTTCAGTTGTACAAGGAGAGCAGCCTCATGAATGGTTGATTCAGTCAGAACAGGCTAAAAATACGTTTGCCCTTTCGTTGGAGTTTGACATGATTGGAAACTACGAACTATCGGTTGAAGAAACCACAGTTCATCTTGAAATCAGTGAATGTGAAGAAAGCGGTGACAATAATTCAAGCAGTACAGACATAGATCAGACGTTAAATACTGATATAAAAAACGAACGTAATGTGACTAATCTTTTAATAAATCCAAATTTTGTATTCAATAGAGGAGTGGAGACAACTATCCCTCACTGGGAATTAGCATCATCTACAACGCCGGTTGATGCCCTTTCCAGAAACTTGACTATTTCTCAAGCAACAACTGCAGCAGGTTGGAATAGATTAAGTGACTCTACTTTTCAAATAGGATCACATGCGGCATTGCAAGTTGAACGTCTAAGCGGAACTAGAACTTTAATGGCTAGTCAAACAATTCAAACTGTTCAAGGTCATACGTATGATGTACAAGTAAATGCAAGAAGAATTTCAGCTACAGGGAATTTAGCTATAACTGCTTATAATGGTAATGGGGTAATAGCTGGACCTAATGCATTAAACAGTGCATCGTACTTTTTAAGTTCAAATTACCAAATTTACAGAATGAGATTCACGGCAACTTCTGATCAGACTACGATTGGCTTTCGATTGGATGGACTAAACACAGCTATTACCCAGACTAGAGTAACTCCAGTTCAATATGCATTAAAATTGGAATCACTCCCATCCGTTGGTGGTAATACACAAGCCGATATGGATTTATTGAGTCAAGGGCAAAGTACCAAAATTGGAGCAACGGCTAACTATGGTTATCGGTTTGTCGGTTGGCAGGTGAATACTGGCACGAATGTAGTAATTGATGACCCAAGTGCAACCAATACGACAATTGCTATGGGAAATTCTGATGTTACTCTTCAAGCTTTATTTGAAAAAGAGGGAAGAGTTTTTGTTAATCATATTGATTCTGTGGGAAATAGGTTAGCAGATTCGAAAGAACTCCGGGGAGTTATTGGCGAAAGCTATGAAACAAGCGCATTGGAAATAGAAAAGTATAAATTAATTGAGAAACCAACGAATGCTCAAGGGATTTTTACTGAAGAGAATATAAATGTAACGTATATTTATGATGTTTCTCAAGTTAGTCCTGTTGATCCATTAGAACCAGATATCTATGTCGATCCAGAAAATAAACCAGAACTGCCAGAAGATCAAGGTTTATTAAGTATTGATTTTGTTTCTCAATTTAACTTTGAGACGCAAAAAATATCTGTTAGTGATCAAATTTATTATGCACAACCGCAACGATTATTAAATGTAGATGGAGCAGTAAGCGACAGCGAGGAACGACCAAATTTTGTGCAGATTAGTGATCGTCGTTCCGTCAATGAACGTAATGGTTGGCAGTTATCGGTTACTCAGTACGAGCAATTCCGTAACGAAAGTGGACAGGAATTAACCGGATCTGAAATTCAGTTATTCAATCAAGAACTAGTGACTGCACAAGGTGGAACTACACCTGAACTACAGGAAGAATCCATGCAAAGAATTTTACCAAATACAAGAAAAGTACTTATACAAGCAAAAGGAGAATCTGGGACAGGGACATGGATCTATCGTTTTGGGGATCAAAATACAGCAGATAAAAGTGTGGGTCTCTTTGTACCTAAAGGAACAAATCCAGAAGCAACTAATTATTCGACCAAGTTGACGTGGGAATTAAGTGCAGTTCCTGACAATTAAAAAATAGAGTATGATTTTTTTAATTCTCTAAATCTTTCGACCCTTTCATAAATCAGATCTTCACAAAAATGATAATCTAAAAAATATTAATGGTTTAACGTTGAAAATCAATAAATAGAAAGAATTTTATAGTTAATCATCCCCATAGGAAATAAAGAAAAAAGAAAGGATTATATAAGATGGTAGCAGCCTTAATGAAAGATGAATATATGCGCCAGATTCAAAAAAATCTGTCACAAGAAAAAAAAGAAAACGAAGCACTAAATGAATACTTGGTACAACAGTTCGAACAACTGAATCAATTGACAAGCACGATTTCACCAGACAATTTTTGGGAAAATCTCCCTAAAATTATAGGGATCGATGCGAAACTAACACTAATGGCTGAAATAATTTGTTACGACTATAGTAAATTGCCAATAAAAGAGATTTTGCGGCTTGTAGAGACGGACTAACGTACGTATTTTAAGGAACTTTGTGGCAATGATCTGAGTGCAAACTATAAATATTCGATGGTATTTAATGTAGTATAAATTTCTAAGAAAAGGAAACACCTAAGAACTACTTAGGTGTTTCCTTTTCCACTCTCTTACCAAGATAACGATAAATGGTTGTTCAAGAAACGTTCCATCGTTCGGCAATCGTCTTAATAGACGTATCGTTATCTACTAGAGTCTTCAGTAATTCCAAATCCACCTCTCAGGACGACCACCAAACCTTCCTCTTGCACGTGCAGCTTCTCTTCCAGCAGCCGATCCAAGCCAAAATCTATCATCTCAGGCATTTGTTAGATTCGGTTTTAGATGAAGAATAGCAACAAACCTTTCAGCAATTATTCTATTTTATCGAACAGAAAAAATTGAATCTACTAACAACAGCGCCTATCTATCCAATTTCTGAATATCGTCATGCATTAGTAATGGTGGAAAGAAAAAAACAAAAATATTTTTAAGCTTCGATGTTGACGAATAGGACGACTGATCGAAAACAGAGGCTGGAACATTAGTCCTAGCGCATCTCCTGAAGCCGAATAAATGGCGAGAATAGAAGTGACCTCTTCGGAAATAAGGCGCCATCCACGAAAATTGTTCTTCAAATTTTTGTGGATGGCGCCTTATTTCTTGAGGCTGAACACTTCTGTCTCGGTCTCTTTTTTGTGGAGAAAATAATAGTGATATTTTTTTATGTATTTTCTAAATAAGCAGGCAAAGACAAATAAGTGATTGTTTCCATTAAAAGGCGCCAATCCGCAATCGTCGGAACATTGGAGATTCGATGGATTTGGCAAATCTGTTCATCGATCAGATGGAGATCATAATTACAAACAACTAGATCAGCTTGATACATTTCGATTGATTCTTTTGTTACAGCATGTTCGATTTGAAATTCGATCGTTGACCGTTGCGTAAAAAGTGTCTCAATCTCATTCAGGATATAATCATCTAAAGATGGTGGTCCTTGGATCGTAAATATAATGCGTAAATGCCGCTTCGATTGTTTCATTAAAAGTGAAGCATGAAATGTTGTCAACGCAGCTGCAAGATAGTCAATATGAACAAAACCGAACAAAGGATTATTTTTTAGAAGAGTCAATTTTTCAAGCCACACTTGGTAGATTGCAGAATATCGTTCCTTCATTTGCGTCACCATGGTGGGTGAATGTAATTCATAAGTATGGCTCATTTTAGAAAGTAAACGTGCATTGACCAAATAAGCTTCCATTTTTTCTAGCGTACCGTCCTTGACCATATGTTCTGGGAAAACAGTCGCTAGAAAACGTTGGATTGCTTCGATGACACCAGGAGACTCTTCTCGATAAAATGCATAGGAGCGACCATCATCTAAATTGTTTTGACGTGTGTAGGAAATACAATGAAGTGAGACCAAGTATAACCATATTATTTCATTTAAGGAAAGTGTTTCTTTTGAGCGTGAAAGATAGTAATCCTGCAATAATGGTTCAAGCGAAGAGAAGCCTTTGCTGTTTTTGATCAACACTTTAATACTTCGATTCAGGCTACATAGCTTTTTGCATTTCCATCGTACTTTTGCAATGGATAGCCACAGAGCGGCACGAAAATGACTGAAATGTAAAAAAGCGTGATCTCTTTTATGTCCTTCGTCGACTAAATACTGAGCATCGATTTCGCTATCAGCATCAATGATCGCACTGTCGCCAAAGCTTGAGTAAAATGCAAAAAAACAAAAACGAATATCTTCTTCTTTACCTGATAAAGTCAATGGTCCGGTGGTGATCGTCACACTAAATTCTTTCAAGAGGTTATTCATATGACGAATCGTTTTAAAAATCGTACTTCTAGAGACCATCAAGGTATCGGCTAGTTCATCGGTTGAGTAAGTCATATTATGAAGTAACAGATCCATGATTTGGTAAGTGAGGGTTCTTTTGACTAATAAGGTGATCATCGAATCGATTGTCATTGCTTTTTTGTATTGGAATGATAATAAACCTTTTTGATCGATTTTTAGTGAAACACAATGCTCAATCAGTGCTTGATTGATTTCATCAATATCCTTTTTTAGTGTAGGTTTTGATTTCTCTAAGTTAAGTGCAAGTTCATTGATTGTTAATTGGTTGGTTTTATGTACTAAATTTAATATTTGATATTGTCGTTTAAACTGATTATCAAGTTGTAAGGTGATGGATAAATTTTCCATTATTCTAGCTTCCAATCTTTTTTTTCTGTAAATATGTAAGTAATCGATTTTGACTATAAAGATAAAACACATAGGTAAATAAGGTAAGGGGAAAATATACCTATTATAATTATACAAAAAAAACAAACGTTTGAAATAAAAAATCATTATAATTAAAAAAATTTTTCATAATCAGTAAGATCAGCTAGGGATAAAAATGTTTTTTTATATTTTTTGTTATTTTGAATAATTTCGTTATTTTTTTAGTTGGCAATATTTTTTGCCTGTGAAGATTTCTTTGGTGTATAGTGTGATATTTTTTTCTAAATAACAAAAAAAAAGTATCTTTAAATTTCTGTAATTAATAAAAATATCGATTGTAACAAGGATTTCTAAATGTAAATCAATTTTATAGTATTTTATTTTTATTTATTTTAGAAAAATAAAAATAAAAAAATTTTTTAATAGTGTTATTATAATAAAAAGATGTAGAAATGATAGTTGTGTAAAAACGTTATTTAACATCGCGATTTCATCCTGATTAAGAAGGGGGGGACATACATTCAATTAGTTGAATATAACTAGTGGATCTTTCAAAAAACATGAATAGTCCATTATGACGGTTGGTTGATTTATTTTAGAGGGCTTTTGTTTATGGAATCAACCATTAAATAAGAAAAAATTATGAATAGAATGAAGTAACCCATGTACATTGAGTATAACTTTCTGCCAAAAAATCAGCAGATTACGTCACGTCAAGTAATACGTATAGAGTAGGAGGAAGAAATGACTCATTTTTATAAGAAACAATTTTTACATATTATTGTAATTATCTTGCTGCTTTTTTCGTCATTAGGCAATAGTATCAGTGTTATTGCTGAGGCAATCAACGAGTTAAGGGTAGAAGAACATGTAGAAGATGTTAGCCAAACGCAGGAAACAACAGAAGAAACATTGGTAGAAGGTGATGAGACGATTGAGGATGAGAGTGAACGAGTAGAGGTATCAACCGAAAAAGTGGTGGAAGGTGGAACTTTAGTAGAAACGGAGCCAAGAGGTCTGCAACAGCTAAATAGTTTAAATAATTTTTGGATTTCTCAATTCTTGCAGGGCAGTGCTAGTGGAAATCGTACACAGTTTCCAACAACTTTTAAGAATTATTTTTTAAATGATAGCCGGGCATCCATTGTATGGTCAGGCAACAATCAGTTAGGTAACAGAATTGGAAATAGTATTGAAGGGCGAGTTATGCTGCCTAGACAATTTTTATACCGCAATACTAACGATTTATTGTATGCAGGTGTGAGTTATTCAGAAATGCCTGCAAAAAGTCAGTATCAATTCGGAGTGAATTCGGTTGAACATAGCAATGAAGATTTTCGATTTACTATTAAAGAAACAAATCCTTATCAAATAAAAGCGCCAGTTCTATCTCCCTCAAATAGTAATGAAGGTTCCTTAGCTGACTTTCAACAATATACTATACGTGTTGAAAGAGTCAGAGACGCAAAAAATACAAGTCAAAGGACAAACGCTTTTTCGGTTGATTTGGATTGGGTTTTCAATACGTATTTTTATTATGCCGCTAATTATATTCATATGTATTATGCAAACTATTTTGCAACAGTTGATCAAGCAATTCGTGGCAGTTTTATAGAACTACCCGCTCATACTTTGACGTCTGCTAGAAATCCATCACAAGGAGCTAGTGCGAATCCAACGGCTCCTGTGACCGTATTAGCACAAGGTGCAACAACAACGGTGACTGCTGCAGCACCAGCGACGGGGTATCAGTTTGCGGGATTTGATGTAAGTGGTACAGGAAGTTCGATCACGAATGTGAATACAGCCAATCGAACAGGTACGTTTACGATGGGATCTCAAAATACTAAAGTTACCGCTCGTTATGAGTTGACTAATCGAATGCTAACTTTAGCACGTTCACCACAAGCTGGAAGTGCCAGTAATCCAACTACGCCGACGACCAATCTGTTGGTGGGGACATCAACGAAGGTCACAGCAGATACACCTTCTCCTGGTTATCGTTTAGCCGGCTTCAATGTGACAGGTGACGGTAAGATTACAAATGTTGATTTAGCAAATCGCACAGCCACTTTCACCATGGGAACTGAAAATGCGACAGTCACAGCTGAGTATGCTTCGACGGTCATTCGCAATAAAGCGGATCTTGGGAAATTTTTACGAAGCGAATTTCCTTATGATTCAAATGAACAGACGTACGCGATCGAACCAGAGATAAATCAAACGATTGACATGTCCGGAGAAGGTGGTTTTACAGGTCGTAGTCAATTTTCTGGTAATCTGATCGGAAATGGTACAATCATCAAAAACCTTTCATTAGTAGCTTCAGGAGCTTCTCTTGGATTGATTCAAACGATCGATGGCGACAACCTTTCACGTATAGAAAACTTGAAATTAGAAGGATTACTCGTTAATAATACCAGAACACACTCTAATGTGGCTGGGATCATCGGTCAAGTAGCGAGTGGGAAGTCAGTTGAGCTTGAAAATATCACGATCGATGAAAGCAGTCAAATTGCTGCTAGTCAGCCTGATGGTAATGCAGGATTGATCGGGAACAATCAAGGTTCAGTAATGATCAAAAACAGTGAAGTTTTAGGAACGTTGCATAGCAACACCGCCAACGGACTGTTAGGTGGACTTGTTGGTGCAAATGACGGGCCGTTGATCATTGATAGTAGCCTTTCTCAAGTTACTTTTACTGGAGGTGATTCATACACATTAAATATCGGCGGACTAGTGGGTGCAACCAGTAGCGAGGTAAGGATCACTGATTCTATAAGTGAAAGCCAAACAATCATCAATTCATTAAATGGGACATATCGAGGTGGTATGATTGGTCTAGTGAAATTCTCAGGAGAGGTCACGATCCAACGAAGTATCAATGCTGGTGATATGCGAGGAAATAATAGTTATGTGGGCGGATTCATCGGAAGGTTGTCAGGAAATGCTAGAATTGAGGAAAGCTATCACAATGGGCACGTCCAAGGAAATACAAGTCTAGGAACTGCTGGGTTCATTGGTAAGGCCGATAGCGATGGTGTTCTTGACATCATGGATAGTTATAGTATCGGCTCTTCCAATGGTAATGGTGTGATTGGGAACAATCAATTAACGGATTCTGTGACACTCAGCCAACTCTTTGTCGCAGGATTTACAGGGGGGAACCCATTACTTCAGGTACGATGGGTATCACGGCGACTAATGTTTATTTTGATTCCAGTACGACGAATAAGTCAACGACGACTGGAGTTGGAGAAGCGAAAACAACGCTAGAGTTGATTGAAGAAACAACCACTGCACTAGGTTTCGGAAGTCGTTGGCAAACTGACTTTTCAGTGGATCAGCGCACGAATAAAACCTATCCATATCTTAGTTGGCAGACCCAAAATACCCAACCATCTATGTTTTTTGAAAGTATCGATCCGATGGTTGATCATCCAGTGACAGGCAATCAAGTGTCCGTAACGTTAGACCTAAAACAAGAGCCATTGAAACTATTCAATCCATATAGTTCTGGCTTAGCAGGTGAAGCCACAGAAGGAACTTTCGGTTTCAATCAAGGCAATGTTAAAAATGTATCAATTGGGGTGATCAATCAACAAGGAGTTGTGGGCTTTACCGCACGGCGAATGAGTTTGACACTGGGGCGTGATCCCTTAACAGGAAGTGCAGCTGATCCAATTGCTGTCCAGACGAATTTTATCGAAGGGGATACAACAACGATTCAGGCGGCTGAAGCAAATGCTGGATATCGTTTTGTTGGATTTAGCGTGACAGGCACAGGAAGTATCGTAACAAATGTTGATCAAAAAAATCGAACAGCTACTTTTTCGATGGGGACAGAAGATGCAACTGTGACAGCAAATTATGTGCAAACGGTCATTCGAACAGCAGAGGATCTAAGTCGTTTTTTGAACAGTCAAGTGCCTTTTGATGAAGATGATAAAGACTATTCGATTGAACCAGAAGATGGAATATCAATCGATATGGCAAATGCAGGAACTTTTTCAGGCAGACGAGTGTATGGAGCGAAATTGATCGGTAATCATGCGATCATCAAGAATTTGACGTTGACTAGTGGAGAATTAGACTTAGCTTTTATTCATTCAGTCGGAAACGATCCTTTACGAATTGAGAATCTAACATTTGAAAATCTAAGGGTGTCAAATACTAGAGGACAGTCATATACCAACTATACTGCAGGAGTGATTGCCCAAATCAGCACAGGGAGTATTGTTGAACTTGATAATATCAGGATAGACAGTAAAAGTAGTATTGTTTCAAACCAGTCAGATGGAAGCGGGGCTTTTGTTGGAAACAACACTGGACAACTAATAATTACGAATAGCCAAGTATCAAGTAATCTTCATTCGAATACTTCAAACGGTCTACTAGGGGGTCTCGTCGGTCGCACGACAGGCGTGCTTACCATGGGGCACTCTAGTTCAAAAGTGAATTTTACTGGTGGGAATAATTATACTTTGAATTTAGGCGGTTTGATCGGTCAAGCATCTGGTACAGTAACGATTACCGACACGCTTAGTGAGACGCGCTCGACAGTTAATTCTTCAACTACCAGCTATCGTGGAGGACTGATTGGCTATGTTACAGAAATTGGTCAAGTTCAGATTGAACGCAGTATCAATTCGAGTGATATACGAAGTGGGAATAGTTATGTTGGCGGGTTTATTGGTCGTTTAGCAGGAAATGCGACGATCAATGAGAGTTATCATAATGGATATATGCTTGGAAGTCTATCCAATGGTTCCGCGGGATTTGTTGGTAAGCTCGAAGGAAATGGTCACTTAACGATGATAGATAATTATAGCGTTGGTTCAACGAACGGACATGGGGTGATCGGAATAGTCGATTCGACTGCAACTGCAAAGCTCACAAACTTGTTCGTCGCAGGTTTTACTGCAGGTGAAGCAATTTCGAATACTACAACTGGGATTACAGCAAGTAATGTTTATTTTGATGCAAGCACTACAAGGAAAACGACGACAACTGGTGTGGGTGAAGCTCGTAGTACTACAGGATTGATCGATAGAACTATAACTGAGCTTGGGTTTGGTGAAAAGTGGCTCACAGGTTTTGCTATGGAGAGCAGTGCTAATCGAACTTATCCCTATTTGAAGTGGCAGACGAACGGGTCACAAACATCCGAGTTCTTTAACTCGATCCAACCAGAAGTAGATACAGCTGTCTCAACAAACCAAGTAACAGTAACTCTAGATCTTGCAGGACAACCTGTTTACTTATTCAATCCATATCAAGCGGAATTGGCAGGAGAGATCACAACAGGTACATTCCAAATCAATCGGAATAATGCCGAACGTTTTTCCATCGGGGTCATCAATGAACAAGGCGTCATTGGTTTTACTGGTATCGGAAATTACACAGATTTCCAGCCAAAGAATCAAGTCTTGAACTATGGATATGGGGAAACAGATTACCAGGCAATGGACTTTGTCACAGTATTCAAAGATCAAACGGAAACAAAGGATTATGACGCACGTTTTGTAAGTTTTCCTGATTCGTTGAATGGTAAATCTGCACGAGTAGAGGTTTCGAAAAATGGCACAGTATTAGCTACGGTCGATGTGCCAGTCACTTATCAGTTTGGTCATTCTTTGAATATACGAGGAATTAAATATACTGACTTCGATCACGATACACGGGCTGCAACATTTAGTTTGAACCGAGATCAAACACAGATTACTGCAACTTATGAATATGGATTATCTAATCAAGAGATTCATTACAGGTTCGCGAATGAGCTTTATTATGAATTTAAACACTTTGAAGGTTCCACTATCAAAAATGGTCCATTGAACAATATGACTGCTGATACAGTTTTTTCAGTAGAGGGTGGAGACTTAGTGAAGATTTTGGATGGTTTCGGAACAAATCGAAGACTATCAGTTGCGAAAGGCGAGATCGTGGAAATTTTCCATGCAGAGGTCAATGGCAGACTGGACAACTTCAAAGATAACGTGGTGCAGCCAAGAATATCGGATAATCGAAGTCGTTATCAAATTACCGCGAATGGATTTGAACGATTAAACATTGATCGTTTAAATCCAAGGGAACAAAAAGCAACGTTAGGAATGTCTCGTGAAGATATGGATCGTCAAATTGGACGATATTTGGATATCAGTCAATATCCTACCTTGAAAATTGAAGGGTTCACCCAATATCCCAATACGTCAAAAGAAGGAGCGACGACTGGCAAAATCGTTGTCAGCGAGTCATTGGTTAATGGCGAAACAGCTACATGGGAGTATACCATTCCTTTTGTGGTGGAAAGTGATCTAGCAATCCATGTAACGTTACCGGTTCGGATGGCCTTTAACGTCTTAGACGATCAAGTGACTAGCGATGATTACCAAGTGGTCAATCATTCGACAACGACAGAACTGACAGTTTCCTTCCATACCAAAAACGATGTGGAATTAGCAAGTACTTCGAATATTGTCTTTTTAGATTCATTGGAACAAGAGGTGACAAGCGAATCGATGTTTTTATATTTGCAACGAAGAGGTGCGACCTTATCTGACAAGCCTTTAGTTGGACAAGAAAGTACTTTTGCTGGTGCACAGTGGACTGAATCAATGTCAGCAGATTCTCGAATGTCACTTCATTTTACAGGGAAATATTTTGGTGATGCCACACAAAATAATAAAGTAACAGGCAAGCTAAGTTTACACCTTGCTGCGAAGATAAATTGAACACACACAAGAAGGTGAACATGATCACACAGAAACTAAGTGAAAAGAATGAACAACAAAAGAAAAAAAGATTACTGGCAATTCTTTTATTATTGCTCGTGTTAGTTGCGATTGGTTGGTATTGGTATGCCAATAACCAACCAACGCAGATTTTGTCGGATGATTTTCCCGAGATCAAACATGCGGAAAAAATGACAGGAGACCAATTGAAAAAATATGCCAACCAAGCAGTAGACGATAGTAATGTCACTATCAATGTGTATCCGGAAGTCAGGGTCAATGCGGATGGTAAAACGGGAAACATTTGGATCCAAAACTTACCGACCAATCGTTATGGGCAGCAAGCAATATTGTCCATAAAGGATTCTAAAGAAACACTGTATGAAACGGGTTTATTGGAGCCTGGATATGAAGTAACCGAATTAACATTGGCAAAAGAGTTAACGACAGGCACGCATCCAGGAGTAGTGGAATTAGAGTTTTATGATTTAGAAAATAAAAAGCTTATGGGTAAAACGACGGTTGACGTGACCATCAATGTCAATCAGTAAAGACGGAATAAAGCAATCATGCTTTAGAATATAAAGAGATAAATAAAGGAGATAACAAAATGAAAGTAAAAAATATTTTAGCAACAGGATTGATGTTCGGCACGATTTTAGCAACAGGGGCAAGTGTTCAAGCTGATATTATCATCAACGGAGCGGACCAAACGATCGATAATTCAATAGGTGGGTCGATTGATACGACTGCAGATGTGGAGATCAATGGAACTTTAGGATTTGATAACACAGATCCTGAAGCGCCAGAACCAGGAAATCCAGATAAGTGGTTGAATGTGACGTTACCATTAAAAGCTGTTTTCTTCACTGAACCAGAAGACTATAAGACGATTTTAGGTGGAGAGCATAAGATCACCAATCATTCGGGTCGTCCAGTAAAAATCAGTCTAGGAAGTTACACAGTTTCTTCTGGAGATATCTCAGCAATCGATCAGTTAACGTTGGTTGTTAGTTTAGGGAGCAACAATCTTTTGATTGAAAATGGGGCAGTAAATTCAAATTTATCAGGAGACTTGATGACCTTGGCTTCACCGAATGCACGTCCTAGTGATCTACAAGGAGATAGCGCAGCGACTTTTACTTTTAAAGGAGAAGTTGATACTGATATTCTTGATTTTCCAACGGATAAAGGAGCAATCTCAATTGCAAGTACGTTGACGTTGAACATTGAAGCCCTAGATGAAGCTGGCGATCCTTATCCATAGTTCAAATTGTGAGGTGATTGGATGAAACAAAAAAAACAAACAATTCTTTGTTTGTTCATGGTTTTAGGTCTATTGATCGTTGGATTGCCACAGATGCTCATAGAAGCTAGTTCTAATACAATTGAAGTCATTGGAGAGCTAGAGTTTGACTCAAACGCTACACAAGAAACAAGCCCTACAAAGCCGAATACTAGAGATCCGAAAGAATCAGTGACACCAAGCGCTCCGCCTAAGAAGAATGTTTTACCACCATTGGGAGAAACAACACAAATATTGTACGTTTTGATAGGCGCGATTTTGTTTTTGATCGTTCTAGTTAGTTATCAAATTATTAGTGACAAGCGTCGAAATCCAAAAAAAATGATTAAAATCATTGTGAACGATTCATCTAAGAAATAAATAGAAACCGTAGATTGAAGAATCTGCGGTTTTTTTATGGGAAAAAGCTTTATAACAGCGTATTCGATATTTACCACAATTAGAATCATTTGTTAAAAAAATCACTTGACTTAGAGTTCGGTTCAAGGTGTATGATTAAGCAGAAATAAAGGAGGGAAATTCATGTTATTAAAACGAATAAAAGGTCCTCAAGATCTAAAGAAATTGAAACAAGAAGAGCTTCAACAAGTGGTAGAGGAAGCACGTGCCGCGTTATTGGAAAAAATCAGCCAATACGGTGGACATAATGGCCCAAATCTAGGTGTTGTTGAAATGACGGTGGCGCTACATTATGTGTTCGATTCACCAGAAGATCAATTTGTTTTTGATGTCTCACATCAAACTTATGTGCATAAAATGTTGACAGGAAGAGCACAAGCGTTTTTGGACCAAGCGCATTACCAGGAAGTCTCAGGTTACACGAACCCATTAGAGAGCGAACATGATCTCTTCACGATCGGTCATACATCGACTTCATTGTCTTTAGCAAACGGTCTAGCTAAGGCAAGAGATTTGAAAAATGAAACAAATAATGTCATTGCAGTGATTGGCGATGGGTCTTTATCGGGTGGCTTAGCCTATGAAGGTTTGAACAATATTTCTGAACTAGGCACGAATACGATCATTATCGTCAATGATAATGACCAGTCGATCGCAGAAAATCATGGGGGACTTTACAAAAATCTCAAAGAGCTAAGGGAAACGAATGGTCAAGCTACGAACAATTTCTTTAAAGCATTAGGACTTGATTATCATTATCTGGAAGCAGGCAATGATTTAGCTGCTTTGATCGAGTTATTCAAAGAAGTAAAAGATCAAAATACGCCGGTTGTGCTACATATCCATACCGTCAAAGGAAAAGGATACTCCTTTGCAGAAGAAAATCGTGAAAAGTTCCATGCGGGTGGACCGTTTAGTCTCGAAACAGGTGAGTATCTGCAATCGAAAGGGGAAGAAACCTACAGCAGCATAACAACAGACTTTTTATTACGCAAAATGGCTGAAGATCCGACAGTAGTAGCCGTAAATGCAGGGACACCGATGATTTTATTTTCGCCAGAGCAACGCCAACAAGTCGGGGCAAAATTTGTGGATGTAGGAATTGCTGAAGAACATGCGGCAACGATGACTGCTGGTTTAGCCAAAGGCGGAGTAAAACCAGTATGGGCAGTCCATTCACCGTTTTTACAAAGAAGTTATGATCAAATCTCCCATGACTTAGCGCTGAATCGCTTATCAGGTACAATCCTCGTGACACTTGCTTCTGTAAACGGAATGAATGATGAAAGTCATTTAGGGATCTTTGATATTCCATTTTTGAGCCATATCCCTAATTTAGTCTACTTAGCCCCAACTACGAAAGAAGAGTACTTAGCGATGCTTGAATGGTCGATCGATCAAACGGATCAATTAGTGGCAATCCGCGTACCAGTCGGTCCAATCACTTCTTCTGGTGAAGTAGATCGGACAGATTACAGCCAGTTATATAAGAACAAAGTCATTCAAAAAGGCGAAAAAGTAGCAATTATAGGTGTAGGTAATTTTTATGGTTTGGCAGAAAAAGTGGCTGTTGAATTAAAGAAAACTCTCCAGCTAACTGCTACGGTGATCAATCCAGCATTCATCTCTGGGATAGACACTGAATTACTAGATGAACTCAAAGAAACCCACGATATAGTAGTTACACTTGAAGATGGTATCTTGGAGGGCGGGTATGGACAAATGGTTGCTGGCTATTTGGGGGATGCTGCGATCCTTGTACAAACTTACGGCTTAGATAAAGCATTTCATGATCGTTATGAAGCATCGGAACTATTAGCGGAAAATGGTCTGACAGTAGAGAATATCGTGGGAAATATTGAAGAAACGCTCGCTGATCAACGATAGTCAAGTTGAAGAAGCGCTTATTTCTAGAGAAAGAGTTGAAACTAAGCGAACTTACACCTGAATCAAATTTATAAATAAAATAATTGAACAATTAATTACTGAAACAGTGACTGGCTTTCAATGCTGAGGATATTGTATTGAAGCAAGCCACTGTTTCTTTATCGGCATTTTTATCTGAATGTCACTAGAAAATTAGGATGAGTATTTTGGTGATTGCAACAGAGTGCATTATGTTGTAAATCCTTATCGCTTAACAAAAAGTGCCAGATTGAAAATGAATCCCAATTGGAAAAAAACAGCGAATAGCATGGGAGATAGTTAGCTTGATATAGTGATTTGGATCATTTTTCCAAATTCAAGGCGGGCGATCGTTGAAATAGCTTGTTACTATTTTACAAATTCGAGGGTCACGATCAGTGCAGTGTGTTTCTGATAACACAGATGACCCTATTGAAGTGTGTGGTAGGGGGCCGTCAAGAATTTTTGGAAGCTGGTGCAGTTTAACTAATCGATCAGTTTTTTAATTTGCTAAGACGCATAGAAACGATTTAAGAGAAGCGAGCTGTTACGATTGGAATCGATCAACCATAAAGAAGTCTGGGTAGAAGCCTTTAAACTTGAGCAATAAGGTGGCGTCCACGAGATTCGTTCTCCAAATTTTGTAGCTGGTGTCTTATTTTTTTTGCAGAGGACACTACTATTTTTGCCGTTCATTCGGTTTTTGCTAGTGCGAGAGGGATAATGTCATATTTTTTTGCTAAAAAAGCATAAAGTTGCAAAATAATGCAAAATGTCGTATCCTAGGTAAGAGGAGTGAGCGTCATGTTAAAGGAAGAACGCATCCAGCGTATTAAAACAATGATTGATCAAGAAAAAAGTGCTTCGATTGAAGATTTAGCAGATCGCTTAGACGTGTCTAAAGATACGATTCGCCGCGACTTGATCCAGTTAGAAAAACAGCACCAAATCAAACGGACCCATGGCGGTGCTTTAGCGCTTCAAAAAGAAGCAACGATCTTTGATTATGAGAAACGGTCATCGATCCTAAATGAAGTGAAAAAACAAATGGCTGAGCAGGTGCTTGAAATAATGGCAGATCCTTCCTCAATCATCTTCGATTCTTCGACTACAGTGGAAGCAGTGATCAGAGAACTACCGGACAAAAAAATCCATGCGGTGACTAATTCTTTATCTCACGCTTTATTACTAGCCAATCATCCGAAAACAGCTATTTCCTTATTACCCGGTAAATTACACAAAGAACAGTTGTTTTTATTTGGAACGGAAACAGTGGAACAGTTGAAAAATTATCAAGCAGACTACACACTACTTGGAGTATTTGCGTTGTCAAGCGAAGGACTGTTCATCCATACAGAGGAAGAAGGCTTAGTAAAACGTCAGATGATCCAACAAGGACGTAGCGTGATCGCGCTAGCGGATCATACAAAACTAGATAAAACTGGTTTTTATAAAGTTTGCGACTTATCAGCCATTGATTATTTGATCACGGATCAAAAGCCTCCAAAAGCATTAGCCAAAGCACTGACTGAGAACCATGTAGAACTCATAGAAGCGAGGAAGAATGAATGAAAAAAGAAAACATCCAGTTAACAACTATACCAAAACCAGCGATTTTTCCTGATGTTTCCCCTGTCTTTTTAACAGAGGAGACGATCACCGAACGAATCAACAAAACGATCGAACGCATGAAAGACGAAGCGATAGATCTGTTGGTGATATATGCAGATAAAGAGCATGGTGGTAATTTTGAATATTTTACAGGCTTTATTCCGCGATTTGAAGAAGGATTATTGGTGTTAGATCAATCGGGCAAATTCACGATGATCCTTGGGAATGAGAATCTAAAAATGAATGCACATGCGCGTATCACTGCTGATTTGATCCATTATCCAGCATTTTCTTTACCGAATCAACCAATGGACAATGAACAAAATCTGTCAGCTATTTTTGCATCATTAAAGGTGGCAGATAGAAAGAAAATCGGATTAGTCGGTTGGAAGTTGTTTACGTCTATGACACAAGACAATAGCCAATTGTTCGATGTACCATTTTTTATCGTAGATGCGCTAAAACAAGCAATCACTGTGGAAACTGCTATCGTCAATGGCACTCATCTATTGATTGGTGAGGAAGGGGCGCGTGTCATGAATAATGCAAATGAAATCGCACACTACGAATATGGGGCAAATCTTGCTTCATCTTGCATGCTACGTGCATTAGATGCCATTGAGCTTGGTGTGAAAGAATCCGAGATCGGAGAGTTGTTGCACGGACAAGGACAAGCGAATACAGTGATCACGATTGCTGCAACTGGACGCCGTTTTGAATTTGCGAATCTTTATCCGACAGCAAAAACGATCCAATTAGGTGATCCACTGTCATTGACGACAGGCTTCAAAGGTGGCTTATCCAGTCGTACAGGATTTGTGATCGAAGAAGAAGCTCAACTGCCGGTAGAACAAGCCGATTATCTTGATCGAGTAGCAAAACCATATTATGCAGCTATCGTTAGTTGGTTAGAAGCTATCCATATCGGAATGAAAGGGGCTGATCTCTATCAGTTGATTGAAACAGTCTTGCCACAAGCGACCTATCATTGGCATTTGAATCCCGGACACTTGACGGCGGATGAAGAATGGTTAGCCTCACCCATTTATTCTGGTTCGCAAGAAATCATCAAGAGTGGTATGATCTTCCAATTAGATATTATTCCTTCTGTATCAGGATATACTGGAGTAAGTGCAGAAGAATGTGTGGTACTTGCAGATGAAGGATTGAGAAATGAAATGAAGGCACAATATCCAGACATGTGGGAGCGGATTGTTAGACGTAAGCAATATTTAGCGGATGTCTTGAAGATTCATGTAAGTGAAGAATTGCTGCCTCTATCAAACACTGTCGGTTATCTCCGTCCGTTCTTTTTAGCCAAAGAAAAGGCATTCTGTGTAGATTCAGTTGAATAAGCAACCTCCCTTCTTAACGATCGAGTAATCTGGTTGAGAGGGGGATTTTTTTATTTAAGTGCAAAAGAGTATTTTCGTTAGGCCTACTTTATTGTATAATATGTAAACGATTTCTTTTTGTGGAGGTAAAGATGAAAAAGGTTTTATTGATTGATAATGGACGTAAATATTTTTCGAAAGAACAATTGATCCAGATCATAAAAAAAGCAAGTCAATGTCGATACACGGCGATTTCTTTTGCACTGGGAAATAACGGATTACGCTTTTTACTGGATGACATGGCGCTGACTGTCAAAGGAAAAGCTTATTCCAGTCAGTCAGTCAAAGAAGCATTGATTGCAGGAACAAAACAGTACTATGATGATCCTAATGGCACTTATTTGACTGAAACAGAAATGGCAGAGTTAGCTAGTGTGACTAAGGAAAAAAATATGGAAGTGATCCCGCTTATCAATACCCCTGGACATATGGATGCGATTCTAACAGGAATGCAACAATTAGGCATCGAACACCCTTGTTATCAAACGTCGATTCGAACACTTGATTTGGATAATCAAGAAGCGGTCGCTTTCACGAAAGCACTACTTGAAAAATATGTGAGCTACTTCTCAACGATAACTAGTTCCTTCAATATAGGTTGCGATGAATTTGCCAATGATTTAACTGATGGCGGGTGGCGAGGACTCCAGCAATCTGGGAAGTATCGAGATTTTGTCACCTATACCAATCAGTTGGCTCAACTGGTCAAAACCTATGGGATGATTCCAATCGTATTTAACGACGGCATCTACTACGAGGAAAAAGAACAATTTGGTCGATTCGATCAAGACTTAATGATTGCCTATTGGACAGCGGGATGGGACAACTATCACGTCAGTTCTGCGAAATTTTTACTTGATCAAGGGCATCGACTATTGAATACGAACGATCACTGGTATTGGGTCATTGGTCGAAAAACAAGTGAACAAGGACATTACTCCTTTGATACAGCAAAAAACGCACAAGCGACAATCTCAACGGCCACTGTGGTTAGCGGTACTGAGTTACTGGTAATGGGGAGTATGGTCGGTATTTGGGCAGATGAGCCACAAGCAGAGTTTGTACTGGCTGATCTGTTTGAACTACTAGAAACAACTGTAAAACAATAGTCAAGACAAAAAACTGTCGTTCGATGGCGTACATAGTTGCTCATTGGAAATCAGTTTTTTTGTTATTTTTTATTGTTTAAAATGAGAGTCCATTCATTTGAAGCTATTTTCATTCGTTTTTTTATTGACAGTAATTCGTTACTAGCGTATATTATATTTTATAAATCGTAATCATTACTATTTGTAATTTTGGATGGTTTGATCAAAGTTTCAAATAGGGCAATGATAGAATTACTAAAAAAAGTGAGAGAAGGGGAAAAA
Organism: Enterococcus mundtii; assembly: GCF_003957375.1. Taxonomy (GTDB): domain Bacteria; phylum Bacillota; class Bacilli; order Lactobacillales; family Enterococcaceae; genus Enterococcus_B; species Enterococcus_B spodopteracolus. Next base: position 1,733,367 of record NZ_CP025473.1, on the reverse strand, counting down.
ATGCGTCAAAACATTACATTAGAATGCAAGGAAACTGGTGAACGAATCTATCTGACGAGTAAAAACAAAAGAAATACACCGGAACGATTAACGTTAAAAAAATATTCGCCAAAATTAAGAAAGAAAATGCAATTTACAGAAGTAAAATAAAGTGAAATGAATGTTCTAGAAAATAGGGGGTTAAAATGGAGAAGCAAGACCTTTCAAGTGCATATAGACGATTGAAAAGCCCGAATATCAAAACACGAAAACGTGCGCTTAAACTCATCCAACAATCAAAAAGATTGAAGAATAAATACTAATAGTAGTAATATCATTGGTTTCGATATATCTCCTTTTTTTGCTGTATAACGATGATAAAAAACGTGTTATACTATTCAAAAATAAAGGGGGCGAAACCAATCGATATCAAGTATACCTATGCAACGATCAAGGATTTACCGCGAATTGTAGACATTTATAATCAGTCTATCGCATCGAAGCAAGCAACGGCGGACCTAGAACCGATAACGGTTGACTCGAGGTTCCCTTGGTTTGAGGCGCATCATGCTGATTCTAGACCGCTTTGGGTAATGCGGCATGGTGATTATATCGTTGGTTGGATCAGCCTTAGTGATTTTTATGGTCGGTCTGCGTATCAACAGACAGCGGAAATCAGTATTTATCTAGACCCGGTAACACGTGGTCATCATTTAGGCAAGGCCGCACTTGGCTTTGTGGAAACTCAACTGCATCGTTTAAAAATCCAGACAGTGCTTGCATTTGTTTTCGATGTGAATCAGGCAAGTAAAAAGTTATTTCTCAAAAATGGATATGCCGTTTGGGGACATTTGCCAAAAGTTGCCAACATGGGCAGTCAAGAAAATGATCTGATCATTCTAGGAAAAAAATATCAAAATCAATAATAAAGATGTACATTTTGTCCATGTGACAAAAATGTATGTCTTTTTTTTGCATCTTACTACACAAATGACTCATTAAGTGCTAGACTAACAGATGAAACAGGTATTGATATCTGTATTAATATTATTTATATTTATTATGTAACGACCATGTAAATATCGTTGAAAAGGAAGATGTCTCATGTTGTTTAAGGAAAAACAAGGCGTAGAAACTGTATCAGAAGAAGTAGTTAAAGAAAAACAAGGTTCAACAACTGTAGTAGAAAGTTTAATCAATCATCAAGTTGATTACGTATTCGGTATTCCAGGAGCGAAAATCGATGGAGTATTCAATGAATTAGAAGATCATGGTCCAGAGTTGATCGTGACGCGTCATGAGCAAAATGCTGCCTTTATGGCGCAAGCAATTGGTCGTATTACTGGAGAACCAGGTGTGGTGATTGCGACAAGTGGGCCAGGTGCAAGTAATCTAGCAACCGGATTAGTCACAGCGACAGCAGAAGGTGATCCTGTGTTGGCAATCGCAGGCCAAGTAAAACGAAGTGATTTATTAAAATTAACACATCAAAGCATGAACAATGCCGCGTTGTTTGAACCAATCACAAAATATAGTGCAGAGATTCAAGATCCGGAAACAATTTCAGAAATTATCGCTAATGCCTACCGAATGGCAAAGAGTTCGAAAAAAGGCGCTAGTTTTATCAGTATCCCTCAAGATGTGGTGGATGCACCAGTCAAAAGTGATGTCATCAAACCATTACAAGATCCTAAATTAGGCTCAGCATCTTCAGGAGATATCGACTATCTAGTTGAACGGATTCGTGAGGCGAAGTTACCAGTATTGTTAGTTGGAATGCGTGGATCAAGTAAAGATGAAACAGCAGCCATTCGTCAACTTGTTGAAAAAACAGGATTGCCTGTGGTAGAAACTTTCCAAGCAGCCGGTGTGATTTCTCGTCAATTAGAAGACCACTTTTTTGGTCGCGTCGGTCTCTTCCGCAATCAACCAGGAGATATGCTGTTAAAACGGAGTGATTTAGTGATTGCGATTGGTTATGATCCAATCGAATATGAAGCGAGAAATTGGAATGCTGAAAAAGATGCTAGAATCATCGTCATTGATGAAACACCAGCTGAAATCGACAGTTACATGCAACCAGAACGTGAACTAATCGGGGACATTTCTGCAACCTTAGATTTACTGACAGAGTCATTAGAAGAAGCACAAGTATCGGTAGATGCGCAAGAATATTTAAATACGTTGCAAGAAAAGTTGAAGGCACGAGATATTTGTGAAACCAGTAGTGAAGACGGGATCTTACATCCATTAGAAGTAATCAATACACTGCAATCGAAAGTAACGGACGACATGACTGTGACGGTTGATGTAGGTAGTCATTACATTTGGATGGCCCGCCACTTTAGAAGTTATGAAGCGCGTCATTTGCTATTCAGTAATGGCATGCAAACATTAGGAGTCGCACTTCCTTGGGCGATCTCTGCTGCACTGGTTCGTCCAAATACGCAAGTAATCTCTGTGTCAGGAGATGGTGGCTTCTTATTTTCTGCCCAAGATTTAGAAACAGCTGTGCGTAAAAAACTGAATATCATTCATTTGATTTGGAATGATGGTCGTTATAATATGGTCGAGTTTCAAGAAATCATGAAATATGATCGAGCATCAGGGGTTGATTTTGGTCCAGTTGATTTTGTTCAATATGCCGAAGCTTTTGGGGCTAAAGGTCTGCGAGTAAGCAATGCAGAAGAATTGGCATCTGCCTTAGAAGAAGGATTTGCGACAGAAGGGCCAGTCATCATTGATATCCCGATTGACTATCGAGATAATGAAAAATTAGGTGAAACGATCTTACCGGACCAATTTTACTAAGGGGATGTTCAGATGACAGAGAAACTATTATATCAACATGGGACATTAGGTGCGCTAATGGCGGGACTGATGGACGGTACTACTTCCATCGCGGAGGTCTTGAAGTACGGTACACTAGGTCTTGGAACGTTACATGGATTAGACGGCGAAGTGATATTTTTAGACGGTGAAGCCTATCAAGGTAGATCAGATGGCGCATTGATCCATTTGTCTGGAGAAGAGTCCACTCCTTATGCGGCAATCACTGCATTTTCAGCGGATCGTTCATTTGCAGTCAAACATCTATCTAGCGAAGCATTAAAAGAACAAATCCTAAAGGACGCAGCAGGGAAAAATCTCTTTTTAGCAGTCAAGATCAGCGGTTTATTTAAAGATATGCATATCCGGATCATGCCAAAACAAGAGAAACCATATCGACGTTTAGCGAAAATCTCAGAATCCCAGCCAGAGTTTCATCGATCAGATATTCAAGGGACCATTGCTGGTTTTTATACACCGGAATTATTTCAAGGGGTGGCTGCTGCAGGCTTCCATTTGCATTTTATTGACGATGAGAAAACATTTGGAGGACATATCCTTGATTTTACTGTGTCGCAAGGAACAGTAGAAATCAGTCAAATAGAATCTTTGGTGCAACATTTTCCGACGAATGACCCGACTTTTATCCAAAATGAAATCGACTATGCAGATCTAGCTGCTGAAATCGAGCAAGCAGAATGATCATCTAGTCATTAAGAATCAAAAACAAATCATAGCGTTGCTCCTTGAATTAGGCTATAATTTTGGGCATAGAAGGAGTGATTTTGGATGTTATGGACAGAAAAAGAAAAAAGAGATGCTTATGAAATTTTGCTACTCCAACAAAAAGGTCTTTTAGAAGCGGAAGACAACTGGTTAGCCAATTTAGCTAACTCCTCTGCATTATTGAATGAAACTTTACCTCAAACAGTCTTTGCCGGCTATTATTTATATGATAGACAAGAATTAATTTTAGGTCCTTTCCAAGGTAGAGTGTCCTGTACCCGTATCAAAATGGGAAAAGGTGTTTGTGGCGAAGCAGCCGAAAAACAAAAAACATTGATCGTTGCGAATGTGAAAACCCATGAAAATTATATTTCATGTGATTCAGCCGCACAATCTGAAATCGTAGTGCCGATGATCAAAGAAGGTCAATTGATCGGAGTACTTGATATCGATTGTGGTGTGACTGAGGGCTACGATGCTTTAGATCAAGAATTTTTGGAACGATATATTGAGTTATTGTTAGGTGATTTTCCTGTAAATGTTATGAAATAAAGTGAAAAAGAGTTGAAAAAAGGTGTTTGATCACTTTTTTTCAACTCTTTTTTAGTTTATTGAACATTTTTGTTTTCATAATCTAATTTTAATGTTATTATCATTTTATAAAATATTAAAGAACAAGAGGAGAATGGGTTATGACAAGCGAAACAATCGTTTTAGGACAAAAATATGTATGTCATCCAATCGGCATCAAAAATAAAGTAGTCGGAGAAGTAATCGTAAAATTAGAAAACTGTGTGATTATGAGTGTAGAGGAATATGATCGTACAGATCACTTAGATATTCTAGAGAAATGTGGAAAAGTTGTCGCAAAATATACAGATATTTTTGAGTTGAGTCCCGTTGAACAAGTCTTTCAGTCACCAACCAAGCTGTACACACAAGCAATGGTATCTTAAAGTGATGAATACACCTAGCGCCTATCAGGAAGTCTGATTTGAATAAGCCATTGTTAGTTATCAGACTTCCTTTAATTTGCATACATAATAGAAGCAATTGAACATTCATACATAATCGTTAAGAAATAGAATACTCGAATACAGACAGTTGAAGAAGGGGCAAGTTAAAAGGGAAAATAACTTTTATCTTGCTTCTTATTCTTTTTACTTTACAAAAGGAAGTAAATGATCTATATTATTGATAAGTCAATAATTGATTAGTCAACGATGGTAGGAGGCAATATTATGGAGCTGAGAAAGTTAAGTCAATTGCTTTATCAGATAAAAATCATCAGTCAAGAAGGAACAGCTTTATTTGAAAAAGAAACTGGATTTAGTTTAACGAGGTACGAGATCTTGATGTTCTTACAAAAAAACGGGGAATGTTTGCAAAATAAGTTACAGAGCGATTTAAAAATCGATTTGGCAGCTATTTCACGTCATCTAAAGATATTAGAACAAAAAGGATATGTGATCAGAAAAAGAAATGAGAACAATAATCGTGAAGTATTCGTTTCTTTGTCCGATAAAGCAGTGAATGAATTGACTGAGTGTGAAAAAAATCATCAAGAATCAGATGACTCCCTGTGTGTTTCGCTATCAGATGAAGAAATCGATCAACTGACTCAATTACTAGATAAATTATACTAAAAATCAAAACAAAGAAAGAAGCGGTTAAGTAATGAATAAAACTCTAGCAAACAATGATTTTTCTGATATCGTCTTTGGCAGAAAATCAATCCGTGTGTACGACGAAAATGTGAAAATCCCTCATGAAGAAATGTTGGAAATGATCCAAGAAGCAACAACAGCACCATCTTCTGTGAATCTACAACCTTGGCGCTTTGTAGTAGTTGAAAGCGAAGAAGCAAAAGCAAAATTGAAACCATTGATCCGTTTTAACACAAAACAAAATGATACATCATCTGCCATGGTCTTGATTTTTGGTGATATGAATTGCTATGAATACGGAGAAGAAATTTATGATCAAGCTGTGGAAGAAGGCAAAATGCCAGCAGAAGTTCGTGACGAACAACTAGCAGCGATCATTCCTTATTACAAAAATTTCACACGTGAACAAATGAATGACGTAGTGAAAATCGATTCAAGCTTAGCAGCTATGCAATTTATGTTAACTGCACGTAGCCATGGATATGATACAAATCCAATCGGCGGATTTGAAGCAGACCAATTAGCAGAAGCTTTCGATTTGGACAAAGAACGTTATGTTCCTGTGATGATCTTGTCCGTTGGTAAAGCGGTCGATCAAGGCTACGAATCTGTTCGTTTAGCTTCAGAAAAAATCACTTCTTTCAAATAGAAAGAAAAAGGAGACGGACGAATGATCATCATCAATGCAAAATTTACCATCAAAGAAGCGAAACGCGCTGAATTTTTAGAAGAAGCGACACAATTGATCGAAGCGACTAGAAAAGAAGACGGTTGTTTGAGTTATCAATTGTATGAATCAACGGAACAAGTAAATGTCTTTGTGATGGTTGAAAATTGGCGGGATGAACAAGCAATCGAAGGACATAACCAAAGTCCATTGTTGCAACAATTGTTCAAAAACATGCCTGAATATGCAGAAAAAGAAACAGAATTGAATGTTGCGAAAACACTTGCTTAAAACAATTCGCTGAAACGCTCTTTTGCGATCAAAGTAGCTAAAGTAGAAAGAACCTTCACTTTAAGAGGGAGCAAGAAAAGTCTAATGTCTATTTATCTCTTAGATCTTTCTTGTTTCTCTCAAGAAGTGAAGCATCTATTTGAAAAGCAATCAACCATATTGAAAAAAAACTACATATGTGGTATATTATGTAAGTATCTTGAAAATACCGTAACCCATTTTATTAAGGGGACGTTACGGATTCGACAGGCACAGTTCGAGCTTGAATTGCGTTTCGTAGGTTACGTCTACGCTAAAACGTTACAGTTAAATATAACTGCTAAAAACGAAAACAACTCTTACGCTTTAGCTGCCTAAAAACAGTTAGCGTAGATCCTCTCGGCATCGCCCATGTGCTCGAGTAAGGGTCCTAACTTTAGTGGGATACGTTTCAACTTTCCGTCTGTAAGTTGAAAAAGAGAACATCAGACTAGCGATACAGAATGCCTGTCACTCGGCAAGCTGTAAAGCGAACTTCTAAATGAGTTGACTATGAACGTAGATTTTTAAGTGGCGATGTGTTTGGACGCGGGTTCGACTCCCGCCGTCTCCATTCGGAGAAATCATATAAGTAGCAAAAACACTGTTGTACCAACGATTGTACAGTGTTTTTGCTACATTTTTTTGTTTTGACTCCGGTCAGCTCATTGCTAGGTAATTGGCAAAGTTAGTTGTTTGAATCCTTATTTGAAAGGTCTGAAAATCTATATCTGTATGCGCGCCATTTGAAATAGGGTCGACTAATCCAGGTTTTGGACTTAATGCTACTCCGTAAAACAAAGCGTGCTGTGCAGCCTGTGCGATCGTACCGATCAGTTTGTGGTCAGTCAATTTTTTTACGCTCCATTTCAGCTAAAATAAATTGTAATGAACGAACTAAATGCTCATGTGTGATCAAAGTGATTTGTTCTGCATTTTTTGTTTGCATCCCGCGATAGATCAGCCAATGTTCTTCAAGGGCTTTATCCCTGCGTTTAGAAGAGCGAATGGCGATATCGTGAAAGTAAACTAAGTAAGCTTGTAATTCTAAGACAATGGATTTTAAACGGAGCATTTGGCTTTTTTCATAGATGAACGTATTGAAGTCCGAAAAATTTTGCAAGACTTTTTCTGTTTGATCTGCTTGATTATAGCTTTCACCTCGTAATAATAGTTCTTTTAGCTCAATGAACTCTTGTTTTGTCATCTGATTCATTGCCTTGATCGTGGCAAGTGTATCTAAAGATTTACGGATATCATAGATTTCGTAAGCGTCTTTTATGTGGATACCTTTGACGACGATGCCGATTTTGGGTACGCGTTCAAACAATTTTTCATTGACTAATTGTTTCATTGCTAAGCGAATAGGTGTACGGCTGATATTCAATTCTTCGGCTAAGACTTTTTCGTTGAGCCACGTATTGGCAGGAATATCGCCAAGAATAATCGTTTTACGAAACGCTTCTTAAATAAGCACATACAATGTCTTATTTTGTGTGAGGTCCAAATTTTTACGTAATGCTTCAACAACTTTGTTCATTTCTTCTCCCCCTTTCTACTTTAGCTATAAAAAACTAAGTCAATGAATAAGTCTCTCATGCTTTATTCTGCACCTCATGAGAAATGACTAAAACGTGAATGACTTTTATTTTACAAATCGGAATAAAGTATCCGTATGGAAAACTCTGAGAAATTGTTCTGTAACATCGAAAAAGAGAGTATCAATTGTTTTCTACTCTTACGGAACACTTCTCAGAGTGGACATCTACTTTAGACGGTTGTTTTTATTGGGAAATATAAAATGGCAGATAGCAAAAAGAATAATTGTGACGACAAAAATAGTAAAAATACCTAAGGCATATTTTCCAACTTCTCGTTGCCGTTTTCCCATATCCAATCCGGTCAAACGTAACCAAAGATAGATAAAAGCAACTAAAAGGCTGAGCAAATGGAAGGCTTGACCCATCAAAGAGGCGAGAGCTATTTGCATATTCGTAAAGCCATAGGTATGTCCGGCTTCTGCTAAAACGGGTAATACTCCGAAATAAGAACCATCATTTGAAATAAAGAAAGTACCGGGCGCTGAAATCAACGCAAGGACTAATCCCCAGCATCCTGCTAATTGTTTTGGAATAAGATAAGTAAAGCTATTCGCGAGTGCTTCAGCCATACCGGAACCTTGGAAAAGCCCCTGAAAACTCCGCTGCAAAAACTAAAATAACGACTTGCACCTCATCGCTACCATTTGCACCAATACGTGCGGATCGATCTTTTTAGATGTGGGGAATTGACTATTAAAGCAATGCATGTTCCTACTAAAAATAATAAAAGAGGTGGTAAGACAATAGAAGAGATAAACGAGCTAGCAACCAACCAGGCAATCAACACGATCGTGAGTATCCCATTGAATACAAAAATTTTAGGACAGCGCATTGTGACTGTTTCAGGATCGGTGTTTTTAGTGATTTCTTCAATTAAAGAGAGTTAGTAACGGGGGAGAGATCTATCGTTGACTAGATAAAATTTACTAACCATGAGATAAACGAACGATGGTTAAATCCTCAGTCCTTGGCTAAAATGAAATGAAAAAAGAAACTGCGTGAACAGTCCCTTTTGGTAGCAATGCTAAAGATGGTAGCAAAGATTTAACTTATTTCTTTTTATCATGTTTAAGCAGTTCCACAATTAAAGTCATTTAACGTTACTGTCAAAAATTTATAGCCTATTGCCCTAGTTAGAGTCCTTGAATTCTAGATGATAACTAGGGCTTTTTTACATGATTCAGCCATTTATATGGAATATCGAATCGCTAATTGTGAGAGAGCAGACGATCAAATCAATTCAAAATGCTTCAATGCGTGAACGATCCCGCCTTCGGTATTTTTCTTCGTAATGAAGGTTGCAAGTTCTTTTAACTCATCGTAAGCATTGCCCATCGCGATTTTGTGATCACAAGCTTCAAGTAAGGCAAAATCGTTCGGCCCGTCACCAAAACCAAAAGTTGGGACATTCTCTAATTTTAATGTTTCTTTTAAGCGTTTGACCCCTGCACCTTTTGAAATACCTTTTCTGACCGTATCGATCGAATAGGGACTATTGCGGTAAAAAGTCATGTCAGGGAAACGTTCATGATAATATTCATCACCTGATTCGGAAAGAATCAGCAACATATTGATCGGATGATCCTGAAAAGCGGAAGGATCGATTGGTGGCACATCTGAATGGATAAAGCCATAAGCTTTTCTCATGGTCTCTGTGTGATGAGTACTCCAAATGTTCTCTCTATTATAAAAACAAAGGGCATGACCTTGCTCTTCGATATGGTCACGCATTTTTTGACATTCTTCTTTAGAAAAGCGTACAGAATAAATTACTTCTCCCTCTACGCTAATACAAGAACCGTTCATTGTTACAGCGGAAGTAATACCTGCATCACGCATAATTTGTTTGATTTCCATTTCAGTCCGTCCAGTGGCGATAACAGGTAGGATATCATTTTCTTTTAATGCTTGGATTGCTGCGGCGATCTCAGGAGTTATTTTAGAATGTCCATCTAATAAAGTTCCATCGAGATCGAAAAATGTGATTGCTTGATAGTTTGTCACAAATAAAACTCCTTTTTCATTTGAATATCTTTATCTTATCAAAGAATGAACAAAAGACAAACGTTTCGTGAAGAATTACTGAACTTATTGGTTCAGCAACCATTTTAGAGTATACTATAGACAGAGATTGGAGAGTGAAATCATGATTTTTTTAACAGTTGGTCTTTTTTTGACCTTGATAGGGCTCTTATTTTTAATTTTGCCTTCTAAAGGTAATTTACCTTTCTATGGTTATCATTCAGAACGTGCCACCAGATCCGACGAACATTGGCGGATTGCCCAACGAACAAGCGGAAAATATTTCTTGATTTTCGGATTATTGATGACCTTGATCGGCTACGGATTAAAAATCACAGGACATACCAATTTTTTTATTATTGAAATGTTACTCTTAGTGTTTCCGATCATGCCGATTTTTATATTAACAGAAAAAAAATTACAAACTTACGATTTGATAAATGGAGGAGACGAGCATGAACATTTTAATGATTGAAGATAATCAATCCGTATCTGAAATGATGCAGATGTTTTTTTTAAATGAAGGATGGGAAGCAACCTTCAAATATGACGGAAAAGAAGGATTAGATGCGTTTTTAGAGAATCCGCAACATTGGGATATGGTCACGTTGGATCTTAATCTTCCGACAATGGATGGCATGATGGTTGGACGAGAAATCCGAAAAGTTTCAAGTACGGTACCAATCATCATGTTGACCGCCCGAGATTCTGAAAGTGATCAAGTGATCGGTTTGGAAATGGGAGCTGATGACTATGTCACTAAACCTTTTAGTCCCTTGACATTGATTGCACGTATGAAGGCATTACACCGTCGTAGCGAATTGGTAGAAACAAAAGAAGAAAATCCATTATCTGAACAAAATTTTGACATCCAAACCGATCACTTCAAGATGAATACGAAAACGCGTGAAGCCTACTTGAATAACCAACCGATCGATGGATTGACACCAAAAGAATTCGATCTTTTATTTACATTAGCAAAAAAACCAAGACAAGTGTTTTCAAGAGAACAGTTATTGGAACTAGTTTGGGATTATCAATATTTTGGTGATGAACGAACCGTCGACGCCCATATCAAAAAACTTCGTCAAAAAATCGAGAAAGTAGGCCCACAAGTGATCCAGACAGTTTGGGGAGTAGGCTATAAATTTGATGATTCAGGTGTTGCCTGATGCGCTATTTATACCAACAATTACTGGCATTTTGTGGGATGATCGCGATGATCATCTTGATCGTCGGTATTTCTTTTACGCAATTGACCAAGCAGACGATCGAAGAAAATAATTACCAACAACTTTTTGGTTATGCCGAGTCGGTGGAGAAAACGACCCAAACCTTTGCGGATACGTTTCCTCAATTTAATCAAGATCAAGCATTCCAAAATGCGTTGGAACTGACTGAACAAGTATTAACTGAACAAAATGTCAATTTTATCTTTATTGATAAATATGAGCGAGTGATCTATCCAACTGCTGGGGTTTACTTGAATTTTACGATTACAGCAGATCAATGGGAAAGTTTGAAAAGCGGTCGCCAAGTCAAGTTTACTTCAAATAAAAATATCGCAGGAGAGAATCAAGCCACTTCCTATGCTTTGGTTCCTTTCAACTTGAATCATGAGTTTTATGGGGGATTAGTTGTAAGCCAACCAGCCAGAAACATCGACAATAGCGTGCGTTCAGTCACCTTGAATCTCTTCAAGGGCTTCATCTTCTCAAGTATTATAGCAATCATCGCAAGCTATGCCTTTGCGGCTTTCCAAGTCAAACGGATCAATCGTTTGAGAAATGCTACAAAAGAAGTCACAAATGGCAACTTCGATGTGCAATTACCTGTAAATGACAAAGATGAATTTGATGAATTAGCAGACGATTTCAATAAGATGACCAACTCACTGAAAGAATCACGAGCAGAAATCGAGGAACAAGAGAATCGGCGCAGACAATTCATGGCAGATGCTTCTCATGAAATGCGGACACCTTTAACAACTATTAATGGCTTGTTAGAAGGCTTGGAGTATAATGCCATCCCAGAAAACCAACGGGAAAATGCCATTAAATTAATGAAAAATGAAACCGAACGTTTGATTCGTCTAGTCAATGAGAATTTAGATTATGAAAAAATCAGAACGAATCAAATCAGTATGGTCATCAAAAAATTTGATGGGACAGAAACGTTAAAAAATATTGTCGCTCAATTGGAAGCAAAAGCAGAAGCTGCGGGTAATCAATTGATTTTAGAAGCACCTGAACAATTAGACGTATACGCTGATTATGATCGATTTGTACAGATCATGGTCAACATTATTCAAAATGCGATCCAATTCACTGAAAATGGAACGATCACAGTCTCTTTAGAAAAAGGCTATCTTGAAACGATCATCAAAGTGACCGATACCGGTATTGGTATGTCAGAACAACAAATGAAAAGCATATGGGATCGCTATTACAAAGTTGATCCTTCTAGAAAAAACACAAAATATGGCGAATCCGGCTTAGGGTTACCAATCGTTCAACAATTAGTTCGATTGCACAAAGGAAAACTCGACGTAATAAGTGAGTTAGGAAAAGGCACGACATTTACTGTAAAATTACCAGATGTTGAAATCGAATGATAACTAAATCAAAAACCGTTAAAACAAGGCTTCTTTCTTGTTTTAACGGTTTTTTTATAAAGATTAACAAACACAAGTCAACTAGCTTCTTTACAATCAGTGACATATGGACTTTCGGCAATGGAAAGATCATGAGTCATCAATAAAATCGAAAAAGAATGATCGTTGACTAAATCGCAAAGATTTGTCAAAAGATCTTGAATCTCGATAATCGATAAATCATCGATAGGGTCTTCGATGATCAGTTTCTTTTTATCTGCGAGAATCGCATGCATCAGTTGCAATATGATTCTTTCATACGTGCTCAATTCACTTACTGATTTTTTGAGCAGCGAGGAATCTATCATTAGCTTAGCTTGCGCTTGTTCCTGTTTGGCTTTTTTTTGTTTTTCGGGGATGTCCAAAAATACTTGTTCTTTTAAATTAAGGTATGGGAAGAACGGCCAATTTTTTTGAACGATCATCAGATCAGTTCGTTCTGAAGCAAGGAGTTGTGCTTTGATCTCTGTGAAAATCACCTGTTGTTCGGCTTGCGAACCGATCAGAACAGTAAAACCGCTAAATGATATCAGTGAATCATGTTGGTTCATCAATGATCAGCTTCTTTCTTTTTAAAAGTCGATTTGAAATCATGAAAAGACCGGTACTAAGTAATGTGCTAATACTAACTAAACAAATGATCGTCTGTCCGATCCCTTTTAAGGTATCTACTAAAAAGTTATCGCTAAAAAAATCGATCATAAAAAAACTATTTTGGTCAATCGAGATCGATAAACCATTTCCAGAAGAAAAGACACTTGGTAAATTCGGTAGTTCGAAGAAATCTAACAAAGTCAAATTGATTTTTTGGAGTAAAGCTTGATAGCCATTTTGGAAAGCAAAAACGATCAAAAGAACGCCAAGGCAACTAAGAACTAATGGAATCAAGGATTGCCAAAAAATAAAGAAGAACATTTTTGGTTTGGAAAGACCCGCTAATCGCCAATTGATGATTTCCATACGATGACGATAGAGTGAGAGTAAAAAGAAAAAAAAGAAACACAAGGCAAACAGTGCTAGTATACAACTGATCACAACCAGATAGGCTTGTTGAAGCGTTTCTGATGAAGGTAAGTTCTCTTTGATATCAGAAGCATCAAATATCAACACCCGATCTTGGATTTGTTTGTGTAAAGTGGTTTGTAGATTATATAAGTTGAAGCTGATCAATAATAGAAAAGCAGAAAAGCTTGAAAACAAAGTATATAGAAATGTTTGTTTTTTGTAGTAAAGTAATCGTGCGGTAGAATAACGGATCATATTCATACTTTTCACCTCAAGAATAGTATAAAAAATGAATATGAATAAAGTATGAAAATCATTTAGTGAAAAACCGAAATAAAGGGAGGCTGATCAAGTAGGACAAGCAAAGGGAACCTGAAGGCGTATAAAAACTTCTTTAGTAATGCTATTCTTTTGGTCGTACTATGAGATCTAGTGCAAAACTAATAGGGAAATGTATCAATTTCAAGATCTATGAACAAGCGATGAATCCCCAAGAATCTAATGATTTGTCTGGGATCTTAATCCTTTCAGACTTAGAGTAGGTATGAGGGGGAAGAGGTATATTTAATATGGTTAGTAGCATCTCTTTGCACTTTCAATCGTGCTGGTAAGAAAAAATTACTGAGTAGAAATAAGCAAATCTATTTATATCTCTAGTTATAGATCAAAAAAACACCCGAAGAAAGGATTTCCTCGAGTGCTGTTCGTTGAGTGATAACATTAGCTACTTGTTCTCACGTTGTTCATTCGTTATTTTCCACTGAATCTTCACTATCCGTGGGTTCCTCAGTAGGAATACCATGGATATCTTGGAAGGTTTTAGTTTCGTACAGATTTTGTGTCGTTTGGTTGTTGTTCTCACTGAAGACGCTTGTTGATTTGTCACCAAGTGAACGTTCGGTATCACTTAGATGTCGCAAACCATTTTTGTAATCAAACTTAGAAGTATCAAGTGGTTCTAAACCACTTTCTGTATAAAATCGAAGTAGATCGCCATTGTTGATCTGGTCTGAAACGGCGAGTTGCTTGCTGACTGCTTCACGTAAGGCAGTAACTTCTGCTTGTTGTTCTTCAGTCATATCGGATAGGACTTCACCTGTTTGGGTATTGTAGACAGCTCCACCATAATAGGTATACTTAGGTGAAACGAAGTCACCATCACGGAAAGCGACTAACTGGTTATTATCAGGTGAGAAGAGATCTTGTCCTAATTGGATATAATTTTTTGAATCCACACCTAACAAATGAAGCAATGTCGGTAAAGCATCGACTTGGCCGCCGTACGTATGGTTGATTCCGCCTTTTGTTTGTCCGGGGATATGGATCATATATGGCACGCGTTGCATCGCTGCATTATCAAAATTTGTCCATGTCGAACTTGTTTTACCAACTAATTCAGCTAAAGATTTGTTTCTTGTATTAGAGATCCCGTAGTGGTCACCGTATAAGACGATGACTGAGTTTTCATACAAGCCACTTGCTTTTAAATAGTTGAAGAATTCTTCTACCGCTGTGTCTAAATAGTTAGCTGTCGCAAAGTAACCATTGATTGTTTCATCATTCGTATTAGCTACAGGGAATCCAGCTTCCTCATTCGTGAATTTTGAATAAGGGAAGTGATTCGATACAGCAATGAATTTTGAGTAGAATGGTTGTTGCATCCGTTCTAAATATTGGACGGATTGTTCAAAGAATGGTTTGTCATGTAAACCGTATTGGAATGAGTTATCGTCATTCACGTCATAGTATGAAGCATCAAAGAAGTAATCATACCCAAAACTCTTATAAGTTTCGTTACGGTTCCAGAATGTACCAGCATTCCCATGGAACGCTGCACTGGTATACCCTTTTGTTTGTTTTAAAATATTTGGTGCTGCTTGGAAAGTATTCTTACCACCAAGTTGAGTGAATAGTGATCCTTGGTTCAAACCGAATAATGAATTTTCCATCAATGTCTCTGCATCACTTGTTTTTCCAGCTTTTACTTGATGGAAGAAATTGTCAAAACTGAATGTTTCATTACTGTGGAATAAACTATTCAAGAAAGGTGTTACTTCATGTTCTACGCCATTTTCGTCTTTCAGTTTATAATCGATCACAAACTGTTGTAAGCTTTCTAAATGGATATAGATAACATTCTTGCCCTCAGCTAATCCATAAAGATCTTGGTTTGGTTGCGCATAATGTTCTTTGACGTAAGTGGCTACTTCTTTCATGTCATTTGGACTTGCTTCAGCTCGTACTTGGTTCGTTTGGTACGTTTGGATACCGTCGTATACCATGAACGCGTTCAGTCCAAGATATTTAACTAAATAATCACGAGAGAATGTACGTGTCAATAACTCTGGGCGATCCGCTTCAGCTAAAAATAGATTTCCAGAAAAGATCATCACTGCTAAGGTAGTAAAGGCAAACGCCATTCGAGCGCGCACAGGACGTGGGTCCATTTTGATTTTTTTCGTTGCTAAAAGCGCAATGATCAAAATGATATCGATCCAATAAAGGACATCATAAGGACGGAATAACCGTAAGGCACTTTCGCCTAAACCACTTGCGACTTTTCCGGCGCCTAGGATCGCGTTGATCGTAATAAAATCAGTGAACTCACGATAGTAGATGATGTTAGAAAATAAGAGCAAGGTCAACAAGAAATAGATGACTAGCATCGTGATATACGCTGCTTTCGTTCGTCTAACATATAAGGCAATCCCTAAAAGAAGGATAGTCGTTGCGATTGGGTTGATGAACAAGATAAAATATTGGATGCCACTCTCGATCCCTAAATGGAAATCAAATAGATAAGTAGCAATCGTTTTGACCCATAACAAAACGGCTAGTAAAGTAAAAAATCCGAGCCTTTTATTTAAAAAAGCGGGTGTTTTTATTTTCAAATTAATCTTCCTTTCTGCACTCTTACATAAAAAAAGAGTGGCATGAAACATACTCACGACTCACGTACTCCTAACTATTTTACTAGTAGACCAAAATAGTGTCAATTGAAAGTACAAATCAAGCTTGATAGATTAAGATTTTCTTTAAGATCGCTAAGTTTTGTGCAAAAATCTACACATGAAGAGGGAGGACAAAGGTGCGCAGCACTGAGAAATCATCATGGAAAATCGAAAATCATTCTTCAAATTGTCGTTTTTTCCAAATTTTTTCTGAAGGAGCTACTTTCGGAACACGTGTATTTAGTTTTAGTGGGAGATAAGGAGTTTTTATTTTAGCTCTTTTCTAAGGGGAACTACCTACAAGACAAGGAATCTCTAAGACAAGAAGCGTGTTTTTTGTTATACTAAAAGGGAGAATGAAAAAGCAGGTGAGCCAATGAAACTAACAATAAAAAAAAGAGTAGTCAAGAAATTTTTAAAAGGCTATCCATTGATCCAAGAAGAAGATCTAGTGCAAATGAAAAAAACGACAGAATGGGTAGAATTAATTGATCAGCAAGGAAAATTTTTAGGAAAAGGCTATTTAGGAAAACAAAACAAAGGAATTGGTTGGGTACTCAGTCAAAAGGATGAACCATTTGATCAATCATTTTTTGAAATAAAATTTTTGACAGCTAAAGAAAAAAGGACAAGCTATTTTAATGATGAGCAGACAACAGCTTTTCGTTTGTTCAATGGAGAAGGAGATGGGATCGGTGGTTTGATCATTGACTACTACGATAGCTTTGCTGTCTTTTCTTGGTACAATGAAACCTTATATTTGGCTCGTGGAGTTCTATTAAAAGCTTTTCAAGCTGCTTATCCTGAAATTGTCGGAATCTACGAAAAAATTCGCTTTGAAACAACACAATTACCGGAGAGCCAGCATGTGACTGGAGAAGAGGCCAAAGAACCACTACTTATCCAAGAAAATGGAGTGACTTATGCCACTTATTTGAATGAAGGCCTGATGACCGGAATTTTCCTTGATCAAAAAGAAGTCAGAGGCGCATTGATCGATGGCTTAGCTTTAGGGAAATCAGTACTGAATATGTTCAGCTATACCGGTGCTTTTTCTGTAGCTGCTGCTATGGGTGGGGCAATAGAAACGACAAGTGTAGACCTAGCAAAACGAAGTTTGAAAAAAACTCGTGAACAATTTGAGGTCAACGGGTTGATACCTGATGCCCATAAAATCATCGTTATGGATGTTTTTGAATACTTTAAATATGCACAACGCAAAGGTTTCTCTTATGATGTAATCGTTTTGGACCCTCCAAGTTTTGCTCGGAACAAGAAAAAAGTCTTTCGTGTAGCTAAAAATTATGGTGAATTAGTGAAAGATAGCTTGTCGATCTTAGCCGATGAAGGAATCCTGATTGCCTCAACAAATGCAGCCAATGTGTCGATTGATCAATTTCGAGCAATGATTGAAGATGAACTAATCTCTGCTGAGTATCAATACCAAATCAGCGGCGTTTATCGTTTACCTGATGATTTTCAAACCATTGATTCTTTCCCGGAAGGAAATTATTTAAAGGTATTTGTTTATGAAATAAAAAAATAGAGAGGGCGTGAAGTAAATGTTTCAAGTAAAAGGAGTAAGATTTGGTACTGGACGTCCAAAAGTCTGTGCGCCCTTGACTGGTACAACGCGCGAGGAACTTCTGAGAGAAGCAATCCTGGCGAGGGAAGCCGGTGCTGATTTGGCTGAATGGCGTCTTGATTGTTATCATGATGTCTTCAACAAAGTTCAACTAAAGGAAACGTTAGTGCTGATCTATGAAATGTTAGAAAGACTTCCATTGCTTTTGACTTTTCGAAGTTTAGAAGAAGGTGGAACGCAAGATATTTCAATCAAAGACTATCACGATCTGTATAAATTTTTGATCGACACAGAATTAGTGGAAATGCTAGATATTGAGTTGTTCAAAATCGAAAGTATGGAAAAGGATCTGCTCCATGATATCCACCGCCGCCAGATCCCACTGGTCATCAGTAGTCATGATTTTAAAGAAACACCAGCAGATCCGGTCTTGCTGTACCGTTTGAATATGATGGAACATTTTGGTGCAAGTATCGGAAAAATTGCTGTGATGCCAAATAATGAACGTGATGTTTTACGGTTGATGGAATTGACTCGTCGCGCTCATGCGTTTGTGTCGATGCCTCTAGTCACTATGTCAATGGGTGAACTTGGCATGGTCTCTCGACTTGCAGGCAACGTGACAGGTTCAGCCATCACTTTCGGTGCGTTAGATGCGACACGAGCTTCTGCACCTGGCCAATTACCAGTTAAAGAATTAAAACAAATCATTAGTTTACTCAATGAAAATTAAGCTAGACGAAGGTGAAGATTTTGGCAAAGAAGAAACCAGTAAAAACTAATGCTATACGTATGGTAGAACAAAAAAAGATTGCTTATACAGAACATGAATATGCTTGGGATGAAGCACATATCAGTGCCTCATCCGTTGCTGCTCAGTTGCCAGGAAGTGAATCACGAATTTTTAAAACATTAGTAGCAGTGGGGAATAATACAGGCCCGATCGTTGCCGTTATCCCTGGAAGCACTGAACTTGATTTAAAAAAACTAGCAAAAGTCTCCGGCAATAAAAAAGTAGAAATGCTCCATCTCAAGGACTTGGAAAAAACGACCGGATATATTCGAGGTGGCTGTTCACCAATTGGTATGAAAAAATTATTCCCAACATTTATTGAAGAAAAGGCAAAAGAATATGACCAGATCATTATTTCTGCTGGAAAACGCGGACTGCAAATGGAACTTGCTCCAGAAGCAATCGCTGAGTTGACCAATGCGACATTTGTCTATATCAAAATTTAAAAACCACAAACAAAAAGCAAAACAAATGCTGAAAGATCGATCCATGAAAGGCGAACGATACGCGTTGCCTTTCATGGATGTTTCATGCAAGCAATGTTTTGCTTTTTTGTCTCTTACCATTGACTTTGCAGCGCTGCGTGCATTCCTGAAACACGTCCCGTAGCAAAAGCTGCCGTGATATTAAAGCCACCTGTATACCCATTTACATCAAGTAATTCACCGCCAAAAAACAAGCCGTTCAATACTTTGCTTTCCATGGTTTTTGGATTGACTTCTTTTAATGAAACTCCACCACCAGTAACAAAAGATTTCTCGATGGGAAATGTCTTATGGATCAATAGCTCAAAGTTTTTACATAATTCAGCAAATTCTTGGATTTGTTTTTCAGATGTTTGGCTACCAGTTAGTTCGGTCATTTCTAGCCGTTCAAGATAAAATTGGAGTAGACGTTCAGGTAGAAAACCACGCCACGAATTGATCAAATTCTTTTTCGACTCCTTACTTAGTTCCACTAACTCCCGTATCAGTTCTTCGACTGACTTCATCGGGAAGCAATCTAAAGAAACAGTTACAGGTGCCTGCGTTTTTTGTAGCTCATTGTTGATGAAACTGGAACACCTTAAAGCTGCTGGTCCAGAGATCCCAAAATGGGTAAATAAAAGATCCATCGTGTGTTCCGTGATCACTTTTCCTTTTTGGTTCAAGACACGTAACGTGATATCTTGTAAAGAAAGACCTTGCAACACTTTATCCGCAATAAATGACTCCTCAGAAATCAAAGGAGACTCTGTTGCATAAAGTGGTGTGATCGTGTGGCCTACTTTTTTGACCAATTTATACCCATCACCCGTTGCACCAGTAGAAGGATAGGTGCGTCCACCAGTCGTCAAAATGACGCATTTTGCTTTAAATTCATCAAATTCAGTACGCACACCATAGATTTGGTTGTCCTTATGGATCAATTTTTCTACACGTTCACCAAAAAACATCGTGACGTTCAATTCATTCAGACGATGAACCAGCGCTTCAATGATCGTTTTTGATTTATTTGTCACTGGAAACATCCGTCCGTGATCTTCTTCTTTTAAGTGAACTCCTTGTGATTCAAAGAATTCCATGATGTCAAAATTGTTGTATTGAGAAAACGTACTATATAAAAATTTACCATTTCCTGGGATATGCGCAATCAAATCATCAACAGGGCGATTATTTGTGACATTACATCGACCGCCACCAGTCATCAATAATTTTTTACCTGCTTTTTTATTTTTTTCGATCAACAAGACATTGGCACCATACTCGGCTGCACTGATTGCGGCCATCATACCACTTGTTCCTGCGCCAACAACAATCACGTCATAAGTTTTTTTCATTTTCTCACCTCACAGAGAGTGTAGCATATTTGAAGACGATGCGCAGAAAATGTTTTGACCTATGATTGAAATAAGCTAAAATAAAGTCAGATGAATAAAGGAGCGTGAACCTATGTCAAATGCAAAAGAATACGTACAAGCGATACAAGAAAAACTTCACCAAAAAGATGACGGCCAAATCGAGTTTCTGCAAGCGGTCGATGAATTTATGCCTACGGTCATCCAATTTTTAGAAAAAAATCCAGAATACATTGAAAAAAATATTCTAGGGATTTTAGTTGAACCAGAACGAGTGATCCAATTCCGTGTTCCTTGGCAAGATGATCAAGGGAATTGGCAAGTGAATCGTGGGTATCGTATTCAATACAATTCAGCCATCGGACCATATAAAGGTGGCTTACGTTTTCATCCAAGTGTCAATTTAAGTATTTTAAAATTCTTAGCATTTGAACAAATTTTCAAGAACAGTCTGACAGGCCTACCAATCGGTGGCGGTAAAGGCGGAAGTGATTTTGACCCAAAAGGAAAATCGGATAATGAAATCATGCGCTTTTGTCAAAGTTTTATGTTGGAACTGGCAAAACATATCGGACCTTCAATTGATGTGCCGGCAGGCGACATCGGTGTAGGTGCTCGTGAAATCGGCTATATGTATGGTGCCTATAAACGATTGAAACAATATGATGCAGGCGTTTTGACAGGGAAACCTTTAGATTTCTGGGGAAGTAAGATCCGAACAGAAGCAACAGGGTATGGCTTAGTTTATTATGTGAAACATCTATTGAACGAAGAACAAGATTCATTTGCTGACAAAACAGTGATGGTTTCAGGCAGTGGGAATGTGGCAATCTATGCAATCGAAAAAGTCCATGAATTAGGAGGGAAAGTGGTTACTTGTTCTGATTCAGGTGGCTATATCTATGACCCAGAAGGTATCGATCTTGATCTATTAAAAGAATTGAAAGAAGTTAAAAGAGCCCGTTTAACAGAATACGCCAAAGAACGCTCATCGGCTGAATACCACGCAAATGAATCGGTTTGGACTTTGAAACAAGCGGCTGATATTGCTTTACCTTGTGCAACACAAAATGAAATCGATGGACAATTGGCAGAGATCCTTGTAGAAAATGGCGTTAAAATCGTCGCAGAAGGTGCGAACATGCCATCCACATTAGATGCTGTTTCAGTCTATGAAAAAGCAGACATCTGGTATTGCCCAGGAAAAGCTGCCAATGCTGGTGGTGTAGCTGTATCTGCGCTAGAAATGAGCCAAAATTCACAACGATTGGTGTGGGAAAGCAGCCAAGTTGATGCGCAACTTGATGAGATCATGGCAACGATCTATCAAACATGTCGTCAAACTGCCAAAGAATTTGGCAACGAAAAAAATCTTTTGCTTGGCGCCAATGTGGCAGGTTTTGAAAAAGTCGCAAAAGTAATGGCTATGCAAGGTTTAGTCTAAAAAATTGGAAGTTTCTTGTAAATATTAGAAGCTTCTCGCATATTTGCTTGAAAAATAATAAAAAAAAACGTAAAGTATATCTGTAGATTGAAACTTTTAAGGAGGAACAAAAATGGCACACATTCATTTTGACTATTCAAAAGTTGCACCATTTGTCAATGAACATGAGTTAGGCTATATGCAGAGTCAAGTTACTGCTGCAGACAAATTATTGCGAGAAGGAACTGGCGCAGGTAGCGATTTCCGAGGATGGATCGACCTACCTACGAACTACGACAAAGAAGAATTTGCTCGTATCAAAGCTGCTGCTAAGAAAATCCAATCTGATTCTGAAGTCCTTGTGGTCATCGGTATCGGTGGTTCTTATTTAGGTGCTCGTGCAGCAATCGATTTCTTACAACATACCTTCTACAACTTGTTGGGAAGCGACAAACGTCAAACACCACAAATTTTCTTCGCTGGAAACTCAATCAGCTCAACTTATCTTGCTGACTTGATCGAAGTGATCGGCGACCGTGACTTCTCAGTAAATGTCATTTCAAAATCAGGAACAACGACTGAGCCAGCCATTGCATTCCGTGTATTCAAAGAATTACTTGTTAAAAAATATGGTCAAGAAGAAGCAAACAAACGCATCTACGCTACAACAGACAAAGCAAAAGGGGCTGTTAAAGTAGAAGCAGACGCAGAAGGATGGGAAACATTTGTGATTCCTGATGATGTCGGTGGACGTTTCTCTGTATTGACAGCAGTTGGTTTATTACCGATCGCCGCAAGCGGAGCAGATATCGATGCCTTGATGCAAGGTGCTGCCGATGCAAGCAAAGCTTATTCAAGCGACAAACTTGAAGAAAACGAAGCTTACCAATATGCAGCAATGCGTAATATTCTTTACCGTAAAGGCAAAGTTACTGAATTATTGATCAACTACGAGCCAGGAATGCAATATTTCTCTGAGTGGTGGAAACAATTATTCGGCGAATCAGAAGGTAAAGATCAAAAAGGAATCTACCCTTCAAGTGCAAACTTCTCAACAGACTTGCACTCACTTGGACAATACATCCAAGAAGGACGTCGCAATATCTTCGAAACAATCGTAAAAGTTGAAAAACCACGTAAATCGATTACAATTCCAGAACAAGCAGAAGACTTGGACGGACTTGGTTATTTACAAGGAAAAGAAATCGACTTTGTAAATACAAAAGCTTTTGAAGGTACATTATTAGCTCATACAGACGGCGATGTACCAAACCTATTAGTTAAAATCCCTACAATGGATGCTTACACATTAGGTTACACTATGTACTTCTTTGAAATTGCTGTTGGCATTTCAGGTTACTTGAATGGTATCAACCCATTCGACCAACCAGGAGTAGAAGCTTACAAGAAAAACATGTTCGCTTTACTAGGTAAACCAGGGTTTGAAGAGTTGGCGAAAGAGTTGAACGATCGCCTTTAGGATAGGGTTTAGAGAAGATTCTTAGTAATGAAAACGACTAAACATGTAGGCACCATTTTATTTTTGGTACTACAAATGGTACTACATGAAGAAAGACAGCCAGTTATTGGCTGTCTTTTTTTGATGTAAATTGGACCACTTGACCAAATGCTTTCTTATCTTGAGTATTTAAAAAATTATCTGATTTACTTACAGCATGTTCTTTGACAAGGAGAGAGAGGTGAGCATATATCTTGGGGATAGATATTTCTTTACCACCGAGTATAAATGGAGTGAGAAAATATTTATGGAGGTAGTATAGTATTATCAAGGTTGATCGACAAAAAAAGCCTACTAAATTTTTTTTAACAATAAAACTGTGTTTCCTTTTGCATCAGTTAGTGTGATCATTCCTTCCTTAGATACTCGATAAAACCCTACCGATCCTGATCCTCCTTGTTCAAGAATTGATTGACTTTGTGCATTGAATAGATAGTCTGATTCAATCATTTCATAGAAAGCAATCACAATGTCCTCATTTTGTAATTCAGGAGAATCACTGATAAGTACTTGCATTGCTCGTTCCTGAGAGGTTATTGCATTACCTATAAGAGGCGAAGAAGCATCCGTTGATTCCGTTGTTACCTCAGATGATTGAGTAGAATTTATAACCTCTTGAATTTGTGAATGTTTAAATACTGATGAATTTTCTTGAGACGAACTTTCTTCATTCATTGAACTTATAGATTGGATATCTGACTCTGTATTTTTTGAGGTAGTTGTCTCATAAGCAGCAAGTAAAAGAAGACTAGTTACCATACCAATAAAAACAATTTTTTCATTATAATTTCTCCCATATATATTATTTATCGTACACTTCAAATATATATTGTAAAAAGATAAGCCATCCAAATTACCATTATCATACTAATAATCTTGAATTAAGCTATTATAATTAACGGTATAAAAGAAGTGTGGTTACTAAGGATATTATTCATCAGAGAAAAATATTTATAATAAAAATATATACATGGTGATAATAATAACTTACATTAAACTTGTTTTGACTAAAGATAGATAGCATAAACTCTAATTAAGTTGTGCGAGAGTTATTATTTGTGTTCTTAGCTGCTACATGGTATATTAAATAAGTAATCTAATTTGAAACGTAATCTGAGGGATATATTCACACTATAAAAACTCCTTTTACCAAGTAATGTTAATTGCAACAAAACACGTATGATCTACGTAATAGGAGGAAATATATATGAATAACGGTACAGTAAAATGGTTTAACTCAGACAAAGGTTTTGGATTTATCACAGGTGAAGATGGACAAGATGTGTTTGCACATTTTTCAGCGATCCAAGGTGAAGGCTTTAAGACTTTAGATGAAGGTCAAGCAGTTACTTATGATATCGAAGATGGTCAACGTGGACCACAAGCAGTAAATATCAATAAATAATTCAATAGACGAATTTGAACCATCTCCTTGTGAGATGGTTTTTTTGTTATTAGAAATAGATACGAAAATTTTGGAAACATTTGAAAAATCAAGTAAACTATTATTTAATGATCAGTAGGTAGAGATAGCAAGAATCACCATAAGTGGTTGATAAGTGATACATGAAATTCTATATCATTCATAAAATTCAAAGAACAATAGATGATTCTTCCGGACATGAGAGAATGGATCGATCAAAAAGGAATAACTATTCTGTCACTTTATTAAGTTTTTGAAACATCACGCTATTTTTGATATGCGTAAAATCAGAGAATCAAATGCGCTTAAAGTAATTAGAAAAGAGGAAAAGTATATGGAATATGTCATTATAACCCAAAAACATTCTGATTGGCTTTCAGTAGCTAATTCTATCCGTCAATTTGAATGGAAAGCAGCAAAATATATAGCAGATAAAATGGAAAAACAAGAATTTACAGATTGGGAATCCGTGATTATTGCAAAAGATGGAAATCATGTTGTAGGATTTTGTACTCTTGTAAAAAAAGACATTATTGATACGAAGGACTACACGCCTAACATTGCCACTGTTTTTGTCGCCCCAGAATATCGAGGGAAACATATCAGCCAAAAATTAGTTGCAACAGGTGAAAACAAACTAAAGGAAATTGGTTTCAGTAGTGTATATATAACAACTCAACATGAAGGGTTATATGAAAAATGGGGTTATCAGGAAGTAACTAAGGAAAACGATCGGTTTGGACGATTGATGCGAGTATTAGAAAAAAATTTGAAGAATGAAGGATCCGAATGAATAGGATCGGTTCATACTAAGCGATGAATCAGTTAGTTGAATAAGTAAAACAAGTATGCAGACATCTTCGTTCGTGTTTGTTGAACATCGATGTGACGTTTTCGTAAGCTTACTCTTAGTAAAAATCAATGGAGATCTCATATTTTTTCATAGATCATTGGTAAGATTAAGCGGATTCAAAAAATTGATAGGAGCATTTTTTCATGAAGAGAATTTTAGTGATTATTTTTAGGTATAACAGTTTTATTAAGTGGGAGTATGTTTTGGAATAGTAAAGATGTGACAGCAAAGGAGGAACGTGGCTCTAGTCTTCTAGGTTCTACCATGAGAATAGAAGGAAAAAAGTATAAATGGAGAGAAGCGTCATTTGGTGGCACGAACAGAGGATATATGATCAATCCAGATAAATATCGCTACCAATTGCCCCCAAATCCACATAAAGATCCTTGGTACAAATAAAAACCAAGTGAAGTTTTATAACCAAGGTGCTGATCAAATTGAAAAGCAGGCAAATGAAGGAAAATGGCAGAGCAAAGGATGGCCTGATACTATCCAAAATATTACGATCCATGGCATCGAGTACACATTGACAAAATAAAAATGTGAATGGTACAAACTTATCCTACTAGAATGATAAATCAAAAGAATAAGCGTAAATGTTTGTATTCTTAGGTAATACATGGTATATTAAATAAGTAATCTAATTTGAAACGTAATCTGAGCGATATATTCACACTATAAAAACTCCTTTTACCAAGTAATGTTAATTGCAACAAAACACGTATGATCTACGTAATAGGAGGAAATATATATGAATAACGGTACAGTAAAATGGTTTAACTCAGACAAAGGTTTTGGATTTATCACAGGTGAAGATGGACAAGATGTGTTTGCACATTTTTCAGCGATCCAAGGTGAAGGCTTTAAGACTTTAGATGAAGGTCAAGCAGTTACTTATGATATTGAAGATGGTCAACGTGGACCACAAGCAGTAAATATTAATAAATAATTCAATAGACGAATTTGAACCATCTCTTTGTGAGATGGTTTTTTTGTTATTAAAAAGTCCTAAGAGGAAAACTATATGGACTACTTGATCTTGACAAATAGATGTTCCATCTGGCTAAAAGGGGCTAACTATATTAGTCACTTTGATTGGAAAACAGCAAACTATATAGTGAATAGTGGAGAAATGAAGAAAAAATTTGTAGATTGGGAATCAGTGATCAGCGCAAAAGAAAGAGACAAAGGTGTGGGATTTTGGACTCGTATAGAAGAAGATATTAGCGACACAAATGGATATACCTTTGATATTTTAACTATTTTGTCACATCAACATATCAAGGAAAGCATTTGAGCCAGAAGTTAGTTTAAATAAGTGAACATCTATTATGGGAAATAGATTTTAGTGAAGTTTATATAAAAACATAACATGAAGAGCTATATGAAAAATTGGGATATTGAGAAGTAACTAAAGGAAATGGTTGGTTTGGGCAGTTGGTGTAGGTGATAGAAAAGAATTTAATAGGAAAAGTATAATATAAACTTGTCATAAGGTTTTATTATTTTTTAGATTTAAAACGAATAAATCCGAGACAAAATTTTACTTAACTATTCCCGCCCAAATAATCACTGAGCTACACAAAGGACATGGTTCAAAAGTGCTATATAACCAATATCCCTCAGGTAATATATGTGTTTTTAATTGCTCACACGCACTTCTGACGGCGTTTACTTCAGCATGAGAAGTGGGATCATGCTCATCTAAGACAGTAGTTTTTCCGATGGATACAATCATATTTTTGTTGTCTACAACAGCAGCAACGATGGAATGGTCTTGCCTTTGTAACTGAATCAATTTATGCATGATACTTTTTTGAGGATGAAAATTCATAGTACATTCTCCTGAAATTTTATAAAGTTATTGTAACATATTTTTTGTTGATGAAAGAAAAAAGCAGAATTGGTGATGAAGAAAAAAACAGTAAGCAAATCGCTTACTGTTTTTAATAAAAATGATTTGTCCCAACGAAGGTAGTCATATTATATCGAATTATACTTTTTGTAAAATCTATTATTTTGTCTTTTATAGAAAAAAATATAAAACTACAAGACTTTGAGAAAAAAGACCTGTAGCTTATTCTGTATTAAATCAAAAACCGATAACAACTCTCTGGAAGACCATAAAGTCTTGTCAGTTCTTCCACTTCTCTTGGGTAGGTTTCCGTATCTTCTTTGTACAAGGAAACGATCAAGTTCGAAGCAAAGCAGTTAGCTTCGCTTTCAGACTTGCTTCTTGAATTTCTAGAGGATACATAGTAACTAGATATTTCTCGATGGAACAAAGCGTGTCCAAGTTCATGGGCACAAATGTAAAAACGTTCTTCTGATTCTTTCAGTGAGTTGTTCAATAAAATAATAGGGGAGCCTAATAGTTCTTGAAACTGTCCTTTTGGATTATCGAGAAAAGAAACATATCTGATTTCGATTCCTAATTTTTCAGCAATCACAAAAGGATTGGCGGTATCATAGGTACGCTTCAGTTCGCTTACTAATTTGATAATATCCATCTCCATATATGCTCACTTCTCTTTGCCACGTTTTCGAAATTCCCAGAAAAGCCCGTCAATACATCTTTCACACGTTGCTTTTCTTGTTCTGTCAATGTTTCTCCACCATACGCCATATTGACATTTGAATTGAGCATTTTGTCTAACTCAAATAAATCATCTTTATTTGCCCATTTTGGCGCTTGGTTGCTGCCTAATAAGAAATCAGTTGTTACCCCAAAATAATCCGCTACTTTTTTTAAATTTTCCGACTTTGGTGAAACGCGATCCCATCTTCGGATCTGGCCATTAGAGATTCCTACGGCACGTTCGACTTCAGCAAAGGTTACTTTTTTTTCTTCTGCTAATTGTTTGATTCGCGCAACTAGTGTCATAAGGAACCACCTTTCTTGAAATTTAAATAGCATAAAAGTTATTATTGTTGACAATTAGCTTTTAAGCTATTATAGTTTGTTTATACACTGATTCAATTGTTCGAAAAGTTAAGAATAAAGTTACTTAAAAGTTCTTTCGATAGAGCATGCTTAAGATTGAGCGTATTCCGATGATTTCTATTGACTTCATAATAGCTTAAAAGTTATTCAGTGTCAAAGATGATGAACATTGAATTGTAATCAGATTGAAGTAATCTGTGGCGATAGGTAAGATCAAACAAAGGTAAAGTATTCCAGAAAGTGGAGGGTGAGCACAATGATTGTAGAGAATGCTGTGGTATTGAATGAGTTTAGAAATCTTGTAAGTAATGTGTACATTCAGATTTTTGTATTGATTCTATGTCTTGATTTTATTAGCGGTATCTGTCTGAAAACAGGAAAAAAGAAACGATTCAAACGTTCTGTGATTAAAGATATGATCAAATATTTGTTGATTTTACTTATTGTTTTGATTGCTTATCCTTATCTAAAAATTACAGGTTTTGAAGCAATTGGTATTGCTTTGGTTTTTTCGTATTGTGCAATCTATGGCTTGTCTGTTATTGAAAATCTAAGGAAACTAGGAATACCTGTACCTGATTTTGTTAAAGTACGTTTGAAAAAATGGCGTGATTTCTCAGAGGAGCAGGGAAGAACAAAAAATGATCGATAGGATTTTCTTAAAAGTGCTGCTAAGATATTCTTATTATTTGGAGCAAACAAAAAGACGTTTCTATGGCTCGTTTAGCCAAAAACGTCTTTTAATTCTCTCTAGAATTATCAGCTGACATGAAAAGGGAACACTCCTTAGTTAGATTCGTGTAGCGCTTTTACTGCTTGCTCAATGGTGATTCCATAAGCGATATGTTGTTCGTTCAGTGCATCGATTGCCATGAAGCGATTCGTTGAACTATCAAATGCTACACGATAGCTGATGCTTGTTTTTGTGAATGTCATAGATATCTCTCCTTTCATTGGTATTTGTGTATTCATGAAACTTTTCATAAAAATTCCGAATACACCTTAAGTTTAGCACCATTTTAAAATTTGGGCAATAAATGTGCTATAAGATAGCTGTTACTAGTTTACTTGAAATTAATTCTCTGAGATTCCCATCAATAATCCAATCATCAATAAGATAAATATACCAGTTTGAATATAGACCATCATTATTCACCTCTTTAAGCCTAGTGTATCTCTTTTTTGGTTCCGACTCACGAACAGTGGGGGATAATGTTCAAACAAAATTGTCATATTTTGGGTTGAAATGACTGAAATAATAGCAGAACAGGAATCAAAATAGTGAAAATTGAAAGCGTCGAGCAAACACTTGCTTTGAGATATTTCGCAAACTTCATTATAATAAAAGAAAGGGGGCGAATCGCTATGCAAAAAAGAAAAAATTCTGGTAAACTAAGCATTTTTCTAGCAGTTATATCTGCTATCCCTGCTGTTTTAGCAGTCGTTCGAGCTATTAAGGAATCAAAGCAAAGATAAACTAAACAAAACGTGTCGCTTACTTATCCAGTGGGATAGTGAGCGACACGTTTTTATATTAACCAACACCAAGAACAAAGTTTAATAACTTGTCAGAGTAAGTAATTTCTCCTTCAGAGTCTTTGATCGTATCATTCAATGCTTTCATATCATCTGTAATGATACCATCTACACCATAAAACATCATCCGGCTCATATCGTCTGCCTCATTGGGTGTCCATACATAGACTTTCTTGCCATCTTGATGGGCAGAATCAATGAAATTACGATTGATCGTACTGTACTCCATGGTTAAGAAGTCGGCAGGTGTTACTGGAGGACCAACTAGATTAAAAGGCAAAATATAGCCAACGTAAAAATTAGGGTTTTCCGCTTTTAAATCGGACACTGTTTGGTAAGTCAAACTTTGTAAAATATGTCTATGCGTTAAAATAGTTTCTTCGTATTTTTCAACAAAATTTTTAACTAAATCATCCGAGTCTTTTCGAGTCGTTTTGATTTCGATCAATAATTTTTGGTTCAGTTCATTTGCTCGGTTTAAATACGTATCGAATGAAACCAATGGCTCTTTGGCACCATTTTCAGTCACAGTTAATTTTTCCAGTTCTGCTAAAGTTAGGTCTTGCGGTGCTTTATTGACTCCAGTCAAATTTCTTAAATTGAAATCATGCATGACCACGAATTGACCATCTTTTGTTTCTTGGATGTCCATTTCTACATAATCTGGATGATAATCTTTGCTCGTCTTTTCTAGTGCAGCTATCGTGTTTTGTGCGCTGTTTCCTAAGCTAACGCCACGATGGGAAATCGTTAGAGGTTTTGTTTCAGAAGCAGATGTCAGGTAATTCATATTGTAAATACAAACACCAACACCGAAGAAAACAGCAAATAAAGTAAACGCAGTATTTTTTAAAGCTGTGTGTTTTTTTGGCACTTCTTGTGAAGAGAACCAGCTGGGAATATCTGGTAAGAAACCTTCATCATCCATAAAGTCTACAATGACGTAAAAAATTCCGACGGTGGACATCACGATATTGAACAAAAGAACACCTTGTAAGAGTGTCATGGCAAAAACAGCACTAATCAATGAGTAATCGGAAAAATATTCCTCAACAAAGATCTGACCTGACAAGATCGCCAAGTAACTGATTGTTGAAATCAATAAAATTGTACCACTGATCACTAAAAATTGACCTGAAATCGCAAAAAAACGTGCTTTGGTCAAACGCCAACTCTCACGGATCGCTTCACGAAATGGGCGATCTCTTAAAATCATTTCAGGTAATGCAAAGATTAAACGAATGCCGATATAACCGAGGAAGACATAGACGAGTAGAAAAGAACTTACGATGATCCAGCGATTAGTAAAAATAAAATCCATAATAAATGCAGGGATTTTTATTTTAGAAAGTAAATCTGAATTAAAACTTAACCCGCTGATCGGTAAAATCAAAAAAAAGTAAGCTAAGAAAAATAAAAAAATCATCGGACGAACTTTTTTTATTTGTCGGATGGTCAACTGCAATAATTGCTTCAATGAAATTGGTTCTTGTTTTTTGATGAAATAAACACTCATTAGCAAAAAAGTAAACTCAAAATAGACTAAGAGCAAAATCAACAATAAGACAGCAATCAAGGAGAAGAAAACTCCTGGATGTTGCGAAATCAGTGTGGGGATATTATCCGTTGAAAGATAATCGATCGACCCACGTTGTAAAATCAAGCGTGTCATACTACCAAGCAAAGGCAAACAAATAAACAAAATAAACCCATGCATTAGAACTACATCACGAAAATAAGCTTGTGTTCCTTTCAAGAAATCCCAAGCATTTCCTAAACTTCGTTTTAAATAAACGATCATTATTATCACCTACTCCTAACATTATAGCGCAAAAAACATAAAAAAGGAGTACTGCAGGAACCTTTCATTGCAGTACTCACAGTGTATCTATTAAGAAATCATCCTAACAAGCCAGTCAGGAAGTTACCACCATAAATCAATGCCATGCTGTACAAAAAGATCGATAAGGGTTTAGCAATCAAAATAATCAACGTGTATTTTTTGACTGAGATATTTGTCAAGCCAGCCATTAAACACAAGGCATCGTCTGGTGCTACTGGTAAAAAGATCGCTAGCGCAAAAAGCTTTTCAAAACGACTTTGGTTTTCTAGCCAACCAATATATTTGTCATATGTTTTATCACTAATCATCGACAGGATAAATGGTTTTCCATATTTTCTACCTAATAGGAAAATAATGATCGAACCGATACAAATACCAACATAATTATAGATAAAGCCAGCGTAAGGACCAAAAATCAGGACACCTGCTGCGGTGCTGATCCCTCCAGGAATGATCGGTATAACGACTTGCAGTATTTGGATCAAGATAAAGATTATCGGTCCTAAAATAATTGAATCACCTACAAGACCTCTTAATGCGTTCAAATCTTTAAAGACGCCTAGATTAATAAAATAAATCGTGAGTGCAATTGATAAACCAATACCGATGATCGATATAATATTCATTAATTTACGAGATACTGCAACGTTCATCCCTAGTCAACTCCTTCGAAGTTTTCATCTGATAATTGTATTTTACCTGAAAAGCGTAACTGCGCGCCACTATTTCAAGTGAGAAACAACAAACAATTTTGTAAGTTCAAACCAAGTATAGAGGATGAAACAAAATAAAACATCCATCTAGAGTCTTATTTACTTAATTTTATGATCTATAAAACTTTCATGGCTATTTCACATTTAAATCCGGCGAAAAATCTTGATGTTTAAAATTGGCGAATCATACATGATTTCCACATCATCGATCAGATTCCCAAGTAATCGATAGGATTCTTGGCCATGGGAAGGGGTACCTAGCAATTCGTGGTAATAGATCTCCATACTAGGATCTCTAGGTGTATTCAACAGTGAGGCCAATGTATTCAAATCTTTTGGCGAATTTTTTGTTGTTCCTTGAAATTCGATATATAGTCCTTCATCTGTATATTCTAAGCCAATACGAATCTCATTGATCTCATGTTCGTAAAAATACGTGAGAAATTCATCAATGATCCTCTTTGATAGTTCTTTTTCCATTTCCATGTGCGTTCTTTCCCTTCCCTGCAAACGTAAAATTTTCTAGGATAGGCACTAGTATACCAGCAATAAATCCCGTTGAAAACCCACTATTATATAGATTCAATCCTCCGTGTAATGTGCTGAGATTATGGACAAGAGTAATATGTAAAAAGCCTGCAATCACTCCATAAACGCCGCCATAAAATCCACTGATCGGGGCAAGGCCTGTACCGAAAATCGCAGCTACGAGCATGGTTGTTTCGGTCATATCATGCATTGTTCCTAATATTGAGGCAATGTAGATACCAATCAAAATCGGAAAACAATTTTTAACATGACTTCCAAATGAGCTGAAACCAGCTACTGAGATGATTCCTCCCACCACAGGTCCATTTAGCACACCACCGACCAGCAAGACATACGACATCAATAACAAGCCAACCAAGCCCATATTGATCAAGGTGGCGCCGATACCTGATGTGCCGATGAAATCTGTTGTAAGTTTTCCAGAAGACTCAAAGATTTCACGTAATCCTTTCAATTTGAATGCATTAAAGAAGAAGCCACAAACAGCGGTTAATAAAAAGAATAAAAAAATGATCCAAGTCAATTCATGATGGTAATCAGTCGAGAGAATCGAATGCACTTCGATCGAATAACTAAATTGCCGAAGGATACCTGTCACCAACATAGCAATCAACCCTGAAGTAAAACCGATATTATAAAGTGTAAAACCACGATGAAAGGTCAGAGTCTGAACAGCTAGGATCGGCAATAAAAAGCCAGCGATCAAACCGGCTAAATTACCCAGGAAAGCACCTTGAAGGATTGGTAAACCCATTCCGAATGTAATATAGCTGACAACAGGGGAGAGTGCACTACCAAATAAGCCAATCATTACATATTGAGAAAATGGTTTGTGCATAAAATAGGCATATAAATAAACACCGAGGATAATGGAGATGGAATTGTATAGATTTTTCCCAAAGAATGAAAAACCTGCGACAGTCAATATGGAAGCAAACATCGCACCATTCAACATGACTTTATGGCGATAGGCTAGTAAGACAGAAGATAATGTGAGGAGTCCTACATTCATAAATGCGCTTCCAAATCCACCTAAAGCAATATAGTCGGTCAAAAGATTACTGGGGGAGGTTATGATCACCATTAATCCTACGAGGTTATTCGATAAAGAATCGCTAAGCAAGCCAATAATCAAAAAAAACACGCCTGTAAAAATAAGGTAAAAATAGTTTTTTCTTTGAGAAATGATTCTTTTTTGGGGATGAATATAAATAACGTCACTTTTATTCTTCATTACACACCTTCTTTTCCTTTTTATTTAACTATAACTTGAAAGAAAACTTTAGGTCAACTTAAATTCAACACAAAATCAAAAATTGTAAGGGGAAACAAATTACGTAAAAAAATATTTAGAAAATTGAGAAAACCAATAAAAAACACATATATGCTTTAAAATATAACAATTTAGGTATATTATTTGCAATAATTGATCAATATCGGTTAAAATAAAAGAACAGAGACTGTAGCATGAAGTGGGGGAGTTTATTATGAGAAGAAAAGTCTATACGAAGGATCAAATTCTGAAAGCTGCATATGAAGTGGTTGCTAAAGAAGGATTTAAAGGTTTCACTGCACGAAATATCGCGAAAAAGATGGGGATATCGACCCAACCGATTTACTTAGAGTTCAAAAACATGGAAGATTTAAAAAATACGCTATTAGATGTCATCTTCCAACAGTTAGAAGAAGAAGTGTTTCCTGTAGAGCGTACAGGAGATAAAATCATCGATTTAGGATTGAATTATATTTATTTCGCTAAGAAAAACCATAGCCTTTACATGGCTTTATATATCGATGAACATGGAAATGGTCAAAAGATGCATGATTTTTCTTATAATTATTTCCGTAAGTTATTAAAAGAGGACGCCCGATATAAAGATTTATCGGAAGCGTATATTGATGCGCTTCATACTGGTACTTGGGTAACCATCACTGGTATTGCTTCATTGATGTCTTCTAGTATCATGCATCCTACAGAAGAGCAAATCATTTCGATCATCAAAACGACGGTCGATTCTGTACTTGCAATTGAAAATCCAGAAAAAATACGCTAATTACAACATCATGAGGTTGAGACAGAAGTTTTTTAGCCTCGAGAAATAAGGCGCTATCCACGAAAAACGTGCTTCAAATTTTAGTGGATGGCGTCTTAACTTTCGAAGGGGTTACTTCTACTGTTAACGCCGTTTATTCGTTTTTTGATGGTGAGAGGACGAATGTCCCGTAAGCTATTTTATTCCAATCATGTAATTTGAAAAGTGTTTTCGGATTTAAACATAACTGTTGCGGTATTTAAATGACCAGTTTACAAAACAAATAAGATTAACAGGAGTGCATAATACCTCTTGACATTTTTAGAAAAAAGATTAAAAATAGTAGGCATGGAAGGTTGGCAGAGTGGTAATGCACCGGACTCGAAATCCGGCGAGCCGCAGTAATGTGGTGCACGGGTTCAAATCCCGTACCTTCCTTATATACCAACGTTTAGACACGATTTAGGTCGTGTCTTTTTTGTTGATTTTTTACCCTGAAATATTTTTTGACTCCCCTTTTGGTACTCCTTTTATGTAATTTGCAAATTTTCAAATATGACCGATTCATGTAGAAAGAAAGTTCTCTGTAAAAGAAAGAAACAATAAGGAACAGCCTAGCTATCCCTTGAAAATCAACCGCTATGACAGTCTTTGCAACAATGAGAACAACCATCAAAACTTTTAGATGAGTGGGTTGTGTTTGCTTTATGTAAGGCTTCTTCACATGTAGAAAATATGCCAATAAAAAGTGCATCCTCTGGACAATGCGTACATGAGATCACGTGGACTTCGTGATTTCCTCGCGCATCTGTTTTTTTGTTAAAATAATAAATTGCCATCTATATCTACCACCCTGATTTATTTCAATGTCTTGCACATTGATATTTAAATTATACTGGAAGGTTGAATGAACATGAGGATTATTTTTTCGTTAGGATGGAAGAGGTTGTTTTAAAAAATTCTTGAAATAAGCAGGATAGAAGAAAAAATTGTATAAAAGTAGTGATTGCCGATTTTGATTTTTATCATCGAGCTTCAAGTGGTTTTTTTTATTGCGATATGAAAATCGGCGAGTCCATTACTTTAGTAAACGATAAAAATTTATTTACAAGAAGATAAGCGCAGAAATCTAAACGACGGTGTAGTCTTTTTGGTTTGTGCGCTTGCTTTCTTGTATTCAAGTATTCTGTTCTCTTTTTTATATAGATTTTCTATTTATCTGAAATCAACTAATATAGCCATGATTTTTTAAGGATTTTTGATGTTCACAAGGTATTCCAACGATTGTAAAAGGAGTTATTTTAGTCGTCGTTGTTTGGCCATTCCATTCATAGGCGTAATTTCTGCCGTTCCAATTCGTGTCGCAAGCGAAGCAGTGATATTCAACTTCTATTCTTCCAGTTGAGTCTTCTGCTTGAATCCAGCCGATAGACTGAGCGGTGCCGTTCGTAATATTCGCTTGATTTAAATCCCAATCATAAGGATCTGAGCTAAAGGCGCTCAATGGTGTAGCAGGTGTGTTTAATGCCTTTTCCAAAATTGGATCTTGGGTTTGTCCTTGTGGAGTTGTTTGATTTACTAGCTGTTGATCATTTGGGCTTGTTGTTTCTGTCGTGGTTAATGAACGTTCGGTCCTTTTTGTCTGTGAAGTTTTCGTGGTTTCTTGAACTGTCGTGTTTTGAATTTCTGGTGCAAATAACGGGAATAGCATGATACCTAATATAAATGCCCCAATAATAGTTGTTACCCCTAACAATATCCCTAATAATACTTTTCCGATTTTCATGTTCATCCTTCCTAACTTTAAAATAAAATATGTTCTTAGATTGAGCATCTCCGAAATTCGTTTTTTCGTCAAGTGATTTGATAGCAGGTTATAGTTATTGTATATTGGTTTTTATTTCTTGAAATTTACCTATTCTATAAAGTGAAGCAGGTAGTGCAAAGAGATACTTAGTTATTTTCAAATGAAATAAGAGGCGAATAAAAAGTTTTTTTAATATTATGCCAAGTAGTTCTCACTTCTACCAAACAGAATAACGTACTTTTTTTTTCACGCATGATGATTTTCTTACATGCGGACGTAAAAGACAGAGATGGATAAAAAGCCTTCTATCAAAGCGCAAGCAAAGAAAATCTTAGATTGAAATAGAAAATGAAATCGCTTGTTATTTTGAAGATATATGTCTACAAAAATCTCCCTATTTATGAATAACATGAAATATTTGTAAACTATAGAAGAATCCAGTAGCTTCCTAGGATAAAACATGTTAAATTAATTGTTGAGTCTACTTTTTTTAAAGATAGAGAGTTTTCATTTTATTTGTTTTCATGTGACGAAATTGTAAGAGTGAAAATCATTCATTCTGAATGCCTTCCTGTGATAAGATTCATGTGGACATAATAATGGAATAGTAATTTTAGTAGGATGTGAAATAAATGTGCGGAATCGTAGGATTTGTTAATGACAAAGATAATAAAAAAGCAATCATCAATGACATGATGGATCGCATCATTCACCGTGGACCGAATAGTTCCGGTGAATACATTGATCGTGATGTGGCTTTGGGTTTCAGACGTCTAAGTATTATTGACTTAGAAGGGGGCACACAGCCCATTTACAATGAAGACCAAACAAAAATCATTATTTTTAATGGAGAAATCTACAACTATCAACCACTTAGAAAAGAATTGATCGATGCAGGTCATATTTTTAAAACCCATGCAGATACAGAAGTTTTATTACATGGCTATGAAGAATGGGGAACTGAGTTATTGCAAAAAGTACGTGGAATGTTTGCTTTTGCGATTTGGGATAATGAGAAAAAAGAATTATTCGGTGCAAGAGACCATTTTGGGATCAAACCATATTACTATGCTGAAATGAACGGAACTTTGATGTTTGGTTCTGAAATCAAGAGTTTTTTACCACATCCAGATTTCAATAAAGAATTGAATCGGGAAGCATTGAAACCATATATGACGTTTCAATATTCTCCTTTAAATGGGGAAACATTCTTTAAAGGCGTCTATCGTTTACCAGAAGGTCATTATTTCACTTACAAAGATGGCCACATGGATATCCAACAGTATTGGGATGCGAACTTTGAAGAAAAAGGCACACAAAGCCGTCAAGAATGGATCGATCAAATTGATGAAACAGTGAAAGCATCGATCGAAGCACACACGATCAGTGATGTGGAAGTTGGCTCTTTCTTATCAAGTGGGGTCGATTCAAGTTATGTGACTTCTGTTTTGAAACCAGACCATTCTTTCTCAATAGGCTTTGATGATAAAACCTATAATGAAGCAATCGAGGCACGTAAATTAACAGAAATGCTTGACTTGGATAACACCGCAGCTGTCATTGATGGAGACATGTCCTTTAAGGCTTTCCCTTTGATTCAATACCATTTAGATGAACCAGATTCTAATCCATCTTGTGTACCGTTGTATTTCTTAGCGAATCTTGCGGCACAAAGTGTACGAGTCGTTCAATCTGGCGAAGGGGCAGATGAATTATTTGCTGGCTATCAATCATATGGCTTCCACACAAATTCAAAATTTATCCGAGTGATTGCTCAAGGATTGAAAAAATTACCAAAAGGTACTCGCTATAACTTAGGTAGAAAAATCGGCAAGATGCGTAATTTCCATGGTAGGATCCATTTATATGAATCATTAGCGCCTGCCAAAGAATATTTTATCGGACATGCACGGATCTTTGAAGAAAACGAAGCGGCCAACCTGTTGACGCCAGAATTTCAACAAGCCCCAACAGTTAAAGAAATCATGGCAGAACATTATGCAAAAACTGAAGGAATCCAAGACGAGATTAACAAGATGCAATATGTTGACTTACACCAATGGATGCCAAAAGATATTTTGTTAAAAGCCGACAAACTTTCAATGGCAAGTTCACTGGAAGTGCGGGTACCACTTCTTGATATCGAAGTAATGAAATTAGCGCAACAAATCCCAAGTAAGTATTTATTGAATCAAAACAATACGAAAGATGTCTTTAGACAAGCTGCGAACAAGCATCTGCCTGAAGAATGGTCAAATCGTGTAAAACTTGGTTTCCCTGTACCGATCAAAGCTTGGCTGAAAGAAGAACATGGCTATCACCAAGTAAAAGAATTATTTGAAGCTGATTTTGCGACAGAGTTCTTTGATCAAGCTAAAATCATCCAATTACTTGATGATCATCATGAAGGTAGAAGTGAAGAACAACGTAAGATTTGGACGATTTTCAGTTTCTTGACGTGGTACAAAGTTTATTTTGTGGATGAAACGATTCCCCAAGCTGAACCAATCCAATATGTAACAGTTTAGACGATCCAACAATGTTTCTATTGAACGCAAAAACGAAGAGTGCCGATCCATAATGGGCAGACTCTTCGTTTTTTGCCGTCAATCGGAATGAGTTGATTTTTTATTCAAAGGGACGATAGTATACAATCAGTAATGGACTTCTCGCTCAAATGTGCCATCTTTTTTATAGATCATCAAGGATGTTTCTTTATTACGAGCTACTTCTTTTCCTTTTTCAATGGCGTCTTCTTTATGATCGAAGTGATTGCTTGCTTTTTCAGCGCCTTTAGAGCGAACGATCCAATGATCTTCTTCGAATTTGACTTCGACTGTAGCGTCTAATAATTTAGCCGCTCGCGGATTGCTCTCATGCTTGTCCTTTTTTTGTGGATTTTTCTCTTTTGAGAAAGCTTTCTTCTCTTTTTCATCTGCACTTTCAACCCATTCTTTCGCTTGACTGATCGCAATCGGGATTGCTCGATCATCAGGATAACCTTCATCTAAAAGCGCATTGCCGATATCGATTGCTTTCTTTTTAGTCAACTCTTCTAAGTTCTTCATGGCTGGTGGAAAATCTTTCATATTCCAAGGCATAGCTAAGTCCTCCTAAAAGAATAATTGATTTTACTACTATAACAAGTGTAATCTCAACTTGGTAAAAAGAAAAATCATCTGTTTCAATTTTTGCTGTGCTTGTTTTTTGCTCGTCAAGTAGAACTACTTAACAAAATCGTGAAAAAGGCTAGTAATCTGATAAAAATCATGGTAAGATAATCAAGTCTGAGAGTCATCTTAGAGGATTCTAGTATAAATGGGAGGGAAAATCATGCGCGTAAACATTACTTTAGAGTGTACTTCTTGTAAAGAACGTAACTACCTAACTAACAAAAACAAACGTAACAATCCTGATCGTTTGGAAAAGCAAAAATATTGCCCACGCGAACGTAAAGTTACTTTGCACCGCGAAACAAAATAATATGTCTAAAAAAGTTTGGGTCTGTACCCAAGCTTTTTTATTTTTAGTATAATCAAGTAGTAGATGAAAGGAGCGATTCAAAATGTTTATTTCCATGTGGGCCCAAGACAAGAATGGATTGATCGGTAAAGATGGGTTATTGCCTTGGCGTTTGCCAAATGATATGCGTTTTTTCAGAGAACATACGGTGGATCGTTTATTAGTGATGGGGCGTAAAACATATGAAGGCATGGGCGACCTATCTCTTCCTTATCGCCACATCATCGTGTTGACTACCCAAAAAGATTTTGAGGTCAAAGAAAATGCAGAAGTCATGCATTCGATCGATGAATTATTGGCTTTTGCTGAGACTGTTTCAGAAGATATTTATGTTTCTGGTGGAAGTCGGATCTTTCAAGAACTTTTGCCCCAGACTGGGATTATTTGGCGAACACTGATCGATGGTGAGTTCGAGGGAGATACGTATATTGGAGAGATCGACTTTAGTGATTTTGAACTAGCAGAAGAACATATCGGTATCACGGATCAAGAAAACCATTATGCCCATCGTTTTCAAAAATGGGTAAGAAAGTAAGCTCTGATCATTGATGCAGAAAATGGATGATTGAAAGAAATAAAAGGAGATGTTCAAGATCATGGGCGCATCTTTTTTTATAGAGAAACAGCTAAGTCAAGCGAGCTTTGCTCCTTAAGATTTAGCTGTTTTTTATGTTGTATAAAGAACATATAAAGAAATTTCTTGAATATTAACACTATCTTTATAGTCCTTTGTCTATGATGAAAACAAAGGAGAGGAAGAAAATGATCTTATTTTTAGGTTGTATCAGTATTATTTTGTTAGCTTATCTATTCTGGTTTTTATTTAAGGGGGAAGAGCAATGATGAGTGCAGTATTTCAAGGGTTGTTTTTCTTTTTTATTCTACTTGTTTTAGCCGCACCTCTTGGGTGGTACATCAAGTTGATCATGACAGGGGAAACACCAAAATATGTACGTTTCATCCAACCAATCGAACGCTTTTTTTATCAATTGATAGGTCCTGAGAGTCAAAGGAAAATGACGGCGAAGCGTTATTTAGCGCATGTGTTGGGTGTTGGAATCTGTTCTTTGCTATTTTTAACCGGGTTATTGATGGTCCAAGGTTGGCTTCCTGGCAATAATGGCGTGGAAAATCTGTCATTTGATTTAGCCGTGAATACAGCAGTTAGTTTTGTGACAAATACCAACTGGCAAGCCTACGCGGGAGAATTGACACTGTCGAATACGACGCAAATGCTTGGTTTGACTGTTCAAAATTTCTTGTCAGCAGCTGTAGGTTTAGCGGTTCTTTGTGCATTGATCCGCGGCATCGTTCAAAGGAAATCAAGCCAATTGGGCAATTTTTGGCAAGATCTAATACGTAGTTTGCTTTACATTTTTTTACCACTTTCATTAATTACCGCTGTACTTCTGATTTCCCAAGGCGTGGTTCAAACGTTTAGTCATGGGATGTCTTACACTGGTTTATCTGGAGAATCTTTATGGTTATATCTAGGACCTGTGGCCAGTCAAGTAGCCATCAAGCAATTAGGAACCAATGGTGGTGGATTTTTTGGTGCCAATTCCGCTTATCCATTTGAAAATCCGACGATCTTTTCTAATTTCATCGAGAATCTCGCCATCTTGTTGATCCCTACAGCATTGATTTTTGCTTTTGGTTACTGGGTCAAAGAATGGAAACAAGGTCGAACGATTCTAATCGTTTCGTTTGTTTTTCTTTTTGCAGCTTTTATAGGTGTAGCAATTAGTGAATATCATGGACTCGTTTTTACGGATGTACTGGGTTCACAGAATATGGAAGGAAAAGAAGTACGTTTTGGTGTGGGATGGTCAAGTTTATGGGCTGTTAGCACAACAGCAGCATCGAATGGATCCGTCAATGCGATGTTGGACAGTTTTACGTCTCTCGGTGGTGGTATCCCGCTTTTCTTGATGCAATTAGGGGAGATTATCTTTGGTGGTGTGGGTAGTGGATTATATGGCATGTTGGCATTTCTACTACTGACTGTTTTTATCGCTGGGCTACTTGTCGGGCGTACGCCAGAATATTTAGGCAAGAAAATCGAGGCTTTTGATATCAAAATGGCTAGTTTAGTGATTTTGACGCCGGTATTATTGACATTATTTGGTACGATGGCCGTTTCGCTGCATCCTGATGTTTTAACTTGGTTGACCAATAAAGGGCCTCATGGATTTAGTGAGTTGCTTTATAATGTGACTTCTCTAGCAAATAATAACGGGAGTGCATTTGGTGGGTTGTCGGCAGATACACCGTTTCTAAATCTTTTAGGAAGTGTCTTGATGTTGTGCTCTCGCTACATTCCGATCGTTGCTATTTTGTTTTTGGCTGAAAACATGGGAAGAAAGAAAACGATCGCGATCAATGATGGAACACTTTCAACAACGAACGGTACATTCATCTCTATGTTGATGATTGTTATCCTTATTGTCGGAGCATTAAGCTTTTTACCAGCCTTGGCGTTAGGTCCGATCGCTGATCATTTTACCTTAAGTTAGAAGGAGTAAAATCAAATGAAAACTATTTATGTATGGGCAATCAAAGAAGCCTTTGTCAAATTAGACCCAAGACAACAAATCAAAAACCCAGTGATGTTCATGGTCTACATCGGAGCGATCTTAGCGACGATCCTTTGCTTTGAGCAAACAACGGTGCCTTTATGGTTTACTATAACGATCACCTGTTTGTTATGGATTACCTTGTTGTTTGCAAATTTTGCCGAAGCAGTCGCAGAAGGTCGCGGAAAAGCGCAGGCAAATAGCTTGAAGCAAGCGAAAAAAGAAGTGATCACTTATAAGATCAATCGCTTAGAAGATATTGAAAACCAAGAATTTATTGAGATCAAATCTTCTGATCTCAAAAAAGGGGATCTGATATACGTAGTATCGGGTCAACAAATTCCGGCGGATGGTGATGTGATCGAAGGAGCTGCTTCCGTGGACGAAAGTGCCATCACAGGGGAATCAGCGCCAGTGATCCGTGAATCAGGGGGCGATCGAAGTGCCGTTACTGGTGGGACGACGGTGGTTTCTGATTACCTGGTGATTCGTGTGACATCCGAAAATGGACACTCCTTTTTAGATCAAATGATTTCGATGGTGGAAGGAACTCAACGAAAGAAAACCCCGAATGAGATCGGGTTACAAATCTTTTTGATCACGTTAACGATCATCTTTTTAGCGGTCTCTGTTAGTTTAGTTCCTTTTACCGAATTCAGTAGTCAGCTGTCAGGGAAAGGGGCGCCGATTGCGACGATCGTTGTCATTGCTTTATTCGTATGTTTAGCGCCAACGACGATCGGTGCATTGATTTCATCGATCGGAATTGCTGGAATGAGTCGGTTAACGAAAGAAAACGTGATCGCAATGAGTGGTCGTGCCATCGAAGCAGCGGGAGATGTTGATGTATTACTGTTAGATAAAACAGGAACGATTACTTTAGGAAATCGTCGGGCAAGTGAATTCTTACCTGTCAATGGCGTCACAGAACAACAATTAGCTGATGCAGCACAACTCTCATCTTTGGCAGATGAGACGGCAGAAGGCCGTAGTATTGTCATTTTAGCTAAAGAAAAATTTGCTTTGCGGGAACGTATTTTTGAAAAATCCGAAGTGAAATTCATTGATTTTAGTGCGCAAACCCGCATGAGCGGCATGGATTATCGTGGCGATCAGATCCGTAAAGGTGCCGCCGATACGATCAAGAAATATGTGCAGGCACGTGGTGGACAATACCCAGAAGAATGTGATCAAATCGTTGCAAAAGTTGCCCAAGCTGGCGGAACTCCTTTGGTGGTTGTAAAAAATGATCAAGTGATGGGGGTCATTTATCTCAAAGACATTGTAAAAAATGGCGTACAGGAAAACTTTGCAGATATGCGTAAAATGGGGATCAAAACTATCATGATCACAGGAGATAATCCTTTGACAGCAGCGGCGATTGCGGCTGAGGCGGGAGTCGACGACTTTCTCGCAGAAGCAACACCTGAAAATAAAAT
The DNA here is from genome assembly GCF_003957375.1 of Enterococcus mundtii. Lineage (GTDB taxonomy): Bacteria > Bacillota > Bacilli > Lactobacillales > Enterococcaceae > Enterococcus_B > Enterococcus_B spodopteracolus. Next base: position 1,688,563 of record NZ_CP025473.1, on the reverse strand, counting down.
GAATCTTATTCGTGACTATCAAGAAAAAGGACATCTTGTAGCAATGACAGGTGATGGAACGAACGACGCGCCAGCATTAGCACAAGCAGATGTGGCAGTGGCAATGAATACAGGGACACAAGCAGCAAAAGAAGCAGGCAATATGATTGATTTAGATTCTAGTCCCACGAAGCTATTGAAGGTCGTACGTATCGGTAAACAATTATTGATGACTAGAGGTGCCTTGACCACATTTAGTATTGCAAATGACGTCGCAAAATATTTTGCTGTGATCCCAGTCTTGTTTTATGGGATCTATCCCGAATTGGCCCAGTTGAATATCATGGCACTAGGTAGTCCTCTTACAGCGATTTTATCGGCTGTTATCTATAATGCAGTGATTATTGTCGCATTGATTCCTTTAGCGTTAAAAGGAGTCAAGTATACAGAAAAACCTGCTAGTCAGATTTTGCGGCATAATTTATTGGTCTATGGATTAGGTGGTTTAATTGCCCCATTCATATTCATCAAAGTGATCGATCTCGCTTTGAGTTTTTTCTTAATATAAAAAGAAAGACATTTTGCAGAAAGAAGGAATTCACCTATGAAAAAGATCCTTAGAGCACAGCTTAGTTTTTTATTCCTCAGCATACTAGTCCTTGGCGGGCTATACACCGTCGCTGTTACTGGTATCGGTCAACTTTTCTTTGCCCATCAAGCCAATGGCAGTCAGAGAGTTGTTTCAGGGAAGATGGTCGGCTCTTCGTTGATTGGACAATCCTTTCAACAGGCAGCTTATTTTAATGGAAGAGGGCAAGACGTGACCCAACTTTCACCAACCTCATTGGAGCAAAAGAAATTAGTAGAAAATAAAACAAAATTGGCCCAACAAAACGATCAAACTATGGAGATCCCAATCGATCTAGTCACAAACTCTGCAAGCGGTGTTGATCCGCATATCAGTGTGGCAGCCGCAGAAAGTCAAGTGTCTCGTATCGCTAAAGAGCGGGGAGAAGACGTTACTAAGATTCGTGCTATAATACAGGAAAAAGCACAGAAGGATTGGTTTTCAGATCGAATGTTTGTCAACGTGCTTGAATTGAATCTGTCACTTGATAACATGTAGGTGGCAGAGGGGTTAGGAGAAACAAAGATGGAAAGACAGGATGTTTCAGAAATGTTACACCAGCGTGAAAAAAGCCGAGGACGTCTACGCGTGTATTTTGGTTTCGCGGCGGGAGTCGGCAAGACTTATGCGATGCTGGCGGAAGCACAAGAGCTTAGCTTACTAGGTAAAGACATTGTGGTAGGCTACATCGAACCGCATGATCGCCCGGATACGAATCAATTATTAGAAGGGTTACCACAGATCCCTTTAAAAGAAGTGACGTATAAGGGGCTGACTTTGAGTGAACCTAATATTGATGCCATTATCAAACGTCAGCCAGAAATCGTTTTGATCGATGAATTAGCCCATAGTAATGCGCCAGGATCAAGAAATCGCAAGCGATATCAAGATATTGAAGAATTATTGAACGCGGGAATCAATGTCCATACAACGATCAACGTCCAACATATTGAAAGCTTGAATGATATCGTTGAAGAAGTGACTGGAATCGAAGTAAAAGAAACGGTTCCGGATACGTTTTTCCAACAGGCGACATTGAAGGTGATCGATGTGGAACCAGATGAATTGATCGATCGTTTAGCGCAAGGGAAAATCTATGCTAATGAAAATGCAAAACGCGCCTTGCAGCACTTCTTTATTCCTAAAAAATTGGAGCAGTTACGTGGTCTAGCGATCCAACGGGCTTCGGATCATATCAATCGTGTGATCGGTAAAACAAATGGTGTCCAAAGTAAATTGATCACAATCGTTCAAGATGCTTTCCCTAAAATGGCTGAGAAAAGTATTCGGTGGACTGCTCGGTTAGCGCAAGGCTTGGGGGCAGAATGGATCGTGCTATACATTCGTTCCGATGATCGTTTACAAGGGACGAATGACTTAGCGGAGAAACTTGGCGCAGAAGTCGTGGTGATCGAGGAGGATCATTCATTTGAAACGATCGTCGAGTATGCTAAACTGGTTGGCGCAACCGATTTGATCATCGGTAAAAATTTGGCGAAACCGTGGACGGAGCGATTATTTTCAGAAGAGCTGGATGTTCGACTGCTCAAACGATTGCCAGAAACTGAACTTCACTTGATTCCTTATAAAGAAAAACGTTCAACCCTCCTTTCCCATTCCAAGAAACTAGTGGAAGGGGGAGGAAAAGATTTTGCAATTTCATTGATTTGTGTATTCGTAGCAACGCTTTTGACTGAGGTGATGCAATATCTTCACTTCGGAGATCAAAACTTGATGTTAGTGTACATTTTCTTTATTTTACTCGTTGCTCGTCTGACCTCCGGCTATTTTTGGAGCGCGTTATCTTCAATTTTAAGTGTCTTGGCTTTCAACTGGTTTTTTGTCGAGCCGCTGTATTCCTTGACTGTATACAAACAAGGCTATCCGATTACTTTAGTCATCATGCTGATTGTTGCACTGATGATCAGTAATTTGATGGTTCGTTTGAAAAAACAGGCTGTCCATGCCAGAGAAAAAGAACAACAGATGGAAATTCTGTATGAACTGAACAAGCAGTTTGTTTTAGCAGAAGACCAGCAACAAATCGTTGAATTATCTGCCACTTATTTAGGCAGACTATTGGATCGGGAAGTGATTTTCTTTGATAAACATGCCATCAAGCTAAGTCAATATACACCAAAAGATTCCCTATTTTTACTCGATCATCCAGAAGAAGCAGCAGTGGCTTATTGGACGGCTAAAAATCAAAAAGATTCTGGTTATGGAACGGATACATTAAGTGGTGCAAAAGGTTTTTATTTACCGATTGTCGCAAATGGTAAGACGCTAGCCGTGTTAGGGATTCGTCGCAGTCGCGGGCTTCCGATCGAGGATAGTCAATTGAACTACTTACGGTTAGTGTTGACCCAGCTTGCTGTTATCTTAGAACAAACAGAGCTCAAGAATGAAAAAGAACAAATTGAGTTAGAAAATGAACGTGAAAAAGTTCGCAGTAATTTATTACGTGCGATCTCCCATGATTTGCGTACGCCATTGACTGCGATTTCTGGGATTGCAGAAACACTCTTTCAAACAGATGAAGAGCTGAAACAAGCAACGCGCCAAAAATTGCTGACTGATATCCAGACAGAATCCCAATGGTTGATTCGAATGGTGGAGAATCTGTTGTCGATCACACGGATCAATATGGACACGATGCAAGTGAAAAAAACAACAGAGCCGATTGAGGAAATCATTGAAGCAGTCTATGAACATGTCACAAAAGTTTATCCTGACAAGGAATTATTGGTCCATTTACCGACAGCGGTTTTATTTGTCGAAGTTGACCCTATCTTGATTGAGCAAGCCATGTTCAATCTGGTGGAAAATGCGTTTCGTCATGGAGCAACACAAGGGCAAGTAGAAGTCAGCGTGTTTCAAGAGGGCCAACAGGTCATTTGTGAAGTGAAGAATGAGGGTGAAATCTCATTGAAGCAATATGAAAAAATCCAGATGAATCTATCCAATGAAGAAGAAGTACCAATCGATTCAAAAAATGGGCTTGGCATTGGATTAAGTATTGTAAAAACCATTATCCATGCCCATAATGGGAAATTAGAGATGGCTGTATCAGAAGGGAAAACAGTGGTTCGCATCGATTTGAACAAGAGTGAGGAGGTGGGGTTACATGAGGAAAGTACTATTGATTGAAGATGATCCAACGATCACTGATTTTATGGAGGTCGTGTTGGCAAAAGAACATTATCACGTTACGATTGCCATAACTGGCATGGAAGCTTTGCATGTGTTCCAAGAAGATTCCTTTGACTTGATTTTGCTCGATTTAGGTTTGCCAGATATTGATGGCATCGAATTATTGAAAATCATTCGTAAACGACTGGCTACGCCGTTGATCGTGATCTCTGCGCGAAACAACGAGCATGAAAAAGTCAAAGCGCTTGATCTTGGTGCGGATGATTACGTCACTAAGCCTTTTGGGATGAATGAATTACTTGCTAGGATCAGAACCGCTTTTCGTCATCGTAAACAAGAGGAGTTACCTTCAGTCATCACGAATGGGGAATTGTCTTTGGATACAGAAAGCCAGCTGTTAACCAAAGCAGGAGAACCGATCCATCTCACTAAGAATGAATATCGCATTTTGCTCGTATTATTCCAACACCTTGGGAAGGTCGTTACTTATCGCGTATTAACATCAGAAGTTTGGGGGCCTTATGGAACAGATTCCCAAGTGTTGCGAGTGAATATGTCAAACATTCGGAAAAAAATCGAGAAAAATACCATTCGTCCAGAATATTTGATCACTGAGATCGGCGTTGGCTATCGGTTACGTGATTACCGAAATTCTTAGTAATCGACAAACAAATTGAACATCGAAAAAAACGATCATCACCGAAGAATTTTACCTCTTGGTGATGGTCGTTTTTTGATGTGCTGTTTACCAGCTAGCATACTGAACACTTCTTTTTATTTACAGCACAAGTCAAAATGTGATTTTCACGCTTTTACTTTAGCTCGCCTTTGATATCATCGATCATTTGACGACTAGCGATTGGTCCATTATATAACCAGCTAGAAGTTGGACCAAATTCGAATACTTGCCCCGCTTTGACTGCTTTCAGATTTTGCCAAGTGGGTTCGTTGAACATCGCAGCTTGTTCGTCACTATTGACTAAGATGATATAGTCTGCGTCTAATTCAGCTAATTTTTCTGATGAAACAGCTGACCAATCAGAGGTTGCCTCTTTTGATACTTCTTCTACTAAAGATGGCACACCGAATTGTAGATCTTCATAAACGATGCGACCGCTTGAACGATTCTGGCTGACCATAAAGGCAGAGTTGTTCGTGACCCATAAGACAGCAGCTGTTTTCCCATCGATCTGATCACTCAATTCTTCTCGTGTTTCTTTCGCGTAATCTTGATAATCTTGAATGATTTCCTCTGCTTTATTCTCTTTATTCAATACTTTGCCAATGTCTTGCAACTGTTCTTCCCATGTGACATCGGTACCATTTTTAACAACATAGGTTGGAGCAATTTTATTATATTGCTCGTATTTGCCACCTTCGACAGTGGCTGAAGAAGAAATCAATAATAAATCAGGTTCAAAACTTAACACATTTTCATAGGGTAGATCATAGGAGATAGTTGGGACATCTTTCAGATCATCTTGTAAATAATCTTGGATCGAACCACTGCCGACTGTCCATTGAGCAACCGGGGTTTCACCTAACGCAACAAGATAATCCTCTAAGTAACTGCCGATGATCCGTTTTGGTTGGTTAGGTATTTCAACTGAATGCCCTAATGTATCTGTCAAGGTATGCGTACCGTTATCAGCAGTAGTCGATGATGCGGTTGTCTCTTCGGTTGTGGATGAGCCTGGCGAGCAAGCACTCAGTAATCCCACCAAAAGTAATGCGCTAGAGATTGTGAATAGTTTATTTTTAAGTCTCATGTCTTTCCTCCAAACGTAATTGAGAATGTTTCTCAATTGCTATTATTCCCCAAGAAAAGTGCGCTGTCAACTCTTTTTACTAGCGTATACGACGAAATTTGTGCTTGACGAATTTGTGAAGTACCGTCATAATTGAGAATGATTTTCAATGAGAGGGGAAGTATATGTCTAGATTAAATGCAGTTGAAATTACTACCGGTTACCCCAACAAAACGATAATTGAAAATTTGTCTGTCGCTATACCAGAAGGGAAAATCACCAGTTTGATTGGTCCGAACGGCAGTGGTAAGTCTACATTATTAAAAAGCTTTACCCGCATACTTCCTGTAAAAAATGGCAAAATATTAGTCAACGATCGTGACTTGACGACCTATCATTCGAAAGAACTAGCTCGGAAACTTGCCTTACTAGCCCAAACGAGTGAATACCCATTAGGAATGACAGTCGAAGAAGTCGTTTCTTACGGTAGATATCCCTATCAAAAACTATTCAGTGGCATGGATGATCAAGATCTACAGGCCATTGAATGGGCATTGACAGCGACGGATCTGATCTCGCTAAAAGATCGAGATTTAGCAAGTTTATCCGGAGGTCAAGCCCAACGAGTCTGGATCGCGATGGCGTTAGCTCAAGAAGCAGATATCTTGATCCTTGATGAACCAACAACTTTTTTAGATCCGGCGCATCAACTGGAGATCTTAGATTTGCTGAAAGAAATCAACCGAATGAAAAAAACAACGATTTTGATGTCGATCCATGACATCAATCATGCCTCCCGATTTTCCGATTATTTAATCGCAATGAAAGAAGGTCGATTGATCGTCAATGGGACTCCAGAACAAGTCATCACGAAAGAATGGATGAGAGAGATTTTTGAGATCGAAGCACAAATCGTCCAGTTACCAGAAACAAATAAACCTGTCTTTTTAACATATGATCTCATCAAGAAACCGGAGGGAAAATGATGAGGAAAGGGAAAAAAATAAATATCCTATGGTTGCTTCTGTTATTGGCAATCATTGTCTTCTTTTTTGCTTTGTATAATGGTGCTTCTACAGTTAAAGGCAATGAAGTTTGGCAGGCGTTGTTCCAGTTCGATCCGACTGATCAAGCCCAGCAGATCATTCGTAATATCCGTCTGCCTCGGGTCATCGGAGCATTTATTGTGGGAAGCTGTTTCGCCCTCAGTGGTGCTTTGATGCAAGGGGTAACGCGAAACAACTTGGCAGATTCAGGACTGTTAGGGATCAATGCTGGTGCGTCGTTAGCCATGGCATTTAGCTTTGCTTTTTTACCTAAAGCTTCGCCGTTTTCAATTTTTCTGCTTTCATTACTTGGTTCGTTGATCGTGACGATACTCGTTCTAGGTTTTTTCAGTTTTTCAAAAATAGGACGCAGTACTATGCAGATGATTTTAGCCGGTGTGGCAATCAGTTCTTTTTTTACCGCAATCAGCCAAGCACTGACCCAGTTATTTAATCTACAACAAGATTTGACTTTTTGGTTTGTTGGCGGTGCGGCGAATATTACTTGGCAACAGTTGCTCGTTCTTTCACCTATCTATCTAGTGGCGGTTATTTGCTCTTTTCTATTAGGGAAGTCGATCTCCCTGATCCATTTGAGTGAATCACATGCGGTCGCCTTAGGAGGACATCCACAGCGCACACGGGTATTGGTTTTCATCTTTGTTTCGATCTTAGCAGCGTTAGCTGTTTCTTTAGTTGGGCCCGTCTCTTTTATTGGTTTGATGGTTCCACCTGTTGTTCGTGGCTTTGTAGGTACGGATTATCGGTATGTCTTGCCAGCATCATTTATCGCTGGGGGAATCTTAGTCATGCTAGCAGATTTTGTAGCACGCATGGTCAATCCACCGTTCGAAACACCTTTTGGCTTAGTCATTTCCTTGATTGGGGTTCCTTTTTTATTGGTACAAGTTAGGAGGGAACGCGTGTGAAAAAAATATATTGGGGGATTGGCTTGTTACTATTTTTATGGCTTGTGACTGCCGGAATCAGTTTAATGATTGGTACACCGTTTCTTTATATTGACCAATTGATCGATGTCGCAGTTGGTAGAGGAACACAGGTCCAACAATTGGTTCTGAAAGAATTTCGCTTGCCACGCCTATTGATCAGTTTATTCGCAGGTTCCTGTCTAGGAATTGCTGGCTATCTTTTGCAAGGAGTAACTAGAAACCCATTAGCCGATTCAAGTATTTTAGGCATCAATTCCGGTGCAGGCTTTTTTGTTATGCTATATTTAGGCTTTTTTACTAGCCATGCATCACCTTTCTTGTTGCTTTTTGTTGCTTTTCTAGGCGGCACACTTGCTGCATGTCTAGTCTATTTTGTTGCTTATCAGCGTTCTGGACAAGTAGCGATGAATCGTTTGCTCCTTTCAGGTATCGCTGTGAATGCGGGCTTCTCTGCGGCAATGTTATTAAGTACGATAAAGATATCAAAAGAAAATTATGGTTTTGTAAACGCTTGGTTAGCAGGTTCGATCTGGGGTGCTAGTTGGCCTTACGTCACTGCATTTTTGCCATGGGTACTTATTCTGATCCCTTTAGCGTTTTTCTATAGTCGTAGGATTGGTCTTTTATCCTTTGGGCCAGATCGAGCGCAAAGCTTAGGGGTGAATGTGTCACGAAGTCAGTCGATTTTACTACTGCTTGCTGTTGGTTTAGCCTGTGGCAGTGTGGCTGTGGCAGGCAGCTTGTCCTTTGTGGGTTTACTCGCACCGCATGCTGCCAAAATCATTGTACGTAAAGAAAATCAATGGGCACTCCTATTCAGTGGTTTGTTCGGAGGATTATTTGTCAACATTGCTGATATTCTTGCACGCGTCATTTTGACAGATGGAGAAGTACCTACAGGAATTCTGATTGCTGTCTTGGGTGCGCCGTATTTTCTTTATTTATTATTTTATATTCAAAAGAAACAACTATCTGTATAAAATAAGACCAGAATGTTGGTATAGGGAAACACTGAAGGCAATTTTGTCTTCAGTGTTTTTTAGTACATTGAGAAATACCTTCAACAACCAGATAAGAAATAAAGTAACAAGACCTATCTAATACAATTCTTATCAACCAAAAGGTGATGTATTGTTATAATGGATATGTAAGCGTTCTATACAGCCTATATAAATCGAGGAGGAGATCTATGGTCACATTCAGCAGTAATTCTCAACAAGCCCAACAGTCCACTTCAAGAATCACCAGTGCAACCACCCCTTTAAACCAAGCATCATCGCTTCAAAATGATACACGTACCACGCTAATTGGTAATCAAGACATTCAAAGTAGCATAACATCCGCCAAAAACTCAGCCAATCAAATCGCCTCAGCCATTGCAGGCGCAGCTAGTCAATTGCAAACTGTTGCTCAAGGTTTTTCTACACTAGACACTCAATTAAGTCGAGATCTTTTTAAGGAGAGACACTAATGGATCGAATGACCGATCTACATACAGAAGAAACATGTTTGCTCGTAAAAAGAGAAGAACATGAAAGAAAAATGAAACAACTTGATGCCTGCCGTTCAGATTACCAAGATCATTTAAAAGAAGTGGGGAACTTCTTATTTCTATTACACATATCCTACCAGAAGTCGAATACCTCTACATCTATCGAAACATTCGCCACAGAATTTTCACATCAAAGTAGGCGATTGATGAATGGCTTTGATGAATGCCAACATCACGAAATGATCCACCAACAAAAAATCACGAATAAACTCGAAGAAATTGCTTTTGAGAAAAGAAAAAACATGTCGGAGGAACAAAACCTATGAGTATCGACATGTACCTAAATGACTCATTGACACAAGCTACGAGCGCCCGTCACTTCTGCCAAAAACAAGTCACTGATTACCAAAATCTCCAACAAGCCATCACTCAATTTACTTTACAAACGCCCAATCTCCAAGGGAAAACCTACGACGCTGCGAAAGCCTATTTTTCCCAAGTACTTTACCCACTTGTGCAAGGAGGAATCTTACTCTCCAAAGCGGTTGAAAAAGCAGCAAAACGATTTCCACAACAGTACATAGAACAAGTCGACTCCATTAGCTTGAAACAATCCGAATTAGAAGCACAGATTCGCCAAATGAATCAGTATATCACTCAAGCCGAAGGGATACGGCAGTTGCTTCTTTCACCTCATATGCCAGAAGAACATCAAAGCTTTCAACTCAATCAAAATACGTTATTACTCACGATGTATCATGACTTGAAACATAAACTGGAAGAAAAACTCCAAAAACTCTTAGCCTACAACCAAAGCTCCGCGCTATTTTTTACAGAAATCAAAAGTCTCGAACAAGCAGTCAATCAAGGACTTGCTCAAACAAAAACTGCTTGGAATAGCCAAACGAAGACATTCTCTATACCAAAAGATTTGTCCTGGATAACTACGATCCAAGACAAATGGCAGCAAGCAGAAAACGAGAAAAAAGGCATCGATCCAACTAAAAACAAAGAACTAGAAAAGTACAACGTCTATACCCTCATTATTCACGATAGCGATGGGAATCCACTTGTCTTTTGGAAAATCGAAGACAAGCAATCAGGCTACGGCATCGTGAACCCTGAGTTGTATCAATATGTCACGAAAGTAGGTCACTATTTAGAACCTGAACTGATCCAATTCATGACGTACGATACTTACCAAGAAAAAGTCAATGTGGCTTGGCGCCAAGGTGTTAATTATGAAACTGGTGAAAAACTAGACCCACTCTTAGGCAGTCTCGTCTCTACCTCACAATACGTCAAAGACGGCTACACATGGATCAATGAATCTGAACTCGGTCAAGCCCTGATGATCTTAGCATTTACGTATGCGTCTTACAAAGTCTTGACGACCACTGGTGTGAAACAGGTGGAGAATGATAAGATTGAGGATGTGAGTGGAATTGAATTTAATAGTAAAACTAAATTAGAAGTTCACTTTTCAAAACATGGTTCAGAAATACAACAAGCTTTAAATAAAAATCACTATTCAATAGTTGAGTATTTAAGAGATGCAAATCATGTGATTAAAGAGGGACAATTTGTTCCTGAAATGAACGGATATATCAAACTGGTTGGTGGAGAAGGAAGTGCAAAGTATGCATTTGTAGGATTAGACAGAACAACTGGGAACATAACAACCTTGCACTTAAAATCTGTAAAAGAACTTATAAAAAAAGCACCTAGTTTAGGTTTAAAATAATGGGAGATGTTATAAAATGATTAATATAAGAAAAGTAAACTGGATAGATGAAGACTCAGGAGAAGCTGATATTTTACTTTCAGATGGCTTATATTCCATTGAATGTTTTTGTAGTGATTGTGATGTATCAGAAGGTGATATGTTCACAGATATAATTTATGGATTTAACATCAAACACATTGTTAAAAGTTTAAATGAAGAATATATAATAGATAAAAAAAATGATTACTATCATGTTCAGGGAGAGCTTATAGATTTGAAAAACGAAATTCTTCAAATAGGAGAATTTAAAATAGATTTGTCAGATGGAGATATTCCAAAGGATATAAAACAACATGAATATTTAGAAGCTGATATTGCAAGAATTGATATTTACTAAGAAATCTATTGAACCAATGAAGATATAAATTGAAAAACTTAATAAACATGGTAATTGAAATAAAATCATTCATATACTAGATTTATCTAGTTTGTGAATGATTTTTGTACTTGGGGCTTTGAGTTATACATAGAAAAGCCAATACGTGAGTAAATTTTAAGCATGGATCTAGAATATGCATCCAACTTATACAAAGTATTAACGACCACTGGTGTGAAGCAAGTGGAGAATGGTAAGATTAAAGGGCGGGAAGGAAATAAATTGTTAGAACCTAGTTTATTAGAAGAACTTTCGAAAAGCGATGTATAGTATAACCCCGATCATGTAATTATGATTGGAAAAGATTCTTCAAATAAATTATTTTGGTTTGAAAAAGGAAAAGAAAAAGCAGTATTAAAGCATATTGTCAATGGACATATAGAGGATTTCAATGCTAAAGGTGTTCAAGATATTCCTAGTTTTCTACATGATACATTGAAAATAAAACCAATAAAACAAGGAATCGGACCTAAAAGACCATTTTCGGTTTAAAGTATAGATGGACAAAAATATACTTTGGTATATGAAAGTAATGGTTTTGTAGTTTCTTTTTATCCAAGCATATAACTAAAAAGGAGGAAGTGTATGTATAAACTACTTTCCATAGAAGAATCAGTAGCAACACGAAACTTAGAATTGGAAAGTTTAGATACAGCTACTATTGATGTATGCTTTGATGATTCTGCTGTTACTAGTTTTAAAAATTTTGATTTTATGAAAATCAATGAAGAATATAATTGTAAAATTTATCTTTTTGGTGAACTAGATGATAGTGGTGAAAAATTTCAATATATTAGAGATGTTACAGTTGGGCGAAAAGTTTTATCAGAAGTTATAAACAAAAAAGGAGATTGGTATTATGTGAATAAAATTTCTGCAAGTGAGTCTCTTAGTAAACAAAAAATGTTAAGTTACAAGTACACTAGAAAAGATCTTGTCCAAGTGAATAATATTGTTCATACAGACTTTGAATAGCGATTTTTAAATATTAAATTAGGCGTTGTCATAGAAGAATTAGATTTATTGAAGAGCTGGGCAATAGCAAATCTTCAGGGAGAAGAGAAAGAATACATGACCGCTAGGAATGAGAATTTAGAAGAAGTCATTCCCAAATCTTTCATTAAAAAAAAAGATATATTATATATTTTTATAAAATGAAGAAAGTGAACTAAGAGTTAATAGAAATCGAGTTGCTAAGATTAAACACTTTTAAATACTTGAAAATATTCAATTCATAAATAATGAATTTGAAACTGAATAGCAAACATAGTTAATAAAAAACATTCACGGTATTAGTCAAACTAATTTGTGAATGTTTTTTGTAGAATCTGATGGCAATAACTACATGACGTAGCGGTGGGCTGCCCATGGTTCAATAAATGTAAAACCAGTAAAGCTATAATTGATCGATGTTCTAAGTAAAATAAGATAGAATAAATATAAAAATCTAAAAAGTTAAATTGCTATTTTTATCATTTTCCGCTACCATTTTAACAAAAGGTAGGCAGGTGATTATTTGGGGGACGAAAAGCAGAAAAAAGAACAGCTCCGTCAATTTGGCATTAATGAACTTAAAAAAATTGCTGCAAGTGGCTATAAAAAAGAAAAAGAACAAAAAATCTATAAGCAATTGTTTGCAACCGAGTATTGGAAACAGGCGAAAGTCATCGGTATAACTCTTTCAAATGAAATTGAAATAGATACACGACCGTTGATCGAACAAGCAAGAGCCGAAGGGAAAATCGTTGTGATTCCCAAAACATTGCCAAAACGTCAAATGGCATTTTATGAGTTCTCCGAGAACACAGTATTGGAACGTTCAAGTTTTGGTGTGTTAGAACCTGTTTCAACGCACCCTTATGAGGCAACGATGATCGATTTATTGATCGTTCCAGGAATCATCTTTCATCCAGAGGGGTACAGAATCGGCTTTGGTGGAGGGTATTATGATCGCTATCTGGAAGAGTATCCGCATCAAACGTGCAGCTTGACTTTCAAAGAGATGATTCATAATGATTGGGAACCAGAAGACTTTGATAAGAGAATCCAACATTTATTGAATGACTAAAAAATAAGGGGGTATATATGAAAGTAAAACAGCAGCAACAATTCAAATTAAAATCTTGGCTCGATGGGCCATTTTTAACACGGATTTTTTTAGTGATCCAAACAATCATCTTTTTCGCAATGGAGGTATTACCTGGTAATAGCGTGGCTTTTAAACTAGGCATGTCTGGCCAGCATATTGCCTACCTACATGAATGGTGGCGTTTGATCACACCAATATTTATCCATTTTGGGATGATGCATTTTGTACTGAACTCTGTCGTTTTGTATTTTATGGGTTCACAAATCGAAACGGTATACGGTCATTGGCGCTTTTTCTTGATTTATTTACTTAGTGGTATCATGGGAAATTTGACCAGTTTCGCCTTCAATGAAATGAACGTATTATCTGGTGGGGCAAGTACATCGCTTTTTGGTTTATTTGGTGCGTTATTTGTTCTAGGTATTCATTACAAAAATGATTATGTGGTGAAACAGCTTGTACGCCGTTACATGATATTCATTGTTTTTTCTTTTATATTCGGTATATCAGATACCTCAGTAGATATCTGGGGACATGTTGGTGGCTTGATCGGAGGTTTCCTGATAGGGAATCTATTAGGATTACCAAATCGATCCAATGATTACTCGATCCATCATCGTATTATATCGTCGATCGTTTTTCTCTTTCTTTTTATAATATGTGTTTTAGTGGGTTTAAAAAATTATGGAATACTTGTATAATGTGAAGGAAGTGCTTTAAATGGAAAGCTTATACGACGTACAACAGCTATTCAAGAGATTTGGTATCTTTATTTATGTGGGAGCACGGATTTATGATATTGAATTGATGACGATCGAATTACGTAAGCTTTATGATAATCATTTGATCGATCACGAAACATATATGACTGCGTGGCACATCTTAAAAAGAGAACACCGAATCGAAGAGAGCAGAAAGAAAGGAATTTGATCATGGACAAAAAAATTATTGGGATTGATTTAGGTGGAACAACAGCAAAATTTGCGATCTTGACACCTGACGGAGAAATTCAACAGAAATGGAGTATCGATACCAATATTTTGGATGATGGCAAACACATTATTCCTGAAATCATTGAGTCTATCAACCATCGTTTAAATCTATACCATATGAAAGCGGAAGATTTCATTGGTATCGGCATGGGAACACCAGGAACAGTCGACAGCGAAGCTGGTACAGTGATTGGTGCTTACAATTTAAATTGGCGTGAGCTTCAATTTGTCAAAAAAATGATTGAAGAAGGAACGGGCATCAAATTTGCCATCGATAATGACGCCAATGTCGCAGCACTAGGCGAACGTTGGAAAGGTGCAGGCGAAAATGATCCTGATGTCGTATTCATCACTCTAGGGACAGGTGTTGGTGGCGGTATCGTGGCAGATGGTCATTTACTTCATGGGGTGACTGGAGCCGCTGGAGAAATTGGACACATTACGATCGATCCAAATGGATTCGAATGTACTTGTGGCAAACGTGGCTGTTTAGAAACTGTCTCAAGTGCGACAGGAGTCGTTCGAGTGGCCCGTCATTTGGCAGAAGAATATGCCGGTGATTCACGCTTGAAAGCGATGCTTGATAATGGTGAAGAAGTAACAAGTAAAGATGTTTTTGAATTAGCAGAAGCAGATGATCCATTTGGTTTGATGGTGGTCGATCGTGTCTGTCTATATCTAGGACTAGCTTGCGGGAATTTAGGAAACACGTTGAATCCATCAAGTATTGTCATCGGTGGAGGCGTATCTGCTGCGGGAGAATTTTTACGCAGTCGTGTGGAGAAATATTTCAAAGAATTTACCTTCCCACAAGTAAGAGAATCAACAAAAATCAAATTAGCTGAATTAGGAAATGAAGCAGGCGTCATTGGTGCTGCCTCATTAGCCTTGAAATATGCTGAATAAAGTGGAGGCACGACATGGTTTTATGGATTATTAATATCATTTTATTACTGATCATCTTAGCTATCGTATTTTGGGAAGTTTACTTACGAGTAATGGCTAAACGTTCTGCAACAATGCTTGAAGAAGAAGAATTTCGTGAAGGAATGCGTCGTGCACAAGTCATCGATGTTCGTGAAAAAGATGTCTTTGATGCGGGTCATATTTTAGGCGCTAGAAATATTCCTTATACAGTGCTAAAAAATTCACTTGGTTCGATTCGTAAAGACCAACCGGTTTATATTTATGATCAAAAGAAAAGTTTGAGTATTCGTACAGCTAACCAACTGCGTAAAGCAGGCTACCAAGATATCTATATCTTAAAAGGCGGCTATGATGGTTGGTCAGGTAAAATCAAAAGTAAAAAAATCTAACGAAGAGTCTTGTACTTCTTATGTTACCTTAGTAGCAACAAGAATAAGAGCGGTTATTCGCTCTTTTTTCTTGTTGTTTTTTCTTATTGCAGAAAAATTATGCTATGATGGAATGAGAGGATAGGATAGGACAAAGGTAGTCAGCACCAAGTTTTTTCCTGAATTCGTTTTTTTTATTACGGATGTTATTAGGAAATCAGTTGTTCACAAAACGAAAAACATGAAGAACTTTTGCTCCTCAATGAGTTAGCCAAGTAAATCATTGTAGCGCGTATTGAGTGAATTCAAGAGAAAAGATGCGTGACAACCAAGCAAATACATATAAGTAGGTGGATAGATGAGAATTGCGATCATCGGGGCAGGACCTCGTGGACTTAGCATGTTAGAGCGTTTACTCTATAATCAACAACAAGAAGATATTGAGATCCTCCTTTTTGATCCAAGTGGAATCGGTGGCAAGGTTTGGCGAGTCGATCAGCCAAAAGAAGTACTGATGAATTCATTGGCGTCACAAGTGACGATGTTTACGGATGAGACATTAAGTAGTGGAGGCGTGGTCGCTAACGGAGTGAATCTTTATCGGTGGGCGAAAGAAATTGCTCCTTCTTATCTTAGTAAGACAACGATCAAAGAACAAGAAGCGTTTTTGTGTGAAGCAGCTAATTTATTAGAAAACCAACCAACAAGTCGTCGCTTCTTCGGCGTCTATCTAAAATGGTTTTACGCGCGACTACAAGAACGATTTTCTGATCGTTTCGATTATATACAAGAATTAGTCCTCGAAGCCACCAAGAAAGAGAAACAATTCATTCTACAAACAAAAGACGAAGCCTATGTGGTGGATCAACTGATCCTAGCAACAGGTCATTGGGAACATGAGCAATCGACAGAAGAAAGCCGATTGAGTGAATATGCTGCTGAACATCACTTATTTTACCAAGGGCCTGCTAATCCAGCCGATGTTGATTTATCGATGATCCCTGCCCAAGAACCGGTGTTTATTCGGGGGTTAGGACTTTGTTTTTTTGATTATATCGGTTTGTTGACACAACAACGAGGCGGTCGCTTTGAAGAATTGGCAGGTCGATTGGTTTATCGTCCGTCGGGAGAAGAGCCAGTCGTCTATTGCAGCTCTCGGCGAGGCTTACCTTACTATCCCCACGGACGCAACCAGAAAAAAGTTGGCGAAGTGGCACAACCAGTTATTCTGACGCAAGAACGATTAAATATGTACTATCGTACTAAAAAACTGACTGGGCAGGATTTTTTTGCTAATTTAAAAAAAGATCTCGAATTGTTTTATTACAAAAAAGTGATCGAGGAACAGGGGTTGTCGATTGCTCTCAGCGAATTTCAAGAAGTCTTTCTTGGGGCGACAGAAAAGAAATGGCTGCAAAAATATCCTGAATTATCAAGCCACTTGTGGTCATGGGACTTACTAGATCACTTGACCGACCATACGTTGCCGTATCAACAAATGAGTCGGAGGTATATCGAAGATCAAATCAATGAAGCGTTAAAAGGCAATGTGAGCGGTCCATTGATTGCGACGCTGGATGCATTGAAAGATTGGCGAAATATCGTGCATCAAGTGATGCTATGGGAAGTTTTTTCTGCAAAAGAGTATAAAGAGGTTTTGTGGCAATGGTTCAATACGTTTGATGCGTTTTTTACTATTGGTCCGCCTTTGCGAAGAACCCAGGAATTAGCAGCATTGATCGATGCAGGAATTTTCCATTTGGTGGAACCTCCTTTTACTGTTGTAGGAAAGGACAAGAGATTTCAACTTGAACCAGAAGGGCTTACAAGTAGCTATCTAATTGAGGCACGATTACCCAAAAATGACTTACGAACAACAAGAAATCCAGCCTTGATCAGTCTACGTGATGCCCAGATCCTTCAGCCATTCCAATTGCATGATCCAAGTGGCGATTTCGTTTCTGGTGCGGTAACGATCGAACGAGAAAGTTCACGTGTGATCGATGCCCATGGAGAAGTACAAAACAATTTGTATTGTATCGGCATCCCAACTGAAGGGGTAGAATGGTTAACAGCCTCCGTTCCGAGACCCCATGTCGATTTTTGGAATCTTAGACAAATTGATCGTATCGCACAACTGATTTTAGCAGAAACATCATAAAAAGAACGTCCCTTCAGGAGAGTGGGACATTAGTTCTCTCCCACCACCTAAAACTGAATAAACGGCGGGAACAGAAGTAACCTCTTCGGAAATAAGGCTAAATACTTCTGTCCCGACACTTGTAGGAACGTTCTTTTTGGATAGCATGAGGGAGATAGAGGAAACACAACTGTGCTATTCGTCCGCTTCCATTTCTATCGTAACTTAAAAATGTGAGTTTAAAAAAAAACTCGGTAGAAACAAAAAAACCCAAAAAATTGAAGAACAATTTTGGGTTTTTTGTTTTTGAAGCTGAATGCTTCAATCACTAGCTCTTAACGTGATACACGTTTTCTCATTGCTTTTTTACGATTTTCTTCAATCATTGCTTCTTTTTCGTCGATTGGGTCGATGACTGTTTTCTTCACAGAAGTTACTAAACCAGCCACAGCTGCTACAGTAGCCAAGCTACCTACTAAGATACCTGATACAAATTTTTTCATAATGATTCACCTCGTTTATCTATTTGACACTTCTATTATGAAGCAAAACAAGGAAAAACGCTAGTCTTTCGTTTTTTTATTTGAAACCCTTTACAATAAAATCTTGAAAAAATTTACTAAATGTTTTATTATAAATTTACTAAATAAAATGAAAGAAGGTTTTGTCAAAAAAAGTCCCTGTTTTCTGGTCATCACTTTTGTTAAAATAAATAACGAATATAATTATATGGATAAAGGAGTCTTAACATGACAATTTTAGTATTAGGCGGAGCAGGCTATATTGGTTCCCATGCCGTCGATCAATTAATTGAAAAGGGCTATGATGTAGCAGTCGTGGATAATCTTTTGACGGGCCATCGTCAAGCAGTTCATACTGATGCACGTTTTTATGAAGGAGATATTCGTGACAAAGAATTTTTACGCGGAGTTTTCCAAAAAGAAACGATTGACGGCGTCTTGCACTTTGCAGCGAGTTCGTTAGTCGGTGAATCAGTTGAAAAACCTTTAGTCTACTTCAATAATAACGTTTATGGCATGCAAGTATTATTAGAAGTAATGCACGAGTTTGATGTGAAACGGATTGTCTTTTCTTCAACAGCTGCGACGTACGGTGAGCCAAAAGAATCGCCAATCACAGAGGAGTCACCAACGAATCCGAAAAATCCTTATGGCGAAAGCAAGTTGATGATGGAAAAAATGATGAAGTGGTGTGACGAAGCATATGGGATGCGTTATGTGGCTTTACGCTATTTTAATGTAGCAGGGGCTAAGAATGATGCGTCAATCGGCGAAGATCATACACCTGAAACTCATTTAGTGCCGATCATTTTACAAGTAGCTTTAGGCCAACGAGAGTCATTAGCGATCTATGGGGATGATTATGATACGCCAGACGGAACATGTATCAGAGATTATGTACAAGTGGAAGATCTGATTGCTGCGCATATTTTAGCTTTAGAATATTTAAAAGCCGGAAATGAAAGCAACTTCTTCAACTTAGGAAGTAACAAAGGTTATTCAGTCACAGAGATGCTAGAAGCAGCACGAGAAGTGACAGGCCGTGATATCCCTGCGAAAATCGCACCACGAAGAGCGGGTGATCCAAGTCGTTTAGTAGCTTCAAGTGAAAAAGCGAGCGCCGTTCTTGGCTGGACACCTGAATATACAGATGTGAAAGAAATCATCAAAACTGCTTGGGCATGGCATGAAAGCCATCCTAACGGGTATGAAAAGTAGGTGGAAAAAAATGACGATTAGTCAAACAATTGCAGATTTTGTCACACTAGCAATCGCTACTGGTGGTTGGATGGAAATGGACCGTATCTACTTACAAAATCGTATTTTAGGCCTTATTGGTGAAGAAGCCGGCGACTCGTTTGAAGTACGTCCAGTGCAAGAAGAATCGGTCGATCTATTGAATCGTTTAGTTGAACAAGCAAAAGAAAATGGTTTGGTGACGGATGTAACAGCTGACCGAGAAATGTTTGAGTCACAATTGATGGATTTCTTGACGCCACCACCTTCTGTTGTCAATGCTTTTTTTGCTCAACATTATTCAAAAAGTCCAGAAGAAGCAACCGATTATTTTTATCAGTTGAGCCGCAACAATGACTATATCAAAACGCGAGCCATCGCTAAAAATATCGTGTACACTTATCCGTCTGAATATGGGGACTTGGAAATCACGATCAATCTATCTAAACCTGAAAAAGAGCCAAAACAAATTGCTGCAGAAAGAAAAGCGGTGCAAGTCAATTACCCATCGTGTATGTTATGTATGGAAAATGAAGGGTACAAAGGAAGATTGAATTACCCAGCACGAACCAATCATCGGATCATTCGAATGAACTTAGACGGAGAAAGTTGGGGATTTCAGTATTCGCCTTATGCTTACTACAATGAACACTCAATCATTTTATCAGAAGAACATCGACCAATGCGCATCACAAAAGATACATTCGCTCGTTTGTTGAAGATCACTGAAGTCTTACCACACTATTTCGTCGGTTCAAATGCTGACTTGCCGATCGTTGGTGGATCGATCCTTTCACATGACCATTATCAAGCTGGACGCCATGAATTTCCGATGGCAAAAGCACCGATGGAAAAATTGATCAAGCTAAGTGAATACCCACAAGTGATTGCGGGAATCGTCAAATGGCCAATGTCAGTGATCCGCTTACAGTCGCCCGATAAAGAGCTATTAATAGAAGCAGCGGATTCGGTCTTAAACAAATGGCAGAACTATTCAGATGAATCCGTATCAGTCATCGCCTATTCAGCAGATGGTACGCCACACCACACGATCACGCCGATTGCTCGTCGAAGAGATGATTACTTTGAAATCGACTTAGTATTGCGCGACAACAATGTGTCCGAAGAATATCCTGAAGGGATTTTCCATCCTCATCGTGATATCCAACATATCAAAAAAGAAAACATTGGCTTGATCGAAGTTATGGGGTTAGCTGTGTTGCCGCCACGCTTAAAACCAGAATTGGAAGAAGTGAAGCAATACCTACTGGGTGAAGAAAATCAAGTCGCGGACTACCATCGTGAATGGGCAGAACAGCTAAAACAAGCAAATCCTGATTTGACTGAAGAGGCTGCGACAGTTGTTATCCAAAATGCTGTTGGGCAAGTCTTCGCCAGAGTTTTAGAAGATGCCGGTGTCTTCAAACGGGACGAACAAGGAAGAGCTGCGTTCTTGCGCTTTACTGAAACATTATAAGCATCGGTCACTTACAGGAGGGGAAACGAATGGCCACAATCAAAGATATTGCTCAGTTGGCGGGAGTTTCTCCTGCCACTGTCTCAAGAGTGCTGAATTATGATGAGAAATTGTCAGTAGGAATGGAAACGAAACAAAAAATTTTTGAAGTAGCTGAACACTTGAATTATAAAAAACATCATAAGAATCTAGCCTCTGAAAAACAAACGATCAAATTGATCCAATGGTATGATACACAAGAAGAATTAGAAGATCTTTATTATCTTTCTATACGCTTAGGAATCGAAAAAAAAGCGGAAGAAGCGAATATTCGCCTGATCAAGGAAACATGGGATGCCATCAGTGAGCAATCTGCAGATGGAACGATTGCTTTAGGAAAGTTTGACGAAGAGCAATTGAAAGAATTGAAACGTACGCAAGAGAACCTTTTACTTGTCGATTCAGATGGCACAAGATTTGGCATCGATTCATTAGTCGTTGATTTTGAGTCGAGTCTTCGCTTAGTGATGAATCATTTCTTACAAGAAGAAGTCAAACAACTCGTGATGTTAGCCGGAAAAGAGTACACGAAGCAACACCGAACACCGGTGACTGATCCTAGGACGGCAATTTTTCAAAAAATGATCAGTGAAGAAAAGAACCTCTCAGGAAAGATCATTGAAGCGAATTTTTCAGTGGAGGCAGGATATCAAGCTGTTCATGATTTTTTATTGCAAGAAAAGGAATTACCTGATGCGTTGTTTGCTGCGAATGATGCGTTAGCAATTGGTGCATTGAAGGCAATCAAAGAAGCAGGACTGACTATCCCACAAGATATCTCAGTGATAGGCTTCAACGATATCAGTGTGGCAAAGTATGTCTCACCCCCCTATCTACAGTCAAGGTGTACACCGAATGGATGGGGGAGTTGGCAGTTGAGACATTGAGCCAGTTAATCCATAGTACTGCACCGGTTGCAAGAAAAATCACGATCGCGACAGAACTAATTTTACGAGAATCAACAAAACAAAATACGATCAAATAGACGATTATCAACCTAAGTAAAGGGGTGGGAATTTCAACAGCGGTGAGAGCCAAACTTGATTTTTCCTCCCCTTTTTTACCTCGAAGTATGCTACAATGATAAACGACATTAGAGTAGTAGAAGGGAACGGTCAAATGATTACATTAGGGATCGATACAGCAAATCAAACCTTAGCTGTTGGCGTATTGGAAGACGAAACAGTGTTAGGTCAAATCCAAATCAATAGAAAGAAAAATCATAGTCTGACGTTGATGCCAGCGTTGGATCAATTGATCTCAGATTGCCAACTCACACCAGAACAAATCGATCGAATTGCTGTGTCAAGTGGTCCAGGCTCTTATACAGGATTGAGAATCGGTGTCACAACTGCCAAGACATTAGCATATACTTTAAATAAAGAATTGGTTGGTGTTTCCAGTCTTGCTGTACTTGCAGCAAATTGCGTAGGAATCGAAGGAATCATTGTACCGATGTTTGATGCGAGAAGAAAAAATGTTTATGCTGGTGCCTATCGCTGGCATCATGGAACATTAGAAAACGTTCTAGAGGACAGACATATTGCTTTCGTAGAATTAACCGAAAAATTAAAACAAATGGATGGATCGATCACTTTTGTCGGTAACGATTGCCACAAATTCAACTCAGAAATCGCTGAATCAATACCTGATGCTAAGCGTAACTCCTTGCCACTTTGGGATATTCCTAGTGGAGTTGTCGTCGCGCAATTAGGGGCTTCAAGTAATCCGGTTAACGATATCCAAGCCTTTTTACCACGTTACTTAAAACGAGTGGAAGCAGAAGAAAAATGGTTGGAGACACATACGCCAGGAGAAGAAAGCTATGTTGAAAAAATTTAAAGCCTATCTACGGACCATGCTTCAAGAAAAAGCAGATTATCCAGAGAAAACGGTCACTGTAGGCGAAAAGCAATTTCAAATACGGGAACTGACAGTTGATGATGTCAAGTCGTTGTTAAGTATCGAACGGGAAGTTTATTTGGGGGAATTACCTTGGACAAAAAGTGCGTTCATCTCAGAGCTGACTTCCCCATTCATGACTTTATATTTAGGGATATTCGATCGAGAAGAATTATTCGGCTTTGTTGGATCCAGAGTATTAGGACTCGATTGCCATCTCACAAACATTGCGGTCAGTCCGAGTTACCAACGGCAGCGTGTCGGTACCTATTTAATCAACGAGATCGAGACATTCGCACGGATGAATCAATGCGAGACCATGTCATTAGAAGTACGGATCAGTAATCAGAATGCCCAACGCTTATACAGAAAACTAGGCTTCCAATCGAGAAAAGTAAAAAAAGGGTATTATACAGAAACGAATGAAGATGCCTTAGATATGGTAAAATTATTAAAAGAAGAGTGAAATAAAGTGATTGAAGAAAAAACAGCTTTCAATGATACAAAATTAGCCCAAGCGCTTTGGCAAGTCAGTGACGATGCTTTTTTAAATGGGTCACCTTGGACAAAAGAGCAATTTTTGTCTGATATCCAACAACCACAAACCAATTATTTAGTCATTCATCAAGCAGAGGAAATCATTGGCTTTATTGGATATGCCAAAGTACTTGATGAAGTAGAAGTGACGAATCTTGCAGTTCTGACTGCTGAACAACACAAAGGTGTAGCAAGACAATTATTACAAGAGATGCTGCAACGAGAAAAAGCTAACCAAGCGCATAGTGTTTTTTTAGAAGTACGACAGTCAAATATTGCTGCCCAACACCTTTACGAATCAGAAAAATTCCGCCAAGTAGGTAAACGAAAAGCCTACTATCATGATCCGGTCGAAGATGCGGTCATCATGTGTACAAAGCTAAAAACAGAGGTGATGAAACCATGAATGAAAAACAAACAGAATTGATTTTAGCAATCGAGTCAAGCTGTGATGAAACAAGCGTTGCGGTCGTGAAAGATGGACAAGAAATCTTATCGAATATCGTTGCCTCTCAAATCAACAGCCATAAACGCTTTGGCGGGATCGTACCTGAAGTGGCCAGTCGCCATCATGTAGAGCAAATTACTTTATGTCTTGAAGAAGCGTTGGTGGAAGCAGGCGTGACCGCCGAACAACTTACCGCGGTTGCTGTCACAGAAGGACCAGGTCTTGTGGGGGCATTACTCATCGGTATTTCAGCAGCAAAGGCTTTTGCTTGGGCAAATCATCTGCCATTGATCCCAGTCAATCATATGGCAGGACATATTTACTCCGCCCGCTTCGAAAAAGCGTATGAATTTCCATTGATGGCGTTGTTGGTCAGTGGAGGGCACACGGAGTTAGTTTATATGGAAGAAGATGGCGCTTATGAGATCATCGGTGAAACAAGAGACGATGCCGCTGGAGAAGCCTACGACAAAGTAGGACGTGTTTTAGGATTGAGCTATCCAAGTGGAAAAGAAATCGATGAATTAGCCCATCAAGGGAAAGATGCCTACCACTTTCCTCGGGCAATGCTTCGCGAAGATAACTATGATTTTAGTTTCAGTGGCTTAAAAAGTGCATTTATCAATTTAGTCCACAACGCGGAGCAACGAGGGGAAGAATTAGATCGAGCAGACCTTGCTGCGAGTTTTCAAGCCAGTGTTGTCGAAGTCTTGGTAACAAAAACGATACGTGCTTGCAAAAGTTATCCGGTGAAGCAATTGATCCTTGCAGGCGGTGTTGCTGCTAATCAAGGACTAAGAGAAAGTTTGAGAAAAAATTTAGCCACAGAATTACCTGAATTGGAACTGATCGTACCACCATTACGTCTTTGTGGGGACAATGCGGCAATGATCGGAGCCGCTGCATCTGTCGAATGGCGAAAAGGGCATCTTGCTGATTATCGACTGAATGCAGAACCAGGTTTAGTGTTAGGTGAGCCCTTGGAAAATGTCAGGTAAATCACCTGACATTTAACCTAGATATTCGCAAACAAAAAGATTATATGAATATAATCTATGCTGTGATAAAAATTGCTAGGGAATGGGAATCTTATCCTTTTTTATACACTTAATATCAACATGGCTGATAGGCCCAAAAAAACATAAATTTACTTAGGTTATATAAATTGTGTCAGCTAACTCTATGTGATAGTATAAGAAATGTAGAAAATAAAATGAATAATGTTATTTTCTATAATGTTTTATCTGAAGGCTGAAAGCCTTCACAATAAAATGCAAAGGAGGTCGAATGGATGAAAAAGTTTGTCGGATATTTAGTTGTATTTTTCACTGCATTATTGTTCACTGTTCCTGTAGATGCCGCTGGCGCGATTTCTGCGAATGAGCAACAGATCCTAGACTTGTTAAAAGCACCAGTAAGTATTCAAGGAAAAGAATTCACTGTCCCTGATACTTACATTACACAAGCCGAAAACCATTTGAAACAAAATGATTTAACGGATGCACAAGTAGAAACTGCCGTTACAGGTATTCAAAATGTGCGTAATCTGTTAGGTTCAGTAACAATCGATATGACAGGAATCAACACGCTTGATGATTTGATTCGTGCTTTACCGCGGGATATCATCATGCAAATCCAACAAGAGGTAACGAGAGTTGCTGACGCGTTGGGATTAGTTGTACTAAGTTGGAATGGTAGCGATATCCAAATCGGTGCAAAAAATGCTGATGGAACAACTTCACCAGCTTTTAGCACTAGTTCTCCAATTAAACAAACAGGTGGTAATTATACCGCTAGTGCAATGGCAATTGCTTCATTACTATTAGTCGCAGCAGGTGCGGTTGTAGTAGGAAGAAAGACAAAGGTTGCGTAAAAAGCGCAAGCTGCTTAAGAGACTAGGGGCAATGCTTTTTGTCCCTGTCTTTTTTTTGGCAGCTGGTTATTCTCTAATGTACGTCATAGGAAGACCTGTCATTCATTTTGCCACTTCTTCTTTAAATTTGTTTTTACTTTCAGATGTCCCAACATTCGAAACACAAGAACAAAGCTTTGAAGCTGTAAAAGAAGAAGATGTCGCTAAAGATGAGAACAATGAACTGGCATCTAGCAGTATCGCTTACCCTAGAGGTGGCGAACGCTATGGTGACATCATGGTGGATTCTTTAGATCTGAATGTGCCTTTGTATTTTGGAGATACCGATGAGATATTAAGAAAAGGTGCCGGACAATATATGGGTTCTGTCTACATAGGTGAGACTGGAACGTCACTTGTCGGTGGGCACAATGTTGATGGGTTTGGTAAGCTAAGCGGTATTCAAACAAATGATATCGTGACAGCTAAGACGACCTATGCGAATTACCGCTATCAAGTAAAAGAAATGGTGATTCGTCATAAAGATGATCCGGAAATCAATGAATTGATCAGTCAAAAAGATAAACCAATACTGCTTCTTTATACATGCTATCCTGTTGATAGTTTAGGCATGACGGATGAACGACTTTTTGTTATCTGTGAGTTAGTTGAAGGTCCGTTGATCAATCCTAATAAATAGGAGGAAATCATGAGTACGCAAAAATTCATGCAAAAAGGGTCCCGTTGGCTACTTACATTTATTTGTTCTGTGAGTTTGTTTGCCGGCATGACGTTAGTCGTATTAAGACTAACGTTGTTCAACCAACAGTTTATGGAAAAAGCCATGGAAGAAGCCAATTATTCAGAAACGATCACCTCTGAGATCAATCAAAGAATCAGCGATCTAGGTCGAGGAAGCAATATTCCTGCAGATGTTTTGGCAGACACTGTTCCTCAAGCTTATGTACGATCGAATGTTGAACACTATATTCGCACCATTTATACAGACATTCCTTTTTTGATTGAACGGACAGAGGATGTAGACAAAATCATCCAGAAAAAAATCGAAGACTATGCGAAAGAAAATAATTATGAAATCAATGCAGAAACACAACAATCGATTGATAATCTAAAAAAATCTGCCATCGAAACCTATACTGAATATATTGAGATCCCTTATCTTTTGACTTATGGGAAGCAAGTGATGGGGTACAAAAGAACACTGACCTTATTGATTTTCTTTACAATGACAGTTTCTGCATTATTAGTGATTGCGATCATTGCAATCGACACACGTTTTTTCCATCGTGCATTACGCTATTTAAGTTATGCAGTGGGTGGCGCTGGTCTAATGCTTTTAGCGTTACCTCTTTTTGTGTACCTTTCAAAAATGGTCGAGCGTATCGGCATCAATTCAAAGTCGCTCTATCATTTTTTAACTACGTATCTAAGCAATTTTATTGTAACATTTATCCAATGGGGAATCGTGCTCATTATTTGTAGTTTCATCATCTGGATGTTGAGCGAACTATTAAGAAGACGAAAAGTTAAGAAAAGATATTAACGATAGAAAGTGGAGAAAACATGGAAGAAACGATTAGTCTAGGAGAATTATTTGAGATTTTAAGAAAGCGTTGGTTGCTGATTCTTGCGACCACGCTAGCCGGATTTGCTTTAGCTGCTGGAGTTACGTTCTTTTTGATCACACCAAAATACAGTTCATCAGCTGAGATGATCGTTCAGTCAAAAGCAGAGAATACGAATACGAATCTACAAGATGTCAACGCGAATGTTATGCTGATCAATACCTACAAAGATATGATATTAGGTGATGTTGTCATCAATGATGTTCAACGAGAACTTGAACAAAATTATGGACAAAGTCTTACAAAGGGTGAGTTGAAATCGGCAATCAGTGTCAATCAATCACAAAACTCACAAATGTTCCAAATCGTTGCAACTGTCGATAACCCAGATCATGCGACAGATATCGCCAACGTCACAGCACAAGTATTCCAATCGAAAGCAACGGACGTATTGAATGTCAATAAAGTGACGATCACTTCTGCAGCACAAAGCAATCCTACACCTGTTTCACCAAATAACATGTTGAACGTAGTTATCGGTGGGTTGCTTGGCTTGATGATTGGAGTCGGATTAGCCTTTCTTCTAGAATTGTTAGATAAAACAGTCAAAGATGAACGTTTTGTCACAGAAGAATTAGGATTGCCGATTCTTGGAGACGTCAATGAAATGACGAAGAAAGAACTAGAAAACGGCCGTATGTTTCAACCAGCAGAAGTCGAAACGATTGAAACGACTGAGCAGAGAGAAAGCCGTCGTTCACGAAAACGTGTATAAGGAGAAGTATTTATGAAGAAGAACACTATTTTACCTGTTTCACTCCTCAGCATTACCGATAAAAATGCCATGGTTTCCGAACAATATCGGGCAATTCGTTCAAATATCCAATTTGCTTCTGTCGATCGTGAATTGAAGACGATGGTCGTGACTTCATCTGGACCAGGTGAAGGAAAATCAACAACTGCTGCTAACTTAGCTGTCGTATTCGCAAATAGTGGCAAAAGAGTTTTGCTGGTTGATGCTGATTTGAGAAAACCAAGTGTAGCATTGACTTTTCAATTGCCAAATGTCAATGGATTAAGTAATTTCTTAGGCGATCGTGAAGGAAGACCGGAATCATATTATCATACCAGTTCCGTCGAAAATCTTTGGATCATGACAAGTGGACCGAAGCCACCTAATCCATCCGAACTACTTGATTCGAAACGAATGGAAGAAGTGATCGAACAACTAAAAGCATCATTCGATCTGGTCATTTTTGATTTACCACCCATTGCAACAGTCACTGATGCTCAGATCTTAGCCGCAAAAACAGATGGGACACTTTTAGTCGTCCGAGAACGTAAAACAATGAAACAAGAATTAGTCAAAGCAAAAGAACTGCTAGCCATTGCACAAGCAACGATTTTAGGTGTTGTTTACAACGGTGCGAAGAAGAATGCAGATTTTAATTATTATTACTATTGATGAGGAAGTGAGCAAAATTGATTGATTTACATTGTCATATTTTACCAGGTATAGATGACGGACCAAAAACGGTCAAAGAATCGATTGCCATGGCAGAAGAAGCTGTTCGACAAGGAATCACCCACATTTTATGCACTCCTCATCACAATCAACGTTTCACGAATGAAAAAGCAGATGTATTACTAGCTGTCGAAGACTTGCAAAAAGAACTCGATCGACAGTCCATCCCCCTAACTTTATTTGAAGGACAAGAAGTTCGAATAAAAAGTAATTTGATCGATGAAATTAAAAGTGACAAGATTCTTTTTGCAGATGTCACCGATCGCTATTTGTTAGCTGAGCTACCAACAAACAGCATTCCCGAATACACAGAAAGTTTGTTTTATGAATTACGTCAGATGGGGATCGTACCAATCATTGTCCATCCTGAGCGGAACCGCGGGTTCCAAGAAAGTCCTAATCTATTATTACCCTACTTGAATATGGGCTGTTTGGCGCAGTTGACTGCACCAAGTATTGCAGGTGTGTATGGCAAACAGATCAAGAAGTTAAGTGAAGAACTGGTTCAACATCGGCTTGTCCAGATGATCGCCTCAGATGCCCATAGTCGAAAAGATCGGGATTTTTATATGGAAAAAGCATATAGTATCGTAGAGAAAAAATTTGGATCGACCGTTATCGAAGAAATGGATCAAGTAACAAGAGACATCATCAATGGGGAGCAAGTGCACGCAAAGGATTT
The DNA here is from genome assembly GCF_003957375.1 of Enterococcus mundtii. Lineage (GTDB taxonomy): Bacteria > Bacillota > Bacilli > Lactobacillales > Enterococcaceae > Enterococcus_B > Enterococcus_B spodopteracolus. The sequence continues at coordinate 1,659,084 of NZ_CP025473.1, read as the reverse complement.
TCGACCTATTGTATAAAAGTTTTAGGGGGCGCAAGGGTTGTTTGAACTTACTAGAAAAAGAAAAGTAATCATTTTAGTTTTGGTTGATAGTTTATTATTAGGCGTCTCTATTTTATCAAGCTATTATTTTATGACACCATTTGTTGGTATCGATCAAGATTATTTAGCCGTTAATTTAGGCGTATCACTCATGTTTTACATTGGATATGGTATGTTGTTCAAAACATTCACACGAATCAATCGATATACCAATTTAAATGAGATGGCAGCCATTTTTTCAGCCATTACTTGTACCGTTATTTCATCATTTATCATCCAATATTTGTTTATGCGAAAAATCAGTCTTAGATTACAAGTATTAACTTACATCTTATCCATGTTTCTTATCATCAGCAGTCGTTTATTCTGGCGTATATATATCGAACATAAAACACAGCGTCAAGAATCGCCACTAAACAAACACAGAACACTGATCATCGGAGCTGGCGAAGGCGGACGTATTCTATGTAATAGTATTCTTAGTTCAAAAGCAATCAACGATTTGGAAGTGATTGGCTTTGTGGATGATGATCCGAACAAATATAAAACATATTTGTCTGGGATAAAAGTCGTAGGGAATACCAAGGACTTACCAAGATTGATCGACGAATTGTCGATCGATATGGTAACGATCGCGATACCTTCTTTGCCACGAAAAAGAATTCGTGAAATTTTCCATCTTATCGAATCAAAAGAAGTCAAGATGAATACCATGCCTTCGATTGAAGAAATCGCATCAGGGAAAATCAATGTTTCTCGCCTGAAAGAAATCGACGTGGTCGACTTGTTAGGACGAGAAGAAGTCAAATTAGATCTAGACAAACTAAAATCACACATCTCAGAAAAAGTCATACTTGTTACCGGAGCTGGAGGCTCTATTGGTTCAGAGATTTGTCGTCAAGTACTTGCTTTTTCGCCAAAAAAATTACTCTTATTAGGACATGGTGAAAACTCGATCTATTTGATTCATCGCGAACTATCAGGAGATCCCTCTTATAATAAAACAGAAATCATTCCAATTATTGCAGATATCCAAGACCGTGAAAAGATCTTCCACATCATGAAAGAACATCAGCCAGATATCGTCTATCATGCAGCAGCACATAAACATGTGCCCTTGATGGAATATAACCCAAGAGAAGCAGTAAAAAACAATATCAAAGGAACAAAAAATGTAGCAGAAGCTGCCAAAGAAGCCAATGTCAAGAACTTTGTCATGGTGTCCACCGATAAAGCCAATAACCCACCAAATGTGATGGGAGCCACGAAGCGAATCGCAGAAATGATCGTCACAGGCTTAAATGAAGAAAACAATACCAAGTTTTCGGCCGTAAGATTTGGGAATGTGTTGGGCTCTCGCGGAAGCGTAATCCCTGTTTTTCGAGAACAGATCGCAAAAGGCGGACCCATCACGATCACCGATTTTCGGATGACTCGTTACTTTATGACGATCCCAGAAGCAAGCCGTTTAGTCATCCAATCGGGTGCATTAGCCAAAGGTGGCGAAATCTTTGTCTTAGATATGAGTGAACCAGTCAAAATTTTAGATCTTGCACGAAACATGATCCGCTTGAGTGGTTACACCGAAGAAGAAATCGAAATCGTCGAAACAGGCATCCGACCGGGCGAAAAATTGTATGAAGAACTGTTGTTGGACAAAGAACGAAATGATGAACAGGTGTATGAAAAGATTTTTGTTGGGAATATCAAAGGGTACCCGATCCAAGAAGTCATGGAATTCGTAACAGGTTTATCCGAGGATGACAAACAACTAGCAAAAGAAGTCGTAGCATTTGCAAAGGCTTCGAGTAAATAGTGGGGGAGTATCATGAGAGCAATAATTATTGGTGCAGGAGGATTCGGTAAAGAACTCGCCTTTTTATTAAGTAGACAATCCGTATATGACTTAGTTGGATTTGTTGATGATGCGAAGATGAAAGATGAGAAGATTGTTGGCATACCAGTACTAGGGAAAATAGACATATTAAAAAAAATGAAACTAAAGACTGCTGTATTCATAGGAATTGCTTCTCCGCGTATGAGGGAAAAAATTTTTTTGGAATTGAAAGCTAATAATCATTTGACATTCCCAAATCTGATTGATGCTACTGCTATAGTAGGGTTGAATGTGCGAATAGGCGTAGGGAATATTTTGATGCCTTACACAACTTATACAGCCGATATAACAATAGGTGATTTCAATATGTTCAATATCCATTCAACCATCGGGCATGATTCAAAGATAGGAAACTATAACTCAATCTATCCAAATGTAAATCTGTCTGGTTACACAGTAATGGGGAATCGAAATGAAATTGGTGTCGGAACAAAAGTGATACCAGAGGTATCAATTGGCCAGGGGAATATTATAGGCGCAGGAAGTGTGATTGTTAAAGATATTCAAAACAACACAAAAAGTGTGGGGGTACCTGCAAAAATAATAGAAAGTTGGGACTATGATGAAAAATGAACGGATTCTATTAGCATCACCTCATATGAGTGATGAAGGATATGAACAGGAATATGTAAAAGAAGCATTCGACACCAACTGGGTTGCTCCGCTTGGTGCGAATGTGAATAACTTTGAAAAAGAATTGGCTGAGTATGTTGGAATTGACCATGCGGCTGCATTGACTTCAGGCACAGCCGCCATCCATCTAGCATTAAAAGCAGCTGGTGTAGGGAAAGATGATATTGTGATTTGTCAATCATTAACATTTTCAGCTACTGTAAACCCCATCATCTATCAAGGTGCAAAACCAGTATTTGTAGATAGTGATAATGAAACTTGGAATATGGACCCTGAACAACTTAGACTCGCGTTAGCGAAATATCCTGAAGCAAAAGCAGTCGTTGTCGTTCATTTGTACGGTTTATCTGCAAATTTAGATGAAATCATCAAGATATGTAAAGAATATCAAGTGACATTGATCGAAGATGCAGCAGAGTCACTAGGTACAACATATAAAGGTCAATATACTGGCACATTTGGGGAATATGGTATCTATTCTTTTAATGGAAATAAAATAATCACTACATCTGGTGGAGGAATGGCTGTTTCAAATAATCCAGAACGAATTGAAAAAATTCGATTTTGGTCAACACAATCTCGGGAACAAGCACGTCATTATCAACATAATGAAATAGGCTATAATTATCGTATGAGCAATATTGTAGCAGGGATTGGCAGAGGACAGCTAAAAGTCTTGTCAGACCGAATCAACAAGAAACGATATATTTTTAATTACTATAAACGTGAACTATCTGACATTCCTTCCATTTCCTTCATGCCTGAAAATGAATGGAATCAACCGAATTTTTGGCTAAGTGTAATTTTGCTTTCAGATGTGGATACGAATAAGCTTATGGATGAATTGGATAAAGCAAATATCGAAGCACGTCCTGTCTGGAAACCAATGCATCTACAACCAATTTTTGCAGAATATGATTATGTTGGAAATAACGTTGCTGAAACATTATTTAATACTGGTGTGTGTTTGCCATCAGATACGAAAATGACAGATGAAGATTTGTCTCGAGTCGTGAAAACAATCAAGCGAGTGTTGCAACATGAATAATAAAAACGTATATCAGAAATGGGGAAAAAGAGCATTAGATATATGTTTCTCAGCTCTTGCTCTTGTCGTCTTCTCACCTGTTCTTTTAATCGTAGCGCTTTTAGTAAAAATTAAATTGGGTTCTCCAATCATATTTAAGCAAGATCGACCTGGAAAAGATGAAGTCATTTTTTCCATGTATAAATTTCGTACAATGAGGGATGCAAAAGATGCAAATGGAAATGACTTACCTGATAATGTTCGGTTAACGAAATTTGGACAATTACTACGAGCAACTAGTTTGGATGAACTCCCTGAACTTTGGAATATCTTAAAAGGAGATATGTCGTTTGTGGGTCCAAGACCATTATTAGTTGAATATTTACCATTATATAATGAGGAACAACGGAAACGTCATAGCGTCCGCCCAGGATTAACGGGATTAGCCCAAGTCAAGGGTAGGAATGCGATTAGTTGGGCAGAGAAGTTTGAGCATGATTGCTACTATGTAGAAAACTGTACATTTATGCATGATATTATAATCTTTTTTTTAACAATCAATAAAGTTATTAGACACGAAGGTATTAGCTCAAATTCTAGCGTAACGATAGAGAAGTTTGAAGGGAATGATACAAACTGAAAATCTTATATGTAACGACAATATCCAATACTTTAAATGCATTTCTTATCCCACATATTGAAATGTTAATTAATGAAGGGCATGAAGTAAGCGTTGCTTGTTCAATCGAGCAACCTCTAAAGCCTTTTTTTCAAGATTATGATATTGAAGTTTATCAAATCCCGTTTAGTAGAAGTCCATTTTCAAAATATAATTTATCTGCATACCAAAGTCTTAAGAGTATTGTTAATGAAAAAGATTTTGACATCGTTCACACCCATACACCTATAGCATCTATGATTACTCGATTAGCATGCAAAAAATTGAAAACTAAAGTATTTTATACTGCTCATGGCTTTCATTTTTATAAAGGTGCAAGTACAATAAACTGGCTTTTTTACTATCCAATTGAAAAATATTTGTCTAGATATACAGATACGCTGATTACTATAAATCAAGAGGATTTTCAACGTGCATCAGATCATTTTTTTGCTAAGAACGTCTATTTAGTAAATGGTGTAGGGTTACCTCTTGAAGCATGTAATAAACCTATTGATCGAGTGAAAAAAAGAGAAGAATTGGGGATTGATGGAGAAGCGAAAGTTATTTTATCTGTAGGAGAACTTAATGATAATAAAAATCATAAAATTGTAATTGAGGCATTGAGAGATTTCAAAAATGAAAATTTCAAATATTTGATTTGCGGAATTGGCCCGCTAAAAAATGATTTGATCCGTCAAATAAACGAAGCTGGTCTATCAAAAAAAATTGAGTTACTAGGATATAGGAATGACGTTATTGAAATAATGAAAATTAGCGATTTATTTGTATTTCCTTCAAAAAGAGAAGGGCTTCCTGTTTCAGTTATGGAAGCAATGGCTAATGGAGTACCAGTTGTGGCTTCTGATATCCGAGGAAATCGAGATTTAATAGAAAATAAAATTAATGGTGAGTTGTTCCATTACTTTGAATTAAATGAACTAAAGGGAAAGCTATATGTTTTTTTTGAAAAAAAGATGTTGATCGAGGAGTACAGAGAGAAGAGTCTTGATAAAGTTGCAAATTATTCTATTACGAGAGTGTTAAATCAAATGAAACATATATATAACAGAGTAACATAATAAAATTTTAATAAAAAATTAGCAGAACAATAGGTTTATGAAAGAAAGGAGAAGGCTGTGGAGATAAATTTTATAATACTAATAAGCTTGTTCACTTTATCTGCCTTTTTGCTTCAAATAGCTGTATATCAACAAAAATATACAAAGCTAGTTTTTTTTCTATTTTCAATCTCTATACCAATTACTTTGTCATCATTTAGAAATAGTGGTACTGATATAAATGTTTATAGATCCATATTTCATTCGATGGAGGGTTATAGTTTTTCAGAAATATTATATACTCGTGGTTATTTTGAAATTGGAGATTCTATATTTATATATATAGCTAACTTTTTTAATTCATTTAATATATATATATTGTTATATGGTTTATTCACTACATTATTTATTAGTCATACTATTATAAAAGTATCTCGCAGAGATTTAGTAGGTATAACTTTTTTTCTATATCTTTGTTTATATTTTCCGATTAGTTTAAACACTATGCGTCAAAGTTTAGCTGTAGCTATTATTGTTTTTTCATATAAATATGTAATGAAAAGGGATTTTCTGAAATTCTTTATGCTAACTATTTTAGCTTGTCAGTTTCATATTAGTAGTATAGTAATACTTCCAATTTATTTTGTAATAAATAAAGATAAAAATATCAGATGGAAAGTAGTGTTACTTATTGCTGGCATAACTCTAATTAGCATGATTAATTACCAATCGATTTTTTTAGGAATCAGCCATATTTTAAATAATGATCGTTATGAACAATACGCTTTGTCCACTTTAAATGCAAATAATAATTTGTTTTACTTTAATTTTTTCTTGCTATTATTTTTCTTATTAAATTTAAATATAATAAAAAAATTAAATAAAATTTATTTGTTTTATTTTTCCTTAATAATACTAGGAGTCATACTAGGACTAAGCGGTTTCATATCTCCATTCATTAAAAGAATCGCTATCTTTTTTGATATAGTTCAAATTTTTTTAATCCCTCAAGTTGGTATACTGGCATTTTCAAAGGACAATAGATATATAGCAATTTTTATTTTATACATTTTTTCGATTGTATACTTTATTTTGTTCTATGTGGTATTAAGATTTTCTGGTTTTTTTCCTTTTTATATAGGAGTATAGCGACAAAATATAGTTCAATAATAGTGAAGGAGGATATCTATGATAAGCGTAATAGTACCAACATTTAATGCAGAAAAATCTATTAAAAGAGCAGTAAAATCGATTTTAAATCAAACTTATCAGAATTTTGAAATCATAATTTGTGATGATTGTTCAACAGACGGTACATGGGAAATATTAAAGGAACTGGAAGAAACAGATTCAAGAATTCAAATTTATCAAAATGAAAAAAATTTTAAAAGTGCCTATACGCGTAATAAAGCAATAAATAAATCTTCTGGAAAGTATATCATGCAACTAGATGATGATGACTATTGTCATGAGGAAAGAATGGAAAAGCAAGTTCTATTTTTAGATAATCATCCTGAATATGATTTTGTTGGAAGTAATGCTTATCTTTGGGATCAAGATGGTATATATGGTGAGTTGATAATAAAAGATAAACCTGAAATTAATGACTTGCTAAAAACTAGTCCATTTATTAATCCATCAGTCATGTTTAGAAAGGAAGCCCTAGAGAGTGTTCAAGGCTATAGGGTTTCTAAAGAAACTGTGAGAGGTCAGGACTATGACTTATACTTGCGATTGTATGTAAATGGACTTAGGGGATTCAATATACAAGAAAAGCTTGTTTATTATTATCAAGATAAGAATTACTATAATAAGATTTCTTGGGAAAATAGAATTGGTGAATTCAAATTTAGATATAGAAATTTTAAAAAACTCAAGCTATCACCAACACAATATATTTATATTATCAAACCTTTAGTTGCATTAATCGTACCAAGAAAAATCTTATCATTGAAACAATCAAGGAGGAATAGAGCTTGAATATCTCAGTATTCGGTTTAGGTTATGTTGGCCTAGCAAATGCACTACTTCTAAGCCAAAGCGTTGAAGTCAAAGCATATGATATTGTTAAAGATAAAATAGACCAGTTGAATCAAAGAATTTCTCCTATAGAGGATAAAGAAATTAGTGAATTTTTAATAAAGGATAATCTAAAAATTAATTTTATCAAAGACTTTGAAGAAGCTGTGATTTTCGGTGACTACTTAATTATTGCAACCCCAACAGATTACGATGAAAAAAAGAATTATTTTAACACTTCATCAGTTGAAAAAGTCATCGAACAAGCTTTAGCAATTCGAACGGATGCTACTTTTATAATCAAATCAACTGTTCCAGTAGGGTACACAGAAGAGTTAAAGAAAAAGTATGGAACGGAGCGGATAATATTCTCACCAGAATTTCTGCGTGAGGGTAAAGCCCTATACGATAACCTTCACCCATCAAGAATCGTGATTGGCGAAAACTCAGTTAGGGGACAAGAAATTGCTAATCTTTTTAAGAAAAATGCTCATGATAATGATGTCCCGATACTATTGACGAATTCAACAGAAGCGGAAGCAATCAAATTGTTCTCAAATACCTACTTAGCTTTAAGAGTTGCTTATTTCAATGAACTTGATACGTATGCTGAATCGAATGGTTTAGACAGTAAGCAAATTATCGAAGGTGTCGGACTAGATCCTAGAATTGGTTCACATTATAATAACCCATCATTTGGCTATGGAGGGTATTGTTTACCAAAGGATACTAAGCAATTACGTGCAAATTATAGTGGTGTCCCAAGTAATTTGATTGGTGCAATCGTTGATGCAAATGCGACGAGAAAAGATTTTATCACTGAACAAATTTTAGCTAGAAGTCCCAAAGTTGTAGGGATTTATCGCTTGACTATGAAAGCTGCTTCAGATAATTTTCGTTATTCTTCAATTCAAGGAGTAATGAAAAGACTGAAGGCGAGAGGTATTTCTGTTATTGTTTATGAACCTACTGTAGATGAGAAGGAATTTTCAGGGTTTCCGGTGATACCTGAACTAGCAGATTTTAAAAATCTAAGTGATGTAATCATCTCCAATCGATTTGATGAAGAATTGAATGACGTTGAAGAAAAAGTTTATACTAGAGATATTTTTAGAAGGGATTGATTGAGTGAAAAACATAGCTCGTAATTTCATTTATCAATCCATCTTCCAGATAATGAAAATAGTTATTCCAATTATAACCATACCTATAGTTTCTATGGCGTTAGGTCCTGCTGGAATAGGGATCTTCAACTATACCAATTCAATTGCACAATATTTTGTACTAGTTGCTAGCGTAGGTGTGGCTATGTATGGGAACAGAGAAATCGCACTTGCGTATAATCGACAAGAGGACATTTCTAAATTATTTTGGGAAATTGTTGTATTTAAAGCGATATTGACATTAGCAGTATTTTTTATCTACATTGCTGTTGTCAGTTTCTTACCTAACAGTAATTATTTTTATTTTCAAAGTTTAACCATTTTAGCAGTGCTTTTTGATATATCATGGTTCTTTATGGGAATTGAAGATTTTAAGTTAACTAGTGTATCAAGTTTATTCGTTCAAATAATTACTTTTGTGTTGATACTGCTTTTTATTAAAGATTCAAATGATGTAGGTATCTATATTTTGATCCAAACAGCTGGTATATTTGTTTCACAAGTGTTAGTTTGGTTCTTTATCAAACCTTATATAACATTTCAAAAAATAAATCTAAAAAAAAGTTTTAGTCACATCAAAGGCTCTTTTGAATTCTTTATACCCCAAGTAGCGATTACCTTATATACGAATTTAAATAAGACCTTATTAGGATTATTCATAGGGGCTTCAGCAGTTGGATTTTATACAAACTCACTCACATTAAATACAGTCTTTATAACAATCATCACTACACTTGATATTGTTTTACTTCCACATATGAGTGGTTTGTTTGCTAAAAAAAATGTTGAGCGAATTGTAGAGCTGATGGATAAAACGATTGATTTACAGTTGTTTTTTAGTTTACCGATTATGTTTGGGATGTTAACTGTATATGATAAGCTTGTTCCATGGTTTTTTGGGGAAAAGTTCTTATTTATTAATAATGTTATCCCGTTTTTTACTCCTTTAATAGTAATTATTCCGCTAGGTATGGCTGTTTCAAGACAGTACCTTATTCCTATAGGTAAAGTTAGAGAATATAATAAATCTGTGATTATTGGTGCAGGTATAAACATTATCAGTAATCTAATCTTACTACCAACTGTTGGTTTTTTTGGAGTTGTCATTTCTAATTTATTGGCTGAATTCTTTGTTACTGCAGTAAGAGTGCGTTCGTTTCTCAAATCTACTAACTTTTCTTTTAATTTTCGGCGAATAAGTATTTATTTTATTTCAGCACTTGCAATGATGATGATTACCAGAATATTGACTAATTCTATGCAAGCAAGTTTAATCACTAATATCGTCCAAGGTTTGATTGCTATTACCCTGTATTTTATCTTTACAGTAGTAATGAGAACAAATCCTATTGTTTCATTTATTCAAGAGAGAAGAAGTAAGTGAATGATTTACTTACTTCTTTTTTATTTATCAAAAAATGAGCCAAAGGTAGTGGATATCTTCCAATACCTTTGGCTCATTTATTAATATTTATAGCAGAGGATGGCAAAGAATCACTCCCGCCATCCCGGCGTCACTGCCTCCTTACAAAACGTGAACCGCTTCTTGTCATAATTCACCAAGCCGGAATCTTTCAGCTGTTTGATCACCTGTCCGGCGGTTTCACGAGTGGTCCCGCTATTGACTGCTAGTTCTTTCAACGTGATGGGATAGGGGATCGATATATGACCGTCTTCTGTAGGGATTCCTAATTCTTCTTTTAAAACAAATAAGTTTTGTTTCACTCGGTCAAATGCACTGGAGGTCAAGCCGATTTGGATGCGTAGTTCGTGCATCTGAACAACTTTTCCTAACTTCTGGATCATGTAAATCAATTGATTGGGGTTGTTTTTGACGATTTTTTCATAACAAGCTACAGGAAAATAAAAAGTCTCGATATCTGTCATGGCTTGTGCTGTATACGTATAAGGTTCTTCTTCAAAAATACCAGACATTGGAAAGAGATTATTGGCTGTGACATAATCATAGTAGTAATAAGTAGCACTTTCGTCATAACGCTCTAAACGGATCAATCCTTCTGTTAAGACATAGAAACGTTGCCGCTCATCTCCTTCATCAAAAAGCACTTGTCCTTTCTTATATGAACGTAGGACAGTCTGCTCTTTGATTTCTTCAAATTCCTCATCAGTAAAGTGTTCAAAATCAGGTTGATATCTGAGTTTAGAAAAATGATAATCAATTTTATTTACACGCATGAACATCCCTGCTTCCTATAATTCTCTCCTTCTATTGTGACTTCTTTTATTTCTTTTGTAAAGCCATAATACATTCCGAGAAAAGCTATATTTTGTAAAATATTAATTGCGTTTGTTATTATGTAGGATTTATACAGAACAGATGAATATAATTTGATGACTGATTATAAAAGTGTATAAAAAACAAATAATATACATAAAGTAAACGCTAACAACCTTAATTTAAATGGGATTTAAAAATATACAGAAAAATTTTTTTAATGAATAAAAATTTTTTTAAGAGAGTTTTCAGTATAAAAAAAAGAGAAATTATTAATAAAAGATGCAAAAATGTGTAATTATTTAATTATGCTTTAATAATGAGAGATTCTTCTCTTTTTAAATGCGAGAAAAGCATGAAAGTGATTACAAAAGCAGTTTATTCTAAGTATGTAATCAAAACGAAGGAGGCAACACAACATGGATAAACCGATTCACGTTTTCTCTGAGATAGGAAAGTTAAAGACAGTATTATTAAAACGACCTGGTCAAGAAGTGGAAAATCTAACGCCTGATATTATGGATCGTTTGTTGTTCGACGACATTCCGTATCTACCGATTGCACAAGCTGAGCATGATGAATTTGCACAAGTGCTCCAAAGTGAAGGCGCTGAAACATTATATTTAGAAAAATTAGCGGCTGAAGCAATCGATGCAGGTAATGTCAAAGAGGAATTTTTAAATAAAATGTTAGATGAATCTTTTATTGCATCTAATGCTGTTAGAGATGGTCTTCATGAGTTCCTTCTATCAATGGAAACTCAAGATATGGTAGATAAGATCATGGCGGGTGTCCGTACAAAAGATATCGATGTGAAATCACGTAGTTTATACGATTTATCATCTGATGACGACTATCCTTTCTACATGGATCCAATGCCAAACCTATACTTTACAAGGGACCCTTCCGCATCAATGGGGAATGGGATGACAATCAATAAAATGGCATTTGAAGCACGTCGTCGTGAGTCAATGTTCACAGAATACATTTTGAACCACCACCCACGTTTTGCAAATAAAGGGGTTGACGTATGGTTGGATCGCGAAAATCCAGATCATATCGAAGGTGGGGATGAATTGATCCTTAGTGACACAGTTGTCGCTGTTGGTATCTCACAACGAACAAATGCAAAAGCAATCGAGCGTTTAGCACGTCACTTATTTGCGAAAAATGCAGGATTTGAAAAAGTCTTGGCAATCAAGATCCCGAATAATCGTGCTATGATGCATTTAGATACAGTATTTACTATGGTTGATCATGATAAATTCACAATCCATCCAGCGATCCAAAGTAAAGAAGGAAAAATGGACGTCTTTACAATTGAACAAGCTGGCGATGATATCAAAATTTCTCATTCAGATGATTTACAAGAGTCATTGAAATCAGTTTTAGGGTTAGATGATCTTGTATTGATCCCAACAGGTAATGGCGATGCGATCGTTGCACCTCGTGAACAATGGAATGATGGCTCAAACACATTAGCGATTGCTCCAGGGGTTGTAGTTACTTACAATCGTAACTATGTATCAAACGAATTATTGAGAAGCTACGGCATCAAAGTCTTGGAAATCACATCAAGTGAATTGTCACGCGGTCGTGGTGGCCCTCGTTGCATGAGCCAACCATTAGTTCGTGAAGATTTAAAATAGTTTATTCCTGATGGCAGTCACTGTCAGCTGCCATCGGATTTCCTCTTAATACCAAGTGCTTTATGTACTATCAAATAGAATACAATTTTAAAGGAGAATGTTCATATGAAAGAATCAGTATTTCAAGGAAGAAGTTTATTAGCAGAAAAAGATTTTACAAAGGAAGAGTTACAATATTTGATCGACTTTTCTCAACACTTGAAAGATTTGAAAAAACGTGGCATCCCACATCATTACTTAGAAGGAAAAAACATTGCATTACTATTTGAAAAAACATCAACACGTACACGTGCAGCATTTACAACTGCAGCAATCGATCTTGGTGCGCATCCAGAGTATTTAGGTGCAAATGACATCCAATTAGGTAAAAAAGAATCGACTGAAGATACAGCGAAAGTATTAGGTAGTATGTTTGACGGCATCGAGTTCCGTGGTTTCAGCCAAAAAATGGTGGAGGAGTTAGCTGAATTCTCAGGCGTACCTGTATGGAATGGTTTAACTGATGAATGGCATCCAACTCAAATGATCGCTGACTTCTTAACGATCCAAGAAAACTTCGGTAAAGTAGAAGGCATCACAGTTGCTTATTGTGGCGATGGACGTAACAACATGGCTAACTCATTGTTAGTAACAGGTGCGATCTTAGGAACAAACATGCGTATCGTTGCACCAAAAGAATTACAACCTGAAGAAGAAATCGTGAAAATGGCTGAAGAGTTTGCAGCGAAATCAGGTGCACAATTAATGATTACTGACGATGTTGCTAAAGGGGTAGACGGAGTAGACGTTCTTTATTCAGACGTTTGGGTATCAATGGGTGAAGAGGATAAATTCGAAGAACGTATCAAATTATTGAAACCTTACCAAATCAATATGGATATGATCGAAAAAACAAACAACACAGATCGTTTGATCTTCTTACACTGCTTACCAGCATTCCATGATACGAAGACAGTTTACGGTGAACAAATGAAAGAACGCTTTGGTATCACTGAAATGGAAGTAACAGACGAAGTATTCCGCAGTAAATATGCACGTCAATTTGAGCAAGCAGAAAATCGTATGCACTCAATCAAAGCAATCATGGCAGCAACACTAGGAAACTTATTCATTCCTCGTGTGTAACAACTAACAAGTAAGTAATCAAAACGAGTCAGCGTGGGGATCGTTCGAGAGGAACGCTGGCTTGTTTTGTCATCGTTAAAATTCAGAATGTTCTGAAAGAAAGGGAGATAAACATGGCAAATAGAAAAGTAGTCGTTGCATTGGGCGGAAACGCAATTTTATCAACAGATGCAAGTGCAAAAGCGCAACAAGACGCGTTGATGGAAACAGCAAAATACTTAGTGAAATTCATTGAACAAGGAGATGAACTAATCATCTCACACGGGAACGGGCCACAAGTTGGGAACTTGTTGATCCAACAGCAAGCAGCTGATTCCGAAAAAACGCCTGCTATGCCATTAGATACTTGTGTGGCAATGACGGAAGGTTCCATTGGCTACTGGTTACAAAATGCGATGGGCGAAGTGTTGAAGGAAAAAGGAATCGATAAAGATGTCGTTTCTTTAGTGACACAAGTCATCGTTGATGAAAATGATCCATCGTTCAAAAATCCAAGCAAACCAGTTGGACCGTTCTATACAGAAGAAGAAGCGAACGATCAGATGAAAGCAGACTCTTCCGTTACATTCAAAGAAGATGCTGGTCGTGGCTGGCGTAAGGTTGTTGCTTCGCCAAAACCAATCTCAATCAAAGAAGCTCGTGTGATCCAAACATTAGTCGAACAAGGCGTGATCACGATTTCTGTAGGTGGCGGTGGTATTCCAGTAGTGGAAACTGCGACTGGTCTTGACGGAAAAGAAGCTGTTATCGATAAAGATTTTGCTTCTGAAAAATTAGCAGAGATCATTGGTGCAGATCTATTGATCGTGTTGACTGGTGTCGATAATGTCTACGTAAATTATCAAAAACCAGATCAAAAGAAATTAGAAACAGTTGGTGTTTCAGAAATGAGACAGTATATTGCTGAAAACCAATTTGCTCCAGGAAGCATGTTGCCAAAAGTGGAAGCAGCGATTGCCTTTGTTGAGGCTCGTCCTACTGGGAAAGCAATTATTACTTCCTTAGAAAATATTGAAAATCTATTAGCTTCAGAAGAAGGAACAATCATTGTTGCTGATGAAGCGTAAGAAACTTTTTATCGTTTTACCATGACCATGTGTATAAAATGTCCAGTTGGTTTTTAATCTCCTTTAGACCTCCTGGACATTTTAGCTTATTGTTGAAGGTCAGCTTTTCGAACACCGTTTATTTATGAAGAAAACTCTAGCCAGGAGATGGGATATCTGCTATAATTCAAATCAAGTTAAATAAGAGCAACGTTTGCTGAACAAGAGAGTAATTGGTGTCATTTCGTTCAAAGCGAGTCTGGGTAGAGTGGAAGCCGGACGAACAAATCCCAATGAAGCGCACTTGGAGAACTCTGTCTTTGACAGACGGTCGTCTACCGATATCAGATTGAGCAGGTCCTTTTTTAGGACAATTGGAGTGGTACCGCGGGAATTCTCGTCTCTAGTAAATTCATGGAAAAGATGGATTTGCTAGAGATTTTTTTGTTTTACAGCAAACAATATGTAGGAGGAAAATAAATGAATAACAAAGATGTTGTTGCAAAAGCACTATATGAAGTCGTACAAGATGATTTGACGTTGGAGCAAGTCGCACAATTACTTGAAAATCCAAAATCAGCGGATCATGGAGATGTCGCATTTCCCACGTTCTCTTTAGCAAAGATCTTCCGCAAAGCACCACAACAGATCGCAGCGGATCTTGCTGAGAAAATCGATGCAACAAATTTTGAAAAAATCGAAGTCGTCGGACCATACTTGAACTTCTTTATGAACAAAGAGATCATCAGTAAGCAAGTGTTAGCTACAGTAGTAAAAGAAAAAGAACACTATGGGGATAGCACGATCGGTAACCAAGGAAGCGTGCCGATCGATATGTCTTCACCAAATATTGCAAAACCAATTTCAATGGGTCACTTACGTTCGACAGTAATCGGAAACTCAATTGGCTTTATTATGGAAAAATTAGGTTACCAACCAGTACGTATCAACCATTTAGGAGACTGGGGCACACAATTTGGAAAACTGATCGTTGCCTACAAAAAATGGGGATCTGCTGAATCTGTTAAAGCTGAACCAATCAATGAATTATTGCGTCTATATGTCCAATTCCACGAAGAAGCTGAAACACAACCTGAATTGAATGATGAAGCTCGTTCTTGGTTCAAGCGTCTAGAAGAAGGCGACGAAGAAGCGATGGAGTTATGGCAATGGTTCCGTGACGAATCAATGAAAGAATTCAACAAGATCTATGACTTGTTAGAAGTTCGTTTTGATTCATTGAACGGGGAAGCTTTCTATAATGACAAGATGGATGAAATCGTCGAATTACTAGAAGAAAAACATCTCTTACAAGAAGACAAAGGTGCAGAAATCGTTGACTTATCTGCTTATGATCTAAATCCTGCCTTGATCAAAAAATCAGATGGTGCGACACTTTATATTACGCGTGATTTGGCAGCTGCACTATACCGTAAACGTACGTATGATTTTAGTCAATCACTATACGTAGTTGGTAATGAACAAAGTTATCACTTTAAACAATTGAAAGCTGTCTTGAAAGAACTAGGTTTTGACTGGGCAGATGATATGCACCATATCCCGTTTGGTTTGATCACACAAGGTGGTAAAAAACTATCGACACGTAAAGGAAAGATCGTTTTACTAGAAGAAGTATTGAATGAAGCAATCGACTCAGCGAAACAACAAATCAGTGAAAAGAATCCTGATTTGGAAAACAAAGATGTCATCGCAAAACAAGTCGGTGTGGGTGCTGTTATTTTCCACGATTTAAAAAATGATCGTTTAAATACGTTTGACTTCAATTTAGAAGAAGTGGTTCGTTTTGAAGGAGAGACAGGTCCTTATGTCCAATATACTCATGCTCGGGCGATGAGTTTATTAGACAAAGCAGGTTTTGTTCCTTCTGAAGATCAAGCTTATGCGTTGAATGACGAAAATAGTTGGGAAGTCGTGAAGCTTGTACAGAAATATCCTGAAACAGTGCTTCAAGCTGGTGAAAAATATGAGCCATCGATCATTGCAAAACATGCGATCAAATTGGCACAAGCGTTCAACAAGTACTATGCACATACAAAAATCTTAGCGGATGATGACCAAAAAGATGCGCGCTTAGCGTTAGTTTATGCTGTCACTGTTTTACTAAAAGAAGACTTACGTCTATTAGGATTACATGCACCAGATAAAATGTAAAAAGTTTCATTGTTCAAAGATTTTCTGAAGAGAAATCTAAATGTTATGTTTCAGTCAATAATCCATGACATATTTTACAATTAAATTGATTTTTATCTAGAAGAGTTTATTTAAGAAACGAGCCAAGTCGGGATTTGAAAAAATCCCGGCTTTTTTGACGTATTTTTGGTAAGGCATACAGTTTCATAGTTGTTTTATGTTGAAATGAAACTGGCAAAACCTGCCTGATTAAAAGTTAACTAATCTTTAAATGATTTTTTAGCGCTTGTTGTGTGTCTCAATGATATTTGTATGTATTCTACCAGTGGAAGACATTCCTATTGTTGTTTCTATGAGGTAATTGAGTACGAGGTATACCGGAACTTTCATAGCAACGAAAGATTAAGTCGACTTGAGAGAGGTTCAAGGTTCTTCTCTAGTATTGATTCAAATAAAAAAGATGCTGGCAAATTTCACCAACATCAAAAAATATAGATACAATTACTATTTGTTATGGTATTTAAAAAATTGTAGCTGTAGTGGGATGATGCAAGAAGTTTTCAACTAACTGCGCATCTTCATCATCTTTCGAAATAATGATCGTTGTATCAAAGCCAGCAATCGTACTAACGATATGAGGCGGTTTGATTTCATCTAAGACAGCAGCGAACAATGGTGCGTTGTCTGGTAAGGTGTGGACGATAGTCAAAAAATGAACTCGTTCCACTTTTAACACGATATCTTCAATCATCTGGATCAAACGTTTTTCATCTTCGCTTTTTGATTCAGCTGTCTCCTTTTCTTTGAACAGGACAAAATGGGAAACACCATTTTCATCAGGCGCCTTGACGATTTTTAAGTCACGTATATCTCTTGAAATCGTCGCTTGAGTCGCAGATACACCCATTTCAGTCAGCTTAGCTAACATTTCATCTTGTGTACGGATCGTATTATCTTCAATGATTTGTTTAATCAACAAGTGTCGCTCAGTTTTTCGCATTTTAGTTCTCCTTTAACGAAACTTTTCACAAGTATCATAACAAAAAAACGTTGAATTGCCCATCTTTATTTTCCAGTTACCTGTTTATTTTTTCACGAATTCCTTATAAAAAAACAAAGAAATAAAATAAAAAAATGAGAGGGAGAAAAAGAAGACACAAAAAATTAAGTAAGTTGATTTTTTTTTCTTGAATTTTATGCCCAATTCAGTTAAACTATTGAATGTTGAGCAGAAAAAGATCACTTTGGTGTATCTTGCGTCACTACTCAATAAATCCACATTCTTGTTGGATCGTTGGTCGGTGCTTGTAAAAGTTGGCTAGCGAGTTGGAAGACAAGAAGAGGGAAAATAAAAACCAAATCGGAGGAAACAAACATGGCAGTAATTTCAATGAAACAATTACTAGAAGCCGGTGTACACTTTGGTCACCAAACGCGTCGCTGGAACCCAAAAATGAAGAAATACATCTTCACAGAAAGAAACGGAATCTACATTATTGACTTGCAAAAAACAGTTAAATTAGTAGATGCAGCTTACGATTACATGAAGAGCGTAGCAGAAGAAGGCGGCGTTGCTTTATTCGTAGGTACAAAAAAACAAGCACAAGAAGCAATCAAAGATGAAGCTACTCGTGCTGGACAATACTTTGTAAACCACCGTTGGTTAGGTGGAACATTGACAAACTGGGATACGATCCAAAAACGTATCGCTCGTTTGAAACAAATCAATGCAATGGAAGAAGATGGAACTTTTGCAGTTCTACCTAAAAAAGAAGTTGCTGGTTTGAACAAACAACGTGAACGTCTTGAAAAATTCTTAGGTGGTATCGCTGATATGCCAAGAATCCCAGATGTAATGTACATCGTTGACCCACGTAAAGAACGCATTGCCGTTCAAGAAGCACACAAATTGAATATCCCAATCGTAGCAATGGTTGATACAAACTGTGATCCAGATGAGATCGACGTAGTTATCCCATCAAACGACGACGCAATCCGTGCCGTTAAATTGATTACTTCAAAAATGGCTGATGCTTTCATCGAAGGAAATCAAGGGGAAGATCAAGTAGTTGAAGAAGATTTTTCAGCAGAAAACACAGCGACTTCAATCGAAGAAATCGTTGATGTTGTTGAAGGCGACAACTCTTCAGCAGAATAATTTTTAAATGATGGAGCTGTTTCAAAGGCTAGGCGACAAGCCTCACTCTCCTTTGAAACAGCTTTTTTTAAAGAAAAAGCATACAACTAGGAGGAAGAAAAAATGGCAGACGTTACAGCTAAAATGGTAAAAGAACTACGCGACATGACTGGCGTAGGAATGATGGACGCGAAAAAAGCATTGGTTGAAGTTGAAGGTGACATCGAAAAAGCAGTAGATCTTTTACGTGAAAAAGGAATGGCTAAAGCTGCGAAGAAAAACGATCGTATCGCCGCTGAAGGTCTTGCTTCAGTTGCAGTGAAAGGTAATACTGCAGCAATCGTTGAAGTCAACTCAGAAACAGACTTCGTTTCTAAAAACGAAATGTTCCAAGACTTAGTAAAAGAAATCGCTGAACTAGTTGCTGAAAACAAACCAGCTGACATGGACGCAGCAATGAAAATCAAAACATCAAAAGGAACAGTTGAATCTGACTTGATCGAAGCAACACAAGTTATCGGTGAAAAAATCAGCTTCCGTCGTTTTGAAGTAATCGAAAAAGAGGACAACGCTGCATTTGGCGGTTACCTACACATGGGTGGACGTATTGCTGTATTAGCTGTTTTAGAAGGTACGACTGACGAAGCAGTAGCTAGAGACGTAGCGATGCACGTAGCAGCGATCAACCCTCGTTATGTAAACGAAACACAAATTCCTGAAGCTGAATTAGATCACGAACGTACAGTCTTGACTGAACAAGCATTGAACGAAGGCAAACCAGCGAACATCGTTGAAAAAATGGTTGAAGGACGCTTAAACAAATTTAAAGCTGAAATCGCATTGGTTGACCAACCATTCGTTAAAGATCCTGATATGACTGTTGAAAAATTTGTTGCTTCTAAAGGCGCAACTGTGAAATCATTTGTCCGCTTTGAAGTCGGCGAAGGTATCGAAAAACGCGAAGATAACTTTGTAGAAGAAGTAATGAACCAAGTGAAAAAATAATCCGGTTTATAGACTTGATCAATGGGACGATGTTTGGTGCAAAGAAAATGAAGATCATTCTCCGTTTTCTTTGTGCCCCATCGATTCCATCGCTTATTTGAATGAAATGAGGAGCAGCGACATTCGTCACAGCTCTTTTTTTTAGGGCAAGAGATATCAGGAGCATAGGTATTTTCGTGCCTAAACTATCTGGATATGGTAGAATGTCAATAGAAAATATTGGAGGAATGAACATGGTCACACCAAAATATCAGCGTGTCGTCTTAAAATTAAGTGGAGAGGCTTTAGCTGGAGATGAAGGGTTTGGAATCAAACCACCAGTTATCAAAGAAATCATCCAAGAAATCAAAGAAGTCCACGAGTTAGGCGTAGAGATGGCAATTGTTGTCGGCGGTGGAAATATCTGGCGCGGTCAAATTGGCGCACAAATGGGGATGGAACGTGCACAAGCGGATTACATGGGCATGTTAGCAACTGTGATGAATGCTTTAGCATTACAAGATACATTAGAAAATGTTGGTGTTCCTACACGCGTACAAACCTCAATTGAAATGCGACAAATCGCAGAACCATACATCCGTCGTAAAGCAGAGCGTCATTTAGAGAAAGGGCGCATCGTTATTTTTGCCGGAGGTACTGGAAACCCTTATTTTTCTACAGATACAACTGCGGCATTACGTGCAGCTGAAATTGGCGCTGATGTTATTTTAATGGCTAAGAACAATGTTGACGGTGTTTATTCTGCCGATCCAAAAATCGATTCAACAGCAGTGAAATTCGATGAATTGACACACATGGAAGTCATTGCAAAAGGATTACAAGTAATGGATTCAACTGCTAGTTCATTGAGTATGGACAATGATATCCCGTTACTTGTGTTCAATCTTAATGAACATGGAAACATTCGCCGAGCAATCTTAGGTGAAAATATCGGAACAACCGTAAGGGGGAAATAAACAATGGCAGATGCAATTATGACAGAAGCAAAAGACAAGATGCAAAAAGCAGCACAAAATCTACAACGTGAACTTGGACAGATCCGTGCCGGCCGTGCGAATGCGAGCTTATTAGATCGTATTACTGTTAATTATTATGGCGCACCAACACCATTGAACCAACTAGCATCGATCCAGATCCCAGAAGCAAGAGTATTGATGATCACACCATTCGATAAAAGTGTGCTTCAAGACATCGAAAAATCGATCATGGCAAGCGACATCGGTATCAGCCCAACAAATGACGGAAATGTGATTCGTTTAGTCATTCCTCAGTTAACAGAAGAACGTCGGAAAGAATTAGCGAAAGACGTGAAAAAAGAAGCTGAAAATGCAAAAATCGCTGTCCGTAACATTCGTCGCGATGCAATCGATGAGTACAAGAAACAACAAAAAAATGGCGATATTACAGAAGATGATTTGCGTGACTTAGAAAAAGAAGTGCAAACTCTAACAGATGACAGTATCAAAGAAGTAGATCGTATCGCTGCAGACAAAGAAAAAGAATTGCTTGAAGTATAAGAATCAATAAAGACAGGTGGACAGTGTGAAGTGCTGTCTCCTGTTTTTTACTTTTTTGACTAAGAAAAACTAAAAAATCCTTTGAATTTGCGTAAAAAAAGGGCTATACCATAGGAAATAACGATAGATATTGCTATAATGGTAAAGATAGTTGTAATTTTTTAGTATGGGAGGAAAAAGAATGTTACGTTTTTTTCCGCAAAAAAACAAATATATTCAAGAAAAAAGTGAGTACCATTTTGATGCGCAGAGAGATATCCCGAAACATATCGCAATCATCATGGATGGGAATGGTCGTTGGGCACAAAATCGTCGTCTTCCGCGAGTGGCTGGCCACAAAGAAGGCATGGAAACCGTTAAGAAAGTCACTAAAAAAGCTTCTCGACTTGGGGTAAAGGTGTTAACGCTCTATGCGTTTTCGACCGAAAATTGGAAACGTCCAAAAGAGGAAGTCAATTTTTTGATGCAATTACCTGTAGACTTTTTTGATACGTTCGTCCCTGAGTTGATTGCTGAAAATGTCAAGGTACAAGTGATGGGCTATGAAGAACTCTTGCCGGAACATACGCAAGATGCAGTACGCCGTGCCATTGAACAAACCAAAGAAAATACGGGAATGATCTTAAACTTCGCCCTGAATTATGGTAGTCGGGCAGAAATCATCTCTGCAGTCAAAGCAATCAGTGAACAAGTAAAAGAAAATGATCTTTCTACGGAAGACATTGACGAGGACATGATCGCGGATCATTTGATGACCGGTTTCTTACCTCCCGAACTTCGCGATCCAGGTTTAGTCATACGGACAAGTGGCGAAGAACGGATCAGTAATTTCTTATTGTGGCAGATTGCTTATAGTGAATTATATTTTTCAAAAGCCTTATGGCCAGATTTTGACGGCGCCCATTTAGAGGAAGCAATCGCTTCTTATCAACATCGAGACCGTCGTTTTGGTGGCGTAAAAAGTGTAGATAAAGGAGAACAATCATGAAGCAACGTGTGATCACTGCGGTCGTAGCATTGGCATTATTTATTCCGATCATTTGGATCGGAGGAATTGGTCTTGAGCTAGTAGCGGCTTTATTAGCAGTAGTTGGTGTCTGTGAACTTTTTCGTATGAAAGGATTGACACTATTAAGTTTTGAAGGAGTTCTTTCTGCCATCGGTGCAGTTTTTCTTGTCCTGCCGAAAGAGCGCTGGTTTTTCTTTTTACCTGAACAAACAAATGAATTTATGTTGTTTTATTTGACTGTGATGATCCTATTGGGTGCCGCTGTCTTCTCAAAAAATATGTATACGATCGATGAAGCTGGTTTTCCAGTTGTTACCAGTTTATATGTCGGTTTTGGTTTTCAAAACTTTGTTAGTGCGCGTACAGAAGGAATCAACGTATTGCTTTTTGGCTTATTCATCGTTTGGGCAACCGATATTGGCGCATATCTAGTTGGTAGACGTTTTGGTAAGCGTAAGCTATGGCCAGATATCTCACCCAACAAAACGATTGAAGGTGCATTAGGGGGGATCGGTAGTGCAGTAGTTGTTGCATTATTGTACTTCTTATTGTATCCACCACAAGAATTGTTTGGTCATGGACTACTAGTCATGTTACTCCTAACGATCATTCTTTCGATTGTTGGACAATTCGGGGATCTAGTTGAGTCTGCGATCAAACGTCACTACGAAGTCAAAGATTCAGGGAATATTTTACCAGGACATGGAGGAATATTGGATCGATTCGATAGTCTGTTATTCGTCTTTCCTGTCATGTATTTATTTGGATTGATATAAATCAAAATTCTGTAGAGAAGCTTCCTAAGCGGTCAGTCATTTACTAGTCAAGAAGACAAGATCATGAAGGGATTCTTTACAGAATTTTTATTTTTTCACATTATAATCGGTGCTTGGTGAAGTTTGGATAATATGGTAAAATTAAGTAGTTTTATTTTAACTGAATAAAAAATAATGATTAATGTAAAGGAGAATAGGATGAGAACAATTATCACGTTCATTATCGTTTTTGGCATCTTAGTGATCGTACATGAATTTGGCCACTTCTTCTTTGCGAAACGATCAGGAATCCTAGTTCGTGAGTTTGCGATTGGCATGGGACCTAAAATCTACGGTCATCAAGCAAAAGACGGCACGACTTATACATTGCGTTTGTTACCAATCGGTGGCTATGTGAGAATGGCTGGGAATGGGGACGACGAAACGGAAATGGCCCCAGGAATGCCGTTATCACTCTTGATGGATTCAGATCATGTCGTAAAGAAAATCAATTTAAGCAAAAAAATCCAATTGACCAATGCGATCCCAATGGAATTGATCCGTTATGATCTTGATGAAGCACTCACGATCACAGGTTATGTGAATGGTGATGAAACGCAAGAAGTAACGTATGCAGTGAATCATGATGCTTCGATCATCGAGGCGGATGGGACTGAATTGAGGATCGCACCGAGAGATGTACAGTTCCAATCAGCCAAATTATGGCAACGAATGTTGACTAACTTTGCGGGTCCAATGAATAATTTTATTCTAGCGATTCTATTATTCATCATATTAGCATTCATGCAAGGCGGGGTGACAGTCACAAATACCAACCAAATCGGTGTTGTTACGCCAGACGGAGCTGCGGCTGCAGCCGGACTGAAAGAAAATGATGAAATTCTTTCAGTAGAGGGAAAAACAATCCAAACATGGAATGATCTGACAGCGATCATTACTGAAAATCCAGATAAACCACTTGATTTTGAAGTTGAACGAAATGGACAGGTTTCTTCTGTTGAAGTGACACCGAAAGCAATTGAGTCGAATGGTGAAAAAATTGGTCAACTTGGGATACAAGCGCCAATGAAAACTGGCTTCTTCGATAAGATCATCGGTGGAACACAACGTGCATTTAGTAGCTCTTTGGAAATATTCAAAGCATTAGGTTCATTATTTACCGGCTTTAGCTTGGACAAATTAGGTGGACCGGTGATGATGTTCCAATTGTCTTCTGAGGCAGCGAATCAAGGAATCATGACAGTCATTGGTTTGATGGCAATCTTATCCATGAATTTAGGGATCGTCAATTTATTGCCAATCCCAGCATTAGATGGTGGAAAACTAGTCTTGAATATTTTTGAAGGTGTCCGTGGTAAACCACTTAGTCAGGAAAAAGAAGGCATTTTGACGCTTGTTGGTTTTGGCTTCCTGATGCTATTGATGGTATTAGTAACATGGAATGACATTCAACGATTCTTTTTCTAGAAAAAGTAGGGTATAATGACATGCGTTAGATTATTTGAGGAATAAAGGAGTTTAGATAATGAGACAATCAAAAATGTTGATTCCAACATTAAGAGAGGTTCCAAATGATGCGGAAGTATTAAGTCATCAAATCTTACTACGTGCCGGTTACATTCGTCAGGTTTCGGCTGGAATCTATTCTTATTTACCACTTGCAAATCGTGTATTAGAAAAATTAAAAACGATCATGCGCGAAGAATTTGAAAAAATCGGCGCAGTAGAAATGTTGATGCCAGCGATTTTACCTGCTGAGCTATGGCAAGAATCTGGTCGTTATGAAACATACGGGCCCAACTTATATCGCTTGAATGATCGCAACGATCGTCAGATGATCTTAGGACCAACACATGAAGAAACATTTACAGAATTGATCCGTGATGAAGTCAATTCATACAAAAAATTACCTTTGAATCTTTATCAGATCCAAGCGAAATACCGTGATGAAAAACGTCCTCGTTTTGGACTATTGCGTGGACGCGAATTTATCATGAAAGATGCTTATTCTTTCCATGCCTCTCAAGAGAGTTTGGATGAAACATACAAAGATTATGAAAAAGCTTATACAGAGATCTTTAAGCGTTGTGGTCTAGAGTTCCGTGCAATCATCGGTGACGGTGGCGCGATGGGCGGAAAAGACTCAAAAGAATTTATGGCAATCTCAGAAATTGGTGAAGACACGATTTGTTATTCAACAGAAAGTGACTATGCAGCAAATTTGGAGATGGCGACGAGCTACTATGTGCCAAAAAAATCCCATGAAACACAATTGGAAATGGAAAAGAAAGAAACCCCAGATGTGAAAACCATCGAAGAGGTTGCAGCTTTCTTTGACGTTCAACCACAAAAAATTATTAAATCTGTACTCTTCACAGCAGATGAGCAACCTGTTCTAGTTTTAGTTCGTGGCGATCATGAAGTCAATGATGTGAAATTGAAAAACTTCTTAGGTGCAGATTTCTTAGAAGAAGCAACAGAAGAAGAAGCGAAAAACTATTTAGGCGCTGATTTTGGATCAGTTGGACCAATCGGTGTAGCTGAAGAGGTCAAAGTCTATGCGGATCGTCATGTTCAAGATCTGGCAAACGCTATTGCGGGAGCGAATGAAACTGGCTACCATTATATCAATGTCAATCCAGAACGTGATTTCAATGTTCTAGCATATGAAGACTTACGCTTCGTCCAAGAAGGCGATCCTTCGCCAGATAATAATGGCGTATTAGCCTTCACTCGAGGGATCGAGATCGGGCATATCTTCAAACTAGGTACACGTTACAGTGAATCAATGGGAGCTACTGTTCTTGATGAAAATGGTCGTGAAAAACACGTGATCATGGGTTGCTATGGTATCGGTGTGAGCCGTCTACTTTCCGCGATCGTTGAACAAAATGCAGACGAAAACGGTATTCACTGGCCAAAAGGCATTGCACCATTTGATTTGCATGTCGTACAAATGAACTTAAAAGATGAGTTCCAAACGAACTTGACGAATGAAGTGGAAAAAGCAATGAACGAAGCTGGTTATCAAGTACTTGTTGATGATCGCAATGAGCGTGCCGGTGTTAAGTTTGCTGATTCTGATTTGATCGGATGTCCAATCCGTATCACCGTCGGTAAAAAAGCAGTAGATGGCATCGTCGAAGTGAAAATCAAAAAAACAGGTGAAATGGTCGAAGTTCGTAAAGAAGAACTTGTAAATACATTACCGATTTTATTGAATCAAGGCGAATAAGTAAGAGTGGAAAAGTCGTATCAGTCTTTTAGGAGACGGAAGCGACTTTTTCATTTCCTTTTCCTCAGTTAATGAACGGTGTCCAAGAAGCAACACTTCAATAATAAGCCAAAAAAATCAAAATGAAAAAGCCATTTTTCGATTTTCTTGTCTTATTCCTCAGTGCTGATCGCTTTTTTCACAACCTGATAAACGGTTTTCGAAAAGCTAACCTTCAACATTAAGCTGGAAAATTAAAAAATATGAAAAGCTATTTTCTGATTTTCCAGCTTACTGCTCAGGTCAGAGCGCTTTTCTTACAACCTTAATGAAAATTTCCCTAAAAAGGGTTATACTAGATAGTATTGAAAAGTAAGGGTCGGAAATGGAATAATTTCTGGTCTTGACAGAAAGGGCGTATATTTTTGTCAGAAAAACGAGAGTTATTTGAGAAATTATTGGAGCAGATCCAATTAGAAGAAACAGAAAAAGCACATCCGCTTATTTCTGCTGGGGAAATGGAACAGGTGGTGGTCCATCGTAAATCTCGTCTGTGGGAGTTTACGTTACGTTTTCCAGCTATTTTGCCTGTGATGCTTTATCGCTCGCTGGTGCAGCATGTTATACTTGCGTTCAAAGAAATTGCTGAGGTGAAAATCACAGTCCAAGCAGCGGATCAAACATTCGATGAACAACTCTTACAAGATTATTGGTCGCAAGCACTGGAAAGTCAGCAATGCGATACACCTTTAGTACAAAAGGTATTAAAGACGCAAGTACCAACGATCAAAGAGCATAAGGTGATTTTGCCTGTTGATGGTGAGGGAGCGATCGGCTATCTTAAACAACAATATCTGCCATTAGTAGAACAGTTATTTGTTAGTTACGGTTTTCCTAAGTTTCGAATCGAACCAGAAGTTGATGAGCAACAAGCAGAAAGAGTCCTAAAGCTTTTTGAAGAAAGACGACAAGAACAGGCTGAGGCGTTCATGAAACAAGCGGCTGAAAGTTTGATTGTTCATGAACAAAAGAAAAAAGAGCGCAAAGAGCAATTACCAGCGCTTGACGGGCCAATCCAACTAGGAAGAAATATCCCGAATGATGAGCCTATCACACCGATGATCAATATCTTGGAAGAGGAACGCCGGGTAACGATCGAAGGCTACGTGTTCGATAAAGAAGTACGTGAGCTTCGTTCAAAACGTAAGATTTTGACATTGAAGATCACAGATTACACCTCTTCATTTATCGTCAAAAAGTTTTCAAATAATGAAAAAGATGAACAAATCTTTGAAGCAATCAGTACGGGTAGTTGGTTGAAAGTTCGTGGGAGTGTCCAAGAAGACACGTTTGTTCGTGACCTAGTGATGAATGCCCAAGACATTTTAGAAGTTAAACATGCACCACGTAAAGATTATTCTCCTGAAGAGGAAAAGCGTGTCGAATTACATCTTCATAGTAATATGAGTACTATGGATGCAACGAACAATATTTCAGATCTTGTGGCACAAGCAGGTAAGTGGGGACATAAAGCAATTGCAATCACTGACCATGGCGGTGCACAAGCATTTCCAGAGGCACATAGTGCAGGGAAAAAAGCTGGTGTGAAGATCTTGTATGGTGTCGAAGCGAATGTGGTCGATGATGGGGTGCCGATTGCGTATAATGACGCCCATGATTCATTGAGTGAATCCACTTATGTCGTGTTTGACGTGGAGACAACAGGTTTGTCTGCTGTTTATGATACGATCATCGAGTTAGCTGCTGTTAAAATGTACAAAGGAAATGTCATCGAAAGTTTTGATGAATTTATCGATCCTGGACATCCCTTATCACGAACAACCATTGATTTGACAGGGATCACGGATGAAATGGTTCGCGGTTCAAAATCTGAGGAGGAAGTTTTACGCTTATTCTTGGAATTCTCAAAAGATGCGATCCTAGTTGCCCATAATGCGGCATTCGATATGGGATTTTTGAATACAAGTTATGCCAAATACAACATCCCTGAAGCAGCCAATCCAGTTATAGATACCTTAGAATTAGCTCGTTATTTATATCCACAATTCAAACGGTTTGGTTTAGGTGTACTATCCAAAAAATTCGGTGTTAGCTTGGAACAACATCACCGCGCGATTTATGACGCGGAAGCAACCGGACATCTGGCTTGGATATTTATCAAAGAAGCGATGGAAAACCACGAAATGTATTATCACGATCAGTTGAATGCCCATGTAGGTGAAGGTGATTCTTACAAACGGGCGCGACCTTTCCATGTCACATTACTAGCTAAAAACCAAGCTGGATTAAAAGACCTGTTCAAATTGATCTCGATGTCAAACGTCGATTATTTTGAACGCGTGCCACGAATCCCCCGATCACAGCTAAAAAAATTCCGACAAGATTTGTTAGTTGGCTCTGCCTGTGACAAGGGTGAGATTTTTGAAGCCATGATGCAAAAAGGGGTAGAAGAAGCACGTAACCGGGCGAAATTTTATGACTATATCGAAGTCATGCCTAAAGCTGTCTATGCACCACTCTTGGAGCAAGAGCTTGTCAAAAATGAACATGACTTAGAAGAAATCATTCGTAACTTAGTAGAAATCGGCAAATCATTAGATAAAATCGTTGTAGCGACAGGAAATGTCCACTACCTGAATGAAGAAGATGCAATCTATCGTAAAATCTTGGTCAATTCGATGGGGGGAGCCAATCCATTGAATCGTCACAGTCTGCCCGAAGTGCATTTCAGAACAACAGATGAGATGCTGACTGCATTCTCCTTCTTAGGTACGGATTTAGCAAAAGAAATCGTAGTTGAAAATACCAATAAGATTGCAGATATCTGTGAAGAAGTCGTGCCAGTGAAAGATGAATTATATACCCCTAAAATTCCTGGTTCGGAAGATGAAATCACGGATCTAAGTTATTCGAAGGCAAAACAAATGTATGGTGATCCATTACCGGATATCGTAGAAAAGCGTCTGAAAAAAGAGCTGGATTCGATCAATGGTAATGGCTTCTCTGTGATTTATTTGATTTCACAAAAGTTAGTGCATAAAAGTAATGAAGATGGCTATTTAGTAGGTTCTCGTGGCTCGGTTGGTTCTAGTTTCGTAGCAACCATGACAGGGATCACAGAGGTCAATCCATTGGCACCCCATTACTATTGCCCAGATTGTCAGTATTCGGAATTTTATGAAGATGGAACTTACGGTTCAGGATTTGATATGCCTGAGAAAAAATGTCCAAAATGTGGCGCTCGTTTAAATAAAGATGGGCATGATATTCCGTTTGAAACATTCTTAGGTTTCCATGGCGATAAAGTACCCGATATCGATTTGAACTTCTCAGGGGATTACCAAGCAGAAGCCCATCATTATACGAAAGTATTATTTGGCGAAGAGTATGTCTATCGTGCGGGAACGATCGGTACTGTTGCAGATAAAACGGCGTATGGATTTGTAAAAGGGTTTGAACGTGATCACAACTTGCATTACCGCAGCGCCGAAGTGGATCGCTTAGCCAAAGGTGCTACTGGGGTCAAACGAACGACCGGACAGCATCCAGGAGGGATTATTGTTATCCCCGATTATATGGATGTATATGATTTCACGCCGATCCAATATCCGGCAGACGATCAGAATTCAGAATGGAAAACGACCCACTTTGATTTCCACTCGATCCATGACAATGTCTTGAAACTTGATATCCTGGGACACGATGATCCAACGGTGATCCGGATGTTGCAAGATTTATCTGGGATTGATCCACAAACGATCCCAACCGATGATCCGGAAGTGATGCGGATCTTTTCTGGACCCGAAGTCTTGGGAGTCACACAAGAACAGATTTATTCTAAAACAGGTACACTAGGGATACCGGAATTTGGGACACGTTTCGTTCGTGGGATGTTAGAGGAAACACATCCAACGACCTTTGCGGAATTATTGCAGATCTCTGGTCTTTCTCATGGTACGGATGTTTGGTTAGGAAACGCAGAGGAATTGATCAAACGTGGGGATGCGACGCTGGCTGAAGTAATCGGCTGTCGTGACGATATCATGGTTTATTTGATCCATGCTGGCTTAGATAGTGGCATGGCGTTCAAAATCATGGAGACGGTGCGTAAAGGATTATGGAATAAGATCCCTGACGAATTACGTGAAACGTATTTGACCGCAATGAAAGAAAATAACGTACCTGACTGGTACATCGATTCTTGTTCGAAAATCAAATACATGTTCCCGAAAGCCCATGCCGCCGCCTATGTTTTGATGGCGCTACGGGTTGCTTATTTCAAAGTTTATTTTCCGATATTGTATTACTGTGCCTATTTTTCCGTTCGTGCAGATGACTTTAATCTTGTCGCTATGTGCAAAGGAAAAGAAGCAGTGAAAGAGGCGATGAAGGAAATCACGGATAAAGGGTTAGATGCTTCTGTAAAAGAAAAGAATCAGTTGACAGTTTTAGAGTTAGCCAATGAAATGCTAGAACGTGATTTGAAATTCGGAATGATCGATTTATACAAATCCGATGCAGTAAACTTTGTGATCGAAGGAGATACGCTGATTGCGCCATTCCGTGCGGTACCAAGTTTAGGGGCCAACGTAGCGAAACAAATCGTCGAAGCTAGAAAAGATGGTCCTTTCTTATCCAAAGAAGACTTGGCAACTCGTGGGAAAGTCTCGAAGACGTTGATCGAGTATATGACAGAAAATGGTGTCTTGAAAGATTTACCTGATGAAAATCAATTATCGTTATTTGATATGTTATAAAAGTCAACGTCAGAAATGAAAATGAATCAAAATGAAAGCAAAGATTAGTAAAGCTGGTTGCCAGTTGGTTCTAATGATATGGCTTGTCATTTAGAGTGGTTTATGTTATAGTTATTTAAGGTAATGATACTAACTGTGAGTGAGCGGAATTTTCGCTCACTCTTTTTAATGGAATTACGGATCTAATTTTAAGGAGGCGAAATCTTTGAGTAGCGTCGTTGAAACAGTCACAGAAATGGTGACACCGATCTTAGATGAACAAAAGTTTGAGCTAGTAGAAGTAGAATTTGTCAAAGAAGGAAAAAGCTGGTTTTTACGGGTGTTTATAGACAAAGAAGGCGGAATCGACATTGAAGAATGCGCATTTGTCAGTGAAAAATTAAGTGAGAAACTTGATACGACAGAGCCAGACCCGATACCACAAGCATATTTTCTAGAGGTATCATCTCCAGGCGCAGAACGCCCTTTGAAAAAAGAGGCAGATTATGAAAAAGCACGAGGAGAGTATATCCATGTGTCTTTATATCAACCAGTTGACGGAGAAAAACAATACGAAGGTTTTCTCCAATCATTTGATGCTGAACAGCTTACATTGAAGATACGCATAAAGACACGGGAAAAAGAAATTGTTTTTGACCGTAAGAATATTGCCAAAGCTCGCTTAGCAATCCAATTTTAATCACGGAGAGGAAACAGAAGAATGAGTAAAGAAATGTTGAACGCGTTAGATGCTTTAGAGGCTGAAAAAGGAATCTCAAAAGAAATCGTGATCGACGCTTTAGAAGCTGCGTTAGTTTCTGCATACAAACGCCATTATGGGCAAGCACAAAACGTAGAAGTAGAATTTGAACAAAAAAAAGGCAAGATCCATGTCTATGCAGTGAAAGAAGTCACCGAAGAAGTGATGGACTCACAATTAGAAGTATCTTTGAAAGACGCCTTGTTGATCAATCCTGCTTACGAGATCGGTGACAAGATCCGTTTTGAAGTCACACCAAAAGATTTCGGTCGTATCGCTGCCCAAACAGCTAAGCAAGTCATCTTGCAACGTGTACGTGAAGCAGAACGCACGATCATCTATAACGAATTCAGTGCTTATGAAAAAGACATTATGCAAGGTATCGTTGAACGTCAAGACAAACGTTATATCTATGTCAATTTAGGTAAAATCGAAGCGGTACTATCAAAACAAGACCAAATGCCAAATGAATTTTATCAACCACATGATCGTATCAAAGTATATGTATCACGTGTTGAGAATACATCAAAAGGCCCTCAAGTCTTTGTTAGCCGTAGTCATCCTGATCTTTTGCGTCGCTTATTCGAACAAGAAGTACCAGAAGTTTATGATGGACTTGTTGAAATCGTCAGCGTTGCTAGAGAAGCAGGCGATCGTTCAAAAGTGGCTGTTCGCTCAACTGATCCGAATATCGATGCTGTCGGCACTTGTGTCGGTCCTAAAGGCCAACGTGTCCAAGCAATCGTGAATGAATTGAAGGGCGAAAACATGGATATCGTTGAGTGGGATGAAGATCCTGCGGTGTTCATTGCGAACGCATTGAATCCTTCACAAGTCGTGGATGTCATTTTTGACGAACAAAATCCAAAAGCTTGTACGGTCGTTGTGCCGGATTATCAATTGTCATTGGCAATCGGTAAACGCGGACAAAATGCGCGACTAGCAGCCAAATTGACGAACCACAAAATCGACATCAAATCAGAGTCAGACATGACTGAATTCTATGAGAAAAAAGCTCAGGCAGAAGCAGCAATCTCTGAAGAATTACACGATGAAGCAATCATCCAATCAGATTTGACAGATGATGAATATCAAACAATCGCATTTGAAGACGAAACAGCTGAAGTAACTGAACAAGAAGAAATTTAACTGCTAGTGAAGGAGGCAAAGAGATGAAACAAAGGAAGATCCCTTTACGCAAATCTGTGGTTTCAGGTGAAATGAAACCAAAAAAAGAGATGATTCGTGTCACACGTTCAAAAGAAGGCGTGGTATCGATCGATCCTACTGGAAAAATGCCTGGACGAGGAGCGTATGTCTCACTTGAGCCGGAGGAAGTACAACAAGCTTGGGATAAACATCTCTTGGATCGTGTACTTGAAGCTAAGCTAACAGATGAATTTTATCAAGAACTATTAGATTACGTCACTCACCAAAAAGCCCGAAAAGAGCTATTTGGCGAATGAATGGAATGAATCGGCAAAAAGCCATGAATCTTATTGGTCTAGCGATGCGTGCCGGAAAAATGATCACAGGTGAAGAATTGACGATCGGAGACATCCGTCGCCAAAAAGCCAAGATCGTTTTCGTCGCAAGTAATGCCAGTGAGAATACCAGAAAAAAAATCAAAGATAAGAGTTCGTACTACAAAGTTCCTTGCTTTGAGCTGTTTTCTGAGGAAGAAATCACGCAGATGATCGGTAAACCTCGGAAAGTGATAGGAATCACGGACACCGGCTTTGCAAAAAAGGTCAAGGAGCTAATTGAAGGTTAGGAAGGTGATTGCATGGGCAATAAACGAATTTATGAACTAGCGAAAGAATGGAACAAGTCTAGTAAAGAGGTCGTTGATAAAGCGCAGAAACTTGGAATCGATGTGAAAAATCACATGGGTGCGGTCAGCACACAAGATGAAAAGAAACTGCAACAAGCGTTCAACCAACCACAGCAGAAAAAGCAACCAGTACAAAAAGCAAACCAAAAACCAGCCGGACAACAGCCAAGTAACCAAAAGAAAACAAACGAACTATCGAACCAACAAAAAAATAAAAGTAACCGCAACTATCAAGATCGCGGTCAAGGGAGCGGTCAAGTGAATCAAGGAAAAAACCAATCAACAAATCAGAATAAGAGTAGCCAGACAGGCGGAAACAATCAAAACCGTCAAGGAACTACTCAAAACAATAATCAAAATCGCCAAGGTAACAACCAAGGCAGTAACCAAAACCGTCAGGGAACTACTCAAGGTAGCAACCAAAATCGCCAAGCTAACAACCAAGGCAGCAACCAAAACCGTCAAGGAGCAAACCAAGGCGGCAGCCAAAATAGAAACAATAATAACAATCGCGGCAAATTCAACAATAACAACCGCAATCGTTTCAACAAAAAAGGGAAAAAAGGCAAACAACAAACTTCAAACAAGCCAGCAGTTCCACCACGTAAATTCCGTGAGTTACCTGAAGTATTAGAGTATACAGAAGGTATGAATGTTGCAGATATCGCGAAGAAAATTCACCGCGAACCAGCAGAGATCATTAAAAAATTATTTATGCTAGGCGTGATGGTCAATCAAAACCAAGCATTAGATAAAGATACGATCGAATTGTTAGCAACAGACTACGGTATGGAACCACAAGAAAAAATCCAAGTAGATATTGCGGATATTGATAAATTCTTTGAAGCGGATGAAGTGAATCCAGAAAAATTAGTCTCACGTCCACCAGTTGTTACGATCATGGGACACGTTGACCATGGTAAAACAACTTTACTCGATACTTTACGTCATTCTCGCGTAACAAGCGGAGAAGCCGGTGGTATCACACAACATATCGGTGCGTATCAAATCGATATCGATGGCAAACCAATCACATTCTTGGATACACCAGGACATGCGGCCTTTACAAGTATGCGTGCTCGTGGTGCAAGTATCACTGATATCACGATTTTAGTTGTTGCCGCTGATGATGGTGTAATGCCACAGACTGTAGAAGCGATCAACCATGCGAAAGCAGCTGGTGTTCCAATCATCGTTGCAGTCAACAAAATCGATAAACCAGGTGCAAATCCACAACATGTGATGCAAGAATTAAGTGAATATGAATTGATTCCTGAAGCATGGGGCGGCGAAACGATTTTTGTAGAAATCTCAGCGAAATTCGGCCAAAATATCGAAGAACTATTAGAAATGATTCTTTTAGTCGCAGAAGTGGAAGACTTGAAAGCTGATCCAACACAACGTGCGATCGGTACAGTGATCGAAGCACGATTAGACAAAGGAAAAGGTCCTGTGACAACATTACTTGTTCAACAAGGTTCATTGAATGTTGGAGACCCAATCGTTGTTGGAAACACATACGGTCGTGTACGTGTAATGGTCAACGACTTAGGACGCCGTGAAAAAACAGCTGGACCAGCAACACCAGTTGAAATCACAGGATTGAATGATGTACCCCAAGCAGGCGATCGTTTTGTTGTCTTTGAAGACGAGAAAACAGCTCGTGCGGCGGGTGAAGAACGTGGCAAACGTGCGATGTTAGAACAACGTGCAGCAACTAGTCGTGTGACATTAGACAACTTGTTTGAAAGCTTAAAAGAAGGCGAATTAAAAGAAGTCAATGTTATCATCAAGGCTGATGTACAAGGTTCAGCCGAAGCATTAGCTGCTTCATTGAAGAAGATCGACGTTGAAGGTGTACGTGTCAAGATCGTCCATTCAGCTGTTGGAGCAATCAATGAAAGTGATGTGACGCTTGCTGCGGCAAGTAATGCGATCATCATTGGTTTCAATGTTCGTCCGACACCACAAGCGAAAATCCAAGCAGATACAGAAGAAGTGGATATCCGTCTTCACCGTATCATCTACAAAGCCATCGAAGAAATCGAAACAGCGATGAAAGGGATGTTGGATCCTGAATTTGAAGAGAAAATC
This sequence comes from Enterococcus mundtii, assembly GCF_003957375.1. Lineage (GTDB taxonomy): Bacteria > Bacillota > Bacilli > Lactobacillales > Enterococcaceae > Enterococcus_B > Enterococcus_B spodopteracolus. The sequence continues at coordinate 1,623,277 of NZ_CP025473.1, read as the reverse complement.
ACTGGTCAAATGACTGTCCGTGAAACCTTCAAAGTATCAAAAGTCGGAACGATCGCTGGTGCCTTTGTCACTGATGGTTACATTCGTCGTGATAGCGGCGTGCGTGTCATTCGTGATGGTATCGTCATTTTCGAAGGACAATTAGCAAGCTTGAAACGCTTCAAAGACGATGTTAAAGAAGTGAAAATGGGCTTTGAATGTGGAGCAATGGTTGAGAAATTCAATGATCTAAAAGTAGACGATGTTATCGAAGGCTTTATTATGGAAGAAATCAAAGTCGACTAATTTAAAAAAAGGAGGCCGCTCATTATGGCTAACTATCGTGACCGCAGAGTCGGTCAAGAAATTTTAAAAGAAGTGAATGATATCTTACGCAAAAAAGTACGTGATCCACGTGTGGAAAACGTAACAATCACAGATGTGCATGTCACGGGTGACCTGCAACAAGCAACGATTTATTATAGCCTTTTATCTGACTTAGCTTCAGATAAGAAAAAAGCGCAAGAAGGGTTGAATAAAGCAAGTGGACTGATTCGTCGTGAATTAGGGCATAACATGAGCATTTATAAAACACCTGAATTGACGTTTGAGCTAGACGAATCAGTTGTATATGGTAATCATATCGATGAATTATTGCGTAATTTAAACAAAGACTAATGTTCTAACGGGTTGACTCGTTCGTATCAATGGTCGAACAGTGAGGATACAATAACTGTATCCTCACTGTTTTTTTGTATATTTTCATTCGACACTAGAGAGCCAAACGAAATACAACGAAAAAATCCAAAAATAGCAGGAGCCATTTTCGAATTTTTTCGTTGTATTCGTAGCAGATGATCATCGCTGAATTGTCCGCTTTTTGGGGAAAACATGTTTCATCATAAAAGCAAATTATGAGAATTGACTGATCAAAGAATCATCCGATCATCTACCAGATAACCATCCGTATAACCAATCAAAAGGTGCAAAGAAAAGATTTTCCATAGGTGCTCCCTCCTTTACAAAAAGAATACCACCTTTCTATTTACAACAGTGTGAACTTTTGTTACGTTTATGTTTCTAAAACAAAATAATCGTACATTTAAGGATCAATCCCGTCAGTTTTTGATCCGATGTGTTATAATAATTCAGTTAATACTTAAAAGAATGGAGAACAGAAAATGGAAGGCTTATTACCTTTATGGAAAGAACGCGGCATGACTAGCCACGATTGTGTATTCAAATTACGAAAAATTTTACATACAAAGAAAATCGGACATGGGGGGACATTAGATCCTGATGTAGATGGTGTTCTTCCAATTTGTATTGGTAAAGCCACTAAAGTCATTGAATATCTGGCCGATTCGGGGAAGACCTACAAAGGAGAAATCACACTTGGCTACAGTACAACGACTGAAGACAAGTCAGGAGAAATCGTTGAACAACGAGCTGTCACCGAAGTGTTGACAGAAGACCAAGTAGATGAAGCAATGGCTGCTTTGGTCGGTGAGATCACACAGATTCCTCCAATGTACTCGGCTGTGAAAATCAATGGTCGACGTTTATATGAATATGCTCGAAATAATGAAACAGTGGAACGACCTGTACGCAAGGCACAGATCTATCGTTTTGAACGAACGAGTGAAATCCTCTGGTCAAAAGAAGCAGGTACCGTTTCGTGGCGGTTTGAAGTCGAATGTGGCAAAGGTACCTATGTCCGAACATTGGCTGTAGATACGGGGAGTAAGCTGGGCTATCCTGCGCATATGTCAGATTTGACGAGAACAGTGAGTGCCGGCATGGATGAATCCCAAGCTATTACTTTAGCTGAAGTAGCATCATATATGGAGAATGGTACGATCGAAGAGTATTTATTACCCATTGAAACGGGTGTAGCAAAGTTCAAACAGGTCGATATCGACGAAACAGTGTGGCAGAAAGTCAAGAATGGTATGCGCTTAGATTACCAAGTATTCGGTCTATCAGAGATGCCCTCAGAAGAAATTGCCCTTTTTTATCAAGGAAAAGTAGTGAGTATCTACCAACCAAATCCAAAAGAAAAAAATAAGTTAAAACCAAGTAAAGTTTTAAGAAATGAGGTTTAATGTAAAAATGGAAATCATCAAAATCAGACACCCTTATCAAGTTTCACAAATTCCGAAAGAAGACGTCGTACTGATCTTAGGTTTCTTTGACGGAGTTCATTTAGGACATCAGAAAGTGATTGAAACGGGGCGAGAAATTGCTCAAAGAGAGGGTCTGAAATTGGCATTGATGACATTTAATCAACATCCGTCAATCGTCTTTAAAAAAATCAACCCAAGTAACGTCAAATACTTGACTACGTTAGAACAAAAAGAAGAAAAAATGGCAGAACTTGGTATCGATTATCTTTACGAAATTGAATTTACTTCTGCATTTGCCCACTTAGCCCCTCAAGATTTCGTTGATCAGTATATTGTAGGACTAAATGCTAAGTATGCCGTTTCTGGCTTTGACTATACGTATGGTCCAAAAGAAATTGCGGATGTCCCTCATCTCCCTGGTTATGCAAAAAGTCGTTTTGAAGTAGTCACTGTACCAAAAGAGCAACAAGAAGGGGAAAAAATCAGTTCTTCACGGATTCGTCAAGACTTGGATGCTGGGGATGTCACGAGTGTGGCCCATTTGTTAGGCTATATTTATGAAATCGACGGTGTGGTCATCCACGGGGACGCACGTGGTCGCTTATTAGGATTCCCGACAGCCAATGTCAAAGTTAAAAGCACCGTTCATTTACCAAAAGTGGGTGTCTATGTTTGTGAAATCAAAATCGGTGAGACGTGGTACCCAGCAATGGGATCAATCGGGCATAATGATACATTTGGCGATGGACGTGAATTGACAGTCGAACTATATATTCTAGATTTTGATCAAGATATCTATGGTGAACATGTCTACGTTCGTTGGCACGAGTTTATCCGAGATCAAGTGAAGTTTGATGGAGCAGAAGCTCTAATCGAGCAATTAAAAGCAGACGAACAAGTAACTGCTGATTTTTTTGAACATGTTGAGTAAGCAAATGTAGTATTCAAGAATAAGGAAGAAGCCCAATCAGGATAACTGAAGGGCTTTCTTTTTTTGGAAAGTTTTTTTTAGTGCGTATGATTTGCTTTCACCTACACTTCGTAGTGTACACTGTCTTTATAGCTAATAACGAATGTTTTAAAATATCTGTTATTAATGTGATAAAAGAAAGGGTGTCTTCTATGTATAAAGAATTAGAGCAGAAAGTAGCTGTAGTGACTGGTGGGTCCAAAGGGATCGGTACAGCCATTTCTCAGCGTTTTGGAGAAGAGAAGATGAAAGTAGTTGTAAATTACCATTCGGATGCTGATGGAGCAGAAGAAGCAGTTAAAGCGATTGAAGAAGCTGGGGGCAAGCATTAGCTGTCAAAGCGGATGTAGGAACAGAAGAAGGCGTGCAGACTTTAATTGATCAAGCGATAGAAGCCTATGGTCAGTTGGATGTTTGGGTCAACAATGCTGGCACTGAAAACCAAAAACCTACGCACGAATTAAGCTTGGAAGAATGGGAAACTGTGATGCAAGTCAACCTTACTGGCGTGTTTTTAGGAACAAAAGCCGCGATCAATTATTTCAAAAAACACCAAGTAAAAGGAAGTATTATCAATCTTTCCTCTGTCCATGAACAAATCCCATGGCCGACCTTCTCACATTATGCCGCTTCAAAAGGTGGGGTAAAACTATTCACTCAAAGTGTTGCGATGGAGTATGCGCCTGAAGGAATACGTATCAATAGTATCGGACCAGGAGCAATCAAAACACCGATTAATGCCGAAAAGTTTGATGACCCAGAGCAAAAAGCGACAACAGAAAGCATGATCCCGATGGAACGAATCGGAAAACCAAGTGAAGTTGCCGCTGCGGCTGCTTGGTTAGCTTCAGATGAATCAAGCTACGTTACAGGTATCACGTTGTTTGTAGACGGTGGTATGACGCTTTATCCTTCATTTCAAGGTGGGAAAGGGTAGGGATTGATTGATGGGAATCTTAATTGCATTAATACCAGCGATTGGCTGGGGAATCCAACCACTGGTTTTGAAAAAAATCGGTGGACGTCCCACCAATGAAATATTAGGTACAGGTATTGGGGCATTACTCGTTGGTCTAGTTGTTCAATTGTTCATGGCACCCGCTGGTATTTCGATTACTACATTTTTGATCAGTCTTTTATCAGGGGCGTTTTGGGTCATTGGCCAAATCGGACAATACACCACGTTCAATTTGATCGGCGTATCCAAAACAATGCCTATTTCCACTGCGATGCAGCTTGTTGGAACGTCACTGATTGGTGTTTTTGCTTTTGGCGAATGGGCAGGAACAACAGGGAAAGTGATTGGTGGAGTAGCGATCGTCTTGCTAGTGATTGGTTCTGCACTAACAGCAGTAACTGATGGGGGAAGTAAACAAGGTGGGATAACTAAAGGAATTTCGATTCTTGCTTCTACGAGTATTGGTTATTGGGTGTACAGTGCATTACCTAAATTAGTCAATGCAGACGGAGTAGCTATCTTCTTTCCACAAATGTTAGGTGTTTTCTTAGCAGCGGCTATTTATGTCGTCTTGAAGCAACCAAAAGCGTACGGAGATGGAAAAAGTTGGAAAGCTACGATCGTTGGTGTCATTTTTAGTTTAGCAGCATTTGCTTATATATTTTCAGCTAATGCCAATGGCGTAGCTACTGCCTATATCATCACGCAACTGAACGTAGTGATCTCAACATTAGGTGGTATGGTTATTTTGCACGAAAAGAAGAGCAAAAAAGAATTAAGCTACACTTTGATCGGGTTAGCCTTGATTGTCGGGGGTAGTATGATCACTGTGCTGATTTAAAAAAATAAAGCAATGTAAGACATCAACTAACAAAAATGTCTTATATTGCTTTATTTTGGTGCGGTCAATGAGATATCCGTTCGTTTTAAAACAGCTTCATTGAACCAAGTACCAAAACTTTGAACATAGTTAAAATTCCCGCTAATAATAAATTCCGCGTAGGTATCATCTAAGACATTATAAAAAAAGTAACGATCTTCTTTATTTGAATAAACATCTTGATGATAGCTGATCATACAATCTCTAAATTGGTGTAATGACTCCAACGTTTCGTACTGAAGGTAGAATTTTAGGACTACTGCACTATTTATTGGTTGGTCAGTTCCTACGAAACTTGGTTTATTTTTAAGGGAGAACTGAAGAAACTCTAACAGATTTTCTTCGGAGAATTTCCATTTTCCTCCAACCTTTATCCCCTGTAGTTTTCCCTCGCGTAGATAATTTCGTATAGAACGAGTGGTTACTCCTAGAATCTCTGCAAGTTCATTGACTGAATAATAATTTTTCATCAGTTCTCCTTCCTCCGTTTTCTTGAATGATAGAAACAAATAACTAGTACCATTTACGAGTTAGGTAAATGATTCTTGCTATTATGATTTGCCTATCAAGTATATAAATATAGCGTAAAATAATATATAGAGTAAAAAATAAGGATATCTTTCAAATTATTATACTCAATATAAAGCATTAAAACCATGAATTTTTGAAGATTATTGTTTTGTTTTTAAACTTTTGTAAAAATATCGATAAGGTAAATATCAAGTCTGTAAACAATCCGCCTAAACTTTTCTAAAACATTCTCTAAAATTTGTGAGTGTTTCAATAATAGCATAGTTAGTTACTTCTTAATTCAGTGTCCAAAATTCTATAATCAATGAAAATAGTATGAATCAGCTGTTTAATGAAAATAAACTTATTCCCAACTTTCCTAAATACGAGAGAGGAGGACGGTGATAGTTAGCTCAAAGGATCTGAGAAGAGTCTCTAAGCACATTAGATGACCGTATCCAAAGTGAAGTCATGTAGTTGTTCTAAATGCTTAACAAATGAACCAAAGCTTACACCGTTTTTTTTATGGTTGAAACGAAGTTCGTACACTAAAAAACTCCCCTTATTGTGAGGTAAATGATTTCGTCCATGATTTGCCTCACAATAGTCAATTGTAAGTTAACGATGACCAAGATCAGATAAGAAGGATAAATCTAATCTATATAGGGAATCTTATGTGTATACATAACATTTTGAGATGAAAACTACTACTTATTCGCATTTGATTATTTTACGATGTAAAGTAAATGCAAGAATCAATCACCCGTCAAGAATAAAGGGACTCTTATATTTGGTGTAAGAAATAAGAACAAGTAATACGGTTAATGCTTTTGAAAAAAATTCCAAGTGAAGTAATATTCAGAACACCATCAATTTCGAAGAATTACTGTGAAAAGAAGACAATCAATCGTAGAACTATTGGTTATGGAGTTATAGGAAGGGAATAAAAGAAATGAAGTGAAACAAAGCGATCGCTTATGAAAAATTAGGAAATAAAATCTACTTGTCATCAGATGTGGGAATCTTTCTATTGGAGAATGAAGGAGCGACATATATCTTCGATCTTATGACAAAGGAACAGACCCTCAAAGAAAACAAAATAAAAGTAAAAGAAAAGTTTAGTCACGCGAATGAATTGACAAAAGAAGGAACAGATTTATTTATTGAAAATTTTTTAATAGATTTGTCGAAGCGAGCAATTGTTTGTTAAACGAAAAGCAAATTATTTAGCTCTATGTTGGATCATTCAACATCAAACAGCTCTAATTGTTGCTACCAAAAAAATATAGCTGTTACAGCTGAAGGTGTGATCAGTTTAAAGCTGTTTTATTTTGAGTTATCGAACGTTACAAATAGACTGCAAGTCAAACTTACGGTTTATTTTTTTGGTTGAAGATAGATCCAAAGCCAGATTCGATGATCACCAATAGAAGAGATGTCTTTGTCTTCCTGGCTTTCTAGCTGTTGCTATGAGACAAAAATATCAGAATTTGTTCTGTCGCAATTGATACTATTTTAGTATTCCTATACTTTTTTCTACCAATAAAAAATCCTTTATGCTATATTGGAATAAATATGGTATATTTTACTTAAATAGAAAAAAGCGGAAAGATGATATGTCTGTCCAATGGAAATCGCAAAATTAAGGGACTTTTCAAAAAAATTTTACGATTAAATGATACCGATTACATCTGACTGCTATTTATTTGATCGGCATGAGAAATTACTACTGACTGAGGAAGATAGCTATTGGAACTGACTAAGTATGGAAATTCAATGAAAGAATACAGTGAGGGGAAAACGAATATGGCGAAAAAAGTTGGCATTTTATCCATAGAAGGTTATGTAAAAGGGGGAGAGCGTTTAGTGGAACAGCTTGTGCTTTCCATACCTGAACAAGAAATCGAATTATTCGCAATCAATTTTTCTGAAGAACAATATATCCAAACAAAGCTGGGTCAAAATGTAAATAATTGGCATTTATTTGATTGCTCCTATTTATGTTCAGAAACTAACCATGTTAACTATCAATTTATTCAATTGATAAAAGAGGAAAATTACGACTCCTTCGTATTGTTAGGTGGGACTTCAAGTGTTGTTTTTGCAAATGAGCTACGTAGCCATGGACTTTCAGTAATCACTGTACCAGTATCTAACTATCTTGATTACCCAAGTGGTGACTATACAGTAGGTTCAGATACATTTATCAACGGCGTAACAAAAGTGATTGATCGGATCGTCGATACTGGACATTCTCATCAAAAAGTAACGTTTATCCAAATTGACGATACCATCACAGGTAAAGTCACAAGAGAACTATCTTTGACAAATGAAATCGATGTTTGTATTGCTAATCAACTGGATTTAACGAATAATAAAAAATATCTTTTGAAACATATGAATAGCCATCCTATGCATTTTTTATTGAACCGTTCAGTTAGTTCAATCGAATCTTTTGTGGAAACGTTTTGTCCGATATTATCCGACTATAGAAGTATTGTTTTAGATAATTTAGCAATTGGACAGTCGATGATCACCGCATTTGATCGAATTGCGGTAATTAAATTAGCAAATGTCATAACTGATTTACTTAACGACAGGCAATGTTTAGACGCTGAATTGTATTTTTCACATGGGAAGGTGCTGTTTGAACAAAGTCCTTATCATCAAAATGTGAAAAAACAAGCGGTGGAGTAACTATTAGTAAGCATATTGTTACAGGATAGATTGTAACGTTCCACGAAATAATTTTCGGCAATCAGGACTTGGTAATAGGTAGCTCTTCAAATTATTTCTCGCAAGCAAATCGATAAAAAAATTCTAACTCAAAGCAACACATGAGTTAGAATTTTTTTATTGTTGTCATTTAGTAAAAAGATAAGATAAAAATTTTTTATAAATTATTTTTTATATAATGTTATTATATTTGCTATAAATTATTATTTTATTTACTTTGATATAAACTGAAATAGTTAAAGATTTCACTGTAAAATCATTTTCTCTAATAGGGCATGTGTGAATATATACTATTAAGGTAAAACTGTTACTGAACCATTTTTTTGCCAAAGCACTCAATATTTTCACCTGTGAATGAAATTATTGAGTGCTAAACTATTTATTTATCTGCTAATCTACAAATGGATATCGTTCGTTATTTTAAAGTATGTTAAAACAAGAGGCACCTAACACCAAAAATAAAAGAATACTTCCTGTTTAGAATGATAGCCAATCACAGCTAAAAAGAATGGAGAGACAAATGAACAAACGACAACTAAAAATGATGTTCTGTTTTCTGGTTCTGTTTTTAATAAGCATACCAGCAAATATAAACGCAGAAGCAATGAATGAGTTAGAGAGCCAAAAAACTTTTTCGGCTCAGCACACCGAATGGTTAGATGCAACAGATACGACGATTTTTGGGGAGCACGCGTTGCGACGTGAGGGTTTAGAAGATCAGTCAGATCAATTACAAGCGATTATTGATCACACCGATTCTTTAACAAAGCAGTTATATATTCCAGCTGGTACGTATATCATCAATAAAAATGTAGTGTTAAGAAGCGGTCTCAAGATCAAAGGAGAAGAAGAGAAACCAACGATATTGAAAAATGAAACAGGCCAAAACGTTTATTTGTCAGATGAAAATTACCAGACAAGCCATAATATTGAGATTCATTCATTGTTTTTTGATGGAGTAGGAATTTTTACGCGTTTAGCAAATAACATTACCATCAATGATAATGTGTTTTACCATCCTGTGTCTTTATATCCGATCAACCTGCAAACATCCAATGGGGCGACCATGCAAAATAATATATTTATGAGAGATCATGAACATGCCACGCCAGATACAGAAAATCGGGCAATCTATATTGGTGGTTTTTCAACGGTTGGAAGATATGAATATATGGAAAACGTACAGATTACAGATAATCTATTTGGATTACGGATCAATGAGTTAGAAGCAATTAAGAGCTTTAGCAATCCTGAGATTATCAAAACCATCAATCGTCTACAATCTGCGTTGGAGTCTAAACAAATGTCTCTTGAACATAACGAACAAAACTATCTTTCTTGTGGTGTCAATTCATATAGTAATTCGAAGAATGTTTTGATAAAAGATAATTTCTTCCAGCAGATGTACGAGAACGAGGATCGGTATGGTGTGGTAGGTGATCATGCCATTTATCTAAGAGGATCACAGAATGTACAGGTTGTAGGCAATCACGTTCGCGGATTGCACAATGGACCTTATGGTGGATTTAAATTCAAATCAGGACGTAACATCACGATCATGAATAATTATCTACGTAATACCGGTATTATTATGTATGAAACACCAGAATTTGGATTAGGAGATAGTTTTGCTCAAGGTCAAGTAGCAGAGTTATCGAATTGGCTAGTAGCAAATAACGTGTTTGATTTTAAAGAGTGGCAGGATAAATACGCGATTGGGATAGAGTATAATCGACATACAGGAAAGGACAATGTATTTAATGGAGTATTTATTGATAATAAATTTATCAATTACCACAATATTCCAGCCAATCGCCGAAGAGAGCTACTGATCATGAATCAAGCTTCTGAAGGTTTTAAAGGAGAAACGACGTATGTTTCTGGCAATACACGTGATGACACATCTGATCGTCAATTAAATGTTGAGTATTGGACCTCTGCAGAGTATGACAAAATGCCAAAGGATTGGAGAAGTTTGATCGATTCTACGTGGTATGATCAATATAAAGAAACGCATATACCAATACAAGATGCATTTCCTGTTGGCCGATCAGTTCAAATTATTTTAGGAGAACCTTATGATCCATTTGATTTTGTTGAGCAAACCCATATAGAAGAAAACGATCGTCCTGCAATCACTATTTTGAATCCTGAAGTTCTATCAAAAGTTGGTCAACATAAGCTAGAGCTAATGCTTTCATATCCAAATGGACGTATAGTTCGTGTGGTTGCAAATGTGACAGTCCTGTTTCAATAATATAAAAAGGTCAAGCGATCCAAAAACCAGTTGAAACTTCTTGGCATATCATTTTCTAGCCAAAGTTGAAAGAGTTAGAAATATTTCCGCCCGATAAAGATTTACAAGTAGTCATTTTATCAGAAACATCAAGTTTTACCGCTTAATTTTCGATTGAAAAGGCGGTGTTAATGAGCTTTTGTAAATAGGTGATTTCGAAAAAAGAACAGATGCATGAAATTATTTATATCTCTTATATTTTTTCGCACCAAAAAACAAGGTTGGTTGAACATCCCCTCTTTTTATAGACATAGTATAAAGACGGAGGATGTTCAACTGATTTTTATTTTGTCTAAGTAGTTTATCAATCAGTTAAATAAAAATACACTTATGAAGTGAAAAAGAAAAGGTAAATAAATGTAAAATAAAAGTATTGTTGATTTAGTAGAGATTGTCATAGCAAAAGAATTTTATACTGGGATGAAATATGTAGCAGATGAAGCGAATAAAAGACAGAAAGGATTAGTTGGTTAGGGTAAAATGGATTGGATACTGAAGTCATTCAAGAAATATGTGTATGGCTTTTTTTGTTTTGCTGATTTTATCATACTTGATTGAGATAAATTTAACGTTTATGCGTTCAAAATAAGTTTTTATGATTAGTTTGAATAATAACGATGTTATTAGGTTATATTAAACGTGTGGTTTAAAGGTTTATGATTTTTTGTATATTATGAAAAAAAGTTCTAAAGATTAATATTTTTTTTGTAATTAAAATTTTCTTGGTACTACTATGAACTATGGTAAAGAGAATTATTGCAGAAGGTATAGTTAGAATGGTCAGAAAAATAATAGTTATCTTTTGGAATAAGCCTTTAACAGTACATATTGAAAAGGATGTAGGTAGGTTAAATTGATATATTTCGCGATCCGATTAGGCTTATGTTTCTTAAGTCTGTTGTGTTTTAGTATAGGCATTAGCTTTTTATGGAGAATAAAAAAATTAGTACGACAAAACCTTGGGAAAAGTTTGTCAAGATCAGATTATATGAAAACACAAGATTATTTAACAAAATATAGGTTTTATGTTTATATAGTTTTTTTACATTAGCATTTATCTTAATACTAATACGTTTTAATTAGTATTTAATTGATATTATTTCTCTCTGATTACAATTTATATTCAGCATAAACGTGATTATGTAAATCGTTTAGACGAGAGCAGACTATATTGGTACGCTAAAAGAAACACAACAATTAATTCTCTAACAACACAAAAGTTGATTAGCGAAAAATTTCCGGTTCATATCTTCATTAAAGAAGATAGTCATAGTCCTAAATTTAAATATAAAGGATTAGGAGTTATGATGGATTACGAAGATAGTACACTTACTGCAAGAACATGGAAAATAATAGCATCAAGCGATTTGTCTGCTGTTGAAAATCAAACAATAGAAAAATTAAATTTTTAGAAGGCAAAAAGATTAGTAAGAAAGTCAAAGTTTATGAAAGAGATCCTAAAGCACGTAAGGCATGCTTTAATCATTGTGGTTACACTTGTGTAGTATGTACTTTTAATTTTGAGGAGAAATATGGAGAGAGAAATTGGAAAGGAATTTATTCATGTCCATCATGAAAAAGAATTAAGTAGAATTGATGATTCTTATGAAAATGATCCAATTGAAGAGATGAAGCCAGTCTGGCCTAATTTTCATGCAATGATTCATAGAAAGAGACCTGCATATACTGTAGAGGAACTAAAAAATCAATTGAATTCGAATATATATAATTCATAGTATAAAAAAGAGGTGTAATGCTTAAATATAAATTTTTCTTAGAATTCCATCTAACAAAAAAAGAATGAACTTGGAAGAATTTTCACTCTTTTGAATAACATGTAGTTTTATTTATCCAGAAATTAGTGAAGTAGTCAATTTCTTGAAAATAAAGTATTGTTAAACAAAAAAGTACTTATATGGAACTAATCATTTGTACGATAATGTTAGTATTTTTCTATTTAACCCATACCTTTCGCTACACCCATATCTCTTTACTCGCCAAAGCTGGCATGCCAATCAAGGTGATCATGGAACGTGTAGGGCATACCAACATGAAAACCACACTGGAAATATACAACTAAGTCTCCACGACAACAAAAAAAACTAATGAAAGAAACAAACAAATCCGCAGAACATAAGGTTTCTGCTTATATCCATATCCCGTTTTGTGAGAATATCTGTTATTACTGTGACTGACCCACTAATCAGTTCTATGTTTATAGATGAAGTTGATGTTCTTTTATAGATAATGATAAAAGTTACGATTATGATTCTAAAAGTACTTTTTATGATGATTCCAATGAATAACTATGTTATTAATATATAGTTTTACTGTCTTATAAGACAATAAAACTATATGGAGGATTCATAATGGAGAAGAAATGTTTAGGATTCAAAGTAAGTATTGGTGTAATAGTGGTAACTTTTGTTTTATCTATACTAGCAACATCTGGTAGCATGGTTTTTTTAGCAAATGAGATAAATTTAGAGAAAACTGAGAATATTGACACTGATTTCACTTCTGAAGAAACATCAGTTTTTTATCTGGAAGAAGCGAATAATTCTAAAGTGGCTATTGAAAAAATTAAAGAGTATTATGAAGATATTCAACCTGAATTTGATGGAAATGGTGAATTATTGTTAACAGCAGAAGATGAATTAAGAATGGAACAAGCAATCAATCAATACTTATCAATGACTGGATTTAATCCACGAATGAGAGGCGTAGGTAAAAATTGGTGGAATTCAACTGGTTTTGTAGCTGGTATCATCGATGTAGGGTTAATAGCGATTGGACTATGGACGGCATGGAGTAATTTATCGGCAGTTAGAACATTATTGAGAAATAATAGAAAAAATATCACTAGAATGGTTGAAAAGCAAATTTTAGCTAAAGCTGGATTTGGTGTAAGTGGTTTATTAAGTAGTATGATCGATATTGCACTTACAATTGCTAGTACATCAGTTGGGGGTGTTTTAGCGGAAGGTTTAGATCGAGCTGATGGAAAGAATGACAATTATATTTTAGCGTGATAGGAGCATACTTGAATGCGAAGAAAAACAAAAGAAAAAATGAATCGTTTAATTAACATAGGAATACTTTGTTGGGTAATTATGCTCATTTTTGCTGTCATTTTGATTTTTCAAAAAAGATATTGTTGGGCATTGATTAGTTTTGTAGGAATGATGGTTGGAATCGTTTCTCTTAAGAATTTAAAAAAAGAAATGAAGTCCATCAAAAATATTAATTCGCATGATAATAGTTGAATACATAATTTCTGAAGTTTTGAACTGCTAAGAGTTGTATTAAATGTATACTTAATACAAAAGCTTAGAATGATTTTATATTTGGAAATATTTGTTATGCGAAGAATTTTAAGGAAAGAATACATGACTGAGAGAGAACAGGTGCAACAAATCGAGAAAAAATATAATAAGAGTATTGCTACCTTGTCAGAAAAAGCTTCAGCTAAAGAATTTAAAAAGGTGACGAAATATGTAGCAGATGAGGCAAATCGGAAGCAGCGAAAATCAGTGGGGTTAGATAAATTATAATGGGTGACTGAAGTCATATCGGAAAGACAGATATGGCTTTTTTATTTTGTTGATTTTATTATATTTGATTAACGAACTATTCAGATTGTTTTTGTTGGTGAAAATAATCTCCAGTCACTTGTCTTTATTCATTAATTCTTTTTCATTAAGAGTAAGATTCGACGTTTCTGAATCCAAAACAACTTCGAAATATTTATGGGTCAGAGTTCTACATAAACTAGATAAAGCTATTTTAAGTAAGTGACGTATAGAAGGATACACAACGATCCGAACGATTTATGCTTCAAAAAAATTCATTGAATCAGCTACTATTTTCCAGACACAAAACGGCACACCAGTTGTCTATCACTCGTTAAATGAGTTTTTAAACGGGCAAGGCAATCCATCTATCCAAGATATCATGAAGACCAAAGATCCTTCTTTCCAAAAACATTTGAGTTCCCACACCTTTCGCTACACCCATATCTCTTTACTCGCCAAAGCTGGCATGCCGATTAAGGGGGTCATGGAACGTGTAGGACATGTCAACATGAAAACCACACTGGAAATTTACAATCAAGTCTCCAATACAACTAAAGAAAAACTGATCCAAGAAATCGATTCTTGGATTTTTTAGTGGATTTGTTTGCTAAATACGTATAGTATGCGTATATAAGAGGTCGTGAAAGTGCTGGGTAGCTCCGATGACAATAAGAAAACAATTTTCGAAACAGCTTTTCATGTTTTGAAAATTGCTAGCTTATTTCAAGGAGTTGGCACTTGAACACCGTTTAAAGAGTGGTCGAAAAGCGGTACGACTTTTTGACGTAAGGAGAAAGAAAAACTAATGAAAGAAACAAACAAATCCGCAGAACATAAGGTTTCTGCTTATATCCATATCCCGTTTTGCGAACATATCTGTTATTACTGTGACTTCAATAAAGTGTTTCTGGAAGGCCAACCAGTGGATGAGTATGTCGAAATGCTCCTAAAGGAAATGGCGATCATGATGGAGCGTCGTCCGGTGAATGAATTGGAGACACTGTATGTTGGTGGTGGAACGCCGACTTCTTTATCGGCTAAGCAGCTCGATCGACTATTGTCTGGGGCGAGAGAGATTTTACCTTTTAATGAAGGAAAAGAGTTTACGGTGGAAGCCAATCCTGGTGATTTGACCAGGGAAAAGCTACAAGTAATGAAAAATTATGGAGTTAATCGTTTATCGATGGGGGTCCAGACCTTTGATAATCGCTTATTAAAGAAAATTGGTCGAAAACATACGGCGGAAGATGTCTATGAAACGATGAGATTTTTAGAGGCGGAAAATTTTTCAAATGTCAGCATTGATTTGATCTATGCGTTACCTGGGCAGACGTTAGAAGGCTATCTTGATACTTTGGAGCGGGCATTAGTCTTAGACTTACCTCATTATTCTCTTTATTCATTGATTTTAGAGAATAAAACGATGTTCATGAATTGGGTTCGACAAGGACGGTTGCAGTTGCCAGATCAAGAGACAGAGACACGGATGTTTGAAGAAACGATTGCGGGGATGGAAAAACATCAACGTCATCAATATGAGATCAGTAACTTTGGTTTAGCTGGTCATGAATCGCAACACAATTTGATGTATTGGAATAATGATCACTATTTTGGTTTTGGCGCGGGGGCAAGTGGCTATCTGGATCATACGCGATATCGAAATAAAGGTCCAATCCAACATTATTTGCGTCCGTTACGTGAAGGTGAGCTACCGGTATTAGAACGTGAAGAGTTATCTCGTAAGAATCAAATCGAGGAAGAGATGTTTCTTGGTTTAAGAAAAAAGGTGGGCATTGAGAAGCAACACTTTTTACAGCGTTATGGTCAATCGATTGAAACGTTGTATCAATCTGTCCTTGATGAGTTGGTATCAGAAGAGTTGTTAGTGAATGAAGAAGACCGAGTATATTTGACACAAAAAGGAACTTTTTTGGGAAATAATGTCTTCGAACGTTTTTTATTAGATAAAGACTTGGTAAACGACTGAATGATTGTTTAAGTTTTTTATAACAACGGAATAAAAAACGATTTTAAACAATTTTTTTATGAGCAAATGCTTGATATGACAGTATTTTAAGCAAGTTGACAACTGATTAGCACTCTCGATGTCAGAGTGCTAAAAAATTGGGTTCTTTTCCTTGACACTTTTTAGTCTTCTTGCTATATTTATAAGTGGGTTAGCACTTAGGAGTTAAGAGTGCTAATGAGAGGTGAGAAAGATGTTAACACAGCGACAAAGTGATATTTTACGTCTGATCATCCAAAACTATACGAGTAGTGGGGTGCCCGTTGGTTCCAAAACGTTAATGGCGGAAGGAGTCGAGGCAAGTCCAGCGACGATCCGTAATGATATGAAAGCTTTAGAGGATGAAGGTCTACTTTTAAAGACACATTCTTCTTCTGGACGTATACCGTCTGCGCTAGGTTATCGTTATTATGTGGATCATCTGTTACGACCTGCTCGTGTAGCAAATGATGATTTGCACCAAATTCGACAGTCTTTAAACAAGGAATTCCATGAAATCAACGAAATCATCAAACAATCAGCTGAGATTTTATCTGAGTTGACTAGTTACACTACTTTTTCGTTAGGACCCGAGATTAAAGATCGCCGTTTGACCGGTTTTCGCATCGTGCCATTGAATAGTCGTCAGGTCATTGCGATCGTGGTGACTGATAATGGGAACGTTGAAAGTCAAGTTTTTACTCTTCCTGAAAACTTAGGTAGTCAGGACTTAGAAAAAATGGTTCGGATTGTCAATGACCGTTTGGTAGGAGATCCGTTAGTGACTGTATACAACAAATTACGCACGGAGATCCCGATGATCTTGCATAAATATTTTCAAACAACGGAAGGGATGTCAAATCTCTTTGATACGTTATTGAGTCATGCGTTTGAAGATAAAGTTTATGTGAGTGGCCAAATGAACTTATTGGATTATGAACCGTTGCAAGATGTGGATCAGTTCAAGTCAATGTTTTCATTTATGACAGATTCCTATGAACTGACACAGATGATCGTACCGATGGACAGTAAGATACATATCAAAATCGGTTCGGAAATAGGCAATGACCTATTGCAAAATATGAGTATGATCCAAGCGAGTTATGAAATCGTCGGCCATGGACGTGGAACCATCGCATTGCTAGGACCAACTAGTATGCCATATTCCAAAATGTTAGGCCTTGTCGATGTCTATCGAAAAGAATTGGCGCACAAACTCGCTGATTATTATCGCACACTTGACCGCTCGGATTTTTGAACAATCACAAAAGTGACTGATCGTTTTTTCGATTTGAGCGATCAAGCATCTGACTGAATAATGAAAGGAAGACTGCATCATGAAAGAAAACCATGAAGAATTAGATCAGGAATTGAATGATACGCAGCTAGATCCAGAAACGGAAGAAGTAGAAGTTTCAGAAGTGGAAGAAGAAGCAAATGAACTTGCAAATCTCCAAGCTGAATTTGATGAAATGGAAGACAAGTTTTTGCGTGCGAGAGCAGAAATCGCTAATATGGCAAATCGTGGTAAAAACGAAAGAGAGCAATTGCAAAAATATCGTTCACAGGATTTAGCCAAAAAATTATTACCTTCGATCGACAACTTGGAACGTGCTTTAGCAACAGAAGTATCTGATGAGCAAGGTGCAAGTTTGAAAAAAGGTGTCGAGATGGTTCTTGAAAGTTTGAAACATGCATTGAAGGAAGAGGGAATCGAAAAAATTCCTGCAAAAGGTGAACCTTTTGATCCGACATTGCATCAAGCAGTTCAGACCGTACCAGCAACAGACGAATTACCTGCTGATACGATCGTTGAAGTGTTACAAGAAGGCTATAAATTACATGACCGCGTATTGAGACCGACAATGGTTATCGTTGCGCAATAAAGTCATGATGGAATAGAAACAAACAACTTAGTAATAAGATAAGGAGACGTTGATTATGAGTAAAATTATCGGAATTGACTTAGGTACAACAAACTCAGCAGTAGCTGTATTAGAAGGAAATGAAGCAAAAATCATTGCAAATCCAGAAGGAAATCGTACAACACCTTCTGTTGTGTCATTTAAAAATGGTGAAATCCAAGTAGGGGAAGTAGCAAAACGTCAAGCAGTGACAAACCCTAATACGATTTCTTCCATCAAACGCCATATTGGTGAAGCTGGTTATAAAGTGGATGTTGAAGGTAAATCATATACACCACAAGAAATCTCTGCAATGATCTTACAATACATCAAAGGATTCGCAGAAGATTATTTAGGCGAAAAAGTAGAAAAAGCAGTTATCACTGTTCCTGCATACTTCAACGACGCACAACGTCAAGCAACTAAAGATGCTGGTAAGATTGCAGGTTTAGAAGTAGAGCGTATCGTCAATGAACCGACTGCGGCAGCGTTAGCTTATGGTTTAGACAAAACAGATCGCGATGAAAAAATCTTAGTATTTGACCTTGGTGGTGGTACATTCGACGTATCGATCCTTGAATTAGGCGATGGCGTATTCGACGTATTATCTACTGCTGGAGACAACCATTTAGGTGGAGATGACTTTGATAACAAAATCATTGATCATATGGTTGCTGAATTCAAAAAAGAAAATGGCATTGACTTAGGTCAAGATAAAATGGCTTTACAACGTTTGAAAGACGCTGCTGAAAAAGCGAAAAAAGACCTTTCAGGTGTTTCAAGCACTCAAATCAGCTTGCCATTTATCACAGCTGGCGATGCTGGTCCATTGCACTTAGAAATGACTTTGACTCGTGCAAAATTTGATGAATTGACAGCTGACTTAGTGGAACGTACGAAAGTTCCTGTACGTCAAGCATTGAAAGATGCTGGTTTGTCACAATCAGAAATCGATGAAGTGATTTTAGTCGGCGGTTCAACTCGTATTCCTGCGGTTGTTGAAGCTGTAAGAAAAGAAACAGGAAAAGAACCAAACAAATCAGTAAACCCTGATGAAGTTGTAGCGATGGGTGCAGCAATCCAAGGTGGCGTGATCACTGGTGATGTAAAAGACGTTGTTTTACTAGATGTAACTCCATTATCATTAGGTATCGAAACGATGGGCGGCGTATTTACAAAATTGATCGATCGTAATACAACAATTCCAACAAGTAAATCACAAGTATTCTCAACAGCTGCGGATAACCAACCTGCGGTAGATATCCATGTATTGCAAGGGGAACGTCCAATGGCTGCGGACAATAAAACATTAGGTCGCTTCCAATTGACAGATATTCCAGCTGCACCACGCGGTATCCCTCAAATCGAAGTAACATTTGATATTGATAAAAATGGTATCGTAAATGTATCTGCAAAAGATCTAGGTACACAAAAAGAACAAAAAATCACGATCAAATCTTCTTCAGGTCTAACAGACGAAGAAATCGAACGTATGGTGAAAGATGCTGAATCTAATGCTGAAGCAGATAAAGCACGTAAAGAAGAAGTTGATCTACGTAACGATGTCGATGCGTTGCTATTCTCTGTTGATAAAACCTTGAAAGAATTAGAAGGTAAAGTTGACGAAGAAGAAGTGAAAAAAGCTGAGGCAGCTCGTGACGAGTTGAAAGCTGCAGTAGAAGCAAACAACATCGAAGAAATGAAAACAAAACGTGATGCGTTGAACGAAATCGTGCAAAACTTGACAGTTAAATTATATGAACAAGCGGCACAACAACAAGCTCAAGAAAATCCTGAAGCTGCCCAAGGCGGAGCGGATGATGTCGTAGATGCTGATTTTGAAGAAGTCGATGACGACAAAAAATAATCAGTTCATTTAGTTTCATTTAAAGAGATCAAGTCCCGCTTAGAATAAGCCGAAGAATTCGAAAATAGCTTCTCATATTTTCGCGATTCTTCGGCTTATTTCCGAGGGAATAATTTTGTAACAGTCTATTTATGCAGTTTAGAAGCATCACTAGTGTAAAGGAACAAGTCATCAATTGTGATTTTTCTTTGGATCAAGAAGAGAAATGTTTTCTTTTCTTCGTGCCATATAAATCAATGATCGATTTTTTCTTCTTTAGTCGATACTTCGAATTTTCCGGTTTTTGTTTCGATCAAAGTGTGATATGATAACAAACGACGTGGAAATGAAGAGAACCAATAGGAGGAAAGCCTATGGCAACAAAACGTGATTATTATGAAGTCTTGGGGCTGTCAAAAGGAGCTTCAGAAGACGAAATAAAAAAAGCTTATCGAAAGTTATCAAAAAAATACCATCCAGATATCAATAAAGAGCCTGATGCTGATGAAAAATTCAAAGAAGTTTCCGAGGCTTATGAGATTTTAAGTGATCCACAAAAACGTGCGGCTTACGATCAATACGGACATGCTGGAACTGATCCTAATTATGGCGCAGGTGGCGGCGGCTTTGGTGGCTTTGGCGGCTTCTCTGGTGGTGGAGCTGGCTTTGGTGGGTTTGAAGATATTTTTGATTCGTTTTTTGGCGGTGGTGGAAGATCTGTTGATCCAAATGCCCCTCGTCAAGGATCAGATCTACAATATACGGTCAATTTATCCTTCGAAGAAGCAATCTTTGGGGTAGAAAAAGAAATCAAATACAATCGTGAAGAAATTTGTCACACGTGTAGCGGAAATGGTGCAAAACCAGGAACACAACCGACGACTTGTCATAAATGTCATGGTTCTGGAACGATCAATGTGGAACGTCAAACACCACTTGGTCGTGTGATGAGTCGCCAAACTTGTGATGTGTGTCGGGGAACTGGGAAAGAAATCAAAGAACCATGTCCAACTTGTCATGGCTCTGGTCATGAGAAGAAAGCACATACGGTCAAAGTGAATGTACCAGCCGGTGTGGAAGAAGGACAACAAATGCGATTAGCGGGACAAGGTGAAGCAGGTGAGAATGGTGGTCCTTTCGGAGATCTATATGTAGTCTTCCGAGTAGAAGAAAGTGATATCTTCGATCGTGATGGCTCAGAGATCTATTATGAGTTACCATTAAGCTTCGTGCAAGCAGCGCTAGGCGATGAAGTACAAGTGCCAACTGTTCATGGGGATGTCAAATTGAAAATCCCTGCTGGTACGCAAACGGGAACGAACTTCCGTTTACGTGGCAAAGGAGCGCCGCGTTTACGTGGTGGTTCAACAGGGGATCAACATGTACGTGTGAAATTGATTACTCCTAAAAACCTCAATGAGGAACAGCGTGAAGCTTTACGTGCGTTTGCTAAAGCAGGTGGCATGCATGTTCAAGAGCAACAAGAAGATGGTTTTTTTGATAAAGTAAAAGATGCGTTTGGCGGAAAAAAACGTAAATAAATACAAAAAAGATAGACGATCATACGTCTATCTTTTTTTTGATGAAGTTGCAGTGGAGAAGAAATTGAGATAGAAATCATCAAAATTTTCTATCACACCATCTTTTCTTAGTTCTTGATTGGAGAATAACTGGCGATTTTTTTTAAATGGATCAATGGCGATGATCGTACCGATATTTGCACGTTTGGCTGCTAAAAGTCCAGAATAAGCATCTTCAATGACCAAGCAATCTTTTGGTTTAAGTGCCAATTTTTGGGCAGCTTTGATAAAGATATCAGGTTGTGGTTTACCTGGAAAAGTATTATCATCGTAAACGACTTGATCAAATTCAAACCATCGTGCTAAATCGAAAATCTCGAAATAAAATTCAACGTTAGCTTTGACTGTCGCTGTAGCGATCGTGATCGGGATATTCTCCTCTTTCAATATATCCAAAGTACCGATCAATCCCTGCGTAAGCACTAAATCATCTGGTTTTTCTAAGCAAAGTTTGCGATAATATGCTTCTTTCTCGTTTGATAGTTTCTCGACTTCTTCCTTGGATAAAGTAGGTGAGATAAAATAATTCAATATCTCACTATTGGTACGTCCATGGATATTTTTAACAATGTCTTCATAAGAGAGCTCTTTTTTAGAATAATGATGGATCATTTGAACCCAAGCCGCTTCATGTAAATGGGAGTCTTGGAACATCGTCCCGTTAAAATCAAAAATAATTCCTTTCATACGTTCACTCCTAAAGTTCATTTTCTAGCGATTCCGCTAATTTTATTTGGACATATTGCGAATAATGATCTTTCACATGTGATTTGATGTGTGGATCAGTAATCAATAAATCAAAATCATGTAATTGATAAAAGATATAAAAGTCATCGCGATTAAATTTTTGGTGGTCCACTAATAAGTATTTATTTTTCGAATGGTTCAGTGCAATTTGTTGGGCTTCACCTTCTTCAGTACTATAGGTTGAGATTGCTTCATTATGCACACCGTTAGCGCTGATAAAAGATTTGGTGAACTTCAGTTTTCTGAGGTTATCGTTGGTGATAGGGCCGACAAATGCACCGGTGTTTTTTCGAAAATCGCCACCGATCAACAAAATTTCGGGAACTTCTGCTTGGGCTAACACTTCAAAAACCGCGTAATTATTCGTAATGATCCGCAGTTTTCTGTGGATCAAGTGAGAAGCTAATAACTCGATCGTCGTTCCTGGGCCCAAAAAGACTGTATCGCCTTCATTGATCAACTGTGCAGCAGTTGCTGCAATCTGTTGCTTTTCTTTGATTTGCATGACTGATTTTTCTGTATGTGATAATTCTTGGTCGAGGGTATAGGTGAGACTTTGGGCCCCGCCATGGATACGCAATAATTTTCCTGATTTTTCTAACTCATCCAAATCTCGACGAACGGTCATATCAGAGACATTCAATTGTTCGATGATCTCACTGACCGTTAAAATCCCTTTTTTATTGACCATCTCACTAATTGTTAGTAAGCGCTCTCTTTTTAACATCTAATCACTCCCAATTCACAAATAATCTACCATAGAATAGAATAGAGGTCAACATAAACAAACATATGCAAACAAAAATAATCAAAATAAACAAACAATTACCACTTTTATTTCAAATAAATACAATTTATTGATTGAATTTGTTTGTTTTTGTTGACAAATGTTTTGAATGCGATTACAATTCGTGTTGTTATATAAATTAGTAGACAAGAAGGTAGGGGAAGAGATGTTGAAATTACCAGAAGATTTTATTTTTGGCGGAGCAACAGCGGCATACCAAGTAGAAGGTGCAACAAAAGAAGGCGGAAAAGGTGAAGTTGCTTGGGACGAGTTTTTAGAGAAACAAGGAAGATTCAGTCCTGATCCGGCAAGTGATTTCTATCATCAATATGAAAGAGATATTGAATTATGTGAGAAGTTTGGTGTGAATGGGTTACGTTTATCCATTGCGTGGAGTCGTATTTTTCCTGATGGAACTGGAAAAGTGAATGAAGAGGGTGTGGCATTTTACCATAAAGTCTTTGCAGCTTGTGAGAAACATGGCGTACTTCCTTTTGTGACGCTCCATCATTTTGATACCCCAAAAGTTTTATTTGATCAGGGTGATTTTTTAAATAGAGACAATATAGAAGCGTTTGTTGCATATGCAAAATTTTGCTTTGATGAATTTAAAGAAGTACGTTACTGGAGTACCTTCAACGAGATTTATCCAGTGGCAACGAATCAATATTTATTAGGGATTTTCCCACCAGGAATCACCTATGATTTCACAAAAATCATTGCTTGTTTGCATAACATGATGTATGCGCACGCAAGGGTGGTGAACTTGTTCAAAGACAAGGATATGTCGGTGAAATTGGTGTGGTTCATTCTTTAGAGACGAAATATCCTGCATCGGATGCTTTGGAAGATCAACATGCAGCATTCTTAGATGATGCGTTATCGATCCGTTTTCTATTAGATGCCACTTACTTAGGATATTACTCTGATGAAACATTGTCAGCGCTTGCTGAGATTTGTGAAGCGAACGGCGCAAGTTATGAGTTTCCTGAAGAGGATCTGGTCGAAATGAAGCGTGCCTCACACCGTAATGATTACTTAGGGATCAATCATTATCAATGCCACTTTGTCAAAGCGTATCATGGAGAGAATGTGATCCATCATAATGGGACGGGGGATAAAGGAACTTCTGTTTATAAAGTAAAAGGAATTGGGGAACGGATCTATAAAGAAGGAATCCCTAGAACGGATTGGGACTGGTTGATCTATCCAGAAGGGTTATATGATCTATTGTTACGTATCAAGGAAGATTATCCCCACTACAATAAAATCTACATCACTGAAAATGGGATGGGATTCAAAGATCAGTTCGATGATGGTGTGATCATGGACCAACCACGGATCGAATATTTGAAAGTTTATTTAGAATCATTGAGCCAAGCTATATCTGCAGGAGTTACCGTGAAAGGCTATTTTCTATGGTCGTTAATGGATTTGTTCTCTTGGTCAAATGGTTACAATAAACGATACGGGCTCTTCTATGTCGATTTCGAAACACAAAAACGTTACCCTAAAGAGTCCGCCTATTGGTACAAATTCGTCAGTGAAACAAAAACAATCATTTAAGTAGGAGGAATGGAAGATGAATAAAGAAGAATTGCAAATGTTAGGTTTTGAGATTGTGGCTTATTCAGGGGATGCACGTAGTACGTTACTCACATTATTAAGAGAGGTACGTCAAGGGAAATTTGATCGTGTGGAAGAAGCTTTGAAGGATGCAGATGAGAATTTGACATTAGCCCATAATTCACAAACAAAGATCTTAGCAGAAGAAGCTTCAGGAAAAGATATGGACATGGGATTTATTTTTATCCATGGACAAGATCACTTGATGACTACTTTATTGCTAAGAGATTTGATCCAAGATTTCATTGAGTTATATAAAAACAAATAATCACTAGGAGTGAAAAGCATGAATGGGATCATCAAGCAAATTGAAAAAGGCAAACCGATCTTTGAAAAAATCTCACGTAATATATATTTAGGTGCGGTCAGAGATGGATTCTTGACGGCTATGCCTGCAATTTTATTTTCAAGTATCTTTATTTTGATTGCGGCAGTTCCTGAGATTTTTGGTTTTCAATGGGCAGAAGGAGTGTCGACCTGGTTATGGAAAATCTACAATTATTCGATGGGTGTCGTGAGCATATTAGTTTCTACAACTACTGCCCGTTGTTTAGCCGAATCGATGAATCGGAGAATGCCGAAAAATAAAATCATCAATACCACATCAGTGATGCTTGCTTCTTTAGTTAGTTTCTTATTGCTGAGTGTCTCACCGATTGAAGGTGGTTTTTCAACGGAATATATGGGGACGAAAGGATTACTTGCTTCGTTCATCGCTGCATTTATTACTGTAAACATTTATAAGTTTTGTGTACGAAAAGATATTACGATCAAGATGCCAAAAGAAGTACCAGGAACAATTTCTCAAACGTTCCGCGATATTTTTCCATTTTCATTTTCAGTCTTTGCCGCCGTCTTGGTCGACTTAGCTGCACGTAGTCTTTTTGGTATCTCTTTTGCAGAAGCCATCATCACTTTATTACAACCATTATTTACAGCAGCAGATGGCTATTTGGGGATAGCCGTGATCTGGGGTGCTATGGCATTTTTCTGGTTTGTTGGTGTGCATGGCCCATCGATTGTTGAACCAGCGATTGCAGCGATCATTTATGCGAATGTCGAAACCAATTTACAACTGTTTAATTCTGGGGAACAAGCTTCACATGTATTGACTGTTGGTTTAGGAAATTTTGTCGGAACGATGGGTGGAACAGGTGCGACTTTAGTCGTTCCGTTTATCTTTTTGCTGTTTGCAAAATCAAAACAGTTAAAAGCCGTTGGTAAAGCTTCAGTTATTCCAGTCAGTTTTGCAGTGAATGAGCCACTATTGTTTGCGGCACCGATGATTTTGAATCCGTATTTCTTTGTTCCGTTTTTATTGACGCCGATTGTAAACGTTTGCTTGTTCAAGTTTTTTGTTGATGTTTTTGGAATGAATAGTTTCATGTATGTCTTACCTTGGGCAACGCCAGCGCCGATTGGATTAGTCTTGGGAACCGGTATGGGGATTCTGGCGTTTGTCTTAGCCGCAGTCTTGATTCTCGTGGATTTTGCAATTTATTTCCCATTTTGTAAAGCGTATGATGCGACGCTAGTTGAACAAGAAGCACGACAAGCAGAACAAGTAGCAATGCAAGAAAGCGAAACAAAAGTGACTGTGACGATTCCGGGGAATGGAGTATTGGCAACAGAAGCGAGTTCTTTGGTCGATTCAGGAAAAGAAATCAATGTATTAGTTTTATGTGCGGGTGCAGGTACAAGTGCTATGCTTGCAAATGCCTTAAAAGAAGGAGCAAAAGAATTTGATGCACCAATCAGTGCTTTAGCAGGTGCTTATGGTTCTCATTACGAGATGATGGAAGACTTTGATATGATCGTCTTGGCGCCGCAAGTCCAATCTTACTATGAGGATATCAAAGAAGACACAGATCGTTTAGGGATTAAATTGGTTGCGACAAAAGGTGCAGAATACATTGGTTTGACAAGAGATCCTGAGAAAGCTGTTCGATTTGTTTTAGATCAATTTTAAATCAAAGGAGAGGTCGTTAAATGAACAAAGTAAAAGGTTGGCGAGTGTTGTTTGTCGGATTATTTGTTTCATTAGTCAGTGTAGTATTAGGCACAAAGCAAGTGGAGGCAAAGGAATTGATACGAGGAGCAGATATCTCGATATTAGCAGATATGGAAAAATCTGGTGCAGGATATTACGAAAATGGTGTGAAAAAAGATGCATTACAGATTCTAAAGAACAATGGCGTCAACTATGTTCGTTTGCGATTATGGCAAAATCCTTATGATGATCAAGGAAATTCATATGGTGCAGGCACGAATGATTTGAAAACAACGATTGCTTTGGCCAAACGTGCGAAAAACCTAGGATTGAAAGTATTACTTGATTTTCATTATAGTGATTTCTGGGTGGACCCTGGCAAACAAAACCTACCGAAAGCATGGGAAAACTATAGCTTTGAGCAACTTGTTGCAGCCTTATACGGTTATACGAAAAGTGTATTGACAGAAATGAAAAACAATGGCGTATATCCTGATATGGTCCAGATAGGCAATGAATTGAACAGTGGCATGCTTTGGCCTCATGGGAAATCATGGGGGAAGGTGGTGGCGAGTTTGATCGATTAGCCACTTTCTTGAAGTCTGGGATTCGAGGAGTAAAAGAAACGCAACCAGTCGACACACCCATCATGCTACATTTAGCTGATGGTGGAGATACAGATGTATTTACTTGGTGGTTTGATGAGATGACAAAACGTGGGGTAGATTACGATTTGATCGGCCTGTCCTATTATCCTTATTGGCATGGCTCAATGAATGCCTTGCAAACGACAATGAACACGATCAGTGCCAGATATGATAAAGAAGTCAATGTAGTAGAAACTGCGTATGGACACACAACTGCCAATGCGGATAGTATGCCCAATGCTTTTGGACCTGAACAGGAAATTGCAGGAGGATATTCGGCAACACCAGCAGGGCAAAAAGAATATTTGAATGATTTGGTGACCCGTATCCAAACCGTGCCAAATGAGAAAGGGAACGGATTTTTCTACTGGGAACCTTTATGGTATAACGGCAATGTTTCTTGGGCAACAGCTGCTGGAATGAACTATCTGGGCGTACAATCTCAAACAGGAAATGAGTGGGACAACCAAGCGATGTTTGATTTCAATGGGCAAGCACTTCCCAGCTTAAAGGCGTTTCAAGAAGCAGGTAGACAGCAAAATCTTCTGAAAAATCCTAGTTTTGAAAATGACGGTTTCACGAATGCACCGACCAATTGGTCGGTGTGGCGAGGCAATGGTGCAGCAATCGATACATTGAAAACTGAAACTGGTGGGTTTTCCGGAACGTATAAAGCAACCTTTTGGGATGATCAAGCGTATCAAATGTCGATATATCAAACGGTTAATGGGTTAAGTAAGGGAACCTACACATTAACTGCTTATACCATGGCAGGTGGCGATTTGACCACTAGCCAAATGTATGTCAAAAATCATGGTGGGAAAGAGCTGAAGGCTTCGATCACTAAAAGTGGAGAGTGGATGAAGCTAACGATCAAAGATATCCCGGTTACTTCCGGCACGAGTGAGATTGGCATTTATGTTGATGCGAAAGCGCAAGGATGGGTATCGGTGGATCATGTAACATTCGTTAAAAATCAATAATAAAAAGCCCCTAAGGACGCTTGGTTTTCCAGACGTTCTTAGGGACTTTCTTTAGTCGATCAGATATCTAATACTTTATCCAAGAAATCTTTCGTTCGCTCATTTTGCGGATTTTCAAAGATTTGTTGTGGTGTGCCATCTTCAAGGAAGTTGCCGCCATCAATAAACATGACACGGTTAGCGACTTCTTTAGCAAAGCCCATTTCATGTGTCACGATGACCATAGTCATTCCTTGTTTCGCTAATTTTTTCATGACATTTAATACATCGCCGACCATTTCTGGGTCCAAGGCTGAAGTAGGTTCATCAAAGAGCATGATATCGGGATTCATAGCTAATGCACGAGCGATAGCAACCCGTTGTTTTTGTCCACCAGATAAGTTATCTGGGTACATATCTTTTTTGTCTTCTAAGCCAACTGTTTCTAACAATTTGATTGCTTTTTTCTCTGCTTCCTCACGAGAGAGTTTCTTTAGATCCATCGGTGCTAAAACGATGTTTTCCAACACAGAAAGATGTGGGAAAAGATTGAAATGCTGGAATACCATGCCAATATGTTGTCTTACTAAGTTGATATCTGTGTTTTTATCCATCAAATGAGCACCATCAATGATGATATCACCGGATGTTGGATCTTCTAAACGGTTCAAACAACGTAAAAAAGTACTTTTACCTGAACCAGAAGGTCCGATCACACAAACAACATCGCCTTCATTGATCGACACGTTGATGTCGTTCAAGACAGTGTTATCTCCATATTTTTTTACAAGATGTTCGACTAAGATTTTTTCTGTCATCTTATTTCACCTTCTTTTCTAAAACTTTCGCAAATTTTGTCAATGCAGTGATCAAGATCAAGTACATTACTGCGATGATCAAGTAAACATACGTACTTTGAGTGGTCCGAGCAACGATGATTCGTCCTGTTTGTAGCAACTCGACCACACCAATCGCTGAAATGATCGTCGTATCTTTCAATGAAATCACGAATTGGTTGACAAACGATGGGATCATGATTTTAAATGCTTGTGGTAAAATGATTTTTTGCATCGTACGGTTATAAGACAGACCTAAACTTCGTGAAGCTTCCATTTGTCCTGTAGGAACAGCATTGATCCCGCCGCGTACGATTTCGGCAATATAGGCACTCGCGTTCAAGGTCAATGTGATGATCCCTGCAATAAAGTCAGGAATCGTAAAGCCGATGATATTTGGTAGACCGAAAAAGATGAAGAAAGCAAGTACCATCATCGGGATTCCGCGAATGATATCTACATAGATGCTTGCAATTGTTCGTAAGGCGCGGATCGGTGCAACACTGAAAAGACCGAAGATCACGCCGATAACTAAAGCTAGTGCAAATGAAATCAAGGTTAATAGGATCGTTTGCCATAAGCCTTTCAATAACGCTTTGTAATTGTTTTGGATCAAGCCGGTCAATGTCGATTCATCAACAGCTGGTGCTGCTGCACTTTCGTCTGTAGAGATGTATTGATTGATGATCTCGTCATATTGACCTGTTCGTTTTAATTCTTTTAATCCTTCGTTGAACATTTGTAATAATTCAGGATTTTCTCCTTTTTTCACTGCGAAACCATAAGAGCCGCCAGTTTCTCGTTCGATCGGCGTTTCTAATTCCTGACCATTTTTGATCGCATAACCGATTACTGGATAGTCATCCATCATTGCGTCAATTGCTCCGACTCTCAAACTATCATATAGCTGATCTGCAGCATCGAAATATTTGATTTCGTAGCCGTATTTTTCTTGGTTAGCGACCAAGAAATCTGCACTTTCGGTACCGACTTTCGCCCCGACTGTTTTTCCATCTAAGTCTTCATAAGATTTGATCGAAGTATTGCCTTTTTTGACTGCGATTTGGATACCACTTTGGAAATAAGGGTCTGAAAAATCAAACGTTTTTTTACGTTCATCTGTAATCGTCATCCCCGCGATCATTCCATCTGCTTGTCCAGATTCCAATGCTTGTAACGCAGCAGAGAAACCACGGAAGTCCATGCGGATATTGAAACCATGCATTTCTGAGATAGCTTCCATTAAGCTGACATCGATCCCCACATATTCGCCATCCGCATTTTGATACTCGAATGGAGCGAAGGCCGAATCACTTGCAATCACATAAACGTCTTTTTTAGGTTTTATTTTTTGCATCGTCTCGCTAGTTGCTGTAGTCGATTGCGTCTCATCAGCTTGCACAGGCGTGTGCAGAGCGAATGTAACAAGTCCTGTCATTATGAAAAGGAATGTCTGTAACATGTTTCTTTTTTTCATAAATAACCTCCTATATAAATTTCGATAATTTCCAATATTTAACTATTATAGGCGAAAAGATATTCCTAACACAAGATTCCAAGAAAAAATAATTTAAAAAAGTAACGGTTTATTACATGCCGTGTAATAAAATGTTACATGTGATAAAAGAAAGAGATGACCTATAAGATCTGAAACTTTCAATTGGCGAAAGTATGTTCGCCGTGATATAATAGGAGAACAAGGAATGCCTTTGCTTTCCTTTTCTTTTTTTGATGAAATGAGAGAAGGAATGAACGAAAAGGAGGACGAACAATGATTGAAAGAGATACCTCCCGTCA
This sequence comes from Enterococcus mundtii, assembly GCF_003957375.1. Taxonomy (GTDB): domain Bacteria; phylum Bacillota; class Bacilli; order Lactobacillales; family Enterococcaceae; genus Enterococcus_B; species Enterococcus_B spodopteracolus. The sequence goes on along the minus strand of NZ_CP025473.1, from coordinate 1,592,520 downwards.
TTTTGAGTTGGTGTCAAAATACCAACCAGCCGGCGATCAACCAGAAGCAATCAAGCAGTTGGTCGAAGGTGTAAATGAGGGTAAAAAAGCGCAGATTTTATTAGGTGCGACTGGAACAGGGAAAACCTATACGATATCTAATTTGATCGAAAAAGTAAATAAACCAACTTTGATCATTGCACATAATAAGACACTAGCTGGCCAATTATATGGGGAATTCAAAGAGTTCTTTCCGAATAATGCGGTCGAATATTTTGTTTCTTACTATGATTATTATCAACCAGAAGCCTATGTACCTTCAAGTGATACGTACATTGAAAAAGATTCAAGTGTCAACGATGAAATCGATAAATTGCGTCATTCCGCCACGAGTTCATTGTTAGAACGAAATGACGTGATTGTGATTGCTTCGGTTTCTTGTATTTTCGGATTAGGTTCACCATTCGAATATCAAAAACAAGTCGTGTCGATCAGACAAGGTGCGGAGATAGACCGTAATCAATTGATTCGAGATCTAGTCAGCATCCAATTTGAGCGAAACGATATTGATTTTCAGCGCGGTCGTTTTCGAGTGCGTGGTGATGTCGTGGAGATCTTTCCAGCTTCACGTGATGAGCGAGCATTACGCGTTGAATTTTTTGGCGATGAAGTCGAAAGAATCCGTGAAGTGAATGCGTTGACAGGTGAAGTATTAGGCGAAACAGAGCACGTCGCTATTTTCCCAGCCACTCACTTTGTGACCGATGACGATCATATGGAACATGCGGTCGCAAATATCAAAGCAGAACTGGAACAACGCTTGACTGTGTTACGTAATGAGAACAAATTACTAGAGGCGCAACGCTTAGAACAACGGACGAACTATGACATCGAGATGATGTTAGAGATGGGCTATACTTCTGGGATCGAAAACTATTCACGTCACATGGATGGTCGTAAAGAAGGCGAACCGCCGTATACGTTATTAGATTTCTTCCCTGAGGATGCGCTGATGGTCATTGATGAATCTCATGTGACGATGCCACAGATTCGTGGAATGTATAACGGAGACCGTGCGAGAAAACAAATGCTCGTCGATTATGGTTTTCGCTTGCCATCAGCACTAGATAACCGTCCCTTGCGTCTAGAAGAATTTGAGAAACATGTCAACCAGATCGTTTATGTTTCTGCAACTCCTGGACCTTATGAGTACGAACAAACAGACACAGTGGTCCAACAAATCATTCGACCTACAGGATTATTAGACCCAGTCATCGAAGTACGACCGATCATGGGTCAAATCGATGATCTAGTAGGTGAAATCAATGAACGGGTCGAAAAAGATCAACGGGTATTCGTGACCACGTTGACGAAAAAGATGTCAGAAGACTTGACCGATTACTTCAAAGAGTTAGGGATCAAAGTGAAATACTTGCATAGTGATATCAAAACATTAGAACGAACAGAGATCATTCGTGACCTTCGTTTAGGTGAGTTCGATGTATTAGTTGGTATCAACTTACTACGTGAAGGATTAGATGTCCCTGAAGTATCGTTAGTTGCTATTTTAGATGCCGATAAAGAAGGGTTCTTACGAAGTGAACGTTCATTAGTCCAAACCATCGGACGTGCGGCACGTAACTCAGAAGGTAAAGTGATCATGTATGCGGACAGAGTCACTGATTCTATGCGTTTGGCCATGGACGAAACGTCAAGACGTCGTAGTATCCAGCAACAATACAATGAGGAACATGGCATCGTTCCGAAAACGATCATCAAAGAAATCCGAGACTTGATCTCGATTACGAAAGAATCAGAAGATGATGCAAAAGAAACGGTACAAGTTTCTTATGAAGAGATGACAAGAGAAGAGAAAGCAACACTATTGATGAAACTAGAAAAAGAAATGAAAGATGCAGCGAAAGCATTGGATTTCGAGACCGCAGCTAATGTGCGTGATATGATTCTTGAATTAAAAGCATCTGAGTAGGGGGTAAACATGGCTAACGATAAAATTATTATTCATGGCGCAAGAGCACACAATTTGAAGAATATTGATGTGACGATCCCACGTGATAAATTCGTGGTCGTCACCGGATTATCCGGTTCAGGGAAAAGTTCACTTGCTTTTGACACATTATACGCAGAGGGACAACGCCGATATGTCGAAAGTTTATCTGCGTATGCCCGTCAATTTTTGGGACAAATGGATAAACCGGATGTTGATAGTATTGATGGACTTAGCCCAGCAATCTCGATCGATCAAAAAACAACCAGTAAAAACCCTCGTTCTACCGTAGGAACAGTGACAGAGATCAACGATTATTTACGTCTATTATTTGCTCGGGTCGGTCATCCAATCTGTCCAAATGACCATATTGAGATCACCAGTCAATCCGTCGAACAAATGGTGGACAAAGTATTAGAACTTCCTGATCGGACGAAGATCCAAATTTTAGCACCAATCATTGTAAAGAAAAAAGGACAACACAAAAAAATATTTGAACGTGTCCAAAAAGAAGGGTATGTTCGTGTTCGTGTAGACGGAGAAACCTATGACGTTAGTGAAGTACCTGAATTAGAGAAAAATAAAAAACACGATATCGCGATCGTGATTGACCGAATCGTGGTCAAAGAAGGCGTCCGCTCTCGTTTATTCGATTCTATCGAAGCAGCTCTTCGTTTAGCGGATGGCTATGTACTGATCGATGTGATCGGAGAAGAAGAAATGCTCTTTAGCGAACATTATGCGTGTCCTTACTGTGGGTTTACAGTGGGAGAATTAGAACCGCGCTTATTTTCTTTCAATGCACCATTTGGAGCATGTCCGGATTGTGATGGTTTGGGTGTCAAATTAGAAGTCGATATCGATCTAGTGATCCCAGATAAAACAAAAACATTGAACGAAGGAGCAATCATCCCTTGGAATCCCATCAGTTCGCAATATTATCCACAAATGTTGGCTCAAGCTTGCGAAAGTTATGGGATCGATATGGATACACCATTCGAAGACTTACCTATTGAACATCAAGAAATCGTGTTGAATGGTACCTCAGAGCCCTTCCATTTCCACTACGAAAATGATTTTGGCGGAGTGAGAGATGTTGAAACGTCATTTGAAGGGGTGATGACCAATATCAAACGTCGCTACCATGATACGAACAGCGATTTTACGAGAGAACAAATGCGTCTTTACATGACAGAATTGACATGTAAGACTTGTGACGGTTATCGATTGAATCCACAAGCTTTATCCGTACAGATCAATGGTACGAATATTGGTCAAACGAATGAGTTGTCGATCCAACATGCCGTTGAATTTTTTAAACATCTAACTTTATCAGAGCAAGAAAAAGTCATCGCTCGTCCGATTCTAAAAGAAGTCAATGACCGTTTGTCATTCTTAGAAAATGTAGGTCTTGATTATTTGACACTTAGTCGTGCTTCGGGCACTTTATCAGGTGGAGAAGCGCAACGGATTCGTTTAGCCACACAAATTGGTTCAAATCTATCGGGAGTTCTTTATATCTTAGATGAACCTTCCATTGGCTTGCATCAACGGGACAACGATCGCTTGATCGGTTCATTGAAGAAAATGCGTGATCTTGGCAATACCTTAGTGGTTGTGGAACATGATGAAGATACAATGCGTGCAGCTGATTATTTGATCGATGTTGGGCCTGGTGCGGGACATCAAGGTGGCGAGATCGTTTCTGCCGGAACGCCAGATCAAGTTGCTAAGGATAAACATTCATTGACTGGACAATATCTGTCTGGTAAAAAATCGATCCCTGTTCCTGAAACAAGACGAAAAGGTACCGGTAAAGTGATCAAGATCACGGGTGCGACAGAAAACAACTTGAAAAACGTGTCCGTCGAGTTTCCTTTGGGTGAGTTCGTGGCAGTCACTGGAGTCTCTGGTTCAGGGAAAAGTACGCTTGTGAACAGTATCTTGAAGAAGGCATTAGCACAAAAAATCAATCGTAATTCAGCCAAACCAGGAAAGTTCAAAACGATAACTGGTTATGAAGGAATCGAAAAAATCATTGATATCGATCAAAGTCCGATCGGTCGGACACCAAGAAGTAATCCGGCGACTTATACGAGTGTCTTTGATGATATCCGTGATCTGTTTGCTCAAACTAATGAAGCGAAGATGCGTGGCTACAAAAAAGGTCGTTTTAGTTTCAACGTGAAAGGTGGACGCTGTGAAGCTTGCCGCGGGGATGGGATCATCAAGATCGAAATGCATTTCTTACCAGATGTGTATGTCCCATGCGAAGTCTGTCATGGGAAACGTTATAACTCAGAGACACTAGAAGTTCATTATAAAGGAAAAAGTATTGCGGATATCTTAGAGATGACGGTTGAAGATGCGGTTGAGTTTTTCCAACCGATCCCTAAGATCCATCGCAAACTACAAACGATCGTTGATGTTGGTTTAGGGTATGTCACGATGGGACAACCAGCAACGACATTGTCCGGCGGAGAGGCACAACGAATGAAACTTGCGAGTGAACTGCACAAAATTTCTAATGGGAAGAATTTCTATATTTTAGATGAGCCGACTACAGGGCTTCACACTGATGACATTGCTCGATTATTGCATGTTTTGCAACGATTGGTTGATGCAGGGAATACTGTGTTAGTCATTGAACACAATTTAGACGTCATCAAAACGGCGGATCATTTGATCGATCTAGGACCTGAAGGTGGCGAAGGTGGCGGTACGATCCTAGCGACTGGTACACCAGAGGAATTAGTGAAAGTCAAAGAAAGCTATACAGGACATTATTTGAAAAAAATCATGGAAAAATAATAAAAGTGATGATGATAGTTAAAAAAATATTAAAAGAATACAATATGTATTGTTTTCTTTTAATGAGTAATCTAGAATATTTTATATGGTAGTTCTTTCTACACTTATTGGTATAGATAAAAACTTCCTATAAGTTCAATCCGTTCAAAAAAGAATTGAGCAATCGGAGGAGATTCCTTTGATTGCTTTTTTCTTTATGGTATGATATTCCTTGTGTAATTGTAATATAAAAAACAAGAGATTATTAAGTTAGTGAGAGATAATGATGAACAGTAATGAAAAAAATGAATTTATCCCTATTTTATTAGGTAGCGATATGAACGTTTATGGTATGGCCCGTTCATTTCACGAGGCATATGGCACAGTTTGTCAATCCTATGCGTCGAATCAATTAGCGCCTACCCGCTATAGCAAAATCGTAAACGTTGAAGTGATTCCAGGATTTGATCAAGATCCGGTTTTTATAGAGACGATGAGACGTTTAGCAAAAGAAAAATATACGGATAAAAATAAAAAATATTTACTGATAGCTTGTGGCGATGGATATGCCGAGTTGATTTCTCAGCATAAAGAGGAGCTGTCTGAAACTTTTATATGTCCTTATATCGATTATTCACTTTTCGAACGATTAGTGAATAAAGTGAGTTTTTATGAGATATGTGAAGAATATCAGCTACCTTATCCCAAAACATTGATCATTCGAAAAGAAATGTTGAACAATGGCCGCTTAGAACAAGAATTACCTTTCAATTTTCCTGTAGCATTAAAACCGGCAAATAGTGTGGAATATTTATCTGTCCAATTTGAGGGACGAAAAAAAGCGTTCATTATTGATAATCGTGAGGAATTTGATTTGATGTTAGGTCGGATCTATGAAGCGGGTTATACGAGCGAAATGATCGCACAAGATTTTATTCCTGGGGATGACAGCAATATGCGTGTCTTGAATGCCTACGTTGATGACCAGCATCAAGTAAGAATGATGTGTTTAGGACATCCATTACTTGAAGACCCGACACCGGCGTCTATCGGAAACTATGTGGTGATCATGCCTGACTATAATGAGAAGATCTACCAAACGATCAAAGCATTCCTAGAAAAAATCGAGTACACTGGTTTTGCCAACTTCGACATGAAATATGACCCACGAGATGGGGAATATAAATTATTTGAGATTAATCTTCGTCAAGGAAGAAGTAGTTTCTTTGTTACGCTTAATGGCCTAAATTTAGCACGTTTTCTAACAGAAGACCGTGTCTTTGGTGTGCCATTCGTGGAAACGACCTATGGAACGAACCAATCAGATCAAGCGAAGTTATGGCTTGGCGTGCCTAAAAAAGTCTTTTTGACTTATGCCAAAGAGAACGAACAAAAACAACGTGCCTTGAAGTTGATCAAAGAAAAACGCTATGGAACGACTGTGTTTTATGAGAAAGATCATTCACTTAAACGCTGGGTATTGATGACTTATATGTTCCGAAACTATATTCCAAGATTTAAAAAATACTTTCATTCGAAAGAAGGCTAGTTCATGGAGAATTTTTTCAGCATCTTAGGTGGGATGGGAACGATGGCAACGGAAAGCTTTGTCCGTTTGATCAATCATCGTGTCAAAGCCGCCAAAGATCAGGATTATTTGAACTATGTATTGTTCAATCATGCGACAGTTCCTGATCGAACGGCCTACATTTTGGATCAAACAAAAGAAAATCCTGTCCCTTATTTAGTAGAGGATGTCAAAAAGCAAAATTTACTACAACCGAATTTCATTGTTTTGACTTGTAATACAGCTCATTACTTTTTTGATGATTTACAAGCAGAGACAACGATTCCGATTTTGCATATGCCACGAGAAGCGGCAAAAGAGCTTGTCCGTCAAAAAACAACGGGTAAAGTAGCTGTTTTAGCAACTCAAGGAAGTATTCTTGCCGGTGTTTACGAAAAAGAGATCAAAGCATTAGGTTTTGACGTGGTGATTCCTGATCAAGGACTACAAGAAAAAGTGAACTACTTGATTTATCATGAAATCAAAGAAGCGGATCGATTGAACAAAGAACTTTATTTTGAGATTCTAGAAGAAGTCGTTCAACGCTTGTCGTGTGAAAAGATCATCTTAGGCTGTACAGAATTGTCTTTGATGCAAGAAGTTGCCTCCGATAATCCTTATCCTGTGATCGATGCGCAGTCGATATTAGCTGATCGAACAATCGAGATGGCACTATCTGCTCGAAAGTAAGATACGTTTTGAGTGTCATAATAGTTGTGGGCTGAGTTTGATCCGCAGGGGTTCAGCTCCTATAAATTAGTGCAAAAAGAGTTGGAAACAGAAGTGTTTCCCCTCGAGAACTAAGACGCCATCCACGAAAATTGTTCTTCAAATTTTTGTGGATGGCGTCTTAGTTCCGAAGAAGATACTTTTGTTCCCGCTGTTTATTCGGTTTTAGAATGTGTAAGAGGACTACTGTCCCCCTCACTTTCCGTGCTTATTTTTAAGTCATTTGTTTTTGCTTCACTGTCTTTGAATAAAATCAAAAGAAATCGAATTCAAACTAGTAATGATACGCCCGGAATGATATAATTTTATAGGAGAACGAGAGAGGAGGCCATACGGATGGCTGATAATTTAGAACTAGTAATCATTACAGGAATGAGCGGTGCAGGTAAAACTGTGGCGATTCAAAGTTTTGAAGATATGGGGTACTTTTGTATCGATAATATGCCCCAACACTGATCCCGAAATTCTGGGAACTGATCAAGGAATCGGGGAAAGTCACAAAAATGGCACTTGGTGTGGATCTACGTTCACGCTCTTTCTTTGAAGAGATCCAAAGTATGTTGATCGAGATCGAAAATACAAATTTCATCGATACCTCTGTCTTATTTTTAGATGCTTCTGATGAAGAGTTGGTTGCTCGTTATAAAGAAACCAGAAGAACACATCCGATGGCGATGGATGGTCTAGTTACGGAAGGTATTCGTAAGGAACGGGCGATTTTAAATGACATCAAAGCACAAGCTTCGGTCATTATTGATACAACGACTTTAACTCCACGACAACTACGTGAAAAAATCAATCAAACATTTAAAACAAAAGATGATCAAGGATTTCGCATCGAGTTTGTTTCGTTTGGTTTCAAATATGGATTACCAATTGATTCAGATATTGTGATGGATGTTCGCTTTTTACCGAACCCTCATTATATCGCTGATTTAAGGCCATTGACTGGAAAAGATAAACCAGTATATGATTACGTCATGTCCTTTGACGAAACAGAATTATTTTATTTGAAATTCCTGGATTTATTAAAGACAGTCATGCCAGGATATATCAAAGAAGGAAAAAGCAGTTTGACTGTAGCAATTGGCTGTACGGGTGGACAACACCGTTCAGTTGCTTTAACAGAGAGGTTATCTCAAGCGCTTAGTGAAACATATAAAGTCAATGTAACTCATCGTGACAAAGATAAGCGCAAAGAGACGGTGAACCGCTCATGAAAATGAAAACTTACCGAATTCGAAAACCCAAAATCGTTGTAGTCGGAGGCGGTACAGGCTTACCTGTTATTTTGAAAAGTCTGCGTAATCAAGGAGCCGATATCACGGCAATCGTGACCGTCGCTGATGATGGCGGTAGTAGTGGTGAGATTCGCCAGTCGATTGCGATGGCTCCTCCAGGTGATTTAAGAAATGTGTTAGTCTCGCTATCTGATATGCCTCAATTTTACGAAGATATCTTTCAGTACCGTTTCAAAAAAGAAGACCAATTTTTAGCCAATCATACCATAGGTAACTTGATCATTGCGGCAGTTGCTGAAATGAGAGGGAGTACTTATGAAGCAGTGCAACTATTGTCTCGAATGATGCACGTGGATGGACACATTTATCCTTCTTCTGAAACGCCGTTGACCTTACATGCGGTGTTTAAAGATGGAACGACAGCGATCGGAGAATCTAAAATCGCTCTTGACCGCAAAACGATCGATCGGGTATTCGTGCGTAATACAGAAGACGACAGTGAAGCCAAAGCAGGCCGCAAAGTTGTTTCTGCGATCATGGAAGCAGATATGGTCGTCTTAGGGCCGGGAAGCTTGTTCACGAGTATTCTTCCTAACTTAGTCATACCAGAAGTTGGTGAAGCCATGCTTCAAACGAAAGCAGAGGTCGTGTACATTTGTAATATCATGACACAAAAAGGGGAAACAGAACATTTTTCAGATGCAGACCATATTCGTGTGCTGCATCAACATTTAGACCAACCCTTTATCGATACTGTTTTAGTCAATACAGAAAAAGTACCAAAAGATTACATGGACCCGGAGATCTACGATGAATACCTTGTCCAAGTAGCACATGATTTTAATGGCTTAAGAGAAGAAAATTGTCGGGTCATCTCGACTGATTTTTTAGAGTTGAAAAATGGCGGGGTCTTCCATGATGGTGAAAAGGTGGTCGAAGAACTATTTCGCATCGTCTTTGGCTCAAAGTAATTAAAGGAAAAATTTTGTGAAAAGGAGGTGGATAACGTGTCATTTGCAGCTGAAGTCAAGAAGGAATTGACTGGTTTGGAAGTCCATCGAGAACATGCAAAAGCGGAATTAGCCGCGTTATTACGAATGAATGGCTCACTTGGAATCGTCAACCAGCAATTCATCTTGAATGTACAGACAGAAAACGCCGCAATTGCTCGACGGATCTACTCACTTTTAAAAGATCATTACCAAGTACGAAGCGAACTGCTCGTACGCAAGAAAATGAAATTAAAGAAGAATAATGTCTACATCGTTCGCTTGAAACAAGGAACAAAAAATGTATTGATGGATCTGGATATCATGGATGGTATGATGTTCAATGGGCATGTTTCCGATGAGATCATGGGAAATGCACAAAAGATGCGTTCATATTTACGTGGCGCATTTATGGCGTCGGGTTCCGTCAATAACCCGGAAACAAGTCGTTATCACTTAGAGATTTATTCGATCTATGAACAACATAACCAAGATATTTGTAATATGTTGAATTATTATGGTTTACACGCGCGTACACTAGAAAGACGTAATGGCTTTATCTCTTATTTAAAAGGGGCCGAAAAAATTGCAGATTTCTTGACTCTGATTGGGGCAACAAATTCGATGTTGCGATTTGAAGATGTGCGGATCGTGCGTGATATGAGAAATTCAGTGAACCGGTTAGTCAATTGTGAGACGGCTAACCTGAACAAAACTATTGATGCAGCATCAAAGCAGATCGAGAATATTGAATTGATCGAAGCACGAGTGGGGTTACAAGCACTTCCGGAAAAGTTACAAGAAATTGCTGAATTACGTTTGCAACATCCTGAAGTCAGTTTAAAAGAACTAGGAGAAATGATCCCATCCGGGGCGATCTCGAAATCAGGGATCAATCATCGGATTCGAAAAATCAACGAATTTGCTGAAAAATTAAAGGAACAAGCATCCTAACGAACAATGAATGTATTGTTCATTCAATCGAAATATAAACATATTGTGGTTTGACTAATTTGTCTTTTGCTTTTAGGGTTCATCGAAGCAAGTGGATAGATGTCAGACCACTTTTTTCCTTTTCTTAAAAATGAGCATGAATCTAAAGTTTAGGTATTTATAACGAATGTAAATTAGTGATAGTGAGGAGGAGAGTGCATTACGGAAGAACCACATAAAAGTAATAGATCTAAAATAGATGAACTATATCCTACAAGAGACCTAAAAGAAAAGCGTGATCAAGCCATTTATCGTGAATTAATATCAGGTCAGTTAGAGAAAGACATCATGAACAAGTATCAAATCAGCAGAGAGCGCCTCTATATAACCAAGAAAAAGCTGGCAGTTCAAGAGATAATCGGGCAAAAAAATTGCCTACCGGTTGAAATTGACAGGCTCACAAGGTCGTAAGTAACGAAATGACTATATTTATACCGTATTATCAAAAAATGGAGAGATAGCAGCATTAGCTACCGAATTTCAGATGAGTGAAAAGCAAATCTTGCAAATTCGCAATAAAAGGATCGAGTTTAAAAGAAGTAGCAAAAGATTCACAGTTATCAGTCAATAAAGTCCATTCAATCAGAAATGAACCGATTGTCGAACGATTGAAAGAACAACATCCTGTAGAAATTTCCAGAGATTTCAATTTATCAATGGAACAAGTATTTTTTGATCAAGCAATGTTCGCTAGAATCAAATAGTAAGACAAAAGAGTTGTCTCCCGCGAACAAAAATCTCTTGGATCAACTAGAAGAATGCAAAGCGAAGGTGCTAAGTTTACTTGAAGAAAGAAAAACAACAAAAGCTGTAGTACAAGAATTAATGATCAGTCATCGATATCCGTAATCGTGAAATCGAAAAACCATTCGAAGCTGGACAGACTGGCCAAGAAGAATATCAAGCGAGTCCTGCAAGAAAAACCGCAACAGTTTCGTTGAAGTAAAAATACTTTCTTACTCCAACGATCAAAAATAGACCGAAAAAGACAATCTTTTTTCGGTCTATTTTTGATCTTGAACATCGGGAATGAACAAATGATGATTTATTTAACCAATTCACTCAATTCTTCTGGTGTGATCGATTCATCAAAGATATGTTCATCGATGATTACAGTAGGGACGAATTGGATGTGAGCAGCATTTGCTTCATCGATGATTGCTTGAGTAGTTGCTTGGTCTTCTTGTTCAGTTAAACCAAGTGTTTCTCTTGCATATTCGGCGATGCCGTCTAAATCAAGTTGTTTCCATTCATCTTGCGCATCGAAAATCGCTTTGATTTGTTTTAATGCGACTTTTCCATCCGTCGTAGTGATATGATGATGCATTACATTTCCTTTTTGTAAACTAGGTTTTTCTTTGTCGAACAATTTGATGATTCGTAAGAGTCTTCCCGAGTGAACCGCCTCTTCTAAAATATCATAAGATTCGATAAACCATTGTCGACAATAAGGACAAGCAAGATTGACAAATTCGATCATTTGTTTTGGTGCATCTTCGTTTCCGTACATAATTCCAGTAGTTTTGTTTGTTTTTGTTGCATCAATAATTGAAATATCCATTTTTTAACACCTCTTTATTCTATTGTAATAACTTTGCCCTAAAAAAGACAATGATTTGTTCAAAGAAATAAGTGTATGTGAATAGTCAATCTCTCCTAGATTATAAAGTTAAAAGTTGTGAGAAAGAAAAAGCTATTTTTTATTTTCTACCTGTCGATTCTAGTCGAAGCATTTCTGTCATATCTATAGCATGTGATTTTTCTTTCAAAATTAGGAGGTTTTCTTTGTACGTTTACGGTATAATAATAAAAGTTATTTAGATAAATTGAGCAAAGGTGATGAAACATGCGAAAAATGAAGACAATGGATGGGAATACTGCTGCTGCATATATTTCATATGCCTTTACAGAATTAGCGGCGATCTATCCAATTACGCCTAGTTCAACAATGGCTGAATTGGTTGATCAATGGGCAGCTTCAGGTAAAAAAAATATTTTCGGACAACCAGTTAAAGTCGTAGAGATGCAATCAGAAGCTGGTGCTGCTGGTGTCGTACATGGTTCACTAAAAACCGGAGCATTGACAACAACGTACACTGCTTCACAAGGATTATTATTGATGATCCCAAATATGTATAAGATAGCCGGTGAACTTTTACCTAGTGTTTTTCACGTAGCTAGTCGAGCGGTGACGACGAATGCGTTGAATATTTTTGGTGATCATGGCGATGTGATGGCCGCTCGTCAAACAGGATTTGCGATGCTTGCGGAAAGCAGCGTCCAAGAAGTGATGGATTTAGCGCCAGTTGCGCATCTAGCTTCCTTAGAAGGAGAAATCCCTTTCGTCAACTTTTTTGATGGTTTTCGAACGAGTCATGAAATCCAAAAAATTGAAGTGTTGGAATATGATGAATTAGCTCCTTTGATTCCTCAAGAAAAATTGGAGGCCTTCCGTGAACGTAGAATGAATCCTAATCGGCCGACGACCAGTGGTATGAATCAAAACCCTGATATCCACTTTCAACAACGAGAAACGATCAACCGATACTATAATCGTTTGCCTCAAATCGTGAAAAAGTATATGGATAAAATCAATGAACTCCGAGGAACTTCTTATGATCTGGTCACTTATTATGGCGCGGCTGACGCAGAAGAAGTCATTATTTCAATGGGATCAGTTGCGCAAACGATCCAACAAACAGTTGATTACATGAACCAAAACGGTCGTAAAGTCGGCTTCTTGAATATCCACTTATATCGTCCGTTCCCAATTGAAACATTGATCGAAAAACTACCGAATTCCGTAAAGGCAATTGCTGTTCTAGATCGCAGTAAAGAGCCGGGAGCAGGTGGAGAACCTTTATTATTAGACGTTCAAAGTGCGTTATATGATGCAGAACGTCATCTGAAAGTGATCGGCGGACGTTATGGCATTGGTTCAAAAGATGTCACCCCTGATCAGATTGTAGCAGTATATGATGAATTGAAAAAAGAAAAAACGGATATGAAGAAACGCTTCACGATCGGTATCATTGATGATTTAACATACTGTTCTTTGGAAGTTGGCCCATCGCTTGATTTGACCGAAGCGAATACTTACCAAGCGAAATTCTGGGGATTTGGATCCGATGGAACTGTTGGAGCAAATAAATCAGCGATCAAAATCATTGGTGACCATACAAACAAATACGCACAAGGCTATTTTTACTATGATTCAAAAAAATCAGGTGGACTGACTGTTTCTCATTTGCGTTTTGGGGATACACCGATCCGTTCGACTTATTTAGTCGAACATGCCGATTTTGTAGCTTGTCATACTCCTGCTTATCTTCACAGCTATGATTTAGTCAAAGGATTGAAATCTAAAGGGACTTTCTTATTGAATACACTTTGGTCAGACGAACAACTAGCTACGCATCTACCGACCCATTTAAAACGGTATTTAGCTGAAAATGAGATCCAATTTTATACGATCAATGCGATGCGCTTGGCGCAAGAAGTAGGTCTAGGTCGGCGGATCAATACGGCGATGGAAACAGCATTTTTCAAGTTGGCGAATATCATACCATTTGAAGAAGTCCTGCCGATTTTGAAAGAGGAAGCATTGAAGAGTTATGGTCATAAATCAATGGCGATCGTTGAAAAAAACATCAAGGCGATCGATCGTACAGTGGAATTGTTGCATAAAGTCGAAGTGCCGACTGAATGGGCAACATTGGTGCTTCCTGATAAGGAGAAAAATACTCAAAATCGCTATATTAGAGACATCCTTGAACCAATCAATGCTCAAGAAGGAAATCAGCTCTCAGTGAGGACTTTAGCAGAAAACGGAATGATACGAGGCGATATGCCTTTAGGAACCGCTGCTTACGAAAAACGCGGGGTGGCACTTGAAGTACCTGAATGGATCAGTGAGCGTTGTACGATGTGTAATGAATGTTCTTTCGTTTGTCCTCATGCAGCGATTCGTCCATTCTTAGCCGATGAGGAAGAACTGGAAGAAGCACCAGAAGGGTTTATTGTTCGAGAAATGCGTGGACCAGATGGTTTGAAGTATCGTATCCAAGTATCTGTCGAAGACTGTACCGGTTGTGGCCTATGTGTTGAAGCTTGTCCAGCAAAAGGTAAAGCACTCGTGATGAAGCCTTATGAAGAACAGAAGAAACAAGCAATCAACTGGGCATTTGCGATGACCTTGCGACAAAAAGAAAATCCGATCAAAGGCAAAAATACAGTGCTATCAACACAGTTCAATCAACCTTTATTAGAATTTTCTGGGGCATGTTCCGGTTGTGGGGAAACGCCTTACGTGAAGCTATTGACACAGATGTTCGGTGACCGTATGATGATCGCCAACGCGACAGGCTGTTCATCTATTTGGGGCGGAGCAGCGCCGGCTTCACCATTTACCACAAATGATTGTGGGCAAGGACCTGCATGGTCAAATTCATTATTAGAAGACAATGCTGAATTTGGTTATGGGATGCTTTTAGCCGCACAAACAAGAAGAGAAGCTTTAGCAGAAACGTTGAAAAAAGTGATGCCTAAAGTCTCTTTAGAACTACGTGAATTGATGGAAGATTGGTTGGCGCATATGTTTGAAAGTGAAGGAACCCAACAGCGGGCAGCTAAATTACTTGCGGCAATCGAAAATGAGCTTGAAGTTGTTCCTGAATTACAAGCGATCTACCAGGAAAAAGATCTATTTGTCAAAAATAGTCAATGGATGATCGGTGGCGATGGCTGGGCGTATGATATCGGTTTTGGCGGAATCGATCACGTCTTGGCAAGTGGCGCAGATGTAAACATTTTAGTCATGGATAACGAAGTCTATTCCAATACAGGTGGACAAGTCTCGAAAGCTACACCTGCTTCAGCAATCGCTAAATTCTCAGCAAATGGGAAATATGCATCGAAGAAAGATCTAGGCATGATGGCGATGACGTATGGGAATGTGTATGTAGCACAGATCGCTTCAGGCGCAAATCAAATGCAAACGATCAAAGCATTTGAAGAAGCAGAAAAATTCCCTGGACCATCGTTGATCATTGCGTATACGCCATGTATTGCTCATGGGTTACTAGGTGGAATGAAAGAATCGATCAAAGAAGCAAAAGAAGCAGTGGCTTCAGGCTATTGGTCGTTGTATCGCTATAATCCTGAATTGATCGAAAAGAATAAAACGCCGATGACACTAGACTATAAAAAGCCTGATTTTACAATGATGGCTGACTTCATGCGCAAGCAAGTCCGTTTTTCATCGCTTGAAACGATCCACCCGCAGGCAGCGGAGCAGTTATTCAATAAAACGATCCAAGATGCAAAAAAACGGTTTTACAACTATGCGGCGATGACTGGTCAATTAGAAAAAATCAAAGCAAAGATCGAACCGACAGAAGGTACTGACAGTCCAGAGATCGAAAAAACGAGAGTCAAAAAAGACCGAACGGTTGATCCGGAAGCAGAAGCTAGACGTGCTGCCAGACGTGCCGCTAGAGCGGAACGAAGAAAAACCAAAGAATGATAAAACGAAACGATCCAAGGAAATAGAATAACTTATTGGTGAATAAATTGAAAATGTAAATTTCTTGAAAAAAATTGGTTTTTGTTAGGAAATTCCAAGCAGATAAGTCTCTTCTGGTGAAACATATGATATACTAAAGAGGAAATCTCAAAAGAGAAGAGAGGCTGTCTATGTCATTTCAAATCGGAGAACTTTTTAATTTAGACTATTGGCGACAAATGTTTTCCGGTGACTTGTTTTCTCAGAATTTTTTGGTGAACATACTCGATGTATTGGTTGTTTGGTATTTAGTTTATAAACTCATTCAACTATTGCGAGGAACAAAAGCAATCCAATTGCTAAAAGGGGTAGGGATTTTTGTTGTTATTCGGATCTTAGCCGAGATTATTGGTCTACATACCTTATCTTGGTTGATGAATCAAGTGATCACGTATGGTGTGATTGCGGCTATCGTCATTTTTCAACCAGAGATACGGCGTGGATTAGAACACCTCGGTCGTAGCTCACTTTTCAAACAATCGAAGAGTGAGAAACAAGAAGATGAACAGATGATCCTTTCTTTCGACAAAGCGATCCAATATATGTCCAAACGTAAAATCGGTGCCTTGATCACGATCGAACGCCACACCGGTTTGGATGAATATATCGAAACAGGGATTGCTTTAGATGCCGATATCACTGGCGAATTACTGATCAATATTTTTATTCCGAATACACCGCTGCATGATGGTGCAGTGATCGTAAAAGATGGAAAAATTGCCGTAGCCAGTGCCTACTTGCCTTTATCTGAAAGTATGTTGATTCCGAAAGAATTCGGAACTCGTCACCGAGCGGCTGTCGGAGTCAGTGAGGCGAGCGATGCGATTACGATCGTTGTCTCAGAAGAAACAGGAGATGTCAGCATTACGTTGGATAACCAATTGATGCCTGGCTTATCTCAAGAAGAATATTTGACGATCTTGCGTAAAAATTTGATCGTCGAAGAAAAAAACAAAAATAAAAATACGCTCCAAACCTTCTTAGACGTGATGACTAAAGGAGGGGATCACAAATGATCTCAAAAGAGAGGCGTAAAAGTATCTTATATGCGTTTGTTGCGTTATTATTCAGTATTGTGCTGTATTTTAATGCGAATGGACAATCTGTCCAAGACACGCTGTCAGGAAATGAAGCCTATACGCAAAACGTTTCTGATGTGTCAGTACAACTTTTATACGACACGGATCAATATTATATCCATGGATATGAGAGTACGGTCACAGCGAAGTTGTCCAGTGCCAATCGTGTTCAGTTGAATGCCGAAGCAATTGAAGATACAAGAATGTTTCGGGTGACAGCAGATCTCACTGGTTTAGGTGAAGGAACACATGAAGTACCATTGAAAATCAGAAATCTGAGCAGTGCAGTCAAAGCAAAACTAGAGCCGGATACGATCACAGTGACTATCGAGAAAAAAGTGACAAAAGAATTTGAGGTCACGCCTTTACTCACAACAGAATCAACTCCAGCTGGATTTGAATTGAATGACCTTGAATTATCACCAAAAAAAGTGACGGTCACGACTGGCGATCAGACACTGGAAGAGATCCAACAGGTCGTAGCGAGGATCGAACCTGCGATGATCACAGACGATGGGGTCGACACGAGAGTCACTGTACAAGCATTGAATAGTGCAGGAGAACCTTTAAGTATTGTTTCAGATCCAGTACAAGTCACTGCAAAAGCAACGGTAACAAAGCCTACGAAAACGATCCGACTTTATGGAACAGCACAAGGGACTCCCGCAGATAACGTGGAGAGTTACGATTTCAGTTTCTCTGAAATTGAAGCAGAAGTCACTGGTTCAGAGAGTCAACTGGCTCAACTAGGAAATAGCATCACGATACCAATCGATATTTCTGGGATCGTCCATCGGACGACAAGAAATATTGATATTCCGGTAGAGAGTGGACTTAGTATCACACCAACTTCAATCGATGTTGAGATCACACCGATCCTGAAAACAAGCACGGAAAACACTAGCCGTTCTAATTCGGGAAATTCCGGAAATTCTGGAAATTCTGGAGGAAGTACAACTTCTGGTGCAGGGTCGACACCTGCCAACTCTTCGTCATCGACGACACGTCAGTCCGAAGAGATGCAGTCAACATCGAGTGCAGGGTCGAATGAATCATCAAGTGAGACAACACAATCAAGTAGTCAACCGAATAGTCAAGAGGATTCATCGGAAAATTAAGTTAAAGGAGCAAATTTACAGCTATGGGTAAATATTTTGGAACGGACGGTGTCCGTGGAGAAGCGAATAAAGAACTAACACCGGAATTGGCCTTCAAATTAGGACGTTGCGGCGGTTATGTACTGAGCCAACATGAGAAAGATGGAAAACGTCCACGTGTATTGGTTGGACGTGACACAAGAATTTCAGGTCAAATGCTCGAAGAAGCGTTAGTTTCTGGTCTGTTATCTGTCGGGATCGAAGTTTTTCAATTAGGTGTGATCTCTACGCCAGGAGTGGCTTACTTGACACGTTTGCAAAAAGCAAGCGCAGGTGTCATGATTTCTGCTTCACACAATCCAGCTCAAGATAACGGCATCAAGTTTTTCGGTGCAGATGGATTTAAATTAGATGATGACCAAGAATTAGAAATCGAAGCATTGTTAGATGCGGAAGTCGATGAATTACCACGACCTTCTGCTGAGGGATTAGGTACAGTCGAAGAGTTCCCAGAAGGGTTGCTGAAATATTCACAATTCTTAGTACAGACGATCAACGGCGATCTTTCAGGCTTAACGGTCTGTGTAGATGCGGCAAATGGTGCAACAGCAACATCTGTCAATCGCTTGTTTGCTGATTTGGAAACTGATTTCTACACGATGGGAACAAATCCGAATGGCTTGAACATCAATGACGGTGTCGGATCAACGCATCCTGAGCGTCTAGCAGAAATGGTAGTAGAAAAAGGAGCAGACGTCGGTCTTGCCTTTGACGGCGACGGCGATCGGATCATTGCGGTGGATGAATTAGGAAATATCGTAGATGGCGATAAGATCATGTTTATCTGTGCGAAATATTTGTCAGCTAAAAATCGTCTGAAAAAAGATACAATCGTTACAACGGTCATGAGTAACCTCGGTTTCCATAAAGCAGTCGAAGAAATCGGTTTGAAAGATGTTGTGACACAAGTGGGCGACCGCTATGTGGTGGAAGAAATGCGTAAAAATGACTACAACTTCGGTGGCGAACAGTCTGGTCATATGATCTTCTTAGATTTCAATACAACAGGAGATGGTATGCTTTCTGGTATCCAATTGTTGAATATCATGAAACAAACTGATAAAAAATTATCAGAATTAGCGGCAGAAGTAACGATCTATCCGCAAAAATTAGTCAATATCCGCGTAAGCAATAAAAATGGTGCAATGGAAGTTCCTGCAATCAAACAAGTTATTGAAGAAGCAGAAGCTGAAATGGCTGGTGAAGGACGTATCTTAGTTCGCCCTTCCGGGACAGAACCATTACTGCGCGTGATGGCAGAAGCACCATCTGATGAAAAAGTAAACTATTATGTTGACAAAATCGCAGCGGTTGTCAAAGCTGAAATTGGAATCGATTGATAGAATGACATAAAAAAGAGAGTCAATCTTTGGATCATGGAGATTGACTCTCTTTTTGTGCTCGTTTCTGAAATAATGGGTCATTACACATAAGGTCATTTAAAAGACGATGGCTGTCACATGATACAAAACGAGCGAGCAACTCTTAACTAGATCAAATAAAAGATGTGTCTGGGACATTAGACCTCTTGTACCACCTAAAACCGAATAAAGGGCGGTAACAGAAGTAACCTCTTAGGAAAT
This sequence comes from Enterococcus mundtii, assembly GCF_003957375.1. Lineage (GTDB taxonomy): Bacteria > Bacillota > Bacilli > Lactobacillales > Enterococcaceae > Enterococcus_B > Enterococcus_B spodopteracolus. The sequence continues at coordinate 1,572,842 of NZ_CP025473.1, read as the reverse complement.
AAGGCACCATCCACAAAAAATGAAGAACAATTTTCGTGGATGGCGCCTTATTTCTCGTGGCTGAATACTTCTATCCCGCCCTCGATTGCAAAGAGCATTTATTATATAAAGGTTCACTTGATTGATTATTCAACCGTGACTGATTTAGCTAAGTTTCTTGGTTTGTCTACATCGAATCCACGCAATAGGGTAGCATAATAAGCAAGCAATTGCGTCGGGATGACCATGGCAAGAGGAGAAAGGTATGGATGGACAGCAGGAATCACTAATTGATCCGTTTCTTTTTCTAATCCATGTGCTGCGATCACTAAGGTTTTTGCACCACGACTTTCAACTTCTTTTAAGTTGCCACGTGTATGAGCCCCTGTGATTTCCTCACTAATAATCCCAATCACTGGTGTGCCTTCTTCAATCAGTGCAATGGTACCGTGTTTCAATTCACCGGCAGCAAAACCTTCTGCTTGTATATAGCTGATTTCTTTTAGTTTCAAAGCAGCTTCTAAAGCGACATCGTGATCATTGCTACGACCGATATAAAAGGCGTTGCGCGTGTCATTCAAGAATTCAGCAGCTAGTTCTTGGAGTTCATCTTTTTGAGTAATTACTGTTTCCATCGCATTCGCTACCAAACTCAATTCGTGTGCTACATCAAATGTCAATGAACGTTTATTGCCTTTTTGATCACCGACTGCTTTTGCAAGTAAAGCCAGTACAGCGATTTGAGCAGTGTATGCTTTAGTTGAAGCAACAGCGATCTCCGGACCTGCATGTAGCAACAGAGTGAAGCCAGCTTCTCTTGATAACGTAGAACCAGCAACGTTCGTGATCGTCAATGAAGGATGACCTAATTGATTGATCTTGACTAACACCTGACGACTATCAGCGGTTTCGCCACTTTGACTTAAAAAGATGAAGAATGGTTTTTTCGATAATAAAGGCATGGTATAACCAAACTCACTGGCCAAATGGACTTCTACTGGAATGTCAGTCATTTGTTCGAAGGAATGCTTGCTCGCTAATCCCGCATGATAACTTGTGCCGCATGCCACGATGTAAATACGGTCACTTGCTAACAGTTCGTCCATCAATTTGTGATCTAAAGGAATTTCATTGTCCTCATTCACATAAGTTTGCGCGATTTTACGCATGATGATCGGCTGTTCGTCGATTTCTTTCAACATATAGTAAGGGTATGTTCCTTTTTCAATGTCAGAAGCATCTACTTGTGCTTCATAAGAATCACGTTCTATGATCGTACCAGTCATTGTTTGGATCGTGATATCTTCTGCTTGAACGATCACCATTTCTTGATCTTCAATTTCAATAAATTCTTTAGTGTAAGCAAGCATCGCCATCGCATCACTTGCGATCACATTGAATCCTTGGCCTTTACCGATCAATAAAGGGCTTTTGTTTTTGGCAACGAAAATTGTTTCAGGAGCTGTGCGATCCATCAAGGCAAAAGCGTAAGAACCTTCGATGACTTCTAGCGCTTTTCTAAATCCTTCTTGTGTCTCTTGCGCTTCTTCCACGAATTTTTCAATCAAATGAACAACGATTTCCGTATCTGTTTCGCCAATGAAATCATCAGTGGCTACGTATTGTTGTTTCAATTCTTCAAAATTTTCAATCACCCCATTATGGACTAAAACAAAACGTCCGCTTTGTGAGTGGTGGGGGTGCGCATTTTTCTCTGCGGGTTCCCCATGAGTTGCCCATCTTGTATGACCGATACCTGCTGTACCAGCTGTTTCTGAAGATAATTTATCTTTAAGGTTTTGGATTCTACCGCGTGCTTTGACTAAATGGTCCTGTTTTCCATTTGAGACAAAGATACCCGCCGAATCATACCCGCGATATTCTAATTTTTCTAAACCATTGATCAACCCTGGTGTCACGTTCTCTAATCCGATCATTCCAACAATTCCGCACATAAAAAAACATCCTACTTTCTGTTATAAACTTGATATTAGCGTTTCCAACTGCGTAAGAAACCTTTTGTTCTACCTTCACAGATAGTTTTTATGTTTCTTTTTAGGGTGCAGTCCCTAGGGCCATCCGCCGAATCCTTCGATCAACCCTTTCCTCGTCATCTGTGAAAACAGACCTGGCGCTATTCCGTATTGGTCTAATTATCCTCCTGTTATTATTTTCTTTGGAAACATCTAAAATCATAACGTTAATGTGTGAGGTTTGTCAATAAAAAAGACAAAAAAATAAATTGGTATATATCTAATTGGAATGAACAAAAGAAAATTATCAAATTCGACTATCATCTTTTCTTGTAGTTCGGTACAATAATTATAGATAGAAGGAGGATGAAAGATGGAAGAGAAGATAGAAATCATGACGTTGGGTATGTTAAAAAAACAAATTGCAGCATTTGAAAAAACAGAACACGTGACGGATGACACTAAAATCTTTTTGGATACCGGATGGGACAGTATTCAAGAAATCGCCCCTGATGCGTTCGAAATCGAACATGCGCAACAGTTTGTTGTTGAAGATGAATTGACCCACGAACAGTTTACTGGTTACACCCTTGAAGAAAAAGCAGGAAAGATGAATGCGATACCTGGTTCTGAAACGGTGATCGTGATTAGAAATCTATATTAGGAGAGTGTAAAATGAATAAGAAACGTTGGATAGCAGTACTGATTGCTGCCGGCTTATTGGTTATTTCGTTGGTATCATCAAGTTTGACGCAACCGCAAGAAGAGGTGCAGATGGGGAGCATCAATAGTTGGTTATATGGGGACGATGAAATGTCACCAGTGGTACTTGAAGAAGGCAGTGGCATGGAAAGAATCGCAAAATTGTCCGTTGATGGTGCCATAGCTAGCGGAGGCTCTTCTGGTTTATTTGCTACTGAGAGTTATAATCATGAAGATTTCTTGAAACAAATTGAAGCGATCGAGGCCGATGAACGCGTAAGTGGGATTTTATTGGAAGTCAATTCTCCGGGTGGCGGAGTTTATGAAAGTGCAGAAATTGCCAATTTACTCAACGAGGTCCGAACAGAACGTGATCTACCGATGTATGTCAGTATGAAAAATATGGCTGCCAGTGGTGGTTACTATATTTCCGCACAAGCAGATAAAATCTTTGCAACGGAAGAAACAGTGACTGGTTCAATCGGTGTGATCATGTCCGGACTCAACTATTCGGGCTTACTTGAAAAAATCGGTGTCGAAGATACAACAGTAAAGAGTGGCGCACTAAAAGATATGGGATCGGCTACTCGACCTGAAACTGAGCAAGATCATGCAGTATTACAAGCTTACATCGATAACGCCTATAATCGTTTTGTTAAAGTAGTTAGTGAAGGAAGAAACAAATCAGAAGATGAAGTGAAAAAAGTCGCAGATGGCCGTATTTACGATGGTGTACAAGCGAAAGAAGCAGGATTGGTGGACGAAATCGGCTATCCAACAGATGCTTTAGCTGCGATGAGAGAAGATCTTGATCTACAAGATGCTGAGTTGGTCGAATACTCAACTAGTTCTACTGGATTTGGCAATACTTGGTTTGGTGCAAAATTAGCAGAATTACAAGGGTTGCAAGCTTCTGAAACAAGTCAGATCTTGTCATTTCTTGAAAGTCTAGGGACAGCAGAATCTCCAAGAGCAATGTATCTATATGGAGGTGAGTAAGCATGAACGAGAAATCAACGAACGCGTCAACACCCGAAGAACGATCAAAGATCAATGAGGAACCGAAAGTAGCTGAACGTACGGAGATATCATCTAAACAAGTTTTTAAGGTAGAAGAAAATAAATTAGTAGATCCTACTAGTAGAAAACAAGATACAGTAGATGCTTCAGTTGCTACTAAAGACGAAATCACAGCTGACAAAAACACAAGTAGCTCGTTGGAAGAACTTGGGTTTGTAACACAAGCAAAAAATGACCAACCGGCTGTAGGACCAGATCCGGGATTTTCTCAAAAGGTGCTAAGTTCCTTTGAAGAAAAACCACTGTCAGAAACTGAGATCAAAGAAAATCAGAAAAAATGGAAAAAATATACAGAACAGAAAACCGATGAACCAAGTATCAATCGCTTTCCTTATTATTTCTTTGCCGGTTTTTGGGTTCGTTTTGCTGCGTTTTTAGTTGATCTGATTTGTATTGGGTCCATTACTCGCTTAACGTTAGGCATCGCAGTGAACCTAGGATGGCTTCAAGTTTCTGATTCATATTTGAGTATCTATGGTAGTTTGTCATTGGTCGCCTATTTAGCTTATTTTATTTTATTGACGAAATGGAATCACGGCCAGACGATCGGGAAAATGATTTTTGGTATTCGAGTGATCAGTTTTGATGAAGAGGAACTTTCATGGAGTACAGTATTAGTCCGTGAGGGCGCTTGTCGCTTCATTTTGAGATTTCCGTTACTTTATATCGGCTATCTCCCGGTCATCTTTAGTAAGAAAAAACAACACATCGGTGATTATTTTTCGAATACGAGTGTAGTAACCATCAATATGATCAAAGCATTTAATCAAGAGATGAATGCTTGATTCTTTAAATAGAGAAAATGGCTGAATATGGTTATTGTTCAATAAGTCGTGTCAGACAAATGATAAAACAGTGAAGGGAAGAACCTAAGTGAGACCGATCGATTTTCCTGATAAATACGACAATTTGATGCGTATTGGCCAACAGGCATTAACAGATCATCAGTACAGTCAAGCAAAAGAGCTGTTTGAACGTGCATATGAACTTGAAGCAACATTTGAAGCGAATACGTTATACGTGTTGGCACTATCAGAATTGGATATGTGGGAAGAGGCACTTCATCAAGCACTTTTGCATGAAAAACAGTATTTGATGAATGAAGAATTGGCTACTTTTTACTTTGATCTACTGATTACAGCAAAAGATTTTTTATATGCACGAAAATTGATTGCAAGTGCTGATTTCCCCGATGATTTTGAGCAAGCAGTTTTGTTGAAAATCCAACAATCAGAAGAATTAGTCGGACAGATGCGAAGACAGAAGATTCGTGAAATCTATCAACTGGTAGAAAAATTACCTTTTGAAAAACCAACTACCCAGTTGAGTTATATCCAAGAAATCGAACAACTGCCTTACCACGAATTTATCCAGACCGCTAGAAAGTTGCTCGTTTTAAAAACGGTCCATGTTCTTGTAAGGGCCAAGTTGCTTGAGTCGCTCGTTCAAGTCAAAGAAGCAGCACCAGTTGCATACTTGACGATCGAGGAAGAGTTGATCGAAGTGATACCAAAGAAAATGGTGCGTCCAGAAGAGCAAACTTCCTATCGACGAATCAAACAAATGGCGGAAGCGTATGAGCGAGAAGACGCCTTGATGAGTAAGAATTTAAAAGAAGAGTTTGCGATGCAATCGGCGATCGTTTATCCGATCTATGATAGCTACATTGGAAATCTTGACAAGTGGTTCAAACAAACAGTAGCAACCTATACGAATCAGCCGTGTGAGGATTTTTTGGCATCTGAACAACACGAATTCACTGAAAAAAGAAATAAAATAATGACAGAACTATTATTATTCAATACGTAAAAAAACAGAGGAAAAGATAAAAAAGTCATGAAAAACGTGGATTCCCCTCGTTCAATATGTTTACAATTTGGAAGGGTTAGTGTACTATTTAAAGGTATGCATGAAACGTTTTTGATGTATCAAAATGAATTTCTAAACTCGGAGGGAAATAAATGACTGCAACATTCGAAAAAAAAGGCACAAATGATGGTGTTTTAACATTTACGATCGGGCAAGATCAAATCCAAAAAGGATTGACAACTGCCTTTAATAAAGTAAAAGGAAACTTGAACGTTCCTGGATTCCGTAAAGGAAAAGTATCTCGTCAAGTATTCAACCGTATGTACGGAGAAGAAGCATTGTACGAAGATGCATTGAACGCTGTCTTACCTGAAGCATATGAAGCAGCTGTTAAAGAAGCAGCAATCGATCCGGTTTCTCAACCTAAGATTGATGTAGCAAGCATGGAAAAAGGTCAAGACTGGACGATCACAGCAGAAGTAACTGTAAAACCTGAAGTAAAATTAGGTGATTACAAAGACTTAGTGGTTGAAAAACAAGACCGTGAAGTAACAGAAGCAGACGTTGAAGAACGCATTAAACGTGAACAAGAAGCGCAAGCTGAATTAGTCATCAAAGAAGATGCTGCAGCTGAAAATGGCGACACTGTTGTCATCGATTTTGAAGGTTTCATCAACGATGAAGCATTCGAAAGTGGAAAAGGCGAAAACCATTCACTTGAATTAGGATCAGGTTCATTCATTCCTGGTTTTGAAGACCAATTAGTTGGCCATAAATCAGGTGAAAACTTAGATGTTACTGTGACATTCCCAGAAGATTATCAAGCAGAAGATCTTGCAGGTAAAGAAGCAGTCTTCAAAGTAACGATCCACGAAGTGAAAACAAAAGAAGTACCTGAACTAGATGATGAGTTCGCAAAAGATGTAGACGATGAAGTATCTACATTAGCAGAATTAAAAGAAAAATACATGAAAGAATTGACTGAAACGAAAGAAAAAGCTGCAGAAGATGCAAAAGATGAAGCAGCAATCAAATTGGCAGTCGAAAATGCGGAAATCGTTGATCTTCCACATGTCATGGTCCATGATGAAGTTCACCGTTCAATGGACGAATTCTTAAACAACATGCAACGTCAAGGGATCTCACCAGAAATGTACTACCAATTAACTGGTTCAACAGAAGAAGATTTGCACAAACAGTTTGAAGAAGAAGCAGAAATGCGTACAAAAACAAACCTTGTGATCGAAGCTGTAGCAGCTGCTGAAAACTTAGATGCAACAGAAGAAGAAATCACTGCAGAGATCCAAGAATTAGCAGAAACTTACAATATGCCGATTGACCAAATCAAACGTGTATTGACAGAAGATATGTTAAAACATGATGTGATCATGAAAAAAGCAATCGAATTGATTACAAGTACAGCAAAAGAAGCAGAATAAACGAATAGAATTATTGATCTGCATCTATATGAAAGAGTCCAGGCGCCTAGATGAAGCCTAGACTCTTTCGTTTTGTTTTAAACTTCTTTGATACTTTTGCTTTTTTTTAAATTATGGTATGATAGGGAAAGACTGTAAAGTCTTTGATAGTTTCTTGCGAATCAACGCAAGTTAAGGGGTGAAGACCATGTATGATAATCCAAGTGGTAATGAGACTGTACGCTGTTCTTTTTGTGGTAAAACACAAGAAGAAGTGAAGAAAATCGTAGCAGGTCCGGGGTCTACATCTGTAACGAATGTATCGACCTATGTAAAGAAATCATTGATGAAGAATTCTATGAAGAAGCAGTACGAGAGTTTACTGAAGTACCAAAACCTTCTGAGATTCTTGAAGTATTGGATAATTATGTGATTGGACAAGAACGTGCAAAACGTTCATTGGCTGTAGCTGTATACAATCACTATAAACGTGTCAATCAAGGAGCACAAGACAGTGATGATGTCGAATTGCAAAAAAGTAATATCTGCCTGATCGGTCCAACTGGTTCCGGTAAAACATTCTTAGCGCAAACATTAGCAAAAACATTGAATGTACCATTTGCCATTGCTGATGCAACAAGTTTGACAGAAGCTGGTTATGTAGGTGAAGATGTAGAAAATATCTTATTGAAACTTTTGCAATCTGCTGATTACAATGTTGAACGTGCGGAAAAAGGAATCATCTACATTGATGAGATCGACAAAATTGCACGTAAAAGCGAAAATGTATCGATCACACGCGATGTATCAGGGGAAGGCGTACAACAAGCCTTACTGAAAATCTTGGAAGGAACAGTTGCCAGTGTGCCGCCACAAGGTGGACGCAAACATCCTCATCAAGAATTCATCCAAATCGATACGACGAATGTGTTGTTCATTGTCGGTGGTGCGTTTGATGGTATCGAAACAATTGTAAAAAATCGTATGGGCGAGAAAACAATTGGTTTCGGTACACAAAACCAAAAGCTTTCAGAAAATGAAAGTGTCATGCAACATATCATTCCTGAAGATCTATTGAAGTTCGGCTTGATCCCAGAGTTTATCGGACGCTTACCTGTAATGGCTGCGTTAGAAAAACTAACAACCGACGATTTAGTTCGTATCTTGACGGAACCAAAAAATGCATTAGTGAAACAATACCAAAAATTACTTTCACTAGATGACACTGCTTTAGAATTTGAACCAGAAGCACTAAAAGCCATTGCGAAAAAAGCAATTGAGCGCAATACTGGTGCACGTGGGTTGCGTTCGATCATCGAAGAAATCATGATGGATGTCATGTTTGATATTCCTTCTGATGAAACGATCGAAAAAGTGATCATTACAAAAGAAGCTGCCGAACTTACCGGCAAACCAACAGTTATTTACAAAGACTCAGAAAAAAAAGCGGGATAAAATGAAAGGAGCAGTCGTGAAAGTTTTAGCAGCTTTTTCGACTACTCCTTTTTATTCTGTCGAAGAAAGTGGAGAGGGATTGAGCCACTTTACCGTTTTGAAGGAGAGAGAGCATATGAAAGTCCATCATGCGGATATTGTGATCAGTGCTGTGGCACCGAAACAATATCCAGAAACAGATCTACCAGAGATTGCCTTAGCAGGTCGCTCAAATGTCGGGAAATCTTCCTTTATCAATACGCTGATCGATCGAAAGAATCTCGCCCGTACATCAGGTAAACCCGGGAAAACACAAACCCTGAATTTTTATCTGATCGAAAATGCGCTGCATTTTGTCGATGTTCCAGGTTATGGTTACGCGAAAGTTTCTAAAACTGAGCGTGCGAAATGGGGAAAGATGATCGAAACTTATTTGACATCTAGAGAACAATTAAAAGCAGTGGTATCACTGGTGGATGTTCGCCATAAACCATCGCAAGAAGATATCCAAATGTATGAATTCTTAAAATACTATGATATCCCAGTGATCGTTGTTGCGACAAAAGCAGATAAGATCCCTCGTGGAAAATGGAACAAACACGAAAGCGAAATTAAAAAAGCGTTGAATTTCGATCGCAATGACACATTCATTTTATTTTCTTCTGTAACGAAACAAGGAAAAGAAGAAGCATGGAAAGCCATCGAAGAAGCGATCAGCGAGTAAACAAATAGACTTGATACTTAGGTTGAAAGGCAAACTTTCAAAAGCTAAGGTATCAAGTCTTTTTTGTTTATTTCTTTTTTTTGTCTTTTTTTGGGTCGCTTTTTGGTTTTAAAAAGCGATCAATGTCTTCTTTTGGAGCAACGGTCTTTTCCGGATCAACGCCAAAAGATTCAAATAGTTTGTCGAAATTATCTGTACGCTCAAATTTCAATCCCATGTTTCTCACCTCTTCCTTTATTTTAACATGCTACCCCACAATCCGTGGCATAAGACGAAAAGTTTTAGTTTTTTTTTATTATTCGTTATAATTTGATTATAAATAGATTTGAGAGAGGTGAGAAATATGGTGTCGAAAGAAAAAATGATGTTCCGTCTTGTCTTGACCAGAGATCGTACGAACGAAAAAGAAGAAGCCTATGATTGGTCCATGCTTACTCGTATCTTGCTTGCCCCTGACTTTTTTCAATCCTCTCGTCATACGAAAGAACCATATACCTTAAATGCACTAAAAAAAGCCTTAGAAGAAATCTCTGATGAAGAGATCGGTTGGTTTGAAATTTATCAGAATAAGCTTACTTGCCGTTTGGAATTTGGCTATCATCATCTCCAAATTGATTATCAGTTTTTGTGGCAGGTATTTCAAAAAAATGAATCGGTGATTCGAAACTATCTTCAAACAAAAATGCAAAAAAATGGTATTTTTGCTTATATGAGAAGTGTCGAAGAATATTTATATCATAATACGAAAGAAATCGAAAAGCGTTTATCCTTTGAATCTGCCGAGAACATCGAAAAGTTGCCTAAAATCAAAGGGCAAAATGGGCAGATTGTGGTAGATTGTAACCAGTTTCCCGGTTATGATCTAATCGTAGAAGGGCGTTGTTTTACTTCTTGTTGGGAAATGTATTATAGTCAATATTATTATCGACTGATCCCTAAAGAGATTTTTTTGGAAATGCAACAGGTGGAGGAAATCATCCAATACGAGAATCAAGTAATTGGTATCCAGTTGTATCGCGATCCATTTCGTTGGCAAAGTGAAGCGAATTTAAAATTTCAACAATACTATCGAGATCAATTAGGCTTTGATCATTTGTCGTGGGACAACGGCGTTGGTTTACTGAAAGAGCCATTTGTCGAATATGCCTATACCCAAGACTCCTTGCAAGCGGTCCAGTATCAAAATCATTTGATGCAACCAACAGAAAAGAAGAAAGCAACATTTTTCGTAACAAGAAGCTATGATTTTGCTACTTACGATTATAAAGAAAAAAGAGCGAGAGGTGTCCTTAATCGTCAAGCATTTTTTCCTTGGATTGATGAAAGCCATAGCCAGTTGATCTGTTATAAAGTGATCGATCCAACATTCATGTTAGACAAGGGAATCGATGCTTATAGTTATTATATTAATGAATACTTGAATGTCGAAGCCCCCGATGAAATGTACCAAGACTATTTGACCTCATTGCGCATTTACTTGCCGATTAAGTTTTTAGCTGATTTTCCTATCGAGGAGATCCGCAATCGATTATCAGAGATTCAATTCAAACGAATACGCAAGAGAAGAGGACGTTTAAGCTTTGATGCAGTTCAAGGAAAAAAACGTCTCCGGGTCGTCTTGATAGATCAAGCTGAATTGTCTGGTAATCTATTGATGCAGAAAAATTAGCTGATGTCAATCATTTCAAGAAAAGCTGGATCATACGGAGATGATCGGAAAAGTGAAATGGTAAAGTAGTTCAAAATCTAAAATATCAGAAGGCATCCACAAAAATTGAAGTATGATTTTGTGGATGCTTTCATACTTGTAGTTGAAGTTACGTGTGTATTCAAGATTTTTATCGTTTTTGAATGTTTTTGAATGAATATTGTTGAATGTTATATAAAAATATGCTAGAATCTATCGTGAGGTGATCGTGGAAATGCTTACAGAAGAACGTAAACAGAAAATTCTACAACTATTGGAACAACATAAAATTGTCAAATCCCAAGAGTTAGTAGTCTTGTTAGATGCTTCTGAATCAACGATTAGACGGGATCTTCAAGAGTTAGAAGATGAAGGTTTATTGCAACGTATCCATGGAGGAGCAAAAAAAGAGGATCTTTTAGGTTTTGAACAAAACATGAGTGAAAAAACGCTCAAAAACGTTCATGAAAAGCAGATGATTGCACGATTAGCAGCAGAACTGGTGAACGATGAAGAAGTCATTTATCTTGATGCAGGATCAACCACGTTAGAGATGATCCCTTTTTTAAAAGGTAAACAGATCACTGTTGTAACCAATTCAGTGAAACATGCTGCCGTGCTAGTTGATCTACAAATCTCAACGATCGTTTTAGGGGGGCAAGTGAAACTCTCAACGAATGCAGTATTAGGAGCTAATACACTTAGCCAATTACAGGATTACCATTTTAATAAAGCATTTATGGGAATGAATGGCGTTCATCTTGAACGTGGATTCACTACCCCAGATCCAGAAGAAGCTGCGGTCAAACGCTTAGCAATTAGAAATGCACAAGATAGTTATGTTTTACTTGACCATACGAAGTTCAATAAGCAAACCTTTGTTTCTGTTGCACCACTGCAAGATGCCACGATCATAACCGAGCGTTGTCCACTAGAATTTCTTGACGACTACAGTGAACGGACGACAATTAAGGAGGCAAATCAATGATTTATACAGTAACGCTTAATCCATCAATCGATTTTATCGTACGAGTAGATGGATTAAAACTCGGTGATTTAAATCGAATGACCGAAGATTTCAAAGTCCCTGGAGGAAAAGGGATTAATGTTTCCCGTATTTTGAAGCGCATCGATTCTGATTCGACCGCTTTAGGATTTCTTGGTGGTTTCACTGGGGATTTTATTTCTGACTGGTTGAAAGAAGAACAAATCGCAACAGCTTTCACACAAGTGGAAGAAGATACTCGGATCAACATCAAATTAAAATCTGATTCTGAAACAGAGATCAATGGACAAGGACCAACAATCTCAGATCAAGCCATTGAACGTTTGAAAGCAGAATTAGCGACAGTTGGAGCAGACGATATCGTGGTATTATCAGGAAGCGCACCTGCGAGTTTACGTGCTGGATTCTATCAAGAATTGATTGAGATCATCCGCGAAAAAGGTGCTGAGTTTGTGATCGATACTACCGGCGATGATTTGAAAGAAGCATTAAAAAAAGAACCGTTGTTGATCAAACCAAACAATCACGAATTAGCTGAATTGTATGATGTGACATTCCATTCCGTTGAAGATATCATTCCTTACGGCAAGAAATTATTGGCAACAGGAGTAAAAAATGTGTTGATTTCAATGGCTGGGGATGGTGCTTTATTGTTCACAAAAGAAGGAACCTACCGTTCCAATGTATTAGTTCGACCATTGAAAAATTCAGTGGGTGCCGGAGACTCGATGATTGCTGGTTTTATCGGTTCATATAGCAAACATAGAGATGCGGTAGAAGCGTTCAAGTGGGGCGTGGCATGTGGAAGTGCAACTGCTTTTTCGGATGATTTAGCGGTTCGCCCATTCATTGATGAATTGTTACCAGAAGTAGAAATAACAAAAATTGATTAATATCGTGGGGGATAAATCATGGAAATCAAAGACTTAATGATCAAAGATGCGATGATCATGGATCTACAGGCAACTGATAAAAAAGGCGCCATCGATGAAATGGTCCAAAAAATGTATGATGCAGGTCGTATCTCAGATATCGAAACTTATAAAAAAGGGATCTTAGCGCGTGAAGCTCAAACATCCACTGGGCTAGGTGATGGCATTGCAATGCCACATGCGAAGAATGCTGCTGTCAAAGAAGCAACAGTTTTGTTTGCGAAAAGCAATAAAGGCGTAGATTATGAAGCACTAGATGGTCAACCAACTTTCTTATTCTTTATGATCGCCGCACCAGAAGGAGCAAACGACACACATTTACAAGCATTAGCTGCCTTATCACGTTTATTGATCGATCCAGATTTTGTTGGAAAATTAAAAGAAGCAGGAACACCGGAAGAAGTCCAAGAATTGTTCCAAACAGCTGAACAACAAAAAGAAGCTGAAGCGGTAGCGGAACAAGAAGAAGCAGCACAAACAGCGACTTCTTCTAATAAAAAATTTGTTGTTGCAGTTACTGCATGTCCGACAGGGATTGCCCATACTTATATGGCTGAAGATGCGCTGAAGAAAAAAGCCAAAGAGATGGGTGTTGAGATCAAAGTTGAAACAAATGGTTCAGAAGGGATCAAAAACCGTTTAACTGCGGAGGATATTGCTCGTGCAGATGGCGTCATCATTGCGGCTGATAAAAAAGTCGAAATGAATCGTTTTGACGGGAAAGAATTAGTCAATCGTCCAGTAAGTGACGGTATTCGAAAAACTGAAGAATTGATCAACTTAGCTGTCAGCGGTTCAGCACCAGTTTTCCATGGTGATGGAAAAGAAAATTCTTCTGATGAAGGAAATGCAGATGGAACGATCGGCCAACGAATCTATAAAGATTTGATGAACGGTGTTTCTCACATGTTACCATTCGTTATCGGTGGTGGGATTGCCATTGCATTATCATTCATGGTCGACCAATTCATGGGTGTACCACAAGATCAATTAGCAAACCTTGGGAATTACAATCAAGCAGCAAGCTGGTTCAATCAAATTGGACAAGCCGCGTTTGGCTTTATGTTACCAGTTTTAGCAGGATTCATTGCTTCAAGTATTGGTGACCGTCCTGGGTTGATCGTTGGTTTTGCAGCGGGAGCATTAGCAAATGCTGGCGGTGCTGGGTTCTTAGGTGCCTTGATCGGTGGATTCTTAGCAGGTTATGTGATCGTCTTCTTGCGTAAATTGTTTAAAAACTTGCCTAAGTCACTGGAAGGAATCAAAACGATTCTATTCTATCCTGTTTTTGGATTGTTGATTACCGGTTTCTTGATGTTGATGGTCAATGTACCGATGAAAGCACTAAACGATGGTTTGAATAGCTTCTTATCTGGACTTAGCGGTTCAAATGCTGCATTATTAGGTGCGCTACTTGCTGGTATGATGGCTGCCGATCTTGGTGGACCAATCAATAAAGCAGCATATGTGTTCGGTACAGCAACATTAGCAACCACAGTTGCAACTGGTGGTAGTGTTGTGATGGCTTCCGTTATGGCGGGAGGAATGGTTCCACCATTAGCTATCTTCGTTGCAACACGTTTGTTTAAAAATAAATTCAGTAAAACAGACCAAGATGCTGGCTTGACAAACATTGTTATGGGGCTCTCCTTCGTAACCGAAGGATCAATTCCATTTGCCGCAGCTGATCCAATCAGAGCAATTCCAAGTTTCATTATTGGTTCTGCATTGACAGGTGGTTTAGTGGGAGCATTTGGTATCAAATTGCTAGCACCACATGGCGGGATTTTCGTTGTCTTCTTACTAAGTCATCCGATTATGTATCTTGTATTCATTGCAATTGGTGCAATTGTTTCTGGAGTAATTTATGGTGCTTTAAGAAAATCACCAGATGCAGTTGAAGTAGCCTAATCTTTAATAAAAATATAAAACATACTAAGATTAGTGGGTAAGGTATTCGACGGAATATCTTACCCACTATTTTCTTGTAATCAAGTATAGTGAGAGTGGAAGGAAGCGGGAACATGACCTCATGGACTTGAAGTCCGTGTAAGGGAAAGTCGAATCGGAATGAATCAGTGAAGATTTTTCAATCAAATAGTGAAGGAGGTTGGGACGGAAGGGTTTAGCCTTATTTCCGAAGAGGGGACTTTTGTTCCCGCCGTTTATTCGGTTATAGGCGTGGGGGAGAACTAATGTCCCACTCCTCTTTTTTTTACTTGTGTTAGTAGATAATCAAATCTGATTCTCTAAGATGTAATTGGTCTGGTATTCTCAATAGGTTGAAAAATTATTTCTAGTGACTGAAGAATAGTATCGCAAAAACGTTAAGTGACCCTTCATGTTGTCTCAAATTCTGGCTTTTTGCTGAAGTGATTCAACCATGCGTTAGACTAATCTTGAATCAATGACTAATGTGATGTTGAAGACGTTTTACAAGAAGATTCCCTTTATCGAATAGGGGGTTAATGCTATAATTAGAAGGATTGATAATAGAAAGGATGTTGTGAATGTCATCCAAAGAAAACTTATTAAAGGGAATGAACCCTCGTCAAAAAGAAGCGGTTCTACATACAGATGGCCCGCTTTTATTAATGGCTGGTGCCGGTAGTGGGAAAACACGTGTTTTGACTCATCGAATCGCTTATTTGATTGAAGAAAAAGAAGTGAATCCATGGAATATCTTGGCGATCACCTTTACCAATAAAGCGGCGAAGGAAATGAAAGAACGGGTCAATGCCATTTTAGAAACAGGTGGCGAAGATGTCTGGGTCTCTACCTTTCACTCGATGTGTGTCCGTATTTTAAGACGAGATGTGGATTATATCGGCTACAATCGAAACTTTACGATCATTGATTCTTCGGAACAATTATCATTGATGAAACGAATTTTGAAAGACTTGAATATCGATCCTAAAAAATACGATCCAAGAAGCTTGTTAGGATCGATCTCGCAAGCAAAAAATAGTTTGTTGTCACCAGAGGTTTTTGCCAAGATGCAAGGCAGTTACTATGAAGAAATTGTTGCAAAATGTTATGCAGCGTACCAGAAGGAACTCCTATACAACCAATGTATGGATTTTGATGATCTGATCATGAATACGATCCGTTTATTTGACGAGCATCCAGATTCATTGACGTATTATCAAAATAAATTCCATTACATCCATGTAGATGAATATCAAGATACGAACCACGCACAATATACGCTAGTTAATCTATTAGCTGGACGGTTCAGAAATCTTTGTGTAGTTGGGGATGCAGATCAAAGTATTTACGGCTGGCGTGGAGCAGATATGCAAAACATCTTGGATTTTGAAAAAGATTATCCAGATGCTGCGGTGATCTTGTTAGAACAAAATTATCGCTCGACGAAAACGATCTTGAATGCAGCGAATCAAGTCATCGAAAACAACCGCAATCGAAAACCCAAAAATCTTTGGACAGAAAACCAAGACGGTAATAAAATCACGTACTATCGAGCAGACAATGAACGTGACGAAACACGTTTTATTGTAGAAAGAATGCAAGAAGAGATCCAGACGAATCGTCGCAATTATGGAGACTTTGCTATTCTTTATCGAACAAATGCCCAATCGCGTGTCATGGAAGAAACCTTACTAAAAGCCAATATTCCGTACAAAATGGTTGGAGGTCACAAATTCTATGATCGAAAAGAAATCAAGGATGTTTTGGCGTATCTTAATGTGATGGCAAATCCTCAAGATTCATTGAGTTTTGAGCGGATCGTCAACTCACCAAAACGTGGGATTGGACCAGGATCGGTGGAAAAACTTCGTAGCTTTGCCACGATGCACGAATGGCCGTTGCTAGAGGCTGCAAGAAATGTTGAGTTAGCGAACATCGGCGGAAAAGCAGGAACACAGTTAGGCTCTTTTGGCGAGATGATGCATCAATTGACTGAAATGATCCCTTATTTGACCGTTACAGAGTTAACCAAAGAAGTCTTAGAACGTAGTGGCTATTTGGATGATCTAAAAATCCAAAATACGTTAGAATCCCAAGCACGTATAGAAAACTTGGAAGAGTTTTTGACGGTGACTCAAGAATTTGATAAACAATTTGAAAAAGAGGGGCTAGAGAGTGCTGATTCGCCAGAGGACAAACTGGTCGTCTTTTTAAATGACCTTGCACTTGTATCAGATATCGATAGCTTAGAAGAAGAAACGAAGCAAGTGACATTGATGACCTTACATGCTGCTAAGGGTCTAGAGTTTCCAGTCGTTTTTTTGATTGGTCTAGAAGAAGGTGTCTTTCCACTTTCTCGTGCATTGATGGAGGAAAGTGAACTGGAAGAGGAACGCCGTTTGGCCTATGTAGGGATCACTAGGGCGGAAGAAGCATTATTTATGACCAATGCTTTTTCACGGACCTTATATGGTCGTACGCAATATAATCGACCTTCACGATTTTTAGAAGAAATCGATCAAGAATTATTAGATATCCATGGAATGCGTCCAAGCTCCAATACCTCTCAACCGTCGCCTTTTCGTGCGAATAATGCGACACCTAAGTACCAACAACCGACAAAAGCAGGCGTATCAGCAAAAGTCGCTACAGGTGGCGAAACAGGTGGTTGGAAGCCAGGAGATAAAGTCAAACATAAAAAATGGGGACCTGGTACAGTAGTTAGAGTTAGTGGT
Organism: Enterococcus mundtii; assembly: GCF_003957375.1. GTDB lineage: Bacteria > Bacillota > Bacilli > Lactobacillales > Enterococcaceae > Enterococcus_B > Enterococcus_B spodopteracolus. The sequence goes on along the minus strand of NZ_CP025473.1, from coordinate 1,555,434 downwards.
GATGCAAAAGACCTTGAGCTTGATATTGCATTTCCAAGTCAAGGAGTCAAGCGTGTATTAGCTGCTTTTGCACCAATCGAAAAAGTTTAGTTCAATAGGGGGAGAAAAAGATGGAACACGAAATGACGATCGATGAAGCGACAAAAAAAGCAGAAGAACTCAGAATGCAGTTAGATCGTTGGTCTCGTGAGTATTATGTGTTGGACCAGCCAACGGTAGAAGATTATATCTACGACAAAACCTATGCCGAATTAGTGGCGATCGAAGAACAATATCCAGATCTGATCACCGCAGATTCACCGACCCAACGAGTAGGTGGAAAGATTCTTTCCTCATTTGAAAAAGTCACACATGACATTCCATTATATAGTTTGAACGATGTCTTCAATAAAGAAGAACTGTTAGCATTTGATCAACGCGTCCAAAAAGCAATCGGCCGTCCAGTCGATTATTGTTGTGAATTGAAAATCGATGGTTTATCAGTATCTTTGCGATATGAGAATGGTGAGTTTGTACGGGGAGCGACTCGGGGAGATGGTTCGGTCGGCGAAAATATCACAGAAAACTTAAAAACGGTGCGTTCTGTTCCAATCAAATTAAAAGAACCGATGAGTATCGAAGTACGTGGTGAATGTTTTATGCCGAAACGTTCATTCGTTAAATTGAACCAAAAAAATGAAGAAGAAGGCAAACCAGTTTTTGCCAATCCACGTAATGCTGCAGCAGGTTCATTGCGCCAGTTAGATTCCAAGATCACAGCGAAAAGAAATCTTGATACGTTCTTATATACCGTAGCAGATTTTGGACCGATGCAAGCCTCTACGCAATACGAAGCGTTAGAAGAATTAGACAAGATCGGTTTCCATACGAACCATGAAAAACGTCTTTGTCATTCAATCGACGAAGTTTGGGCGTTCATTGAAGAATACCATGAAAAACGAAAAGATTTGCCTTACGAGATTGATGGGATCGTTATTAAAGTCAATGATTTTTCATTGCAAGACCAATTAGGTTTTACGGTCAAAGCCCCACGTTGGGCGACTGCCTATAAGTTTCCGCCTGAAGAAGTAGAGACGGTCATCGAAGAAATCGAATGGACGGTCGGCAGAACGGGTGTAGTGACACCGACAGCGATCATGACACCGGTACGTGTCGCTGGAACGACAGTCAGTCGCGCCAGTTTGCATAATGGCGATTATATCCAAATGAAAGATATCCGCTTGAATGATACTGTCCAAATCTACAAGGCAGGGGATATCATCCCTGAAGTCGCACAAGTCATTTTAGATAAACGTCCAAAAGACAGCGAGCCTTATAAAATGCCTAAACATTGCCCTGTCTGTCACAGTGAGTTGGTTCATTTAGATGAAGAAGTTGCCTTGCGTTGCATCAATCCGAAGTGTCCCGCACAAATGAAAGAAGGACTGAATCATTTCGTTTCTCGAAATGCGATGAACATCGATGGCTTAGGCCCAAGAGTCTTGGAACAGATGTACGAGAAGAAACTAGTCGCGGATGTTGCTGATCTCTATAAACTAACAGAAGAAGAATTATTGACGTTAGATAAAATCAAAGAAAAATCAGCGAATAATATTTTAACAGCGATCGACAAAAGCAAAGAGAACTCGGTAGAACGTTTGATCTTTGGTTTAGGTATCCGTCACGTTGGTGCAAAAGCAGCGAAAATCTTAGCGGAGCATTTTGGCGATTTAGAAACGTTGAGTCGCAGTGATTTTGAATCGATCATCCAATTAGATACAATCGGTGATATCATTGCAGATAGTGTAGTGACTTATTTTGATAACGAAGAAGTCCACGAGTTGATGGAAGAACTTAAACAAGCAGGTGTCAATCTTGAATACAAAGGCATTCGTTCGACACAGCTGAAAGAAGTAGAATCGCCGTTCAAAAACAAGACGATCGTGTTAACGGGGAAACTAACTCGATTCACAAGAGAAGAAGCCAAAGAAACGATTGAAAACCTTGGTGGGAAAGTCACTGGCAGCGTCTCTAAAAAAACGGATATCGTTGTCGCTGGCGAAGATGCCGGTAGTAAATTAACGAAAGCCCAAGAGTTAGGGGTCGAGGTTTGGACGGAAGATCAGATGGCTGAAGCGTTAGCAGAGAGTCATCCTGCCCAAGAAACAGAATAATTTTTCAGATAAATTTCAAGAAAGAATTTCAGAATGCGAATTTCTTATGTTAAAATAAGAAGCAAAGTTTTCATTTAGGAAAGAAGGGGTACTATGGCGATTAGTGAAGAACAAGTAAAACATGTAGCGAAGTTAGCCAAATTGAAATTTGGCGACGAAGAGCGCGCAGGTTTTACTGATCAATTAGGAAAAATCATTGACATGGTAGAAATGCTGGAAGAAGTAGACACAGAAGGCGTACCATTTACATCAAACGTCGTTGAGACTGTCAACGTCATGCGACAAGACCGTGCACAACTAGGTTGGAGCAGAGAAGAATTATTAAAAAATGTACCTGAAAAAGAAGATGGTTTCATCAAAGTACCAGCAATCATCGATAATGGGGAGGCTGGCGCATAATGACAGAATTATACAATCGTTCATTAGAAGAACTACACGATTTATTAGTGTCAAAAGAAATCACTGCACAAGACTTAGTGAGAGCTACATTTGATCGCATCAAGGAAACAGAACCCGCGATCGATGCATTCATCACATTAAATCAAGAGAAAGCTTTAGCCCAAGCAAAAGCTTTAGATGAAAAAGGCATCGATGAGAATAATGTCCTCTCTGGTATCCCAATCGGTATCAAAGACAACATCGTGACAAAAGATCTTTTAACGACAGCAGCTTCAAAGATCCTTTATAATTTTGAACCGATCTACGATGCGACAGTCATGGAAAAAGTATACGAAGCAGACATGATCCCTGTTGGTAAATTGAACATGGATGAATTTGCAATGGGCGGAAGTACCGAAACTTCTTACTTCAAAAAAACAAAGAATGCTTGGGATCAAACAAAAGTTCCTGGTGGATCTTCTGGTGGTTCAGCAGCTGCAGTTGCCTCAGGCCAAGTTCCAGTTTCTCTAGGTAGTGACACTGGTGGAAGTATCCGTCAACCAGCCGCTTTCAATGGAATCGTAGGAATGAAACCAACTTATGGTCGTGTTTCCCGTTTCGGTTTGATTGCATTTGCTTCATCATTAGACCAAATCGGTCCAATGACTCGGACAGTCAAAGATAACGCATTAGCATTGACCGCAATCAGTGGCTACGACGAAAAAGACGGCACTTCATCTGGCGTATCTGTCCCTAACTTTGCAGAAGGCTTGTCTGGCGATATTAAAGGAATGAAGATTGCTTTACCTAAAGAATACTTAGGTGAAGGTGTCGATGAAGGCGTGAAAGAATCAATTCTTAAAGCAGCTGAAACATTTCGTTCATTAGGTGCAACAGTTGAAGAAGTCAGCTTACCTCATTCAAAATATGGCGTGGCTGTCTACTATATCATTGCTTCATCTGAAGCAAGTTCGAACTTGCAACGTTTTGACGGTATTCGTTATGGGTATCGTTCAGAAGATATCAAGAACCTGGATGACGTTTATGTCAATTCACGTTCTGAAGGTTTCGGAGAAGAAGTAAAACGCCGGATCATGTTAGGAACGTTCTCATTGAGTGCAGGTTACTATGACGCGCATTTCAAAAAAGCAGGCCAAGTCCGTACCTTGATCAAGCGTGACTTTGAAAAAGTTTTTGCGGATTATGATTTGATCATCGGTCCTTCTTCACCCACAGTGGCGTTCGGTCTTGGTGAAAATATCAACGACCCAATCACGATGTATATGAGTGATATCTTGACGATCCCAGTGAACTTGGCAGGACTACCTGGTATGTCAGTGCCTGCAGGCTTATCGGAAGGGTTACCAGTTGGCTTACAGATTATCGGTAATTATTTCGAAGAGAAAACAATGTATCAAGCAGCTTATGCGTTTGAGCAAGCGACAGAGTTCCATCGTCAACGACCAGCTATTTTAGGAGGGAAAGCCGAATGAATTTTGAAACAGTCATTGGACTTGAAGTCCATGTGGAATTAAAAACCAACTCAAAAATTTTCTCTCCAGCTCCTGCGCATTTTGGTGCTGAACCAAACAGCAACACCAATGTGATCGACTGGGGATACCCTGGAGTTTTACCAGTAATGAATAAAGCAGCGCTAGAATTTGGGATGCGTGCAGCGTTAGCATTGAATTGCGAAATTTCGAAAGATACTCATTTTGACCGCAAAAACTATTTCTATCCAGACAATCCCAAAGCTTACCAAATCTCACAATTCGATCAACCAATCGGTCATGACGGCTGGATCGAGATCGAAGTTGAAGGTAAAAAGAAAAAAATTCGCATTGAACGTGTGCATTTAGAAGAAGATGCAGGGAAAAACATGCACGGCATCGGTGGTTACTCTTATGTCGATCTAAACAGACAAGGAACACCATTGATCGAGATTGTTTCAGAAGCAGACATGCGTTCACCAGAAGAAGCGTATGCTTATTTAGAAGCTTTACGTTCTGTGATCCAATTTACTGAAGTCAGTGACGTGAAATTAGAAGAAGGTTCAATGCGTTGTGATGCGAACATTTCTTTACGCCCTTATGGACAGGAAGAATTTGGGACAAAAGCAGAATTGAAAAACTTGAACTCCCTTTCTTTTGTCAAAAAAGGTTTAGCATTTGAAGAAAAACGCCAAGCAAAAGTATTGTTATCTGGTGGAGAGATCCAACAAGAAACTCGTCGCTTTGATGAAACGACAAATAAGACGATCTTGATGCGTGTCAAAGAAGGGTCAAGTGACTATCGTTACTTCCCAGAACCTGATATTCCAAGATTCGTGATCGATGACGAATGGATCCAACGAGTGAAAGCAAGCTTACCAGAAATGCCAGCTTCTCGTCGTGTACGCTACATCAGCGAATTAGGCTTACCAGAGTATGATGCGAAAGTATTGACGCTATCAAAAGAAATGTCTGATTTCTTTGAAGCGACATTGGAAAACGGAGCAGATGCGAAACAAGCTTCCAACTGGTTGATGGGCGAAGTATCAGCATACTTAAACAGTGAGAAATTGGAATTAGCTGAAACGAAGCTAACACCTGAAAACTTAGCGGGTATGATTCTTTTAATCGCAGATGGTACGATCAGCTCTAAAATTGCGAAAAAAGTCTTTCGTGAGTTGATCATGAATGGCGGAGATGCACAAAGTGTTGTTGAAGCAAACGGTTGGGTACAATTATCTGACCCAGCGAAGTTATTACCGATCATCAATGAAATCTTAGATAACAATCAACAATCTGTTGATGATTTTAAAAACGGAAAAGACCGTGCAGTCGGTTTCTTAGTTGGACAAATCATGAAAGCTACTAAAGGACAAGCAAACCCAGGTGTGGTCAACAAATTGCTAAATGAAGAATTAGCGAAACGATAGAGGGATGCTATGAAAAAAGCGCGTGTGATCTATAATCCGGTCTCAGGTAAAGAATTGTTAAAACGTAATCTTGCCGACATCCTCCAAGCTTTGGAGGAGTCGGGCTATGAAGCAAGTGCTTATGCAACGACTCCGGAAGAGGACTCGGCAAAAAATGAAGCACGACGAGTCGCTGAGTTAGGTTTTGATCTTGTCGTTGCTGCTGGTGGCGATGGGACCATCAATGAAGTCGTTAATGGTATCGCCTCATTGAAAGTTAGACCTAAAATGGCGATCATTCCAGCGGGAACGACCAATGACTATGCTCGCGCCTTGAAGATTCCTCGAGATAATATCAAGGCAGCAGCAGAAGTCATCAAAAAGAATCAAACAGTCAAAATGGATATCGGTCAATCTGATAATAGCTATTTCATCAATATTGCAGCTGGTGGCTACTTGACAGAATTGACCTACGAAGTTCCTTCCGAATTGAAAAGTATTTTTGGCTATCTTGCATATTTGGCAAAAGGAGCAGAAATGTTACCACGTGTCAAACCGATCAAGATGCGCTTGAAGTATGACGAAGGAGAATATAATGGCAATGCTTCGATGTTCTTTTTAGGGTTGACGAATTCCGTTGGTGGGTTTGAACAAATTGCGCCTGATGCAAAGCTAGATGATGGAAAATTCTCTTTGATCATCGTCAAAACGGCGAATATTTTTGAGATTCTACACATTGCTGCCCTAATGCTCAATGGCGGGAAGCATGTCGATGATCCAAGGGTCATCTATACGAAAACAAGTTCTCTTTATGTTGAAACCGAAGACAATGCGAATCGCCCTGTCATGATCAATTTAGATGGCGAATACGGTGGGAATGCTCCGATGCATTTTCAAAATCTTCATCAGCATATCGAATTTTATGCAAACACAGATCAAATTCCAGATGAGGCAATCACTGGTTTTGAGGAAGAAGAACTAGAAGAAGTTAGCAAAGAATTCGTCAAAGAAGTAGAACGCTTGACGGATGAAGATATCGATGGCGATGGTAAAATTGCTGACAAGGATCAGAACTGAGCAGGATTGGACGACTATTCGAAGGAAAAAGCAAAGATCATAGAATTACTTGTTTTTTTCAATAGACTGAAGAAAAAAGGGCTGGGAATGAATGGATCTCCCAGCTCTTTCCTTTGTTGAACGGACAAAATTAGAAACCATTCAAAAGAATAGGAGTAATGAAATGACACAAACAATTAATAAAAATGAACGGTATACTGTTGATATCATCGATTTAAGTTACGAGGGGTTAGGTGTTGCGAAAATTGATGGCTATCCATTATTTATTGAAAATGCTTTGCCAGGTGAACAAGTGGAGATCCTTGTCGTAAAAGCAGGCAATAAATTTGGCTATGGTAAGGTTGAAAACTGGTTGACGACGTCACCAGACCGTCAAGAAATCACTAGTAATGTTTTATTGCGTACAGGAATCGCTCCTTTAGCTCATTTAAGTTATGAGCAACAATTAATATTCAAACAAAAACAAGTCGAACATGTCTTAGCTAAAATCGCTAAAATGCCTGAAGTCACGGTGCAACCAACGATCGGTATGGAAGAGCCTACAGGATATCGGAATAAAGCACAGATTCCTGTTCGTCGCGTCGAAGGCGAATTGGTGACTGGTTTTTACAAGAAAAATAGTCATGACTTAGTGGAAATAGAAGATTTCTTCATCCAAGACCCACAAATCGATCAAGCCATCATTAAAGTAAGAGACATCTTGCAACGTTTCCGAGTGCGTGGCTACAATGAAGAAAAAAATGAAGGACAAATTCGTCATATCATTGTTCGTAGAGGTCATTACACGCATCAAATGATGGTGGTTTTAGTCACTCGAAAAGAAAAATTCTTCAAATCGAAAGAAATCGCTGAAGCCATCCATGAAGCTTTGCCGGAAGTAGTGTCAGTGATCCAAAATATCAACGAAGAAAAAACGAATGTCATTTTAGGAGAAAAAGAAAAAGTTCTTTTTGGCCAATCGTATATTGAAGACCAGTTACTTGGTAAGACCTATCGTATTTCTTCTAAATCCTTTTATCAGGTCAATACATTACAAACCGAAGTATTGTATCAAAAAGCGATTGAATTTGCTGAATTGAAAAAAGACGATGTCGTGATTGATGCGTATTCAGGAATTGGAACGATTGGTTTATCTATAGCGGATCAAGTAGGAAATGTTTATGGAATGGAAATCGTACCAGCAGCGATTGAAGATGCGCAGTTCAACGCATTGACAAATAAAATCGAAAATGCGTATTATGAAGTTGGAAAAGCTGAAATAGTCATGAAAAAATGGCAAGAAAAAGGAATCAAACCAACTGTTTTAGTTGTCGATCCTCCAAGAAAAGGCTTAGATGCACGCTTTATTGATTCAGCAATCGAGATGGCTCCTGAACGAATCGTTTATATCTCCTGCAATCCTGCAACCTTTGCTAGGGATGTGAAGTTGTTTGCAGAACATGGTTATAAGTTGGAAAAAGTTCAACCGGTTGATTTATTCCCGCAAACACATCATGTGGAATGTGTCGGGTTACTGCGTAAAAATTAATTCAGAGTAAAAGACGTTTCTGTCATAGTAAGCGTCTTTTTCTTTATTTATAAAGTATTTAAAAGAGTATAACAATAGTTAAAGATAGTTATCATAAAAATAACATCTATCTTTTAAGATTCTTCCTGTAAAATATATATTTTGTAAAAAAAGAAAATAATTTTTAATTCAACTATCCACTATAAAAGAACATGAAATAACACGGAGCGCATGTTTAAGCAAACATCCAAGAGAAGTACCCTAATAATTGTATTGTACAAAATTCGGAAACAGAGAATCCTACTGCTAGCAATAATGAGCGACGTATAAGTCATAAAGCATTTTATCTTAGAAGAAATGGCTATCAAGAAGACCATCGCATTGTAAGGATGGGTGGAGAAAAGTTAGGGATTCTTTCTACAAAATAGATGTTTGATTTTGAAAAATATGAAAAGATTTTCAAAAAATTTTTGGGACCAATCTTTTATCTGGTGGCAAGGCCGAAATTTGATAAAAAGTGATATCTTTTAATGTTATTTTTTCTTAAAGTGAGTTGCAACATGGTAAGTAAAATACCTATATTTATTTACTAAAATATATTCGTAAGAAAATTTTATAGGTAGAGTTAATTAAATTTTTCTATCCGTAATCAATTCCAATGTAAAAACTTCACAAAAATATTAAATGAGAGCGACTATATCTGTTAAAACCATAAAGAAATCGATAAAGTTGAAAATATCAAGAAAAAATATGTTACAATAACCAAGTGTTTATCACGCTAGCGAAATAGTGAATAGAGTAAATGAGGGAAACTGATGAATTCAAAAGAAAAAATGCTTGAGATAATCAAGAAAAAGCAAGGTGGCGGCAGAGTGGAGAAAATGGCAGAGCCAAAGAATGATCGCCGTAATATGCGAAAAGGACCGAAAATTTATAACAAATAATCGCATTTCTTAAAAAACGATGTGTGCAACAGTTCGAACCACATGGTCAACCGATGAGCGTCAAAAGCCGAAAATCGCTTTTGACGCTTATTTTTTGCTGAACTTTGTTCTATTGGATATATCTTTCAAAATAGTAAAAATCAAAAGAGGGAATGATGGATGGAGCGTTCAATCAATTGTTTTTGTAAAAACAACCATTCTTCTTTGGTAGGCACTTGAGCGATTTGGATTACGTCGCACGATAACGTTCCATCCAAGTCATAGTTACTGACGACAAGAGATGCATGTAACTCACTGATCTTTAACTGTGTAACTACTTGATCAATTAGAAAATGAGCATCGTATTGTTTTGGTAGCCATTTTTGGATCATCGTGATCAAAAAATTATCATAGCCAGCATCACCATGGAAAGCAAAAATGATTTGTTGTTTCTTTGTTTCTTTTTGGGACTGAGTAGAAAATTGGATTAGACTCAAAGATAATGCAACCTCTTTTGTGTGAGTGAGTGGAAGGAGTTCTTGCCAGTCCCACTGAATCAAGCGATTTTCCCATGAGAGGTGAAGATTTTGAAAACGGTGATCCACCAAATGATTGATAGATAGAGAATACTTTTCAAATTGGTCTGTAAGGTTTCTTAGCAAGTGGAGATTGGCTAAATAGGCGCTCATCTGCTCGATGCCTTCGCTATTTGTCCCATAAATAAGTGGTTCTTCCAATAATCGTTGCTTGATCAAGCTTTTCATTTCTGCTTCTTCTTGATAGTGAAGCGCTGTGCGAGTCGTTGATTCGCGCCACTGTGATGAGCTGTAGGAAATACAATGCAAAACAATTAAATAGATCCAAGCAAGTTCGTTCGTAGAAAGCTGTTGGATACCAAGCATCTTTTTTAAAAATGGCCCGATCTTTTTTTCAAATTTTTTGAAACTTTTTCTAGACTGGATCGTAGTCAAGGTATTCTCAGGAATCTCCCCTTTTTTTCTGCGTAACCAGCGTTCTTTTAAGATGGACAACCATAACATTGCACGAAAATTACTAATATGTAAGTGAGATTGAAATGCTTGTTGCAATTCAGCAAACATGACCTTATGTGTTGCTGGAGAGAATATATATGTATGATCGGCGATAATGCTTCGGCGAAAGCACATGTAGAAATAAAAAAAGAAGAAGCGAATATCATTTTCTTTGCCGAGTAAATCCCCATTTTTAGGCGAAAATTGTATTCGATAATTGATTAATCCAAGATTCATGTGTCGGATGATTTTCCGTAAGGCAGAACTTGATAAATGATACTCTAAGCGCATTGCTTCAAACGATTGAAGAGAACCACGAAAGCTACGATCAATCAGCTTATAAGTAATCGTTTCTCTAGCAAGAAATAAAAGAAAAGTATCCAATGTTTCTCCATCAGAAATCTTTAACTGATAACCGATCATTTTGATTGACAGCAATTTAATCGTCGGCGGTAGCTTAGTACGTAAGGCCTGAATATCTGTACGTAGGGTGGGAGGTGTACAGCCTATTTCTTGAGCTAATTCTGTTATTGAAATAATCTCATTTCTTTTTCTTAAATACGCAAGAATCTTGATTTGGCGATGCAATTGTTTACTTTCATGTAGCTTAAAAAAAATGTCCATTCGGTACTCCTTTCGTATGCATGATTCTCATTTGATTGTTTTATTTTAACTTGCTTGTTTAGTAAAGACAAACCTCTTTTCAAATTTTTTTTTCAAAAAAAAAAAATAAAAAATTTTCTATGCTGAAATAAGTTAGTATTTAGTTAGATGTTTTTTTATCTTTCTAAATTAAAGGAGTTGAATAAGCAATGGACCACAGAAAAATATTAAAAGTGACAGCTTCGATGTTATTACTCATGAACGTATCCCAACAGAGTATCCTCACATTTGCTGATCACTTAGATAGTGGACAAATAACAGAAGAGGTAGCCAGTTCGTCGCTTGAAGAACAAGCAGAAGACATCACTATGGAAGCAACAGAAAGTGAAGAGATGAAAGAACAGCAAGCAACTGAACTCCAAGAATCCTCAAGCTCTGTTCCGTCAGAAATTCCTACAGAACCAACGACGGAAGCGACAACAGATGTAACCACCGAGACAGAGCAATCGACTACGGATTCAACTGTTGAAGAAGAAGTCACTGAAGCTTCGAATGAAGCAGTAAACCCAGATCCAGATGCTCGCACAGTTTGCGAGATACAGGAGGTAGATGATCAAGTTGTCTCTGGCGTATTCGGTACCAGCCAATGGCGGATCGACCAAGAAGGTATATTGTACATAGACTCAGGAACTTTAGGGGAAACAACGATGGCTGCTCGAGCACCTTGGTTTTCTAACCGCTCACTCATCAAAAAAGTTATTTTTACAGGGCCAGTAGTTGCAAATGCTGAGTCATTAGGGTTATTTTTTGACTTGAATCAGCTAACGACGATCGAAAATCTATCTTATTTAGATACTAGTCAAGTTATGAATATGGATTATTTCTTTGCATGGTGTCACCAACTGACCTCATTAGATCTCTCCAATTTCAATACGCAAAATGTTCGCTCAATGAATTATATGTTCAATGGCTTGTCATCTATGACGACATTGGATTTGATTAGTTTTAATACAGCGAATGTTAGTGATATGAGTCATATGTTTTATGGTATGTCTGCATTGACTTCATTAGATTTATCCAGCTTTGCTACGTCGAATGTTACGAACATGAGTTACATGTTTTACGATTGTTCTGCTTTAACGACACTAGATGTGAAAGGCTTTCAAACAGAAAGCGTGACGAATTTCGGTCATATGTTTCGTGGCTGCTCTAAATTGAGCCAACTTGATTTGTCGAGTTTTGTGACGAGTCAAGCGACAGATATGTCATTTATGTTTCATGGCTGTTCAGGATTACAGACATTGGATGTGAGTCATTTTGATACGAGCAATGTGGTATTCATGCATTATATGTTCCATGGCTGTTCCGGTTTGGCGGCATTAGATGTCAGTCAATTCAATACGGAGAACGTGACTTCCATGTATTATCTGTTCTTTGGCTGTTCCGGTTTGACAGAATTAGACGTTTCAAACTTTTCGACCATCAATGTGACGACGATGAGTTTTATGTTTGCAGAATGTCTCAATTTGCGGGCAATCGATGTGAGTGGTTTCGATACAGAAAATATCCAATTCATGCGAGGAATGTTTAGAAATTGTCAAAATATCACTGAGCTAGATTTATCACATTTTAAAACTGGCAAGGTGCAATGGCAGCAAGAGATGTTTGCTGGTGCCAATTCATTGTCTAAAATTTCTTTAGGTCTCCAATTTTATTCTCTAAATGATACCAATATCCCAGAGTTGTTAGCAACGGATGATTATACAGGTTATTGGCAAAATGTGGGCACTGGTACAGAAGAGATACCATTAGGTGACCATATATTAAGTTCCTCTTCATTGATGACGACTTATCAAAATAGTATGGCAGATACCTATGTATGGCAACCGATCGCTAGTGAATCGATCCGAGTGATCGACTCAACGATCTATGTCGGTGACAACTGGGAGCCAATCGACAACTTTGTATTAGCTACAGACGAAATTGGTGAATCAATCCCATTCGATGAAATCATGGTCAGCGGCTCAGTCGATACCAAAACAGCAGGTATCTATCCGGTGATTTATACCAATGGTTCTGCTAGTCAAGAAATCAATGTCACGGTTGAAGAAAATCAGGAATCTCTTCAAGTCGTTGATTCAACGATCATCGTTGGCGATAGTTGGAATCCAAGTGATAATTTTGTCTCAGCGACTGATAAAGCTGGGACTAATGTTCCTTTTGATGAAAGTATGGTCAGTGGCTCAGTTGATACGACTCAAGAAGGTGAATACAAGATCACCTATACACATGGGACGATCAGCCATGTGATCACCGTGATAGTCGTTGCGAGCCAAGAAGCGATCAACGCAACTGATTCAAGAATACATACAGGTGATGTTTGGCATCCTCGCGATAATTTTGTTTCAGCAACGAACAGAGCCGGTGAGAATTTGCCATTTGACGAAAGTATGGTGTCAGGCACCGTTGACACTGGAAGAACAGGAAACTTTGTCATTACCTATACGAATGGAGAAGCCTCTCAACGAATCACAGTAACCGTCGTTGAAAATCGAGAAACGATTCAAGCACAAAACGGTAGCATCTATGTTGGCGATACATGGGATCCAAGTGATCAATTTGTGTCTGCCACGAATAAAGACGGTGAGACGCTCACTTTTGAAAAAAGGATGGTGACTGGTACTGTTGATACAACAAAGGCAGGCGATTATCCACTTACCTATACCAACGGTCGAGCGACAGAGGAAGTAATGGTCGTTGTGAAAGAAAACGGAGAAACGATGGTGACAAAAGACCTCCAGCTATATGTCGGTGATACATGGAAGCCGATCGATGGTTTCGTTTCTGCGACAAATCGTGCAGGTTTCACCCTTGCATTTGATGAAAGCATGGTAACAGGATCCGTTGATACCAACAAAGAAGGAACGTACACGATCACTTATACGAATGGTTCAGTTTCAGAAACCAGTCAAGTGACAGTGAGTAAACGAGGAACTGCAGGAGAAAATGCCAACACAGGCGGAGGGAATACTCAGCAAAAGAAAACAGCCACTACCTCTGCGACACAACAAAAACAAGCCCAAGGAAATGCAGCAAAAAGCTTGCCAAAAACGGGTGAGATCCAATCTAGTGCAGCGGTTCTTGGCTTAGCCCTCGTTGGTGGGGCAATTGGAACTTTTATCTACAATAAAAAGAAAAATCGTAAAGATTGATTATTCTATAAGAGAAAAAAGCCAACTTAGTTTCGGAATGAAGCTAAGTTGGCTTTTTTCTGGCTCAACTATTTTGAAATTGGCTATTGTATAAGCTTGCATAAAGTGTCGGTTTTTGCAGTAGTTCTGTATGCGTACCTGTTTCAATGATGTCTCCATTTTGCATCACTATGATCATATCCGCATGTTCGATCGTTGACAGACGATGGGCAATCACGAAGCTGGTCCGGTTTTTAGTTAAAGCATCCATAGCTTCTTGGATCAACGCTTCCGTACGTGTATCGACACTTGATGTTGCTTCATCTAAAATGACGACTGCAGGATTAGCTAAAATGACTCGTGCAATGGTTAAGAGCTGTTGTTGTCCTTGAGAGATTGCCCCATTTTCGCTTGAAATAATGGTGTCATAACTTTGTGGCAATGTACGGATAAAATGATCACATTGAGCAATTTTAGCTGCTTGAATGATTTCATCTCTGGTTGCCTCTTTTTTGCCGTAAGCAATATTTTCTGCAACAGTACCTTCGAATAACCAAGTATTTTGAAGTACCATACCAAATAGATTCCGTAATTCTTGGCGTGGCAAATCGGTGATGTTATGACCGTCGAACAAAATCTGTCCGTCATTGATTTCATAAAAGCGCATTAAAAGATTGACAAGTGTTGTTTTTCCAGCTCCAGTTGGCCCTACGATAGCAATAGTTTGTTGTGGCTTGACGGAAAAATTAACATCTTTCATTAACGGTTTTTCTGGTGTATAACCAAAACGAACATGTTTGAATTCAATAGCTCCTTGGGGGCAATAATTGGATTTTCTATTGCACGATCAATGGCTTCTTCTGGCTCATCCATGATCTCGAAAATTCGTTCGATGGACGCCATGGCAGATTGTACGGAGTTAATGACATATGACGCAGTGGAGATGGGTTCTGAGATTTGATTGATATACTGCAAATATGCCTGCAAGAAACCAATCGTGATACCTCCAGACAAAACGGATATTGCCCCAATGACTGCACTAGCGATAAACGCTAATTGATTGATCAAACGGATCGCTGGATAAATTGCAAAATTCATGAATTGTGCTTTTTTGAAAGCTTTCGATTGCTTTTCATTCACTTTATTGACTTCTTCAATCGCTAGTGCTTGTTGATTGAAGGCTTTGATCACCAAATTACCAGTCAAGTATTCTTCCGCTTTATTGTTCATATCTCCCAGTTCTTCTTGATTATTGTCAGAAATTTGTTTATTTTTGTTTGCAAATTTTGTTGTGACAACTGTGCTGATCGTAATTAAAACAAGAACAAGTAAAGTCAATTTTATATCGATATAAAACAACATGATACCAGCTAAGAGGATCGTTACTAGAGAAGTGAAAAATTGGTTGATCCCAGTTAACAATACTTGGGACAATTGATTCAACCCAGTAGTTGTGCGACTAATGATATCGCCGACTTGATGGCGGTCATAAAAAGCCATCGGTAGAGCTTTGAATTTTTTCGTGACTTCTTTTCGGACATGTAAGGTCACTCGTTCACTTAATGAAGCCATCGCTCGTTCTTGGATAAAGGAAGTGATACTACTTAATAATGAAAAGAGTATCAACAGGATCACAGGTAAAAGTAAGGTTTCTCTTACATCTGTTATTGTCATGTTGCTAAGTCCGACATCTTTGATCCGTCCGAGTAGTTGATCGATCCCAATCCCCATGACTAGCGGCATAGCAACGACTAATGTATTACCGATCAAGCTACAAAGTAAGGAACCATAAAATATCTTATGTTCGGATTGGATCATTCGCCAGAAACGTTTCAAGCCTTGTTTTTTTGTCGTTGTTTTAGTCATTTCCATGGAATTCCTCCTTTAACACACCTTGTGATTTCGCAAATTCTTGATACGAACGATTATTTTTTAATAATTCTTCATGAGTGCCTTGTCCCACGATCCGCCCTTCATCTAAAACGATAATATTGTCAGCATTTATGATGGTACTAAGACGTTGTGCAATGATAATCAGTGTTTTATCTGCCATTTCTCGATGTAGCGCACGGCGTAAATTAGCATCTGTCCGATAATCCAATGCAGAGAAACTATCGTCAAAGACATAAATTTCAGCAGGTTTGACTAACGCTCTAGCGATACACATCCTTTGTTTTTGTCCGCCAGAATAATTCTCTCCCCCTTGTGCAACAAAGCTGTCCATTTGATCCGGTAGATTTTCTAAGACTTCATTCAATTGTGCGACACGAACTGCTTTGGCTAATTCTTCATCTGTCGCATGCTCATTACCCATCAGTAGATTACTACGAATCGTTCCACTAAATAGAAAAGCTTTCTGAGGAACATAACTAATATAACTTCGAAGTGTTTCTTGGTTCATTTGTGTGATGGGGATACCTGCGAATTTGATTTGTCCACTTGACACATCATTTAAACGTAGCAGTAATTTCGCAATCGTGCTTTTTCCTGAACCTGTTCCACCAACAATAGCTGTGGTTTTTCCTTTTGGGACGACAAAATCAATGTTTTCTAACACTGGATCAGCGTTTTTGTTATAACGAAACGTGACATTCTTAAAGGATAGGAAAGTATCATCGACTGAATCGAAGGATAAAATTTCTGGTTGGTCGGGATCTTTGATTTCGATTTCAGCGTGTAATACTTCTTCAATCCGTTCAAGACAAGCAATTGATTTTGGTACGATAACAAAAACCATTGCGGCAATCATTAAATAGGCAAGTGTCAACATCGAATATTCCACAATGGCAGTTACTGTACCGATTTGTAAGCTACCATTAGCCACCAAATCGCCGCCAAACCACAAAATTGAAGCATAAACGATGCCCATCAATAAAAAGGCAATGGGTGTGACCCAAGCAAAGATCCGATTGACACGAATCATCTGTTGCGCATAATTTTCAAAGGTCTCATTTGTTCTTTTTTCTTCATAGTCCTGATTGTTGAAGGCACGAATCATATTGACACCTGTAAAGAATTCGCGCAACGTTGTCGTGACACGATCCATCTTTGGTTGGATACTCAAAGATAAAGGTGTTCCTTTTTTCATCAAATAATACGTGATTAGAGCATAGACGAAGATCGATCCTAACGTAATCAATGTCAACTTGACGGAATGCTCCAACATCATCAGAATCGTAAATAATGAAATAATAGGTGCTGGGATGATCATCTGACAAAACATGACGATCATTTGTTGGACGTTATCTACGTCATTGGTTATTCTAGTCAAAAGAGATCCAGTGTTAAATTGATCAACATCTTTCATTGATAATTGTTGGAATTTTTGAAAAAAACTTGCTCGTGTCTGATAGCCAAATCGAGAAGCTAACAAAGCAGAACAGTAGCTTGAGGCAACTGCGGCAAAAGATCCTAATAAGGCAACGATCAACATTTGAATTCCGATTTGTCGGATTTCTTTCACTTCGCCACTTGCAATCCCTGTGTCTATGAGATCAGCTACTAACTTTGGCACACCAAGTGTCCCTAGAAGTTGTAAACAGATGAATAAAAAAGTAAGTAAGGTAACTCGTTTATTATTTTTTATAGATCTTTTTAATAATGTCATAGTGTTTCCTCCTTTTCCCGACAAATACGCATTCTACACCTTAAAGTTACTTGAAGGTCAAGGGGAAAAAGCTTAAACTAAAGTTGAGGTGAAATCTATGAAAACAATGTATTCAATTGGAGAAGTAGCAGAATTATTAGATATCCCTAGATCAACGATTCGTTATTGGGATGCAGAAGGGTTAATCCATACAGCGCGAGAAGAGGAAAACGGGTATCGTTTGTTTGATATCGATGCCATCTTTCAAGTATATGACATCAATTTTTATCGAAAGTTAGGTATTCCCATCAAGCAGATGAAAAATCTATATAGTAAATCATTAAATGAGTTGTATCATACTTTAAATGAAACGGAGCAGCGATTGGATCATGAGAAAAAAATTTTGGAACAAAAGCATAAAGAAGTATTATCAAGAAAAAATCAACTGAAAGAAATGATCGATAGTCCGCCAAATAAATTTCCTGAAGAAGAAATTCCCTTCCAAAAAATCGTCGTGGCAGCATCTGATGATATTTTATATTCGAAGGAGTATCTAAAAAATTATTCAAGTTTTGTGATATATTTTCCAGAAAATACGCAGAACGGTATTTATGGCTTCTGTACGGAGGAACACACAAAAGAACTTCCAGGCTCACAGACAATCTGGCAGAATGATCTTACGAAAAAATACGTGCGATTTCTATTAAAAGTACAAGTAAACTACACAGAGAATAATAATCTATCTGAAGTAAAAGACAGGTTGCAGGAGCAAGGCTACCGATTAGGACAAACGATTGGTCAATACTTGTTGACCCATACGACAAAAGAAAATGTCTCCTTTGAATATTATCGAACATGGATCGAAGTAAGTCAGGGTGAGTAGAATCAGTTGACATTCTAAAGTAAACATGGGATAGTAATTGACAATATCAAAGCGTAGAAGAGAAGAGTAACTAATGGTGGAAGGTAAAAAGAGACTCCGGAGGGTGAAAAAGGAGACCTAAAACCTTAGTGAAGATGAACTTGGAGCTTGTTTTACTAGTAAGTGAGTAAAACCGGATCGCGACCGTTAACTCGCCGGATATCTGATGGTATCGTTGAGGCATTATTTGTGAGGATAATGCAAATAAGGGTGGTAACACGACGCATTCGTCCCTTTTGTCAAGACTTGGCAAAAGAGATGAGTGTTTTTTTGTTTTCATCTGACTCTTATCAACTACGTAATCGAAGGAGGAATTTATTATGACTACTCAAACAACATCCCTATTCCGCTATGACATCGTCGGCAGTTTCTTGAGGCCTGAGAAACTGAAACAAGCACGAAAAGCGTATAATGAATCGATTATTTCTGCTACTGATTTGAAAAAGATAGAAGATGAAACCATTATCGATCTGATCAAAAAACAAGAAGCTGCTGGCTTACATGCGGTGACAGATGGGGAGTTTCGTCGGAGTTGGTGGCATTTGGACTTTTTCTTTGGTTTACAAGGTATCGAATTTTTTGTACCTGAGCGTGGTTACCAGTTTCACGGAGAAGAGACACGTCCAGGAACGGTCATTGTAACAGAAAAAATTACAGGAAAGAGTCATCCTTTTGTGGACCATTTTCGGTTTACACGTACCCATACGACCGAGGGCATTGAAGTAAAGCAAACCATTCCAGCCCCAGCTCAATTGTTAGTGGAGTTGTTACGTCCAGACATTTTGCCTCATGTTCGTACCATCTATCCGACAAACGAAGAACTTTTTCAAGATATTGTAACAGCTTATCGGCAAGTGATTGCGGATTTATATGAAGCAGGCGCCAGAACGATCCAATTGGATGATTGTACGTGGGGCGTACTCGTTGCACCATTACCAGAAGGTTTTTTGGCTGATATTGAGAAAGAAGAAAGTGAGGTACGGCAAGATTTAGCACAGATCTATGTACAGATCAATAATGCCGTTCTAGATAAACAACCTCAGGATCTGATTTTGAATACGCATGTCTGTCGTGGTAATTATCACTCCACTTGGGCGGCAGCTGGCGGATATGATGCTGTAGCTGAACCACTATTTACGGAAGAAAATGTTAATGCCTATTATTTAGAATATGACAACGAACGTTCAGGAGGTTTTGAACCACTGGCGAAAGTTAGCGGGGAAAAACTTGTAGTATTAGGATTGATAACCTCAAAATCTGGCGTACTTGAAGATCGTCAAAAAATCATTGAGCGAATTTATGAAGCCACTCGTTACATTCCTTTAGATCGATTGTTTCTAAGCCCGCAATGCGGGTTCGCCTCCACTGAAGAAGGGAATATCTTGACAGAAGAAGCACAATGGCAGAAAATCGCGTTGATCAAGAGCATAGCCGAAGAGGTCTGGAATTAAGTAATCACCGACAAACCAAGTATTCAGAAAAACCATTAAGAACAACTCAGTTGTTCTTAATGGTTTTTTTTGCTGAAAAAAACGATTATGAGAGCTGATATTCAACACTAAGCAAAAAAATCTAAAAATATGAAGCGCTATTTTCCAATTTTCTATCTTACTGCTCAGGTCAAAGCGCTTTTTTCACAACCTCTTTGGCACAAAGCTTTCTCTTACCACTAACCGGGTGGGATAGGTTAGGATGATTGGTTCGTTGCGAATTTGATCGATTCTTTCGACAGCTAAGCGAACGGCGGCTTTACCGATGGATTTGGCATTGATTTGTACGGTGGTTAATCCGGGAGTTAATTTACTGGCTGCTTCAATGTTATCGAAACTTGCAATCACGATGTCTTTACCGATATCAACTTGATTTTTTTTCATCGTGCGATAAACTCCGATCGCCATTGGATCGCTTCCAACAAGTAGAGCGGTTGGAAGCGGATCGTCACTTTGGATCAATTCTTCTGCTAAACGTTCGCCGTCTTCTTCTGTCCAATTTCCGAGATAGTGCGTACTGTAGTCTTGTAGCTGATGATCGGCCATGAAATGTAAATAGGCACGTACTCGTTTTTCATCTTGATTGATTGTTTTACCTCCTCGTTCATCCATATCGACTTGATAGCCTCCGATATAAGCAATTCGTCGGTGGCCATTTTCTAAAAATAGTTCTAAAACAGCTTTAGTCATTCGTTCCAGATCGCCATAAACCATATCAACTTCTTGTTGGATATCGGGATTATCAACAACAATCAAATGCTGATTTTGTGCCAATAGATCAGTGATCGATTGCTTCGTCACTGTTCCAACTACGATGATCGCTCCTAGTTGATCTAAGTCTTTCCATTCCTTGGGATTGTCAGAGAGATTGTAGATGCGATTCATGCCAATATGCAGGCGGTTTGCTTCTTCTTCTAATCCCATACGTAATTCTTTGTAATAGACATCTTGGGCTTCACTTGCCTTACTGATCGTCGAGATCACACCGATCGATGGCATTCGTTTTTTGATATATTTTCGTTTATTGATATCATAGTTCAATTTTTCTGCAACTTCAAAAATCCGTTTCTTTGTTTCTGGTGCGACATGGATTGTCTTATCTTGATTCAATACGCGTGAAACAGTTGCAGGAGAGACATTCGCTTTTCGAGCGACATCACGAATCCCTACCATAAAATCACTCCTTTAAGAAATATTAAAAAAGTTATTGACAAATATGTTTAGTAAACAGTATACAGGAGTTAGTTAAAAAGTAAACGGTTTCTAAAAATTTGTGAGGTGAAGAAATGAAAAGACAATCGTTGATTGCATTCGATTCGGAAACAAATGTTTTTCATTTGTCGAATCCATTGATTTCTTATGTGATGAAAATTGAAGAATCTGGTGTGTTGACCCATGTTCATTTTGGTAAAAAAGTGAATAACTATACCGATAACAAAAAATATCCAAGAAGAGATCGCGGTTTTTCAGGAAATGTTCCTTTGCATGATGAGCGAGCATTTTCAAAAGATACGCTACCACAAGAATTTTCGGGACACGGAAGTATGGATTATCGCATTCCAGCTACGATCATCACACGTGAGAATGGCTCTAGCTTGCTTGATTTAAGATATGAAACATATCAAATCATCCAAGGTAAACCAAAGCTTTCAGGATTACCACAAACCTATATATTGAAGGAACAGGAAGCACAAACGTTGTGTATCACCTTGAAAGACCGAGTTTTACCGATCTATGTGGATCTTTTTTATACGATTTACGAAAAACGAGGGGTCATTATCCGCTCCGCTAAGTATCGTAATCAAACGAAGCAAATGATCTTGTTAGATAAAGCAGCTTCTTTTCAATTAGATTTGACGAATTCGGGCAGATTTACTGAAGTGATCGCCTTACCTGGAGCCCATGCTAGAGAGCGTTTGATTTCGAGACAACGGATCACTGAGGGGGTGAAATCATTTGAAAGTCGACGAGGAAGCAGTAGTCACCAAATGAATAATTTTATCGCTTTGACACATACACATACGACGGAAAGTCTTGGAGAAGCCATCGGTCTACAGTTTATCTATTCTGGCAATCATGCGTTCGAGATCGAAAAAGATCAAATCGATCAACTAAGAATCGTTGGTGGCATCAATGCGTATCAGTTCCAATGGCAACTTTCAACCGATGAAGCGTTTCAAACGCCAGAAATGATCCTTTCTTATTCAGACGAAGGATTAAATGGCATGAGCCACATACATCATGAGCTGTTGCGAGAACGTGTGGCACGTGGGAAGTATCAGTACGAACCACGTCCGATCTTGGTCAATAATTGGGAAGCGACTTATTTTGACTTTACTAGCAAAAAAATCGAAGCACTGATCGATGAAGCAGCAGCGTTAGGTATGGAAATGTTCGTCTTAGATGACGGCTGGTTTGGGAAAAGAGATGCAGATACTTCTTCTTTAGGAGACTGGTTTGAATATGAAGGGAAATTGGCGAATGGATTGAAGGGAATTGCAGAGTATGCTCATGAAAGAGGCCTCAAATTTGGGCTATGGGTGGAGCCTGAAATGATTTCGATCGATTCTGAATTGTATCGTCAGGCGTCTGATTATTTGATGCAAGAACCAGCACGCACGCCTGCAGCATCTCGGTCGCAATTTGTTTTGGATTTTACACGAAAAGAAGTGCGAGATTCGATCAGTCAGCAATTACGAAAGATTTTGGATAAGGTACCGATCGATTATGTGAAATGGGATATGAATCGCTCCTTATCAGATGTTTACTCTGCTTACGTGGAGAATCAAGGAGAGGTCTATCACCGGTATGTTTTAGGATTATATAACCTTTTAGAAGAGTTGATCACAGCTTACCCAGATATCTTATGGGAAGGATGCTCAGGTGGGGGTGGCCGTTTTGACGCAGGAATTCTTTACTATATGCCACAATCCTGGACAAGTGACAATACCGATGCAATGGAACGGATCGACATCCAATATGGCACGAGTCTCGGCTATCCCATCTCATCCATGGGTGCCCATGTCTCTGCATCGCCTAACCATCAAAGTGGACGTGTGACAGATTTAAAGACACGCGGGGATGTAGCGATGAGCGGGGTATTTGGTTATGAACTAGATTTGACCGCATTAGACGAACAAGAAAAGAAAATCATCAAAGAACAGATCAGCACGTATAAAGAAATTCGTCAAACAATCCAACAAGGAAAATTTGACCGCTTAGAAAATCCCTTTGAACAAAACATTGCGGCGTGGCAATTTGTTTCTCCAAATAAAAAGGAGATCGTGGTCTTTATGGCACGACGATTAACTTCTGGACAACCGCCTTTTCATGAGATCCGCTTGATTGGTTTGGAGGAAGGGATGTATCGTGAACGTAAAAGTTCATTGATTTATTCAGGCTCGGAGTTAATGACGATGGGGTTTTATCTCCCTGATTTTCACGGAGATTTTCAAACAGAAATTTTTCACTTTGAGAAAATAGTTACAGGAGAGGAAGAAGAACATGCAGGCATCAATTGATTGGTTAGATGATCCACAAGTTTTTCGTGTGAATCAGCGAAAGGCACACAGTGATCATACGGTCTACGGTTCAAAAGAAGAAATAAGAAGTCAAAGTTCCCGACTACAGTCGCTAAATGGTGAATGGCGCTTTTGTTTTTCTGAAAATGCAGAAAAGCGCCCCAAAGAGTTTTTTGAACAAGATTTTGATGATCGTTCATTCGACACGATCCATGTGCCTGGCCACATTGAACTAAGTGATTTTGATAAGATCCATTACATCAACACGATGTATCCTTGGGAAGGTCATGAGTTTCGTCGTCCCGCTTATACAACTGCTTCAGAAAAGGAAATGGCAGGGATGTTCTCTCAAGCTGAAGAAAATCCAGTAGGGTCCTATGTCACGACTTTCCAATTAGCAGAGGGATTGAAGGGAAAAGATGTCACGATTCGTTTTGAAGGTGTCGAACAAGCCATGTATGTGTGGTTGAATGGTCATTTCGTCGGTTATGCAGAAGATTCATTTACACCGTCCGAATTTGATTTGTCCCCTTATCTTGAAGAAGAGAATCGTTTGGCAGTCGAAGTCCACAAACGTAGCACAGCTGCCTTTTTAGAAGACCAAGATTTTTTCCGTTTCTTTGGGATTTTTCGAAATGTCGTCTTAGTTGCTCGTGGCAAGAATCATTTAGAAGACTTGTGGTTACGTCCTCAATTAGATGACACGTACCAAAAAGGAAAATTGGATGTGTCCTTATCTTTTGAAAATCTTACAGCTGAAAGCGACTTACAGGTACGGGTCCTTGATTTAGACAGACAAACGATCTATGAAGAAAAGCAAGCGATAGGCGAAACAGTGCAGCTCAGTATTGATTTAGGTGAAGTGGTATTATGGGATCATTTTGCGCCGAATCTCTATACGTTTGAAATTGAAACCAGGGACCGTGACGGAGTGACTGAATATGTCGAGTATCCATTCGGGTTTCGCAAGATCGAGTTAAAAGATAAAGTGATGTATCTGAATGGAAAACGCTTGATCATCAATGGAGTCAATCGTCATGAGTGGAGTGAAAAAACAGGACGTGCGATCACCTTAGATGACATGGAAAAGGATTTGGCAGTGATTAAAAATGCCAATATCAATGGCGTCCGGACCTCACATTATCCCAACCAGATTCCTTGGTATTTCCTCTGCGATCGAGCAGGTATCCACGTGATGGCAGAAACCAATTTAGAATCACATGGGTCATGGCAAAAAATGGGTGCTTTTGAGCCATCCTATAATGTACCAAGAGGCATTCTGCAATGGCGAGAAGTGGTGCTAGATCGAGCAAAAACCCATTTTGAAACGTTCAAGAACCATACAAGTATCTTGTTCTGGTCCTTAGGCAATGAGTCCTATGTAGGGGAGAATATTCGGTTGATGAATGAATACTTCAAGAAGGTTGATCCAGACCGGTTTGTTCACTATGAGGGGAATTATGTTGATCCCACATTTGAAGCTTCTGTTTCGGATATGAAAAGTAGTATGTACGCAACACCTGCGGCGGTCGCTGATTATCTAGAGAATCAGGCAGATAAACCATATATCTTGTGCGAGTACATGCACGATATGGGAAATTCTTTAGGTGGATTAGGTTCTTATATGGCATTATTAGATGAATACGAGATGTATCAAGGCGGATATATTTGGGATTTTAAAGATCAAGCACTTGAGGTACTTGATCCAGTGACCAATCGAAAAGTCATGCGTTACGGCGGGGATTTTGATGATCGTCCAAGTGATTATGAGTTTTCCGGAAACGGCATCGTTTTTGCAAATGGACAAGAAAAACCAGCATTACAGGAGGTAAGATACTATTATGGCAAATACAGATCCTAAATTGAGAATCATTTATGGCGACTGCACTTTAGGAATCAAAACAAAAGAAAAACATTATATTTTCTCTTATACCAGAGGTGGTTTGGAATCACTCAAAAAGAATGGAAAAGAATGGCTTTATCGTGAAACGCAACCGACTTTTTGGCGAGCATTGACAGATAATGATCGAGGAAATGGCTTTGGGTATCGCTCTAGTATGTGGCTTGGCGCAGGGTTGTATCTAAAAGTGGAAGCAATCCATGTTGCAATAAACGACCAAGCCATCGAACTGCCGATCGCACCAGTCAACAATCGTTATAGTAACCAAGAGTATGCAAATACAGTCGAGATCACTTTCACATTGGCAGTCAACACAACCCCACAAACGACCGTCGATATGACGTATCGTGTCAACGAACAAGGGGATCTACACGTGAACATGTACTATCATGGCAAGCAAGGATTACCCGAGCTGCCAGTATTAGGATTTCGCATGATCATGCCAACAAAAGCCACTCATTTCGATTATGAAGGCCTGTCAGGTGAAACTTATCCGGATCGTAAAGCTGGTGGCGCACCAGGGGTCTATCATGTGGAGGGCTTGCCAATCCCACCTTATTTAGTGCCACAAGATTGTGGCGTCCATATGGATACCAAGTGGTTAGAGATTACGCGCAAGACAACCTTGAATAATGCAGATAAAAGTCAGGAAGAGTTTTCCTTAAGATTTGAACAAAAGGATTCGCCATTTGCTTTTGCGGCATTACCATTCAAAGCAGAAGAATTAGAACAGGCGACACACATGGAGGAACTACCACCGGAACGGCGAACGGTTGTCACGATGTTGGCGAAAGTCCGAGGAGTCGGAGGTATTGATTCATGGGGAGCGGATGTAGAAGAAGCCTATCATATTAGTGGTGAAGAAGACCACGAATTTAGTTTTATCATTAAATAATGTAAATTGGAACATCAAAAATAGGACCCACGAAAGATCCGCAGAATGGATTTTTAGTGGGTTCTATGAGTTGCGGTTGATACTTAAAGGTCATGAAAGAAGTAGTTCGCCTGATTTTCTGAATGGATTGTTTCTGTCTCCACGTTCATTCAGTATTACTCTCTTTTTTTTATGATCGGTAACGTAATCGTTACCGATGTACCCACACCAACTACTGAATCAATGTGTAAGCCATAATCTTCACCATAAAGTAATTGGATTCGTTCATGAACATTTTTGCTACCGATACCTGAAAAATAGTCTCTGTTTTTCGTTGGCTGTTCCGTATCAAAGCCATCACCTGTATCCATGACTTCAAACGTCAATTTATTTTCTCGGATCATCCCATACAAAGTGATGTAGCCAGTTTTCTTCGTTTGGAACGCATGCAAATAAGCATTTTCGATGATCGGTTGGATAATCATATTGGGCATATATAAAGAATAAAGTTCCTCTGGTACCATGATTTTGGTTGAGATCGCATCACCGTAACGCAGTGTCAAGATCGCAATATAACTTCTCACACTGTTCAGTTCTTCTTCTACAGGGATAATTTCATTTTTATTGCCAATCGTACTGCGCAAAAGGTCGATAAAACTATCGATGCCTGCGACTGCTTTTTCATTTTCTTGTTGCCACACTAAAAATTTGAGGCTAGTTAACGTATTATATATAAAATGAGGCTGGATCTGTGCTTGCATCGCTTGTATCTCTAATGTCCGTTTTTTCTTTTCATTTTGTAAAGATTGCGTATGATTGTCACTGATCGTTGTTAGCAGCTGATTGATCGTAGTAGCGAGTGTTCGGATCTCATATGTTCCTTGGATCGGAACAGTAGCTGCTACTGGTTCTTTGATTTGGTTCAATGAATCTACTAATTGATAGATGGAGCGAGTGTTGCGATTTAAATAGATCGCCACTAAGATACCGCCTAAAATCAGCGTTCCAATATTATAAAGGATGATCGGAATAATGACATTCATTTGATCGGCGATCGAGTGGACATTGACCTCACTGACCAAAGCCGAGTTTTGTCGGTAAAGTGGTAAACGAGTGATCCGCTGATTGGCTTTGGTCAACGTCTCGTGTTCGACTAACTCATCAAATGAATCAAACGTCGTTCCGATCCGGTTCTGAACATTTGAAGCAAAGATTTTTTTCTCATCTGTCACAAAATCGATTTGCGTGATTTCCGGATCGACCGATTGGCTGAATATTTTTGCCAACTCATCAGAAGTGATGGCTACGACAGCGTAACCATAAGTTTGGTTCAAAGTAGATCTAAGCTTTTTGATAAACAAGACACTTGGTGAATGTTTATCGCGTTTCGTCAGTCCGAACTGAGTAAAGACCATTTGTGTCGCTGTTGGATTCTCATTGACTTTCTGGATCAACTCTAATTGGAAAAAGTCATCAGCAGTGAGATCACTCACCATGTCATTACTAATGAACATCCGACCATTTTCCCCAAAAAGAAAAATATCATCTTTGATGTTTGGAAAGATCGGTGCCAATGAATCATTCATTTTTTGCACCGTACGTAGTTGATTGATTTTCTCCAAAGTCGTTTGTTGGCCTTCTTTGAAATACCCCTCTACAGCAGAGCTTTCAGCCAATAATGTCAACGTGTTCTCTATATTGTCATTCAATGTTTCAAAATCATGTTGGATCTTTTGTAAGGTCATTCGATTGGATTGATCGAATTGTTGGATGTAGGCGTCTCTTGAGCGTTGATAAATAAACAAAGAAATCGTCGCTGCTTGAGTGAATAAAGCAATAAAAAGAATGATCAAAAGTTTGGTCAAAAGCTCGTGTTCTCTCAGCTTTTTAATCATACGGTCAGTATTCCTTTACGATATT
Source organism: Enterococcus mundtii (assembly GCF_003957375.1). Lineage (GTDB taxonomy): Bacteria > Bacillota > Bacilli > Lactobacillales > Enterococcaceae > Enterococcus_B > Enterococcus_B spodopteracolus. The sequence continues at coordinate 1,527,459 of NZ_CP025473.1, read as the reverse complement.
GTGAAGGAGTCAATCCAGTTTCTTCTTTGAATACCCGAGAAAAATAACCAAGTTCAGTAAATCCAGTTTGCTGACCAATATCACTTAACGAAAGATTCGATTCTTTCAACAATAGTTTTGCCTGGTTTATACGGACTTTTTTTAAGTACTTCGTAAAATTGATCCCATACTTTTCTGTAAAGATCGTTGATAAATAACTATAAGAAAAATGATATTTTTCGGATAGCGTTTGTAGACTGATGTCTTGATGATAATTCTCTTGGACATACTCATAGATCAACGTCAACACATCTGAGTTGTCTTTTCTGAATGTAGTGGTGACTTCACGTAATAACTTCGTCGTGTTATTGACGATCAAAACCAGATCATCCCACCGTTCTGTTTGCGTGATCTGTGCTGGAATTGTGATTTTTAGTGTCATGATTTCTTCTCTTTTTTCATGTTCGTCCGCGATCGCATTGATCAAGGCATAGAGTCGATTGATGATCTCGTGTTTCAGATAGCTTGGTTGCAAACGTTGATCAAGCACCTTACTCATGTAATTGTCCAATTCTTCGATGGCAGACGTAAAATCTTTGTTCATGATCTTGGTCAAATAACTTTTTGTTTGTTGTTCATAAGAAGAGAGTAGGGAAGATAATAGCTTTTCACAAATAACGCAGTGATCTGTCAGATAAAAGTGCTGTCCGCTACTTTTTTGCTTTAATGTAAGGAATTCAGAATAAAAGTTTTCAAAATCCAGAACATCAGATAGAACATAGAGACAAGAATCTGTCTGGTGTTCTTGCTGAAATCGTTCAATCAGCTGATCGAATGCCTTCTTCGAAGCGACATTGATAAAATAACCAATATCATTTGCTGTCGTAGAAAAAGGGAAGACAGAGGCGAGCTGATTTGTATATTGTGGTGCTTCTGCAATCAATTGTTCACTTCGACGCAGTTTTTCCGATTGCTTTTCTTCACAATAGACTAAATAAAAGTAGTCATGTGGGAATTGTTTGCGTGATATACCTAAATCAAGAGAAGTTCCGGACAAATAATTGCTGAGTAGCTGACTCATTTTTTCGAGTTCTGTCAAACGTGGTTTCTTTACTTCTGTAGATTGTTCCACCAGACTCTTTAAAGAAGCTAAAAACTCACTAGGATTCAATTTTGGCTTAAGTAAATAATCTGAAACGCCTTCTTTGAATGAATCTTTGACCAATTGAAAGTCATCATAGCTAGATAAAACTAAGATTTTTGCTTCAGGTTGTTCCTTCTTGATCAATCGAGAAAGTTCGATACCATTTAAATCTGGCATCATCAAATCCGTTACGACGATATCAAGAGGCTGATGCTTAATAAATTCGAGCGCTTCTAGTGGTTTTGAAAAGGCCCCTTTGAGATGGAAGTCGTGCGCTGGCCAATCGATCAGGGTACTTAGACCAGAGAGAATGGTCTGTTCATCATCGATCAATACGATATTTTTCAATGTTTTTCCCCCTATTCCTTTGTTACGTAAGTTAAAAATACTGGGAAACGTTTACAAATGCAAGTCTAAAATTTCATTTACTAAATCAAAAGATGACAAAATTGTACTTTTTTCTTATTTTAGGATATTTTTCTTGAGAACGATCATCAATGAAGAAAACGTTTGCAAGTCTGTTATGATAAGCATGTAAGAAAAAAACAAACACTAAAAAGGGTGGGTATAAAAATGAAAATAAAACAAATTTTAGCTAGTGCTTTCGTCCTAACAGCAGCAGTTACACTTTTTGCCGGGTGTGGCAATTCTTCCAGTGATGCTTCGGGAAACGAAGATAAAGTAACGGTCTGGGCATGGGATGAAGCCTTTAATATCAAAGCCGTCAATGAAGCCAAAGAGTTTTACGAAAATGAGGATGTTGACGTAGAAGTAGTAACGATGTCTCAAGATGATATCGTACAAAAACTGAATACGGCATTAGCTAGCGGAAATACCGATGGTTTACCAAATGTTGTGTTGATCGAAGACTACCGTATCCAAGGGTATCTGACCTCTTACCCAGATGCGTTTGCTGATTTGACAGGTATTGTGGATGAAAATAACTTTGCCGCATATAAATTTGCAGTCAACAAAGTTGACGATAAAATTTACGGTGTACCTTTTGACTCAGGTGTGACAGCCAATTTCTATCGGACAGATATCTTAGAAGAAGCTGGTTATTCAGAGGAAGATATAAAGAACTTAACATGGGATGATTATTTACAAGTTGCACGAGATGTCAAAGAAAAAACAGGAAAAAAAATCTCTGAAGTCAATCCTTCCGATTTAGGTCGTGTGCGCATGATCATGCAACAAGCCGGAGAATGGTATACCTCGGAAGATGGAGAAACAGTGACGATCGAAAATAATGAATCATTAAAATATGGGTTAGAACTCTTTGCTACCTTGCTTAAAGAAGATCTAGTCGAACAAACATCTGACTGGAATGCTGGGGTTACGGCGGTTCAATCAGGAGCTGTTGCTTCTACACCAACTGGTGCTTGGTATTCTTCAACCATTCAAGGGGCAGAAGATCAATCAGGTAAGTGGAAGATCGCACCGATTCCAGCTCTACCTGCTAACATGCAAAAAGCACAAGCTTCCAACTTGGGTGGTGCCGGCTGGTATGTGATCAAGGGCGTAGCTGGTGAAGAAAATGCGAAAGATTTCTTGGAAAAGACATTCGCAACGAATGAAGAATTGATGGGCAAATTAGCAGAAGAGATCGGTTTAGTATCGACTATGTTGAGCGCGAATGACCAAGAAGCTTATCAACAGCCGTCTGAGTTCTATAGTAATCAAAAAGTATTCGATGACTTTTCAAAATGGACAGCAGAAATCCCTGAAGTGAACTATGGTCATGAAACTTATGCCATTGAATCTGTTGTGGCGGAATCCTTGAGCCGAATCATCAATGGTGAATCAGCAGACAAAGTTTTGGCAGATACGCAAAAACAAGTCGAAGCTCAATTAGCCAATTAAGTCATATCCAGCGTCAACAGTAAACCTATGATGAATGGAATAACAAAGAAATAAGTGGCGATCTCTTCAAACGGATCAACGAGAGTATTGTTCTTTCGTTTGAAGGTATCGTTTATAGAATAAGCAATTAATTGAAATGTCGATAGGGGACATTCGCACCGTTAGCTATCCTGTATAACTTTAGCAATGGTATTCGAAAAAATAAGAAGTTCCACTCGTTTGCTATTCTCTGTCCGATGGAACTAATCATTGAGGCAGTGGTAAAAAGCTTAGAAGAAAATAACTAGCAATTTTGTCTGACTTTCTGTGAGGCATGTATTTCTTCAACATATGTGTAATGAAAGTAGGGAATAATATGAAACAAAAGGATTTATTTAAAAATGGCAACGCGTTTTTAGTCCTTCCAGTGATCATGATCTCAATTTTAGTTTTTATACCAATGGGGTTAGCGCTGATCACCTCTTTTCAAAGTGGACCTCCGGTAAACATGACATTCAACGGATTAGGAAATTATCAACGAATGTTAGGAGATTCAACTTTCCGTAAAGCATTTTTCAATACCTTTTTATACTTATTAGTACAGGTTCCTGTCATGTTGTTTTTGGCATTGTTTATTTCCAATCTATTGAATGATAAAAAATTGAAGTTCAAAGGATTGTTCAGAACAGCGATCTTCTTGCCATGTATTACCTCAATGGTCAGCTATTCTTTGATCATGAAAAGTTTATTTTCCCAATCAGGTTTAATCAATAACCTTTTAGTTGGAATTGGCTTGATTGATAACCCGATCGGTTGGTTGACTCATCCATTCTGGGCAAAAGTATTGATCATTATTTCCATCACATGGCGTTGGACAGGGTATAATATGATTTTCTTTTTATCTGGTATGCAAAACATCGATCCAGAAATATACGAAGCTGCTGATATTGATGGCGCATCAAGGTGGCAACAGTTCATTAAAATCACGATACCTAACTTGAAACCAATCATTTTGTTTACGTCGATCACTTCAACGATCGGTACCTTGCAATTATTTGATGAGGTACAAAATATCACTGGTGGTGGGCCAGCAAATGCAACAACGACATTGTCACAATATATCTATAATTTGAGTTATAAATTCACCCCGAATTTTGGTTATGCCGCAGCTGTTTCTTTCGTTATCGTACTATTTATTGTCTTGTTATCAGTGATTCAAACTAAAATAGGGAGTGAGAGCAAATGAGAGAAATGACAAGTAGTCAACCCCGGTCAATTACAAAAAAGCAAGTGAGTATCGGACAGTTACTCTTAAGCATTTTTAAATATACCTCTTTAGTCATCGTTTCCTTTATTTCAATTTTCCCGTTTGTTTGGATGATTTTAGGGATGACAAATACAGCAGTCGATATTAGTTCAGGTAAACTGATGATCGGTGAAAATTTAGTGATCAATTTCCAAAATCTCTTTTCGAATGACTTGAATTTTTCACGCTCTCTACTTAATTCTGCAATGATCGCTGTGGTTACAACGATTTTTGCTTTATTGATCTCCTCCATGGCAGGTTATGGCTTTGAGATCTATAAGAGTAAAAGAAAAGAAGTCGTCTTTAATATTTTGTTATTATCGATGATGGTCCCTTTTGCGGCATTGATGATCCCGCTATATCGGATGTTTTCACAATTGAATGGTACGATATTAGGAATCAATAGTTTTCTAGTCGTCATCTTACCTTCAGTAAGTACCGCTTTTTTGATTTTCTTTTTCCGCCAAAACGCGAAATCCTTTCCTAAGGACCTAGTAGAGGCGGCACGTTTAGACGGTCTTAAAGAATTAAGTATTTTCTTTCGTGTCTATTTACCAACAGCTAAAAATACGTATGCCGCAGCGGCGATCATCACGTTTATGAGTAGTTGGAACAATTACCTCTGGCCTTTAGTGGCGTTACAATCTCCAGATAAACGAACAGTTCCATTAGTATTATCAGCCATGGGGGCATCCTATACACCAGACTATGGTATGATCATGAGTGGACTGGTGATTGCGACCTTACCAACTGCACTCGTGTTTTTCGTTTTACAAAAACAATTTGTTCAAGGGATGATTGGTTCTGTCAAATAGACAGACATAAGCCTGAAATTTCATGTTCAGGTACTATCGCTTGAATGATCAAAAATATGAAAAACGTCACCTTCAGATTTACAATATGAGGATAACTTTTGTTATAAAATAAACTTATTTAAAATAAGCGGTAAAAGCCAGAAATAGTTTATCTATTTCTGGCTTTTATTGCTTATATCATGTATTTTAGCCTTTTTTTGCATAGATATAAAACAATATTTGTCGATTTTTTTTGATGCTCTAGTTAGTTTTTTTGCTGTTTTTTTTCCCGTTTTTACATAAAAATGGTATCGCTTACTGTTTTTCCTCGTAAACTTACTTTTAATCAGGTAAACTAGAAGTAAAGGAGGAGGATACATGAGAAAAAATTTTAAAGAAGTAATCATTGCGATCATGCCCATGACGATATTGATCGTTATCCTGACCTTTGTATTTGCACCATTAGATGTTGAAAGTATGGGAAGATTCATTTTAGGAGCAATCATGATGATGGTTGGTATGAGTCTCTTTTTGTTTGGTGCGGATTATTCGATGATGGAAGTTGGTGATTTAGTCGGTAAATATATGATCAAAAAGAAAAGTCTACCAATCGTTATTAGTTTGGGTTTTCTGATTGGAATCGTGATCACGATTGCCGAACCGTCTGTACAAGTATTAGGTCAACAAGTATTTGATATTTCGGATGGAGAGATTGGTCGAGTCTTATTGATCGGTATAGTCAGTGTGGGAACTGGTGTATTTTTAGCTTTTGCCTTACTAAGAGTCGTATTTAAACTGTCGTATTATCGATTGATGGTGATCGGTTATCTTGCGGTACTCATCGCTTCCTTTTTCACAAGTAACGAATTTATGCCGATTGCTTTTGATGCAGGTGGAGTCACAACCGGCCCAGTGACTGTTCCGTTTATTCTAGCCTTGGCTGGTGGAATGACAAGCATGATCCGCCAAGGGAAAAATGAAAATGATAGCTTTGGAATGGTTGGTATTGCCTCACTTGGTCCTATCTTGGCTGTCATGATCTTGGGGGTGATCTTCCAATGAATTTTTTGGTCACTTTTTTTACAGGTATTGGACAAGTCGGATATGAAGTCATCCTTGCGGTGGCACCAATCGTGATCTTATTTGTACTGATGAACTTTCTTTCATTTAAATTAAGAAAAAAACGTTTTTTTGATATCATGAAAGGTTTTTTGATCACAACTATCGGATTAATTCTATTTTTACATGGTGTAAATATTGCTTATGTACCAGTGGGACAACACCTGGGGAGTGCAATTGCTTCTTTAGCGAATAATCAGATCCTGATTCCTTTAGGGTTTGTTATGGGATTTTTAGTAGGTTTTGCAGAGCCAGCCATCCATGTGATGGTCAAACAAGTCGAAGAATTAAGTGAAGGTCGGATTCATGCAAAAGTAATGTTAGCAGTGATCTCGATTGGGATCGGTTTAGCAGTCGGTCTGTCCATGTGGCGCTTATTAGCTGGTTTTTCTCTTTATTATTTCTTGGTCCCTGGATATGGTTTAGCATTTGTCTTAGGTGCAAAAGTTGACAAGATTTTTCTATCGATGGCTTTTGATAACGGTGGCGTCGCCACAGGACCGATGTGTTCTACCTTTATTTTGTCTATGAGTGTGGCAATCGCCACACAGATCGACGGTCGAGATCCAATTATTGATGGATTTGGTGTGGTGGCAATGATCGCATTGACACCGATACTATCGACATTAGTCTTAGGGTTCATATATAAACAAAAAGGCAAAAAAGATCAGAAAAACAAAGAAAAATTACAACAAATGGAGGAACAACAATGAATGATTTAGTCGCACTAAATCTCGAGATGATCGTCACGATCGTGGATGGTGGTATTGGGGAAGATGTGATCGATTACTCAAAGAAGGCTGGCGCATCTGGGGGACGATTTTACATGGACGTGGTTCTGGAGTCCATGACACAGGAAAATTCTTAGGGTTGGATATCTCACCGGAAAAGGATATCGTTCTGACATTAGTACCAGATACTTTGACAAATGAAGTGATGGATGCGATCGGAAAAGGTATCAAGATCGATGTTCCGGGCAATGGTATTTGTTTTAGTATTGATATCGATAAAGTGATTGGTATTACGAAAATCCATCAATATCGCGAAGTCGTTGACATGAAAGATTTGTTAGAAGATAATTGAAACTCATCCAAATGCAAGTTGCTAAATTCGGAATAGCACTTACCTTGAAATATACTAAAATTTGATAATCTTATTTTGACAATAAGTCGAAAAAAACAAAATAGACCTTGTGCTATTTTAAGTTTTTTACGGCTTTTTCTTTTACCAAAAATCCTTGTCTATTTTGCTGGATCAGTATTTTTTAGGTTATAACTTAAAATTATGAATAAAGAAAGTTTTGATTAGATAAACTTTAGATGATTTGGGATTGATGATTTCAGAGACAGGTAGAACCTATATCAAGAGTTTGTCCCAGAATTCCCATCTTCTGTAATTAGTGATGAAGCTAAATTAAGAGAGCTAATTACTTCAGCGATTAAAGGGGATTTCCCCGAAGATTCAAATCCGAATTATCGTGTATTTTCTGGTATCGATATCACTAAAGCGCTAGAATCACTCAAACGATTTCTAGAATAATTTACTGTAGAGTTTAAAAATGCGCAGGAAGATTTCCAGAAATTTATAGAGAAGGAACTATCAAAAGAAGAGACTCCTGCAACTACGCCTGCGGGAGCTTAATTAATCGAAAGGTTTAGATGAGGTGATGCAGAAAATTAAGAACAAATATAAAAAAAATTATGAAGCGCTTGTTATCAGTTGAAAAAAAGTGCACAGCTTCTTCAACAAATAGAGGATTTTAATTTTAAAAATATTTGGCTTGTTTCTACTGATTTACTGCATGATGAGGTGACAAAGAATCACTACTCACAAATTAAAGGATTCATGAGTGCACATGCGTTTGTCATGCGGTTTGCCCCTGAATGTCGAATTATTTTCATCCTTGATAGTTTTTCATGTGGATCTAGCTACTAGACCAAGGATTCAAGTGCAGCCAAGTCCCAAAGATACTCTTATGCACGAAGTGACCCATATTGTCGCATCATCGGACGATTTGATAAGTTATCTAAGGAGTCCGATAGGTTTCAGGAATAGTGGAGAAGATCTTCGAAAGAGATACGAAAAAATTTCTGAAGCTAATTCATGGCGAGGGGGTTAATTCTTTTGTGGAAAATGTAAGTGACATGTTAAAATTGCCGGCTGTCACAAAATAAGCTGTCTTGAATGCTGTACTGACTGACAAAATGTTAAAAGCAAACCTTCAAATAACCGATGCTGAGATGCTAATGGCTTGTATTCTTGATAATTGGATTAGGACGAAACTTTTTTGAGCGCGCACCCATGAAAAGAAGTCTAGCTGACCAACTAGGAAACGGCGACCTATTGTTTGTTCTTGCTGTGATGAAAGTAGTTAATGTGGAGAATTTAATATATGAGCATCCATTGGAAACTACCTTAGAAAACGCGGAAATAACGACAGCAATCAACGTCTCACAGCTTACACAGGCCCCTTCGGGAAATAGCATTTTTTCAACAATTAAAAATATAGGTAAAACAAATAGTAATGATACGAATACAAGGCTTATTAACGAGCAAAAAATCAGAAGGCGCGCCGAAATGAATCTATAAGTTGTCAGACACCTTTAGATTCAGATACTCGGTAACGGTTATCGAATCTCCCAAATATCAAATACATGAATAAAAAAACTAATAGAGCCATGAAAAAGTTTTTTATATGCGCATAAAATTCAAAGAATAAGATTTTATGAAATCTTCAGCATATTTGCACACAAACAGTTGAAAATATGCTATTTTGTAGTAGAAAAAAGGGGGAAAAGAATGAATTTTTTAGTTGTTTTAAAAGATACGATTCTCAAACGGTCGACATTCATCTATACGCAAATCGATGAACAAAAAACAGTCTTGCATTTTTCGCCGGAGTTTCATTTAGAAGGGTTGACGATTGGGGAAATTTATGAACAAGGTGGCATTCAAGCTGCGAAGCAATTTTTTGTTCAAGAACTTCAACTGCCATTGAATGACTATCTTGAAGTATCATTAAATGAGTGGGACAAAGCAATTTCAGAACTTTTCCCTCAAGGAATCAACGTAGAGTCGGGTACCACTGAAGTACATCTATCGGTGAAAGATCTACAACGTCAGATGCGTTACCAGATCGATGAAGAAGGCTCTCTTTCAATCTTTCAGCGGCAGCAAAAGATATTAAAAAGTTTTTTAAAACAAATCAGCCGAAAAAGAAATTTGTTTAAAACAACGCAGTTACTAAAAAAATATCCAGAATTATTACACACATCGATCCAGTTTCCACAATTGCTCTCGTTGATCCGTCGTTTTGTACGCTTGAAGGAAATCCAATCTAAGAAGTTAACATTCCCTTTACAAGATACCTTTCGAGTAGTAAAACGTGAAGATGAAAAAAAACTGATCGTGATCGATTTTATGAGGAACCGTCATGTGTTACAACAAATGACGATGGAAAAGGCCAACTAAGGCTTTTTCTTTTTGAATAAAAGAGAAATGGAGAAAAAAATGGGACCTATTTGGATACAACGTATAATGAAAGCTCAACAAAAATATCAACAAGTCATGAAAGGAAGATATGCGCGTCTTGATCCATTGAATCGTTTATTTTTAGTTTTAGGATTATTTTTCTTTGTCGTTAGATATTGGTTGCCTTTCAGTTTAGGCTATCTACTCTTCTTCGTTTTTATCGCTTTGACCATCGCTCGATTTAGTTCAAAGAAAATCTATGTTCGTTCAAACGAAAATCAAGCGTATTTACAAAAAACAGTTGCGATCAAAAGCTGGTTTACGAAAATGAAAAATAAACTGAAACGTCAACCCGAACAACAAGCTAGCGCTACCTACACGATTTTTTCATGTCCAACTTGTCAACTCAAGCAAAGGGCGCCGAAAGGCAAGGGTGAGATTCGAGTGACTTGCAAAAAGTGCGGCACGCAATTCACAACAAAGGTATAAAAAAATATTAGTCAAATGTCTAGTGAAATGAGTAAAGAAGGAGTAAAAGAATGATTAAAAATTACATTTGGGATTTTGATGGGACTTTGTTCGATACGTATCCGGCGATGGTTGAAGGAGTATCTCAAGCATTACAAGATTTTGGTATCGAACGACCAAAAAAGGAAATATATCGCGTGATGAAGCAAGAATCGGTGAGAAAATTACGAGAAAGTTACCAATTAGAAGAAGTCTCCTTCAATCAATTATTTCATCAATATGAAGAACAATATCAAGAACTCTCAGTACCATTCAAAGAGACTGAAATGGTTTTACGTCGTTTAAAACAGAATGGAGCAAAACATTATATTTTAACACATCGTGTAACGGCTTCTACTTGGAAACTTTTAAAAGTCTTTGATCTAGCAGATTTGATCGAAGAAGTGATTGGTATCGACCAAGGCTTTGCCAGAAAACCAGCACCTGATGCAATCAATCACTTGATCGATCGTTATCATTTAGATCCAGATAAAACGATGATGGTAGGGGATCGAAGATTAGATATTGAAGCGGGGGTCAATGCAAAGATCCACACTTGCCTATATGATATTGATCATTTCTTAGGGGAGATTCCTGCCGATCATATTGTGGCAAATCTAGCGGATATTTTAGCAATCGAAAAGAATGCAGAATAAGTATCCCCTTTCAACTTTAGTTATGCTATAATTTAAACAGAGGAGTGATAAAATGGAGATTAGAAGACAAAAAGAAGTAGTAGAAGCTTTTCATTATGATTTTTTAAAACCTGATCAAGAGGTACAAACTGACTTAAAAGTAGGTTTTTCACCACTAAAAGAGACAATTGAAAACTATCCGAAAGAACATAGCATCGTTGGTGCCCGTTTAGAATTTCGTTTAGTATTTGATACATATGTGTTATCTGGAAGCGTTAGTCAAATCAACCACATCTTGAATCGCAAAGTCCAAGATCAAAATGATGTGACGCAAGAAGAGGTCGATGAATTAGTGGCCCCACTTTTTGAAATGGTCAAACGTCTGGCCTATGAAGTAACAGAGATCGCCTTGGATGCGCCAGGTGTGAAATTGAACTTCCAATCAGAAAAAGAAGAAAAAACCAAAGAATAAAATTAAGAAAAAACACCAGTGATAGTTATTAGCTATCACTGGTGTTTTTTTCTATTACTAATTGTAAGCAAAAGTAAGGAAAAATTTCGGAAAATAGTCTAGAATGAATAAGTCACTGAAAAAAATATTTTCAGGAGAAGAGCTGAAGAGTTCTTCTCGGGAACCTTTACTTCCTTAGATGGACTTGTCATTACAAATTAAGAGGAGGATGAAAATGACAACACTCATCACAGTTTTAGTGGTTCTAGTTTTTGCGGCATTATTATATGTGTTTTATCGTATGCAAAAGCGCCATGCAAAATTTTCAACGCGGGTTTACACTGCGCTAGCTGCCGGTATCGTATTCGGGGGCGCGTTGCAACTGATTTTTGGAGTAGAAAACGAGGTTATTACGCAATCCATGGATTGGATCAGTATTGTTGGGAACGGCTACGTTAGTTTCTTACAAATGTTGATCATGCCTTTAGTCTTTGTTTCAATCGTTGCGGCTTTTACAAAAATGAAAGTATCAGAAAAATTAGGTAAAATCAGTGCAACGGTGCTGACCACTTTATTAGCAACAACGGCTATTTCCGCATTGATTGGGATCGGTGTGACGATCGCATTTGGTCTTCAAGGTGCCGAATTTACGCAAGGAGCGGCCGAAACTGCTCGTATTTCTGAGTTAGCGACACGACAAGAAACAGTGGAAGGATTAAGTATCCCACAACAAATCTTGTCATTTATTCCTAAAAATATTTTTGCAGACCTTGCCGGAACTCGTGCAACAAGTACGATTGCTGTCGTGATCTTTGCGGCATTTGTTGGGGTTGCTTACTTAGGAATCAAACGAAAAGCACCAAAAGAAGCATCATTCTTTGCTGATATGATCGATAGCTTGTACCGTATCGTGATGCGTATCGTGACGTTAGTCTTGCGTTTGACACCTTATGGCGTGTTCGCATTGATGACGAACGTGATGGCAACAAGTGATTTTGATGCCATTTTGAACTTAGGTAAATTTGTGTTAGCGTCTTATCTTGCATTGTTTGCAGTGATGATCGTTCATTTCTTGATTTTGATCGGTGTGAAAGTCAGCCCGATCGACTACTTGAAAAAAACATTTCCAGTACTAAGTTTTGCATTTACTTCACGTTCAAGTGCGGGTGCTTTGCCATTGAATATCGAAACACAAACAAAAGCGCTTGGTGTGGATGAAGCCACAGCAAACTTTGCTGCCAGCTTTGGTTTATCGATCGGTCAAAATGGCTGTGCGGGTGTTTACCCAGCCATGCTAGCGACAATCGTTGCACCAGCAGCTGGAATGGATGTTTTTAGTATTCAATTCATCTTGCTTCTTGTAGCCATTGTAACAATCAGCTCATTCGGAGTAGCTGGTGTCGGTGGTGGGGCAACCTTTGCCTCATTGATCGTATTAGGTTCAATGAACTTACCAGTAGCAATCGTTGGTTTAGTTATCTCCGTTGAACCATTGATCGACATGGCTCGTACAGCTGTCAACGTAAGTGGTAGTATGGTAGCAGGTATTGTTACAAGTGCACGTATCAATGATCTTGATCGAGATGTGATCAAAGATGAAGCAAAAGTCGTTGACGTGAATGCTTAATAAAAAAAAACGAAAAGCGAGAGCGAAATGCTCTCGCTTTTTTTACTCTGTAAATATATTCCGAAAAGTGAAAACGTAAAATAATTGATACAAAAATCTATAAAAATATAAGGTAACAAAAACTATCTAATACAATTCTCATCCACCGAAGGGTTATGTATTGCTATAATGAATGTGTAAGCGTTCTATACAGCCTATATTATTCGAGGAGGAACATTCAGCAATGATTCTTCGCAAGTCCAACAGTCCACTTCAAGAATCACCAGTGCAACCACCCCTTAAACCAAGTATCATCGATTCAAAATGACACACGTCCCACGCTTATTGGAAATCTAGAGATTCAAAGTAATCTGACATCCGTCAAAAACTCAGCCAGACAAATCGCTTCAGCCATCTCAGGCGCTGCTGATCATTTGTAAACTGTTGCTCAAGGGTTTTCTACGTTAAATGCTCAATTAAGTTGATAACTTTTTAAGGAGAGACGCTAATGGATCAATGAATCCGAACTCGGCCAAGTCTTAATGGTCTTAGACTTTACGTATGCGTCTTACAAAGTATTGACGACCACTGGTGTGAAGCAGGTGGAGAGTGGTAAGATTGAGGAGGTAGGTGGGGCGATATCAGATGTTAAAATAAAAAAACCTCTTAGTAAAATTAATCAATCACATATAAATAAACATAATATTAATTCTCTCAAGAAACACTCACTGTTTTTAACTGAAAATTAATTAACTGAAAGTTAGATGGAACTAGCTTTTTCAATTCTAATTGGACTAGTGAAGATATAAAAAATATACAGAAATTGCTTATAATGATTTATTGTGATAAGGAAAGAAGGAAGATACTTTTCTATATAAGATAAATTATGCTAAACTAGCTAGGACGAAAAAAGTGGAGGAATGAATAGATGTTTACAAATGAAATGAAAATCATGTTATACGTAGATGACGTTGAAAAAAGTGCAGATTTCTGGCAACAGATCGGTTTTGTTGTGTTGGATCGTCAAGAAATGGATGGTACATTGATCATTGAGGTTGCTCAATCAAAAGATGCAGGTACTGCGTTTGTTTTATATGATCGTGAATTTATCGAACAGCATTCACCAGGTACAGCGAGTGGGGCACCTTCTTTGATGTTTTATAGTGAGGATATTTTTGATTTATACAAAAAGATGCAACAATTAGCAGTGACATTAGGTGATTTAGTCCATGTAGGTGAAGAATATGTATTCAATTTTGCAGATCCCGATGGCAATTACTTTGCTGTGACAGGAAAATAATTTACTTACTAATAATGAAGCAAGAACTCCGACTGAAATTTTAGTCGGTTTTTTTGTGTCTTCAAATACATAAATTACAATATTTATATTATGTAAACTATACTTGCGCAAAAATACACAAGCAGAAATATCGTCATTTCATCTATACTTCTTTATACTGTTATGGAATGAATTGAAGGAAGGAAGTAACTAAATGGATTACCAAGTACTACTATATTATAAATATACAACAATCACAGATCCTGAACTTTTTGCGAAAGAGCATCTTGCTTTTTGTCAATCACTAAATTTAAAAGGGCGTATCCTTGTCGCAGAAGAGGGGATCAATGGGACAGTTTCTGGAACAATCGCAGAAACTGAGGCATATATGGAAGCGATGTTGGCAGATGAACGTTTTGCTGACACATTTTTCAAAATTGATCCTAGTGAGGGTCATGCATTCAAAAAAATGTTTGTTCGTGCGCGTCCTGAATTAGTTTCACTAAAACTAGAAGATGACATTGATCCAAAAGAAATGACCGGCGCTTATTTGTCGCCTAAAGAGTTTAAAGAAGCGATTCTTGATGAAGATACGGTTGTGATCGATGCACGAAATGACTATGAATATGATCTAGGGCATTTTAGAGGAGCAGTTCGTCCTGATATCCGTAGTTTTAGAGAACTGCCACAATGGATTCGTGATCATAAAGAAGAATTTATGGAAAAACGGGTCGTGACTTATTGTACAGGTGGGATTCGCTGTGAGAAATTTTCTGGGTGGTTAGTGAGAGAAGGATTCAAAGATGTCGGTCAATTGCATGGGGGGATTGCGACATATGGTAAAGATCCAGAAGTCCAAGGAGAACTATGGGATGGCAAAATGTACGTTTTTGACGAGCGTATCGCTGTCGATATCAATCGCGTAGATAAGCAGATCGTTGGGAAAGACTGGTTTGATGGTACTCCTTGTGAACGTTACATCAACTGTGGAAATCCAGAGTGCAATCGTCAAATGTTAGCCTCAGTGGAAAACGAAGAAAAACATTTAGGCTCATGTTCAGTAGCATGTGCTAAACATCCGCATAATCGCTATGTTAAAGAAAGAAATCTATCTGCGGAAGAAATCGACGCTCATTTAGCAGCATTTGTATAATTTTTCTAAAAATCAAAGCAGACGTAGTTAGTGTTTATAAATAAAATGAGAGTCATGAAATTTGTTCTTCAAATTTTCGTGGCTCTCATTTTCATCTGAAATCAGGAGATTTTTCTCTTAACTATTCGGAAATTGTTGCTACCTATGAGGATAAAATTGCGATATAATCAAATGAAAAGGTGGTGGTGTCATGAATAAACCATTTGTCTATGCAATCGGTGATGTCCATGGAAGTTATAATCTTTTTCAAAAGCTATTAACACATTATGATCCACATATTCATCAATTAGTCTTGATTGGTGATTTGAATGATCGTGGACCAAAAACAAAAGATTGCTTATTACTAGGAATGAAGTTAGTGAAAGAAACTGGTGCGGTCTACTTACGAGGCAATCATGAAGAGTATTTCTTACAGTTTCTCCAAGAACCAGAAGACTGGTATCCGTCTTACTTAAGAAACGGTGGAAGAGAAACAATGGAAAGTCTTTTGCATCCAGGTGCAGCAGAAGAATATTCACCAACTGAGATTGCCATGATGATTCGTTCAAGATATCGTGAATTGGTCGATTTTTTATGTAATTTGCCTTTATATTATGAATGGGAAAACTATCTTTTTGTCCATGCGGGTGTTGATCTAACTAAAAAAGATTGGCGTGATACTAGCCCTGGAGATTTTTTATGGATTAGAGAGCCTTTTCATGAGCATAAGAATCGGACTGATAAGACGATCGTATTTGGTCATACGATCACGCCGTTACTCCATGGAGATATGCAGACAACTGATTTGTGGATACAAGATCAGAAAATCGGGATCGACGGTGGGGCTGTCTTTGGCGGATCGATGCATGGTGTCGTTTTTGAACCAACTGGAATCATCCAAGATATCGAGTATCAAAACAATCAAGGACCATGGCAACCACGTGATTGATCAGAAAAAGTTTTTGATAAAAGTGTATAGTTCTGATAAATAAGCCGAGAAACCCGAAATTTGTTCTTCAAATTTTTGGGCTTTTTAGCTTAGTCCTGAAGGTCAGTTTTTGGAAAACCGATTATACATTTTCAAATTAAAAACAAAAATGAATTTTATTTTTGTTCTAGACACTGTTTAGTTACATTTAGAATTACCAGAATCTATGCTAAAATAAATCAGTATGATTTTTTGATTCTTGCTTTTTAATGAATAAACCGTAGTAGGAATCGATTTCGACTTAGAAAAGAGGCTATTTAATGACAGACAAAGTAAATCCAACGATTCTAGATCTTGTAAAGAAAGAATTGGCAGATTATCAAGCAAAACAGTTGACGACTGTTTTAAATCTATTAGCAGAAGGAAATACGGTGCCTTTTATTGCTCGTTACCGTAAAGAAATGACCGGAAGCTTGGACGAAGTACAAATCCGTGAAATTGAAGAGCGCTATGCTTATTTAGAAAATTTGGAAAAACGTAAAACCGAAGTCTTGCGTTTGATTGATGAACAAGGAAAATTGACTCCAGAATTACAACAAAGTATTACACAATCTGTAAAGATGCAACAAGTAGAGGATTTGTATCGTCCATACAAACAAAAACGAAGAACGAAAGCGACGATTGCGAAAGAAAAAGGGTTAGAACCTTTAGCAACTTGGTTATTGACCTTTTCATCTGAAGATGTTTTGACCGAAGCAACTAAATACGTCACTGAAGAAGTTCCGTCTCCTGAAGAAGCCTTACAGGGTGCCCATGAGATCATTGCAGAGCAGGTAAGTGACAATGCAAAATTCAGAACATGGGTCCGCTCATATACGTACAATAAGGGGCTATACGAAAGTACCGTCAAAAACAAAGAAAATGATGAAAAAGGCGTATATGAAATGTATTACGAGTTTTCTGAACCAATTCATAAAATTGTTTCTCATCGCATCTTAGCAACCAATCGTGGAGAAAAAGAAGAAGTGTTGAAAGTCAATCTTACAGTTGATGAAGCTGCGATTTTAACTTATTTGGAGAAACAATTGATTCCTGATACAGCTTCGCCTTCTGTTAGTTCTGTTCGTTTAGCGATTCACGATAGTTACAAACGATTCATCCAACCTGCGATTGAGCGGGAGGTCCGTAATGAATTGACCGAAAAAGCGGACGAGCAAGCCATCGCTATATTTGGTGAAAATCTGCGTAACTTGTTATTACAACCACCTTTAAAAGGGAAAGTTGTCTTAGGATTTGACCCAGCTTATCGTACCGGCTGTAAATTAGCAGTGGTGGATGCGACTGGTAAGGTTTTAGCGATCGAAGTGATTTACCCGCATAAACCGGCAAATCAAGCAAAAAGAGCCGAAGCAGGTCCTGCATTTGTGAAATTGATTGATCAGTACCACGTGGATATGGTTGCAATCGGTAATGGGACGGCGAGCCGTGAATCGGAGTTATTTGTGGCAGAACAGTTGAAGTTAGCCAAACATCAAGCGTTTTATGCCATCGTCAATGAAGCCGGAGCTTCTGTCTATTCCGCAAGTGATATTGCCCGTAAAGAATTTCCTGAGTTACAAGTCGAAGAACGGAGTGCAGTTTCGATTGCTCGAAGATTACAAGACCCGTTGGCTGAACTAGTGAAAATCGATCCGAAGGCTGTTGGCGTGGGACAATATCAACATGATGTTTCACAAAAAAGATTAGCAGAACAGTTGGATTTTGTTGTTGAAACGGCAGTGAACCAAGTAGGGGTCGATGTCAATACAGCGAGTCCTCAGTTGTTGCAACATATTTCTGGTCTAAATAAGACGACTGCTCAAAATATCGTAACGTATCGTGAAGAAAATGGTGCATTTGCTTCTCGAACGCAATTGAAGAAGGTCCCACGTTTAGGGCCAAAAGCATATGAACAAGCAATCGGTTTCCTACGTGTGCCTGGTGGCAAACATGTACTGGACAACACCGCGATCCATCCAGAGAGTTATGCAGTAGCAAAAGAGATCATACAGGCAAACCAATTATCTGAAAAGGATTTAGGAACGAAAGAAGCAATTGAAACATTAAGTCAGATTTCTCTACAACGCTTGGCACAACAAGTGCAAGTAGGTGAAGAAACATTAAAAGATATTCTTGAGGGGTTGACCCAACCAGGACGAGATATGCGAGATGAAATGCCTGCGCCACTTTTACGTTCAGATGTATTGAGTATGGAAGATTTAAAACCCGGCATGGAATTAAAAGGAACAGTTCGCAATGTCATCGATTTTGGCGCATTCGTCGATATTGGTGTGAAACAAGATGGTTTAGTCCACATTTCTAAATTAAGCAATAAATTCGTCAAACATCCAACTGACGTGGTTTCCGTTGGTGATGTCGTCACTGTTTGGATCGAACAAGTGGATACGAACAAAGGGCGTATCAGTCTGACGATGCTTTCGCCTTACGAGGATCAAGCGTGACACAAGAAGAATTGCAACAGTTAGTCGAAGAGATTTCTTGGACAAGCTTCCAGCGTCCGTTCATGCACCAAGCAATGTTCAACAAACGTTTGAAAACAACAGGTGGTAGGTATCATTTGAATGATCACCATTTGGATTTTAATCCGACGATGTTTGCAGTAGCCGATCAAGCAACGATCATCGGGATAATCAAGCATGAGCTGTGTCATTATCATCTTCACTTGACCGGAAAAGGCTATCGTCATCGTGATTCAGATTTCAAACATTTATTGATAAAAACGGGTGGCTTACGTTATGCACCTGCTATTCCTTCAAATAGAAAGCAAAAAATCGAAGGATATCAATGCCAAAAGTGTGCTGAATGGATTTATCGTAAAAGGAAAATCAATACAGATCGCTATTTGTGTGGGCGTTGTAGAGGACGATTGGTATGGAAAGAAACCACGTACGTGGATGTTGAATAATTGTATGAGGAGAGGACCAGAATGACAGGTGAACCATCAAGAATTGCAGACTGGAATTGCTTATTGGATTTTTTAGCAGACCCTGACCCACAGGAGTGTTCGGAACTAAAAGCACCAACACTGATTCTGGCTGGGAATTGTCTGCCGATCCTATTAGATGAAGTAGCAAAGGCTTACTTGAGCCAGCAGGTCGCGCAAATCGTTTTAGTTGGTGGGATCGGACATGCGACAAAGTATCTCTATAAAAATTTTGAAAAACAAGGATTCTTATTTGAACAAGGTTTAAGTGAAAGTGAGATTTGTGCCCACTATTTGCTTGAAAAATATAGGTTACCTGAACAGGCACTATTGTCAGAAACGAAGTCAACCAATTGTGGCGAGAATGCTTCATTTTCTTACAATTTATTAAAAGCACAGGGCCCATTACCTGAACGTGTTCTTTTGATGAATGATCCCACCTTGCAACGACGAACAAAGGCGACTTTTGAGAAGGAATGGGGCAATGAGTCTGTCCATTTTTATAACTATGTACCGATACTTCCACAAGTGACAGAAAGTACCAAGGGATTTAACTTCTCTGATCAAAGACTAAATGACTTGTGGCCCTCTGATTATTTCCAAGCCTTAGTATTTGGAGAAATGGTTCGTTTGAAAGATGATGCCCAAGGTTATGGACCTAATGGAACGGGATTTATCGGTCATGTCGACATCCCAGATGAGGTGTGGTCTGCTTATTTACGTCTTTTAGCAACCAATGAAAAAATTTCTCTAAAAAGGTAGTCAGGATACTAATATTCAAGGAACGAAAAATCATCCGAATAAATTTGGTTGAAATTTTTTATTGTTTATAAGATAATGGGTTTCGTGTTGAATGTATGAATAAAATAATGGATGATAGTTAAGAGAAGAGGATTCAAATGAAAAATCAAGAAAATTTGTACCACTTTGTTGGTATTAAAGGCTCCGGCATGAGCTCTTTGGCACTTGTATTACATGAAAAAGGATTAAACGTTCAAGGATCAGATATCGAAAAATATTTCTTTACCCAAAGAGATTTAGAAAAAGCCAATATCCCGATCTTGCCGTTTGATGCAGAAAACGTCAAACCAGGAATGATCGTGATCGCCGGCAATGCTTTTCCAGATTCACACGAAGAGATCCAACGTGCAAAAGAGCTTGGATTAGAAGTGATCCGTTACCATGATTTTATTGCAGATTTTATCCAAAATTATACTAGTATCGCTGTCACTGGTTCCCATGGGAAAACAAGTACAACAGGATTATTATCACATGTATTGACGGGGATTCGTCCGACAAGTTACTTGATTGGTGACGGCACTGGTCATGGTGATCCAGAGGCTGAGTTCTTTGCTTTTGAAGCATGTGAATATCGTCGCCACTTTTTAGCTTACTCTCCTGATTATGTGATCATGACGAATATCGATTTTGATCATCCTGATTATTATACAAGTATCGATGATGTTTTTTCAGCTTTCCAAACGATGGCAAAACAAGTCAAAAAAGCGATCTTTGCTTACGGAGATGACGACTATTTAAGAAAGTTAGAAGCGGATGTGCCAATCTATTATTACGGTATGAATGAAGATGACGATATCCAAGCACGTAATATTGAACGAACGACAACTGGTTCAGCTTTTGATGTGTTCCATGGCGAAGAATTTGTCGGACACTTTACAGTTCCAGCATTTGGAAAACATAATATTTTGAATGCACTTGGTGTTATCGCAGTTGCCTACTTCGAGAAGTTAGACGTGAAAGAAGTTGCTGACGAAATGTTGACATTCCCTGGAGTGAAACGTCGTTTTAGTGAGAAAATCGTGGCTGATATGACAGTCGTTGATGACTATGCTCACCATCCAGCTGAAATCAAAGCAACTATTGATGGCGCACGTCAAAAATATCCAGACAAAGAAATCATTGCAGTCTTCCAACCACATACATTTACTCGTACGATTGCCTTGATGGATGAATTTGCCGAGGCCTTAGATTTAGCTGACCGTGTGTATCTATGTGATATTTTTGGTTCTGCCCGTGAAGAACAAGGGGACGTTAAAATCGAAGACCTAGGAGCAAAAATCAAAAAAGGTGGTCAAGTAATCAAAGAAGATAACGTTTCGCCGTTATTAGACTACCACGAAGCAGTGATTATTTTTATGGGGGCTGGTGATGTTCAAAAATTTGAACAAGCCTATGAAAAATTATTGAGCAGTACAACGAAAAACGTTCTGTGATCAGTTAAGTGAATAAAAAAAGTTAGCGTCAAAAGGGATTGTCATGTGACAGCCCTTTTGACGTTTATTTGTGGGTGATGGGTAGTTCTTTTTCAGTAATGTTTCGCCTGCTTATAGTGACCCTACGTCTTCGATCGAATTAAGAAATCCTAAAGTATCCAGACAAAATACGAACGGTTTTTATTAAACTATGCTATAGTCTTCAATAAATAATGTACGATCATCGAAGGGATTGCTTACATAAGTGAAAGTCCAAAGCATGTTCTGTAACTTGCGTTTTTTGTATGATTTGGTACAATTGGTACGAATGAATAAATAAACTGGAGGGTTTAAACTTGAACATAAGTAAACCGCGTAAATTAGGAAAAACAATCAATGAAATCGAGGAAGGTGACTCGTTATCTTTAACAGAATCAATTGAAGATAATCAGTTATTATTATACTTAGGGTTAACAAATGATGCCAATCCTTTATATATCCAACATGATTTTGCACAGAAAACGGAATATCATCAACCCATTGTTCCAACTGTGATGTTAATGGGAATCATTACAAGTGCAGTGTCAAAACACTTGCCTGGTCCAGGTTCTCATGTGGTGAATTTTTCAGCTAATTTTGTCGAGCCGGTTTTTCATTATGAAACATTGACTTTTCAGTTTGAAGTCATTCGAGTGGATAAGATGAAAAATGTTGTGACTATTTCAGTGGAGGCCACGAATACACAAGATAATCGTGTATTAGATGCAGTAGTCATGGTACAACCACCAGAATTAGAACAAGAATTAACTCTTGAAAGTGAAGGTGAATAAGATGAACAATCAAATCATATCAAATAGTATCAACCGCTTTTATGCGAAAGTCTACGGATTTTTAGGAATCGGTCTAGCGTTGAGTGCGATCACTTCCTATTTAGCGATCCAAGTCTTTCCTTATCAAGTAGCAAGCTTCATCAATAATTTTCCATTAGGTTTTATGGGATTATGGATCGTCCAAATCATTTTGGTTTTAGTTTTAGGAGCAAAAGCACAAAAAAATCCAAGCTTAGCAATCGGTGGATTTATCGCATATTCCTTGTTGAATGGTATAGTTTTAGCTGTTACATTAGCTTTTTATGATATCGGAACAATCACAACTGCCTTTATTTCAGCCACTGGGATGTTCATTGGGATGTCAGCAATCGGGATGTTCACTAAAAAAGATCTAACAGGTGTGGGTCGTGCCGGAATGGCAGCGTTGATCGGTGTGATCATTGCGATGGTCTTGAATGTTTTTATTTTAAGAAGTAGTGCAGTTGAACTGTTCATCTCATTACTACTTGTCGTGATTTTTGCAGGTATCACTGCTTATGATAACCAAAAGATTGCAAACGTATATGTCCAATCAAATGGACAAGCAAATAGTGGGATTGCCGTATTCCTAGCACTTCAACTATATCTAGATTTCATCAACTTATTCTTAGCATTCTTACGAATCTTTGGACGTAATAACTAAGTAATAACCGAAGAGCAAGATAAAATATCTCTCATATGAAAAGAAAGAATCCACAGAATTTGATCGTCAAATTCTAGTGGGTTCTTTTTTGGTCATCGATACCAGTAATCTCTGTTTTTTTATTTTTATCCTAAATTACTTTATTCGTAATCTAGTATAAACGGCGTTCAAAAAGTAACACTGGTGTCTTACGCCTTAGTACGGACCGCTTTTCTAATAACCTTTTGCCTGTCCGTTTTTTCTTTTCGCATTCTTTGGCATTCTTTGTTAGAATGAGAAAGAACTTTATAGTAAGGAGTTAAGCGGATGACTAAAAATAAATTATTACTCGTTGACGGAAATAGTGTGGCCTTTCGTGCATTCTTTGCGTTGCACAATTCGTTGGAACGTTTTAAAAATCGTAATGGGTTGCATACAAATGCAATCTATGCGTTTCATAATATGTTTGAAAATGTCATGCAAAAAGAACAACCAACGCATGTTTTGGTTGCTTTTGATGCGGGGAAGACAACATTCCGAACAGAAATGTACGCAGAATACAAAGGGGGTCGTTCAAAGACACCGGGAGAATTCAAAGAACAAATGCCCTATATCCGTGAGCTTCTAACCGGTCTAGGAGTGAAGTATTACGAGTTGCCGAACTATGAGGCAGACGATATCATCGGTACTTTAGCAAAAAAAGTGGATAAAGAAACATTCGATGTAGTTGTTTTGTCAGGTGACCGAGATTTAACACAATTGGCATCAAAAGAAATCAAAGTCGATATCACTGTGAAAGGTGTAAGTGATATTGAAAGTTATACGCCAGAACATGTGGCGGAAAAATATGATGGCCTTACACCGAAACAAATCATCGATATGAAGGGACTAGCAGGAGATGCTTCTGATAATATCCCTGGAGTAACTAAGATTGGCGAAAAAACAGCGATTAAATTATTGAAACAATATGGTTCCGTTGAAGGGATCTATGAACATATCGACGAAATGAAACAAAGTAAGATGAAAGAAAATCTGATCAATGACAAAGAGCAAGCTTTCTTGTCTAAAAAATTAGCAACGATCGATACCAATGCGCCAGTAGAAGTTGATATTGACTCCCTTGCCTATCAAGGGAAAGACTTAGACAAATTGGTGCCTTTCTTCAAGGAAATGGATTTCAAACAATTTCTTGCTAAATTAGATGTGGTCGAAGAACAAGTCGAAATGAAAGATATTTTGTTTGAAGTGGTCCATGAATACGATGAGAGCATGTTCCAGACAAATATGGCTTTATATGTCGAGATGATGGGCGACAATTATCATACAGAAGACATCGTAGGTGTGGCTTGGGGAACACCAGAGAAAATCTATGTGACAAATGACTTAGCGATTTTTGAAAATGAGGCCTTTCTTTCATGGCTCGGGGACAAGACTCGTCTGAAAAATGTATATGATGCTAAGCGTACGTATGTGGCATTGAATCGCTATGCAACGAAATTACAAGGGATCGACTTTGATGTCTTACTAGGTGCCTATTTATTGGATACGAACGAGAAAAGTGAGGACATCGAAGGGATAGCAACACATTATGGGTATCACGATATCCAATCGGATGAAGCAATCTACGGAAAAGGCGCGAAGAAAGGTCTACCTGAAGATGAAGAAGTTTTCTTTGCCCACCTTGCACGAAAAGTTTCAGCAATCAATGGCTTGACGCCTAAACTAAGTCAAGAATTAGCTGAAAAAAATCAAGAAGATCTTTTCCGAAAAATGGAATTACCTTTGTCGATCATCTTGGCTGAAATGGAAATTACTGGGATCAAAGTGGATGCGACTCGTCTTCAAGAAATGAAGATCGAATTTTCAGATCGATTGAGAGAGATCGAACAAAAAATCTATGAAGAGGCTGGAGAAGAATTCAATCTAAATTCACCTAAACAATTAGGTGTGATCCTTTTTGAAAAGATGGGTCTCCCAGTGATCAAAAAAACCAAAACAGGGTACTCGACTGCGGTTGACGTCTTAGAACAATTACGTGAGCAAGCACCGATCGTTGATGATATTTTGATCTATCGTCAAATCGCTAAAATCCAATCGACCTATGTCGAAGGTTTACTGAAAGTGATCCAATCGGACGGGAAAGTCCATACTCGCTATGTTCAAACATTGACGCAGACAGGCCGTTTGAGTTCAGTTGATCCCAACTTACAAAATATTCCGATCCGTTTAGATGAAGGTCGTAAGATCCGTCAAGCATTCGTTCCTAGAAACAAAGATTGGTTGATTTATTCTTCTGACTATTCTCAGATCGAACTACGTGTATTGGCGCATATCTCAGATGACGAGCATTTAAAAGCTGCCTTTTTAGAAGGACAAGATATCCATTCAAGTACAGCAATGCGTGTGTTCGGCATTGAAAAAGCCGAAGACGTCACACCAAATATGCGTCGTCAAGCGAAAGCAGTCAATTTTGGAATCGTTTATGGGATTTCTGATTATGGATTATCACAAAACTTAGGCATTACTCGTAAAGCGGCTCAACAATATATCGATACGTACTTTGAAAAATATCCAGGTGTCAAAGAATACATGGAGCGTATCGTTCGTGAAGCGAAAGATCAAGGTTTTGTAGAAACGTTATATCATCGTCGTCGTTATTTACCCGATATCAATTCAAGAAACTATAATATTCGTTCATTTGCCGAACGGACAGCGATCAATACACCGATTCAAGGAAGTGCGGCGGATATCCTGAAAATCGCCATGATCGAATTGGACAAACGCTTGAAAGAATCGGACTTGCAAGCGACGATATTGCTTCAAGTGCACGATGAATTAGTATTTGAAGTGCCAGAAAGTGAATTAGAGATGTTAGATAAATTAGTCAGCGAAGTAATGGAACAGGCGGTTGCTTTACATGTTCCACTGATCACAGACAGCAGCTGGGGCAAAACATGGTATGAAGCCAAATAATTCTTAACTTTTATACCGATGGACAAACATCGAGGAAAGATCATGGATCGGGTTCGTTCGATGCAGGGTTAGATTGTAACAGAGATGTCCAGCTCTGAGAATAAGGCGAGAAACCCGAAAATTGTTTTTCAAATTTTGGGGTTTCTTGGCTTATTTCTGAAGTAGTTGCTTGTGGAACACCGTTTATTCTATTTTAAGTTCAAGGACAAATATAGTTTTTATTTTTGTCTCAGATAAGTTCGATTCAAAATCAAATAAGTGAAAATTGTAGGTGAGAAAAAGGATGCCCGAATTACCAGAAGTTGAAACTGTCCGTAGAGGATTAGAGAAATTAGTGAAAAACAAAAAAATCAATAACGTCCAAGTGCTATGGCCGAGAATCATTGAACAACCGGAGGTACCGATTTTTGAAGCAACGTTAATTGGTGAAACCATCGAATCGATCGGTCGCAGAGGGAAATTTTTGATTTTTCACTTGAGTCATTATGAAATGATCTCTCATTTACGGATGGAGGGGAAATATCAATATTTTAAAAAAGAAGAACCGATCGATAAACACACACATGTGATTTTTTCTTTTGAAGATGGCAGCCAATTACGATACCACGATGTACGAAAATTCGGCCGTATGACGATCGTTGAAAAAGGAGCGAGCAATACCTATAAAGGAATTTTGAAATTAGGTCCAGAGCCTTTACCAGATTTATTCTTATTAAAAGACTTTACCTTAGGGCTACAAAAGTCACACAAAGCCATCAAACCTTTGTTACTTGATCAAAAGTTGGTCACAGGACTAGGAAATATCTACGTAGATGAAGCATTATGGGAAGCGAAGATCCATCCAGAGCAACCAGCTGATTCTTTACGCCCAAAAGAAATCAAATTACTCCGTCAAGCAATCATTGATGTGTTGTCACGAGCAGTTGAAGCAGGGGGAACAACGATCCGAAGTTATCTCAATGCGTTAGGTGAATCAGGGAGTTTCCAAGTGGCTTTACATGTCTATGGGCAGACAGGAGAAGCATGTGTTCGTTGCCAAACACCAATCGTGAAAACGAAAGTTGCGCAAAGGGGGACGCACTATTGTCCAACATGTCAGAAATTAAGAATATCCAAGTAGGATTTGTTTTAGGTTTGACTGGGGGAATTGCGACAGGCAAGAGTACTGCCGCTGCTATTTTCCAACAATATGGCTTTCCAGTGATTGATGCCGATCAAGTGGCAAGAGAAGTCGTTGAACCGGATACGCCAGGACTTCATGCGTTGATTCAAGCATTTGGGAAAGAGATCCTCCAACAGGACGGCCACTTAGATCGGGCAAAACTTGGACAATTGATTTTCGGCTCTGTCACTGCACGTGAGCAATTGAATCAAGTATTAGATCCATTTATCCGTGGGAGAATCACTGAAGAAATCATAGAGAAGAAAGCACAATATCCGCTAATCGTCGTCGATATTCCTTTATTGTATGAAGGACAGTATGATACACAGATGGATGCCGTCGCAGTTGTCTATATTCCTGAATCTCAGCAAATCGAACGCTTGATGGTACGCAATCAATTATCGAAACAAGAAGCAGAACAACGAGTGAAAAGCCAACTGTCAATCGAGGAAAAGAAACGACGTGCGGATATCGTATTTGATAATCGCCAAACCAAGGAAGATTTATCCGCTGTAATTAAAAAATGGTTGTTGCTTAATCGCTTTCTTTGAGTAAATCGCAACATTTTGCTATGCTATTTATATAAAGAAAGAGGGGGAGATGATACGATGGGTACATTCAAAAACCAAAAAGATAAAGTAGTAGGTTCTGCGAAAGAAAAAATTGGTGAGATTCTCCACAAAGAAGATTTACAGGAAAAGGGCCAGATCCAAGCAGAAGAAGGTAAAATTCGTGAAGATGAATATCGGGCGAGAATTGCTGAGTTAGAAGACCAACATGTCGAAAAAGAATCCAAGCGACAGGACTTAACCACAGAACGCAAAGATCCAGAAACAAGCCCTGAAGTAAACCAAGACCCCCAAGTCGATCATCGTTCAACAGAACAAAAAATCGAAGAAGAACGAATGAAACATTACACGGGAATCGAAGATAAACTATAGGGATTACCCAAGCATTTAGTAAAATAGAAAATCAAAAAGAAACAGGCTGGTGCTAAACACCAGTCTGTTTTCGTTCGTTGAGATAAAAACACAACAAATCTTTCATTTCAAGCGATTTTTTAACTGGGACAGTCGCATTGCTTAATTGTTTCATGTTATACTAAAGTTAGTAATAAGAAAACGTTTATTACGATCCACTTGAATTAGTTCAATAAAAAATCAGTGGAAAAAAATCTAAAACAATAAGCAGTGAAGTTGTGAAAATCACTTTGAACTGAGTAATAAGATATAAATTGAAAAAATCCTTTTCATATTTTATAATTTTTAAGCTTAGTGTTGAAAACCAGTCTTCTTAAGACCAATGATCCATAATTGGTGGAAAGAGTTGACTGATAGAACAACTTCATTTGGTACATTCAAATAAGCGATTAAACTACACCAAGAGAGGTGAAATTACGATGAGATGTCCTAGATGTCAACATAACAACTCAAGAGTGATCGATAGTCGTCAAGCTGACGATGGTCGTGCGATAAGAAGACGCCGTGAGTGCGAAAAATGTTCCTTCCGTTTTACGACCTTTGAGCGAATTGAAGCGGCACCTTTATTAGTCATCAAGAAAAATGGTGAACGAGAAGAATTCAATCGTGACAAGATTTTACGTGGATTGATCCGTTCTGCCGAAAAACGTCCAGTAGCGATGGAACAAATGGAACAGATCGTCAACCATGTTGAAAATCGTGTAAGAAGTCTTGGCGAAAATGAGGTTTCAACTAATCTGATCGGTGAATACGTCATGGAAGATTTAGTGAACTTAGATGAAATCGCCTATATTCGCTTTGCGAGTGTCTATCGTCAATTCAAAGATATGTCTGTCTTTTTGAAAGAATTACAAGATATTGTTGATAAAGCAAAAGATACGGGTAATAGTGAAAATGATGCGTAATTAATAAAGGAGGGAGTATTCCTTGGAAAATGCGTGGAAAGAATTACAACCGAAAAATATTTACCAAGGAAGAAAGAGCAGTCCTTTAAAAGAAGAAGGAAAGTCTGCCTTGTTATCCCTTTACCAACCATTGATCGGGGGAGAAGCGTTGAGTCTTTACTTGACGCTGTATTCGGAGATCTCGTTAGAAACTGGCGTAGGTCCTGAAGGACTACACGCCGATTTATTGAGTAGTCTAAGTTGTGGCTTACCGCAATTTTATGAGGCACGAAAAAAATTAGAAGGAATCGGTCTTTTAGAAGTCTATTTCAAAAAAGATGAAAATTTGGGTAATTGTTTTCTTTATGAGTTGTTAGAACCGATGGACGTTCCTACGTTTTTCAATGATACGTTACTTTCTTTTTTACTTCTAGAAAAAGTTGGCGAACGTCGATTCAACCAATTGACAGAATTATTTAAGCCAAAAAATCTTTCGCATGAAGGCTATCAAAAAATCACTAAGAAGTTTTTGGAAGTCTATCGGTTCAATGAAACAGTCTATGCAGCAAACCAAGAACAAGTGGAATCGATCCAGCAAAAATTCACACCTGTTGAACCCAAATCATTGATCGCAGATTCAGACTCGTTTGACTGGACGTTTTTAACCGATTGGTTGAAGAAACAACACATCAATCAGTTGACAGAACCAGTTCTGCAACAAGCGAAAACATACCAACAACTCTATGGCTTCGATGAACTGACTTTAGGAGAGTTGATTCTACAGTCATTTGATTTTACGACAGAAGAAGTATCTTTAAAAGAACTCCAACGGATCGTCTTGTTACGGCAGCAACAGCAGAATACGTTGCGACAATCGAGCAACACTCTGGTTACCGATCAGTCTGCTGAAACAGGTGTCCCTGTCAATCAGGCGTTGCCTAGTGCTGCACAACAATTGATCCAAGTCGCACGCCAAACCCCACCGATGCGTTATCTCGAAGCGATAAAAAAAGAAAAAGGCGGGTATGTTTCCAAACAGGAAAATTGGTTGTTGCAAGATTTGGTCACCCAATCTGGTCTGTCTAGCAGTGTCATCAACATTTTGATCAACTATGTGTTAGTCATAAAAAACCATGCGAGCTTAAATGCGAGCTTCGTGAATACGATCGCTAATGAGTGGGCGCAAAAAAAAATCAGTATGCCAGAAGAAGCGATTGAGCATCTCCATACATTGAGTACGAAAGCGAAGCAACCGAAAGCGTCAAAACAGAACAACACGTCCAATTATCGACGAAATGTAAGGCGAGAAAAATTGCCTGATTGGGTCAATCAACCAAAAGACGAAACACAAATCAGTACAGAGAAAAAAGCCGAGATCGATCGTCGCTTCAAAGAGTATCTGGCTAAAAAGGAAGGTGAGAGCTAATGGAAGATGTGGGAAAAGAACTGAAGAAAATCATCAGTAAACGCAACTACCAAGAAAAGTATTCCGAGATGATTGCTGAAGTTTTGAATGATGCGGACGTTCAAGCCTTTCTGTCAGCCCATCAAGACCGACTGACGCAAGCGGATATCGAAAAAAGTTATGCCAAACTCTATGAGTATGTCCAAGAAAAAAGAAAATATCAAACGAATGATCCAACCATGATCGCTCCCGGATATGAACCAAAATTGACATTGAACTTCCACTATGTCGACGTCACCTACGTGCCGACAGAAGCGCTCTTAGCTCGTCAAAAACAAGAAGAGATCAAGAGTCGTGTGAAAGCAATGGATATGCCCAAAGACATCCAATCTGCTTCCTTTGAAAATTTCGAACGAACAGATGGACGTGGCTATGCAAGCTTAGAAGCATTAGACTTCGTTGAACAATATTCAGCTGATCCTAAAAGCTTTCACAAAGGGTTGTACTTGGTCGGAAGTTTTGGTATCGGGAAAACCTATCTTTTAGGTGCAACAGCGAAAGAACTGGCAATCAAAGGATTCACCACAACGTTGGTTCATTTTCCAACATTTGCAGTTGAAATGAAGCAGGCCATCGGTAAAGATCAAGTGGCTGAGAAGTTAGATGCGGTGAAGAAATCGCCGATCTTGATGATCGATGATATTGGAGCGGATGCGATGAGTAGTTGGATCCGTGACGAAGTATTTGGTGTCATCTTACAGTTTCGAATGCAAGAACAATTGCCAACGTTCTTTTCTTCAAACTTCACGATGAACGAATTAGAACAGCATTTGACGGTGACACAACGAGGCGATGAGGAACCGTTGAAAGCCAAACGGATCATGGAACGAATCCGCTATTTGACAAAAGAAATCGAAATGACAGGCCGAAATCGCCGAAATGGCTAATGGTATTAAATGATTTTTACAGAAACAGGTTGGAGTATCTACTCAACTGTCACTGTTTTTCACCTTTTCAATAAAAATTCATAAAATGAACAAAGTTAAGATGAAACGAATCCATGGACTTGAGGAAATAACCGGATGGAATCATCAAAGCAGTAACGCAAGAAATTACACGGAGGATGTATGATGAAAGCTATTTTAACTGGTCTAGTTGCTGCCGGTCTCTTGTTTGCATTGGCAGGCTGCGGCAACGAAGAAGGAAGTACAGGTTCAATCGATTCGATCAATGCAGAATCGACAGTGGAAACAGATAGTTCTACCGAACAAAAGCAAAGTGTGTTTACAGGTACGATCGAAAGCTTCGGCGAAGCGGAAGGTGATGTATACCAAATCACCGTCAAAGATGTAGAAGAAATAAAAGATCCAGCAAATATCGGTACATCCTTCAGCAATGATGGAGTGATCTTAAATGCTTCAGTGGATCAAATCACTGGTGGTGTCGATTCCTTGAAAGAAGGAGAAAAGATCGAATTTAAATTGGTAGAAATGGCGGTCATGACGATGTCGATCCCTCCACAAGTTCCTGGAAATTCGATCATTGAGATCACTGCCCAATAAAAAAAAGAATCAATCGAGATCTTTTGATTAATTGTTAAAAAAAGACTGGGATATTTTCCCAGTTCTTTTTTCTATTGAACATAAACTAATGTTATGATAGGAATAAGAACAATAGTTATCATAAAAGCGTAAATAAGTAGGATAACTTTGATAAGTAAGTGTTTGTCCAAAGGCGTGACAAATTGGATGACATCCAAACATTCAGTAGTTAAGGAGTGGAACAATGAATCACACAGAGTTATCGAAACGTCTTGAAACTGTCGGACGTTTTGTACCAGAAGCTGCTCGTTTAGCAGATATCGGTTCAGATCATGCGTACTTACCCGTCGCATTGATGCTAAAAGGGAAAATCGACTTTGCTGTAGCTGGAGAAGTCGTTAAAGGACCCTATGAATCGGCAAAACGACAGGTGATGAAAAATGGACTGTCTGAGCGAATAGAGGTACGCTTGGCTAATGGATTAGATGCCATCGAAAAGCACGATCAAATCAGCGCGATCACGATTGCTGGCATGGGAGGCTCTTTGATTCGCGACATTTTAGAATCTGGTCGGCAAAACCAGCGCTTATCGGGAGAAGAACGTTTGATTCTACAGCCCAATATTGGCGAAAAAACGCTAAGAATGTGGCTAAAAGAAAATAACTATCAGATCATTGCAGAAGAAATCATCGAAGAAAACAAAAAAATCTATGAGATCATCGTAGCTGAAAAGAAAGAACAGCCCATCGATTATTCTGAAAAAGAGCTGATGTTTGGGCCATTCTTACTCGAAGAGAAAAACGCTACTTTTTCGGCAAAATGGCAACGTGAGCTTAAACAACGTGAAGTGATCTTAGAGCAATTAAAAAATGCGAGTGAACAAAACAGATATGAGACAATCCAACAAGAGGTGGAATGGATCAAGGAGGTTTTATGACATGTCCATTAAAGCACAAGATTTCATCAAAAAATTTGAAAGCTATTGCCCGCAATGGTTAGCAGAAGAAGGCGATCCAGTTGGGTTGCATATCGGCACCTTGGACAAACCGATCCAACGTGTGATGATGACTTTAGATGTCCGACCAGAAGTGGTGGCAGAAGCCATTGAGAAAAAAATCGATCTTTTGATTGCAAAACATCCCCCTATTTTTAGACCAGTCAAACGCTTGATCACTGATTCTCCACAAGAAAAAATGTACGCTGATTTGTTGAAACATGACATTGCAGTCTATGCAGCTCACACAAACATGGATATCATTGAAGATGGGTTGAACGATTGGTTTTGTGAGCAATTAGGAATTGAGGTCACAGGTCATCTTGTTCAAACACATGAACGTGGCTATAAAAAATTGATCAGTTACCTTCCAGTGGAGGATGCTCCGCGTTTAAGAGCTGCCTTAGCAAAAGCGGGGCCGGAGAACAAGGAGAGTATGATAGTACAAGTTTTACCTCTATCGGCCAAGGTCGATTCCGTCCAAAAGCTGGGGCGAATCCAACAATTGGTGAAGTCGGCCGTGCTGAACAAGTCCAAGAAGCCAAAGTCGAAGTGATCTTCCCAGAAAATATAGAAAAGAAAGTCTTACAAGCGATGTTTACAGCACATCCTTACGAAGAACCAGCATTTGATTTGTTCTCGATCGATGCACCAGTTAAAACCTGGGGATTAGGTCGTATTGGGGAACTAGCAAAAGAACAGAGCTTGGATGATTTCGCAGCCCATGTAAAAGAAGTTTTTCAATTGGAAGGTTTACGTGTGGTTCGCCCAACGACAAGTCCACAAAAAATGATCAAACGAGTCGCTATTTGTGGTGGGAGTGGTGAGAAGTTTTATCCCGCTGCCTTGGCTCAAGGAGCGGATGTCTATATTACTGGCGATATTTATTTCCATACAGCGCAAGATATGCAAAGTGCAGGATTAGCTGCAATTGATCCTGGCCATTATATCGAATCATTGTGCAAGGAAAAATTTGTAGAGAAGTTTGAAAAGTGGAAAAACGAAGAGAATTGGACGGTTGACTTTTTTGTTTCAGAAACATCGACCAATCCATTTGAATTTAAATAAAAAGGAGAGTCATTTATGTACGAGAACTTATTACCGCGATTTTTAAGATATGTCAAAACGGAAACACAATCCGATCCAACAAGTCATACTACGCCATCTACGCAAACGCAAGTAGAGTTTGCGCAAGTTTTGAAAAAAGAATTAGAAGATCTAGGCTTGTCTGATGTAACATACAATACAGAAAATGGTTTTGTGATTGCTACACTACCTAGTAATATCGATCATGACGTACGTTCGATTGGTTTTATTGCTCACATGGATACCGCTGATTTCAATGCTGTAGGCGTAAATCCTCAGATCATTGAAAATTATGATGGCGAATCAACGATCGTTCTAGATAAAGAAGGGCGCTTTACCTTGAATGTCAAAGATTTCCCTAATTTAAAAAATTATGATGGCCATACGTTGATCACCACTGATGGTACGACATTATTAGGCGCAGATGACAAAGCAGGTATTGCAGAAATTATGACAGCTATGGAGATTTTGTTGAAAAATCCTTCAATTCCTCATGGGGAGATCAAAGTTGCTTTTGGTCCAGACGAAGAAATCGGAGTTGGTGCGGATAAATTTGACGTAGAACAGTTCAACGTGGATTTTGCTTACACGATCGATGGTGGACCTTTAGGAGAATTACAATACGAAACGTTTAGTGCAGCGCAAGCAAACATCACGATCCAAGGGAAAAATGTCCATCCTGGTACAGCGAAGAATACAATGATCAATGCTTTACAATTAGCGATCGACTTCCACAATGAATTACCAGCTGATGAAGTTCCTGAAAAAACAGATGGTTACGAAGGATTCTTCCATTTGATGGCATTGAATGGTAGTCCAGAAGAGGCGAAAATGAGCTATATCATCCGTGACCATAAACGTGAGTCATTTGAAGCAAGAAAAGCAATGATCACAAGCATGCAAGAAAAAATGAATCAACGGTTTGACCAAGAGCGTATTCAAGTAGAAATGTATGATCAATACTACAACATGCGTGAAATCATCGAAAAGGATATGAGTATCGTTGATCTAGCTGAAAAAGCAATGATCGATTTAGATATCAAGCCAGTGATCGAACCGGTACGTGGTGGGACAGATGGCTCAAAAATCTCTTATCTGGGGATACCAACACCAAATCTATTTGCGGGTGGCGAAAACATGCACGGACGTTTTGAATTTGTGTCCCTACAAGTCATGGAAAAAGCGACAGATGTGATTGTTAAAATCGCGGAGTTGAATACGCAGGTGTAATCGATCCGTTTCATTGGTAAAAAAGATTAAATTTCAACCAATAATCTCACATTATTGGTTGATTGCTACACTGCGTTGACATATGATTGATTCGAGGCTATTTTAGTCAGTGCTCGAATCACTGTTCATGGGGGAGGGTGAGCGTTTATTTCGCATCCACTCCCTTTGTTTTTTGCAGGAAAGTAGGAGGAATATGGTTTATGAAGAAGTTACTGGTATTTTATAACAAAAGTTCAGGAAAGGATGAAGGGGAACAATTAGCTGAATGGTTCAAAGAGTATGTCGCAAAACACCGACCAGAACTAGAGGTTTATCTAACGGAAACTGGACCGTCGATCAAAGATGCAACATTGAGGGAAAAAGCAAAAGAACATGAGGTAGATACACTAGTCATCATTGGTGGTGATGGCACGATCCATCATATCATCCAAGCATTCCAAGATGAATTAGACCATTACCATGTTGGCTTATTGCCTGGTGGAACGATCAATAACTTAGCGAAAGTGTTAGGCATTCCTTTTGAGAAAGAAGAAGCCGCAGCGATGATGTTAGAGGAAACGATCCGCAAAATCGATTATGGGAAAGTGAATGATAAAGTAGTCATTTCTACTTTAACTATTGGCATATTAGCAGACACAGCGGTCTGGATCAGCCAAAAAGAAAAGCAAAAATATGGTTCATGGATCTTTATCAAACGTTTCGTGAAATTATTGCTAAAAAAGAAAAAATATCATTTGGATATCAAGACGGATGAAGAGCATTGGAAGGGCAAAGCACAGTTGTTGACGATCACGATGTCTAACTCAGTAGGTGGTTTTACTGGTTTCGACGATTCTGCTGCACCTGATGATGGCAAGTTCCACATCACCATCGTTCCTTCATTAGATTTTTTCCGGTTTGCATTTTATCTCCCACGTATGATCAAAGGTAAGATCTATTCTGTTCCTGGAATCAAATATCTGACAGCTAGTCAAGTCAATATCCAGGCACGAGAAAAGAAAGTGACGACTCGGACGGATGGTGATACTACAGATGACTTACCGATCGAATTAAAAGTCATCCCAGAAGGTATAACGATCTATGTACCAAAAGATGAGCAATAATTGGAGGAAGTTGATGGAAGTATTGATGCATAATCCCTTATGGTTTTATTTATTCATTGTGAATGTTTATCTATTTGGCTTGATGGGTTATGATAAACGTCAAGCAAAAAAAGGTGCTTGGCGTGTACCAGAAAGTAATTTGTTGTTTGTTAGCTTGTTAGGCGGTGGTTTGGGCGGTTTGTTCGCACAACGCATATTTCGTCACAAAACTAAAAAAAAGAAGTTCACGATCGTTTTCATGTTAGGAATCATGATTGATCTCGTCTTGATCTATTTTTTCCATTAAGGAGTCGTACATGTCTACTAAAGGAACAAAAATCAAAATCATCATTAATTTATTATTATTGACTATTATTCTCGCTATTATTTATTATTTGATCAACCAATCTTTTGCGGATATTTTCAAGGAGTTGCTTTCAACAAGTGTCCAAGTGCTTCTGGCGATGTTTTTTTTCGGTACACTTTATCAAATTGTAGAAGGTCGCTCAATCAAAGAGATCGCCAAGCCGTTTTCCAAATCCTTCAGTACAAGTGATGGATTCTGGACGTCTTGTTATATTGCCTTTTATCGGATTGTCTCATTTGGAACGGGTACACTGATCTCAGAAATTTATTTTTACAATAAAAAAGGGATGAAGTTTTCTCAAGGAGCAGGAGTCACTGCCCTGCATATGATCATGTATAAATTAGCGGTGATCACTTATGCAGTCATTGGCTTGATTGTTCAATTTTCTTTGTTCTACGAAAAGGCACCCAATATGATTTGGTTTATCATTGCTGGTATCATTTTGACGGCTTTGATCATATTATTTCTTGTGACCGTCTCCGTCAGTTTGAATCTTCAAGTTTTTTTCGTCAAAGTGTCCAATCGGTTATTCAAAACTGAACGTTTACGTCACTGGGTCGATACGTGCAACAGCCAGATCTATTCACTTAGAGAAACGGTGCAAACGATCATCCAAGATCGCACCGCATTGATCAGGATCTATTGTTGGAACCTGCTAAAACTACTCTGTTGGTATGTGATGCCTTATCTGTTTTTAGTAGGAAATCATCCAAATCTTGATTTTCTTTTGACATTTTCATTTATCAGCTTTGCAGTGGTGTTATCAGGAGTCTTGCCAACACCCGCAGGCATTGGCTCGTTTGAATTTGTTTATCTATTGCTCTTTCGTCCTGTAGTTGGAACGGTAGATGCTGTTTCTTCCTTATTGCTTTATCGATTTGGCTCGTTCATCTTGCCATTCATTTATGGCTTTTTCTACGTGATTGCAGAAAGACGGAATATCTTACGTCAAGAGATCCATGAGGTAAAGGCAGAAAAAAAGCGTACAAAGGGGAAAATTTAAATAATTTGAACAACTTTCAAGGAGAATTTAAATGGAGGATCAGTCTGAGCTGAAAATGCTTAGATTGATTCTTTTTTGTTTATTGAAAAATATCTGTTCAACGATTGCTTTCACGTAGAATAAGGTAGACGTTGCTATCTCTCAAACAAGACAGTCGCCCGAAATGTATGGAAGAAACAATCAGCACCAGTAGGGTAAAATTAAAATTCCTTCATTAGTTGCTGAAAGACTATACTTAATGGTATATACTATATATAAAAATTAATAGAAAGCTTAGCTTTTGACAAGAAATATTTTCTTGATTTTCCTCATCCTACAAACAGGATAAAGGACGATAAAAGTTGCTCTTTCATTTTTGGACCGTTCAACTTTTAGACGTATGACTTTTGATGTCAGAATGAATCGACTGTTTGATGAATGATATGTAGTTAGAAAGTAGGTAATAAAATGAAAAATAAGGGTTTTTCCAAGATATAGCTGGAAAAATTGCACAACGAATCAATGATGGAACTTACGTGACCAGTCAAAAGTTGCCTTCAGAAGCAAACCTAACCTCATATGGTCATTTACAAGAAATACTATTTAAGTTCTTACAAACTCCTTTACTTAGCTTAGGAAATACTCTAGGTGCGATGATCATAGCCTACTTATTCTTGCACTTTTTTTGGTTTTTCGGTATCAACGGTTCGAGTGTGGTTGGGGCAGTATTCAATCCGATTTTACGAGCACTATCCGTTGAAAATTTAGATGCCTTCAAAAATGGCGCAGATATACCAAATATTATCACAGGTCAATTTCAAGATATGTTTGCTACTTTTGGTGGTGGAGGATCTACGCTTTCATTGATTTTAATTATGATTCTAGTATACAAAAGCCAACGAGTAAAAAACTGTCGGAATTGTCACTAGTACCAGGGATTTTTGGGATCAATGAACCGATTATTTTTGGATTACCGATTGTCTTAAATCCAGTCTTACTAATTCCATTTGCACTTGTACCCACGATCAATATTATCATTTCCTATTTTTGTATGGAGTTAGGATTAGTTAATTATACGAATGGTATTCAACTACCATGGACAACACCACCGATCATTTCTGGTTTTTTAGTTAGTGGTTGGCAGTCATCTGTTTTGCAAGCATTACTGATCTACTAGGAATGGCTATTTATTATCCTTTAATTCAAGTGCTAGATAATCAGCATTTAAAAGAAGAAGCAGAAGCGGTACGGGAAGAAGAAGAAATCGATTTTGACGAATTCGATTTTGATGATTTATAGGAAAAGAGGCCGTAGGAAAAAAAGTCTTGATTCTCAATCATTTGACTGCAGGCTTGGGCAGTGATGAAAATGCCCAGCTACCTCCTGGAGGCAAAAAAACAGCCCTTGGACCAGGTCGTCGTACCTTAAATACACTTTTTCATGGACATGATACAGAAATCATTGCTACTTTGTATTGTGGTGCTCAGTATTATCTCGCTCACCAAGAAGAGGTAAACAAAAAATTTATAGGTTTTGCCAAAAAAATCGTTGCAGATGCTGTTCTTTGTGGCCCCGCAATGCATTATGCTAATTTTGGCATGATGGCGGCCCAATTATCCTTAGTCTTCGGTGTACAAGGAATCCCAAGTGTAGTTGCGATGTCTGAAGAAAATCCTGCCTTTGGACGCTATGCTAAAGAGATCAATATAATAAAAATGCCTAAAAAAGGCGGAATTGGTTTAAATGATTCATATAAAAATATCAGCTCCTTTATTTCAGCGCTCGCTCATCAAAATCAATCATCATGACTTGATTTTGATGGATCAACTAGTTTGTCCCAAGCACTCATCAGAAATAAATACCTTTAGGACGGAATAGGACCAGCCTCTAGAATTAAAGGTAACAACCACGAAATTATTCTGTAAATAATTGCGGTTGTTGCCCTTATTTTTATAGAGTTTTCTTTTGTTTCTGCCGTTTATTTGGTATAGAGTGACGGACAACATTTCCTGTAACTTTTGTCTCAAATTTTTTTGATGATCGCGAGTATAATCTTTGACCAAAGCTGACCAAATGAGTATAATAATCTTGTAAAGGTTAAAGAAAACGAGACTTTAGACGGATGTTATAGACGTTAGAGAAAGTTATAGTTGACTTTGACCAAACAACTTCTACTACAGGAGGGAAATAGATGAATAGTGAAAAAATGACAACTACGCTCCAAGAAGCGATTGCAGAAGCACAACAAGTA
Organism: Enterococcus mundtii; assembly: GCF_003957375.1. Classification (GTDB taxonomy): domain Bacteria; phylum Bacillota; class Bacilli; order Lactobacillales; family Enterococcaceae; genus Enterococcus_B; species Enterococcus_B spodopteracolus. The sequence continues at coordinate 1,487,642 of NZ_CP025473.1, read as the reverse complement.
GCGATGACAAGAAAACATCAAGAAATCGACATCGTTCATTTATGGAAGATCTTTTTACAACCAAATCATTTTGGCCGTAATCTATATACAGATGCAGGTATCGATGCAGATGCGTTTGAACAAGAGATTGATCGAGTGTTAGATGAGTATCCAACAGTCTCAGGCAGTAATGTTCAATACGGACAAAATCTTAGTCAAAATCTTTTTCATTTATTGAATGAAGCGGATCAATTGAGAGAAAGCTTTGGTGATGAATTCTTATCCACTGAGATCGTGCTATTAGCTTTAATGAAATTAAAAAATTATCCACTGACTGTTTATTTGACAAAACAGGGACTGAATGAAAAAGAATTGCGTAAGAATATCGAAGACATGAGGGGAGGAGAGCGTGTGACTTCTAAAAATCAAGAAGAACAGTATAAAGCGTTAGAAAAATATGGTATCGATCTCGTCCAACAAGTTCGTAGTGGCAAAATGGACCCGATTATTGGCCGAGATGAAGAGATTCGTGATGTGATTCGAATCTTGTCACGTAAAACTAAAAACAACCCTGTGTTGATCGGGGAACCTGGTGTTGGTAAAACAGCGATTGTTGAAGGATTAGCTCAACGAATCGTTCGCAAAGATGTACCAGAAAACTTAAAAAATAAAACCATTTTTTCTTTAGATATGGGTGCCTTGATTGCCGGAGCAAAATTCCGTGGGGAGTTTGAAGAACGCTTAAAAGCAGTCTTGAAAGAAGTGAAGAAAAGCGATGGACGGATCATCTTGTTCATCGATGAGATCCACAACATCGTCGGGGCAGGAAAAACGGAAGGTAGTATGGATGCCGGTAACTTACTTAAACCGATGTTAGCTCGTGGGGAACTTCATTTGATCGGTGCGACTACTTTAGATGAATACCGCCAATACATGGAAAAGGACAAAGCGTTAGAGCGTCGTTTCCAAAAAGTATTAGTGAAGGAACCAACTGTTGAAGATACGATCAGTATTCTTCGAGGATTGAAAGAGCGTTTTGAGATCCACCATAGCGTCAATATCCATGATAATGCTTTGGTTGCGGCAGCTACATTATCCGATCGCTATATCACAGATCGCTTTTTACCTGATAAAGCCATTGATTTGATCGATGAGGCAAGTGCTACGATCCGAGTGGAAATGAATTCCATGCCAACGGAATTAGATCAGGTGACTCGTCGCTTGATGCAGTTGGAGATCGAAGAAGCAGCTTTGAAGAAAGAATCTGATGATGCAAGTAAAAAACGTTTGAAGAACTTACAAGAAGAACTAGCCGATCTTCGAGAAGAAGCCAATGCGATGAAGATGCAGTGGGAAACTGAAAAAGAAGAAGTAAATACCGTTTCTTCTAAACGTGCAGAAATCGATAAGGCAAAACACGAATTAGAAGACGCAGAAAACAATTATGATCTTGAGCGTGCCGCTGTTTTGCGTCATGGTACGATTCCACAATTAGAGAAAGAATTAGCAGAACTAGAAGCAAAAACAAAAGACAGTGACATCAAGATGGTACAAGAATCTGTCACTGAAAATGAGATTGCTCAAGTTGTCGGTCGTTTAACAGGGATTCCAGTAACGAAACTCGTGGAAGGTGAACGCGAAAAACTAATCAAGTTGAATGAAACACTTCATAAACGTGTCATTGGGCAAGATGAAGCGGTAGATGCAGTGAGTGATGCGGTCATTCGTTCTCGTGCAGGATTACAAGATCCAAATCGACCATTAGGTTCTTTCCTATTCTTAGGACCAACTGGTGTCGGTAAAACCGAGCTGGCAAAAGCTTTAGCAGAAAACTTATTTGATTCTGAAGAGCATATGGTGCGGATCGATATGAGTGAATACATGGAAAAACATGCCGTTTCTCGTTTAGTTGGTGCGCCTCCAGGTTACATTGGCTACGAAGAAGGTGGACAGTTAACAGAAGCTGTGCGACGAAACCCATATACGATCGTTTTGCTGGATGAAATTGAAAAGGCACATCCAGATGTCTTCAATATTTTATTACAAGTATTAGACGATGGACGTTTGACGGATTCAAAAGGTCGAGTCGTTGACTTTAAAAATACGGTGATGATCATGACAAGCAATATCGGTTCTCAATTATTGTTGGAAGGTGTTACCGCGGAAGGTACGATACCAGAAGAAGTCGAAGAACAAGTGAGAACGATTCTTCGTGGTCATTTCAAACCAGAATTTTTGAATCGTATTGATGACACGATTCTATTTACACCATTAAGTCTAAACAATGTCAAAGGGATCGTTGACAAGATGGTTTCTCAATTAGCACATCGTTTAGAACATCAAGAAATCATTTTGGAAATCAGTGACGAAGCAAAAACATGGATTGCAGAAAATGCGTATGAGCCTGCGTATGGCGCACGCCCATTGAAACGATTCATTACAAAAGAAGTCGAAACGCCTTTGGCTAAAGAAATAGTCGCTGGTAAAATCATGCCAAAATCGAAAGTAACAATCACTTTGTTTGATCACCACTTGGCATTTGCAAGTGAAAACTTACCCGAAGATGAATCATAAGAAACGCTTGTACCACCCTTATACATGACAGTAGGGAAAAGCATTACCTGTCAAAGTAGTGGACTATTACTGATAGTCTGCACTTTGACAGGTATTTTTTTCGTCTATACTTAATAAAATAATCAGTGGGATCATTGAATGGACAACTACTGAAAAGTGAATGGTGATAGCTAGATCAGAAACTAATCCTATGATTTACTGTATTCAAAACAGTAAAAGCAAGTGTTCTCATAAAGCGACTGACAAGCTAAGATAGAAGATGTAGATGAGGTGATAGTGTGATGATCAAGGAATGAGAGAACGCAATCATTCAATATATTTTGATGGATGAACATACGACGGGCACAAAAATAGCGAAACACATGAATTTATTGAATAAAACAGTTTCACAATCATTAAAATTGATCGATGAACTATTTAGCGGAACAACCATCGAATTAATTAAAAAACCACGAGTCAGTGTCTCGATCAATAATTATCCAAATGAAGTACTAAGTGAGCTTGATACGACGACAATGGTAATAGTTCCAGCTTCTAAAAAAAACGTATTCAATTCCTCTGTTTTGAACTCTTGAAAAAAAGACCTATTTCACTTGCCTGCGTTTTTGATGATATATGTAACGAGCACAAGTTATTTTGATATTCATGGACCGAAAGTGTTTCTACCTCAATCCATCGGCATGTTTGTTGGAGGGATGATCCTCTCAATGAAGAAGATCAGACAATTGAAAGTCAATGCAATTGATCGAAATATCGTCACCGGTTATTCTTGGTTGATCGCTAATACGACGTTATTTGCTGTGTCTGTGTCTTTAGGTGTATCCCTTTTCGCAAATGAGTTTACTTGTCTCAACTTAAGGAAGCATCATTCTTTTGAGAGAGAAGAAGACATCATTAGAAAAACGCTCAATCTATTTGGGTACATAGGTGTATGTAGTGGGTGTGGTTGGAATGAGGTTTTTTAAATAAAGAATTAAAAAAATTGACAAAGGATTGAACAAAATCCCTTGCCAATTTTTTTATTTATCATATTTACTACGATTGATCAGTGATCTAATTTTTGTAGTCGGTAACTCTCAAAATGTGCTGGGTCTTTTTTCACTTGGACCCACGCATAAATACCCATGATAAAGGCGCCGACTGTATTTGTTAGTAAATCTCCCATTGTATCCATCAATGCTTCTCGTCCGACGAAGAGAGTACCATCAGATGCAGCAAACCGTTGCAAGTTCATCCCTAAGAATTGATCGCATAAAAATTCCCAGAATTCCCAGAAAACTCCGCACAACCCAGCAAAAGCAAATCCAAATAAAAGAAATAGCCAAGGACTTGTTTTCTCGATTGGTGCATCTTTCAGCAAGAAGCCGATCAAACCGTAACCTAAGGCAGTCAGAACCATCGGGCTGACTGCGTGTAAGATTTTATCCCAAAATGAAATAATACTAATCAAATGCATACCTGTTCCTAAAAAGACCGAGATGAACAAGAAAAACCAATAAAATAAAACAATTGCATCAGGAACATGGATCTTGAACAATCGGCGAGTGATCTGTGGCAAATAAATCAATAAGATACCTGCCAAAGATTCGACGATAAAGGTGATTCCTTGTGTGGTCGAATATTTGTTTGTTACAAATTCGAAAATGTTATAACCAACAACAAATAGACCGAAAATCGTTAATGCAATCTGAACTTTTTTTACTGTCTTACTCACTAATATTTCCTCCAGCTAGATATGATTTCAATGCTTCGAACAATGCCTTTTCAGAAGATACGATCGTTCCGTTCAACTTGATCAAGCCGACCGTATAAAGATTTAAATAATGGAACTGATTTTCACCAGCCTGTTGCAAGGCAGCGACTTTTTTTGGATGAGTCGCTCCTTGTTGGCGGCTGTCTGTATATAAACCAATGATCGGGATGCCTTTTGCATAGGCGACACCGATTTCAGAAGCAACTCCGGCATCGATCGTTAATCCGTCTAAAAGAGCAATCATCAAGTCACTTTCTAGTACTTTTTCAGTATCAGCCAAGGCAATCATTTTGCTGTCTGCATAGGCAGTCTTATCATTGATTGCTTCGTTTTCTTGTGGGAGATAGATCGACAAATCAGAAGAAATCTCTCTGATTTTTTTAACAAGAGATTCGTTATAAAGCAAATCTCCTTTTGCAAAAAGTGGTGCTGCAAAATAAATATTCATTCGTTTCAACATCCTTTGTATTAGAAATAGTCACTAAAATAAGCTTCCATGTTTGGGATGAGTCGCTCTAACGTCTTGACCATCTCCTCATCCGTGGTTATGCGCTCGATTCGAGCAAGGTAAGAAGCACGACGATAATTCATCATTAGACACGTCAATGTTTGGATATCTAAACGAACCATTTTACCAATCGGTTCGTTAACGATCGACAGGCGACCATCTCGCCACGTCAAGCCAAATACGCCATTATTCCAAGGTGCCACGGAATCTTCCACGATGAAATGGAAGTCTTCTGCTGTACCAGAAAAAGGGAAGTGTTGGATAAATTCTTTGACATCAACGATCCTTGCCATAAAGTAGGGTTCGATCTGTTCTTTGATTTGGCTATCTTCTAATAAGAAAGCAAGGGGTTCATTTTTGTAGATATCACCATGTACCCAGTAAACCATTGAGAAATGCGCAGAGATGAAGTTCCACAATCTGTTACGCGCCTCTTGATTCAGATAAAACATCTCTTTTACATGGAATATTTCTTCTGCGACCCAATAAAACAGTACACCAATTGGTTCATTGTTGCTATTATAATAGATCGCCGCAGTTCGTTCTTCTTCATTCTCGAAACGCCAGTATTCTTCCCAGTGAAACGCACTACGGAACAATGCCCCATGATTTTTATTGGCAAATTGCTGGTACACTCGGAAAACATCTTCGTGATCGACAGGTAGTCGCTCGACAATACCTGAAACGGGCACTTGTTTAGGTAGCTGTGTATCACGTATTTTAAAGGATAGCTTATCTGACATAATTTCCCAACCTTTACGCCTGTAGTAGGGAATATTGTAAGGATAGAGATAAGAGATCCACTGTTTATTTTTACGCATGTTATCTAAAGCTACGATGATCAAGTCTTGCATCAGTCCATGATTCGCATATTCGGGATAGGTGCCAACTCCAGTGACACCACCCATTTGATAATGCGTCCCGTGGATATTGACTTCACAAGGATAGATCGCGATTTGAGAAATCAGTTTTTCTTTATGAAACCAGCCGAATACATTTGATAATTCTAGAATCGGTCGCTTAGAACGTACAAATTCTCTTTTGTTTTCGAATCCACTTTCTTCAATATCCGAGTCAGTGACTTGAAACACATAGGAAAGTAATTCATTGAACTGATCAACATGTTCCTCCGTGACAGGCTTCAACTCAAAATTTTCTCTAAAATCTGTTTGGTCCATTTTTTCAACTCCAATTTAGTTACTTGTTCACAGTATAACAAAAGTTTCCAAAAAAAACTTCTAAAGTCCTTAGAAGGAAAAAGTCTTTAAATTCCTCCTTTTCGTTGGTATAATGAAAAGTGCTGATTATATGAAAAGAGGAGACGCTATGGATATAAAGAAAATGAAACAACGCCAAGAGCAAATTCGGAATTTTTCGATCATTGCTCATATCGACCATGGGAAATCAACTTTGGCCGATCGGATTTTGGAAAAGACGAACACTGTGACGTCTCGCGAAATGCAAGATCAGTTATTAGACTCCATGGATCTAGAACGTGAACGTGGGATCACGATCAAACTTAATGCCGTAGAATTGAACTATACGGCAAAAAATGGGGAGACATACATCTTCCATTTGATCGATACCCCTGGGCACGTCGATTTTACCTATGAAGTATCCCGAAGTTTAGCTGCCTGTGAAGGCGCAGTCTTAGTCGTGGATGCCGCTCAAGGGATTGAAGCACAAACATTAGCCAATGTTTATTTGGCATTAGATAATGACCTAGAGATTTTACCAGTCATCAATAAGATCGATTTACCGGCCGCAGATCCAGAGCGTGTGCGTAATGAAATCGAAGAAGTGATCGGCATCGATGCCAGTGAAGCGGTATTAGCAAGTGCGAAGTCTGGGATCGGTATCGAAGAAATACTAGAACAAGTAGTGGAATATGTCCCAGCACCTTCTGGTGATATCGAAGCGCCTTTGAAAGCATTGATTTTTGATTCGATCTATGACAGCTACCGCGGAGTTATTTTAAACGTACGTATCACCGATGGTGTTGTTAAAGCAGGGGATAAAATCAAATTGATGAGTAATGGCAAGACCTTCGATGTGACCGAAGTCGGCGTTTTCTCACCAAAAACGATTGCTCGTGACTTCTTGATGGTCGGTGATGTTGGTTATATCACAGCAAGCATCAAGACAGTCCAAGATACAAGCGTCGGGGATACAGTGACACTAGCGGACAATCCAGCTGCAGAAGCTTTACCAGGTTATCGTAAAATGAATCCAATGGTCTATTGTGGTTTATACCCGATCGACACATCACGATATAATGACCTACGTGAAGCATTGGAAAAACTTCAACTGAACGATGCAGCATTGCAGTTTGAACCAGAAACGTCACAAGCACTTGGTTTTGGCTTCCGTTGTGGTTTTTTAGGGTTGCTTCACATGGATGTTGTTCAAGAACGTTTGGAACGTGAATTCAATCTTGAATTGATCACAACAGCACCATCTGTAATCTATCATGTCAATAAAACAGACGGTTCGATGGTCGTCGTTGATAATCCTGCTGATTTTCCTGAACCAGTCACGATCCAAGATGTCGAAGAACCTTTTGTGAAAGCACAGATCATGGTACCTAATGAATACGTTGGTGCAGTCATGGAACTTTCTCAACGCAAACGTGGTGACTTTATCACGATGGACTATTTAGATGATTACCGTGTCAACGTCGTTTATAACTTGCCATTGTCAGAGATTGTTTTTGACTTCTTCGACAAACTAAAATCAAGCACGAAAGGCTACGCCTCACTTGATTACGAAATGTCAGGTTATCAAAAGAGTAAGCTAGTCAAAATGGATATCTTGCTGAATGGTGAAAAAGTCGACGCATTAAGTTTCATCGTTCACCGTGATTTTGCGTATGAACGCGGAAAAGCAATCGTAGAAAAACTGAAAAAACTAATCCCTCGTCAACAATTCGAGGTACCAATCCAAGCAGCAATCGGCCAAAAAATCGTTGCACGTTCAGACATCAAAGCCTTACGTAAAAATGTATTGGCAAAATGTTACGGGGGTGACGTTTCCCGTAAACGTAAACTACTTGAAAAACAAAAAGAAGGTAAGAAACGAATGAAACAAATCGGTAACGTCGAAGTCCCTCAAGAAGCCTTCATGGCAGTTCTGAAAATGGATGAGGATGAACCGAAGAAATAGTAAGGGGTCTAGCCGTTGGGCTAGACTTTTTTTTGTTGAATTTTCCCACGGATTTATGGGAAAATTCAATTTATACTGTCTGTTAACATTTTCTTTTATATTTTCCAACATGATAGGAATCTTAACTACTGAGTAATCACTAGGATTATTTTAGCTAAAGATACTTTAAGTATGTTGAAGGTCTTTGTTTTTTATGGGATAGCTATTTTCTGGAAGATTATCTTAACCATTTTTCAGATAACGCACTAATTTTGTCGGCTTATTTGTCTAGTTTATTGATTTCAACAACGATGTTTTCTCGAACTTTTTCTTCTTTTTTTTCTAGGTTTGGCAGTTATCTTCACGTCCTCTTTCTTTAATCATTTTGAATATAGAGCTTTACTATTAGTTATACAATTTGAACCACTTTTTTTGAACATGATGTTCTTTTTTTTTTGATATATGAAAGTGTTAGGAGTAATATGAGGATGAACAAACTATTATTTTAGGAGGAATAATTTATGTGTACGTCTATTACTTATGTAACAAGTGATCATTATTTTGGAAGAAATTTTGATTATGAGATATCTTACAATGAAGTAGTCACTGTTACTCCAAAAAATTATGAATTAGTTTTTCGAAAGGTGAACAATTTGGATACTCATTATGCGATGATTGGTATTGCTGCTGGTGTAGCTGACTATCCTCTTTATTATGATGCAACGAATGAAAAAGGATTAAGTATGGCTGGTCTAAACTTTTCTGGATATGCTGATTATAAAGAAATACAAGAAGGGAAAGATAATGTATCTCCGTTTGAATTCATCCCTTGGATTTTGGGCCAATGTTCAACTGTAGATGAAGCAGAAAAATTGTTAGAAAATATCAACTTAGCAAATATAAATTATAGTGATGAGCTTCCATTGTCTCCTTTACATTGGTTATTAGCTGATAAAGAAAGATCAATTGTAATCGAAAGTATGAAAGATGGCCTTCATATATATGATAATCCTGTGGGCGTTCTTACTAATAATCCATCATTTGATTATCAATTATTCAATTTAAATAATTATCGTGTCTTATCGAGTGAAACTCCAAAAAATAATTTTTCAGATCAAATTAATTTGAATGCTTACAGTCGCGGTATGGGTGGGATAGGATTACCTGGAGATTTATCCTCAGTTTCTCGTTTTGTTAAAGCAACTTTTACGAAACTGAACTCAGTATCCGGTAGTTCAGAATCAGAAAGTGTCAGTCAATTTTTCCATATCTTAGGTTCAGTAGAACAACAAAAAGGTTTATGTGATGTGGGTGATGGAAAATATGAATATACAATTTATTCTTCCTGTTGCAATGTTGATAAAGGAATCTATTATTATCGAACCTATGAAGACAGTCAAATCACTGCAGTTGATATGAATAAAGAAGACTTAGATAGTCACAAGTTAATTAGCTATCCAATTATAGAACAACAACAATTTAAATATATGAATTAGTTAATGTTTTGTGGTTAGATCTTCAATATAAATGTAATACGAAAAGACAAGGTATTTCAAAAAGCATTCGTCTTTAAATGTAATATTCTTGTCTTTTTGTTGTCTCTTCAACACTGTGGTTATAATATTTTTAGAGAATATCTTATGTAAAATCTATTGCTATTTTTTGTTCATTTATGAGGAGGAAAAAGATGAAAAGGGGATTTATTTCTAAGGGGATTTTTGGGTTCACGATACTTGCGATTTTAGCGAGTTCGTTTGGTGTGAATCAAGTTTTTGCAGAGGATTCGTCTACAATGGATACATCGACTGAATCGACTCAAACTTCAGTAGCTCCACAGATAAAAAGTATAGAAACAAATGAAGTCAGTCAAGAGACAGAAACAGAGATACCCGCGCAAGAGACACAACAAACACCACCAGTACAAGCGAGGGAAGCAAAAGAAGCTCAACCAGAGCAACCACAAACTGCAATCATCGATGGAGTAGAAGTAGTTTTGCAAGCGCCGGAAAAAGCTGGTAAAAACGAAGCTGATATCACGCAAGCGCCAAAAGAGGAATTGATCGAAGGCTCTCCAAGATTATTTCGAGCAACTGTGCAAACGATTCCAATGTATCGTTTATTCAATCCACATAGTGGGGAGCATTTTTACACGAGAGATACTGGTGAACGAGATAATTTAAGAAGGATTGGCTGGAATTACGAAGGTGTCGGTTGGCAGGCGCCGACAAGTGGCGATCCAGTTTATCGTTTATACAATCGCTATAATGGTGAACATTTTTATACGTTGAATGCAAAAGAAAGAGATAGTATTACGAAACAAGGCTGGACATACGAAGGAATCGGTTGGTATTCTTATAAAGGAGCGAATGCCATTCCTGTCAGTCGTTTATATAGTAAACGAGTGAACTGGCACCATTATACATTAGATGAAAACGAGAAAAAAGTAATCACGAAACAAGGATGGGTCTATGAAGGTGTTGGTTGGTACGCAGTTGGCAGTGGTCAACAAAATCAAGAGGACTATAAGCTATTGGGTGTGAAAAATTACAACCAATATGCGTTGGGTGCGCCAAGTGGATGTGAAGGGGCTTCTTTATTACAGGCACTTCAATATAAAGGAAAGATCACCAACTGGAGTTTGACTCAATTTTTGAATACAATTCCTAAATCTCCGAATGGTAATCCAAACAGCGGTTTTGTCGGCAGCCCATTTGTCGAAAACTCATGGACTTATTCTGCAATTTATCCTACACCTTTGACGGCGTGGGGCAAGAAGTACGGAAATGTCCAAAATATTTCAGGTAGCTCGATGAGTACGTTGTTAAACGACGTCAAAAATGGCCATCCGGTTGTTGCTTGGGTGACGATCAACTTTCAGCCAATCCGTTGGGGAAATTGGAATTTTGGTACCGCAACGAATAATAATCATGCGGTCACTCTTGATGGATATAATAAAGGAAGTAATCAAGTCCATGTATCTGATCCTATCAGTGGTTCTTATTGGATGAATCGGGCAACATTTGAGAATATTTATAATGCACGTAAATATGCGGTAGTTGTAAGGTAGACCAAAGCTTAACAAAAAATTTGTTGTAGTAATTTTTTTTCTATATCCTGTAAATTCCGAGAATAGTTTTGGAGTTTACGGGTTATTTTTATTGCGTTATTCTTGCCAAGTCAAAATCAATCGCTAGATGAAAATTTTATTACGTTAAATGATGCAGCTCAATAGTAGAACATATCTTGACTCATGTAGATATATCATATGGTTTCGACAAAAAGTAAAAAAATAAGGAAGTGGAAATGGGTACGAGAAACGATTAAATGGATAGTTAGCAATTGCGCTTATTTAGGAATCGGTCCATTTTTTATTGAATCAAAGACAAAAGGCTTTCAAGCATTAACGGACAATTTTTTATCTGATAAAGAAGTGAAAGAATACTATATCAAAACAAGTAGTGGTGATAAAAAAAGGGAAGGATTATCTCTAGACGTTTGAAGGATACGATGAAGATGGCACTCAACAAACAGTAAATAAAATTAGCGGATCACAAATTAAAGTAAGGTCGATACTTGTAAAATCGATGCAAAAGGTTTACAAGGAAAGCGCTGGAGTGCAGGACCAGAAAACGAAGTGCCTACGAAAGCATTGCAAAAAATCAATATATAATGCTGAATTGTTTAATTACATTTGAGGTAGTTAATAATAGTAAAAAAAGTTACTGTGATGGATGTGATACATATCATGGGTGCTTTTTCAATGTTCTCAAAAACACACGCTCAGTACAAGGTCGATCAGCCATATTTTTTATTAGTGTTACTTTTTTGACAAACAAATAAATACATGGTATTGTTGTTCTACCCAAAACGTAATAGTTACGATTTGAATAATATAAAGTGAAATAAAGGAGCAGATTATTAGTGGCAAAAAAATCAAAAATTGCAAAAATGAATAAGCAAGTAGCTTTGATCAATAAATATAGTGAACAACGTCAAGAGTTGAAAGCAGCAAATGATTATGAAGGACTAGCTAAGTTGCCCAAAGAGTCTAATCCTAATCGTTTAAAACTTAGAGATCAAACAGATGGACGTCCTCGAGGCTACATGAGAAAATTTGGCATGTCTCGAATCACTTTTAGAGAACTGGCACATCAAGGATTGATCCCAGGAGTTAAAAAAGCAAGTTGGTAAAATAGGAGGAAAAAGTTATGGCAGTACCAGCAAGAAAAACATCGAAAGCAAAAAAACATTTGCGACGAACACACCAAAGTTTGACGAAACCAGAGATTTCTTTTGACGAGTTGACTGGTGATTATCGTCGAAGCCATCATGTCTCTTTAAAAGGCTACTATAAAGGACGCAAAGTGACAGAATAACCGATTGGAAGATGTAAGGGGGGCAAGAAATGGAAATTATTTATCCGCCATTAGTCGAACAAGGAATCAAATATTATTCTGAAACGGTGAAAGAACCTGTAGACAAAGGGGAATTCTATCGTGCGATGGTCGATAAGAAACTGATCACAGAAACTGGCCTTCCTACAGAACATGCGATAGAGCAAGGCTTTGTCAAAGACTATTACGAAAAACAAAACTTGTCCTTTGAAGAATTTTTGGACATTTATCCTATTTTTCAAAAGTATGACGCCGATTTGTTCAAATCTATTGACGGCTTCTGGGAGATTCCTGTAGACTTGAAAATAGAATTAATGGAAATGCTTGAAACTGATCAACTGGATTATGATGACGAACAACAAATCAACATCTATTTAGAAGATCGATAAAAGGATAGAATAAGAAAATCCAAAAGGACAATCAATATGCACAACTTTCGTAAATCAGGTATAAAACCTTGGGATATCATCATTATTAGTATTCTGATAGTTGCTTCTTTCGTTCCGACAATTGTCTTTGCTTTGTCATTTGATAACGCAGAAAGCGGTAATAGTGTGAAGTATGCAGTAGTCAAAATCGACGGAAAAGAAGTCGAACGATTTGATTTAGATGAAATCAGTAGCAAGATGGTGACTTACTATCCATCTGATACCCAATACAATATTGTCGAAATCCATGAAGGCAAGATCAGAGTTAAAGAAGATAATAGTCCCGATCAAATCGCTGTCAGAACTGGCTGGATCTCGGAAGCTGGACAGACAAGTATCTGTTTGCCGCATCGACTAGTCATTACAATTGAACAAGAAGGACAGTCGGATTATCATATCTATTAAGTAAGAGAAAACTGCTACTATCAGCTTAGATAAAGTTGATGGTGGTAGTTTTTTTAGTTGTCTCAAAAATGAGAAGATTCGGAATTATTATATCTTTATCTAATGAATCATTGAAATTCTGTTAATGGTTCATTTGTTTTTTATATATAACTAAAATAAAGATGAATTTAAAACGTTATAAATATAGCTGTTTATCAAAATTTATGGATGAAAAATATTAAATAAAGGAATCTATGTGAATGGTTTTAGATTAAAAAATAACGATAAAATATAATATGTAAAAATAGTTTATGATATAATCAGTATCTGAACGCTTGATATTAAAGATCATTATCATGTAGGAGAATTATAATGAGAGAAATGGACAAAAGAAGTGAATTGTTGAGTATCGGGGAATTGGCGAAAATAACCGGTGTCAATATTAAATCGTTAAGATATTATGAACAAGTCGGAGTATTATTACCGGTATACATCAATCCAGATTCTGGCTATCGCTATTATTCCTTAGCGCAAGTGAGTGCGGTCGAGCTGATTCAAGCATGTGTAGAGATTGGGTTGCCTTTAAAGGAATTGCATCGCTTCAGTGATCCGAATAATTCCATCGATTATCTATCTTTTTTATCATATAGCGAAGAATTAATGAAACAAAAAATCGATTCGCTCCAACAAAATTTAAAAGGAATGCAAGAGGTAAAAGAAGAAATCAATTTGTTAAAAACATATCGACATTCTAAAAAGCAACATATTCGGCAATTGTCAGAAAAGTACTTATATGTTTTTCCTTATCAACCGACTGATAACAAAAAGACACTTTATACAGAAGCAGCCAATTTGTTTGATCGCTCGATGGAAGCAGGGTATGAGCCTTTATATGATTTTGGTATTCTCTATGAATTTATTGATAAAAACGTGCACCAGTATATGTATATAGAAATCAAGCCTACAAAAAATGTCGGTAACAATATCAAGATTTTACCTAGTGGAGAATACGCATGCCGATTTAGTCCTGAAAGTTATGGTGAGCGCCTTCCAGAGTTGTTTCCAGAAATATTTGAAAACAAGTCGACTATTTTTGCGATTGAAGCAGAAGCTTCCACTGGAACATTAGAAGAAATCGTTTATGAGATTCGTGTTTTCAGCGATGGAATGAATGATGGAAAAATCCGTCATCACTGAACAAACGATGAAAAGTCAAAATGTTGAAGTAACTAATCATGCTGACCTACAATACAAGTTTTATTATATTTGATTGGTTTCATGAGGGGTTCGAATAAAATGTATCGTAAAAGGGCATAATAGCGAATCAACAATAAAAAAACTGATTTCGATCGACGATCAAAATCAGTTTTTTTGTTCAGGTTACCTATAATTTGTTGTGAAAGTTCTATGATTTGTTCATATACCCAAAATAAAGAAAGCGTTATCATTTTTATGAACCAATTAAATTTAGGAGGAGCGGAGATGAAGGATAAGAAAAAAATGGCGGTCGGACTCTTTAGTGCAGTAGTAATAGTAGGTGCAATTGGTAGTGGGACAACGTATCACGCAGAGACTAAAACGTTTGATTACAAAGAAACAGAAGCAGCAACTTATCAACGAGGAATGGATAATCAACCGGAATCGTCTTACTGGTTTCCAGAAGATTTGCTAGAATGGGAATTTTCTAAAGATCCAGATGCACCTTACAATGTTAGCCAAGTGCCTTTGGCAAAGCGGATCGATAAAAACACACTGGCAACTTCAAATGATACGCAGACACCAGAAATGAAAGTTGTCGCTTTGTCGATCATGAATAGCAGTACAAGTGGGAATGCGCCTAGAGGTATCAATACTTTTGATGCCAATGTATTTTCCAATTGGCAATATATCGACCAACTTGTGTATTGGGGTGGTTCGTCTGGTGAAGGGATTATTGTACCGCCAAGTCCTGATGTCATTGATGCGGCCCATAAAAATGGTGTGCCAGTATTAGGGACAGTTTTCTTTCCACAGTCTGCTCATGGCGGTAAAATCGAATGGTTGGATACATTCTTGCAAAAAGATGAGGATGGTACCTTTCCTTTAGTCGATCAATTGATCGAAGTAGCTACTCGATATGGGTTTGATGGCTGGTTTATCAATCAGGAAACGGACACAGTAGTCACAAGTTTTGATGATACAAACAATCAAAAAAAGGTACAAGGGGCGAATACGACAGAAGGATTGAGTAAAAAACATGCGGATTTGATGCAAGAATTCATCAAACAATTCAAACAAAAAGAAGCAGCATTAGAAATCATGTGGTATGATTCGATGACTTCGGAAGGGAAGATGGATTGGCAAAATGCACTGACAGATAAAAACAAAGCTTTTTTAATCGATGCGGAGATGAATCCTTTAGCAGATAGCATGTTTTTGAATTTCTGGTGGAATACCGATCGTTTAGCTAGTCAAGAGCTATTGAAAGCTTCTAAAAAGAAAGCAAATGAATTAGGAATTGATCCTTATCAATTATATGCTGGTATCGATGTCCAACAAAATGGTTATGATACCCCAGTGAATTGGCGGCTGTTCACAGATGAAACTGGCACTCCTTATACTTCATTAGGGCTGTATGTCCCAAGTTGGACGTACATATCAGCAAGTAATCCTGCTGATTTTCAACGTCGTGAAATGCGTTTTTGGATAAATGAACAAGGTGATCCAACCAAAGGCAAGGCACCGATAGAAAAAGAATGGCCTGGGATCTCTACGTATGCAGTAGAGCAGAGCGCTATTACCAGCTTGCCTTTTGTGACGAATTTTAGTATGGGGAATGGGTATGGATACTTTATCAATGGAAAAAAAGTATCCGATCTAGAGTGGAATAATCGCAGTATGCAAGACGTGATGCCAACGTATCGTTGGATTTTTGACCATCAAGGAGAAAATCAATTAGCAGTTGAGATGGATTATGATGAGGCGTTTCGTGGCGGAAATTCTTTGCTTCTTAAAGGGAGTATAGTGGACGAGGCAACAAGCACAATCAAACTGTATCGAATGGATGAAATCATTTCCGATAAAACTTTTGTCACAACAACGGCAAAAGCAACGAGCATTAGCCAACTTGACTTAGTGTTAGAAATGGCTGACGGACGAAAAGAAATCATCTCGGCAAGTGAACCAATCGGTCGGGATTGGACAACTGTCAGCTATGATGTCAGTCAGTTGGGAGGAGAAAAAATTAACACACTCTCTTATCAGCTTGTTGCTTCAGAGACTCAGTCCGATTATGCGCTACACCTGGGTCAATTAGCCCTGACAGATGGAAAGGAACTTCCAACCACGAAAGTTTCGGGACTGACGCTGGAAGATGTTGCATTTGATGAAGAGGAAGGTCGATACGCTGGCATACGACTTGCTTGGGATGAGACGGAAAGTCAAGTAAGCTACTATGAGATCTACCGGTTGAATCCTGACAACTCAAAATCTTTCTTAGGAGCAACACCAGCTACGAATCATTATATCAATGCCCTTGAACGAACCTTAGACACCACGCAAACAAAATTGATTGTCGTGCCTGTTGATGCGCTGGGTAATCAAGGTGAACCTTCAGAGGCCGTTTCGTTTGATTGGCCGGATAATAAAGTGCCGAGAGCTGATTTTACTGCGTCAAGAACGTTAGCTGCTCCAGGATCAGCGATTACTTTTACAAACACGTCATCCTTAAACACTGAAACGGTTACTTGGGAATTTGAAGGTGGGGATATTACGACAAGTCATGAACATTCGCCAGTTGTCACTTACCACAAAGAAGGTGTTTATAAAGTCAAATTAACGGCAAGCAATCAAGCAGGGGAGACACCTGTCGAAAAAAACGGTTTGATTACAATTTCTAATAAAGTACCAATGGAGTTACCGCTGTTATCACGAAAAGCGAAAGCGACCGCTTCCTCTTATACTAATGAAGCGGAAGCCCCTCATTTTGCAATCGATGGCGACTTGACGACTAAATGGTGTGCAACGGGTACGCCGCCACACGAATTGACGCTTGATTTAGGGAATGTTCACACCATTAGCGAAGTTCGCATAGACCATGCGCAAGCAGGTGGAGAAAGTCCTGACATGAATACAAAAGCATACGCGATCGAAATAAGTGAAGATGGAGCGATATATAAAGAAGTTGCCAAAACTACCAATAATACGGCGAGTAGCTCCGTCGAGACTTTTGCGGTACAATCTGCACGATATGTCCGATTACGTATTGACAAACCAACACAAGGATCAGACACTGCAGCAAGAATCTATGGATTTGAAGTATTTGGATTACCAGAATTATTACACTAACTTAGTGGGGAAAAAGTGTATTTGTCATCCCATCAGTTCTATCATTTAATATACTTGAGATGTTTAAAATCCACATCATAATAAATAAGCGTCACCCTTTTCGAAACCATGAAAATGATTTTTGAGGGGTGGCGCTTATTTTGACAATGCATTTCATTTCTAATGCAGTTTTCGTTGCCTTTATATAATCAAAAGAGTTTTACTTATTAGGGTTTGAGCGTCGCTTTTTTTCAAAGAACGTCAATCCAGCAATAATTGATACCACAACAAAGTATGTTGTCCAACTGATCACATTAAAAAGTAATAAGGCTAGTCCAATGATCAAACATAATAATAAAGTCCATACGGTTAGATTCTTTTCCATAGCATATTGAAAACATCGAAGCGTCAATTTCTGGTGTCACATAAAGAACGAGCTATCGCTGTTTTCACTTCCAAACCTCCTTGTAAACGGCTTATAAAGACAAAAATATTTTCATCTTGAAAAAGAAATTTTAGCACAAAGCAAAAAAGATTGTAAGGACTAGTTGAAGAGTAGTAAAAATCAGGTACTTTTTCAAGTTGCTGAAAATAGGATCAAATAATTGAAAAAGAGAATATTCCTAAGAATAAGCTGCAATCATTCGATCATCATATGTAAAATAAGAGAAGAGTTTCATCACACATATAAAATTTAAGACACCTACTTTGACCTTTCAAGTAGGTGTCTTATTGTGAACTAGAGTTGCAATCGTCCATTCGAGGTTTTCACTCCTATGCAGATTTTTTAAGTTCTTGCACTGCTTGTTCGATCGTTACACCAGTCGCTACACGATTGCTATCTTCTTTGTCGAACACGACGAAAAGATTTAAATCGGTATTAAGAGTGACACGATATTGTAATTCTTTGTTATAGAATGTCATAGTCATTCTCCTTTCTTATTGTTCTGTTGAAAGGCAACGATACGTTGATAACGAAATTCCATAACTATTATAGCACAGATAGTTGGATTGAATCAACTGTATTTTTATTAAATAATAATGATTATAAAAAGAAAGAAGGGTATAACCCTTCTTTCATAAAAATAGTTTAATTATTGTAAAGGAGCACGAAAACCGGCAGCTTCAGCTTCACTTATAGTTTTAAACCAAGCAACAGGATTAGTTGTGCGATCATAATAACGGCTTCCTGGTGTATGATAAATTCCGTTTCTAGAACCTTTAATTAATCCTTGTCCATTGGCATCGACATATTGGGGACCATTAGCAGAGGCCTGTTGTGCTTGAGCTGCGGCTGCTTGTTCTTGTGCCACGCGTTGGGTTTCTGCTTGTTCAGCAGCTACACGAGCTTCTTCAGCGATACGCGCTTGTTCCGCTGCTTGTGCTTGAGCTGCCTGTTCTGCTTCGAGGCGAGCTTGTTCTTCCTGTGCTTTCTTTTCCGCTTCAAGTCTTGCTTGTTCTTCTTGTACTTTCTTTTCTGCTTCACGTTTCGCTTGTTCTTCTTGCGTTTTCTTTTCCGCTTCAAGTCTTGCTTGTTCTTCTTGCGCTTTTTTCTCAGCTGCTAATTTTTCTTCTTTCTTTTTCTCTTCTAATTCTTTTTTTTCCGCCGCTTCTCGTTGGGCTTTTTCTTCACTGGATGTTGAAGTTGTTTCCGAAGTAGCGGTATCTGCTTTTGACGCTTGATTGGTACCAGATCCGCAAGCGCTACTGATCAGTAGCAAACCGAATAAAGCACTAAATAAAACGAGATGGCGCTGCCAAGCTTTTCCATTTCTATTACTTGATCGACTAAATAGATGTAGACCAAGCATCAAACTGATTAATCCTAACAATAACAATAATAAATTCATTTTTTCCTCCTGTTTCTACAAAAAAATAGATCGCTTTCATAAAAAGATTCCCCTAATAAAAGCGATTGGTTTTATTTACGGCGATTGACCGTATTCTCTATGTCGGAATCGAACCGACGAAAGCCAGTTAGAGAGTATAGATAAATCAAAAAAGATTAGTAGTAGAAGAAAGCACAACGTTATAAATATATAAAGAAATAATAACAAACAAACTTTATTTTATCATTAAGATGAACATAATGACAGAGAGTTTTGATGGACGATGGTTTTTTTAATATTTGTTTTTTTTATGTAAAAAATGTTATATTTAATGAAGAAAAGTATCGTTTTGATATCATAATCGTTCGAATTTAAATAATCTAAGAGTTCATAAGAAAAAGAGAGTCTGGACGAAAAACTGGGTAGAGGAGGAGATAATATGCGCATGTTGTTTATTAATGCTAGCCCCAACAAAGAGGGGATGACCGTTAAATGGGGAGAAAAAATCTTAAAGGATATCGACTATACGGTCCTGCATTTAGTTGATTATTCGATCAATCAGTTAGGACAGATGACTGAAGAGGATGAATTTGACAAAGTCATGGGAGTAATCAACCAAGCTGATGTCTTGGTTATTGGTACACCCATCTACTGGTGGGATGTGACCGGTTTGTTAAAAACATTTATTGATCGCTGGACGGATCTATTTGAGTATGGGTTAGACACACCAGAGGCTCCTTTGTATCAAAAATCGGTTTTCTGGTTTGTTCAAGGATCTGCTCCAGAGGAAGCTATCAGCGGAATTAGGCAAATGCTGTCTAATGTGAGTGAACGCTTTTTCATGCAGAAGTTAGGGATGATTTATCAGAAGAAAGACATTGCTTCATCTAATGAACAAATCAAACAAATGAGATGAATAGAGAAATTGAAAGTACTAAAGGTTTATAGTTGTGTTTTCTAAAAAGGCATGCTATAGTATAAAAGTAATCTATTTTGAAACGTAATTTGAGCTATAAGTTAAACATTATAAGACTCCTTTTGCCTATCAAATATTTATTGCACTATAAACGTACATTGATACGTATCAGGAGGAAATATACATGAATAACGGTACAGTAAAATGGTTTAACGCAGATAAAGGTTTTGGATTTATCACTGGGGAAGATGGAAATGATGTATTCGCTCATTTTTCAGCTATCCAAGGTGACGGTTTCAAAACATTAGACGAAGGTCAAGCTGTGACTTTTGATGTTGAAGATGGACAACGTGGCCCTCAAGCAATCAACATCGTTAAAGCATAATCAAACGATTGATATCTTACTGCTCTTTCTTATGAAGGAGCAGTTTTTTTATGTCCAATTTCAATAAAAGCCTCTCGATTCAGCAATCGAGAGGCTTGTTAGAACAATAAGTCATTACTTGTTTACAAAATTATCCCTTTCTGTTCTAGGTTTGCTACACATTCGGCTAAGTAGATTTGATCATGTTCTGAATAAAGTGGTGAGGTCCATTCAATAGGGGAAAGGGTAGGATAAGGTTCGCAAATTTTTCCACGATACAAGGGATCAAACCATTCCTCACCAGGGTTATAATTTTGTTTTTTCATTTCTTCCATTACTAACAAATGATACTGAAATAATTTGTAAGGCGAATGTGTAAAAACGTAATCGACAGTCGCATGTTTTCGTCCCCAACCATTGCCTCTCAGAGCACAACATTCGCGATGCTGTCCTAATAATTGTTGGCGCGGAAGTGATTGCAAGAGGCTTTGATGCCATAAGCGCATATAAGATTTCCTTCTTTCTAAAACAGTGAATTAAGTGTTTAGGATGCTTCCGTTCGACCAATCAAATAATCGATAGTCGTGTCGTAAAAATCTGCGATAAAGATCAATTCGATGATACTAGGTATATTTTTTCCATCTTCATAGTTTTTATATGTCTCAATCGGTATGTTCACTTTTTCAGCAACCTGTGGTGTAGTTAAATGCTTTTTATCTTTGAGGAAGTTTAAACGGCAATGCAGTGTATCCAGTAAAATCGCTTCTTCAATCGTCATTTTACCTCACCTTTCTCTAAATAATTATCTATGAAAGTTAACGTGTATTTTTTCTGTTTAGATAAAATAAATACCCAATGACAAAGAGTATGGAGAAAATGAAGCCAACTAAATTAAAAATGAAAATATGTGAAGGTTCAAAAAACTGATAATTCAATATTTTGTACATGAAATAGATCGCAGGAAAACTAGCAAGTGCGATCTTTTTTCGTTCTTTTGTCCACTTGATAAACGAAAAGACGATGGGGACAAATATAAAAACAGGAAAAAGAAAAGCAAGTCGGCTCAATTCCAGCATAATAAATAAACTCCCATAGCTATATTTTATTTGTGTATAAATTGTATTTTGAGTTATTCTATTTGTGAATATACTAGATTTATATTCACTAGATAAAAGATAGCATGTTATGCGATTATGAACAAATATTTCGATAAAAAACATGATTCTTCTGTAGACGTATAATTTGAAAAAAACATAAAAAAGGTGGAACCTTCATTCCACCTTTTTATGTTTTTAGATTGGTTTCGAACATTTACTCTTTGACATAGACATTAAAGTCTTTTAGAAGTTTAAGTGCTTGTGGCTCGTGAACACGGCTGCTGACTAGTGACGAATCAATGATAAAGTCAGCTTCTGGAAAAGCACTTTGTAAAGCGATCGTGTTGGATAAGACACATAAATTAGTTTCGATCCCGACCACTTCAATTGTCTTTTGTTCTTCTTTACGTTCAAA
The DNA here is from genome assembly GCF_003957375.1 of Enterococcus mundtii. Lineage (GTDB taxonomy): Bacteria > Bacillota > Bacilli > Lactobacillales > Enterococcaceae > Enterococcus_B > Enterococcus_B spodopteracolus. The sequence continues at coordinate 1,465,555 of NZ_CP025473.1, read as the reverse complement.
AAGGGAATGCTTGATCTCTGTTAACGTTTCTGGAGGCAGAGTAAAGTAGTATTTTTTTATTTCCTGCTCATTTGGTAGAGGAGAGAGCGTGGGAATAATTTTAAGATCTTCACTCTCTGCCTCATCTTTCCGTTCGATAGGGATATCTCGAGTGAATAGTACGTATTCATTCGCTGCACGTGCTTGGTTTAAACGTGTGTTTACTCGCTCAACTAATGCTTCAGCATCTTCGATATAAAATTCACTAGTTGGATCTAAAATATGATTTTGCATATCGATAACGACTAACATCTATCATCTCTCCTTATAAAAAGTGATCATTCAAAAAGTTTGCGACACCGGCTTCATCATTGGTTTCTGTCACCTCATCTGCTAAATCCTTCACATGTTCTTGCGCATTGCCCATAGCCACGCTTAACCCACTGAACTCAAGCATTGCCAAATCATTTTCTTGATCACCAAACGCCATGACGTCTTCTGAAGATAACCCTAAGTACTCAGTTAGAAATAAGAGTGAGTGTGCCTTTGTAATATTTTTAGGAGTGATTTCTAGGAAATGTGGGTCTGAAAAAACAGAATCAATTCCTTCTTTCTTCATCTCTGCTTGGATTTTTTGTAGTTTTTCCTCATTTTTATCCGTCAGAGCTAATTTCAAATAGCTTAAGGAAGGATCGTCCAACTGTTTTGTGATCTCATCAAAGGAATGATTTTGCAAGTTGAAGTGTTGATAATAAGGATCGTCTTTTACTAAGGTAGTTTCATCAAAAGTGATTTGATCATCTTGTGTTTCTCGGCTTGCGATGATCGATATTTTTGCTTCTTTTGCTAAATAAAAGGCCTTTTTAAGTATGGATACTTCGATTTTTGAACGTCTTAATACATGATCAATCTTGCCGTCTTTCATTTCGGAAATCAATGCACCGTTAGAAGAAATCAAATAGCCGCTGACTCCTAATTGTGCAAAGACATCCTTGGCAGAAATACTATTTCTTCCTGTTGCAATCGTTACGATTCCTCCATTAGAGGAGAAAGCTTTTAATGCTCGAATATTTTCTTGTGGGACAACTCCTTGGGAATCAAGCAAGGTCCCGTCTAGATCAATAGCTGCTAATTTCATCTTTTTACGCTCCCTTAGTCTTTTTTCTTTCACCAATAGCTTAAATGAGAAACTTCTAAAATAAAAATAAAATGCTTTAACTCTTTGTATTTTTTCAAAAAAGATTTTTCATAAATAGTGAAAAAGATATTAGTAAGAAAATGGTTAAGACCGCTGTATAAAAAAGCATAACAATCTTAATGTTTTCGTTTTCATTTTCATAAAAAAGGGAAAAATTTGGGTAATATTCATATAAAACAAAGCATATCTTTTGCTTTCAGGAAAAAGTAGGCATATTGTAGATGTAGAACAGGTTAGAAAAAGATTAAAAAAAGGAGTGATTTTGATGGAGATTAAGTATGGGACTGTACCGGTTGTGACTGCTTCAGATGAAAATTATGCTCCTTATCTAAGCGTAATGATTGCAACGGCACTGGAAAATGCGAATAAGATGAGACATATATATTTTTATGTGATTGATGATGGCCTATCAGAATATAGTAAAGAAGGATTGCGTCAGACAGTTGCACAACATTCAGAACATGCAAACATCCAATTCTTGACAGTGGAGAAAGATGTATATGAAGATTTCTTAGTCAGTGACCACATTACAACAACGGCGTATTTAAGAATTTCTCTACCTAAGATCTTAGCAAAATACAATTATAAAAAAGTGTTGTATCTAGATGCAGACGTTTTAGTGTTAGATGATATCGTTGCATTATATGACGAATCATTGAACGGTAAAACAATTGGGGCAGTAATTGATCCAGGACAAACGAAAGCGTTGAAGCGCCTGGGGATCGATTCAGAAGAATATTATTTTAACTCAGGTGTCATGGTGATCGATATTGATCAATGGAATGAAAAAGACATTACAGATAAAACGATCCAATTCCTAAAAGAAAATGGTGAACAGATTATCTATCATGATCAAGACGCATTGAATGGTGTCTTATATGGAGATTGGGAACAACTTCATCCAAAATGGAACATGCAATGTTCATTGATTTTTGAACGCCATCCAGCTCCAGATAAGAAATATGAAGAGTTATATAAGAGTGGGAATGAAGCTCCTTCAATCGTTCACTTCACAGGGCATGATAAACCTTGGAATACATTGGAGGATCATCCTTATACACAAATCTATCTAAAAAATCTAGCGCATAGCGTATTAATGAAAGTAGGCGAGGTAAATGAATAGAAGAAAAGAAGTAGCAGTTGTCTCTAGTTGTAATACAAAATTTGTGCCTCATCTAGCAGCACTGTTTGTGTCAATTTTAGAAAATAGTGACCCGAAAGTGTTTGTACGTTTCTACGTGATTGATGATGATATTGAATTAGAAAGTAAAAATCTTTTACGTTACTCAGTGAAAAATTCACGAATGAATACAGATGTTGAATTTTTGAAAATCAACAAAAAATTCTTCAAAAACTTAGTGACTAGTGATCGTATCCCTGAAACAGCATATTATCGTATTGCGATTCCTGAGTTATTTAGAGGGAAAAATGTCGAACGTATCCTTTATATGGACTGTGACATGATTGCATTGAACGATATCAGTAAACTATGGGATCTAGAGTTTAATGGCGCAGTGATGGCAGCAGTTGAAGATGCTGGTTTCCACCAACGTCTTGAAAAAATGGAGATTGAAGCAGATTCAATGCGTTACTTTAACTCTGGTTTGATGCTGATTAATGTTGAAAAATGGTTAGAACAAAACATCACGAAAAACGTTCTAAAATTCATCGAAGAAAACCCAGAAAAACTTCGATTCCATGACCAAGATGCTTTGAATGCTATCTTACACGATCGTTGGATTGCTTTGCATCCAAAATGGAATGCGCAAGGTTACATCATGGCGAAAGCAAAAAAACATCCAACAGCTCAAGGAGAAAAAGAGTATGAAGAAGCACGTCGTAAGCCTTATATCATCCATTACTCTGGGCATATCAAACCATGGAGTGAAGAGTTTAAAGGTGCTAGTAAAAAATACTATGAAAAGTATGCAAATATGACCGCTTTTCGTTGTGTTAAATCATTCCCTAAATATCCATTGTACGCTCGTGTTCAACGAAATACTGAATTGAGTCATTGATCGATAATAGAAAAAACTTACTATTATAATAGAGGAGATGATCGATATGGAAATCACGCTGACAAGAAATGCGATGGACATCTTAAAGAAAAAAGCAGGCGAACAATCAAAACTAGCACTTGCATTGATCAATAGTAAAGATCCTTTCCTTAGAGACAAAGGAGCGTGTGCGAAAGGTAGCTTTTTCCAAATTATCCCTTTTGTTACTGAGTTTGGACTATACGTCACAAAAATTAATCATCCTTCGCTAGAAATCTATACATCACAAAGTGAACAATGCTATTTAGGCAAATATTTAACGATGGATTATGATCATGTATTAAATAGTTTCTCATTGGAAAATGAGATTGCTGTACTAGATCATAACATCAAACTAACTAATTGTTTCTTTAGTTGATTGCATACTGGAAAGGACGATTCACTATGCTGGAATATTACTTGATTGATGAAAACAAGAAAGTAATAGCCGCAGATGAAGAACATTTTAATTGGCTTGTTATTGATACGAGCGATACTGAGGAAATCGAACAGGTTACTCGAACCTATCAACTTCCTGAAGATATATTTGTCGGTATGACTTATCCAGAAGAGGTCTCCCGCTTAGAACATCTATCAGGAACAAGTTTGAACAACCCGATTTCCTTAGTACTGCTCAACCTTTCAAGTGAAAAAGAAAAAATCGAACGTCGTTTGACACCATTATCTTTCGTCATATCAAATGACTTATTGATTACTTGTCGAGACGAAAAAACTAATTTTATCGATCGGCTGATTGAACATCATGGTAATAAAATCGATTCTTTCGAAAAAGTGATTGTTTATGCGGCATTAGATATCTATACCCATTTTGTCAAAGAACTTCGTGAAATGAAAACGCGTATTGATTCGCTAGATCAAGAAGCACGAAAAACGACAGAAAATGAAGAGTTGTACAAGCAGGCTGATTTAGAAAGAGACATTGTTTACATCGATCATACGTTGCGGGATCAAAAAGAGACAATGGACCTCCTATGGGAAACACCTAAATTCAAAGAACGTGTCAATGACGAACAACTACTTTATGACGTTCGTTTAAGACAACGTCAAACAGAGAAGATGATTTTGATTTATCGCGATCTGTTAGAAAGTATCGGTGATCTGTTCAATGGAATGATGGACAACAATTTGAATCATCTGATGAAATATCTGGATTCTACCGCATTGATCATCTCTGTCCCTGCGATGATTGCAGGTATTTGGGGGATGAATACAGGTGGTTTACCAGGAGAAGATTCAGCAACTGGTTTCCTCTTAGTATTAGGGGGTTCGATTGTTGCTGCTGCTGCTTTAGGGTATCACTTATTTAGAAAAGATTACACAAAATAATCAATACGGGCTTATACGCCCAAATTTATAACGTCAGTTATGACTAAAAAATAGGAGGATCAACATGACAGAACCCAATTTAATCGACCCAAGAAAACTATATCACACAGAAGAATTTCCAAAACAGGATCAAGAAACTCCGGCTTTACAAAAGGATATGAAACCAGTACCTGATTGCGGTGAAGAAAGTTATAAAGGTACGGAGCAATTAGCAAATCGCCGTGTCTTGATCACAGGTGCAGACTCTGGTATTGGCCGTGCCGCTGCCATTGCTTTTGCACGAGAAGGTGCAGATGTAGCCATTCAATTTTTCCCAGGTGAGGAAGAAGATGCGCAACAAGTGGCGCATTATATCGAGGAAGCTGGACGTAAAGCATTGCTATTACCTTATGATTTGCGAGATGAAGCTGCACCAAAAGAAATCATCCAAAAAACAGTGGATGCATTTGGTGGATTAGACACACTTGTTCTCAATGCGGCGCAACAAATTTCGTCTCCTTCAATTGCAGAAATCCCATTGGAACAAGTAAAAGATACTTTTGCTGTAAATATTATTGCCATGTTTGCACTTGTGAAAGAAGCAATTCCACATATTCCAGCAGGAGGAGCAATCCTTACAACGACTTCAGTCCAAGCATTCAATCCAAGTGAACACTTGTTAGATTATGCAGCTACTAAAGCTTCGATTGCAAACTTCACCATTGGTTTAGCAAAACAATTAGCACCAAAAGGAATTCGTGTCAACGGCGTAGCACCAGGACCAATTTGGACACCATTACAACTAGATGCAGGTCAACCAAAAGAAGATCTACCTGAGTTTGGTCAACAAGCATTGTTGGAACGTGCAGGACAACCAGCTGAGTTAGCGCCTGTTTATGTCTTTCTTGCATCTAACAAAGCAAGCTATGTCACAGCACAGATTTACGGTATCACTGGTGGAGAAGCCATTAATCTATAATCAGTGACAAGAAGCTAGGAGGGCGAGACAATGAACAAAGGAGCCAAAACGATAGGAGCAATCTTACTGATTCTTCTGCTGTCTGTTTTAATATTTGCAATGTTGCTAAGCTCAGTTTATCCATTGCCGTTTAAGTTAGAAGAATTTCGGTTTTTATCATTAACTAACTTTTACGTACAACAATATGTTTTTTGGGTAACCGCAGCTTTTGCTGTGTTAACGCTGATATTGATTCTAGTCTTATTATTCTACCCAAAAACTTACCGTTCATTCTTACTAAAAAAAGGTGATGGTGAGTTAACATTAGACAAAAAAGCAATCGAAGGAATGGTTCATTCACGATTGACGAAAGAAGAGTTTGTTTCTTCCCCAAAAGTAACGATCAAAGCAACAAAGAATAAAATTGACGTAAAAGTAAAAGGCGAGTTGAAACGTACGTCATCATTAATCGGTAAAACAGGAGCGCTAATGACAGATATTGAGCGTGATGTAAAACAAATCATTGGTACAGATGAACCAGTGAATGTCCTGATCGATTATACTGGTTTTGACTCACCACAATCAAAAAGAGTCGAACATTCTCGAGTACAGTAAGGGGGAGAGAAAATGAACGAGATCTTTTCGACATACAAGCTCCCAATTATTTGTGGCGCGCTTGGATTGATATTAGCTATTTTACTAGTAGCTGTCGGATTTTTTAAAACATTGCTGATCGTGATCATGGTTGCGCTCGGTGTAGCCATCGGTATGTATTTAAAAAGAACCGGAATTTTAGAACATTACTTTAAATCTTAGGAGGCTTTACCATGGAAAACAATCATTCAAATCAAAAGGGAAATACACCGAAATCAGCACATCCAGATCCAACAACACCGAATCAAGTACAAGGGATCAAAGATGAAAAAAATAAAACTGCGCCAGTGTCTGCACATCCAGATCCAGTGGTGCCGCATGTAGAAGAAAAAGTAGCGCATGATAAAAAAGAACACCACGATCATCCACATCATGAAGCGAAAACTCCTGATGTGCATACTCCAACTCATGAGGCAAACAAACAGACAAATGAAGTGAAGGGCAGTGAAGAATCAATGAACGGTGAAGTAACTTATGATGACAAAGTCATTCAAAAAATTATTGCAATCGCATTAGAACGTATCGACGGACTATTGACAGTAGACGGAGGATTTTTCTCTAATGTAGCTGGAAAATTAGTCAATACTGACAATGAAACAGCTGGGATCGAAACAGAAGTAGGTAAGAAACAAGTTGCTGTTGATATGTCGATCGTCGTTGAATACGGCAAAGACATTGAAGATATCTTTAAACAAATGAAAGAGATCATCGGTGAAGAAGTAGCGAATATGACACACTTAGATGTCATCGAAGTGAATGTCAATGTAACAGATATCAAATCAAAAGAAGAATTTGAACAAGATCAAGTCACCGTACAAGATAAAGTGACGGATGCTGCAAAAGCAACTGGAGAATTTGCTTCAGAACAAACAGATAAAGCAAAACATGCAGCAAGCAAAGGAACGGAAAAAGTAAAAGAAAATAACGAGCCAAGAGTACAATAAAATATCTTAGTGAGTCAAAACTTTTAATCAAAATAAATGAGTTGTCGCATTGAAAAAAATCGGCTAGACACTATAGGAGGAAATACAGATGGGTTTTATTTGGTCATTAATCGTAGGTGGGGTTATCGGAGCAATTGCAGGAGCAATCACAAATAAGGGTTCTTCAATGGGTATCATTGCTAACGTCATTGCAGGACTTGTTGGTTCAGCAATCGGACAAGCAATATTAGGATCATGGGGACCAGTCATTGGTGGTATGGCAATCGTACCTTCACTGATCGGAGCGATCATTTTAGTATTGATCGTGTCATTCTTTGCCCGTAAATTATAAGAATAAAGAAGAAAATTTGCGATAGATGCAAACATTCTTTTACTTTAATATAATCGGTAACATTTAATTATCTGGAATTTGATTGAAGGATCTTTACAAGTTGACTTGTTCAACGAAGTGAAGATCTTTCTTTTTTGTTGTCCTTTCGGGGTTCATACAAGTAGATGATTAGAAAATTATTTTCTCACAAAAATTCTTCTTTCAATCACTCCCGATTGAAAGGAAAAAATAACGTTACACAAGGCATTGATGACCGATAAACTTGGAAAAATAAAGATTTTCAATACTTTTATAAATGATTTGAAAAAGGAGTGAATAGTAAAAAGACGATTAAGAAACTGAAAATACATAACCTTTTCATAAAAGTGTCATTTAAATTACTACGAACATCCTTTAAGAAAAAAAGAAACGACTATCAACAGAGAATGAACCAGACGAAAAAGTTTTTCTCTGATTGTTTGATAAAGGGGGGACAATTTGAGAACAAGAAGAAAACTGTTGAACAGTGCTTTGATCCTAGGTTTGACTTTAGGTAATCTCAATGACATAGTCGTTCAAGCAGTGACCGCATTCCATGAACTAGGTCCGATTCAAAGTAGACAGGCAAGAACGACTACTAATGAGAGGGAAAAAAGAATGGGGAAAAAGTAAAAAAAGAAACAAATGAAAAAGTGAAACAACCAGAGAAAGAGCAAAATGACTCGAAAGAAAGAAATGAACTAAGCAAAGTGGAGTTAAAGAATTTAAGTAAAGAAGAGATAATAGAACGGAGTGATTCGTTAGATCAACTATTAAATCCCATCCACGCACAAGATTTACCTTCATGGATTCCGTATGTAAATAACCTACGGGGTAGGCAATTAGGGGACATGTTGACGGGGCATTTAAGAGCTGGGATCAGAAGCAACCTAGATCTAACACAAGATAATTTTAACATAGGTGATAAAGTTATTTTAAGAAATGTCACACCTATGTACTACCGAACACCGGATTTTGGTTATAATGATTTTATTCGATATATCGTCGAAGATCTAAGCCCTTTGCGCCGAAATGATCATACTCAACGAGCAGTTTATACGGTGATTTCTGATCCAAAGAGTGGGAACTTGGCCAATGCAAGTCACACCTTCATTAAGCGCCTTACATAATACTCGAACAGACGGGGAAATGAATGTGGTCTTTACCCGTTTAAAAATAGCACTACCTCAAGAAGAAGAATTCGAAATCCGCAGATTCCCATTTTCCCATTTTCTTACTGGGGACATTCCCAGTGAATAAATAATGGATGTTGGAGATTGGAGAGTAGCTCAACTAGTTTCATTGTCGATTTCTCTGGAACTGACATTGGCAGTATTCGCCTTACTCCAAAATCTGAGTCATTGATTCTGGAACATCAACAGAGTATTCCTGATCCAGAAAATTTTGTGGATGCCCACAATACGAGGGGAACGGTAGACTATGAATGGGTAACGCAATCTGATACAAGTCAATTAGAGGTAAGTAAAGCATTGAAATTAGAGTTAGTGATCAAACCGTAGACCTGCTGTCACGCTTCCTATTGAAATCGAAATAAAACCATTGATTTTTACGACCAATCCTCAAGTTACGATACGTCAAAATGATTCGAATCCTATGTCGCAAGAGCTATTTACGATCGCGGATGATGGCAGTTATCAACTTACGTGGATAAATACTATCAGTACCACTAATTTAGGCAATTTCATTTGGCATGCGAGAGTGCGTATCCAAGATGGCAGAGAAGCAACAGAAAGTATGGATGTGACGATTGTTCCAGATGAAGGAGTGTAGTTAGAATTGAATCCTGCGAGTGTTCAAGGAAGATACTCAGTGGACGAACAAGGTGCAGAAGATAAACCAGGTGCTAGCGAAGAGGGTGCTGGAAGTGAGAGCTGTGAAAATGGAGAAAGTGGACAAGATGACAGAAGTGATTTTGAAGCAACAGGAAACATGCCACAGACAAATGCCACTCGAAACACACTTCTCTCTGTGTTAGGGACTATGTTACTTGCCTTGTTTGGCGGTATCTTCTTCTGGGAAAAACGATCGACTAAAAAGTTGGAAGAAGAGTCCAATAAATAAAGTCATTTTTTATCCACTTTTTTATTCATAGTAGAAAAAATAGTTTTTAGAGAAGAAAAAAAACCTCTAAAATTAAATATGGGAAACACTCAAAAGGGGGAAGACCCAAATTTGAGTGTTTTTTATTTGTTTGTGAGGTGAATAGAAATGTTGAAGATTTTGTCAAAAAAATTAAAAAGACAATTGAAGTTACTGGAGTACTTATTTGAAGGCGATGCCTATCGCTTTAACGACTTAGAAAATTTACTTGGTTGTTCAGCCAAAACTTTAAGAAATGACTTGTTTGATATTCATTCTTATGCCAGCGATATCAAAATCCAAATGACTCGAGAAGAGGGGGTTAAAGCAACAATTCTACCTCATGTCACGGAAGATTATATCTATCAAGTGATCAAGCAAGAGTCGATTGAATATCGCTACTTAGAAGCTATTTTATTACATAAATTCAAGAATTATCTTGAATTAGCAGACTATTTATTTATTTCTGAAAGTACCTTGCGGCGAATTGTCGATAAAATCAATCCAATGTTACAGAGTTATGATCTGAAAGTACAAGCACTGATCAAACTTGTTGGAAACGATCAAGTCATTACTGAAATGACTGTTCAGTTCTTAATGGAAAAATATCATTATTTTGAAGATGCATTTCCTGCATCCTTTCGGTTGATTGTTACTCAACTTGCGCAGGATTTTGTTGAAGAAAACAGCTTGCAGCAAGGGCTGATTAGTTTGGAACCGCAAGAAGAAAAAATATTTCATTTTTGGATTGCTGGTCGAATATTATTGTTCCAAAATGATAAGGGGGTAGTTTCGGTTAGTAAAAAACAAAAGAAATTCAAGTACGAAATACTATCAAATAAACGTTTGCGTCTACCAAAGAGCAACGAATTGATTAATGAACACTTGGCAAGTTTTATATTCGATCAAGCATTTATTTTTCAATTATTCGACAGAGGTTCTTTGAATCAAAAAAATCCAATTCTATTTGCAATTGATAGTTTTATCAAAGAAGTGGAAGAAAAATATGGAATTGTGTGCGAAGATAAAAAAAAGATCTTTCGTAAAGCAACTATTTTATTGCAACAAAGCACGGTGCCTTTCTCTATAAGTTATCAAAAAAACTCTCTTTTTTTTAAAAATAGTCACTCAGAAATGAATAAAATCCAGCTTCGATTATGGAATAAGTTAAAATATTATGTACATACACATCATATCCTACTAAATGATTTCGAAGAATTTGCGACAACTATGTTTACAGAAATATTATTGTATTGGCCAGATTTAATAAAAAAATTCGAAGATAATAAGCAAGTTCGGGCGTTAGTTATCACCAATTCTACACTAAAATATGACGCCTATTTACTCAGTAAGCTAGACCAACAATTGGGTAATCATTTTGAATTTGTTGCTAGAAATAATCAAACCTTGTCCCAAGATTTGATCAATTATGAGAATTTTGATTGTATTATTTCAAATATTACGATTGATAAAACCTATAATATCCCTATATTTGGTATATCCGTCTTTCCAAAGGCAAGAGAGATCCATAATCTGATCAACTTTTATCAAGAATTATTGGCTTGATAACGAATAAAAAAATGCAAGTCCTCCAAATCTTGAGATTACGGGGCTTGCATTTTTATAACACCAAAAATATTTAGATTTCTTGATCTTTTTCAAAGACAAGAAGGTCTCCAGGCTGACAATTCAAAACTTCACAGATTTTATCTAATGTGGTGAAGCGAATCGCTTTCGCTTTTCCAGTTTTTAAAATAGAAAGATTAGCCATGGTAATACCCACTTTTTCACTTAATTCCGTTACTGACATTTTCCGCTTTGCTAACATTACGTCTAAATTAACAATGATCGCCATCTCACACCTCACACGGTCAATTCGTCATTTTTCTTCAAACGAATTGCTTCTTCCAATATTTTGATCAAGACATTCATTAATACTAATCCCGCAAAAGGTAAGAAAACTAGTGCAAGGCCTAATAGCATCAATCCAGGCGCGTCATCCGCATCTGCCATTTGATAGAATTTTGGTAAAATACCAAAAGTACTGAGTGATAAGAAAATCATTACTTTTCGGATATAGCTAACTAAACGATGTGAATGATCAGAAAATGTTTGGTCTTTAAAGATGATTGTTAATAATTTAAAAATGATACCGCCAATAATGATACCTGATAGTAGAGTTGTGAAAATGACTAAACTCAATAGGGTGGTTTGCCAATCTAAGGGGGCATTTGATTCTTTGGTCAGTAACTGAGTACCCAACAACAGACCAAAGAGTCCGAAAACAACACATATTCCGATAGTCGTTGTTTTTAAAAAGCGTGAATGATTTTTCATTTATTTAACCTCCTAATAGAATGTATATATTGATATTCAACTATAATATATCGTTTTTCGATAAAAAAATGGTTGAACGATTGCCTTTTCCGAAGAAAAGGCAATCTAACGAAGCATTGGTGTTACTTAAAACCTCTAAAGAGGCGATTACTCTATATTAACTCTTTCTCATTTAAACAATGTATTCCCTAACCACTAATACATCCTTGTAACCCTTTAGTTACGCCAGTGGGATTAAATTTCATAAAAACAAATTAAGATGTCGTATAACATATGATTCGCAATATATCTATTATAGCACAACATACAATTGATGTAAATAGACTATTACTTCCAGAAAAAATCCTTGGCTGCACCGAAAAAATGAAAAGTTCTACGCAGTTTATTAATCAACATGTAATCCAAAAGACTAGTGAAATGTGCTACAATCTTTTTTGGTGAAAAGGATTAAATCGTTTTTGTTATCGAAAGGTACATAAAATGAAGAAATTAGTCTTTGTCTAAGAGAAATGGGTAATGAAGCAATTCTTTGTTGTTTTTGGTTTGTTGTGCACGTGAGGACTTACTTAAATTAGGGGGATATTTTGTGAATTTAGACACGCTGGAAAGCTTGTTGATTGTCATCGTTCAAACGGCTTGCATCTTTTGGGTGACTAGCTATTTGGAAACGCATTTAAAAAATCGGTATTACGTCATTTTGTCAATCATTGGAATCATTTGCTATATGGCACTTTATTTTTTGATGAATTTTTTTGCAACTGCAGTTTTATGGGCTAGTTTATGTGCCGTAACCTATTACTTCCGGCGAAATATTTATATTGCGCTATTTATCCCTTCTGTCACATTCTGTTTATATATTTTTTCCGATTATATCATCAATTTTAGTTATACGATTCTTCATTTGGTTCTAAACATAAGATTAACTGTGATTCTAGGAACCCTTCTTTTTTTCTTCTTTGCATATATTTTCAAAACATGGTTATTAGAAAAGTGCTACAAAGATCTCTTGACGATGAAAATCAGCGGAATCATCGCAACAGCGACGATTTGTGTCTATTTTTGTCTGGTGGTCATTGAAAGATTTCCAAATTTGCGAATTTATTTGATCGATGCACATGAGCTATTCATGATATTGTATGGGCTGTTGTCAGCGATCATTTGTTTTTCTTTTATTTTCATAAAAAGAACGGAATATGAAAATAGAGAGCAAAAACGTCAAATGAGTTACTTGATCGAATACAGTGAACAAGCTGAAAAAAATTATTTAGAGATTCTAAAATTTAAACACGATTACAAAAATATTCTAATTTCATTGGAAGATTATATCGAAACTGAAGATCTAACAGGTCTAAAGGATTATTTTAGAAATAGTATCAAAGCGACCGGATCGATTTTTGACCAAGAAATTTTTAGGATGTCTTCGATTTCAAATATAAAAATTCGAGAAATCAAAAGTGTGATCATGAGTAAGTTATATATGGCACATGAGAAAGGAATCCATGTAAGCATTTCTGTTCCTGAGGTGGTCAATCATTTGGAAGTGTCAACGATGGTACTCGTAAGAATGCTGGGGATCATCTTGGACAATGCAATTGAAGCCTCAGAAGAAATTGAACATCCAGAAATTGAACTAGCAATCGTGGCAGACCATAAAGACTGTACATTTATGTTGATCAATAACTGTCCACATGATTTGCCTAAATTACATGATTTAAAGAAAGCAAGTTTTACGACAAAACCCGGTAATTCTGGGATAGGTTTGACAAATCTGGATGAGTTAGTCCGCTTGAATACAAATGTGTTTTTAGATACAAAGATCCAAAATAATAAGTTTATACAAATCATAACTATATGTGAGGTAGAGGGGTAACTATGTTAAAAATTTTTATTTGTGATGATGAAGAGATCCATCGTAACCGTATCACCAACATTATTAAAAATTACGTGATGATGATGGACTATGATATTGAGTTCCAACTAGCTGCAGATAACCCGTATGATATTTTATCCTACGTATCAACTAACAAAACAGAGGGTATCTATTTTTTAGATATCGACTTAAATTCAGATATCAATGGCGTGGAACTAGGAAAGCAGATCCGACAGTATGATCCAACAGCCAAAATCATTTTTGTTACGACCTATACCGATTTTGTCTATCTTACTTTTCTTTATAAGGTAGAGGCGTTGGATTATATAATCAAAGATAATGAAGAACAATTACAACAAAAAATCATCAGTTGTATCGATATTGCGATCGAACGATATATGAATACTGCGTTGTCTACCAGGGATCAGATCTGGCTAAAAAGCGGTGCCATCGATGTAAAATTATATGTTGATGAAATTCTCTTTTTTAGTTCAAGTCCAACACCACATAAATTGATTGTACACTTGGATAATCGCATGATTGAGTATGCAGGGAAAATCAAAGAAATCGAAAAATTAAATGATTCTTTGTGTCGGTGTCACCAATCGTTTGTCGTCAATTTGGCTAACATAGCAGAAATCAATAAAAAAAAGCGAAAAGTGATCATGACTAACGGGGAAGAATGTTTAGTCTCTACTAGATATTTAAAAAAATTAGCCACTCGCTTTGAAAATGAGTTTTCGCCCAAAGCATAAATGTATCGGTTTTGCGCTTTTGATAAAAAAAGAAACACTTTTGATAAAATAATCCATAGATTTGTAAAATAGGTATAATAAACTGCGAAGGAGCGTGAAAGATGACTGAAGAGTACATTTCAATAGAGGAAAAATTATCAAAGAAAATAAGTGGACATTTCGCTTCACAATTAGGACTTTCACCGATTGATCAAGCAAAGGTGGAATATGGGTTATCGATCCTATTTGTTGATCTGTTCAAGATGATCGTGATGTATGGGATTGCGTTTCTCTTACATACTGTGGGAGCAGTATTCATCACACACCTTGTATTCATCTCAGTTCGTTTTACGACAAAAGGATTTCATGCAAGTAACAGTGCAGTTTGTACAATACTTAGTGTGCTTTTCTTGGTTGTTTTGCCTTGGATCATTGCTTCGATTGGTTTTGAATCGACTCGTCCTGTGTTTGTTCTCGGAATTCTATTCGTTGGTTTAGGAATATTCGTAAAAGAGCGGACGATCAATCAAGCAAAAGAACCTTTCCAATTAAAAAAAACGGTTCTTATTATTTTGTTCATCACAACGATCGGCTTGCTTTTACCTAGTGACAATATTCGTACATATCTTTTGTCAGGTCTAGCAATTGCTACATTGTTGATGTTTATTAAAAATAAAGGGGTAGAGTAAATATGTTCACAAGTCTAAAAACAAAGAAATTACAAATGATGCAGGTTATTTCAACAATGGCGATTGCTATCGCAACTTACGCGATGGGAACGATCGGTGCAGATTGCACATTCGTTATCTACGAACCCAAAATGCCTGAAGCATTAAAAAATGAAATGAATAAATAAAAATAAACAAGCGATTTAGAAAAAATCTAAATCGCTTTTTATTTTTTTTATTCATACCCATTCATTTCTTTCGATAATTTTGTAGTAAGAGAATGAATAAAAAGAAAAACAATGATTCCCACAGAGTAGTTGTCCAACTAAATTCTTTAGACACCCCAAAAAATAGATTACCAGCATTGGAAACAAACAAGTAAATAATCGTTATTATAAATGCATATATGGTTTTTTTTAGCATATGACACCTCTTTCCAAGAGTAATAGTTTTACTAAATTGAATAACTATTATTCTACCATTTTTCTTTTACTTATTATAAAATATTTTAATGATTTTTGAAAAGGGTATCATCCTTTATAATAAAAGATTAAAACATTTGGTTTAAAAGTGGGAAATGATCGTTTCTTGCTGTATTTTGTCATTTTTATTTTTTTTTTTGTAATATAAATGAGCATTATCTTTGCAATTTTTAATCTTGAATACTATCCTTGTAGTATAGCCAGCAAGAAACAATAGAAGTTATATAATAATTGTTACTGTTATTTAAGATTTCTATACAGGAGGGAGTACCAAAGTTATTTTGAGCCTGTACTTTTTGGTAGCGCTTACTTTAAGTAGGTATTTCTATGGGTTCCTCAAGCGATATACTTGTTGGTCATGTGTTGAAAAATAAAAAAATAAGATACTTAGGAGGTGGAAAATGAATAAGGGGGTAAAGATCATCGGTGTAATTGTAAGCATAATTTTACTTTCAGTACTTTTGATCATCGCTCTAGTTAATGCACCATATATCTTACCTGAACAATTGGAACGTTTTCGCTTTTTTACGATAACAAATTATTATATGCAACAATTTATTTTCTGGGCTGCAGTCGTTTTTGCAATTGTTGTCGTTCTCATCTTATTATTTGTTCTTTTCTATCCAAAATCGAAAGGAACCTTCGTATTAAAGCACAAAGATGGAAAATTGACGTTGGATAAAAAAGCAATTGAAGGACTGACTCGTTCGTATCTACACGAAGAAGAGTTCATTCAATCACCAAAAGTCAAAGTACGATCAACAAAACAGAAAATCAATATTCATGTAAAAGGCGATTTAAAACGTACTTCTTCTCTTATTGGTAAAACAGAAATGTTGATGCAAGAAGTGAGAGATCAAGTTGCCAATGTCCTTGGTTCAGAACAAGAGATCAAAGTAGCTGTCAATTATAGTAGTTATCAAGAAGAAAAAGATTATGAAGACAAGCAGCACTCACGAGTAGAATAGGAGGGCACACAAATGAAAGAATTTTTTTCACTATATAAGCTCCCTATTATCTTTGGGGGTCTTGGCTTACTATTAGCCGTTTTATGGTTAACAGTTGGATTTTTTAAAACTCTTTTAATATTGATCATGACCGCTATTGGTGTGGGCCTTGGTTTTTATTTAAAAGAAACAAAATTATTAGATGAATATTTCAAATCATAGGAGGAATTTAATATGGAAAACAAAGATTTCAAAAACGTGAACACTACTACAGGTACAAATTCAGTTGTTGATACTACAGCAAAAGGTGAATTGACTTATGAAGACAAAGTCATTCAAAAAATCATTGGTTACGCATTGAAAGACGTTGACGGTTTGTTGACTCTTGATGGCGGATTTTTCTCAAACATTGCTGAGAAATTAGTCAATACAGATAACGTGACTGCTGGAATCAATGCAGAAGTTGGTAAAAAACAAGTAGCTGTTGATTTAGATGTAGTTGTTGAATATGGAAAAGATATCGAAAATATTTACGATCAAATCAAAGAATTGATCAGCACAGAAGTAAATGAAATGACTCATCTTGATGTGATCGAAGTTAACGTAAATGTTGTTGACATCAAAACACAAGCAGAATACGAAAAAGATCAAGAAACAGTACAAGACAAAGTAACTGATGCAGCAAAATCAACTGGTCAATTTGCTTCAAAACAAACTGACAAAGCAAAATCAGCTGTTGGCAAAGGTGCGCAAAAAGTAAAAGAAAATAATGAACCACGCGTACAATAAAGTTAATTTTATAGAATTTTAGGAGGAAACAATCATGGGATTTATTTGGTCATTAATCGTTGGTGGTATTATCGGAGCAATTGCAGGAGCAATCACAAATAAAGGTTCTTCAATGGGAATCATTGCGAATGTGATTGCAGGTCTAGTTGGATCAGCTATTGGTCAAGCACTTTTAGGTACTTGGGGTCCAGTGATCGGTGGAATGGCAATCGTACCATCACTTATCGGAGCAATCATTTTAGTATTGATCGTTTCATTCTTTGCACGTAAGCTTTAAGCAAAGGACACTTACTCAGATGTAATGATTTGAGATCAAAAAAGAGATCGACTAAACATTCTAACAGACCACAAAGAGTAGTTTTTATCCCTACTCTTTGTGGTCTGTTTGTTTGTCCATATTGTCGAATATCCATTTTTTGTCTTTTATAAATCGGTTAAGTAACTTGAACATGAAATTGTCCATAATAATAATATGCAAACTCTGTTATTTTGATATTAAAAAAATAAAAAAATGCTTAATCCATAGCGATCTTCGAGGTTTAACTGCTAGATAATTGTTATTTCTTGTCTTAACGTTAAAAGTTGCTATAGATAAGTTTTTTTTCTTTGTTATCCTTTTATTGAAATATTTTATGAAGAGTTTTCATAAGCATCATTTTATAACGTTGATTTCAATTTTTTATAATGAAACAAACAAAAAAACTAGGAGTTAAGAATATTTTCAAGATATTTACAAATAATATATGTAATCAAAATATTCGAACGTTAAGATGCAGATATGAAAGAAAACAACTGTCATAAAAAATATAAGGAAGAGCGGAGGGTCACTTATGATTAAGGTGATCGGATTACAGAAAACTTTTGATAATGGCTTTGAAGCATTGAAGAAAGTAGATTTTGCGATTGAAAGAGGAGAACTTGTTTGTCTTTTAGGTCCTAGTGGCTGTGGTAAATCAACAATGTTGAACCTCATCGCAGGACTATTACAACCGACAGATGGCGATATTCGTTTTAATGGACAGTCGGTCATAAAAACAGAACCTAAAGATCGTAATATTGGCTTTGTTTTTCAAAATTACGCGTTGTATCCACACATGACTGTCTTAGAGAACATCATGTTTTCTTTATTAGTTGGGGATAATAAAAAGAAAAAAGGGGAAGCAAAAGCGATTGCTGAAAAATATATGGATTTAACTAATATCAAAGAGTTGCAGAACAAGAAACCTGGAACTTTATCTGGTGGGCAACAACAACGAGTAGCCATCACGAGAGCCTTAGTACAAGAACCAGAAGTCTTATTATTGGATGAACCTTTAAGTAATCTCGATGCTCGACTACGCTTGAGGATCCGTGAAGAAATTCGCAGGTTAGTGAAAGAAGTGGGGATCACGACGATTTTTGTCACCCACGATCAAGAAGAAGCTCTATCGATCAGTGACAAAATCATCTTATTGGAAGATGGTAAGATACAACAAGATGATGATCCTCAAAATCTCTATTTAGAGCCGGAAAATTTATTCGTTGCGAAATTCATTGGTAATCCAATTATTAATTTTTTACCGATTGAAGTCGTCGATGTGCGGGTGAAACATGCGTCATTCAAAAAGTAAGATAACAAGTTTATCATCTTAGACCACTCGTGTAAACTTTATCCAATGAACGAGGCTTCTCCCAATCGTAGTGTTCTTGAACAAGTTGGACGAGTCTCAAAAGCCTTAGATGTGTGGCTAGACCAACCAGTAGGAGAAGTGCGGGGCCGATCTAGGGATTATTGATCCGATGGCAGCTAGAGTCAATGAGCATCCATATATTGAATTGATCAATCGAATACAGATGGATGCGACTGGAGCAGAGATTTCAGGAACAGCCTTATTCAATAATGAAGTGACTGGTTTGCCACAATCTGTTAGTATGCGTCATATTCTTACGAATTATATTTATCCGAATACTCTGGCTGTTGTACGAGTGACGGGACAAGAACTGAAAGCAGCACTCGAACAAACTGCTAGTTACTTAATGGCAACCGATGAAGGAATTACGTTTGATCCGAAGTATATTCACCCCAAACCTCAATATTATAACTATGATATGTATGAAGGTATCAATTACACAATTGATTTAAATCAACCCATCGGGCACCGTGTAACGCGCTTTGAGAAAGAAGGAGTACCGATTCCTTTAAATAAACCAATAGAAGTGGTGATCAATCAATATCGAGCAGTTGGTGGTGGAAATTATAAGATGTTTTCAGCGGAGAAGATCGTGAAAGAATATCTAATCGATATGACCGAATTGATTGCCGACTATTTCAAACGAAAAAAAGTGATAGATGCAAAAGTGAATCATAATTTCAACGTGATCGGCAAATAAAAATAGGATGAAAATCTCCCACAAATGCGTATACACCGCATTTGAGGGAGATTTTTCAGCGTTTATATTTATATTATGATTGAGACAGTTGTGCCAACAGCTCAGTATATCCCAATTCTCTTGCGTAATCTTCCGCAGTTTTCCCTTGATTGTCACGTAACGTTTTGTCTGCGCCATGATTCAACAGTTCTTGAACGATTTGTTGATAGATTTCAGAGCCATCACGTAAAGCAACTGCTTCAATCAACGCGGTATAACCATAATTATTTTGATGGTCGATGTCCACACGTGCGTCGGTTAACAGGAGTTTCACATTATCTAAATGCCCCTTTTCAGCTGCTGGAATCAAGGCGTTACCGCCAAAACGATTGACGATTGCTTGATTTGGTTCACGCTGTTCCAACATATAAGATAGAATCTCTGTTTTTCCTTGTGCTCCAGCGTAAAGGTAAGGGCTGTCTTGGATCGCATCTTGGATGTCGATTGACGCACCATGATCGATTAGAAGTTTGGCAATCTCGAAAAAATCATGATGGGTTGCCATCAGTAAAGGTGTCTCACCTTTGTCATTTTGTTCATCAATTGAATACTCTGTTTTTAAAATATCCTCTACTTTCATTCGATCGTTGTCTTCGACTGCGGCTAATAAACTGCCAGATGGGTAACTCATAAGCGATTCCTCCGTTTCCTCGATTAAATGCTTGGTTTCTTCAGTGGTTGCTTGGACGTCAGTAGAAGTAGTCCTTTTCGTTTGATCAGGAACAGTCATCTGCTGTGGCTCTTCACAACCCGTTAATGAAAACAATAAAACGGCAAAGGGCATAATCAGCCAAGCTTTCATAAATACTCCCCCTTTGTATCATCATATGATGAAGCAAACGATAGCGCAAATGAATGAACTTACACTAGCAAAAGCGTAAGGAGTTAATTGCTATTATAGTTAGATTTTTTTACAAATAATAAATTAGGCTCAAGTATTTTATTTGGAGCGAGTTTAGCAATTGGTGGGAATGAACCATCTGCACATGGATAGGTACAGTCTCCTATCAGTCGTGGGAACCAAGGACATTTAGACAGAGACACAAACTAGACTGCTGCTTTCCAAAAATATGGGGCGGTTATCAACGAACCTTAATCTTTAGAAGAATTAAAAGGATACCCACAAGCTGGACCAGCCGATGGACAAATTGCATCAGCAGGTGGTTCACTTGGTGATTTCAATCTTGATTAACAAACTTCACCACTTTGGACAAAATAATCGATCAAGGAGCAAACTTTTTTACATGGCGCTATACTGTTGGACATTCAACAACAAAATGGCATTATTACATGACAAAAGCAGATTGGAATCCAAACGATAAATTAGAACGTTCTGATTTTGAATTGAGCGGTACGATCAACCATAATGTAACACTAGCAACAACGACACCACACGCGATCAACGTACCAAGTGATCGTTTAGGTTACCATGTGATTTTAGCTGTTTGGGATGTAGCGGATACAGCTAATGCATTCTACAACGTGATTGATGTTGATGTAAAAAGTGATTCAGCTATTCCTGTGAAACCTCAAGCCCCTCAAAATATACGTGCTGAAAACGTGACTGCTTCTTCTGTAGAATTAGCATGGAATGGTCAAGCCAATACTGTATCATACAACGTTTACTGTGACGGTGAATTAGTTGGCAATACAAATGATCCGGAATTTAAAGACGCAGGACTAAATGAAGAAACAACCTACAACTATGCGATCGAAGCAGTTAGTCAAACTGGATTGACATCTGACAAAACAGCAAGTTCAGTAACAACTAGAGCGACAACTGCTGAAGAAAAACCAACTGCTCCTAAAAACTTACATTCAATGGGTGAAACGACTTCAAGCGTGTCATTGATGTGGGGAGCTTCAACCCATACACAAGGTATCAAACAATATGATATCTATCGTAATGGTCAGTTAGTGGCTTCAACGCCATCTACTAGCTACACAGATGAAAACTTGGCTTCTGGCACAACCTACTCATACGTGGTACGTGCAATCAGTACAACAGACGAAGTTTCAGATGCAAGTAACACTTTATCAGTGACAACGAAACAAGGTGAAACAATCAAAGGAATCCGTGAATGGAGAGTAGGTTCAATGGCTTCACCAGAACGTTATTCTATGAATGAAGAAGTAAGACACAATGGAAGAGTCTACATCACTATTGTTCCACATTTCAACTTTGGTGATGTTGCTTGGGCACCTGACCAAGCACCAACATTATTCCGCTTGAAATAATCAAATTCACACTCCGTGCATTTGACTGAACTGCGTGTTTTTGTATGAAGAAAAATAATCGTAAGAATGTTTAGTTGACAATGCTTCAGGTTGTCCGATACCATGACTATCATCAGGAATGATCATTCAACCAGAAAGTAGGAAAGCAAATGTTCAAACGAGTACCTTCAGAGTTAACAGAAAGAGAAAATTATAAACTATTGATTGGTTCAGTTATCCCTCGCCCGGTGGCAGTGGTTGCGACAAGATCTTCAAAAGGAGTGACCAATGTAGCACCATTTAGTTACTTCAATATCGTCAGTTCCAATCCGCCGATACTTTCTTTAGCTATCCAAAGAAAAAATGGAGAGTGGAAAGATACAGCTAAACATCTTATCGATACAAAAGAGGCCGTGCTCCATGTTCTAGACGAAAGAATACTTGTAGATGCGAATCAGACAGCTGCTAGCTTACCAAACGAAGAAAGTGAATTGTCGTTGACCTCTTTCACTACTTCCGAATCCGATACGATCAGCGTCCCAAGGATCAATGAAGCAAGTATTGCCTTTGAAACGACACTATACCAACATGTGCCGATCAAAAAAGGCCAAGAAACAACCGCTGATTTATTTTTACTGCAAATTTCTACTTATCAAATAAGTGAAGCTGTTTATGATGAACAAACAGGCTATATCGATCCGAAACAGTTACAACCAATCAGCCGCTTAGCAGGAAACGACTACGGTAAATTAGGTGAGATCATTCGCTTGTTACGTCCGGAATAAATATCCGGCTGATAACGCAGTTTTTTCTAGTGTAAAAATGATTTAAGAATCAAACGTTAGCTCTACATTTATTAAATAAAGTTTAATTTAGTTATTTTAATCTTTTTTTTATTGATTATCAATGGGAAGAGGAATATGATAAATTTTGTGAAAATCAAATAAGTACTAACCTTGTTAGGTGAGGCTCCTATACAAACATAGGCTATTGCCCAGAAACGTCGAAAGACGCCAATGGGTCAAACAGGAATTGTCGGATTAAGGCTTTTTCCAATAGCTAAGAATACGTTCTTTACGTTGTATAGTGCTAAAACTCGGACGATGAGATGATGCTAGGTCAGAAATCTTGTTCGAAAAGGTTTCTGACCTTTTCTTATGCTTTCTTTTCCTTTTTTGCTCGCTTTGCCTAACTTGTGTCTGGACAAGAAAGGGGATGCGCTGGAACAAGCTATTTGATTTTATCAATAAAGGTATTCGTCTCACTCCAAAGAATACCGAACGAAATAAAACAGAGAGACAAACAAAAAAGGTCGACGAGTTGCAGCTCAATCGACCCAAAGACATGTAAGAGAATAAACTCTTTACTTGATTCATCATAATAGACAAAGGTCCTCGTTTCAAGTAGAAGAGTTTGAAAGGAAGAGGCAACTGAATGAAACCATTTCAGAAAATCATATTAAGTATCTTGTTAGTACTTGCAATGGTCATTGGCTTTTTTTCTTTTGAATTTATCCAAGGGTTCTCCTCAGTGAAACAATCTGCAACAGTTGAGAAAGTCAATGCACAAGATGTCCCATCGATCATCAATGTAGCATTGATTGGTTCTGATGCACGATCAAAAGAAGAAAATGGTCGTTCGGATTCTTTGATGGTCGCCCAATATGATCAAAAGACCAAACAAGCCAAATTGATTTCTATCATGAGAGATTCTTACGTCTCTATTCCTGGTTATGGAATGAATAAGATCAATGCCGCCTATTCATATGGAGGTATCGACTTATTAAACCAAACCTTACAAGATAATTTCAAATTAGAGACCCCTTACTATGCAAGTATTACTTTTCAAGATTTTATTGATTGTATCGATGAATTGTTTCCAGATGGCGTAACGATCGATGCAGAAAAAGATTTGGATTTAGATGGGGTAGCTATCAAAAAAGGAAAGCAAGCAATGGACGGAAATACCTTGTTGCAATATGCTCGTTTTCGTGAAGACGAAGAAGGTGATTTTGGACGGATCCGTAGACAACAACAAGTCGTTGAGGCGGTGGCCAGTCAATTGAAAGATGTCACATCGATCATCAAATTACCCAAGGCGATCGGCAAACTTTTAGGCAGTATCCAAACCAATCTACCGGAAAGTGTCCTGTTAGATTGTGGGTTAGATTTCCTAGATGACGAGAAGAAAATCAATACATTGTCCGTGCCCGTTGATAAAAGTTGGGACTTCAATGATAATACACCAGCTGGTAGTGTCTTGGAAATCGACTTGACTAAAAATCAGCAAGCGATACACGATTTTTTGGATAAATAACCATATTGATAAACCAGTTCCTAAAACGAACTGGTTTATTTTGATTAAAAAAAGTTAATATAAGAACAGTACTGGTTAAGAATCATTTGGGCTGCTGTTCTATTTCCTCTTCTATGTGTTAAAATATCTTTGATTCGTATTTTTAATAAAGAGAGGTATTCAAAACATGAAGAGGAGTGGCAGACAAAAGAAAAAATCGACCGGCATCTATATCGGAGCGGGAATCGTCTTCTTACTTGCGGCAGCTGGTGGTGGCTTCTTTTATTATCAACACGTTCAGGAACAACAAGCAGTAAAAGCTGGAGAACAAACGATTGAAGGATTTATTGACTCCCTGAATCAGGAAAATTATGAAGAAGCAGTAAAATCACTTCAAGTAGAGAAGGGTAGTGATCTTACTGAACAAGATATTTTAGAAAAATATCAAAATATTTATGGTGCAGCAGAGATCAGAGGGATCAAACTCTCAGACTTATCCGTGACAAAAAAAGAGAATGATACGTATGAGTTTACGTATAAAGCTAAAATGAATACGACGTTAGGTGAATTGAAAGATTTAGCATATGAAGGAACTCTGTCCAAAGAGGGGGACCAAACCAAAATCAATTGGCAGCCTAATTTGATTTTTCCGCAAATGGAAGGGCAAGATAAAGTTAGCTTGAGCACAGATGTAGCGTCGCGTGGCGAAATCTTGGACCGTAATAAACAGCCGTTAGCGACAACTGGGAAATTAAAACAATTAGGCGTCGTACCTGCGAAATTAGGTGAGGGTGAGGAAAAATCAGCGAATATCAAAGCAATCGCTGAAGCATTCGATTTGACGGAAGCCAGTATAGAACAGGCGATTTCTCAAGGTTGGGTCCAACCGGATTACTTTGTTCCTTTAAAAATCATTGATGGGGAAACACCAGAACTTCCCAATGGAGCAACGATCCAAGAAGTTGACGGTCGTTATTATCCGTTAGGGGAAGCCGCTGCCCAATTGATTGGCTACGTAGGAGATATCACCGCAGAAGACATTGAGAAAAATCCTGAGTTGAGTAGTACAGGAAAAATCGGGCGTTCAGGTTTAGAAATGGCTTACGACAAAGAATTAAGAGGCACGAACGGTGGGAAATTAAGTGTCACAGATGAAGAAGGAAATGAAAAAGCTGTATTACTCCAACATGAAGTAAAAAATGGACAGGATATCCAGTTGACAATCGACGCCAATGCGCAAAAAACGGCATTCGACAGCTTAAATGGGAAACCAGGTTCTACTGTGGCGACAGCTCCTAAAACTGGAGATTTGTTGGCCCTTGTCAGTTCACCTAGTTATGACCCAAATAAAATGACGAACGGTATTTCCCAAGATGATTACAGAGCATATGAAGAAGACCCAAATCGTCCATTTATCAGTCGTTTTGCCACAGGTTATGCGCCAGGCTCAACATTCAAGATGATCACCGCAGCCATCGGCTTAGATAATGGGACATTGAATCCAGATGAAGTCTTAACGATCAATGGATTGAAGTGGCAAAAAGATAGCTCTTGGGGTTCTTACCAAGTGACACGTGTCAGTGACGTACCACAAGTCAACTTGAAAAATGCTTTAGTTTATTCTGATAATATCTATATGGCACAAGAAACATTGAAAATGGGGGAAGAAGCCTTTAGAAACGGACTTAATCAATTTATTTTTGGTGAAGATCTTGATTTACCGATCCCAATGAATCCTGCGCAGATCTCAAATGAAGACTCATTCAATTCGGAGATTTTGTTGGCAGATACAGGCTATGGACAAGGACAATTGTTGATCAATCCAATCCA
This sequence comes from Enterococcus mundtii, assembly GCF_003957375.1. Lineage (GTDB taxonomy): Bacteria > Bacillota > Bacilli > Lactobacillales > Enterococcaceae > Enterococcus_B > Enterococcus_B spodopteracolus. Next base: position 1,439,433 of record NZ_CP025473.1, on the reverse strand, counting down.
ACAAGCTGCGATGTATAGTGTTTTTGCAAATAATGGCAGTTTAGTTTATCCACGATTAGTCATGGATCAGGAAACTAAAAATAAGAAAAATGTGATCAGTGAATCAAGTGTCCAAACGATTTTGCCAGATTTAGTCGATGTTGTGCAAGATCCTAACGGAACTGCACATTCTTTAGCTACTCTAGGAATTCCGCTTGCCGCGAAAACAGGAACAGCTGAAATCAAAGAAAAGCAGGATGAAAAAGGACAAGAAAACAGTTTCCTTTATGCGATAAATCCTGAAACAAATGGCTACTTGGTGATCAGCATGTTAGAAAACAGAGAAGAAGGCGATTCTGCTACTAATCGAGCGCCTGCTTTATTGCAGTATTTGAATCAAACTTACCAATAAACACAGAGTGTAAAATCGGATACAAAACCATCGGTTATTTTACTTTCTAGTGATACACTAGTCTATAGAAACGAGTGTAAATAACATTAGGAGGAGATAAGATGACTGATGTCCCAAGAGCAGTAAAAGCGGAGATGGCAGCAAGCATATTGAAGATCCAATTTGATAATGGGGAAACAAGATATTTAAAATCACATTTAGCAAAAGAACATGCAGAAGCTTTTTCGATGAAAAATGGCAAGAGAAAGAATAGTTTATTGGCTTCACAAACAACCTGGGTAGGATCGACCATTGAAATTCAACCAGATGGCACCCTTGTTCTGAATGAAAATGATTATTACTCACCAGAAGAGTTATGGAACGATAGCAAAGAGCATATGATTGGATCAAAAATAGAGCTCTTCTATTAGATTCGAGAAATCTAATAGAAAGGCTCTATTTATCTGAGAACGAATCACCCATGATACACTTTTCTAGTAAAGTATTTAAGAATCAATGGAGAGATCAAGGTACTTAATAAGATTACGATCACAAGTGGGGAATAATATTTTGCTTCGATTAATTGGCTTTGTTGTCCAATTTGCAAGATGATCAGCGCCATTTCACCACGTGAGATCATACCAGCTCCTACCATAAAGGCACTATTCGTTGAAAAGCCGGCTACTTTCGCACCTAGGTAACCACCACCAAGTTTAGTCATGACTGCAACAGTCGTTAGGATCAAGATAAAAATCAATTGTTCTCCAAAGTTAGAGAAATCGACTTCTAGTCCAACACTGACAAAAAAGACTGGAATAAATACGGCATAACCTAATGCCTCGACATTATGATACACTTCTTCTTTGACCGATGTTTGACTCACCGCGATTCCTGCAAAAAATGCACCAATAACTGAACTTAGTCCGATCAAATCAGCGATGTAGGACATACCTAGACATAAAACCAAGGAAACAATGATAATCGCAGAGTTGGCATAGATTTTTCCAGCTAGTGACATCAAAAATGGGGCAATCCATTTGACTAATAAAAATATAAAAATAAAGTAGATCACTTGCTCCAATAAAAGAAGCGGTAAAGGGAGGCTGCTACCAGATTCTCCTGTCAAAAATGATAAGCTGAAACTTAACACCAACACGACAAGAATGTCATCAACTACTGAAGCACCTAAGATAGTCGAACCTTCTTTTGTGTTGACTACATGAAGTTCTTTCAATACCTCAACAGAGATACTAACAGAAGTTGCTGCGAGGATGATTCCAAAGAAAATAGCTTCATTCCTTGTGACTTGGAAAATTTCACCCGTCAACCAACCAAATAATACGGGGAGTATGATCCCTAATAAAGCAACGAACATTCCTGGTCGAAAGTATTTTTTCAAAAGAGAAAGATCGCTTTCCAGTCCAGCTAAAAACATCAATAAAATGACACCTATTTCTGAAAAATCGTGGACGAGAATATTTGGATGCACCCATCCCAGACCAGCACCACCAAGCAAGACGCCAACGAGTAGTTGACCAATCACCGCAGGTACACCAAACCTCCGTGAAAGGTGAGAGCCAATGGTTGTCGCTAACAAGATCAAACAGAGAATACCTATAAATTCCATTCTTTTCATCCTTCCTTTCTCAAAAAAGAATTTATTTTATTCGTGTCAAATGACCTCCTACACAGGATAACATAAATAACGTTATTTATATAGTGTCGTCCATTGTATGGATATATGAAAGCGCAGGACAAAAAAGGCTAGGCAATTAAGCCCAACCTCGAATTTAAATAACTAATCAATTGACATACATATTTCTTACTTTAAAGTAGTTGATGATTTCAGAAATCCCCATAAAGATCAAGATACCGCCAAAGATTTGGAAAAGTACCATCAAGCTTTGGAATGGATTAAATAGTAAAATCAATCCGCCAATCAGTAAAATCACGCTGTATAATGACCATCCTTTTGATTTTGTATTCAAACTGATGAACAATTGAAATGCGCCATTTGCTAAAATCATCAAGCCTAAAAGAATTGGCAAGATCGAAACGATTGCTGATGCAAATAAGAACACGATCAGTCCGAAAACCAGAAAAGCAATTGCACTGAAAAGTCCAAATCCCCAAACACCCGTTTTTTGCTTGTTTTTATAGGCTTCAAATAAATTGATCAGACCTAATAAAACAAAATAAGCAGTGATCAGATAGCCGACAAAATTAAACACGGCAGTTGGGTTGATGACTATGGCGATACCAGCAATGATATAAATCGCTGCTCGTAAAATAGCATGTCTTTGAAAATTACTTCGAATAAGTTCATACATTATTATAACCTCCTTTTTTTTATTTTAACGGTTATTGATGCTTAAACCAACTAATAACTAGTGATTCCATTATTTTCTTAGAATTTTTTCTATATTCTTTCCTTTAGCTAACTCATCGATCAACTTATCCAAATAACGAATTTCTTGCATCAATGACTCTTCAATATTTTCTACTCTAACCCCACAGATGACTCCAGTGATCAATTTACGATCAGGATTTAATCTCGGTGCCTCAGCAAAGAAAGTTTTGAAGTCCTTTTCCAGTTTGATCTGTTCCTCTAATTCAGCTTGTTCATAGCCGGTCATCCAATAAATGATTTGGTCAACTTCCTCTTTTGTACGATTTTTTCGTTCTGCTTTTTTTAGATAAAGAAGATAGACAGAAGAAAAGGGCATAGTAAAAATTCGATGTTCAGTCATAAAGAAGCTCCTTTTTCCATTATTATATAATGAACTGTTCGAAAAGAATAGCTATAGTGTCAAGTCTCATGAAAGTTCAGGAAACAGGGGATAGATAGTAAGGACGTTACAGGATACTGAGTAAATTGTATCTATGATGATCAATCAAAATCAGCGTAGTCACGTTCTTGTTTGATCTCAAAAATATAGGTAGCTAACTGAGCAATCATCTTTTTCCAATCATCTGGACGAACGATGCCGTTTAACAAATAAATCTTTTTGATACTCTCGGGTAGCTGGTTTAGTGGACAATCACTAATGACGATATCGCAACGCTCCATATAGTAACGTTGGATGACGATCGCTTCTTTTGAAAAGATTTGTTCAATTTTAACAATTAAATCTTTGCTGATATAAAAGTCTTTCGTATGATTCACACCGATAATGATCGGCGGTTGCTTTTTGAATCGGTCGTAGAAATGTAGTAATTCTTCGACTACCCATGAAATATTTTCTTTTTCTAGAAAATCTGGTAAGTAATGCCAATTTTCTTGCCGGAAGTTCTCATAAAATTCAGCGACCACGTTTCTTAAGTGTTCATAGTTTTTCTGATCCTTATAAAGCAAAAAAGTTGGTAAAGGTGTATTCGGCTGTTCGCTATCCAAAAAGGTATTGTGAAGTTTATTGATCGTAAAGGACAGTGCATATAACTTTTTTTGTTTTTCAGGTAGCTCTAAAGCGAAATGCTGACTGAATGTTTCGACTAAGTTCTTGGAATAAATCAAATAAGGAAAATCGATCGCTAACAGTCTTTGATAGTGCGTCAAACTTTGTTCTTCACTATCCAATTGAGAAATCGTTAGGCGTGCTAATAAATTGAGTAGGATTCGTTGTTCCCGACAAATCGGTAAATCAGGATTTAAAATATCCACATCAGGTTCAATTAGAAGATCAATATACTTAAACTGACTTAATTCTTTTTGAACATTTTCTAAAGAAGTCATGGGAAAATTATCCTGGCAAAGTTTTAAAAGAAGATACAACTTATCCAAGACGCCACCATTCATCCCATCCAATAACTCTTTCTTGAAGAAGACATGAAGAGTGTAATCGATTTTTTTTGGCTCTTCCTTGTGATAGGGAAGGGACGTATTAGCAAAAATCGTCCAATAAACATCTAGAAAACAATATTGGATTTGAACTTCACTACCAGTGATTATTTTTTTCCCTTTACTTGAAAACTTGAAGGAGATTCCATATAAAGCTAAAAATTGGTTGATTGCTTTCATTTTAGAATAGAGATAGGAAGGGCTGTAATTTGTCATTTGGCTGATCGTGACCATTGAGTTGACTTTTTGTCGAAGTAAAGCAGCGATGATTTGAAAATTAGTTGATTCAAAACAATATTTACCAAATAATTCGTAATAGCACGTCGCAAGATCATCATCATTCAAAGAAATTTTGATAAATTTCTTGTTTTTCACTACTTCAACACTATTTAAGCTTAAAGAATGAAAATCCTGTTCGATTTCATGGAGGTATAAAAGAAAATTTGAATCAGACATTTTAAAATAATCTGCTAGGTAGTGAGTAGTAATAAAGAACTGATGCTCCGCTAAAAAAAGGAAAATCTCAAGCTTTGTTACATTTTTCTTCTTTAATAAAAACTTTTTTATTGCTTCTTGTGTTTGCATTGAAATTCCTCCAATTGAAAATTTTATTGAAAATTTCTTTGTTTTCAACAAAAAAACAGTAAATCTTCCGTATCAATCTATATTATCTTATGTTTAACATGATAATGATATTAAATAGGAGGAATTCTCATGAAATATTTAAGTCTTCTCTTTGCTTCAGTACTACTGAGTAGTGTTTCTTTACCAGTGGAAGCTGCACAGACAGATGAACAACCTAGCAATGATGTCGCTCAACTAGCTTCTCATTCCGTCTGGGCAAATGTGAATCAAATCAAATTTTTAGAAGAACATGCTTTAGAAAACTCTGGTATCATAAGACTTAAACTAGGAGAGACAATCACGGTGAAAGCACTGGTGACTTATTCAGGGGATATCCAACCAATTTTACAGTCTGTTGTCCGATTTGAAAACGTTGATCCAGCTTTGAAGATCGAACACGATCCAGCTTCACTGGTATTCAACAACAAACTAGCAACTTTCACGTTTAATATTACATTAACACAACCAATCAATAGACCTGCTTTGTTTACCGTAAAAGTAGCAGATGGTCAACCTGAGGATAGACATCATTTGACACCATATAGTCAACGTCAAACAGTTGAACAAACAACTGGAGGAACAGGGGGCGTGACTGATCCAGATCCTAAACCGGATAATCCAGATGGAAATCCCGATGTGACACCGGATAATCCAGATGGAAATCCCGATGTGACACCGGATAATCCAAATGAGAACCCAGATGTGACACCGGATAATCCAGACGAGAACCCAGATGTGACACCGGATAATCCGGATGAAAATCCAGACGAGACACCGGATAATCCGGATGAGAACCCAGATGTGACACCGGATAATCCGGATGAGAACCCAGATGTGACACCGGATAATCCGGATGAGAACCCAGATGTGACACCGGATAATCCGGATGAGAACCCAGATGTGACACCGGATAATCCGGATGAGAACCCAGATGTGACACCGGATAATCCGGATGAGAACCCAGATGTGACACCGGATAATCCGGATGAAAATCCCGATGTGACACCGGATAATCCGGATGAAAATCCCGATGTGACACCGGATAATCCAGACGAGAACCCAGATGTGACACCGGATAATCCGGATGAGAACCCAGATGTGACACCGGATAATCCAGACGAGAACCCAGATGTGACACCGGATAATCCAGACGAGAACCCAGATGTGACACCGGATAATCCAGATGAGAATCCAGATGCAAAACCGGATAAACCAGAGGGGAACAATGGAAACTATGAAGGAGATAACGGGGAAGATGGACATGGTGGTGAAGAAGTGATCAAACCACAAATCCATCCTGAAGGCAACAATCCAACGCTCCCAATACCTGAGCAAGTAAAACCATTGTCTCAAATTCGAAGACAATCAAGTCTATCTATTGGTACGACAGATGGACTAGTAAATAAAAAATCGTTTGAAAGTGAGAAAGAAATTCTACCAATGACAAAAATAGCTCACTCTTCAAATCAAGTAGCTAATGATAAAAATTCTGCAACATCAACAGAGGAAGCAATGAAGCAATTCCCTAAAACAGGAGAGCATAATCGCTTCTTTCCATGGGTATTTGGTCTGTTGATCTCAGGAATGAGCATCGTTACTTTTAGGAAAATCAACTAATGATTCTAATAGGTAAAAAAATGCCTTGAAACATTCCGTTTCAAGGCATTTTTGCGTAGAAAATGATTAATAATCAGTTAACATAGTGGATTTGTTCTTCTTCAATCAATGGCTAGGTGAGTCATTTTGTACTATCCAAATCTTCTTTCGTCATTTCTACTGCATTAATTTGGCTATTTGTGTAAGTCGTGTAGTAATAGATTCCTTTATCCACATTGCAACAAGAAGAATAGATCGTATACTCAAATTTACCATTCCCAACATCACATAAGCTTTTTGTTGTTCGACCGATTTTAGGATATGGAAGAATTGACTAACACTTTCCTGTTCAGTTGTTGCTTTGACAGAATTTAATTTTGTAAATGCAACTTTGATAAAACGAGAAGCAGATGATAACTCTCTAGGTAAACCTAATCCGCCCATACCGCGAGAATAGACCGATAAATCAAGTTCATCGGAGAAATAGTTTTTAAGGGTAGTCGATGAGACTGACCGATAGTTATTCAAATTAAATAATTGATAGTCAAAGGTTGAATTAATTATTAGTACACTGATTGGATTATCATAAATTTTTAAACCTTCGGCAACTGATCAATAACAACCGATGTTTCTTGATCTGCTAATAACCAATGAAGAGGAGATAACGGTAGTTCTTCACTGAAATTGATATTGACTAAATTGATATCTGTTAATAACGTACGAGCTTCTTCCACGTTTTTACATTGACTCAATATCCAAGGAATAAATTCAAATGGTTTGATATTGGTCTTTTCGGCATCTTCGTCAAACAAATGGGCATTTGCAGGGAAATTCAGACCAGCCATACTCAAACCTTTTTCATTTGTTGCATCATAATAGAGGGGGGATTGTCTACAACTGCTGCTATATCGATGATCGCATCGTGAGACTTTTGTTTTGGGGCTTTCCGATAAACAAAAGGGAAATTTCTTGGAGTGCTCGTCACCTGTTCATTATAAGAAATCTCTAAATCCAAATTCCGTCCAAAATAATGATCGTTTGGTGTGTAAGTAATAGATGTACACATTATAATAACCTCCTTTGTTTCATTCTATAGAAAGACAGACGATAAAAAAATACTAATAAAATGATTTTCGTTTTTTATAAATTGTAAAATTAAGAAAAAAAACTCGGTAATGTGATTACCGAGCGTGTTGTTCTTTATTAAAATTTTTAAGCATTTTTTTAGTCAAATAAAGTAGCATAGATAATTCTTCTTCATCTAAAGGTAAAAAATCAAGGATCTTTTCTGGAATGTCTTTTGCTTGTTCTTCCAACAAATGTCCTTGTTCAGTTAGAGATAGGATAGATACTCGTTCATCCGAATCATCTCTTTTACGAGTGATATACTGCTTATTAGTTAATTTCTTTATTACAGGAGTCAAAGTGCCTGAATCCAAACACAAGATCTTTCCTAATTCCTTCATGGTGATTTGTTTTCTCTCCCATAAAACAAGTAATACAAGATACTGCGTATAAGTAAGATCCAGTGGCTTCAACAAGGGCGTATAGTAGCGAGTAATTTCTTTAGAGGTGGCATATAAAGGAAAGCATAATTGATTTTTAAGTAATAACTCCTCCAAATAGACCACCTCCTAATGTGTTCCTTTATAGCATACTTGTTTTTTCTAAAAAAATCTAGTTCTCTACGGCTGTCAAAGTAACTTCAATATTGCCAGCTGTTGCTTTTGAATAAGGACAAACTTTATGTGCAGCTTCTAGTAATTCTTGTGTTTCTTCGATTGATAAACCTTCAACTGAACCTTCGATCTCAACGCCTAACACAAAACTCATTTCACTTTCTGCATATAGAGACACTTGAGCGCTGATTGTTGATGCACCGTCAATATTTTTTTGTGTTTTGATCAAGTCTAGTGCGCTATTGAAACATGCGCTAAAGCCAGCGGCAAACAATTGTTCCGGATTTGTTGCATCTTCTACACGTTTACCTGGAGCTGCAATGTTAAGCTCGAATGAGTGATCTGGACTGTGTACTTCCCCAGAACGTCCGCCAGTGTTTATCATTTTTGTTGAATACATTTTTTTCATTAAAAATCACTCCTCTTTTTATATTTGATACAATTAAATTGTACACAATTTAATTAGGTAGAGCAACTAACTTGCTTTGAAAAAGTCTACTCCTGATTTATAAATAAAAACCAAGAGTAGACTTTTTTATAGGGATAGGTCCGTTCATTTTAATTGTGACATCATTCGATCGGATGGTACGTAAATCCACTACCCATGACTTCTGCTACACTATTGACGATGACAAAAGCATTCGGATCGATTTCTTCAATTATCGGTTTGACTTTTGAAAATTCTTGGTCAGTTACAACCATCAATAACACTTCTTTTGATAGATTACTATAACCGCCTCTAGCTTCTAGGATCGTGAATCCACGTCCAATCTCCTGACGTAAACGTGTATGGATTTCTAAAAGATGATTCTCGCTTAGAACCATGATCGATTTTTGACGATTTGTTCCTGTTTCAATGTAATTCATCACAATGGATGTAATTACGATCGATAGGATCGCATAGAGAAATTCATCAAATCCAAAAACAAATAAGGTTAAGGAAACAACGACAGCATCGGTCATCAAAAGTCCAATGGAAGTACTTAAATTGAAGTATTTTTTGAAGATAAGGGGAGGGATCGTGGTACCGCCGCTAGAAGAATTATTTTTGTATAAGATAGCTACACCCAAAGCAAAGATCGCACTGCCGAAAATGACTGATAAGAGACGATCAGGCGTGACCATATACTCTGGGACGATCTCAATGATCGCTGGGAAGACTAAACTACCAAATAATACTTTGAAGAAAGGTTTCTTGCCTAAAAAAATCAAGGCCAAGATCAACATGATGACATTCAAAACCAGTATAACTGTTGCTCGGTTCAAACCTAAAGCTGATTCAAGTAAAATACCAAGTCCACTTACGCCACCAGCTGCAATGTGATGCGGGCCTAAAAACATATTTATACTGATAGCTAAAATAGTTAAAGCAAACACTATCTTAATGTATGTCCAAATTATATTTCTACCGTATTTCATTTATCCACTTCCTACTATACATTTATTTCCAACTATTCTCATTATACATTAATTTTGTATAAAAGTTAACAAAGTTGAAAAAGAAAGTTAGATAAACCTAATTTTATAAGGTATCGTTAAAAGATATAATGGTCGAAATGGTGGACATCAATCAATAAAAACAATTATGAAATGGAACAAAGCGTGTATTTTTTACTTCATGCTGACTCGATATTTATAGAAACTATTTATAAAAGCTAATTGACCATCAATGTGCATTGCCCTGTAGCGATTTTCAAATCATTATCTAAATAAATCGTTGCCTGCCAAAAATGAATATTTTTCCCAACTTTTTCAGGGTGTGCAACCACTCTCAAGTTACCTGTAGAGGCTTTATTCAAATGTTGGACTTGCAGATCGATACCTACAGCAAAGTGGGGGGCTGGTAAATATTCGTTAGCCCCAATGCTACAAGCCGTTTCAATCAACACAGCATTGATTCCTCCATGCAAATAGCCATAAGGTTGATGATGCTTTTCTTCAATTGCTAAAGTCAATTGGACTTCTTTAGGTGAAACAATACACGTTTCAATCCCAAGATGATCTAATAAATTCATCCTGTTACTCCTCATCTCTTATTCTTTATTGCTACTGTCATAATAAAACTCTATTTTTATCATTCAAACTCTATTTGCGAACTATTAAGATATTAAATTAAAAATATTTATACTAATGAATGGAAGGACTGTCAGTTAAAATTTAATCATTTAGTTTGAATGAAACACTCGTTCTAAATCTTTTACCAGAAAAAATGCCAAAGTTCATAAAAACAAATAATGGTCTGCTTTTTTTAGTTTTTTCATTAATTCACGGATTTCTTTTATTTCATTAGGCGTATAGCCACCAATTATCCCTTTAACCAAAGCTTTTTCTTTTTCTACTCCTGCCTTTTTATGATGAAGTCTTTTTTCAAAATCAACTATTTCTTTTGAAAAATCATTTTTTTTAGGCAATCAGAAAAAAAACACCCCCTATATATACGGTTATATAACAATTATATTATTATTATTCTAAAATTGTAACCGTTCGTTTAAAAAGGGGAGAGGGATTTAGCTGATATTTTTATTTTGTTCTTTTTGCCTTTTACTGGTAATTACTTTATGTAAATTTTCAAAGGCCTCGAATCCATATTCCTCTACGAATTCATCAATTTCTTTGAGAAGTTCTTCATTATCAAGTTTTGTTTCTAACTGTTGTTCTTCTAATTTTTTTCCTGCAAAACAGATGACTGATTTTTGTCTTTCGCTATCTAGTTTTTCAAAAATAGAGAGTAGACGACGAGAATTTTCTTCCTCACCTTCAATAATATAACCTTTTGTCACATGAAATAACTCAGCAATTTTTTGAATAGCACCCATACGAGGTGTTTTTAATCCAGTTTCCCAATTAGAAATAGTTTGCTTGCTAACTCCGACTTTTATTGCCAATTCTTCTTGCGTCATTTGTTGTTTATGCCTTAGTTCACTAATCTTCTGTCCAATAATATTTTTATCCATAATAATCCTCCGAGTTCTTACTCCAATAATATACCAGAAACTGGTCTAAATCAACATTAAGTTATACATAGTTATATAAAATTATTTACTATAACTTTAAGTTATATTAAAATATACAAATAGGAGGTGTTTTATATGTTGCAAATATCTTTGAAAGCAGCAAGAGTAAATTCAGATTTGAATCAGACTGAAGTAGTTGACATTCTGCAAAATAGTTATGGTCTAAATCTTACTAAGGAACAGCTTGCTGAGTACGAGGATGATGCCACTGATGTACCGATTTCTTTAGCAAAGAAATTTTCGGAAATTTATGGTATTTCCGATGACTATATATTTTTTGGCAACAAATCAACTTTAAGTTATATTTCACGTGGATCAAACCAAAATAATCTTTAGTGATTCATGTGATAAACATTAAGATAACTTCTTAAAATTGATGAACAGCATATGACCTATTAATTAATGTGACGAATAAAATCATTTAAACCAAACGATGGTCTTTCAATGTTTTAGCGTCCTTGTAATAGGTACTAACATAAGCAAACATATTTAATTTTTAATGAGGAGTGAGTAAGAATGCCATTGGACTGTCGGTCTTAAAAAAAGAAGAAAAAACTCGGACATAAAAATCTTCGGTTTATCCAACCAAATTTTGAAGGAATAGAAGCATTAATGAGGTAATTGAAGGGAAAACCACGTTGGAAAAGAGGAGTAAAAATGGGGTCTGGATTACGTAATCTCAAAAAGCAGATTAAACAGGTCAATCATACTAAATACACACGAAAAGAAATAAAATGAAAACTCTGTGCAATTTAGTTTGTGGTTTGACTAGTAGAAGCCAAATACTTTATATCAGTAAATCTAAAAGATGATTTTTTAAAGGAGTGATTTTTTGTGATGTACCCCAAAAGAATAGATATGAAACAAACAAGATGTAATGTGAGAGAAGTTTTAAAAAATTTTCGTAAACTTGATCGGATGGTAGGACGTGTCACAGTCGACATTCAATCTCCTCATAGAATCAATAGCTTAAAAGCAACTCTTTCTGATCAATCTTCAGAAAGGGCATCTATGCAAATGATAGCGATTGAAGCAGAAAGGAATGCAATCTTAAATGCTTTGATGGTTTTGAGTCTAACGAATCGAATGATCCTTTATTATTCTTATTTTGTTCCTGAAAGTTTTTCGAATTATAAGATTAGTCTTGAAATTGGTTATTCCGAAAGAACGATTCAGAGAAAAAAAGCAGAAGCATTGATTGAATTTGCTGAAGCATATAAGACTGGAAAACTGATTGCGTATAAATAATTTGGCGTTTTTTTGGCAGATGATTGGCGGTTCCCATCTCTTCTTTGATGCTAGTATGAATGTAAGCTTAGGAAATGGCAGAAAATAATGAGTATTTGTTTTTCTATGTAATAACACGGGGATAAGTGTATCTACATTTTCGAGATGAACATAGCACATATAGTGGGATATAGAAAATAGAGGATCAACTTAAGTCACTATAAGAAACGAAAGAAGAATCAAATGATGAAAGATACAAATACTCTCACAGAAACAAAAACATCAAATATAACGGAGGTAGAGAATGACAGAAGTATCAATTGGTGAATGGATGGCTGTCATAACACTTGGTGGAACGTTGATTGTAGGCGTAGCAAAATTCTATGCAATGTTTACAAAGCTCGATCATACATTGGGGAAATTAGAGAATACTATTGTTCGAGTAGAAAAAAGCCAAATCGAGTATGGCAATCGTCTCTCAATTATTGAAGAACAAATCAAATCTATTTTCAAACAAATTGGAAAGGAGGTGAAGTAGGTTGACCGAAATCTTAACGATTTCAAGTATTATCACACCACTGGTCGTCGGTGTGACAGAACTGGTGAAAGGACAAATAGGACGCAGTAAACTTTTGCCTATCAGCAACGTGGTTACTGGAATTTTGCTTAGTGGGCTGTATTCCTTCTCATTCGTTCCACAGGATCTCATTCTTTATTTATGGGCAGGAGCGATTGCTGGTTTGGCCGCAGGTGGATTATTTGATTTAGGAGATCATGTAATGAAGTTACAGGAGTCTAATAAAAGCAATTGATCGTCCAAGTTTCTTTTACCAGTAAAGGAGGTGAGGAAGATAAGACTGGAGGATCTACGAGGAGATGGACGTATTTTAGGACCGACCAATGCCAAAAGAAAGGCATCAGAAATAACTAAAATTGCGCGTCATCATTCGGCAACAACCACAGGAGATGTATGGGCGTTTCAAAACTATTGGAAGAACACATTGGGGTGGGGAACTGGTGGCTATCATGAGATTATCCTAAGAGATGGCACGGTACAATGGTGTTACTTTGATGAAGATATCACAAATGGTGTGGGGGGACATAACACACCAACCTACCATATTTGTCTTGTTGGAAATGGCTCGTTCACTAAAGAACAGGAAAAAGCATTTGACACGCGAGCAAAAGCGGCGATGCAACGTTTTGACCTATCAGTGAAGGATGTTTTGGGGCACAATGAGTTCATTGGACACTCTTCGACTATCTGTCCGGGTATTAACATGAGGATGCTTCGTGATCGCTTAGGTGATGCTGAGGACTTGACACATGATGAAATCATTTTAGCTAGTCCACCCAAGATAGTCGGAAACTATCGAGGAAAATTAGAAATATTTAATGAGCTATCTTTAGGTATATTTCGGATAGCAGGATGGTTAATACCCCAAAATGGAGCAGCCTTTTTGGATCTAGGCTATGTTTTTTGGATAGATGCCGATAATCCCTCTGTAGAAATTGGTCGTTGTCGGTCAGCAGGCATTATACGAGACGATGTGAATGCTGCTTACGGCTTACCAACTGGTCTACGATTTGGTTTGGACGGCACACTTGACATTCAAAAACATGCAGGAAAAAAGGTATTTCCGATGTTAAGACGAACAAATGAACCAAATGGAAATATGATCAGTGGACAAACAGTTGATATTACTTTTCCAGAATATACTTTGACCATTCCTAAACGATAATAAAGTTTGTTTCATTGTTCATATTATAATTAAACAAAAACAATACAACAATAAATAAAATATCAAAATTTAATGAAAAAATGATTTTGTAAAATAATAAAATCAGAGGAAGGAAGATTATTATGACAATCAAAATTGAGGATTTACGAGGAGATTCACGGATTTTAGGGCCGACAAATGCGAAACGAGACGTTTCAGTGGTCAAAAACATTGCACGTCACCATTCAGCAACTGAAACAGGAGATGTTTTTATCTTTCAACAATATTGGAATGGAGAACTAGGCTGGGGAACTGGCGGCTATCATGAGATTATCTTACGTGATGGAACTGTACAATGGTGCTACTTTGATGAGGATGTGACTAATGGTGTTGGTGGACACAATACACCAACCTATCATATCTGTTTAGTAGGAAATGGTTCATTTACGGAAGCTCAAGAAGAAGCTTTCAATCAGCGTGCGAAAGCCGCAATGGAACGATTTGGTTTATCCGTTGAAAACGTCTTAGGTCATAATGAGTTTAGTGGACATGCGTCAAATATTTGTCCAGGAACAAATATGGATGCTGTCAGAGATATCCTTAGTGGTGGTGATGGAAACGTTCCAGAACCAGACTATATCATGCATGATTGGAATAAAGAAATGGTTGTAGCAGCAGATGTTTTAAATGTCCGCCAAGAGCCAAACACACGATCAGCAATCTTACGTCAATTAACTAGAAGTCAAGTCTTCCATTCTGCACGAGTGACAATCAACGGGGAGTTAGTGAATGGTATCAGACACTGGTATGAAGTGGATGGTAACGGCTGGGTTTCAGGATCATTAGTAGCAGAAGCGTCATCTGACAATGAATGGATTGAACGAAAAGGTGAGGTGACTGTCGCTATCTCAGGAGGGATCAACTTACGAGGTCCTTCAACTGACAATGTAACAAATCCAACTAGTCTGCCAATTTTACGCCGCGTGGATCTGGGGGAAACGTTCGAGTATGACAAAATACTCGTACAGAAGAACGGTCATGCCTTTGTAAGACAGTCGATCAGTGAAGGTTATACTTGGTTGGCTATTGGTTCAACTGCTAATGGAATCGTTACTTCATACTGGGTTACTGGCATTGAAATCTAATCGATATAATAATTACGCACAGTTTTGAGAAAAGCCGAAAACTAGCATAAAAAAGAAAAAAACGAAAATTTATTTTCAAATTTTCGTTTTTTTCTTGTTTTCTAAAGATTTGCTTTTGAAACTACAGCGATAACCACTATTTCTCTTAGTCAAACATAGTGAGAGTTAAGGGAAGCTTAAACATAGACTAATGGACCTTGAGTCCCGAATCAAAAAAATGAGCTACTTCACTGCCATTCTAGAATCTGTTTTAAGTAGGTTGGGATTTCTAGTCCGTGTAAAGGAAAGTCGAATCGGAATGAATAAGTGAAGGATGTTCGATCAAATAATAAGGAGGCAGTCGCATGTCCTTTATTTTTGCTTTTGACGTATCTAAAGGTGAAAGTTACAAAGTACTTTACCATAATCAACAATGTCTAACAGAAGGGAAAGTCTCTCACCATCAAGAAGAGTTCCGCCAGTTACTAGAAGAAATCACCGTACTTCCAGAAACGCCTAAAATTATTTTTGAAGCAATCGTTGTTTCCTCTCGTCTATTAAAAAAATGCTATCAAAATAACCGGTTAGCCAATTGTCTATTAAAGTCTTTGGAGAGAGGAATATTAGCCCTCTCATATCACCTGAAACCGAATAAACGGCGAGAACAGAATTAACCTCTTCATTATTTATATAAAAGAGCTGTACTGGCTGTGAAAGTATTTCTGTCTAGGAAAAAGCTACTAAAATAGTAAGCGAAATAGAAGAGTTTGAAAATATTCATTTGCTTGTGCTGCAATTGTTTTATTATGAGTATGGCTGGTAAAAGCAAAAAAATTGAGTATTGGGTATATGGTAGATTATGAACATACCCACGGACTAATAAGAGAATACATTTGAAGCAATCAATTCCAATGAATATATAGAAACAATAAATTCACTGGAAAAATCAAAAATCATTTATTTGAAAGTTAGATTATAAAGCTTTTCTTGCGCTTAACTCATTCAATATTCTTTGTACAGTAATTTGTAAAGAAATTATCATTAAATGCTTAAAACTTGTGTATAATAAATTTAATGAATTTTAGGAGGAGATAGAAATGAGAGAATGGAAAACGATAAAAGAATACGACGAGATCTTATTTGAACAGTATGGGAAGATTGCTAAAATAACAATCAATCGTCCAGAGGTCCATAATGCTTTTACACCAAAAACAGTCTTTGAGATGATCGAAGCTTTTACAATCAGTCGTGATCGTCAAGATATCGGTGTTATCATTTTGACAGGAGCTGGTGACAAATCATTCTGTTCAGGTGGCGATCAGAAAGTTCGAGGAAATGGTGGGTATGTTGGTGAAGACCAAATTCCGCGTCTGAATGTACTAGATTTGCAACGATTGATCCGAGTCATTCCTAAGCCAGTGATAGCAATGGTAAAAGGTTGGTCGATCGGTGGTGGAAATGTCTTACAACTTGTGTGTGATATCACAATCGCAGCTGAAAATGCGAAATTCGGACAAACAGGGCCTAACGTTGGGAGCTTCGATGGTGGCTATGGTTCGGGTTACCTGGCTCGTGTCGTAGGGCATAAAAAAGCAAAAGAAGTTTGGTTTATGACGAAGCAATATAGTGCTGAAGAAGCGTTGGCAATGAATTGGATCAATACAGTCGTACCGCTCGAACAAGTAGAAGACGTGACGATTGAGTGGGCAGAAGAGATGCTGAAGAAAAGCCCGCTAGCTCTACGAATGATCAAAGCGGCAATGAACGCAGATACAGATGGTTTAGCAGGTATCCAACAATTGGCAGGGGATGCGACGCTTTTATATTACACCATGGATGAAGCACAAGAAGGACGCGACGCATTTAAAGAAAAAAGAGAACCCGATTTTGACCAATTTCCTAAGTTCCCTTAAACCTCAACCTAATAGCTGGTTGCAAAAACAAGCAATGCTTCATCCAGATGCACCAGCTTGTCAGTGGAACGATCATCATTTATCTTTTCGCGAACTGACATTACACGTTCAGAGTTTTGCAGAGTATTATCATCGAATATTACCCAAAGTGAGTGAAAGAATTGCCTTGTACTGTGAAAATGATTTAGATGCCTATTTCTCGATCTTAGCATTATGGGAGTTAGGAAAAGAAATCCAGTTTGTCAATACACGCCTGACGACGAACGAGATCAGTGAACAGATGGCAGATGCAGGGACCTCGATTCTTATTTCTGCCAACAAATTAGCACTCAACGAGCGCATCACTTGGTATTCATTTCCCAATCCTTCGGAATTACACGTCATACAGCCGAAGGATTGGTTTGATGAAGGGTATCGAGAAGAGGCAATCGCGTCAATCATGTATACGTCCGGAACGACAGGTAAACCAAAAGGCGTACCGCAAACATTCGCCAATCACTATGCGAGTAGCCAAGCGACTGCGTTAAGTTTAGAAGTAGACCGTTCAGATTGCTGGATCTGCTGTGTGCCACTCTATCACATTAGTGGCTTGTCTATTTTATTACGCTCACTTGCTTTAGGCATCCAAGTAATTCTATTGCAGGGATTCTCTCCTCAACAAGTCCATCAACTTTTAGCAAATGGAAGGGGCAACTATATTTCTTTGGTCAGCAAAATGTTGAAAGATCTTGAACCGTTGATCCCAGAAGGTGGTTATGGCCCTCATTCAAAAAAGTATTATTAGGGGGAGGGCCGGGGGAAGGACGAGTCATGCAAGCATGTATGGAAAAACAGGTGCCTGTGATGTTTTCTTACGGCATGACAGAAACCTGTTCACAGATCGTCGCCCTTTCTCCGGAGTCATTCGAAGTAAAAACCGGTTCTTCTGGTAAAGCTTTGTCTGAGGTATCGATCCGTATCCAAAAAGATAAGAAGTCAGATCAAATGGGAGAGATTTTAGTCAAAGGACCATCGATCATCGACCACTACTTGAATCGCGTCAATCCGGATTCTTGGACAGAGGATGGCTGGTTTCACACTGGCGATTGGGGGTACATTGATGAAGAGGATTATCTTTATATTGTTAGTCGCATGAGTGAACGCATCATTTCGGGGGGAGAGAATATTTTCCCAGTTGAAATCGAGCAAGTACTCTTAACTTGCAATAAAATTACGGAGGTCGCTGTCGTAGGGGCTTGGGATGAAATATGGGGGCAAACTCCTGTTGCTTATGTGCGATTAGATGAACCACTTACTAATAGAGAAATCACGGAGCTATTGGCGCCATTAGCACGTTACAAGCATCCAACTAAAATCTACTGTATCTCTGAAATGCCTAAAACGGCGACTGGAAAACCAATCAAACGTCTTTTAATGACAGAAGAAAGAGTGAATTACATTGAATATCAAATTAGATAGCTCAATCGATGATCAGCTTTTGGAAAATCATCTTTATTTTACTTATAGCTACGAGCTTAGTGAACAAACGGTAAAAAAACTCTTGCCTCTTGTCCCATCTAAAGGAGATCGCTTTTATTGGTGTCCTCCTGATGAGGATTGTGAGCTATTAGGCATAGGAGAAAATTTATTTGATGCGCAATATGATGATATGTCAAGTGCTATCAAAGGATTTTCTTTTGAGTTTTCTAAAAGTTTTTTAAACGTATCGAGTCAGAAGGGGGGACCTTTGCTTTTTGGAGGTTTTCCATTTGATCCCAACAACCTAAAAGAAAAGAATTGGAGTAAGCTTGAATCTGGCTTTTTCATTTTACCCAGTATTCTTTTCAAGCGTATAGGTTCAAAGACTCAAGTTATTTTGACAATCAGAAAAGAAGCTGCAACAACTGAAAGTCTTTTAAAAGATTTTTCATATCTGGATAGTCTCGTGAGTGAATTGTTAGAAGGCGAAGAACAAGAACAATCAGCAAATGTTCTTGTGTCGACCGAAGAACTGGAAGTTCCAACTTTTCTTCAAAATGTAGACGATGCGCGGAAGGAAATCATACAAAAAGCTACTTCGCTTAAAAAGGTCGTCTTAGCAAGACAATTGGCAATATACGGATCTTTCCAGTCAATCACTCAAATTCTTCATCGTTTAGCTGAACAACAACCACAGACTTATTTATTTCTTTTAGCATCCGATCAACTTGCTTTCATTGGTGCTACTCCAGAACGATTGATTCAAGGAACGAAAAGTCAATTTATGACTGCTGGGATAGCTGGTTCGGCACCTAGAGGATCTACTATGCAGGAAGACGATGAAATCGGCAAAGAACTTTTAAAAGACTCTAAAAATACACAAGAACACGGAATTGTTGCCCAGCGATTAGAGGATCAATTAGCAGATATTGTCGCAGGTGATGTCGTTGTTTCTTCCCGTCATTTATTGAAAAACCGTGATATTCAACATTTAGCAATGACTTTCTCTGGAGAACGTAAGCAGGGAGTTTCATTGATCGATGCGCTTGAACTGATCCATCCTTCACCGGCTTTAGGTGGTGAACCTCAAGGACTGGCATTGCAATGGATCAAAGATCATGAACCTTTCGGCAGAGGGTTATACGGGGCACCGATCGGATGGGTGGACCCGATCGAGGATGTCGGTGAGTTTGCTGTAGGTATCCGATCAGGCATCTTGTCTGAAACCGAAGGAATATTATATGCAGGTTGTGGTATTGTTGCGGATTCTGATCCTGAGGCAGAACGCCAAGAAACATTGCTAAAATTCCAACCAATGCTTAGAGGAGTGAAAGGATGACGAGACAACAAGAGATGACTGCCTATTTATTGGCATTCATCAAAGGGATGAAAGAAGGCGGGCTTAAAAATGTCGTGATCAGTCCTGGTTCACGATCGACCCCACTTGCCTTGTTACTTCATAGAGATCCAGAGATTAATACAACAGTCAACGTTGATGAGCGATCGGCGGCATTCTTTGCATTAGGTATGGCGAAAGCATTGAAGCAACCAGTAGGAGTTCTTTGTACTTCTGGTACTGCCACAGCGAACTTCTTTCCAGCGGTTTGTGAAGCAAAAGCAACAAATATACCTTTACTATTGCTAACAGCAGATCGTCCACCAGAAGCACGTGGCGTTGGTTCGCCACAAACGATGGACCAGCAAAAGTTATTTGGTTCGCATATCAAGAAGTTTATCGAATTAGCACTTCCTGAAGCCAGTTCGGAAATGATACGCTATAGCTACTGGCATGGTGCCAATAGTGCCCATGAAGCAACGCGTGTGCCGGCTGGCCCTATTCAGATCAATTTGCCTTTTAGAGAACCATTATTGCCTGATTTAACTTTTTCTCTTGATGGATCTTTTCATTCAAAAAAACTGGTTACTCAAATTGTGTCGAAGCAAATGCCAGAGCTTGTTCCTTGGCTATCAAAAAAAGGGATGATGATCGTCGGTAAAGAATTGACACCTGATGAAGCAAAAGCGTTGCTTACTTTAGCAACATCTTTACAATGGCCAATCATTGGCGATCCCTTAGCAAATCTAGGTGCTTGTCAACAAAAGAGCGATGTCTATCTTCCGCATGCAGATTTGATTTTTTCTGGACAGGTTCCTGAAAGTCCTGAAGTCATTTGGCAATTTGGTAATCTTCCTGTAGCTAAAAATGTGATGCTTTATTTAAAAAAACATCATGAAGCTATTTCTGACTATGTCTTGATTGATGAGGAAGAATGGCGTGATCCGTTACATTTAGGAACAAGTTTTATCCAAATCGGTGTACTTGATTTCTGTAAACTAGTTCCGGAAACTTTGGATGCAATACCTAGTTCGCCAACCTCTGACGAATGGTTGGCGCAATGGAAAAAAGCTTATCAAAAAGCGAGAGAAGTCATCACTAAAGAATTGTCTATCGATGAATGGAGCGAAAGTAATGCAAGTTGCCAGTTATTGCAAGCGATAAAATCAGAGGAAGCTTTATTTTTAGCAAATAGTAACGCGATCCGCTTTGTTGATCGTTTTGCTTCGCCTACTGGAGAATCATTTCCAATCTATGGGAATCGAGGGGTCAACGGAATCGACGGGTTGATTTCTACAGCAGCAGGAATAGCTTTGGTAAGGAACAAGCGGATGTTTGTCTTGATCGGCGATCTTGCGCTGTTTCATGACATGAACGCGTTGGAGCTAATTCGACGTTATCACTTACCTGTTACTCTAGTCGTATTAAACAACAATGGTGGGGGAATCTTTTCTTTTCTTCCTCAAAATCAACTTTCAGAGACTGATTTTGAACCATTATTTGGTACACCACTTGATTTAGAATTAGAGAAGGTAGCAGATTTATATAATGGTCATTATATACAACCAACTTCAAGTAAAGAGTTTGAGCAAGCGATTGAAAAAAGCCGGAATCAAGGGGATTGGACAATGATTGAAATCAGAGGGCAACAACAAGAACCTGTCCAATTATGGGAGCAGATGAAGCGTCGTTATCAGGAGGAAATAGACTGATGCCAGTTAAGACTGTACGTGGGGTGGCTTACTATTACCGTTGGTTACACCAAACTGATCCAAAACAGCCAACGGTTATTTGTTTGCATGGCTTTACCGGTAGTACACAAACGTTTATGTTTGAGAATCCTCAGTTTAATTACTTAGCCATTGATTTGATCGGTCATGGAAAAACAGCGGTTTACCTTCATCCTTACCGTTACCAACTTACGTCATTGGTAACTGATTTGGCGAGTTTAGTCTCATTATTAAAAATTCCTTCTTTTTATGTATTAGGCTACTCGATGGGGGCTCGAGTAGCACTTGCTTGGGCGCTCGAACGGCCACAAGGGATCAAAGGCCTCATTTTAGAAGGCGGAACTGCAGGAATTGCAGATGAACTGCAACGAAACCATCGAAAAAAAGCTGATCGAAAACTTGCTTTACGTTTATTGAGAAAGCCTTTGAGTGATTTTGTTGATGATTGGGAGAAGTTGCCATTATTCGCTTCACAACAGGCGCTATCTTTGGAACAAAAAAGCAGAGTAAGAAACGAACGACTTGCTCAAAATAAACTAGGTTTAGCATTATGTCTTTACTATATGGGAACTGGCGCGCAAAAAAATTATTGGCCAGATTTAGCGAGTATCGAATGCCCACTATTGTATCTTGTTGGTCAAAAGGATGAGAAGTTCCAAAAGATCGGTAAACAAATGACAAACGTTAAAGAGATTTTTTGTTGCCACGTCCTTGCGGATTGTGGGCACTGTTGTCACATCGAGCAACCTGAGCTATTTGAGACAACTGTCACTACTTGGATCAGTGAAATGGAAAGGGAGTGGACGCCATCAAAATAGTCAACATCCAACAGTACTGTTTGCGACTACCCTTAGTAACACCTTTCAGAACGAGTTATGGTCGATTAGAAACAAAAGCTTTTGATTTGTTGATCGTGGAAGATGAGTTAGGGAATCAGGGGATCGGCGAGTTGGTCGCTTTTGAACGTGCAGATTACATTGAAGAAACGATTGATATGAGTCGATCGGTATTACAAAAAGAGCTGATTCCTTGCTTATTCGAACTTGACTTCTCACACCCAGAAGAAATTTGGTCAGCTTTCAAACATACGCAAGGGAATTTTATGGCAAAATCAGCTGTCGAAACAGCAGTTTGGGATCTTTATGCTCGTCGAATAGGGCGTCCATTACAAAAGTTGTTTTCCGCCGAACGATCAGCGATTCCCGTAGGTGTCAGTATTGGTGTCCATGACAACCCGATAGATTTACTTGCGACTGCAAAAACTTATGTTGATCAAGGGTACCAACGAATCAAGTTGAAAATCACTCCTGGCAATGACTTAGTGCCACTGCAAGTGTTGCGTGAGCAATATCCAGAGATCCAATTGATGGCTGATGCGAATTCTGCTTATACGATCAGCGATTTGTCGTTATTGAAGAAAATGGATGCCTTGAAGCTTGCGCTGATCGAACAACCTTTTCACCCTCGTGACTATGTTGACCATGCCATACTTCAAAAGGAAATCAAAACAGCAGTTTGTCTCGATGAGAATATTCGAACACTGGAAGACGTGAAAACAGCTCATGCACTGGGAAGTTGTCGAGCAATCAATTTAAAGATTCCCAGAGTCGGAGGGATCACTGAGGCTTTAAGGATCGTCAATTTTTGTCAGGAAAATGACTTGCTCGTTTGGTTAGGTGGGATGTTTGAATCCGGAGTCGGTCGAGCGATGAATCTGCATTTTGCAAGTCAAGATTGCTTTACTTTTCCAGGAGACTTGTCTGCTTTTGATCGCTATTTCTATGATGATATCGTCGAACCCAAAGCACGAATCACAAATGGACATTTAAGGATTCCTGGTCAATCAGGGATTGGTGTCACATGGCAAGAAGAGCAGTTGTTAAAGTATGCATATGATCAGAAAACCTATGTAAATAAATAGCGTCAAGAAGATGAATCACGCATGTTTTGTAAACAGTGTGCCATTCATCTTTTTTTTGCTAAAAAATCTTGTTACCGATAACAACAATGTAAGCGTTGTCTTTCGGTTGGTTATCTTTTATAGTTGTTTTTGTTAACTGAAAAACAAGGGAGGACTGAAATGAATACTGCAGCAATTTATCATCGACCCGAAAGTGAATTTGCTTATTTATACAGTGACACAACGATGCGGATTCGCTTACGAACAAGTAAAGATGATGTCAAACAAGTTTCTGTGATCAGCGGAGATCCATATACGATTTTCTCAGAAAATTGGTATTTAAAAGAACAACCAATGAAAAAAGGGTTAAGTACACTTCTTCATGATTACTGGGAAATCGAGTTGACGAGTGATACCAGACGATTGCAATACGGTTTTCACATCGTGGGAATTGATGGGATGGATTGTTTTTACGGAGACCAAGGAATATTCCCTTACCAGGAAGAAACATTGGCGAATGCAAACTATTATTTCCGTATGCCATATTTTCAACAAATCGATCGCTTCAAAGTACCTGAATGGGCAAAACAGACGATTTGGTATCAAATATTTCCTGAACGCTTTGCGAATGGTGATCCAACGAATGATCCTAAAGGTACGTTGCCTTGGGGAAGTAAAGAACCTGATCGAGAAGATTTCTTTGGAGGAGATCTTCAAGGGGTGATCGATCATCTTGATTACCTAGCCGACTTAGGGATCACAGGAATTTATTTCTGTCCTATTTTTGAAGCAACCTCGAATCATAAATATGACACGATCGATTACTATGCGGTCGATCCACAATTTGGTGATAAAGAGTTATTGAAAGAGTTGATCACAAAAGCGCATGATAAAGGAATCCGAATCATGCTGGATGCCGTGTTCAATCATATGGGGAGTCATGCACCACAATGGCAAGATGTCATCGAAAATGGCGAGAAATCCCGCTACAAAAACTGGTTCCACATCCATTCATTTCCAGTGGATGCCTATCAAATGACAGATGTTCCTGAAACAGCCGAAAATCTGGCATATGACACCTTTGCTTTTACGCCATTTATGCCTAAGCTCAATACAGCAAATCAAGAAGTACAAGATTATTTATTAGACATTGCCACGTATTGGGTCAAGGAATTTGATATCGATGGATGGCGATTAGATGTGGCGAATGAAGTGGATCATCATTTTTGGAAGAAATTCAGAGAAGCCGTCACTACGATCAAACCTGATATTTATATTTTAGGCGAAATTTGGCATTCTTCTCAAGCTTGGTTACAGGGCGATGAATTCCATGCGGTGATGAACTACGCCTTTATGGATTCGATCAAAGACTATTTCGTCCATAAAAAAATCACACCTACTCAAATGGTCAGTGGCATGAATCATCAGCAAATGCTTTATCGTGATCAAGTCAATGAAGGGACATTCAATTTATTGGATTCTCATGATACAGCAAGAATCTTGACTTTGTGTAAAGAGGACAAGGAACTGATGAAATCAGTGTTAGCTTTCATGTTCTTACAAAAAGGGGCGCCTTGTATCTACTACGGAACAGAAATCGGCATGACAGGTCATGATGATCCTGATTGTCGAAAATGTATGGTCTGGGAAAAGGACCAGCAAGATCTTGAATTGAAGGGGTTCGTCAAAGAATTGATCTGTGTGCGTAAACAAGTGCAACAAGTGTTGATTGAAGGGGATCTGACTTGGCGATTGATCGACGACAAAAACGAACAAATTCACTTGACTCGTCATCTCGATCAGCAAACCATTCATGCTTATTTCAATCAAGGAACAGAATCGTATTTGGTCGATTTAGAAAATGATGTGTTGTTCAGCCAAAATTGTGACATCTTAAAAGACGGCAAAGCTGAAGTCCAAACGAATGGATTTTTGATCCTTTGTTAAGTTGTTATCGGTAACATAGAGAAAGCGTTTGCAAATCGAGCTTTTGTAAACATATAATCAAATTGTAAGAGGAATAGAATAGAATCGGAGGAAAAAAAATGAGTAAACAGTTGCTAAAAAAATTCGGGTTAGGCGCATTATCTTTAGGGTTTATCGGGGGACTTGCTGCCTGTGGTAATGGTGGTTCATCAACTGCAGCAAATGAAGAAGATGGAAAAACATTAACGATTTCTGTCGATTCTGGCTACAAAGATTATGTCAATGAGATCAAAACAAAATTTGAAGAAGACAATGACGTTAAAATCAAGTTAGTCGAAAAAGACATGTTCGAACAATTGGAATCGCTTGCGTTGGACGGTCCCGCAGGAAAAGCACCAGATGTCATGATGGCAGCCTATGACCGGATCGGAGCATTAGGACAACAAGGGCATTTGGCAGAAGTGAAATTGGGGAACGAAGCAGATTACAATGATACGGATAAAGCTCAAGTAACGTATGAGGATAAAATCTATGGGGCACCGGCAGTTATCGAGACACTAGTTTTATACTATAACAAAGATCTAGTTGACACTGCACCGACAACTTTCAAAGATTTGGAAGCGTTAGCAAAAGATGAACGTTTCAATTTTGAATCTGAAGAAGGAACGAATACAGGATTTTTAGCAAAATGGACTGATTTTTATTATTCATATGGCTTGATTTCTGGTTACGGTGGCTATGTATTTGGTGAAGATGGAACAGACCCATCTGAAATTGGGTTAAACAATGCAGGAGCAGTAGAAGGAATCACTTATGCTACAGATTGGTTCCAAAATGTTTGGCCTAAAGGAATGCAAGATATCAAGAGTGCTGGCGACTTTGTCAACCAACAGTTCATGTCAAACAAGGCAGCAGCGATTATCGATGGCCCATGGCAAGCACAAACTTATCAAGAAAACGACATCAATTATGGCGTATCAAAAATCCCAACATTGAATAATGGTGAATCTTATCAACCATTTGGTGGAGGAAAAGGTTGGGTCGTAAGTAACTACTCTAAGAATAAAGAAGTGGCTCAAAAATGGTTAGATTATGTAACCAATACAGAAAATCAAGAAAAATTCTTTGAAATGGTCAACGAAGTACCAGCCAATCAAGCGGCTCGTGAAACAGCAAAAGGCACAAATGATGAATTGACGACTGCAGTTATTGAACAATATGAAACAGCACAAGCAATGCCAAATATTCCAGAGATGGCAGAAGTTTGGACAGGCGCAGAAAACTTGATGTTCGATGCTGGTTCAGGCAGAAAAACACCAAAAGAATCGGCTGACGACGCAGTGAAGACGATCAGCGAAGCAATTGAGCAAAAATATTAATTAGATCATAAAAAAGGTTGGAGCTGTGAAGGAAATTGCTTCTCAGCTCCATGTTTTACCTTTGATGAACATGAGATGATTTTATAGAAAAGGCGCTTCAACATACAGCACCTGTTTTTAGTATCAAGAGGGGGGAACAACACCATGCAACACGAAGATACAGCGGTCAATGTCAAAGGCACGATGTTACGTTCGATCATTCCAGGACTGGGCCAATTTGCAAATGGTCAAGTATTTAAAGGGGTCGTATTTTTAGCACTATTTATCGGATTTATCATCCAAATGGTTTTAGGTGGTTTTCAATCCTTAATAGGTTTAGTTACTTTAGGGAGTGTACCAATGGAAGATCACTCATTATTTATGTTGATCCAAGGAACTTTGCAATTGATTGTGACAGCCTTGTTTTTATTTTTTTATTTCATCAATCTAGTAGATGCAAAACGTGTCGCAGTCATGAGAAAAGAAGGGAAAAAGATCAATCGAACAATGAAGGAAGTCATACATAATGTGGGTGATGAAGGCTTTCCTTATCTCTTGACGCTTCCAGCGTATCTATTGATGATTTTCACGATCATCTTTCCGGTGCTAGTGACGTTATTTACAGCATTTACAAACTATGATTTCCAACACATCCCACCAGCAAGTTTGATCGACTGGGTGGGAGCAGAAAACTTTTTCAGTATTTTCTTTTTAAGTTCATATCGAAATACATTTGTTGCCGTGTTCTCTTGGACCGTCATCTGGACGCTTTGTGCAACTACTTTACAAATCACGTTAGGCGTATTTACAGCAGTGATCGCGCACCAAAAATTCATCAAATTCAAACGTGTTTTTGGAATTATTTTCCTTTTACCATGGGCAGTCCCAGCATTTATCACGATCATGAGTTTTTCAAATATCTTTAACGATAGTGTGGGAGCAATCAACACGCAAGTTATTCCATTCTTGAATAATATCCCCTTTGTAGATATTGCCTCCGTTCCTTGGAAAACTGATCCGAACTGGACAAAAGTCGCAATCATCTTGATACAAGGTTGGTTAGGTTTTCCTTATATCTATGTGATGGTCACAGGTATCTTACAATCGATTTCTGAAGATCTTTACGAAGCAGCGAAAATCGATGGTGCGAATGCTTGGCAGCGTTTTTCAAGTATCACATTACCAGCAATCTTTCTTGTAGCAGCACCAACGTTCATCACACAGTATACAGGGAACTTCAATAACTTCTCCATGATCTACCTCTTCAATAATGGGGGACCGGGAAGTGTCGGTGGTGGTGCAGGATCAACGGATATCTTGATTTCGTGGATCTATAAATTGACCACTGGGACCTCGCCACAGTATTCGATGGCTTCTGCGATCACGCTGATCATTTCGATGATCGTCATTGCCGTTTCTCTGTTGGTATTCAAGAAAACTAATGCGTTCAAAATGGAGGACTAGTCATGAAAAAATTTAGTACAAGTGCTAAGTTCCAACGGAGACTTTCGCATTTCTTTACTTATGTGTTTTTGATCCTATTGTCGATCATTATCATCTATCCGTTATTGATCACAGCTAGTACTGCTTTCAAACCCGGGAATATCGCTGCTTTTAGTTTGGATTTCTCCGGTGATTGGACCTTAAATAATTTTTCTCGCTTATTCAATGAAACCTTGTATGGTACGTGGTATAAAAATACGTTGATCATTTCTGTTTTAACGATGGTCATTCAAGTAACTGTTGTGACACTTGCCGGTTATACCTATAGTCGTTATCGTTTCATCGGAAGAAAATCAAGTTTGATGTTCTTTCTAGTGATCCAAATGGTACCAACAATGGCAGCATTGACCGCTTTTTATGTTATGGCCTTTCTATTAGGTGCATTGGATCGTTATTGGTTCCTGACAATGATTTATATCGGTGGCGGAATCCCAATGAACACTTGGTTGATGAAAGGATACTTCGATACAGTCCCAATCGATTTAGATGAATCTGCTAAATTGGATGGTGCAGGACACTTTAGAATTTTCTTACAAATCGTCTTGCCATTAGTCAAACCAATGATCGCAGTCCAAGCGCTTTGGGCATTTATGGGGCCATTTGGTGACTTCATGTTGGCACGTTTCCTACTTCGTACACCTGAAAATCAAACAGTCGCAGTCGGATTACAAACCTTTATTTCTGATGTAACCAACCAACGCGTTTCTCTGTTTGCGGCGGGAGCGATCTTGATTGCTGTACCAATATGTTTATTGTTCTTCTTTTTACAAAAAAA
This sequence comes from Enterococcus mundtii, assembly GCF_003957375.1. Classification (GTDB taxonomy): domain Bacteria; phylum Bacillota; class Bacilli; order Lactobacillales; family Enterococcaceae; genus Enterococcus_B; species Enterococcus_B spodopteracolus. The sequence continues at coordinate 1,410,341 of NZ_CP025473.1, read as the reverse complement.
CTTTGTGACCGGACTGACATCAGGCGGGACCAAAGGTTAGGAGTCGTTTGCTATGGATAAATTCCCACTCAATTACTTTTCAAGCTTAAGAAGTCCAAAACAGTTGTTTTTAGGTAGAAAACAACTCTCTTGGCCAAAATTTATCATGATTTTTCTGTTTCTGATTTCTTTTATGGTCATGCCGATTACTTTATTTTATACGAATCAAGTCTCGGCAATCCCGATGGAACAATTCTTATCGGTGAATACGTTGATCAATCAGGAAGGGGTGGCACGCTTACGTGAACTACAACTTACGAATGGTCGATTAACTGCTGACTCTGAGATCATCAGTGTAACAAACGATGTCATCATCGGAACAGCACTAACGACAGAAGAAATGGCAGAAAGAGGAGCCGCAATCAATTTTGAAGAGACCAGCTGGACGATCCGTCAAGAAGAGGATGGACAAACACGAGAATACAATATGGCGTATCCCTCCTCATTTGATTTTATGAGAATAACAAGTCCTAAAGAGTTTGAACAGTTTTTAGAGAATGAATTTTATGCGAGTAATCGACCGATGATTATTTTATCTTACAGTTTGACGTTAGGTATTTTATTGTTTATCATGACTGGATTGATTTTGTTCGGCGCTGCCTTCTTTTTATGGCTAACAAGAAAAAGCAAATTTTCTTCTATAAAAAACTTTAAAGAGAGCGCAAATTTGATGTTGAATGTTCTAGGTGTGAGTTCGATAATTGCTGGTTTTGTCGGTTTTATCCATTTTGATTTTGTCTTGATGATGGGAATCCAGTCGACTATAGCCGTTTTATTGTTACTATGGATTTTCGCTAAAACTGGCTTCAAAGATTCAAAAGCGATCCAAGTCTGATCGAATCGAAAAATAAAGAATGTAAGAGGGGAAGCAGAAATGTCTTCCTCCTTACATTCTTTATTTTGGTGTTTCTGAGATTTTCAAAAAGCTTTGATTTATTCCCTGTAATCTGTTGATTCTTTGACGAAATAGGTATAACGTAATAGTGTAATTTTTGTTTAGGAGGATTATTATGTTAGAAAAAACAATTTATCATCAACTATTTTCGCACTCTTTTTCACTTCCTGTAGAAGTCACTTATTGGGATGGAACGACGAAGCAGTATGGGGATACTGATAACCCTCCGCAAATCAAAATCACGTTCAATGAAGAGATCCCAATCAAAGAGTTGACAAAAAATGCTTCTCTTTCTTTAGGGGAAGCTTATATGGATCATCGCATTGAAATCGAAGGGAATATCCAATCATTGATCAATGATGCTTACAGTCATACCGATAGTTTCTTGCGTAGCAAAGATTATCTGAAGTGGTTACCAAAAAAAGAGAAACACACAAAGCAACAAAATAAAGCGGATATCCATGCTCATTATGACCTAGGCAATGATTTTTATCGCTTATGGCTTGATTCAACATTGACGTACTCTTGTGCTTATTTCAAAACTCCAGAAGATAGTCTAGAACAAGCACAGATCAATAAAGTCCATCATATTTTAGATAAGCTATTTATCAAAGAAGGGGAATCCCTCTTGGATATCGGTTGTGGCTGGGGAACGTTACTATTTACTGCTGTAAAAGAATATCATGTCAAAGCGACTGGTATTACCCTCAGTGAAGAACAGTATAACTTCATCACCAATAAAATCAAAGAAGAGCATCTAGAAGACCAATGTCGTGTATTTCTAATGGATTACCGCGAGTTGAAAGGGGAGACTTTCGATCATATCACCAGTGTTGGGATGTTCGAACACGTAGGGTCAGAGAATCTACCTGAATATTTCAAAGTAGTCAAAGATTTATTGAAACCTAAAGGAACTGCTTTAATTCATGGAATCAGCCGACAACAAGGTGGTGCAACAAATGCGTGGATCAATAAATATATTTTCCCTGGCGGTTATGTACCCGGTGTGATGGAACTGATTAAGGATATCACGGAAAACGATCTACAAGTGATCGACTTAGAAAGTTTACGTCGTGATTACCAATGGACATTACAACATTGGACGCAACGTTTCCATGCGGTTCAAGAGCGGGTGACTCAGGAGATGGGTGATCGGTTCTATCGTATGTGGGATCTTTATTTACAAGCCTGTGCCGCATCTTTTGAATCGAGCAATATCGATGTGATCCAGTACTTGTTAGTCCATCCCGGAAACAATTCGATCCCAATGCATCGAAAATAATTTATTGAGTTTTGTTTTTTTAGTTGTAAAATCAGACTGTAGACTGATTTTTCATGGTATCTGCTGACAGGTTTCACTCTTTTCGTTATACTGAGAACAGATACCTAATAAAAAGGAGAATTGTTATGAAATCAAAGGTTATTTTTACAGGCTTATTTTCTTTACTACTTTTGGCGGGGTGCCAGCCAAACCAAACAACTACCCCATCAAGTACGACCAATCAGTCATCAGAAACAACTGTAACTTCTACGAACAAGTCAGAAGACTCTAGCACATTCGCTGGTTCTACTGATTCATCCTCTTCACAAACAGCAACCCCTGATATTCAAGTTTCTGCGGATCGCGCGATTGAATTATTCCTAAACAAATACCCAGATGCAGCAATCACTAGCTTAGAACTCGATAGTGATTGGGGAAGCTACTTCTACAAAATTGAAGGTGTCGATGATCAAAACGAATATTCAGTGAAAATCAATGCGATGGATGAAAAACTTGAGGCAGAAAATCCAGAACAATTAGATCGTGACGAACAAAACGGCCAGAAAAAATCAGAAGACGGCTTAGATGTCAGCAATCTGATCTCGATCGAAGAGGCTGGAAAAATCGCTGTTGAAAAAGTCGGCGCTGGAACTGCCACAGATTGGGACCTTGATAAAGAATTAGGAACTACTTACTGGGATGTCAAAGTGAAAAATGGCAACCAAACGACAAATGTAAAAATCAATAGTCAAACAGGAGAAGTATTGTCTTCAGAAATCGATGATTGATCGAACATTCGATAAATTTTTGTTGATTTTGTTCGCTTAAATGATACACTAGAAAAAACGCTTTATTAAAAGGAGAGAATAACTTGAGCTTAACGACTACTTTCTTAAATCATTCTTTTGAAAATCCCTTGATGAACGCTTCTGGTGTCCATTGCATGACTACAGCGGAATTAGATGAACTTGCACATTCGAATGCGGGGGCGTTCATTACAAAAAGCTGTACCATCAATGAGCGAGCAGGAAACCCTGAACCTCGTTATTATGATGTGCCATTGGGGAGTATCAATTCGATGGGCTTACCAAACTTAGGTTTTTCCTATTATCTGGATTATGCATTGGCCTACGAGAAAGAGCATGGACAAGAACAACCATTGTTTTTCTCGATTGCCGGGATGAGTGCAGAGGAAAATCTGGAAATGTTGAAGTTGATCGAACAAAGTGATTACCAAGGGATCACTGAGCTGAATCTTTCATGCCCGAACGTTCCAGGAAAACCGCAGCTAGCTTACGATTTCGAGGCAACAGCAGCTTTATTGAAAGAAGTCTTTCAAGTGTTCTCAAAACCTTTGGGGATCAAACTTCCTCCTTATTTTGATTTCGCCCACTTTGATCAAATGGCAGAAATCTTGAATCAGTACCCGATCGCCTATGTGAACTCGATCAACAGTGTAGGAAATGGTCTTTATATCGATACTGAGAGTGAAACAGTCGTCATCAAACCAAAAGATGGTTTTGGTGGACTTGGAGGCGAATATATCAAACCTACTGCGTTAGCGAATGTCCGGGCGTTTTATACCCGCTTGAAACCAGAGATCAAAATCATTGGTACTGGCGGTATCCGCAATGGACAAGATGCTTTTGAACATTTATTATGCGGCGCAAGTATGTTACAGATCGGCACGGAACTTCACAAAGAGGGAGTAGCTATTTTTGATCGTATCAGTAAGGAATTAGAGACGATCATGGCGGAAAAAGGTTACCATTCAATCGACGAATTTAGAGGGAAATTACGCTCGATGTCTTAATGCCTCTTTCGTTCTTAACATTAGAGTAGAACACTTGAAGCAGCTGAATGCTTCAAGTGTTTTTCTATTAGAATGAGAGACTAAGCGTAAACATTGTTGCTTTTTCTGTCATATGAGAAAATAACCGTAACTGAGGAGGGAGAGCATGAAAGATGCAACATATCTTGCGAATGGTTTAAGAACAAAGCAATTCAGCTTGGAAGAACTTTTTACAGAAACAAAGCGGAAAATCGAAAAGTTCAATCCAGAAATCAACGCATTTGTCACACTTGAAGCACTTGATTTCCAATCATATGTAAAACGACCACAACTGGAGAGTGATTCGCTACTAGCAGGAATACCATTTCCTTTAAAAATGCTAGGACAAGAAAAAAAAGGCTGGTTGGCAACTTCTGGTTCAAGGATTTTCGAAGAACACCGAGCATCCAAAAATTCAAATTATGTTCAGGCGGTAGAAAAAGCTGGCCTAGTTCCATTTGGTCAAACGAATGCACCTGAGTTTGGCTTTAAGAATATTACCGATCCACAATTATATGGCCCAGCACGAAATCCATGGAACTTGGCATACTCTCCAGGAGGGTCAAGTGGCGGAGCTGCGGCGGCTGTTGCGGCTGGGATCGTTCCTATGGCAGGTGCCAGTGACGGGGGAGGTTCGATCCGTATTCCAGCCTCATTTTCTGGCTTGATCGGTTTGAAGCCATCAAGAGGAACAATGCCTGTTGGTCCAAATGCTTGGCGAGGCTGGCAAGGAGCGGCAATTGATTTCGGACTAACGATTTCCATGAGAGATACAAAAGTGTTGTTCCAAGCATTACAAGGAATCAATAGTGGGGCACCTTATCAAGTGACACCAGCCTTTTGGCAACAGCATCCAGTGAAGGAACGGTTGAAAATCGCTGTCTGTGTTGATTCACCAATCGGGTCGAAGGTAAGTGTAGATGCTCAAATTGCTGTTCAAAAAGCACTGCATTTTCTAGAACAATCAGGACATGAAATCGTTGAGATTCCTTATCCTTTAGATGGACGTACATTGATCAACTCGTATTATCAAATGAATGGTGCTGAAACGGCAGCAATGATCGAGTCGATCGAAAATGGGTTGCAGCGGAGGATAGAAAGCAACGAACTAGAACCAATCTCATGGACATTATGGCAATACGGTAAAAAACTTACTGCAGCAGACTATGTGCATTCCTTGCATGTATGGGATCATGCAGCTGTCACGATGGAAAGCTTATTTGAGTCCTTTGATTTGTTCCTTTCGCCAACCACTGCGGATACTGCGCCTAAAATCACAGCTGACTTACAAAGTGACTTGATCCGTCAGCAGATGGCTGATGTCTCTCATTTATCGGCAGATGAAGGGTTGGCAGTCGTGTCAGCGATGTTTGAAGAGAGCTTGACGATCACTCCTTATACACAACTAGCGAACTTAACTGGGCAACCTGCAATCAGTCTACCTACACATGTCAGTGAACAAGGATTGCCACTAGGAATTCAGTTTATGGCTGCCAGAGGAAGAGAAGACTTACTCTTTCAGATTGGTGAATTATTTGAAAAACATGGTTTATTTTATCTTCCGCCAGGAATCGAGAAAGCGTAAGAGATCAATAGAACAAATGAATCGTGTGATTTTTTAATACGGAATTGCAAACAGGTAGAAGAATTTACTATTAAGTCGATCAATCAATAAAAAACGAGTGCAATTGAAAAGACGAAAAATGTGATGTTTTAGCTGCATTTTTCGTCTTTTCTATGTTGCTTTTTATTGTTAGACAAGTAGCATACAAAAAAATTAAATGGTAGTTGGATTATGTTGGCTTTTCAGGTAGAATAAAAAGCGAAAATATGTTCGGAGGTGAAGTGTATGAAAACACCTTTAACGATTGAGCTGGAATCATCGTTGTATCATTATTGTATCGAACAGGGAGGGATCGTGGTCGAGGAAGTAACAATGCCTGAGGATCATGGAATCGTGGATACTTTAAGTTGTTTGATGAAAATTGACGGAACAAGAGAATGGCGCTGTTATGAATTGAAAGTCACAAAAGCTGATTTTCGCTCAACTGCTAAATTGTCCTTTGTTGGCCACTATAATTATTTTGTTTTACCAAAATATTTATATGAAGAAGTTAAAAGTGAGATCCCACCAGAAATTGGTGTATTAGTTTATCGTTCGTATGCAATAGCAGAGGAAATGCCTGTTCCTGGAACTTTTATTATTGCAAAAAAAGCAATGCGCCGTGAGTTAGGTGTAGCAGAAGAGGCATTGACTAATCGTTTTATGGCTTCTTTGTTTAGAGAAGTCAGAAAAGCCAAACAAATGGAAAGGGGAGTGAAATATTTCCCTTCAGATCAGCTGTACAAAGAATTAAAAAAACGCTCAGAAACACAAGATCCCTTCTCAAAAGAACGCTACTATGAACGCTTTATCGAAGAAATCGAAAGTCAAGCAATCCATGATCTACAAGAAGAAAATCGTGCCTTGCGACAAGAACAGGACTGGTTGCGCCAGCAACGTCATATTCGACGTCTGCCAACAGAACCATTGGAGTGAATAATATATGTATTATCCTTATTTACGTGGAAAACAATTCGATCTACTTGCATTAAAGGAAAGTTTGATTCGCGGACTTTTATCCACTAAAATTCAGCCAATCATCGAGCCAGTACGTGATTCGGCGACGCTAAAAAATGTTGTCGAGTTGTTTCAAAAAAAGAATCATCCGCTGATTATCATAAAGAATCCTCAAGTGGGTCAGTTCAAACTGTTCGATCAACCGATCCACACATGGGTGACCAGTGAAGGTAGCTCGTTAGTAGAGGCAGAGATCATTACGCTGAGCAATTATGAAAGAATGATTGAATCACCACCGCCATTCATTATTTTTGATGGACAACATCAACCTAGAGAAAATGCGATTTGGCAAGCTTTGATCAAAACTAATGCGACTTTTTTCATTCCTGATTCTAGTCGCTTGCGTATGCAACTGCCTGAGAATAAAATCATTATCCGTGATCATTTTCAAACTAGACGACATGTGGAGAATTATGCAGAAAAAAATGATGATTTCTTTAGCGATGATCATCTTTTCTATCAAATGGATGGCTATCATGGGTTTTCCGATTTTACGATTGAAGGCAGTCGTTACTTTGATAAAGGATTTCCCAGTCGAGCGTTGGCCTTGCATATTACATACGTCGATGCTTATGGGAATATGCGAATCAAACACTTCGTTTCAAATACCAATGATTCCGCAAAAGATCAAGCATTGAAATTTATGGAAGCAGCCAATAAAATGTATGGTTGGTTGATGAGGAACCATCAACAAATTTATATCACGGAAGGATTACTTGAGCTTGTCAGCTTGTATCGCCAACAAAAATTCCCAGGTCTGGGAGTTTTGAAGAAATGGACATTATTACATCATCTTGAATTAGTTAGTCAGCTTTTAGATCATCCGACAGACTGGTTACGTAGTGGTTCAAGAATAGACAAGCTATACAAATTAATCACAGATCAATAAAAGGAGCAGAGATATGTACCTTAGAAAAACTACATTAGATGATTTGCCGAGAGTGCTACAAATCATTGATCAAGCCGCAGCATATCTTGCTGAGCAAGGATTGCCTCAATGGCAAGGAGATCAAAAACCATCAAAAGAACGAATCATCGAAGACATTGACAGGCAGGAAAGCTTCGCCTTGATTGACGAAGAAAACATCGTTGGCACTGCGGCGCTTGTTGCGGGCATTGATCCGGTCTATACAGCAATTGCAGGAAATTGGGAGGGGAGAGAGCCTTATCTTTCCATCCATCGAGTTGCTCTTGATCAAAACGTAAGAGGAAAAAGACTTGGAAAACAATTATTAGAACATTTATTGACCGTTGCCACATGTCAAGGAATCAAGGACGTTCGGATCGATACGTTTCCCACCAATCAACCAATGGAAAAAACGATATACTCGGCAGGTTTTCATTATTGTGGCATGATTGAATTTCCATTCCCACACGGAGAAAGAAAAGCCTATCAAAAATTATTGTAAATCGCTCAAAATCCAAAGCAAGCCAACTGTTCAGCGATGATCCGCTGCATGGATGGCTTGCTTTAAATTTTTTGTTTCGATTTCTAACGTCTGATTATTTTCGAATGAGATTAAGGTAGGAATAACTGTTAATTTTTCTAGTTCTTTTTGATCTTTTTCAAAGAGAGCGAGCCGTTGACTGATTTTATCTGGTGAGTCTCCGCGAAGTACAAATCGTTCATTCAACTTTTCTTTTGCTACTGTGATGAAGACAGGAACGATACAACGACCAAATTGTTCATACAAGTGCCAAAAACCTGGTGCTGTAAGGACAGTGTAGCAGTCACCCTGTGCAAGCTTCGTTGAGATCTCTTGTTTGCTTGAGCCATAATAGTGATCGGCGTACCGATCCCATTCAGCAAATTCCTGATGGGCGATCATTTCTTCGAAGGTCTCTTGAGAAACAAAATGGTAATCAAAGTGATTTTTTTCATTTTTTCGTGGGGGCGAGTCGTATACGTAATGATCTTTTGCTGTGGAGAAAAAATTGCATGAGCTAGTGTCGTCTTTCCTGAACCAGAAGGACCAATAAATACGTAACATTTATTCATAGGAAATATTCCTTTCTATAGTTATATGATCAAATACATGTACATAACTAATATATACCGAAAAGTGGAAATCTGTCATTTAAAATAAAAAAACTTAACCAATTTAAACAGGTGATCTGTTCAAACCAGCTAAGTTCAATCTACTTAAAACTCTAGATGAAAAATAGCTTTATACCAGTATTCCAGTAACAATTGCGCTTAAAAAGCTGACTAATGAAGCGGTGAACAAAATTTTCAATCCATGTTTTGCCACAAGATTACCTTTTTCTTCATTCAACCCTTTCATTGCCCCTGAAATGATCCCAATCGAAGAGAAGTTTGCAAATGATACTAAGAAGACTGATAAGATAGCTGTAGTCCGTTCTGTAAATTCAAAAGTCCCAGTCGATAATTCAGTCATTGCTACAAACTCATTTGTCACTAGTTTTGTTGCCATGATACTACCGGCATCAACCGCTTCTTTCCATGGAATCCCACTAATAAATGCAAATGGCGCAAAAATATATCCTAAAATCTGTTGGAATGTAATCCCAAAAATCCCGCTGAACAAGGCATTGATCATAGCAATCAAAGCAACAAAACCGATCAACATTGCAGCCACTGTGATTGCGACATGGAAACCATCTAAAATATATTCGCCTAACATTTGGAAAAATGTTTGTTCTTTGTCTTCTTCAATCACTAATTCATCTTCTTTTTCGTCTAACTCATAAGGATTAACGATCGAAGCAAGAATATATCCACCAAAAAGATTCAACACTAAAGCAGTGATCACGTATTTTGAATCAATCAATGCCATATAGGAACCAACGATGGACATCGAAACCGTGGACATTGCGGAAACACTCATCGAGAACAGACGCTTTTCGGTTAAGAAAGGCAGTTCCTTTTTGATGGAGATAAAAACTTCTGATTGACCTAAAATCGCTGAAGCAACACCATTATAAGATTCTAATTTTCCCATTCCGTTGATTTTACTCAATCCTAAACCGACTGCTTTCATAAATAAAGGAAGAATCTTGATGTAACGCAAAATTCCAATAATTGCAGAAATAAAGACGATTGGCATCAACACATTTAAGAAGAATGGAGCACTTCCAACGTTTGCTACACCCCCAAAGACGAAATTGACACCTTCACCGGCAAATGCCAATAAGTGATCAAATAATTTGGCTAGCATCGCAACAACCGCTGTACCAAAAGTCGTACGTAGTAAAACAAACCCAAACGCAAATTGCAAAACGAGCATGATGATCAATGGTTTGCGTTTGATGGCTTTTCGATCGCTACTGATCAAAATCGCCAACCCAAAAATTAAAAGTAAACCTATTATTCCAATAAACTGACTCAAAAAAATCACTCCTTACCAAATTCCGTTTAATTCTACATGTTATTTTTAAAGAATACGAATCTTTTGAGAGAAATTTCATGAGATTTTTAGACTAAAGCGTATACATGCAAGAGAGCAGAATGCTAGGTGTCTTTTAATGAAAAACAGTAGCTAAAAAAAAGGCAAAAATCATTGATTTATCTAACAGTAATGACAGATACGTGTATATATATTTGGTAGATAACTATAACCAGAACCTATTAGATAAGGAACAACTTTGCATTAAGCTTTTCTTTATAAAACAGTAAAAATCAGTAGCAGAAGTAGCTTGCAAGAAACAAAGGGTATCCACAAAAATTTGAGCAATTTTTATGGATACCACCTTATTTATCGAGACTGCTTCTGTTTTTCTCTTTTAGCCATCATCGAAAAATTATTTATTGGTAATACAAATTTTCTGAAGGGTAAACAGGCGCACTAGTGATGTCGATACCTAATTGTTTCAGGTTTTGTTCATCATTCTTATTGATCATCACAGTTGAATGTGCTTGCGCACCTTCAAGTTCTGCTAATTTTTCATAAGCAACTTGTGCGATTGGATTAGTCACTGCACTGATTGATAAAGCAATCAATACTTCATTAAGATTGAGTGTATCGATCGAAGAGTGCAATGCCTTGCTTTTAAGTCCTTGGATCGTTTCCAAGACAAGAGGCGATAACAACGGAATATCATCAGAGATGTGGGCGAGATATTTGATCGCATTCAATACAACAGCAGCCGAAGCATCCATTAGTTGACTTGTCCGACCTGTAAGGATCACTTGATCAAGAAGTTCGATCGCAATCACTGCCATCGGTTCAGTACTAGCCGCTTGACTAGCTTTTGCATACTCATGAGCAGGGGTCACGACTTTACGATCTTCGGGACGTAAACCGACTTCTTCCATGATCAATTTGATGCGACTGACGGCATCTTCATCTGTCAAACCTTTTTTAAAGTCACAAGCCGTTTGGAAATAGCGTCTGATGATCTCTTGTTTCGATGCTTCCTGTACAACTTCATCATCCGTGATACCGAAGCCTACGCGGTTGACTCCCATATCAGTAGGAGACTGGTAGACCGATTCCTTGCCAGTGATTTTTTCGATGATCCGTTTAATGACTGGGAAAGTCTCCACATCACGATTATAGTTGACTGCCATCTTATTATAGGCATCAAAATGAAAAGAATCGATCATATTGACATCTTTCAAATCGACTGTTGCTGCTTCATAGGCAATGTTCAATGGATGTTTCAATGGAACATTCCAAACAGGGAAAGTCTCAAATTTAGAGTAACCTGCTGCATTGCCTTTTTGGCTTTCGTGATACAGTTGGTTCAAGCAGGTAGCTAATTTCCCACTACCTGGACCAGGAGCTGTCACGACAACGATTGGTTTCGTTGTTTCGATGTATTCATTCTTGCCGAAACCATCCTCTGAAACGATTTTTTCGACATTGATCGGATAATCCTCGATTTCAGCGTGTTTATAGACTTTGATATTCCGACGCTCCAATTTATTGATAAATACTTTAGTTGCTGGCTGTCCGTTATACCGGGTGATCACTACACTATTGATCGATAATCCATATCCTCGTAATTCATCAATCAAGCGCAAGATGTCCATATCATACGTGATCCCATAATCACCACGAATCTTATTCCGCTCGATATCACCAGCATACACACAAATCAAAATCTCCGCTTGGTCACGTAACTTTTGCAATAATTTGATTTTAGCATCTTCTTCAAATCCTGGTAAGACACGTTTGGCATGCTTATCATCGACTAATTTCCCACCAAATTCCAGATACAACTTATCATAATGATGAACGCGTTCAAGGATATACGCAGATTGCTCTTCGATATACTTTTCTGAGTCAAAACCAATTTTTTTCACTTGTTTCCCTCCTTAGCTACTCTCGCATTTTTTCATTTTTTGAAGGTTTCGTCAACTATCAATTAAGTATATAAAGAAATTTCAAAGAAAAAACAAAAGAAACATGCTTGTCTCAGAAGGCATTCATTGGTATGATAGGTTTGATAAGGAAGGTGTCCTATGAAAAAAAGACAAAAAAAGAAAAACGCGTACAAACAGTATATACGCTCAATTTTTACAGGATATGAGCATATGCTAGAAGATAGTGAACTAAATGAATTAAAATTCTCTTACTTAAATGAAGAAACATTACTTACACGAGATGAAAACCAACGCATCCATTTTACAACAAGAGATTTACCCAAAAAATAAAGCTAAGAGCGGGGAATCGCTGACCCGCTCTTTTATGTTTTCTAACTTTCAATTATTACGAGTAAAAGTAATTTTTGTTCTAAGTCAGCGCATACTTAGTAACACTTTTTTCTTAGAAAATGATACTATTGGATTACATAGAATAATTGATGGAAAATTGATGCGTTCAAAAGCAAGAGGAGGCCAGTAAGATGATAGACCCACAGACGAACGAACATTATGATGAAAACGAACAAGAGGAAGCATCTTCGTTTTACGATATCAAAGAAAAAGCAAGTATGAATCTTTCACAATTATTAGAAGATCTGCAAGCTTTTGAACAAGCTGTCCGCGAGGAGAATATTCCCGCAATCTATCAGTTATACAATGGACGCTTGAACGATGAGCTTAAAAAAAGCTCAAATGAAAATCATGAGATCGATCAGCTATTGATGCGGAAGATCCATGACCGTTTCTTGCAAGAATTTCCCTTTATGAAACATACAGAGACTATCTCTCCGACGATGAGTTATTACCAGATCGGCACTTATTTTCATGAACGAGCAACGATTGGGATCGATGCTAGCTTACCTGAAATCTTTGTATTACCGCAAATCGATGAAGAATGGGAGAACTATGCGACGCAACAAACCCATGATTTTGATAAAAAAATTAATGAGTTAGAGGCAAAAGTGATCACTGCAAAAACAGAGATCGAGCGTTTAGAAGAGGCCATAAAAGAGATCGATCGGCAAATCACTGACTTAGATGATACGAAGGGTTTCTTGAATCGTAAAAAAATAGACGAAGAAATCCAAGCGTTAGAACAAAAGAAACAAGCACTTGAAAATGAAAAATTAGGTTGGTTACCTTATATCGAAGAACCAGAAAAAATCCAAAAACAAAAGCAAACCTTATTACATGAAGAAAAAGCGGACCAGCTACGCGCTGCAATCGTTGAAAAAGAACAACGTCAAATCAAAAAGTATTTTAGTGACATGGAAGGTTTCAGACAGTCGATCCATCGTTTCTTGATGTCGTACCTTGGCAGTGAAAACCCTGAAATAGTAGAAGAGGGAGGAGACGAGTGATGACAAAACAAGAAGATTTAGACCTACAAGAAGTAACAGCTGAAAATCATGGAACGACTGACCCAGTAGAAGAAGCATCCAGCATCGACAAAGAGTTGGCGAATGAAGTAGAAGAAATTCGCGAAGAAGCCAAAATCCATGAAAAAGAAAAAGTCGTCCCAGACTCGACGAATCAAACAGATTATGAACGTTCAACGATCGAGCAAGCGGTCAATGAAAACCAAGCATATCTTTCCGGTAAACAAAATGATTACGAAGATATCGTTGACTTGATTGCAGCTGCAGAAGAAGAGTTGGCCGATTTACGATTACGTAAATATTTGATCGAAGCGGATTTCACTGAGTTATTGGTCGCCTATCATCGCTATGTGTTAGAAGATACACCGATTTCTGCAATTGCTAAGACAAGTTTGATCGAATACTTTGCCTACGAGATATTAAAACCATTGAATGATATTGGCTTGGAGTTATCCAAACAAGCATATGATGTATGGGAAACAAGATATTTTTCAATCAATTATAGTTTGACCCCACAAAAAGAATTGTTGTTTTCCTTTGTGTTACCAACGATCGACCAACGATACCAAGTAGAATCCATCAATTTGATGCGAGTCTCCCCGGAACAAATGACGATTGAGATCGATGATGACCGAGTGTTAGCATTGATTCGTCATTGGTCTGTTGAACGTGTATTTTCGGCTAGTCAGATCACGATTTTCAATCATAAGTTGAATCAATTATTTTCTTATGCACGTAAATTAGGTTTTACGGTGGATCAAACCTTGTTAGACAACACGAAGCCACTAAGATTAGATATAGCAAGTAAGTTTCCAGCCACGCAAGAAGTATTAGATGATATTTTTATTGTCACAATGAAAAATCCGCAGTATGATCTGGAGAAATTGGATGACACGACGTATAAGGTGTTGCTGGATAAAGGTCAGTCGCTCCAAATTTCTCTGAAAGACACAACACAGACAGATCTAGCGATTTCTTCTGGTGACTATCATCGTTCAGTGATCGATTTCTTTATCAATTATGAATTTTTAGTACCTTTGATGGTCCGCAAAAATTGATGAAAAAGAGCAATCGTGCGTTATATGCTTCAGAATGATCCATTTAGATGATCGATGAAAAAAGAGCCAAGGAATCGGTTTTCTCCTTGGCTTTTTTTATACTTAGGAGGGGGAAAATGAAAAGGAGAGGAACCAGTTTACTCATTGTCTGTTCGATGTTGCTTTTCTTTACCGGTTGTACAAATCAAGAGACAAAAAAAGCTGATCCAAAACCGTCATCCTTGGTGACGAATGAAACAGCAACTATCACCTTGCAAGAAGATGGGCTTGATACCTTAGTAAAAAAAGTGACGTTCCATACAGGAGAAAATTTACTGGACGTGCTGGAACAAAACTTTAGTGTGGAAGAAGACAAAGGATTTATTACCTCAATCAATGGTCAGAGGCAAAATACCGAAGAGAAAAAATATTGGATGTTCAGTGTGGATGGTAAAAATACAAAAGTAGGCGCAAAAGAAACGATTTTAAAAAATAATCAAACCGTCATCTTTAATTTAGATACTCTTTGATGTTGTTAAGAATGAAGGGAAGAAAAAGCAATGGAGAATTTGAAGAAGAGCGGAATGTTTTCTGTATTGTCAGCGTTAGGTGCTAATCTCTTAGTTGCGTTTAGTAAATTTGTCGGTTATGCCATCAGTGGCAGTGCCGCTATGTTGAATGAAAGTATCCATAGTATCGTTGACTGTAGCAATCAAGTATTACTACTAGTCGGTGACAAACGTGCGAATCGTGGTCAAAGCGAATTACACCAATTTGGCGAAGGACGAGCAAAGTATTTTTTCAGTACGATTGTTGCCATGATGTTGTTTTTTGGCGGGGGCGCGCTAGGTGTGATGGAAGCTTTTGAAAAACTTACCCATCCCGCCCACGAAGTTGGTAATCCTTGGATTGTCATCCTGATTCTATTATTTGGTCTAGCTGTAGAAGGTAGTTCATTACGAATCGCGATGAAAGAAATCCGCGAATTGAACAGTGAAAACCTTTCAACTATGCGTTTTTTACGTGAAAGTCGCCACAGTGAGATACTCGTGATCTTCACCGAAGATCTCTGTGCTGTAATTGGTCTCGTTCTTGCCTTAGTCGGCACCGGGTTGACCATCTTGACAGGGATCGCTGCTTTTGATGCCATCAGTGGACTATTGATCGGCTTTTTATTGATGGGTGCTGCTATCTTTCTAGCAAAAGAATTTTATAGTTTGATTATTGGCGAGAGCGTGACTACGACAGATTTGAAAAAGATCAAATTTGCTTTTGAGCGAAATGAAGTGAATTGGGTCATTGATATCAAAACTGTGCATTTAAGTCCGACAGAGATTTTAGTTGCGGCAAAAATTGATTTAGATGAAAACAAAGAATACCAAGTACACATGATCATCAATGATATTGAGCGGACGATCCGTGAACAATTAAAGGATAAAAAAATCTATATTTACATTGAAACAGATAAATATGATCCAAATTATTCGCAAAGAAATAAAACACAAGAAAATACGATAGAGAACGTCGAGAAATAATTTAGAAACTAGTGTTATTTTTTTGCTTATAAAAAAGCTTGATGTTAAAAAACAACTTGTTTATTTATTGTGTAAAATCATCGGTAAAGTAGGAGGAAAATGAATTTTCTCTTATATTTTTCGATGATTTTTATTTTTTTTAATAGTTGTGCTTTAAAAATGAGAAAAATATCATGTTGTTTAACGATAAAACGGCTACATTTTTATTTATTTATGTTACAATTAGTCCGCTATTTATTTGTTGTAAATTGAAGGAGATATCGTTAATGAATAAACAGAAACGGGCGCCTTGGCAGGATTCGCTACATGCTTCGTTGCCACTTTGCCTTAGTTATATCCCAGTTGGGTTAGCTTGCGGAGTCTTACTGCAGCAAGTTGGCTTTGATCCACTCTTAGCTGGTCTATTATCTATTTTAGTATTTTCTGGTGGCGCACAATTCTTAGTTGCCTCTATGTTAGCCATACAAGCGCCATTTTCAACTACACTTTTGATGGTCTTTTTCTTAGAACTACGGTATATTTTGCTAGGGTCGAGTCTTTCAGGCTTTATGAAGAAAGAAAAGCGATTCTTTTTAGCTGTGTTCTCTCAATCATTGAATGACGAAAACTATGCAGTCAATTATTTGAAGTATTCCACTGATCCCACTTGGGACAAGCGAAAAGCTTTATATGTCAATTGGTTTTCAATGGGGGCGTGGGCGTTCAGTAACATGGTCGGAAATATTTTTGGATCAGTGATCCGAGTGGATACGGATTTGGTGCATTTTGCCTTAACTGCTATGTTTATTTTTATGTTTATCATGCAAATGAAAAATGCTTTACTCATCTTCACAGGGATTTTTTCTGGGATACTCAGTGTCTTATTCATGGTACTTTTTAAAAACACTTTCGGTTTGATCGTTGCAACGTTGATTGCTTCTTCGGCGGGTTTTGTATTAGAAAGAGCCTTCAAGAAGGAAAAAGAAAAGAAATCCAGCAAAGAGACCCAACCTTTGAATGAGCCATTGTTCCATTTCCCAGAACAGGAGGTGCAACATCATGACTGAGTGGTACTTGTTGTTATTGGTGATCAGCTTATTTGTCGTTGCATACATTCCACGAGTTTTTCCTATGCTTTACTTTACACATCGAAAAGTGCCTAAATGGTTTAGCGAATGGATGAAATATGTACCAGTTGCTTTGTTTGCAGCGTTGGCCTTCAAAGATGTTTTTATCACGCATGAACATTTAGATATTGCGTGGAACATCAAAATCGTTGCGATGCTATTTGTAGCAGGTGTTGCTTATAAAACCCGCTCAATGGCTTTGTCTGTCATTACAGGACTTGCTTCTGTGTTTTTATTATCAATGTTATAGAATTTCTTAAGCTTCTCCAAAAAATTGGGAAGCTTATTTTTTTGTTTTCCTCAACGAGTTGTCCTCCAAGTTTTTTTTGTTATAATAGGGAAGATGTTTATTCTAATAGAGATAGATGAGGTTGACATATGAATAAGAAATTGATGCAAGGGACATTTTGGCTTACCTTTGCCAATCTACTTTGTAAAGTTTTAGGTGTCGTTTATTTGATTCCTTGGTTAAGTATGATGGGGAACAATCAAGATGGCATGTTAGCAACTACCCTTTATAATGTGGGCTATTTACCATATGGCCTTTTCCTGATGTTAGGTACAGTCGGGTTTCCAAATGCGATAGCAAAAAAAGTGGCGGTGGCGACGAAAAAAGGGGATGAACAAGCTTGTCGGGTCATTTTTCGCAGTACGATCAATATCATGTTCGTTATCGGGATCATATCTGCCTTATTGATGTATTTGTTTGCTCCCGCTTTGGCGAAAATCAGTCCGATCTCGAATGTCGATAACGGTATTTTGGCGATTCGTAGTCTCTGTCCTTCCTTAGTAGCGATCCCAGTATTAAGTGCGATGCGAGGTTACTTCCAAGGAAAAAATCATCTTCGCCCTTACGGTACTTCCTTGATTATTGAACAGGTAGTCCGTGTAATCGTGATCTTAGCTGGTACGTATTATTTGCGTGTGTTGACAGATGGCACGATTGTGCAAGCGGTATTGATCAGTACTGTTGCTTCTTTTTTCGGTGGACTAGCAGCTATTGGTCATATGTTTGTTATTGGACGGCAAAACGATTATTTCCGTTTAAAAGATTTCTGGATCTCAAGTCGCTATTTCCAAAAAGACAATCGTTCTGCGTCTGTTTCGATCATTCGAGAAACCTTACCGTTCATCTATGTTGGTTCGGTGATCACGATTGTACAAATGATCGATCAGGTGACGATGAAACCATTCTTACATTTGTTCAGACCAGAAATTGCAGACCAGCAACTCGAATTTTTGTTTAGTCGTGCATCAGTCAATCCGAACAAATTGACACTGATCTTGATTTCAATGGTCGGAACGGTCGCAATCAGTAGTCTGCCGATCCTGAGTACATTAGGAAAAAAAGACCGACTACAGATTGAAAAAACAGTCGGGGACAGCTTCTCGATTGCTTTATTGATCCTTTTGCCTTCGTTAGCAGGGATGTCCTTATTAGCAGGACCATTATACACCTTGTTTTTTGGCTATGATCCAGAGAGTGTCGGGTACTTCCAAATGGCGCTTCTAGCTTCCTTGTTCTTCTCGTTGTTTACGATTTTATCGACGATGCTCCAATCATTGAATCATCATTTGGTTGCGATCAAACTGACAACAGAAGCCATTATTTTAAAAGTCGTATTCCAAGCGATTGGGTTAGCTTTATTTGGCGGATACGGAATGAGTTTATCTAATACAGTGGCTTTTGCTTTTGTGTTTGTTCGTGGATATCTTTATTTATCAAAAGAATACCGCATCTCGCCATTCGCAAAGATCAGTCATTTCTTCTTGAAGACGTTTCGTTCGACAATGGCCATGTTGCTTCTGTGCTGCATTCTTTTCTTCGTTTTGAGTCTTTCCCTATCCATGACATCAAAAACGCATGCAGTCATTTATTGTGTGGTGATTGGCAGTGTCGGTGGCTTGACGTTTGCCTTTGCCCAGTTTGGTAGAAACGCCATGCAGATGGTCAAGAATTTCAGACGATAAGGGGATGCTTTGGCAAGCACCAGTGGTTCTATAGCTAACTAAGAGTGCAAGCTCATTTCGGATAATAAGTCAGGACTTGAGAAAAATTTTTCTAGTCCTGGCTTTTATTCGTTCTAATAAATAATGAAAGTGATAAAAACCTTAGATTTTAATAAAAAACATGGGTTGCTTTTTCTATAATCTGGACAAAGGTTCAAATCTTTTCTTACTTATGATATAGTATTAAGGACTGGTAAAATTCTTTGAAACGAGGAACTTAAATAAATGAAATTAGCAATCGTAACTGACAGTACAGCTTTCCTGCCAACACGTATCAAAAACCATCCTGATTTATATGTGATTCCTATTCCTGTGATCTTGGATGGAAAAATTTATAACGAAGGCATTGACATCGAAGCAGACGAATATTACGGACTATTGAAAAACAGTAAAGATTTTCCAACAACTTCCCAACCTGCTGTAGGTGAAGTTTTGGCACTATATGAAGAACTGAAAACCAAAGGCTATGATACGATCTTAAGCATACACTTATCAAGTGGGATTTCTGGATTCGTCAATACATTATTTGCGATGAAAGACGGCGTCAAAGAGATGACGATTATTCCTTATGATTCGAAAATCACCAGTATGCCAATGGGGCATATGGTCGAATCTGCTTTAGACTTGAATGATAAAGGTTATTCACTTGAAGCCATTTTAGCTCACATCGATCGAATTAGAGACAATACATACGCCTATTTGATCGTTGATGACTTGAACAACTTAGTCCGCGGTGGTCGCTTGACTAATGGGGCTGCGCTGATCGGGGGACTATTGAAAATCAAACCGATCCTGACTTTTTCAGAAGGTAAGATCATCTTATTCGAGAAGATCCGTTCAAGTAAAAAAGCTTTTGCCCGTGCAGAGCAAATCATTGGCAAACGAAATGAAGAAATTAAACCACCAGTAAAATTATATGTGATCCATGCAAATAATTTAGTAGTTGCCGAAGAAGAAAAAGCAAAACTTCAAAAACAATACCCACAGGCAGAAATCGAGATCGGCCACTTTGGTCCAGTGATCGGTAGTCACTTAGGTGAAAAAGCGATCGGTATTGCGATCTCTGCACAATAAATAGGGCAGAAAGCAAAAATACTAGGAAAAGAAACAGTTTAAGCAATGATTTGCTTGGGCTGTTTTTTTGCATTTCTATCTTAATTATTTTATACTAGTTTTAATTATCTAGTAATTTACTAAATCACTAAATTACTAAAAAGGAGTAGAGAAGGATGGAAATACCAACAAATTTGAAACATAAACCAGTGATCGTCGTCGAAGATTATGATAAAGTTGATGGCAGAAATGCCTTGCATACAGATGCAAAAGGACTGTCTTTAGGATTAGCTCAGTGGAATGATCGAGGCAAAGTCGATATCTCAGGAAAAGTATGGCGTCATACAGGTGAAAAGTGGTCACGTCAATCGGAAGAATTACCGATTACTCGTATCCTTGACTTAGCGATCTTAGTCGCGCAAGGAAGTGTTTACTTCCAAGATGCTTACCGTCATGAAAAATTTTACGACCCTGAAAATCCTGTCGTTGATATCATCGGTTTGCAAGGAAACCGGATGACGGTGGAAGTAGACACGAAAAACCCTAAAATCGATGAAGATATCATGTTATACTACGATGCTTTACAAAAAGATGGCGAATTACTTGGCGAACGTTTTCGTATCTTGAAACGTCTATTAGATGATCTAGGGTATTAATGTTATAAGGAAGTGTTTAAAATGGAAAACTTTTCACTCACCGACCAGCGAACGTTTACGCCGATCGAAAAACAAATGATCTGGAAAAAAACGACAAGTCATCAAACTAGTGCTGAAGAGCTACGTATTGCGACTGAAATCAAAACAAACTGGCTAGATCCGGAAATGAAAATCAGCAATGTGTTATTGGAAGGGGATGCAGGTTCCGGGAAAACGCAATTAGCAAAAGCTTTGTCTTTTGATCTGCAGTTACCTTATACGAAAGTAACATGCTTTGCTGATATGGATAAATCAGATGTCTTTGGAGCGTTACTACCTGTCATTGATTCAGACCAAGAAGAAGATCAGGAGTTATTGACCGCTATTTATCAAACGGATACATTAGCTGCGGTATTGACGTTGATCGAACAATATTACTCCGTCGATCAACAAACGGCAAAACAAAAATTAGCCGATCTCGTGCAACGAATCGAAAATAATCAAGAAAGTACGATCCACTACAAATACTATCCGTCAGAAATCGTTCGCGCGATCGAAAAGGGTTATCTTTTAGAAATCCAAGAACCAACGGTGATACGTGATGCTTCGGTTCTTGTTGCCCTGAACTCCGCCTTAGAAACCAACGGTTTGTTGAACTTACCTACTGGTGTGATCAAACGCCACCCTGATTGTATCATTATTATTACAACGAATCGCAACTATCAAGGAAACCGACCGTTGAATGAATCACTTCGAGATCGTATGCAACATGCTGAGAAAATGGATTTGCCAGAGCTTTCAGTCATGGTGGAACGCGCTATCAGCAAGACACAAGTTAAAGAGCCGATAATTTTGTTGAAAATGGCAGAAGTGATCCGTTTGTTAGATGAAACTGTTAAAGCAAATGCCATCAAAGGTGTAGCAGGTATGCGTTCTTATTTTTATTGGGTTAATACAATGAAACAAAATCAAGACATTTTCGTATCGCTCTATCCTAAGGTCTTATATAAACTGACGACTGATCCAGATGAATTACACATTTTGACGACTGCACTAACTGATAGTGGGCTTTTAGATGAACTCAGAGAATTGGTTCGACAAAAGAAATGGGGGGACTTATCAGACGGATCCTCACGAATCAAAGGGCGGACAATTCGCGCAGCAGAAGCGATGGAACGTCAAATCGATCAGTTGGCAGAAGAAACAACATCACTTGCTGAACACCCCTCAGAAAAAGAGGAAGTGTTACAAGAAGAGCAGACAAAGGAAGCAGCGGCGAAAGAAGAAACCTCAATTGACACATTGCCTTTATCGGAAGAGCGGAGTCAAGAAGTCGAAGGGCATGGTCAACAGCAATCAGATGATGAATCCCAAGAGATGTCAGCTTCAGATATGGAAGCCCTAGATAAGCAACTCAAGCGTGAACTCAATAAAGAAGCGCGGCAGCTGATGAAAGGGACGATCCATGAAAAAGAAGGAATGATCGTTCATCGCCCTAAGTTTGCTATCATAAATCCTGAAGTAGCGATTATCCGACAAGAAATCGATCCGATCGTGGATTCATTGAGTCGGCAAATCCTTGATCTTTTGGAAAATGAACAAAGCGAAACTTATCAAAAAGGGAAATACGAAGGCCAACGTTTTAATGCTAGTCGAGTAGTTTATGGTGATTTACGACAATTTGATAAAAAAAATCCCCCTCACGAACAACCTTCTTTGGCAGTGGCTCTGCGAATCGATGAATCTGGTTCGATGGTTCGTGAAGACCGCATGATAGCTGCAAAAAAAGCTGCATTTGCTATTGCCGCATTTGCCAAAAAAGTACGTATTCCTTTATTGATCTACGGGGATACAGCAGATGTTTCGACAAGAGAAAAAACATCTGTCTTTTCGTACAAAGAATTTTCAGATTCATTTGAGTGGTTGGAACAGAAATTAGTGACTATGAAGCCAAGACAAAATAATCGTGATGGTGCAGTGTTGCGTCTAATCGCTGGCAAGCTGACAGAACAACCTGCGACTACCAAACTGATAGTCAACATCAGTGATGGCCAACCAAAAGCGTTACCTGATTATACAGGCGCTAAAGCAAAAAAAGATATCCAAGAAGTCTTGACCGAATATGAACGCCAAGGTATCATCTTTATTTCTGCGGCAATTGGACAAGATAAGGAAGAAATCAAAGAAATCTATGGCGCAAGTCGCTTCGTTGATATTACCGATTTATCGACATTTCCCAAACAATTGATCCAATTGATTTCTCGTTATTTATAAATAGATATTAAGCGAATACCAAAGATGATGTGTCACCCATGATCTTTGATGTTCGCTTTTTTGAGGTCTTTCATTTATTATAAGCACTACTCCAACTGATGTAAGCATGAAAAAAGTTAACGGTAACAAATATGTAACCGCTTGAAATTAAGCTATAATAAAGAAAAAAGGGGATAAGCATGAAGCAGTCAGAAAAGTGGTGGAAGGAAGCGGTTGGGTATCAAATCTACCCAGCAAGCTTTAAAGATAGTAACAACGACGGTATCGGTGATATCAAAGGCATTCGCGAAAAACTTAGCTATTTGAAAGAGTTAGGGATCGACTTTCTTTGGATCAATCCTATTTATCAGTCACCATTTGTCGATAACGGTTATGATATCAGCGATTATCAAGCAATTCTTGAGAAATTTGGTACAATGGATGAGTTTGATGCTTTATTAGCTGAAGCCCATCAGATGGGGATAAAGATCATCATGGATCTAGTCATCAATCATAGTTCCGATCAGCATGAATGGTTTATTGAATCACGTCAGTCGGTCGATAATCCTTACCGCGATTACTACATTTGGGTCGATGGCACACCTGATCAAGCCCCAAATGAATGGCAGTCGATCTTTGGTGGTTCAGCATGGGCATACGATGAACAAACGGGTCAATACTACTTACACATTTTTGCAAAAGAACAACCTGACTTGAACTGGGAAAGCGATAAGCTAAAGGCTGAACTCTTCACGATGATCCGCTGGTGGTTAGATAAAGGGATCGACGGATTCCGCTTAGATGCCATTTCTCATGTAAAAAAAGATGAATACTCTGTCAAGGCAACTGAGAACCCATTTTCTCCTTTTCAAAATGTCTCCGGTATTGAAGATCATTTGACAGAATTAAAAAATGTCTTTGATGAATATGATATTATGACGGTAGGAGAAGCCAGTGGTGTATCTGCTAACGAAGGACCTGAGTGGGTAGGCGAAAATGGCTATTTTGATATGATCTTTGAGTTTGATCATATTTCGATCTGGAAACATGAAAAAGACGGGGATCTAGATGTATTGAGTTTGAAACAATCATTGAGCGCGTGGCAACGAGCACTGGATGGCAAAGGTTGGAACGCTCTTTATATGGAAAACCATGACGTGCCAAGATGTGTGTCTGTCTTTGGGGATACGTCTCCTAAGTATTGGCAAGTGTCTGCAAAAGCAATCGCCATGATGTATTTCTTTTTGCAAGGTACGCCATTTATTTATCAAGGACAAGAAATCGGTATGACAAATCTATCATTTTCTTCTATTGATGAGATCGATGCAGTAGATTCAAAAAGACTCTATCAACAATTGCTTGATGAAGGACGTTCTGAAGAAGAAGCATTGGATATCGTAGCCAATACCACAAGAGATAACAGTCGTACCCCGATGCAATGGGATGATCATTCGTATGCTGGTTTTTCTGAGGTTGCCCCTTGGTTGCTCGTCAATCCGAATTATCAAATGATCAATGTCGCTGATCAAACGAATGATCCCGAATCGATTTTATCTTTTTACAAAAAGATGATTATCCTGCGTCGAGAAAACAAAGGGTTGGTTTATGGTAGTTTCAATGAATATCTACCTGAAAATGAACAGCTCTTTGTATACGAACGAGTCCTAGATGAAGAACGTTATCTGATCATCGTCAACTTGACTGATGAAGCAGCGACTTATACCTTACCAACGGAAATCGAAACAAATTGGGAAGTATTATTGGAAAACCAATCCGGTCAAGAATTTCAATCAAGTAGTACATTTGCCCCTTATGAAGCGTGTCTTTATCGAAAAATTTAGCTGACATGAAAAAACTACGAACATAAGAAAGGGAACAACTCTCTTATTCGTTCGTAGTTTTTTCTTATTCGTATTGCGCGCGAGGTCCCCCAATGTATTTAGGACGAGACCGTAAAGCAGTGACATGCGCATGACCTAATGTGTTAGAACGAGGACGTACAGGCACTTGAACATGTTTGATGTGCATCCCGATCGCAGTATCCCCGATGTCGATTCCTGCTTGAGCAACGACATGTTCCACTTCGACAGGATCGCTGAATTGTTCAAATGCTGCAACTGAGCAGGCACCTCCTGCATGAAGTGCCGGAATGACAGAGACGATCTCCAATTGTTTCTTTTCGGCTACTGGACGTTCGACGACTAATGCTCGATTAAGGTGTTCACAACCTTGGACTGCTAACGAAATGTCAAGAGGATCTAATCGTTCTTTCAATGTTTCGATGACCCATTGCCCGATTTCTGCATTTGAGTTTTTACCAATATGTCCACCAACAATTTCACTGGTACTGCATCCTACAACGAATAGATCGCCCGCTTTAAGATTGGCTTCATTGAGAACGTCCGAAACCATTTCAGATAATTGCTGTTTGAAACTGTCTTTTGATACTTCCATTTTCAATTCATCCTTTTTACTTATTTTTTTACCGTTGATTGTTGCAGAGGTAAACGCATCAATGCCTTTGTAAGTGGGATTGCCACCACGATACCGACAATGTTTTGGAGCAAATTACTTGGTAGCGATGCGATACCGACTGGCCAGTCATAAAGCAGCCAACTGGCAAAGAAGTAGCCAGCAACCATGATGATCGTTCCAAGTGATAAACCAAAGCCCCAACGCACAGAACCTTTACCCGCAAAATAGCCAGCAACCAGTCCTTGTAAGCCATGGATCAATAAAGAGAAAATCGCCCATTGGGGATAGCCGGATAATAAATCAATAAACAAACCACTTCCTGCACCAACAATCAATCCACCCATCGGCCCAAACAGAGCAGCTGCCGTATAAATGCCAACTTCACATAAGGTGACAAATCCGTTGGTTCCAGGTATTGGAATCAAGATGACCAAAGAAACCCCCACAGTTAAAGCCGTCAACATGGCATAAATCGCAATTTTTTTAGTATTCATTCGTTATTTCCACTCCTTTTCCTTTTGACCAAACACTTCCTGTTTGATCATTCATCATGACACCGTTCAAGATACAGTCATAAACAAAAGCCTTACTCCGGGCAACAGCATCCGCCAAAGGATAATCTAAGACCAGATTTGCGGCAATCGCGGAAGCAAATGTACATCCTGCACCGTTGACAGTCTGTTCGTCTAACTTTTCCCGTCTAAATGAGATTGTTTCATTTCCGTTGAATAAAACATCCAATGCTTTGTTACCGATAATCCCAGTACCACCTTTGATCACTACGTTCCTAGCACCTAGTGAATGGATATATTTTGCACAATCGGTCATTTGGAGAAAAGTTTGAACGGGTTGGCCATAAAGCAGGGAAGCTTCTTTCAAATTCGGGGTCAATACATCCGCAAAAGGAAATAACTCCTGTATCATTTTTTGCATATAAGCTTGATTCAAGGTATTTGCTGTTTCCTTAAAGGCAAACACAGGATCGATCACAATGGGAACATCCTCAAAATATGTAAGGAAATCCTTCACAACGTCAATGGCTTCCAATGAATGTAATAAGCCAATTTTTATGCCATCTAAATCTGTCATACATCGAATCGAATCTAGCTGCTTGGCTAACCATTCAGGCGGGATCGTCTCTAATATAAACGAACCATCTGAGTCAAGCATTCCGATACAGGTCAATGCACTCATCCCAAAAATATGATGGTTTTCAAATGTCTTTAAATCGGACTGTATGCCGCCACCAGCAAACGGATCAGATCCTCCAATCGTTACTATTTTTTTCACTTTTATCCCTCCACAAAAAGAGTATACCTTGTTCGAATAAAAAGAAAAACAGCCAATTGGCAGATTATCAAGTCAGCCACTTTATATAGAAAAAAGAAAAGAAATCTATATACAAAAAAACAAGCACTTTCCTAACTACAGGAAAAGTACTTGTCTGGACTATTGGAGGAGATAATTATTGATTTGCTTCTTTAAATTCCTTTTCAATTTGTAACCGTTGGACTTTCATGGTTGCTGTTCTTGGAATATCTTCGTAAGCACGAATGATCGGTGTGTTCAAACGTGGCAATTCATGGACTTGGTTCCACCAACGATCCCAATCCATCTCTTGATTCGGCGCTAAAGCAATGATTGGTTGTGGTGAATTATCTTTATCACGAACGATGACGACTTCAGCTAAAAATTCCAATGAATCCAACAAATAATCTTCGATCGCTAATGTACTATTGATCGTATCGATCAAGTCAACTTGACGATCTTTCAGATGTAGATGGCCATTTTCATCGATACAACCATAATCGCCGCTATCCCACCAAACACCATACACATTTTCTTGAAATCGAGCATCTTCTTTATAATAAGTCAATGCACGGCCTTTTGATAACAAGTGGATGTGACCATCTGTGTTCGCCGGTAGTTCATTGCCTTCTTCATCAGTGATCCTTGCTTTGGTCAAGTCACCTAACCCGACACCCATATCACGTGCGTCACTTGTTTTTAAGCTCTCCAACGTATGAGCTTTCAAAATCATTGGTCCACATTCACTTTGTCCGTAGACTTGCAAAAAGATTGCTTCTTTTGTTGCTGACGTTTGAAGGAATACTTCCATTGTCTGATTGTTGATGGCATCAAATGTAGAGTGGTAGTAGCGAATACCTGAAAAAGCTTCTGGATGCTCTCTAGCAGTGAAACTCCACTGAACAAAGTTATTTGGATGTGTCTCTAAAGCAATTGGCGGATTCTCTAATAACAGTTTTACCACATGTTCACCTTGAGGATCTGCGATTGGCATCATCGGAAAGCCCATTGCCATAAGAGAAGAGATGCCGATGTTGAATCGTGAATGAACCGGCGAAATATGAAAAGCGACTAATTTCTTCTCGGTGATCTTAGTAAATACCGTTTTTTGCCACTTTGTCCGCCAGCCCATTGAATGTGCAGAGTGGCAAATCAATTTAGGAATGCCGGTCGTGCCTGAAGTGTGAGTCATATAAGAGATTTCATCATTATCTAATTTCTTTTGTGCCACAGGAGTTGCGGGTTGTTTGAGCAAATCAGCGACAGCCAATTGTTTGCTCTTCGTGCCGTTAGTGATGCCTGTAACGCGTTCACTTGTAACTTCGTCAAATAAGATAAAAGGATCTTCCAAACGATCAACAAATACTTCTAAAGTACTTGTTGGTAAATGGTAGGAAGGCATGACAGGAATTGCACCTAGATAAGAGGCAGCAACGGCCATCAAGTAGGTATCAAAAGCAGAGCTTTTGTAGATCATGATCTTGTCACCAAGTGTCACACCTAAACTAGCCAGTTGATAGGCACGTGTTACTACTAATTCATGACATTCGCTGTAAGTGCTTTTAAAACCAAGCTCCGGAAAAGCCACTAATGTCTGATCAAAAATCATTGGGACATCAGGTGTGCGTTCAGCAGCTTCTTGAAAATTCGTATAAAGATTAAGTGGGGTATAGTCGATTGTTTCCATCTTTCACGCTCCATAAATAAATTTGTTAATAAATGTACAAAGTCTTAAAATATGATAGCATATCCACAATCTAAATAACAGAAAAACCTAAATGTAAAGTTATCTTTTGGATTGAGAGGGCACATTGGATGAAAAATGTGCAATATCCACATGAGGTGACGTAAGGTTTTTTTTTTGAGAAAATGCTTGACCACTCGCTTTTTATAAAGGATTTATCAATCATTTTTTTTCAAAAAACTGTACTTATAATCAGTTACTTTTTTAATAAGATAAACGAAAATAATAGATATACTATTTGAATTAATCAGCTGTATTGAAAAGGAATGAAAAAATGTAAATCGAAGAGCATCGTAAAGCAGTCGGTACATTTGAGAATAAGCGCAATAAAAATTCTGATCAAAATGCTAAGCAAGAATCAGTCAATGTAAAATGAACAGTTACGATAACCTTATTTCAAGAAAGAAGACAAAAGCAACTTGATCGTTTTTAAAAAATTTAAGTGAGGATACTTGTCAGTTAATAAATTCTTTAACAAGAAATAGATCGCATAGAAAGTGAAGAAACAAAGCGATGTAGCGAACTTTCTATGCGATGATTTCATAGATCATTGAACGATTCAACGATAGGAGAAGTCACGCATTTTCTCGTAGATTTCTTCAAATGAGTGTGGACGTACATAGCGATTGCCACAGAGATAATTCACTGCATCTTTGTCGCCTAAGTATAATTCAGTATAGTAACGGAAAGTTTTCCGACACAATTCCGGTGAAACGTTTTTGTACACCGTGATCCGATCAAGGATTTGGCGAATCGTGCGAGGCGAGATTTGTTCATCGTGTGAAGAGCGGAAAACATAGGATTCTCCAGATGCACCATTTTTATGTTGGTTGGCATAATTCGCAAGTATCGGAAGGGCTTCATTTGGAATAGGTACTCGCTCCAAACGATTCGCTTTCCGATCTACAACTAGAATCTGTTTCTTCATATCAATATTTTTCCATTTTAATTCAACGACTTCATGGATTTTCAAGCCACAATAGAGGAGAACAGCCACGATTGCCAGATTTCTTGCACGATTTTTTTGTTCAAAAAGTGCTTCCCGTGGAGAATTAAAACCTTTTTCAGGAACGAAAAGCGAGTCAAAATTACTTAATAAAGAAGCGTCGATGTAACGGGGAGCGGCAGAGGTAGTTTCTGGTAAACTATCCCCTAATAAGGAAATCTCTTTTTCAACAAGGCCTTTTTCATACAAAAAGCGTAGAAAATGATTCAAAGCATATTGCTTACGAGAGATCCCGTAGTAACCATTTTTGAATTGCTGTTGTGTTTCTTGTGCAGCAGCTGTATGAAAAGCTCGCGTGTGAAGGTAAACTTCACTTAAAAAATTAAGATAGACTTGTTTTTCCAATTGGATGATCAACTGATCATTTATTTCTTGTTTATGCGTTTTTCGTAAGTAATCTGTAAATAAATGGAAATCTTTTGCATATTCATAGCGACTGGCTAATGATAATTTTTTTGAGTTCGCCTGCAAAAATTCATTGAAGATCGGTGGTAACTGGAGCATTCGTTGTTTCAACTTTTCTTGTATCTGTTTTCTTGTTTTGACATCCATGCAAAAAACCTCCATTTCGTATCTAAAATCATGGGAACAGGAACTAGTGTATTTCTGGAAAGATTGCTTCTGCCTACCCAAATGTATTAGTCTGATAGGGGAGCGATGAAGGGCAACTGTTACTTGTGATCCTCGTCTTATTTTACTACAATCATTCACTGAATACTAAAAACTAAATCAATAAAAAAGACACTCTGACGTAGCATCAGCTATGGTTCAAAGTGTCTTTTCGCGTGTCACTAAATGATGATTTGATGGGTAACTGGATCTTGAAATCCACACCCACTGGCAGGTGATCTGACACAGTCAATTGTCCCTTGTGTTGCTCGATCAATTGTTTTGCGATTGCTAAGCCGAGTCCATAGCCACCCGTTTCCTTTGAACGAGCTTGGTCTTCACGGTAAAAGCGATCAAAAATCCGGTTTTTATCTTCGTCACTGATTGCAGGACCTGTATTTTTGACATGGATCACCCAATCTTTATTGGTGCTAGCTGATGTGACAATGATCTCGTCGTGTTCACTCGTGTATTTGAGTGCGTTATCTAGCAAAATGACTAATACTTGATGGATTTTTTTCGGATCAGCTAAAACGCTCATGTCTGCTTGGTTATCGACTAAAAATCCTTTTTGATCAATCGTTGCCATCTCTTGGAAAGGTTTAATCAATTCAGTGATAAATCCCTTTGTTTGTAGTTCTTGCTTTGCGAGCGTATCTTGACTCGAATCGCTTCGTGCTAAGGTCAATAAATCAGAAGTCAAGCCAGTCAGACGTCTTGTTTCAGACAATGCTTGCGCAATACTTTCAGATTCTTCGATGATCGTATGGTTTGGTTTAGTGAATAGATGTTCCAAACTGTTTTGGATAATTGTTAGAGGTGTTCGCAATTCATGGGAAGCATTTTCCACAAATTCTCTTTGTCGGCGCCATGATGCTAAGATCGGACGCATGTTGAGCTTAGACAAATAATAGCTGACACCAATGGAACCTAACCAAAAGACGATCATACAAAGAATCAAAATCGTTTGGAATGTTCGAAGAGAGGAGTTGATTTGATTGGTATTTTCTAACACTTGGACGTAGGCAACTGCTCCTTGGTTTGTTGCTTTTTTAGTAATCGATCGAAAATAAAGGGGCGTTCCTTGGTCAGCTTGCACCAGTTCAATATTTTGGATCGTATCTAACTGACTCGTATCCAACTTGATCCCTTCGATTTGATTAAAACGACCACCAATGGTTTCTTTATTCAATACTTCACCTGATGCCGACCACAAGATCACTTGAGTATTGAAACGATCTCCTTCAAGTAGTGACTCTGTTTGACGGGGGGGATCTGGGCGTTGAAAAAAGGGTCTCCCTTTTGATAACGTTCGATTTCTAGTTGCACCATATGGGAGTTCATTGAGACATTCTTCAACATCAGGTCGGTCTCACGATAGGCTGACTGATTCAATAATTGTAGAATGATTCCTCCAAGCAAAAGAAAAATCAAGGCAAAGGCGGTCACATTGGCTGCAAAAAGTTTTGTACGTTGTTGATTGAAAATACTGTCTGTCATCGCCTCACTCTCCCTGTAAGATATAGCCGACATTACGCAATGTTTTGATTTCTTTATCCAAGCCGTTCACTCGAAGATGTTTTCTAAGATTGCTCATATAGACTTCTACGACAGTGATCGTCGTGTCAGAATCAAAGCCCCAGATACGGTCGAAAATCTGCTCTTTCGTCAAGATGATCCCTTTATTTTGCAAGAAATAAACAAGCAACTCAAATTCTTTCCCTTGGATCGGAAGTAGTTGTTTCTTGTATTCGACGGTATTTTGTTGTAAGTCACAGATGATTCCCTGATACTCCAATATATGTTCACTGAAGAGTCCGAGTGAACGTTTCAATAATGCTTTGATCCGCATCAGTAATTCTTCACGATAAAATGGTTTGGTCAAATAGTCATCGGCACCACGTTCAAAACCTTCAATTTTGTCTTCTAAGCCATCTTTAGCTGTCAAGATCAGCACAGGGGTCAAGATGTTCTTTTTCCGAAGATGCGCTAATATTTCATATCCATTAATTTCAGGGATCATCAAATCAAGAACTGCTAGATCATAAACACCAGATTCCAATTCATATAAGCCTTCGCTGCCGTCATAGACTTGGCTCACTTCACCGATCTCAGAAATGATCTCTTTGATATTATCTGACAATACATGATCATCTTCGACCACTAATAATTTAATCATACATTCCACCTCTATTGTTTTCACCATATAAGTTGATTTTACCATGATAAGCATAAACAAAACTTAAATTTCGGATTAAGTTCCATTTAAGTTAACCTTTGTATGCTAGGTGACATCACTTGATACGACAGGAGGAAGAAAATGAAATTAAAAAATGTATTCCAACGCAAAGAAACAAAATATCTGATCCCAACGGCACAGTTCCATTTTTTTTAAAGACCTGAAAAAACAGATGCAGATCGACGAATACGGGCTGCATACTATTTTATCCTTGTATTTTGATACACCTGACGATCGCTTCATTACCAATTCTATGACGAAACCAAAATACAAAGAAAAATTCAGAGTAAGAAGCTATGACATACCGCAGAAGACATCGATGGTCTTTCTAGAAATCAAAAAGAAGGTCAACGGAATCGTCTATAAAAGAAGAATGCCACTCACTTATGCTGAGTATCTGCAATGGCTTGATCAAAAATATTTTCTCAAGAATGAAGACGAACAAATCCCACAGGAAGTGAATTGGTTGTTCAAAAGA
This sequence comes from Enterococcus mundtii, assembly GCF_003957375.1. Lineage (GTDB taxonomy): Bacteria > Bacillota > Bacilli > Lactobacillales > Enterococcaceae > Enterococcus_B > Enterococcus_B spodopteracolus. Next base: position 1,377,499 of record NZ_CP025473.1, on the reverse strand, counting down.
AATCCAGATTTGTCGCCTAAAACAATGATTATTTATGAACGAATGTCGCTATTTGGCACATCAGATACAGATTTTCGTGTGACGTTTGATCAGAACATCCGTTTTCGCAGTACCAATTTGGATCTATCAATCACAGGGAAAGAGACTTTGGTTGCTCCTGAGATTGGCATATTGATGGAAGTGAAAGCGCTAGGGGCGTATCCCTTGTGGTTTGTGGAGCTGTTGAACGATTATCAGCTAAGAAAAGGGAGCTTTTCAAAATACGCAGAAACGTATCAGCGACATTTATTCATTCAGACAAAGGAGAGAAAGAATCATGCTATCTAGTTTAATCGAATCAGGGACAACCATTCAACCTAAAGAATTATTGATTTGTATCGCCACTTCATTAGTTTTAGGGTTATTAGTTGCAATTATCCATATGCAACGTAACGTCTATACGAAAAGTTTTGTTGTTACCGTCGCTGTTTTGCCGATACTGGTTCAATCAGTCATCATGTTGGTCAATGGCAATCTTGGAACAGGCTTGGCGGTCGTCGGTGCCTTCAGTCTGATTCGCTTTCGTTCGGTTGCCGGTGGTTCAAGAGAAATCACTAGTATTTTTTGGTCGATGGGCATCGGGATTGCTACAGGGATGGGCTACGTTGCATACGTGGTGATATTCTCAGTTATCGTCGCGCTCTTTTTACTACTGCTTTATCTTTCATCTTTTGGCAATCAGAATAATGTAGCTGAGCGAGAATTGAAGGTAACGATTCCAGAAGATTTAGACTACCCTGAACTGTTTACCGATATTTTTGAGAAGTATACGTATACGCATCATCTCAGTTCTGTGCGAACAACGACAATGGGGAGCTTGTACGAGTTACGCTATATTCTTCTCTTGCAAAATCAACAGCAGGAAAAAGAAATCATTGATCAAATACGTGTTCGCAATGGTAATTTACCAGTCGTACTCGGTAAAGTAGCCACGAATCGTGATGAATTATAAAGGAGGAACTCGCATGAAAAAATTCTATTCATTAATCGCTACCAGCCTCTTATTAACAGCCTGTTCCTCAGCAAACTCAGCTTCTTCGGGTAAAACTAGCACAGAGGAAACAGATACAAGTACAGTGACAGATCTCTCGACAGATAAGACATCCACGGAATCAGAAACGACGTTCGGTAATTATGAGACAGAAGATCTAACAACTAGCTATGAGGAAAGTTCCGTTGTCGACATCCAATTAGGGGAGGAGTCAGAAGTGACAGGAGAAGGTGCCGAAGTTTCTGATAAACAAGTAACGATCACGCAAGGAGGGACTTATGTTCTCAGCGGAACATTGACTGATGGGCAATTGATCGTGAACTTGCCGAAAGAAGAAAAAGTCCACCTGATTTTCAACGGTGTAACGATCACCAACTCTAACGGGCCGGCTGTTGATATCCAACAAACAGAAAAAGCGATAGTGACTTTAGCAGACAATACTGAAAATCACTTATCTGATAGTGAGACATATCCACTAGCTGAAAACGAAACTGAGCCAGATGCCACATTGTACAGCAAAGAAGATTTGACGATCAATGGCACTGGCGTATTGACTGTCGATGGTAATTATAACAACGGGATTCGTAGCAAAGATGACTTAGTCTTGATCTCTGGAACCTATACGATCCATGCAAAAAATAACGGATTGAAAGGAAAAGATGCGGTATCGATCATGGGCGGGAGCTATCAGATCACTACCGAAGAAGGAGATGGCATCCAAGCAAATGGGACAGAGGATGAAACAAAAGGTGCGGTGGCAATCGACGGCGGGACTATCAATATAAACAGTGGAAGAGACGGTATCCAAGCAGAAACATCCATCCGTAGCCAAGGAGCAGAAATCACGATCCAGACGGCAGACGGAGCTGATAGCACGAACTTAGATACAAATGAAAGTTACAAAGGCATAAAAGCCGGGAATAATGTGTTGATCAGTAGCGGAAACCATACCATCAATAGTGCCGATGATAGTATCCATACCAATAACAGTGCGGAAATAACAGGCGGGACACTCACATTAAACTCTGGAGATGATGGGATTCATACAGACAATGAGTTGACCTTCAATGGCGGCACAATTGACATCCAGCAATCCTATGAAGGAATTGAATCAGCAGTCATCCTCTTCAATGACGGAGAGATACATGTCACTGCTAGTGATGACGGAATCAATGCTGGCGGTGGCAGTGACACAGAAACGACGACTGGACAGTTTGGCGCTGACAGCTTTGGTGGTCCACCGGATGAGGCGGATGAGAGCAAAGAAGTCACGATCAATGGTGGGACGATCTATGTTGATTCAGAAGGCGACGGGTTAGATAGCAACGGGAACATTCAAATGTCCGGTGGTACAATGCTGATCAACGGCCCCGTAAATGGTGGTAATGGTGCATTGGACTATGGTGGGACATTTACTCTAACAGGTGGAACATTTGCCGCGGCTGGCTCAAGTGGAATGGCGCAAACAGTCAGTGATAGTTCTACTCAAGCAACAGTAGCGATCAGCTATGACACTGTTCAGCAAGCAGATACACTCATGAGTTTGCAAACAACCGCAGGGGAAGCAGTAATTGCGTATCAACCTGCTAAAAATTATCAAACAATCGTAGTCTCGTCACCACAGCTTGCAGTTGGAGAAACGTATACGATTGCTACCGGTGGCACGACTCAAGCTGAACTTACTAATGGCTTTAGTGAACACCTATCAATCAGTGATGCAGAAGATTTAGGCACGTTCAGCTTCACAGATACGTCAATGACAATTTCTCAATCTGGGGAAGAAGTTTCCTTTGGTCAAACGGGACCAGAAGATTTTTAGTTCCATCATCGAAGAGAACGAAGGATAGCGATCCCAAGAATAGCGTGCGAACAAACGCCATTTTGGGGATCATTTTTTTGTTCGTCACTACTTCCGTAAAAGATCGCAAACGCCAGTGTTACTTAGAATATGGCTATCTAGTTTGTTTTTTTCTTAAAAATACTAATATTATGAACGAATGTATCAGACGAAGCAATTGACTTATTGGATGCATAAGCGCTATACTTTTACCCAGTGACAATTTGTCACTTAGAGAGAAATCGAAACGGAGGAAACAAAAAAATGTTTTTAGCGATAAAAGAAATGCGCTATGCCAAACTACGTTATGGGCTGATTATTGGGATCATGTTCCTGATCGCTTATGTTGTGTTTATGTTAACTGGTTTAGCAAGTGGACTCTCCGAAGAGTTCAAAAAAGCAATTGTTGACTGGAAAGCACAAGAAATCGTGTTATCAGAAGATGCCAATAAAGTCTTTGCTGCCTCTCAATTGACGAGAGAAGATCTGGATCAAGTAGACGCAAAAGACAAAGCGCCTATTGGCTTATTCAGTGGAGCAGTCAAAGCAGAAGAAAAGGAGAATATCTCTGTATTCGGGACGACAAGCGATGCGTTCTTATTGCCTGATTTATTAGAAGGCGAGATGTTCAAACAAAAAAATGAAATCATTATTTCCAAAAATATGGCAGATCTAGGTTTTTCGATTGGCGAAAAAATCAAAATCGGTAGCTATGATGAAGAGCTAACAATCGTTGGTATCTTCCCTGAAACGTATTACACGGTTAGTCCGGTCGCTTATACAGATCTTGATACATGGACACAGTTGAAATTTGGCGACCAGCCTTTTGCTTCTGATGAGAAGAAGCCGATCAATGCCATTGTCACGAAACAGGCTGCCACTATTCAATCGGATGGGGCTTCAAAAACATTACAAAAATTATCGATTGAAGACTTTATTCAAAGTCTACCAGGTTATTCTGCACAAAACATGACATTGAATGCGATGATTTATTTCTTGTTTGTCGTTGTTGCAGCAGTTGTAGGCATCTTTATGTATGTGATCACCTTACAAAAAACAGCGATTTTCGGTGTGATGAAAGCGCAAGGGATCAGAAATTCATTTATCGCCCGTTCCTTGCTAGCACAAGCATTCATCGTAGGAGTGGTTGGTGTAGCATTCGCAGTAGGGCTTGCTTTCTTGACTAGTTTGATCTTACCGGCTGCCATGCCTTTCGCGATCATGTGGCCTCAGTGGCTTTTATATAGTGGAATATTGATACTCGTAGCAATGATCGGTGGGCTATTCTCCATTCGAACAGTCGCTAAAGTTGATCCAGTTATTGCGATAGGAGGGTAATAGAAAAATGAAAGAAATATTGACAATGAAAAATATCGTCAAAAAATTCGGCAACGGCCGAACAGAAGTGACTGCACTAAAAGAAATCAATTTTTCAGTGAAACAAGGAGAATTTGTCAGCATCATCGGCCCTTCTGGTTCAGGGAAAAGTACATTTTTAACCATCTCAGGTGGACTCCAAACACCTAGTTCAGGTGAAATCCACATTAACGGTCATTCGTTTTCCGAATTAAATGAAAAAAAACGAGCAGACTTACGTTTTAAAGAAATTGGCTTCATTTTACAAAGTTCAAATTTGATCCCATTCCTAAAAGTCAAAGAACAGTTTTACTTAGTCGACCGTGTCGCTAAGAAAAAAGCAGGGGATGAGCGAATCGACGAATTGCTAAAATCATTGGACATCTATGAGTTAAAAGAAAGTTATCCAAAAGATTTATCTGGCGGAGAAAGACAACGAGTAGCGATCGCAAGGGCTTTATTCAATGACCCAAGCTTGATTTTAGCGGATGAACCCACAGCAAGCTTAGATACCGATCATGCCTATGAAGTTGTCAAATTGTTAGTCAAGGAAGCCCATGAGAAGCAAAAAGCGACTGTCATGGTCACGCATGATTCTCGGATGATCCAGTGGAGCGACCGCATCTATCGCATGGAAGACGGCTATTTAAAAGAACAAGCTAAAGCTTAAGCAGTAAGGAGAGTGTTTATGCCAAAAGAAACATTTTTCAATATTTCCAAAGAAAAACAGCAATGGATCTTAGACATTTTATTAGATAAATTTTATGATCAGCACATCAGCCAGATCAAAGTTTCAGAAATCGTTGAAGCAATGGGGATGTCTCGTGGTGCATTTTACAAATATTTTCGGGATTTAGAAGATGCGTATACTTTTACTGTCCGAAACTATTCCAATCAAGTCCATGGAGATATCATTGCTTCGATCAATCGAAATCGAGATCATTTTTTCTTAGGAATCGAAGAATATCTCGCCTGGTGTGGACAGCTAAGTAAAGATAGTTCTTATTGGCGATCCATCAAGTTACTCACACGTGCAAATGATCTAGGTTTAGCAAAGCGTTTAAAGAATCAAGGTGACACATCGATGGTTGAACAATGGATTGATTTATTGAAAATCAATCAGATCGTCATGGCTACGACAGAAGAAGCTATCAGTTTTTTATATTTCGTGATGGCTCTTGTCATGAATTCTTTGACAGATTATATGATCAACCAATGGACAGCTGAAGAACTAGTAGAGGATTTCCGCTATAAAGTCAAATGGCTAGAGATAGGAATAAAGAGTAAGACTAATAGTTAGACAAATCTATAAATTAAAAGAAGCATCTATTCCGCATCATTTTTTGTAATTGGGAGTAGGCGCTTCTTTTTTGTACAGCCGCTGTATAACCATTATTAAAGCTTGATGGTAAACATCTGGAGCATTGATTATTTCAAGTCAAGACAACTTTTATCCCAACCTCATCGAAAAAATAGGTTTTCTATTGACTTGGAGTTTACTCCAGAGACTATACTAAATAATGAAGATACATCCCCAAATCGACAGGAGGTCTTTAAATGAAAAAACTTTATCTCATGCGTCATGGTCAAACCTTGTTCAATCAATTAGGGAAAATCCAAGGGGCTTGCGACTCTCCCTTGACAGAAGCTGGGATCAGACAAGCAGAGGTGGCAAGAGACTATTTTGACACCAATCACATCACCTTTGAGGCGTATTATTCATCCACACAAGAACGAGCTTCTGATACGCTAGAAATCATTATCGGGGAAAAAGAATATCAGCGATGCAAAGGGTTAAAAGAATGGAACTTTGGCCGATTTGAGGGAGAAAGTGAAGCATTGAATCCTAAACGACCAGTTGGCGAAACTTCCTATGGTGATTCATTTGTTCCTTATGGTGGGGAGTCGGCAAAAGAACTCCAACAAAGAATGAACACCACCTTGATCGATATCATGGAAAAAGAGCACCAAAACGTGTTAGCAGTTAGCCATGGTGGTGCCATGTATTTATTCATTCAAAAATGGTTGCCTTATGAGCAAGTAGCCAAGATAAAATTTTCAAATTGTTGTATTTTAGAATTCGAGTATAGTGATCGTCAGTTTTCATTTATCCAGGCGATCAATCATCAATTTTAAGTTTTTTTGATAAATGAAGCATTATACGCCCACACTAATAGCCCAAAGACTAAACGAAGGATTCAGTCTTTGGGCTATTTCTTTGTTACTATCACGCTTACTTCTTGTATTCCTTTAACACCCCTTTTTGGATCAGCTCTTGTTTTTCTTTCAAATTCAATAAATTTTCTTGGTAATTTTGCGTATACATCAAGGAGTACAAGGTATTCAAGACATAGTCGAAGGCAATTTGAGAAGAGAATGTAGCAACTTTCGCAAAATCATACTCTTCTTGAGACACGACCAACCGCATGGCTGCTTTCTTTGCCATTTCAGATTGTTCATTTCCTGTGATCAATAAACTAGGTGCGCCAATATGTGCCAGGTAAGTAAGAATACGTTCGTAATGATGGATGCGTCCACTATAGCTAATAAAAATCCCGCAGTCATTTTCCGTCAAATTAGCCGCATTCCAGGACGAATCGCTATATTCTTCGGCTAAGATCAAGAACTTATTTAGTTTGACTAATTTGTTTTGGAATTTCCGAGCGGTTGTTTGCGAATCACCTTTTGCAAATAAGAAAATGCGCTCTGCTTTGTTTAAAACATTCGCGATGGTTTCTAACGATTGATTTTCCATTTGAAATTGCGCTTTTTTGATAGCTTGAATGGATAGATCTGCCATTTTTTTGGCAATCATCTTTGCATCATCATCAATGGTAAAAGGAAAATTAGGATCGATGACTTGATTAAACTGAGCAACCAGTTGGTGGACTTCTCGTCCTAATTCAAAGCGAAATTCTTTAAATCCGCTATAGCCGATTTTTTTACAGAATCGGCTAATGGCGGAATGGGAGGTATAGGTCTCCTTTGCCAGCTCTTCAATCGTCATATAAACTGCTGCTTCCAAATTCATCCGCAGATAATCGGCGATCCGTTTTTCATTTGTAGTAAATGTTTCTTGTTGGGTTAATTTTTCTTCGATAAGCATCCATCACACACCTCCAACTCTATCTTACTGAATAACTAGAAAAATAACCACTTCTTTTTATAGTAGTCTAAGATTGAACATCTTTTTCAAAAATATCGTCATTCTTTCAATTTCTTTGAACATTTTTACCAAAAAATCTAGAATCGACTTTCTTTTATCTCTTGTGCGCTATACTCAAGAAAAGAAATCATTCGAAAGTAGGAGGAAACGACATGTTAACAATCGCATATTTAGGCAATGGCAAAAGTACCAATCGCTATCATTTACCCTTCTCAAGAAGGCTACCTGATAAAATCAACGTCAAAAAAATCTACTCTCCATCAGCACCAGTGTGGGAAACTTTTGATGAGATCGAATATACCGATCAGTTGTCTGATCTGTGGGATGATCCTGAGATCCAATTAGTAGTCATTACGACACCAAGCCAATTTCATGCAGAATACGCCAAACTTGCTTTGGAAAATGGCAAGAACGTGTTAGTCGAAAAACCTTTTGCAGAAACTTCAAAAGAAGCAAAAGAATTATTTGACTTAGCAGCGGAAAAAGGACTATTTATCCAATGTTATCAAAATCGCCGCTTTGATTCGGACTTTTTGACTGTCCAAAAAGTGATCGAAAGTGGGAAGCTTGGTGATCTTTTAGAAGTGGAAATGCACTATGACTACTTCCGCCCAGAAATCCCAGAGGGTACTAAGGAATTTTCAGTTGCCAACAGCTACTTATATGGTCATGCCTGTCATACAGTAGATCAGGTCATTTCTTATTTTGGTGAACCAGATGATATTCATTACGATGTCCGTCAATTACTAGGCGCCGGTCGAATGAATGATTACTTTGATTTAGACTTTTACTACGGTCGAATGAAAGTTTCGATCAAATCAAGTTATTTCCGTATCAAAGAACGTCCTAGTTTTGTCGTCTATGGCAAAAAAGGGATGTTTGTCAAACAAACAAAAGACCGACAAGAAGAACACTTAAAAATGTTCTATATGCCTGAAAATGCGGACTTCGGGATTGATCAACCGGAACACTATGGTGGATTGACCTACCTTGATGAAGAAGGAACTTATCATGAAGAGAAAGTTGTTTCTGAAGTCGGAGATTATCGCCGAGTGTACGAAGGAATCTACGAAACGTTGATCAATGGTGCAGAAAAAATCGTAAAAGATGAAGAAACGTTGATACAGATGAAAATATTAGAATCAGGTATCCAACAGATTGAAGAAGCAAAAACTGCATTTGAAAATTAAGGATGTTGTTACATCCAAAAGGGGATACTCTTTTTTCAAGTAATGAAAAAATCGAGCCGTAAATCAATAGGAGGATTTACGGTTTTTTCGTTTATTCTGCCCAGTGATTCACGCAGAGCAACAACAAATCCTCAAAGAGCAAACGCTAAATTTTCATTCGCCTTTTGTTTAATCTTCTGTTACTATTTAGTAAACAGTAAACAAGAGGTGAGTAAATGGCATCTATACGTGATATCGCAAAAATCGCTGGGGTTTCAGCAGCGAGTGTTTCCCGTATCCTGAATGAAGATCCCACATTTAGTATCAACGAACAAACGAGGATACGTGTGATTGAAATTGCCAATCAATTAAATTATTCTGTCGATAAAAATAAACGCGGCAGTCGAAGTTTAGGAGATGAAATGACGATTGCCTTGATCGTTCGACATCAAGAAGAAGCCGAATTAGATGATCCCTATTTCCGCAAAATCCGTGGTGGCATAGAAAAAGAAGCAGCAAAGTGGCGTTTTCGCACGATCCGTGCTTTCCATATGAGAGATGCCCATAAAGAATGGAAAGAGTTAGCGAAATATGGTGCAGTGATCATGATCAGTGAAATGACGATTGAAGCAACGAAAAAAATCGCTACAATCAATCCCAACTTGATCTTGGTGGATAATTACTCGAACTCTGAGGAATTTGATTGTATCCAAACCGACTTCCAACAAAAAACCGTTGAAGTATTAGAAGTTCTCTATAAGAAAGGCCATCGAAACATCGCATTTATCGGTGGATACAGCAGTCAAGTAGCTGAAAACGGTGAAGTTCATAAAAACAAAGAGGAGATCCGGGCGGAATCTTACCTTAAATGGATGAAATTAAATGGCCTGCAACATTATGCCAATACCTATCAAGGAAACTGGAAACCTGAAGATGGCCTTCGTTTAGGCAAAGAGTTATTGGCGCAATCCTCGCCGCCCACAGCAGTTATCGTCGCCAGTGATCCGATGGCAGTAGGTGTCTATAAAGCAATCAGTGAAGCAAATAAAAAAATCCCTGATGATATTGCTGTCGTGAGCTTTGATGATATCGAAATGGCTCAATTCATGACACCAAGCTTATCAAGTATCAAGGCAAACCCGGAAGAAATGGGGCGTTTAGCTGTACGTTTAGCGAAGGAACGCATGTTAAAAGAACGAACGATGCCGATCCGTGTGATCTGTCACAGTGAACTCGTCTTACGAGATTCCATCGGACCGGACAGCTCGCGTTTCGATTAACTCATTGACACATTTATCCCTTGAAAAAGTTCGAGAATCTCTCTTTCTCGAACTTTTTTTATTTTCTTACTTGTGTAAACATTAAGTAAACAATTATACTCACCAAGTAAACGTTTGCATATATTAAATAAAAGGAGTTATCACACATGAAATTTGTCGATAAATTAGCTGAAAAAATGGTGCCCGCTGCAACGCTGATCGCAAATAATAAATATCTACTCAGTCTCCGAGATGGTTTTATGATGGCTTTTCCTGCAACAATGTTTGCTTCAATCATGATCATTATCCAAAATTTGCCAACGACCTTTGGGTTTGCTACGTTTCTACCGGAAGCATTCAATACCTTTTTAAACGAATTCTTTGGTCCTGTAGGTAATGCGACAATGAGTATTTCTGCACTTTTTATTGTATTTGGGATTGGTTATCAATTGGCTGGGCACTACAAACAACCACAAATCTTTGCTGGTGCCATTTCACTTTCTTGTTTTATCATGCTGTTACCTTTTGGAAGCGATGAAACAATGGGGACATTTGTCCCTTTATCGAAACTAGGTGCTGAAGGGATGTTCGTCGGTATCTTGACAGCGATCGTCGCTACCGAAATCTATAGTCGGATCAGTCGCTCAGGGTTTACGATCAAGATGCCAGAATCTGTACCGCCGATGATTGCTGAATCTTTCGTGGCCATCATTCCTGGAGCTGCTCCTTTGTTTTTATTCAACATCATCCGCTATCTATTTACTTTTACCACCTGGGGAAATGCAGTCGATTTCGTTTATCAGATGTTGCAACAACCTTTGATGGGACTTGGCGGAACTTTACCAGCTGTATTGATTGCTGTTTTCTTTACGCAACTTTTCTGGTGGTTCGGTATCCACGGCACGTTAGTCATCAATGCAGTGATTGATCCAATCATGGGTGCTTTAGCCATCGAAAACTTTGAAGCATATAAAGATGGTGTTGAGCAGTTGCCACATATCATCAATACGACTTTTATGGGCGTGTTCGTCAATCAAGGAATGCAACTTGGTATTTCAATCACAATGGCGTTCTTTATTGCTCGCTCTATCCGAATGAAGAAAACGATGAAAACGATCATTGCGCCAGCGATTTTTAATGTATCAGAACCAATGACGTTTGGACTGCCGGTCGTGCTGAACCCTATAGCATTCATCCCTTGGATTCTAGCGCCACTAGCTTCTACCACGATTTCATACTTTGCGATTTACTTTGGCTTCGTTCCTCGTCCAATCGGGGCAACGGTTGTCTGGACGACGCCGATTTTACTGTCAGGTTGGTTAGGAACTGGTTCGATTACCGGCGCACTTTTGCAAATCGTAACAGTAGTTGTGATGACATTGATCTGGGTGCCTTTCTTAGTTGCGATGGACCGTGAATATTTGAAGGAAGAACGTCAACAAGTGAAACAAGAAAAAGAAAACCAACTGATGGACGGAAAAATCACTATAGAAGAACAATAGGGAGTGAACCGTATGCGGATCGATACCTTGAACTACCGAAAGAAAATACCGACACACCCCGCACATTTTTATCAAGTACTACTTGAAGAACAATTAAACTATTTTCATAGCAAGGACCCTTCAATCACCCAGCTGACAGAAGGAGTAGCCGTCACGACTGCGCTTCAAACAAAACTAGGGCAAGCGACTGTCGAAAGTACGCTAACGATCCAACGTTTAGTCAAAGATGAACTAGTTGAAATGACTACTGATTACTCCGGTGGAAAAATTATTCAAACCTACCAACTAAAACGTCAAGATGAGCAGCAGTTCACATTGCATTATTCTGAAAGAAATGAACTGGTTGATGCCAAAACGCAGCTGAGTTTGCTTTTTGTCCTGCCATTTTATAAATTCTTTTACAATCGTCAGTTAGCCAAAAGAGTCAATTATTTGATACAAAAGCTCTGATTTCTCCACAGACAAGGAATGGAGGAACAAAACGTCGTTCTCTTCATTCCTTGTCTGTTTTACTAACTAAAAATTAAGAGGTGTTACCTTCCATGATTGAACAATTAAATAACCGCATATTTCACATGAATAATTCGCAAGTTAGCTTTATTCTCCATGTCATGCAAAATGGACAGATCGAGCAAATCTATTACGGTAAGCCTTTACATGGTTTATCTGTCGAAGAAATTGACTACTTGGTCACAGATCAAAATAAATCTGCTGGAACAGTCAAGTTTTTTGAAGATGACCCTAACTTTACGTTGACTGATCATCCACAAGCATATCCCGTGTATGGTTCTTCTGATTTTAGAGAAGGCGCGATCGAACTTTCAAGTAACCAAACACCTTACTACACAGATTTTCGCTTTGTCGAAGCCACGACTAAAAAAGGCAAGAAAAGAAACTTAAACTGTCCGGCTGTCTATGGGAATGAGGAAGAAACCGAAACACTCTCATTGAGATTAATGGATCAGGAACGTCAATTAGAGCTAATACTTCATTACACATTATTTTACGATTCCACCGCCATTGTTCAAAATCAGACGCTGATCAATCAATCTGAGGCAGATTTACAGATTCATCGCATGCTTTCAGGCGTATTGAATCTTTCTACCAAAGCATATGATTTTACTCATTTTTCAGGTGCTTGGTTAAAAGAACGGCATGAAAAGAAACGGCCGCTTGAACAAGGAATCGTAGCGATTGGCTCACTAAAAGGTGCAAGTAGCCATCAGCATAATCCCTTTATCCGGCTAGAACATCAAGACTCAACACTTGATCAAGGAGAGGTCTATGGGATGAATCTCGTTTATTCCGGTAATTTTCTCGCTCAAGCAGAAGTGGATGAATGGGATAAAACGCGAGTGATGATCGGTATCCATCCGACACAATTTCTTTGGACATTAGCGCCTAAGAAAAGCTTTACGACACCCGAAGCAGTCTTGATGTATAGCGCTGCAGGTACGAATGGTCTTGCCAAACAATTTACACATTTTATCGAAAACTACCTGATTGATCGTCAATGGCAAGACACGCCACGACCAATCATCTTCAACAACTGGGAAGCAACATATTTCGATTTTACTGAGGAAAAACTCCTGTCCCTTGCGACCATTGGAAAAAAATTAGGAATGGAATGTTTTGTCTTAGATGATGGCTGGTTCGGCAAACGAAACAACGATCGTTCCTCATTAGGTGACTGGACACCTAATAAGCAAAAATTCCCACACGGTTTGGCTTCCTTTGCAACTAAACTAAAAAATATGGGTCTTCAATTCGGCATGTGGTTCGAGCCTGAAATGATCTCTCCTGATAGTCAGTTATTGGAAAAACATCCGGATTGGGTAGTGAAACATCCCTATTCACGTATCTCAGTCGGACGTGGGCAATATGTGCTTGATTTTGCGAATCCGGCTGTTGTTGAAGGGATCTATGAGCAAATGGCAAAGATCATCGAAGAAACGAATTTGACCTATATCAAATGGGATATGAACCGAAATATCACTGAAGCCTATTCCGCTTATTTAGAAAAACATCGGATTCATCAACAGGAGTTCTTCCATCGCTATGTCCAAGGCGTCTACACGCTTTACGGTAAATTATTGACCAGCTATCCTGATCTTTTGATTGAAGGCTGTGCTGGTGGGGGAGGGAGATATGATTTAGGCATCTTATTTTATAGTCCGCAAATCTGGCCAAGTGATACTAGTGATGGGTTGGAACGATTAAGTATTCTTAGCGGAACATTAGCAGGATATCCCCTTTCTAGCTTTAGTAATCATGTCTCTGCTTCTCCGAATCATCAAGTATTACGTGAGACTTCTTTAGCATTTCGCCAAGATGTGGCGATGTTTGGCCCTCTAGGCTATGAATTAGACCTATTGACTTTGACAGAAGCAGAAAAACAACAGATCAGTGACCGGATCAATTTTTACAAAGCCCATCGTCATTTGCTGACTCATGGGGAATTTCTTCAGATTTTGCCAAATCATCCTGCTGATAATGAAATTTGTTGGGGTGTTTTCAGTCATGATCGGTCAGAAGCGATCATTGGCTTTTATCAAAAATCGGCACGAGCCAATCCAGCAGCAAAGGCATATTTACCACTTCCAGAATGTCTGAATAGGGATAGGCATTATCAAATCAATGAAAAAGAAACGATTAGCGGTCATTTCCTGATGAATGTCGGTCTGAGAAAACCACGTTTGTTCAATGGAGTGAATCATACCACTTACCAACTTGCAGGAGACTGTCAATCATTCATCTATCATCTGGTAGAAAGGAGGGAAATGAAGTGAAGACTTATAATGATACTCGTTTACTCCATGGTGGGGATTATAATCCGGAACAATGGTTGAATCACCCTGAAGTATTGAAAAAAGATTTTGCGTTGATGGACAAAGCTCATGTCAATACCGTAACTGTCGGGATCTTTTCATGGAGTACATTAGAACCAGAAGAAGGGGTTTATCACTTTGACTGGTTGGATAAAGTGTTTGAAGAGATGTACAAACGTCAAGGTCGTGTGATCTTGGCCACACCAAGTGGCGGACGACCGCAATGGTTGAGTGAAAAATATCCAGAGGTGAATCGAACGAATGCAAAAGGACAAAAGCATCATCATGGTTTTCGCCATAACCATTGCTATACATCACCTGTTTATCGGGAAAAAGTCCAGCAAATCAATCGGCGATTAGCTGAACGATATGGTGACCATCCGGCATTATTACTGTGGCATATCAGTAATGAATACTCAGGAGAATGCTACTGTCCACTTTGTGCAGCCAAATGGCGTGAGTGGGTCAAAGCGAAATATCACACCTTAGAAGCGGTGAATGACGCTTGGTGGATGACGTTTTGGAGTAATGATTATTCCAGTTGGTCACAAGTTGTGCCACCTTCGCCTCTTGGAGAACATAAAGTACATGGCATGGATCTAGACTGGAAACGATTTGTGACTGATCGGACGATCGATTTCTTTTTACATGAAATCGAGCCGATCAGAGAAATCACACCAGCTATTCCAGTAACGACTAATTTTATGGCAGAAGGCCATGATCAGCATGACTTTATTCCCCTGGAAGGACTTGATTATTCCAGATTTGCTGAAGTTGTTGATATTGTCAGTTGGGATAGCTACCCTGACTGGCATAATCCGTATGAAGCTTTACACGTGACCGCCATGAAATCAGCTTACGTCCACGATCAATATCGTTCATTGAAGAAACAACCGTTTCTCGTGATGGAATCGACGCCTAGTTACGTGAATTGGCATGCATTCAACAAGGCGAAGAAGCCAGGGATGCACCTGCTAAGCGGGATGCAACAACTGGCACACGGGTCAGATAGCACACTCTATTTTCAATGGCGGCAATCACTAGGGAATTCCGAAAAATTCCACGGGGCGGTGGTCGAACATGACAATTCAGAAAACAATCGAGTCTTCCAAGAAGTTTCGGCATACGGAAAACGATTAGACACTTTGTCTTCGATCAAAGGTACACAAACAGAGGCAAAAGTCGCTATTTTATTTGACTGGGAAAGCAATTGGGCATTAAAAAGAGGCGGTGGTTTTGGCCGTCCAACTCGTCGTTATATCCAAACACTACAAGAACATTACCGATTCTTTTGGGAAAGAGATATTGCTGTTGATATTTTGACGCCAAATCAAGACTTCTCCAATTATTCTTTAGTCGTTGCACCAATGCTCTATTTGATGCGTGAAGACACGATGGCTGAACTCTCAGAATATGTGACAAAAGGCGGCACCTTGATTGGTAGCTATTTTACCGGAATGGTCAATGAACACGATCGGTTACATCTTGGAGAATGGCCACAAGTATTGCAAACACTTTTTGGTGTCTTGCCAAAAGAGCTTGATACGCTTTATCCTGGGGAATACAATCAAATTCTATACAAGGAACAAACGTATCAAACAAAAGACTACTGTGGTATCGTCAAAGAAACGACAGGAAAGGTGAGGGCTACTTACCAAAAGGACTTTTATACTGGTACGCCAGCTTTAGTTGAAAATCACTTAGGGAAGGGGACTGCTTATTACTTAGCGGCCCGTACCAATCTGGATTTTTTAGAAGTATTTTACCAACCGATCATCGAAAAATTAGCGTTGCAACGAGGAATCGTCAAGGCATCGCATCCAAAAGTATCGATTCAATCGCGAACAGATGGAACACACTGCTATTACTTTCTAATGAATTTTTCTGAAGAGATACAACAACTTGAGTTACTTGATTCTCACTTGGACATCGGAACAAATCAAACGCTTACTGGTATACTAACGTTTGCACCTTACGAAGTGAAAATACTACGGAAAGAAAATTAATACGAATGATCACACCTTTATGTTTTGACAGTTATTTTATTCTTGTTGTAGGATAGAGACAGAGCAACAAGGAGGACGAGAACATGACAAATTATGATGGAGAAAAAGAAAAACGATTAAGAGGATCAATGGCGCCTAAAACAGACGATGAAGTTGCGTTAGCCGGAACTAATTCTGGTGAAACAACAGATAAAGAAGAGGCGTTAGCTGGAACCAACTCCGGGGAAGAAAAAGAAGTCGCGATGTCTGGTTCAAATGCAGTGGAAGAAGAGTCTGAGCATCCAACAAAGAAACATCATTTGAAGGAAGAACTAGAAGAAGTAGTAGAAGAAGCGAAAGAAAAATTTGATGCTTTTAAAACGAAACACAAAGAATAAGTAATCAAAAAAAGAACTTGTATCCACATGAGCCATGTGAAAGGCTTACGGATGCAAGTTCTTTTCTATTTTTTCAAAATAAGTCAAAAAGAGTTTTTTTCGGACAATCCTTTCATTATAAACTATGATTGCTTATTGCATGTCTAAAGGAGGTGAAACATAGTGGTTGGTCATACAGACATCATTCAATTATTGACAAAATATTTTATCAATAACACATCAATGATCATTGGTATCACAAGTTTTGTTATTGTTTTATGTGTTTTTATTTCTGTAAAAATGGTTGCACAACCTAAAATGGGGAAACCATCTAAACAAGCACTCGCCAAAAGTCGGTATAAAAAGGGGAAGTAATCACTGGATCAAAGAGGAGAAGGGGGAAAAGAAAATGGGCATATACTGGGTTTCAACATTTATTGCGCAACAGCAGGAAAATTTTTCACCAGCTAGTCAAGCAGATAAGCTTGCTGCTTTTGTTATGGCGTTTATTATTCAGTTTAGTTTTTCTGGCTTTTTTACGGTTTACTTACTTGTCGTAATTATTTGGCAAATATTCAAATATATAAAAAGAGTGACTCGTAAAGATCGAAGACATTTTAAAAAAGAAGTTGCGGCTTCATATAAAGTCCAAGAAGAAAGAGTTAAAAGCAATATAGAAAAAGAAAAGGCCCGAGCAAGTAGACAAAGTGATGTCTTTGAGCCATGGAACCAGAATGAGGAGCAAAAAGATTGAGGAACTTTATACTGTATCAGTTTCATCGATTATTCAATACAAATACATATCGGGAAATGTTATTCCAACGAATCAACGAAGCCATCTATTCGACTTATCATGCTGCAAACTATCCTAAATCTACTGGTGAAAATGAAATGGAGCGGTTAGCTAAGAAGCTCAAGCGCAGCGAAAGAAGAAAAAACTTGCTCCCTAAACTTGGTGATCCACTCTATAAAAAACCTTCTTCAAGAATTTATGTCGAAGATTTACAACTAAAAATTTCTCCTACTCGTTTGGAAGAAGAGCCTAATTTTAGTTATATTTCACGACAATCCAGTACCAATTCTTTACCTGATGAACATCAAGCTTATCAACCAACAAAACCTGAACTTATGTCTTTACGATCTAAAGTTAAAAACCTTTCACCGCAAATGACTGCTTTAGCAAAAGCAAATGATCCTTCAACTAAAGAATTGCCCACTTCTCGTAAAGAAATACCAAGAGTGAGAAGAACACAATCTGACTATAAACGTTATTGACTTTCTATAAAAAAAAATTATAGTATATATAATTTCTATATTATTGAAAAATGATGGTAATCGATTTATAATTTTCATGAAAATAACAAAGAACGGATGAAAGGTGTGTTAGACATGAAAAAAACAAGTCGTAAAGTTGTAATCGTAGGTACAGGATTTGTCGGTACAAGTATTGCTTATGCGATGATCAATCAAGGTGTTGCCAATGAACTTGTCTTAATCGATGTCAACCAAGAAAAAGCAGAAGGAGAAGCTTTAGACTTACTAGATGGAATGGCATGGGGCGAAAAGAACGTTTCCGTATGGTCTGGCACGTATGAAGAATGTCAAGATGCAAATTTAGTGATCTTAACTGCTGGCGTGAACCAAAAACCTGGTCAAACTCGCTTAGATCTAGTGAAAACAAATGCAACAATCACTCGTCAAATCGTTAAAGAAGTAATGGCTTCAGGATTTGATGGTATCTTCGTTGTTGCTTCAAATCCAGTTGATATTTTAACTTACTTAACATGGCAAGAATCCGGCTTACCAGCTTCAAGAGTAGTAGGAACTGGAACAACCTTAGATACAACTCGTTTCAGAAAAGAAATTGCTTTGAAACTGGCAGTTGATCCACGTAGCGTACACGGTTATATCTTAGGTGAGCATGGGGATTCAGAAGTAGCTGCTTGGTCACATACTACAGTCGGTGGTAAACCAATCATGGAATATGTTGAGAAAGATCATCGTTTAGAAGAAAATGATTTAACAGTACTTGCTGACAAAGTAAAAAATGCAGCTTATGAAATCATTGACCGTAAAAAAGCAACTTATTACGGTATTGGTATGAGTACGACTCGAATCGTCAAAGCCATCCTAAATAATGAACAAGCTGTACTACCAGTTTCAGCTTACTTAAATGGCGAGTATGGTGAAGAAGATATCTTTACTGGTGTGCCATCGATCGTTGATGAAAATGGGGTAAGAGAAATCATTGACCTATCGATCACACCTCAAGAAAAAGCAATGTTCCATCAATCAGTCAGTGAATTAAAAGCCGTACTTGATACTGTACGCTAACATCAACAATGAAATAAACAAAAAATGGGAACAATCGGGAAGTAACAAAAAAATTATTTCCGGTTGTTCCCGATTTTTTGATGATAGAAGAGTATATAGAAAAGAAAGGGGCATTTATAGGTATAGCTATTATTAATGAAAAAAATGCCTTTGATTGGTATTGCATTTCTATTATGGATCGTGATTCTCAGTTTATTACTTATATCTTTACTGTAGAAGAATAAGAAAGCAAAGTACAGTTGGGATAATAAAGGAGCCAAGATCGTTCCGTTAGTGTTTGCTGTTGTTTTACATATTCTATTTGGAGTATTTATTGGGATTATTTTTTATCATATTTCCGTGTTCCGTTTATAGTGAATTATAGGAACATTTGAACGGATAAGAGGGCATTCGTGGATAGAGAAAAAAGAGTCTATAGGGCTTAGACTCATACAATTTGTAGAATTTATCAGCGATTTTTTTCTCCGTTGTGATTTTTTCTAATTATGAAATCGCTTTCTCTGTACACATCAGCTCGATCATTTCAATCATATCTTGCTCATTGGCTTCATCTATAGATAACATATCACATTAAACTTGGTCAAAGAGAACCAAAAAAGTGATTTTCGAGGAAAATAAGGAACTTAAATAGCTAAGTTATTTAAAGTAATAATAATAGAAAAAGATTGCTAAATCGATCGTTCATATGCGATTTATGGATAAACATATGGAATTAGTAAAACGTACTATTGAACAACTGATATAAATTAGTTTACGATAAATACATAAATTGACGAAGTCATAAGAACTTCTTGAGACCAACTAAAATCTGATGCAAGAATGGCAATCTGTTTTTTGCAGACTTAGGATGAACATAGATTTAAAATCAGTGGTTTCTAGTAAATGGATAATGAATAACTAGTCAGAGAAAACCAATCAAGTGCAAAATAATTTTAAAATTTTGCAGGAACAAATAAAGGTTCATTTCAGATCTAAAAAGGTTTAATCGGGGTGTAATTCGCTTTAAATCTACTTTGTATAATATATATTATGTAAACTAGAATAAATAAAAATATTTATCCGTGTGTTTTTTCGCTCTAACCTCTCTTGCTTATGATCAAATACAGCATTTTACTTGTTTTTTAGACATTGACATTTATTTTTGTCATTTATTCTTTTTTCCAATCAATATAAGAAAAGTTCGTCTGTCTTGCAAAAAATGGAATACAGACGAACTCGAACAGTAAAATTTAGCTTTATAACTAGTGGAAAGAAAAATTTCTGGTAATACTTAAAACAGATGTGTCCATTTTTTCACTTCGATATAGGCTACTGGAAGAAAAGACAAACCAAGAACCCATAGCCAGTTGGAAAGTCCAATCGTAACAAATCCAAAGATATGTTGTGTAACAGGGATTGTCACTAATAAGACAATGATCAATGCACCAATTGCTGTAGTTAAGACTAGCAATGGATTACCCAAAAATTTCAATCGTAAAATAGATACTTCACTGCGACAATTATACATATGGCTGATCGTGGATAACCCTAAGACAATAAATGTCATTGTTTCAGCAATCGCTACTGATTGTGTACGACCAATAACTATCGCCAATAATGTGACGACGGTAAACACGACAGAGATTTCAAGAATCTTAAAGGTCAATCCTCGTGAAAAAATGCTATCGTATTTATGAATCGGTTGTTTTTCCATATTTTTTTCCTCTGCAGGTTCGACACTTAAACTAAAACCAGGGATGCCATCTGCGACTACTTTGATGATCAACAATTGGATCGCTGTGACTGGCGCGCCCCAACCTAAGATCAAAGAAATCAATACGATCGTTAAAGCTGAAATATTACAACCTAACATGGCATATAGAGATTTACGGATATTTTGATAGACTCTTCGCCCCTCTTCTACCGCTTGGACGATCGTTGCAAAATGATCGTCTACTAAAACCATATCAGAAGCTTCCTTCGCCACTTCCGTTCCACTCCCCATAGCAATACCGACGTCTGCTGCTTTCAGTGCTGGCGCATCGTTTACTCCGTCCCCTGTCATAGCGACGATTTCGTTCTTTTGTTGAAAAGCTTTAACGATTCGTATCTTGTCTTCAGGTGACGTTCGGGCAAACACTCGAAACCTATCGATAGTTTCGGTTAACTGTTCGTCACTCATTCTTTTCAGTTCCGCCCCTGTCATGGCCCGGTCTCCTTCTCCCATTATCCCTACTTCTTTAGCAATACGTGAAGCTGTTAATAAATGATCGCCAGTAATCATAACGGTTTTGATTCCTGCTGTTTTGGCTACTTCCACTGCTTTCGCTGCTTCTTTTCTCGCTGGATCAATGATGCCGATAAAGCCGGCAAATGTCAGCTCCTCCTCTAATTTTTCCTCTGATAATTCTTCGATTGATTGTTGGAATACCTTGTAGGCTACCCCTAATACACGGTACGCTTGATCAGCAAGTTGATCATGTTCCGCTTGGTAATCTTCGTTTAGATTCATCAAATGTAGTCGATCGAATGCTCCTTTTGTGACTGAAAAATATTCTTGACCTCTACGATAGACGACAGTCATACGTTTTCTTTTTGAATCAAAGGGCAATTCTTTGATTTTTTTCAAATTGGAAAGAGATTCCTGTAATTCTTTCTCCGAAAATTGATCTTTTACAGCTTTTTGAATCGCTAATTCCGTTGGATTTCCCCCTCCTTCGTTCTCAGAAAAACCACTCGCAAGATAAAACAGCAAAAGTAGATTTTTCTCCTTGTCTTTAGTGAAATCTATAAGAGTAGGTATTTCTGTTAATGGAGTAATTTTTTTCACAGACATTTTGTTTTCAGTAATCGTCCCCGTTTTATCTGAGCAAATGACAGAAACGCCACCTACTGTTTCAACGGTTGACGGTGTCCGAACAATGGTTTTCTTAACTGCCATATTCCCCATTCCCACAGCTAAAGAGATGGTTACGACAACAGGTAATACTTCTGGTATTGCTGCCACTGCCATTGAAATTGCAGTCATGATACTTGATTCTACGCTCAAACCTTTTACTAAACCAATTACAATTGCCAAGAAACCAGCAGTGATTGCGACTAGCCCTAGTACTTTAGCCAGTCTTTGCATTTTGATTTGCAGTGGTGCGACATGCGTTCCTTCGTTCGTGATCAAATGAGAGATTTTTCCGATTTCTGTCCCATTGCCAGTTTTTTCTACTAAGACTGTCGCTTTACCTGTCACGACTAATGAACCAGAAAATACTAGATCTTTACGATCACTCAGTCCTTCATTATCAGTAGGTTGATAAGAAGCGTCTTTTTCACTCGGTTCACTTTCTCCAGTCAAAAATGATTCGTCAACAAAGAAATTAGTACTTGTAATTACTTTCGCGTCAGCAGGGACACGATCACCCAATTTAAGTTGTACGATATCACCAGGAACGATCTCAGTGCTATTGATTTCTTTAACGAAACCTTCTCTCAAGACAAGACTGGTTGGCGTACTCATTTTTTTCAGTTGATCCATTGATTTTTCCGCACTTTTTTGTTGCCGTATTGATAAATAAAGATTTAATAGGACAATCGAAAAAATCACAACTGGTTCTGTAAAATCATCTGGATGCGTGCGATAAGCTATAAACGTAGATAATCCGGTAACAACAAGTAAAATCAAAATCGTGATATCTTTTATTGCTTCTTTGAGATAAGCAATAAAAGATTTAGTTGGCTGATTGTCAATCGAGTTCAAACCGTAGTATGCTAATCGATCGTTTGCTTCTTGTTCTGTTAATCCTTTTTGTCTATCTGTCTGTAAGTTTTCTATTTTCATTCTGCCTATTCCCTCCCAAAACAAAAAGGAGTCAGGCAAACGAACCATTAAAGCCTACGGTTCGTTTGTCTGACTCCTACAAGATCGTTCCGGCGAACGCTCTTAAGTCATAAATTTTTTATGAAGTTATTATTTCACAGTTCAAGCAATGGGTCAAGGGAGAAGTTGATAAAAGAATGTCCCTCTGAGTACAAAGTAAATTGACCCTTCCGTTCATTTGTATTACGATAAATAAACACGATAGAAAAGGAGCCTTGTCCGATGCTGATCCGAGAAATTAAACCACAAGATGATCCAATCATCAAAGAAATTATTCAAACTTCCCTAGAATCACTCGATTTGGCGATTGAAGGAACTGCCTATTTCGACCTACAATTAGACCATTTAACAGACTACTACCATGTTCTCTCCTGTGCTGCTTATTGGGTGGTGGAATTAGAAAATAAAGTAGTTGGCGGAATCGGCATTGCACCTTTCGACGAGCAAAAGCAGATATGTGAATTACAAAAATTGTACTTAGCCCCAGAAGCAAAAGGTTTAGGAATTGCCAACCAATTGATGGAAACAGCATTGTCTTATGCCACTCAACATTACCGTCAATGCTATTTAGAAACGATGCATTCCTTAAAGCCTGCTTGTAAACTGTATGAAAAGTTCGGCTTTCACTTGATAGCTGATCCACTAGCAGGTTCTGAACACTCCACGATGGACGCTTGGTATATTAAAGAGTTAAAAAAAGACGGCGAATAAGGAAATTTTTCTCTTATCGTCGTCTTTTTTATTTATATGAACTGTTGAATAAATTGCGTAATCATCGGTAAGAAATAAACAACACCCGCCGCAGCTAATACGAAAAGCAACTGTTTCCGTTGTTTCTTTCTTTTCAGTAGACTACTCGTTGTATGCAACAAGTAAGTGCCACTCTTGGCTGCTGCAGTCAAAGTTGTCAAAATGACCGTCGGTGAGTAGCCAGTCGGATGTTTTGTAATAGCTAATAATTTGGTTCCGTATTCTGGATATGCGATGACCGCTTGATAGAGCGCAACCAACGTTAACAATCCCATCGCATAATTCAAAAGCGAATTGATTTTTTTCACGTACAAGTACTCCTCTAATAATTATTACTTTAGTATTTTTTGGTTTAGGTATTTTAACTTTTCGGAATATATATACCTACTCTTGTTTTTCCATCCAAGGAAATGAAAAGCCGATCGTTAAATCTTCTTTCAAAACTAGGACTGCATCAAACTTCCCTTTTTTACCAGTGAATCCTTTGACCACTTTACTAGTCTTTCCTTTTGAGAGTAACTCTCTAAGATTGGTTTTGGTCAATTTCTTCTTAGCAATCGTAGGCCACAATTTAAAATCACATTCCTTGTTCGTACATGTCGCGATTTTTGGATACAACATCACAATGCCTTTTTTACATTTCGGACAACGCCCGATTTGGTCATTCTTCTTCTCCATTGCTTCGATTTGCATCAAACCGCTTTGCTCTTCCGACAAGTCGACTGTTTTTACTTGTTCTGGGACGACTTCTAATAAATGCAGAATAAATTTTTTGATATTTTCTAAAAAAACTTCCGGCGTTCATTGCCGTTCACCGATTTTTTTCAAATAACTTTCCCACCGCGCTGTCATCTCAGCACTTGTCAGTAAAGATTCTCCTGCTACTGCTTTACACAAAGTGATACCTTTAGCAGTCACTTGAATATCATTTTTATTGACTTCGATATAGTGCCTTTGTTTCAAGTTTTCAATAATGCTCGCGCGGGTTGCTTCCGTCCCGATCCCTTCCACTTCTTTCAGAATCTCTTGCGCTTCTTCATCATCTAAGGTCTTTCCTGCGGTTTTCATCGCAGTGATCAGCGTTCCCTCATTGTAGGGCTTAGGTGGCTGCGTTTCTTTTTCAAGGCTTCTCAGATCAACAGTCACGACCTCTTGCTCACTGACTTTAGGCAAAAACTGACCATCTGATTTTTTCTTGCTTTTTACGGTCAAGATTTGTTGCCAGCCTTCTGCGATCGGACGTTTCCCGACACTTTTTAAACGTAATCGTTCCACTCCTGTAAGGATCACGGTTTCTTCATAGCGATAATTTTCTGCAAACATTGCTAAAGTCGTACGCATCACCTGCAAATAGATCGCTTGCTCTAGTCGGGAAAGCTTCGCAAAACGTTCCTTCGTCGGTATCGTTTTGGTTGGAATGATCGCATGATGCTCTTGGACTTTTTTTGCATCCACATATCTTTTTTTAGGAAATGTTTCTGGTGTCGCTACCTCTGTGATCCCTAAAAACGATTTATAGCGATCAAGATTTTGGACAAGATACTGGTGTTCACTTTCTGTAATGTAAAAAGAATCTGTCCGAGGATAACTCAAAAACTTGCTTTCGTACAAACCTTGGACTGCATCAAGCGTGGCTTTCGCACTGACTTTCATCAGTTGATTCATTTTCGATTGTAAACTTGACAAAGAAAACAAACGAGGACTACTTTGTTGTTTTTCTTTTTTCGTTACTTGTAAGATCGTTCCTTGTTGTTTTCCTAAATGCGCACCTTTTGCCTCTATCGCAGCAACTAATTCGTCCGCAGTCTTAAAGGTTTGTTTCGGTTCGATTTTACCGACAAACTGTCCATGTTGACTTTTGATCTGCGCTTCTCCTTCGAAATAAGGCTCTTTTTTAAACTTCCTGATTTCTTCTTGTAACTGGTAGATCATATAAAGCGTTGGTGTTTGGACACGCCCTAATGAAAAGCTTCCAGAAATCCCTTTTTGTTGTAAAAGTAAACTATATAGCGGACTGCCATTCATCCCGATCAGCCAATCCGCATGTTGACGTGCTTGTGCTTCTTTGTATTTTGGATAAAATTGCTCCGCTGGTTTTAGTTGTTTGAACCCTTGATAGATGGCCTCTTTTTCCAATGAATTGATCCATAAGCGTAAGTACTGCTTTTGCTTCGTAAAGGCTTTTGCTTGCTGGATGATCGACCAAGCAATCGCTTCACCTTCACGGTCGCTATCTGTTGCGATAATGATCGTATTAGCTGCTTGTAATTGTCGTTTGACAATGGCGAATTGGCTCCGTTTCTCTGGAGGCACCGTATATTTGAATTGGTCAGGAAATATCGGCAAGTTGGGCAATGACCACTTCGCCCAGCGTTCTTCATACTCTCCAGGAGGAACCATTTCCACTAAATGACCAAACCCATAAGTGATTGTTACTTCACCTGTGAATAGTGGATCACTAACTTCAAAATAACCTTCCTGCTTTTTCCTTTTTTTGAACGTTTCCGCATACGCTTTTGCTTGAGAAGGCTTTTCAGCAAGTATCACTGTTTTCATGTTTTCCCTCCTCCTCTTGATAAAATAAGAATTCCTTAACAGTTTACCAAATGGTTTTCAAAAAGAATAGCGAAAAAATTGAAGATGTTTTTGTTGAATGGAAAAAAGCGTTACAAAAAAATAACTATAACCACCTAAAGAATAACATTTATCTTTTTATTATTATCATGCTGTTATTTTTAAACAAGAAGATAAACATTGATAAAAGAACAGCAAGAATTAACATATAATTAGTTTTTGCAAGGTAAATAACCATATAAAAAATGAGGTTTTTTATAATTGTAATTTTAAATAAACTTGAAGTTTATTGTTATATTTTGGAAAATATAATTAAGCAATCTACGACACAAATAAGGAGGTTTTTGGTAGTTGAACTGTTGGTAGTCACTCAAGCCATTTGATAAAAAGGAGTAAAAAATGAAAAAAATGTATCGCCTATTACTTGTTGGTCTGTTGCTCGTACCTTTTGCCACTTTGCCACTTGATGTCCACGCCCAAGAAGCGATCGCTAGCGAAATCACCCAACCTGACGAAACCATCGGTCCGATCGATACCACCTCACCGATCCCTTCGTCCGCAGAACCGCAAAATGCAGCAGTTGCCATAAACGTTTTTAATGGAATCAGCATGTCTGCTTATGGATCTGGTTTATCAGGTAGTACACTTAGCGCTGGCTTACTGTCGACCGCCGCCTCTGCTAGGAATTGGTCTAGGGGTCGGTTTTTATCAGCTCGGCGCCTCTTTAGGCGTCGCAACAGCTGATTTAGCGAAAACAAACAGTGGTTTATTTGAATCGATCGGTAGCAGTGCCTCCACTCAAAATGAACTGAACACTTTTGCAATGTCTGGAATCGATTCGACAACAAATACCTACAATTTCTCCGCAGCCTTACAAAACCGCTACGCACAAGATGTAACAAGCAATGCGTTGATGCGTGAGTACTTGACTGTCGAGAGCGACCACGGAATCTTTACTTTCAGCGTCAGTGACCGTGTTGAACTTTATCGTCGCTACATCAACTACACCATCCCTTGGACACTACGGGAACAAGCAGCCGTGGTCGGACGTAACACGTCACTAGCCGATTCTCTCTCCCAGAATGAGTTTTTCGTTTTAGAAAGCATCCAGTATAGCGAATCCGTTCGTGGTGCAGATGATGCCATCTTGAACATCACCGGTTCTTCTTACTACGGCTATGATTTCCCAGAACCTTTTAACTATCAAGTCAAGCTTGATACGAGCATCTCTACGCTCTTAACAGAGATGATCACAACAAAAGAACAATTGCTCGACTACGTCCAAGCAACCACACCCTTTGAATTCGGGGTCGTCAATGAACCTTCTAAAGCCTTAGCTATTGAAACTGCCCAAGAAATGGCTGTCGCATATGATGAACGAACCAGCCAAATCAGCCAAAGTTTAAGCGAAGCCTTGGCTCCCAACAACAATGGGTTAGACTTTGACCCATCAGGAATGATCGCTACATTATATGGTGCCGCAGTTGTATCGGATCACGCTGGGAACTTTATCTATGCTCAAACGCAACAAGCCGTTCCAGCACATTTAGTTGGAGCGATTGAGTTTTCTTATAGTGCTGAGGCACTACCAAATGATGATTCGATCACTATTGATGGGAAACGTGGTGTGTTGGATGAAGAGACTGGAAATATTATAGATGATAAGACAAAAGAAATTTTAGTCCTAGGCGCAATGGGAGCTAATTGGCTCTCTGAAAGTTTAGAGAAAATTTATCAAAAGATTAAGGAATTAGCAGATGTTGATATTGAAGATGAAGAAATTGAGTGGTACACTCCTGTTGATTTATATTATGATGAACATTTTGCAGATGGAGGGAAAGGGCATACGATTGCTAGTCATATAGGGAAAAATCATGGAGAATTAAAAGGACGTTTAGATATATCGCATGATTTAATAAACTATACATCGACTTTTAATGATCCCATTCAAGCGTTGGTATATATTAACATCGCTATATTTACTGCGAATCAAAATTACTTAGACCGAAAAATCAAGCTTCCTTTAGGAGAATGTCGTTTACAAAAATCAAATGATCGTGTCATTTATCAGTCTCATGCCTATATTTCTGGAATAGTTCCGAATGGCTGGGGGCTTTGGAGAACAGTAGAAGGAAAAAATGATTATTTACCTGTAAGTAATATTACCTACTCTTGCGTAGTAATCCAGCGTACTCGTAATGTGATACGAAAAAAAAGAAAGTATTATATTCTCACTGCCTATCCAGATCTAAAAAAAATGATAGAAATGAACCTGCTAATAGCGGGTTCTATTTATAAAAAATACTAATCTACATAGTCATTTTTTTAGATTAACGCAATTATTTAAAATTTTTAATTCAGTAATCTGTAAGTATGAACCTATATTATCTTATGATACCTTATATTACGCCGGTTCTGCCAAATAAATACTGATAATCGTAAAGATTTGGGTTCTAGAATCATAAACACTCCAAAGATAGGCGCCCCAGCCCACACGCGCATAGTTGAAGTAATTTTGTAAACTCTGT
This sequence comes from Enterococcus mundtii, assembly GCF_003957375.1. Classification (GTDB taxonomy): domain Bacteria; phylum Bacillota; class Bacilli; order Lactobacillales; family Enterococcaceae; genus Enterococcus_B; species Enterococcus_B spodopteracolus. The sequence continues at coordinate 1,348,954 of NZ_CP025473.1, read as the reverse complement.
ATTCCAGGAATAGATGATCAATTTATCTTTTAAAGGAAAGAACCGTTGATTTACCAGATTAAAGTCTGTCTTAGATAAATTTGTCCCATGAAATTCATTAAAAAAAGCTTCCTCATATACCCCACCTTCCATAAATAAATCTTCCGCAGTAAGTTCTGTGCCTTCCATCATCTCTTCGTTGACTTCAATTGGGTAGCCACCTAAGTTTAACGTAGTAGGATCAATTTCTGTATAAATAATTGAATCAGAATTCAGTTCACGAAATTTCGCTACATACATTTCACAGTCAACAGGTTTTCCTGTTTCTTCGCGTTTTTTTGATGACCAAAGATTTGTTTTTGCCAAACGACTTAAATAATTTAAGTAGGCTAAGATTGCCTCTTTATGGGTGATCTTTCCTTGGTAATTATTTTCCTTAAAGAACGTGTAACCGACGTAATACGGAAAAAGTATATCCCTTTTTTTTCCTAATGCTAATGTTTCTTTTACCAATAATTCCATGTCTTTGCCTCCTCTAAATAATGATGTATGTACTTAATGAGTATGATTCCTATACTTTACAAAAAGACCGATTCATCTTTGGTTCACCAAATGTATGCTTAAATTTCATAATCATCCTCCGAACCTCTAAAAAATTAAACAGAAAACATAAGAGGTGTTTTTCAATCGTTATTTTATATGTATTTAATAAAAATAATTATCTTTATAAGATTATATTATAGCATGATAAAGAAATAGACAAGTTCCACTGATTTATTTATGTTGTTTTTTTATCAAGTCATACCTGCGAAACAAAGATTTATTTTTAAGAAATAAAAGTAAAAATACAAGCTCATAAAAAACTGGAAAATTGTTAATAAATTCAATCTGAATAATAAGTGGATTTTTGCGAGGAGGATAAAATAGAGCTATTGGAAAAAGAAACACTATATAGCAATTAAGACATCCACACAAAAAAAGCTTTTCCAGAAGTTATCACCTCCAGAAAAGCCTTTTTAACAAAACATCAACGATTATTTACTCAAGAATTGTTCAATCTTTTCACGGTTCATTTGTTTATCTAATACGAGGATACTACCCGCATAATCACTTTGACCATAGCTCCAAGTATTATCCGCTGGGACGCTTAAGCGGTCGATTCCGCCAGCACCACGTAAGATAGAGAAACTGTTTTTGACTAAAAAAGTCATCGGTACATCGGTGGATGTATAACCGATTGCTTTTCCGGCAGCATATGGCGCACGGATCAAGTTCAATGGATTTTTCAGTTGACCGAAAATCGCATCCATTACTTGTTGCTGTCTGCGGACACGACCGAAGTCGCCTTCTTCGTCCATCCGGAAACGCGCATATTGCAACAGCACATGACCGTCCATTCGTTGTTTCCCTTTAGCGATATCGACACCGTCTAGATTCAAGTCCTTTTCAGCATCGATCGACACGCCGTTCATGAACATAGCATCAATCACTTTTTCAAAAGATTTGAAATCGACTTTCATATAGTATTGACAGTTCAGTCCAAAGTTCTCTAACAAGGTTTGTCGGACTAACTCCGCGCCACCATAAGCATAAGCTGCATTGATTTTGTTGTCTCCGACCCCAGGGATCGTCACGAAGCTATCCCGCATGAATGAGATCAATTTGGGTTTACGCGCAGGTCCATCTAATTGTAGAACCATGATCGTATCTGCTCGCCCCGCATCTTCACCCCTTGTATCACTGCCTAAAATCAAGATATTGTGAGCGCCACTTGTTGATTGGGTGCCGTTGAATGTTTCTGAAGTCGCTGGTTCCAGTGACTGATCATTTTCAGCCACGAACTTGCCGACGAAAAATGAAATCAGTGAGAAGACAAATAAAAATAATAAGATCCCTACTATGATTTTCCACCAAGACCGCTTCTTGCGTGGATCTTTAGGCTGTTTCTTTTTAAAGAGTCCTTTTTTCTGGGGTTGTTGTCCTGAATGAACGTGTTCCTCGTAAGGCGTTGAGTATCGAGAATCACTTGGACGTTCGTCATAAGTTTGTTCGTAAGAAGGGCTTGCTTCCTCTTCAGACTCCGCTTGTTTCTTACTTGCGCGTCGCCAAGATAATAGCGGCGATGACTTTTCTTTGATTGGTTTTGCTTTTTTATGGATGTTCTGATAGCGATCCATCCGACTCATTTGATTTCCTCCCTTTGTTCAACTCAGTAAAATCATACGATACTTCTTAATGAAAAACAGTAAGATCGTTGTAAATTTAACTAAAAGCTAACGAATCCTTTGATAACACTCGTTTCATTCCTCTGAAATGAGTAAAGGTTGGATCTTCTCAATCGGCATGGTCTCATCTGTCCAAAGCTCAAAGGCAATTGCTCCTTGGTACATCAGCATCCCTAGCCCATTTCGTGTGACACAGCCGATTGCTTTGGCCTCTTTTAGAAAGCGTGTTTCTTTAGGGGAATAAATCAAATCAAAAACTGCGAGTTTCTTATGGAGAAACTGAGGATCAATTGGCATCAACTCTTTTTTTGCGCCCATGCCCATATCGGTACCATTGATCAAAAGGTCCGTATCTTCTAGATCTTTTTTCAACTGTTCAGTATCTGCATAATCTTTGACGATGATGGGACAGTTGGTTTGTTCCGCAACTCTCTCAAAATCCGCAACAACACTCGCAAAAGTAGCATTCTTCCGTTTATAGATGACGATTTCTTTTGCTTGATCTAACGCCGCTTGAACAACGATTGCTTTCGCTGCGCCACCTGCACCTAGCATGATTATTTTTTTGTTTTTGATTGCGACACCCGCTTCGTGTACTGAACGCATAAAACCCATACCATCCGTATTATAGCCGATCAAGCGGTTGTCTCGATGAACGATGGTATTAACAGCGCCTATCAACTGCGCTTCTTGACTTAATTCATCTAAATAAGGAATAACTGCTGTTTTGTTAGGCATGGAAAGATTGACACCTAACATATTGAATGTATGAATGCTTTCGACTGCCTGCATAAGATTCGTCTGATCGACTGTGAATGCCAAGTAAACAGCATCGATCGAACAAGCCTGAAAGGCGGTATTATGCATCAATGGAGATAAACTATGGGTAACGGGAGATGCAAAAATCCCTGCTAATCTTGTTTTTCCTGAAATCATGGAACGCCTCCTATAATACGCTAAAAATGCCGCGTCCATTCGTAGAACCTACGAATGAACAAGCGGCATCAATCATTTTTCTGATATGAATCGTGTTGATTTTGATTGTTATTATACCTGCTATCACAAGTATAAATTGAAGGAAACAAACTTGTCAAACGGAGATAGCGTTCTCGAATGACTAATCGATTACTTCTTCGAAGAAGTGTAAGAGATCGTTCATGGATAATGCTTGTTTTTCTTCTTTCGCTAAGTCTTTGACGATCCGGCCTTTTTGTAAGACGATCAAACGATTCCCATATTTCAAGGCATCTTCCATACGGTGCGTGATCATCAAGCATGTCAACTTTTGCTCTGTGATGCGTTGGTTGGTCAATTCCATCAGTAGCTTGGCTGTCTTAGGATCTAGTGCTGCGGTATGTTCATCTAATAAAAGTAATTCTGGCGCTTTGATCGTTGCCATCAATAAACTTAAGGCTTGTCGTTGCCCCCCTGACAATTCGCCAGCAGGTGTATCCAAATGTTGCTCTAATCCATTGCCTACTTCTTGGCATATTTTATAGAACGCTTCTTTTTGGGTTTTCAATTGACGCAAACAAAGCGTCCGTTTCTCCCCTCTTTTTTCGGCTAACAATAGATTTTCTGCCACCGTCATCCGTGGTGCAGTCCCCATTTTTGGGTCTTGGAATACGCGTGATAGAAATAAAGCTCGTGCTTCTTCTGATAACTTCGTGATTGGCTGGTCTTTGAAATAAACCCCACCTTGACTTAATTGCAATGTTCCGGCAATCGTATTGAACAAAGTACTTTTGCCCGCCCCATTACCGCCAAGAACAGTGATAAAATCTCCTTCATTGATGGTCAATTGGATATCATCCAATAATACTTTTTCTTCGTGCATCCCATTGTTGACTACTTTTCTACCATTTTTGATCGTTAAGATAGCTGTCATCGTTAGACCTCCTTTTCAAAGCCAGTTTTTAATTTCAGTGCTTGTTTTACTTGTGGGATCATCAAGCAAGCCGCTAAGATGATCGCTGAGAATAATTTCAGATAAGTCGTATCAAAACCTAGTTTGATAACAGCTAAAATCAGTAGTTGATAGATGATGCTTCCGACAACGATTGCTAATAAACGCTCGATTAATGTCAACTCTTGGAAAATGACTTCCCCGATGATGATCGAAGCTAGTCCGATCACGATTACACCGATTCCTTTATTGACATCCGCATAGCCATCGTTTTGTGCGATCAATGCGCCTGATAAAGCAATCACTCCGTTAGATAAAGTCAAACCTAAGATTTTCATGCGGTCGGTTTTGATTCCTAATGAACGTGCCATTGTCTCATTATCCCCAGTGGCAATATAGCCTTGCCCTAGATCTGTATTGAAGAAGAAAATCAATACGCTGATCAATAGACCGAGAGATAAGAGGCCTAATAAGACAGTGTCAAAATAATTCGGGAAATGTAGTGCGTGGAACACATCTTGTAAGACTGGATGACTCAACAATGAAAGGTTGGGTGTGCGCATCACAAACAAGATGACTGAGTTTAAACCTGACATTACTAAAATACCGGCTAAGATGACTGGAATTTTTCCTTTTGTATAAAGTAAGCCTGTAACAAATCCAGCCGCCATTCCGGCCAAAACACCTAGAATCGTTGCCAATAACGGACTAACGCCATGCGTGATCGCTGTTACACAGACAGCCCCACCAAGAGGGAATGAACCTTCTGTTGTCATATCAGGAAAATCTAAAATGCGGTAAGTCATAAAAATCCCTAAACCTAATATAGCCCATAACATCCCTTGTGAAATTGCGGATACGATCATTGTTCTTCCTCCTTGATCTCTGTCAATACTTTTGCATCTTTTTTGATGGATTCAGGAATCGTGATTCCTAATAGTTCTGCTTGTTTTTCATTGACGATGATATCGCCTTTATCAAAGACATAGACAGGGGTTGTGGCTGGCTCTTTCCCATTTGCTAAAACGGCTGCCATTTTACCTGTTTGCACACCTAATTCGTATTGATTGATCCCGATTGTCGCTAACCCGCCTTGTTCGACCATCGTATCGACAGAAGGAATTACTGGGATATCTGCTTTATTTGCTTCTTTGATGACCGTTTGCATCGCATTAGCAATCGTGTTATCTAAAGGAACATAGATAAAATCAACTGATTGGCTCATGACTTGGACGGTTTGCGCAATTTCATTCGTTGAAGGGACGGCATACTTCACTGGTGTTAGTCCTTTGGCTTTTGCCGCTTCTTCTGCTTGGCTGACTTGATAACGTGAATTGTCTTCTGATGATGCATAAAGAATCCCAACCGTTTTTGCTTTTGGTAATAGTTCTGTCGCTAATTGAATCTGCGCTTCCACAGGCGGTTGGTCAGAAACTCCTGTGATGTTGCCCCCTGGTGCTTCTAAACTTTGTACTAGCCCCGCCCCTACAGGATCAGTCACTGCGCCCAAGACAAGTGGGATATCCTTCGTGGTGTTTGCGATGGCTTGTGCTGCTGGTGTCGCAATACCTACGAGAACGTCTGGATTATTTTGAACCAATTGTTGACTCATGGTAGCTAACTTACTTTGGTCGGCTTGACCATTTTGAAAATTGATTTCTAGGTTTCGTCCTTCTTCCAAACCTGACTCTTTTAATCCATCTTTGATCCCTCGATAGATTTCATCTAAAGCAGGGTGACTAACGAACTGTAAGACCCCAACAACTTTCTTATCACCTGTTCGATTGCCTTCAACAGGTGGCTGATCCTTGATCGTTTCGTAGATAAATGTACCGGTCAAATAGATAAGTATCAGTGCGATTACTGCGATCAATCGTTTATTTTTCATTTTTACTTCCCCTTTTTTGTTATGTATTTTTTTATAATAAATCAGCTACGTGTGTAACTTCGAGCGAATGAACAAAAAAAGACAATCACCGCTTGTACGGTCATTGTCTTTTACCAACAAAAAACCGCATAGAGCCATCTATGCGGTCGTCAAATTCTTGTCCAGCATAGATACAAACTTTAGAATCGTACATTGTTGTACTCTAAAAAGTTGTATCTACGAAAAAGTTCGTCCTTGATACAACTTATCTACGCCAGTTACGCCAATTATTTTTATGTTCTGATAAAAATTGAATTGATAAGTTCATCTTGGACCATCCTTTCCTTTGAGTGTTATCCTAAGTCTAATCGAATTTTATTTATCCGTCAACTAATTTTTTATTTTTTTGACTTTTTGTTATTTATCACTAAGTATTTCGCCACACTTATTCCAAGGTACTATCTGTTACTTTTTCCGCTTGTTCACCATTTGCTAATTCTTTTTCAAGCTGTTTGATGTTGATCAATGGCAATCGATTCAATGCAGGAACCAAGGTTTTCTCCAGTTCCTCTTTATTTTGGTCAGAAATAACTAAGCGATTTCTCTCTTTTCCGCCATCAAAGAAAATGATAGTGATTTTATCTTTTTCGATCCCATACCGTTGTTCTAATTCTTGGGTATCATAAACGAGTGGGTAGAAGAAAATCGTTCGATTCAACTCACTACTTTGTTGCGGATCCTCAAAGATATCCACCACTTGCTTGTAAATTGCCCCCTTCGGCAGACTAAACATGACAGAGATGGCTCGACTATCAGTGATCTCTTGATGCGCGGAAGAAAATGGCAAGGGCCGTAACTTTTCGGAATGGATCGAGGAATAGATCAATGAATCCACCTGTGCTTCTTTGATTCTACTCGGCAAAAAAAACATCGCGACCGTCAACAAAAATGAACAGCTCAGAAGAAGACCGATCCGTCTGAAATATTTTTGAGGATGTTGTTCAAAATTCTCTGATAAATTCGTGTAGCTTAGTATGATTTTATCCTTTATCTCTACCATCAATCGCTGCATCTTCTTTTCCCCCACCTGTTCTTTCTCTAATTATACCTAAAATCAAGCGAAAGAACGAAATAAAACACTAGTTTTTCATGTAAATTCTTTTTTTATTCTCTCTTTTACAGAAGAAATCATCCGGTCCATTGGTCTTTCCTTTCTTTTTTCGTTATAATAAGTGTACTTATGAATAGAAATGAGGAATGAATCATGTCCTTTGATGGTGTATTTACCCATGCAATGATCCATGAATTGCGCGAAACACTATTATCTGGTCGGATCTCAAAGATCCACCAACCGTATGAAAATGAAATCATTTTGGTGATTCGTTCTCGTGGAAAGAACCACCGATTGTTGTTATCTGCTCATCCAAGCTATGCCCGTGTCCAGATCACAGAGATCGATTATCAAAATCCAGAAAATCCGCCGAACTTCGTGATGATGTTGCGTAAACATTTAGATGGTGCGATTTTAGATAATATCAAGCAAATCAAAAATGATCGAGTCATCCACTTCCATTTTTCAAAACGGGATGAACTAGGCGACTTACAAAATATTGTTTTGATCGTAGAATTGATGGGACGACACAGTACCATCGTTTTAGTGAACCAGCAAACACGAAAGATCCTAGACGCCATCAAACATATCGGCAGCTCACAAAACACGTATCGTTCGTTACTCCCTGGTGTCGAATATGTCGCACCACCTGAACAAGCAGTACTTGATCCTTTTAAAGCAACAAAAGAACAAGTATTTGAACGCCTATCAAAAATCGAGCCAAATACAAAAGCACTACAACAAGCATTTCAAGGATTAGGCCACGACACTGCATTAGAATTAGTCGAACGGATCAATCAGCGACCGAATGAAAAAATGGCTGTCTGGGAAGAATTCTTTACTGGGATCGAGCAACCTACACCCACACACTATGAAGTGGGCACAAAAGAATACTTTACACCGATTGCTTATCACGAATTGGCGAAACAAGCCGATTCAACACAAGAATACGCCACATTAAGCGCTTTGTTAGATGCGTTTTACCAAGAAAAAGCGGAGAAAGATCGAGCAAAACAACAAGGCGGCGAACTGATCCGTAAAATCGAAAATGAACTAAAACGTAATCGCAACAAATTGAAAAAGCGCGAGCAGACCTTGCTTGATTCAAAAAATGCGGAAGAGTTTCGTCGTGACGGCGAACTATTGACGACTTTTATGAATCAAGTTCCTCGTGGCGCGACTGAAGTGACCTTAGCGAATTATTATGAAGAGAATCAACCCATCCGGATTACTCTTGATCCCGCCTTAACACCTAATCAGAATGCGCAAAAATACTTTCATCGCTACCAAAAACTTAAAAATGCGGTCAAATTGATTGGAAAACAAATCGAAGAAGCGAAAAGCGAGATCCAGTACCTTGAATCTGTCCTTTCGCAATTAGAGATTGCTGGACCGATGGATATTGAAGTGATCAAAGAAGAGCTATTAGCAGAGGGCTACTTGAAAAAGAAAACGAACAAAAAACAAAAGAAAGCAAAACCTTCTCAACCTGATCGCTACTTCTCTTCTGACGGTACTGAGATTTTAGTTGGTAAAAATAATCTGCAAAATGATCAATTAACCATGAAAACTGCAAGAAAAACGGATCACTGGTTGCACGCGCAAAATATTCCTGGTTCTCATGTGATCATCAAAAGTGATCAGCCTTCTGATGAAACCATTACGGAAGCTGCTGAACTAGCTGCGTATTACTCCAAATATCGCCACTCTGCACAAGTGCCTGTGGATCTAGTGCAAGTCAAATATATTCGCAAACCGAATGGCGCTAAACCAGGATATGTGATTTACGAAAACCAAAAAACGATCATTGTGACACCAGAAGAAGAAAAAATCCAAGCAATGACAAAAGATTGATTTTACTGAAAAAAACCGACGTCAAGAAGTCATGACTTCTGACGATCGGTTTTTTTGTAGTTCAAATACCAATGACAAATTAAATTCGATAGCCTGCCGCAATGATTTCTTTTGTACCAGTCGTTCGATCGAAGGCTTCTAAGATAAGTCCTGAACCATAATTGACACGATAGGTACCAGCACCAATTTAATGTCCTGCCACATTTGCATCGAGTTTCTTCCAGTTATTACGAGTTTCTGTGATATGGCGATCCCAATAACTGTCTGACAGCACTTGGCGGTCGCCAACTACCGTTCCAAGTCCGTATGTATGGATACGTCCAGCAGAATCTTTTTTATACGGGATATCTGCTCGGATGCGTTCTTGTAAATCAACCGATCCTGTTGCTTCACCTGTATAAAATACCCAGTTGACTTCGACTGTATGTCTCGGTCGAACATTGATGGCTTGACCAGGAACAGTCCAACCTTTTTGTGTCTCCCGAGTATGTGAAGTGGTTGTACTAAAATTGTAACTTAATTCAAGACTCATACTTGCCGAACCAAACATTGATACGCTGATATCAGCACTCACTGATGTAGAAACACCTGCAGAATGTGTGGTTGATGTCGTAATCGAATCTATGTAAGTTTCAGTATAAGAAGGTGTGGTAAGCGTTTGATCTTGATTAGTTTGATTATGAAAAGCACTTGTATTCACATTTTTTGACGTTTGTTTCGTTCCCATATCACTATTGACTCCTACTGAATAGGATTGACTGGACACATTTTTGGGATTGTATCCATTGTCAGTGAGTCTTTCATTCAAACCAATATCTCCCCATTGATACATTTGGTAGGATAATACATAGGCCATCGTACTCATGCGATCGATCGTGCTTTGATTGACTGATTTCAAATACCCTTCTCCGATTTGTGGAAGCGAATCAGCAGCACAAGCAACAGCCCCCCTTATTAAATAGTCCTACACTCGTCGCGCCAACTCCCCCTAACATTATTTTTATTCCTTTTTTCATTTTGCTGAACCCCTTTATCATTATTGATAAATCAACGGTGAAATCACTCCCGGTTGATTTATTGATGACAGTATGAATCATTTTTTAACTATGTAACATTATGTGCTTTACTGCAACAATACAGTTAGAATTGAAAGAACAAAAAATAAGCCTGAAATCAGCATTCACTGATTTCACGGCTTATCTTTTGCTTCATCTTCTTTTTCAATTGATCCTAAACATTCACTTCATTTGTTTCATCACCTGTTGGATACTTGTGATAAACTTCTTGGCGATATCACTTAATGGCTGCTTTCCAGAATAAATGACATATAACTCATTCATTGGACTATCAGCTAATGGAATCAATCGTAAATATTCTTTGATCTCCCCAATCACGATGCCAGAGCCTGAAGCATAGGCATCTGTTTCTAACACAATGTTCATCAATGTGCCACGATCACTCGTATAGATCACCGATTCTTGTTCAGGAATCTCAATTAGATCTTCATAAAAATAAGGGAAATTATTGCCATCTTGTGTAAACCGAACTTGTGGAAATGCTGTTAGCTCTTCCACCTTTATTTCTTCTTGTTGGGCAAGTGGATGGCGTTGTCTCAGAAAGATATGTGTCTTGAATCTTCCTAAAGACTGAGCGACTAATTCCCCTTGTTCTAAGTAACGCTTGATCCCTGTGCGATTATGGTCATTCATATAAAGGATACCTAACTCGCTTTGTTGCTGTTGGACCTCTTCGATCACGTTCGCTGTGGTCGTTTCCATGATCCGAAACTGTTTCACTTCTGCTTTGAATGTCTCAATCAGCTGCGCAGTCAATGGACCTAAAAAATCATAGTGTTGTGAAGCAATCGAAAAGCTTTCACGTTTTTCACTCTTCTGGTAATAGTTTTCCAAAGAATCTAATTGTACTAAAATTCGTTCCGCCCGTTTTAAAAAGTCTTGTCCTTCTTCTGTTAGATAAGCCCCTCGATTCGTGCGGGTAAATAAATGGATACTCAACTCATTCTCCAATTCTTTGATTGCTGCAGAAAGGCTCGGCTGAGAAACAAATAACTTTTTCGCCGCTTCTCGAAAACTTCCGTTATTTGCTACTGCAGTAACGTATTTCAATTGTTGGATGTTCATTTTGTCCCCTTATAATAATAGATTTTTCGATTCTTCACTGGTTGTAGCGGACGATTGTTAGGTTGTGCGTATTGCCCCTTGAATGGGATCAAAAAATCACGATTCAATCGACCAATTTGATCCATGACGAACCATTGGATCGGCCCACTCGTTGGGGGAGTAGTCAATGAACCAACGTAATGATAATGACTTTTCTGCTCAGGAAAAAAGACAGAGGCATCGGTCCAATGCTCATGTGCATCGAGATCCCATTTGTCGCCATTTTGACGATCGTACAACCAACCCTCATCATTTGATAGACGGTACATCGCACCAATGACTAAGTTTTCTTGTCGGTCATTGGTGTGTACAAAATGAAATTCAATATCTTCTTGTTTACCATTAATGATATGTTCTGATGGCATATGAAAATGGATGTCGGTCAAATAGTATGTTTCTTCATTGAAAAGAACATAACTGATTTGATCATATGGTACAAGATGGATCGTATTCTTGAACTCCTTATCCGTGAATCGTTGTTTCTGATAGTGAAAAGAGAGTGTTTCTTTCGTGTTACTGCTCGCTTCACACGTTGTCAAAGGAATGGGCGATTGTAATTCAAACTCGGCTCCTTTTGCAAACCAATCACATAATTCTGCCCAATGTTCCGGTCCTCTTTCACCAAAATAATTCCATTCAACATCCATATTCTTCTTCAACTAAAATTCCTCCTGAACCAGTTACCTACACGGTACTTTGACTATTCTTTTTCTTTTTTGACAATGCTTGAAACAGCTGCTAAGAAATCTTCTTTTCCATAGAATTCTTGATTAAGTAATTCTGGAAAAATCTCTTTGAAAAAATATTGGACGGATGGTAGATGATCAAAGCCTTTGATTGTTGTGACCGCCTCAATAAACATCTCTTTATAGACTTTCTCCGGATTATTTTTACTGATCTCATCAAACGATTCATACAAAAGATCAATTTTATCTGAAACAGCAAGTAATTCACCTTCGACCGTATCGTCTTTGCCTTCGAATAATCGCCGGCGATAAATGTCTTGTAAAGCTTCAGGGATTTCTTGATTGATGAACTCATCCGTCATCTTTTCTTCGACGGTCTGTAGCATCCCTCTCAACTCTTTACTCGCATATTTCACCGGGGTTTTGATATCACCGATAAAACGTTCGGTATAATCATGGTTCAAGGCTTTTTCATATAAGAGCTTCCAGTCAATCGATTGTCCATGGAGTTCTTCAATGTCACCTAACACTTGCGCGATCGAAGCCACACGATAAGAGTGGGCTGCGACGGTGTGTTCCGTGTGTTTGAAAAATCCCGGAGCTCTGGTGATTCTTTCCAAGTTATTTAAACCCAAAATAAATTCATTCAATCCCATAAAGAACCCTCCTCGTTGAGATGACTTTTCCGATAATCTTATCATTAAATAACTGGAATTCGCAAATTTTCAGCTTATTATCTTAACACTTTTTCATGTATAAAAGAATAATTCTCGCTATGTATCATCAGGACTTTACTATATCTCAAACAGAAAAAGGGCTGAAACAACATCCGTTTTTCCGCCCTTTTTTCATCTGATTACTAAGCTGTTGCCCAGTTTTCAGGATCTTTTTTCCATTCTTTCAATAAAGCAAGCTCTTCTTCGTTAATCGTTTTATTTTCTAATGCAAATTCGATCAATACAGAATAATTCGTCAAGGTGATCAATGGTAGAGCAGCCTGTTCAAAGTTCGCTTTTCCTTTTGGCAACTCATACGTAAAGATTGCCGCAACACCTAAAACATCTGCACCTTCTCTTTTAGCTGCTTCAGCCGCTTCTAACACACTTCCGCCTGTGGAGATCAAATCTTCGATGACAACCATTTTTTGACCTTCAAAGATACGACCTTCGATTTGATTACCTTTACCGTGTGCTTTCGCTTTACTACGAATATACACCATAGGTAAGTCTAGGATTTCTGCCACCCAAGCTGCGTGAGGGATACCGGCAGTTGCTGTACCAGCGATCACTTCAACTTCTGGAAATTCTTGTTTGATTTTTTCTGCTAATCCTTGGGCGATTTCTTTTCTGACTTTAGGATAGCTCATCGTGATACGATTATCGCAATAGATTGGGCTTTTGATTCCACTTGCCCATGTGAAAGGTTGGCTTGGACTTAAGAAAACAGCTTCGATTTCTAAAAGGTCTTTGGCAATAGATTGTTCAATGTTCATAGATTAACGACTCCATTCTGCTTTGATTGTTTTGTACGCTTGGTAAGGATCTTCTGCTTGTGTGATTGGTCGCCCGACAACAATGAAGGTTGAACCGATTTCTTTTGCTTGTGTCGGTGTTACGATCCTTGTTTGGTCGCCTGCGACTGTTCCTTCTGGACGAATACCAGGGGTTAAACAAACAAATTGCTCACCCGCTTTTTCTTTGATCGATGAGACTTCTAATGCTGAAGAAACGACCCCATCTAATCCTGCTGCTTTGGCACAAGCGGCATAGTGGATCACACTTTGCTCCAATGGTACTTCGATCAGTTGGTCATGGTGCATTTCTTCTTCACTAGTAGAAGTTAGCTGCGTAATTGCTAAAAGTAATGGGCGTTTCTTTCCTTCTGATGTGCCATCGGTCAATCCACGCATGGCTGCTTCCATCATACGGATTCCGCCTGCAGCATGCACACAGGTGATATCTACACCTAATTTTGCCAAACCGCGCATCGCTTTTTCGACAGTATTCGGAATATCATGCAATTTCAAATCTAAGAAAACCTCATGACCTGCATCTTTTAACCAGCGGACAATGATTGGTCCTTCTTGATAAAAGAGTTCCATGCCAATCTTAACAAATAACTTTTCGTCTTCTGGGAAACGTTGCATAAATGTTTCCACTTCTTCCCATGATGAAAAATCTAAAGCAATAATTGGTCGTTGATTCATTGATTTCTACCTTCTCTCACTTCTTTGATCAGTTGCTCTAAAGACTGGATACCTAATTCATTCATTCGTCCTGGCAAATCTGCAATCAATTTTGGACAAATATATGGATCAGTAAAGTTCGCCGTTCCGACAGCGACTGCACTAGCGCCTGCCATATACATTTCTAGTACATCGTCCACGGTTTGCACTCCGCCCATCCCGATAATCGGTAGCTTGGAGACACACGCTACTTGGTGGATTAAGCGGATCGCTACAGGTTTGATCGCCGGTCCGGACAGCCCTCCTGTTTGATTGGCAAGGATCGGTTTTCTTGTTTTCAGATCAATACGCATTCCTAATAAAGTATTGATCATCGTAAAACCATCGGCGCCGCCAGCTTCAATAGCCTGTGCCACTGGAACGATATCCGTAACATTAGGAGATAATTTGACATAGACAGGGACATTCGCCACTTTTTTCACCGCTTGTGTCAGTTGGAATGCCACCTCTGGATCGGTTCCAAAAGCAATTCCGCCATGTTTGACATTTGGACACGAGATATTAAGTTCGATGGCATGGACATTCGGTGCATCGCCGATCTTGCCACAGACTTCAACATAGTCTTCTTCACATGCGCCAGCGACATTCGCTATGATCGGCAAATCTTTATAGGTGGCTAATTCAGGTAGCGATTTTTCCATGACCACTTCCATTCCAGGATTTTGCAACCCGATCGCATTGAGCATACCAGAAGGTGTTTCAGCTACTCGCGGCGTGGGATTACCAAAGCGCGCTTTAGGTGTCGTCGCCTTGACCATAATCGCACCAAGTTGGTTCAAATCGTAGTATTTGCCATATTCTTTGCCAAACCCAAAGCAACCACTTGCTGGCATGATCGGATTCTTCAAATTTAGTCCTGGAAGTTTAACTGCTAAAGGGTTACTCATAAAATCACCTCTCCTGCTTGGAAAATCGGTCCTTCATCACAGACTTTCAAGCTTTTCGTTCCTGTTTCATCGCCTGGAACATGACAGACACATGCGTAACAGGAACCGACACCACAGGCCATGCGAGACTCTAATGACAGTTGGACGTTAGGATGACCGGCAAAGAGCTGTTCCACTGTCTTTAGTAATCCATTTGAACCGCATGCAAAAACAGCAGCAGGCTTATCTTTTGCCGCAAGTAATAGATTACCGACATTCCCATGCAGTCCATAGGTGCCGTCATCCGTTGCGATCCTTGTATCACCTAGCTTTAGAAATTCTTCTTCATAATACATTACTTCTTGTGAAGCAAAGCCTAGAAAGTGAATCGCTTTGACACCTCGTTCCTTCAGCTGTTTCGATAGTTCGTATAAAGGAGGAACTCCGATTCCTCCACCGACAATGAAGACCTCATCTTCTTTCGTTAATCCCGAAAGATCGAAGCCATTTCCTAAAGGTCCTAAGACGTCTAAAGAATCACCAGCAGTCAATTCTGCGAAATGCTTTGTTCCGTCTCCTTCTACACGGTAGATGATACGACAAGTTTTTTGTGATTGATCGATCTGGTTGATACTGATTGGTCGGCGCAACAACAAATCTGCTCGTGGTACGCGAATATGAAGGAATTGTCCAGGGCGTGTCATTTCTTGGACTAATTCCCCGGTCAGTGTCATTTCATAGATTCGTGGTGCTAGTTGCCGTTGGTGAACGATTTTCATTACTTCTTGTTTCATCTTAACACTCCTATGTTTTGGGACTTTTTCGCAGACTGCTTTGCTTTTTTCATTTTTTAAATAGGAGGGCAATTGCCCTCCACGATTAGATTGCTTGTGTTGAAAATGCTCGGGATTCCATCACGCGGACGATTGCATCCGCAGTATCAAGGGAAGTAAACAATGGCGTGCCATGTTCTACTGCTTCACGTCGAATGATAAAACCATCTTTTGAAGCATTCCCACGATCTTTATCAATGGTATTGACGACCACTTGTGCTTTGCCAGCACGTATCAGATCAACGACATTTTTCTCTTTTGTTTCCTCAGAGATTTTAGCTACTGGGGTCACCACAAGTCCGTGTTGTTCAAAGAACGCTGCGGTGTTTTTCGTTGCCAATAAGCTATAGCCGATTTCTGCAAAGCGTTTTGCTAGACCTAAGGCTTCTTCTTTCGTTTCATCGGCGATCGTAAACAAGACAGCACCATAATCAGGCAAGCGTAAACCTGAAGCTTCAAACGCTTTATACAGCGCTTTGTCTAAGTTTTGATCTGAACCCATGACTTCACCTGTCGATTTCATCTCTGGTCCTAAATAAGTGTCCACTTTATGCAACTTCGTAAATGAGAAAACTGGCGCTTTGACATGGACGTTTGCAGTTTCAGGGTACAAACCATCTTCATAGCCTAAGTCTTTCAATTTTTCTCCTAAGATGGCTTTTGTCGCGATCTGTGCCATCGGGATATTCGTCACTTTGCTCAAGAAAGGAACTGTTCGACTCGCACGTGGATTCACCTCGATGACATATACTTGGTTATCGTGGATAACGAATTGGATGTTCATCATCCCGATACAATTCAACCCTCGTGCTAAACGGATCGTGTAATCTTCGATTGTTTGTTTGATTTCCTCTGACAACGCTTGTGGTGGATAAACCGCCATCGAATCGCCTGAATGGACACCTGCACGTTCAATGTGTTCCATGATTCCTGGGATCAAGACGGTTTCACCATCACAGATCGCATCGACTTCGCACTCACTACCGATCAAGTAACGGTCGACTAAGACTGGATGTTCTGGTGAAGCTTTCACCGCATGTTCCATATAATCTTCTAAGTCACGTTGATTCTCGACGATCTCCATTGCCCGACCTCCCAAGACATAGCTTGGACGAACAAGTACTGGATAACCAATTTTGTTTGCGACTGCCACAGCTTCTTCTTTACTTGTCGCAGTATCTCCTAGTGGCTGAGGTACCCCTAATTCTTGTAACGCTTGTTCGAATAGATTACGGTTCTCCGCACGATCAAGGTCTTCGATCGTTGTTCCTAGGATTTTTACACCTGCTTTTGCTAATGGTTCAGCTAGATTGATCGCTGTTTGTCCTCCAAATTGGACGATGACACCGATTGGTTGTTCTAACTCGATGACATTCATCACATCTTCAAAAGTCAAAGGCTCAAAGTAAAGTTTATCAGAAATCGAGAAATCAGTCGAAACGGTTTCAGGATTACTATTCATGATGATTGCTTCATAGCCTGCTTGTTGAATGGCTTTGACTGAATGAACTGTCGCATAATCAAATTCTACCCCTTGTCCGATACGGATCGGTCCAGAACCGAGTACTAGAACAGACGGTTTTTTTGAACGATGGCTTTCATTTTCGATTTCATACGTACTATAGAAGTAAGGTGTGTGGGATTCAAATTCGGCAGCACACGTATCGACCATTTTGTAAACAGGCTGAATGTTCTTTTCTGTACGTAATTGGCGAATCGTTTCCGTCGTCGTTTTCCACAATTCTGCAATTTTTCGATCTGTGAAGCCATTTTGTTTCACAGTAAGAAGTAGATCCAACTGATTCGGTTGTTCCGAAAGCTCCTCTTCTAATTCAACGATGTGCAACAATTTATCCAAGAAGAATAAATCGATTTTCGTCAAGTCTGCCAACTCTTGGATTGGATAGCCACGTCGGATCGCTTCGGCTAAGTAGAATAAACGATCATCTTGTGCACGGACGATTTTCTCCATCAAACGTTCTTCACTGACTGTCTTCAATTCAGGCAATTCAAGGTGGTGTGCCCCGATTTCTAATGAACGAACGGCTTTTAATAAAGATTCTTCGATGTTACGACCAATCGCCATCACTTCGCCGGTTGCTTTCATTTGCGTGCCTAAGACACGTTCACCGGTTTCGAATTTGTCGAAAGGCCAACGTGGAATCTTGGCTACTACATAGTCCAATGCGGGTTCAAACTCAGCGTAAGTCGTTCCTGTTACTGGATTTTTCATTTCATCCAAGGTCAAACCTAACGCGATTTTAGCTGCTAATTTCGCAATCGGATAGCCGGTCGCTTTACTTGCTAAAGCAGAGGAGCGTGAAACACGAGGATTCACTTCGATGACATAGTACTTGAAACTATGAGGGTCTAATGCTAACTGAACGTTACAGCCACCTTCGATTTTCAATGCACGGATGATCGATAGTGATGCATCTCTTAACATTTGATATTCATGATCTGCTAATGTTTGGCTTGGAGCAAAGACGATCGAATCCCCTGTATGGATACCAACTGGATCGAAATTTTCCATGTTGCAGACAACGATGGCATTATCGGCAGAGTCGCGCATCACTTCATATTCGATTTCCTTGAAGCCTGCAATACTACGTTCAATCAAACATTGGGTGACAGGCGACAAACTCAAGCCATTTTCCGCGATTTGGCGTAGTTCGGCTTCATTCTCACACATACCGCCACCAGTTCCCCCTAATGTGAAGGCTGGTCGAACGATGATCGGATAACCGATTTTATTGGCAAAGGCGACTGCTTCTTCTACCGTTGTCACGATTTCTGATTCTGGGATCGGTTGATTTAATTCTTCCATCAACTTTTTGAACAAGTCACGATCTTCTGCTTGGTCGATCGCACTTAATTTCGTCCCTAATAATTCGATACCTAATTCGTCCAAGATTCCTGATTCAGCTAATTCCATCGCCATATTCAAACCTGTTTGCCCACCTAATGTCGGTAAAATCGCATCAGGACGTTCTTTTCGTAAAATTCGTGAGACAAATTCTAATGTGATTGGTTCTAGGTAGACTTGATCGGCAATTTCTTTATCGGTCATGATCGTTGCTGGATTGGAGTTGACTAAGACGACTTCGTAGCCTTCTTCTTTTAAAGCTAGACAAGCCTGTGTGCCTGCATAGTCAAACTCAGCTGCTTGACCAATGATGATCGGACCAGAACCGATCACCATGATTTTATTGATATCTGTCCGTTTTGGCATTAGAATTGCTCCTTTCCAGCGTCCATCATTTCCATAAATTCATCAAATAAATGTAGTGCATCATGTGGCCCAGGTGCTGCATCCGGATGGAATTGCACACTGAAGGCAGGATAGCGACGGTGACGGACACCTTCGACTGTGCCATCATTGACTTCCACATGAGTGACAAGTAATTTTTCCGGGTCGATCGTTTGTTCATCTACCGCATAGCCATGGTTTTGTGACGTAAAATCGATTCTTCCTGTTGCAACTTCACGAACAGGATGATTGAGTCCACGGTGACCAAATTTCATCTTGTAAGTATCTGCACCATTTGCTAGAGCAAAGAGTTGATGCCCCAAGCAGATACCAAAAATCGGGATCTTGCCTTGGATTTGTTTGATCATCTCGATCGCTTCTGGTACATCTTTCGGATCTCCTGGTCCATTCGTCAACATCACGCCGTCTGGCGATAATGAAAGGATCGTTTCCGCATCCGTATTGTACGGTAAGACTGTTAAATTACAGTCACGCTTACTCAATTCACGTAAGATGCTATGTTTCAATCCAAAATCAATGACTGCCACATTTCTTCCTGTTCCTGGGCTAGGATAAGGTTTATTGGTTGAAACTTGTTGGACTTGGTTCGTTGCCAAGACGGTTGCTTTTAGTTGGTCAAACGCATGTTCAAATGTGTCGCCTGCATCCACGATACTGGCTTTCATCGTCCCAACTTCACGGATTTTTCGTGTCAACGCCCGTGTATCGATGCCAGAGATACCAGGGATTCCCTTTTGTTTCAAGAACTCGTCTAATGTCATTTGGTTACGCCAATTTGACGCAACACGTGCATGCTCTTTGACCACTACACCTTTACACGTTGGTGCAATCGATTCATAATCATCACGGTTCACGCCATAATTCCCTACCATTGGGTACGTAAATGTAATGATCTGTCCATTAAAACTTTGGTCTGTGATCGTTTCTTGATATCCTGTCATACTTGTCGTAAAGACGATTTCTCCAAACACATTGGCTGTCGCGCCAAATGATTTCCCTTTAAATACTGTGCCATCTTCTAAAATTAGCAACCGTTCCATCCAATTATTCCCCCTTATGCCAAACAAGTTTTCCGTTGACAAATGTCATCAATGTTTCCCCTTTGATTTCCCAACCGACAAAAGGTGTGTTCTCGCCTTTTGATAAGAAATCTTTTTTATCGATTACTGTAGCATGCGCAATATCGTAAACTGCCAAGTCTGCTGGTGCGCCGATCATCAATGTGCCAGCTTTCAAGCCAAAAATGGCTGCTGGTTTCACTGCCATCCAGTCAATCACTTGCTCTAGTGTGAATTTTCCTGTTTCAACAAAATGTGTATACACGAGTTGGAAGGCTGTTTCACTTCCAACGATCCCGAAAGGTGATTGCAAGAAACTTTGACTTTTTTCTTCTAATCCGTGAGGGGCATGGTCGGTGGCAATACAATCGATCGTGCCATCAAGCAAGCCTTCGATCAATGCCTCGCGATCTGCTATACCTCTCAACGGCGGATTCATTTTCCAAAAACCAAAATCTTCTGGGATATCTTCATCGATCAAGATCAGATGGTGTGGTGAAACCTCTGCGGTCACGTGAATCCCGGCTTTTTTCGCATCGCGGATCACTCGCACGCTTTCTTTTGTTGAAACATGGCAGACATGATAGTGAACGCCTGTTGCTTCCGCTAATAGGAGATCACGAGCAATTTGAGAAGACTCAGTCACACTCAAAATACCTGGCAACCCTAGCTCTTCTGCTTTTTCTCCTGCGTGCATCACACCGCCAAATAATAATGATTCATCTTCTGTGTGAGCAACGAGTGCTTTATTGTTTTTTGCGGCTTCTTTCATCGCTAAGTACATCGTACCTGCTGTTTGCACGCCGACACCATCATTGGTAAAAGCAAATGCGCCTTCATTGATCAATGCTTTTTGATCGACTAGTTCTTCACTTCGAAGATTCTCAGTGATCGGTGCATACTGTAATACTTTGACGACAGCATCACGTTTAATGATGTCATAGACTTGTTTTAATTTTTCTGCTGTATCAGGTACTGGGTCAAGATTTGGCATCGCACAAACAGTGGTGAACCCGCCTCGAGCAGCTGCTTTCGTGCCAGCTTCGATCGTTTCCTTGTAAGTAAATCCTGGCTCTCTCAAATGGACATGGACATCCACTAATCCAGGTGTGATCAACTGTCCTTGTGCATCAAACACTTCATCAAATTCAGCCTCAGGAAAGCCTGTACCGATTGCTTTGATCTTTCCTTCTTCGATCCAAATTTCTGCTGGTGTTGTTTCATTTCTTTTTGTATTGATTTGACCGTTTTTAATGAGTGTTTTCATGTTCCTTCCTCCTCTTATGTTTATGCTTTTCCACTTAATACAGCTTCTAAGATCGCCATTCTGACAAATACACCATTGCTCATTTGTTGAATGATCCGTGACTGGAGCCCTTCAACCAGTGAATCCGCCAATTCGACATCTCGATTGACTGGTGCCGGGTGCATGATGATTGCGTGTTTTTGCATTTTTTTAGCGCGTTCGACTGTCAAGCCGTACTCTTGATGATAGCCTTCTTTTGAAAAACTTTCTTTTCCATCGTGGCGTTCATGTTGCACCCGTAACATCATCATGACATCGACTTGATCTAGCAAGTCATCTAGTGGTAAGTAATGACCGTAAACTTCAAATTCATCGTCATACCATTCTCTTGGACCTGAGAAGTAAACCTGCGCGCCAAGACGTTTCAACATCTGCATATTCGATTTTGCGACACGAGAATGTGTGATATCTCCGACGATCGCCACTTTCAAGCCTTCGAAATAGCCAAATTCTTCATAGATCGTCATCAAATCAAGTAAACACTGCGTTGGATGTTGCCCACTACCGTCACCACCATTGATGATCGAGCATTGGATCGTTTTACTTTGGATCAATTCGTCATAGTAGTTTTCATCTCCATGACGGATAACAGCTACATCCACCCCAAGTGCAGACATCGTTAGAACGGTATCGTATAATGTTTCACCTTTTGTAACTGAACTTGTACTTGCTTCGAATTCGATCACTTCAAGACCAAGTTTCTTTTCTGCTACATCAAAACTTTTATGGGTTCGTGTACTGTTTTCAAAGAACAAGTTCGTTGCAAAATATTGGGATTTTTGTGGTGACCAAGTTGCGCCCTGTTTGAACTCTTGTCCTCGTCGGATCAATCCCATTACTTCTTGGTCTGTTAATGCTTCTACCGTTAATAAGTGTTTTAAACTGATGCGTTCTGATTTGATGATCATGCGATGTCCTCCTTAATTTTCTTCGCTGCGTGAAGTTTCTGGTAAGATAAGATTCAAAATGATTCCTAAAACTGTTGCTAGTGCCATGGCAGATAAAGTGAATGTCCCTACTTCTAGGACTAATCCCCCGATACCTACGACTAAGATGACTGAAGCAATCAATAGATTTTTCTTTTTATCAAAATCGATTTTGTTTTCGACTAAGATTTTCATCCCACTTGCCGCAATCACTCCGAATAGGATGAAACTGATACCTGAAATAACTGGGCCAGGAATACTTAATATCAAAGCACTTAGTTTGCCAATGAAGCCAAGGATCACTGCGAAGACTGCTGCGCCTCCGATCACGAATACGCTGTGTACACGAGTGATTGCCAAGACTCCGATATTTTCACCATAACTTGTCACTGGAGGCCCACCAACAAAAGCTGCCACTAATTGAGCCAATCCATCTCCTGTCAATGTACGGTGTAGGCCTGGATCTTCAAAGAAATTTCGTTTGGTCAATTTGTTCAAGACCATCAAATGGCCGATGTGTTCGGTCATTGTGACAAAGGCGATCGGTGCCATCGTAGTGATTGCCCCTATATATAACTTCGGTTGATATTGCACAAATGGAATCTCAAAGTTAGGCAGCGCGAACCACGGTGCGTCGATGATTGGTTGGGTGTCAACGATCCCGAAAAGTAAAGCCACGATGTAACCCGAGATGATGCCAAGCAAGATCGGTAATAATCCTAGAAACCCGCGTAAGAACATATTGAAGAAAATCGTCAATCCTAAAGTGATCAATGCAACTGATAGATATTTGAAATCGTAATGGTCTTGATTGAACATCGCATTATTTGCTGCGTTGGCAGCTAAACCTAAACCGATGACCATGATGACTGGGCCAACCACGATCGGTGGCAAGATTTTGTCTAACCAAGCGGAACCGATTTTCTTGATGATCAACGCAACGATCAGATAAACAAGTGCCGTTGTCATCGCGCCTTGTGCGATCGCCGGGAAGCCGTCGGTTTTCATCAACATCTGCATAGCGGCGATAAACGCAAAGCTACTGCCTAGATATGCTGGGATCTTCCCTTTTGTTGTAATCAAGTAAACGATCGTTCCTAATCCTGAACTGACCAAGGCAATCCCAGGATCGATTCCGACTAAGATCGGTACTAAGACAGTTGCACCGAACATCGTGAATAAATGCTGTAAACTTAAACCCACCCAGTGTCCAATGGTTGGTCGATCATGGATGTCTAATACCACACTATCGTTGTGGAACTTTTTTTCTTCTGCCATCTTGCCTTACTCCTCTACTTTTCCTCGTTTAAGATCATGATGCGATCTTGTCCATCTAATTCTTGCATCTCTACTAAGATTTCTTCTTTTTTTGCTGTAGGGATATTTTTTCCTACGTAATCTGCGCGGATCGGTAATTCTCGGTGTCCCCGATCAACTAGAACCGCTAGTGAGATTTTTCTAGGACGACCAAAGTCCATGACTGCATCCATTGCAGCGCGGATCGTCCGTCCTGTGTATAACACATCATCGATCAGGATAACTTCTTTTCCTTCTAAACTGACTGGAATATCTGAAGAATGCAATTCTGGTTCTTGAGCGATCTCTTTTTTATCGTCACGGTACAATGTGATATCAAGTTCTCCTACAGGTACTTCTATATTTTCGAGTTGTTTTAGACGTTCGGCAATTCGAGCAGCGATATAGATCCCTCTCGTTTTGATTCCGACTAAGACGATCTCTTCGATACTTTGATTTCTTTCGATGATTTCGTAAGTGATACGTGTTAGCGCTCGTTTCATCGTTACTTGGTCCACTACTTCTTTTGCTTGCATCATTTTTCCCCCTCCATTTTTTACACAAAAAAACTCCTGCCCTAAGAGGACAGGAGGAATGTTTAGACTGAGTGTATACTACTACACTGGTCGCTTTGTGTATGCGACGTCATTGAGCAAGTCTCGCTATGGCGCACCACAGGAATTCTTACTCACACCCTTCTTAGCCTCACGGGACTAAACTTAAAGGATTTCTATTAAGTTTTTCTTTTATTGTTTATTACTATACCGTTAAGTACTTTAAAAAGCAATATCTTTTCTCAACTTCTCTAAAGTTTTTTCAAAAACTTCTGGCAATGGTGCCTCAAAGGTCATTCGTTCATTCGTTTGAGGATGAGTGAAACCTAATAATTTTGCATGTAAAAATTGGCCATTACCTTTGAGAGTTTTCTTTGGTCCATATACGGGATCACCTGCTAAAGGATAACCGATATACTTCATATGCACACGGATTTGATGCGTACGCCCTGTTTCTAATTGTAACTCTACTAAAGTAAAATTCTCAAAACGTTCTAGTACAGTAAAATGCGTCACAGCTGGTTTTCCATCTTCACGGATCGCTTGCATTTTTCGATCGACTTTTGAGCGCCCGATAGGTGCATTGATCGTCCCTTTTTCATGAGGAATAACGCCATGGACTAAAGCAATATATTTTCTTAGGGAAGTTTTATCTTTCAATTGCTGTGCCAAAGCTTCATGGGCTTGATCATTTTTTGCGATCATCAATAATCCAGAAGTGTCTTTATCGATTCGATGAACGATCCCAGGACGGATCACGCCATTGATCGATGACAGATTTTTCATATGGTACATCAACGCATTGACTAGTGTTCCTTGGGCATGGCCAGCAGAAGGATGAACGACCATGCCTTGTGGTTTATTGACCACCGCTACGTCGTCATCTTCATAGACGATTTCTATTGGTAAGTCTTCTGCTACGATTTCAAGTTCTTCAGGCTCTGGTACTTCCACGATGATCGCATCAGCAGATTTTACTTTGTAATTCGCTTTTACTGGTTCACCATTTACGGAAACGGCACCATCTTTCAACCATTGTTGAACTTGTGAACGACTATGATCCGCAAATAATGCTGTCAAAACTTTATCGATTCGTCCTTTTTCTTCTTTGATAGTTGCTTTTAATTGTGTCATTTTTTTCGTTGTTCCTTTTCATCTAAAATAATATAAATCAATACGCAGATCACACCGATCACTAAAGAAATGTCTGCCACATTAAAAATCGGGAAATTCATAAAATCAGTTTGGAACATATCGATCACATAACCTAAACGGACACGATCGATAAAGTTACCGAGTGCTCCAGCTAGAATCAATGTCAGACCGATCATGAACCAACGATTTCCGTTGCTACGATTTTTGATCATCAACGTCAAGATCACTACAACTGCGATGATCGTCACGACAGTAAAAAACCACATTTTTCCTTCTAGTAAACTCCAAGCTGCTCCAAAATTACGGATATGATTCAAGGACAAGATCCCTGGAATCACTGATTTCGTTTCTCCTAAAGCAAAGTTATTGACGATCAACCATTTTACCCATTGATCTAACCCGATGATCAACGCACTTATAATCCAATATATCGCTAACAAACAATCATTCCTTTTCTACTTCATGATAAATATCTCTTGGTCGGATGATCCCTAATAAATTTCCGTTAGGGTCACCATTTTTGGTGATCAACACAGCTTCAAGCGTACCCTGCTCACCAAACATTTTTTCTACTTCAGCAATCGTTGTCTGAGCTGATACAAAATGATAATTGGTATACTTACCATCTTGAGTGATCAGATCGGCAGCTATTTTTCCTTGAAGATCGATCACACCATGATGACTTTCTTTAGCCAACCAAAAACCTAACATCCGCAACGTCACTAATCCTTTAAATGTCCCTTTGTGATATAGCGGGAACTGAGAATAACGCTTTTGAGCAACAGTCTCTAACAAACTAGGTAGTGGGATGTCCCATTCAAACCCAGTTACATGCTTTGCGAAACGCGGTAACACTGTTTCTGGACGAATCAGTTCTTGCTCGATTCTTTGGATACGCTTCGTCGCCCATTCATTAGGTTCAGCGATAATAAAATCGACGGCGATCCGATCATGCACGATCGCATTACGTAATTGAGCCAACTGTAGTAAGTCATCCTCATATTTTTTGATACTTTGGTGTTGTTTTTGCGCTAAACGACGAACGAGTTCAGTAAACCCCATATTTCGTGGGTTCCCCATCTCTTCTTGCAGCCATTTTTCGATCCGATTAAAGCTACTCAAAAAAAGATCAGAATTCTTCATCACTAGCCTCCTTGATGACATATGCTTTATTTTTTATAAATAGAAAGAAACCAATCATTACGACGACGATCAGTAAACTATAAAGGATACTTTGAATAGCAATAGCACTGATCCCTGTAAACAAGAAAAGCACGGGATATAACTGCAATAGCAATAAATTTATCGTGATCCGATAGTTTTTAGTTGGTTCTGCTATCGTATATACTGGACTTTTTAGCCAAAAAAAGGTAACTTGCATCTGAAACGGGGCGTCTACATCTAGAGTAACAGATTGGTTTTGCCCCAAACTGATTTTCCAATCATCCACCCGTAATGTGATTGGACTACCCATTCCGTAAAATCCGGTATCTCTAGTAACATTCACTTCCATTTTCGCTCCTCCTATTATGCGTTAGTCTCTATCAAAACACAAGCGGAATCTCTATTATCCCTAATGGATCGATCCTTGTACCATCTTTTTCAGCAGTCATTTTCCCTCATTTTCATCCTCTAATTTACTTTCCAGTCTTTTCTGTCCAAATCGATTGACAGAAGAAACCAAGAACACTAAGGCTGACATAAATAAAGCCGAAGATATAAACGTAATCCCTAAAATCGCTAAAAAATGAGGATCGAAATAACCAGTGTATAAATCATGATATAAGGTATAATTTCTCACCCCAGTAACTGCAGAAACGAATACACTTCCAATAATGACTGCTAGCACTCGCAATTTCTTTGCATGTTTGGATTGATCGATAAGCTCGTGACCAATCAGTGAGCCACGGATCAATAAATAGATAAATGCTACCCCTAGCAACAATAACTCAGTAAACACTTCAGAAGCTGGTTGCTCCAACAAATAACTTTTTACAAAGATCGAAGTCCCTAATAATACCAATAATAACAAAAAGGCTTCACTTTGTATTTGATTATTGACCTGTACGATACGTTCATCT
This sequence comes from Enterococcus mundtii, assembly GCF_003957375.1. Classification (GTDB taxonomy): domain Bacteria; phylum Bacillota; class Bacilli; order Lactobacillales; family Enterococcaceae; genus Enterococcus_B; species Enterococcus_B spodopteracolus. The sequence continues at coordinate 1,321,555 of NZ_CP025473.1, read as the reverse complement.
TTAAGTTTATTCTTTTTCATCTTTATCCTCCCAAAATAGATCATCTAATGTTTGATTTAATTCATGGCAGATGGCCTGACACAACTTGAGTGTGGGATTATACTTTCCTGCTTCAATCAATCCTATCGTTTGCCTTGTCACGCCTACACGTTGAGCCAATTCTTCTTGGCTTAAATCATTTTCTAAACGCGCGAGTTTCATTCGGATATTTTTCAACTTGGTGGCTAACCTCCATTCTATACTGTCACTTGTATTGTAAACTATATATTGCTAAATGTAAAATATATATTGCTTCAAAAGAAAGAAAATGAAGAATAGTAATAATAAAAAAACAGGAAAAGCATTATTTCTTTTAAAATTTTTGAACTGAATAAGTAGAATTAATTCTTCAGTCCCATTTTCATTTTAGAGATAAAAAAACATAACAAGCTCTAATAGAAGGAAATCATTACAAAATATACTGAGATTATCGAAAGAAATATCCTTCTTAGTCGCCGACATTCACCCCGACTACTTACAGCCCGCAAAATGTGTTCTGCCAAATACAAGTGAAGTGATTGATTGATGTCATATTGTCAAATATAGATTCAAGCTTTCAGTGAGTTGCCTATACGTGCTATGCAGAAAAACTGAACAAGAACTGGCGCTTTCTACTAAAAAAACGTGCAATCATTTCCGCGTGAATATGAAACATACAACAGTTTCCGAGCATCTAAATAAATACCCATTTCTTACTGAAGTAATGATGCTTGATTGATTGGGGTTTCAACATTCCAAAAAAGAGGTGTGCTCTTTTTTATGAATCAGTAGAAGGCATCACCAATGAGATGATCTATCCTTACTCTAATTAAAATATAGAAGCGAAGAATGCCCACGTAAAGACAATAAAGCGATTATCTTAAGGATTTAAACTGTTTGTCCATATGAAAAAATAGAATCTATTAAATCAATTAATTAAAGTGAGATAACAAAAAATCTGAACCAGAATGAGGTTCATTCTGATCCAGATTTGATTTTTTTCAACGCATTAATCCTGATTGTCAAAGAGCAAGAAAATAGTTGCTCTATTTTTTAGATTATGCACTTTCATATTGAAAAGGTCAAGTTAAGACTACTTCAAATTTTTTATTTTACGATTAGAATAAACCAATTACTTCTCCTTGATTCGTCACATTCATATTCAAGGCGGCTGGTTTTTTTGGTAATCCAGGCATCGTCATCACTTCGCCTGTCAAAGCGACTAAAAATCCGGCACCTAACTTAGGCACAAATTCACGGATCGTGATTGTGAAATCCTCTGGTGCACCTAGTAATGTTGGATCATCAGAAAAAGAGTACTGGGTTTTCGCCATACAAACCGGTAAGTCAGACCAACCATTTTTCTCAAACTCAATGATTTGATTTTCTGCTTTTTTACTAAAAGAGACTTCTTTACCACCATAGATTTTTTGAACGACTGCCTTGACTTTTGTTTTGATTGGATCACTGGATCGATACAATGGAACGTAATCCGCTCGCTCTGTATCGATCAATTCTACGACTGCCTTTGCTAAGTCCACGCCACCTTCCGCACCATTTTCCCAAACACTTGCGCGTTTTGCTACGACTCCTTCTTTTTCACACAATTCTTTCAGTAATTCTAATTCAGCGTCTGTATCAGTCACAAACTCATTGATTGCGACGATCACTGGAATCTGATAACTTTTCATATTACGAATATGCCGTTTTAAGTTCGTATACCCAGCCTGCAACGCCTCAAGGTTTTCGTTTTGTAATTCTGCCTTATCCAATCCCCCATGCATTTTTAACGCACGTACAGTTGCTACGATCACAATCGCATCTGGCGCTTTCTGCAAATTAGGAACTTTGATATCTAGGAATTTTTCTCCTCCTAAATCAGCACCAAAACCAGCTTCAGTCACTACATAATCCGCAATTTTCAAAGCAGTTTTAGTTGCTAATACACTATTACAGCCATGGGCAATATTGGCAAATGGTCCACCATGGATAAATGCTGGTGTACCATAGATCGTTTGTACGAGGTTCGGTTTAATCGCATCTTTTAATAACAAAGCAAGAGAACCCTCTGCTTTTAAATCCCCCGCTGTTACAGGACGGCGATCGTAGGTGTAGCCAATCACAATTCGTGCTAATCGAGCTTTTAAATCATCTAAATCGGCAGCTAAACACAAAATTGCCATGATTTCACTAGCCACAGTAATGTCGAATCCATCTTCTCTTGGTACTCCTTGCATCGGTCCGCCCAGCCCAACGATCACATTTCGCAATGCTCGGTCGTTTAAATCCACCACACGTTTCCAAATGACACGTCGAGGATCGATCCCCAGCTCATTTCCTTGATGGATATGATTATCTAATAGAGCTGACAATGCATTGTTTGCAGAAGTGATCGCATGCATGTCGCCAGTAAAATGCAAATTGATATCTTCCATTGGTAATACTTGCGCATAGCCACCTCCTGTGGCTCCGCCTTTGATTCCCATAACCGGACCTAATGAGGGCTCACGCAATGCAATCACTGCTTTTTTGTCTATTTGGTTCAAAGCGTCACCTAATCCGACTGTAACTGTTGATTTTCCTTCACCCGCTGGTGTTGGATTGATAGAAGTTACCAATATGAGGCGACCATCCTCTTTTTCCGAAAAATCATTTATTCCGGTAAAGTTTATCTTTGCTTTGTATTTTCCATATAATTCCAAATCATCCTCATTGATCCCAATGCTATCCGCAACTCTAACTATCGGTTTTAGCTGTGTTTCTTGTGAAATTTCTAAATCATTCTTCATCAAAACACCTCTTTTCACGAACTATATATATAAATAATTATATTTTGTTAAGTTAAATCCATTATACCTGTTTTCCTTAAAAAAAAAAACAAAAAAAACTGACTTTTAATTTATTTGACGTACCTATTAATTCTCTTTATAATATAGGCTATGATCAGACATAGAAAGGTCGTGAGTGTTTTGACCACAGGAATGGTGAAATGGTTCGATAACAAAAAAGGATATGGCTTTATTAGTTATGATGAAACAGAAGAGATCTTCGTACATTTTACTGCGATCGAAGAAGAAGGATTCAAAACACTTGAAGAAAACCAAGTGGTAGAATTTACCGTCATTGAAGGTAATCGAGGCGTTCAGGCGGCCCATGTCAAAAAGATCAATGATCAAGCTTAGTCCAATCAAACAAAACAAGCTATTCCGATATTTTTCGGAATAGCTTGTTTATTATTATAGAGGACTCTCTGTGCAGTTAAAAAATTACCAATGTCTCTATCGTTATTTTTTACTCAACTAAATCGTTCGTATTCTCTATTAGCGAAGAAGTGATGATCGTTTTTTTATATGGATGTTTCAAGTGATCAAGCAATTTTCCTTGTGCCTTCTGATTGACGAAAATCACGAATGGCTCTTTGCCTTTTACAAAAGATAAAGATACTTTACGTTTTTGTACGTGAACTTCCTTGATTTCATTGATAGGTATGTCGCGATCTCTCCAAAAAGCAGCATATTTTATTTTTATTGCCTCTTTCTTTAAAACAAGGGAGCGTCGAAATCCTAGCAAAAGAAAAATAAAGAATATCCCCATTAAGATATTACTTTTCCAATAAGGCCTTGTATTTTCTAACGATAAAACCAAACTCAAAAATAATAAAATAAATGTTGATGACCAATAAATGATCGACTGTGCCGTTTCGGGCTGCCAGCGAATATTTTTTTTCATTCTTCAACCTCGTGTCTTTATCTGTAGTGGTATAATAAGTCAAACCGACAATTTTTGAAGGGCGTGTTTTTCCTTATGTTAAAAGTATACATTGACGCATCAACAAAAGGCAACCCTGGACCTAGTGGTGGAGGAATATTAATAGTCGCTGATCAACAACAAGAACAGTTGTCTATCCCGTTGTCCTTTGGTTCAAACCATCAAGCCGAGTTTGAAGTCTTTTTAAAAACTTTAGAAATTCTAAAGAATAGACAGAAGGCAGAAGAAATCATTCTCTGCTATTCCGATAGTAAAGTACTTGTATCAACCATCGATAAAAATCATACGAGCAACAAAGATTTTTTACCCTATTTAGAAAAAATACAAAGTCTATTAAAAGATTTTTCAATGTTGATCCTTCAGTGGGTACCTGAAAGTAAAAATAAAGGCGCTGATAATCTAGCTAGACAAGCTTTACAAAAATTTTTATAAAATATTGGAACAAAGCAATTAGCAATCGTATCTTGATTTGCAAGCACTTTATACGGTCAACTTCACCTTTTGTCTCGGTCTATAAAAGAACATAATCATAATAATAGATCAACAAATGTTGAGACACGATTCTTTCAAACATCTGCTAAATATTCAGAATTTTATGTCGCTGTTATTTGGACTAACTCAAAGATTGTAAGGGCAAAATAAATGTTTATTGTTTCCAGTTATCGATTAGAATAAATAAGTCCTGATAGCTAGATTCCGACAAAATTTTTGACTGCTTTATTTTGGTCAACTATTAACATACGCCGAATTCAGCTAACATGACCTCATAATCTCCAAGGTATTTTCTGAAAAAGTCTGACTATCCACATATGTATCGATCATTCTGTTTATTTTATCAACGCTGTCTTTATGGGTCATGATAAGATATAAAAGCTATCATTGAAGTCTGTTCCAAAAGAGGATTCGTTTTTAGTTTTCTGCCAAATTTTTCACTTCCTTTTATTATCCCTCGGATGTACTATTTGTCCGTGTCTAAATCCGACGAGAAGTTGCCTCTTCTGATTCTTTCACCATCAAAATTCGATTTAGCGTGACGAACAAATCCGCGAAAACTTTCATCTAGGTTCAGTCAAACATTTGTAGGTACAACGAAGAAGCAGCCATTGTCTGTTTTAGTTATCCTATTTTGTCCTAGAAAACACATACGTCTTTCAGAACAATATAACGTAAAAGTCTACTGTCATCCATTATAGTATTTCTAATAACCAAAATGAAAGGCTAAAAGATTTGTTTTAAAATAAGCAAAAAACCCGATTATCTAAGATTTCAGGTTTTTTGCTTATTTTAAGTTTAGTCAAAATCTCATCGCGACAGATAGGTCGTATAGATATTTAAACATCGCGTATTATTTTTTGTCAACAATTTAGAAAAGTAAATAATTATGATCAAAGGTGATATCTAATTGATACTGCCCGACTCTCTTTTCTATTTGGATACGCATCATTCGTTCTAACTCCTCGTCAGACAAACGCGTACCTTCAGGGACAACGACATCAAATTGTAGGATCTGTCCTTTATGGATCATGCGGAAATCATGGATTTTCAAGCCTTCTGCTGTCTCATTGATGATTTTTTTCAACTCATTGAGAATTACTTGATAATTCTCATTATTGACTGGTACAGGATCTAGATGACAGACTAATTCTACACCTAATGATCGTTTAAAATCCTTTTCGATAATGTCCATGATTTTGTGCGCTTCATTCAAATCTAGCCGATCATCGACTTCCACGTGAACTGAAGCAAATCGTTGATTTGGTCCGTAATTATGCACTAATAAGTCATGATAGCCGAGGATTTTTGTATAGCCATTTAGCTGCTCCTCCATCGCCTGGATCTGTTCGACAGTGGGACGGCTTCCTAATAATTCGTATACGAATTCTCTTAACATCATTACACCGCTGTACAAGATATAAAGTGCTAATAAAAAGCCAATATAGCCATCTACGCGCCAGCCTGTCAGCCACTCGACAGAAGCTGAGAGTAAAACAGCAAAGGTCGTATATACATCATTATAACTGTCTTTGGCAGTGGCATGTAAGGTTTCCGAATCGATCATTTTTGCAGTTCTCTTGTACATACGCCCCTGAATAATTTTTAAGGCAATCGAAAAGACTAAAACTAAAAAGATAATCGGTGATAGAGCGATATTTTTCGGATCGATGATTTTTTCAATTGAGGAATGTAAGAACTGGAATCCGACATATGTGATGATGAGAGATACGAATAGTCCACTGATATATTCAAAACGTTCGTGTCCATATGGATGCTCCGGATCTGCTGGTTTTGCTGCGATTTTAAAGCCAATCAAAGTCAAAACAGAAGAAGCGGTATCCGACAAACTGTTGATGGCATCCGCCATGATCGACACACTTCCAGAGAGTAGTCCGATCATTAATTTCGCAACGAATAGGATCACATTAGTTAACATTCCCCATACTCCTGCCATCAATGCTTTTTTTGTTCGTTCTTTTGCTGTTAGTATTTCTTGTTTCTTTGTCAAATTTGTGACTCCTTTTATCTATGATTGCTAGTCTTATATCATTCAGGTTTTAAAGGTGTTGCTGCAAATAATGCTTTGGCGAGTAACGGTGTGATGATCCCAGCGCCGATAGCTTCTGGAATCCCATTAATTGCTGCAATTCCAGCAAGTGTCTTGAACAAGACCGAAGCATCGACACCATAAGCTTGAGCTGTGGCATTTGTATAAAATAAGCCCATAAATCCTAATACAAGGATCGTATTGACTAAAGAGCCTAGAATTCCAGCTACAACAGTCGGTACGACGATCGTAGTAGAACGCTTATACAACCAGTGAAATACTAGGCCAGCTACTAGTCCCACTAAAACTCTGGGTACAACTGAGATGATTGGATTGGTGAAAACCAATGTATCAAAAGGTGTAGTTGGCATCGCGTAGGCTCGGATGATCGTCGCAATTCCCCAGAACAGGCCGATCAACATGCCATCTTTCGGTCCTAATACCACGGCCGCTACGATCACTGTGATATGGATGATCGTCAAGCTAATAAAACCTAATGGGATAAAGCCTAACCACGGAATCATTGATTGAACGATAATGATGGCTAACAAAATGGCACGAAGTACTAACCGAAATGTTTTATTTTTGCTATTCATTGAATCTCCCCCTGTTTACTTTACTCTAATCCTATAGCGTTTTGATGATTTGTCAATAAATGTGTATATAGCAACAACCGTTGAGTCAATGAAAATAAAGCAACGAGCTTGGGAAATCATCCCAAACTCGCTTGCCATTTCTTTGTAGTAAAAACTTACATTTGCTTTTATTTATTTTCTAACCATGTTTTTGCTTCTGTCAATGCGTCTGAGATACCAGCTGGGTTTTTTCCACCTGCTTGCGCCATATCTGGACGACCACCGCCACCGCCGCCGACTTTAGGTGCGATTACTTTGATCAACTCGCCGGCTTTCAAGCCTGCTTCATTTGCTTCAGGCGTCATTGCTGCTAACAAGCTGACTTTACCTTCTTGTTCGTTTGCCAAGACAAGAATATCTGAAACTGCTTTTTGTTTCCATTGATCGGCTAATTGACGTAATTGATTCATGTCTTTTACTTTAACTTGTGCAGTGATGATCGTTTTACCATTGATCGTCTCTGGATTTTTGAAAATATCCCCTGCTTGTTGATTGGCTAACTTACTTGCCAATTGTTCATTTTCTTTTTGTAATTCTCTTAATTGTTGTTGCAACAGTTCTGCTTTAGCTACGACTTCTTTCAATTGTGGTGATTTCACGATTGCCGCAACTTCTTTTAGTTGTTGTTCTTCGCTTTCCAACAATTCATAAGCTTCTTTACTTGTCACTGCTTCGATCCGACGAACCCCTGCACCAATCCCTGATTCAGAAACAATTTTAAAGATTCCGATGTTTTCGGTATTACCAACATGCGTACCACCACATAATTCGATCGACCAACCGCCGATATTGACCACGCGGACTTCGTTGCCATATTTTTCACCAAACAATGCCATTGCGCCCATATTTTTCGCTGTATCGATGTCTGTTTCGATCGTTTCAACAGGAATGGCTTCCCAGATTTTTTCGTTTACGATTTGTTCCATTTTCGCCAATTCTTCACTTGTGATTTGACCGAAATGTGTAAAATCAAAACGCAAATGACCTGGTGCAACCAATGAACCTGCTTGGTTGGCATGATCACCTAATACTTCTTTTAATGCTTTGTGCAATAAGTGAGTAGCCGTATGGTTTTTGATGATTCGGTTACGTCTTGGTTCATCAATCAATAAATGGTAAGTGTTTCCTTCTTTGATCTCAGAAAGGACTTCTACTTTATGCAAGAATTGTCCATTTGGTGCTTTACGAACATCAGCCACATTTGCTACTGTTTCACCAGAGGCATCAATGATCCAACCTTGGTCGGCTACTTGTCCACCCATTTCAGCATAAAATGGTGTTTGATCAAAGATCAATTGAGCTTCCCCATCCGATAGTTCACTGACGATTGTTTCGTCTTGGACGATCACCAGTAATTCACTATCAGATTCCATATGGTCATAACCGATGAATGTGCTATTTACTTTGATGTCTGTCAACAAAGCAGATTGAACACCCATAGATGTTTCAGTATTACGAGCCGCACGCGCGCGATCCCGTTGCGCCTGCATTTCTGTTTCAAAACCTGCGTGATCGACATTCAATCCTTCATCTTCCGCCACTTCTTCTGTCAATTCGACTGGGAATCCATACGTATCGTAAAGTTTAAAGATATCTTTCCCGGCAAGCGTTGTTCCGTTTGCTTGTTTTACCTCTTTGATTACTTGGTTCAAGATCTCAAGACCTTCGTTGATCGTTTCATTGAAACGTTCTTCTTCCGTACGAACGACTTTTTCAATGAATTCTTTTTGATCCAACACTTCAGGATAATAGCTCTCCATGATTTCACCAACAACAGGTACTAAACGATATAAGAAAGCTTGCTCGATCCCTAGTTTTTTCCCATGCATGACTGCTCGACGCAACAAACGACGTAACACATAGCCACGTCCTTCATTTGAAGGCAAAGCCCCGTCACCGATCGCAAAAGATAATGCACGGATATGGTCAGCGATTACTTTATATGAAATATCTGTCAAGGCGTTCTCGCCGTATTTCACTTGGTTACTTAATTTCTCAACCGCATGGATAATTGGTAAAAACAAATCTGTTTCAAAGTTAGTTGGTGCGTCTTGAACGATGGAGACCATTCGTTCTAAACCCATGCCCGTATCAATGTTTTTATGTGGAAGAGGTTCAAATGTATTATCTGGTTTGTGGTTGAACTCTGAGAATACTAAGTTCCAGATTTCAAGATAACGTTCATTTTCGCCACCAGGATAGTTTTCAGGATCATCTTCTTCCAAGTCATTATAGGCTTCGCCACGATCATAAAAAATCTCTGTATCTGGCCCACATGGTCCAGCACCGATATCCCAAAAGTTATCTTCTACATCCACGATATGATCAAGAGATAAGCCAACTTCTTCGTGCCAGATACGTTTTGCTTCTGTATCTTTTGGATAAACAGTAACATATAATTTTTCAGGATCAAACGCCATCCATTTTGGACTTGTTAAAAATTCCCATGCCCAGTGGATTGCCTCTTCTTTGAAATAATCGCCGATCGAGAAGTTCCCTAACATTTCAAACATCGTATGATGACGAGCTGTTTTCCCAACATTTTCGATGTCATTCGTCCGAATGGATTTTTGCGCATTCGTGATTCTTGGATTATCTGGTACAACAGATCCATCAAAATATTTTTTTAGTGTCGCCACTCCTGAGTTGATCCATAATAAGGTTGGATCATTGACAGGTACTAGTGAAGCACTCGGTTCGATCGTATGTCCTTTTTCTTGGAAAAAGTCTAAAAACATTTGACGTACTTCTGCACTGCTTAATTTTTTCATTTATTTTACCTTCTTTCTAAATAATAAACGACAAAAAACACCATTACAGCCAAGGACGAAAACTCGCGGTACCACCTTGATTGCAATGATGTTTACTCATTACCTCTTAAACTCGTTAACGCTGAGTCGCGTTGATATTTCTATCAAATTGAAAAAAGGGAGCAGGTTGAACAGTGACTATTCTTTTTTCAGCCGAGAAAGAATTTTCTGTGAGTCAGTCTAAAACAAACTATGTCCTTTTTGTACTTTATCAGTATACGTATTCTTAGCGAGGCTGTCAATCCTACTTTTTGATTTTTTATTGTTTGCGGTCTACGTTTTCCTTGCTATAATCAGGAAAGAACTCAATAGGAGGCAAAACAATGGAAACGTATTTTGGAACCGAAGAATGGATAAAAGCCAGCAGTTACGTTTTACGTTATGACGTATTCGTGTTAGAGCAAGAAATACCTGCTCATTTAGAATTCGACGGTAAAGATGCCTATTACCCGAACTTTGTCATGATCCATGACGAACAGCCAATTGCTACCTTGCGTTATCAAAAACAAAGCGAAGAACAAATCCAATTTGATCGTTTTTGTGTCGCAAATAATTGGCGCAACCGTGGGATTGGCAGAGAAATGCTTCAATTAGCAGAAAAGCGAGCAATAAATGAGGCATTCAAAGAAATCTATTTGATTGCAGAAATTCCCGCCGTTCCTTTCTACGAAAAGCAGGGCTATCAGAGTTTTTCAGACCCACTAATCGAAGACGGCATTCTTTGTCAACAAATGCGAAAAAAGCTCTCCTAATATCAAATGTGTAATCAAAAAAAATCAGCCCCAAAACCAAAAATAGATTTACTATTTAGGTTTTTGGGGCTGAAAGTCAAGTGCAGCGTGATTCGCTCATGACTGCTCTTATTGGTTGGAATTCTTTTTATTTTTTCTGGCTGTACGCGTTTGTTGACGTCTTTCGATCTTGCGGTCTTTTTTATTTTTCTCCGCAATTGCCCAGTCGATTTTTTTCTTGTAACCAGGTTTGATTTTTTTCTTTTTCTTTTTGACTAAACCAATCAGTGTTGGGTCAAGGCTGTCTTTTGATTTTTCACGTTTTGTCCGACGGTTACGATCATAGGTTTTAACGATTTCACCATTTTTGATTTCCATTGGCTCAAAGACAACACCGATTTTTTCGATGCCTTCGATCAATGGCTCATCACTTGGTGCATATAAAGTGATCGCGGTTCCTTTTAAGCCGTTTCTACCAGTACGACCGACACGGTGGATAAAGAAATCTAGATCTTCTGGAACCTCCGCATTGATGACATGAGAAACGCCTTCGATATCGATACCACGAGCAGCTAAGTCTGTCGCAACTACATATTGATACTCTAAGTTTTGCACTTGACGCATCACACGCTTACGTTCACGAGGAGTGATATCTCCATGGATCTTCGCTACTTTCAAGCCTTGGTTTTTCAAGTAATCAGCGATTTCGTCTACATGTTGTTTCGTATTTGCAAAGACGATTGCTAAATAAGGATGCCCGATCGTCAATAACTGATAGATCGTTTGATTCTTATCCTTTCCTTTTGTTGAAACTAACCAATTCTCGATATCTTCTGAGATCACTGCTTTTGGTTTGATTTCTTCGATGATTGGATTTTCCATATATTTACGCAAGAATGGGCGTAGTTTTTCTGGAATCGTTGCTGAGAAAACTAAAAATTGTAATTTTTCTGGCAAGCGGCTAGCGATTTGATCAACTTCATTCAAGAATCCCATATCTAAGGTCATATCTGCTTCATCCACGATGAAAGCAAAGGCTGTATGGATCTTTAAAGCTTGCTCATTCATCATGTCAAGGATACGTCCTGGTGTACCGACAACGATCTGTGGTTGTTGGTGATTCAAGCGATTTAATTGACGTTGTTTGTCTGTTCCGCCGACAAAATTCGATACGCGAATCTCCGGATCGGAAAACTTAGCAATTTGAACAGCCGCATCATAGATCTGTGTCGCCAGTTCACGACTTGGTGCTGTAATCACCACTTGGACTTCTTCTTTACTGGCATTGATTTTTTGAAATAGAGGCAAAAGAAACGTATGCGTTTTTCCTGAACCAGTTTGTGATTGTCCGATGATATTTTTCCCTTTTAAAATCAAAGGAATCAATCGTTCTTGCACTTCTGTTGGTTGTTGGAACCCTTTTTCTGCTAACGCTTCGTTGATAAACGGATGAAAATTGAATTGTTTAAAATGACTCATTTCGACACCTCTTCTCTTTGTATTTTTCACGACTTTGGAATTATACCATAAATTTGCTTACTTTGCTTGAAAAGGTCAGGCTTTTCTATCTTTGATCGTACTGATCGTGTAAGTATGACTCGCTTTTTCATAGAATAAAACTCTCTTTTTGCGGATAAAAGATAAGAATAGATTCAGACCGAAGATGAACTGTGCAACCAAGGTACATAAGAAAATGAATACTGCACTCATCTGTGTGACACCTGTCGCTTGATTGATGACTGGACCAACTAATTGGCTCAACCAGCCTAGCCCATAAAATAAGAAATAGAAATACGCATATCGAATGAACAATGCACGAAATCTGATTCGTTCTCTCCCATCTTCCACAAGCCTGATACGGACAATTTTTTTTCCAAGTGTTCTACCATTTGTGAAGAAAGGAAGAAGCATGAAATATAGAAAGACTTGCACGAACAACCACCAACTATAGGAGGTGAACTCGTTACTTCCAATCGACAATCCGGCAACCACTCCGATGATCGACGTACAAATAGATAAGAAAAACCAATCGATCAAATAGGCAACCAGACGGCGTGTCAAAGAGACCGTCTTGCCTTTTTCATAAGATACTTCATCCATTCTCGCTCTTGTTGGCAACATAAACGTAAAGATTGGCGTCACAAGATAGCCAAGCATTCCGCCAAATGTATTGGTCAGTAAATCATTGACATCGAATAATCGATACGGACGTGGATAGATAAAGTAAAGACCGGTTAATTGTGTCAACTCAAAAAATAGGGAGAGACAGAAACTTGCAATGACCGTTTTGACGAAGGATAGTCGGAAATAATACCTTAAATAGATGCCAAAAGGTAAGAGTAAAAAGAGATTGAATAATGGCTCTAAAAAAACACTTTGTCGCATCGCAGATAAATAGGTACTCGGATCGGACAACACGAGGACTGTATTCGCTCTGAAGTTCTCCCAAGACGCAAATAAGTGTAATTCCATTTTTGGACCTGTCATTTGCGCGACAGCTTCCTTAGTAGGTAAAGGTAAAATCACTAAAAAGTAAGCACATAATAGATAAAAGACAAATGAATATAAAATGACCGCTCTAGTTAGGAGAAACGTTCCATACTTTCGGTATTCATAAATAAAAAAGATAGCAGAAATCGCCAATGCGAGAAAAGGAAAGACAATCAACGCAAAACGAATCGGCTCGATATAACTTGCCATAAAACAAACAGACCTCCTTTGAATACAGTTATCTTAGCAATATTGGTGAAGAGAATGCAAGTAATGACTAAATTATTTTTAAATTCCTATCAATTGAAGTATGATTATTATGAGGAGGCGATTCATTTTGCTTAATATTTATTTTGTATTTGGTGTTCCAGCATTTTTACTTATTCTCTATTTAGTCTTTGCATTGATTCGCAAACGGACATCGATCCATTACTTAGGATTTATTCTATTGATCATCGCAGGCTTTATGCTTGTTTTCAACTTACAGACATGGCAACAAGCAGTCTCTGAGCTTTCACATACTTCAAGTGCAGAACTTTCTGCAGAACTTGGCTATTCTGTCTATTTGATCTGGGTACCGATTGGAATTGCTACTTTATTATTTTTGCTGAATATCTTCCGAGCATTGTTAAGGATCAAGCAAATTCGAAAAAACAAATAGAAAGACGAGATTGAGACAGAAGTGTTTAACCTCAAAAAAAAGGCGTCATCCACGAAAATTGTTTTTCAACTTTTTGTGGATGACGCTTTTTTTTACGAAGAACTTCCTTATGTTCTCGCCGTTTATTTGGTTTTAGATGACGCGAGAGGACGAATGGCTCAGACGTATCTATTTAATTATCGGTTACGCCAGATTTGTGAATCAAGTGAATCATCGCCGACAAACCATTCTTTGTAGAACTCCTCTAGAAATTCACGCATGAACGCTTCACGTCGTTTTGCTTCTTGTTTCGCATAACCCGTATTCATTTGATCTGGCAATAACAACAATTTTTCATAAAAATGATTGATGACTGTCGAGCCTTTACGATAATCTTGTTTGTTCGTATAATTGATTGGTTGGATGGCTGGGTCAAAAATCGGATGCCCCTTATGTCCTCCATAATATGCCGTACGTAAGATACCCATCGCACCTAACGCCTCTAAGCGATCTGCATCCTGTACGATCTTGCCTTCTAAGGACAATTCGACGTTATCAGACCAACTTTTTGAAAAAGACATATTTTCGATGATATGAAAGATTTGATGAATCTCTGATTCTGCAACTCCGATGTTTGCCAAAAAGACTCTGAGTCTTTCTTTCGCTTGCTCTTCATCTTCGACCACTTTATCATCGATCGTATCGTGTAGATATGCCGCTGCCAGCGTGATAAAAGGATTGGCTTGCGGTAGTGTCTCAAGGACTTGTCGGGAAAGTTCGACTACTCGATTCGTATGGTCCACACCATGTCCTGAACGATCCAAAGCCAATTGTGCCATGCTGTAGTTAGCAATTTCATTTAATTTATACACTGCCGCTTTCACCTTCTATTTGAGAATTTTTTAGACTTCTTCAACACCATAAACGCTAAAGTAAAGTTTTCGCATAAAATCGATCAAGTACTGCGGATTCAATGCTTCTCCTGTCGCCTCTTGAATCAATTGATTTGGTTTTCTTGATGCGCCGTACTGATGGATTTTTTCTGTCATCCACTCTTTGATCGGTGAGTAATCATCAGAAGCCAAAATCTCATCAACAGCGATATCTTTTTTCATTGCATGTAATAATTGTGCAGCATACATGAATCCTAACGCATAAGATGGGAAGTAACCAAAACTTGCACCTGACCAATGGACATCTTGCAAGATCCCTTCTAAATCGTTTGTTGGACGGATACCTAAGTACTCTTCATATTTTTGGTTCCATACTTCTGGTAATTTCTCAACTTCTAACCCTTCATTGAAAATCATTTTTTCGATCTCATAACGTATAATGATGTGTAATGGATACGTCAAACTGTCTGCTTCGATCCGAATCAAGCTTGCTTTTGTATACTGTAACGAACGATAGAAATCATCAAAAGAAATATCATCAAAGGTTCCTTCAGCACACTCTTGGAAGAATGGGTACTGCTTTTCCCAGAAACTGCGGTTGCTGCCGACAATGATTTCATTGAAAAGTGATTGCGACTCATGAATACCCATTGATGTGCCTTCGCCTACTGGTGTATACGTATATTTTTCATCAATATTTTGTTCATACATTCCGTGTCCGGCTTCATGGATCACTCCAAACGTTGCCATTTTGAAGTCCTCTTCATTCCAACGTGTCGTGATGCGGACATCATTACGATTGATCCCGATCATAAATGGATGGATCGTGTCATCTAAGCGCCCTCTAGAAAAATCATACCCTAACTGTTTGATCACACCGACTACAAAACGTTTTTGTTGTTCCTTCGTCATTTTACGTGAAAGAAAATCCGTCTCAGGTGCTGTTCCTTTTTCGACTAAGTCTTGACGGATGGACATAATCCCTTCTTTGACTTGGTCAAATACTTGGTCTAAGATCTCTACGGTCATTCCTGGTTCGTATTGGTTCAACAGCACATCATAGTCTGTTTTCTCCTCTTTACGCCAATATGGAATCAACTGTTTTGTGATCTTGATGTTTTCAGATAACGCGGATTCAAAATCAGCAAATTGTTTTGATTCACGCGATTCTTGCCATTTCGTGTGGGCTTTAGAAGTCGCAGAAGTTAAAGCAATCATCAATTCTTCCGGTACTTTATGCTCTAATTCATAGTCTTCTTTGACTTTCTCAAAAACGGTTTTTCCAAGATCAGACAACTCGTCAGGGTGCGCAGAGAAGTATTCGATTGCTTCTGCGATTTTCGATCCGACTTTTTTTGAGAAATATAGCCCATATAAATAACTGTTGACTTCACTGCGTTCTTCACTTGATTTTTCTGGCATGCCTGTTTGGATATCCCAGTCCAATACTGTTAACGCTTGACCCATTAAATCGATTTCTTTGACTTCTTTCAAAAATTCCTTTTCATTCATCCAAAAATCCTCCAACTTATCCTAGTTATCATTTATCCAATAGTTATAGCTCACTTACTTTTACGACATTTCCTTTGCGTTGATTAATTCAAACCGTTCAACAGCAAGGGGGATCTCTTCATAAAATTCTTTTCCAATTTGGGGCAGTAACTCCCTAAAAAATTTTTTATGAACTTTATACCAGTAATCATGGCTCAAATCACCCTCACCCTCAGCACAGGCAATTTCTTCTGTTACTTCATTCATTGGCATTATCGTCATATCTGTATATTTTATGATGCCTACAGGTTCGTCTTTACTATTTAAAACAATGGTATAACTTCCGATTTTAGATAAAGGGTCTGCATCGTAATACAGGCATTCATCGTATGATGAACATGACGCCGTTTTGATCCCCTTTAAAATCAAATCCGCCAATTCATCTGCCATCGGTGTCCCTTCCCACCCCCACTGCTCTGCAGTAACATTTGTTGGAGGGACTTCGCCTTGCCAAAATTCTTTCCAATATTTTTTTGCTTGTTCATTCATTTTCAATTCCTCCAAAAATCATAGGGCCAAAGGTCTTAAAGTCCCAACCATGGTTTTTAGGTGTCTATACTTATATCCTAGTTATTCATTTTCAGTCCGTTCTTTTCTTGGTGGCCGAGTTCCCCAATATTGGAACAGATCTGTGCGCAATGCACCATTGTATAATTTACGTTTTTTTGTTGCTTTTTGTCCGTAAAATTCTTCAAATGCCAAATCACTTGTCAAGATGTACTTACTCCACGTTTTCAATGGTCGGAAGACCTCACCCATTTCTTTGTAGAGACGACGAACAGACTCTTCTTCACCTAAGCGTTCACCGTAAGGGGGATTAGCAACGATGACGCCGTATTCTTTTTCCGTTTTGAAGTCCTTCACTGCCCGTTGTTGGAAAGTGATGGAATCTCCTAAACCGATCTCTTCCGCATTAGCTCTGGCGATACCGATCAATTGACCATTGATATCAGACCCAGTGATATCTAATTCGATATCATAATCTGCCTGTTCTTCCGCCGCTGCACGAACTTTTTCCATGATTGCCGGATCGAACCAGTCCCACGTCTCACACACAAATTCACGATTGAAACCAGGGGCGATATTATGACCGATCAATGCAGCTTCGATACAGAGTGTTCCTGAACCACAAACCGGATCATAAAACGGACGATCTTTTCGCCAGTTCGTCAACATCACTAAAGCTGCTGCCATATTTTCTTTTAATGGGGCACCACCTTTTTCCAAACGATAACCGCGTTTGAACAGACTTGGACCAGTCGTATCAAGGGTCACTAACACATGATCTTTCAATAAAGCAACTTCTAGTTGGAAATGTGCACCGGTTTCTGTCAACGGCACAGTAGACGGACGATGGTAGTACGTACGTAGTCTTTCAACAATTGCTTTCTTAGTGATGGCTTGACAGTCTGGTGTACTATAAAGCGTCGATTTGATCGATTTTCCAGCTACAGGGAATGACGCATCTAAAGGAAGATAATCTTCCCATGGCAACGCTTTGACTTGCTCGAATAATTCATCAAACGTACGAGCATCAAATTCACCCACGACGATCTTGATACGATCTGCTGTACGCAACCATAGATTGGTTGTAGCAATCGTTTCCATCGTTCCTTTGAAACGCGCACGACCATTTTCGACTTGACACTCGATGCCAAGATCTCTCAGTTCTTTTCCTACTAATGCTTCTAGCCCGCTGGCCGCTGTGGCTATTAAATTGAATTCTCTATTTTTATCCATTGTATTCTCCTTATCAATCAAAAAGAGGTATGATGACCTTCGTCCTCTATAATCAAACAAATGGTGTGGCAGAAGCAGCCCTTAGAAAATAAGCAACAACACCCAAAAATACGACAAGCTATTTTCGTATGTTGCTGCTTCATTCTTGGAGCTGTGCGCTTCCGTCACACCCTCTTCTAAATCTCCTACATCCGATCTTTTCTATGTGAAAAGATCGGATGTAGGAAAAAGCTATTGTTAGTACTGATTTTGTAGGCTGTTATTCGCCTATCGATTTATTCCCTGAAGATGTGGTTTTCTATAAGCCATGTTCTGTACTTTGTTTTTCCAGGGAGAAAAAACAAAGCGGTAACCATCTATCTGCAGATCAACTGCCCTTTTGTCTCGTTCTGATTCCCCGACAAAAAGCGCCCCTACCGTTGTTTGGGTTGCTCGCTCGAGGGGTTTACCGCGTTCCACCGAACAAGTTTCCTCGTTCGCTTCGTCACTGTGGCACTTTCAAGGATACTGAAGCATAGCCGAAACCTTAGCTTGTTTTCCTGCCGTTACTCTAAAAGAGTACCTTAGCTTATTTTTTCGCTAAGCACGAACACTACAGGCATCACAGCCTGTGCGAGCATGGACTTTCCTCAGTCTGGTCAAAGCCAGACCGCGATTACCCGAAAACCACAAATCGATTCATTGCTTAAAACTGACGTGTTGCTTCGTTGTCATGTTCATTTGTTGTTGTATAGTTGTTTGGATTAGGCGTTACTGGTGGTACATTTCCTGCTTGTGCATCTAATTTTTTACCAAATACTTCACGTTCAAGATTTGATAGACGTTTTAAAATATCAAAATTCGTTACTGCCGCACTTTTCGGAGTTTCTGTTTGTTGTGCACGACTTGGAGCTGCTCCTTGGTTTTTCGATAATTGAGCGACTTTTGCACTTAATTTATCGTTTTCTTCTTGTAAAGCAAGGAGTTGTTTGCTGTAATTCTCATAATCTTTGATAATATTGTCTAAGAATTCGTCAACTTCGATCGGATCATATCCGCGCATTTTTGTTTTGAATTCTTGTTGTAAAATGTCTTTAGGACTATAAATCAAATTCGCCATATTTACACCTCTAGTTCTCATTTACGTATTAACGTTTCTACTTTTTTATTGTATCGGAAAAGACTTGATAAATCAAACACTATATTATTTTATTCACTAAAATTTTGCAAATCATCCATGCTGACGGTTCGAATCTCATAAGGATGACTCCCTTGGTATTTTTGTGCATCCTTAAAAAAATAGTCTATTTTTGCAGGATATTCTGGATCATAAATCAATAGTGTCCCGTCTGTATGTTGTAGAATAAATTGGGTATGATTCCTTAGTTGACTTGGTGATTGATAGGGTTGGTGACTCACCGACTCACGATAGTCAGAAAGCTGTTCTACCAGCCTTTTCTTTTCCTGATTGTTCTCATTCCAACCATTGCCAAACTCTGCAAACGGATAAATGATCCCAAGCTTCAATTCTGGATAATCCGCCTTCATTTCAGCGACGACTCCACCTGCCCATAATTCGACGCCTAAGTTACCGCTGATGATCACCCATTCCAATCCTTCTTCCACCAATTGGGTCAATTCATTTTTTAAAACTTTTTTAATAACTGTCATTTTAGGGTCATTATCTTTGAATATGCCTAATTCAAAACTGCGATAACCAGAGATATACATTACTTTTATTGTATCCATTCCAGTTTCCTTTTCTTTCTCTGTGCTTTTTTGCTATAATGTGGCCTAGGAGAGTGATTCGATCATGGTTTTACGCTATCCAAATGGCCGTCCTTATATCAAGGATGCCTCGTCCAAAGAAAAAAAACAAGTAAAAAGGAACCCAAATACGGAGTTTGGCAATCGCGGGATGCGATTTGAAGAAGCCATCAATGAAAGCAACGAGTATTATCTGGCCCATCAAATGGCTGTTATCCATAAAAAGCCAACACCGGTTCAAATCGTAAAAGTTGACTACCCTCGACGTAGTGCCGCTGTCATTAAAGAAGCTTATTTTACACAAGCTTCTACAACTGATTATAACGGTGTCTATCGAGGTTTCTATTTGGATTTTGAAGCAAAAGAGACAAAAAACAAAACTTCATTTCCATTTAAAAATTTTCATCCCCATCAAATCTCACATATGGAAGCTTGTCAAAAACAAGGAGGAATCTGTTTTGTACTTTTATGGTTTTCTGCCTTACAGCGTTGTTTTTATTTAGATAGTACACATTTAATCCACTATTGGAACGAACAACAGACACAAGGAAGAAAATCCTTGCCGCTTTCATTGATCGAAGAATTAGGAATCGAGATTCCAAGTGGTTTTGCCCCTCGTGTTCCATACTTGCAAGCAATCGACCAGTACTTAGAATCTAATGAAGGAGAACCAAAGAATGCCAACTAACCAAACAAGATCTTCTAAAAGAAGCACCTCCTCTTCTTCTCCAAAGAAAAGAGGAAAACAATCAACGAAAAAAGGCACTGGAAAAGATCGAAAAGGATTGATCACACGTATTCTTTTAATTGGTCTTTCCTTGATCTGTATCGCTTTTCTCGCAGGGGTCGGACTTTTTTGGTTTTATGCCAAAGATGCTCCTGCTTTGACAGACGAAAAACTGGATGCAACAGTTTCGTCAAAACTTTATACGAAAGATGGCGAGTTATTTGAGGATCTAGGAGCAGAAAAAAGAGAAAAAATTTCTGCCAACGAACTGCCAAAGACACTTGAAGATGCCATCGTGTCAGTCGAAGACCGAAGATTTTACAAACATATCGGTGTCGACCCTGTTCGGATCATCGGTGCCGCATTATCCAACTTCACATCTGGCGGCTTACAAGGTGGTAGTACGTTGACTCAGCAGCTGATCAAGCTCTCTTTCTTCTCCACTAGTACCGAAGACCAAACAATCAGACGTAAGGCCCAAGAAGCCTGGATGGCTGTCAGACTGGAACAAACGAAATCAAAACAAGAGATATTGACCTACTATGTCAACAAAGTCTATATGTCTAACGGTCTTTATGGCATGGAAACAGCGGCTCAATCTTACTTTGGAAAAACATTAAGCGAATTGAATTTACCGCAAACCGCGCTTTTAGCAGGAATGCCTCAAGCACCGTCAGCTTATGATCCTTACCAGTTTCCAGAGCAAGCAAAAAAACGTCGTGACACTGTCTTGTACACGATGCTCCAAAATGAAAAAATTTCTCAAACAGAGTACGATACAGCGATCAATACACCGATCACGGATGGCTTGCAAGAATTAACTCAAGAAGACACTAATACACGGATCGTCGACAATTATGTCAAAGAGGTCATCAATGAAGTCCATGCTAAAACAGACAAGAATGTCTATACCGATGGCTTAGATATTTATACGAACTTAGATTTGAATGCCCAAAAACACTTATATGATGTAGTGAATACAGATCAATACGTTGCATATCCAGATGATCAAATGCAAGTAGCCACTACATTGATCGATGTCAATACTGGACAAGTCACAGCGCAGATTGGTGGAAGAAACATTCCGGATGATGTCGCTTTAGGTAATAACTTAGCTGTTAATACCTCTCGTGACTTTGGTTCAACTATGAAACCGATCACTGACTACGCGCCAGCATTTGAAGAATTGAACTATTCTACTGGCAAATTGATCGCCGATGCACCCTACAATTATGAAGGAACTTCTATTCCTGTTACGAACTGGGACAACCGTTACATGGGAATGATCACCTTGCGCCAAGCGTTATACCTTTCAAGAAACGTCCCGGCAGTCAAGCTATTCAATGAAGTTGGCGCAGATAAAGTTGCTGAATTCTTGAGTAGCTTAGGAATCGAATATAGCACGATCCATCAGTCAAATGCGATTTCAAGTAATACTGAACAACAAGATGGTACAAAATACGGTGCTTCTTCTGAAAAAATGGCCGCAGCATACGCTGCCTTAGCAAACGGTGGCACTTACTATAAACCACAATACGTTAATCGGATCGTTTTCCAAGATGGCACTGAAGAAACGTTTGAACCAGAAGGAACAAGAGCGATGTCTGAAGAAACAGCGTATATGGTTACTGACATCTTGAAAGATACGATTACTCGCGGAACTGGTACGAATGCCGCAATCCCAGGGTTGATTCAAGCAGGTAAAACAGGAACATCTAATTATACGGACGAGGAATATGCTAAGTTAGGTACCTCAACGGGCGTTTATCCAGATATTTTATTTGCTGGTTACACACCGAATTATGCAATTTCTGTGTGGACGGGATACAATGATAAAATGACTCCGATCACTTCCACTGGAACAGACGTAGCTTCAGATGTTTATCGCGAATTGATGAAATTTGTCTCCGCAAATGTGACAAATACGGATTGGACGATGCCTAGCGGGCTGTACCGTTCTGGTGGTGAATTATTCTTTAGAAATGCATCATCATCTGGCAATTCAAACGCTACGGTGCCGTCAACGACGATTCCTTCTTCATCTGCGGTCGTTCCTGTAACTCCTGTTCCAGACTCTTCAACTAGCGAAACTGTTCCTGAGACTTCTACAAGCTCAACGACTGAACCTAGTAGCTCTGAACAGTCGATACCACCAAGTAGTGAACCAACTGAACCAAGTAGCGTGCCTTCTACAGAACCACCAGCCTCTTCTAGCGAGGAAGCACCACCTGAATCCTCTGCTACGCCACCAAGTTCTGAAGATACAAATGCTGCTGGCGGTGACAGTGGAACACGAACTGCACCTTCTACTCGAGCTTCGTCAAGAAACAGTAGTGACTGACCAATAGAAAAAAGCCATCCTCTGCGGATGGCTTTTTTGTTTACTCGTTTTCTGTTATTTTTCAATGATCATTGCTCTACTAGATCGATCATTTAAAGTATTCAATAGGATATTTTTTTTCCTACAAAACAAAACTACTCCCCCAGAAATACCAATCAACAAATAGCCTAAGAAAACGATTCGTTGATTTACTACTGTTCCAGTTTCCTGTAGATTTTTTTGAGTGATTGCAGAAAGATCAGCGACTAGTGTCTGATGCTTATTTGTTTCTTTTGTTTCTTCAACAGTCGATCCAATCGTACCAGATACTCTGATATTGTGAGTGGATTGCACCTCTTCTGCCTTAACTAAGGTTGAAAAGGATAAGCTGATAATAAGAAGTATGTGTAGTACCGATAAAACTTGCCATTTTTTACTTCTAGACTTTCTCATCTTACTATCTGATAGTAGATTTTCCATTTGCTTTATTCCTCTACTGCAAAATTTAATACTAGTTTAAAACTCGGATTACTTTCTACGGAAGCATTTCTCGGTGTCGCATCCCCACTAAATCGGAAGTTACCAACTGTATGATTCCCCTCATTACCAGATAAGGTGAATAAAGGCGTAGTTGCAACTGTCGAAACTCCGTCTTTAAATAATTCGATCGTATTGATCATTAGTCGATCCACTTCGCTCATTTCTTTGACTTCTATCACATTTGAGACGGAAGCTCGCACACTTAGCGCAGAATGGTTCGTCACATGATAAGCCGGAGAAGTAATCTTTTTATGCTCAGATTCTTCTGTTGTCCGGAAAATAGCTGTCGTCGGTAGGGTCACATTGATCCATTGATCGAGATTTTCTGGATTTGGACCAGGCTTTGTATTATCAAATTCACCGATGATCCCCTTTATAGTGATATCTCCAGAAGTTGCGCCTTCTCGCCCATCGATGGTTTGGACTGGACTAGCAAAAGCGGTAATTCCACTAATACATACTCCTGTAATTGTTAGAATACTTAATACTAATTTTGTTGCTTTTTTCATTTAGGTAGCCTCACTTAAATTGGATTAATCTTTTATCAATATGCTAATTTCTGCTTCGGTTACGCCTTGTTTTTCTTTGGTTTCTGGATCATAGATATTGACTGTCGCTGTTGCAGGATATTCTCCTTTTTCTAAAGGTCGCTTCAAATACACCGCTTCAATCAATTGATTGGGATAAATCGCGCCAGAAGAATAAATCACTTCTTTCGTATCATTGATCGTGATATCGACCGCAATCGGATAAATATTCGTGCCAGGATTGACGATTTCGATCGATCCACGACTTCTGCCATTTTCGAAAACTGCTTCTGGGTTGATCTGCAAGGTGAAATAATTTGCATCTGCTAGTTCTTGCGCACGCTCAGAAAACCGTTGATCACTTGCATCACTGATTTCAGGTAACAAATCCGCGCTGATAACTGGAGTGGGTTCTTTTTGACTAAACCAATACCAACTAGCAACAGTCATCACCATTAAAAAAACAAACAATAATAAGACGCCGTTCTTCCGTCGTTTCTTTTGTTGATTCCTTCGTTTTGTTTCACTCATTGGTTGAACGTCTCCTAGTCATTATCATTCTTTTATCTCGTACATCTATGCCCGCTATCTGGGAACAAATCGTAAAATCATACGATAGGTAGGAACGAATGAATCTTGATAATAGCCCCCTTGTTCATTGTCACTTTCCGCGATCCACTTAGGATAGGGCCCATAAAATCGACCGGTCAAATGGAAAGGGACACTTGAGTATGGTGCAACTTGTGCCAAGCGTTGTTCACTTCTTCGTCCATATAAAGAAATTTTGGTTTCATTAGACATCAACTGTAATTCCAATAGTGGTTGTTTGATATCAGAGAAGTTTTTCGGTTGTCCTTCTTGCAATGGCGCGTGATCTAAAGGATTCTCATCCTCTCTTAACAAGATGACCCCTGCATCATCTTCAATAATGAACTGATTTACATACGTATCAACAGAAAGATCTGAATGATTACGGATCTCGTAATCTGGACTAACAAATTCACGATTAGTTTCCTCGCCTTGGTAGAGGGATTCGAACACCATTTTCGTCGGTATGGAAACTTTTAGATGATGGATCTTCGAATTAACATCAATGCCTATTGTAAATTGATAGGCTTTGTTCCCTACTTGAAATGTGGCGAAATACGTGCCATCGTCCACATCATCCTTAGTTAAATCTGTAGCCACGATTTTAATTTCCTGACTGCGGTCGTCCTGTGTCAAAACATCGTGTGCTGTTGCCTGACTTTCCTTCAGAATCAATTCATGGAGTTCTGCTTCACTGGTTAATGCCTCTAACTTCTTACGCTCTAATGTGAAGTGATTTGCAGTGTAGTCGAGACCTTTGATTACCTTTTTTTCAATCGTCAAATCACCAGTTGTTTCGACGGATGGTTTAGCAACAGTGAGCGTTACCTCTGTATCTGTTGCTAAACGCTCATTTTCTGTTAAGGGTATCTCAAACTGTCGAATCCGTTGATCTGCATCTTGGTAATCTCCCCACTTGATCCTCGGTGATTCTTTGGTTACAGTGACTGTTTGTCCCGCTGTATTTTGGTAAGTGATCGTTCGATTATCCGTTACTTCTGTCATCCAGCCAGTGATTGCTATCGATTGGTCACTTAATGGCTCTAATGCAGCCACTAATTCTTCCGGACGAGAACGCTCCCATACATAAGTTCCTGGATGACTTCCGTCATAATTTGCCATAAATTCGTTTGAATTCTCAAACGCGATGGTTCGAACTGAACTATCCAAACTTTCTTCAAGCACCCATCGTCCTGTATACTCCGCTGTAGGTACGATAGTTCGTAAGCTGGTATTTCCGATAACTGATTCTTCTCCTAATTTAAGGGATGAAAGTCTTGATGCAAGATGGAACATGCCCCTAATATCTTTATCTCTTGTGTCCCAATTGCTCAAATCTAATTCAGCTAGCGAAGAGGAAGACATAAATAAATTCCCCATATCGATCACTTTCCCAACATTCCATTGACTAACATCTATATCAATAAGATTGGATGTCCACGCAAATGCATGGCTCAACGTTGTCACATTGGAGACATCCCATTGACTGACATCTAACTTTCTTAAATTGCTCATCCAAGCAAATGTGTGACTCATGCTAGTTACATTAGACACATCCCATTGACTAATATCTAGCTCTTTTAGCGCCGAAGTACGTGCAAACATCTCATCCATATTCGTTACCTTAGATGTATTAAAATTCCCTACACCTTCAATACTTTCTAACTGTCTTGCCCCGTTAAAAAGAGAGGCGCTATTTTCCGGTAAAAATACCTCGTTGGTGACAATGATCGTTTCAACTTCGAAAGTGCTTTTCCATGGCGCTTCTGGGACCGATCCAGCGATTCCACCATACAAATGGATCGTTTTCGTTGCCTCGTCGTATTCCCAAGGGACAGTTCCCCATAACTGCTGGTTCTTCCGATAAGTATAGGTGACTATTTGCTCAACATTCGTGAAAAAACCTGTTGCATTTACTGGGATTGCAAGCAATTCCCAGCCTTCAATTGCTTTTGCTTCTGTGCGATAGGATTCTCCGCTAAAGCCCGTTAAAATATCACTTTGAGCCAACTCGTTTCCCACTTCATCCACATATCGTACGATGACACTGCCTTGTTGCAAGCGTTCAAAATTGGCTTGAACAATCACAGATCCCGTTCCCATTCGCAAATTAGTATTCGCAAGATTACTGTTTGTAATCGTCGCTCCGTTTTGGGTTAGAAACTGCCAATTGACAAACCGATATCCGACAGCTGGATTCGCATTCAAATTGATGGTTGCTCCTTGGGCGGCGGATGAAGCTGAAGCCGTAGGATTGCCACCAATCGTTGGATTGGCCTGAACACTCACACTATGAGTGATTTGTTCATAGACTGCTCGAATTGACGAATCTCCTGCCCCCATCGTAATGGATGTACTTTGACTCGTTCGGTTTGCGATAGTCGTGTTTCCAGAAACAAGTTCCCATTGAACAAAGCGATATCCATTCGAAACGTTGGCATGGATCGTGGTCGTTTCACCTTGTGCCAGTATTGTTTGATCCGCTCTTGGATTTCCTCCAGCAATTGGAGAAGATTGGAAAGTTAAATTATAAACCCTCTCATAGATTGCTCGTATCGTTATCGTCTCATGCACTGGTGGTCCTATAGGGCCACCAGTAGAGATACTAAGAATTGTTGTTTCTTCATTTAGATTGCTTATCGAAGCATTCAATCCGTTGATTAGCTCCCATCGAACAAAACGAAACCCTTGGTTCGGATTTGCACTGATAGTGTATAATAAACTTCCCCATGGCGGATTTATATGAGGGGCAAAACTAGGTCTACCACCTTCTGAAGGACTTGTTTCAAATGTGATTGTTGCATTTCTCTCTAGTCCTAAACTTGGATCATTTTGGCTTTCGGGTGCAGATTCACTAGTTTCTGATCCATAGGCAAAATGAAAAGGTAGATGGGTCAAAAGAATCACTAATACGGTCATTAAGATGATTATTTTTTTACTATTTTTTTTGCTTTTCATTGGTACTCCTTAACTTTTAGCTGTTTCAACAAGCGAATATTCTTTCTTTGTTAGAGTTCTTATAAATTAACAACGTGACTATTCATCAGACAATTAATCATTGATATCTCTAATCGATAAAAATTTTATCGATTAGAGGTACTTTTTTTATGCGCGTTGCTCTTTAGGGGAAGAACTACGCAATTTCTCTGAACTCTTGCGTTGCATGATTTCTGCTGATTTGCTTACGCTTGCTTCCATTTTGTCGTGTAGCTTACTGGGACCGGCAATATTTGTCGCTAAGGAAGGTGTTAATGTTTTTTGTGTCAGTCTTCGTTGCTTCACTTCATGAGAAGTTCCCGTACGCTCACTCACATTGAATAAAGTCTCTGCTTTTGAATAATCGCCTTTCATAGCTAGTAATCGAGCTTTTTGTACGATGTCTAAATCATTTTTCAATTCATTAATTTGACTTTTTAACTGACGATATTTTTGTCGGTTAAAAATATACTTACTAAAAAAATTGATTCGTTGTTTTTTACTTTGTAATTCGGCTAATTCATTTTGTTTCGTGTTGACTTTCATATTGTATTTTTCTAAGTTATGATTTTTTAGGATTGTTTCTTTTAATTCATGGATTTTTTCAAAAACGGAATGAGTATCTCGGTAGTAACCTTGATCTTCTTTCCAGTTTTCAATGAAATTACCAAGTGCTAATTCACTTTGTGTTTGATGTTGTTTAAACCTGCCATAGAAACCCGCATCCTTGAAACTAGCATCCATCTTCAAGTCATATCTTTTTTTATGCATTATGATTTTATCACCTAATTCATTAATATTTTTCTCATCATTTGATGAATCATACTGAAATTTATATTGATCAAAAAAAACGGATAATTTTTCAAAATGATCATCAAGTTCATGATGAATCATTTTTTTGGCTTGTTTTAAATCTGCTTGAACAATTGGTGCCGACCCTTTCATTTGGCTTGATATGTCTATTCTTTTTGTCGATTTACTACCCTGACCTGATTTAAGTCTTTCTGATTCTCTTTCTTGAATCAACTGTGCTTTCTCCGCTTTATATTGTTCATAGCGAGGATCACTCATATCTTTGATGCGGTCTATTTTCACTTGTATTGTTGAGATTTTTTCCGTTAACTGCTGAATTTTTTCAGGATCTGATTTTACTTCAATAGCTCTCGAGTTACTAGATTGAACGGTGGACTTCTTTTCATTCCGTGCAGCAATTTGTTGTCGCAACTTATTTCTCTCTGCTACTAAGTGATCATATTCAGGATCATTGATATCTTTTATACGTTCAATTCTTTGATTTAATTTTACGAGTTGTTCATCCATTTATCATTCCCACTTTCTTAAAGAAATCCTTGATCTGTCTTCACGCTATTATCCATGAACCAAATGACTTATTTGTTATTTTTTATTTTTTTGTAACGCACGTTTGAATGCTTCTGACGATCGAACATTCTCTAAATAAACGCGTTCTTGCTCTCTCTTGTTTTCTTCTATCCTTTTCATTGCTTGGATTCGCTTAGTTTCACGGCCTATTCTTCGTTGCTCATTACTCATACGCTCATGTTCCATTGTTTCTCCTCCAATCAGGATGGCTCAAATTGATCATGAAAATTCCTTATGATCTTTGCAATGATGGTCTTCTTGTTAACTGATTATTTTTTGATAATTGATTGATTTTATTACTTTTACTGATCGCCTCTTTTTTTACTGTAGCAAAACTTAATTTTTTGACTTTAGCAACGGATTGTTGTTTTACCACTTTTTCTGACTTGACTTCGGCTGATTTAATCCTTCGTTGTGAAGATGTCGCTCCGATTCCGAGTGTTTTTATACTCTTTAATAGATCAAACTTCATGAAGTTCGCTCCTAATTTATATAAAAACTGAAAAAGATTCCGATTGGTTTTTGTTGCGATATTTTTTACAACAGGCGCTTTTTCTTTCGCAGCTTCCGCTTTGACAGGTTGTTTTTTAGCTGCCTTCGTCGTATTAGCAGATGCTTCTAAAGGTGATTGTTCTTTTTCTTTCTTTTTTGTGATTCTATTTTTGATCATCTTCGTCACCTTGACGACAAATCTTCCTAAATATTTTAGTCCCATAAAACCATATTTAGGTGTTCTCAACGATGTTTTTTGCAACGTTTTTACCTCTGGATCAGGCTGTTCATTGGTGATCATTAAACTCCTCCTTTAAGTCAATGATTGGTATCATTTGTTTTTACATTTAGTTCGCTTTTTTAGTTGTTTCCAAAAGACAAATGCAACGATTGACGTCCCTCCTACAGTTAAGGAAATTCCTGCTTGACTATTCAATTTTGGTAGCGAACGCTTCTCTTCTTTTCTTCTGATTGTAACTCCATTATTCTTTTTAGTTGGTGGTGTTTTATTCGATCCTTGGTCTACCGGTTTTGTTTCAGGGTGCTTATCCTTATTATCATTAGGTTTGTCTTCCTCTGGTATCGGCTGCTCCTCACTTCTAACATAGATGAAATTTATCTCTTGCTCCTCGTCTGTAAATACACCTGTAGGTTGACCGATGGTTTCTTTCACTTCCCAACCAGCTATTTGCATTGGCTCTGCCTTAAAAGCTTCTCCCCAACGTCCAAGTAGAATGTCCATTCGATTTTTTTCAGACGTTTCCTCAAAAATGTGGTTAACGACTACTTGACCGCCAATTTTACGCTCGTATTGGATCGTGACCGTTTGTGCTTGTTCCGTTACTGTCACTTGTGGCAATTCACCTTTTATTTGCCAGCCTGCAAGTAGTTTTGGTATTAACTCGAATTGCTCGCCCACATTTCCTACATCTGTAAAAATTTCACTCATATTCAATGACGGCTCATCAATATATTCGTGATTCACGGTGATCGCTCCGCTAGTTTGTCGTTCATATTGGATCGTGACCGTTTGGGCTTGTTCTGTCACGGTCACTTGTGGCAATTCACCTTTTACTTGCCAGCCGTCCTCTGTTCTAGGGGTCAATTCAAAGCGATCGCCCACATTTCCTACGTTTGTGAATCGCTCACTGCTGTTCATGGTCGGAGCACCGATAAATTCATGGTTCACGGTGATCGCTCCGCTAGTTTGTCGTTCATATTGGATCGTGACTGTTTGTTCTTGTTCTGTCACGGTCACTTGCGGCAATTCACCTTTTATTTGCCAGCCAGCCTCTGTTCTAGGGGTCAACTCAAAGCGATCGCCCACATTTCCTACGTTTGTGAATCGCTCACTACTATTCATAGTCGAAGCACCGATAAATTCATGGTTCACGGTGATTGCTCCGCCAGTTTGTCGTTCATATTGGATCGTGACCGTTTGTGCTTCTTCCGTCACGGTCACTTGTGGCAATTCACCTTTTACTTGCCAGCCGTCCTCTGTTCTAGGGGTCAACTCAAAGCGATCGCCCACATTTCCTACGTTTGTGAATCGCTCACTGCTGTTCATGGTCGGAGCACCGATAAATTCGTGGTTCACTGTGATCGCTCCGCCAGTTTGTCGCTCATATTGGATCGTGACCGTTTGGGCTTGTTCTGTCACGGTCACTTGTGGCAATTCACCTTTTACTTGCCAGCCGTCCTCTGTTCTAGGGGTCAATTCAAAGCGATCGCCCACATTTCCTACGTTTGTGAATCGCTCACTGCTGTTCATGGTCGGAGCACCGATAAATTCGTGGTTCACTGTGATCGCTCCGCCAGTTTGTCGCTCATATTGGATCGTGACCGTTTGGGCTTGTTCTGTCACGGTCACTTGTGGCAATTCACCTTTTACTTGCCAGCCGTCCTCTGTTCTAGGGGTCAACTCAAAGCGATCGCCCACATTTCCTACGTTTGTGAATCGCTCACTGCTGTTCATGGTCGGAGCACCGATAAATTCATGGTTCACTGTGATTGCTCCGCCAGTTTGTCGCTCATATTGGATCGTGACCGTTTGGGCTTGTTCTGTCACGGTCACTTGTGGCAATTCACCTTTTACTCGCCAGCCGTCCTCTGTTCTAGGGGTCAACTCAAAGCGATCACCCACATTTCCTACGTTTGTGAATCGCTCACTGCTGTTCATGGTCGGAGCACCGATAAATTCATGGTTCACTGTGATTGCTCCGCCTATTGTAGGATTCTTTGTATAGACAAATTCAATAAGTCTTTCCGGACCAGCTGCCATCTGACCGGAAGCACTTGCGCTTCCAGATGATAATCTGCTGAAGGTATATCCCGGAATGACTGGAGGTGTATACGCATAGTTTTGACCAACTTCCATTTGTTCTACCAGTGAATCTCGGAGTTCATTCCCTGCCTCATCGATATATCTCACTCTGATTGAATTTTTTGTTCGCAGCGACAATGTTCCAAGATTAAGATTAGTAAGCGTAATCCCCCTGCATTGATTGGCTCATGACCAAAAAGAGCAGCAGTTGTTGGGTCAATCGCCCATGTATCTAAATAAAGCGTACTCAAGTTAAGATTGATCGAGCTATCATGACCATTTATAGTACTCACCTGATTCCTTGTGATTGTCACATCAACTCTTGTAAAATTTCCCGTAGTTGGGCCAACTACCCTGCTAATACTCATTCCAGAAGGAAGATTTGCGGCAGTTACATCACCTATTCTGTAACTACCGGACAGATTAGGTGCATTTCCATAATGCATTTGAGTATAAAAGATATTGGGCACAGGAGTATTCCCGTGCTTGCCTCCTGTAATAGCTGGAATCCAGCCATTATGGTCTGTCACCATGGCATAGGTTGGGATATTAACTGAAAAAGTGACGCTCTCTCCTGGCTCCACACCTAAAGAATTATTTGCTTGTGGAGTAGTAGTGATTTGTTGAGAAATTGCTTTTTCTCCTTCGTCATGCAACCACTCACGTAAGCTCTTTCCTTCATGGATCTCATCGAGACTAATATTAAGTGCATAAACATTAACTGGAAAATGCAGGAGCAACATGATGACACTAAATATGCTCATTAATTTGATTTTATTCATTGAATCTCTCTCCGTATTCTTCATTTTTCAAAAGATATCTGACCTTTCAGCAGGGGTTTGCCACTGACATTATTACTCTTCGAAATTGCTTTTTGTTTGATTGAATCAAATGCCTCTTTGACGGCTGGCTGACGATTGTTTCCTTTATTCTGTTCAGCAATCTGTGGATTACTTTCAGATTTCATATTATCCACTCGATGTCTTGTAGCTTCACTTAATTGATTGGTCGCGCGGTTTTCACGAGCTGACTGTGATGGTGGCTCATGAATATCCGCTTTCACATGAACTGTTTCATGGGTATTGAAAGAATTCGACCGACTTGAACGATTCGATTCATTTTGGGTTTTATTTTCTGTCTCTTGACCATAGACCCATGCATACGGACTTTTATCCGTTGACTTCATTTCGGCGTTAGCCACTTTCATTCCATCTTCTTTTGATCCAGCATTTTTTATTGAAGAACTATCATGAGCAGATATCCGATCATCCTTATCCACTTTTTCATTAGATTTATCAAAATTCCTGTCTACTTCTAAAGAGTTTTTTTCGATTGTCTCTTTTTGCGTCGGCGTTTCTAATGTTGGGTCTTCTTTTTTATAATACTTTCTTTGTAGCGCATGAAGTCCTTTACTCAAAGCAGTTACACCAAAGGAGACAGCAAGTCCCATTGCAATAACTGAAGTTACTTTAAATAAAGCAGGAGCTGTGGCTGCTGTGAAAATGAATGGCGCAACAACTGGTGTCAGTGCGATACCAATTCCTGCTATAGCTATACCCACACCAATGATGATCGCAAAAGATTTCCAATTTCTTTTAAAATAGCCCTTTACAGATTTATCTTTTTCCGGATCTTCAGGACTGAATTTTTCTGATGAATGATTTTGTTGTTTTGTTTTTGTTGTATCTTTCTCATGAACGGTAGTTTCCCTTTGAATCGATTTTTCTTTTGGATCAATTACTCGATCTTCTAAGTTTCTCTGTCGATTTCGTTCTGTCTGACGATAGGTTTGTATTCTAGAACGAAGTTTTCGTATATAATTGATCAATTTTGGTCCATAAGCAGCAGCCAAAATCGTACCGTAAACCAACAGAGTTAGTGGAAGTCCATACATCGCAAGGTAAGCTGGGACGATACCTAAAATGGCAGTCACCCACATACTGATCAATGGCCAAGATGCTAGTGGTAGTAAGTTCAAGAAAAACCTTCCGATTTGGATAGCTCGGCTTTTTTTTGTGTGGATTTTCTTTTTTTGTGTATGCGGTCCTGACTCTGGCAATTCTATATCGTCATCCATAAAATCAGTTTCTGTAGCTTTATCCGTTTTCTCTGAAGCATTCTCATTTAAACCAAAAGTACTACTACTAGCGTCTATTCCAAGTTTATCTAAAGGATCAGTTGTGTTTTCCGACTGTTTTTTATCCATTCCTCGAGTGGCTATACTCGCTTCATCCAGTTTCGTTGATTTCGGTTCCCCACCTTCACTCATCTGATTTCTCATTTGGCTATTTTGAGTGTCTGAGGAAGATTCCTCTACTGGTGCGTGGGAACTATCTGTTTGAGTATTTGTTTCAGGTGGTTCTTTCTCTATTGGATTAAATTTGAGTTTATCAGCTAACAATTCACGGATTTTTTTCGTGTTACCAGCAACAATACCTGTTTGATCAGCAGAGAGAGCAGTAGATTGGTTGCTTGGTTCTTTTCTAAGATCTAGTTGATCGGATGTAACACTTTCTTCTGATTTTTGTCCATCACTACTTTTTACAGCAGGATTTTCAAATTGGCCCCGGCGTTGGCGAAATGTCTCGTTAGCCAAGCCGGTTTGTTGCTGTAATGTTTCATTAGAGACACTATCTTCAGTTTCTCTCCCAGTTCTGGACTCGTACTGTCTTCGCATCGCTTCAACTCGACCCGTTGATTCTGGAACTGGGCGGGCGTTAGAAAACTCATTCGCTTTTTCAAACTGATCTCTCATTGCTTTCACTCGACCCGTGGATTCTGGAGCTGGGCGGTCGTTAGAAAACTCATTCGCTTTTTCAAACTGATCTCTCACTGCTTTCACTCGACCCGTGGGTTCTGGAACTGGGCGCTCATTAGGATGATCATTCGGATTTTCAAACTGATCTCTCGCTGCTCTCACTTGTCCCGTGGATTCTGGAGCTGGGCGGGCGTTAGAAAACTCATTCGCTTTTTCAAACTGATCTCTCACTGCTTTCACTCGACCCGTGGGTTCTGGAATTGATCGTTCATTGCTAAAGGCGTTCGGATTTTCAAACTGATCTCTCACTGCTCTCACTCGACCCGTGGATTCTGGAGCTGGGCGGGCGTTAGAAAACTCATTCGCTTTTTCAAACTGATCTCTCACTGCTCTCACTTGTCCCGTGGGTTCTGGAACTGGGCGCTCATTGCTAAAGGCGTTCGGATTTTCAAACTGATCTCTCGCTGCTCTCACTTGTCCCGTGGATTCTGGAGCTGGGCGGGCGTTAGAAAACTCATTCGCTTTTTCAAACTGATCTCTCACTGCTTTCACTCGACCCGTGGGTTCTGGAATTGATCGTTCATTGCTAAAGGCGTTCGGATTTTCAAACTGATCTCTCACTGCTCTCACTCGACCCGTGGATTCTGGAGCTGGGCGGGCGTTAGAAAGCTCATTCGCTTTTTCGAACCGCTCTGTCGCTGCTCTCACTCGACCCGTGGATTCTGGAGCAAGGCGGTTATCACTTTTGACACTAGGATTTTCAAATTGAGCGCGACGATTTTGGAATTCTTCGTTCGTTAAGCCGGTTTGATTCGATTTTGTTTTATTTGCAGATGATGATTCATTCGTATAAACTGCGCGTTCGTTTCCTTTACGTACGATTTCACTACTGCCATGCATGGGGGTAGCTCTTTGATAAGAAGTTCCTTGATGTTCACTCTCTCCATGACTTTTTTTCTTGGAAAACGATGGTTCATTACTTGTACTAGTAAGGTTGTCGAATCGAGCAATAAGGTTTTGAGATTCTTCGTCTCCCCTACCAGTTTGATTCAGTTCTGCATTGTTTGTCCTTAATGAGTCATTGTTATCTATCCTACTAGTTTGACCTTCATGTACTAGCTCACTACTTCGTTGCTTCCTAGGTGGATTTTGATAAGTAGCTGTCTGATAATTATCTGTTCCTCTTTGGTTCGTTCTCTCGATAACTGGTTGTTGGTTACTGGGTCCAGCCACATTGCCAAACTGGTCTCGATATCTTTGAATTTCTTCGTTCGCCTTACTTGTTTGACTCAGTTCTGCATTGTTTGTCCTTAATGAGTCATTGTTATCTATCCTACTAGTTTGACCTTCATGTACTAGCTCACTACTTCGTTGCTGCCTAAGTGGATTTTGATAAGTAGCTGTCTGATAATTATCTGTTTCTCTTTGGTTCGTTCTCTCGATAACTGGTTGTTGGTTACTGGGTCCAGCCATATTGCCAAACCGGCCTCGTCGTCTTTGAAATTCTTCGTTTGTCATGCCGGTTTGATCCGGCTCTGCTTTGTTTGTGGGTGATGATTCATTCGTATAGACTGTGCGTTCGTTTCCTCTACGCACCAATTCGCTAGTACCTTTTAATGGAGGAGCTTTTTGATAGGATGATGTTCCTTCATTTCTTTGGTTCTGTCGATCTGTCGGTTGATTTTGCCTATTTTGAACATTCGGTGAATCATTCGTTTGCGAGGTTCTCCATCTAGACGACTCTCGACTTTCTAATGATGAATGATCATTTATTGAATGATTCAGACCTTCATAGTATTGGCGCAATCGGTTGACTGTCCCTGATGGTACTTCAGCTGAATGGGGTTCTATATTATAAGAAGTTTCTTTTTCAAACCGTTGTTTTAAATCACTCACTTTAGGTCTTTGATGGTGTTCTTTTTTTGTATATTGATTCGTCGTGTGAACAGAATTTACGTACGTCGCGACATTCTCTTTTATCTGCTCATTGGATAAAGCTTCTTGCTTTCCGTTGCCTCTCTTATTGAGTGTTGCTTGTTCTGCAAATCTTTTTTCCTGTTCCGCCACTAATTTAGGACTTACTAATTCATCAGATGCTTGTAATGATGTGTTCGACGTAAAAGTAGGTGGCACTTCTTTTGAACTTGTTTCTCGCTCACGTATATTTTCTTTTAAGACCATCATCCGCGATTTATATATGGAGAATCTCAGCGCATTATAGTCTGATGGATCAATGCCTCGGATCATTCTGTCAAATGATTGTTTTAAATCATTTGTCTTTTCTTCATTCACTTCTTTTCGTGAAGAAATCAAATCTAAAACGAAGTGGAATTCTTCTCTCAAAGTTTCAGGATTGCTATCCAATATTGCTTTTGCTTGAAACTCATTGAATACTTTTTCTTCATAAGGTTTTACTGATTTTATTGAAATATCTTTGTTTAGATATTCTTTAAGGTAGTCTTCAAATTTTTTATAAAACATCGGTCTCCTCCATTCAATGAAGAATTTTTTCAGAGTCGATTAACCATTCAAGCGATGTTCAAGCAACTGTTCTAA
Source organism: Enterococcus mundtii (assembly GCF_003957375.1). Lineage (GTDB taxonomy): Bacteria > Bacillota > Bacilli > Lactobacillales > Enterococcaceae > Enterococcus_B > Enterococcus_B spodopteracolus. Next base: position 1,284,804 of record NZ_CP025473.1, on the reverse strand, counting down.
AGATGTATTTTCTTCTCTAAATACACCTGTTTGAGTTAATCTCACAGCTTGATGTGGTTTTTCGTAATCATTTACCCATAAAAACATTCCTGGGAGAGAATTCATGCGATAACCAAATTGTGTTTCTTCTAATGTGATCTCGAATTTTTTAACTGCTGAATTTTCATCGGTGACTGACAGTTCTAACACGCATAATGTCTCAGAAACATCTTCAGAAATAATGCGATAGTGAAAAGTTCGACTTGTTTCTTTTCCATCCTCCACTTTTCGTTGGACAAATGTATTTTCTGTAAAATCAATCAATACATGACTATTCATCGTCGTATTCGTCCAACTACCTTGAAGTAAAACGTCATTCCATTTTTGATTGATCCTCTCATTCGCTTCATCTTCGCCAGAATCAATCATTTCTTTCGCCTTCTCCAACAATTCAACACTTGGATAAAAATAGGTAGTGTCACCTTCATTGTCTTCGTAAAAGAAGATCGTTTCTCCTAACCTAGTCATCAGCTCAAAAGAAACTTCCTCTTTCTCTTTGTCCGTTAGAACAAGTTTTGTATCTACTAAGCGATACTGCCCCGTTGTGAGCCAACTGGTACTTTGATAAGTTCCGTCATTTTTTAATTCCAGAACCATGCCATCTGCTCGATCAGAATACCAAATTCCTCGATAAACTAAAGCCTCGTTTCTTTCTACTAGATTTAGTTCTTCGTCTCTTTGTTCACTAAAAGATAAACGCTCACTACTCGCTGTAGTTTTTGAATTTCCATTTGTTCCATGGTGAAAAAAGATCGAGTAGAAAATAAAACTGAACATTGTGATGAAAATGACACTAGCTATTATCACGATTCTTTTTCCTTCTTTTGACTCAACTATATTTTTTAATCGTTTCATTGTTCGCCCTTTTCTTTTTTTATTGAAGAATACCGTACCCCGAAATGCTCGGATCATTGAGGAAATAGGTTCTTCTGGCTACTTTATTGGAAGTATTGCCCTCGACGGTTTGGATGATATTTCCATCTGTAAATTCCACGATTCCCACATGATCTTTCCCTGTACCACCTCCATTCCAGTCAAAGAAAATCAAATCACCTGGTTGTGGGTGGTAACTCTCTGAAGTTTTCCTATAGTTTCCTTTTTCCGTTAACCAGTTGATCATCTCTAAACAATTTGCTGATTTTATTATTTTTTCTTGATTAAGGTACCCGACTTGATCTGCTACCCAACTTACGAAGATCGCACACCATTCAACTCTCCCTTCAAAACCATACCATCTCCAATACTTATCACCATGAAAAGTACCAATCTCATTGATCGCAGTCTCAAGAAATCTTGAGTTTTCGAGCCAGAGATAATTGGTAACAATAGGTACATAGAACATATTTCCGTAAGCATATCGCCAAGAAAATCCATGGGCTACAGCTACGGGATGAGTATAACGAACGATCTGTCTGTTGCTTTTTTTTCTTGCATATAGCTCTGCATGTAGAAAGCTATATTGTTTATTGGTAGTTGCTAACCAATTTAAAAAGTCTTCTCCGTAGTTATAGGCTTGAAGAGCCGCACGATCATCAAGATGTAAGGTTTTCGCTTTACCTAATAATTGGGAAAAATAGTGCGTTCCTCGATCAATTGATAGTTCTGGATCCTCAATTGTATTAGGAGCTAAACCTTGTGATTCACTAGCTTGCATAATATCAGGAAATCTTTCTGCATCCCCACCAGACTCTACTTGAATGATTGCTAAGATCATATTGACATATTCTGGAATCCCATACTTTTCACAGGCTTCTCGGACAAGATGTTCCCATTGTAAAATCATTTGTCCGGGATTTTTTAGACTTCCCGAGATCGATCTTGAAGAATCATGTATAAATCCTTCTATCTCAGAGGGATATTGATATATCAAATCAAAAATATAAGCAGACGGGTAAATGTGTCTATTTGGCCTGAGTGTTCGCCGTTCAATGACTTCAACTTTCAAATTCCCCGTTGTTTCTCCTATCAGTGTCTCAGCATTGACCCAATCTCTGTTTCTCACTTTGATATTTTTTAACGGAGATAAAACAACTCTTTTATTTAAAGAAGTATTAATAGTGACAGAACTATTCCCAACGGCATGAACTCTTCCTGAACCAGAATTGTCGATGCCGTAAACAGGTTTACCAGCTTCAGCTAGTAATTCAATGTAATTCTGTTTATTTCTGTCATTTAATCCACGATAGCCATATTTTTCAACAACGATGGCCTCTTGATTCATACCAAAAGGACTTTGTAAAAATACTTTATTTTCAAACCGATCTAATTCCTGGATCGGACCAAACTTATCTTTTTCTTCTTCTGAAAGCGTATCTGAATTTTCATCAATAAATTGGCTGATTGTTTTGATCTCAATATTGATCAATGCCACTTTGATCGTTCGATGAGTTGGCCGATCTTCTTCGATAGGTGGATCTGGTTGTTCGTCACTTGGGTTTCTATTTGTTTGCGCCTCATGTGATGAGCTTTCCTCTTCATTCTCTGATTCTTCAATCTCTTCTTCTAAATCGTTTGTTTCTTGCGAGGTATCATCGTCTTCTTCTAATGTTTCCTCGGTCCCACTATCTTCTAATTCTTCTGGTGCTTCATCAGTTCCATCATCTTCTTCTGACTCTTCTGGCGCTTCCTCAGTTCCACTATCTTCTTCTGATTCTTCTGGTGCTTCATCAGTTCCACTATCTTCTTCTGATTCTTCTGGTGCTTCATCAGTTCCACTATCTTCTTCTGATCCTTCTGGTGCTTCATCAGTTCCACTATCTTCTTCTGATTCTTCTGGTGCTTCATCAGTTCCACTATCTTCTTCTGATTCTTCTGGCGCTTCCTCAGTTCCATCATCTTCTTCTGATTCTTCTGGTGCTTCCTCAGTTCCATCATCTTCTTCTGGATAAATGATCGGAACTTCTCTTGTTTCGATTTCTGTCGTGTAACTAAAGGTATATCTATGGATTCCTTCTACTTCTCCACGGACTCTCGTTGCACCAAAAAGATTACTGTCTGCTGAAATTCGTTGTTGGATATCATAGTTTTCGTATTTTGCATTTAAATAATAAAGATAAGTATCTGCATCAGAACTATACAAAAAATTATTATCTGGTCGTGCCACACCATTTACAACGAAATAAACTTCTTCAATTTCAGAATTTTCTGAAAAATCTTCAAAAACCTTTTGTACTTCTTTATTCATCTTGGCATCCAAAAATGTGACATGTTCATATGCCTCTGCTAATGCCATATCTTCTGTTTTTATCGTAAATATACTAGCGATAAAATTAAAGATAGCGATAATTACGACGATTACGACGATCACGACCGCCAAAATCATCATCACTTTGACGGACAATAACATAAGGATCAGTTTGAGAATAATCAATAAGACTAAAAGAACCCCAAGAATATTTAATTCGCCTTCTTTGTTCCTGCCCACTGTATCTATTGCTGCTTGTGCCAGATTTTTTTTCAGTTTGGGTTTGAATTTCTTTTTCGATGGAATTTTGGTTTGCTTTTTTAATCGTTTGATTTTATTGGAGTTACTCAACACTTGATGTTTACGTTCAAGTTTGTCTTTGATACCGAATAGTTTATCTTCAAGCTTCTTTGCGCTAGACTGCTTATTTGCAGTAAGTGTGTTCTTGATTCCAGCTAGATCGAGAGCATTTTTATCTAGACTTTCTGATTTCTTATGGTAGAACTTTTTTGAGCCTAGCTTTTGCTTGTTGATTTTTTCAGAGGAGAGCTGAATTCGCTGATTCGTCCTACTATTATGAGTTGAACTTTTTCTTTTTTTTATTCCTAAAAGCGCATGATCGATTTCTTTAGGTGAGCGATGTTTATTCTTTATGAAATAGGCCTTTTCTCTAGTGGTACTATGTTTTTTATTTCTATTTATTTTGTTTAACTTTTTTTTATTTGTCATAAGATGGCGCTTTTTAAAACCACTGTCGTTCGTTTTTTTGCTTGTTACGCCTTTACTTAATGGATCTTTTCTTGACTGGCTATTCACCATATGTTGTTTGAAATCAACGATATTTCTGTTTTTCAGCTGTAAGTTGTCTCTTTTTTTTCTTGCTAATTGTTGTTGACGTTTTTTTAATCGGAGTCGCTTCTTCAATGCTTTCTTTTTTTGCTCTTTCGTACTGACACGGTTCAATTTGATCGATAACAAATCTTGCTGCTTGTTGTTTTCTTGTTTATTCCCCTCGTATGTTTCATTCATAATCTTGCTTTGTCTTTACCTCTTCACCAGGTTTAGTTGTCATAATTTGATAGAGATTTGTTTCTTTAGGAAGTCGGTCTTCAAATGGGATGATCGTGTCCCCAAACACCATCAATCCAGTACCTTCACTTCCATTCAACACATACTTTTCCTGCTCTTCCGATATATCGAATAAACGAGTCAACTCTGAGCGGTCAGATTTTGCTTGATTGAACATGACAACGAAATCACTATTTGAAAGCATTCTTCTAGCTAGATCCGAAAGCAATAACGTCTCTACATTTTGGGTGATCCCCGTCGGTATAGCGCCCCACTTTCTTGCCCTACTCCACAATTCAAAGAAATAATTTTCTGAGTATTCATTTGTAAAGAGTAACTGTAATTCATCAATATATAACCATGTACGAATTCCTGATTCTCGATTCAACGTGATTCGGTTCCAAATTTGATCTAACACAACTAACATTCCAAACGGCTTGAGTTGTTTTCCTAAATCTTTGATGTCAAAAATAATCAAACGTTTATTCAGATCCACATTTGTTTTTTTAGAAAATAGTGCTAAACTACCTTCTGTGTAAAGTTCTAATTCAATCGCCAATTGCTTTGCTTCTTCTTCTGGCTGTGCATTTAGCGCCATATAAAACTCTTTTAATGTCGGTAACTGCGTCTGTTCTTGGTAAATTTTTCGGCATACTCGGTCGATGATTGTTTTTTGTTGGGAAGATAATCCTAAAATACCTCCAGTGATCAGCTCACAAAGTGAAATCAAAAATTGGGTTTTTAAAGCGATTGGGTCTGCATCATCGCCATAGTTACTATTAATATCCATTGGATTGATGCAGGTGTTTGAATTACCAGCCAATCGAACCATTTGGCCATCAAATTCTGAACAAATATGCTGATATTCCGATTCAGGATCAATGACGATCACTTCGTCTTTGTCGTTCCTAAGTAAAACATTAACGATTTCTCGTTTGACAGAGAAACTCTTACCTGATCCTGGTGTCCCCAAGACAAATCCATTCGGTGCCATTAGTTTCTTTCGATCAAGAATCGTTAGATTTTTTGTCACTGAATTGATTCCATAATAATTTCCGTTCTCATGGAGCATTTCAGAAATTGAGAATGGCATCAATGCAGCAACCGCCGATGTGGCTAATAATCGATTCAATGGAACATGATTTTTTCCAATTGGTAAACTCGTATTTAAAGCAAGCTTCTGTAAATAAGCAAGTTCAATGATCGTGCAGCCAAATCTTCGTCCTACCGATTTGATTTTACTGGCGATTTTATTTAATTTATCCTGATTCTCTGCGTAGAAATTGATCAACACAGTTACTTCAAATAGTTTCTGGCTTTTACTTTGTAATGAATCTAAAAGCTCTTTTGCTTCATCCAGAGAATAAGTTAGATCATATGGTAGCATGTCATAATCGTACCCACTGTTTAAGGCTTTACGCTGCTCATCCACTTTCTGCTGATCCATATAAGCCATTTTAGTCTTTACTAAATCGAAACTACTTGCCATCGGTATCGGTTTACAACTCACTGTAAGAGTGATTTCCTCATCGATCTCCATAAGTCCTGTCAAGCATTCATCTGATAGTTCGGCAGGATAACCATTCAGATAGAGGGTCTGATTTAGTTTGTTATCGATTCTGATCAGGTGTTTATCTAATTTGAGATCGACTTGTTTCGGTAGTAATGTATGATTCTCATTATTTAGGATTTGACCGATCAATTCTTTGCGTTCTTCCCCTTTTAAAATATGGATGCTAGAACCAATTTTTCGAGCGAATAAATCCATTTGATCGGCAATTAAGAGCAACTCTCTTTCAGCAAATTCCTGATTCTCATGTTTTTGAGTAAAGGTAATAAAAATTTTCTTTTCAAACGCATTCTTCTTTTCGTTGATTTTCGCTTTTAGATAGTCATTCATTTCTTGACGGTATCTATCATCATATTGTTCATTTTTTTCTTTAAAAAGCACATGATTCAATTCTTCGACTGTTTTTTTCTTTTTTACCAGTGTGACTTTGTAATCGATAGAAGCTTCTAAAGAATTTAAAAACTCACAATATTTAATGAAATTCTGCATACGTTGTTCCTCGGAACAAAGCTGATAACTTATATCGTCAATATTAATCGTTATTGAGTATTCATTCTCAGAAATTAGACAAATGCCGTTATCATAGATTTCTTCAAAAAGTAAAAAAGATTTTTTTTCTTCTTGCATATTTTTCTTATTCTTGTTTTGTCTGAAGTTCACTTTCATGAAATTGGGACGTATCAGATTCTTCATAAACAACTACTCCTTGATCAAAATGGTAAATAAAAAAGTATTTCAAATAGCGTTCAAAAGGCAGTCCCTCTTTTTTTAGCCACCCAAAAGCGACGATTGGCATTGAAACGAGAATCATCAACCAACTGATTACGTCCATGGAATAGCCAAAAAAACGAACAAACACAAAACTGATCACGATATTAGTCAAACCTGCGACAGACAGAAAGCCTAATTGACGTACGCTCATGCCGGCTACGATCCGCTCTTTATATTCGCGTACATCTTTATGGACTTTTACTTCAATTGCCATCACTTTTACTCCTTTCTATGAGGCAGATACAATCATCTTCGCCCATCCTTTCGTTTTGTTGATTGCAAAAATCAAAGCAATCATGTAAATCGTCAAACCAAAAATCAACGACCACATACCTCTTCTATGACTATCCAAAAAATTCACGAAAATCAAAGGATAAATGGTCAACACTAATGCAATCATTACAGCATGCAGTGAGGAAGCGGCAAAATTCTTGAAAAATCCTTTTGCCATAGTTGAAAATTCTTGATTAGGTAATGCCGCCATTGAAATAGGAGCAATCGCACTAAAGATATATAACTCAAAAAACCTCAGGTATACGATAACATGGATAAAAACCCCTACAACTAAAGAAACAAGGAATAGAACCACAAAGATCATTAATACAACCATTACTTCCCACCACGAAAGGCTTTGTACGACTGAATCCACAACATTGTAATAAGAGTCTAAAAGATCGGTTCTATTGTATGCCAGTATTTGTCCAGCTAACATCGATCCTAATGCGACAATAGCATCAAGGATCACTTGAATTCTTAAGATGACAATATAGCAAATAATAAATTTCACAAAGGATTTCATGATCATTTCAAATCCCAAAGTAGGAGCACCACCAGCATTCTCCACTTTTAAAGAAATTTTTTGAAACTCAAATAAGATAAATACCGCTAGTATGGAAAAAGCTACTGGAGCTATTATCGTTTGTTGGATCTCTCCTGCTACTCTATAGGCAGAAGCCATATATTCTTGTAATCCCAAACTTAAGGTATTTGCAATATTTTCACCATTCAAGTACCCCATCATCTGGGTGAATAGCATCATTATCGCTGCGCGCACTGATTCACCTTCTTTCTATTAAAATTTTTTATCTACTTAAAAGTGAACCAACATCAAATGCAGTTACAAACCAAACTGCGGCTACTAAAATCAAGGCACCGCCGACCACTTGCCAAATCCCTTGTTGTAACTGTGGACCATTTTTATCTTTTAATGCACCAGCTAGGATGACAGTTCCCCAAATAATCCATAATCCTCCGCCAACCATCGTAAATCTTGAAATCAAGTTAAATACATCCTGTAATAATTGTTGGTTATTGTTCATTTCTATTTATTCTCCTCTTCATTTTTTGGTGATTGATTTCTTTCGTACCAATTCTCTGGAGTCACATCTCCGAGTTTTTTATAATTTTTATGTTTCGTAATATCATATTTTTCTGAGATAAACGGAACTATTCCACGGATCTTCAAAATCGCTTTTGTTCCACTAAGATTCGCCACTTCATCTACATCCAATAAATTCCGACCCATTTTTTGATAATTTTCACTGTAGTTCCCATTACTACCTTTGGTGATACTAATGTTCTTGTGCTGGATCGTTTTCTTTCCTAGTAATTTGGAGATATACTCATGCGTGCTTAACTCCATCCCACCTAAATAAAGAAAAACGTCACTGGTCCCGATGATTGTTTCCCAAGTATCTTTGTACAAATTTTTAAGCTGACTAATGTTTTGTAAGATCACATTGACCGATATCTCACGACTTCGAATCACTGAAATCACTTTTTCAAAGTCTGGAATCTGTCCTATATTGGCAAATTCATCTAAGACACATCGCACATGATGTGGTAGACGACCTTTGTAGACATTGTCTGCTTTGTAAACTAAGCTATCGAATAATTGTTGGTACAACATACTTGCTAAGAAATTGAAACTTGTATCTGTATCTGACAATAAAATATAGATAATGGTTTTCTTGTCCCCAACGGTGTCTAATGCTAAAGTATCTTTACTCACGATTTTTTTGATATTCGGAATATCAAAAGGTGATAATCGCACACCTAAGCTGACTAAAATACTTTTTGCGGTGCGATCCCCCGCTAATTTGAAAATTTTGTATTGCGCCACTGCAAAGTTGGCAGGATCTTTTTCTTCAAGTTCATTGAAAATCACATCTAGTGGGGAAACATAATCTGGCACATCCTCTGGACAGTTTGCTAAGCGGACCATTTCAACGACGTTCGTCAATGTTTGATCTTCTTCATCAACTTCTTGCAAAAGATAACTGAATGTAGCCATCAATAAGGCAGTTTCAGCTTTTTCCCAAAAATCATCGCCACCCTTTTTTTCAGGATCTGAAGTATTTTTGATCAAGTTGTTGACGACTTTTAAAATATCGTCTTCGGTACGGATGTAAGTAAAAGGATTATAGTAGTCTGTATTTTCCCGCGTGATCAAGTCAAAAACCTTGATTTCATAACCTGCTTCTTTAAACATTGTTGCTGTCTCGCTTAACAATAGTCCTTTAGAATCACTGACGACATAAGAGGAATGCAGTTGCATCAAATTTGGTTTCACATAAAATCTTGTTTTCCCTGATCCAGCTCCTCCTACTACGATGACATTCTTATTCCGATTAAAGTTATTAGATTTAGTGATCTTCATACGACCAGACATAGATAGCGATTCACTTTTTGTGAGAATGATATTGTTGTCTTTTTTTTTATCCATCATTGGCTTTATGTCTTTTTTGTTGCCCCATCTGGCACTTCCATATTCAAACTCGGTATGTTTCGGCATACCTGAATGATACAAGATACCAAGAGCAAGCCCCCCACGATTGTCAATGTACCAATGATACTTGCTATACTATAGCTAAAATCAAACTCAAAGCGACTAACTTCTAGTCCAAACTGGTCGATTGTGCGAACCAAGACTTGTGCGATATCTTCTGTCTGTTGTCGGAAATTCTCGTAAATTAGGATGGTCCGATTTGCCGTATACGCGAATACAAGAAATAAAAATAGTAAAAGTAATTTATAATACCAAGTCTTTGAGTTTTTCAACTTGTCCTCCTAAACGACATAAGTTATCTTTGTTATTATCTAAAATCCGTAACGAGCAAGTCTGAAACGATATCCATCGTTCGGTCAATATCTGCTTTTTCTGGTAGATAAAACATTTTGGTTTTATCACCAACTTGATACGGAAATGGTAGTATATTTGTCACTAATATATCTACATCAAGTGGATTTTCAATGGTTTCCAATTGTTCCTGGTACATGATGCTTGCTCTAGTGTGTAGATATCTTTCAATAATTTCATTTAAAGCAAAATCCGTTAAAAATCCTCGTTTCAATGCAACAACAACTGTACTTAAAACTTCACATGCCTTGTTCGTATATAAGAAAAGTAATAAGTCAGAAGTAAATGACGAAGCACATCTTTTTTGAAGGAAATTCTTTTGGATCGCTTTATTTTTTTTGATGACTGTATTCATTTCTTTATATAGTCGCCGGTTGATTGAATCAATCAACATCGCCGATTCTTCATCGTTATATGAAAAATCAATTTCAAGTTCCTGTTTGATTTTCTCTTGAAATAAAAAGCAATTGACAATTGAATACAGTTGCTCATTATCAACTTGGATCCGGTTCCCGAGAACACTCTTGAGATCTAAAACCAAATGTTTGACTGTCTCGGAAAAACCAAAGTATTCTGCAAATCCTTTATTGTGTTTTTCTATCTCTGTGTAATAACATTCATGTAAATGGATCATACAAGCTATAAAACAACACTCTTCAAAAATGACTTCTTTAGAGTAGGTCTTGAAACAATCTAATTGAATAAATTCAACGAATAATTGATTCGTTAAGGGATTGTTTCTAAACCAATCTAACAATCGCGACTGGATATATAATTTGTCTTTTCCAAACCGGATAAAAGTTAAAGCAAGTATTTTCTTTGTGATTGATTGGGAAACATCCGAACATAATGCCAAAACAATTTTGGTTATTTCTTCCATTTCATTTTTATAGGGGCAATAATCTTCGATCTCTAGATAAGCTGATTTAATGTAAAGATCAATAAACAGTTTTCTGATTCTGATCTCTTTCCCTATAAATTCAACCGGTGAAAGTTTTAAATTCAAACCATATTGATGGCAGATTTTCTTTAGCTTTCGCATTTTTTGGATCACTGTTTTCTCACAGTAGTGTAATTCCCAGCTCCAATCGATCACCTGCTTCAGTTCACCTGTAAGGATACTTGTTGTCACTTTTACTAAGTCTTCATTCATGTAATAAGATTTTTTTTTCTCGAATAATTTAAAATGGTTCAATACAAACATGCTGACCCCTTTATAGGAAGTCAATATTTCAATTGTGTCGGAAAATTCATCTTGAATCGTTTTTAAATCATTGGTAATCGTTCTTCTAGTTACTTTGAGACTTTTTGCAAGATATTGAACGGTCACATTTTTTCTTCTTTCTAAAGTATTCAAGATAAATACGACACGTTTTTTGTAATCATTCGATATTAATCGTTCAAGAATCTCTTCCACTTACCTTCCCCCTTTCACATAACAACTTCACTATAAACAATCTGTTTTTTTATTTCGAGGTATTGAATTTCCCGACTTAGAGAAAAAAATTTCTTTAGAAGACGAAGTTTTTTTAAAGTTTTTTTATAGGTTTTAGATTTGAGAGATAACAATAAAAAAGAGACTATACAAATTGTATAGCCTCTTTAAGGCGTCATTAATAACAATATCCCACTATTTTTATTTATTTACAATAAATGGCCCTCTGAGATTTTAAGCTTTCTATAAAAAAGTTATTCTATTGGAATCCTAAATTAATTCAAAAGACTAAAAGACTTTTAAAAGTTATTTAATTCTAAATAAACTAGCGGCACTATCTGGCGCCCAAGATGGGTCCCCATGATTATCATGAGTAACTAGTGTCGTATAAAGTTTTCCCTCATGAAAAATAATTTCATCCTTAGTATATCTCACAGGATTAAACAAACTTCCTAACTCAAATTGACGATGTTCATTTGGTGGTGCAATTTCATTTGTTTTTGTTGAAATCACTAAGCGATTGCTTGCCTCTGATCGAATAGAATCATTGCTCACTGCTTTGATCGTATACGTATACTGAGTCCCAGCATTCAACCCAGAATCTAAATAAGTTGTATTCCCAGTTTGACCAACTAATTGGCCATCTCTATAGATTTCATATGTTTTGATTCCTGCAGAGTGGCTCGAAGGATTCCACATCAATGAGATTGAGTTCACTGTTTCCCCCATTGAATGTAAGTTGCCTGGTCTTGTTGGCACTTCTACTTCGTTATCTGCTAACGTTGTTACCTGAAGCGCATCACTTTTTTCAGATACTTGTCCGGCAAACGATACTGCTTCGATTTCATACTTATACGTGGTATTCGCTGTTAATTGACTATCTTGATAGTTGTTCGCAGAAGTTGTAGTAATCAGTTGACCATCACGATACACATTGTATTTTTCAACAGTTGCTTGTGCATCCCAAGAAAGTGAGACTGACTGTTTTGTCGTATTCACTGCTCTAACATTCGTTGGTTTATTTGGTACGACTGGTATTGCACCACTACTCTTGATATTCGCATCAATCACATTGTAAAAAGCATTCGCAGTATCACTAATATCCCAAATTGCTAAAATAACGTGATACCCCATTCGGTCTTCTGGAATATTGACTGTGTGCGTTGCGCTAATATTCGCAGAAGATTGTCCGCCACCATCGATTTCCGATAATAACTCTAGATCTTCTCTCGCAAGTGGTTTGTTTTGATCCCAACCATTTTTCGTGATGTAGTAATGATATTTCGCGGTTCGGTGATTTGCCGTAAAATGCCAAGTGAAATTATTAGGACCAGTACTGATATCTTGCTTTGTCCATAAAGTTGCTGTTTGTTGATCTAACTGAAAACCTAATGCACCATTTGCAGAAGCAATTCGTCCATCCGCTGGCCCCGCTGCTGGGAAGCCTTTCAATGCTTCTAAAGATTGTGGCTCATTGATCACTGCCCCATATTTCTGAAATGCTGCAGTCCAGTTGGTGCGAGCATCTAATGACCCTTGGTATCCTCGACTAATTGGTTCCCTTACATACCCATGTGCAGAAACATCTTTTGTCGCACCAAAAATTATTCCTCCTAGACTTAAAACCAAAACAACACTACCCAATAATCTTTTTTTCATATCATACCTTCCTTCCAATATTTTTTGTTACATTATTTTTATAACATAATAACTTATTTAAAAACAGCATACTAACATTGATCAAACATTCACAAAAACACATATAAAAAAACGAAAATATTTATATATAAGTATTTATATATTGTGAAAAACATAACTATTATTCAGTTATTGTTCATTTAAACCAAGAGATGATAAACAGATTTGGCGAATAACTGCGATTTATCGTATCTGATTATGTTATTTAGTCAATCGGTATCAAAATTTGTACGTATTTACGATAATTTTATTAAAATACGATCCTAGCCTTGTCCATGAATCCTTATCTGAAATATGCTTAAAATAAAATAGATCTTTATCCTCGTATCCATGAGTGTCCGAAATAACGATATCAGCATGATCATACGATTCTACGATTTTTATTCGTTTATTATTGTAGTAATGAGTAATAACATTTTCGACTATATTTTTAGATTCTGGAAGGTTAAAAAATTCCACATAAACTTTATGTTCAGATTTAAGACTGTTGGAGGCTAAGCTTCCTAAAATGACTTGCACAAAACTATTTTTGATGTGATTGTAAGAAGGTTCATTTTGGTAAGATTTTAAGTTTTTATCAATGCAACGCTCTATATAGGAACCATAACGATTTGTTGGTAGTGCATCATGGTATATAGGCATAAATTTATATAATTCCAAATGGTGGATAGTGACTAATTTGTTTGTCAAATAATAGAGTAGTTGGTAAAAAATTGTTTCTGGTATATGAAAGTAATCAATCATGCACGTGAGTAATTTTTTACATTTGGTAACGATTGAATTCTTCTTTAGCCCCCCTAGCTTTCTTCCTAGTTCTTCTTTTTCTTCTTTCTTATTTAAATCTTGTGCAAAATAGTTGGATAAAAAGGCGAAATGAATACATTCATTTCGTCAGACTGTAGACAAAAGCTGTTCCAAACTCGTAACTCGAGCTTGGAACAGCTTTTTATCTACTTCGTTTCGAATTTTTGAACAAAAAAATAAAGGCTCCTTGCCTTTCCATAGCCAGGTGGCTAATTTCTTTAAATTCATTGCAGCAAACACTAGCATCGTATGCGTCGCGACTTTTTCCAAGCCTCGATACTTGGTCCAACGCATCCCATGCTTTTCTTTTGCATCCGCAAATATTCGTTCAATCGTTTGTTTCCGTTTTTTGTAAATTGATTTATTCAGATCTGTTAGGCGAAGATGTTCCACTTCATCCATCAGATCTCCCCAAACATGTCTCGTGATGACTCGTTGATGATTTTTACTTTTGGTACATTGGTTTAGCAGAGGACAGTTCACACATTCTTTTGGATTGGATTTGTATTCTCGGTACCCTTCTCGAGTAACCGTTGAAAAAGCGAGCATTTGATCTTGCGGACAAATATAACAATCAAAATACTCGTCATAGAGAAACTCATTTTTTGATAATAGCCCCTTTTTCCCTTTGGGCCTTGAATAAGGCAAACAAGGTCGAAGGTTTAAATGAGTCAAAAAGTGAACAAACTTAGGTGTCTTATACCCAGCATCAGCGACAACACAATTGATTTCAGGAAAAAGTCTCTTCGATTGTTTGACGAGCTGAAAGGCGACTTGACTGTCATGAATATTTCCAGGAGTGATGATTGTGCTAAGAATAAATCCATTGTCGTCGCATGAAGTATGGGCAGAATAAGCAAATTGTTTTTCTCGTTCGCCTTTGACGTAGTAGCCGCTTTCCGGATCAGCTTTACTTATTTTTCTTTCTTTCAGCTTCACTTCCTTTTCTAAGTCCAAAGTAAAAGGGCGTTTTCCAGCCTCTATTCGTTGACGATTGATCTCATCTTCTAATTCATCCTGATAGGCTTTCGCTTCATCATGGGTCATTTCTTTCGTAAACTTATGTTTATTGGCGTTAGCTTTGATGTGGGTAGAATCCAGATACAAATTATCCTCTGTTACAAAACCTGCTTTAACTGCTTGTTCTAAAATGTAGGCAAAAATATCCTCAAACACCGTCGTTTCTCTAAATCGGCGAACATAATTCTTTCCAAAAGTTGAGAAATGGGGGATTTTCTCCTCGAAGGAGTAGCCTAAAAACCAGCGGTAAGCGACATTGGTATCGACTTCCTTAATGGTTTGTCGCATGGAACGGATACCGAATAAATACTGAATAAACACCAATTTGATCAGAATCACTGGATCGATACTTGGGCGACCTAAATCGGAGTAAGTGGCTTCGACGATTGGATAAATAAATTCAAAATCAAGCGCGGCATCAATCTTTCGAACGAGATGATCTTGAGGAACTAGATCATCAATCGTAAGCATCGCAAATTGATTTCTACCATTCGTATTGTTTTTAGACATCATAGCTATCACTCCTTGCATTCGTTTTCATAAATCTATTATAAAAGAAAAGACTGTAGACATCATCCATAAAATGGACTTTGTCTACAGTCTGGCGAAATGAATACATTCATTTCGTGCATTTGTTCCATCTATCATCTTTTTGACAGTCAGCTTTTCTAAACACGCATCCATCTCCTCCTTATAGACTGTTTCTCCCAGCTCCACGAGTTCTGAGGATAGATCCTGGATTTGGTACCCGTTTTTCAATGATATCAAACTGACCGCTAATAAATAGTTGATACGCTTTTTCCCTAGCGGAGATAAATTTTGGTAATGATCAAAGTTGATGGATAAACGTAAGTTGATCACTTCTTCTTGCGTAATCGTTTTGAACAACCAATAGTTTCCTTTTGAAATGACAGCAATTCCCAGATAATGCAACATACGTATAGTAGATTCACTACCTGTTAACTCAATCAATGTTTCATTGATCTTCATCAAACGAAGATCAATTTTTAGTATTTGAAACAATTCTTTCAACTTTCCTAAAAGTTTGTATACATGTGACTCACTATAGATTAGATATTTTGCGATATCTGAAACACTGAATTTCCTTTTTTCCAACACATATAACAATGTCTGATACAAATTTGACTCTGCAAAATATCTTTCTTGAAAAATATTGATCAATTCGAGATATTCCGTATCGGTTAGTTGTGGCATACAGCGCAATTCATCTTTATCTAGAATCAAAGAGGTGTGTGTGTGTTTTGAGAATCCACTTTCATCATATTCTCTCATCAAATTTTGAAGTATCTTCCTTGCTTGTCTTTTTGTTAGATCCATTTCATCTTCCAGCTTTTTTATTGAGACTGCTCCATATTTCATTTCTTTTAATACCTTCATTTGTTGAAATTGTGTTTTTGTAATGAATAATAATATTAATTTATCTGGCAGCATATTTATTTTCTCCTCAATCTATAGTTGAAATGTAAAAATTCAAATAGTATAACATCACCTCAATCTTCCCCTGTCATTTTTAAATAGCAAAAATATTCTTACTATTCAGAAAACTAAAGATACTTGTTGATTTATAGTAATTATTTGACATGAGAACGGCGTAAACCTTCGTTCACTTTTAAGCGATAATCTAAAATAACTATTATAAAAAAACAAGTACAATTTAATATTAAAATATTTCTGCTTAAAATTCCAATAATTATAGTCTTGAATTTATTTTATTCCAATAAATTTAAGAGAAATTTATTGATTTATTTGCATGCGATACCTAGCAAAAAAACTGAAGAACCAACGAGTTGTCTCGTTTGATCCTCCAATTGCTTTACAAATATTGCTTAAAATCATTTCATTTAGTGCCTATAATTTATTTCGATGATTCGTTTGACTATCCTACATTATGTATCAATCTTACATGATGGAAGTTTTAAAAGATCAAGCAGGATAGTCAGTCATTTTGTTGATTTAGCCATACATCTTTTCTTATCCGAATGGCACACTTGAGTGATGTAACTGAATTTTTAAGTCGCCATCCTCATCTATAATATACCCAAAGGTGTATTCTACCTTGACTTCTTCGTTGGTTTCCCCAGAAGTAAAATAATATACACCTGAAGAAATCGCTGTATCACCGTTCAAGATTGTATCGTGATTATCAAAGCGGATATCTGTCCAAGGCTCTAAAGCAAATCCACTATCTTCTGCGATGTCCCCACCAACAAAATAAGATAGTGCTTCATCTTTTGTTCCACGAAATGGTACTTCCGCAGCTTTTGTTGGTTTGAAGAGCACTTGACCGTCATCGTAAGCATATAGATTTTCCAGTGTCTCAAGCGCTTTTTCTTCGGCTTTTTCGTCACTTTCCAAACTAGCTTCACCAATTGCAATTATATTCTCTGCCCATTTTTGTTGTGCTTCTTCTACATCCGAAAGGGTAATAACCGGCGTTTCCTTCTTTGTCTCATTTGTTGTACTAGTTGTATCTTCTCCTTGGGCAGATGTAGCGCATCCAGCCATTGTTAAAACTAAAGTTGATAAAAGTAATGTTTTTTTAATCATATAGTCCCTCCTCTATAATTAAATTTTAACAGAAAATTTTTTTAAAAATCAAAAATATAACATACTTTAAATAAAATAAATAAATTAAACATGTTATAATTTCTTGATTTTAATATGTATATCCCCAATAAAGATTATAATAAAATAACTAATTTGTTTAATTTTTATAATAATGTATCATTGTTTATTCTTGTTTGTATTATTTGGCAAATTTGCTTGTAATGTTATAAATAATTATTTATCCTCTTTCTTTCAAGTAACCTTTCTCCATCCCTTTTTCTTTAAAAAAAAGGAGCGAGATTTTCGTCCGCTGGCATATTCTAAAACCGAATGAATGGTAGGAATAAAAGTAACTACTTTAAAAATAAGGCACTTTCCACAAAAATTTGAAAAACAATTTTCGTGAAGAGTGCCTTATTAATCGATGCTAAACACTTCTGTTCTGATCTTTTCTTTCTTATTTTAAACGTTTGTTCGTAGGATTTTTCATGCGCATTTTTCCATCCTGGCACATATCCAGTAAAGGACATACCTCACAACGGGGACTTCTAGCAGTACAATGATACCGTCCAAAGAAAATCAATGTATGATGCGTTTTTACCCATAAACTTTCTGGCACCTTTTTCATCAATGTTTGTTCAACTTCTTGTACTGACGCATCCAATTTACAGATCCTTAGTCGTTTCGTCACACGTTCTACGTGAGTATCAACTGCTATGGCTGGCACCCCAAATGCATCCCCAAGCACCACATTTGCTGTTTTTCTACCCACACCAGGTAACGAGACCAACTCTTCTCTTGTCTGAGGGACCTGTCCTCCAAAATGATCAATCAGCTGTTGCGCGCATGCTTTAATGTTTTTCGCTTTATTCCGATACAATCCAATTGTTTTTATTTTAGGAATGATCTCTTCTAGTGGGGCTTTAGCTAACGCCTCAGGAGTTGGAAAAGCTTCAAATAGAGCAGGTGTTGCCTTATTGACCGAAACATCTGTCGCTTGTGCACTTAAAATGACTGCAATCAATAATTCATAAGGATTCTTATGTTGTAATTCTCCATGCGCTTCTGGAAACATCTCATACATTTTCTCAAAAGCTTCCATTGTACGTTGTTTACCTAACATATTACTCCCATTCTTCCAGCCAATTCTTTAATGATACTTTTGGCAACTCTTCTTGTTGGACTGGCTGGTCGATTTCTTTTTGAAGCAGTTGCTGCTTTCTGCGTTTTTGATCTTCTTCTACTTGCTGTTTGGTTTTTAAATTTTTCCGTTCCCAAGATAATAAGATACGGTCGATATAATTGAAACTATACGCTTGGTTCAATACAGCCTCCCGTAAAGCTAGTTTCAAAATCTCAGGATGATAATGGTCCTCTTCCAACCACTGTCCGATCCGTTGAAATTCAATAGAGGATAACGGACGTCCAAACTCTTGTTCAAATAATTGATAGACTGAACGTGTCGTTTTTTCTTGGACTTCTTCTTCTTGCTTTAGAGAGTCTTTTTCTAATAATCTTTCTAAATGCACATAAGTTGGTGTCAAATCATAGCGATCCGCTTTACGTCCATCAATAAGTGTAGTTTCGATTGCTATGAAATGACCACTGACCAATCGATTCAAAATTTGAAAAACTTTTTCTTGCTTGACACCCATATTCTGGGAAATATTCATCAGATCCGGGAATGAATCTCCTTCTGATTGTGCCATATGCAACTGTAATATAAATAAAAATTCATCTGCTTGTAGGCCGATACGATGATAATTTTTCAGCAAAAGATTGGAAACGATCGTTTGACCAGCTTTTAAATAGTTTTCTAAATTCAACATTATTATCCCTCTCTTTAAAATTAGTATACGTAAAAACAAGAATTGAAGCAAGAAAGGATTATTTGAATTTTTTTAAAATGTTTTAGTGGTTTTTATATTTATTTTTCACTTTTCGGAATATATGTATACTAAAAAAAGCCTGCTTGTATTAGCATATGCTCTCCTCTTTAAAAAGGTCTCATATCTAATCTACAAGCAGCTTAGAGAATGACGCTCACGCTCGATAGAACGTTTATTATTGTCCTTCGTCATCCGTTCGTAGCTCGTATGGTTGTCCTTCATACGTATACTCTGTATTCAATGTTCCATCATTTTCATCGGTATAGATCCGTCGACTAAACGGGAATTGATGGTCCTCACCATCTTTTGTCTCATCTCCAGATAAAACGAATTCTTCTGCTTGAGTTTCATTTAATTGATTGATCACTTCTTCTGCTAAAGAATCGATATCGATCGTTTCATTCCCTGTCACTTTTTTGTAATCTTCAATAAAATTATCCTGTTGTACAAAATATTCTTTTTCCATAATGATCCTCCTCTAGTCCAACTTACTACATCTGCTTTGTTGGAAATTAATTACATCTATTATTTTGACAAAAAAAACAAAGGAAAACAACTAATTGCAACTGGTGAAGTCTGCAACAAACCATTCCTGTCTCGTGAGAAATAAAACAAAAAGTGTCAATAAACAATTTTGACCTTTAAATAGCCAGTTGAGTTCCAAAAAAATAGAACCATCAGGAAACAATATTGCTTCCTGATGGTTCTTCTATGACGCTTTGACAAATTATTGAGCGGTCTCGATTTCTCCTAGAGCTGCTTGTGCAAGAAGATTCAAGTAGTTCCAAGGACGGTCAAAATGAGGTTGGAAGAAGAAGTCAGAAAGAGCTAAGTCTTCAACAGTCATTTTATTTTGAACCGCTAATGACATCGTATTAGCAGATTGAGTGATGTCGTATTTAGACATGAATTGTGCGCCTACGATACGATTTGTTCCTTTTTCATATACTAATTCCATCATGACTTTTTCAGTCGTTGGCATGAATTCTGGACGATAGTTATCTTCAAATAGTGTTGCTTGGACATCCAAGTTATTCATTGGGGCACTTTCTGTTGTTACACCTGTTGAACCGATCGTCCAACCGAATAAGTACAAACCAGAAGTTCCTTGTGTTCCACGATAAGCCATTTTTTGCTCTGTTAAATTGTTTCCTACTAACAATCCTTGACGGACTGCATTTGTTGCTAAAGGAATATAGTTTTGCGTACCACTTGGGTTATAATTGACAACTGCTGAATCGCCCGCTGCAAAAATATCTGGATTGCTTGTTTGCATGTACTCATTTACTTTGATTGCGCCGTTTGGCAATGTTTCCACTTTACCTTCCACTAATTTTGTATTTGGTCTGAAACCAACGCACAAAATAACCATATCCGCATCAAATGTTTGGCTAGCTGTAGTTACTTGTTTTACTTTACCATTCTCATCTGGAATGAACTCAGAAACGTTTTCACCTAAAGCTAAAGTAACTCCACGATCGACCAATTCTTTTTCTAATACATCCGTAAATGGTTTATCAAGATATTTATTCAAGATACGATCTAAACCATCGATCAATGTCACTTCTTTGCCAGATTCGACAAACGCTTCAACTAATTCGATCCCAATATAACCACCACCAACGATCACTACTTTCTTCGCCTCTTCTGCTTTAGCAATGATTTCGTTTGCTTGGTTATAGTTTTTACATAAAAGAATATTTTCAGATTCGATCCCTTTGATTGGCGGAATGATTGGCCATGAACCAGTAGTCATTACTAATTTGTCATAAGAAACTGTTTCAGTTTCTCCAGTTTTTAAATCTTTTGCTGTGACTTGTTTGTTTTCAGTGTCAACATCAGTGACATCATGTTCCATTTTCACTTTCGCACCTAACGAAGCTAACTCTTCAGGGTTTGAATAGAACAAGCCTGCTGGGTCTTTCACGACGCCTCCAACATACAATGCGATCCCACAAGATAAAAATGAAACATTGTCGTTACGTTCATAAACTGTAACATCTGCTTCTGGGTTGTTTTTTAAGATACTTTTTACTGCTGCTGTTCCTGCATGGGTACAGCCAATTACTACTACTTTCATGTGTGTCCCTCCGATAAACGATTTGTCCTTTGACAATTTTTACTATAGCAAAATTAAAACGTATCCAACAGTTTTATGCTTGTGAATTCACAAATGCTTACTTATCATATTTTGCGCATTTCCAATTTAAAACACTGATAAATAAACATTCTTTTTGTGAACTTTTAAACTAAAGCCTCTGCGCTTGTGAATGAATACGAAATCACATAAAAAATTGCATAAATATTTGCGCCTTTCTTAAAACTATCAGTGTACTCCCTTCTTAGTTTCACTGGGGTAGTTATGTTATGTTTTTCTAAACGACACAAATGAAACACAAAATGAAACACAAAAAAAACATCAGCAAAGTCATTTGACCTTATCGATGTTTCAGATGTTCGCACGATTTATTTTTTGCAATTCGGACATAGCCCATATAATTCTAAACGATGATCATGGATTTCAAAATCAGTTAAGCGCCCCGCCGCCATTTCAATATCTTCTAGCCCAGGATAATGAAAATCAACGATCGTCTCGCAATTTTGGCAAATCACATGATAATGTCTTTGTGAACTAAAATCAAATCGGCTTGATGCATCACCATATTTCATTTCTTGAACAAACCCGATCGATGTGAACAATCGTAAATTATTGTAAACTGTAGCAACACTCATATTAGGAAAGCGATGCTCAAGTGCCTTGTAGATTTCATCTGCAGTTGGATGCGAACGATGCTCGATCAGATACTCTAAAACTGCGTATCTTTGCGGCGTAATCCGAATATTTTCTTTTTTCAGTTGCTCGATCGCCGCTGCTACTTTTTTATTTTCCATATAAACAAAACCCCACCTTATTGTTCTTTAATTATCATACTATTTTTATTTTTTTAAATCTACATATTACGGAAAGAAAAAGAAAAGAATTTTATAATTTAGCCTATTTTATGCAAAAAAAGTGTAAAATAACAGATGTTTCACCATTATTTCACACTTTTTATTCAGAGTTTCACGTAGACTTACATATCCTGATACAAAGGAGTAGACAAATAACGTTCTCCATTATCAGGAATAATCGCAAGAACTTTTTTTCCAGCTCCTAGTTCTTTAGCTACATTAAGCGCAGCTTCAACTGCGGCTCCACCTGAAACACCCACTAAGATTCCTTCTTCTTGCCCCATACGGCGAGCTGTGATCATTGCTTGCTCACTAGATACTGATAAGACTTGATCATATACATTCGTATCTAACGTATCAGGGACAAACCCTGTCCCGATGCCTTGGATTTTGTGTGGACCAGGTTCTTTTCCTTCTAAAACGGCAGATTCGGCTGGTTCAACTCCAACGATCTTAAGTGTTGGATTGATCCGTTTTAATTCGTGTCCCGCACCGGTGATCGTTCCACCAGTACCGATTCCTGCGACAAACGCATCCAGCCCATTCACACCAAATGCCGCTTGGATTTCTGGACCAGTCGTTTTTTCATGAACTAATGGATTAGCTGGGTTTTCAAATTGCAGAGGCAAGAAATAACCATTTTCTTCAGCCAGCCGTTTTGCTTCTTTGATTGAACCACTGATACCTTCTGTTCCTGGAGTTAAAATTAGTTCTGCTCCGTAGCCCTTCATCAATAAGCGACGCTCGATACTCATCGTTTCAGGCATGACAAGTTTCACATGATATCCTCTTGCTACACCGACCATCGCTAAACCAATACCAGTGTTCCCTGAAGTTGGTTCAATGATCGTATCACCCGGTTTCAATATCCCATCATGCTCTGCTTTTTCAATCATATTCAAGGCAATACGGTCTTTCACGCTTCCACCTGGATTGAAGAATTCCAATTTAACAAAAACATCCGCAGCTCCTTCTGGAACTATCTTATTTAATCGAACGATAGGTGTTTTACCGATCAATTCTGTAATCGACTGATAAATCTTCTGTGTCATATTTTTTCCCCCTTCATTTGCTTCTCTATTAATCATAATACAAAAGAGGTACTTCTGCGAGTGATTCTTACTGGAGAAGCAAAAAATAGAGACACATCTTATGATATGCCTCTATTTTTAAGTTGATATAAAGTTAGACATTGATTTCTTGTCCAACCAATAATGAATAATTTGACATCGTCATGCCATTTTTTGCCATCAGATCATCAACGGACATACCGAATTTTTGAGCAATATCCCAAAGTGTATCTCCAGAGACGACAGTATAAGTTTGGTTACTACTTGTCGTAGTCGTTGTAGAGGTTGTCGTACTAGTCGTTGTGGTACTTGTCGTACTAGTTGTCGTTGAACCAGTTGATGGTGTATCAAAGCGAGTCAGATTATATGTGCTGATCAATTCATTTAATTTGTATGCGTAATTAGGATCTGTTGCATAACGTCCAGTTAAATAAGCTGTTGCATCATAATAGCTGGTTGTATTACTTTTCCATACACCTGAATAATGATAATCGCCTGTCGAAAAACTAGTAGAACGTAAAACATTCGCATGATCTTGGAATGACTCCCAATAAGATGAATAGCGACGGAAAGGTTCGTTCATCGTAACCCATTGACCATTCAAATATTCTTGCGTATTCATATATACCACAGATTGACCTGCGCTACCTTTGACTCCAAATAAGTTGTAATATGGTGCACTTGATAATCCAGATGTACCATACGCACTTTCAAGTAATGCTTGTGCAATCATGACAGATGCATATAAGTCATTGCTTGCTGCAACTTCAGAAGCAGCCCATCCGATTTGATTGATAAATGCTTGCGGATCGGCAGAAGATGCGACATCTAATTCATCCGCACGTACAGTTTGTGGTGTTGCTGTGACCAACATTGGCCCAACTAATAGGCTTGTCCCCACTAAAGGTGCAATGGCTTTTTTATTGATGGTCATTTTCCTTTTGGGCCTATGGTGTCGAGCGCTACGGGTTCTCAGCTCTTGCATTCAAATTCCTCCTCAAATGAAACAGTAAATAAAACTTCCTCTTAAACGAAACTTAATCATTTAAATTATACGTTTTATTTTATTGAAACTCAAACGAATCTTCAATTATTTACTTTTTGTAATCTCAACGTAATCAAAAAGTAACACAAAAGTAACGACAATTATCCCTTTTTACTAATTTATACCTAAAAAAATAGAAAATTGGAGGCTTGGAAAAAATCTCCAAGCACTCCAATCGAACTGCTTTCAGTATTTGTCTATAATTGATTGAAGACGTTGACTACATTATCTACTGTAAAACCAAATTCTTCAAGTATTTTGTTTCCAGGAGCAGAAGCACCAAAGTGATCGATCGTAATCGTTTGACCTTCGATTCCTACATAACGTTCCCATCCAAATGAAGCAGCTGCTTCAATCGCAACACGCTTCGTCACTGCTTTTGGCAAAACACTTTCTTGATATTCCGCGGATTGTTCTTCAAACAAATCAAAACTTGGCATAGAAACCACTGAAACATCTTTTCCTTGTTCCGCCAATACTTTTTGCGCTTTGACAGCTAGATCCACTTCTGAACCTGTCGCGATCAAGATTCCTTCTGGTTGTTCCCCTTTAGCTGGTGACAAGACATAGGCACCTTTTTTAACCATATCATCTGCCACTTCTTTCGTTGATGGAAGAACTGGTAGATTTTGACGACTCAAGACTAAGATCGTTGGTGTATCTGTGGATTCCATCGCAACTTTCCACGCTGCACGAGTTTCGTTCCCGTCCGCCGGACGTAAGACATGGACACCTGGCATACTTCTAACCGAAGCCAATTGTTCCACTGGCTCATGTGTCGGGCCATCTTCACCTACTGCCACAGAGTCATGGGTCAAGACATAAATGACTGGCGTGTTTTGGATCGCTGCTAAACGCACAGCTGGTCGCAAATAATCGACAAAGACAAAGAATGTTCCTCCATAGATCCGGGTACCGCCATGCAATTGGATCCCGTTCATCGCTGATGCCATCGCAAACTCACGAACACCAAACCAAATGTTGCGGCCTTCATAGTGTTCAGGCGTGAAGTCTTTGTCTGCTGTGACCATCGTATTGTTTGATCCAGATAGATCGGCAGAACCACCCCAGAAGCTTGGGATCGCTTTTGATAATTCTTGGATGACTTCTTTACTTGAGACACGACTTGCTTGACTTTCACCTTCGTCATACGTTGGAAGTTCTGCATCCCAATTCTCTGGTAATTTCCCAGCAAAGGCATCTTCAAATTGTTGGGCTAATTCTGGATACGCTGCTTTGTATGCTGCGAACAGCTCACGCCAAGCATTTTCAGCTTTTTCGCCTTCTTCAACCATCGTTTGACGGAAGCGTCCCGCCACTTCTTCTGGTACGGTAAAGTCAGGGTATTCCCAACCATAGATCTCTTTGGCTTTTTGAATGCCTTCTAAGCCAAGTGGTGCGCCATGGACTGCAGAAGTTCCTTGGTTTGGTGCACCAAATCCGATGACCGTTTTCACTTCGATCAATGTCGGTTTGTCTGTTTCGGCTTTCGCTTCTTCGATAGCTTTTGAGATGGCTTCTAAATCATTGCCGTCTTTGACCAAGATATGTTGCCAACCATAAGCTTCATAGCGTGCGCCAACATTTTCAGTGAAGGCTTTTGAGGTTGGTCCGTCTAAAGAAATATCGTTTGAATCGTATAAAACGATTAATTTCCCTAATTTCATATGACCAGCCATCGAACTTGCTTCTTGAGACACACCTTCCATCAGGTCGCCATCACCACATAACGCATACGTATAATGATCAACGACGTTGAACTGATCTTTGTTATAGGTCGCTGCTAGATGCGCTTCTGCCATCGCCATCCCCACAGCCATCGCGATCCCCTGACCTAAAGGACCAGTCGTTGCTTCGACGCCGTCCGTATGGTTGACCTCAGGGTGTCCTGGTGTTTTTGAATCCCATTGACGGAATTGTTTCAAGTCATCAATCGTTACTTGGTACCCTGCTAAGTGCAACAAGCTGTACAACATCGCTGAACCATGTCCTGCCGATAAGACAAAACGGTCACGGTCTGCCCAGTTTTTAGAAGTTTTCGGATTCACTTTCAAGTGTTTCGTCCAAAGGGCATAAGCCATTGGCGCGGCACCCATTGGTAACCCCGGATGTCCTGAATTTGCTTTTTGTACTGCATCGACACTCAATGTACGGATCGTATTCACACCAAGCTGATCAATTTTATCAAACAATGTAACCCCTCCTGTAATTTAGGTTTTTTTTACCTATATTTCTACTTCTAATTTTATAGTATCTCCTCTAAAAAAGCAACGACTTTTAGTTTTTTTTACTAAAACTTGCTATTTCGGTCGTGGAGGCCTTTTTTCTTCTGGATTTCTTTCAATTTATCTGGTGTGACATCATTTCCATCGGGATCAACCACTTTCATCCCTTCAATATGATGTCTCATGCCAGAACGAAAGGCTGTCAGATATGCTTCTCGTAATTCCTTTTGCTCTTTGACTTCAGCTGGTGTCAATCCTTCTGCTTTTTTCTTTTTAGCTAACTGATTGATACGTTCGATTTTTTCAGGCGATAACACAACTATTCCTCCTCGCTTTTGCTTCTCCTACATCTTATATAAAAAATGAAAAAAAAACAACTACATCAATAGTCTTTAATGCGAACATTTGTTTGAAATCAAGTGTTTTCTATGGTACTATTTAGTTATCAAGTGAAAGAAGGTGTACCTTGTGGCCCGACAAACTGAAACAAGACAAATCGAAGTCTTAAGATATATTCACGAACAAGTGACCCAAAAAGGCTATCCACCGACTGTCCGTGAGATCGGAGAAGCTGTTCAGCTTTCTTCAACATCGACAGTCCATGGTCATCTTGCCCGATTAGAGAAAAAAGGCTTTATTCAAAGAGACCCTACGAAACCACGTGCAATCGAATTGACGCAACAAGGATTATCAAAAATTGGGATTCGCCCAACGACGATCCCTGTTCTCGGCGTTGTTACTGCCGGAGAGCCGATACTAGCTGTCGAAGAAGCTTCTGACTTCTTTCCAGTCCCACCAAACCTTTCCTCAGAAGAAGGCAGTCTGTTCATGTTGACGATCCGAGGAGAAAGTATGATCAATGCTGGGATATTGGATGGCGATAATGTCATTGTCCGCAAACAAGAAACTGCACAAAATGGTGATATCGTGATTGCGATGACTGCAGAAGACGAAGCAACTTGCAAACGGTTCTATAAAGAAAGAGATCATTTCCGTTTGCAACCCGAGAATGATTTACTGGAACCGATCATTTTAGATGAGGTGTCGATCTTAGGTCGTGTCGTTGGTCTGTACCGTAGTCATATTTATTGATAAGAAAAGAAAATTCAGTTATTTATCTACGAGCTTGAGATCACGATCTCAAGCTCGTCTTTTCCTCTTTTTAGTAGATATCTTTGTTCTTTTTGAACTTCCCTCTTTACAAACCGAACAAAAGTTCGTATACTAACGGTACGAACTTTTGTTCGCATTCTATAAAGAGGTGAAAATCATGAAATCAATGAGACGTTTTGGTTTAGTATTGATCGTTTTGTTTTTAGGTATTATTATTGGTAATTTTGGTCTACGTACAGCATTGTTGGTTTTTGTTCCTTTGTTTACATTGTGGTTTATGTTGTGGGATGAAAAAAAATACCGTCAATCACAACGTCGTCAATCCCATGAAGACTCCTTCTATCACGAAACCTATTACAGCTCCAGGCACTCGTAAAAGTAAATAAGATCGCTTCTATGAAAATTCCGTCCAAGCAAACGATGATCGCTCGTTTGCTTTTTTTAACGACAAACTGACTACCTACTCCTTGCACTCAATTGTTCCATCAATAAATTGAGGCTACTCATCCAACGAAAATCCCCTTCCGCAAACGATTCATCCGTTTGTGGAAGGGGGGTTTCTGTTCAATATTTTATTTGATTAATACTCCATCAAGGTAATCATGTCGTAGCCTTCGATTTTGTCACGACCATGCAAGTCCATCAACTCGATCAAAAAGGCACAACCCACAACAACTCCGCCAAGTTCTTCGATCAATTCGATCGTTGCTTTGATTGTTCCACCTGTTGCTAATAAATCATCACAGATCAAGACTCTTTGTCCTGGTTGAATTGCATCTTTGTGCAGCGTCAAGGTATCTGTACCGTATTCAAGTCCGTAAGTGACTTCGATCGTTTCACGAGGTAATTTTCCTTTTTTACGAACAGGAGCAAAGCCCACGCCTAATTCGTAAGCCACTGGACAACCTACGATAAATCCACGTGCTTCTGGTCCAACGACCATATCGATACGTTTTTCTTTCGCATAATCAACGATTTGCTTCGTTGCTTCACGATAAGCGTCTCCATCAGCCATCAATGGCGAGATATCTCTAAATATAATTCCTTTTGACGGATAGTCAGGAATACTGGCAATATAATTTTTTAAATCCACTTATTGTTTCCTCCTAGGTTGTTAACCATTCTTTTATTGTGGGAATGTCACTTAATAGTAAGAATTCCTCTGACTTGATTTTTTTTAATCGCTCCTGATAGCGGTCACTTGCAGTCAATGGATGACTCGCCGGATCTGCGACTTTCTCCAAAACACCATTGTTTATTGTAACAAACTTCAACTCAAAAAACACCTGTATCATAAAAATTAATAATTTTTGTGGAATTTTTAAATAATTGGCCATTGCACCTAATTTATGTCGGATATCGATCCGTTCTTGCGCATGGATCAGTTTGAAGAGTCGAGCATATTGTTCTCTTGTTCCTACACCGTTCAAGTATGCTTCATCAACAGAAATACCTAAAAAGTAAACTCGGCTAAAGGAGCCAAATGATAAGATCTCTTTCAAGTCGGTCAAATCCGTTGGACAATCGATCACGACTAATGCGTTTGGTTCATTTTCCTGAATCCATGATTGAATCATTTCTTTATCTGTCCAACGAATGATGTGTTTTTGTATCGACTCATTTAGTTCTTTGATCGATGCTTCATCAAACGCTAAATAGAACGGACTTTCGATGTCATTTGCTAGTGTTCGGTAACGTTTCGCTCGCCAATCAAATACTTGCAATCCTTCTACTTCAAAGTCAGAAATCATCAGCTGCGGTTTTTTGCGCCCATTCCATTCATTGATCGATAATTGTCCTACAATATCAAGTGAATCGTCTACAAATTCGTTTTCTTGAGGGCCAAAACCAAACGCGACAGCATCTAATTGACTATCTTCATCTATTAAAGAGAGCTTCAAGTGCTGTTGGTTCGAGCCGATTCGTTTCACATTTTGGACAGCAACCTGTTTGAATAAAAAGTTAGGTACAGGATTATCTGTTCCGAATGGTGCCAGTAATTTCAATGTGGCGATTTGTTCGACCGTTACATCTTTTGGGGAGACGATTTCATCGATCGCCAACACAGGACCTTTGGACAAGTCGATTTGCTTTTCTTCTATATAAGCATTCATCCGGTCTTGTAACTGAGGGATATTTTCCGTTGGCATTGTTAATCCGACTGCTGCATGATGGCCGCCAAAAAATGTAAACAATTCACGCATCTCATTCAGCATATCGAAAAGATTCAACGCTTCGATACTTCGACCTGATCCTTTTGCAACAGACTGGTCTTTGATATCTAGAACGATTGTTGGTTTTCCTGTTTTGTTCATGATTTTTCCTGCGACGATCCCTAGTACACCTTCATGCCAACCAGGATGTGCTAATAAATGGATCTGGTTCTCTTCATTGATCATCGCCAATGCTTCTGAGGTGATTTGCTCAACGATCGCTTTACGTTCTTCATTGACCGTTTGTAGCTGCTCGGCTAACGTCTGAGCTTGACTTTCATCGAATGTGGCTAGTAATTCAACCGCTGGATTAGGGTCTCCCATCCGGCCGATGGCATTCAAGCGCGGCGCAATCGAAAAACCGATCATCGTTTCATCCGCTTCATTCGCACGTACACTACTTTTCGCAAACAGCGCCTGTAAGCCTACTCGCTCGGTATGACGAATTGCCTCTAAGCCTAACGCCACTAGCGTCCGATTCTCATCGGTCATAGAGACAAGGTCAGCGATTGTGCCAATTGCGACTAAATCTAAAAATTCTGCTGGTGGTTCTTCCAACAAAGCGGTCGCTACTTTAAATGCGACACCGACACCTGCTAATTCTCCAAAAGGATAATTGCCTCGTGGATGGCGGGGATGGATGATTGCATAAGCCGCCGGTAATTCACTAGGCAACTCATGATGATCTGTCACGATCACATCTACTCCCTGCTGTTGTGCATAAACAATTGCTTCATGCCCAGCTACACCATTATCGACAGTCACGATCAATTGGGTACCTGCGGCTATTTTTTCTTGATAAACGGTTAGATTAGGTCCATACCCATGTTCAAATCGATTAGGTAAAAAGACTTCCACTTGGGCACCTAGCAACTCTAACGTTTCTTTCATGACGGTCGCACTGGTGATACCATCTGCATCATAATCTCCATAAACTAAGATCTGCTCGCCGCTGATCACCGCTTCTTGGATTCGGCTGATTGCCTTGTCCATGTCAAACATCAAATAAGGATCATAGAGTTTTTGTTCTTTTGGATGTAAAAACTGATGGATACTTTCTTCCTCTCGGTATCCTCTTTGCCACAGTAATTGACCGATCAAAGGAGACAATTGCTGCTGTTTGATTATTTGGATAAAAGATTCAGAA
This sequence comes from Enterococcus mundtii, assembly GCF_003957375.1. Taxonomy (GTDB): domain Bacteria; phylum Bacillota; class Bacilli; order Lactobacillales; family Enterococcaceae; genus Enterococcus_B; species Enterococcus_B spodopteracolus. The sequence continues at coordinate 1,253,854 of NZ_CP025473.1, read as the reverse complement.
GGTGTTGTTTCATTGACCTTCCAATCAAAATTCGCTCGTCTCACATGCTCACCCCTAACTTAGTCATTATAGCAAACGTCTTCTCTAAAAAAAAGAATTTCAGAAGAATAGATTTTGACATATCCAACTAAAAGAAACCAAAGTAGACATAACAGATTCGTTTGCCCACTTTGGTTGCCTGCTAGAAATTGGATAAAAAATCCTCTAATAATTCCTAAGATAGTGATTTCTATCACTTTCTTTTATTTGCTTTTTAGAAAATCAACAGTGATCTTTGATTAATCAAAGTAATTAACACTTTGCTTTGGTGTTTGAGAAGGTGATTCAGAAGGTGTTTGCATTTGTTCGATCTGTATTTGCTTTGCTTGTAATTCTGCTTGATAGGCCGCTTCAAGTTCCGCACGTTCATTTCGAAATTGTCTTTGTTGTTCTTCTGTCGCCTCTTCGATTTTCTTTTGGATATCTGCTTGGTTCTCTGCTAATTCTTTTGTTAATTGTTTTAATTGTTTTTTCTGTTGCCATAATGTTGTAAAGGCTGTTAAAAATACAATCAATGCACCAATCAATGCTGAACCAATGATCACTAGAATCAATGGCGCATTAAAAGAAGCAAATCCAAAGCTTACAGGAACATTTTGATTGTTCAATACAGCGAACACGACAATAACAAGTACAAGTAAAAAACCAACGATCACACTACCTTGCTTTTTCATTTACTTCACCTACTTTTTATTAAAAATTCCACCTGCAAAATAATCCCCAATGGTTGGGAAAAGTGCATAAAATTTAGACGCGATTTCTAACAACACCGGCTGATTGATCTCACGTTTAGGATGTTTCATCGCTCGCACGATCGTTTGTGCTAATTTAGTTGAATCCAAAACTAAGTGACCGACTTTTTCCAAATAACTACCACTTGGATCAGCCTTATCAAAAAATTCCGTTTCGATTGGTCCGGGATTTACCGTTGTGACCGCGACTCCTAGAGGCTTCAACTCTAAACGTAACGCATTTGAAAAGCCCAAAACAGCAAATTTAGTAGCGGAATAGATCGTAGATTTAGCTGTCGCCATTTTTCCTGCCATAGATGCCACATTGATGATATGTCCCTGACGTCTTTCTGCCATATCGATCGCAAATTTTTGTGTCAATACCATCATCCCTAAGACATTGACTTCGAACATATCGTAGGCTTTTCCTAAGTCAAAGGATAAGAAATCCTCAAAGATGCCAAATCCAGCATTATTGACTAAAATATCGACACGACCGACCTCAGTCATCACCTTGTCGTACAATTCATCTACGCTGTCAGGATTACTAACATCTAGTTGAAACGCGTATGCTGGTTTTCCACTTAATTCTTGACAAACCGCCTTCACTTCGCCGATTTGTTGGATTCTTCTAGCACACGTGACAACGATTGCCCCTTGTTTTGCTGCTTCATAACAGATTTGTGCACCTAAACCACCAGAGCCACCAGTGACTAAAACGACTTTATTTTCTAAATTCAACTTTTTTCCTCCTCTTGAAACGGAACATCCACAACCTCAAAATCTTTCATGACTTTTGTATTTGGAAAGATTTCTTGTGCTTCTTGCTCAAGTTCTTGTGTTGCTTTCCCTAGATATCTCGCACTGATATGGGTCAGTAATAATCTTTGGACATTTGCTTCTTTTGCCACTTCTGCGGCTTGATGAGTCGTCGAATGGAAATAATTATGGGCCATTCTTGCCTCGTTTTTATTAAAGGTACTTTCATGCACCAAAACATCTGCGTTTTTTGCTAATATAACAGAATTGGTTGTTTTTCGGGTATCCCCTAAAATGGTCACGATTCGACCTTTTTTATCTGGGCCGACAAAATCACGTCCATTGATGAGCTGGCCATTGTCTAATTGGACCGTCTCCCCTTTTTTTAGTTTTCCATAGATGGGACCAGCTGGAATATTCAGTTCTTTAAGCTTATCCACTTGTAATTCGCCTTTATGATCATGCTCAACGATCCGATATCCGTAGCTATCGATGCCATGGCTTAATTTTTTTGCATACACAGAAAAGTGTGCATCCTCAAAAATGGCTTGATCTTCTGATAAATCATTAAAAACAAGGGGATAACCTAGTTTTGTTTGAGAAATCGTTAGCGCATTGCGTACAAATGCTTCCGTTCCTTTAGGGCCATAGATTTCTAATGGTGTTTCGCCACCCTGAAAAGAGCGACTACTGATTAAACCTGGCAAGCCAAAAATATGATCCCCATGAAGATGAGTAATAAATATTTTTGCTATTTTTCTTGGACGGATATTTGTTCGTAGAATCTGCATTTGCGTGCCTTCCCCACAATCAAACAACCAAATCTCATTTCGCTCGTCCAAAAGTTTCAATGCGATACTTGAGACATTTCGATGTTTAGCAGGAACCCCTGCGCCTGTACCTAAAAATTCTAGTTCCATAATTTACCTAACTTTCTATTCATTCTTATTAATTCTAGGGTAAAATCAGCCGACAATCAACTGAAATTCGCAGGATAATTTTTAGAAGACTGTCCCTATAAATGAAAAGAGTGAATAAGTACCACTATTCTTACATCCATTCTTTTTATCGTTATTCAGAAGGCGTAGTATCCTCTGAGCTATCGGTTGGCTTTTTGTGCTTTTCATCCCAATTTTTCTGTGCTGTTTCTTTTGCATGTTTTTCTACCTCAGTTGCATCATGAACATCTTGTTCTACTTCTTCATAATCCAATCGAGTGATTTCTCCACCTAATTCCATCATCACAAGTTGGTTCAATGGTCGGTTGTCCTCTTCTTCTGCGATCAAGATCAGACCTGTTGCGCCTTCGCCGATCTTATTTCCGACAAAATCAAACACTGTCTGTGCATCTTTGATTTCCTTGGCATCTTGGCTCGCACCAATCATTCCGCCCGCAAACCATCCTAGCAAGATCCCTAATGGGCCACCTAAAACGCCAACTAGCATTCCGATCAGACCACCTTTAGAGGATTTATTGTTCCCGGTAAAATCTAAGAAGTCTTCGATTTTGAATTGATGGGCGCCATTAGACTGATGGCTGATGACCGCCATTTGTTCGCCTTTGATCGCTCTCGTCATGTGAAGCTTCTTGATTTCGGAAAATGCTTGGTAAGCTTGACTTTCTAACTCAAAATTCAATATGATCACTCGTTTGCTCATGGAGATCGCCTCTTTCTCATTTTCTTTTAGTGTACCTTGGAATAAACAAAAATAAAAGAGAAAACCTTTAAAAAATAACGCAGTGTACAAAAAAAGGAGTTTGACATTCGTCAACTCCTTAAATCCAATAAAGGTTCTACGAAAGCCAGCTCCTAAGAGAGTAAGTCAAACCCCAAAAAAATGAATGATTATTTTCTCAAATTTTGCCTTATTACTTGGAACTGAACGGCTATCTAGTCACTTAAATATGTGGTGTATCTAATATTATTCGACAAATTCAAACTCAAACTCACCAATACGCACCAAGTCACCATCTTTTGCACCTCTGGCACGCAAGGCTTCATCGACACCCATCCCACGTAATTGGCGAGCAAAACGCATCACCGTTTCATCGTGGTCAAAGTTAGTCATTTGGAACAACTTCTCGATTTTCTCACCTGACAATACCCATGTCGCATCTGGTTCACGATCGATCGTAAATTCAGGACCTTCTGGATTGAAGCCATAATGAACGGTTTCTTCTTCGATTTCTTCCTCGTATAATGGGAATTCTGGTGTTACTTCCAACAGATCGGCTGTCGCATTCAGTAAGGCATCCAGTCCTTTACGAGTCACGCCAGAAATCGGGAATACTGGGATGTCATCGGCAAATTCATCTTCTTTGTTTTTATTTAGTTGTTCTTTGAATTTCACTAGATTTTCTTCTGCATCCGGCATATCCATCTTATTTGCTACAATGATCTGTGGACGCTCTAACAAGCGCAAGTTATGAGAAGACAACTCATGGTTGATCGCCAAGTAATCTTCGTAAGGATCGCGCCCTTCCATTCCACTCATATCGATCACATGCAAAATGACACGAGTACGCTCGATATGACGTAAAAACTGTGTGCCTAATCCGACGCCTTGTGAAGCTCCTTCGATCAGTCCGGGAAGATCCGCCGCCGCAAAACTACGTCCGTCACTTGTAGTGACCATTCCTAGATTTGGCACAAGGGTAGTAAAGTGATACGCCCCGATTTTTGGTCTTGCCGAAGAGATCACAGAAAGCAAGGTCGATTTCCCAACAGAAGGAAAGCCTACGAGACCTACGTCTGCTAGTACTTTTAATTCTAATTCGATTTTACGTTCTTGCCCGGGTTCGCCGTTTTCAGCAATTTCCGGCGCAGGGTTTCTTGGAGAAGCAAAACGAATATTTCCGCGACCGCCGCGGCCACCTTTTGCTACTACTAAAGTCTGGCCATCTTCAATCAAATCTCCTAAGAGTGCCCCTGTTTCTGCATCACGTACAGTTGTTCCTTGAGGAACTTTGACATACGTATCATCAGAACCACGTCCATGCATTCCTTTACTCATGCCATTTTCACCGGGCTGAGCCTTAAAGTGCCGGTTGAAACGGAAGTCCATCAACGTGCGTAAGCCTTCATCAACGACTAAGATCACATCGCCTCCTTGACCGCCGTCACCACCAGCCGGTCCTCCATCAGGTACATATTTTTCTCTACGAAACGCAACCATCCCGTCTCCGCCTTTACCAGCCTTCACGTCGATTGTTACTTGATCTAAAAACATGGACATATTATCGTCCTCCTATTTCCTTTTATCTATTCTAACTATACTGACTACCTGAATTTCCACAATAAACACAAGTCCTGTCTATTTTATCGGTGAATGGCCCGTTTGTCCATCATTAAACTGAAAGTTTCACGGAAATTCCTGACTCTTTCTTTATTTTACTGCAAGAACGAATGGAGACAAAATAAAACGTTGTGACCAAAAGTTTCAAGAAAGTTCTTAAAGTTCTTTAAGAAACACTTTGGTCACAACAGTTATTTTACATATTTTTCTAGGAAACTACTTACAGTCTTTTGATAATTCTCAGGATCGATCGAATATGCTTTGGCATGCTCTGCTCCTGGGACGATATATTTTTCTTTTGGTCCGTTCGTCGCTTGGTAGACTTTGTCCAACATTTCGTAAGGAACAAATGTATCCGCATCCCCATGGATAAACAGCATAGGTAATTGGTTTTTTTCTAATTGTTTGATCGCATCAGCTTCCCCAAAGAAATAGCCGGCTCTGATTTTTGTCATCAAGCTGGTTACTTGGATCAGTGGAAACGGTGGTAAGCTAAATAATTCATTGAGCTGATAAGCCAATTCTTCGTTAACAGAGGAATAACCGCAATCTTCGATGATCGCTTTAACATTTGTAGGCAGTGATTCTCCGCTAGTCATCATCACAGTCGCTGCCCCCATACTAATACCGTATAGAACGATTTCTTCCGATTGACCGTTTGTTTCAAGCACTTGATCGATCCATTTCACATAATCTTTCCGTTCGTGCCAGCCAAAACCGATATAATCCCCTTCACTTTTTCCGTGTCCACGCGCATCAGGTACTAATACGTTATAGCCAAGATCATGGAACATCTTTGCGTAATTTGCCATCGTTTCTGCATTGCCCATATATCCATGAGCCACAATCGCCGTCTTATGACTGTCTGTTGCTGGTAGATAAATGGCTGATAGCTTCAACCCATCCGTAGATGTCTGTTGCCACTCTTTACGATTGTCAGGATTCGCAAACCAAGATTGTGCACTCGATTCTTCATTTGTTTTTGTTGTGCCAGGAGTATCGCCTTCTAAAAAGTCTTTTTCTGAAGGAACAACGGCATAGTTATAAAAATAATTGCCCGCAAAGACTAATACGACTGTCACGAGTAATGTCACACCGATTAAAATTTTGATCCAAAGTTTCATCTTATACCTTCCTTGCTTTTACATTGATGTACTGTCTAAAATCAGTATAAACAAAGAGGACGTGTGATGCAATCTAGAATAAATAATAATCGTCATTAAAAAGACCCGCAAAGCGATCAGAGCTTTACAGGTCTTTTCAATATTTAATTGTACAATTATTTACTTTCGATCAACTTGAAGTTTGACCATGGTTTCAAGAAATCAAGTAAGAATAACTCATCGTCTGAGATACGTCCGACGACATTCACTCGTCCATCATTTTTCATTTCTTTTAAAGCAATTTGTGTTTCGCCTTTATATTGACCATAACCAACGTTATCGATCAACACATCCCCACGGGTCATATCTTTCGTATTATGCGCTGGGAATGGTTTGTCTTTGTAATAGATGCGTGTCATCGTTGAACGCAAAATATACTCTGAGCGATCCCCACGATAACTATGAAGATTATCGAATAGACAAATACGTTCATCTTCTGTGATATCTTCTGCTACATCCACTTTTAATGTAGGATAACTTGCAAAGAAGGATTCAGACATTGCGCGCAATTCCTCTTCACTCGCATAAGCATTTCCTACTGAGATATCATCAATCAAACCTGTCAACATCAAGTGTTTGACTTGCGTCGCGATTTCAAGATCACGATGGTCTTCTAGTGAACAAAGTCCGTCTTGCGTCGGCCATGGGCCAAAGTCGGCTGTTTGTGAATTTACGAATGCCATCGTATTCAAATTATATTTGCGGAATTTCTCTGAACAAGCGACAAAGTGATCATATCCTAGACCAGAATAACGATGAGGGTAAAAGTTATGTGAACCTAGTAAGTTATCTGTGTTCGGCGAATAGCTCATGATATTGTCAACATAATTCGTGCCTGAACTCATATTGATCTCGATTTTGATATTGTATGGATTTCGAGTCATTTTTGCTTCTTCAGCTCCAGTAAATCCAATATCAAGACGAATGCCGTCAGCCCCCATCTCATCAAAGAACGATAGATCATCATAAGTGATCTCTAATTGTTCAAATAATGCTGGGTTGATATCCACCATGACTTCCATCTCTAATTGATTGGCATAATCGACTACCTTTTTAAAGTCTGCTAAGACTTTTTCTTTATCGTCTGCAATTTGTAATAAACTTGTGAATACACGTTTAAATCCGTATTTATGTGCTAAATCTAAATATTCTTTGTCCTTTTCAAACGTTGAACGTTCTGGATAAATTGAAATTCCTAATTTTCCCATGTGTTGATACCCTCCTGGATGTGCGTTTTTGTATCCACTTACATTATAACAAATCGCTTTCAAATGGTCTACACCTTTTGCTATTTATTAAATAATTTCGCTTATTGTTCGAAAAAGTGTAGGTATTTATCTGATAATTTGCTATCATTAAAGATAACAACGAACAAAAAAAGAAAGGAATTACTTATGAAACACAAAAAATTATTTTTAACTATGAGTATGACTGCAACGCTATTATTTGCAGCTGGTTGTACGTCGAACGGTTCAGATACCGCCTCTTCAAGTACGAAAGAATCTACAGAAAAAATAACAGAGACTAGCACTGTAGAGAGCATTGATTTAAATTCTTTAGAGTTACCTCAATTGAATACAGAAGTCGCTGATAATGAAGATCTAGTTGAAATGGTCACAACCAAAGGAACGATCAAGATCAAATTATTCCCAGAGCTTGCACCAAAAGCTGTAGAGAATTTTATGACTCATGCCAAAGATGGCTACTACGATGGCGTCACTTTCCATCGTGTCATCCAAGACTTTATGATCCAAGGTGGCGATCCTGAAGGAAACGGAACTGGTGGAGAAAGTATTTGGGGAGAAGGTTTTGAAACGGAGATCTCAAACCAACTTTATAACATCCGCGGCGCCCTTTCAATGGCTCGTACACAAGACCCTAATAGTAATGGTAGCCAATTCTTCATCGTACAAAACTCTGATGATATGCATGATGGTTTATTGAAAGATGATTACCCACAAGCCATTATTGACGCCTATAAAAACGGCGGCTACCCTAGTTTAGATGGTGAATATACGGTCTTTGGTCAAGTCGTTGAAGGAATGGACGTTGTTGACGCGATCGCTGCTGTCGAAACAGATAGCTCAGATAAGCCAAAAGAAGATGTGAAGATCGAAAAAATCAATATCTTACAGGAAGCAAAATAAACACATATTTGATCACTTTCTACTGAAACATCAAAAAAGGTCGGGACAGAAGTGTTCAGCCTCGAGAAATAAGGTGCCATCCACGAAAATTATTTTTCAAATTTTGTGGATGGCGCCTTATTTTTCGAAGAGGTTACTTTTGTTCCCGCCGTTTATTCGGTTATAGGTGGGTGAGGGTGAACGAATGTCCTACTTCCATTTTTACTAAAAAAACTTTTGATGGCTGGGGCTTTCAACTATTTTTTATATTTTCGCTAAAAAATAGTTGTTTTCATTTTCACCTTTAGTAAAACTTAACATTTTGAAAATAGTCTTAAATAGACAAAAAAAGATCATCCAAGAATAGAAAACTATTCAGAAGATGATTCTTTTTTGCGGAAAGCTACTTTCCGCTCCCCAATTGCCATATCTATTGCTATTTTTAGAACCTATCTATGGGTTCCTAAAATTTATTTTTATCTTTATGCTTGCTCATTGACGATAAATGTAAATTCACATTCACACACTTTTTTATCGTCAACAAAAGCTTCAGAAATCGCAGTCCCTACAGGTCCTTTCATTTTGATGATCTCAAAATGACACTTCATCACATCCCCAGGAACGACTTTTTGGCGGAATTTTGCTTTGTTGATCCCACCGATATACGCACGTTTCCCTAGGAACTCTTCTGATTTTAAAATCAAGATCGAACCTGCTTGTGCAAGGGTTTCTAGGATCAACGCTCCGGGCATGACAGGATTGTCAGGGAAATGCCCTTGGAAAAAATCTTCATTGATCGTTACATTTTTTGTTGCAATGATTTTCTTTCCTGAATCGATCGAATCCACGTAATCGATGTAACAAATTGGGTAACGGTTTGGAATAAGATCCATTACTTCCGTTGCTGATAATGCGTATGACATAGTTTACTCCTTCTTTCGGGCAATTGCCGTAATCAATACTTTGATTATCAAAGTATCATATTCTTGATTATTTGGCAATCATTTTTTATTCCTCAAAAAAATAGTTTGACAATCAAAGCATTTTACTGAATAATAAGAAATCAAGAAGTTATTTTTTTTGCACTTATATTATCGTCAAACAAAACTTTTATTGAATCAAAGGAGTGTCTATATGTCTTTTTTAGAAGGAAAAAAAATCGTGATCATGGGTGTTGCGAATAAACGCAGTATTGCTTGGGGTTGTGCGGAAGCAATGATGCAACAAGGCGCTGAGATCATCTATACGTACCAAAATGAACGTATGAAAAAATCGCTAGTCAAATTAGTCGGTGAAGATGCCTTCACTGTAGAGTGTGATGTTGCTAGCGATGAGAGCATCGAAAAAGCGATGGATACGATTGGTGAATATGCCGGTGAAATCCATGGTTTGGTCCATGCTGTTGCTTATGCCAACAAAGAAGAGCTTTCAGGTAACGTTTCTGATATTTCAAGAGAGGGTTATCAATTAGCACAAGACATCAGCAGCTATTCATTGATCGCTGTATCGAAGTATGCCCAAAAATACTTAGCTCCCAACAGCGGCATCGTAAGTATGTCTTATCTTGGTTCACAACGAGCGATCCCTAATTATAATATGATGGGAATCGCAAAAGCTTCACTAGAAGCTGCCATTCGCTACTTAGCCGCTGAATTCTCACCTAAAGGAATCCGTGTCAATGGGATCTCTGCTGGTGCGATCAAAACGTTAGCAGTTACTGGTGTGAAGGATTACCAAAAATTGATCGAGTTATCCGAATCACGCACCCCCGATCAACAAGGTGTGACGATCGAAGAAGTCGGAAATACTTGTGCTTTCTTGATCAGCCCCCTATCTAGCGGGATCATCGGTGATATCATTTACGTAGATAAAGGTGTTCACTTATCTTGATCCAATAAAAAATCAGCCCTCCAACGTGAGAGCTGATTTTTTTGTAGTTATTTTTAAAGCCAGTCATTATTCGACGACTTCGATCCAACCTTCTGGTGCTTCGATATCCCCAAACTGGATACCCGTCAATTCTTCATATAAACGCTTAGTTACTGGTCCTACTTCTGTCTCACTGTAAAAGACATGTAAATCATTTTTATAGTAGATTCCACCAATCGGTGAAATCACCGCTGCGGTTCCACACGCACCTGCTTCTGCAAATTGATCAAGTTGATCGATGTAGATGTCTCCCTCAACTGCTTTAAGCCCTAAACGTTCTTCCGCAATCTGCAACAAGGAATACTTCGTAATACTTGGTAAAATCGAAGGCGATTGCGGTGTGATGAACTGGTTGTCTTTAGTGATACCAAAGAAATTCGCCGCGCCGACTTCTTCAATTTTTGTGTGCGTCGCTGGATCTAGGTAAACGCAATCTGAATAATTTAATTCTTTCGCTTCAGTCCCTGGTAATAGACTTGCTGCGTAGTTACCTCCTACTTTGGCAGCTCCTGTTCCATTAGGTGCCGCTCGGTCATAGTCAGAAACGATAAAGTTCGTTGGTTTCAATCCACCTTTGAAATAGGCTCCTACAGGCGTACAGAAAACAACAAACAAATACTCAGGCGCTGGATGAACACCAATGTTTTCTCCAACCCCGATCAGGAAAGGACGTAAATACAACGTTGCGCCTGAACCATAAGGTGGCACAAAGGCTTCATTTGCCTTTACGACTTCTTTTACTGCATCAACAAACATTTTTTCTGGAACCATGGGCATCAATAAACGTCTGGCACTCTGGTTCAAGCGACGACTGTTTTGCTCTGGACGGAATAAATTGACCTTTCCATCTTTTCTACGATAAGCTTTTAATCCTTCAAAGCACTGTTGGCCATAGTGAAGTGCGGGCGATCCTTCATGGAGTGACAGATAATTATCCTCGGTCAATTCGCCTTTTCCCCACTCGCCATCTCTCCATTTGGTAACGAAGCGCCAAGGTGTTTTGATGTAAGAAAATCCTAAGTTATCCCAATCTATTTGCATGTTCATACCACCAATCGTCAGTTTTGAAATATTTTAGCACTATCTCTCCCATTTGTCATCGTTTATTTTAACCACTTGTTATTGCAATTCTCACCTCGGACTTATTTTATGATTTATTTTGATTTTTATGCTGTTCTTGTTACAATACAAAAGAGACTAATTAGAAAGGGGATTTTATGTTTTCATTCATTGCAACAGCAGAAACAACAAGCTCAACTGGAGAAAATTTGACTGATCAAGCGGTTAGTCAACTCAATGCATTCCAACGTTTTTGGAATAATATTGATTGGGATGGGATTTTTTCTACAATGATCCAAAAAGGATTATTCCTTATTTTTTTGATTATTCTTTTTGGACTCATCAATCGAATCGGTAAATACTTGATCGACAAATCTTTTAAACAATATTCAAAAAAAACCGTTCTTAACGGTAGCCGCTTAAAAACATTACAAAGTCTTTTAAATACCATTTTCAATTATACGATTGGCTTTTTCTTTATTTATGCCATCCTATCCGTGATCGGTGTGCCGATTGGTTCACTATTAGCCGGAGCAGGGATTGCCGGAGTAGCCATAGGTTTAGGGGCACAAGGCTTTATGAGTGATGTGATCACTGGCTTCTTTATCATCATGGAACAACAAATGGACGTTGGCGACTATGTCAAATTAACGAATCTTACCATCGAAGGAACCGTGGTATCCGTTGGTATCCGGACACTGCAACTCAAAGGTGTTGACGGTACCGTTCATTTCATTCCAAACCGTAGTATCACAACGATCAGTAACCTGTCTCGTTCCAATATGCAAGTCGTTCTTGATATTCGTATCGTTCCGGAAGAAGGCTATGATAAGATCTATGAGATCATTCAAAAAGTTAATGAAACGTTAGCTGTAAAATACGAAGAGGAATTACAAACTGAGCCATCGATCTTTGGATTGGTCGATATCGGCAACAGCAACTTTGCGATTCGGACGATCTGTTACGTTTTAAATGGTAAACAGTTCGAATTGAAAGAAGAATTTTTGAGTTCATATGTCAAAGAACTGACAGCTGCCGGTTACAGCATCCCAAATACACCAATCGTATTGAAATAGTTTATGTAGTGTATACGCCGGGAGTGGGACATTAGCCCTCTCCTACCACCTAAAACCGAATGGACAGAAGTGTTTAGGTTTGACCTCTTTTTTTAGTCATTAGAAAAATGTCTAAAATGACTAAAGTATTTGATTCCCAGGACAAACTTGATTACCACTCGTGCCATTCCTTAATACTTCAAATGAAGCGACATCCAAAAGTTAGAAATATAATCTAACTTTTGGACGTCGCTTCGTTTGTTTTATGTCTTTATATTTTGTGAGTAGGATCAATTACCTTTAACTAACGATATCGATTCTTTCTCTTAAATCATCTACATCTATTTTAGGTGATACAATATTTTGACGTTCTAATTCGTGTACCATGTAATTAACTGCTTTCAATAACTCTTTTCGTGTGATGATTCCTTTGAACACTTTATCCTCTGTGACAACTGGCAAGAACGAAGCATCCACTAGTAGATGAAGAACTTCTTCTAGTTCCCAATTTTCATCAATGGTTGGTACATCGGTTTCCATTACATCAGCAACTGTTAGGCCTTCTAATGGTTCCATACTGATTGTTTGTAGGTCCATCATCTTATTGACAACATTCGACAGACTGACTAGACCAACAAAGCGATCATCTTTCCCTAAGACAGGGATTTTAGTGTAGCCAACTTTCGATAAAACTAATAGTCCATGCGATAACGGATGTTGATACATAACATTTGCCACGTTTTCTGCTGGAACCAAAAATGTCTCTTGATTTTGTAGTAATAACTCTCTTACAATTGGTCCAATCATGTATTGGCCCTCCATTTCAAATTCTTTCAATATCTCTATTTTACCGAAAACGGATGCAAAATCTATACAAACATTTCTTTTTTTAGCAAAAATTAGAGTTTGTTTGTCAGCGTTTATATTCAAATGCCATGTTATCGATTTTTTTGTGCGATCGATTATAGTATTGGACAGCAAGTGTCTCTTTCGTACTCTCAATGATTGCGTAAGCTGGGATTTGGATCATTCCTCGAGGTTGGGAAATGCTTCCTGGATTCAAGAACAAGATACCTTCTTCAAATTCACACCCTAGTTGATGGGTGTGACCAAAAAGAGCAATCGTTGCTTGTTGCTCTTTTGCTTCAAGGGCTAACTGAGTCAAACCAAAGCGGACATTCGATAAATGGCCGTGGGTCATATATACCCGATCAAGCCCAGTATCTACAACTCGTTTGGTCTCAAAGTCTGTACCGAAATCACAATTGCCTTGTACACCGTGATAGGTTTCCCAAACTTCATCTGTTGCGTCAAGTTCTGAATCACCGCAATGAAAAAAATAATCAACTTGATTTTGGTATTGGGTCAGTAATTCTTTGATGATTGCTCGATCCCCATGATTGTCACTAACGACTAAATAACGCATCTACTCCACTCCTTCCAACCAAGCCTGCCAAACTTGGCTTAGTTTTGCCATGGCCAAGCCTCGGTGACTGTGGTTATTTTTTTCTTCACTTGAGATTTCTGCCGCTGTTTGAGTGTACCCATCAGGAATGAACAACGGGTCATAGCCAAAGCCATTTTCGCCTTTAGGTATCCGACCAATTCGTCCAGGCCACTCTGCTTCCACTACTAAACTTTCTTTATTTGGTTCAGCAAAAACCAACGTACAATGAAATTGTGCGGTGCGTTCTTCATCAGCTACATCGGTTAATTCAAAAAGCAGTTTTGCGTTATTTGCCGCATCACTCTTATGTTCGCCAGCAAAACGGGCAGAATAAACTCCTGGTCTGCCACCTAACGCATCGACTTTCAGGCCAGAGTCATCCGCCAATACTGGCTGATTCAATACTTGAGCAATCGTTTCTGCTTTTAATCGGGCGTTTTCTTCGAATGTGGTACCTGTTTCTTCGACATCAGGTATCTCAGGATAATCAAACAATGTTTTGACTGTATAGCCTTCCTTCGCAAATAAGGTACGGAATTCTTCTGCTTTGCCTGCGTTTCGAGTAGCAATCACAATCGTTTTTTCTGTCGGTTCAGGCGCAGGGTCTGACCATTCACTCAACAAAACATTTTTTTGTTCAAAGATCAGTGATTCGATCGCTGTTTTGCCATAAACAAGCATTTCGTTCAATTGTTCACCATCAAAGGCAGCTTCTTCGCCTGTCCCTTGGATTTCCACAAATTTGCCCGATTCCGTCATCACTAAGTTCATATCGACTTCCGCTGCAACGTCTTCGTGATAATCCAAATCAGTCACACATGTCCCATCAGCTAAAATCCCTACACTGATAGCGGCTAAATGTTCTTTGATTGGATCATTCGTTAACACTTTTGTCTGTAATAATTTTTCGATTGCTAATTTTAAAGCCACAAATGCACCGGTAATACTTGCTGTTCGAGTGCCACCGTCTGCTTGGATCACGTCACAATCAACGATGATACTGCGTTCACCAAGTTTCTCGAGATCGATGACCGTACGCAACGAACGACCGATCAAACGTTGAATCTCCATCGTCCGTCCACTTAACTTACCTTTGCTACTTTCACGACGATTTCTCGTATTCGTGGCGCGAGGCAACATACTGTATTCTGCTGTCACCCATCCTTTACCAGTCCCTTTTAAAAACGGGGGGACTGTCTCTTCAACCGTTGCCGCACAAATCACTTTCGTATCGCCAAAGCTGATCAAAACTGATCCTTCTGGATGTTTCAGCACATTTGTTTCAATCGTGATTTTACGTAAATCTTGGACATTTCTTCCGTCATGACGCATCATTGCTCTTTTCCTCCTAAATCAATCGATTCAACGATCAGTTCTTTTAATCCTAACCAATCTTGGGCAATCTCATGGAACATTTTAGCTGATCCTGTCGTATAAAACTGACAAAGCGTTCGGCCATTTTGTGGTGAATTACTGATTTCAAAATAGTCAAGTAACATTGAAACTTCGCCAATCGTTTCTGCTCCTGAATCGATCAGCATGACTTTATCCCCATAACATTCTGAATGATCGGGCGAAGGAGCGGATAATGGGTGCAACCTAGAATCAAGGTGTCGATCCCTTTTACTTCTAATGGAGCTAAAGTTTGGGCCACGATTTTTTTCGCGACTGATGATCGGTATTCTTTACTTTCTACGACTGACACAAACTTTGGACACGCCAAGCTAGTGACTTTCAGTTCGGGTGCTTTATCTAGCAAGGCTGTTTCGTAAGCGGCACTTTTGACGGTTCCAATTGTTCCAATCACCCCTACTCGGTGATTTTTCGTTTGTTTGACTGCCGCTCTCGTTCCTGGCAAAATCACACCGATCACTGGAATCGAGAGTGTTGCTTTGATTTCTTCTAATGCGACCGCAGTTGCCGTATTACAGGCAATCACAAGCATCTTTATGCCTTTTTCAACTAAATAATTCGTCATTTCCCATGTATAAGCGATCACTTGCTCTGCTGGTCTTGGTCCATATGGACAGCGCGCGGTATCGCCAACGTATAATATGTTTTCATTCGGCAATTGCTTCAATGCTTCTTTGACGACTGTAAGACCGCCAACCCCTGAATCAATAAAACCGATCGGACGTTTATCTGTCAATCGAATCATCCTTTTTCAAAAAATTCTACCTTCTATATTGTGGACTTTTTGACGTGATTTATCAAGTCCTACAATCTGCTTTCCTGCTCTTTTCCCATATGACGACCCAACACGTGTCCCGATGAAATTTTTGGATAATGTAAGAAGGAATCCACAAAAAATTTTTTAAAAAAATTCGTGGATTCCTTCTTAATTCCCATTTAAAATACGATTTTTTCTACTAATAACTATACTTTCTTCTTTCTAAGTAAGAAGAAAGTAAAGAAAGTGCGTAACATACGACAAAATACATGAATGTCATCATAACGAACATTGGTAAGACATAATTGGTATTTTGACCATAGACGATTCGCGCTTGGTGTGTCAATTCTGGCAACGAGATGATCACCGCTAAAGAAGTGTCTTTGATCAACGAGATCAACTGACTAACGATAGCAGGGATCATTGACTTGAATGCTTGCGGCATGATGATCGTACGCATCGTTTCCACATAGCTTAACCCCGTGGAAAGCCCTGCTTCCATCTGACCTTTCGGCACAGCATTCAAACCTGCACGGAAAATCTCTGATAACATGGCAGATTCAAAAATCGTCAATGCTGCAACTGCTGACCAAAAGATGTTCATTTGTATACCGATTTGCGGCAAAGCAAAATAAGTGAAAAAGATGATCAGCAATAATGGCAGATTACGAATGATGTCGATAATCAAACCTACTATTTTTGATAAATAAGGAATACTCGCAAAACGAAGAACACCTGTCAACCCACCGATTAGAAAACTAAAAATGATGGAGAAGAGCGAAACTTCGATCGTTACTTTTAGTCCTTCCAGTAAAAAGCGAATATTCATCCATGAAAATGCACCACTAAAATCCATTGATATTCTCCTTTCTATGAACGAACTGCCCATTTTTTCTCAAGATAAACCATCAAATAAGACAATGGTAAGGTAATAATCAAGTAAAATAAACCCACGATGATATAGGTATCAAACGTGTTGAAGGTTTCACTGGCAATCAAATCCCCTTGATACATGATATCCAAACCAGCGACAATTGCTAAAATCGATGAGTTTTTGACCAAATTGATAAATTGATTGCCTAATGGTGGGATAACGATTTTAAATGCCTGTGGCAATACAATGTAACGCATTGTTTCTGAATAAGTAAACCCCGATGAAAGACCAGCCTCCATTTGACCTTTTGGCACAGTTTGGATGCCAGAACGAACGGTTTCTGCAATAAAAGCGGAAGTATAGATCGTCAGCCCGATCGTTCCTGCTTGAAAACCGTCAAAGCTGATCCAATAAAGTGGTAATACGACATAGAAGAACATCACGATGATCAATAACGGGATATTCCTAAAAAATTCAACATAGGCTTTCGCAATACCACGTATCCATTTATTGTGTGACAATTGAAAAATCGCCATCAACGTTCCGATGATCAAACTGAAGAAAAGTGCCAAGACACTTGATAGGATCGTTACTTTAAATCCATCAAGGAAGGCTGACCCATAAGTTTGTATCAATTCACTCATTGTATTCCCTCCTTAATCAATTTTTCCCTGAGTCGTATCTGGGAACCATTTTTCATAAATCTTATCATAGGTGCCGTCTTCAACCATTTCTGCTAAAGCTTGGTTGACTGCATCTAAGAAATTTTCTTGTCCTTTGTTGATTGCAATACCATAAGGCTCTTCGGTAAATGTTCCTCCTGCTAATTCATAGCTAGGGTTCTCCGCTGCCATTCCGAGTAAGATCGCATTGTCTGTCGTCATGGCATCACCTTGCCCCGATTGTAAGGCAGTAAATGCTTCTGCATAGTTCTCTAACTCCAAGATCCGCGCATCAGGTGCATGTTCTCTGATGTTGGCAGCTGAAGTCGAACCTTTTACCGCTAGAACAGTCGTTTCAGCGTTTAAATCCTCCACACTTTTGATGGGACTACCCTTTTTAACGAGCAATGATTGTCCAGCGTCAAAATAAACTGAAGAGAAATCGACTTGCTTTTTACGTTCTTCGGTAATCGTCATCGTCGCAATGATTGCATCGATATTCCCATTTTTTAATAATGGGATTCTTGTTTTAGAAGTGACTTCGACAAACTCTGCTTTTCCGTCCTCTCCTAAAATCTTCTTCGTGATTGCTTTGGCGATATCGATATCAAACCCTTGAACGGTACGGCTTTCGATATCCATCATCCCAAACAATCGTGTATCGTATTTGACACCCCAAATGATCTCGTTCGTTTCTTTACTACGAGTCAAAATATCTTTTTCTGCCAAACTGCTACCTTTACAGCCGCTCAATACTAGAAATACTAGCCCAAAAAGAAATAATAAACGAGTGAATGTTGTCTTACGCATATCGTTCCTCCTATCAATGATTGATTACTTTACTGATAAATTGTTTTGCACGTTCTTCTTTTGGATCATCGAAGAAATTGCGTACATCGCGACTATCTTCTAATACTTGTCCATCCGCCATAAAAATGACACGATCTGCCACTTCTTTCGCAAAGCCCATTTCGTGTGTGACCACGATCATTGACATGCCATCTCTTGCCAATTTTTTCATTACGTCCAATACATCACCGATCATCTCTGGGTCCAAGGCAGATGTTGGCTCGTCAAATAACAGCATTTCGGGATTCATCGCTAAGCCGCGAGCAATCGCTACACGCTGTTGTTGTCCACCAGATAACATGGAAGGATAGGAATCTTTTTTATCTAGCATATTGACTGTCTTTAAAAACTTTTCCGCATTTTTTACAGCAGTTGCCTCATCTTGTTTTAATACTTTGATTGGTGCCAGTGTGATGTTTTCTAAAACTGTTTTATTGGGGTAAAGATTAAAATGTTGAAAGACCATTCCGACATTTTTTCTAATCTCCGTCAATTTTGTGTTTTTATCGCGAATATCGACATCATTGATCAAAAGCTTTCCTGAAGTGATTGTTTCCAAGCCGTTGATACAGCGAAGCATCGTACTTTTTCCTGATCCTGATGGACCAATGACAACGACAACTTCCCCTTTTTCAAACTCAAGATTGATGTTTTTCAACGCATGGAATTTACCGTAATACTTTTCCACGCTATCAAATTTAATCATTGTCATAACATTACACTCCCATTATTATTTAGTAAGATTTCATTTAAAGATATATAATAGAACACATTATATCCGAAAGCGAAGCAACTTGTAAAGTTTCCAAGAAAATTCCTTTGTGCGTTTTCTTTTACCATTTGTATAAATAACGATTTCCTAACTGATTTTTTCAATGATTTTCGGTTTATCCTGTTGTTAATTCTGCAAAAAAACGGTAAGATATTAAGTATTAGTCTTAGAAATTACAAAGAGGTGTTCTTTTTTGAAAAATATTATTTTAACAGGAGACCGTCCTACTGGCAAACTACACTTAGGCCATTATGTCGGGTCTTTGAAAAAACGTGTAGAAATGCAAGCGGATGAGAACAATCAGTTGTTCGTAATGATCGCAGATATGCAAGCCTTGACTGACAATGCGAAAGACCCTGAAAAAGTGTCTTCCAATGTATTAGAAGTTGCTTTAGATTACTTATCGGTTGGTTTAGATCCTGCCAAATCAACATTGTTTATCCAGTCGCAAATTCCTGAATTAGCTGAGTTGACAATGTATTACTTAAACTTAGTAAGTGTTGGTCGTGTGCGTCGTAACCCGACTGTTAAAACGGAGATCGAGCAAAAGAAATTTGGCGAAAGTGTCCCCACAGGATTTTTTATCTACCCTGTTTCACAGGCTGCTGACATCACTGCGTTCAAAGCGAATCTAGTGCCAGTTGGTGAAGACCAAAAACCAATGTTGGAACAAACGCAAGAGATCGTCCAAAGTTTCAATCACACTTATGGAGAAGTACTAGTTGAACCAAAAGGCGTCTTCCCACCTAAAGGAATGGGTCGTTTACCTGGGATCGATGGTAACGGAAAAATGAGTAAATCATTAGGAAATGGCATCTACATTTCTGACCCTGCGGATGTTTTACAGAAAAAAGTGATGCGTATGTATACTGATCCAAATCACATCCATGTCCAAGATCCAGGACAAGTCGAAGGCAATATGGTCTTTACTTACTTAGATGTTTTTGGTACAGACAAAGAAGCAATCGAAGAGATGAAAGCCCACTATCGTCGTGGTGGACTCGGTGACGTGAAAATCAAGCGTTACTTGATCGATGTATTAGAAGCAGAGTTCGCACCGATCCGCGCTCGTCGTGAAGAATTGGCGAAAGACCCACAAGCCGTGATGGATATCTTACATCATGGTAGCGAAGAAGCCGCTAAAGTTGCGGCAGCCACACTTTCTGAAGTGAAAGCGGCAATGGGCATCAATTATTTCAATCAGTAATCACACAAAAAAACTGGAACAAAAATCATTGAATGATTTTTGTTCCAGTTTTTTCTTCTATTATTAAGGTTTAACGAATACTTGCATCGACTGTTTCTGTCAACGCCTTTTCAACCTTGCTCATTGCTTGGTTGATTTCTTCATCTGTCAACGTTGCTTCGGGATTTTCAAAGCTTAACGTATAGGCGACTGATTTATGCCCTGCTTCAATATTTGCTCCTTGATAGACATCGAATAGTTCAACATTTGTCAAGAATCGGCCAGCAGCTGCTTGGATCGTGCGAACGATCTCATGGTTCGTCACTTGTTCAGCTACTAACATGGCAATGTCACGCGTCACACTTGGGAATTTTGTGACTGATCGGAAAGTGATGCCTTTTTGTGATGCTTCCACGACTGTGGCTAAATCAAACTCTGCCACATACGTTTCTGGAATATCGTAAGCTTTAGCAGTCATAGGATGCACTTGACCAACAAACCCGATCATTGTTTCCCCTAAATAAATGGCCGCCGTTCGACCGGGATGAAGTTCATCAATCGTTGTCAACGCTTGATAACTGATTTCCTCTTTGATGGAAAGGTGTTCGAATACATTTTCTAATATTCCTTTTACTGTAAAGAAATCAACCGCTTGTGGCTTACTTTGCCAACTTTTCTCTTCCCATGCGCCAGACACCGCAAGAGCTACGTGAGTGACTTCTTGTGGTAGATGAGTCAATGGATTGTTTTCTTGATAGAAGACGCGACCTACTTCATAAAATGCGACATCTGCATTTTTACGTGCCGTGTTATATTGGACGTTATCCAATAGTCCACTGATCAGGTTCATACGTAAGACAGAACGGTCTTCACTCATCGGCCAATCCAAGCGAGTGATGGCTGTTTCTTTCAAAGCGAATTGACGTGATTTATCTTCCGTTGTCAATGCATAACTGATGGCTTCAGTTAGACCACTGCCTTCAAGTAATGTACGGATCTTTCGGGTTGTCGCTTGTTCTTGTGTCAAACTACCTGCAACTGTTTCGCCGCTTGGTAACGTTGAAGGTAAACGATCATACCCATAAATACGTGCCACTTCTTCAATGATGTCTGCTTCGATCTGGATATCCCAACGTCTTGGAGGTACAACAACAGTATAAGTTTCTCCATCGACTTGATAGCCGAATCCTAACGCTTCAAAGATCTCACTTACTTCAGTGACATTTAAGGTTGTGCCAAGGTACTGGTTGATGCGGTTCAATGTGATCTGTACTTTGACTTCTTTTGCTTGATACTCAGAACCTTTGACCGCTCCTTGTAACACTTCTCCTCCTGCTAAAGCAACGATCATCGCCGCTGCAACATCGCTTGCTTTACCGACGGTTCCTTTATTGATGCCTTTTTCAAAGCGCGCAGATGATTCACTACGTAAATTGAAACGTTTTGCTGTGCGGCGAATCGAGATGGGATCGAATAAAGCGGATTCTAACGCAACGGTTGTCGTTGTTTCCGTAATCTCTGAGTCTTGTCCGCCCATTACTCCAGCTAAGGCGACTGGCACTTGCCCATTGGTGATAACTAAGTCTTCTGAGGTCAATGTGCGCGTTTCACCATCCAACGTCACGATGTTCTCTTCTTCTGCTGCATGACGCACCACAATTTCTTCTGAACCTAACTTATCATAGTCAAATGCATGTAACGGTTGACCGAACAATAATAAGATATAGTTTTTGATATCAACAACGTTATTGATTGGTCGGATTCCTTCATTCATCAAGATATTTTGTAGCCATTGTGGACTCGGTTGGATCTTGACGTTTTCAATGATGCGGATTTGGTATGCTGGTACCAATTCTTCATCTTCTACTTTTACCGCAATTTTTTCTGAAGCTTTACGTTCAACTTCTACTAACTTTTCATCATTGAATGTTGGTTTTTGGCGGTAGATCGCGCCAACTTCATATGCCACACCTCTCATTGATAACGCATCGGCACGGTTAGGTGTGATCGATAGTTCGATGATGGCATCGTCCATATCTAGATAAGAAAAGACTGGTTCTCCATTGACCGCTTCTTGTGGCAAATAGTAGATACCTTCTGAATATTCTTTCGGTACGACGCTGTCAGAATAACCGATTTCTTGTAAGGCACAGATCATCCCATTCGAGACTTGTCCACGCATCTTGCCTTTTTTGATTTTGACATTGCCCGCAATCCGTGAATTTGGTAAAGCCACGATGACTTTGATTCCTGCTTTGACATTTGGTGCGCCACAAACGATTTGTGATAATTCTTCTTCGCCGATGTCGACTTGACAGATCGATAGATGATCCGAATCAGGATGTGGAATACATTCCTTCACTTCTCCGACAACGATTTTCTTCAAGCCTTCTTCAGGTACTGTTACACCTTCGACTTCGATTCCTGTAACTGACATTTTGTCTGCAAGTTCTTGCGGTGTCACATGTGATAAATCAACGTATTGATTCAGCCATTTATATGATACTAACATTCTTTTACTCCCCCTTGAACTGACTTAAGAAGCGCAAGTCATTTTGATAGAAATTACGAATATCGTTGACCCCATAACGTAACATTGCGACACGATCTGGGCCAAGTCCAAAAGCAAATCCGGAGTATTCTTCAGGATCGATCCCTGACATTTCCAAGACATTTGGATGAACCATACCAGCACCTAAGATCTCGATCCAACCTGTGTGTTTGCAGACGTTACAGCCTGAACCACCGCATTTGAAACAGCTGACATCGACTTCAACAGATGGTTCTGTAAATGGGAAGTAGCTTGGGCGTAAACGGATTTGGCGATCTTCACCAAACATTTTCTTCATCACGACTTCAAGTGTTCCTTTTAGATCACCCATCGTCACGTTCTTGTCGATCACCAATCCTTCGATTTGATGGAATTGATGGCTGTGTGTTGCATCATCAGTATCACGTCGGAAAACTTTTCCTGGTGAGATCATGCGTAGCGCACCTTTTGAAAAATCATGTTTTTCCATGGTACGTGCTTGGACAGGCGACGTATGCGTACGGATCAAGATTTCTTCTGAGATATAGAAAGTATCTTGCATATCACGTGCCGGATGGTCTTTTGGTAAATTCATTCGTTCAAAGTTATAGTGGTCTGACTCGACTTCATATCCTTCAACGATTTGATACCCCATGCCGACAAAAATATCTTCGATTTCTTCCATGATCTGCGTCAAGATATGGCGTGTACCTTGTTTGACTGAGCTACCTGGCAGCGTGACATCGATTGTTTCTTTCTCTAATGCTTCATTCATTGCAGCGGTTTCCAAGACTGCTTTTCTTTCTTCGATTTCTTGTGTCAATAGATCACGGATCTCATTGGCAAAGCTTCCCACTTTCGGACGCTCTTCGGCACTTAGATCTTTCATTCCACGTAAGACCTCAGTGATCGGTCCTTTTTTCCCTAATGTTTCGACACGGATTTGATTTAGTTCTTTCAAATCCTGCGCCTGCTTGATCTTGATGATCGTTGCTTCTTTCAAGCTTTCGAGTTGTGCTTGTAAAGACATGCGATTTCCTCCTTTAAATTCAACTAAAAAAAAGACCTCATTCCTATCAAGGAACGAGGTCTTCGCGTTACCATCCTAATTTACGATCCCAACGAGATCGTACACTCATTTTAATAACGACAGACATACTGCCGGTCTGAAAAATCTCTCAGACGAACTCGGAAAGTGAACTTCATTTTTCAAACACAGGATCTGCTTTCAGTCCATGACAGATCTCCCTATACTGGTTTAGCCAAACTACTCTTTTTCGTCAACATTCTTTTTGTCTATTCAACTAAAAACTAGTGTACAAGATTTTTGATGCAAAATCAACTGCATTCTTCGGGTGTGACCCATTTCTCACTCCAAAGCTGCAACTGGACCATCGCTTTTTGTAGATCTGCCCCTTTTTCTGTCAGCATATATTCCGAACGACTGGATTCATTACACGAAAAATTACGGGTAACGATCTTTTCTTTTTCAAGCTCTTTTAATCGTTCGACCAAGACACGGTCACTGACCATCGGGATTTTTGCAGAGAGATCAACAAAGCGCTGCGGACCATTTTCGAGTAATACATCGATAATCAATCCATTCCATTTTTTCCCTAAAATCGAGAATGTTTTTTCAAATTTGGGACATAGAATGAATTCTGTCTGTGTTAGCTCCATCTTACTCACCTCTTTTTAAGAGTATAGCATATTACTTACAAAGTGTAAGTCCAGTTTGCTCACTTCTTATTGTTTATTAAGATTTATTATTTTCTTCGCCTGCAACAAAACCAAAAAGACATCCTGAATGGGTTTATTCAACGCTTCACTCAATGCACGTTGGTATAAGTTCAATTGCCCGCGGTATTTGCTGATGACCTTCGTGATTTCCTCTGGGTTTTCAGGATGTAAAATAAAATCAGTCTTGAAATCATAAAGCTGCACGTACTCCCCCAAATCAAGATATCCATCGACGATCCCATGGATCAATAATTCATCGTCTTCATTCGGGTAGTGATCAAATACCTTTTCTGCTTGTAGAAGCATTGAAAATGGTTGTTCGCGTTTCACTTTTTCTGGATGTTTGATCAGTGATTGGCCAAGGGTAGATTCATAAAACCATACGATGGAATCAATTGGTACACGTTTCGCTACTTGTTCATCGACTAAACGTTTTTTTACAAGGGTCGTTAGTTCTTTTTCGATGCTTTCTTTCGTCAACTGTTCCAATGGGAGGACTTGTAACAGAAAATGTGTCGCTGTCCCAACAGCTGTGGCAGAAACTTTGCGCTCTTTTTGTACAAAGCGTGGTTCAGCTAATTGGTCTTGCGTATACCTGAAAGGCTTGGCAAAGGCTTTTTTATCACTGCTTTCCCAAGTCAAACGTGCCTCTGGAGAGTCGTCTGGATCTTCAAATAACCGTTTGATCTCAGAAACTGATTGATAACTCGTTGTTTGTGCAGAAGCCTCATAAGGATAACTGAAGGCTAAACGTGCTTGTAGTTCGGTCGTTAATGGGGTTAGATCTCCTTTTTGTTCTTCAGCTTGCTCTCCTTTGACTGTCAATGCTTGGCGTTGTGTTAAAATCTCTTGTTGATCCATCCAGGTGATCGTAAAATCTCCCGATGAATTTTTCAGTTGTGGTAAAGGCGTGACTTCTGGAAAATATTCGGTCATTTTAGGATGACGGATCAAGCTGTACCCGATCCAATTCATCAAGCTACTCGAACTTTTCAGGCGAATCACCGGATCTAACACTACATCCGTTTGCTCATTTGCTTCTGACCAGGCTTTGAACGTGTCTTCTTTGCTTTTGTACGAACCAACAATAAACAATTTTTGCTCTGCTCTAGTCAGTCCTACGTATAATTTACGCATTTCTTCGGAAAGCAATTTCTTCTGTTTGGCTAATTTGATGGCTTGATAAGGCAATGTGTCAAACAAGACCCGCGTGTCTGGCTCCATGTAGCGCACGCCCGCACCTAGTTTTTCTTCGAAGGCATAACGATTTTTCAAGTCTTGCAGATTGAATTGCTTCGTCATATCTAATAAGAAAACGATGGGGAACTCTAATCCTTTACTTGCATGGATGGTCATGACACGAACGGCATTGTCACTAGAAGCAATCACTGGTTCCGCCAAGTCTTTGTCTTTCTCCTGCATTTTCTCAATAAATCGTACAAACTGATAGAGACCACGAAACGAACTTTGTTCATATGCTTTGGCACGATCCACTAACGCATACAAATTCGCTTGACGTTGTGCACCAGCTGGCAACCCAACGACATATTCTAAATACCCTGTTTGGTAATAGATTTCCCATAATAAGTCTGTGATCGAAGAACGACGCGCTAACTCTCGCCATTGTTCCAGTTGCTCATTGAAATGAAGCAATTTAGCCGCTAATTCATCTTGGTTATTATTTTGATAAGCTAAGACTGCATCATAGTAAGTATGCGCCTTATCGGCTAATCGGATACGTGCTAACTCTGGTTCGATCAAGCCCACGACTGGTGAACGTAACACTGAAGCTAATGGGATATCCTGATAAGGGTTGTCGATCAATTGGAGCAATGAAATCATGATCCTGATTTCTGTCGCTTGGAAATAATTTTGGGCATCATTGAGTTCCAACGGAATATCAAACGTTTTGAATACTTCTAAAATCGTCAAATTATTTTTCTTCGTTGGTGTCAATAACACGATATCTTTGAATTCGATCGGGCGCTCTTCTTGACTTTTTTTGTCGTAGATCATGAATTTTGAATCGATCAATTCACGGATTTTCAAACCAGTCATCAAGAGTTCCCCTTCTGTTTTGTCTTCCAACATCTCGTCCATCGGCAACTCGATTTCTGTCGTTTCTTGTTCCTTTTCATAGATCAAGACTTCTGGTGCAAATCGTTCATTTTCTGGAAACCCAGAAAAACCTAGAACTAGCCGAGCCGCTTCATCATAAGCGATTTGTCCAACTGCTGGGTCCATCAGCTGTTCAAAAATCAAATTAGTAAACGCTAAGACTTCTTGCCGTGAACGGAAATTCTCAGCTAAGACGATTCGTCGTCCCCCTTTTTCTTCCGAGAATTTCTCATATTTATTGATAAATAGAGTTGGATCTGCTAAACGGAAGGAGTAGATCGACTGTTTGACATCTCCCACCATAAAGAGATTGCCTCTCTCCTCATCTGGCTCTCTGACCCAATAGAGCAATTCTTCTTGCAATTGATTGACATCTTGGTACTCGTCGACCATGACTTCTTTAAACTTTTTGCGATAATAATCCGATGCTTCACTTGGTAGCCACTCTTCCTCTGTTTGTTTCGTCAATATTTGTAACGCCAAGTGTTCCAGATCATTGAAATCTAGCACGCCTTTTTCACGTTTGCGCGCACTGAAGCCTTCCATGAAAAGCTTAGTGACTTCGGTCATTTGTTCCACGAGGGGGAACGCTTTTTGGCTCAACTCTTCAATTTGTGTAGGTGAAACCGAGAAGTAGCTTTTGCCAATTTGTTGTAAGATGTTTTTAGCACGGTCTCTCAAGGTTTTTACTTCAGCAGAACGCTCTTTCAACTCTGCTTTCCGACTGCTTTTGAAGGTCGAAAACGTCAGGTTTTCTAAGGCTTGGTAAGCTTCGTCCAACTCATCACCCAGGAAACGTTCATAGATTTGTTGGATACTCGCTTGTTCTTGTGAGACTTGATCAAACATCTTTTCAAGTCCTTCTTCTTGTGCCAAAACGACCATTTCTTCGTATAGCTGCGTACAATGAAGTAAATCAGCCAAGACGAGCGGTCGGATTTGTTCTTGGTACAATGCAGAAGCTGCTAATCCCTCTTCTAGCCGATATGCTTCTGGTAAACGATTCAACCAAGCCAACGGATCAGGGTTCGCTCTGGCAAAATCATAGAGAGAAAACACGAGGCTAGTCAAACCATCATCTGAGCGATCATTTGAAAAATTCATCGTCAGCTGGAAAAAAGTTTCGCGATTTTCTGCATAAAGTTGTTCTCTGATCTCATCCCAGACATCTTCTTTCATCAAGATTGTTTCCGTTTCATCCGTCAGCATCCGAAAGACTGGATCGATATCGATCAAATAGTAATATTTTCGGATCACCGTTAAACAAAACGCATGGAGTGTCGAGATATTGGCGGTAGGTAGTAATACGAGCTGTTTCGTAAAGTGTTTTTGCCAAACTGGATCACTTTCACTATTCACTGCTTCTTGCAAGGCTACTTGGATCCGTTCCTTCATTTCTCTTGCTGCCGCTTCTGTAAAGGTCACGATCAATAACTCATCAATGTTGACACCCATTTTTAACTTTTCGATTACTCGGCGGACTAAAACAGTCGTCTTACCTGAGCCGGCAGAAGCCGAAACAAGCAGATTGTCGCCCTTGTCAAAAATCGCTTGCCATTGTTCATCGGTGAAACGTTCATTTTCCGGTTTTAAAGGAATTGATGTCACTCGTCTTCACTCCTTTTTAGTATTCTTCGCAATGCTTCATCTTTATCCAGCTTTTCTAAACGATGATAATTATTTTCTTTGAGCATGACATCAAACGTACAAATACTTCTGAACGGACAATGCTCACAAGCAATTCGTTGTTTATCTTTGTAAGCCGGATTCAGTTTGATCTCCCCTGAGGTGATTGCTTCCCCAGCTAAACGCATATTCTCACGATTATGGTTCATGAATAATTGAAGTTCTTCTTCTGTATAGAATTTTTCTTTGCTATAACTGCCTTTTTGTAACTCGTCTTTGGCATTTTTCTTCACTGGATAGATCAGTGAGCTTTCTTTCGCTTCCAATGAATGATCGAGTACTTCTAATAAGCCTGGATCATCGACAAAAACGCCATCATAGCTGAATTTCTTCAACGTGTTTTTCTCCACATTATTCGTATCCGTCAGTACTGGATTATGCACATGTAAATAATAAGAGCCTGCCGGTTTGACTGCTGCCTTACCTGTTAAACGTACAGCATCCATCAACGCAACATCGAGGTAGGTCAAAAGTTGCATCGCCATCCCATAATATGCCTCTGTCACGTCAAAGGAACGGCCACTTGATTTATAATCGACTACACTTAACCACGTATCACTTTGTTCAGTTGCCACATCGATGCGATCGATTTTTCCACGAACGTGGAGTTTCCCGCCTTTGTCTAAAGGTATTTCCAAACCTGGGATTCCTTGTGCGCCAGCAATCTGTCCGAATAAAATCTCTGTCTGTAATGGTTTCATGCCTGTATTCTTACTTTGTTTTTGTAACGCCCAAGCCACTTTTTGGATCGTTTGCCCTAATTGGTAACGAATATAGTTCATGCGGGCAGAGCTATCTAAAATCTCAAAGCGTAATTCACCAAATACTTCTTGTAAGACTTTTTCAGTAAATTCTTGTCGCTCCTTCTCCGACATTGCCACAAGTGACAGTTGATTCGAGAACAGCAATTTGAAGAAGCGATCCAATGATTCATGATAAAAGTCTCCAGTGGCAGCTGGTGTCAGTCCATATATATTACGTTCTTTCAGCTTCAAGCCAAACTGGACAAAGTATTTATATTCACAGTTATAAAAGTTTTCCATTCGTGAGATCGACGTGTAGATTTCTTTGCCATAAAGGGCTTCTGCCATCTCATCTGATAAGGAAACTGGTACATTCAGATGATCTTGACTTTCAAAAATCGTCAATGCAAAATTTCGTTGATCCGAACGCAGAACTAACTCTTTCAGTTGTTGCCAATAAAGTGGTACTGCCTGTTTGGCTTCTTTTGCTAAACGATAGACCCGATTGATCGTATTGATCCCGCTACGATAAGTGCCAACATAACAATCTGGCTTACTCGTCAATTGCAATTGGCATTTTGGCTCGACTGGAACACCTAAGTAGTCAACGACTCGTTTCAAATACGGAGACATTTTCAAACGATTGGTATCATAGCTTTGCGCGTAGCTCAAGTACAAACGTTCCGTTCCCGAAACAAACACTAAATATGCTTGGAAAGGTTCGAAAGACATACTTTCTTTTGCTGGATCGAATAAAAACTGATCCTCGCCTAACCCTTGATTCAACGCTTCACGTTCTTCACTCGATAATAAACCTTTAGTTTCATGGCGATCTGGAAACACTTGGTCATTCAAGCCGACCGCAAATGCTACTTTTGCTTGATTGGCACGTACAAGTTCCAATCGGTTGATCCTCACTTGATCGATTGCCGTAGGAATCTTCCCATAGCTGAGATTTTCTAGACCACTCGTGATGATCTCTTGAAATAATGACCAGTCGAATGCTGTTTCTCCGTAAATTAATGAATACTCGTCCAAAAGATCCATCAAAGCACCCCAAGTTTGCTCATGGTTTCTAGCCGCAGCTAACCCCCCACGCGCCACTTCTTGGTCTCGCCAAAAAAGCAATTGTTGTTGTACGCCGCTTTCGATCAAGAAGCGATAAAACAAAGTGACTGCTTCTTGCCCTGTTTGGCATTTTTTGATGTTCTTCAGAAACACCGGCACTATGTCGCGAAAAAGTCTCCGGATCGTATTTGATTGCTCTTCTAGTTGTTTGACGTCTTCTAGCTGTTCTGCTTCAAAATCATAGGCAACAAATTGCCAATCTTTTTCGCGAAGCCAATAATTCCCTTGATAGTTGTACGCTAGTGCTACGTTTTCAGTGATATCTAAATTCGTGCGGAATTGATTTCTAAGTACTTGCCAAGTAGCCAGATCGAGCTCTTCCGCTGGGATACCGATCGTCAACTCCGTCTTGAAGAAACGCATGATATCGTTTAGGCGGTATTGGTAACGATCTAAGGCAAACAAGCTGTTGATCCATTCAATCAATGGATGGTTTTCCATCAGTTGCTCTTCATCTAAATAAAAAGGGATCGCCATCTCTTGGAAAATTGGTCGCAATAAATTGCCATAAAGCGTCATATCCTTCGTCAATACTTGGATATCTCGATAGCGAAACCCTTCTTGACTGACCAAACGACGGATCTCCACCGCTAATTGGCGAACTTCTTCCGTTGGATTCTCCGCCTCCCACAAATGTAATGTCTCTTGCGCGCCAAGTTTCACAGGTTGGCTTTTTTGCTGGCTGGAAGTCTCTTCCCACATTTGTTGTAATGTTTGAAGTTCATTTTGATTTTTCCGATTCGGTGCATAATGATCGACAGATACAGGGACGTTCAGTTCTCTTGCTGCGTTGAGTAGTTGGAAATAGACTTTCCCTGTATTGAAAAACAACGTCAATGGATCTGGTAGATCGGATTTGTAAGGACGATCCAATAGCAAATCGACCACAAGATGCCCTTTTTCCATCATTTTTTGCAGCAATTGGTACTCTTGGGCATTGATCCGAGCGAAACCACTCACTAAGAACTTGATCTTATGATAATCTTGCGTCGCCATATAATTCGCTAACACTGTCAGGACATCTTCAGATTGTAGGGCGCGTTGGACTAATTCCTCTTCGAATGCAGAGAAAATCAGCTGTAGATCCTTCATTTTCAATTGTCGATCTTCTTCTTTTGGTGATTCTCCTGGCACAGAAGTTAACAGATCAACAGGGGAAATTTTTCCGACTTGTAGTTCGCTATATATCTCTTGTAACTGACGGATAAACCCTTTTTTGCGGATTTCTCCACGAAATATCGTTAACTCTTCTTGTTTTTTTTCTAAGATTTGGCGGAGGATCATCGCTGAACCAGATTCGGTCAATTCACTACCTGTCAGTAACGTAGTTTGTTGCAACAAGTACCAAGCCAAACGATAGAAACTGAATACTTGCATGTTGGTTGTGCTAAATGAGTTTTTTCCGCTTTTTTTGCGCATCTCAGCGAGTAATTCTTGCTCTTGTTCAAATTTATTATAGTTAGGTACAAGGAAAAATACTTGATTGTCTTCATCTTTGTCAAGCCAAGCGGCGGCTTCATCGATTAGTGCTTTGCGGTGGTCTTTTTGACCATTACCTAAAATAAATTGTAACGACACCTTATTGCCTCCTTTTCCTGGTTGATATACCTCTTCATTATAACAAAGATAGCTGAACATTTGTTCTATTATCGTTTAAATTTTGGAAATAAAAAAAGCCGGAGCAGGACGACTGTCCTCTCCGACAAATGATGTAGATCCAATCAGTGGATCGAACCCATTAATTTTTTGATTGGTTCTTTGATTGCAAATAAAATCACTGCACCGACGATCGCAACGACACCAATAATCCCAAAGTAGGCAGATTCAGTGCCTGGTGTATAGAAACGAGCAATTTGTGCATTGATGGCTTGGGAAGAAGCATCTGCTAAGAACCAGATCGCAATCGTTTGCGATTCAAAGGCCCTAGGCGCCAATTTCGTCGTCACTGATAGGCCGACAGGTGATAAGCAAAGTTCAGCAATCACGATGATGAAAAAGCTACCGATCAGCCAAAGTGGACTGACTTTTCCAGCTGTTCCATATAACATCCCCGGCAACATCAATAACAGATAGGACAATCCGGCAAATAATAAACCTAGAGAGAATTTCACTACGGTTGATGGTTGACGTTTACCTAAACGTGTCCATAAAGTAACGAACACAGGTGTCAAAATAAAGATGAAAATCGGGTTTAATGATTGATACCAACTTGCTTGGATCGGAACCCCCATCAAGGTCGATTGTGTTCGTTCACTTGCAAATAGGGCAAGGATCGATGACCCTTGTTCTTGCAATGACCAAAAGATGATTGCTGCTAAGAATAACGGGATATATGCCCATACGCGTGGTTTTTCTTCCACTGAAACATCTTTTGACGTCAACATTTTGATAAAGTAATAGAGTGGTAAAACGATTCCTAAGACACTGATCGTATTAACAAAAAAATCGATCGTCAAATGTCCCGTCAGTTGCGCTCCACCAAAAATAATAGCAAATACGATCAAGGCGATCACAACATTACGGATAAATCCTTTACGTTCGCCTTGTGTCAAAGGATTTGGAGGTGTCATACCCACTCCATCCAATGTCTTACGTCCTTGGATCACATATTGCAATAACCCGAAGAACATACCGATAGCAGCTAATGAGAAACCTAAATGGTAGTTATACTCTTGACCAATCGTACCGACGATCAACGGCGCGAGCAATGCGCCTAAATTGACACCCATATAAAAGATCGAAAATCCTGCATCTCTTCGTAAATCGGTTTTCGTATATAAATGCCCGACCATTCCCGAAACGTTTGGTTTTAAGAAAGCTGTACCGATGATGATCAACGCCATCGAGATAAATAAAGTGGAGACACCAAACGGCAATGCCAAAACAACATGACCGATCATGATGAAGACCCCACCAATAAAGACGGTTTTTTTGGCTCCTAACACACGATCTGAAAACCAGCCGCCTACGATACTCGACATATAAATCAACGAACCGTAGATTGACATGATTGACAACGCTGTGGCACGAGGTAAACCAAGGCCTCCATTTGCTACCGTGTCGTACATATAATAGATCAGTAAGGCACGCATACCATAATAACTGAATCGTTCCCACATCTCTGTGAAGAACAATGTAGACAATCCCTTCGGCTGACCGAAGAACCCTTTGTCTTGTTTTTCCATATTCCCATACCCCAATTCTTTTAATTTTCAGAAAATAATACACATATTTACCGAAAATCCGTGTAAAAATATTTATTTAAGAAATATATACTTATTTTCTATAAATACAACAAAAATTTAATGGGAAAACGATAAGAAAAAACATAAGTTATTTTTAATAATTATATGGTCTACTTCATATCATAAAGCTTAAATGTCGGTATATTCAGTATGTAAACGGTCTCGCAACGAATTTTTTATGTAAAAGAACATCTTTTTTCTATTCGTACATTTTGTTGAGCATTTTGTTTTACTTACTTTTTGTAAGATGATATACTTCGTTTTGTCATCAAGAAAAAAACGCAGAAAAGCGAATTAAAGGAGAACTAATCTATGACTGAATTTACAAATATCTTAAAAAACCGCCGTTCGATCTATGATCTAGGCCGTAACGTATCACAATCAAATGAAGAATTAACAACATTGATCCAAGAAGCAATCAAAGAAAGCCCTACTGCTTTCAATGCGCAATCAACACGTGCAGTAATCTTATTTGGCGATGCACATGAAAAATTATGGGAAATGACAGAAGAAGCTTTACGTCCACTGACACCTGCTGATGCTTTCCCAAATACTCAAAACAAATTAGCTAGTTTCAAAAAAGGTTATGGTACTGTCTTGTTCTTCAAAGACACAGATGTGATCAAAAACTTGCAAGAGCAATTTGCATTATATGCAGATAACTTCCCTGATTGGTCAGAACAATCAAATGGTATTGCTACAGCCAATACTTGGGTGGCATTAAGCGAAGAAGGTTTAGGTGCAAACCTACAACATTACAATCCAGTGATCGATGAAGCTGTCGCAAAAGAATGGTCGATTCCTGCAAACTGGAAATTACGTGCACAATTAGTCTTTGGTTCACCTGAATCTCCAGCTGGCGAAAAAGAATATATGAACGATGCCGATCGTTTCCGCGTGTTTGGCTAATTCTGCTAATACAAAAAGACAGCTCCTTCTACTAAAAGAAGGAGCTGTCTTTTTGTCATTTCAATGGATCATTCATCCTCATGCTCAATCATGATATCAAGTTCTGCATCATCATTTAAGTGTTTTGCTAAAAAAGGAATCAATTCTTCTAATGAGACAGAAAATTTCAATAGCGGGCCACGCCAACCGTTCCGGAAAAAATTCATTTTGACTTCTTTCGAATCTTTTGGTTGGTAAAGAACGACTTTGTTGATTTCAGAATATGGCACTCCACGACGGTCAAAGCTGTTCAAAACTAGCCCTTCTGTAGTAAGTCCTCGACTATCTAACAAGAAACTCAATAACACAAGAGAAGCCAAGATGCCTTTCACTAACTCATCAGTGGTTGGTTGACTGACCACTGTATACCATAGAACCAGTACAGCAAGGAACGGAACAACTAAATAGACCCAGCGATTCCGAACCGTTTTATAAACGATCTCTCGTCGTACAAGCCATAGAAATAAGCACATGACGATGACAAATAAAAAAAGAACTATTGTAAAAAAGGAAACCATCTTATCGATCCACACCTTTATTTTCAACTCTTGAAACTAGAAAATCAAAGGGGTAAATCATGTCCCCTCTAACTGAACAAACGGTATTCAAGGAGCAGCACTTCGGTCATAAGCCAAAAAACCCAAAAATGAAATAGGTGTTTTCGTTTTTTCTGTCTTATGCCTTAGTGTTCAATGCTCCTTTCATAACCTTAAAAGGACCTGCAACATGATCATTCGATGTTGCATGTCCATATCTTCTTATTCAAATGTATCATATTTAGCTACTACCATGCTAGCTTTTTCTTCTAATAATTCTTGATCTTCTATAGCGCATTGGGCAACTTTGACTACGGCGCAATTCGTCATTTTTGAAACAACTTCTCCAACAACTGATTTGGTAAAACCAATGGGCCTACATGAATATTGTTCTCCTAAATTAATCATTTCTTCCGTCATCAAAATCCTCCTAAACTACTCAAACAGTTTGCCACAGAAAATCATTTCGTTTTATCTGTGTGTTTCGTTAGTGGTGATTTGATCAAACTCTTATTTGATCTATCCGCATTATAGCGTACTGTTTTCGTTTTCACAAATTTTAACAGCTAAACATAATAAAAAAATCGTTTTTGGGACTGTTTTTCTTTGTTTTTTACATTTGACTAGGCAGATTCATGTAGTTTTTTTTAAAAAAACAATTATAATAGAAAGAAGTCTGGGGGAGTCTTTCATGTCAAAACAAAAAAGTAAAAAACGATTACTACTAGGCGGGGCAACGCTAGTATTGCTTTCAGGCGTCTTTTACTTTACAAATAAACAATTAGAAGATAAAAAATCAATAACGGAGGAAAACATAGAGCAAACAATCAAAACCGAAGAAAAACAAGTACTACTCGACGTACCTCTTGAAAATCAATTCGATGAACCTGCACTAGAGAATGGCTGTGAAGTAACTGCCTTATCGATGTTGCTGCGCTTCTATGGCTACGAAACTACCAAGAATCAATTAGCCGAAGAATTAAATTATGTCCCCGTTTTCAATGCTGATGGCACTCATGGCGATCCAAATGAAGGGTTCGTTGGTGAGATTTGGGGTGGTGACTGGGCAATGGGTGTCTATGTTCCACCAATCGCTACGTTAGCTCAAGAAATCCTGCAAACCGATTATCATACCGAACCGCAAACGGATGCAAGCTTGACTGACATCAAAAATGCACTAAAAGAAGATAAACCTGTGTGGACTTCTGTCACAATCGATTTTCAAGTGCCGACAGAAAATGATTTCATGACTTGGACGACTGCAAACGGTGAAGTACAAGTCACGCCATTAGTCCATGCCTGTGTTGTAACTGGCTACGATGATCAATCAATCTATGTCAATGATCCTTATGGCATAAAAAATCGTGCAGTACCAATCGACGATTTTGAGCAAGTATTTACTGCCATGGGCGGACAAATGCTTACTTTAGAAAAGAACTAGTATTTCCTAGAAAAATAGCTTATACTCAAGCTAACAATCAAAGGAAGGAGCAAGAATCTGTGGAACGGTTTATTCATAAAAAGGCGGATCCAAATGAAATCCCAATCATCTTCGTCCGTGATACTGCTGGTAATATCCAAAAAAAAGTGTCAGTCAATGAATGGACGAACCGATACAGCCCTGCTTCTCTCGATTTACTTGAAATCAAACTTTATCGACAAGCATTGGCTTATTATTCTGAGCAAGACTACGAGAAAGCCGTTGATTTGTTGAAATTTTTGATCATTCAAACTGGCTATACTCATTTTGAGTACATCGAACGTCTAGCCACCATCTATCGTAAAATTGATGCTGAAACACTTGAATATCAGTTGCTCTCTTCTGTCTTGGCATCTGCTGAGATCATCGGCTTGCCTGCTGGATTGATCAAAAAATTGGAACGGCGGATCGATCAATTGAAATTGAGCATGGCGAGAAAATAAAATAGACCTAAGAACAAATGATTAAGTTATTAATCAATAATTCTTAGGCTTATTTTTTAATTCAACATTTAATTTACATAATAAAAATAAAATCAACCAATTATAGCTAATGCTTCTTTAGGTACCTCTTCTTTGGGAACTTCTTCGTATGTTTCTACATGAGCGCCTTTATTCGTTAATCTCAAGTAACGATCTTTTTTTAAAACAGATAATCCGTTAAATTCAATCTCGCGTTCGTTGCCATTTGCATCAACTGCCTTTTGGATATATTTTGCCGTCCCAAACGAATTGACTTCATCAGGCTGTTTTGTTTTGACATACACTTCTCCCTTAGTGACTAACGGATTCAATTGGTCTATAACTGCTGGTAATTCTCCGGTAGCGCCTTGGGTATAATACTTCAAGCCAAATAACGCCAACCCACTGAATACAATGGCACCTACTAATACTTTGATTACTTTCATTTTCCTACCTCCTCTTTACTCTTTGAGTATAGCCTGAAAAAAAATCACATTCATCCGTCTCTAGATCGAGTTTTTTATCGGACTTTAGCACAGAAGTTATTTTTACAAAATTTTATAGATTTTTGCTATTATAATAGGAAAGAAAGGATGGGTTTCATTATGAATAAAGAAGAAATATTTCAGAAAATCAAAGATCTAGTCCAAAGTGGCAATTTCACTGAAGCCAAAACATTTTTCGAAGAACATAAAGAACAACTAGGTCCTTACAAAGAAAAAGCCCAAGAATTTCTCCAAAATGTCGATTTTCAAGGAATAACGGATAAATTCAAAAATCTATTCAAATAAAATTTATATTTTATAGGGATGATCAGAGCGAGTCTGTCATGATCTAGAAACAAAAAAATCCTCAACAATTAAGGATTGTCGGGGATTTTTTGTTGAGATTTCTTGTGTTTCAAAAATAAGCGATGGATCTCCAAATCACCACACTTCTATCAAAACCTACTTTTAATACAATCTAGTTGGGTCATAGTGGTAAGTCACATTACCATTTAGTTCGGCCTTTCCAACAACAAATTTGCGATTCTCAATTTTTAACCACGCTTCACGAAAAGTCATGACTTCCTCACGTTTGACCTCTATTTTTTGGATTTTTCCATCCATCAACTCTTGGATCATTTGTTCATAGGGATTCATCTTTGATTGCCTCCAGCTTATTTCAATATTCAGTGAATATCGGCGCATGTATTTCTTTCGTATCTAAGTCTTTTCGCACGTTCACTTTCGTATAAATCACTTTTTCAACTGGAATACTGTAGTAACTCTCTTCTCCATCGTTAAATTGATGGACATCCGTTTTTGATAAAATACCATCGATTTTGTTCATTAATACTCGCGGTTCCACACTATTACTAACAATATAATAGCAAATACGGATATTGTTTACTAAATGTAGATCAACTTCTAATATCACTTGGTCCATGAAATACTACACCCTTTCTTTAAAAGAATTATAACAATAAGTACATCAAGAATCAAAAAAACAACTTTATTTAAAAAACAAGAAATTTTGCAACATATCCTCTTGTGCACAAACATACAAAGTGTTATTTTTAATTATAGATTTCTTTTTTCCTCGGAGGCGTATATTATATGGACACTTTGGGACAATTTGTTTTTTATGTTCCTTTTTTTCTAATGACAACTTTAGCAATCTACTACACGAAATGGACGAAGCGAAAATTTTCCGTATTGCTGACACTTTTACCAGTCGCTTATTTTTCCCACAAAATATTTTCCCTTCGGCATTGGGAACCCACCCCAAAATTACTTTCACATGAATTAGGGTTGATTATTTCATTAACGATATTGATCTTATGGATTTATTACCTTTACAAACATCCTTAGTTACCAGTACTACTCTTCACGAACAAAAAAGCCACGTTGGAAATCAGCAACGTAGCTTCTCAGGAATCGGAATCTATTTAACAACCAACACATTACAAGGCGCATGAGTCACCACATAAGAAGCTGTCGACCCTACTAACGCTTGTTGGATCGAGCCTTTACCTGTTGCCCCCATCACGATAAGATCAATTGACTCTTGTTTTGGTAAGACAGTCGCAATCAATGTTCTTGGATCACCGGTCTCCACAATTGCATGAATCGTTTCAATCCCAAATTCTTTGGCATCATTGATTCTCTTCAACAGTTCCACTTCTATTTTTTGTTTTTCTTCTGCATAGATTTTTGAGAACGCATAGGCACTATGTGTCAAATCGATTTTATTGATAATTGAAACGATCAATAATTCTGCTTGGTTATCTCTCGCTAATTCTAAAGCCTCGCTAAATGCTTTCTCTGCTTTTTCTGAACCGTCAATCGCCACCATTATTTTTTTATACATATTCGTCATCCATCCCATCTCCTTGTTTCTTTTATTCTATCACTTCGTATAAATTTTATAAAAAATTCACTTTTTCTCGGCTTCTCAATCTAAAATTGAGCATTTTCTATTTTTTTATTTTGAATCTTTCTAATAAAAAACAAATGTCAGAAGCGCACAATTCTTCATTTATGATGTTTTTCTAATTAAAACGCACATTATTTAAACACATTTTTGTTACAAAAAAGGTAGCTTTGTCACAAACTGTTACGTATCTTTCACCTATGAAATATAATCCCGTGGTAAAGTATTACTCGTTAGCGAAAACAGCTAATCAAAATAACTTTCTAAAATACGAAGGAGATCTTTCATGAAATCACTTAAAACTATTCTTTTTGGAACAACTTTGGCCGCCGGCGCTGCATTATTTATGGGTACTTCTGCACACGCAGACGAAGCCTACACTGTTCAATCAGGTGATACTTTATCAACGATTTCTCAAAAATACGTTGGTGACAACTCATTGATCCAAACAATTGCCGAAGCTAACTCAATCTCAAACATTCACCTGATTTTTTCAGGTCAAGAATTAACTATTCCTACTGGTGAGCAAGCAGCTGCTCCTGTCGCTACTCAAACACCTGTGGAACCTGTTCAAGAAACAGCTCCAGTTGTGGAAACACCTGTAGTAGAACAAGCACCAGTTGTGGAAACACCTGTAGTAGAACAAGCACCAGTTGTAGAACAAGCACCAGCTACTGAAGTCGCTGTTTCAACTGGTACGAACGATGCCAAAGAATGGATCGCACAAAAAGAATCTAGCGGTTCTTATACAGCAACAAACGGACGTTATATCGGCCGGTACCAATTAGACTCTTCTTACTTGAACGGTGACTACTCTGCTGCCAATCAAGAAAGAGTGGCAGAACAATATGTTGCTTCTCGTTATGGCTCTTGGGATGCAGCCAAAGCTTTCTGGTTAGCTAACGGTTGGTACTAAAAAGAACGATTTTAAAAAAATGGGAATCTTATTGATTCCTATTTTTTTTGTTCTTGTTTCACCTAATTTCCCTTTTGTTTTTGCTTCTGCTTTTGACTTTGTTTGATTTTTTTGATCGCCCAATCATAATGACTCGAAGTAGCAGAAACGAAATAACTGCCAAGCGTTGTATTCCCAACCCAAGAATACTGATTTTTTTGGAACAGTTGATCGTCATCGAAGGTTTTCGCCAGTAACATCACTTCTGCATGGCTTTCCTTCAACCAGTCAGACGCTTGCCGTAACGTAGTAGACTGATGTTTTTTTGTAAAGGCACGATTCATCTCGGCTGTCGTTCGCCAATTATAGGGTTCCGGCAAAAAAGATACGGCTTCTCCCAATTGATTACTTTTTACCCATTTTAATAATAAAGAATGCCACTCGTACAAATGGATCAACACGTCTTTGATCGTTTGATCTCTTCGCCAATGTGCTTCTTTTCTTTTTTCAAGAAATACTTCCTCAAAATCAAATATTGCTTCCCTTTGTTCCACAGGTATGGAATCGATCAACTGCTGCAATTTTTCAAAATTTTTAGTTGCGAGTATCAATAACTCCTCTTTTGACTTTGGTCTCATCTTCTTCTCCTTATTAAAAATACATTCGTTTTAAAACGTTTCCAATCCAACTATAATTCTAGTATGCCTGATTTTCAAAAAAAAGACGAGTAATATCCTAGAATGAATATACATTCTAGATGATTACTCGTCTTTATCCACTTGATTCAACGGTTTTCATTCCATGTCTTGACTGAGAACCTCATATCACTATACGCTTTTTTGAGCAAGTCATTTCGCGGTACTCACTTTGGTACGCTGACAATTGCAAAAGCATCTTTTTCTTCCATTCAATCATCCATTGAATTTTCGTTGCTAAAAAAATAATGCATATTCTTAATTATCGACAGGCGTTTTTTCCTTAGTTAGCCATATCCTTTATTTTTTTCTTGATGATTTCGCGGGTCTTTCTAAATTCAGCAAAAATCTCTTCTTCTGTACCAGTAGCTTTTGCTGGATCTTCTAGATCCCAATGTTCATGACGGATATGAGCAGGAATCACTGGACATTTATCTAACGCATCTCCGCAAAGCGTAATGATCAAGTCCGCATGGCTAAAATAATCTGGATCAATCAAGTCTGAAGTTTGACTTGTAATATCGATGCCATCTTCTGCCATCACTTTCACTGCACGTGGATTTAATCCATGTGTCTCTACTCCCGCGCTACGAACTTCAAATTGATCTTCCAGATATTCGTGGCCATACCCTTCAGCGATCTGACTTCTGCAAGAATTTCCTGTACATAAAAAATAAACTTTCTTCTTTTCTACACTTGTTGACTTCTCCAAAACCATTCCTCCAATCCATTAATCCTTTCAGCATTAAGTGTATGATATCATAAATTCAAGGGATCGTTAGTTCATTCAAAAAAAACGTGCGGTTTTTAATAAAGCGATGATCCGCCATTTACATAACAAATGACCAAGAATACTGATAAAACAGTATTTTAAAGCATGTCAAAGACTTTTTACATGCTAAATCTGGCAATGACAAAAACCTTTGATCGTCGATTTTGACCTCTTCGATCACACTGAGATAAGAAGGAGCGGATACTATGGACTTAAATATCGCAAACAACTAGCTTTCTCCCAAGAAGAATTAGCCGAAAAATGATATGTTTCAAGACAAACGATTTCAAACTGGGAGAATGAATGTAGCTATCCTGATATTCATAATTTATTATTGCTGAGTGTCCTATTTGACGTTTCTTTGGATGAATTAGTCAAAGGAGATGTAGAAAAGATGAAAGAAAATGTTACCCTTACTGAACTGAACAAATATACCAAGATCATGCTAGGTTTCATGCTTCTCACCTTGATTTCAGTAGGACCATCCTGATTTTTACCCGGTAATTGGTGATTAGCTCTTCCCTTGATCTTTTGGATCGCCAGCATGTACGGCGCAATAAAAGTTGAGGGACTAAAAAAACAAGAGAATATCAAAACCTGCAAAGATATCGTCGCATTCATGGAAAACAAAGAAGTAGCACCTCTAGGTAAACAAAGAAACAAGGTCAGAAATCGGATCGAAAAAGTAGGCATCGTCATTTTGTTTGGACTCATTTGTGGAGTGATCGCTTTCCTCACAAGTCTGCCCTTTATACTTCTTGATCGCTAGTAATCCAATAGAAAAAACAAAATCCACCTTCAAAGATTGATCTTGTTTTTTACAGCTAGGCGTAAGTAGACTGCTCATAGTTTGTAGTGATTAAATCTGTCTATTTCTTTCCCACAACATGAGGTATTCTTTCTCACCCGTCGATTCATCCATTTGTTCATCCACTTTTCTAAAGTCATTTCTAAAGTAGAAT
Source organism: Enterococcus mundtii (assembly GCF_003957375.1). Classification (GTDB taxonomy): domain Bacteria; phylum Bacillota; class Bacilli; order Lactobacillales; family Enterococcaceae; genus Enterococcus_B; species Enterococcus_B spodopteracolus. Next base: position 1,211,382 of record NZ_CP025473.1, on the reverse strand, counting down.
CTTATTGCTCCTTTATTCTTACCATAAACATGCAAGCTTATTCGTTCTTTTTCTTTTTTAGCAGCTTTAATCAATTTTTGTCCGATTTTTCTATTTTGATATGTTGACTCTACAAAAATGCCAGCTAAATAAGATGCATCTACGATTCCCATAAAACCAACAATCTGACTGTTCATCTCACAATAATAAATTTCTGCTTTTGGCAATTCTTTTTTCATCAACGCTTTTTTCTCATACCAATATTTCTCATCAATAAAATCATGTGTCCTGATATTGGTCGTTAACCATATAGTTAGTAGCTGGTCCATTATCTCTTGGTCTAGTTTCTTCATTTTTTTTATCATCCCATTACTCCTGAAAGCTTATAGTTATTCTTCATACCTCTTCAAACGAACATTTAGATTCCCCGCATGGATGTCTACTGCTACCCGCGAACGTCCTTCTTCAATTTTGAGGTCTAGAAGACGAAGTTGGTCCGGAGTGATTTCAAAAGATCTCCGTAAAGACTTCTGTCGAACACTTACGACCACGAACGACAACTGTCATGTGCGAGAGTACCATCTTCGCTTTCTTTTTTAGTTAAGACTTTTTAGCATTACCAAACATGGATTCCATTCATCCCATAAGGTTGGGAACACTTCTAGCTCAACAAAACCCATCCTTCGATAGAATCCAATCGTCTGATCATAGATAGCATAATGCCCTTCGGCGACCGTTTTCACTTGTAAAAATAGGTAATGTTCTCTTGCATAGGATTCTAGTTCACCTAGTAATCGCTTACCTAATCCTCGATGATGATAGGCTTTTTTTATCCCCATACAATAGATCTCACCGGTGGCTTTACTTGTTTCTTTTAAACTGATAAACCCTATTGATTCATTTGTTTCTTGCAAGACCCACAACGGATATTTTTGGCAGTTCTCGATGTATTCTTGTGCCGAATCTGGCAAGCCAAACCATTCTGGCAAATCATTCAAGACTTCTTGGACGATTTTTTTCTTTTCTATTGCTTCTTCTACTAAATCAATATGCATTAGTCTCCTCTTTTTTCGGCAAATATCGATCAACAAGTTGGAATCGTTCAAAGACGATTTTTGTTTCTTCATTGAGCAATAGTCCATGTTCTTCATAGTAAGGTTTGAAATAATTGTAATGTCCTTTTTGCCAATACATAAGAGATAAGTCGCCTTCACCTTCTGTAGCTGCCAGTTCTTCGGTGATTTCTTTCCAAGGTAAGATTGCCACTTCGACAGTCTGGATAATGCCTATCGGTACTTTAGAGCTATTCACAACGACGGAGTAGTCACCAACTTTAGGTAATGGTTCGTTATCCATTTGGTAAAGCTCATACCCTGAGCTTGTCCCTGTTTTCTTCCCTTCCAATACCAAATCTGCTAATTCATCTGCGTGTTCTTTCGTATTTCCAAAAGCAAAAATTTCATATAATGACGCTTGTGATACACCATTTTTTAAGCAAAAGTTTTCCCAATATTTTTGTGCTTCTAGGTTCAATCTGTCACCAACTTTCTGATTGATAGTAAATCAAGTGTACCAAAAATAGGAAAACTAAGCCATTCACACTCAATTTTTACAACTCCTATAGTCAAATTTATAGTTGCTCACCAACTTCACTTCTTAAATACAAGAAATAAAAAAACTAGATTCACTTTTGTGAGAATCTAGTTTTGTTTTCAGGATGAAATGGAAAATTAGACATCCACTTTGTTACAATAAATGCAACCAAAGAAAAGGAGAAAATCCATGGAACTTTATTTCAAAGAGTTTTTATTGATCACGTAAAAATTAAACAGGCAACAGATCACTCCGCTACTACTAGGTTCATTAGGCTTGTCTTACTTAACAGATATCGACTGGCAACCAAGAGACATTGACATCCATCTTCCTGGCGATCCACGGGGTTGGGAGGCACCCGATAAAGATCTCTTGCACAATTGGCAAAGCATCATGAAAATTATGGAAACGTTGAATTACCAGCTAGTTGATTTACACGAACATGAATTTGCAAAAGATTCTTATACCATCCAGTTTGGCAGTATGGACAGTCTTCTCGGCTTTGCAGGTATTCCACTTAATGAACTCTCTCTAATCAGGATCGACGACTGTTCCTTTTACTTACCTACAGCGGAACAATATTTGAAAGTCTATCAACGTTCTGCTAAAGATAGTTACCGTGCAGAGAAAAATAATCATAAGGATCTAGCAAAGATCGAGTATTTGGAAAAGTACTTGAATAAGAATAAGTAATGAGAAATTCTGAAGCCTTCAACCAATTATCTTTTCAAAGATAATTGGTTATTTCATGTTTAAGTCTCTTTATTCACTGAGACCCTTCCATAGTAAATCCCCTACCAGACGTGCTAAATAGCAGTGGGATATTTTAAGTTGAAATAAGTGAAAGCTACTCTCTTTTTCACAAAATAACCTATCTTCTAGCCAATCATCGACATAAAATTTTGCATAATAAGAAACTCTCCTATTAACTTTTCCTAAAAGTTAATAAAAGAGTTCAGTATTTATCTATTTTTAACGAATCCCAAGCGCAATTCGTGCATAACGACTCATTTTATCGGTCGTCCAAGCGGGATACCAGACTAATTTGACTTCTGCTTTCGACACTTCTGGCACTTCTTTTAGTGCATCATGGATCGATTCAGTCAAGATATCAGCTAACGGACAGCCCATCGTTGTCAAAGTCATTTTAACAACGGTATCTCCATTTTCAGGGTCAAATTCGATTTCATAGATCAAACCTAGGTTCACGATATCGATTCCTAGTTCTGGGTCAATCACCATTTCTAACGCGGTGAGAATTCGCTCTTTGATTTCATCTACTTCTTCAGCAGACCATTTTTGTTCACTCATTCTTCGGATTCTCCTTCTCACAATTTTTGTTTATCATACCTTTTTTTAAGGGGTTTGTAAATATTCATTTGGCAAGCGAAGTCTTGACAGTAATGTTTCACCTCAAGAACTAAGGTAACAGCTACGCAAATTGTTTTTCAAATTTTTTTATAGATCCTCTTAGTTCCTAAGAAGTTACTTCTTTTTCCACCAGTTATTCGGTTCAACGGTGACAAACAAGGGGGTAGATTTGTTTGTCTATCCCTTTTTTATTTGCTTTTTGCCTTTTTAGATGCATGTTTGATTTCAGGAAGAACCCCTGTTGAACGATACATTTTTTGTTCGTTCTCATTGGCAAAGCGACCAAAAACAGAATGCGTTGGTAAAATATTGATGAACGCATCTTCGTCGATCTCATGGACGATTTGATCAAGATCATACATTTCGTAACGTGTGATGACCATCATGATCATTTTTCCTTCACGTTTTGAATAGCCACCAACTGAAGGTAAGAGAGTCATCCCCCGAACCATACGTTGCGCAATTTCAGCAGTCACTTCTTCAGGTTTCACAGTGACAATCATGGCGGTCACTTTTTGGTGACTCGTATGGATCGCATCGATGACTTGAGTCATTGCATAGATCGAGATGATTGTATACAAAGCACTTTCCCAATTAAAGAGGAAGCCAGCTGCTACGACGATAATGCCATTTAAAATCAGCATATAGTTTCCTACGGTTTTCCCTGTCGTTTGAGAAAGAACCAATGAAATGATGTCCATTCCCCCAGTCGTAAATCCCATTTTAAGAGAAATACCGACACCGACGCCAAGTAAAACACCACCGACTAATGCATTCATCAGTATATTATCTGTTACCTGTCCTGTCGGTAAAACTGTCGTCATGACTGACACACAAACAACGTTGATGAAACTAAGTACAGTTGCGCGTTTTCCGACTTTTAAAAAGCCTAGTATAAATACAGGAATATTCAATAGAAAAATAAACGTTCCAGTATCGACATCTATATGGACCCATTCAGATAATAGTGAAGCAATGATTTGGGCGATCCCGTTCATTCCGGCAGAAAAGACGTTGGCTGGAATCAAAAAATAATTCAATGCCACCGCTGCAGTCAAACCGGTCATCAAGATAACCACTATTTTCTTAAGATTTTCGTTTCTTTGATAGACAGTCATGAATCTGCTCACAAGCACCTCTCCTTTTCAAGTTTATTCCAAATGTAAGAATAACAGTTTCTTCCAGAAAATAAAATAGTGACTACTTAAATGAGAAGAATTTTAGTAAAGATGTCACAAAAAAATAAGCCTATGCTACAATAAAAGAAAACCGAATGAACGAGGAGGACATTATGGCAAAAGATGCAAGTTTTGATATCATTTCAGAAGTATCTATTGAAGAAGTAAAAAATGCAATCCAACAAACTACGAAAGAATTAACTAACCGTTTCGATTTCAAGGATTCAACGGTTGAGATCAAGTTAGAGAATACAAATAAATTAGTTGTGCTAAGTGACGATGAATTTAAAATCGAACAAATCAAAGATGTTTTGTTTGGAAAATTGAATAAACGCAATGTGCCAATCAAAAATATCCACTTTTCTGAGACGGAACACGCTTTAGGTGGGAAAGCACGCCAATCTGCTGATCTTGTCAATGGAATCGACCGCGATAATGGCAAGAAGATCACGACCGCGATCAAAAATGAAAAACTAAAAGTGAAAACACAGATCCAAGAAGACCAGATCCGAGTAACTGGTAAAAATCGCGATGATCTACAAGCTGTGATCGCACTTTTAAGAAAACTAGACTTACCGATCGAATTGCAATTTACGAACTACCGTTAGTTCATGGGTACTATTGAGATATCACTAAAAAAGGACAAGCATTTTGCTTCGTCCTTTTTTAGTGGTCTTGCCAAAACTGATGGATAGTTTGTGATAGTGCCTCAACTGTTCGAACTTCTTTTGCTTGGTGCCAATGTGGCGGGAAGAGTTTACGATAATTTGATGAAGCAAAGCGTTGATCGGCTAAAAGCACAATGCCTTGATCTTCCATATCTCTGATTACTCGCCCAGCAGCTTGCAATACTTTATTCATTCCTGGTAACTGGTAAGCATAAGCAAAACCTAGCTGTTCTTTTTCATCATAGTAAGATTTGATCAACTCTTGCTCATGATTCATTTGTGGTAAGCCCACACCAACGATCATACTACCAATCAATCGTGATCCGCGGAGATCGATTCCTTCTGAAAAAATGCCGCCAAGTACACAAAAGCCTACTAATGTTTCTTGCGGTTCGACTATAAATTCTGCTAAGAAATCTTCTCGTTCTTGTTCATTCAACTTGGTTCCTTGGATAAGTGTGCGAGTCGAAGGGTAGGTTTCTTTGAACACTTCGGCGACTTGGTCCAAATATTGATAGGAAGGAAAGAAAATCATATAATTGCCCGTCTTCCCTTGAATGAAACGTTGAATCGTTTCTACTAAACGTGGCATACTCTGCTCTCTTTTGCGATACGTCGTTTCAAGATAACTTGCTATAAGTACTTGTTGATTCTCAATTGGGAATGGACTAGGTAAGCGATACGCTAAACTCTCTTTGCCCCCTACTGTTTCTTGATAATAAGAAAGTGGTGAAAAACTCGCAGAAAACAAAAGGCTACTCCGTCCTTTGTTCAACGATTGTTCTAAAAATAAACTAGGATCGATGCAAAATTGCTTCACGATCAAATCATGGAAACTTTTCTCTACAGTTGTTTCATAGTGATCGTCATAGAATTCACTGATTTTTAAAAAATGATTCAAGTCAAAATAAAATCCTAAAATTTGCTCTTGCATCGGATGTTCAGGATATTCAGCCAACCATTCTTGAATAAATTCGCCGAGTTGAAACCCTGCGTTGATCAATGAATCTGCTGGGGCTTTTTGATGATGATAGTTCCACCCTTCTTCAAGAGCAATTTCTTGGATCTGATCAAAAGCTTTTAAAAGACGATTCCATCGACGACGTAGTTTTTTAAATTCCTTCGGGATCTCTCCATAGACTTTACGTGCTTTTCCATAAGATAACTCAGCAGAATACATTTCTCTTGAACGATTGACTAAATTGTGTGCTTCATCGATCAAGAAAAGATGATCTTCATTTTTCTCTTCATCAAAAAAACGTCTCAAGTAAACCGTTGGGTCGAAAAGATAGTTGTAATCTCCGATGATCACGTCACACCATAAGCTGACATCTAAAGAGAGTTCAAATGGACATAAAGTATGTTTCTTCGCATATTTCTCAATCACCTCACGAGTGATCTGGTTTTCGTGGTTCAATAAATCCCATAACCCCTCGTTGATTCGATTATAATAGCCATTTGCATAAGGGCATTGGTCCGGATTACACGTTGTCTCATCTAAGAAGCAAATCTTATCTTTCGCAGTCAAGGTCACACTTTTTGTCTCAGCTCCAACATCTTTTAACGCTGCTAATGCATCTTCAGCCACCTGTCTCGTAATAGTTTTCGCGGTTAGGTAAAAAATACGTTCTCCTTCATCTTCTCCAATCGCCTTTAAGGCTGGGAATAATGTAGAGATCGTTTTTCCAGTACCAGTGGGGGCTTCCGCGAACAGTTTTTGTTTTGTCCGGATCGTTTTATAGGCAGCAACTGCCAGTTCCCTTTGTCCTTTACGATACTCTTCGTATGGAAACTTTAGTGCCATCAATGAGGCATTACGTACCGTGCGCCAATTTTCCTGAAAAATCAACCACTCTTGGTAATCCTCGGTCAGTTTTTTAAAAAACACTTCCAGTTGTTCTCTCGTCTGATGTTCCACTTTCCGTGTGATCACTTCTTCTGTGGTTTGATAATAGGTTAGCTGGAGGTTGATCTCCTCTAAGTTGTTTACTTGACTATAAATATAGGCGTACACTCTTGCTTGATGAAAAAACAATTCGACTTGTTCAGGTTCTAAATCTTCAAAGCGTGGTTCCGACGTTTTAATTTCGTCGATGTGGTACACACCCTCTTTTTTGAAGATACCATCTGCTCGTCCTTCAACGATCAGTTCATAAGGATCAAGCTGTACGCTGGTTTGTAAGAACACTTCTTTTTGATACTCTTCGCCTGCTTCTTTTTGGAGCTTGCGATGGATTTTTGCACCTTCCAAGGCGGTATGATTACTTTTCTTTCGATTATCGATACTTCCGCGACGCAAGATGAACTCGACTAAGTGACGGACAGATATTTTAGATTTTTTCACCATGGTCGCCTCCTTCTTGTATTAGAGTACCGCAAAATAGACCGTTTCGCAAAAAACAAAAACACCCTGCTCGGATAAGCAGGGATATAGGATATAGAATTTGGATTTTTGGATACACTCAATGTAACAAGAGTAAATGAAAAATCAATGAAAATTTTCTATTCTTCCGTTTAAAATTTTTAAACACTTTTCATATAATCTGACAATTCAGATAACTGATGTTATAAAAGTAGACACTTTTGTTTCTGATCCATATTTGCGTTATACTTATATCGAACGATAGAAGAAAGAATTTTTAAAAGTTGGAGGTTTTCTTTTATGCATGTTTTACAATTAAAAACTGGAACAATCGAGGAAAACTGTTACCTTGTCTACAACGACGAAGCGCTTCTGATCATTGATCCAGGAGCTGACGCTGAAATGATCCAAGAACAAATCAAGAAGATCCAGCAACAACCTGTCGCTATCTTACTAACGCATACGCATTACGACCACATTGGCGCTGTCGAAGCGTTGAGAAATACCTATGAGATCCCTGTCTATGTCAGTCCAATAGAACAAGAATGGCTTGGAGATCCAATCTTGAATCTCTCAGGACTTGGTCGCCATGATGATATGGATAATATCATTGTTTCTCCTGCGGAATATGAATTTGAAATGAAACAATACCGTCTTGGGAATATGTCATTTGAAGTCGTTCCAACACCTGGTCATTCAGCCGGTAGTGTTAGCTTTATTTTCGATGACTTCGTGATATCGGGAGACGCACTCTTTAAAGGGAGTATTGGTCGCACCGATCTCTACACCGGTAATTTAGAGCAGTTACTCTATAGCATCACGACACAACTTTTTGTTCTACCAAATGAATTTGTGGTCTATCCTGGCCATGGAGAACCAACAACGATTGAACACGAGAAAAAAACAAACCCATTTTTTAACGCTTAATCAAACTTAGGAGGTCGTTCAACATGAGTGAAACAACCCTGTATATCGTCCGTCATGGTAAAACAATGTTCAATACGATTGAACGTGTGCAAGGCTGGTGTGACACACCATTGACGAAACAAGGACAAGAAGGTATCCATTTTTTAGGTAAAGGTCTAAAAGATATCGATTTTTCTTACGCCTATTCAAGCGACAGTGGTCGTGCAATCGAAACGGCACGGATCGTTTTAAGCGAACATACAAAAGGGAAAGAAATTCCTTACTTTATTGATAAACGGATTCGTGAATGGTGTTTTGGTTCGCTAGAAGGTGGCTACGACATGGAGATGTGGGGTGTCATTCCTCGTGTACTAAATTTTCAAACATACGATGAGATGTTCACCACAGATGTGACCTTTGAACAAATCGCTAATGCCATCTATGAGACGGATACTGCTGGCTGGGCGCAACCTTATGCCGAATTAAAAGAACGTGTCTGGTCAGGTTTTGAAGATATTGCCCATCAGTGTGAGAAGAACAATGGCGGCAATGTTTTAGTCGTCTCCCACGGCCTAACGATTGCTTTTCTTCTTAGCTTGATCGATCCTTCTCAACCAGTTCGTGCTGGATTGTTAAATGGTAGTGTCACAAAAGTAACCTATAAAAATGGTCGTTTTTCAATTGAAAGTGTCAACGATACCAGTTATATCGAACAAGGAAAACAACAGACAAGAGAATCATTTATGTGATGAGTCATTGAATAAGTACATTGAAGTCTTTTGATTTCAGTGTACTTTTTTTGAAGTCCTTTATTTTTGTATTAATCTCAAAGAAACAATTTGGCTTTGGAAACAAAGAACGGTATACTAAATGTTGTATTTTAATTGGGAAGGAAGGAATTTATGTTTTTTGCAAATATCATAAAAGCAGCGATTCTAGGAATCATTGAAGGAATCACAGAGTGGCTGCCAATCAGTAGTACAGGACATTTGATCTTAGCAGATGAATTCATCAAGCTTGATGCAAGTTCACAATTCATGTCGATGTTCAATGTCGTGATCCAATTAGGAGCGATTTTAGCCGTCGTTGTTTTGTATTTCCACAAGTTGAATCCTTTTGCACCAAGCAAATCCTCGATCGAGAAAAAAGATACGTGGGTTTTATGGTCAAAAGTACTTGTTGCTTGTGTGCCAGCAGCTATTATTGGTTTATTATTGGACGATTGGTTAGATGCCCATTTTTATAAATTTTTACCAGTAGCGATCGCCTTGATCGTTTACGGTATCGGTTTTATCATTGTTGAAAAGCGAAACAAAAATAAAACACCTCGTTGGTCAAACCTGAATGATTTGACTTTCCAAGCAGCGATTCTGATTGGGGCTTTCCAAGTCTTGGCTTTGATACCAGGGACTTCACGCTCCGGCGCTACGATCCTTGGAGCAATCCTGATTGGTGCTTCCCGCTTCGTTGCCACTGAGTTCTCATTTTTCCTTGGCATTCCCGTGATGTTTGGTGCCAGTGGATTAAAGATCGTGAAATACCTTGCTGATGGTAACACCTTCCAAATGGAAGAAACAGTTATTCTTTTAGTGGGTACTGTGGTTTCATTCATCGTTTCGATTTTTGCGATCAAGTTCTTGATCAACTACTTGAAACGTAATGACTTTACTGTTTTTGGCTGGTATCGTATCATTCTAGGGATCATCTTGATCGGTTACTGGTTCATCGCCATGTAATTTGATATGCTCATCGCAAACTAGCTAAATGATTGGTAAGCGCAACAACAAAATAAAATAGTAGTAAGCTCAGACATCGTTGAGCTTACTACTATTTTTTATATACTTTTTTGAGCTAAAATGAATGATCCTCATACAATAGCTTTTCGATTTTTTTATCCTTCACTAATAATATCTGATCGAAATTCTTTCGCAAGAAATAGCGATCATGAGTAACTGCTAAAATGGTACCGGTAAATGTAAACAATAATTCTTCGATTTCTTCTCTTACATAGATATCCAAGTGATTGGTTGGTTCATCTAAGATCAATACATTGAATTTCTTTTGGAATAGTTTCAAGAGGCACAGCCTTACTTGTTCTCCGCCAGAAAGATCTTTGATCCTTTTAGCGACATCCCCACTAAAGAATCCAAATTTCGCTAATACTTGTCGTGCTTTCTGTTCATCAGGTATCAGGTATTTAGCATAATTCAATATCCGTTGTTCTGGTTGATCAAACGTTAAGCGTTGAGGTAAATAGCCAATTGACAAACTTGCGCCAGTTTTAATGGCCCCTTCATCTACTCCTATTTCCCCCATCACTACTTTTAATAGCGTTGATTTCCCAGAACCATTCTTACCTAATATGGCGATCCGCTCACCACGATAGACCTTAAACGAACTATCTGAAAACAAACATTTTTTACCTACTGTTTTCTTTATATTTTTGGCAACTAACACTTCTTTCCCCGACAGATCTTCTTGACTGATTGTAGTTAGTTTTTCGCGGGGGACCTTAGGCGCATTGATCAGTGTCATTTTTTCTAATCGGCGCTCGATTTCTTTTGCTTTTTTGAAGAATGCTTCATTGTCCCCTTCATTTCCCCATTGACGATAGCGTCGTATCATTCCTTTCAATCGTTTGATTTCTTTTTGCTGAAGTTCATGATTTTTTTGAAGTTCCTGTATCCGTTGTTTTTTCAACGTCATGTAACGACTATAATTTCCCGAATATTCGATTATCTGACCGTCCTCGATCTCCATGATTTTTCTGACTACATTGTCAAGAAACGCACGATCATGGGAAATCACGAGGAACGCACAATTTGTCAATTTCAGATATTCTTCTAACCATTGTACAGAGTCGAGATCAAGATGATTGGTTGGCTCATCTAATAGAAGGACATCATTTTCTTGTAATAGTACTTTGGCTAATTCTACTCGAATACGTTCGCCTCCGCTTAATTGATCAAGCGGTATTTCAATTTGTTCTGCAAGATCTAATCCTTTCAAAACACTCGTGATCCGATCTTCTAATCCATATCCGCCCATCGTCTCAAATCGTTGCTGCAAGTCGCCATATACTTTCATGATATGGTCCAGATCTTCTGTTGCGATACACATTTTTTCTTCATAGTAAGTGAGTTGTGTTTGCAATTCTTGGATGTCTTTGAAGCTTTGATACACATAGTCAAAAGTAACGATTGAGCCATTTTCCATTTTCTGTGGAATATAACCAATCGACAGCCCTTTTTTTCTACTAACTGTCCCTTCATCAACACCTTCAGACCCGATCAACATTTGAAGAAGAGTTGTTTTCCCAGTTCCATTTTGTCCGATCAATCCGATTTTGTCTTGTTTATTGAGTGTGCAATTCAAATTTGCAAAAAGAGGTACGCCACTATAATTTTTACTGATCTTATTCGCTTGAATATACATTTTCTCGCTCCTTAAGACCAATCAAAAAAGCCATGAAAAAATTCATGACCTGTTGTTATTTCATTTATCTGGTACTTAGCTAAAAATGGAATAAACATATTGAATGGTCATTTATTTTTGATTGAATTTTCTACTTTTAAGCACACTGATGCCTTGGATAGAAAATACAAAAATAATTGCATGACTAAAGCTAATATGATATCTAGAATAATTATCTGCTTCTGTTATTTTAGTCAAGCTGCCCATTAAATATGTCCCTCCTTTTCACTATATTTATATCAATTGTACCAAATCACTCATAAAAGCTCAAATGAGAATAAAAGAAATAAACATCTAGACTGAACATTGCTACATTTCTACATGTATTGTCTCTACTGATCGATTTCGACCAAAAAGACTCAGACCTAAGACTGAATTCTAAGTAATTCATTTTATTTACTTTACCTGTCGTAGTAATTGTTTTATAATTATTACGACAGATGTAGTAATTATGAAGGAGGCGATCGAGTGATATCAAGTGATGCAATTCGTGGGTATAATGATGCCATCATCTTATCGATTCTTTCCAAAGAAGATTCCTACGGGTACGAAATCTCTAAACAGATTCGCGAGGGAACTGATTCAATGTATATCATCAAGGAAACAACCTTATATTCCGCGTTTACACGCCTTGAAAAACAAGGGCTAATCCTTTCTTATCCTGGCGAAGTCACCCATGGCAAGAAACGAACGTATTATCGAATCAGTAGTGCTGGGAAGAAATTATTAGAAGAAAAAAAAGACGAGTGGCAGCAAACAAAAATCGTTGTTGACCGTTTTCTACAAGGAGGAGAAACATGAAAACCATTAAGGATTATCTAGATAGTTTATTTTTAAATGTACCGAATACACCTGAAACAAAAAAAGCCAAAGAAGACCTATTGGCAATCATGGAAGATCAGTATCATGGCTTATTAGAAGAAGGAAAATCAGAGCATGAAGCCATTGGTGCAGTCATCAGTGAATTTGGCTCTATTGATGAGATCCTCCAAGAATTGGAACTTTCTCGGTCCTCTTTTGACGAAGAAGTCTGGGAAAACGAGATTGAACTCGATGAAGTGATTTCATTTTGGAACCAAGTTCGTCGTTTCTCCCTTTTTCTTTCAACAGGAATTGCTAGTTGTATCTTAGCTGTAGGAATGCTCGTATTTTTTGCTAATGGTATTAGCGAGATCATCGGTTTTCTAGCATTGTTTCTTCTGGTCGCTTTAGGCGTTGGTTTGATTATTACTACAAGTTTGAGCTATTCAGCTAGTAAGAAGAAACTAAATGATCGTCCCTATTCACAGCAAGTAAAAATCGAAGCAAGACAACAAACAGAAGCCTATGCGAAAAGTTTTCGAGTAGGACTAGTTTTCGGTATCATTTTATGTATCCTTTCGGTCACACCTATCTTGACGAATAGAGCTTTTGGCTTACCGATTGGATTCGCTTTATTACTTTTCTTTGCTTTCGTGGCACTCGGCGTCTTCTTTATCGTCTATGTCAGCATCATCTACACTTGGTTTTCAAAAGTGGCAGAAGGAACGTTCTTTATCTCAGATGAAGATGAGCCTGGACCGCGAGCGTCTCAACATATGTATGGCGACTCAGCGGAAATGATTCGTTTATTTGAACGTTTATACTGGCCGGGCATCTTCATCGTTTACATGGTTTGGTCCTTTATGACCCGAAGCTGGGCTTACTCTTGGCTCATCTTTGTATTAGGCGGTGTATTGGAAGACTATTTCCTTGAAAGATTGAAACGTAAATAACTTCTCAAGCGCGGTCGGGGCCGAAGTGTTTAGCATCAAGAACTAAGGCGCAATCCACGAAAATTGTTTTTCAGATTTTTATGGATTGCGCCTTAGTTTTCGAAGAGGTTACTTTTGCTCCCGCCGTTTATGCGTTTTTTATGTGGTGCAAGAGATCGAATGTCCCAGAGACTTTTAAATTTTCTAACTAAAAGCTTTTGTTATGTCTTTGACCACGTTCGCTGCCTTATCGACCCATTCTCCTTTTGCCGCATCAGTTAATCGATCGGTATACTGTTTTGTCCTATCTTTTAATTCTTGGTTTGTGAGATCTCGCGTGACTTGGATCGTCTTCTTTTTTGTATCTGAACTGGCACGGCTATGACTAGCAATAAACCAAGTAATCAATGCTTTTTCTAGTCCCCTTATTTGCTCATCAAACATTGCTACCTTTCCCTTCCATTTATTGATTTTTATGATTTAATTTAGCTAACTGATAGTTTTGCTGATTTTCTGCTAATTCGTCTTCAATCCTATGTAATGCTTTACGTACAAGATATTGCCCTTCTTCGCTTGCCTCATTGATCAAGCGATACGCGATACGAGGATCGATAGTTCCTCCGTCTAAAAATATTCGTTGAGTCAGCGGGATTTTTTCTCCTAATTGATCTAAGTAGCGTGTAAATGAACGTTTTTCTACTTCAAGATCCGCTATTTTATTCTCTAATTCATCTTTCTTGTGCCAATAATCTTCTTCGATTTTTTTCATTTCTTTCGACTCATTATTAGCCATCACTAAAATGTTCCTTTCTTGAATTGGCTCGCTAATTCACTATCCCATTGTATTTGCTGATCAATCGTCTGATTGATTTGATAGATCAGATCTTCGTAACTTGATTTGATCGAGCGAAGTTGATTCAACGCCGCTTCATAGTCAGTGACTGGTTCGATTAGTACGTGTTGTCGAGTCACCCCTCCTCGCTCTAACGCTTCTATTTGTTCCATCTCTGTAAGATTGCTTCCATATGAACGCGCATTAGCGATTGTATCTTGCCACAATTGATTCGCCTGATCGATGCCTGTTTGATAGACCGTCATCAGTTCAGTGATTTTTTCATCAATCGCTGTCTTCATTCCTGAAACAATGCTTTTCGCTTGAATTGCATCCAGATAAACTTCTTTAGCTGCCGACATTCCCCTGTTTGTCCGCTCCATTCACTTTTAATACTAGCAATTGATCTTTTTTTCAATCGTCTTTGATACTCTGCTAATACAGTGCCACTGCCATTCGTTGTCAATAAAGCACCATCTTCCTCAAATTGGTAACCTCCCCACATATGTTGATCGATCGTGCGCCTCAAGCCTAGCCGTTCAGATAGTGGATAAACGATCTGCCCAACTGCCTTTTTGCCTCCCCCATATCCAATCGCAACTAAGTCTTTTGAGTCAATGTAATTCAAAAGACGATACTCTTCGGTCAAATAATCCGCTTGCCGTTTTTGCTCAGGCGTTAATACCTCATAGATATTCGGTCCCTGATACACATAGCCATAAACACGATCCGCATCACTTGAAGAAATACTCGCTAACGCATATTGCGCATTCATTGACCCTAAAGAATGACCATAGACATTAAATTCAGCATTTGGATAAGCTTCCAATGTTTGTTGTAGTGTTGTCGCAGAAGATTGAAGCTGAGGCATCGCTGCTGCCCCACCACCATTGATCACCTGAAAAGCTGTAAAAATATTATTGTACTGCCAATCTAATTTGGTATCTAATGAAGAATCAAACGACGAACCACGATATAAAACTATGACTTCTTTTACGCTTTCCCTTTCGCTAAGAGGTGCTGATAAGGGAACATATTTGTCGGTAATGATAAAGGATTGTTCGCCGGTGATTTTGCTGTTGATGTGGGAGACGTAACCGATATTTAATTTATTACTATTAATTGAAAAAGGACTGTCCAAATCTAATTTTTCGTATTGCTTTTTTGCTATTTCAACTTTATCCTTTTCAGTATTCTTCACTGTCATCCATCCTTTCCTTTAATAATTTATCAAGTGCACTAGACCAACCTCCACTACCATTTTCCAGTTCGCCTAATTTCCCGTCTATCATATAGCGGTTTAAGATATTGAAAGTAAGTAGCTCATCATTATCATTGATAATCAGTTGTACACTAATTCCACCCATTGGATTTCTTTTTATACTTTCATAATCGATTTTATAACTTTGTATGACACCTTCCGCTGTTAGCGCCTTTGGTTCTATGTTTTTTAACCCTGTTTCAAAAATGATTTTTGCTTCTTCACTATTCACAACTCGAATCATTTCTTCTTCTAACTTCAAATGGTCCATATACATCGTTCCTCCAATCCATAATAGGCATATGCCAGTGATGATCAGTACGATTTGGCGCTTCTTGATCGGTTTTCGCTTCATAAATGACCTCCTTTTTTATTATGTCTATCATAATTTTGTTGTAAGCAGTACGTCACAGCTTTTATGTATGTTTCATTGATCAATCAGTGTATGGAATGACATGCCACATGATCTTCTTCTCTTTTTCCCATCTCCTCTTATTTAATTACGCCATTTCAACTGACTCTCACAAACATTCACCCTTTCTTTTTTATATATTTTTGATCTGTTACTTTTTCACATCAAGTATACATGATAAATCAGATAGTCTATTCTTCACCTCATAAAAACATGTTTTGACATCATCAACGTAGGTATTTTTCTCATTTTGCCTTTTCGTCTAATTCTTCGCACTCTTTTGTTCGTTCTATGTTCGATCAAATATTTTGCTAATGACTCTTTTGCATCGTATTAAAAAAATGGTATGATGAATAATTAGAAAGTGAGGTTTTTTGATGGAAAGTTGGTTATTTCTTGGGTTGATCATGCTGGTTGCCGTCCTTGCTAAAAATCAAAGTCTGATGTTAGCGACTGGTTTTATTTTACTTGTTAAGTTTATTCCTGCATCAAAAGATTTTTTGACATGGCTCCAAGGGAAAGGAATCAATATTGGCGTGACGATCATTACTGCGGCGATTTTAGTGCCTATTGCTACAGGTGATATTGGTTTAAAAGATCTGCTTGATGCGTTCAAATCACCTATGGGTTGGGTAGCGATCTTCTGTGGTGGCTTAGTTGCTGTATTGTCGTCTAAAGGCGTTGGCTTGATTGCGACAGATCCACAAATCACTGTGGCTTTAGTTTTTGGAACGATCTTAGGCGTTGTCTTTTTAAAAGGGATCGCAGCGGGCCCTGTGATTGCTTCTGGAATCGCCTATTGCATTCTCCAATTGTTTTCTTTTAATAAATAATGATGCATCTAGTGGTTGAGAAAAGGATAATTTTTTTGTTCGTGGTATACTAGTTTTGAGGTGATCGCATATGCAAAAACTAAAATATTTCTTTGGGACTGTTGGATGGTTTTTATTGGCTGTTCTATTGATTATTGGATTGACTTACTTACTATTTCCTGATTTGATCCAAAACGTTTTTGATGCCAATTTTTAATATACGTAACTATTTTTTCAAAACTCTATAAAAAAGTCGGAAAACTTGAAAGATCTTGGGATTATTCAAGTTCTTTCGGCTTTTTTTTGGCTTGGTGCTTCTTTTTTGTTATACTAGGTGTGAGTGCAACTCTTTTATGCAGGAAATTTTAAAAGAAGTGCGAAATGTTTGATTTAGAAGAAAGGAAGACGCTCGTGGAAACTTTTGAAGGTCTTTTGATTGATACGTATGTTTTACAAGAACAACCAATGATGTTGACTGGTTTGAATCTCCAACTTGAAGATCGGGTAATCAATTGTCTAATTAAAGATCGCTACTTGGCAAAATATGTTTTACGTTTACCTTTAAACAAATATGTATTGGAAGTTAGCGGGAAATGGAATCGCCGAAATCAATTAGTCATCAAACGAATGATGATCAAAAACATCGATGAATACATCAAAATCATTGGAACACCCGAATAGCTTATTTCCATGCATTCCAATTAGTTATAAAATAACTAATCTATGTTAACGTTATGATTCATTGATTTGAAGCAATCGTATCCCTTTTCAAAAAAAACTTTGCAAACGGTTGACTTTGTTATATACTATTTCAGTACCAAACATCCCATTCAATTATTTATTTACCAAGATAAATTAAACCACGTTTGGTTAAGCGCTCGTTGTCTCCCACAACAGCGCTTTTTCTTTTGTTTTCTTGTTTTTCTGCCACTCAGAAATCCACGCTCTCTGATATTTCTTACGTGTTAAGGAAAAAAACTTGTCATGTTGATATTGCAATGCGCGCTCGCATTAGGTATAATAATGAATGTTGAATTATGCGGTAACACGCGTAAGAACTTTACTTATCGGAGGTGAAACAAATGCCAAACATTGAATCTGCAATCAAACGTGTTCGCACAAGCGAAAACGCGAATGTAAAAAATTCATCTCAAACTAGTGCTATGCGTACTGCAATCAAAAAATTTGAGGATGCTGTAGCTTCAGGTGCTGACAACGTAGATGCGTTATATAAAGACGCTGTTAAAGCGATCGATATGGCTGAAACTAAAGGTCTTATCCACAAAAACAAAGCAAACCGCGACAAATCTCGTTTAAGCAAAAAAATCGCTAAATAAGGAAATCGGCCACGGCCGGTTTTTTTATTTGCTTTTTCTATACACAAATACGCACAGTTTGGCTGACCCTTCTGATGATCAACCGAACTGTGTGTATTTGTGTGGCTATTGTTTTACTTATTTTTTAATCTTTCAGCTGCTTGAAACACAAATAATTGAAAACTCAATTTCTTTTCGATCTGTCCACTTTTTACTTGATAGTCCATCTCGACTAATTGGTCGAACAATTGGACTAATGTTCGTTCATCAAACTTCCTAACTTCTTGCATCGCCAATTTTACCCGATAGGGATGGATTTTCAAAGTTTCCGCAATGTTGGCTTGTTGATACCCGATTTTGACTAAAAATTTCGTTTGGAGATACAATCGTAGTTGGGAGAGTAGGATCGCATTGATCTTGATAATCTCTTCCCCTTGTGTGACTAAATCTTCAAATAATCGCAGGGTATGTTCCGTATCTCCAGAAAGCATATATTGTGTCATGTCAAAGATATTATGTTCCAATGTCTTAGGCACTAATTCTTCGATTTCTTTCGCAGAGATTGCTGATTGATTCTGTCCATATAACATCAATTTATCTAATTCTGCCATCATTTTTGATAAGTCTAAATCAGTCAATCGTAAAAAAAGGTCAATTGCTTTACGATCTAGAGTAAGCGGTGTATTTTCTAATGTATTCAATAAATACTGTCGCACTTCTTTTTCATTCAATTGCTGAACATTGATCGATATCGCTGTTTTCTTCAATTGTTTCGTGACTTTTTTTCGTTCATCTAATTTTTCATAAGGCGCAAAAAAGACAAGTACGGTTGATTCAAGCGGTTCTTTTAAATAGTCTACTAAAAGATCTGTGTTTTGTTCGATACTGTTGCTGTTTTTTTCACCCGTCAAAAAATAAGGGTTTTCGACAAAAACCACCCGCTGATCACCGAAAAACGGTAAGGTTTCTGCTTCAGCGATTACGTCATCGATCGTTGCTTGAGTCATATCAAATCGCAGAAAATTAAGGTCATCTTCTCCTGATATTTGTATTTTCTTGAGGATTTCTGTACGCACTTGGTCTTGTAAAAACTTCTCCGTTCCTAAAACGAGATAACAAGGTGCGAGCTTTTCTTTACGAATTTTTTGTAGTTCAACTTGGATACTCACATCTCTCACCACTTTCCAATTTATCCTATCACGAGAAAACAAAAATTGCTAGTCTATCATTTTCTGAAGTCGGCCATTTTTTGTCCAAATAGGATGCCAATAAAAAGTGATCGCCCCATTTTTGTCTGTCCGATAAACTGTACTCTCTAAGCTTTCCAACGTTTCAAGAACTTCAGGATGTGGATGGCCATAGCGATTGTCAAGCCCGTTAGATAAAATCCCCACCTTCGGTTGTAAAGCAGCCAAAAACATAGGATGACTCGAACTACGACTCCCATGATGTCCTAATTTCACGATCTCCGCCCTTAATGTTGGGTAAGCATCCAACAGGTCGAGTTCCCCTTCTTGATCCAAATCCCCCAGTAATAAAAAGCGCTGCTTCTTATATGCGAACCAGAGAACCACTGAATCTTCATTTTTTCCTTGCCCTTCTTTACTTGGCATCAAAACGTACAAGTCAAAGCAAGCAGATATTCGATCTCCTTGCCTGACTTCTATGATCTTGGTTCCTAACTGACTCATTTTTATCAATCGTTTGCGAAACTTTGGATCTGTGGCAGCTCCCCAACCAATGTATATTTCTTCGATGATGAAATGTGACGAGAGTGTTTCCAATTCCCCGATATGATCAGCGTCATTATGTGTGAGAAATAGTTTTGTGATCGTGGCGATCCCTTGTCCTTTTAAATATGGAACGATATTACTTTCTGCATAAGGACGAGTAATACGTTGCTGCCACGCTTCTGTTTCAACATTTAATCTGCCCCCAGTATCGATTAAAATCACTTCTTGTTTCATCGGACTTTTTAGTAGGATACTGTCACCTTGTCCGACATCGATAAAGGTGAACGTAGTCGAGGCATCAAGGAATGGTATCAAGAAATAACTGAGGAGGAGTGATAATGAATAAATGATTTTTTTCCATGGCGGAATCGTGACGCTCTCAAACAAAAGTAAGAGGACGACAATACTCAATAAAACGAAATAAAAAGCGGGTTGCCCGATCGTCAGTGTGGAGAAATCAAAACAAGAGAGGAAGTCTTCAAAGAGAATCAAACACGATTCGAGGATTTCTAATAAGGACTGCGGAAGGATGTTGCCTGCTACAAAGAGAATGATCCCCCCTGGAAGAAGGACGTATTGGAATAATGGAATACCAAGTGTCGTGAATAAGCCACTTAAAAACGACCACTCATAGAAATACCAAGCACTTAAAGGTAATTGGATTGCACTTGTTTGGAATAAATAGAATAAACGATTGTTCCAACCTTTTGATGAGTAAGAAAATGTCATAAACAATAAACTCATCCATATACTTAATTGCGCGTCCATTTGAAGCAGGATCAATGGATCGAACAATAAAAGCAACCATAGATTCAAAGAAAAGCAATCAAGCGTAGATAGTTTGATTGCTGCCAATTTAAGTATAAGCTTCAAAATAAATAAGCTCCCTGCTCTAACCACAGAAAATGAGCCTCCAGCTAATAGGATATACCCCCCTGTAAGCAATGTCAGTGGAAGAATCGTAATCGACAAAAGACAACCACTTCGTCGAAAAAGATAATACAAAAATCCTAAATAATAGTAGACATGCATCCCTGAAACTGCGAATAGATGCAGTAATCCAGTGGCTTTAAAAATTGATTCGGATTCGCGAAAAGAAGCATCACGATAACCGTAAAGTAACGCGTTGATATACATTCCTATTTTTTTAGGATAGCGTTTTTTCACATAATTGATTGCTTTTCCACGGAGGTCACGAAATAAAGTCACCCCTCCCCTTGTTGAAGGCAGGACTTGAAAATCATTTCCATGGAACTGACCACTAGTTCGTGATCCCTTCAGATAATTGACCGCATCAAATGCATAACGATTACGCAACGATTCAGGTGTCTGATAACTGCCAGTTACTCGAAGTTCGATCGGATACCCGCGAAAGTCTTCCCATTGGTGTGCTTCTGCTTTGGTTTTGGCTTGATAACTTAGCTGGACTTTTTGTTTCGTGGGGATTCTTTGCGCCTCGACAGTCAACCAGTCGCCATTCCGTTGAATTGTATCGGTCATCAATAGAAACTCTTCAGTTGTTCTTGTGTGATCAATCGAGGGAACCTCTGAATGAAGACAAGCAAACCAGACTGACAAACTGCAAAAACAACAAAGATAGATCACCGCTTGCTTGTGTTTGAATAGAACCAGAAGAAAAAGACCAGCAACGATCAAGCGAGACAGATCATGCTCCTTATAGTAAACGAAACATAAAATAACTGAAGACATTGCTGGTAAAATCAAGTAATTACGAACTTGTTCGCCAAATTGTTTAATCAAGTTCTCCCGTTGACTCTTGTTGAAGTTTAGCAAAATATTTCATATCTAAATTGACTTGATGGACGGATGCACCTAATTGAGTAATCAATGACTGTGCATAAGGGTCATTACGATAATCATGCAAGTAGTGGATTTTCCTGATTCCAGCTTGAAGCAATGCTTTCGTACATGCCAAACATGGAAAATGAGTGACATAGATCTCTGCTCCTTCTGTAGGAACTCCGAGTTTTGCACATTGGAGTAACGCATTCATTTCTGCATGGATCGTTCGTAAACAGTGACCATTCACGACATAGCAACCTTCGTCGATACAATGAACATCCCCACTCACTGCGCCGTTATACCCCCCGCAATGATTCGTTTTTCTCTAACTAATGTGGCACCTACTTCTAATCGTGTACATGTACTTCTTAATGATAATAATACGGCTTGTGCCATAAAATACTGATCCCAAGGAATTCGTTCATTGCTCATAATTTGTCACCTCATTGGTTTATTCTATTGTAATTGTAACGAAGTTTTTCAGTTTTTCAACTGTCTTTTCGCCAAATCCCGATATTTCTTTCAAACTTTCAATTGTTTGGAAGGAACCGTTGGCTTCGCGATAATTGATGATCTCTTGTGCTTTCATTGCTCCGATTCCTGGAAGCTCCTGCAATTCAGCAAGACTGGCAGTATTAAGATTGACTTTCTTCTCCTCTGGTTGTTCTTTTGCCTTTACTTCCTCTATGAACTGAGGCATCTCTTCGCCAACTTGGGGAATATAAAGCACTTGTTGGTCCGAAACTTTTGCAGCGAAATTGATTTGTTTTTCATCAGCGTGTGCAGTCAATCCTCCTGCTTTTTCAATGATATCAAACACACGTTCCTCGTCGGTAAATGCGTATATTCCTGGTCGATGGACATTGCCTTTCACGTCTACATACATGATTGGGTCGTTTGTCGTTGTTCCAGTTGTCGCAGTCTTTTGGTAACTATCCGAGCTTGTCGCGGTTACCAACGGTACGTTACTAGATTCATTGATCTTAGTTGGACTGATCTGACGGTATACGCCCACTCCTACTATCATACTAACTGATACACTGCATATAAAAAATAGAATGAAGCGTTTTGGCGAATCAAAGATTTCTTGAACTATTTTCTTCATTAGTATTCTTTGCTATTTCATTTTCCTTTCTAAAAAATAGTGAAAAAACATCTGCACTGCGATGTTCCTTCACTATTAGATACGCCTCAAATGATGATTTCTTTTATTTTTTATATCCAAGGTTTATCTAGTTGGTTCTATCCTTGGTTTTGGCTTCAAACTTGGAGAAGGCGGAGCTGGTGGTCGATTTTCCCCTGACTTACTCATTGCTGCTTGTTTGGTCATGACAAATGAACGTTTGTCCGAAGCATTATGACTATTAAAAACCATACGGTCGGACTTCCCAGATCCGTTCTCTATTTCCCAGATCCGTTTTTTCACCGATTGCACAGCGCCTTCTCCAGATAAATTTTTTGACGAAATAAGTCCTTGATTGATCGCAGATTTTACTTCTCGAAGTTTCGAATCACGTCGTTCAAACTCATCTTTCAATAAATTTTTTTTCCCATTATTTTCTTGCAACTCTGAAATTGGTGATAACCGTCTTGGTTGTTTGATTTCTTGCTCATGGTGACCAGTAAAGGCTACCTCGCCATGAACGGAAGGATTTCTATGGTGTCCAGTTATAGGTTTTTCGATTCGTTTCTCTTTATTATGAGAAACTTCAATATTTAATGAAACCTTCTCCCCATTGTCCTCTCGTCGGATTACTGCGTAAATGACGGAGTCATCTTTTCTATTGATAGTTATCTTGCGCGACTTCTTGCTTTCTCTACCTTCCTCTAGGAAAGAAAGGGTACTGTAGTGTAATTCTTCTTCTGTTTCAGGTTGACGCCATTTTTTTTGCTCCGAAGGTTGTGCTCGAAACTGTTCCCTTAGTTCCAACCCGCGAGTCGTAGGGATAGATTTCGCTCTTGAAGCTAAGTACTTGATTTCATCAACGATTTCTTTTGGATCCATCCATACATCTTTATCAACAATCGATTGTATATATTCTGATTTAAAATATTTACTGTTCAAATCCTTTAGTGTATTCTCATATTTTTCAGGCTCTTTATTCTTACGCCTAAGAATAAAATTGAAAACTCTATTCGCTTTGCTCAACTTTTTCTGTCGAAATTCTGCAAGTAAGCGTCTGGTCCACAACACACCGTTTCGATGTTTTGGCAGTTGATCTTTCGTTTCTTCCAGTTGTTTGTCAAAATCAATTAATACACGTTTAAAATCTGCTGTTTTTCGCAAGTGTCCAAAATTTTTTTTATACCTTTTATCTGAGTAATGTTCTCCAATATCGAATGATGATTGGCGATTGCTTGGTTGTTCCATGTTTTCCTTGCCCCTTTCTAACTCTTTTTTTATTATGGTAGCAAACTTACTTAAAATTACCTACAAAATAACAAAACGTTTTTTTGTAATTATTGAAAAAAAAGAAAAAGAGGGGACATTAGCCCTTTCGTACCACCTAAACCGAATAAACGGCGGGAACAGATAGAACCTCTTCGAAAAATAATGCGCCACTCACAAAAATTTAAAAAACAATTTTCGTGGATGGCGCATTATTTGTTGAGGCTAAACATGTCTTGACCTCGCTTTAAAATATGAGTACAAAACATACAAATCGATAAATCGTTTATTTCATGTTCTCAAGATACTCTAAGGCATCTTGCACTGTTTTGACCGGAACGATCTTCATCGATGTATTGAGTTTTTTAGCCGCAGCTTTGGCTTCTTCATAGTTCGTTTTGATATCTGGATTTTCTTTTTTCACTTCCTCAGAAATCGTATCATCTGGCGCAAAAAAGATATCCATTCCTGCTTCGTCTGCACTTGCCACTTTTTTATCGATTCCACCGATTCGTCCCACTTCACCTGCACTATTGATTGTCCCTGTACCGGCTATTTTTTTCCCTTTACGGATGTTTTGATGGGTCAACTGTTCATAGATCTCCAAAGTAAACATCAAGCCTGCTGAAGGGCCACCGATTGAACCAGAATTGATTGCCACTTCTGTGTCTGTGGCGATTTCTGTATGGTCGGTCAACGTGATCCCGATTCCTGGTTTTTTATCTGTCGATAACTCGATCAGTTTACCTGAAACTTCTTCTTCTTTGCCATTGTGGATGAAGGTGATTGTGACAACCTGTCCTACTTCCTGTCCTTTCACGTACTCCATAAATTCTTCCGCACTCTTGAAACTCATCCCATCTACTTTCGTGACTGTATCGCCAACAGATAGTTTCTTGTAAAAACTCGAATTTTTTTCGACGCCCATGACATAGACACCTTTGAATTCCATCGTATACGGAATATTCGCTAGTTTCAAGGCTTGCTCAATGGCGGCATTTTGTGAGGATTCCATATAATATTTTTGCATCTGATTATATTCTTCATTTGTCGCTCCACCAGTCAACTCTTCTTCACTGATAACATCTTTGAAATCTGACAGCAGTGCGGAGACGACACCAAATCCTGTTGCTCTTCTGATTCCTACCGAAGTGAGAGAGAAAGAGCCCGATTCTTTATCTTCTTGATCATTGACTGTGATCATATCTTTAAGATCAATCGTGGCACCTGGAGCCTCCACGTAATAGGGTAAAGGAACAATGACAAAGCCTGCTAATAACGTACCTAAAAGGATTACAGATAATGTTTTCCACCATTTCTTATTCTGCATCACTTTCACGCTTTCTAGCTAATGCTTCGTTGATCACAGTAGGTAAATAGGTGCTCACGTCCCCACCAAAATAAAGAACCTCTTTAAGCATACTTGAGCTGATATGGCTATACTCTGGTTTTGCCATAAAAAGCACCGTCTCCAATTCATGACTCAAATGATGATTCATTTGCGCAATGTCACGTTCATATTCAAAATCTTTGAAGCTGCGAACACCTCGAACCAGCGCTTGAACACCTAATTCTTTTGCCGTCGTCACTGTCAACTGTGT
Source organism: Enterococcus mundtii (assembly GCF_003957375.1). Lineage (GTDB taxonomy): Bacteria > Bacillota > Bacilli > Lactobacillales > Enterococcaceae > Enterococcus_B > Enterococcus_B spodopteracolus. The sequence continues at coordinate 1,185,959 of NZ_CP025473.1, read as the reverse complement.
CTCTTGGTGGATCACTCGGACATTTTCTAAGTGTGCGACTGCTTGTGTGATCAATTCCAAGCGTTCCTCAGCCGTGAACAATGTTTTTTTTGATGTATTGATAAAGATACCGATGATCACTTCATCAAACAACTTCGCAGCTCGTTCGATCGTGTCTAAATGTCCCATAGTCAATGGGTCGAAACTCCCTGGAAATAAAGCTCTTCTCATTTATATTTCCTCTTTTCTATAAATGGTCACCGCAGAGATGCCATAGGTCTGCTCTTTGATTTGTTGAAAATTTCCTATTGTCTCAGGAAGCTTCACTGACTTATCTGTTTCGCATACGATCAAGGCAGCATCCTGAAAAAGAGCCAATTCTTCCATACGTTCAATTTGATCGACGATTTTTTGTTTAGCATAAGGTGGATCTAAAAATAGAATATCAATCTTTTGATCTTCTTTCGCCAGTGACTCAATCGCTTTATCAGCATCTAATTTCATTGTATTGAATTTGTTCGGTTCTTTTGTGATTTCAATATTTTCTTTGATTATTTTTAGTGCTTGATAGTTTTTCTCCACGCAGATTGCGTAGCTACAGCCTCTGGAAACTGCTTCGATCGCTAGACCCCCGCTTCCTGAGTAAAGATCCAAAACGACCTCTCCATTAAAATAAGGACCGATCATGTTGAATATCGACTCTTTGACTTTATCAGACGTCGGTCGAGTATTTGGCCCTGCTAAACTTTTTAAACGGCGACCGCCGTAATCTCCTGAAATTACTCGCATCTACTCACTCCTTGAAACATACTGTTATTAGTATACCAAAAAAATAGACTTGATTCCGACTAAAATCGTCAATTATCAAGTCTATTTTTTCTTAATTTAACTTTTTATAACTATTCAAAATCTTTTTATCACATTTTCTTTATTTTCGTCGATTTTATTAACTATAACGCTTGACTCTCTTTACTAGAAAACGTGATCAGCTAAGCGGATCTTGGTGTTTAATTCTTCGATCTCGAAGCCTTCTTCTTTTGTATCCGCCTTTTTACCGATTTTTTCAGCAAAATTCATTTCGATATCTGGTCGATAAGAACGTTCGACATTTCGTACGAAATGTAATTTCTTGATCCTTTCTTCCGTTTGTTCATAGTTGTCTTCATTTAAATACATGATCACATACTTCATTTTACGAGAGACATAATGCACTAATCCAAATTTGCGAAGATTTTTCAATTGTTTTAAACTATATACCCACACGACTAACCCTCGCCGATGTGTTTGTTCAAATTCTTTATTTTCTATGTCCATGGCAGTTTCCTCCGCACCCTTCACTTTTTTCAAAAAATGGACTACCTGCACTGATTTTGATCTCTGTCGAAATCGTATGTGCAAGTTGTTTTCCAATGGAATCTAGTATCTTTTGTAATTCTGTTTCACTTATTCGAAAAGCAGCTACTTCCTCATTTAGATCCAACTGCCTTTTGGCTTGGCGTACAGTTCGTTGTTTTTCACGAAACTCTGGAATGTACTTTCCATAAGGTGAAATTTCTTCAAATGCTTGTCTGCTTGCAATAAAATCATTTTTTAACTGGTTGACGTTGATAGAAGTTTCCATCTCTTTTTTAGTTTTGAGATATTGTTCCATCATTTCACTTGTTACAATCGTTTGAACAAGCTGATGACACTGGTCCTCCAGTTCAAACAACTCCTCATTGATTATCACTACTTTCACTAGTCTCCTCTTTTTCCTTCATTAAGACTAACATGTTTTCTTTCGAAAACGCAACGCCTAACTGTGTTGTTTCTTTTTCCAAGAATCGATCATGATAATAAGGATCAGTATATAACAATAAAACTGAAAAAGTCGGATCAATGATTGGATGCATGAAAATTCCTGTTGTTTGATCTAATTGTCGTTTTTCCACTAAGCGATTGATTTCATCATTTGACAACGTAAATTTAACTGTAGTTTGCGAAGTCTGTGTTGCCATTTGCCACTCTGCCAAACGATTTTCTGCCAACCATTCTTCTGGTTGTTCGATAAAGTCTGTTAACAGTACATTCGTTTGGATCATAAAATCTGGAGAGTAATGATAATCAGGCAGTTCAGCTTCTTGGCGTAATCTCGTCAATACTCGAGTAATGACACGCTCTCTTGATTGATTGATACTTTCCCAGTCTGCTGAACTATCCATTTCGTAGTGGGGCAATCCCTCTCCAAAGACCTGGTAAGGCATTAATTTCAATAAGCTTTTCTTATTTAAATAAACTGTTGAAAATAATCCACCTGTGTCTTGATCAAAGAAAAGCATCGCAAATGTACCGTTATCAAAAGCAATCAAGGGACGATAATTCATGTCTTCTTCAGTTAACTCGATTCCGACTTCTGTCTCTTCATACTCGAATGTGAAGTTCGGAAAAATCGTTGTAATCTCTGTCAGATCCTGCATAGTCATGCCAACGGCAAATGGTGTTAAACTAGTTGCGTTCGCATTTAAAACTTTGATAGCCTCCACTCGGTCATTTTGTATATTTGCTTCAAGTACGATTTGTTGAATTGGATCTTGATAATATCTGATCTCGAAGCCGAATCCGCTCGTCAAACGATCTTTAGGAGAACCAATCTCTGCTTCTAATTCGGTGACTGATCGACCAATATATGTAGAAAAGCCAGTCGCATTTAGCTCCTGGTATTTCCAAGACGTTACCTGATTTTGATTTCCTATCAGTTGTTGGTCTTGCGTGGATGTTTCAAGTTTGGGAGGGAACACTACTGGCTCCAAATATAAAGCCGACATGACGAATAGTAGTGTTGCTATAAATAGACCTAGTCGTTTCAAATGTTCCCTCTCCTTTCTTATTTTTCTGTAACTTCGATCAATAGATCTCCTGAAGAAATGGGGTCGCCAGCAACAACATAGAGATGTGCGATTTCTCCATCGAATGGTGCTTCAATGGCCGTTTCCATCTTCATTGCTTCAGTAACCATCAATGTATCGCCTCTTTTGACCGTATCGCCTTTTTTCACCAAGACGTCTAAAACTGAACCGGACATCGTCGCACCGATTTGTTCGCGATTGGTTGGTTCTGCTTTTCGTCTAGTTTTTACCGCACTGACGATCGACGTATCTTTGACGGTGATTTCTCTTCGTTGACCGTTCAAATTAAAGAATAACACACGATTCCCTTCAATATCAGGTTCACCGATCTCATCTAAACGAATGATCAGGATCTTGCCTTTTTCGATTTGAACGTTGACCGTTTCCCCTAAACGAATCCCTTGGAAGAAAGTCGGTGTATCCAGTAATGTGACATCGCCAAATTGATTATAAGCGGTTTGATAATCCAAGAAGACTTGTGGATACATCAAGTAACTCAAGACTTCTTCTTGTTTTGGTTCATAGCCGATCTTTTTAGCTAATTCTGCTTTGACTTTTTCGAAGTCTACTGTTTCAGCGAACAAGCCTGGACGTTCGGTGATGGCTGGACGACCTTTCAAAATGATCTTTTGGAGTTTTTCTGGGAACCCACCTACTGGTTGGCCTAATTCACCTTGGAAGAAGGTAACGACTGATTCCGGGAAACTCAATGTCTCGCCTTTTTCGTAAATGTCTTCTTCGCTCAACTCATTTTGGACCATGAACAAGGCCATATCGCCTACAACTTTAGAAGAAGGCGTAACTTTGACGATATCACCAAACATCAAGTTTACTGTGTGGTACATTTTTTTGATATCATCCCAACGATGACCTAAGCCAACTGCTTTGGCTTGTTGTTGTAAGTTCGAGTATTGTCCACCTGGCATTTCGTGCATATAAACTTCAGTTTCAGGTGCATTCAAGCCATTCTCAAATGGTTTGTAATACATGCGAACATCTTCCCAATAGTGATTCAACTGTTGCGCATTTTCAATATTGATTTCTGGTACACGTGGACCATTGACCAAAGCGTAATACAAACTGCTCATACTTGGTTGGCTAGTATTTCCACTCATCGCACTCATCGCTACATCAACGATATCGACACCCGCTTTAGTTGCTGCTGAGTAAGTGATGATGCCATTGCCACTCGTATCATGTGTGTGTAAATGGATTGGTAGATCCGTTGTCGCCTTCAATTCACTGATCAAGCGATAAGCAGCTTGCGGTTTCAACAGTCCTGCCATATCTTTGATTGCGATCAGATGAGCGCCTAACTGTTCCAGCTCTTTTGCCATGTCCTTATAATATTGCACATTGTATTTCGCACGACTTGGATCATTGATATCACCTGTGTAGCAAATCGTCGCTTCTGCAATTTTCCCTGTATCACGAACGGCTTGGATACTCTTTTCCATTTGCGGTACCCAGTTCAGACTGTCAAAGATCCTGAAGACATCGATGCCTTGTGTCGCTGCTTCTTTGATAAATTCAGCGATCACGTTGTCTGGGTAGTTGGAGTAGCCGACAGCATTCGATCCTCTAAAGAGCATTTGCAATAAAGTATTTGGCATCAAGGAGCGAATCTTTCTCAGGCGTTTCCATGGATCCTCATTCAAGAAACGATAGGCGACGTCAAATGTCGCACCGCCCCACATTTCGCTTGAAAACAGCTCAGGAAGCCCTTCACCAGTCAATCGCGCGATTTCTTTAAAATCTTTTGTGCGCACACGAGTAGCCAATAAGCTTTGATGGGCATCTCTAAACGTGGTATCTGTCAATAACACATTTTCTTGTTGTTTGACCCAATCCACTAATGCAGAAGCGCCGTCTTTGTCTAAGACATTTTTTGCTGTGATGTAATCCGGACGAGTGATCAGCTCTTTTGGCATACGTGGTGCATCGTAATATGGTTTTTCACCACGTTCGATGCCAGGGAAACCATTTACTGTGATTTCTCCGATGTATTTCATCGTTTTATTTCCACGGTCACGTAAGCGTGGGAAGTCAAATAATTCATTGGTACTATCGATGAACGTCGTTTTAGCTTGTCCTGATTGAAATTCTGGGTGCAAGATGACATTCAACATAAATGGAATATTTGTTTTCACTCCACGGATACGGAATTCTCTCAAGCAACGTTCCATTTTTTGGATCGCTGTTGCAAAATCAGCCGCATGTGTACAAACTTTTACTAAAAGCGAATCAAAATATGGGGTAACGATGTAACCTGCATAGGCATTCCCTACATCTAAGCGGACGCCCATCCCACCTGGTGAGCGATACGTATCGATCTTACCAGTATCTGGTAGAAAGTTACTCAATGGGTCTTCCGTTGTGATCCGACATTGGATGGCTGAACCTTTGATTTTTATTTCACTTTGCTGTGGCAATCCGATTTCTTTATGCAGATCTTTTCCTTGTGCAATCAATAATTGCGTCGTCACGATATCGACATCCGTAATCATCTCAGTAATCGTATGTTCAACTTGGACACGTGGATTGACTTCAATAAAATAAAATTCGTCATTTTCCACTAAAAATTCGACTGTCCCTGCATTGACATACCCCACATGCTTCATCAACTGGACAGCAGCCTGACAAATACGTTGACGCTGTTGCTCATTCATCGAAACGCAAGGAGCGACTTCTACGACTTTTTGATGACGCCGCTGGACTGAACAATCCCGTTCAAATAGATGGATGATGTTTCCATGGGTATCCCCTAAGATCTGGACCTCGATGTGTTTCGGATCAGCGATATACTTTTCAACATAGACTTCATCACTACCAAAAGCAGCTTTCGCTTCACTTTTTGCACGTTCATATCCTTCACGAGCGCCTTTTTCGTCATATGCTACACGCATCCCACGACCGCCACCGCCTAATGCTGCTTTGATCATCACGGGATAGCCATGACGTTCAGCAAATGATAAAACTTCTTCAATTGACTCTACTGGACCATCTGTCCCAGGGATCGAAGCGATACCAGCTTCGATTGCTGCTGTTTTTGCTTTGATCTTATCGCCAAAAATATCAAGATGATGAAGTTCTGGCCCAACAAAAGTGATGCCTTCTTCTTTGCACCGTGTGGCAAAGTGTAAGTTTTCAGATAATAATCCGTAACCGGGATGGATCGCGTCCGCTCCACTAGCCTTAGCAATCTCAAGAATCCCTTCAATATCAAGATACGCATCTATCGGTCTTTTTCCTTTACCAACTAGATATGCCTCATCCGCTTTAAAGCGATGCACGGAATATTCATCTTCTTCTGCATAGACACCTACAGTTTGGATCCCTAATTCTGTACAGGCACGAAATACCCGTACAGCAATTTCTCCTCTGTTAGCTACCAAAACTTTTCTCATCGAATCACTCCTACGTCAATTTTAGTAAATACCTAAACTCTTACGTTTCTCATCTGCGCTGATATTCAGGACGAAACCTACGCAGATCGAAAGCATCAGCAAACTCGAACCACCTTGACTCAAGAATGGGAATGTGATCCCTGTCAATGGGATGATCCCAGTGATCCCGCCAAGGTTGACAAATACTTGGATCAGAAACATCGAACCGATTCCGATACATAGCAAAGAATTAAATGGATCTTTTGAGCGGATACCCACTAAGATGATACGCGCAATCATGAACATCAATAAAGCTAAGATCAAAATACCCATGATCACTCCTAATTCTTCTACTACGATGGCATAGATAAAGTCGGTTTGCGCTTCTTGTAGAAATCCTTTTTTCTGGATACTATTCCCTAATCCGCGACCGAATAGACCACCGTTGAACATCGCATAATAACCATTCACCATTTGGTGTCCGTTATTCAATTCATCAGTAAAAGGGTTTTGAAAAATCTCAAAACGATGATAAATATATTGTAGGCGACCAGGGAAAAGTTTCCCTTGGGTCACGTTGATCAACCAAATTGTTACTATACTAAAAATGATTCCTCCGACACCGACGATCAAGGTGTAAAAATAATTGACGCCGCTAGCTAATAGTAACACGATGATGATCAAAAAAATAACCGTTGCATTCCCAAAATCGGGTAGACTTGCCACTAACACTGTCAAGGCAAGTACTAACAATAAAGGTCGTTTGACCGTTGCAATGAAGTTTTTTTGCACACTCATTTGTCTCTGTGACAAAGTAAAGGAAAGATACCAGATGGCAATGATCTTTAGGTATTCGGCGGGCTGGATAGAAAATCCGGCAATTTCAAGCCAACCTTTTGCACCATTACGTTCTTCCCCAAAAAATAAGACGATCAATAATAAAATCGTCAAGACTGCGATAGCCGCCATGATCAATCGCTGATTTTTCAATACACCGATTTTCATTTTGTATAGGAGTGCAATAACGATCAAGCTAAGCACCCAAAAAATACTTTGATTGATGACTGATGACGCTGGATTGCTCCCATTTGCTAATAGCAAGTAGGAGGTGGAGCTATAAACCATGATCAACCCGATGATACATAAAATCAAATATGGAATCAAAATACTGTAATCCAACAGATGCCTTTTTTTCACTTTATTCGGCAAGCTTATTCCCCCTTGCCACTTTCTTTTTTATCATAATTTTCTCGGTAAACTTCATTGTATAAGTGATTCAATTGACGTTCTAACTCACTGAGCATCAGTTGCCCTTCTTTTTTTTCAATGATCCCTACACGTATCGCAAAACTCACTTGTTGAGAAAATCCATACATTTGTGTATCGACTACCTCTTCAAAGGCTTTACACTGCGAGATACAAAGACTGTTTGTTTGATTTTGGATCAAACGCTTGATGCGATCTGCCTCATCAATCAACACATTGAGTGCCGTCTCTTTTGAAAGAGAATCCATTTGCCTTTCCCTCCATTTCTAAGTTCATTCATTATAGCATATTTTACGCGATAACTGAGCAAGAACCTAGATTTATCTAGGCTTTTTTTTAGGTTTTTTAACTGTCACTTGGCGGAGCGCTTTCTTGGAAATTTTTGATTGCCAGCAAGAACATTTCACCGTACTTATCAAGCTTGCTTTGCCCTACCCCTTTGATTTGGAGAAGTGCCAATCGGTCATTTGGTCGATGCTGACTCATTTCTTTGAGTGTCGCATCTGAAAAAACAACATACGGTGGAACACCTGCATCAACAGCTAAATCAGTCCGTAACTGGCGTAATACTTCAAATAGGCCATCTGTTTCGTCATGCGACAATTGTTGCACTTTTTGGGGTTCCTTTTTGTGGACAGTTACTTTTCCCATAAGCACTTGCACCCCAAGATCGCTGACTTTCAAAATTGGGTATTCACCACTAGCCGCAAGTAAGTAGCCACTTGAAATCAGATAGTCGATCAACTGTAATATATTTTTTTGTGACAGATTCCTTAGTAGACCATACGTAGACAATCGATCAAACTGTAACTGTTTGATTTTCTGATCTTTTGATCCGGCAAGGACTTTCATCAGTAATTGTTTTCCGTAGTTCTCACCCATTCGTTTCAAACACGACAAAACCATTTGCGTTTCTGTGGTCACATCGATCAGTTCACGATCATCAAGACAGTTGCCACAACGCTGACAAGGCTCACTTGCTTCCCCAAAGTAAGAAAGAATATATTGTTGCAGACAGGATTCGATATGGACGTATTCAGTCATTGCTCGGATCTTGTCGTATTCCTTATGTTTTTGTGCCTCCTCACGTTGCGATTGTTGAACAAAAAACTTTTGGACTTGCACATCTTGTGGCGCAAATAGCAAAATGGCTTCACTAGGTAAGCCATCTCTTCCGGCACGACCAGCTTCCTGATAATATGCTTCTAATGAACCTGGTATTTGGTAGTGAATGACAAAACGAATATTACTTTTATTGATCCCCATTCCAAAAGCGTTTGTTGCTACTAATAGCTGGATACGATCATAGAGGAAAGCTTCTTGCATTTCCGTCCTTTCACTTTCTGAAATACCGCCATGATATCTGCCAACGGAAAAACCAAATTTTGCCAACAACTGATATAGTCGATCTACTTCTTTTCTAGTCGCGGCATAAATGATGCCTGATTGATTTTGATTCACTTTTAAATACTCGACCAAATATTGCTCTTTTTTTTGATCTTTGATAACCTGCAACCTCAGATTTTCTCGTGCAAATCCAGTTTGAATATGGTTCTTTTCAGGGATTTTTAAAAGTCTTTTGATATCTGTTGCTACAGGGACAGTAGCAGTTGCTGTCAAGGCTACGATGGGCGGACGCTGAGGAATACCTTCTAAACATTTCGCCATCTGCAAATAACTGGGTCTGAAATCATGCCCCCATTGCGAGATACAGTGGGCTTCATCAATGGCAATCAAGCGAACGGACCAACGATTCATCGCTTGGATAAAATCAGGCATGATAAAACGTTCTGGTGCAACATATAACAATTGATACTTTTCTTCATCTAATGAACGAAAACGTTGTGCCACTTCATATCCTTCTAATGAACTATTAATAAACGTAGCAGCGATCCCCAGTTGATTCGCAGCATCCACTTGATCTTTCATCAAAGAGATCAAGGGAGAAACGACGATCGTCACCCCTTCCAATGCTAGCGCAGGTAGCTGATAACATATTGATTTTCCGCTTCCAGTCGGCATGATACCCAAGACATCTTCTTGAGCCATGATTTTTTCAATGATTTCTTTTTGGCCTGGGCGGAAAAGCTCATATCCAAAATATTTTTTTAATAACTGCTCCACATGCGCCCTCCTCGATTTCTGTTTGTTTTTACAATTTCAAGTTTCACTTCTTTCATCTAACTATTAATTACGCATTTTCTCAAATGATTCATCAGACATGTACTATCTATTCTACTTCTGTCTGCTCATAAGAGCAAGCCTAACTCTGTGAAACAAAACACCATTTGTGAAACCAAAAACAGAGTGCTTTGAGTTTTTTAAAAGTTCTTTAAAAAATTCATCTTGCCGTTCTTGCTTTCATTTTTTGTTTCTTTAAGTTCTCCACAGCTAATGATTGACTTCCTATTACGAGAATTTTGTTTTTTGCTCATAGGATTTATTTTTATATTTCTTGTCCGTGACTCCTTTAGTGATCATAAAAAAACAGTTGAAAGAATGCCAAAGTAATTATCACTTCGCTCTTTCAACTGCTTCGTTGTCATTTTAACTATCCGTTACTGTTTATCAAACGATTTCTTAGACATTTTTCGTTTCCAAAAAACAAATCCTACTATTAGTAAGAAACATGCACCAATATATGGCAGTACTCGATTGATGGTTTGATTGGTTTGTGGCAATTTACTCTCATCACCTTCGGCTGCGGAACCCTCACCTAATCCAGTCTCTGCTGAAATTCCATCTGCATCTGGATCGTTGGATGTACCAGTACCATCTTCTGCACTAGCGTCCTCTTCTCCTGGCGCTGTTTCTTGTCCAGGTTCAACGATTTCATATGAAGATTCTGTACGAGTAGATAAACTCCCATAACTCCGATCCACTTTGACATCGAGAGAAACAAAACGACTGCCCATAGTTTCTGTATCGATTTCAGATGTTCCATCTAAAGAAACAGTATAGACGTTTTTAGGTATTACACGCCCATTGACTTTCACTTCTTTTACTAACGATTTCAGGTCAACTCTTTCAGTGCCTTGTGCAAAAGAAGGCTGAGCAGGTTCAACTGTTAACTCACCTGTAGGCTCAAAACCATAATCTGTTACCTTATAATACGCGTAATTACTGCCATAGGTGTAGTTTCGTTCGCTCTCTTCTGCCATCAATAAATTGTTACTAGTATCTACGTGATAAACCTTCACGATATCACCTGGGGTCACCGCTAGTGATTTACCAGTATTAAAACGTGAAATGGCTTGCTCGATTGTTTGTGTGCCACGAACCTCGTATTGATATTTGCTTTGCTTACGTTCGTTGAGAATTTCGATTCCATAATATACTTCGGTGTCATCGTATTCATTCACTCTATTCTTCAACACTGTTTGATCGGTTCCTTGGACAGATTGGATTTCGATTTGTTTGCTGTTTTTAAGTAGTCCAAACGATCCAACCGTTTCACCTTTACGATTTTTTAAATGGATCGTGCTGCCCCATTTCACTTCATATGGCACTTCAATGTCAGTCGAAGAAACTCCATCTGCAGTTGATACTTTTACCGTTACTGTTTTTTCTCCTGTCGTATGGGTATCAAACGCTCCCGTTTGTTCTACTTTATATAGTTCTGAGTTCAAACTCTGTCCGTTGAATGCAACATTGTCAATCAACGTTGTCACGTCTACCTCACTGGTATCCTCACCTAATACGAGTTCCTGACTAGCAACATCTGCGTAAATCAACGTAATCGGCTCAAACTCGCCATTATTGACTTCATAATAAGCGTAATTTAACCCAGCTGTATAGTTTTTGACGATGTCATCCCACATCAGTAAGTTCTGGTTATCTGTTTCTGCATGGTAGACACGGAAAATGTCTCCTTCTTCCACAGGTAATGATTGCCCATTATTGAACCCTTCGATTGCTTGACGAACCGTTTGATTACCTGCCACTTCATAAGTATATTTGATGTTATCGGGAAATAAACTATTGGCTTTATTTTTAGGATCTGCTAGGATATCGATTCGATAATAGGCATTACGACCATAAGCAGGATTGACTGGCGCATTAAGTTCTGTTTCATCTTCGCCTTTTGTGGCATAGATAGCCAACTGGTCATTTTGATCAAGCAGACTAAAAGAACCGACGATCCCTCTTTTCCCTTCTTTTTCTTCACCTTTTAGAATAAATGTACTTCCCCATTTGACTTGATAAGGCAGTTCAAGTTGTACACTAGATAAACCATCGTTCATTTTCACACGCATAGCGACGTTTTTATTCCCAATCGTTTTCGTATCGATTTCTGAACGTCTCTCAATTGTGTATTCCTCTGGATCAACTGTTTTGCCGTTGATCGTCACACGATCAATTAATTCAGCATCAGCTACAGTAGTTACATCTTGTGCGAGATAAAAGGCTTTATTAGCTGTATGGACTTCCATGACTGGCATTGCTTCAAAACCATATGTCGTTACTTTGTAATACGCATAATCTGAACCATACGTGAAGTCCTCTTCTAGTTCATCGACCATCAGTACCGAGCTACCAGGAGATTTTTGGGGTGATAAATTTTGATCACATCATCTAACTGGACAGTGACAGCTGGAGTGCCATTAGTTCCAAAACTATTGATGACTTCTTGTAGCGTGACACGACCTGGGACTTCTTGACTATATTGGACTTTTTCACCACGTAAGACTTCAATTGAATAATAGAGGTCTTGATCGTTTCCTAAGCGCTCGTCTAATGGCGAGTCAAACCCTTGATGGATTTTCAACTGTCTGGTCGTATTAGTAGTTTGCAGTGAGAAAACACCTGCTGAACCACCAGTGCTAGATTTCATCACGATCGTTCTACCCCATTTCACTTTATAAGGCACTGTGATAACCTTTGATACTACCCCATCTTTTGTGTCAAATTGGATAGCAAGTTCTTTTTGACCGACTGTAGTTGTATCGAAGTTTCCTAATTGTTTGACTGTATATAGATCCGGTGTTAACTCGGTCCCATTGATCGTTACCTGATTGATCAGTTGCGTTCCATCAATCCCCGAGGCATCATCACCTAAACTAAATTCTTGTGGTTTAGTATCCGTAGAAATCGCGAGGATCGGTTCTAGCCCATGCTCTGTGACTTCGTAATAGGCATCATTTGAGCCCATTGTAAAGTCTTTGGCTATTTCATCTTGCATCAATAGACTATTACCTGTTGGTTCTGCATGATACACTTTGATGACGTCGCCTTGTTTGACGGTTAATGGTTTTCCTTGATTGAACCCTTCGATTCCTTCTTTAATCGATTGATTGCCTAGTACGTTATATTGGTATTTGGTAGTAATATTTTCGATCACTTCAATACCATAGTAGATGTCTCGGCCAAAATGATTATTGACCGGTTGACTCAAGTCTGTCCCATTTACTCCTTGACTAGCATGCAATGCCCATTGATCGTTTTCTTTTAGTAGACTAAATGCGCCAACCGTCGCATCATTCAAGCCTTTTAGCACAAATGTGCTGCCCCATTTGACTTGGTAATCGACTTCGAATTCCTCTGCTGAAAGTCCATCATTCATCGTGACTTTCAATTTCATTTTTCTTGTTCCAATACTACTTGTATCAAAATCGATCAATGATTCCACTTCGTATGAACTACTATCAACTAATCGACCATTAATCGTTACATTCTTTATTAATGAAGCTGGATCAATCGTTTTAGTGTTCTCGCCTAAAACAAAACTCTTTTGTGAAGCTTCTGCTTCTAGCAAGGGGAATGGATCAAATCCATAAGGAGTAATCTTGTAGTAGGCGTACGTCGTATCATATGTATAATCCTGTTCCTGTTCGTCGATCATCAAGACTGAACTATTCGGCGTTCGTTCTGGATGATATATCTTAATGACATCACCATAATGGACATCGATCGTTCCAGTAGAATCTCCAAATTTATCCATGATTTGCTGCCAAGTTGCGCGATTTGTCACTTCTTGGCTATAAATGACTGTTTCGCCTCGTAAAACTTCAAACGAATAATATAGCGAAAATGGAGTACTCTGCGGACCAACTGCCGTATTTATTGAGGTTGGTATCCCCATCCCAAATACAACTTTTGCCGTCTCATTTCCTGAATTATCTGTTCTTAAAGTAAATGATCCAGCTGATTCACCATTGATTGATTTCATCAAAATCGAGTGGTCCCAAAGAACATTGAGTGTTACCTCACCAGTTCCCTTAATCATCACACCGCTATTTGGGTGCTTGGTTTGAACTGTCAATTTGAGTGTTTGAAGACCCCCTATCCGATAATCTGCCTCCGCACTTTCTTGTGGAATAAATTCAAGATCTCTTAATTCGACTGGTTCACCATGCATAGTGACCGAATCAATATAATCTCTAAAGTTTGTTGCAAATGTTGGATAATTATAACCGAGTTTTCGATCTTCAATTGATTTGAGGTTAACCTTTAAGCCCTCATGTGGCGTCACATCCATCTGAATCGAAGAAGTTGCCTCACGTCCATCAGAAGTTGTTACTTTTGCTCGCCATGTTTGTTCGCCTGGTGAATCAGTATTCACATCATCGAACCATTTTAGCGTATAGGTACCATACAGATTTGTTACTTCAAAGTATTCAGTCACATCTGGCAATTTATCATATTGATAAATGTCAAATGGTCCTGGTTTTCCCTTGATTTCTACAGCTAGAGGTTCTACAGTGATTGGAACTACTACTTCTATTTCTCTACCCGACTCGTCTTTTACTAAAATCTTCGTATCTTGCTTTCCTACTTTCGTTGTATCAGGGGCTATTTTCCAACTATACTCAACTTTTCCACGTGTATTTTTCACATCTAGATAAGTTTCTGGATTAGGGATCGGTTGAGCATTTTGCATGAGTTTATGTGTACCTTCTTTGGCAGTTGCTACAATTTTACCGATTTCCTCTTCAGCAGTCGGTAACCGTACTTCAAATGTAGCTTTCGTGAGAAATGGTTTCATATCGTTTATATGACCTGTAGGATTCGATAAATAAGCCACTCTTGGAAAGGCGAATACTTCATTCCCACTGACAGAACCGTATTTTAGCCGAGTAAATTTCGCATTTAAATAGGGTTCGTTTTTTGAATCCATTGCAGCGTACAGGCGCATCCGCCAAATTCCACTGTTGGAATCAACTTGCGTCCAATAGACACTATTACGCCCTCCATTTATTGGCCACATAACCAATCCTTTATCATTCGGAAAAATACACGTAGAAAAGTTTAAAACTTCAAAGCTGTCCTCTTTCTCATGTTGCAAGTTAGAAATATTTATAGATTTTTTTGACAAATCTGATTGCACTCGAGCTGCCTGCTCTTCACCAATTTTCAGTAAAGTTGCATCAGTAGTCGGTTTAAAGTAATTACCGTTGTTTCCTTGAACACTATCAAAATTATCGCTTGGATTATTATTCCTGGCACTAGTCCTTTTATTTTTCTCAATTGGTTGTTCATTACTTTCATCTTTGATAGCTATTTTTTTGTTGTTTATTTTGTCTTCTTCTTTGTTTGGTTCTATTGAAAATTGTTTTTTTTCAACCAATGATGTCTTCTCAGTCTTTGACTCTATGCTCGAAATTGCTTGTACAACAGCATCATTCATACTTCCTAACACCAAGCCGATAATCATCAGGCTATTCAGAATTTTTGTCTTTTTCATTTTTCTAAGATTTACCTCCATTTATTCTACAAGTATATTCGGAGAAGTCTTAGAAAATATTCAATTGAGTAAGCAATCATTCTCATCTTGAGTCTTCTATACTCCTCCTTTTTTCTAATGATCATTCAAAAGCAAAGCTTCATTTTATTATAACGTCATTTATTTTTTCTTTTTTACATTTTATTCATCCTCCATCATTAGTATTATTCTATTAGAACTTTCCCACTTTAACTCTAAACCTAAATACACTTTTTGATAACGCCATTTTTTTCATGTTAATTGGTATAAATTGAAAGAATAGTGTTATTTAATCTTATCCATCAGGAAATCGTATAATTTTATGATTTATTTTGACTATACTAAAAAAACATCGGATAGAGAAAAGCGGTTCACCAACAGCTTTTAACTAGTATTTAATTGAATAACTATGTTTGATTTAATGATCGATCCTATATAACAAAAAAACCGAATCCCAGAGCTTTCTCTAGGATTCGGTCAAAATTATTATTTTTTCTTTTTAGATGCTTTTTCACGTGCATTTTTTTCTAAAATTTGTTTTCTTAGACGGATGTTTTCTGGTGTTACTTCACAGTACTCATCGTCATTCAAGAATTCTAGTGATTCTTCAAGTGTTAATTGTTTTGGTTTTTTGATGACTGATGTTTGGTCTTTGTTCGCAGAACGAACGTTGGTCATTTGTTTTGCTTTTGTGATATTGACTGTCAAGTCATTCTCACGGCTGTTTTCACCGATGATCATACCTTCGTAGACTTCTGTCCCTGGTTCAACAAATACAGTACCACGTTCTTCGATACTCATGATTGAATACGTTGTTGCTTTACCTGTATCGATGGATACTAACGCACCTTGGTGACGTCCGCCGATTTGGCCAGGAAGCATTGGCAAGTATTGATCAAATGTATGGTTCATGATTCCGTAACCACGAGTCATTGACAAGAACTCTGTTGAGTAACCGATCAATCCACGAGCAGGTGTCAAGAATGTCAAACGAATTTGACCATTTCCTGTATGGACCATATCTTGCATTTCACCTTTACGTTGGCTCAATGATTCGATGACACTACCCATGTATTCTTCTGGTGTATCGATTTGAACACGTTCAAATGGTTCACATTTTACGCCATCGATCTCTCTTTCGATAACTTCTGGACGTGATACTTGTAATTCATAACCTTCACGACGCATGTTCTCGATCAAGATCGATAAGTGAAGTTCACCACGACCTGAAACTGTCCAAGCATCTGGTGAATTTGTTGGTTCAACACGAAGTGAAACGTCTGTTTGTAATTCTGCCATCAAACGTTCTTCGATTTTACGTGATGTCACGTATTTTCCTTCGCGTCCAGCAAATGGAGAGTTGTTGACTAAGAAAGTCATTTGTAATGTTGGTTCATCGATATGCAAGATCGGTAATGCTTCTTGATGATCGACTGGTGTAACTGTTTCCCCAACGAAGATATCTTCCATTCCTGAGACAGCGATCAAGTCACCAGCTTTAGCTTCTTGGATCTCTAAACGTTGTAAGCCAAAGAAACCAAATAATTTTGTCACACGGAATTTCTTCACTGTGCCATCAAGTTTGATCAGTGATACTTGGTCACCAACTTTGATTTTTCCTCTGAAGACACGGCCGATACCGATACGTCCAACATAATCATTGTAATCAAGTAATGATACTTGGAACTGTAAAGGTTCATCGCTGTTGTCAACTGGTGCAGGAATAGCTTCGACAATTGTATCAAAGATCGGTGCCATTGTTGGTTCTTGGTCCGCTGGATCATCGGATAAGCTTGATGTTCCGTTCAAAGCAGAGGCGTAAATCACTGGGAAATCCAGTTGATCATCGTCTGCGCCTAATTCGATAAATAATTCTAAGACTTCATCTACCACATACTCAGGACGAGCGGATGGTTTGTCGATCTTGTTTACAACTACGATCGGTGTAATATGTTGCTCTAAAGCCTTTTTCAATACGAAACGTGTTTGCGGCATGGTGCCTTCATAAGCATCTACAACTAAGACAACGCCGTCTACCATTTTCATGATACGTTCTACTTCACCACCGAAGTCCGCGTGTCCAGGTGTATCCATGATATTGACGCGAATCCCTTTATAATCAACAGCTGTATTTTTCGCTAAGATTGTGATTCCACGTTCTTGTTCAAGTGCGTTTGAGTCCATCGCACGTTCTTGTAATTGAGTGTGGGCGTCTAATGTGTCAGATTGTTTTAATAGTTCATCAACTAATGTTGTTTTTCCGTGGTCGACGTGGGCGATGATCGCTACGTTACGGATGTCATTTCTTTTATTCAATTTAAGTAACTCCTTTTTTATCGATTCTTTATCACAGGGCAATTTTACTCGACTGTTTATTATACCAAACTTTTTTCATGAAATATAGTGAAATGTTTTCATTTTTTCGAGAAAATTAATAATTCGCCCTTTTTCTAATCAAAATAGCACAAAAAATCCGAAGTTATGTAAAAAAACAGTCATTACAAAAACTTTTTCATTAGCATCTTCTATAAATGACTGTTCCGATACTATAATCATTCAAAAAAAATAAGTGAAGGACTACATTGCTCAAAAAAGCAATTTTATCGTCCCTCACTTATTTTATATGAACTTTTTGTTGGATGTATCTCAAAGCTAGAAAAATAATCAATCCAATTGAAGCATGTCAAGTATAGTCGCATAGGCTGTTGGAGTTGCAGCTAAATAATATTCTCTGCCACTGAAACTCAATGGTGCACCGGAAAACCCACTATATCGCATACCGAACTCTTTCAACAAGACATTGCCAGCCGCGTAATCCCAGGGACTTAGATTAGATATATAGCCAATGTGGTTTCCTTTTAACATCGCAATCAATTCTAAGCCAGCACAGCCACACATTCGAACGCCAATACTTTGTTCACCAATCGCATGGATATTGAATCGATCATGACCGAAGAGATAGCTATTGATTGCTACTAATCCTTTATCTAATGGAAGGTCTTGCGGTTGGGGTAATTTCACATCATTTTTGTAAACACCGATCGTTTTACCGCCCCAGTATAATTCATCTCGCATGACATCATAGATAAACCCTAGCTGTCCCACTCCATCTTCGTAATAAGCAAGCATGATACAAAAATTTTCTCCTTGTACCACGAAGTTTAACGTACCATCAATTGGGTCAATGATAAAAACTTGACCACTCAAATCCGATAAGTTGTTGTATCCTTCTTCTTCTGCCAAAATTTTTGCTTGAGGATAGGCAGAATGGATTTTATTGATCAGAAATGCTTGAATTTCTCGATCCATGTTTGTCACTAGATCTTTACGATTCGTTTTTTCTGCGACTGTTAGTTGCTCATTTTGTGCATGGAGAATCTTTTCTTTTGCTGCTACCAACCAGGCAATTATTTCCTCAATCATTTTCTCCATCGTCTCACCCATTCATTTTTAGCATTTTGTTGGTGTTCTTCTTTGCCTCTTGAACAGCACGGTATAGCGAATAGCCAGAAACTTTTTCAAATTCTCGTCCTAATCGTTTTTCTTCTCCAATTGATTTAATCACTGTTTTGAATTGTTGATAGGTTGTTAGAAATTCCTGGTTATTGATTCCTTGTTCATTCGCTTTTTCGAGGGCTTCCCACATGTTCATCACGATGACCATTTCTTCAGTGGTCCAGTCCAAGTCTAATGGGTATTGATACTCATTCATAGATATTATCTCCTATTCTATTCATCCCTTTCAGTTTATCATAGAAAGAAGACTTCTTCCAAGTGGTTTTGCTCTATTTTAGTTTACATAATAATTTTATAATCACTATTTAGAGTATAAAAAAACACAACTCTCTCTTCTCAGAGAGAATTGCATTTAGTTGAATGATTAAATATGGATCGGTAAGCCTAAAGCTAATTCAGCTGCGTCCATTGTGATCTCACCTAGAGATGGATGTGGATGGATCGTCAACGCGATATCTTCAGCGTTCATACCTGATTCGATTGCCAAAGCAAGTTCAGAAACCATATCACTTGCTCCAACTCCACCGATTTGCGCACCGATGATGACATTGTCTTCATTCGTTGTCACTAAGCGGATAAAACCTTCTGTTTTACCTAATGATAAAGCACGACCGTTCCCAGAGAATGGGAATTTATAAGCTGTCGCTTCTAGTCCAGCTTCTTTTGCTTCTTTGATCGTCATCCCTACTGATGCTAATTCAGGATCAGTAAAGGCAACAGCTGGCATTGCTTTGTAGTCAACTGCTACTTTTTTGCCAGAGATTGCTTCTGCGGCGATTTTTGCTTCATAACTTGCTTTATGTGCTAAAGCAGCGCCTGGAACGATGTCGCCGATTGCAAAGATGTTAGGTACGTTTGTACGCCCTTGATTATCAACTGAGATCAAGCCACGTTCACCGATTTCAACACCAGCTTGTTCTAAGCCCATGTCTTCAGTATTCGGACGACGTCCAACAGTGACCATCACGTAGTCAGCTGTTACTGATTCTTCTTTTCCGTCTACTGCATATTTTACAGTTACGCTATCACCATTGTCGATTGATTCTTTAGCCATTGCATTTGTAATAACTGTTACGCCTTTTTTCTTGAAGTCATCTTCCACTAATTTCACCAAGTCTTTTTCATACGTAGGTAAAATTTGTGGTGAACCTTCAAGGATCGTTACTTCAGAACCTAAGTTTGCGTAAGCTGCTCCAAGTTCAGCACCGATTACTCCGCCGCCGATGATGACGAATTTCTTAGGAACTTCTGTTAGGCTTAGTCCACCTGTAGAATCTAAGACACGACCACCAAATTTGAATCCAGGGATTTCGATTGGACGAGAACCTGTCGCAACGATAGCATGGTTGAATGAATACGTTTGAGCAGAATCCGGATGGATCACACGTAATGTATGATCATCTACGAAGAATGCTTCGCCTTCGATCGTTTCAACTTTGTGTTTTTTTAACAAGTAGCCGACTCCTGAAGTCAATGTTTTCACTACTTTGTTGTCTTTCCACTCTTGTGTTTTTGTAAAATCTAGTGAGACATTTTCACTTGTTACACCAAACATCGATGAATCAAGTGATTCTTGATAATGATGACCTGCTGCGATCAACGCTTTAGAAGGAATACAACCAACGTTCAAACAAACGCCGCCGATATATTCTCTTTCAATGATCGCTACTTTTTGGCCCATTTCAGCAGCGCGGATGGCAGCGACATAGCCGCCAGGTCCCGCACCGATTACAACTGTATCTAATTCAACAGCAAAATCTCCAACTACCATTTGTTTCTCATCCTTCCATCATTAATAGCTCTGGATCAGCTAATAAACGTTTGATGTTATTCATTGCTTGTTGTGCTGTCGCACCATCGACGATTCGGTGATCGAAACTCAATGATAATTTCATCACTCGGCCAACAACGATTTCACCTTCAGCATTGACGATTGGTTGTTGTGCAATTGTTCCTACACCCAGGATTGCTACTTCAGGGTAGTTGATTACTGGTGTGAACCAGCCGCCACCAACTGAACCAATGTTACTGATCGTGATCGTTCCATTACGCATATCATCTGCCGCTAGTTTGCCATCATGTGCAAGTTTTGCTTTCTCGTTGATTTCGTCTGCGATTGCAAACATTCCTTTACGGTCAGCATCTTTCACGTTTGGCACATACAAACCATGGTCTGTATCTGTTGCGATACCGATATTGTAATAGTTTTTATAAACGATTTCTTGTTTTGCATCATCGATTGACGCATTCAAGATCGGGAATTTTTTCACTGTGGCAGTCAACGCTTTGACAACGTAAGGCAAGAACGTTAATTTCGTACCGTTAGCAGCTGCCACTTCTTTGAATTTTTTACGGTTATCCCAAAGATTTGTTACTTCAACTTCATCATGTAAAGTGACATGAGGTGCTGTTTGTTTGCTGTTGACCATTGCTTTGGCAATTGCTTTACGTGTTGGTGTCAATGCCACACGTTCTTCTAGATCGCCTAAGTTTGATTTGAATGCTTTTGCTGGAGCAGCTTTTGTTTCAGCAGGTTTTTCAGAAGATGCTTCTGTTGGTGCAGCTGATTCAGCAGGTTTGCTTGCAGCTGCCGGAGCACCTCCACCAGATAAGAAGTTTTCGATATCTTCTTTTGTCACACGTCCGCCTTTTCCAGTTGCAGAAACTTGGCTGATATCCACGTCTTTTTCGCGAGCGAATTGACGAACAGATGGCATTGCTAATACGCGTTTATCTGGGTTTGCAGCTTCAGGGATACTTGAAGAACCTGAAGTTTCCACTTTTGCAGCAGAAGTTGCTGCCGCTGGTTTACTTGCAGGTCCACTATTGTGTCCTGGCGCGTCGATCTCAACCAATACGTCACCAACATTTGCGACTGTACCTTCAGAAACAACGATTGTTTTAACAGTCCCTGTTACTGGAGATGGAATTTCTTCCACTGATTTGTCATTTTGCACTTCTAATAATGTATCGTCTTCATTGATCGTGTCACCGGCTTTAACAAACCATTTAACGATTTCACCTTCTGCGATACCTTCACCGATATCAGGTAATTTGAATTGGAATACGCCACCCTCAGAAGCTTCTGCTGATGCAGATGAACTTTCAGATGTTGGTTCAGCAGCAGGTGCTTCAGGTGTTTGCTCAGTAGCTGCCACGCCTTCGCTTCCGCTGTCTTCATTTCCTTCATGTCCTGGTGCATCGATCTCAACCAATACGTCACCAACATTTGCAACTGTACCTTCTGGAACAACGATGCTTTTCACTGTTCCTGTCACTGGAGATGGAATTTCTTCCACTGATTTGTCATTTTGTACTTCTAGTAATGTATCGTCTTCATTGATCGTATCGCCTGGTTGAACGAACCATTTAACGATTTCACCTTCTGCGATACCTTCACCGATATCAGGTAATTTAAATTGGTAAGCCATGGGTTTTTAACGTCCTTTCTTTCCTTAAAATTCTGCGATTTCTTTTACTTTTGCTTCGATATCAGAAGCATTTGGCAACCAGATATTTTCTGCTTGACCGAATGGGAAAACAGTATCTGGTGCAGAAACGCGTCCGATTGGTGCTTCTAATGAAAGAATTGCACGTTCAGAGATTTCAGAGATTACTTGAGTGCTTACGCCCGCTTGACGTTGTGCTTCTTGAACAACAACGACACGTCCGGTTTTTTCAACAGATTTGATGATTGTTTCAACATCTAATGGAGCAAC
Organism: Enterococcus mundtii; assembly: GCF_003957375.1. Taxonomy (GTDB): domain Bacteria; phylum Bacillota; class Bacilli; order Lactobacillales; family Enterococcaceae; genus Enterococcus_B; species Enterococcus_B spodopteracolus. Next base: position 1,163,506 of record NZ_CP025473.1, on the reverse strand, counting down.
GGTTCGTAAGTCAACGATCTCAACAGAGATACCTTCTTTTTCAAGATTATCTGCTGCCTTGATGGCTTCACGTACCATTGCACCGTAAGTGATGATCGATACATCTGTTCCTTCACGAGTCACTGCGGCTTTGTCTAAAGGCACTTCGTACGCTTCATCTGGAACTTCCTCACGGAATGAACGATAAAGTTTCATATGCTCCAAGAAAACAACAGGATCATTACTTCTAATAGAAGCAATCAATAGTCCTTTTGCATCATATGGGTTTGACGGAATTACTACACGGATACCAGGAGATTGAGCAATCAGTCCTTCTAAGTTATCTGAGTGTAATTCAGGTGTATGAACACCACCACCAAATGGTGAACGGATCGTTACTGGAATATTTCTTGTTCCACCCATACGGTATCTCGTACGAGCCATCTGTGCTACAACTTCATCCATTGCTTCAAAAATAAAGCCAAAGAATTGGATTTCAGGGACAGGACGGAATCCTTCAAGTGCTAAACCGAAACCTAATCCGGCAATACCTGATTCTGCTAAAGGAGTGTCAAATACGCGGTCTTCACCGAACTTTTCTTGCAATCCTTCAGTTGCACGGAATACGCCTCCGTTTTTGCCGACATCTTCACCAAAAACGAGTACGTTTTCGTCGTTTTCAAGTTCAAGTGCTAAGGCATCTGTGATTGCTTGAATCATTGTTTTTTGTGCCATGGTTATTTCGACTCCTTCGCTTCATAGATTGCAATTTGTTCTTTGATTGTTTGTGGTGTTTCTTCAAACATATTTTTCAAGAAATCTGAAACTTTTTGTTTTGGAACTTTATCTGCTTCAGCAATTGCTGCTTTGATTTCTTCTTTTGTTTGTTCGATGATTGCTTCTTCTTTTTCTTCGCTCCATAAACCTTTTTCAGTTAGGTATTTACGGAAACGGATCAATGGATCTTTTAATTGCCATTCATCGTCAACATCTTTTTCACGGTAACGTGTTGGGTCATCACCAGATAATGTATGTGGACCGTAACGGTAAGTCAATGTTTCGATCAATACAGGTCCATTACCAGAAACTGCCCAGTCACGTGCCATTTTTGAAACAGTATAAACGGCTAATGGGTCCATACCATCCACTTGGATACCAGGGATACCAGCTGCTACTGCTTTTTGCGCTAATGTTTTTGCTGCTGTTTGTTTTTCACGAGGTGTTGAAATCGCAAATCCATTGTTTTGGATGTAGAATACAGCATTCGCATGGTAAGCTCCAGCAAAGTTGATTGCTTCATAGAAGTCACCTTGAGAAGAACCGCCATCACCTGTATAAGTGAAAACAACATTTTTCTTGTTACGCTTTTTAAGTCCTAATGCAACACCTGCAGCTTGGACGTATTGTGCACCAATAATGATTTGTGGTGGTAGAGCTTTCAATTCTTCTGGGTAGAAGTTTCCAGCTGCATGTCCACGAGACCATAGAAATGCTTGAGATAAAGGTAAGCCGTGTTTGATCAATTGTGGAACATCACGGTAACCTGGTAATAGTACATCTTCTTTGTCAAAAGCGAATGCACTAGCTAATTGACTTGCTTCTTGTCCAGCAGTTGGAGCAAAAAATCCTAAACGTCCTTGACGGTTCAATGCTGTTGAGCGTTGATCCAATACACGAGACCAAACCATGCTAGTCATCAATTCTACTAACTCTTCATCTGTCAAATCTGGAACAAGATCAGGGTTTACTACTTTCCCATCTTGATCAAGTGCTTGGTATACCGGAAAATCTGAATTGACTTCTTCAAGCAACGCTTGGAAGTCGATAGGTGTTTTCTTGTTTGCCATTTATCACACATTCCTCTCTCATCTATAAGAAACTCTCTTCATTCCGCGGTTGAAACAGCGACGATATCTGTATCACTATTTCTCCGGCTTCACTAATAAATTATCACGTATTCCTCCGAAATACAAGCTTTAAGCACAAATTTTCACTATTAAAAAAAATTATAACAATCCCTATCTCTGTTAAAATAGTGAAGGTAATCACAAGGTAGTAAGCGGTTTACATTTTTCCTAAAAAAACATAGAGGTGTTTCTCCGCTTTTATAACAATCGTTTCTTTTCTGTATTCAAGTTGTTACAACCTTTTACCAGTCACTGTATTAATTTTTTTCTCAATAGTGAGTGATTACACAAATCACTTACCTTAATTTTATCCTTAACCTAGGCTTTTTTACAAACAATAAGCCTGTACAACTACATATTTCTTTGGATTAACAGGCAATACGTCAACTTTTCTAGAAATTTATTCACAAAATAAAAAAGAAAAGAAAAAATAACAAAAGTTACTCTTTCTTTCCTTACTATTGCTTCTCTTCCAACCATGTACGTAATTTGTCCATGTGTGAAACGAACAGTGGCAGGTCATCAGGGCTCATACGGCTATAGTTGATTCTTAAACCGATAGCTTCACCAAACAGATAGCCTGGAGCCACACCTAAGCCCTCACGCAATAATCTTTCTGCTAATACCTTCGTGAACCTTTCACCCTCCCAAGTCAACCATCCGTAGTATCCGCCTGCAAGAGGAGCTAAATGAAAGAAGTCTTGCGAATCGACCCAACCTTGTAGGAGCTGACTATTCTTTTCTAGTCGTTGACAAAGACTTGCCATGTTTCGGTCAAATGAAGAATCAAAAACAGCAGTTGCGGCCATTTGTGTAAAGATACTCAAAGAGACATCCATCATTTTTTGTGCCTCAGACAATCGTTGGATCAGAATAGTTGGGCCCACGATCCAACCAATTTTAGTCGTTTCCCCTAACAGACGCGATAATGAGCCGACATACAAGACATTTTCCGGATCAATCGCATGGATCGGAGCGATCGAAGCTTGTTTCTCCGGAGAAAAAGCTAAATCTGCAAACACATCATCTTCTATGATCGGCAATTGGTATTTGCGACACAGCGCGACTAAACGTTGGCGACGTTCAGTAGCCATTACAGTACCTGTCGGATTTTGAAAATTTGGATTGACTAAGACCGCTTTGATCTTGTGCTTATGAATGGCTTCTTCCAGTTCTACTAGATCAATCCCTTGATCATCCATTGGAATACCGAATAAGCGGGTACCGAGTGCTTTAAACAATGGTAAGCGGTAGAAAAAAGTCGGGGATTCCACCGCGATTGCATCTCCTACCGACAAAATGGTTTGTAAAATCAGAAAAATCGCTTGTTGTCCCCCACCAGTGATTAGCAATTGACTTTTTTTAAACGAAAATCCGTTATTTCTGATCAAGCGTTCTCTGATCTGCGTCATCAGTGGTTGATACCCAAACAAGGAAACGGCTTGTTCTTCTTTTAAGATACCTTCTAATGTATAATTAGGCATCTTCATATTAGGTAATACATCAAGCGGCATTTCACTTGAATATAAATCTAAAAAATCGGATTTCCGACTTGCTTCTTTGACTTTTTCTCCGTAACTATCAACGATTTTATCGTATCTTGCAGAGATCAATTGACGCCAATCAATACGTGGCTCTGAAAAATCACCCCAAGCCACCGAAGAAATAAACCGACCACTCCCCTGACGACTTTCCAATATCCCTAGTCCGCGCAATTCATCTAACGCATGCACAACAGTCGTACGATTCACACCAAAAAAATCAGCAAACATTCTTTCAGAAGGTAATTTATCTCCTGGTTGCAATTGCCCATTTTCGATTTTCTTCAAAATTTGGTCCATGATCTGTTGGTAAGCAGAACCTTTATGTTTAGTTATTCTCGTCCACATATGCATTCTCCAAATATTTACTTTCTACTATTATAGCTTAGTTTCAAAAAGAAAGAAAATGTATAAAAAAGATTGGTAAGATTTCTCTTACCAATCTATTACTTCGAATTAAATCGTATCTCCATTGAAAATCGAGTTTTTAACGATGACATAATCGACTTTACGAATTGATTCTAAATCGCGACCACCGGCATAAGAAATCGAAGATTGTAAATCTTGTTGCATTTCAACTAACGTATCTTTTAAAGATCCTTTGTGTTGGATCCAAATTTTCTTACCTTCAACATTTTTCTTTTCGCCTTTTTGGAATTCAGAAGCTGATCCAAAATATTCTTTGTAAACGACACCGTTCTCAACCTTTGTTTCTCCTGGTGATTCTTCGTGTCCTGCAAACAATGAACCGATCATCACCATCGTCGCACCAAAACGCACTGATTTCGCCACATCTCCAGGCGTGCGGATACCACCGTCAGCAATGATCGGTTTGCGGGCAGCTTTCGCACACCATCTTAGTGCTGCTAACTGCCAACCACCAGTACCAAAACCAGTTTTGATTTTTGTGATACATACTTTCCCTGGGCCAATGCCGACTTTTGTTGCATCTGCTCCAGCGTTTTCTAATTCTCGAACAGCTTCTGGTGTTCCGACGTTCCCTGCAATGACAAACGTATCTGGTAAATGCTTTTTGATATGCTGGATCATCGCAATGACAGCATTTGAATGTCCATGGGCAATATCAATTGTAATATAATCAGGCACAAGAGATTTTTCTGCCAATTCTTCTACAAAAGTATACTCGTCCTTTTTCACGCCTACACTAATAGAAGAAATTAAATTTCTTGCTTTCATTTTTTCGATAAAGGGGATTCGTGCTTCTTCTTCAAAACGATGCATGATATAGAAATAACCATTTTCAGCTAAAAATTCCGCAATCGTTTCATCAATGATCGTTTGCATATTTGCTGGCACAACCGGCATTTTAAATGTATGTGAACCTAAAGTCACAGTTGTATCACATTCCGAACGGCTGTTTACGATACATTTATTAGGAATCAGTTGAATATCTTCGTAATCAAATACTTTCATCATATCGTCCTCTCGATTTCATATCCGCAAAAAACACGAACATTATCTGCTTTTTATATGCTTATTTTTAGCACCTCAAGTAATTTAACGTAATTTAATAAAAAAATCAAGCTTTTTTTTATAAAAAAGTTGTATTTTACCTTTAATTAAGTTTTCGTGTAAAAAAAGCGAACATTTTTAAATGTTCGCTTTTTTTGATTCTACTTTGCTTTTTTGTTTGTAAAATCACAATGATCCTTAACGGCTTTTTTCATGGTTACTTGTTGTTGGGCGATTTCGTTGGAAATCTCTCGCCATGTTTTTCGCATGATTCGCACGGTCGACGAAAGAGCCTTTTGTTTTTAATTGAGCTATTTGTTGGAGCTTTCTATTCATCTGTACATGCTTATCTACATCGACTGTTCTCAGTACTCCTGCACCTAGATCACGTGCATAATCGATTGCTACCAGTACTTCAGGGGTATAGTATTTTTTACTTATTGTTTTCAAATCAGCTAGAGCCTGACCACGTTGGTAATTCAAGTTTTTCATCGTATGACTCCCATTGACGTACTGCTCTTTACCATTGATTTGTGCTCTAGTCTCAAAAAGTTCTCCCTCTTTTTTATTTAAAAGAATCAAACTTTCTGCGTATTTCAACATACTTGAATGTAGTGATTCGATTGATTGGATTACAGGTCCTGCAACAAAATTAATGGAATGGTGCAGCTCCAAATCTATTTTAAAATCTCTTCGAAAATCTGGATTTGCTAAATCTTTACGATACTGTAACACTTGTTCCTTTAAGTTTCTCAAATCATTTTTCCATTTATTTGATTCTTTGTGTAGTGCATTAAATTCTGCGGACAAACGGTCTTTACGTGTTTGTAACGTTTTTTTGCTTAGGTTTAAATCAATTGATCGCGGAATTTTTGCTTCACCACGAGAGAAAGTTACATTCTGACCAATGAAAGAAGTGATTTTTGAAATCAATTGTTGAAACACGTGGGGATAAAAGCGTTCATTACGTGTTTCAAGCATGATTCTTGCCGAATTTTCCTGATAGCCCATTCTTTCGAAAGCCTTGCTTGGTTGATGAAGGCCCGCATGTAATTTTAATCGGATAGATTGGATATGTTTCTCCATTTTTTCCATCCGCATAGCGTTGGCTACCCACATTTCGATCTTATTTTCATAAGAATTGATTGGGTCGATGAGTTTTTTTGCTTGTGTTTCATTTTCAGGAAATTTATTCAATAAGTTATTTTGTTCTTTGATGATCTCATTATATAGTTTTTGTTGTGTTTTATGTAATGTAGTAAAATCGGCGTATAAGTATTTTCTCTCATCTTGTAATAGTTTCCTTAACTGTTTATTCATTGATTCTCCTCTTTTCTTCGATGCTGTTCATCGTTTTTCTATTTTTGTAAAAACCGACTCTCATTCTCATAAAAAGCAGAGAGTCGGCTAACGATATCTTTTATTTTATGGCAAAATATTGCCAGCAGCACGATACAATGCATACCAATCTTCTTTGGTCATATCGATCATCGATGCTTTCGCGATCTCTCCAATCCTTGCCAGATTCATCGTTCCAGCGATCACCTGCATATTTGCAGGATGGCGTAAGATCCACGCCGACGCTAACCCAGTTGGTGTCGTCTGATATTTTTCTGCCAGTTCGTTTAACGACTGATTCAATTCTGGGAATTTTTCATTTCCAATGAATACACCTTCAAAGAAGCCATATTGATAAGGCGACCACGCTTGGATCGTCATCTCATGTAAACGAGAATAATCTAGGATACTGCCATCATGGTCAATACTTGCTTGATCTGTCATGTTCACATGGATTCCCTGATCGATCATTTCGGAATGTTTAAGACCAAATTGTAATTGGTTCGCCAGTAATGGCTGGTTCACATATTTTTTCAATAATTCGATCTGCATTGGTTTTTGATTGCTCACACCAAAGAAACGAACCTTGCCAGATCGCTCCAACTCATCAAACGCTTCCGCCACTTCTTCGGGTTCAACGAGTGTGTCTGGACGATGAAGTAACAAGGCATCAACGTATTCTATATCTAATCGACGCAAGCTATCTTCAACCGATTGAATGATGTGTTTTTTTGAGAAATCAAACATCTTTCCTGGTACGATCCCGCATTTCGTTTGGATAAATAATTCATCACGTTTTAGCGAAGTTTTTGCTAACGCTTGAGCAAAAATTGTTTCACAGTCCCCACCACCGTAAATATCCGCATGGTCAAAAAAGTTGATGCCATTTTCAAAAGCTGTTTCAATCACTTTTTCAGGTTGCTCAGAACCATTCAAACGCATACAACCTAAAATGACGGAGGATACGAGCTGGTCGGAAGTCCCTAAACGAATCTTTTTCATCAAATCTCATCCTTTCTTACCAACTCGATTTTACCATAACCACAATGAAAAGGCTTCAAAAAAAATAAAACTATTTTTCCGTTTCAGCAAAAAATAGTTTTATTTCTTTATGTGACTTTTACTTTTGTATCAAGGCTTTTGAGCCGATATCCGTCCGATAGAATGTATGCTCAGTATTCTTGACTTTTAAAACAGAGTATATTTTTTCTTGCGCTTCTTCGATTGTCTGTCCACTCGCTTCCACCAAATAGATCCGTCCCCCTGCACCTACTAATTCTTTCGCTTGTTTCTCTACTCCGGCATAATAGACGGCCACAGCTGGATCAGCTGAGAAATCTGGAAGCAAGGCACCTTTTTGGTATTTTCCTGGATAGCCTTCTGCCGCAACGACTACACCTAAGCAACATCCTTCTGTCTCCCATGTTAACTCGACTGCCTTTCCTGATAATAGGCGGTCAATGATTTCTGCTAGATCACTTTTAAGTCGTGGTAACACAACTTGCGTTTCAGGATCACCAAACCGAGCATTGAATTCGATTACTTTTGGCCCTTCTGCGGTGGCAATCAGCCCTGCATATAAAATACCAGTAAATGAACGACCTATCTCTTTCATTCCTCGCACTGCTGGTTTCAATACTTCTTCGACAGCCTGATCAACCATGGTCTGAGGGATTTGTGGTACAGGTGTATAAGCACCCATTCCGCCAGTATTGGGACCTTTATCCTCATTATACGCTCGCTTATGGTCTTGCGAGATCACCATGGGATAAACTTCTGTATCTCGGACAAAAGCAAGTAAAGAAAACTCTTCACCAGACAAGAACTCTTCCACAACGATTTGCTGCCCACTAGCACCAAAACGCTCATTTTCTAGCATATCTGAAGCGGCTTCGACAGCGACTTCGAGGGTTTCCGCCACAACGACCCCTTTGCCAGCAGCTAATCCGTCTGCTTTGATAACGATCGGTGCGCCTTTTGCTTCAATGTATTCTCTCGCTTCAGCAAAACGGGTAAACGTTTGTGACTCTGCAGTAGGAATACCTTGACGTGCCATCAACTCTTTGGCAAAGCTCTTTGAACCTTCAATTAAGGCTGCAGCTTTTGTAGGGCCAAAAATCGCTAATCCTTCCGCTTGAAAATCATCAACGATCCCATTGAGTAGAGGAATCTCTGGACCAACAAATGTCCAGGAGATCCCTTCAGATCGAGCAAATTCGATCAATCCTTCATGATCCGTTTCAACAAGATCCACCAAGCGAACCCCATCTTTTTGCATTCCTACATTTCCAGGTGCGCAATACACTACTTCGACTAATGGACTAGCTACAAGTTTTTTACTGATCGCATGTTCTCGCCCTCCCGAGCCAATCACTAAACACTTCATTTTATCCGCTCCTTCTTAATGTCTAAAATGACGTACGCCGGTAAATACCATTGCGATACCATACTTATTTGCCATATCAATCGAGGCTTGATCTTTGATACTTCCTCCCGGCTGGATGATTGCTTTGATGCCATACTTCGCAGCGTATTCGACAGAGTCATCCATTGGGAAGTAAGCATCACTTGCAAGCGCAGCTGTTTCGGCTTTAGCACCAGCTTGTTCGATCGCAAGCTTGACCGAACCCACACGATTCATTTGACCGGCCCCAATACCGAGGGTTTGCTGTTGATTTGCAACAACGATCGCATTTGATTTCACATGTTTGACCGCTTTCCAGGCAAAAGCCATCGCTGCTTGCTCTTCTTTGGTGGGTTGCCGATTGGTGACTACGGTCCAACTTTCTGGTTCTTCCATTGCACGATCATCTTGTTGGACTAGTAAACCTCCTAAGACAGAGACCATTTCGTTAGCATTTCCTACCACATTCGAGAAATCGACTTGTAACAGACGGAGATTTTTCTTTGTTTGCAGTACAGCTAGTGCTTCTTCACTGTAACTAGGAGCGATAATGATTTCTAAAAACAATTGAGTCATTGCTTGTGCACTAACCAAATCGACTTCCCGATTCAAGACGATAATGCCGCCAAAGATCGATACCGGATCAGCAGCATAAGCTGTTTCCCACGCAGAGAAAATCGTCTCGCCACTTCCGATACCACATGGGTTCATGTGTTTTAGCGCAACGACTGTTGGTTCTGTGAACTCTCTCATGATACGTAACGCCGCATCCGCATCACGAATATTATTGAAAGAAAGTTCCTTACCGTGCAATTGTTCCGCACACGCAATCGAGTAGTTCGATGGTAATGCCGCTTGATAAAACGCTGCTTCTTGATGGTTATTCTCACCATAACGAAGGTCTTGTTTACGCGTGTAGGTAAGTGTTAGATTCTCAGGTTCTTTCTCACCTACGGCCTCTGTGAGATATTGACCAATCAATGCATCATAAGCAGCCGTATGACGAAAAACTTTTGCTGCTAGCTTTCTACGTGTCTCAAGGCTCGTATGACCTTCTTGCTGGATTTCTGCTAAAACGATCGCATAATCAACTGGATCAACGATGGCTGTTACGAAAGCATGATTTTTTGCAGCACTTCGCAACATGCTCGGTCCACCGATATCAATATTTTCGATTGCATCTGCTTCAGTCGCTCCTGGTTTTAAGATCGTTTCCTTGAATGGATAAAGGTTGACACAGACAATATCGATTGGTTGGATGGCTTCTTTTTCCATTGCCTTCATGTGGCTTTCACTATCTCGACGCCCTAATAATCCTCCATGGATTTTTGGATGTAAAGTTTTCACTCGACCATCCATCATTTCAGGAAAACCGGTTACTTCATCTATAGAAATGGTTTCGATTCCCGCTTCTTCCAAAGCTGTTTTAGTTCCACCTGTGGAAATGATCTCTATACCGGCAGCACGTAGTCCTTTCGCAAAGTCAATGACCCCAGTCTTATCTGAAACACTTATTAACGCTCTTGTCATTTTTTTACATCTCCCATATTTACTATATTTGCAATCACTTCTGGAAAGATCTGATGTTCGATCTGATGGATTTTTTGTTCCAATGTAGCTAATGTATCTTCTTTTTCGATCATCACTTTTTCCTGACGAATGATTGGTCCAGTATCCACCCCACGATCGATATAATGGACAGTGACACCTGTTTCCTTCACGCCCGCTTCAAAAGCATCGCGAATCCCATGAAGACCTGGGAAATTTGGTAATAACGAAGGATGAACATTGATCATTTTATTTTCGTAAACAGACAGTAAACCTTCATCAATGATTCGCATATAGCCTGCCAATACGATCAAATCAATCTGTCGGCTTGCTAATTCTTCAAGGATCGCTTGTTCATACTCCGTTTTGGATGCAAACTCTTTCGGTGAAAAACATGTGCTCGGCACTTGCGATTTTTTTGCCCGTTGTAAAACATAGGCTTGCGGCTGATCACAAAACAACCACTCGATTGTCGCTGAAAGTCGGTTCTTTTTAAAATAATCGATCAGCGCTTGAAAGTTACTGCCATTTCCTGAAGCAAAGACGGCAATCTTCATTTTTTCCCCTCTGCGATCACGACTTTTTGTTCCTCAAACGGTACGACTTGTCCGATTTGATAGACTTCTTCACCAGATTTGTGGATCTGATCAATGATTTCACTCGCATATTCAGGAGAAACTGCAATGACCATTCCAATGCCCATGTTAAAGATCTCATACATTTCATATGCAGGGATCTCACCATATTTTTGTAAACAATTGAAGATCGGTAAAACTGGCCAAGTGCCTAGATCGATGCTGACAGCAACATTTTCTGGCAACATCCGTGGAATATTCTCAATGAACCCACCACCTGTAATATGTGCGGCACCTTTGATTTTCTCTTTTTTGATTAATGGCAATAAAGTCGAAACATAGATTTTTGTCGGTTCAAGCAACACATTTGCCAAAGAGGTATCCAACCCGTCGATCGTTTCTTCTAATGAAAAACCTTGCTGTTCAAAAAAGATTTTACGAACCAAAGAGTACCCATTGGAATGAATGCCACTAGAAGGCAAACCGAGCAAGATATCACCTGTTGCAATCGATTGACCAGTAATCAATTGCGCTTTTTCCGCAATCCCTACCGCAAAACCTGCCAGATCATAATCGTTCCCTTGATACATACCTGGCATTTCTGCTGTTTCGCCACCAATCAATGCCATGTTTGCTGAAACACAGCCAGTGGCAACGCCTGCTATGACTTTTTCGAGACGTTCTGGATCATTTTTACCTGTTGCCAAATAATCTAAAAAGTATAAAGGTTCTGCTCCTTGTGCCAAAATATCATTGACACACATCGCGACACAATCGATACCAATCGTTTCATGGCGATCTGCGGCGATAGCTACAGCTAACTTAGTACCCACACCGTCTGTCCCGGAAACTAAGACAGGTTCTTTTAATTGGAATCCACTAAGGTCAAAGCAGCCACCAAAGCCTCCTAATGCGCCCATCACACCGATTCTTTCTGTTTTCTTCACATGTTTTTTGATGCGATCCACGACTTCATAACCCGCTTCAACATCCACACCTGCTTTTGCATAAGCATTACCCATTTGATGACTTGCTCCTTTCATTTGCTTCGTTTAAAAAAAAGATACTTTTTCTTTTAAAGATTCTTGGTATTTCTCTTCGTAGTCATATAGCGGTGTCGGATAATCGCCGTTGAAATAAGCCATACATACCCCTGAATAAGGGGCATCTTTTTGTAGGCCGATTGCTCCAATCAAGCCTTCTTCACTCAAGAAATCCAACGAATCTGCGCCGATACATTCTCTGATCTCTTCGATTGAATGATTCGCTGCGATCAGTTCTTTTCTCGTTTGGATATCGATCCCATAAAAACATGGATATTTCAATGGTGGAGATGCGATCCGCACATGGACTTCCTTTGCTCCAGCTTCTTTTAATAGATTGACGATTCTTCGGCTGGTAGTGCCGCGAACGATCGAATCATCGACCATAATGATTTTTTTCCCTTCCACAACGCCCCGAACCGCAGAAAGTTTCATCCGCACACCTTGTTCTCTTAATTCTGGGGTTGGTTGGATGAACGTACGTGCCACATATTGATTTTTCACCAAACCGATTTCATAAGGGATACCACTGGCTTCAGCATAACCACTGGCTGCTGACAACGAAGAATTGGGCACTCCAACCACCATATCAGCTTCGATCGGCGCTTCAGCCGCTAAACGTCTCCCCATATTTTTACGTGCTGTATGCACATTGATCCCTGCAATATCAGAATCTGGACGTGCAAAGTAAATATATTCCATGGAACAAATCGCCAATTGAGTATCTGTCGTGTATTGCTCGATCGTATAGCCATCATCATTGATGATCACGATTTCTCCTGGCAAGACATCACGTACAAACCGCGCACCGATCCCTTCCAGCGCACAGGTTTCAGAAGTAATGACATATGCGCCATTTTTCATTTGACCGATGGCTAATGGGCGAAAACCATTTGGGTCTAGTGCCGCAACCATCGCGTCTTCTGTCAGTAATAAGTAAGCAAATCCACCTTTTACCTCAGCCAAGGCTTCCTTTAGTCTGTCTAAAAATGTTTTTTCGTTACTACGCCGGATCAAATGCATCAAAATCTCTGTATCTGAATTTGAATGAAAGATGGCACCATCTTTTTCTAAAGACGTCCGTAAAGAGCGAGCATTCGTTAAATTGCCGTTATGGGCTAACCCAATCGAGCGATCGTAAAATTTGAATAAAAAAGGTTGGATATTATCCACACTGCCATTGCCTGCGGTAGCATAGCGAACGTGACCGATCGCTGCTTGTCCAAATAAAGCTGCTAGTTTTCTTGGATCTTTGAATACCTCTGAAAGAAGTCCAAGATCACGGTGACCATATAATTTCCCGTCATCATTTGATACGATACCAGCGCCTTCTTGCCCACGATGCTGCAAACTATGCAAACCAAAGTAAGTAACATTGGCAGCTTGAGGGTGTCCCCAAACACCGAATACTCCACATTCTTCATTGATGCTTCTTACTTCATAAGACATTCGATTGCTTCCTCCCAAGACTGTTTCGCCGAAGCGACTGCCAAGTCAACACTTCCATCATTTGCTTGTATCACTAATTGTTTTTCTGCCGTTACGTGACCAAGGAGTGTCACATGCTCACCAGCTAATGTTTCAAAGGCTTGTTGATTTTCTTTTGTTACTGATACAATAAAACGCGATTGTGATTCAGAAAACAGATGAGTAGTCGGCAGATCAACTCTCGTTGAAACACCGAAATCATTTGTGAACGCTGATTCCGCAATAGCCACCGCTAACCCACCTTCTGCACAGTCATGCGCACTTTGGATCAATCCAGCTTTGATTGCCTCTAACATCAAAGTTTGGTTTTCTTTTTCTTTTGTTAGATCAAAATGTTCCATCATTCCTTCGATTCTACCTAGCTGTAGCTTTTGTAATTCACTACCGTTAAAGTCTGCAAACGTCTGGCCGATCACATAAATCAAATCTCCCGCTTGTTTGAATTCTTGAGTGGTGATATGTTCGTGTGCTTCGATCAATCCGACCATACCAATCATCGGTGTTGGATAAATCGCTTGGCCATCTGTCTCGTTATACAGAGAAACATTTCCCGAGATCACGGGTGTTTCCAACATTTCACATGCTTTGGCAATTCCATCAGCTGAATACGCTAACTCCCAGAACACTTCTGGTTTATCTGGAGAACCATAGTTCAAACAATCCGTAATCGCTAAAGGTTGACCACCACTCGCGACGATATTTCTTGCTGCTTCCGCAACAGCAATCTGACCACCAATTTCTGGATCTAGATAAATATAACGAGCATTACAATCCGTCGTCATCGCTAACGCTTTTTTGGTTCCACGAATACGCAAGACTGCGGCATCACTACCTGGAGCAACCACTGTATTGGTTTGGACACGCGAATCATATGTCTCATAAATCGAACGTTTTGATGCGATCGTCGGTTGCTTCAACAACGCAGTCAATACTTCATTCGGATCAGAGATCACTGGTTGATATTGACCTAATTCACGGAATTTTGTCATCCGTTCTGGTTCAACCATTTCTTTCTGGTAGACAGGCGCATCTTCTGCTAAGGCATCTACCGGAAGATTGGCTACTTCTTTTCCATGGTGATACAAACGGTACTGACCATCATCTGTTACTTTTCCAATCGTCACCGCATCTAGATCGTATTTTTGGAATAGTTCTTGAACACGCGCTTCCGATCCTGCCTTCACACAGATCAACATCCGTTCTTGTGATTCAGACAACATCATTTCATAAGGGGTCATCTGTGATTCACGCTGCGGTACATCGTCCAAAGTCAATACCAAACCAGAGCCTGCTTTTGAGGCCATTTCTGAACTTGATGAAACAAGTCCTGCCGCACCCATATCTTGGATGCCGACAAGAATGTCTGAGTGGTCCAAAATCAATTCCAAACAAGCTTCTAACAATAATTTCTCCATAAAAGGATCGCCCACTTGCACAGCTGAACGTTGTTGTTCTTCTTCTTGACTAAATTCTTCGGAGGCAAATGTCGCACCGTGGATACCATCCCGACCTGTCTTAGCCCCCACATACATGATCGAATTGCCAACACCTGATGCTTGTCCTTTTTGGATATCTTTATGATCGATCAACCCAACACACATGGCATTTACCAATGGATTCCCCTCATAACAAGGATCAAAGGCGATCTCACCACCCACTGTCGGTACGCCGATACAATTTCCATACCCTCCGATACCAGCAACAACTTCTTCTAAAAGGTATTTTGTACGAGGATTATCTAATTCACCAAAACGTAGTGAATCAAGTAGAGCAATCGGACGTGCACCCATACTGAAAATATCACGAATAATGCCCCCAACACCTGTTGCTGCGCCTTCATAAGGTTCGACTGCCGAAGGATGATTGTGGCTTTCTGCTTTAAAAACCACTGCTTGTCCGTCTCCAATGTCAACGATCCCTGCGCCTTCACCAGGCCCTTGTAAGACATTCGGCCCACTTGTTGGGAATTTTTTTAAGATCGGCTTGGAGTTTTTGTAAGAACAGTGTTCACTCCACATTACTGAGAACAAACCGGTCTCCGTATAATTAGGCATCCTACCTAAGATGTCTTCTTCGATCATCCGGTATTCTTCATCCGTCAATCCCCATTGCATATAAATCTTTTGTTCTTTGATTTCTAACGCAGTTGGCTCCATCATTGTTTTCATTTATGCAGTCACCTTTCCGAAATTCTTCAATAGCGAAGCGAAGAAACGTTTGCCATCTTCTGAGCCAAGTAATGCTTCCATTGCTCGTTCTGGGTGGGGCATCATCCCTAACACATTTCCTGCTTTGTTTGTGATCCCTGCAATGTTGGCCACACTGCCGTTGAGATTTTCTCCCTCGTAGGTAAACACGATTTGGTTGTTGTCAATCAGTTCTTGAAGCGTCTCCTCGTCACAAAAATAATTTCCTTCTCCATGGGCCACCGGCAACTGGATCACTTCATTTTTGTCGTACTCTGAAGTGAAGGATGTTTGATTGTTGACTTTTAATGACGCTGATTTACAGATAAAACGCAATGAATCATTTCTTCTTAATACGCCTGGTAGCAATCCAGCCTCCGTCAACACTTGGAATCCATTACATGTACCAAAAACAGGTTTTCCTTCTTCCGCAAAACGAATCACTTCATCCATGATTGTTGAAAAACGAGCAATCGCCCCACAACGTAAGTAATCGCCGTAAGAAAAGCCGCCAGGGATCAATACTCCGTCATACTCTTCAAGAGAAGATTCGTCATAACGAACATAGTTTACTTCTGCGCCCATCACATCACGAATCGCCCAAAGCAAGTCCGCATCACAATTCGATCCAGGAAAAACAATCACGGCAAATTTCATGCTAAACTTCCTCCATTTTATTGATTTCATAACGATACGTTTCCATATTGACATTTGCTAATAAACGATCACAAATCGTTTCGATCGTTGATTCTACTTCCTCTTCACTAGCTGAGACTTGGATTTCAAAATACTTCCCGATACGAATATCTTCGATGTTGTCGTAGCCTAAACGATGTACCGCATTTTTAACTGCCTCTCCTTGTGGGTCTAATACTGAATCTTTATATGTTACGTACACTTTTACAAAATACATGATTTATTCTCCTTTATTTTCGAGTGATAATTGATTTAAACGATCGAGTACTTCTTGATAGACCGGAATAATCTCGCCGAGCTTTCGTCGATAGACATCTTTATCCATATGTTTGTTTGTAGCAATATCCCATAAGCGACAAGTATCCGGGGATATCTCATCTGCTAATTCGATTTCTCCTGTATCCGTTCGGCCAAATTCCACTTTAAAATCGACTAATTGTAAATCGATTTTTTTGAATAGTTTGATTAGCTGTTCATTGATGAGTAACGCTTGTTTTTTTAGTTCGGCGACCTCTTCTGGAGTTGCTAGCTTTAAGAAAGCAATATGTGAATCATTGATGAATGGATCATCTAATTCATCTTTTTTGTAGAAAAATTCAACGATTGGTGTCGGTAGCACTTGCCCTTCTTCTACTCCTAGGCGTTTTGAAAAACTTCCAGCTGAAATATTTCTGACGACCACTTCCAAGGGAATGATCGACCGTTTTTTTATCAATTGTTCGGTTTTTGACAATTTCTCAAGAAAATGATTATTTATTCCTTGATTCGATAAGTATTCAAAAATAGCACTTGTGATTTGATTGTTCAATTCTGCTTTTCCTTGCATTTGGTCTTTCATTCCACCGTTGAGGGCAGTCACTTGGTCTAGATACTCTACCCATAGGACAGTTTCATCATCCGTGTTAAACATTCTTTTTGCTTTTCCTTCATAGAGTAAATTCTGTTTTTCCATGTCTACGACTCCTTGTTCATTAACATTATTTTACTATAACATATTATTTGTTCGTCTTTTCACTTTAAATTTTAACAAGGGTCAGGAATCAAATCAATACAAAAGTGTACATTTAAACATTAAAAACATTTAATGTTCGTCTTTATTGCTTTTATTAAGATTAGTTGTTCCTCGTTAAGAAGCGTTTACACATTTATCGATTGGTGATATAGTAGATTTAAAGAAAACAGTTAGAGGTTTCAAGGAGGTAACTAAATGGAAGAACCAAGTACGTCTGCCCAACGCTTTTTACTCGATTTATCTGTTGAAGAAAAATCACGCTTATACAATGATCTACTTGCTATCAAAGATGTTGATGCCTGCATGAAGGATCGAAGTTTTTATACATTTAGAAAACTTCGCCGTGCAGCAAAACGACAATCGGAGTGTCGAAAACGAACATTCCATTACTTAACTCAAAACAACCATGAACTAGTGATCAAACAAATCCATGAGCAAAAGTTATTCAAGCATCATTACCGATTGCTCGTGACCTTCGATCAACAAGAATTTGGCTATACATTTGTTGAAACATTATTGAATCTTCTACATTCCCAACATTTCAATTTGGGGCATCAAATGGCTTATGCTTAACCCAAAAAGAACATCCCTCAGAAGTTAATCTGAAGGATGTTCTTTTTTTCTTGCATTAAAAAAAAATAGTTCTAGCTAGTGATTGTTCGTTTTTTCTCGATCAGTCGAGAAACATTGTTAACATCTATTCTTACTGAATGGTTTATGCTAAACCAACACGTTCAAAAATGACATCCACATTTTTCATATGGTGGTTATAATCAAATGCTTCAGCGATTTCTTCTGGTGTCAAAACAGAAGTGATTGCTTCGTCTTCTTCAAGTAACGGACGGAAGGACACTTGGTTATCCCAAGCATACGCTGTCTTAGGTTGAACAAGATCATAGGCTTCTTCTCTTGTCATCCCTTTATCAATCAATTTCAACATCACACGTTGGCTATAGATCAAGCCAAATGTCGCATCCATGTTACGTTTCATGTTTTCTGGGAATACCGTTAGATTTTTAACGATATTGCCGAAGCGGTTCAACATGTAATCAAGTAGGATCGTTGTATCAGGTAGAATGATCCGTTCTGCAGAAGAATGAGAGATATCTCTTTCGTGCCACAACGAAACATTTTCATAAGCGGTAATCATATGTCCACGGATCACTCGCGCTAAGCCAGCCATATTTTCTGAACCGATCGGATTACGTTTATGTGGCATAGCAGATGAGCCTTTTTGTCCTTTGGCAAAAAATTCTTCGACTTCGCGTGTTTCCGATTTTTGAAGTCCACGAATCTCTGTCGCAAAGCGTTCGATACTGGTCGCAATCAATGACATCGTCGCAAAATATTCGGCATGTAGATCACGTGGTAAAACTTGCGTCGATACTTCTTGCGGACGGATGCCTAGTTTTTCACAGACATATTCTTCAATGAACGGAGGGATATTCGCAAACGTACCAACCGCACCGGAGATTTTCCCTGCTTCTACGCCTTTTGCTGCATGTTCAAAACGTTCGATATTTCGTTTCATCTCAGAATACCAAGTAGCTAATTTAAGGCCGAAAGTCGTTGGCTCAGCATGCACACCATGCGTGCGTCCCATCATGACTGTATACTTATGCTCTTTGGCTTTTTCACCAATGATCGCTGTGAAACGTTTCAAGTCTTCGCGCAAAATGTCATTTGCTTGTTTGATTTGGTAACCATAAGCTGTATCAACCACATCTGTACTTGTTAATCCATAATGGACCCATTTACTTTCGTCGCCAAGTGTTTCCGAAACTGCTCGAGTAAAAGCAACGACATCATGGCGTGTCGATTGCTCAATCTCTAAAATACGAGCGATATCAAAAGACGCGTGTTCACGGATTTTCGCTACATCTTCTTTAGGTATTTCTCCTAATTCAGCCCAAGCCTCATCAGCAAGTATTTCAACTTCTAACCATGCTTGATATTTATTTTGCTCTGTCCAAATATTGCCCATTTCAGGTCGTGTATAACGTTCTAACATCAACTATTCTCCTTTAATCCCAAATATTCGTTTTTTCGATTTCTTTCAATGTCGACTCGATATCTTCTGTCAAAATCGTGATGTGTCCCATCTTACGACCTTTTTTCGCTTGTTTCTTGCCATAGAAATGAAATTTCCAATCTTGTTTTTTCGCAATCAAATTGTAACTTTCTAATAGTTGTTCACCTAAAACGTTGACCATGACTGCATCACTTAACAATGGGACTTTTTTAGGTAAAGGCCAACCGCAAATCCCACGAATATGCGCATCAAATTGTGTCATTCCGCATGCTTCTAAGGTATAATGTCCTGAATTATGTGGACGCGGTGCCAATTCATTCACATACAATCCACCAGTCTTCGTCAAAAACATTTCGACGCCAAGCACACCGGACAAACTCACTGCTTCAGCAACCACTTTAGCAATTCTTTCTGCCTCTTCGATCACATCCGCTGAAACAGATGCTGGCGCAATCGTTTCATGGAGAATATTATTACGGTGGATATTTTCAACAACTGGAAATGTCGTATATTGTCCTTGCCCATTTCCTGCGACCATGATCGATAATTCTTTTTCAAATGGGATCCAAGCTTCTAATACGCAAGTTCCTTCTCTTAAAAGATCCATCGCAGGAGCTAAGTCCGCTCGACTCTTCAGTACATATTGCCCCTTACCGTCATATCCGCCTCGAGTTGTTTTCAAGACACAAGGATAACCGATACCATCGATTGCATCTTGAATATCTGTGGGACTGACGATCGTTGCATGTGGAGCGATCACGATGTTATTTGTTTCTAAAAATGATTTTTCTAGTAGACGATCTTGCGTGATCGCCAACAAATCTGTTCCTTGAGGAATAAATGACATCGGCAAAATCGCATTCAGTGCTTCCACACTCACATTCTCAAATTCGTAGGTGATAACCTCAGTTCGTCTTGCAAGTTCTTCTAGAGCAAACGTATCATCGTAGGAACTTTCAATGTGCCAGTCCGCTACTTGAGCAGCCGGACAATCATTCATCGGATCAAGTACACCGACTTTGAATCCCATCTCTTTTGCACTGATCGCCATCATGCGACCTAACTGTCCACCACCGACGATTCCGATCGTCGAGCCTGGTAATAATGGTTTAACCAAGTTGATCACTACTTTCTATTACAGATTCAACCGACATTGCGCGTCGTTTCGCTAATGCAGCCTCCAACTCTAAATCATACATTGAAAGCATCTGTATCGCAAGTAGACCGGCATTAATTGCGCCTGCTTTTCCAATCGCTGTCGTCGCCACAGGAACGCCGCCTGGCATTTGGACAATGGATAGCAAAGAATCTAATCCGTTCAATGTTCGGCTTTGAACAGGAACACCAATAACCGGTAATGTCGTCTTTGCAGCAACCATCCCAGGTAAATGAGCTGCCCCTCCCGCACCTGCAATAATCACTTTTATACCTTTTTCTCGAGCTTCTTCTGCATACGAAAACATCAAATCTGGTGTTCGATGTGCTGAAACTACTTTCTTTTCAAAAGAAACGCCAAATTCTTTAATAATCTCACACGCATGTTTCATTGTCTCCCAATCCGAGATGCTCCCCATTATTACAGAAATTTTTGCAGCCATTCGTTTCTCCTCTCGATTCGTATTCACTCATATTTTATCAATCGCCCCTATGTAAATCAAGATAAATTCGAATGAAAAAGATATAAATAGGTTTATTGTTCGTTTTTAACAAATTGACTCTTGCTTGTTGAAATCAAGTTTTTTTTTATCCAAATCATTTGTTTTTTTTTAGGATATAACACTTTTTCTTCATGTATCCAAAATGCAGAGAGAATCTGTTCATGAATTTGCTACAATCAAAAAAATTCGTCTGGAACATTCGTCTTCTCGCACCACCTAAAACCGAATAAACGGCAGGAACAAAAGTAATCTCTTCGAAAATAAGGCACCCTCCACAAAAATTCGAAAAACAAATTTCGTGGATGGCGCCTTATTTCTCTAAGCTAAACAGGTCTCTACCCTATTCAGTTACTAGCTATGATTTATAAAAGCAATCTATATTATCACTTCAATGCTTCTTTAATGATTCTCTCGTCTTGTTTTAGTCCGTTAAAAACTAAGTTCAAAACAATTGCTGTGATACTGCTCATAACGATCCCATTTCCTGTGAACATTTGAACTGTTTCAGGTAACTGGCTGAATAATTCGGGCATCAAATTGAAGCCTAAACCAAAACCAATCGACACTGCGGCAATCAATAAATTTTTGTCATTTGTAAAATCTACTTCTAATAGCATCCGGATTCCTTGGATTGCCACCATTCCAAACATGACCAACATCCCGCCACCAAGGACTGGTTCAGGTATGATTTGAGCCACTGCGCCGATTTTAGGGAATAAACCCAAGATGATCAAAAAGAAAGCGGAAAAGTAAATTGGTTTTCTTGTTTTGATTCCTGAAAGTTGTACCAACCCGACATTTTGCGAAAATCCTGTATAAGGAAATGTGTTAAAAATACCACCTAAGATGACGGCTAACCCCTCTGCTCGATAGCCTTTTTTCAACTGCTCTTCCCCGACTTTTTTTCCAGTGATATCTCCTAAGGCAAAATAGACGCCTGTTGATTCTACCATACTTACCATTGAAATGATGATCATCAATAAGATCGACCAGATTTCAAATGTCGGTTTTCCAAAGTAAAAAGGTTGCGGTACGTGAAAAACAGGAGCTTGTCCAATTGCTCCTAGATCGATTCTACCTAAAAAGGCAGCTAAGATACTTCCACCGATCAAACCGATCAAAACCGCAATGGATCGAATGAACCCTTTGCCTAATAATTGCACACCAACGATCAGTAGGATCGTGACAAACGCTAATAATAAATTCGTCAAATCACCAAAGCCTGGAGCAGTTGCACTGCCGCCACCCATTTTTTCGATGGCTACTGGAATCAATGTCAATCCAATCACTGTAATCACTGTTCCAGTAACAATCGGCGGAAATAGCTTTTTGATCTTTGAAAAGAAACCAGCAACTAGCACAACAAAAATCCCTGACGCGATAATCGAGCCATAGATCGCACCGACACCTTCTGTGCTACCGATCAAAATCAACGGTGCAACTGCTTGGATCGCACAACCTAAAACAACTGGTAAACCGATTCCGAAAAAGCGGTTGACAGTCAACTGCAAGAGCGTCGCTAATCCACACATGAAAATATCGATCGAGATAAGATAAGTCATTTGTTCCTGATTAAATCCTAGACCCGTACCGATCAATAACGGTACAGCGACTGCTCCCGCATACATCGCTAATAAATGCTGCAACCCTAAGACTGCTGCTTTTCCATTTTGTGTTTCTTTCTCCACGCTTACGCATCCTCCTCAAGAAAATCTACTTGACCTTCAGAAAGTGATGCCACGCGGGCAAGTGAGACCACTTTTAAGCCCATTTCTTCAAGAAGTTGACGACCGTCTTGGAAGGATTTTTCAATGACGATCCCGATTCCCTCAACACTCGCACCTGCTTGTTGGCACAATTCGATCAACCCTTTTGCCGCTTGACCATTCGCTAAAAAGTCATCAATAATCAAAACTTTATCTTCAGAAGACAAGAATTTACGAGAAATCGATATCGTGCTTGTTACTTGTTTCGTAAATGAATAAACGGATGCCGTCAATAATTCTTCATCCATCGTCAAACTTTTGGCTTTTCTTGCAAAGATCATCGGTACACCGAGCTCTTTGGCCGCAAATAAAGCGGGGGCGATGCCAGAAGCTTCAATCGTCACCACTTTAGTGATTCCTTGTTCTTTAAATACTTCCGCAAAACGTTGGCCCATTTGTTCCATCAAAACTGGATCTACCTGATGAGTAACAAAACTATCTACTTTCAACACGCCTTGACCCAAGACTTGTCCATCTTTATTGATACGTTCAACTAATTCTTTCACTTTATTTACTCCTTTTCTTGCTAATTTCATGCCACTCAAAATAGAAAAAAACATCTCTACTGCTCATGTATAAGCAAAAAAGATGTCTCACTACTTTTTCACTTATAGTCCAACATTTACGGTGCTGGCTAGAAACTGTCATCCTTATTATGACGATATATAAGTTATTCGATATTTGATTGATAAATGATATTTTTAGTAACAAAATAGTTTATTTTTTAAACGATGAAAACAGTCTAACACTTGTTTCTGAAACTTACAACTATATTTCTTGTTTTTCTCATGAAGGATTTATCTTTGGATTAGTCTTGAAAAACCTCATAGTTTTATCCTAACAAACAAAATAGTATTTATGAAATAAAGCAACCTATCCCATAAAGGAAAAGGTTGCTAAAGCCAAGCTTATAACGATCACTATTATCTATGGTTGATTGAATGATATTTATTATCGTTTGGTACTCAATTTGTTTTCTCGATTTTTCGATACTTGTCCATTTTACGACTGAATAACTCTCCGCTACTAGGTGGTGTATAGGTGATCGCATTGGCGCCAGCTTCAATCGTTTCTTTGATGCTTTCTTCCGTGGGACCTCCAGTCGCAATAATCGGTAATTCTGGGTATTTTGCTCGGAAAAAGCGAACAGTGTCTGCTGTATCTTTTCCCGCACTGATATTGATGATCGTAATGCCTGCTGCCAATTTTTCGTCGATTTCTGAGTATTTAGACGTGACTGTACTGATTACCGGTATATCAACCACTTGACAGACATCATGGACAGTCTCTACTGGTGTTGGACCATTCAAAACTACGCCTAATGATCCTTGTGCTTCTGCAAAAAGGCTCATATATGCCGAACGCATCCCTTGTGTCAAGCCACCGCCGACACCTGAAAACACAGGGATATCCGCTGCTTCAATAATGCTTTTCGTAATCGCCGGATGAGGTGTAAAAGGATAAACTGCGATCACCGCATTTGCATTGGTGTTTCTGATGATCGCAATATCCGTGGTGAAGATAATCGAACGTATCAACTTGCCAAAAATTTTAATACCACTTGCTTCCATAATGACCTCTGGGACTCTCACGATATCCTTACGTAATTCTGTCATTATTTCTGGAACAAATAAATCTGTCATCCGTACACTTCCGTTCTTTTCTGATTATTGATCGTATTGATTTAACTGGTAAGTTTCAATCACATGTATGATTTTATCAGCATATGTCGGATCTGTCGCATATCCTGCAGCCTGTAACGCATGAGCTGCTTCAATATAATTGGTCGCAGTGATCACATTTGCATACAAGGCAGAATTCCAATCGACACCATTGACAAATAAAGCCGTGTGGTCATCCATTGATTGTTCCCATGAAGAATAGACTCGAAAGTCTCCTTGAATGGTGATCCATTCTTCATTGATATATTCTTTTGTTTCCAGATTGACTTTTTGTTCGTTCCCAAAGGCTTTGACTCCAAATAAGTTCTTATATTTACTGGCAAGCGTACTATTACCCCAATCAGATTCAAGGATGGCTTGCCCAATAATGATACTTGGCAAAACGCCATAGCCTTGTTGTAGTTCTTTCGCATGCGGAACTAATGCGTTGATAAATTCTTGATGAGTCAGTGTTTCTTGTTGCTGCGCTTCCGTAGAGTAGGGTGATGACAAACTTCTCAAAGAAAAAACAAAAGCCATCATGATCAACATACTCCCTAAAACCACAGCAAACCAGCGATTATTTTTGCGCCTTTGTTTTTTCCATTTTTTTTTTGCCATCTCTTATTCCTACTTTTCTTTTAGTTGATCCAAGTACTCCTCCATCGTTAAATCGTTTGATGTAATATATTCTGCACTTTCTTTGCCTACATAACGTAGGTGCCAAGGTTCGTAAGTGATTTTTGTAATATCTTCTCGACCTTTTGGATAACGGATAATAAAGCCATATTTAGAGGCATTGTCCGCAAGCCATTTCGCACCTGGTTCATCACCATATTTTTCATCCAATACAGTATTGGGATAATTGTTGTACCATGTTTCATCGACCACATCCACAGCTAAACCTGTATGGTGTTCACTGTAACCCGGTTCTGTCATAGTTTTTTTCGTAATCGCGGTCGCCTCTTCTTCGGTGACTCCCTGACTACTCATTACCTGTTGGACATTTTGAGCGAACACTTCTCGTTGTGTCGCAACTGAGCGATAAGCCGATACCATAACTAAAGGAAAGCCCGCAGCTTTAGCTGCGTTAGCCAATTCTTCATAATCAGCTTTGATACGTTTGTCGATCAGATAGCCATTATCTAGCGCAGCCAATTGGTTGGCTTCATCGATTTCTCTCTCGATTTTATGATCAGGTCCTACCAATACTAGCGACCAATCATCCAACTTAACATCTGGCAAATCACTAGAGGTTGCTTTTTTTGTTGCTTTTTCTGTACTTTCTTCTGTCGCACTCGTCGTGTTTGTTTGTTCTGTCTTTGAATTATCAGCTTGAGCTTTCGTATCCGTCCGACTCTCACTAACAACCAGATAGCCCATCGCAACAATCATGATCACGACTGAGATAACGCCTAAAATTTTATTCACGCAAAAAATCCTTTCATTCCCTTTCTGGCTCCACTTTCTCACTAACGTAAGTTTCTTCTAGATTTTCATTTACCCAATCTAACAACTCGATTTTCTCCCCTTCGATTTGCTTTTGAACTTCTGCTGGTAACCGAAAGTTCAAAATGTCATCATAACCCCACTCATCATATTGAATACTGACTTTCAAGTCAAGATATCCATTGACAATTTGATCGTTTTTTAAAGGGAGCAACTCTACATTCGCACTGCCATTACTTACCCATTTCTGAGCAATACGTGTTTTGATTTGCTTATATTCGGCTACTGCAACGTTTCTTTTTTCAGGGAAAATAATGGTTTGACGTAGAATTTTTTGCGTCAACATCCATTCATAGTCTGTAAAAAGATTTTTCACTTTTTGCATGGCCTCGGATGGTAAGTTTTGTTCACCACGCTTCCAAGCTTGCCAAGTTGTTTCATCCACCAATAGATAAGTATCTAAGAAATTTTCTTCTGTTTCAAATTGTTCGAGTAAAACACTCATAATAAGATCAACGTATACTTGATGCATCGCAATCTCCTCCTCCATCTTATTCTACTTAAATTAAGTCAAAAAATCATCTATTAGAACATTTCTTTCACTTTTTTTTAGAAAGCAATTCTTTAAAACGAGTGGATCTCCTTTTTTTGATATAATAATAGCGAAACCAAGAGTATTCAACTAAATACTCTTATATTAAATATATCACGTCAAGGAGAGATGAAAAATGAAAAAATACCAATGGGGCATTGTTGGTCTAGGATCGATTGCTAACGAATTTGCAGAAAACTTCGATCAAACATCAAGTGAATTGGTTGCTGTTGCATCACGAACGTTGGAAAAAGCACAGGATTTTGCTACACGCCATTCTATCAAAAAAGCGTATGGCGATTATCATAAAATGTTACAAGATGCTGAAATTGATATCGTGTATATCGCTGTTCCGAATCGGCAACATATCGACTACATCCTTCCTGCCTTGGAAGCTGGGAAACATGTCTTATGCGAAAAAGCCATCACGATGAATAAGGCAGAACTTCAACAAGCCATCCAATTAGCCGAACAAAAACAGCTGATCTTGGCAGAAGCGATGACGATTTTCAACATGCCTTTGTATCATCAACTTCGTTCAATGATCGATTCAGGCAAGTTAGGTGCATTAAAGATGATCCAAGCACCTTTTGGCAGTTACAAAGAACCTGATCCGACCAACCGCTTCTTCAACCCTGATTTAGCAGGTGGAGCATTACTTGACATTGGAACCTATGCTGTTTCATTTGCTCGATTCTTTTTGAGCTCACAACCCGAAGTCATCGCCTCTCGTATGATTCCATTTAAAACAGGTGTCGATGAACAATCTGTAACGATCTTGCAAAATAAAGAAAATGAACTAGCTACGATCAACTTGACCTTCCAAGCAAAAATGCCAAAAGTCGGAATCGTTGCTTTTGAAAATGGGTATATCTCGATCAATGATTATCCTAGAGCTGACCAAGCCGAAATTATTTATACTGACGGTACAAAAGAATTGATCGAAAGTGGCCATCGTGCACAAGCAATGAATTATGAAATTGAAAATATGGTAAAAATGATCGAAGGAGAACTTCCAAACCGTTCCCTGTATTTAACCACCGAAGTGATTGCACTCTTAGATGATATGCAAGACCATTGGAAGAATAATAAATAAACAAAATAAAAATAAGACGAAGCGAGAATGGCCTTCTCATCGCTTCGTCTTATTTATTCACCTTTCCGTATCCACTATCATCTGCTGAGAAAATTCTACTTTTATTTCAATAAAACTTTTGAAAGACTGTAAAAATTGAAACAATTCTGCACGATCTTCAAATTCACTTCGAGTAGTCGGCAATGGCATTTGACGATACATCCCATAGACCTCTTCGATCCGTGTCAATATTTCTTTGCCATCATTTGATTCAGAAAATGTCTCCGCTGTATAGATTAATAAGCCGTAAATATGGTTGCTATAAGGCACTGGGTCCTGGATATAAGCTAAATTTTCTTGCATATCTTGGATCACATTGATCTGAGCCCGTCGCATAGAAAAATAGGTTTCATAGTATTGATTTTGTCTAAGCAAGTTATTCTCTTGATGATTCCGTGCATATGCCTGGCTTTCTCGAATATAAACTTGTAACTCTTTGCATAACCCTCGATTTTCGTAAGCTTCACCAGAAAGCAAAAAGTCTGCCATGTTCTTCAAAAGAAGACGAAATCGTTCTTCGATGATCACTTGATTTTGCTTTAAACGTTTTTTACTATCTGGCATATAGACATTAGATAACAAAGCAAAGCCTACACCAATGATCATCAAGGCTGCTTCGTTTGTGATCAATTGCCAACTCATACTTTGTTCACTAAGATAATGAGTGATCAAGACTGAGTTTACAACGATTCCTTCTGTCAATTTGAACCGCACGGCGATTGGAATAAAAAATAATAGAAAGACACTGAAACTGATGATTCGATAGCCCAAAAATGTAAAACACATATAGGCAATAAGTGTAGCGACAATAAATGCAGCGATTCGATAGATCCCAGTCGTCAAGGTGGAGCGACGAGTATTTCCTACGCTTAACAACGCAATAATACCGGCAGATGGCCAGAACAATAAGGAAAAGTAGTTTGCAGCCATCATGGAAGCAAATACACTGATGATCGTTTTTACCGTTCTCATTCCAATACGCATGATTGGCTCCTTTCTTTTTATTGAATTATACTAAATTCGTTCATGAAAAACTAGCAATCCAAGGTAAGTTTAGTTATGATATTGTAAAGAAGGTAAAGGAGAGTATACTATGCAATTTGGACGCTTTCGACTTGGTATGCGTACAATGAAGAGTGCTTTAGCCGTTTTCTTATGTATTTTGATCTTTCATCTCTTTGATCGTGGCATTCCAATGATTGCTGCCCTATCTGCTGTTTTTTCCTTGCGCCAAGATTTGACGACGACCTTTTCTTTTGGGCGCTCGCGTATTATTGGCAATCTACTCGGTGGCGGATTAGGAATTTTCTATTTTTTTGTAAAAAGTTACTTCCACAATGATTTTTTAGTTGAACTGATCGTTCTCCCACTTTTAGTGATCATTGTGATCGTCTTATCTGACGGTATCAATAATAATTCTGGGATCATTGCTGCTATTGCAACATTATTGCTGATCTCTTTAAGTATCCCTCAAGGAGAGTCAGCCTTCTATGCGATTGAGCGGGTTTTCGATACATTCATCGGGACATTTATTGCTATCGGTATCAATTTTTGCTTGCGTCCGCCAGAAGTTGAAAAAAAAGAAGAGATTGTCGAGGACTTAGAAGAATTAAGAAAAAAAGAGCAGGCTTTACTTGAAAGTCTTGAAGAAGTAAAAGCACAGATTCGTGAGCAAAACGAATATAAATAGTAAAAAATGAAAGACTCAGAGGAAATGATCCTTTGAGTCTTTCTTATTTCATTCAGTGGGTTCATTTGATCCTTCATAGACATTCAATTGTCTAGAATTTCCACGAGTGGAAAGATTCTCAATGATATCTTTGATGTCCAATCCAGTTGTTTCTTTCAACGTTTCTTGTGTCGTCGACAACAAGTTTGTCGCATAGCTTGTTACTCGATTGGCGCCACCTGCTTCACCTGAGGAGTTTCCTGTATCAACAACAGAGATTTTTTCGATATTGCCTAGCGGTTGTGCCGCTTCACGCATTAATTGAGGCAACATTTCGATCACCATGCTAAGCACAGCAGCTTCTCCATATTCTTTGAACGCATCTGCGATTTTTTGTTTTGCTTCTGCTTCCGCTTTCCCTTTTGCTAACGTGGCTTCTGCCTCGGCTTGTCCAGCTAAACGAGTTTGGTTGGCTTGGGCTTGGGCTAAGGCTTCGATTCTAAATTGTTCTGCTTCTGCCTCAGTCACTTCTTTGACTTTTTGCGCTTGGGCTTCTTGTTCTTTGGCGTAACGATCCGCATCGGCTTTTTTCTTCACTTCAGAATCGTATTGTTTTTCACGACGAATGATTTCTTTTTCTTCTAATTCGATTTGTTTTTGACGTTCGACGACTTTTACTTGCATCTCTTGTTCAATTACTTGTTGTTGTTCTCTGGCACTTTCTAAATTATACGCTTGATCAGCCTTTGCTCGTGCCACATCTTGTTCCTGTTTATAGGTAGCTAATTTCAATTCTTTTTCTTTTAAAGATTCGGCGATTTCTGTTTGGCGTTGTAATTCTGCGGCTTGAGATTCTTTCTCTGCTTCCGCCTTTTTGATACGCGTTTCTTTTAGTGCTTCTGCTTCTGCAATATCTGCATCACGTTTGACTTGAGCAATCCGTGGTTTTCCTAAAGAATCCAAATAACCATTTTTATCACGGACTTCTTTGATCGTGAACGAAACAATGATCAATCCCATTTTTGCTAGATCCACCGAGGCAACTTCTTGCACACTTTGGCTGAATTTGTCACGATTTTGGTAAATTTCTTCTACTGTCATCGAACCTAAGATCGACCGCAAATGACCTTCTAATACTTCACGCGCTTCATTTTCAAGTTCTTCTCGCGTTTTGCCTAGAAATTGTTCCGCTGCTGTCGCAATTTCTTCGACAGAAGAACCAATCTTGATGATCGAAGTACCATCACACATCACCGGCACACCCTGCTCTGTATAAACCTCTGGGGTAGATACGTCTAATTTACTTGATAATAAACTGATGCGATTCGAACGTTGGAAAACTGGTAGTACGAATGCACCTCCACCGCGGACGATTTTGATTTTATTGTTGCTCTCGTCGGCATGGACATTTTTACTTCCCAAGTAACTACCACTGATGATCAATGCTTCGTCAGGTTTTGCCGTTTGGTACTTAGCGACAAAGACGATCAATAACATTAAAACGATCAACACTGCTAAAACAATTGCAACAAACACTCCAGATATTTCCATTTCTTCCACTCCTTTACATTTTCAACATACTTTCGTACGGTGTAACATAACAAACACGGTCTCTTACTTCAATGATCAAAACCTTTTCGCCACGTCCAATCATTTTCTCTTGGGGCGTATAAAAACAAGCAGGGCGACTGATTGAACCAGTCACACTTTTTAATTGGATTTCTCCCATTCCCTGGATCGGTATCGGGGTCACCACTGTCGCGATTTGACCTTCTAATGTTTTTTCAGAAGTTGATAGCGTCGATTCTGCGTGCTTCATCGGCATCAAGATATAAAAATTCAACAAAAAAACTAAAACGGTTGCAATAATCGCGCTGATCACGAAAATCACTAACGAGGACTGGTCGGTCAAGGATTCACCTAAATAACCTAATAAACTGGTAAAAGTCAACCAGGGAACGATCAGCATCGGATCAATAGGTCCATCAAAATCAAAGACATCTCCAAAAATAACAAGTAATACTGCAACCCCAGCGCATATGAGTAAAACGTACCAGTAAATCGTGATGATTGCGATTCCTCCTATCATCTCATTCGCCTCCTTTGTGTACAAGATTATCATATCATACTAACCTATATAATTAACCTACTTTGGATAAAGTTTTCACTTTTAGTCCGCTTGGTTTTGGATTATACTAACATAGGAGGTGAAAGAATGAAAAATTTAAAAAAACTATGGGGTACATTGATCTCTATAGTTGTTTTTGGCGCAATTGGCTTTATCGGAATGGATCGAGTGAATGTAGAACAACCAATCTCAAGGGATTACAGTGAATCTAGTTATACTGATTCAATCGATAGTGAATCGGGTGTTTCCACTGACCAACGATCAAACATGAGTACATATAGTATGGAATCTTCTGATAAACCAGTCGAAAGTACAAGCAAAAGTGAAACTACTATCACAAGTAGTATACCTAACTCATCTGAACCAAGAAATAACGGCTTACCTCAAGAAGAAGACTTAGCACCGACTGGAAACAATCCTGGGCCACAAGAATTAGGAACAGCTTCCTTTGATATCGCTGAGCTCTCAACAAACAAAGGATGGATCGAGTATCATGAACTTGATCGATTAGGACGTCCCACTGGTGCGGATGCCTTATTGGAAAAATCAATGATCAATACAGGAACCAGCGCAAACCGTGAGATCCGTCCTCCTGGATTTATTTCTGGACCCAGATATGATCATTCTCGCGGACATCTGATTGCTAAACAGTTTGGTGGTAGTGGCGACGACGAAAGAAATCTAGTTACTCTGTTTCAATTTCCAGTCAACGATCCTTACATGAACTACTATGAACTAAAAATCCGTAAGGCGTTGAATCAAGGTGAAACTGTACGCTATCGTGTTACTCCACATTATGTTGGCGATGAACTCGTTCCTGAAAGTATCGAGTTAGAGGCAAAAGGAACAGGCAATAATCCAACGATTGATTTTACGGTTTTGATACCAAATAAAAAGTAGGTGAAACGATTGTTTGAACAATTGAAGCAAAATCGTACATTAGAAGAAACACTCACATGGCTGGAAGAAAACGAGCTGTTCGATTATGAGGAACTTGTGTTTTTCCCTTCTTACCAACATTTCAAAGCTAGTATTCTGCGAACAATCCATTATACTTCCCTGGATGAAGCGGATATCGCGAATCTCCTTTCATCCTTTCACTTGGTTGCTCGCACGATCGATGGTGATTATCTCTTAGCAAATGAAAAAGCGGTTTGTTTGTTTCCGCGCTCTCACCAAAAAGAAGAAATCAAGCGATTTAATGGGAGTTTTGCCGATCTACTAATAGGATACGCAAACTCTTCGAAATCGATTGTCGAATTTTTTAACTTTTCTACTAACTAAGGTTGCTCGTATTAACAATGACAGAATGGGCTTTATATTTGAACATTTAACAAAAAACGTATCGCGCATGTTTAGGTATATGAAACAAAATATTGTACAAAAAAACGTCCGAAATGATCATTCTCATTTCGGGCGTTTCTACTAACTTATTTTATAAACTAGTTTCTTCTTCCAACGTTACTTGGGTTTAGTGTGAATAAAGAGCACCTAGTTACTTTGGTATCTTTATATGTTTTATTTCAACAATATGAATGATCAAGCACCTACCCTGTAACTTCTAGCTGATAAAACATATTTTTCAATTTCTACTAAGAAGAATAAAAGCAATCCAGGTAAAAGACTGATGACGACTTCCGTACTGGATAGTAGGTTTGTTCCTAAAGCTATTCTTAATGGGGGGAACCAGATCATCGCGGCTTGAAGCAAGATCATGATCCCAATCGAATAAAACAATGCGGTATTTTTCCATAATCCTCTATCTAAACTAAATTCGCTAATCCTACGACAATTGATCATATAGAAGGCTTGACCAAACACCATCGCATTGATCAACACCGTCTGACGTGCATCGTTTGAGACATATTCCATCGCAGTTAAGCCCAAGATCGTCAAGATCAACCCTACATATAAAATGCGCATTAATGCATATCGTGACAAAATCCGTTCATTCAATGATCGTGGTCGTCGACTCATCACTTGTTTTTCTGCCCGTTCAAATCCTAAAGTATAGGACAAGGTGATCGAAGCAACTAGATTCAACCATAGGATTTGCACAGTCGTCAAAGGTAATGGGTAGTTTCCGATCAATGAGAAAAGTAACAATAACCCTTGCGCCAAACATGTTGGTAAATAAAAGAGAATCGTTTTCTTCAAGTTGTCGAATATCCGACGTCCTTCTTTGACTGCATAAGCGATCGTCTTAAAATTATCATCGACTAAAACCATATCTGCTGCTTGCTTACTAACATCGCTCCCTTTAATTCCCATAGCAATCCCGACGTCAGCTTTTTTCAATGCTGGTGCATCATTTACACCATCGCCGGTCATCCCAACAATTTCATCTTGCGCTTGTAAATAAGAAACGATTGCCAATTTGTGTTCTGGTGTCGTTCGCGCAAATACATCGTTTTCACTTACTGCTCGTTGCCATTGTTGCTCTGACAGTTGATTCAGCTCTTTTCCTGTGATTGCTGTTTGATGATTTTGCAATCCTAGTTGTTTTGCGATGGCTTTCGCTGTCAGTGGATGATCGCCTGTGATCATTTTGACACGTATTCCAGCTTGTTGCATCGATTTCACTGCTGCGATTGCTGACTCTTTTGGTGGGTCGATCACACCGCATAAGCCAATCATTGTCAATGCTTCATCCAGTGCATCATGAGATAAGTCTTCATCGCTGATTTCTTTCATCGCAAAAGCTAACACACGTTGCCCTTGACTCGCTAAATCCTCATTTTTCTTATGCCAACGTTTTTTATCGATCGATTGGCTCATACCTCTAGCATCCATTTGTTGTCCCGCTTTTCCGATCAATACATCCGGTGCACCTTTTACGAACAAGATATGCTTCCCATTGATCTCATGAACAGTCCCCATGTATTTATACGCTGAATCAAAAGGAATTTTGGCAATAGGTGAATGGATCATTGCCTGTTGCGTATTTGTATAACGTAATAACGCAAGTTCTGTTGCATTTCCTGTTTCAGGACACTCCCCATCTGCTAATTGTGTTTCTTGACAATTATGCATTGCTTGTAACAAATATTCTTCGACTTTTGTAGGTGCTGCTTGTGCAAATGATTCAGGCGTATGCCAATCATTTAATGTCGCTATTTGAACTAAAGACATTTCATTTTTTGTCAATGTCCCTGTCTTATCTGAACAAATGACCGTCATCGCACCTAAAGTTTCTACTGTAGGCAATGTTTTTACGATGGCATTCTTCTTTGCCATTCGATTCACGCCAATCGACAAAATGATCGTTAAAATCGACGGCAGGCCTTCTGGAATCGAAGAAACGATCAAAGCAATGATCGCCGTAACAATATAGCCCCATGTCATGCCATAATAAAAATACGAAACAAGAGCAAGCAATAAAATCAACGCACTGATTCCTTTGAATATACCTGTATTCATTTCCTTGATTTTCTTCAATAATGGGGTTTCTTGTTCTTCAACAGTTGATAAAGAATGACTGATTTTACCGATTTGAGTATTCGAACCTACTTCAACAACTACACCTAATCCATTGCCAGATTCAACTTTTGTGCCCGAAAAAGCCATATTTATTTGTTCAGCTAATTCTGTATTTTCAGGTAAGCTCTCAACCGTTTTACTGACAGAATGTGTTTCTCCTGTTAAAATCGCCTCATCCACTTGTAAATTGAAAGATTCGATGATCCGAACATCTGCTGGTACGATATCTCCAGCAGTCAAGACTACTTGATCCCCGACGACCAAGTCTGCTGGATCGATTTCTCTTTTTTTTCCATCCTCTAAAATCACTGCTTTATCACTCAATAATCCTTTGATACTATCTAAAGAAGAAGCTGCTTTTCGTTCTTGGAAGTACCCGATCATCGCATTTAGAAAAACAACTAAAAAGATCATGCCACCTTCCATCAATGCACCAGTTGCTACTTTCAATATCGCTGCACCTAATAAGATGTACATCAACGCATCATGGAAATAAGATAAGAATTTTTGCCATTCTGGTGTTTGATCTTTTTCTTCCATTTTATTTTTTCCATATTTTTGTTGACGTTCCAGCCGATCACTCTCTGTGATATATTCTGTGACTTGAACTTGTTTGATTGTTTCTTCCGTTGACTTATTATACCATTCCATACTTTTTATCCTCCAACACTGACTAATCTATAATCAGATTACAGGTTAGAGTAACTCTAAGGTCAAGGGTTTAGTGTAAATAATTTAAAAATACTCGCTTTTTTGAATCAACTAATAGTAAAATGAGGGACAGATATAAACTATAAATAAAATCAAACGGAAGTGAATCGATTGAAAATCAATGAATTAGCAAAATTATATGATATTACCCCACATACTTTACGTTACTATGAAAAAATCGGTTTGATCCAACCAGATTATGACGATAACGGTTATCGAAATTATTCGTACAAAGAATTAGAACAACTAAATACGATTCGCGATCTGCGATATTTTGATGTCTCTTTACCTGAGATCGTCGAATATCTGAATAATAAAAATATCGATCGAACAAAAGAACTTTTACGATTTGAAATTGATTCTTTGCATCGTTTGATTGTAGAATCAAAAGAAAAAATTTCCTTATTAGATGATCGCTTACAGTTAATCTATGAAGTAGAAGATACTCCATTCAATCAACCGATCATGATGGAACATCAGTTACGTCAAGTAATCAAACACGATGAAATGACGACTAGCGATGATGTTGATTACGCATTGAAGCAGCTGCATAAAAAATATGAGAAACACCTCAGTGCCAACAATCAAAATTTATTTGGAAGTATCTTACATGAAGAGTCAGATCCTTTTGCCTATCAAGTCTTTTATTTTTATCCAGAAACTGCCTCTTTGATCAATGAGGTGTCCACGTTACCATCCGGGAAATACTTGACCTACACTTACCAAGGAGCCTATGAGCAACAAGTCACAGGCATTCAAAAATTGAAAAAATATGCACAAACACATCAACTAGAATTAAAAAGTCCATTTTATGAACTCTATCTTGTAGATTTCCATGAAACCAATGACCAGAATGAATTTATTACACGCTTAGAAGTATTGATCTAGTAACCAACTATTTATCTAAAAAACACCACAAAAAAACAGCCAAAAGAGAGTAAAGCTAAGAGTTGCTTCTTCCTTTTGGCTGTTCATTTATTCTTTTTTACGCATGATAACGTTCAATACCATCTAAATAAGTGGCATCTAAGGTCATGTCAGGATTCAAGACGATGAAATCAGCATCTCTTCCTTTAGCAATCTTTCCACATGTATCGTCGATTTTACAGCTAACTGCAGGAACGTACGTAGCCATCATGATTGCTTGTTCTGGTGTAGCTAAGCCCCAATCTACGACATTTTTGATTGCTTCTTTTAATCTTAGGATACTTCCAGCTAGATTTCCAGATTCTAAGCGAGCCGTTCCATCTTTTACGACTACCGGGAACTCACCTAAATTGTAGTTACCATCAGGCATCCCACCCGCCATCATGCAATCCGTGATCAGAGCCACATGTTCATGTCCTGCTTTTTCCATCAGGATCTGTGCTGCATTTGGATGGACATGGTGACCGTCACAAATTAACTCAGAAAATACGTGATCCAATGATAATAATGCGCCGACCATACCTGGCTCACGATGGTTCAAGCCGCGCATCCCGTTAAACGCATGAACAAACACGCTTGCACCTGCTTCAACAGCTGCTTGTGCTTCATTGATCGTTGCATTACTATGACCTAAAGCAACTACAACGCCTTCATCTGTCACTTGTTTTACAAATTCTTCTACACCTGCGCGTTCTGGTGCTAATGCGATTTTTTTGATCAATCCGCCTGAAGCTTCTTGCCATTCATTAAAGACTGCCAAATCGGGGTCGCCAAAATAACTTGGGTTTTGCGCACCTTTATGCTCTTCTGTAAAGAATGGTCCTTCAAAATAGATCCCTTTGATTTTAGCCCCAGGAACTTCATGGTACATTTTTCCAATCGTCTCTGCCACATCTCTTAGACGTTCTTTACTAGAGGTTAATGTTGTAGGTAAAAAGGCAGTTACCCCACAAGATAACAAGCCTTCTGACATAGCTTTGATTCCTTCTGCGTCATTATCCATAACGTCGTGATTCATAAATCCATGAATATGTGTGTCTACAAGTCCAGGGGCAATCCATTTACCGCTTTGATCAATGATCGTTACTTCACCAGCTGGTTTTTCTGAAAGATATTCGCCAAAAAGCCCATCAGTGATTTCAAGATATCCAGTGTTTTTCACACCAGATGCTAAAAAGAATTTGTCAGCATAGATATAAGTTCTCATTCTATTCTCTCCTTTGATGATCTACCTTTAAATTACTCTTATTTACGAAAGAAGTCAAGAATGGTCTACACCATTTATATACTTTTAGCAATCTTTTTTACTGCTTGAGCTAATTCTTCATAAAACAATGCTTTTGATAGTTCATTTTGCTGTTTGTAAATCAAACTTTTTAGAATAAATAAATCATTTAAATAATAATAACTATTTTTTTCTTGTGCCCAACGAATCCCTTGATTCACTTGTTCAAGAGCTGCTTGGCGTTCTCCTTGATGAAATAGAAAACTACCATAATTATAAAAAATCTGCGTCAATTCGCTTTTGTTGTGCTCGTTGATCGTATCATGCAAGAGTTGGACACTACGACTTAAATAATATCTTGCTTCTGTACTTCTCCCTGCAACCCCATAGACTTTACCAATACAGCTGATCAATTGAATCTCGATATCACAGACATGTGTCCGATCTTTTTGGCTGGAGTAAGTCAATGCTTCTTTCAAGTAACTAAGTGCCTTTACTAGGTTTTTCCTTAATGTAAATTCACAAACACCTAAATAATAATAATACCGTTGAAAATCCTCAGCTGAATAGAGATTCTCTGTCACCTTCGCTGATTTTAGTTCTTGTTCTAATTTACGATAATCTCTTTTTAAAAAGTATAGATCCAGAAGATCAAACTGTCTAGTTGCTGCTCGAATCTTGTCCTTGGATAAGTTCATTACATAATCGATCGTTACACCAAGCCTGTGACAGATCTGAGCCATCACTAATACATTTGGTAACTCTTCGTTATTTTCGATTCTACTCAGCACACTTTGAGAACAAATGCCTTGTGAAAGCATTTGTTGAGTCATTTTTTGTTCTTTTCGGATTTCTTTGATGATCGTACCAAAGGAATCGACTAATGCTTCCATAAGTATCCCCCTCTCAAAAAAAATATGCGTATTCGCATGACTACATGTATTGTACTTGACTACTTTGTAAACTTCAAGAAAAGTCCAATAGCAATGAATCATTTTTCAAAAATTGACATTAAAAAAAACGCCTCGGTATCGAGACGGCTTTTAAATGAAGTCGTATTTACTTTATAAAAAAGTTGCCAATCACATCGTTTTTACTACTCGTTGGCTATTACTCGAAACTGGTTATTCGCAGGTGTTAAATGGGAATAAACCCCAGACAAAAACGGTTGATTTAGTGAAGTAAGCAAACGCCCATAAGAATCGTTGATTCCAATTTTTATAGTGATTCACTTACTTCATAAAATCTTGATTTGTCCCATCAGTTACTCGCTTACGCTTAAAGCTACCTACTTAATATGCACCACAGCCAAAATATGACAGTTCCTATCTTTGTTGATAGGTTGTCAGGAATTCATGCATTTTTTTCGCCGTTACTTTTAGATCGTCTAATTTTGGTAAGTAAACGATTCTGAAGTGGTCTGGATCAGGCCAGTTAAAACCACCTCCGTGAACAAGTAAAATCTTATGCTCGTGCAGAAAATCTAATACGAACTGCTCATCATTGGTAATATTGAAGCGTTTCGTATCGATTTTGGGAAAGATATAAAAAGCTGCTTTCGGCTTAACTGCTGATAATCCAGGAATATCATTGATTGCATTATAGATGTATTCTCTTTGTTCATAGATCCGTCCACCTGGCAATAGCAATTCATCCACACTTTGGTAGCCCCCTAAGGCAGTTTGGATGATTTGTTGTGACAGGACGTTTGAACAAAGACGCATAGAGGAAAGCATATTCAACCCTTCAATATAGCCTTTTACATTTGATTTGTCACCACTCAACACCATCCAGCCGACACGGAATCCCGCCACACGATGTGATTTAGATAGGCCATTCAATGTGACAACGAATAAATCAGGTGCTAAAGTCGCAATCGGGATATGCTCTAAGCCGTCCATCACTAAACGATCATAGATTTCGTCTGAATAAATGATCAATTGATGTTCTCGTGCGATTTTCACGATTTCTTCTAATAACTCTTTCGGATATAAAGCTCCTGTTGGATTATTAGGATTGATGATCACGATTGCCTTTGTCCGACTGGTAACTTTAGATTTGATATCCTCAATATCTGGATACCATTCGGCTTGTTCATCGCATACATAATGAACTGGTTTTCCCCCAGCCAAAGAAACAGAAGCTGTCCATAA
Organism: Enterococcus mundtii; assembly: GCF_003957375.1. Taxonomy (GTDB): domain Bacteria; phylum Bacillota; class Bacilli; order Lactobacillales; family Enterococcaceae; genus Enterococcus_B; species Enterococcus_B spodopteracolus. The sequence continues at coordinate 1,123,730 of NZ_CP025473.1, read as the reverse complement.
AGGATAATCTGGCATTGGCACTAATACTTCATCGCCATTGTCCAACAGCCCTTGCATACACATCGTGATCAGCTCACTGACCCCATTACCAGTATAGATATCATTGATCGTCACATTTGGAAATTTTTTCAATTGACAATACTGTTCAATCGCTTTTCGTGCAGAAAAAATCCCTTTTGAATCCGAATAGCCTTCTGAATCTCTGGCATTCATGATCAAATCACGGATCACTTCATTTGGGGCCTCAAATCCAAATGGTGCTGGATTTCCCGTATTTAATTTTAATATACTGATGCCCTCTTCTTGCATTCGTTCGGCTTCTTCAAGAACCGGTCCGCGGACATCGTAACTTACGCCTTCTAATTTGTTGGATTTTTCAAATTCTCTCATAGTGATCCAATCCCTCGTTTCAAAAAAGTTAGAAATTTCTGATTATACTCATTTATTTCCATATCATACTCCATTCATCTGGATTTTGCCACCGTTTTAAAAAAATCCTAGATGAAAATCAACTTTTTTGCTTTTATTTCTCATGCCGATCATTCCAAAGATTTGCTGCCCAATCCATAGCGATCCCGATGATCACACCTAGGAATATCCCCATGGGCAATTGTCCGAATGCAGATCCAATGATAATGCCTGCTACCATTCCTAAAATTGAAAATTCCCCATCATATTTATTCATGATTTTCCTCTTTCTTATCTTGACATCTATTTCGTTACTCGCTATGATTAAAGTGTTGTTTCTTGCAGACGTGATGGAACGGCAGACATGCAAGATTGAGGGTCTTGTGAGCGCAAGCTCGTGTGGGTTCAAATCCCATCGTCTGCATATATTTTTTGTTCGTAAAGTGTTAAAACTTTGCGAACTTTTTTTATTTACTAAACATTTCTATTACTATTATCATATAATATGCATTATTTCTATCAATGATCCAACCTTATATAAGGTTATGAAATCTATAGGAAATTAGCTTTTTCTGTTTTATCTCCAGAAACGGTTCTTTCTTGATAAAAAGAAAAATTCGAAAAGGAACTATACAGATACTGGATTTCCGAAATGGATGAAATACAATCTATTTTATACTACCTGCTTCAAAGACAAAAAATAATATGAACGTACATTTTTTATACAATATTGTCACTGATGTACCAAATACAATAATGCAGCATAGAAAGTATGTGATTTTAAAAAACGTTTGTTTATCCATCCTGAGTAAGTCAATTTGGCCTGAGTAGCTCCCTATTCAATTAAAAACACCCGCTCGAAAAGAATGGGTTGTGAAAAGCAATGTTATTAGGTGATACAATAAGATTACTATCTTTTTATCTATTATTTCAACCGATATAATCCTTTTGCTGTCTAAAATACGCATATCATAATTAATAAAGAGAGTATCAACATGCACGCTATATACTTCCCCAAACGTTTTGATTTTTTAATAACTGCATATATTATTCCACACTAAAGAATAGTTAATCCATTAAAAACCCATACCTTCGAAATAATTAAACTGTCTTAAGCTATAACAACTCTAGTGATTCCTCAAATGAAAAATCCCAATCAAACCATGCAAACCTCTTTATTTTCTAATCTCTTACAAAAATGTAATGAATAAAGCAGACAAAAAAATGGTTAGAAAATTTTTATTATTGATAATTAAATGTATAAAACTTAGGAGGTATTTATATGCCAATAATCAAATCTGCTAATCCATTAAAAGCAATCTCTTTATTAGTAATCGGTACTCTTGGTGCAGCGATATCGGTATTACACATCACTTGTCTCTATATTTTCCATATGGGCGTTGCAGATCCGAACATCCCTCTATTTGGATTTTTTGAAAAATTTGCTTCTGCTACTTCATCTATCCTTCACGTTTCTTCCGATAAACTTTATTTATCTTCTCTCTCGTTTTTTATCATTTTTTCGATAATTGGATTATTTTTCAATATCTTCACTAATAATTATAAATTGCTTTCCATTTGGATTTTAGGAACAAATTTACTTTTTTCTCTCCCTACACTCTTTTATTTCTTCGTTGCATGGGGGATGAATCAATAATTCTTTCATCGTTAACATAAGTTAAAAAATAGAAAGAAGGCCTAAAAATGACTATTAGAACAGATCATTTATTAAGAGCATTACAAGCATATCAAGAAGTTTGTTGGATAAATCCAAATTTTGGGAAAAAAATTTCATGTTTTACCATAAATGATGTAATCGACGCTTCTAAACGCCTACAAAGATTTGCTCCATACATTGCTAAAGTTTTTCCTGATACTAAATCTACTAATGGGATCATCGAGTCAGAATTAGTTGAGATTCCTAGTATGTTGGATAAAATAAAAGAAAAAGAACATTTTGAAACAAACAGTAAACTATATTTTAAATGTGACAATAATCTTCCTGTATCTGGTTCGATTAAAGCCAGAGGTGGAATCTATGAGGTTTTGACGTTTGCTGAAAAAGTTGCACTGGATTCTGGAAAACTCACAATTGATAGTAATTATGCTATTCTAGCAAATGATGAATTCAAAAATATTTTTTCTAATTATTCAATCGCTGTGGGTTCTACAGGAAATTTAGGACTTAGTGTCGGAATCATGGGAGCAAAGTTAGGGTTTCAGACGACTGTCCACATGTCTAATGAAGCAAAAAGCTGGAAAAAGCGTTTGTTGAGAGAAATGGGTGTTGTTGTCAAAGAGTACGAAGGTGATTTTAGCAAAGCTGTAGCTTTAGGGCGAGCAGAAACAGTAAAGAAACCCAACAGTTATTTCATCGATGATGAAGCTTCAAAAGATTTATTTCTAGGATACTCTGTAGCTGCACTGAGACTACAAACTCAATTAAAAGAAAAAAATATTGAAGTCTCCGAAGATCATCCTCTATATGTCCATCTTCCTTGTGGTGTAGGTGGTAGTCCAGGTGGAATTGCCTTTGGATTGTCCTGCATTTTTGGTGATGCTGTAAAAATATTTTTTGTAGAGCCTACTCACGCTCCGTCCATGTTACTTGGCCTGTACACAGGATTACACGACAAAATTTCAGTGCAAGATATTGCAATCGATGGTAAGACAGCTGCTGATGGATTAGCCGTCGGCCGCCCATCGCGTTTAGTCGGCAAAATCATAGAACCGATTTTATATGCTACTTCGACTGTTCAAGATGAAAGATTATATCAATATTTAACATTGCTTGCGGATAGTGAAAACATCTATGTGGAACCTTCATCCACTGCTGGGATTGCATCATTTGTGAATATAAATCGAGCATTCGCATCGAAAAAACCTTGGATAAAGTCTGGCACACACATAATTTGGGGAACGGGTGGTAATATGGTTCCAGAAGAAGAAATGGCTCAATATTACAAAAAAGGATTGTCTTTACTTAATTTCTAATTATGTAACAATAACAGCAAGTTCAAGTTATTAAGCTCGCTAAAAGAACATCGATAACAAAAATACTCAGTTATCGATGTTCTTTTTTTACGGCAATGTTGGGTTACTAGATCATCCCAGGCTAATCTACCTTACATTAGCTAGATTATTATGATTTGATTATTTTTTCATATGGTGTTTTTCTATTTTGAGAATTTCTTTCTTTTTTTGGTTTTACTTTTTGGCTCTTCTTTTCTTTATTATCATTTGACTGTTTATTCTCCTGTTCTTTTCTCTTGTTATTAGATTTTTCTTTTTTCTTAGTACCATTTGTGTCACTACTTTGTTTTTTTCTGGGGATCTGTTGTGATTGCTTTGGCGAATGGCTCTTTGGCTTTTCTGAGACTTTAGGACCACACGCTGCAAAACTAACTGTTGCTAAAATTCCTAGACATGCTAATAAAAATTTCTTCATATTGACCACTCCTATTATTTTTTTTGTACACTTAGAGTGTATAAAAAAGAATAAATTAAACGGTGTCTATTTGCTTAAACCATTGATAAGAAACGCTTACATTGCTGTCACATTAATTTTTAAACATCCATAGATATGTTTAAATGATTAAAAATATTTCTATTTAGCACGTTACAGAAATAAACAAATTCATATCTTTACAATGCATGAACTTTTTATGAAAATTTTTTTGTTTTAAACAATTTTGCTAAATTTAGTTTTCTTGCTGTCCGAAATGATTCATTAGCTCCAAACTTTTACAAAGAAAAATTAGGAGGTTATTGTATTAAACGCTAGTCGATTAAATACTTCGTCCAAACCGATCATCTTATTTTTTATCGGTGGATTAGGTACATTGTTTTCTTTTTTCAATCTAGCTGATTTTCTAGTTTTTAATGTAGGAATATTGGAACCGTCGATGCCAATACATGTCTATAGCTTTTATCATATCTTATCAGTAAATGCTTCAAACCTTTTATTTTTTTCAGCCAATCAAATATATTTAGCTCTAATCGTTCTTACAATCACGGTTCCAGTTGCTATGCTCTTAATAAATATTAAACAAAATAATTTAAAATAAGATTCAATATTTTTACTCCTATTAAATCTAATTTTTTCACTTCTAATTATTTACCTACTATTTTTCTTTAAATAAGTGGTCCAATTGACATTATATTTTCTGTAAAACTAACTATATTATTATAGAAAAAATACCTACTCCAAAGAGTAGGTATTAAAAAAACCGTATGGTTAGGATTGTATAATTCTTTTGTTATCTAAAATACGTATAATATAATTAGTAAAGAGAGTATTGATATGCATGCTATCCCACTTCCCCCAGAAGTTTTTAGCTATTGATACTCTCTTTTGTAATGGCGCCTACTGGTAGCTTAACCCTGACTTAAAATCATTGCAAGAACTTGTCGTTTGGTTAAGAATATTTAAAATTTGATCAATTCTAATTAGCCAAAAAGAAAAAGCTCTCTTAAACGAAAAAGCTCATTTGAAAAGAAACATAGAAAATGAGCAGAAAAACATTGCTACTTGTGAAAAAAAGATTACTTCTATTAAGAAGTAATCCATTCGTCCTTGATATCTGGCATTGATTTTGTACTTTCATTTGATGATCTTTTGTTTAGGGAAGAGACTATTTTCAAAAGCGACAACAATATTTGTTTTTTCTAATACCGTGTAGTCTTTGACGACAAATTGCTTACGGTTATTATAGTAGCCTTTCACAAATATCTTCATTCCTTCATCTACATCGGCAATAAAATTAAGACTATAATTAGCAATCAAGCAATTCTCTGAGCCTAAAGTAAAACGAATCAGTGGTCGTTCCCCTAATTTGATTGTTCTGATTTTTGAGACCGATCCATATTTTCTTTCCATTGTCATCTCTCCCCTCATCCCTATTATACGAACGAACGTTCCGTTTTACAAGTGATTTTCCTTGAAAAAAGTATCGTTAAAGTCTACTTATTCACTTGACGATCAACGATTTGTTGAGACTTTGCCGCTGTTAGCTTTGCATCGTTTCTCGCTTTTTCTAATTGTGCGATATAACTTCTCAAATTACTATTTTCTGCTGAAATAGTTTCTAATTGTTTCTTCGTGGTTGCTAAATCAGTTTGTAAATTTGTTTTTTCTCGATTTAATTGGCTGATTTGTTCGTTTAACTGATTGACAGTACTTTGCATCTCTGTATATTTACCCTGGATTTCTTGGAGTCTAGTATTCCATTGACTATTTAGGGTATTGATTTCGTTTATTTTTTGAGTTATTTCATTGATCTTATTATTGATTTCGATTTGTTTGTCATTTAGTTGGTTTTCTTTACTGGTTAATTGGTTTTGTAAATTTGCATGTTCAGCAACCAATTGGCTTTTTTGCGTCTCCAAGTCAGTGATCTTTGTTTGGTATTCTTGCGCTTTTGTTTGTATATTTTGAAGATCTTGATTTTTTATTACTAATTGACTATTCAAGTCAGTGATTTGTTGGTTATGGCTTGTTAACTGTTGATCAAGTTTTTCTAAATTTTCGTTGATCTTACTGATATCAGATTCCCCACCCCAGAATAAAACTTCTCCTGCAAACCGTGTGCCCGTATAACCAATAGCCCCTAGCAACAATGCAATCAATCCAGTAATCATCCATTTTTTTTTCATGTTCTTCTCCTTAATAAATATTATTATTTTATAACCAGCTAAATCTAATCTTTTACTTGTCTATTGTCAAGACATATCTGTTTTAAATTTTCAAATTCTATAAAACGTTGAAATGAATGGACTATAAATTAAATTACAAGCAATATTTTAGTACAAATTCTTTAATTGTTTTATAATAATAGTATGTCATATAGGAAAGGGGTAATTTCAATGAAAACATTAGATATGATTGCTTTAACATTGTTGATTGTTGGAGGATTGAACTGGTTGTTAGTCGGTTTATTAGAATTTGATTTAGTTGCGACGATTGCAGGCGGCTCTACAACTATTTTAGCTAAAGCTATATATATTATTGTCGGGATTTGTGCTATTTATTGTTTGAAATTCTTTCCAATGATCTCCAATCGTGTAGAACATCAATAATTGGGATTTGATTTTTATAGAACATGGGGCAAACATTTGCTCCATGTTTTTTTATTTGATTAACTCCTTTGTATTGACATCAACAGCCTTAAGAATAGCTATTATGACTGATTGATATCCAGCCATTTTATCTTCTAAAATAGGAAAAAAACATATTTATTACGCACTTAATATTTTCTTAACTAATTTTTCTTATCAAAAAACGAGAACATACATTCTTTTAATTAAAGGAAAGAAAGCGTTTTTCGATTACATATGTTTCGTTGAATATTACAAAAAAGGTAGCTTTGTCATAAACTGTTACGTTTTTATCACCTATGAAATGTCTCAACATGGTAAAGTATTACTCGTTAGCGAAAACAGCTAATCAAATAACTTTTTAAAATACGAAGGAGATCTTTCATGAAATCACTTAAAACTATTCTTTTTGGAACAACTTTGGCCGCCGGCGCTGCATTATTTATGGGTACTTCTGCACACGCAGACGAAGCCTACACTGTTCAATCAGGTGATACTTTATCAACGATTTCTCAAAAATACGTTGGTGACAACTCCTTGATCCAAACAATTGCCGAAGCTAACTCAATCTCAAACATTCACATGATTTTTTCAGGTCAAGAATTAACTATTCCTACTGGTGAGCAAGCAGCTGCTCCTGTCGCTACTCAAACACCTGTGGAACCTGTTCAAGAAACAGCTCCAGTTGTGGAAACACCTGTTGTGGAACAAGCACCTGTAGTAGAACAAGCGCCTGTTGTGGAACAAGCACCAGCTACTGAAGTCGCTGTTTCAACTGGCACGAACGATGCCAAAGAATGGATCGCACAAAAAGAATCTAGCGGTTCTTATACAGCAACAAACGGACGTTATATCGGCCGTTACCAATTAGACTCTTCTTACTTGAACGGTGACTACTCTGCTGCCAATCAAGAAAGAGTGGCAGAACAATACGTTGCTTCTCGTTATGGTTCTTGGGATGCAGCCAAAGCTTTCTGGTTAGCTAACGGTTGGTACTAAGTACGGTTTAGCTTTGAGTTAAAAGCTAAATAAATAAAAAATGGAAGGCTCGAAAATAGATTATCTATTTTCAGAGCCTTCCATTTTTTATTTATGTTACCATCAATCAGCGATCAACTAATGTTGATTGTACCATCGATTGTTGTTGTATTGACCAATTTTTCTTCATTATAAATATTGTATAAAATTCTAACATCATGACTGCCAGCATCAGGTAGATTTTCAAAAGGGATAGAGTCTATTCGGTTGTTTGGAGGAATCAATCCTGATTTATACAATTGTTTATTATTTGATGCTAGATAGTATTCTACTTGGATATTGAATGCATTCTGACCATTATTACGTACATCGACACTTGCTTTTCCTTCTTTATCAACTTCTATATCATGTTTCAAAAGAATACGCATTTTGTCTTTATCCACTTGATCTTGCATTACTTTCAAAATATCTTCATTACTTAATCTTGACAGATTGTCATCTAAATCAGGCAATCCTGCCACTACTTGAGGAGGAGATTGATTAAAATAAAAGTATCCGCCGATCCCTGCTACAAGACATAGGAGTAGCAAAGAAAACAAGATATAAGTTCTCTTCTTTTTACTATGATTCTTTTTTTCAATATTATTACTATGTGCCATTTTTCTCAACCTCCTTTCTCAAATTATAACTGAAAAGTCTGTCATTCAGACTCTTTCTACTAAAATAGGTAATGGAATACTTATCAACTTTGCTAAGATTAGTTAGCTAATGCAGAAAAATGGAATGACATCGTGTATGCAGGTGTCACAATAACATCTTGTTGGAAAGGACTAGTGATTGCGCCTTCAAATTTCAAGGATTTGGTTTGTCCTGTATCGATAGTTGTCAAGTAAGTACGAGTATTCAAGAACTGTCCCGAAGCACTTTGTAAACGAACCGCTGCTTCATTTAGTGGTGTAAAGAACAAATCTTGAGTGATTCCAGTTGAGCTTGTCTCCGCAAAGCTATCTACTTCGATCATCACTCTATGTGAAGTTGAATTATTTGTCATTGCATATAATGGGGAAACGATCTCTGGTTGAGGCGTTCCGTCTTCTGCCATCGCATTTGCATATCTTACAGTCGTTGGGATCGTAATGTCGATATAGCGTTTATCTTCTGGATCAACTGGATCCCATTCTCCGATCCACCCTGAAACTTTAACATCAGCTTTATCATCATTTTTGATCGTTTGCCCCGGCGAATTGTCAGGTTGACCAGGAATCCATCCTAAATCATTGGCAGCAACATTCATTGATCCAAATCCCAAAGCGCTTAATAAAACTGTGGATACAATCGCTAAATTACTTAGCTTCTTCATATTGAATTTCTCTCCTTGCTGAAATAATCTATATTATTTCACTAAATTTTTTGTAGTCGTTCTTCTTTTTGATTGAATGTATAAAACAATCCTATCGAAAAAAGAGTAAGCAATAAACCGATCAAAGCAATTCCATTGGTCAAGCGTTCTCCGGTTTGTGGGAAATTAGAGGAAGAACCTTCACTTTTATTTGGTGTTGAACCTGTAGCTTGCTGTTCTTCATTTTGGGTACTCTGCCATGTGTCGTCTTGATTTTCGGAACTATTACTTAAATCACCGATCGTTGCTTCGACATGAACTGTTTGTATTTCTGATTGTTGAGCATGATAGACAGTTGGACTCATAAAGCATAACAGCAACACACCTATCATGTAATACATCGTCTTTTTTATCTTAACCTTCACCTCCTAATATAAACGACACGATTCCCACAAAACAATTATCCTTAAAAAACCAGCACTTTTAAAACCAAGTTTTACCGCCAGTTTGGTAAATAAAATAAGAATATATAGTTATTTATTTTAGTAACAAATATAATCCTGGCTTACAATAATTGACCAATACCCCATATATAAAAGTGATAAGATAGCATTATAGAGTCCTTATGAAACCAATAAATAACATATTATTTTAACCTATCAGTTTGTACTTTTCTTAATAATTCCCACCCAAAGAAATAATTGAGTAATATATCGCGGAACCGAATAAACTATCCTGAAACTATTGCCAACTGATTTTTATATAGTAGATCAAATCTCAGCAAGTTCATCCACTTTGATGTGATAGTACTCGACCAATTTATCAATGATCGCTTCATCTAAATAGTTAGAAATCCCAAGAGTAGGCACTTCAAAATAGTCATTGGAATATATATCTGTCAGAAGACAATCAAACTTCTTTAAATAATCATTTTGTATTTTTGTCGCAGGGTTGAGAATCTCTATATTGATATTATGTCGAAAATAAAATTTGATTTCCTCTTTGAGCATACGCATATGATCATAAGAACTATCTAATAATAGTGCGACATGGAGTTTTATCTTTTGCTTCCGTACTTGTACCCATAGATTTGACCAGGAAGTCAACAACTTGAAGACTGATTGATGGATCATTTCATCTAGATAGCTATGAAATACAGATCCTAATGTCTGATAAATCTCAAAAAATCGGTCTTCTAGATCTTTCACTAGTGTGGGACTGTCTCTTTTTACGTTTTGAAAAAATTCTCGTTTTTTATTATGTAAAATATAGGTGGGTCTTACCATATTCATGGTTGTCCAATAAATATCATGAATCAATTGATCACGATTCTCACAAACTATACCGAACTTATTTTCTAAGTATTCAATTACTTGATTTAGTTTATTTTTTTGATTTACAGCATCAACTTGGACATTTAAATATTGTAATCGTAAAGTTGGATGAATCGGTTGATAAAACTCATAGAAAAGTTGTTGGAGGTTTTCTTCTCTTAAATTGACGGCAAAATTTTCATTGATACGTCTTAAAAGTTCTGTTTCATTTGAGAAATGTTGGAAAATAAACGGTACATTCCTCGATAACAACTGATAATCTTGCTTCAAACGAATAAAAAAAATAAATAAATGAAATTTCATATTTCCTAAAAACAAGTGATTATCATTATTGACTAATGCCCAGATCGTATTCTCTTTTACAAATACTTCGATAATATCCGTGATCAAAGAGATATCATCGCTTTTCAGCAAATTCTCAGGTAAATTATATTTTTCTGCAAAGAAGGCAGAAAAAAAATCTCTAATATTCCCTTCATTACCTACAATATCGAGATGATTATTGATTTTAAATTCATATTTACTGATGACTTGATTGATTCGATTAATAATACGTGATACTTGTGTTTCAGATATGTATAAACTATCACTTAGGTCGTCTTTTGAACTTACTCTTCTAAAAAATAGTGTCTCAAGTAAGGTATATTCCAAACTTTTACTCAAAATTTTTGAATAGATGAATGCTTTGGGTGTTTTCAGATTTTTCTTTAGCAATACTCCTGATCTAAAGGAGGTTTCAATTGTCAACGGTGCAATCATCTCATTGATTTGTGAAAGATCATTTCGAGTTGTTTTTTCTGAGCTTTCGATCATTTCGGCTAATTCAGCTGTCGTCATCCACTGAGTATCCCATAATATTTCCAAAATCTTCAACTGACGTTTCAAACGTCCATCTAAGATTTCTCTCATTTCGTTTCCACCTCTCCCAACAAAAAATATTGAACGTCTACATTATTTTTAACATAATGATTTATCTAAAAATAATCTCAATCTACCGACTGCTTGGTAAAATAACGTTAGAACTTATAGGTAGATGTAATGAAAATGTCAACAATTCTATCATTCAAAAAATTGGTATATTTTAAAAATATTAAGGTATTCTCATTGATTCAGTGATCATTCTGTTTATAACCATTTTCAAAACAGATGTTTATCAATAATTTTTTGCTTTTTTATTAATTAAGAACAAGAAAAGATATGCCAGTATAGACATATCTAATAAATTGGATCATTAAACAGATTATATCACAAGTTCTTTTCTAAATAACTTCATACTTTCCTTTCTTTTTATGATAAAAGTATGTAATTTGTGAATGAACTCATTGTCGAAATAATGCGGGATGCCGATCACCCTCGGTTGTTCGATGGACCCTCGGATTGTACAAACATCTGTCAACACACAGTCATATTTTTCTAATTTTACTTGGCTGAACAGATCAAATGGTGACAAGATATCAACGGAGTACGTACTTCTAAAATGTATTTCGATTTCTTCCTTCAACATACGCAAATGACCAATAGGAACATCCAAGATCAATGCAGCTTTGATCTGATGGGTCTTTTTCATCTCGATCCTAAAATCAGACCACTGTGTAACCAAACTATATATCGATTGATACACCATATTTTTCTTATCAAACGGTTTAAGTTCAAGTTCTTCATATATTTCTGCAAAACACTCCCTTATTTCAAACATGATTGTTTGATTTTCATCCATTAATTCTAAAACAAATTCTTCAAGCACATTGTTCAATATGAAAGTCGGTCCAGTGATTCGAAAACTACTCCATAAAATGTCAGAAATCAATGTATCACTATGGGAGCACTCGATATTAAATCGTTGAGATAAATCTTTGATCAGTCGTTCAATTTTACTATGTAAGGAGGATTGGAAAATACCAAACTGTTGACAAGCTCCGATCACTTTAAAAGGTTCGCAATAGTTGGCAAATAAGTTGTATAATATGTCTTCATTTAGTTCAATTTCAAAATATTCTTTATATTTACGTTTTAATTCTTCATCATTCAAAATGATTTTGTAGCTAAAAACAGTTGCTTTTTTTTCTATAAAAGCCCCTTGCTTGCATCGATATAGAGCAGCTAGTACTTTCAAGTGTATTTTATTTAATAAAAAATGATGCTGGTCATTCGTTTCAATGATCGTTATGTTTTCCTCACAAAAACGTTGGATCAATTGATCGATCAAATCAAACTCTTCTTTTAAAAGAAGCGTTTGTGCTGAAAGATATTTTTCATACATCAAACTAGCAAATAATTTACGAATATTTATCTCTGAACCTACAATTGTCAATTCATGACTGATTTGTATTGAAAATTTTTCTAAAACTGAATTTAGTTTGGTCAGTAAGCGGTTCAACTGTGTCTCTGAGATAAACAAGCAATCACATAACTCACCTTTAGAAAGCTTCGGATTGAAGAAAATTTCTTCGATGATCTGGCATTCGATGCAATTTTGTAAAAACAAAGAATAAAGATGTGTTTTTGAGACTCCAAGTGTTTTATCCAAGAAAACACCGTGTTTAAAAGATGTTTCAATTGTAAGTGGTTTGATTATCTCATTTAAATGTTTGATATCCGTTCGTATCGTCTTTTCGACTCCCCCGATGACTTGGACAATTTTCGATACGGTCAACCATTCATTCTCCCACAGCAATTCTAATAAAGCTAATTGCCTTGTACTTTGTTTATTTAATATTCCTTTCATTTTACTCCCCCAAATCTAATAAAAAAGCACAGTAATAAACAAAAAAAATAACACCCCGTCTGTGATTTTTTCAATTTTTTCTTATATGATTATTCAATTTTCATTTAGATTTATCATTGAAATAAGATTTCAAAAAATATATGTACTATTACTTAATTATAAGTTTAAAATATAAATCGTCTTATGTCTATAAGAAAAATGAAGCTAACGTTAGATATTTTTAATTTACGGTTAAATAATATTAGTAATAATAAATGATCGAATAAAAGCATCCTAAAATCAACGCCTTCATTCGATCATATCTTTCTTTGATATTCTAATATGTTTTTAAATAACTTTTATTGAACTACTACTTCTTTGTGTCCAGTTATCTAAATAAGTCATAGTTCACCTGTCTAAAACATTCAAATCAACTCTGCTTTCCACTTAGAAATGCAAAGACATTTTCTCTGGAGATCGATCCAATCGGAATTTCTTGTTTATAGATGTTGACTGTTTCGACAGCTTCTAGTTGAGCAAATAATTGTTTTAATGGTGTATCAAGCTGAATCACTCTTCTTTGTTCAGTGATCTCTTTCTCAAAAAAACCAGCAAGTATAAGTTGTTCAACTGTCTGATCTTTTTCTTGGATCGATTCCTCGAAGAAACTACGTACAAAGTCATTCTTAGGATGCATCAATAATTGTCCTGGTGTATCACATTGGATCAATACCCCTTCTTTCATCACAGCAATGCGATCCCCTAGTTTAATTGCTTCTTCCATGTTATGGGTAACAAAAACAATCGTCGTACCTAATTCTTTATGAAGTGATAAAACAAGCTCCTGCAAGGAAGTTCTTGATAGAGGGTCCAACGCACTGAAAGGCTCATCCATCAAGATCACTTCAGGATTGGCTGCTAACGCCCGAATGATCCCTACACGCTGTTGTTCTCCTCCAGACAATTCTTGTGGCATTCGATCACGATAGACATCGGGATCTAAACCAACTTTTGCCAGTAACTGATCCGAAGTCTCGGCTCGTTTTTGTTTTTCCCAGCCTAACATTTCAGGGATCACTTCGATATTCTGTTTGACAGTCATCGTCGGAAACAATGCAATCTGTTGCAAGACATATCCCATTTGCCAACGCATTTTTTGCAAGTTATAGTCCTTTAATGATTTACCTTTGAAATATACCTCACCGTCACTTGGTAAAGAGAGCCCATTGATCATTTTTAGTGAAGTTGTCTTTCCACTTCCCGAAGGACCTACCAATACAAAGATCTCTCCCTCATTGATCGAAAGGTCTAATTGTCTAATTGCATACTTGTCATTAAAGGTTTTTTGGACGTTTTTAAATTCAATCAGTTCGGTCAATTGTTATCCTCCTTCACTAAACTTTGGTCAACCAAAAATTGTCGTGCCACTTCAGCTGGTTGTTTTTTCTCGACATTTACTTGGTAATTCATCGTTTGCATCTGTTCTTCCGTTATTTTACCGCTAAGTTTCTCTAAAGCTGCCACGACTTCTGGATGATCATTGGCAAAATCTTCATTCATCAATGGTGCGCCTTGGTAGGTAGGGAACAAGCCTCGGTCATCTTCTAAGACGATTAAATCGTATTGTTTCAGTTCACTGTCGGTAGAATAGGCATCAACTACATTGACATCACCATTATTTATTGCTTGGTAACGCAAACTAGGTTCCATGCTTTGGACACTCGGAAAATCTAACTGATAAAGTTCTTGTATCCCTTTGTACCCATCCGCACGGTCGATAAATTCTAACGTGAACCCTGCCTTGATTTGATTCTCGATTTTAGCTAAATCCGAAATTGATTTTAATTGGTGTTCATCCGCAAAGTCACGTTTAACAGCCAGAGCATATGTGTTTTGATAAGCCATCGGACTTAAAAGTGTCATTGAGAACTGTTCATTTAACAGTCTATTGGCCTCATGATAAGTTTCTTCCTTTGTTAATTTTTGGTCCTTGATTGATTCCGGAACTGTAACCAAACTCTCTAATACTGTTCCAGTAAACTCAGGATAAATATCAATTTGTTTGTTTTCTAAAGCGCTGAATAAAAAACTGGTTTTACCGAAATTCGGTTTTAATTCGACTTCCGCTTCGGTTTCTTCTTCGATCAATCCTTTGTACATCTGGATCAATATATCTGGTTCTGCACCAAGCTTACCGGCAATCGTGATTTTCTCTTGTTTTAAGAAACCAGTTTGATATATGGAAGCACCTGCGACTAAAGTCAAAATCAAGCCTAAAGTGATCATCGTATAACGAGGTTTCAAGTGTTGTAATAGACGGATCAAGCTACTGAAAATAATCGCTAACAAGGCAGAGCTGATTGCGCCGATCAAAGTTAAAACAGGTGTATTCCGATCGATCCCTAGTAAGATAAATGTTCCTAGCCCGCCAGCACCGATCAAGGCTGCTAATGTCGCTGTACCAATGATCAATACCAACGCTGTGCGGATACCTGAGATAATGACAGGCAGCGCGATGGGTAACTCTACTTTGATCAATCTTCGAAAACGAGACATCCCAAAAGCAACTGCTGCTTCTTCGATTGATGGATCAATTTCTGCTAATCCTATATAAGTGCTTTGAAATATCGGTAATAAGGCATATAAGATCAAGGCGATCAACGCCGGTAAAGTGCCGATCCCTACAAATGGAATCAATAATCCTAAAAGTGCAAGTGAGGGAATGGTTTGTAGCACACTCGTTACTTGTAACAAAAATTCTGCCATTCTTTTATGGTTGACTGCCCAAATAGCAAGTGGGATCGCAATCACTGCGGCAATCAATAATGCAATCAATGAAATAGATAAGTGCTGAAATGTTGCTGCGAATAATTCTTCTTTTCTCTCACTGAGCGTTTCGATAAACGTATTCATATGACCTTCCTTTCTGTTCTCCTTTAAGTATAAACATAGCGAAGTAAAACCCCAACTAAGTTGTTTTAAAAAAAACTTGCAATCGACTAGATGGTGAGAAGTGATTGCAAGTTTTGTTTTTGTATTTAGTTATTTTGAATCGTACGTAGCTCTATGTTGATAGAAGATTTTTTCATACCTGCGTTTTCGTTCATTTTGTCGATACTTTTTTTCATCCCACATCACAAACCATAATACAAACGAAGGTAAAAAAATCAATAATGCTGTTTGTAACCCATAATTACCTATAATAATTCCGAAAAATAAAATCAACAACATCGCACCAAAACGTCTCATTGATTGCATCTCTGATCACCTCTATTATTTTATACCGAACAATGGTTCGCTCTTTCATTATACGAACTATTGTTCCCGTTGTAAAGTAGAAGTTGGAATTAAAAAAAAACAGCCAGTAACTTTTAAAATCTCGTGGGGGAGATACTTGTTTACTGGCTTGTTCAATAATTATTATACTTTAAGTTGTGTGTCAGTGACCAAAAAAGTAAAAATCGGTTGTTTTAACATCATAATCGTTAAATTTAATAAAATAATTTATATTTTTTTATCTTTAAATACATTTTTTTATTGATCACACTATTTTATTCACTATTTTTTTATCCCCTAAATTATACAATACATATTTTTACAGAGAATCATTTTTGCTTTAAATGATTGTTTTACAAGGAATGATTGACCGAAATAAAATACACTTCATCATGTATATTTTTTCTATTTACCTATTGAATTTATAGAGCCATTCAGTGTAATATAAAGATTGCTGAAAATTTTCAAAAAGAAAAGAGGTTAGAGATGAAACAAGTAAAATTCTTATTAGACTTATGTGGAATTATTTTTGGGGCTGCTCTTTATGGATTAGCGGTTACCGGAATCAATCTCCCTTCAAAATTAGCTGATGGTGGTGTCACAGGAATTGCTCTTTTACTTAATCATTTATTTGGCTTTGCGCCTTCCATCACCTCACTGATCATAAATTTACCTTTATTGCTGATTTCCTTGTTTATTTTTGGAAAACATGCATTTATTCGAACGATCGTCGGAACATTTTCTCTGGTCTTCTTCTTGCATGTATGGGAAAATTTAAATGTCCACTTTGCTGTTGGAAATCTTTTAGTGAATAGTCTAATGACTGGCATTCTCTCGGGAATCGGTTGTGGCTTAGTTTTTCGTTTTGGTGGCAGCACTGGCGGAACAGATATCGTTTATCAAGCAATTGAAAAATATTACCATGTGAATATCGGGAAAAGTCTATTTATTATCACGTTTGGGATTTTAGTTGTGTCTTTGTTGTATTTGGATTTTACGCATTTTGCTTATACTCTTTTGAGTTGCTCAATTTTATCTTATACATTGAATAAAGTGAAGTACTTCCGCTTCGCTAATCCTTTCAAAAAAATCACAGCTCCATCCCCAACAGTCAATCAATTAGAACCTGTGGAAGATTCATATATAGATTGAACTCTTACCATAAAAAGCAACTGAGGTCGGAACAGAAGTGTTTGTTTATCGCCGTTTATTTGGTTTTAGGTGGTGCGAGAGAAACAATGTTCCAGACACAGTTGCTTTTTATAGTCATTCTTACTACTTGTCTTATCGATCCATTTTTCCACCGATGGTTTTGAACCCACCTGACAGAACGACTTTTCCTTGCTGGCTACCTTCACTCACCAGCTTCATCGCATGTTCAAGTGAAGCTCGGCTGATACCATCTGAGTAAACAGTTGTTACGTGGCTATGAAGTTTATTTTCTTCAAATAACTTTGTCAATGTCTCTAGGATTGTGCCTTGTGTTGCGATTTCTTTATTATGATCTGTTTTCGTGAAAACATACTCCCAATGGAAGCTGATTGAATCATTTTTATATTCATTCCAATCGATTTTCGCTTTTGTATTAACGATCATTCCGATATGCCCTAAAGGTTGAATGATTTTTTTTATTTCTGGTAGATAAGATTCAATATCATACAACACTGCGATATAGTCAACACCATCGCTCCCAGCTTGTTTTAACTGGTCATAAAGAGAATGATGGTAATCTATTGGAACATCTACGCCATTTTTTTCAAGCCATCCAAAATTTTGAGGACTAGCGGTTGCATACACTTTCATACCTGTCCACTTCGCTAGTTGCGTCATGATCGAACCAACACCACCTCCTCCATTGATCACCAAAAGCTCTTTTCCTTCATTTGCTTTTTCTTGAGGAACTAACTGAAATTTTTCAAATAGCAATTCATAGGCAGTGAGTGCAGTCAAGGGGATTCCAGCAGCGGCTTCGTCGCTAAGATTCTTAGGAGCTTTTGCAGCGATCCGTGCATCAACGATTTGATACTCTTGTTGACTCCCTTCACGTTGAGTCGTTCCTGCATAATAGACACGGTCATTCAGCTCAAACCCCTTTACAGCCGCGCCCATTTCCCGTACATAACCCACACTATCATAGCCGAGCACAGTGAACGTTTCTTCTTTGACGATTTCTCTTCGCTTTGTATCTACAGGATTGATCGAAAGTGCTACAACTTCGATCAATAAGTCATGTTCGTCAGGTTTTGGTACCATAGTATCTTCTTCAATCAATTGCGGATAAGGGGTCTTATAAGTAAAACCAAACCTTTTCATTGATGAGGGTCTATTTATCATTTTCCTGTTCCTTTCTACTGCAATAATATAGTTAGTCAAAAAAAAGCTGTTCCGCTCCAACATCCAGACATTTTTTTACAGGTCCTGCCTGTTTCTTATTTGTCTGGATGTTTGAAGGAACAACTTTTTCTCATACTTGATTACTCACTACTTATTGGAAATAACCATTGCCTTTCAAGGAATTACCTTGGTCATTGATCAGGCCTTCCAGCGAACGATCTAATACTCCATGAGTTTTCTTACTTGAACTTTTCTCTTGGTTCATTGTTACACCTTGTTTTCCATCATAGGGTGTATTTTCTGTTTCAAATAAAAGATACGCATTCTTTTCTTTTTTGATCGAAGCGAGCAATTCTTCTTCAGAGATTTTATTTTTCTTCGGATCAGAAATGATCGAAGCTGGTACGTATTTAGGTACAAAATAAGAACGTTCTCTTCCCGAACTATTGAATACACTTCGTGATTGGCTTGTTTTTTCTTGTGTTGGTCTCTGCTCTGAAGGGCTGGCATGACGAGTATAGCCAAAATTCGTCTGACTGTTTCGTTTTGTTTGTGTTTTTTTACTCTGTCTATAGTCTGGCAAATTTTGTTTATGTTTTGCTAGATTTGCTTTTTGTGTCGAAGCATGCCGAACATTGACTGTCGAATGAGGATTTTTTTGATTTTTTGAATAATCCTCAAAATGAAATTCATTGATTTGCTCGAACAATGGTTTGTCGCTTGTATCGGTCATCAGATCATCTTGTCCGTCAAACAGCACACGCCTATTTTCATTTTTTAACTTTACACCTATGTGATCATCGTATGCAGGAAAGCGAAAATGTTTTCGTTTGATTTCTGTCATGTAAACCATCCTTTTTAAGTGGACTTTCTCTTATAATAGCACAAATCGTCTATTTTCTATAGCTAAGCGTTAGTCTTATTTAACTTTCTTGTCGTTTCACGAATGATCAATTCTGGGAAAAAGTGACGGTAGCCTTGGCTTGCTCCTTTTTCAGTAATTTTCTTTAATAACATTTCGCCGCACACTTCCCCCATACGAATGATGTCTTGTTTAACGGTAGTCAGTTTTGGGGAACTAATTTGATCAAGAAATACGCCATCAAAACCAATAACGCCAAATTGTTCGGGTAACTGTCCGCCCACTTGTGTGATGCCACGAACGATACCAAGCGCTAAACGATCAGAACTGCAAACAAAACACGTTTTATCTAAAAATTCGTCCCAATGTTCTGTGATATATTTTTCTGGTGTGGTTGAATGATTATCAAAACGCAGCATTTTCGGAGTTAGCCCAGCCTCTTCCATCACTTTTAGATAGCCCGCTTCTCTAGATAGTTCAAAAGGTTCTGCCTCATCAATGCCGATATAAACAACCGTTTGATAACCAACTTCTAAGGCATATTGTGTCGCTTTGGCAGTCCCATATTGATTATCGCTATCAACATAATCATAGCCCATACGATTTTCACCAAATAACACGACTGGCTTTTCTAGACGATTGATCCAATCAAAATCTCTTTGACGCACGCCAGTGATGATATAACCATCGCAGGACCCAACGTCAAAAGCATCGTTGGTCACTAATTGCAAGGAATAGTGCTCTTTACCAATTCTTTTAGCAATCCCCATGAGTAGATTCATATAATAGGGTTCCGTGGTATCGATTTCCTCAAGTATAAACAACTTGATGATCTGTGAACGGTTCGAAACTAACGCTTTTGCTGCAATATTCGGACGATAATCCAATTCAGCCATGGCTGTAAAAACTAGTTCCTTTAGCTCATCAGTGACTTGTTCTGGATGATTGATCACCCGAGAAACCGTCATTTTTGAGACATTTGCTCGTTTAGCTACATCTGCCAATGTTGGCATAAAATCTCCCCTTCCATGCCTAATTCCATAACTATAGTCATTATAACAAAGATTCGTGCTAAAAAAGAGCAACTCTCACGTCGTTCTGAAAAAAAGTCTATCAAAGAAAAAAATTTCTCTTTGATAGACTTTTTACCTATTTAAACCTCTTACTTACTATATAGACGTAGCCATCATTTGGCTCAAAAAAACCGCTGCTTCATCCATCAATGGGACTTCTACCATATGACGTTTTTCCGAAGAAGCACGAAAGACAATTCCCTTACCATAAGGCTTATCTTGGTTTTTTTCGACAAATTTAGATACTTGTCGAAAAGGAATCTTTTCATCTTTTTCACCATGCCAGAAAAATAAAGGACGACCTGCTAATTTTTCTGGTTGTAAAGATAGATCATAATGGTTGACCCAAGAAATCAAATCAAAGTAGTCAACGGGCAACTTGTACTGAAATTCTTTTGCCCTATGTGAGATTTCTTCACCATATTCAAGTGGTGCTGGTGATCCCATCAAACAAATTCCGCCAGTGATTTCTGGGTGTTTGGCTAGCAATGCACAAGTGGTCATTCCACCCATTGACACACCACCCACAGCTAATTTATCTGAAAGAAGTTCACGTTTTTTTAGATGTTCAATCAATGTATCAAACTCGAATAGATTCCCGTAGATACTACTCCAAAAAGTAAAGGAAGGAATTTTTGAAACCGGTTGTTTACGCTCGCCATGATTCATCGCATCTGGAAGCAAAACTCGCATCCCTTTCTTAGCCATTTTTCTACCTTGAGTCAATACAAGTTCCTTGCTTGTCTGCCAACCATGATAGTAGATCACTACTGGGATTTTCTCTGTCTTCAACTCTTTTTTGACAACTTCTAATACGGGTATGTTTTTGATGGTTCGTTTCAAAATAATTGGATTCACTGATTGATTCACCTGATTTTCATTAAATT
The DNA here is from genome assembly GCF_003957375.1 of Enterococcus mundtii. Classification (GTDB taxonomy): domain Bacteria; phylum Bacillota; class Bacilli; order Lactobacillales; family Enterococcaceae; genus Enterococcus_B; species Enterococcus_B spodopteracolus. The sequence continues at coordinate 1,102,439 of NZ_CP025473.1, read as the reverse complement.
CGTTGACCGTAAAGTCAACCATAAACTTAGCATGACTTGTACAAGGCATAGTAGCCCAAATGTAATAGTATAAAAATCCATCCTCTTAACAAAGAATAACATGGCGAATATTCCTATGGTTCCTAATCCTATGGATAAGGCTGGAGAAATCGACATTTTAAAGAAGCTAGCCACACTACCAAAAATATTACCAATAAACACCATTAGAAAAAGAAAAATACTTAATATTACCCCATCAGTTAGTGAGATTGGGAATAACAAGGAATTCGCTTCAATGGGTTGTTGGATCGCATGAGTCCCTAAATACATACTGAGAAAAATACTACATATATGACTGACTCCAATGACCCTATTCATTCGCTTCATCGCGCTCACCTGACTCTCTTTATAATTCTATTATAATCATTTTATCATTTTTTTAAAGTAATAAACGTTTATTCTTTTCTTCAATCGCATTATTTCTGATATGATGAACATAGACGCTACTGAAAGGAGTTCTTATTATGTTCGATCCAAAAATGTTAGCGATGATCTTTTTCATTAATTTCGCTTACATCACATTAAATACCTTACGCTTTATGTTGACCATGAAAGGCTATCGCTACATCGCTCCATTAGTAAGTATGGTTGAGATCACTATTTATATCGTTGGTTTATCTCTGGTTTTAGACCGCTTAGATAATCCATTGAATTTATTCGTTTACGCATTAGGCTATGCTGTTGGGATCAGTGTTGGGATTGCCATTGAAGATAAATTAGCACTAGGATATATCATGGTAACGACGATCCTACCAGCAAATACTTCAGAGGATAAAAATTTACCGATCATTCTTCGACAAAATGGGTTTGGAGTAACACAAACGTCCGCAACGGGTTTAGAAGGTGAGCGGTTAGTCCTTGAGATTTTATCTCCACGTAAAAGTGAACGTGAGCTTTATCGCTTGATCAAAGAAGTCGAAGAACGCGCCTTTATTATCTCCTACGAACCAAAATATATTTCTGGCGGATTTTGGACAAAGAAAGTGCGGAAACGTCGAAGCGATGTGAAATGAATATTCACGAAGTAGGCGATGATCGGAACAATTTATTTCATCCGACCATCGTCTATTTATTTGTTTTATTAAAAACCATCGACAATTCCTCATCATTTTGTTATTATATTGTATATCATTAAATTTATGGGAGTACTTATGGAAATACAACAAAAAACAACGACCTATCTACATTGGGGATCTGTTTTTGCCGTTTTGAATGCTTTACTTTTTTTCTTTTATGCTTATTTTAAGACTTCAAGCATCCCATGCAATTCATTTGGCTGGTTATTGCTTGACCATTCCGAGCTAAACCAATCGACTGACAACCCAACATTCTTGATTCTTTCTACTTTCTGCGGCTTTATCTTCTCGTTATGTTTTGCCGCCTATTTTGCAAAAAAAAAGATGAATACATTTAATGAAGTAAATATAATTTTCGTGATACTGAAATCACTGAACCTTTTAACAGCTATGCTCTATACGGTTGATCAAGATTCACTTTTTTTCTTCATTATTAACGGTTTAGTTGTGATTTTAACGATATTTATTTTCTTTATTTTTTCATTGATCACCAAGCAATTAAGAATGCCAATGGTCATACAAACCAGCACCTTTTTCTGTTTTTGTTATAGTCTCGTAGCACTATTCATCCTAGCCTTTGCGCCATCGATCAATTCTGCCAATATCCAAATCACTAGTAATGTTCTAGATATCTTGTTTATTGGGAATTTGGCTTATATGATGCGGCATTTTCGTACAACAGCATGAGCCTAATGAGATCTGTACAGGAATGTTTAGCCTCGAAAAATCAGGCAGCATCCACAAAAATTATTTCCTAATTTTTGTGGATGCTGCCTGATTTTTCGAAGAGGTTCCTTCTGTTCCCACTTTTTTCGGTTTTAGTCGGTGGAGTCCCCCACAATTGTTGAGGTCATATTTTCTTGATATAAGAATACGATTTTAAATCCAATTGCTGCATGACTTCGACCAACGCTTGTTCTTTAATAAAGGCGGCTTGCATCGGTGTCTCCGTTGAAGGTTCATATTTTTGTAGCAATGCGTCATTCCTATCCTCTGTTACAGGCAAGAGCAATTGATATTGCTCCTGTTGGACAACAACCCCCGCTAATAATAAAGCATCTAAAAAAATCGACTCACGGCGTTTTTTGTATTTGTTTTCACAAATCCGTTCGATAATCACTTCTATTTGGTCAAAAAAATAGGTTTCATTCACATCGCCAATCAACTGGCCTAGTACCTGAAATTCCTCAGATAGTGGAGTTTGCTGTTTTTGAAGGTGGAAGTACGTTGGTAAAGATACCACCTCTTCTCCTTGGGTGAGCGTCCTGAAACGATAGTTTTCATTTCCTGCTTCCAACCGCACAATCGTAGGGACTGAAAAAGTAGTTGCATAAAAATAAGGAGATGTTCTTTCATGACAGAAATCCCAAATTTCTTCTGATAAGAAGAGATTTCTACGGTGTTCTGGTTGTTTCATTAATTCATTGACCAATTCTTTAGTCAGTTGATTGATCTCTGTTTGGAAATCTCCTTGGTCATAGACCGGAAAAGCACAGCGATAGCGGCGATTTTCTCGGAGGATCAAACCACTATCGATCATTTGATCAAGAAAGTGTTCCATTTTCTTTTGGGGAAATGCTTTCTTTAATTGGCGTAAAATCACCTCTTGCGAGCCTTGTTCGATCAAATAGTCGATCATTGGTTGGAAGAGGGGATGTTCAATTAGTTTTCGTTTGTTCTCTAAAGAATAAAAATATTGCATATCTGTTTACCTGCTTTCTATGTGACACCTTGAATGAAAAAAGCGGGAGGTCCCAGTCAACTGGTTACACTCCCACTCCCTTCTTCCAATCTCATTGCCTAATTGAAAACTTCTGTTAATTGAGGTACCACTTGTTTTTTACGTGAAACGACCCCTTGTAAAAATGCGCGATTGTTTTCTAACTTCACGCCAAAAGCTTGTTCAACTTGTTCTTTTCTTTCGCCAGCAATCAATAATTCTGAGTTGCTGTTCAAGATGTCTGTTACAACAAGAACAAAAAGATCATAACCATTCGTCGCGATCTCTGTTTGCATAGCAGTTTCAAGTTCAGCTTGACGATCCATTACTTCATTTAGATCAACTGTATTGATTTGAGCGATACGAACACTTGCTTCACCCATAGGGAAACTTTTCGCGTCTAGATCAAGTAATACTTCTGCTGGTTTATCATTTAGATTTGTACCTGCTTTCAACATGTCTAAACCATACGCCTCTAAGTCTACACCAGAGATTTCAACTAGCTCTTTTGCAGCCAATTGATCTGCTTCTGTTGAAGTTGGTGATTTGAACAACAATGTATCTGAAATGATTGCTGATAACATGATTCCAGCGATTTCTTTCGGAATCTCAATTTGATTTTCTTTAAATAATTTTAAAATGATCGTACTTGTACAACCTACTGGCTCAGCACGATAATACAATGGATTCGCTGTTTCAAAGTTGGCGATACGATGATGGTCAACTACTGCTAAAATCGTAGCTTCCGCAATATCTACTACGCTTTGTTGGAATTCATTATGATCGACAAGCATGACATCTGCTTGCTCCTCTTTGATCGATGTGATCACACGAGGCGCCTCTAATTTGAAGTAATCTAGTGCAAATTGTGTTTCTTCACTTGGCGTGCCTAAAGCGACAGGCTCAGCATTTACTCCTAATTGATTTTGCAAATATGAAAACGCAATCGCTGCTCCAATTGCATCTGTATCAGGATTTTGATGACCAAAAACTAAAACTTTTGACATTTGACTCGCTCCTTTTTGTTTTCTCCTATTCAATAATAGCAAAAAAACGGAAAGAAGCAATACTTATCTTCCTTCCGTTCGCGTCTATCTGGTTAAATACTTTGTATAATCTTCGATATGAAGAAGACGCTTTGCATTTTCTACTCGTTCTTTTGTCGGTGGTTCGATTCCTTCTAATGGATACGTCAAACCAAGCGTTTCCCATTTGTATTTACCCATTGTATGATAAGGAAGGATTTCCACACGATCGACATTTTCAAGTGTTTTGATGAATGCATCAAGGCGGATCAAATACTCATCATAGTCACTACGTTCTGGGACTAACACATGACGAATCCAGACAGGTTTCTTGATATCTGAAAGATACTGAGCCATTTCTAAGATATTTTCATTGCCCCAATGAGTTAATTTTTTATGTGCTTCGTTATCGATGTGTTTAATATCGAATAACAGTAAGTCCGTATAGTTCATCAACTCTTCAAAACGAGAAAAGAAAGGCTCATCATGGCTAAATGGTTTTCCACATGTGTCGATTGTTGTATGAATACCACGTTCTTTCGCCTTTTGGAATAATTCAATCAGAAAATCGATCTGCAATAAAGGTTCACCACCACTGATCGTGATCCCTCCTTGTTTACCCCAATAAGAACGGTAACGTTCTGCTTGGTCTAAAATTGCATCTGCGGTATATTCTTTTCCTCCACCAATATTCCAGGTGTCTGGATTATGGCAAAATTCACAACGCATGCGACAACCTTGCATGAAGACGACAAAGCGAACGCCTGGTCCATCTACAGACCCAAATGTTTCAATCGAATGGACATAGCCTTTTGTTTGTTCTTCCATTTTTAATCACTTCTTTTCTTTAGTTTCTTTCGTTATGAGCCACGGACAATGTTACGACTTCTCAACACGCTGTGAAGAGGAGAACTATCTGCTTGCCTCTAACAAGATATACATCCTTTTTTTACATACATATAGTTGTAAAAAAGGAAGACAAAAGCTCATGCGGAACTTTTGCCTTTCCTTTTTACACTGCATTAATTGTCTTACATTCTGTCGTGTGATGTTCTCATTAATACGTCTAATTGTTGTTCTCTTGTCAAGTCACGGAATTTAACCGCATATCCAGAAACACGGATCGTCAAGTTTGGATATTTCATTGGGTTTTCCATTGCATCACGCAATAAGTCATTACTGAATACGTTCACGTTCAAGTGGTATGCTCCTCTTGAGAAGTAACCATCTAAGACGTTACGTAAGTTGTCGATTCTTGTTTCTTCATCTTTCCCTAAACCGGAAGGGTTGATTGTTTGTGTATTAGAGATACCATCACGAGCGTGTGCATAGTTAAATTTCGCAGTTGAGTTCAAGCTTGCAAGTAACCCATTTTGTTCTGCTTGATAACTTGGGTTTGCACCAGGTGCTAAAGGTCTACCAGCTTCACGTCCGTCAGGTGTATTGCCTGTATTTTTTCCGTAAACGACATTTGATGTAATCGTTAATAATGAAGTTGTCGGAGTTGAATTACGGTAAGTTTTATGACGTTTGATTTGACCCATGAAGTATTCTAAGATCCATTCAGCGATCTCATCGGCACGGTCATCGTCATTACCATATTTAGGGAAGTCACCAGCTACTTCAAAGTCAACTGTGATCCCTTTTTCATTACGGATTGGTTTAACTTGTGCATATTTGATTGCAGACAAGCTATCCGCTGCGTGAGAGATACCTGCGATACCTGTCGCAAATGTACGTTTCAAGTCAGTATCCATGACAGCTAATTGTGCTGCTTCATAAGAATATTTGTCGTGCATGTAGTGGATGATGTTTAGCGTATTGACATAAAGCTCAGCTAACCAGTCCATGATGTTCATGAAGTTGTGTTTCACTTCTTCAAAGTCTAATGTGTCACTTGTGATCGGACGATACTCAGGACCTACTTGTGCGCCTGTCATTTCATCCACGCCACCGTTGATCGCATATAATAATGCCTTAGCTAAGTTTGCCCGTGCACCGAAGAATTGCATATCTTTACCAACAACCGTTCCAGATACACAACATGCAATCGCACAGTCATCTGAACCCCATTGTTCACGAAGCAAGTTATCATTTTCAAATTGGATCGAAGAACTTTCGATCGCAATTTTACTTGCATACGTTCTGAAGCCTTCTGGTAAGTTTTCTGAGTATAAAACAGTCAAGTTTGGTTCTGGTGAAGGTCCCATATTTGTCAATGTGTGCAACATACGGAAATCATTTTTTGTCACTAATGAACGTCCGTCTAAGCCCATACCAGCGATTGATAAGGTTGCCCAGATTGGGAAGCCAGAAAACAATTGGTTGTATTCAGGCGTACGTGCAAATTTCACCATACGTAATTTCATTACTAAATGGTCGATTAATTCTTGTGCTTCTTTTTCAGTGATCACACCGTTGTCTAAATCACGTTGGATATAAATGTCTAAGAATGCAGAGATACGTCCGATCGACATAGCTGCACCATTTTGAGATTTGATTGCTGCTAGATAACCAAAGTATAACCATTGAACAGCTTCTTTTGCGTTTGCAGCTGGTTTTGAAATGTCATACCCATATTTTGCAGCCATTTCTTTCATTTGTGCTAATGCACGATATTGTTCTGAAATTTCTTCACGAAGACGGATGACCTCTTCACTCATTGTATGGTAGCCTGTATTGTCATGGTCTTTTTTCTTTTGAGCCATTAAATAGTCGATTCCGTACAATGCGATACGACGGTAGTCACCGATGATGCGGCCACGTCCGTAAGCGTCAGGAAGTCCAGTGATGATCTTGTTTTTACGTGCAGCACGCATTTCTGCGGTATAAGCATCGAATACACCTTGGTTATGTGTTTTTCTCCAGTCTGTGAAAATGTGTGTTAACTCTTCATTTGGCTCATAGCCGTTACTTGTTAACGCATGATTCGCCATGTTGATGCCACCAAATGGCATGAATGCTTGTTTCAAAGGAGTTTCAGTTTGCAGACCGACGATTTGTTCTAAATCTTTGTCTAGGTATCCCGCCTCGTGAGAAGTGATTGTTGATACGACATCTGTATCCATGTCATACACACCATTACGTTCAAATTGGATATCATTCAATTTTTGTAATTTTTCCCACAAATTTTCTGTTGCTTCAGTAGGTTTTTCTAAAAAGCTGTCATCACCGCGGTATTCTGTATAGTTGTTTTGAATAAAGTCACGTGTATCCACGCCTTCTTTCCACTTAGTTCCTTTAAATCCATTCCATTGTTCCATCGTATGGACCTCCCGTTTCTGTTTTATGTAACAGTTTTTACGTGATAAGTATAACACATGTCGCCTTCAATGCAAGGGTTTTCTTGTTTTTTTGTTAACAAATAAAGCGAATATAAAATAATAACCGTTATTAATGCTTTTATATAGGCATTTATCTATTGTGAATCTATTCATATTTTGTTTGTGCAATCCTTAATTTTGTGTTAATAAATAAAAATAGCTGACAACTGTAATAATACAGTTGCTAGCTATCCTACAAAAAACTATAACAGTTATTCCTTGATATCCATCATCGGAGAATCAATCACTATTTGTACTTCTCCGCCTTTTTTCTCATCTAAAACAAATGAACCGTTCGACGTACGATCACCGATTGGATAATCTGTCGGATCGATCGGTAATTCTTGTCCTTTTTGATTGATCAATGTCATCGTTTTGGCGTGACCCTCTGACATATAGATCACTCGATGTGGTTGTTTCTTCAATTCTCGCAATACAGTCACACCTCGTTTGGCACGAGAAGTCTGACTGATTTCTTGTGCAAGCATTCGTTTTACTGCCCCACGCTGGCTGACAATAACGACAGGCGTATCTCCTTCTGCTAAGACAAGTAAACCATTAACGATATAATCTTCTTCTTTCAAATTGATCGATTTGACACCTGCAGCCTTCGTTCCAACGACTGGCACTTCAGTCAACGGATAACGTAGGCCCATTCCTTGATGCGTAACAAGGAAAACATCACGATCTGTTTGCTCTTTTTCAAGATAGACAGCCACTAATTCATCTTCACTGGCTTTTAGCTTCATGCCACTCAATGGTCGACTCTTATACGTACGCCATGGTTCAAAATCTGTCATCCGCGTCTGTTTGATCAAGCCGTTTTTACTGATAAATACAAATGTTTTTTCGGAATCGATTTTCTGATAGGGGAATACCGCTAAAATCGATTCATCAACAGCTAGATTCACTATCGTTTGTGAGATATGCTCACCAGCATCTTTCCATTTCAAATCTGGTAGTTCGTGGACTGGTCGATAGATCACATTGGCTTTATTGGTGACCAGTAACAAATGATCTAAAGTATTCAGTTCCCCAGCATATAGAAGATAGTCTCCTTCACGCATACCGATTTCTTCTGGTTTTGACGCACTATAGGAACGAAGGCTTGTTCGTTTCACATAGCCTTCACGTGTGACACTGACAATGACATCCTCTTGCGCAACTAATACTTGTGTATCGATTTTGATTTCTTCGATTTCATCTTCGATCATCGTCAAGCGAGAAGAAGCATATTTCTTCTTGACTTCACGTAGTTCTTTTTTCATGACAGAAAATAATTCTTTATCGTTTGAAAGGATTTTATTTAATTCAGTAATCAGAGCAATCAATTCTTGCGATTCACGACGGAGTTCAGTAATGTCTGTATTCGTCAAACGATAAAGCTGTAACGTAACGATTGCTTCAGCTTGTTCTTCTGTAAATTGGAACATTTTAACTAAATTATGCTTCGCATCTTTTTTATCTTTACTCTCACGGATCGTTGCAATGACTTCATCTAAAATCGATAGAGCTTTCATCAGCCCTTCGACGATATGTTGTCTTCTTTGCGCTTTCTCCAAGTCAAACTGACTACGTTTGGTGATCACTTGTTTGCGGTGCTCGATGTAACTACTTAAAATATCCTTCAACCCTACTTGATGAGGAGTCATATGATCGATTGCCACCATATTGAAGTTGTAGTTGATCTGTAATTCGGTATTCTTGAATAAATAATTCAAGATTCCTTGAGCGTTAGCGTCTTTTTTCAATTCCACAACGATCTGTAGACCCGTACGATCACTTTCGTCACGAACTTCTGCGATCCCATCGATTTTCTTGTTCAAGCGTATCTCATCCATTTTTTTAACAAGTGTCGCTTTGTTCACTTCATAAGGAATCTCAGTGATCACGATTTGTTGCTTGTTTCCTTTGATAGATTCGATCGCCGTTTTTGAGCGTAGGATCACTTTTCCACGACCAGTTTCATAAGCTTTCTTGATTTCATCTTTTCCTTGTAAAATGCCCCCAGTTGGAAAATCAGGACCTGGAATGAATTCCATCAATTTGTCTAAGCTGGCTTGTGGATGGTCGATCATATAGACAGTTCCATCGATGACTTCAGCCAGATTGTGTGTTGGTATCTCCGTCGCATAACCCGCAGAGATACCTGTAGAACCATTGACCAACAAATTCGGGTATCTTGCTGGTAAGACCGTTGGCTCTTTTTCAGTGTCATCAAAGTTCCAAACAAGATCAACCGTATTCTTTTCGATATCCGCGAGCATCTCACCACTTAGCTTCGATAAGCGTGCTTCTGTATAACGCATTGCTGCTGGTGGATCTCCGTCCATACTCCCGTTGTTTCCGTGCATTTCTACGAGTACTTCTCGGAGTTTCCAATCTTGGCTCATACGAACCATTGCATCATAGATACTGCTGTCACCGTGGGGATGATAATTCCCCATGATATTCCCGACAGATTTTGCTGATTTACGGAATCCTTTATCAAACGTATTGCCGTCTTTGTTCATAGCAAATAAAATACGACGTTGAACGGGTTTCAGACCATCACGGATATCCGGCAAAGCACGTTCTTGAATAATATACTTCGAGTAACGTCCGAAGCGGTCACCCATCACTTCTTCTAACGTTAATTCTTGGATTTCTTGATGTTCTTCCATTAGGTGACCTCCTATTCTACCTCTACTGATTGTTCATTTTTGTTTTCTTCTGCGCGTTCTTCTTCTAATAGGTCATTAGAAACAGACGCGGAAGTCTCAGTTTCTTCTTTTTTGTCTAGAATACTACGTTCTTCTTCTAAGCTGAATTGGACATGGTTTTCGATCCATTTACGACGTGGTTCGACTTTATCTCCCATCAAGGTGGTTACGCGTCGCTCTGCTTGCGCAGCATCATCGATCCTCACCCGGATCAAAGTCCGAGAGGTTGGGTCCATTGTCGTTTCCCATAACTGCTCCGCATTCATCTCACCAAGACCTTTGTACCGTTGCAACATATAACCTTTACCGACAGTCTTAATGATTGCAGCTAATTCGTCATCGGTCCAAGCATACTCGATTACTTGTTTTTTCCCTTGGCCTTTAGATACTTTATATAGCGGCGGTAAAGCAATGTAAACCTTCCCTGCTTCGATCAATGGTTTCATATAGCGATAGAAAAATGTCAACAATAAGACTTGGATATGGGCACCATCGGTATCCGCATCGGTCATGATGATGATCTTGTCATAGTTGCAATCTTCAAGTGAAAATTCAGGGCCGACACCGGCACCGATCGTATAGATCATCGTATTGATTTCTTCATTTTTTAAGATATCTTGCATTTTTGCTTTTTCGGTATTGATGACTTTTCCTCGAAGTGGCAATATCGCTTGGAATTTCCGATCTCTCCCTTGTTTGGCTGATCCACCGGCTGAATCTCCTTCGACAAGATACAATTCATTTTTCTTAGGGTTTCTCGATTGTGCAGGTGTTAATTTTCCAGAAAGTAATGATTCGCCCTTTTTACGTTTTTTGCCGTTACGGCTTTCTTCTCTGGCTTTACGAGCGGCTTCCCGTGCTTCTCTCGCTTTGATTGCTTTACGGATCAGCATTTGACTCATTTCGCTATTTTCTTGCAAGTAGAAGCCCATTTGTTCGCTCATGACATTATCAACGACGGAACGAGCAATCGGTGTACCCAGTTTTTCTTTCGTTTGTCCTTCAAATTGTAGCAAATGTTCAGGCACCCGGATCGACAAGACTGTCGCAAGTCCTTCACGGAAGTCACTACCTTCTAGGTTCTTATCTCGTTCTTTCAACAAGCCTACTTTACGGGCATATTCATTGTAGGCTTTGGTCATTGCTGTTTTCATGCCGACTTCATGTGTCCCACCATCTTTTGTTCGCACGTTGTTAACAAACGACAGGACATTTTCAGAATAGCCATCATTGTACTGATAGGCCACTTCTACTTCGATTCCTTCTTTTTCACCAGAGAAATAGACTACTGGCGTCAACGTATCTTTTTCTTCATTTAAATACGCAACGAATTCTTTGATTCCTTCTTCGTAATGAAAGACTTCTTGAACTGTTTCGTCACCTCTTAAATCTGTCAAAGTGATTTCTACACCTTTTAACAGAAACGCAGACTCTCTTAAACGTTCAGATAACGTATCATAGGAAAATTTTGTGGTTGAGAAAATACTATCATCTGGTAAGAAATGAACAGACGTACCATTGGCTTTCTTCGTTTTTCCAATTTTTTTCAACGTTCCGTCTGGTTTTCCACCTTGTTTGAATGTTTGTTGGTATTCGATACCATCTCGGACGATTGTCACTGTTAACCATTTAGATAAAGCATTGACGACACTGGCACCTACACCATGAAGTCCACCAGAAGTTTTATATCCTCCTTGGCCAAATTTACCACCGGCATGTAGCACAGTGAAAATAACTTCGACCGTTGGTATCCCTGAAGCATGCATGCCAACAGGCATACCACGTCCACTATCCGTAACAGTCACACTGTTATCCTCGTGGATCGTCACAGCGATTTCATTTCCGTAGCCTGATAAAGCTTCATCTACGGCATTATCAACGATTTCATAGACTAAATGATGCAAGCCTCGGCTATCAGTCGACCCGATATACATCCCTGGTCGTTTTCTTACTGCTTCTAATCCTTCAAGAACTTGGATCGAGGCATCATTGTATTCATTTTTAATTTTTTTTGCCAAGGCAAACGCTCCTTCAATAATACTTGCGATATAACCGCACCACGCTTATCATACTAGAAAAGTTCTCAAAAAAAAAGAGGGAAGGTCAGAATTGCAAGAAACAACCAACTCTCCCACTTTTTTCTCTTTTCTCTCAGCTTGTCAGTGGTAACGATCACTTACTCTTTTTGATAACAGGTCAAAACATTTTCTCATCACCCAGCTAAATTGTTTGCCAGTAAAAGTGGCACTAAGTATCAGAAAATGTGCTTCTGTTACTCCTGTTTTTTATTGTTCCATTTTTGCTAATTCGATCTTGATGCAGCGATCCATGACGATATCATTTCTTCCAGCTGCTTGGAGCATTTCAGCAGCTTCTTCATTCTCAATGCCTAACTGTGCCCAAAAGACTTTCGCATCTGTTTTCAGAAAATCTACCGCTACTTCTGGTAAAAACTCACTACGTCGGAAAATATCCACGATATCAATAGGTTCACTGACATCTGCCAGCTGAGCGACAACGGTTTCGCCTAACACTTCTTCCCCTGCTAATACTGGATTGACTGGAATGATACGATAGCCGTGTTCTTGTAGTAATTGTGCGATCTGATAACTTGTCCGTTCGGGCTTATTACTTAAACCAACGACCGCGATCGTTTTTGCTTCTTGAAGATAGCGAAAGATATTCGATTGTTCTGGATTTTTAAATGACATATGGATGACTCCTTTCCATCATTCGATTTTTTCGATTGTTTGAAGCATTCTTTCATGCTAAAATATACATTAGTTTCAACTTGAAAGAGGTTAAAAAATGAAAATAATCTTATTGTTTATTGTAGCATATCTTTTGGGTTCCATTCCATCTGGAGTATGGGTTGGTAAAATCTTTTTTAAAAAAGACATCCGCGAACACGGTAGTGGAAATATGGGAACGACCAATACATTTCGTGTTTTAGGTAAAACCGCTGGAACAGTGGTATTATTCATGGACATCTTAAAGGGGACATTAGCGACTGCCTTACCCGTCATTTTCCATGTCACTTCTGTCAACCCGTTATGGTTTGGTGTCTGTGCGATCTTAGGACATACCTTTCCGATGTTTGCTAAGTTCAAAGGTGGCAAAGCAGTGGCGACAAGTGCCGGTATGTTATTAGGCTTCAATCCACTGTTTTTTCTTTATTCATCAGCAATTTTCGTGATCAGTTTATACTGCACGAGCATGGTAAGCTTAACGAGCATGATCAGTGCGGTCTTGATCACTTTATCCACCATCTTCTTACCATACATTGCACCAGCAATCTTACCAGAACCAAATTTACTTTTGACGTTGATTGCTTGTGGTGTCTCCGCTTTTATTTTTTACCGTCATAAAGACAATATCAAGCGCATCAAAAATAAAACAGAAAGCCGAATCCCATTCGGTTTGAATAGTAGCAAAAAGAAATAATCTTTTTGATGAATGATAAAAAACAATGCCTTCTTAACAAATGACTGATCGATTGCACAACAATTCGTTCATTTGTTCAGAAGGCATGTTTTGTTTCATCGAACTAAATCAAGAGAACACATGTAATCGTCTTGTGTTTACTTGACAGTGATCGAATATTTCGTCTTGAATAATTCGTGAGCCCCTAATTGATTGATTCCTGCTTTTTCGTTCAACTGACCATTACTATCAACAGTATCTGCGATTCCAAACCACGGCTCAATACAAACAAATGGTGCTTCTTTAGGATATGGCGACCATATCCCAACGTAAGGCATATCTTTGTAACTGAGGGTGACACTGTGACTAGACTTTTCACTACGGATACTGTAAGCATTCAAACCTCTTGTTTCAAATACTAATGCATCCTGGTCAAACAGCTCCCGAAATAACGCAAGGTTGGTATTCGTTTGTCCAATCGTTTTTTGTTCCATGTCGATGAATGGTCCAGCTAATGGTAATCGCAAACGTGATTTTCTAGGAGAGAAAGCCAAATAAAAGTCTTCAAAAGTCAAACCTTCTTCTAATGGCACATTGAATGCTGGATGACCGCCAATCGAGAAATACATCTCTTCTTCCCCAATATTTTCAACATGATAATGAACAGTGATCCCGTCTCCCCCTAATTCATAAACAAGTACCAATTCAAAATCAAACGGATAATTCTCTTTTGTTTCAGGGGTACTTTTTAGGACAAACTTCGCACGTTCTTGTTCGTGCTCCGCCACTTCAAAATCCATATCACGAGCAAAACCATGTTGACCCATTGAATACGTTTTTCCTTGGTACACATATTGATCGTTTTTCAAACGTCCAACAATAGGGAAAAGAACGGGGGCATGTCTTCCCCAATACTTAGGATCGCCTTGCCAAATATATTCTAGATCATGTTCTTTTGATTTCAAACTGATCAATTCTGCTCCATGTTCGGAAATTTCAGCAATCAGCTGATCATTTTGAATAATAACAGTCATCGTCATCCTCCATCTTTTCTCAGACACTCACTTCTTCAATTAGCAAGCCTCTGAAAAATCTTCCTTTTAATAACTATGCTTCGTCAACTCATCTTTAAAACGAGCATTCAATACTTTTAAATACGTGCCTTTCATTCCCAGAGAGCGGGATTCAATGATTCCAGCTGATTCAAGTTTACGTAAGGCATTTACGATGACCGAACGAGTAATACCGATCTTGTCCGCAATATTTGAGGCAGTCAATCGCCCTTCATTACCTTCTAAAGCATCAAAAATGGCTTGAACTGCTTTTAATTCACTGTATGACAACGTATTGATCGCCATTTGTACAGCAGTCGTACTACGAACATCCGCTTCGATATCTCGTGATTTTTGATAAAGGATCTGCATCCCTACTACTGTCGCGCCGTATTCTGCTAAAACAAGGTCTTCATCGTTAAAGGCTTGTTCCATTCTTGCTAAAATGATCGTCCCTAAGCGTTCACCTGCGCCAAAGATCGGCACAACTGTCGTCAATCCAAAAGGATATTTTTCGCGACTTTCAAATGGAAATGCCGTCATATCGCTTGTGATTGGGATATTAGATTCCGTTTTCGTGATCATATCGACTGTTTCTGTGTAGGCATCAGGAAATTGCTTTTGCACAAACATTGTTTTCACACGATCATTGTTCACATCGTGCCGTTCATTATAACCAAGTAAAACCCCTTCACTGCCAATGATATACGTATTGCTGTCTAAAACAGCACCTAAAGTGACCGCCATTTTATCGTAAGGTAAATCCGCCTGCATATCAAACGTATTTTTTTGTTGCAATAATTTGTTTATCTTTCGAGTGTTCGTCAACAAATCCGTCATTTTTTTCCTCCGATTTTATAATATATAGCGACTTAGATCTTCATTTGCCGCAATTGATCCTAATTTATCATTGACATAGGCTTCTGTAATGGTAATTTCTCCCATTTGCATTTCTGGCGCTTCGAATAACAAGTCTTCCAACAATTTCTCTAATATCGTGTGTAAACGTCTTGCACCGATATTATCGGTATCACGATTCACATCATAAGCAATTTGAGCAATACGTTCGATAGCTTCTTTAGTAAACGTGACAGTCACATTCTCAGTACCAATCAAGGCAATATATTGTTTGACTAACGCATTGTTTGGTTCAGTCAAGATCTTGACAAAGTCCTCAGCAGTTAAGTCATCTAACTCAACACGTATTGGGAAACGACCTTGCAATTCAGGAATCAAATCGCTTGGTTTTGACAAATGAAAAGCTCCTGAAGCGATAAATAAAATGTGGTCTGTTTGTAAGGTACCGTATTTCGTATTGACTTGTGATCCTTCAACGATCGGCAAGATATCTCTTTGGACACCTTCTCTTGATACTTCCCCAGATTGTTGCGATTTAGAAGTGATTTTATCAATTTCATCAATAAAAATGATGCCACTTGATTCGGCTAATTTGATTGCCTCACTGTGGATATCGGCATCATTGACTAATTTTGCCGATTCTTCTTTGATCAATAATTCTAACGCTTCTTTGACTGTCACTGTCCGTTCAATTTTTTTCTTAGGCGTCAACGCACCAAGTGTTTCGTTCAAATCAATCCCCATTTGTTCAAGTCCATTGTTCATCATCGGTGCTGGTTTTTTTTGATCTTGGACTTCGATCGTCACTTCACGGTTGTCAAGCAAGCCTTTTTGCAATTGCTCTAACACTGTGCGACGATTCACTCGAATCTCTTCAGTTACTTCTTCTTGTGTATCTGCCGGTTGTTGCGAAGCATTGAACATATTCATCATTTGCTCAAACTGGTTGTTTGATTGTTTTTGTTCTTTTTTGATGCCTGGCACAAGGATCTTCACTAATTGTTTTTCCGCATTTTTCTTGGCTTGTGGGCGAATACGAAGATATTGATCTTTTTCAACGATCTGGATCGCATTTTCGACAAGATCACGAACCATCGATTCCACGTCACGTCCTACGTAACCAACTTCAGTAAACTTCGTTGCTTCAACCTTAACAAAAGGTGCGTTGACGATTTTTGCCAAACGACGAGCGATCTCTGTTTTACCGACCCCAGTTGGCCCGATCATCAACATATTTTTAGGTGTGATATCTTGTTGCATCTTTTCATCTAATTGAAGACGTCGATAACGATTTCTAAGAGCAACTGCCACTGATTTTTTTGCTGCTTGTTGACCAATGATATATTGATCTAACTCACTGACGATTTGTTTTGGTGTTTGTTTTAATTCATACATGTCATTCACCTCTATAATTCTTCTACAATAATGTTGTGGTTTGTAAAGACGCAGATATCTGCTGCAATATTCAACGCATTTTCAGCAATTTCTTTTGCACTCATCTCAATTTGTGCATAGTTTTTCATTGCTCGTGCGGCAGCTAACGCAAAGTTTCCACCAGAACCAATGGCTAATATTCCGTCATCCGGTGTAATCACTTCACCTGTACCAGAAACGAGTAACATTTCTTTGTCATTCATCACGATCAACATTGCTTCTAGCTTTTGCATCGACTGTTGTGTACGCCATTCTTGGGCTAATTCAACGGCTGCTCGTTGAAGATTTCCGTTGTATTCATTTAGTTTACCTTCAAATTTTTCTTCTAAAGTAAAAGCGTCAGCAACGCTCCCTGCAAAGCCAACGACTACTTCATCGTTGTAAATACGACGTACTTTTCTCGCACTACCCTTCATTACGACAGATTCGCCCATCGTTACTTGGCCATCACCTGCCATCGCGAATTTCCCGTTTTTTTCAACTGCACAAATGGTTGTTGAATGAAACTGTGATTCTACCATAGATATTTCCTCCTAATAATGTGATCACGCTCGTGGATGGAAAGAGCGATAATTTTTTTGTAAGCTTTCTTTTGTGACATGCGCATAGATTTGAGTCGTTGATAAATTTGCATGACCTAAAAGTTCTTGCACTGTACGCATATCGGCACCATTATTCAATAAGTGCGTCGCAAAAGTATGACGTAACATGTGAGGATGGATATCACTATCCAAACTACTCTTTTTAATGATTTGATTTAATACATATTCGATCCCAGTAGGTGTGATCGGTTCTCCATGATGATTCACGAAGACATAGTCATGTGACTTATGGTATTTCGTCATTAAGACGCTGCGCCCTTTGGCAAAATACTCTTGCAAAGCATCTTGCGCAAATGAACCCAACGGTGCATAGCGTTCTTTGTTTCCTTTTCCATGGATCAACATCACCTCTGAGCCAAAATCGATGGCAGACATCATCAATTGGCTACATTCACTCAAACGGATACCTGATCCATAAAGTACTTCTAATAATGCCCGATCTCTTAATGCTAAAGGACTATCCCCTGTCACACTTTCAAATAAGCTTTGCATCTCATTCTCATAAAAAAAACGAGGAAGTTTAACATTTTTTTTCTTCAAATGAACATACGAAAATGGATTTTCAGCGATTTTTTCTTCACGAAGAAGATATTGATAAAATGAGCGTAAACTCGCAATTTTCCGACTCACCGAATTTCGACTGTATGACTTATCAGATAGATAACTTAGATAAACTCGTACATCCAAATAGCTAACTTTCAGCGGATCAGCTTCACCTGATTCCGCCAAGAATCGTTGAAAATCATTGATATCTTCTTCATAGGCAGATTTTGTTTTTTCTGAATACCCGCGCTCTATGATTAAATAACGCAAAAAATCTTCTTGTAAAGTTGGCTTCATTCTTTTTACACCTACCTTTAGATCCCAAAATAAATTTAGCATAGGCCCAGAGAAAAAACAAACAAATTGTCAGAATTTAACTAATATTTCTAAGTTTGTTCACAATTCAATTCGTTTGCTTGACAATTAAAGGATAAGCTGGCTAGAACCAACGTTAAAAAAACCATAGTTATTATATAAATTGGCATGAGTTCAGTCAATAACCGAGAAATAAGCCGAAGTACTCAAAAATGGCAAACACCATCCTGAGACACTTCGACTTATTACATAACATCCATTTAACGAGAAGCAAATTCTTTATTCAAGACTTCTTGCTTTACTTTTTCATTGGCTGCTAAGGCACGTTGTGCAATTGCTTCATATCGAGATTTTTTATCACGGATTCGTTCAGGTAATTCTGGGAATAATCCGTAGTTTGCATTCATTGGTTGGAAATGTTTGCCTTCCGCATGTGTGATGTAGTAGGCCATACTTCCCATGGCTGTTTCTTGTGGCAAAGTCACAGGTTCCAATTCTTTCGCTAAGCGAGCAGCGTTGATCCCTGCAAGCAAGCCACTTGCCGCACTTTCAACATACCCCTCTACACCCGTCATTTGTCCTGCAAAAAATAGATCTTCGCGTTTAGTCGATTGATAAGTCGGCTTCAAGAGTTCTGGTGAATTCATGAAACTGTTGCGATGCATCACACCATAGCGGACAAATTCTGCATTTTCTAACCCTGGGATCATACGGAACACGCGCTTTTGTTCGCCCCATTTTAAATGCGTCTGGAAACCAACGATATTATAAAGAGAAGCGGCTGCATTATCTTGTCTTAATTGGATGACTGCATAAGGTCTTTTTCCTGTTTTAGGGTCTTCTAGGCCGACTGGTTTCATTGGCCCAAATAGCATTGTCTTAAAGCCACGTTGCGCCATTACTTCGATTGGCATACAACCTTCAAAATATTTTTCTTTTTCAAAAGATTTCAATTCAGCGACTTCCGCATTGACTAAGGCTTCATGGAAAGCTTTAAATTCTTCTTCGGTCATCGGACAGTTTAAGTAAGCCGCCTCGCCTTTATCATAACGTGATTTTAAATACACCTTGTCCATATCGATCGTGGATTTGTCGACGATCGGTGCCGCAGCATCGTAGAAATAAAAACCGTCTGAGCCGTTAAATGCTTTGATGCTTTCTGCTAAAGGATGAGAAGTCAGAGGTCCTGTAGCTATCACCGTGATTCCTTCTGGTATCTCAGTGATTTCTTCATTCACCACTGTAACTAAAGGATGCTCTTTGACCTTACGAGTGATGGCTTCAGCAAATGAATCGCGGTCCACTGCTAAGGCACCGCCTGCAGGTACAGCTGTTTCATCTGCTGAATGGATGATCACTGAATCTAAGCGACGCATTTCTTCTTTCAATAATCCAACTGCGTTCGCAAGACTATTCCCTCGTAGAGAATTGGAACAGACTAATTCAGCAAAATTATCTGTATGATGCGCTTCTGTCTTCTTAACTGGTCTCATTTCATATAACTTTACAGGTACACCCGCTTGAGCGATTTGCCATGCTGCTTCGCTTCCAGCTAGACCTGCACCTACTACATTGACGATTTTCAACTAAAAACCTCTTCTCATTTCTTTATTTTTGAACATCTTCTTCGTAATCGCCATTCGTACAAACCACTTGTTTGCCGCCTTTGACTTTTTTCTCGACCAGATAATGGTCACATTTCGGACAATTTCTGCCGATTGGTTTTTCCCATGAGGTGAATTCACATTCTGGGAAACGAGAGCAGCCATAAAATAGACGATTTTTCTTGGATTTACGTTCGATGACTTGTCCTTCATGACACACGGGACAAGTGACGCCGATTTCCTTGACGATTGGTTTGGTATTTCGGCAATCTGGAAAATTACTACATGCATAGAATTTACCATACTTCCCTAATTTTATCACCATCGGATGCCCACACAAATCACAATCAAAACCAGCTGGTTCATCTTTGATCTGGATTTTCTCGATTTTTTCTTCGGCATTCGATAATTCCTTTTCAAATGGTTTATAAAAACGATCGACGACCTCGATCCATTCTTCTTTCCCCTCTTCGACTTTGTCTAAGTCATCTTCCATTTCAGCTGTAAAATGGATATCTACGATTTGTGGGAAGAACTCACAGATCAGCGAATTGACGATCTCACCTAATTCGGTTGGTTCAAAACGTTTCTGTGTCAACTTCACATAATATCGTCGTTGAATCGTATCTAACGTTGGCGCATAAGTCGAGGGACGACCTACCCCGTTTTCTTCCAATGCACGGATCAACGTCGCTTCACTATAACGTGCAGGCGGTTGTGTGAAATGTTGTTTCGGTTCGATATCGACAGATTGCACCGTATCGCCTTCTGCTAACTCTGGCAAAATATTTTCTTTGTCTTCTTTCCCATCATCGCGCCCTTCAACATACACTTGCATGAACCCTTTGAATTTGATTTTTGAGCCATTCGCAATGAATCTTACATCATTTTGTTCCAACGTGACTTTCATCGTATCCAATACAGCTGGTGTCATTTGACTTGCAACAAATCGTGACCATATCAACGTATATAATTTCAATTGGTCTTTATCCAAGTATTGTTTCAACTCATCTGGTGTACGTAATGCACTGGTTGGACGCACTGCTTCATGGGCATCTTGTGCCCCTTTAGAGTTCGTTGCTTTACGTTCCGAATGACTGGAGAATTCTTTTCCGTATGTTTCTTCGATGAACGTTGCGACTTCGGCTTTAGCGGTATCGGCGATCCGTGTAGAATCGGTACGCATATACGTGATCAACCCGATCGTGCCTTGTTTGCCAAGTGAGATTCCTTCATACAACTGTTGCGCCACCATCATGGTTTTACGTGTTCTGAAATTCAATTTACGAGCAGCTTCTTGTTGCAAACTACTTGTCGTGAATGGGTTCGCAGGATTTCGCTTACGTTCTTTCTTTTCGACTTTTGTTACTGCAAACTCTTTACCAGTGATCCGGTCAGTCACTTCTTTGACAGTTTCGGCATCGGACAATTTTTTCTTTTTGCCATCGACTCCCCAAAAGTTTGCTTTGAACTTCTTACGTTCTTTCTTAAAGTTTCCGTCAATACTCCAATACTCTTCTGGCGTAAAATCACGGATCTCTTTTTCGCGTTCAATGATGATTTTCAATGCGATTGATTGGACTCGACCAGCACTCAAGCCTTTTTTTACTTTACGCCATAAGATCGGACTAATCGAATAACCAACGATACGATCAAGCGTTCGACGTGCTTGTTGCGCATCGACAAGATCCACATCGATCGTACGTGGCTCTTTAAATGCCGCTTTGACTGCATCCTTGGTGATTTCATTGAAGACAACACGATTTTTATCATTGAGATCCAAGCCTAACAAATAAGCCAAATGCCAAGCAATTGCTTCCCCTTCCCTATCCGGGTCACTTGCGAGGTAAACTTTTTGCGCTTTTTTTGCCGCTGCTTTTAGACTTTTGATGACATCGCCTTTTCCTCGAATCGAGATATAATGCGGTTCATAATTATTTTCAAAATCGATTCCCATCTTACTTTTAGGTAAGTCACGAATATGTCCTACACTAGCCATTACTTTATAATTACGACCAAGATATTTTTCAATCGTCTTGGCTTTTGCAGGTGATTCTACGATCACTAAATATTTATATGCCATTCCTGAATGGACTCCTTTCCATTTTCGGGTTCCTACTATATATATGTTACAAGGACTTTTACAAATCGTAGCTTATCATATCCATTCAGAAATCGTTTGTCAAGGAAAGCAATAATAAATCCATCGTTATGATTCCAATTCATCCAGGATATCTTGTCCTGAAAAGGTACATATCGCTCCATCTTGGATCAATTGATGACAACCAGTGGATTGACCTGTCAAAATATTCCCAGGGACAGAAAAAATCGGACGTCCAATCTCTAAGCCTTGCTCTGCTGTGATCAATGAGCCGCTTTTTGCTTTTGCTTCAATCACACAGATTCCACTTGATAAAGCGGCAATCAGACGATTTCTCATAGGGAAATGAAATTTTTGTGGGCCCACATCTGGTAAAAACTCACTTAATAAAAGATGCTCTCTAGCAATTCCTCGTTGCAACTGCTGATTTTCTTTTGGATAACTATGATTGATCCCCGTACCGATCACTGCAATCGTTCTGCCTGAACAACGGATCGCTACTTGATGCGCATAAGTGTCTATGCCTTTCGCACAGCCACTAACAACTATGTAGTCATGGTCAATCACTGGAGTAATCACTCGCTCTACGATTTTTCTCGCATAACCAGATGTTTGTCTACCACCAACGACAGCGATCATTTTTCGTTTCATCAGCGAAAGATCCCCTCGATAAAATAATAAGATCGGGGATTTGCCAAATGAAGCAATTGTGAAGGGTAGATTGGATCAAGAAAAGTTATGTATGGATTCTTTCCTATTCTATTCCGCCAAGTATAGTTGATCTGGCTCCAATAGTCATAAAAATTTGCTTTAGAGCGATTGAAGTGCGAAACTTTCAACATATCATCAACAGACAACCATTCTTTCTTTTCACTCAATAGATGACGGATCACACGCCATTTTTGCTCTCCACTCAGTCCTTTGACCAATGCCAACTTTGTAATAAATTCATTGTATATAACCATAAAGCGCCACCTTTTCTAATCTTTTTTATAAGATACGTGAAAAGTGGCACATCGCTTATGATAAATATTGTTTGACTGGTGCAAAACTTTTACGATGGATTGGCGTGATGCCATGTTGTGCTAATCCTAACAGGTGTTCTTTTGTTCCATAACCTGCATTCTTGGCAAAACCATAGCCAGGATATTGTAACTCGTATTCTTTCATCAAACGGTCACGATAGACTTTTGCAATGATACTTGCAGCAGCAATCGAAATTGAACGGGCATCTCCTTTGATCAATTTTTTTTGTGCAATCGGCAAATCTAAAGTCATCGCATCAATCAATAAATACGTAGGTTCTGGTGTCAATTCTTTAACAGCTTCACACATCGCTAATTTACTTGCTTCGTAAATATTGACACGATCGATCGTCTGCTCATCGATCACACCAATCCCAATGGAGAGGGCTTTTTCTTGAATCTGTACATACAGTTCTTCACGTTTTTTTTCAGATAATTGCTTGGAATCATTCAATCCGTAAATCTCTACACCTTTAGGTAAAATAACAGCTGCGGATACAACAGGGCCAGCCAACGGGCCTCTTCCTACCTCGTCGATCCCTGCAATCAAGTCATACCCTTGAGCGTATCCTTCATTTTCGTAGAAGGACATCGTCTCATATTTTTCACGAAGCAAAGTTTCCTTTGCTAAGCGTTTTTCAAAAGAGTCTAACGCTTGTTGGACACCTTTTCTTGTGTCTAATCTTAGTTGTGTGACTATCGGATCATCAAGCGTTGTGATTTGTTTCAGTTTTTCTTTGATACTCTGGATCGACTCACTCATGAGTAGTCTCTTCCATTTCTTCACAACGATCTAAAGTATAGCGACCAAGTTTCCCTTGGCGGATATCAAAAACGACTAGCTCGCTCCCGCGGTCATAATCTTGGCGATACCCTCTCCGTTCCGTGATCGTCATCAATAACTCAGGTGCAACTTGTTGCTCTTCTTCTATTGATAGTCCATAACGTTCGCTGATTTTGTTAGGGTAGTAACGGGCAAAGAAATCTAAGCCGTAAATTGCTAGATCATCAAGGTGTACCAATTGGTCTTTGATTGCACCAGTCAAGGCTAGTTTTTTACCGATTTCTTCATCTTCAAACTTAGGCCATAAAATACCAGGTGTATCTAGTAGTTCTAATTCACTTCCTAAACGAAGCCATTGTTGCCCTTTCGTTACTCCAGGCTTATTCCCTGTTTGTGCAATCTTTTTGCCCACTAAACGATTCATCAATGTCGATTTTCCTACATTAGGAATTCCTAGAACCATCGCGCGGATTGCTCGAGGTTTGATGCCACGAGCTGCGTCTCTTTCGCGTTTTTCTTTCAGTGCTTCTTTTGCTGCAGGAATCAACGATTTGATTCCTTTACTTTCTTGAGCGGTGATTGCTAAGGCTTGATGTCCTTGCTTTCTAAAGTATTGCTGCCATAATTTTGTTTGTTGCGGATCCGCTAGATCAGCTTTATTCAATAAAACAAGTCTTGGCTTTTGTTGGATGATTTGATCTAGCATTGGATTACGTGAAGACAAAGGTAGGCGTGCATCAACTAACTCAAAGACGATATCAACATATTTCATCTTTTCTGAAACTTCACGTCTAGCCTTCGCCATATGTCCTGGGAACCATTGAATAGTCATTGGTGTTTCCTCCTTTAAAACTTAAAATCTAAAAAAGTTGCTCTTTACTTATACAGTACTTGAATGAACTACACTTCTAGGAGTATACAAGAAAAAAACTAAAAATCAAACGGCTTATTCTCAAGTTTCTTCATTTTGCAACTTTCTAAGAATTTTTTTCTCATTGTCGAGCAACCATTGAATATCTTGCTCATATTTTTTTAGATGGCCTTCATGTATATTTTTTTGAAAATTTGCTTCCCCGCGACTCGCTGCTTTAGTGATGAAGTCCATCATATAAGAAAGTCGCTCGCTCATCGTAGGAATCAAATCTGGATACTCGGACTCATCTAATCTGTATGCTTCAACAAATTTATTTAAACGATGACACGTTTCATCCGTGATCGGATCTCCTTGATTTGCCGCTAAAGGTACCCAGCGATAGGCGGCATAACTTGCATCCCAGATTCTTGATCCTGGTGTGATCGTGTCAAAATCAATGATACCAATGGCTATACCATTTTCCGTTATCACATTGTATGGCGCAAAATCATTGTGACACATTACCTCACGCTCTCCAAATGGAGGTAGCATCCACGGTTCTGCGCCACTTAAAGAAGTAAGGTATCCTTGATTCTGGTCGTGGAAATCTCTTAACAACCGACCTGCTGAACAAATGGCACTGTCCGTCAACAATTGAGAGGGCAAAGGATAATCATAGACCTCACCTGCGAGATAAGATACCACTTCATTTCCTTTCTCATCATAGCCTAATGGTTCTGGCACATAAATTACACCTTGGTTCATTAGGTAGCTTAAAAATTTTTGGACCTCCTCCGACCAGACTTTCTTAGGACGAATTACTTGCTCTTCTTGGATCACTACACCGTCTCTTCCTTTTAGTTTCTTTTCGATCATCTAGCTCCTCGCTTTCGACTCTTTTCTTCAGTTTACCATATCAATTCCACCTCATGTTCTAAAAATGGAAAGAGAGACGTTAGTTCAACAAGCAGATTTCCATTTGTTAAAGTCAATCAAGGAGAATGTTAACTATCCTAAAAATATTTACCATTGAACCTAGTCTTCTATTTCATAGTTATCTCAGAAAGTGTACTGATATATGATGCGGTACTCTGGAGAAGTGAATCCATGCTTATTCAGATCGTAAACTGGACAAAAATATTTGATGAGGAGGGAATATCATAACAGGATAAAATACTTTGTCCGTTCTATCCACAAGAGAAATACTTCATATTTTTGATTTCTAGGCGATCTTTTGACGTACATCATGAGTCAGTTTTAAGAAATGTCAAAAGATCAATCAGCCAAAGTTAGAAAGCAATCAATGTAAAAAAGAGCTTTCATAGTAATGAAAAAAGTAAGCTCCGTAAAACAATCGACTGAACGATTCGTTTCATGAAGCTTACTTTTTAACCTGATCCGACTCGAAGTATACAGCTCGTTGACAAGAAGATCCACCTGATTTCTAAAAGTTTTTTAGAAGATTTTTATTTTGCCATACTTACCTTCACTAACCATCGAACTCCTTCATTTGTCCTCATACAGCTATCTTTGAGTACTTCTTGCAATACGATTTATTTTTTATAATTCACACTAATTTTATTCACTTTTGAAAACATATCTAAATCTACTTCAATCAGTCCATCATGTACTAATTTCCGCTGATTGATATTAGAATTAGCAGTCTTATATAAATCAAGATTCACAAAACCTTTTTGATTACTTCCGTCAACATAGTAGCCAACATATTCACTGTCTTTAGGTATAGTAAAAAGAACAGTCATTTTCTTGTCCTTGAGAGTAATATCTTTAATGTCTTCTTTGTTAAAGAGCGCTACATCTTCTGAATTGACGTTTTCAACTGCATTCAAGACAATCGTCGGTTGCTTAGAAAATGAAAAAAATAAAAGCGACATGACTGAAATAATTGAACAAAGTGCTACTATAAAAAACAATTTTCCTTGCTTTTTTTTCTGATTCACCTCCACTTCTTTAGTAGTATCAATCATCGTGTCAGTTATGGTAGAATTTTCCAATAGTTCGTCTAAAGACACACCTAAGCTTGTCGATATTTTCACTAGTGTATGTATGTCTGGGTAATTTCTGCCGATTTCCCAATTAGAAATAGCTGAACGACTAACATTTAATCTCTTTGCCAATTCTTCCTGTGTAATTCCTGCTTGATACCTTTTTTCTTTTAATGTTTTACCAAAATCCACAACATCGCCTCCTTATTCTATCTCTCATTATAACCATTTCATAAAAGAACTTAAAAGCGAATTATTGAAACGAATCGATATATTTCCGATTATTCGATGTCACAATCTGTGACACCTTGTAAAACAAGGATTCTTGCTATTGAAAATGTGAAACAAAACACTTATTATCAAGAGGTGAATGTTCGCTAAAAAATAACAAAAAAGGAGTACTTATGAAAAAATTATTTATGTTCTCTACTATTTTCTTATTATTTGGTTTGTCCACTCCACAACAGTCAGTAGATGCAGGTCAGTTAAGTGTTGAAGCCACATACCCAGAATCAAGTTTAATCAATTTGACGCCTTCCTTGGTCAGAGGAGCCAATGTGCCAACGGCAAACTGGAACGTAGTTTCGTCATGGCGTTGTTCAATATCTGGCACTTATAGTGGCAAATATTATTTATATTCTAACTACAATATATTAGGAAAAAATACGTATAATTATTACTTCCACAATCAAGGTCGCGGAACCTTAGAAATTCGAATGAGAAATTCTGTCAATCATGCCGTCTTGAAAACACACTTCGTTCCAGCTGGCTCTACGATTTCTAATACTCTTAGTATGACAGATCAAAGTTCAAGATTTTATTATGAGTTTTATAGTACTGTTGATTATACTTTTAGCGGATACGTCCAATAAAATAAGAAATTATTCTTCAAGTTAAATACTTTGACAACGCTTACCAACGGGCGCATGATAGAGGAAAATGAAAGGGGCTGTAGCAAGATGGACACAATGGTTTTTGTCAATTTCCCTGTGCAAGATGTTGGTCGCTCGGTCGAATTCTATACAAAATTAGGATTCAAACAAAATAAAGAATTTTCGACTGAGGAAGCAAGCGCAATGGTTTGGGATGACACATTTTGGGTGATGCTCTTGACACATGACTTTTACAAAAAATTCTTGAAAAACAAAGAAATCGCAGACACAAAAAAAATGAGCGGTGCACTGATTGCTTTTAGTTTAGCAAATGCTGCTGAAGTCAAACGTTTTGGTGAAATTGCAAAAGAAAATGGTGGTAGCTACCATACAGTCGATATGGGAATACCAGAAGAAGAAATGTATTCTCTTGAAGTACAAGATCCTGATGGAAACACATTGGAACCAATGTGGATGAAAATATAATCAAAAAAAAGAAGACTTTCCAACATATTGTTATTGGGAAGTCTTCTTTTATTTTACCTGATCCATTTGATTTCAGTTAATGGGTAATACACAAATCTCGCTTTTCCTAAAATTTCATCTCTAGATATTGTTCCAAATGAACGACTATCTTTTGACACACGACGATTATCCCCCAAAACAAAATAGCTATCTTCAGGTAATTCTGTATATCCTGTCAACTCTTCCAAGGTAAAATCGGTAGTATAAGGTGCATTTTCATGGTCCGAACGGATATTTTTACTTAAATAAGGTTCTTCGACTGGCTGGCCGTTGATTTTTAGTTGGTCCTTTTCATAACTAATAGTTTCTCCCGGTAGACCAATGACTCTTTTAATATAGATCGTGCCATCTGAAAGTTGGAAAACGACTACATCAAATCTTCTGATTTCAGAAAATTTTTCCATAACGACCATATCACCTTGCTTAAGGACATTCTCCATCGAGTTTCCTTCCACTGGTACTGGGATCAATATAAATCCCCGTAAAATAAATGCAATCACTATGGAACAAAGTAAAAATTTAATCAATAACCAAAAACGGTCAATATAACGCTGCTTTTTTGTCAAAGCCCATCAATCCATCCCTCGTAAAATCTTAACCTATTATCCTCATTATATAGAATAACTACAGAAAAAGCGAATGGTTCAATAATCATTTAAAAATAGATGCGAAAAAAGACGGACATACGTACTATGTTTTAGAAATAATTGCATAGGCTAAAATCATTGTATCAAATAGGACTATTCAAAAATATTGCCTATGCAGTACTTGTCTCGTCTTTTTTAAGTCATCCCCTTCGTACCAGATCCATTGTTCAGGCGAGATGATTATTCTCTAGATAATGATCCCAAGCTGTATCAAAGATATCCATAGAGGGCAAATAATCAACATTCATTTCTAAATAATCAGAGATTTCTTCATAACTCGTACTATGTTTTGGAAACTGGATGTCCTTACCGGCTTCTGTTGCAAAAGTGGACAGTGCATCCGTTGGTTTTCCGCCACGAAGAGTCATCAGATAGTGATAGAAGCTGCGATTCATTGATTTCCCTCCCAATTGTCAGCAATAAATGCCGCACGACGCGCATGATTACGCTCAAAGTTCTCAGGATTTTTTTTGTAGTAATCTTGATGTTCCTCTTCAGCTAAATAAAAGGCCTCCGCTGGTTCAATCGTCGTAACGATGGGTTCACTAAAGCGACCACTTGCTGCAAGTTGTTGTTTGCTTTTTTCAGCTTTTTGACGTTGTTCTTCTGTAGTATAAAAAATCACAGGTCGGTAATTATCGCCTCGATCTTCGAATTGACCAAAAGCGTCTGTAGGATCTGTTTGTTGCCAATAAAGCTCAAGTAATGCCTCGTATGAGATCAATTCAGGATCATACAAGATTTCTACTGCTTCAGTATGTCCTGTTATTTTGGCTTTCACTTGTTCATACGTTGGATGTGGCACATGCCCACCAGTATAACCGGACATGATCGTGTGGATGCCAGGTAATGTGTCAAAAGGTTGGATCATGCACCAAAAACAACCCCCTGCAAATATTGCTCGTTCCATTATTAATTCCTCCCTTACTTTCGAGATATCACTTAATTAGTACTAGATTCGGTCGTTTCTTCCGTTGTTGAGGAATCTTTTGGTAAATACAAACTAAATCGAATATCATCGTTGACTAAATCAATTTTGTCCGCTTTGATGTACATGCCATTTTGCATACGGAATTGATCTAATCGTAACATGATCGTTAAATCATCTGTATTGATCTCGATCCATTCAGGTAGTTTGTAATTTCGCTTGATCATATTCATCACATCTCTGATCGGTAGATTCAATGTACCGATCGATAGACTTTTTGCTTTTAACTGAACATTGCCATTTTCCATTACATACGGATCAAAATACAAGTAAAAGTCGATAGGGAAACCTAACACTTCAAACGTCCCATTAAGCAATGCTTCATTTT
This sequence comes from Enterococcus mundtii, assembly GCF_003957375.1. Classification (GTDB taxonomy): domain Bacteria; phylum Bacillota; class Bacilli; order Lactobacillales; family Enterococcaceae; genus Enterococcus_B; species Enterococcus_B spodopteracolus. Next base: position 1,072,594 of record NZ_CP025473.1, on the reverse strand, counting down.
CTAAATAAAATTTGTACTTGATATCTTGTCCTTCTTGGAAATCTGTCAAGAAAAAGCTGATCAGTTGGTTGACTTTTTCTTTTTGAGTATTGATCGTCAATACCGGATCGCCTTGTCTTTCTGTAATCGCTGGTACTTCTGGCAAATCAGGTTCACGATTGGCAAATATCCGCGTACCCAAGAAAATCGTCGAACCAATGATCAGGCCTAATAAAATCAGAAATGCGTATTTCCAGTAGTTATGCCTTTTGTTTTTTTCAACTGTTGAACTACGTTTATCCATCCTTGTTTCCCTCCTTGACCAGCCATTTTTCATGCGTTTCGATCAATTGATCCCTCACAGCATTAGCCATCAATTGATAGCCTAAGTTATTAGGATGAAAATGATCTTCTTCATATAACACATTATTTTTCGTCCCGTTCGAACTATCACTAGAAGCTGACTGATCAGAAGCTTCAGTAATTCCGACCTCTTGATTCAATCCTTGATACAATAGATCATTGATCGGGATAAAATAGCTATTTTCTGCTTCATTTACTACCTGCTGTGTTCCTTCATTCCAGTTATCCACAATCGTTTGCATATCCGTGATCTCAGGGAAGTTCAAATAAAATGGATTGTAAATCCCTAAAATATAGATAGGTACCTCTTTATTTAACACTCGTATCTCTTCGATGATTGCTTGGACGTTTTCTTGATACTTCTTGATTGGTTTATTGAATGACCGAATACTGATACCAAAAAGGTTATTTTGGATCACTTTCATTAAATCATTCCCACCAACAGTCAAGGTAATAATGTCTGCGGTTTCGATATTCTTTTGGATTTCTTCATTGTTTTTCAATCTTTTTAATATTTGATCACTTCGTTCGCCATTTACACCATAGTTTTCAATTTCAATGGCTGTCAAACCGTATCTTTCTTTTATGTCATTTGCGACTAACGGAACAAAACCACCTTGTTTCGTCTGGTCGCCTACTCCTTCAGTCAATGAATCGCCAATTGCTACATAGTGTAACTTTTCCTTTTGATTGCTTTCAGAAGTAACCGATGCTGCCGGTTTTAACAAAGGCTGTGCTTTCGGCACGCTTAAAGAGAGTCCGACAAAGAGAAAAACTGCAGTGAACAAAGGGATCAAAACAAGCAACCACTGTTGTTTCATTCGTTTCATTGTTTCACCTCTAAACCATGATTGTTTCTTATATTACCAAAATTCCGATTAAAAAAATAGCCCTTTTCTGAAAAAAGAAAGAGGCTGTTTCTCATCTGCTAAAGGAAGTGGAGCATCTCAAAATGTCTTTTCCTCCTCACTTCCTTATGCTAGTAGCACTTGAACGAATAAAAAGACAGATCACAAAGAACACGTTTATTTGTCTTCACATGATCTGTCCTCCTATTACTTATTTTACATTCATCAATCGGTATAATACATGATTGCAAAAGCATTTTCCCCTGTATGGGTAGCAATCACTGGATTTGTATGCAATACTGGGATGTCCATATCGGGAAACAATTGTTTCAAGCCTTCTTCAAACTCGCGAGCAAGGTCTGTGGCACCTGCATGTGAGATACCGATCTGGCGAACGTTCGGTAGAGCCTTCAGTTCTTTCTTCAAGCCATCGAACCACTTGTCGAAAGTCTTTTTCCCACGACCTTTTGTCACAGGAATCAGCTCTGAATGAGTAAAGTTCATCACCACACGAATGTTTAACATACTTGATAGTAAACCAGTTGCACGACTGATTCTTCCACCTTTTACTAAGTTATCCAATGTGGAGATACCGATATAAAGTTTTGTATTATTTTTGATCTTCTCGATTTCAGCAAGGATCTCTTCTGCTGATTTACCTTCTTTGGCCATTTCAGCCGCACGAATAACTTGGAAAGATAATCCTTGATCGGTTGTATCACTATCGATCACTGTTACTTTTGTTTTGGTTAAGTTACTCGCTTGTCTTGCAGCTTCAACCGTTCCACTTAAGCCTTTTGTCATATGGATAGAGATCACTTCACTACCATCTTGACCTAATTCATCATAAGCTGAAATGAACTCACCGATTGGCGGTTGGCTTGTTTTAGGTAATGCCTTTGATTTAGCCATCATATCCATGAATTTCTCTCCGCCAAGTTGGTCGTCATCAGGATATACAACACCATCGATCATAATTGATAATGGCATAACATGAATATTCAAATGATCTCGTACTGCTTTTTCCATTGTACAAGAAGAATCTGTTACTATTTTTACGTTTGTCATTATTTCACACTCTTTCTTTCACAAAGTGCCTAGCATTTTTCAGGCAGGTCCACTTTCAGTATACCAAAGAACTTTTGTTTTTTCATCAAATTCAGTTATAAACAAGTTTAAAATAAATTGTTTGTTATGATAACATGATTCTATTAATTTTGGTTTATATATACTCCTTCTTTTTATGGACTAGCAAAATAAGAAAAAGAAACCTGAATGATCAACCATCCATTCCGGTTTCTTCCGCTTTGAATCTATAGGTTCAACGAGACATTATATCTCTTCTGTTGTGTGTTCTTCTTTACGTTTATACGTTTCGAACTGATGGGCGTAACTATTTTTTTCATCGACTTCTCCCGGACTGATATTGATCAACGACCAAGCTTGCCAGTCAACAGCAGGGAAATACGTATCTCCTTCAAAAGAATGATGGATTACTGTACGATATAAAATCGTGCAGTAAGGTAAGAATGCTTCATAGATCGCTGATCCTCCAGCAACAAATAAAATCCCATCTGCTTCTTTTTCATACGCTAAAACTTCATTGACATCATGCATTACCTGCACGCCTTCAGCTGTAAATTCACGGTCCCTTGTCAAAACAATCGTTTTACGGTTAGGTAATGGCTTACCGCCCATTCCCATAAATGTTTTTCGTCCCATGATCAATACATTCGCTTCGGTCATCTGCTTAAAAAATTTCAAATCATTTGGCAAATGCCAAGGAAGTTTGTCTTCTTTTCCAATCAGACCATTTTCATCCTGTGCCCAGATTGCAGCGAACATTTTCTCATCCTTTCTTAGACCGCGATAGGTGCCTTTATTGAAGGATGCGGCTCATATCCTTCAACTTTGATATCATCCATTTCAAAATCAAATACAGAGTTTTTTTCTGTATTCAATACTAGCTTCGGAAATGGACGAACTTCACGAGACAATTGTTCCTTCATTTGCTCTACGTGATTTGAGTAAAGATGCGCATCGCCTAAAGTATGGATAAATTCACCAACTTCTAATCCCGTTTCATGTGCAATCAGATGTGTCAATAAAGCATAGCTAGCAATATTGAATGGGACACCTAAAAATACGTCAGCACTTCTTTGATACAGCTGACAACTTAATTTATTGTCATTTACATAGAATTGAAACATCGTGTGGCAAGGAGGTAAAGCCATACTTGGCACATCTTCTGGATTCCATGCTGAGACGATCAATCGTCTTGAATCAGGTGTCTGCTTGATAGCTTCGATCACTTCTTTGATTTGATCGATGAAACTACCTTCTTTTGTTTCCCAATGACGCCATTGATAGCCATAGATATGACCAAGATCTCCATGCTTTTCTGCAAATGCTTCATCTGCCACTATCTTTTCACAGAATTTCTTGCTTTCTTCTTGATAGACTTTATTGAATTCTGGATCAGTCAAACTACGATGTCCAAAATCTGTCATATCCGGCCCTTGATAGTCCTCGCTTTTGATATACCGTTCAAATGCCCATTCATCCCAAATATGGTTATTATTTTGTAAAAGATAACGGATATTTGTGTCTCCTTTTAAAAACCATAATAATTCGCTTTTGATCAAACCAAAAGGTACACGTTTTGTCGTCAATAACGGAAAGCCTTTTTGCAGGTCAAATCGCATTTGATAACCGAATAAACTAAATGTTCCTGTTCCCGTACGATCACCTTTTACATGTCCTTCAGATAATAACTTTTTCCCTAGATCAAGATATGCTTGCTCCATCTTTTCCCTCCTAATTATCTGCCCATTCACTTAAATATTCCCAACGTGACATTTTTTCTTCCAGCAGTTCCTCAGTTGTGGTTACTTCTTTTTGTAATTCTTGCAATCGTGTGAAATTATCCCCTTGATGGTTCATCTCTTCTTGCAATTCACCCAAACGAGTCTCTAGTTCTGCAATCTCATCTTCGATTGTTGCCCATTCTTTCTGTTCCATATAAGAAAGCTTTTTCTTTGGCTCAGATTTTTTTTCTTCAATCTTAGCTGTGACTTTTTCTGGTTGAATATGTTGATCTTCTTTGCGTTTAGCTAAATAGCTAGACATATCGCCATAATAAAGCTCTTGTTTGCCATTTCCTAGAAAAACTAACAGTTTATCAACTACCTTATCTAAGAAATAACGGTCATGAGAAACGGTGATCACCGCTCCAGGGAATGTCCGGAAATAATCTTCCAAGATCGTTAAAGTAGCGATATCTAAGTCATTGGTTGGCTCATCCAGCAATAGAACATTTGGTTGCTGGATCAATAATTTGAGTAAATATAAACGACGCTTTTCCCCACCAGATAGTTTACGGATCAGTGTTCCGTGCATGAATCTAGGAAACAAGAACCGCTCCAAAAGTTCAGCGACACCGATTTGCGTTCCATCCGCCGTTTGGACTTCTTCTGCCGCTTCTTGCAGATAAGCAATCATTCGTTTGTCCGGAGACATTTTTTCGTTTTCCTGTGTATAGTAAGCTAATCGAACAGTTTCGCCAATCGTATAGATGCCACTATCTAAGGATAATTTGCCTGCTAAGATATTTAACAACGTTGACTTCCCAGCACCATTCTCTCCAGTGATTCCTAGACGCTCTCTTGATTGGATCAATAGATCCAAGTGTTGGAGCAAAGGTTTTCCTTCAATCGAATACGAACCATCCTTGATCTCAAGCACTTTTTTACCTAAACGTTGTGTCGCGATATTTAGTTCGATATCCGTATCATGATTGACTTGATATAAGTTTTCTTTTAAATCTTCAAAGCGATTGATACGTGCTTGCTGTTTCGTCCCACGAGCTTGTACTCCCGCTCGCATCCAAGAAAGCTCCTGCTTATACAGGCGTTTACGCTTTTCTTCTTGTTCGACTTCGACACGATCTCGCTCGGCTTTTTCAATAAGATAAGCTTCATAATTGCCTTTATATTCATAAAGATTCCCAAAGGCAAGTTCAAAGATCCGATTCGTGACACGATCTAAGAAATAACGATCATGGGTAACCATCAATAAGGCACCACGATATTGTTTCAAGTAAGATTCCAACCATTCGATCGCTGCATAATCTAAGTGGTTTGTCGGCTCATCAAGCAATAAAAGATCAGGTTCATCGATCAAAACCTGTGCTAAGCTGACACGTTTTTTTTGTCCACCTGAAAGCTCACCGATTTTCTTTTCTAGTTGGTTGATCCCTAATTTTTGCAAAATGATCTTGGCATTTGTATCCGTCGTCCAAGCGTCCTCTTTATTCATTCGCTCTTCTGCCAATGCGTAGCGTTTTTGGACTGCTTCATCATCGCCATTTTCAGCTAATGCAATCAAGGCTTCCTCATAGAGTCGTACAGTCTCGATCAATGGACTATTCCCTTGAAAAACAGCTTGTAAGACCGTATCATTTTCTGCAAATGAATCGGTTTGTGATAAATAACCGATACGGTAATCATTCGGATAAAAAACTGTCTGCTGATCACCATCTCCACTGTCAAGTCCAGCGATGATATTCAAAAGACTTGTTTTACCAGTTCCATTGGTACCAATCAAACCGATGCGATCATGTTCATGGATCAAAAAGGAGATCTGATTAAATAATTCTTTTTCTCCATATGTTTTTTTGAGGTCAGTTATTTTTAGCTCTTTCACCAGTACTCCCCCCTTATCTTGGATATTGTAACATAAAACAATTGTTTAAAAGATAGTTTTTTTCGAATATTCTTTTTTTAGGTAGCATTGAAGATACGTGTTCTCTCACTTCATATAACCAAATACACAGGATTCAAAAACCTGACTTCCAGGATGAACTTAATTATTAAGGTTGAACGACTTCTGTCACAACCCCCAAAAAAAAGAGGAGCTGTGCTTTGTCACAACTTCCTCTTTTGGTCTTGTTTTAATTGAAATTTCTTTGCTTTCGCTTGGAACGCAAAGCGAAACGAAAAGCGATCTGTCGGTTGATTCATTGTATAGGACTCCAACAGATTGATATTTCGTCTATATTGATTCGCAGAAAAAGTCGTGATCGTTTCGGCGACTTCATATTCATCAATGACTTTTCTTTCTAAATAATAACCTCTAAGCATTTTTTTCGTAAACAAACGATCTTGTTGGATCAGCCAAGTGGAAATCAGATTACCACTCATCATCCGAATCCCCTGAGCTTTTCGTTGTTCGATAAAGAATCCAATCATCGTATCATCATAAACGTCTGTTAAATTCTCCAAACTTTCAATGATCAATTGTGTATTCTTTTGATACGTCTCTCGGATTTCTTGAATATCTTTTTCTGAGATCATTGTTTGCTGATCTGTCTGGCGTCTTTGCCAAAACATTTTAGGGTGGAGAACGATCCGCATCAATCGGCGTACCACAATAAACCAAAATCCAATAAATGACAAAATTTGACTTGTGATCGACTGCTCAAAGTTAGCTAGGAATCTTGAATAAAAACGATAGCCATTAGAAGACAACTTCCCAGAACGATATCGTTCATCCAAGCTGTCTCGCTCAATCGATAAAATCAACGCTTGGATTTCTTGGACTTCTTGCTTTTCATCTCCACTCAAATCAGATAAATAAAGCTCACTGATTCTTTCTTGATAAGTCTCAATCACTGCTTCTATTGCTAAATAAGCTTTTGATCCTGGTTCTTCCGCTTCTTTTTCTACGCGTAGTGTTTCAATCACTTCTTCCAAGATCATCAAAGCTTTTAAATCAGTTGTTGCTGCTTCTTCTGTTTCAGTCAACATAGGCAATACAATGATCCCGATGATCAACGTGACCAAAATAACACCTGCCGTTAAAAATAAAAGCAATGATCGTTGGTTGAATGCCATTTGATTGATCGTGAATGGTAAAATAAAAATAGTCGCTAAACTGACTGTTCCTTTTACGCCCCCGAAGGTTAAAATCAAGACTTCATTCAGTTGTTTTTTGAAACTTTGTAAACCGCCCTTAAACATATAAAACAGGCTGATTGAAACGAAACGTATGACGAATAGCATGATTGAAACCAATAAAATGATCATTAGCAACAAACTATTCGAATACAACCCATCCCCCCAAACTGGTGTAAAGACTTGTGTCAGTTCGATTCCTAAAAATATAAATACCAGCGCATTCAATGTGAAGGCAATCGTTGTCCATGTACTATTCGATAAAGTTGACAACTCTGCATCAAAAACTGAGATTTTTTTAAATCCTGAGGCTTGTAATACCCCTGCAACCACTGCTGCAATAATTCCTGAAACATGAAAGACTTCGGCTAAAACATACGCTAAGAACGGCAACAACAATTCAATCAATAAGTAGCCTGTTACGTCACGTGCCGATGCTTTCTCGATCAAACCAATGATTTTTCTTTTTACCCAGACAAGCAAAAAGCCGACTACTGCCCCGCCAATACTTGATAAAATCAGTGTAACGCCTGCATTTACCGCAGAGAACGTCCCAGTGATCAAAGCAGCTAAGGCAAATTGGAAGGCTGTTACGCCAGAAGCATCATTCAGTAACCCTTCACCTTCTAAAATATGCATGGCTTTTTTCGGAATGTTCACACGATTGGAAAGCGAACTGACTGCCACCGCATCTGTCGGACCTAGTGCTGCACCAAAAGCGAAACACGCGGCTAAAGGAACACTTGGCAACAGAAACGATAACGTTGCTCCAACGCCAATCAAAGTCAAGATCACCCCACCAAAAGCGAGAAACAATATCGTATCGAAATTTTTCAGGATCGACGCGATATCCGCTTTTTCTCCTTCTCTAAAAAGTAAGGGAGCGATGATCATCACTAAAAATAATTCAGGTTCAAAATTGATGGATTCACCCCATTCGGTCAACCCTAAAACCACGCCGAGAAATATTTGGATCAGTGGTGCAGGAATCATCGGCAAGATACGACTTGCTATGTTGGATAGCGTGATCGTGACTGCAAAAACAATCACTAACTCTGCAAATTCCATGCTTGATCCCCTTTATTTTTTATTTTGTGCAAGAACTTTCAAATATTGCTCTTTTTTCTTTAAAATTTTGTTTTCAACAATTTCCGCTTGGGTCACTCGACCGTCTAACTCACATTGCACACGTTTTGATTCTAAACGGAGCAATTCGTGTTTCAAGCGTCCCAATTGACGATACATCAAGATATTCCTTTTACGCAACTTACATAAGATCTGGCGACGATCTTCCATTGAAAAAGTACCATAGTGGTCAACCAGTCGTTTCTTTTTTTCTTCAAAACTCTCTCTCATTTTCAAGATCTCCTATATTCAAACTGCACCAATTATAGCAAAAAGTTTTTAGAATGCAACTAAAAACTTTTTACTTTTAGGATGAAGCATTCGTTTCAATTCCAGAAACTCATTCTAGTCCAATCACTATAAAATATCAATTGTAATCATAAAATAAAGACAAAAGAAAAACACATGCAAAACCAATTCAAAAGTTTTGCATGTGCTATTTTTAAACGGCATTTGATCTTATTCGAAATATTCGCCATAAACATCGTCAACACGTTGTTCTGGGTTGATCACAATGTATAAGTTACCAGTTTTTTCACTGATTTTTGTTGATTGATATTGATTATCTAATCCCTCTGTTCCTTTGTCCAAGTAAGGGAAGTATACTAGATCAGGTGTACCATTGCGATACAAGATTTCCATACGTTCAATATCTTCATATTTCAAAGCACGATTGAACATACCCATTTCTAAACCACCTAGATTGATATCATGAGTAGCTACTGAATCTCCCTCATGGAAGATTTCGATTTTAAAACCGGCACATGGATGGATCTCGATAAATTCGCTTCCATTAATACGACCAAAACTTGTTGTGATTTGTTTGATCCAAAGGTCGCCGATGTGACGACGATTGATCGTCCATGTTTCGCCGTTACGGAAATAAAATTTTAGCGCTGTCATTTCTTTGCTCATTAAAAAAATCTCCTTTTTTGACGCATTATATTCTGTTTCATTACTAGTTTAGCATAAAACAACAAAAGCGGTCATCTCTCAGGTTTGCTTTTCTATCAGCTTTTTTGATAAAAATCCTCCTCTAAAAGAGAAAAGGGACATGAAAAACATCCTACAAAAAAGCCAAACGCTTCTATAGATAACTCTCATGCCCTTACTTTAGCCATGTCAGTATATGATTAGACCGCTAATCAGACGTAATTAGTGCTTGTTACGATTTCGTTGACTAATCTTGTTGCTCTTTCAGATAGGTTAATAATGCAGCTTGTTCATTCTGTACCAGTCCGTTCACTACCGCTGACTCCGCAAGTGCTAACGCTTCACTGACCCATTTACCTGGTTTTTTCTCACTCGTAGCTAATAGCACCTTTCCATCAATCGCCAACTCACTCATTGTCTTGATAGGAAGTGCATGATAAATGTCTAGCACAGTTGTTATGTCAGGGGTTTGTTGGAAGTAAATCATCAATTCTTCCACATCCATCGATGCGTCTTTTCCAAGATGATAAATCTCCAATGGTGTTAATCGTCGTTCTTGTCGCTTCGCCAATCCTTTGACCAAACGTTGGACTTCTCGAATCATTTGGTTGGAACATTTCCAGGCTTTTAAGAAAGGTGCCACCTCTTGCTCAGATCGACCAAGTTGGTTGAGTAATAATGCCCAAGCTTGACTTTCTTTTTTTAATGGAATAGATGGTAAATCGGCAAATCTTAGTAATGCCTCACCATCTTCTTTTAATTGTGGACAATAGATGTAACATTTTGTTTCAACAAATGCGGCCAAGCCATGATTACGAAAATCCCCTAAAAGCATTTTGATAAATTCAACATTCATTCGTTCAATAGAAATTTTATCCAATAAGGCATGGTTGTCTTCGATTGCCTTGGCTGTTTCTTCCTCCAATTTGAACCCTAACTGACTTACAAAACGAAGCCCACGCATCATTCGTAAGGCATCTTCATGAAATCGTTCAAAAGGCCGGCCAACTGCTCGTAAGACGTGATTTTCTAAATCAGCCAAGCCGTCGAATAAATCGATGATCTCACCATCTTCTTTCAAAGCAAAAGCATTGATCGTAAAGTCTCTCCGCTTTAGATCCTCTTCTAGTGTACGAACAAATGAAACACTATCAGGACGCCGATAATCTTGATAAGTCGATTCCGTACGAAATGTCGTGATCTCGTATTGCTCCCCTTCATACAAGACGAGGACCGTTCCATGTTCGATCCCGATATCGATCGTTTTTGGAAACAACTGCTTGATTTCTTCTGGAAACGCACTAGTAGCAATATCTACATCATGAATTTTTTGTCCGAGTAACGTGTCACGTACACTACCACCAACAAAGTACGCCTCAAATCCAGCAGCCTCAATTTTTCTTATTACTGGAATTGCTTTTTTATATTCGATCGGTAATTCACTTAGTCTCATTTTTACTCCTTCTATCCTCTCACTGTTCCTCATCTTTTCGGGCAAAACGATGATGGTCCCTTCGATTGAACTTCTCCATATTTTTTTCAAATACCGTCGTCAAATCAATTCCTAACGAGTTTGCCATGATCATTGTTACAAATAGAACATCGCCTAATTCTTCTGCCACTGAATTACTAGGTTCTGTTGCTTTTTTACTTTTTTCGCCATATGAATGATTGACCTCTCGTGCCAATTCGCCTACTTCTTCGGTCAGACGTGCCATTTGCGCCAATGGCGAAAAATATCCAACTTTAAATTGTTGGATGTACGCATCGACCTCTTCTTGCATACTTTTTAGTGAACGCTCTTCTTTCATTAAGAACCCTCCAATCATCTCTTCCTAAAAAACTTTACAGCAAAACGGCAAGAAGTGCAATTGTGAAAACAAAGAATACATGCTACATTATGTTAGGTACACTTAATAAATTCTTAGCATCAAGCCAACTTGGTCTATTCTATAACTATAAAAATGAAGAACCAGTTTGCTAATCCTTAGGTTTATATCTAGGATTTACCGCTTGTTGCACAATGAATCATATCATATAGTAGAAAGTGGGGATTCGATGACATCATTGAAAACAATGAAAGAAGTTATTTTTATTATTTTAGGAACAAGTATTTATGCTTTTGGACTAGTCTATTTGAATATCGCAAACCAGCTAGCTGAGGGTGGAGTTTCAGGTATTACTCTGATTTTGCGTGCTCTTTTTCATATCGACCCAGCTTATTCTACTTTATTGATCAATATTCCATTGATCCTACTAGGCGGAAAAATCTTAGGAAAACGCGCGCTCGCTTATACTGTCTTAGGTACTGTCTCGCTTTCTGTCTTCTTATGGATTTGGCAAAGGATTCCCTTACAAATCAACTTAGAGCATGATTTACTAATCGTCTCTTTACTTGCAGGACTGATTGCCGGTGTCGGCAGCGGGATCGTTTATCGTATGGGAGGTACTACAGGAGGAAGTGACATCATCGCTCGGATACTTGAAAAAAATCATGGAATCTCTATGGGACGTTCCCTTTTAGCTTTTGATGTCATAGTTTTACTTGCTTCATTAACTTATATCGATTTGAAGCGAATGATGTACACGTTAATCGCTTCCTATGTATTTAGTCGTGTCATCGATTTTATCCTTGATGGCGGCTACTCTGCTAAAGGGATTCTTGTGGTCTCAAATAAAAGTGAGGAAATTGCGCCTTTATTGATGACTGGCTTACAACGTGGTGTCACATTCTTGCATGGAGAAGGTGGCTTTTCTGGTATCGATAAAAAAATGATCTATATGGTAGTAAGTACCAGGGAATTAAACGAAGTAAAACGGATCATTCATGAAATTGACGAACATGCCTTTCTTTCAATTCTAAATGTCCATGAAGTAGAAGGAGAAGGCTTTACGTATCTTAAACTACAAACGAGGCGGTATAAAAAAATAACATAATGATTTTGAATCGACCAACCTAGTACTGAGCTTTCTATGTATATAGAATAACGTAGTTCTGCGTATTTCGTGATCAAGGAGTTGCAACTGTCTACTTAGAGATATTCTCAGTTCATTCAGAAGTACCTGGGCGATTAGGCCTTTTGCGCTTCCTAAAACCGAATATATGGTGCCCCACAAGCTTACGTTCATAAATAAGCGTGAAACACGATAATGGCTTTTTAAATTTTTGGGATTCACGCTTATTTGCCATAGCTGGGTACTTGTGTCACATCTTTTTTTGATCAATAGCTTTACCGCTTCATATTTTTTGTACAGAATGAAAGATATATGAACTATATAAAATATAACTGATAATATTTAAGAGAGCCTATACTACTATCCGAAAATATCACTGGAATCAAATATGTATACATTGATAGCAGATCAACGCACCTTCCAAAAATCTATAATATGTAAAGAACTTTGTACATTTCGTTCATACGTATCAACCAAAGGAATTTAGGGAAGCGACAAGAGATATTCTTGAACAAATTTGATTATAATAAGCTTTTCAAGAAATTTTATTATTGAAATCCATTTTTGTTGTTCTAAAAAACTTAATAAAAACTAGGCTTCCTTTACGAATATTACTCGGAAGGAAGCCTAAGCTTTAATTATAATATATATTTTCACTATAGATACTTACTTATCATAATTTTACTTTTCCAAAGCCAGCTTTCCCCACATTCAGCTCTTACTCTTCTGCGGCGCTTGAAGGATCATGCGGTTCACTTCATCTGATAGTTCAAGAAACGCATCTTTATCGCCTTCTTCTAAGGCCTGATCGATCTGTTGGTAAAGCATGTTTAGTTTTGCGGCTTGCTCTTTTTCTTGGAAATAATGCTCGATTAATTCTGTTGATTCTTCACTGATTGCATCTTCCCATGAGGCTAACGGGTTGTCTTCGATGATTGCTAAATATTCTTTCGTTTGCCACGCATTTTCAAAAAGGCATTCGACATAGAGTGGATTTTTCCAATTCAGACGGATTTCGTGGAAGATTTGATCAGTGTCAGTAAATTCCTTTCCATCTAAAAATAGCTTCATCGGCTCACCTTCATAGGAAAGATCGGTGATCTGTAAACCACGTCTTGTTAAGTTTGCACCTTCAACAAAACGCACATTGTGTAAGATTGCTTCATGATTTGCCAGATAGTTCAAAATCCAAAATACTTCTCTGCGACTGAAAGAGACATGGTTAACCATCCAAGTTAAGAAATTCTTCTTTTCTTTAACATCAATCAACATATTCATCACCTCTCTGTTAAATCATCTAATAGCGACAATACCTCCATATCTCCTGGTTCATAAGTTAAATATTGTTCCAATAATTCTCGTGTTTTTGCTAATTGACCCTCTTCACGTAAGAATAAAGCATATTCTTTCAAGAAATCCGGCTCATGATCTAATTCATGGGCTGCTTGTTCATAATGGACTGCTGCTACCGCAAAATCTTCTAATTGATTATAGGCATGAGCGAGGTTCCATTCTGCATATGGATTAGCAACTTCTTCCATTTGGTTGACTGTTTGAACAACGTCTTCATAACGTTCTTGATCCAAGTAAAGATTACTCAACGTCAACAACGTTTCATCTTGCTTGTCACCGACGTTCAATGCATCAAGTAGTAACTTCTCTGCTTTTTCTTTCTCATGTAGACGAAAAGCATTTTCCGAAGCTAGGTGATAAAGTTCTACTTGGAATGGATTCTCTTTGATACCATCTTCTAAGACTTGTTGTACTTCTTCGATCATCTCTTCTTCTTGAAGGGCCTGACCTAGATAGAGGTATAAGGATTGATACTGTGGATTCAATTCCCGTAATTCTTGCAAATAATTGATAGCTTTTTCATTCTCATGTAATTGTAGATTCGTGAACGCTAATTGGAACAAACGATCATCTGTCCGCTCTTCGGCTAAAGCTGCTTCCAGTGGTGGGATTGCTGCTTCAAAATCCCCTTGCATACTCAACGATTGTCCTAAGCGTTCTTGCATGGAAATACTAGAAATTTCTTCTATACCGTTCGCTAACAACATTTCATAAAGTGCGGAAGCTTCATTGAAACGGTCAACTGAAAAATACAATTCAGCCAATGCAAATCGAATCAATGGTTCTTCTGGTAATAGCTTCGCTGCTTCTTTCAATTTTGCTTCACTTACTTCAGGAATACCGATTACTTGGTACAAGTCAGCGATTGCTAATAGTGCTTGTGGATAGTACTCACTATCTTGCTGGATTTTTTCTAAATAGTCAAATGCCTGATCGATCTCATTGTCTTCGATAGCGATCTCTGCCAAAGGAATATTCCATTCATCATTTTCAGGCGATACAGTTAGCAGATGCTCAAAAATTGCTTTTGCTTCTTCTAAAAAACCAATGGCTAATAATTCTTCTCCTAACTCATGTAACACATCAGCCGGATCTTCTTGGAGCGCCTTTGCCAAATATTCATTTGCTTCTGTCAAATTTTCGTCTGCTAATGCTTGTAGCATTTTTTCACTATTTGTCATCATCTAAATCCCTCTAATCTCTTGAACGATCCTTTCATAGGACGCCATTGTTTTCAATAGTTCTTGCTCGTTTGGCAATTGATATCCATCTATTATACCAATTTTTTCCAAAACGAGAATTTTTTTGCTCTTTTCCGCTAAAACCAGCACATTTTCTAGATAATCCATTTTTGATATCTCTTCAGGCCAAATAATTGGATAACCTAGATGCTGCAGCCAGATAAAAAAATTCTTCAATTGAAATGAAAGCGACTTGATTTCTGAATTCCATATGAGTTGTATTAAGATACCTAAAAATTTTTTCATACTGGCGGAAAGCAAATGACTATTTTCAGTCAGATAAAAAGCTTGCTCAAATAGTTTACCATAATTTGTCACTTGTTCAGCGTCTTCTTGATAAAAATAAATGATTTCTTCTAGCATACCAGCAAAAGGACGATTGAATAATTTTTCGCGATTCGGATAATTTTTGTAAAGATTTTGAAGAAACGGATGATCACAGACTAACCCACAACAGATAAAAATCAAAAAATCGATTTGTTTCCCTTCGATTTGTTTTTCACTGATCGTCCGATCATAAATGATTCGTTCTGGAAGGTTCGTCGTTTGAAGAGCCGATTCGTTAGACCCATGTAATATCTCGCATTGAGGATTAAGTGCCCGTGCCATGGAGCGGATCGAGACGGGGATCAACCAAAGTGTAGTCTGAAGATACGTATGTTTTTGAAAGAAGCCCGCCAACTCCATAATTCCCTCATTGCCAAAACCTATTACTAAAAGCGGTCGATTTTCGGGATAGCGTCTCGCATAAGACAAGAGGCTATGCAATTCAGACAATTGATTACACTGCGTATTGCCACAAATATACCAATCAATCGCTAACTTGTTCGTGAATGACTGTGTCATTTTCTCAGCGTATAGATCATAATAACGTTGGTTCGTCAAAAAAAGAATCGCTTGATCAATCGATTCATTTTTCAACTGACTGACAAATGTTTCCCCATAAAAGATTGTTGTTTCTTCTTGTTGGTAGCGATAGGATAACTCCATGTTGCCCTCCCCTTTTCTTTTATTTTACCATTAGTAAGTAAAATAAAAAAAGAATAAGAAAACTAGTTAATGAACCCATGCCTTTTTGATCAACTCTATTCTTTTATTTGATATGTAAAGAGTTCCATTCAGTTGCTGAACTATTTGGTTGTTGCCTTTCTACTGCTTTCCGCCTCTTTTATCCATCTATATAAAAAATAAAGCGCCTGTAGCCGTAGCCACAAGCGCTTTTTCAACTGTCTTATTTAACAGCGTCTTTCAATGCTTTACCTGGTTTGAATGCAGGTACTTTGCTAGCTGGGATTTCGATTTCTTCACCAGTTTGTGGGTTACGTCCTTTACGAGCCGCGCGTTCGCGTACTTCAAAGTTACCAAAACCAATTAATTGAACTTTTTCGCCGTTAGCTAAAGCATCTTGGATAGTTGAAAATACAGCGTCAACTGCTGCAGTTGCGTCTTTTTTAGTTAAATCTGTAGCTGAAGCAACTTTTTCGATTAATTCTGCTTTATTTGCCATGGATAGATTCACCTCCTCCAACAAGAGATATGATAGGAACATCATTTAGTTTAAAAACTTTCTGAGTGGTCCAGAAGTTTATAAGAAATATTGATTAAGTTTCAATATTCTGTTATCACGATATCATATGAATCGCTTAATAGCAAGGTTTTTGGCATTATTTAACCGCTTTTTTTAGTCATAAAAACGTAATACAAAAATATGCTTATTTTTTTTGAAAAAAACGGACTACTATGGTAAAATGCCTATTTTCTTCGACGTGGAATAATTCGGATCGAAGTTCCTTCAAACGTAAATGCTTTTCTGATTTGATTTTCCAAAAAGCGTTCATAAGAGAAATGCATCAATTCTTCTTCATTAACAAAAACAACAAAGGTTGGCGGTTTGACTGCGACCTGTGTTGCATAGAAAATCTTTAATCGTTTACCTTTATCTGTCGGTGTCGGGTTGATCGCTACGGCATCCATGATCACATCATTCAAGACTGACGAAGAAACACGTAAGTTTTGGTTCATACTCACTTCTTCGATCATTTCAGGCAAACGTTCTAATCGTTGTTTAGTCACAGCTGAAACAAACAGAATAGGCGCATAATCTAAGTAACGGAATTCTTCACGGATCTCTTGTTCGAAGTCACGCATCGTATTCGTTTCTTTTTTGACTAGATCCCATTTATTGACAACGATGATCACACCACGTCCAGCTTCATGCGCATAGCCAGCTACTCGTTTATCTTGTTCACGAATGCCTTCTTCTGCGTTCAAGACCATTAACACAATGTCTGAACGGTCAATCGCACGCATTGCACGCATCACGCTGTATTTTTCTGTGGTTTCATAAACTTTACCACGTTTTCTCATACCAGCTGTATCGATCATCATGAATTTTTGACCGTCTTCTGAGACGAAGTGCGTATCGATAGCATCACGCGTCGTTCCTTCAATGTCCGAAACAATCACTCGGTCTTCACCTAGGATCGCATTGATCAAGGAAGATTTACCTACATTCGGGCGACCGATCAAACTGAATTTGATGGTATCATCCTCTTCTTCTTCTGCTTCTTCATCAAAGAATTTCACTGCCTCATCTAATATGTCGCCGATTCCTAATCCATGACTTCCAGATACAGGGTAAGGATCACCTAGACCTAATGCATAAAATTCATAAATATCATTTCTCATTTCAGGATTGTCGACTTTATTAACGGCTAAAATCACCGGTTTATTGCTGCGATATAAAATTTTTGCTACGACTTCATCTGCATCAGTGATGCCTTCACGGCCACTGACGACACAGACGATTACATCTGCTTCATCGATTGCGATTTCTGCTTGGTGCTTGATTTGATCCATAAATGGTTCATCGCCTAAGTCGATCCCACCAGTATCAATAATACTGAAATCACGACCTAACCATTCCCCTTTAGCATAAATACGATCACGAGTAACTCCTGGAGTATCTTCGACAATCGAAATACGCTCACCGGCGATACGGTTAAAAATCGTCGACTTACCGACGTTTGGGCGACCAACGATTGCAATTGTTGGATTTGCCATATTTTTTCCTCCTCACATGTTTCCAATCTCACTTAGTGTACCGAATACTTCGCGAACTTTCAAGCTTAGATCGGTGAACATTCAAGTATTTTTCTGGATCACTGCCTATTACAAAAGAAAATGGTCTGGGACGTAATCCCCAGACCACTTGTTTTACACATGTACAACTTCCCTTGATGCTGTAAATTCGCGCTTCGGGAACGATCATTCATTTATTTTTCAGCATCATCTGTTGCTGTTTCTTCTACTTCCCCTTTTAAGGCTTCGCCTAAGATGTCACCCATTGTAAATCCTGTGTTTTCTTCAGGTAACTCATAAGACTCAACTTCTTTTGGTTCTTTATCAGAAGCAGGTTTTTCTTCTAATGCTTTGATACTTAATGCAATCCGGTGCTCTTCTGGATTGACTTCCAAAACTTTCACTTGGACATCATCGCCCTCATGCAACACTTCATGTGGTGTCGCGATGTGTTTATGTGAGATTTGTGAGATGTGGACAAGCCCTTCTACTGTTGGGAATACTTCAACAAAGGCACCAAAGCTAGTTAATCGTTTCACTTTACCTTCAAGTACAGCGCCTACTGGAGCTTTTGTTTCGATATCTGTCCAAGGTCCAGGCAATGTGTCTTTGATCGATAATGAGATACGTCCTTGTTCTGGATTGATTGAAAGAACTTTGACTTTCACTTCATCGCCAACAGCTAAAACATCACCGGGTTTAGCAACATGTCCGTGAGAAATCTCAGAAACATGTACTAATCCATCGATGCCGCCTAAATCAACAAACGCACCAAAATCTGTGATACGAGCAACACGTCCCTCGATCACGTCATTTTCTTGGATAGTTGATAATAATTCTTTTTTCTGTGCTTCTTTTTTTGTTTCAACGACTGCTTTGTGTGAAAGGATCAAGCGATTTTCTGATGGTTCGATTTCAACGATTTTGAATGTCATCGTTTTTCCTTTGTACTCAGAAAAATCAGCGACAAAATGATCTTCTACCATTGATGCCGGAACAAATCCACGAACACCGACATCGACAACTAAACCACCTTTAACTACATTTGTCACTGGTGCTTCGATGATGTTTCCAGCTTGGAAATCTTTTTCGATATCCTCCCAAACTTTTTTCGCATCTAAGCGCCGTTTTGATAAAAGGTAACTGCCGTTTTCTTTGTCTTTACCAATCGTGCTGATCACGACTAGATCTAACGTATCGCCAACCTTTACCACTTCGTTGATATCTTCAACCGGTAAAGTAGATAATTCTTTTGCAGGAACTACGCCTTCAACACCCGTTCCTTCGATTCCAACGATGGCTTGTTTGTCTTCAATGACTAAAACTTCTCCTTTGACGACATCGCCAACGCTCACTTCTTGAACGCTATTCATTGCATCTTCCATAGATTGGTTGTTATCTGTCTGATTTTGTTCAAATTCTGTCATAACACTTGTCCTCCTAACCAACATTCTGCCGTTAACTACGGTACTGCCTATAGTTTAATTGATTATTTAAAAAAAATAAAGCGATTTCGTTTGTTTTCCATTAAAATGGTCGGATTCTTCGCTTTTTTTCTATTTAGTCAAGAAAATATCCTTTTTGTTGAACCACATCTTTGATCGCTTGGACAACTTCTTGAATCGTTTTACCAGTTGTATCGATTCGTATCGCATCTTCTGCTTGCTTCAGGGGTGAAACTTTTCTAGTAGAGTCATATTCATCACGTGCTTGTATTTCTTTTGTCAATTCTTCTAAATCTGTCGGAATATTTTTCTCAAGGTTTTCTTTGTGTCGTCTTTGTGCCCGTTCAGACACGCTGGCTACCAAGAAAATCTTCACTTCGGCTTTTGGTAAAACAGCGGTACCGATATCTCGACCATCCATGACGACACCACCATCTTCACCGATTTTTTTCTGGATCGCAACAAGAGCTTCGCGTACTTTTGAATGCGCAGCTACTTCAGAAACCGCTCGTGTAACGTCTGGTTGTCGAATATCTGAAGTAACGTCTTGCCCAGCTACAAAGACATGTTGTCCATCCGCCATTTGCTCAAACGAAATAGGGTTTTTGTTGATCAAATTGACTAATTCTGTTTCATCTGAAAAAGCAATGTGATGTTTGATTGCTAAGTAAGTGACTGCACGATACATCGCGCCCGTATCTGTATAAATATAGTTCAATTCATTTGCGATGATTTTAGCTACCGTACTTTTGCCTGAAGAGGCAGGACCGTCAATTGCGATACTAATTCGTGTCATTTTTCATAAACTCCCTTTTCTCAAAAAAAAGGGGCTGTGGCTCAAGCCACTGCTCCTTATTTAATTACATTTTATGAAGATACTCTGAGGAAAAACAACTCTTCAGTATTATCTTTTTAACTCCATTTATTGGACTCTAAGTTCTTGTCCTGGATATAACATGTAGTTGTTTGGATCGATTCCGTTCAATTGGAACAATTGGTCGACTGTAATGCCTGCGCGTTCTGCTACTTGTCTAGGACCTTCACCCGCTTGAACGACTGTGGTTGAGCCTGAAACACCTGCGCCTGCCTCTGGTGTTGAAGTAGGTGTTGTTTCTTGTGGAGCCACACTACTTGGTGTTGTTTGTTCTGGCTCTGTTACTGTTGAAGATGGTGTTGTTTCTGGTGTCACAGCACTTGTGGGTGTTGTTTCTCCAGCAACTGATTGTGTATCAGAAGTTGGTTCACTAGAAACTGTCGTCGATTCTACAGTTGATTCTACAGTCGAACTTTCTACGATCGATGAAGTCGTAGAGGAAGAAGATGCAGCGGTAGCACTATTACTTGACCCGTTTCTGATCCAGAAGTAAGCTCCTGCCGGGATGGCAATACATAAAACTAATAAAATCAAAAATAGCGATAAGAACAGGGTGTTCCCTTTCTTTTGCTGTCTTTGCGTACTTCTTGAAGATGCTTCATCCTCTGTATCGTAAATCGGTTGTTCCCATGGTTCTTGTGTTTCGTTATTTTCTGATGATTGATGTCTATCTTTTCTACTCACCTTATTGACCTCCTAAATTCTTTCCTAGTTATTATACCATAGGATAATCTTGATTGTACGAAAAAAATACCTCGCACCATTTTTTTAAAATAAATTTAGTAAAATGGTTTGCCAGTCTGTTGCTTCTACGGTTGGACTAGTATGCCCTGTTTCAGAAAGAAATAAAGACGCACCATCTCGATCACAACATTTTTTGGGTTTTTCTTTGAGGGTTTCACCGAAATAATCCATCAGACGTTCTCGTCTACATGATGTTATATGAATATAAGCAAGCATCTGCTGTAGTTGCTTGATTTTCACATGTTCTTGTTTTTTTAATTGCAGAAGCCATGTATCAGGACTTTGCATTTCATTTACCAGCATCAGCCATTTTTGCTGGATCTCATCAAACTGGGACGCCTCTGTTTGCCCATCTAGCAGATGTTCTTCGAAAATATGGCGTTGTTCTTTAGATAATTGTTGGAAAAAGTAATGGATACCTTCATCTCCTGGCCGGTAAAGTAATACAGCGCTACTAGGTCGCTGATCTCGGCCTGCTCGACCAATTTCTTGCATATAATTTTCCAGGCTATCTGGTAGATCATAATGGATGACATACCGAATGTCTGCTTTGTCGATCCCCATACCAAACGCATTCGTCGCAATCAAAAATTGCAGTTGATTTTTACTGAATTGTTGTTGAAGTTGGCGTCGTTGTGAGGCATCTAGCCCCCCATGATAATACCCCACAGCATAGTCTTTGTGAAGCAGTTGATAAAGACGTTCGACTTCTTTTTTAGTCGCACAATAAATGATCATTGCTCCGTCTGCTCGTGCCATCAACTGACGTAATTGCTGGTCTTTTTCATCTGTATGAAAGACAAATAATGAGATGTTTTCTCGATTAACTGAATGTTTGACGAGGGCAGGTTTTGCGCGAAAGAGAATGTGTTCGATCTCTTCTTGTACCGGTCGCGTGGCTGTTGCCGTCAAAGCTAAGGTAGTTGGTGATCCTAATTCTTTTGCGACTCTTCCGAGAGATTGATACTCAGGTCGAAAATCAATGCCCCACTGTGACACGCAATGAGCTTCATCGACTACGTACAACGAAATTTTTTGTTGTTTCAGCGCATGAAGTACTTCCGGTTGCTGCAACATCTCGGGACTGACAAAGACAAATTTATATTCGGATAAATGAGCTAACACATACTGTTTCTCACTTCTAGTGAGTAAGCTATTATAGGCTACTACCCTTTTCTCTCCTCGTTTTTGCAATTGTCCTACTTGATCTTCCATCAAAGAGAGTAAAGGAGAAACAATCAATACCATCCCCTCTTGCAAATAGCCAGTCAACTGATAACATAAACTTTTACCATTACCAGTTGGCAGGATCGCTAAAACATCTTTCTGATTCAATAAGGTGGAAATAATCTCTTCCTGTCCTTGGCGAAAAGAGGAAAAACCAAAGTACTGTTTCAATGGATCAAGCAAATCCATTTTTATCCCCTCCTTTAAATGCCTCGATTTGTGCCAAGCGAAATTCTCCGTAATCGATCGTTTGTCCTTCAAGGTCTTTATATCTTAGCGTAAGAAGCGGTCGCTCCAACGAAGCTAAAGATCTTCTTGTCTCGGAGTGGATCAGTCGTTCAAAAGGAAAATCATCAAAAAAGATGGCCCACTCAATCAAATGGTCATTGATCGTACCTTTCTTCAATCCTCGTTTCACCATCACTTGCTCCACCGAATCACCAGATAAAATCAATGCTCTCGTCGTCAACATGCTTTGATTATAATTTTGTCTAAGCAATGGTGCAAGCAAATCGTATAATAAGAAATCTGAATGCTGTTCGATAATCGCTAATAAACGATGGATACACTGATCTTGGAATAACTGCTGAGCTGTGCCATCTTTCAGGGTAGTCAGTTGGTACGC
Source organism: Enterococcus mundtii (assembly GCF_003957375.1). Classification (GTDB taxonomy): domain Bacteria; phylum Bacillota; class Bacilli; order Lactobacillales; family Enterococcaceae; genus Enterococcus_B; species Enterococcus_B spodopteracolus. Next base: position 1,049,847 of record NZ_CP025473.1, on the reverse strand, counting down.
GAGTAAGCCTATTTGCTTTTTACCAGAAAATTGGTTCGCTAAGAAGTTCGCTTGTTCGTCTGGCATCAGAGTAAAAATAGTAGAAAGTTCCTTTGATACTTGAGCAACTAGCTCCGTTTTGGTACACGTTGTTTCTTTCAACCATCTTTTAACTTGGTACCCATAAAAAGGACCCGTCTCTACTGGTAAATAAGCTGTTTCATTGGCGGATAAGTGAGAGACAACTTGTACAGAGAATTTCAGTAAACGCCAACTAGTAGTAGCTGTACGTCCATACTTATCATAGTGTAGTCCGATGAAGGATTCTTTTTTCCTTCGCATTCCCCCTTTTTTCGTCAGTTGCAACTCTCGGTCTTCCCACTTTAATAATCCCTCATCTATCATCTGTTGAATTTGCGTATCAAACGTTGCTTGTTCAAGTGAAGGAAAACAACCATGAACCACTAATAATCCCTGAAAAAAGCCAAAAAGTAGTACCGAGGATGTACGCTTGCCACTTAATAATTGATAGAGTGAGCTTGCTCGTAACTTGTCACTTGAAGAAAATAAAGATAAAATAAACTCAGTCATAGTAATCCCCTTACGTTAGGATGGTGAATATGTCATTATTATGTAAATTAGTTCCTGAACGCTGTATCGCATGTGGTCTATGTCAAATCGAGGCGCCTGATATCTTTGATTATGATGAAGAAGGAATCGTCTTATTTGCACAAGAACCAGAAGCACATCAACAATTCGTTCAGCCTTTAGAAGAAGCCAACGTAACCAAAGCTTATCAAAAATGTCCGGTTCGAGCAATCTTATTGGAAAAAGAAAATTGACCGCTCTCTTACAACTAACTTTTAGCAGCGCTGTCAGATGATCTACTTGTTTTTTTCTATCTCACAAAAAATAGATGAGGTAATCGTATTCCCCTCAAGTGATAAGGTGTCATCCACGAAAATGCTGCTTAAAAATTTTTGTGGATGACGCCTTATTTTTCTATGAGTTTCCTTTGAGACGTCTGTATCCGCCGATCAGCTTGTGAAATTTTCAATTATATACGGATCATTCCTTTTCGATGGTCCGAAAAGTGACGCTCTTACTTGATTTGATTCAGCCAATTCATCATGGTCGTGACGATTGCTGTTTGTTGGTCTTCATTACTGATCTTTGCTTCACCATCACCTTTTTGATGACCATAACTACCAAATCCGCCATGGTTCCCTCCAGAGATGGAAACAAATTCTGTTTGTTCTGGTAAATAAGCTTTTGCTTCATTAGCTGCTTCTTGATTCATGACTTTATCTTCACTTCCGGTGATACTGATGACCGGTAAATCAGTTTTTGCCAATGTCCCCTTTTCATCCGGATAACTTGCCATGAAATAAATACCTTTTAATCGTTCATCATCCAGATTTGCATTAGCATAACGACTTGCCATCACCCCACCTAAAGAATGTCCTCCAATCACAAAATCTTGATCTTTGAAATCCTCTCTGATTTTGTCTGCTTTGTTGCCACTCAGGATCGCCAGTTCAAAAGGCATTTTAGCAATGGCTACCGTATAGCCATTTGCTGCTAGTTGCTCCGCCCATATACTATAACTTTCTGGTTCGACGAGCGCACCAGGATAAAAAATCACCATTGGATGTTCCGCCGATTTTTCCGATTCGAATAATAAATAATCCTCTTTATCGATTCCTTGCTTAAATGATTGCTCTGCTTGAGTCGATGGTTCATACACACTTTGTTGCCAATAAAAATAACCCCCAATAGCTCCTAAGCCCAGTACGATCACTAATCCTATCAGGACTCTTTTGAATATTTTCAAAAACATCACCTTCCGTCTTTTTTCATTTGATACTCTTATACACTAAATAAAATACGGTAAAATTGCAAATGATTTTATGTAAGATGTTATTGTTGGATATCTTTGTAATGAGGAACAAGTGACAATAAAAATCCACCCCTATTTGACAAAGTTCCTCAAAATAGGGGTGGTTACTTTTATGACTCTTATTCGTTTCTTAACTAACTATTGGTTTACTTCCCACACAAGCGATAAACCGCTTCTGCGTAGATTTGCATCGCTTTGTACATGCTGCTTAATTCCCATCGTTCATTGGCTTGGTGCATGAAGTCTGGTGTATCAGGGAACATTGCACCGAAAGCGACACATTGGTTCATCGTACGGGCAAAGGTTGCTCCCCCAGAAACAAATGGCTCAGTCATATCCCCTGTGATATCACGGTACGTTCCTAATAAGTTTTGGATCAATTCGCTCTCCAAAGGAACGTATAATGAATCCAAGAAATCAAATTCTTCATATGATAAATCGTATGCTTTGATTTTTTCTGTCATTTTTTTGACAAGTTCATCTTTTTTGAAGGTGACAGGGATACGCATGTCCACCCCGATTTTTGTTTGCTCAGGTGTGATTTCTAGACTAGCGAAGTTCATCGTCAACTCCCCAGATTGTTCGTCAACAGTCTTTCCGACTACTTTTTCACCAGTCGCGTTTTCTTGGACTAATTCTCCTAAAAACTTGATTGGCGCAAAATCAAAAACTTCAGATAAAGCGATCGCTAAACGAGAAATCGCATTGACACCTTCTGCGGCATCCTTTGCGTGGATACTTTTTCCTAGCACTGTGATCGAGTCACCTTGATCGTTAAAATCGAAGTTGTGTTTCGTTAACGCTGTTTTTACTTCTGCCAATTTTTCGCCTGAATATGGTGCAGAATCCGGCACTACGTTTAGTGCCCCACCAGCATTTACAGAGAATTCATTTGTGCCAGGACCTGTCAAGTAAGCTTGTAACAAACCTTTTTCTGCATAGATCAAAGGAAATTCTGCATCTGGCGCAAAGCCTTGTGTGATTCCTTCTTCTTTTTCATTGTATTTATCTAAACAACGCCAAAGGTTTTCTTCGTCCGTTCCGAAGATGAAACGAATGCGAGTATTAAATTCTACCCCTGCATCCATCAATGCTTTCACTGCATACATCGCAGCAATCGAAGGTCCTTTATCGTCTTGAGAGCCACGGCCAACTAACCAGCCATCTTTGATTGTTGGCTCAAAAGGTTTAGATTCCCAGTTTTTTTCATCGCCTCCAGGGACAACGTCCATATGGCATAAGATACCAAATAACTCATCTCCTGAGCCTACTTCTGCATAACCATAGTAGCCTTCGGGATCTTTAAATGTTTTAAAACCTAATCCTTCACTAATTTCTAACACTTTATCTAAAGCTTCTACAACTTTTTTCCCAAAAGGATGTCCCTCTCCAGAATCAGATTCATCCAATACAGAAGGAATTCGGATCAACTCACTTAATGATTCTAATGCTTGTTCATGATGTTGTTCTGTTACAAATTGTTTCATCAACTTTGCCTCCTCATTATTTTAAAAAAAGATGGCGGCAGAAAATACTACTTTGATCCACATGTACATCTGCTCGAGTTAAATAGGCCACTCTTTACGAAATTTTCTGTGAAAAAGCCGACGCCTTTGGAAATAAGCGACAAAACCCAAAATCCAAGTTTCGGGTTTTGTCGCTTATTTCTTGGAGCTGGATTTTTCAGTCACCATTCCATCAACAGAGTAACTTGTTTTTCAAAGGTCTTGTTTCTACCGACGATCTCTTACATACAAGCGATACATCGTACATGGTGAATAAAGGATTCATGTCTCTTTATTCAGTCAATAGATATTGTTTCTTCATTTATCATAGAACTTTGGCTGTCATTTGTCTAGAATTAGAACATTGCTGCTACACCTAAGATCACACAGATAGCAACAAATAAGATGGCAATCAACTTCCCAATGAATTTCCACCAAACGGAAATATCAAAGCGAGCAATGGCGATTGCACCCATCACGATAGCAGAAGTTGGTGTGATCAAGTTCACTAATCCAGATGCTGATTGGTAAGCAGTGATTACTAGATCTTTACCGACACCAGCAAATTCTCCCATTGGTCCCATGATGCCCATTGTAGCAGCTGCTAAGCCAGAAGTTGATGGAATCAAGAATGACATAGGGATATAGAAGATAAATGTAAGGATCAAGAAGACACTTGATGATAATGAGCTTAATCCTTGTTCTCCCCAATGTAAGATCGTATCTGTGATCAAACCGTTGTTCATCACTACCTGGATCCCACGAGCAACAGCAACAACGATTGCTACACCAATCAAGTCTGAAGCACCTGCTAAGAATTCTTTGACAAAATCAGATTCTTTCATACCAAAAGTGATTGCCACAACGATTGACATAACTAAGAATAACATTGTGATTTCAGGGAAATACCAATCACCTAGAGGCAACATGTTTTTACCTAAAACAGTTCCAATTACTGGTAGGCCAGTTAACCAATTTGTCAATGACTCAAAAATAGTGAAGTTTTCATTTAATGTTGTCCATGGAATCAAGCTAATGATCATGATACCAAAAGTAAGGAAGAACAATACATTAACATGTTTTTGTTTTTTCGTGATCATTTCTTGACGATTGATTGCTTCGATATCAAAGTGTTTCATGTCTTCTTCGCGCTGATTATATACTAAAGATTTGGTTGGATCTTTTTCGATCTTCGACGCATAACGATACACATAAATAATAGAGATTGCTAGTAAGACAACGAACATAAAGAAACGTAACCCAATTCCTTCGCCCATTGAAATACCAACAGCTTGTGATGCAACTCCTGTCGCAAATGGGTTAACTGTTGATGCCAAACAACCCACTTGAGATCCGACCAACACGATGGCTACTGCTGTGACAGTATCAAAACCGACGGCCATCATGACAGGAATCAATAATGCGTAAAATGGAATCGTTTCTTCCGCCATTCCATAAGTTGAACCACCTAAAGCGAATAAAAGCATCAATACAGGGATCAACATTTTTTCTTTCCCTTTAAAGCGTTTCACAACAGTTGCGATTCCAGCATCTAATGCGCCAGTTTTATTGATGATTCCTAAGAAACCACCAACAATTAAGATAAAGAAGGAAATTGGAATTGCCGCAGGTGTTTCTTTCGTTAACTCACCCGCTGGTACACCCAACATCCCGTTGACTGGAGCCATAAAGATATCCCAAAGTCCTTGTGGATTTTGTTGGACTCTTTCGTAAGACCCTGCAATGATATTACCGGCTTCATCCACACTGTAGTGTCCTGCTGGGATGAACCATGTAAGTACAGCGATAATGGCAATAATAATGAATAAGACCGAGTACGCTGAAGGCATTTGAAATTTCTTCTTCGTTGTTTGTTCCATTTTCTTCTTCCTTTCTTGTTTCAAAAATCTTTGACACATCGGTATTTTATCAAAAAGATGATAAGAACAAAAATAATAACTAGTAAATTCGATAAATTTTATTCAAAACCCTCGTTTATTGCCCCTCCTTTGATTATTTAATTGAAATACTTTATTCATAATAATTGTAGCGTTTCCGTCGTCTATCATATCAGGTCCATCTAACAAACAAAAGGAGAAGAATTTCACATCAAAACGTATAAAATACATTTTTATACAAAAAGGCAAAAAATACTCAGACACAATTTATAAAACGCTTACACAGTGTTGGTTATTGAATTTTTTTTCATGACAAAATATTAAGTAAAACTTAAAAAAATAAACGTTAGCTATGTGAATCCCTATGATTGGTCATTTGTTATCCTCCTGAAAAACCTATCTAGGCTCTCTATTAATAACTGAAAATGCCCTTTTTAATTAAAAAAATACCAACGCCATACGGCGTTGAATAGAGAAATTTATACAAAGAGCAAACAAACCATTGAACGAATATTTGCAGATGCAAAAGAAAAGCATGGTAGGCGTTGGACAAAATATCGAGGTCTTTAAAAAAGTCGCCACGCACACGATGCTTATGTTTGCTGCCATGAATTTAAAAAAACTAGCCACATGGCTATGTAAAGCAAAAAAGCCTATGGCTTTTTATTTCAAATTTCTATAAAAAATAACAAAAAGGAGTTGCAATTAAGCCACTCCTTTTTGTCTACAGTCTGACTTGAAAGTAGAAACTACTACTTTCAAGTTTACTTGTATTTTTTGTATTATATGATATCGTTATCTTTTTTAACAGAATCGTTTACTTTTATTTTACAACGCTATGCCGTTTTTCTAACTGGTGTTGTTTTCTGCTCAACCAAGGTAGTAGTTTGGCGTGTAAGACAAGGAATGCCACACTAACGATAAATCCTTTGATCAAGTTAAAAGGTACAATACCAATCAGAATGTAATTTGCCAGTGGCATACCTAACATTTGGGTTGCGTTTAGGCCTAAAAATGTTAAATAAAGAGGTGTGACCACAAAATAGTTCGCAATGCTCATGAAAATGGTTAGTGCAAGTGTTCCACTAATCACGCCTAAAATTTGATTTTTTCCTTTTTGGTATTTGTTTCTTTTGAAGATGTAGAAAATCGGTAAAGTAAAGACCGCTGTTGAAAAGAAACTAGCGACGTCGCCAACTAGATTCTCTGGACTAAAACCGGTCATAATCAAATGTAAGATTGAACGTAAAAACGCGGTAACGATCCCCGCTAACGGGCCAAATAAAAACATGCTGATCAAAACTGGGATATCACTAAAATCGATTCTCAAAAAGCTAAATGTTGGCATGATTGGAAATGAGAAAAATTGCAAAACCAATCCGATTGCAGCAAATAATGCGACCGCAACCATTTTTTGTACTCGGGTGTTCTTCATGTTGAAATCCTCCTGTTGGGATTCCTCTTCAGCGAACTATTCAACCACGTAAACACAAACAAAAAAACTCTATTTTCGCAGGGGAAAATAGAGTTAGAGTCATTTGTACATACGTATGCCAAATAAGCTCTATCTTCTTTATCCAGACTTTACTGTCGGTATCGGAATTTCACCGATTCAGCTACTCGCAAAAGTAGGTCGTGGACTATAACCACCGGTCGGGAATTTCACCCTGCCCCTGAAGACGAACCATATCTAATTTTTGTTTACCATTTTATTATACTTATTTCATAACAAAAAAGCAAGGTATTTAACCTTACAAAAAGTAAGTTATTTATTTTGATTGATTCAATAACTGACTGATTTCTTTTTTATTCAGCTCACGATACTCACCAGGACGTAAACCTTGCAAGGTCAATTCGCCATATTTTTCTCGTTTTAATTTTTGCACAGGTAACCCGACGGCTTGTAGCATGTTTTTTACTTGGTGGTTACGGCCTTCATGAATCGTTAATTCTACGATACTATGATTCGTATGAGGATCAACAGATAAAATTGCATACTTTGCAGGTGACGTTTTCTTACCTTCAATTTTGATGCCTTTTGTCAATGGATTCAGCGCTGACTTAGTGGCGATCCCTTTGACTTTGGCAACATATACTTTATCAACTTCATGCTTTGGATGCGTCAATCGTTGCGCAAAATCACCATCATTCGTCAATAAAAGTATGCCAGAAGTATCATAATCTAGTCGTCCAACTGGATAGATACGCTCTTTGACCATTGGTAATAGGTCTGTCACTACTTTCCGGCCCTTGTCATCTGCTACAGCAGAAATGACCCCTTTTGGCTTATAAAGTAAATAGTAGCCATATTCTTCTTGATAGATCGGCACTTGGTCGACTTCCACTGTGTCGTGTTTGCCAACTTTTACGCCAAGTTCTTTGACGACTTGACCATTTACTTTTACTCGACCAGCCAAAATATATTCTTCGGCTTTACGTCGAGAGGTAATTCCTGCGTGAGCAATTACTTTTTGTAATCTTTCCATTATATGTTTTCTCCTTCATGCACGCCATCAAAAAATAAATCAAGGGGTGCGTCTTCTTCCAGTGAACGTTCGATATCTTGAATATCGGGTAACTCATTTAGCGATCTCAGACCAAAATAATCTAAAAAATGACTTGTGGTCCCGTAAAGGATCGGGCGACCTGGTCCCTCAACTCGCCCTTTTTCTTCGATCAGTTGATGTGCAGTCAAGCGTTGGATCGCGCCAGAAACTTGAACACCACGAATCAACTCGATCTCACTTCTAGTGATCGGTTGTTTATATGCAATGATTGCTAGTGTTTCGATTGCCGCTTGTGACAAGGTATTCGACGTCCCTTGCGCGTATCTTTTGACGATCGGCGCTAACTCTTTTTTGGTAGTCAGCACGATTTGTTTTTCTGTTTCAAAAAGATGTAACGCTGTGTTGGCATTTGCTTCATAACTAGCTGCCAACTCTGCTACTAAAGCAGTCGTTTCCTCTCGTGTATAGGTCAGTAAGGTACTCAATTCTTCGATTGTCGTTCCTTCTTCTCCTACTATAAATAAGATTGCTTCAAGTTCACTTAATTTCGTCATGTTGTGTATCTCCTACTGCTGGATAAAGCATGATTGATTCATAATTTTTTTCTTGCTGAGCCACGATCTGTCCATTTTTCATCAATTCGAGAATCGCCAAAAATGTTGTGACGACTTCATTCCTGGACGGCGTTTCAAAAAAAGATTCGAACAAACAGCCATTTTTTTGAGAGACGATGCGCTGTTGGATAAATGTCATTCGTTCTTCGATTGTCGCATCATCAGGTGCGATCGTTTTTTCTTCCTTTTGGGCAAATTTCTTTCGTTCTAAAATTTTCTGCATGGCTTGAAATAAATCGATTTTTTTCACTTGTCCACGCTTCAATGGTTTTTCTTGCCCCAATAACTCATCGATTGCAGAAGGTTCTTTTGTGAAATACAAACTACGTTCTTCTGCCTTTTCAGTAAGTTTCTCTGCTGCATACTTGAATTTGCGGTATTCTAACAGCTGATTGACTAATTCGTCACGAGGATCTTCTTCCCAAAATTCTTCTTCGTCATTGCTCACTTCTTGGATAGGCAATAATGTCTTGCTTTTGATTGCCATCAGTGTTGCCGCCATGACGAGGTATTCTCCTGCCACAGCTAACTCAAGCGTCTTCATCGTATGGATATAGTTCATGTATTGTTCCGTGATAGTGGCAATCGGGATATCGTAAATATCGATCGCCATATCTTGGATCAGATGAAGGAGTAAATCTAATGGACCTTCAAAGACATCTAATTTGATATTGATTTCTGTCACATCATTCACTCTTCCTTATTTTCATTGATCCATCTACTTAAATAAGCTTCTGTGATATCCGTTGGATGGATCAACACATCGGGGTATTTTGCTTGCAATTCATTCAACATTTGAAACCCAATATTCTCCCCCCGGTAGGAAGGATTCAACGAAATATCGTGAATCGTCATCTGATCTTTAGCACTCCAATGCACACCAATGATTCCTTGGATATTTGTAGAATCTTCTGGTGTATAGAAAAAAAGTTCATAATCTTCAGCAGATTCATACGTATCGATCTCTTTTAGTAAACTTGATTCTGCATTTAACTTTTTATGAAAGCTCAATAGTCCCATCGCGATTTTTCGGTTTTCTTTTCGATAATGTGTTAACATTTTCTCACCATCCTATAAACTAAGCCCTTGGGAAATGCTGCTTGTAGACATCTGTCATTCTTTTTTTCGTGATATGTGTATAGATCTGTGTCGTTGAAATATCTGCATGACCTAATAGTTCTTGAACGGTACGTAAATCCGCCCCATTCTCTAGTAAATGTGTCGCAAAACTATGCCTCAATGTATGAGGGGTCACGTCTTTGTAGATCCCTGCTTCTCGAACAAGTTGTTTTAAATTTTTCCATATTCCTTGTCGAGAAAGACCTGAACCATGATGATTCAAAAAAACGTGAGTTTCAGATGGATTTTTGACTAGTAAAGGACGAACCTCATCCAAATAACGTTCTAACCATTGGATTGCATAATCGCCTAAAGGAATGATTCGTTCCTTATCTCCTTTACCTAAGGTTTGAACCAGTCCTAAAGACAGGTGCAAATCGCCTAACTTCAGTCCGACTAACTCACTCACACGCATCCCTGTTGCATACATGACTTCTAAAATAGCGCGATCTCTGATCCCTAAACTTTTCGATGTATCAGGTGCTTCGATCAGCCGTTCTACTTCCTTTAAAGACAACGTACTTGGCAACTTTTGGGCTTTCTTCGGGGTCTCGATGTGTTGCATTGGATCTTGTTCTGTATACCGTTCTTGTCGCAAAAATTGATGGAATTTTCTTAAACTTGTAATCATACGTGTAATCGTTGCAGAAGCCTTATTTTCCGCATGCAACGTTTCTAAGTATTGGATGACGACAAATCGATCAATTGTTTGCCAAGAGGTTATCTCGTGTTCTTTTAGATAGTGCAAGTATTGATTCAAGTCCCGTTCATAACTTTTTCGAGTATTAAACGATAATCCACGCTCGATACTTAAATAGCGAAGATATTCATTGATTTCTTCTTCCATCATTCTCACCTCATGCTTCTTTATCATATCAGATAGCCTTTGGTTTCGGTAGTCTATTTTTCAATAGACACTTCAAAGAAAAAGCCGTCTATCAATTCAGACGGTCTTTCTTTCTTTTTTCTTATTATAGCATTCTTGGCAAATACCATGAAAGGTCAAACGATGATCTTTGACAAAAAAGTGGTAACGCTGTTCGATCACTTGTTCAACTTCACTTAGCAGATCTTCTTCGACTTCCTCGATCGTTCCACAATCTAAGCACAGGAGATGATGATGAAAATGTTTGGCTCCTTCTTTTCGCAGATCATACCGAGCCACACCATCATTGAAGCTGACTTTGTCGATAACTTTTAGATCCGTTAGAATCTCCAACGTCCGATAAACGGTGGCCAAACCGATCTCTGAGTTTTTCTTTTTGACTAGAAAGAAAACTTCTTCTGCTGACAAGTGTTCTTTTTCGTTCTCTAAGAGGACGAGCAAGGTTGCTTCTCGTTGTGGGGTCAGTTTAAACCCAGATTCATGTAGCTGTTGTTTTGTTTTTTTCATTACTGACATTGTATTCATGCCCATTTTCTCAACCCCAACAATTTATAATGATTATAATTAAGATATCTAATCAACCGTTCTAGATTAAAATTATTATAAGCTAGACGAGAAAAACATGCAAGTCATTCTCAATTAGATTTTTTTGCCAATTTCGTCACGCCATCCTCTTGTTGGATCAATCCTTGTTTCAATAAATTACCAATTGCTCGCTTAAATGCCCCTTTACTGATCCCAAAGGCACGCATGATCTCATCTGGATCTGATTTGTCAGTGAATGCGATTTGTTGATCTGCCGAACGTTCTAAAATCGTTAAGATCATTTGTGCATCATCAGAAATCGCTTCGTGTGCACGTGGTTTCAAAGAGACATTCAACACACCATCAGGTCTAGTCCCAACTACGCGTCCTTCTAATTTTTCACCTAAACGTGGTTCGCGGTAACGTTCTGAAGGATGGATGAACCCAATATAAAAATCATCCGTCAGCAGATACGTGCCAGTCAGCTTCAAACGATAAGCAATTCCTGAGATGTTTTTATTTTTCAATTCTTCTGAACCATGCTTACTTAGTGATTTGAAGATTCTTTCTTCTGCTAGACTTCCCCAAATGCGATCTTTCGCGTCGACACGCAAAGCGATCATCAACTGATCCCCTTTTTTGGGCCACAACTCAGTCATTGTAGGTAGCTCATCCAGTGAAACAACAAAATCTTTATCCGGTAAACCAATATCAACAAAAACACCTAGATCTTTTCTTGAAGAAGTAACTGTTCCAAAAGCATAATGACCAATGCGACTCTTCGGGATCACCGTTGTAAAACGATTTTCTTGTTTTTGATTCTGATAACCAAACCCTTCGACTGCTTCACCGATCGTATGCTCTCCTTCCTCTTTGCTCAAACGGAAAGTTTGTCCATTTTTCTGGACAAAATAATTTTTTTCATTTTCGTCAATCACCATTGCGGTAAAGACATTTGCTAATAATTCGTTCATCTTTTTCTCCTTTTCTAAAAGGCCTTTGTATTCCAACATTTCTTTGCTATCATAACATAACGCCATGTTTATAGATAGAGATTCTCCATAAAAGCTTGAGCCGGCAGTGTTCGACTGAAATAGGCCATAAAACCCGAAAATATCCTCATATTTTTGGATTTTATGGCCTATTTTTGATGCTATGATGGAAAGAAAAATTGCTTCTGGACCATTGTTGTTTTGCTTTGTAGGAATAGCAAATCAGGCTGATAGAACTATACTCTAGCTAACTACCACTGATCTAGTTACTACCGTTTCCACCAAACCAACCAGTTTTACAATTGATTGTGACAATATAAAATGGTAGAGCACTTTCATCGATACCATTCATCAAAGATGATTTAGTGGAAGTCGCATAAAGGTTGTAGTATCCTTCACCATTTTCGATGCGAGCTTTCTCTAATCGATAGCCGCCCTCTACGATGTATCCTCGTGCAATACTTGTTGCGATCACACTTTCTTTAACTCCTGGTGCCCAATTCCAAGCAGGATTAGAAGCATCTGCGACATCACTAGCTCTTGTTTCCATGATTGGACGGTTTGCGGAGTTAGTCGCTGGCGTTGTTTGTGTCGACTCAGTTTGTTGAGCAGCTGCTTGTGCTTGTGCTTCAGCCTGCGCTTGCGCTTGTTTCGCTTCTTCGGCTTTCTTCGCTTCTTCAGCTTTCTTTGCTTCTTCGGCTTTCTTCGCTTCTTCAGCTTTCTTTGCTTCTTCGGCTTTCTTCGCTTCTTCTTTTTTCGTCAAAGCTTCATCGACTTTGTCCAATTCGGTCACAAGTACTTTGACTAATTCTGTATTTTTTACTTTCGCCACTTCTGCTTTTGCTGTGTCGTACTGCTCTTTCGTCGCTGAATCTTTTACTTGACCATCTGCATAGATCACAGCAGTTTTTTCTTTTGCTGTTTGAAGTTGTTGATACTGTTTGGTTGCTTCATTTGTCGCTTTGTCGATCAATTGACCAAATGCTGTATCATCTGTTTCAAAACTTTGGATTGCTTGGTCCGCTTTCAATTTGGGTTCTGCGATCAGTTGATCATCTGCAATAACTGGTGTAACAAACCATTCATTGACCCTTTGGATCTGTTTGATCTTTGATTGGATATCTTCAAAGGTTTTTTCCAGATCTGCATAACCTTTTTCAGCTTTGACCTCATTCAATGATGCCCTTAATTTTGACAAGTCTTGATTGATCATACTTGTACGAATGAACTGTTCATCATCATCTAAATAAAACGCAGCTAAATCTGATTGTAAATCAGTCATTTTCTCTTGTTTACGTTGGGTTTCAGCAGCGATTTCTGCTTGAACTTTTTGCTGATGATCATAATACATCCAACCACCTGCACCAAGTAAAAGCACTGCCGCACTCGTCAGGTATAATCCTTTTTTGGATTTCTTTGCTCCTCGATCATTTGGCAATTCTTCTTTTTTGATGGATGCATTGCTTGCTTCTTGTTCCTCAACCTTTGTCTGTTCCGGCTGTATTTCCACCAGTTCAGTTGTTTCAGGAGCTTCTTTTGTTTGCGGTGCATCTGTTGAATCAGCTTTCGTACTCTCAACCTCAGAACTTTCCTCTTCGATCGGTTCAGTCGGCTCTATAGGTTCTTCCGTAGAAACTGGGGCGGTTTCTTCTATATTTTTAGTTACGTCTACTTGTTCTTCTGTACTTGTTGAAGAATCTTCCACCACAGTATCTTCCATGATTGTTTCTTCTGTTGTTTCTTCCACTGGTGGCTCTTTTGTTGCATCCTCTTGAGATTTGTCCGGAGAAACTTGCTCAGTTGTATTTTCCGACAAGCGAATGGCGACTGAATCCTCACCCGTTGCTGCCGCCGTTTCGATCATTCGAAGCAGCTCTTTTGCGTGTTCTTCAGTCGTATCTTCACGATGTGCCTTGATGTAAGCAGCTAGAATGGAATTTTCTTCTTCATTGTTTACTGCTTCTTTTAATTCAGCTACTCGTTTTTTCTGCTGAGCTTTTTCTCTTTGCTCAGATGTAGCAGAGTGATCTTTATCTGTTTTTTCTTTGTCAAGATCGGTATTTTCTTTTTTATCTACTTGATCATCCTTTGACTCAGTGCTCGTTTCACTTGAGTCAAACAACTCCATGACAGACTCCAACGGTAGATCTTTTAGTTCTGACCACTCGATTGGATCATTCACGATACTGTCTGGATAAACTTCCTCAGCTGTTTCGTCTAACGATTGATTTTCATCTGTTTGGGGTAATTGTGTCAGTTCAACTTGTTGTGGTTCAAAGTCACATTCTGGACATTTTGATTGATCTTTGATTTTTTCTGATCCACATTTTGGACATTTTTTTATCACTTAGCGATCGGCTCCTTTACTAGGTTTTCGCTACCATTAAATCTACCATAATCTAATCCACACGCCAATAGGATATCCTAAGGATTTTATAAAAAAACAAATAAGTCCTTCAGTAAAAAATAAATAACGACCGTAACGAACTACTTTGTTTAAACAGCCCTTTGTTGAAAGCTAGTTGAATTGTTTGATAAAAAACAAACCCTCAATAGCTGGAGAGATCTCCTACTTTGAGGGTTTTCTATCATTCAAGAAAAATGATCTGTTTTATTGTTTAAAAAATTATTTCTTGATTATTCCAAGAAATCTTTCAATTGTTTTGAGCGTGATGGGTGGCGAAGTTTTCTTAATGCTTTTGCTTCGATTTGCCGAATACGTTCACGAGTCACGCCGAAGACTTTACCTACTTCTTCCAACGTACGTGTACGGCCATCATCTAAGCCAAAACGCAAACGTAAAACATTTTCTTCACGATCTGTCAAAGTATCTAAGACATCTTCTAATTGTTCTTTCAATAATTCATACGCTGCATGTTCCGCAGGACTAGTTGCTTCTTGGTCCTCTATAAAATCACCTAAATGTGAATCATCTTCTTCACCGATTGGTGTTTCTAATGAGACAGGTTCTTGAGCGATTTTTAAAATTTCGCGTACTTTTTCTGTAGGAAGATCCATTTCAGCACCGATTTCTTCAGGCGTTGGTTCTCTTCCTAAGTCTTGTAGTAATTGACGTTGGATACGGATCAATTTATTGATGGTTTCCACCATATGCACTGGAATACGAATCGTGCGGGCTTGGTCAGCAATCGCACGTGTGATCGCTTGACGGATCCACCAAGTTGCGTAGGTAGAAAATTTGAACCCTTTACGGTAGTCAAATTTTTCAACAGCTTTCATCAATCCCATATTTCCTTCTTGGATCAAATCTAAAAATTGCATCCCACGCCCCACATATCTTTTGGCAATACTTACAACTAAACGAAGGTTAGCTTCAGCTAAGCGTTGTTTCGCTTCTTGGTCACCTTCTTCGATCTTCAATGCTAATGCTACTTCTTCTTCTGCAGTTAAAAGGGAGACGCGGCCAATTTCTTTGAGGTACATCCGAACAGGATCATTGATTTTGACACCTGTCGGTGCAGAAAGATCTTCTGTTTTAGCTTGTTCTGCTTTTTTCTCAGCACTTTTCAGACTATGGATCGATGGTTCACCATTTTCGTCAACGACGCTGATACCTGCGTCCTCTACTTTTTGGATCAACTTATCCATTTCATCTGCATTTAAAGTGAATGGTGTCGCAAGTTTATTTGATAGATCATCATAAATCACTTGCCCTTTTGGTTTATTTTCTTTAATGAACGCTGCCACTGCTGCTTCATATTTTTTAACATCTGTTCCATTTGCCATAAAAGAAGGCCCCTTTAAGTAGCTATTCGGCTTGTTTTAACTGTTTCGTTAAATTGATGATCTCAATCGTCAATTCCAATTCTAACTGTTTGTTCCCGGTACGTCGTGCTTCTTGCTGCATCTGTTTTTTTATTATGATTTCTTCAGCTAAGCCCGATTTACTGATCACTCTCAGTAAGTCTTGGATCTCACGTGGCGTACTTTCTTCAGCCATTCGCATGTATTCGATCTCGACCACTATCCGCCTTAAATTTTCATCTTGCAAAAAGTCTAAAAACTCCGCAAGTTTGAATTCTCCATTTTGAGATACAAACGCATCAAATAAAAAATAGATTTCTGCATAAGTATCGTGAATAAATTGAACGCCTTGTTCCTTGAGTAGATTACGCACGGCAAGCTCTTTGAACGCTCGATACAATAGCATTTGTTCTGCTTTTTCAACCTGAGATAGTGGGCGTTTTTGTCTGATCGTTCCGGATTTTACGGACACCTGCTCTGTCGTTGGTTGAACGAGTTCTTGCTTGGTTGGTTGATTCTTTCGGCGCAGATCACGTATTTGTTTTTGCATCGTTTCTCGACTCAGCTGAAATTCTGCTGATAACTGTGTTAGATACATGTCTTGTTCGATTGGCGAAACAACTTTACTCAATTCACTTAGTACCGCTTCAAGATATTCAATTTTATCTTTTTCATTTTCCAGATTTTTTTCTTGCTTCAAATAACGCGATTTAAAAGCAAAAATGGTTTCTCGTCCGTGTAAAACTAATTCTTGAAAAGCCTCTTCCCCATACTTTCTCAAGTACTCATCTGGATCGAGTTTTTCTGGGATCGCTACGACAGATAATTGCATTCGACTATTTTGACGCAGTAGTTCGATGCCTCGGTTCGTAGCTTCTACACCCGCACGGTCGCCATCATAACAAAATACTAATTCTTTTGTCAGTTTTTCCATCTGTTGGATCTGTTGAGTCGTCAGACTTGTTCCCATGGAGGCTAAACCAGTCTTGACACCCGCTTGCCATGCAGCGATAACATCCATAAATCCTTCGAATAGTAAGATTTCCCCCGACTTGCGGATCTCACTACGTGCTTTGTCTAAGTTGAATAAAACTTGTCTTTTGTTGAACAAATCTGTTTCAGGACTGTTCAAATATTTTGGTTGATCTTTTGTATCGTGTTCACCAGCCAAGTAACGACCAGAAAACCCGATCGTCCGACCTTGACCATTACGAAGAGGAAACATGATCCGTTGATAAAAACGATCCGACATCCGTCCATCATCATGTGTAACAAATAAGCCGGACTGCTTGAATACTTCCTCAGAATAGTCTTCGTTTTGGAACACTTGTTGTAAAAATGATCGCTCATTTGGCGAAAAACCGATCTTGAACTCTTCAATCAACTCGGTGGTCAGACCACGTTCGAGTAAATAATTTAACGCTGGCTCACCTACTTTTGTGTGCAACAACATGTGATGATAAACTTCTACTGCTTTTTCATGAGCCGCAATCAATTTACCAGTAGCTGAATCTCCGGTTTGAGTAGTCAGCGTTTGTTGTCGCCACTGATCTTCGAGTTGGATCTGTTCTAAATCAGCGACCTTGACCACTGCTTCTGGAAAAGACAGACCTTCCAATTCTTGAAGAAACGTAAAGACATTCCCACCTTTTCCACAACCAAAGCAATGGAAAATCTGCTTATCTTCCGCAACCGAGAATGAAGGAGTACGTTCTTCATGGAAAGGGCAGAGACCTAAATAATTCTTCCCAGATTTTTTCAACTGGACGTATTGCCCAATCACCTCAACGATATTCGTTTGATTACGAATCGTCTCAATGGTCTCTTGAGGGATCCTTTGAGCCATATTCTCACCCCCTGCATTAGTTGATATCTCATACTCATCGACAAGACATTTCAGGAGAATAACCGGTAAAAAATCGCACTAACGAAAATCAGTGCGATTTTAAAGGACACAATTATACATGTTTCATTGTACCATAATCCTATACTTTTTCAAGTGATAGATACTGGATTATATGACATTTTCTTCCACTTGAGTATGGGGAGTTTTATTTGCATTTACTTTATTCAATAATTTGTTTTGTATGCCTAATTTCCAATATCCTAAACGTAATAATACATTCAAAACCATAAAGCCAACAAAATATGGCCAAGTATTTCCTAACCCAAGATTGACTTCTAATATATGATGGAAAAGCATCGCAGCAACATAAATACCGACCACTGTGGTGACTACTAAGAAAATCCGTAATGGATTGAATGGCAAGCAGGCTTTGATCACTGCCAGACAGCTGATCCCAATCAATAAATAATACATCAATGTCGTTGTTTCACCAGATGTCCAACCTTGGCTATGACCGATCAGGTAGATCGCCACAGTATTGAAAGCAACAAGCAATGCATTAGGTAATGCACTAACTAGCGCAGTAGGCAGATAGCGATAATCGACTTTTCGTTTATCATTCTCAAATGATAAGAAGAAAGATGGATACCCTTCGATAGCAAGGTCGATCAACGTGATCTGGATCGGGATAAATGGGAATCCGATAGCCGTCACTGCACATAAAATCGATAAGATAAATGAATAGATTGTTTTAATAAAGAAAATACCTGAAACTTTCGTTACGTTATTCACGACTCGGCGTCCCTCAAACAATACTTCGGGCAATGTCGTAAAATCAGAATCTAACAAGACAAGATTAGCAATTTGTCGTGTTGCTCCGTCTCCTTCTGCCATCGCAATACTACAATCGGCTTCACGTAAAGCCAATACATCGTTTACCCCATCTCCAGTCATTGCAACTGTTCGTCCACTTGCTTTCAGTTCGTTGACTAAGAGTTTCTTTTGTTGCGGACTCACTCGCCCAAAAACTGTATATTGATGCGCAGCTTTTCTGACTTCTGCTTCTTCTGTCAAATCAGATAGATCAACATACGATTGATAGTTGGGCAAACCAGCACGTCGCGCAATATTTGACACCGTAAAAGGATTGTCTCCAGAAATCACTTTCAAGTCTACCCCTTCTTCGTGCAGATAAGCTAAGGTTTCTTGCGCGTTTTTACGGATAGGATCATCAATTTCAAACAAAGCAATCGGTTCAACCCCTTGAGGATTGCCTGAAGACAACGTTTGATTGGGAGCAAGTCCTAACATCAATACACGAAAACCATTGGCCTGGGCTTCCACTAAACTTTCCGGCAACTGATCGTCTGCCACTAAGCGTTCCGGAGCCCCAACATAGACTACACCTAGTTCAGGAAATTCCATTGCGCCCCATTTGCGGTCAGATGAAAAGGCTAATTTTTCTCCGACATCGTAGCGATTAGAAATCTCGAAATACTCTCTCAAAGCACGCATTGTGACATTATTATCGCTACTTTCAGCTAAATATGTTCCCATAATGGTTGGAATCATTTTTTCATAGGTTTTATTTAAGGGTTCGACTCGTTGGATGCTCATTTTTCCTTCGGTGATCGTCCCTGTTTTATCAAGACATAATGTATCTACATGTGCCAGTGTTTCGATAGAATACATATCTTGGACTAAGATTCGTTTCTTCGCTAGTTTAGTTACACCAGTCGTCAAAGCAATACTGATCAATAACACTAATCCTTTTGGTAACATTCCCAGTAAGGCCGCCGCAGAAGCAACGACTGATAATTGGATCGACGCATTTCGAATGAACAAAGCTTCTAAGAATAAAATGATCCCTAAAGGAATGATCACAAAACTGGTAAACTTAGACACTTTGCGGATCGATTCCACAAGTTCCGAATGAATGTCCTTGTGTGTTTTTGCTTCGTTGGTCAAGCGGACAGCATAATTATCTGCCCCAACACGGATAACTGTAGCAAAGACAGAGCCACTCGTAAGGTAACTACCTGAAAGTAATTCTGCTCCTGACTCTTTGACGATCAAATCAGATTCACCGGTCAGTAAAGCTTCATTTGCCTCTACCCGACCACTGATCACTTGCAAGTCTGAGGGAATCTGTTCACCCGCACCGATTTTTACAAGATCGCCTAAAACTAGTTCTTTCGTTGCGATCATCTGTTCTTTCCCATCACGAATGACGGTTACCTCAGCCTGTGAGACGATTGATAATCGGCGCACAAGATTACGCGCATGGATTTCCTGATAGATCCCCATAGTGATATTTACAAAAATAATGGCTAAGTAAGCCATGTTTGAATAAGCTCCAACTAGTAATAAACAGAGTCCTATTCCTAAGTTCAAAAAATTGAATAATGTTAAAATATTATCGCTGAAAATTTGTTTCGTACTTTTTGTAGCATCCTCTTGGTAATCATTCTGTTGACCAGAGGCACGTCTTTGACTCACTTCATTTTCTGTAAGTCCCTTTAATTCTTTCATTTCCATATCACGCCAACTTTCAAAAATAATCACTTCAATTAGTCTAGCTGTTTCTACGATTAAAAACAACTCGTTTTTTTTATTTTAAAAAAGATAGAAAAATCAAAAAACAGCGGATCTGTTTTCTATTTTTCTATCTCGCCATATACTTCACCTAGAAAAATCACAGAAGAGAATCGTTTCTTCCATCTATCAAGAACTTGGGTATTTGAATACAACGATCACGTTACTTTTCTTCTTGTGCTTCTTTTACTTATACTGCTCTTCTAAACGGCTCATCCACCAGCCTAGTGCAGCACCAGCAATGAATAACACTGGACATGCCAAGATACCTAAAATGCCAAGTCCACTATAATTTGTAGGAATGATCATGATCGTAGATGCAAAAACAATGCCTAGAATAAAATGGAATAATTTGCTATAAGCTTTGGAGAAAATAAAGTCCATTACCTTGGAAAGACCTAGTACACACACGATTCCGCCGATTGCAATAGGAACGATCACTTCTAAACTCACTTCTTTAAATCCATCAGCCATCGCTTTATACAGTCCCATGTAAACTAAAAAATTCGATGGACTTAGTCCGGGAACGATCATTCCGAGACCAATCAAACCTCCTGCCATCATCCAGGTATAGACATTTTGTTCTACTTGTCCATCAAATAAACGGGCACCATATAACAAGAAAAGATATCCTAAAATAAATGTCACAACCATAATAATGAGATCTGTATTGTTTCGGCCTTTTTTCCCTGACTCTTTCCATAAAGCGGGCACCGTTCCAGCAATACATCCCACAAAGAACCACAAAATCGTTGTTTCGTAGGCTCCCAGTAAAAAACTGACTAAAAAAGACAGCAAGAATACGCCAGTGACACCGCCTAAGCCGACTGGTAAAAAGAATAAGACGTTTTCTTTAAAGTTTCTAGTGATATGTGCTAAGAAAGAAATCAGCCGCTCATACATTCCAAATACTGCTGCTAAAGCTCCTCCGCTCACTCCCGGCAAGATAAATCCTGAGCCAATAAACATTCCTTTGAAAAATCTTAATCCCCAATCTTTCGTTGTATTCTCTCTTTTCTCCATTACTTTTTGATTTTCTTCCACTCGTCCAAGCACTCCTTCTTTCCATTCATTGTATTCATTATTGTATTCATTATTCGTCTTGCTTTGATTTGCAGTTGGTTCGATCCAACAGGCTTAAAAAATATTTTCATACCATTCAAGAAACTGTTGGTTCATCTTCACTACATCTGCATAAAACATATTACCACCATTATGGTATAAATACCCACCATTATACAATAATGACTGGATTCGCCAATAGCGATAGGTTTTTTTGTTGTCATTGCCTAAAAGCGGACTCAACACATCCCTAGAATACTCTTCGGCTAAACCGACCGTGTTCTTCCCGCCTCTTTCGTTGACGTAAGCAATATAGTCTTTACCAAAATTGTACGCTTGGATCGCTGTCGCCAGATCGCAACCTAATGCTTCCGCCTCAGCTATCATCTCTGAGAGGTATTTGACTCCTTGGTCAATACTTCCTTCTTGTGTCGTGATCGCCCCCATCTGTCCATAGGCACTTTCCGAACTTTGCATCAAATCGACACCATTTCCTCTTGATTCAGTAAGTATGATTGCCTTCACTAGATTCTCATGTTCTTGCATTTGATACTTTTTTAATGCTGACGAAATCTCTGGCTGATAATTTTCTACACGCTTGATCGATTGATATGTTCTACCGAATAGAAAAAGAATCGTTGCCAGAATCGTGAAGACAAATAGACTTACGATCATACGGAAGATTGATTTTCTTTTTTCCTTCATCCAAACCCACCTAGCTATTTGACATCTTTTTTTATCTTACTATTTCTTTTCATTCTTGGCTATTTTTTCTCTGTTTTTTCTTATTTAATTTAATAAAAAATGAATGTTTCATTTTCGCTTTCACCTTACGAAAATGATCGTTCGTTTTATAGAGTTTCGATTTATAAAATAGATAAAGAGCGTTATAATCCAAATAGTAGGTGATAAAGGTGAAAAGAGAAAAGAAATTTGCAAAAATGGCAGATGGTACTGACATCTATTATGAAAAAAGTGGACATGGATTTCCCCTCTTGCTACTTCATGGAAATGACGGGAGCGGTGATTTCTTTTCAGAACAAGTGCCCGTTTTAGAACAATACTTTACGATCTATCTCATCGATAGTCGTGGGCATGGACAATCGACAAATCAAGCAGGAACATTGAATTTTCGTTTGATGGCAGATGATTTATTGACAATCATGCTACTGGAACAAATCTCACAAGCGAATATCTTGGGATTTAGTGATGGAGCCAATCTTGCCTTAGTTTTTTCAAGTAATTATCCAGATAGGGTCAATCGCTTGATTTTAAATTCGGGTAATACACGGTTGAATGGTGTTCTCTGGTCCTCACGACTACTCAGTGCTTTTCACTATTTCTTTGTTTGGTTGCGCGCACTGTTCCAGCCACATTTACGTCAGCATTTATTGGTCATCGATTTATTGCTTCATGATATTGGTCTCACGACAGAACATTTAGAAAAAATCAATTGCCCAACACTGATCATCGTCGGTAAAAAAGATGTCATCAAACTGAAACATTCGCTTTATTTAGCGAAAACGATTCCTAATGCTTCATTTGTTCTTGTCACAGGACAAGGACACCAATTAGCCCGCCAAAACCCAGAACGCTTCAATCAAGAAGTTTTAGACTTCTTGACAAAATAAATTTGAAAATAGTAGGTGATTTTTTGTTCAAGCCAATCATTCAGTGGTTCAAAAGCCACTTGAGACTTATCAAAACGATTTTTTTGATTTCCGTATTAGTGATTATTATTCGTGAATTGATGACAATCAGTACTTTGTTATCTGCGGACCAATTAGCTCAAACATTTTCGACGATCCCACTTTGGAAAATTGGTGTCATGTTTTTGATTGGGTTGATTTCCATTCTACCCATGATCGGATATGATTTGATTTTCAACAAGTTACTAAATCAAAAACAAAAGCCATTGTATTTATTTGAAACAAGTTGGATGATCAATACCATTAATAACATTGCTGGATTTGGTGGCTTTGTCAGTATCGGTTTACGATCCGAACTCTACGGTCAAAAAAAAGATGGCAAACAAGTCATGCAAGCTTTATCTAAAGTATTTTTATTTTTGATGGCGGGTTTATCTCTGTATAGTTTATTATCGTTTTTTATGGTCTTCTTTACCCCCGTCGCTCCGTTTCTTAAACAGTATTGGATTTGGTTGATTGCCGGTGGTTTGTATTTCCCCATCGTTTTTATTTTTACCACGATCAAAAAAGAAGGCTATGTTGGTGGTCTTTCAATTAAATCCCAAGGTCAATTGTTACTCGTTTCCTTATTGGAATGGACGGGTGTCTTAGGAACCTTTCTTGCAGTCGGTTATTTGATGGAGATCCCCATCGATCTATGGCAGACAATCCCTCTATTTATCGCTGCTTCAGTTATCGGGATCATCTCGATGATCCCAGGAGAAATCGGTAGTTTTGATGTGATGATGATCTTTGGTTTATCAGCTCTAGGTATCCCCAAAGAAACCGTTGTGATCTGGATCTTGCTTTATCGGATCTTCTATTACTTTATTCCATTTTTCATTGGATTAGTTTTCTTCTTTAAAAATGTCGGTGTATCGATCGACCAACGATACTCTGGTATTCCAAAGCAATTAGCGACCCAGATTGCCCGGAAGATCCTGGTGATCTTAATGTATTTTTCTGGCATCATGTTGGTTCTTTCAGCAACGATCCCGCAAGCATTTACTGAGTTTCGTTGGTTGCATCATATCAATCCTATAAAGATGCATTTTATTATGCAATTTCCAAGCATATTGTTAGGCTTCTTGTTTGTTATTATGGGACGAGGCATCGCAGCCAGAGTCAAGCGTGTCTACTGGCCAACCATTTTTTTGATCCTTATTTCATTAATTTATGTTGGGCTGAATGATCTAAGCACTACTGGCATTATTTTCTTACTGTTGCTATTAGGTATCGTGATCGCTTCACGTAATGAATTGTTCAGAGATCAATTTATCTACTCTTGGGAATGGTTGACGATCGATGGGTTGATCATAGGTGCATTGACCGTTTTATATATCGTGATCGGTGTTTATAATATGCCCACTTTTCCACATCGTAATCATCGGTTTATTTCATTTTTTCTATTTCCATCAGAAAAAATTTGGTTGTCTGGTTTTCTAGCAATTTTAGCAGTAGCCTTTATCATGATTTTATTTGTCCACTATCTCCAAGGTAAAAAAACACAAGTTGGACAAGAGTTAGATGAAGCGGTCGCTACTACGATTTTAGAAACTTACGGCGGTAATTCAGATAGTCAACTGATATTTTTGAAAGATAAACGGATGTTTACCTATGAAAAAGACGGGGAAGCAACCGTCTTGTTACAATTTGCTAGTTATAACAATAAATGTGTAGTGATGGGCGATCCCTCAGGCAAAAAAGAAGATTTTCCAGAAGCGATCGAAGCGTTTATCGCAGAAACAGATCGCTTATGCTACTTGCCAGTCTTTTATGAAACGAGCGAAGAACTGGTTATGATCCTTCATGAATTTGGCTATGACTTTATCAAAATGGGAGAAGAAGGCCATGTTTCATTAGTCGACTTCACGACTTCTGGGAAAAAAATGAAAGGTACACGTGCAATATTAAACCGCATTGAACGAGAAGGATTCACGTTTGAGGTACTTCAGCCCCCATTTTCATCCCAACAAATGGCTGAGCTTAAAAAAATTTCTGATCGTTGGTTAGGTAGTCGCAAAGAAAAAGGCTTCTCATTAGGTTTCTTCTCAGAAGATTATTTGCAGCGAGCACCGATTGCAGTCGTCAAAAACGAACAGGATGAACTGGTCGCTTTTGCTTCGATCATGCCGACTTATACGAATGATAAGATCGGAACGATTGATTTGATGCGCTATGATCCAGAGACTGCCCCTTCTGGCAGCATGGACTATTTGTTCATCCACCTCTTTGAATATATGAAGGAGGAAAAGATCCAATGGTTCAATTTAGGTATGGCTCCCCTGTCTAATGTCGGGACTTCAAGGAAAAGTTTCATTCAAGAACGAATTGCTTATTTAGTCTATGAGTTTGGCTCTCATTTCTATTCTTTTCAAGGATTGAGAGAATATAAAGATAAATACGCCACCAACTGGAAATCTCGCTATACACTCTATTCAAGAGATAGCTGGATTGCTTACGTAATGATCACGTTATTGATCATCGATAATGCGCCCGTTGATCAACATTCTAAACCTTTGAATGGCTTAAAAAAATGGTTCCGTAAATAAAAAAAACGCCTGATTTTGCTGTTTCAGTCAAAATCAGGCGTACTTTGTTTATTCATAAACATTTTTTCTTCTGTTATAGGTCATCAATGATATATTCAGAATAACCTTCATAAAAATAACTCACATCGATTCCCTTCATATAAAGTTCACAATCGGAAATCTTATCAGTCAACGTGTTAGATATCAAATAGCTGATTTCTAAGTCATTGATCGGCCTTCGTTCCATTGCAGATAAATAATCAGACTTATCAATCAAATTCCAGTCAATCACTTTCTATATCTCTGATTTCAAAACAAAATCTAACCAAATTCTAGTACTTCTCCCGTTACCTTCACGAAAAGGATGCGCGATATTCATCTCTACATATTTTTTGATGATTTCATCAAAAGTAGACTGTGGTATTTGGTCAATATGTTTTAGAGAAAAGGCCAAACATATCACCAGCACAAAACGAAAATTTCCCTTTGCAATATTTACCGAGCGGATTTCGCCAGCAAAATCATAGATTTCAGAAAATAAATAGTCATGGATTTCGCATAACCCCTTAAATGTTCCAAATTCTAGTTCAACTATTCTTCCAGAATCATATAAATTCTTTGCTTTTTGCTTGCTTATTTTCTAAAATCATTAGATGCTCCCTTTTAACTTTTTATCATGATTTTTACAAACACAGATAAGTTTATGATAACAAATTTATGGTCATGCTAAAAATAAGAAAAATCTATGCAAATAAGCAGCTATGATACTAGTCGTCTTATGCCCACTAGAATTGCACAAACATTATTCGAAGATGTCCCCTTCAAAAAAATAAGCGAGAAACCCAAAAATTTTTCGAGTTTTCCCGCTTATTTATTGATGCTTGATACTTTTCGTTACAATCGTTGGACAAGATATTCGAGTAAACACCTTATCTTCAGTATTTTTATTTTTTTATAAAAATACTTACGCTTCGATCTCTGTTACCATTCCTGAGCCAACAGTTCGACCACCTTCACGAATGGAGAAAGTCGTTCCTTGTTCGATCGCCACTGGATGGATCAACTCTACTTCGATCGTTACGTTGTCTCCAGGCATAACCATTTCTGTTCCTTCCGGCAACACAATCGTCCCTGTTACATCTGTTGTGCGGAAATAAAATTGTGGACGATAATTATTGAAAAACGGTGTATGACGTCCACCTTCTTCTTTTGTCAATACATAGACTTCCGCTTTGAATTTTGTATGTGGTGTGATTGAACCAGGTTTCGCAATTACTTGTCCACGTTCTATATCTTCTCTTTGGATACCCCGTAATAAGATTCCTACGTTATCTCCTGCTTCACCATAATCTAACGTTTTACGGAACATCTCTACCCCTGTCACAACCGCTTTTTTCGTTTCAGGTTTGATTCCGATGATCTCGATTTCATCACCGACACGAACAGCTCCACGGTCGATCCGACCAGATGCTACGGTTCCGCGACCAGTGATTGAGAAAACATCTTCAACTGGTAAAAGCAATGGTTTGTCGGTATCACGTTCTGGTGTTGGGATATAGTCATCCACTGTTTCCATCAATTCATTGATCGCAGCTTCTGCTTCAGGGTCACCTTGCAATGCTTTCAATGCAGAGCCTTTAATGACAGGTGTGTCATCTCCTGGGAAACCATATTCACTCAATAATTCACGAACTTCCATTTCTACAAGATCGATTAATTCTTCATCATCGACCAAATCAACTTTATTCAAAAATACAATCAAATATTTTACGCCAACTTGACGTGACAAAAGGATATGCTCGCGAGTTTGAGGCATTGGTCCGTCTGTCGCAGAAACAACTAAGATCGCACCATCCATTTGAGCAGCACCTGTGATCATGTTCTTCACATAATCCGCATGTCCTGGTGCATCGATATGCGCATAGTGACGTTTATCCGTTTCATATTCTACGTGTGCTGTGTTGATAGTGATCCCACGTTCACGTTCTTCTGGAGCTGCATCAATGCTTGCATAATCTTGAGGATTTGCTAAGCCTTTTTTCCCTAATACTGTCGTGATTGCAGCAGTCAATGTGGTCTTCCCATGATCGACGTGGCCAATGGTACCGATGTTTACATGTGGTTTACTTCTATCAAAATGTGCTTTTGCCATAATTAACAAACCTCCTAAATAGTCTTATGCACTGAATGATTTCAGCTCATAGTTCATAGCTGGTTGTTTCAAAGCGAACGCAAAAAAACCAACCAAACTTACTTTTTGTAAGTTATGAACAAAATCTATTATACGTCAAAGATGGTCAAAGTCAATCAAAGTGTTTCGATAAACTATTTCACTAAAAAAAGCGAGTGGACCATTAGACCTCGGGCATATTCCAAAACCAAATATATAGCGGGAACAGAAGTAACATCTGTTATCTCGCTAATTTTATTATTATCAGCGTTTGTTTTCCTTTAGTAACGGTCATACTCTCAAAATTGTAAAGTATCAATTTCCATATCGAACTCTAATTGTTTTGCTGCATTCAACTGATCACTGTAGTAACTTGCAAATTCTTCTGCAGAAGATTGTGTTAAATTATTAAATGAAAAAGTCACATATCTCTCATGATTTTCCTTACATATCGAATTGATTCTAAGTCCAGTTTTCTCATCCATAAACAAATAAGCTTTCCCAGGTATAAAAGTATGATTAACTAATTTTTGGGAACGAAGTCTAAATCCGTTATAACTCATTTGATACATCTCAAATGATTGGGATAGATAACTTAGTTTTCTCTTTGTTACAATGCTCAATGCTTCACTATCGCTTTCAATTTTTCGATTTTTACCAACTAAAATCGCATAGAATAACCCATAAAGGTTATAAAATGACCATAGAAGTGTCACAATATAGCCTGTTTCATACCCTTCACCTAGATAAAGCCGGTACAATGCAACAATAGAGGCGAAAGCGATCCAACCAAATAATAACATGTGGGGAAAAACTGTTCGCCAATCAAAAGACTGACTGTCAACAAGTTCCTTTTTTGTCACTTTGAATTTTTTTTCTGAATGAAAGAACTCTTTAATCAATGCTCTAGTATGAATCGGCGCGACGAAACAATCATAGATATGAGAAGTAGTAAGATTCCTAATTTTAGGAACGTACAACCGAAACGAAAGAGAAATCATGACAAACGGTGGTAAAAAGAATAATAATAACTGATTGTTGTTGCTTCGAACAATAAATATATCAAAGACCATAAAAAGAGTAGGTGCTAATAAAAAAATGATTTTTTGAAATGAAGTAAACCAGTACAAATAAGAATTATAGTAACACAATTTTTGCATACGAGATAACCCTTTAAATTTACGTGGTTTAAAATGGTCAAATATTTGTTTTGTTCCTTGCGCCCAGCGTGTCCTTTGAGAGGACAACTCTCGAGCTGTATATGGCGTAATTCCCATAGCATAAGCTTTATTTATGAAAATCGTTTCATAACCAGCATTTTGCAATAACATCCCTGTTGCCATATCTTCAGTGATGCTTTTTGTTGGAACGCCACCTATCTCCTCTAAAGCACTGCGTCGAATGATAGCGTTGGTCCCGATATGGATCAATGCATTTTCACGTGAAAGGGCTGGTTCTAAAAAGCGCATAAATAATTCCTGCTCATTGTAAAATGATTTTCTCAATAATTGAAAAGGATCTTTATTATAAAAAGTTTGAGGATATTGAATTAACGCAACTTTTGGATTTCTAAAATAATCGATAGCCTCATAAATGATATTTTTTTTAACGATGAAATCAGCATCTAAAAGCAAAATCAAGTCGCTACTTGTTTTTGAAAGTGCATAGTTGATATTTCCTGCCTTTGCATTCTCATTCCCTTCTCTTGTCAGATAACCAATATGGTATTTTTCTGCAAGTTCTTTCAATTCCTCACGATGACCATCATCACAAATATATATTTTCTTATTTGGATAACGTAACGCTTTAACAGCTAAAGCAGTCGCAATCACTAATTTATTATCTTCGTTATACGTACAAATAAACGCTGCTATACTTGGTTGAAATGGCTCTTGATCGTAATGAACTATCATAGACTCTTTCGATAACTTATTAGAAAATAAGTAAATAAAAAAACCATACACAAATAAACCAATAAATTCCGCCACATATAAAATAAGACCGAAACTTAATGATATCACTTCATCATTTGGTATCGTGTAGAAAAGTCGCCAGATCAAGTATACAATTAAGAATGCTAACGTTAATTTTGAAAATAATGATTTTATCTTATTGTTTCTTTTTGCTAAAGCATAAAACCCAAAAATTATGCCAAACAAACCAACTAAATAATACAGTTCCATTTTTATACCACCTTTCATAATATTATGATCTATTATATAATGTGCTTTTTTTTAATCAAAGCAACTAGCTTTCCTAAAATTCGATTATCGTAAAATGAACTTTTAAAAAAACTCTCTCAGAAAAATTAAGTATTTTATACAAAAAACACTAAATATGCCATAATTATATATAAATACGATAAATTTTGGACTTTCGATAGACGAATAACAGATTTTGTTGAATAATAGTATCCGAGGTGATAAAAATGATAAAAAAATTGATAGCATTATTGATTGTATTGGGAATTTTCCTAGGGGGAAGCTTTATCGCTTATGGTTATTTTTATGGCGGTGAAACTTATTATACGAAAATCACCACTAATGGAGAAAAAAAAGTCGAATCAGCTGATGATGGCATGAACATTTCAATTTATGTATATGATCAAAATGCATATAACACACAGGGCGAAGAAAAAGCCATCACCTTACGAGAAGCACGAGACCGTCCTTTGAAGATGGATGCCTATTTGAAACTACTAGTGAATCCACGTAAAGGCGTGATCAGTTGGGAAGAAGTGAAAGCACCTGACGTTCCTAAAAAAGCTTTAGAACAATTAGATCAATGATCGACAACTCTATACTCAAAACAAATAAATGGTGGTCTAGAAATAGCTCACTTACATTAAAGACATCCTCTACGAAGTTCTGAAGATTTTCGTGGAGGATGTCTTATTTCTAGGAGCTAGACACTTCTGTCCTAACTTCTACTAGCTAAGTTTATAAACGATTCAATACTTCATCAACATTTTTGATCATAACAGAGATCGTACCATCAGGATTATTAACAAATTCAATCAGATCCGGGTTACGATAAACGTCTACTGGTACAATCAATTCAATACCATTTGATAAACGGAATTTTTGTTTTCCAAATTTTTTCTCTGAGATTTCTTGTACTTCTCTCACTGGTGGTGCTTCTGGAATAAAGCCTTGTTCTTTGACTTCTTCTTGGAATGCTAACTTGGCAGTGATATTTTCTTTGAATACTTTCTCCGCGATCATTTCATGATCTAGCCGACCTTTTTCTTCGATCGTATCATACACAGCTTCTTTTAAGTCCGCCATGATATCGAACTCTTCTGTTTCAAACTTTTTGCCTAGCTGTTTCGCCACTTTTTTTATCACTTTGACATTGTCTTCTAAAGAGGGTGCCGGGACACTCTCGATCACCTTACCCGAAAAGTACCATTCTTTTTTACCAGAGAACTCATAGCGTTTTTCAATCAACTCATACGTCAGATCTGTCAGATTGACTGCTAATGCTTCATCTGCTTTTTGAGATTTTGAGCCAAGGATTGCTCGGTTCAAAATCAAACGGTTGTCAATACCAGCTTCATCTGCTTCCACATAGTGAGTATAAGCATCACGATAATTCACTTTCAATAAAGCTAAATACATCACAGTGTCTACTTCATACAAGACAACGAAAACATCTGCACTAGGTGCTTCCTCACTTTCTGCATAGATGTCAAACCACCGTTGGACTAAACGCTCACTTTCTTCGACAAAATTTTCTTGACACTGTTTCAAGTTTTGAGAAAATAGGCTTTCTTCAGTGAGTTGCCCTGTTTTGGTTTGCGCAGAAGAGATTTTTTGGATTTTCTTTTGTAGAAATTCCCTGACAAAATCTTTCGTAAGATCCAGTTCCTGTTGTGAAAATACAGGAGATCCTGTTTCTCGATCAATAATATGCAAAATTGCTTTTTTTAAATAGATATCCATCGTTTCATTCCTTTCTGCTCTAGTTTACGGAAAACCAAACAAAAATACCAGCGACAAAATGGAACGAACAAAAAAATATTTTATAACAAACAAAATACATTTCTTTTTTTAGAAAATAAGCTACACTTAAAGTGTACTAAAATCAAAGGAGCTGAAAGTATGAATTCACTAACATCTACTTACCGTTTATCAAATGGCTATGAAATCCCTGTTGTCGGTTTCGGTACTTGGCAAACCCCTGACGGAAACGTTGCTGTTTCCTCAGTTAAAGAAGCATTAGCTGCTGGTTATCGTCATATTGATACCGCTCAAGGGTACAAAAACGAAGAAAGTGTCGGACAAGCAATCAAAGAAAGTGGTGTTCCAAGAGAAGAGATTTTTTTAACGACTAAACTTTGGAACGAAAACCATAGCTATGACCTAGCAATGTCCTCTTTCGAAGAGTCCTTAAAAAAATTACAAACAGACTATGTGGATCTTTTCTTGATCCATTGGCCAAATCCAGTTTCTTTCCGTGAAAATTGGCAAGAAGCGAATGCCGAAACATGGCGTGCTTTTGAAGAGTTATACGAAGCTGGAAAGATCAAAGCAATCGGTGTCAGCAACTTCTTACCGCATCACTTAGATGAACTTGCAAAAACAGCAAAAATCATGCCAATGGTCAATCAAGTATTTCTTGCTCCTGGCGAATTGCAACCACCTGTAGTTGAGTACGCGAAAAAACATGAGATGGTCCTTGAAGCATATAGCCCTCTTGGCACTGGTAAAATCTTCGACGTCACAGAAATGCAAGAGATTGCCGAAACACATAACAAGAGCGTTGCCCAAGTAGCCCTACGTTGGTCATTACAACATGGTTTCTTACCATTACCAAAATCTGTCACACCAAGCAGAATCAAGGAGAACACTGAATTATTTGATTTTGAGCTATCAGAAGAAGAAATGAAGACGATCGACCAATTAGATGGTGTCGTTGGCAAAGCAAAAGATCCAGATACTACACAATTTTAAAGGTAAGGGATAGTGATATGCTATGAACCCCGTGGACCGCTTAAATCATTTATCTGAAAAAGTGACGCAGACATTTGATTCAGATTTCATCTTTTTGATCCGCCCAGAAAAAATCCAGCATTTTCCTGCTCGAAATTGGACAAGGGATGAAAAAATTGCGGAAATAAAAAAACGCTTGGATCATTCATTGATGACAATGCAATGGCAAGGACATGAGGTCATCTATTCACCAGAACTAGTTACCTTTGCCTTATTGCCAAAAAAATAACTAGATTAGGGAGCATTAGCCAATGGCCTTTTGCTCCCCTTTTTGAGCGATTGGAACAGAAGTATTTAGCCTCGAGAAATAAGGCGATATCTACGAAAATTGTTCGTCAAATTTTTGTGGATGTTGCCTTATTTCCCGGAAATTTACTGCTGTTCCCACCGTTTATTCAGTTTTGACATATGTGAGAGATCAATTATCTTACTCAATTTTTGTTTTTCCATCGAAGTAATAAAAGTTTTTTCTTGATAAACCTTTTCATTTGCTCGTTTTTTTCTTATAATCGAAAGGGTATGAATGAAGGAGAGTATTTATGAAGAAAAAACAAAAACAAAAATTATTAAAACAATTCCGTCCTTCTTTAGATGGAATTCGCACGCAATTATTCCGTTCATTGGAAGAAGAAAGTTTACGCCGTTATGGTCTACCATTGCAAGTCATGCTTGATCCTAAAAACCGTCAAGTCTTAATCATTGGCTTAGCAGGACAAGCAAATGAAGATACACGCATCAATGTACCAATCGACGATAACTTTACTGCTGTCTTGAAACGTATTCGTTCTGGTGAAGCAACGATTTTTGAACGTTTCCGTGACAACCTATTGATTGAGATCGTTTCTTACTGGAATGATCAACGCATGAAAAAAGATCAACCAACGGCTCAACCTGTGGCGACACCAGTCACTAATGACGCGTCCGTAAAAGAAACACCAACAAAAGAAGTTGAAAAAGTTGAGACAACTTCTCAATCAGTCAGTGAAGAAGCAACAACTGCCAAGAAAACAAGTGATGAAAAAGCATCAACCGATTCTTTGACTTTCGATGATTTTGCAAAACAAGTAGCAGAATATCCGAAATTCACTGCTGAAAAAACAGCAGATGCTGTAGTGATCAATGAAACAGTCAAAGATGACACACGAAAATTAGCAGAGATCTCTTTGTCTGCTGTCAATGAATTTACGATCGAAAAAGCTTTAGAACGTAAATACAAAGTGAAATTGACATTAGTGCCATTGATCGAACAATTTGCCGCTACACCGATTAACGAAAGATAAACGCAAGCAAATAGATTGCATGATGATTTTTACCTAAAAAAGCAGCTGAAATGACGATCATCGTTCATTTCAACTGCTTTTTTATCATTTATAAATGTAAAATAGAGAATATCGATTGTTCCTATTGTTGCGCTGCGTTCTTCCCTGTTGTTTCTAATTGCTCTTGCACTAACTGCATCACTCTCATCCGTTCCTCATCTGGTATCTTCTCATAGTAGATCCCTGCTTCTCCCAAGATGCCATCACCAATATATTGTTCACCTTTCAACTGATGGTTTGTGATATTGGATAATGCCGAATGGTATTCATTCATCATTCCGAGCATTTCATCTAAGGACATATCCGTTGTCCCATTTTCACCGACTACCTCTAAAAGCTGGCGATAATTGAATAAACTTTTCACAGATAAGAACTCGTTGACTAAAATATTGACGACTTCCCTTTGCCTTTTCTGTCGCCCATAGTCATCTTCAGGATCTTCTGCTCGCATGCGGGCATACTGTAATCCTTCCCAACCATTTAATTCTAGCGTTCCTTCTGGATAATGGATGTCTTCTGCTGTAAACTCAAACGCATTATTTACAGTGATTCCTCCCACAGCATCGATCAACGCTTCTAATCCATCCATATTCAATGACACATAGTGATGAATCGGTATATCAAGATATTGTTCAACCGTATCCACCATCATGTCGATACCACCGTAAGAATGGGCATGATTGATTTTATCAACCAGTCCATCCATATTGGCAATTTCTACGAAAGAATCTCGAGGGATACTCGTGATCGTCGTTGTTTTCTTTTGATTATTCAATGTAACCAACATGATCGTATTTGCACGATAGTCCGTTTTTCTAATTGAATTATTGGCGATACCTAAAACTAAAATACTGACTGGCGTATCTTTTTCCCGCTGAACGGTTTCTCTTTGTAACGGTTGTTGCATCGAAGTCACGGTCTGCCTGGCATCGTAGTAAAAGCGAACCCCATACGCAACTGCAGAACCTACTAACAGGAAAAGAAATGCCATAATAGACAATAAAACTTTTTGTTTTCTAGTGAATATTCGTTTTTGTTGGTGCTTTTTTCTTACTGCTTTTTCAGTGATAAAAGAGAAAAACAGACTATAGCATAAGAAAACAACTGAAAAACTCAGTAAAAAACCTGCTAGGATATCGCTAGGATAATGTACTCTCAAATAAATTCTAGAACTAGCAATCAATAATGGATAAAGTGCCCCCACCCATACTAGTTTATTTACCCTTTTCTCATGATAAATAATGTACATGGTGATCAAAAATACTAGGAATAGTGTCATAGACAAAATTGAATGACCACTTGGAAAAGAGTAAGAAGATCTAGGGATCAATTGCTCCACATCAGGTCGTGTCCGCTGGATAGCTTGTTTCATCACATAGCCAATCAAACTAACTGTCAAAACCATTAAGACTTGCCAAATGGCTAATTTATGGTACTGTTTCCGCCAACTAAAAATTGCAAGCAATCCTGTGAAAAATAAAGTAGGAATAATCGTTGCTAGCTTTGCAAAATAACTAAAAAATGTTGTTAATACTGGGAATTCGATTAATCGCTCCTGTTGATAAATGGCTAAATCGAGTTGGTTGAATAAGGTGTTTTCTGTCATAACTAGTGTGGTTAAAGTCGTCAATAAGACAAATGATACGAATGCTACCACCAATGTTCCTTTTGGCATCTGTTTCATAATAACTTCCCTTCTACTTCTCATTCATACTTTTTAAATCCTAAAATAATGCCTAAACCACAGCCAATAACCAAGAGGGAAGTTCCTCCTTGACTTAAAAATGGTAAAGGAATCCCTGTTAATGGGAGTAGACCGATCGCAGCTCCAATATTTTCAAACACTTGGAATAACAAACCAAATACGAAGACAATCGCAAAATACACATTTCCTTTATTATTTGTTTCGATTGCACTATAAATGATTTGGTAAAAAAGATAAAAATATAAAAAGAGCACAGAAACACTTCCTAAAAAGCCAAATGTTTCAGCAATCACTGTAAAGACCATATCTGATTCACGAACGGGCACATAGATAGGATTGATTGATTCAGCCCTGCCACTAAACCCACCTGCCCCGATAGAAAGTAAACTTTGTGATTGTTGATAACCAATCGATTGGCTATATGCAAATGGATCAACCCATGCGCGTACTCGATCTAACTGATAAGTCTTAAAATTCAGACGATATAAAATCTGGTGTCCGTATTCAGTAAAAACTAAAGCAATCAAAATGGCCCCGAGAATAACTAAAATCGAGGTTATTGCCGTCATGATCTTCCAATGTACCCCAGCGATCATGAATAATGCCCCCAAGCATATGACAAAAACCAAACTTGTTCCAAAATCTTTTTGCATGTACATCAATAAAAAGGTCGGTAAACTAACCAGTAATATCTTTCCTACATAAAATAAATCAGTTTTAACGGTTCGTTGCTTCACCTTTTGCTCATAAATCAAGGTCAAATAAACCACCACTAAGATAAAGGTGAGTTTCACTAATTCAGAAGGTTGAAATGAAAAGCTGCCAATTCTAAGCCAACGTTTGGTGCCTGTGAGTTGAAACATCACCGGATCATAAAACTGATACAACAGACCCATCACAAAAAGTGAAAAACCATAAAGATAAGGAGAATATCTCAACAATACGACTGTTTTAACTCGTTGTGTTAGAAACAACAGTCCGACCGACATCAAGCAAAACACGATTTGTCGAAGCACGACTCCTCGGACTGGAACTTGGTCATAAACCGCTGCCCCATATTGCACACCGACACTTAATAAATATAAAAGAAAGATTGGTAAAAATAATGCATAGTTGAATTCATTTATTTTAAATTTCATTTTGCTTACCTCGTGAGGACAATTTCAGGCAAACGCCCAAAAGCATGGATAAAATCAAATAACTTGATCCTCCATAACTAATAAAAGGAAGCGGAATACCTGTCATTGGGATCATGCCACTGATACTTGCAATATTGATACTTGTCTGTAGCAATAACAGCATCCCTGTTCCCAAATAAATCAACCCGATTTGCTGATTTGGCTCATTCGCACTCAAGACAAATAAGCGCAA
Source organism: Enterococcus mundtii (assembly GCF_003957375.1). Taxonomy (GTDB): domain Bacteria; phylum Bacillota; class Bacilli; order Lactobacillales; family Enterococcaceae; genus Enterococcus_B; species Enterococcus_B spodopteracolus. The sequence continues at coordinate 1,012,876 of NZ_CP025473.1, read as the reverse complement.
AATAATCGAAAATACCATTGCTAGAATTAGTAAGCCCACGATCAGCCCTAACTCTTCTAAAATAATCGAAAAAATAAAATCAGTCTCGGCTACTGGTAAATAGCCCTTTTTGGTAATACTATTTCCCAGCCCTAATCCAAAAAGCCCACCGTTGTACATTGCATAATAAGATTGGCTCATCTGAAATCCTTTTCCATAAGGATCTAAAAAAGGATTAAAAGCAATGCTCAAGCGATCATAAGTATGAGCAAAAATACTTGGTAATAGGTCATTTTGCCCTAGTAAATAAATGATGCCGCCAAGGAACAAAAAGAGACTGAACAGTCCTGCAAAAAACAATAAAATATAGCGAACTGGTAATTGAACAGTCGTGATCATGATTGCAGCTAAGATGATCAATAAGATCGCACCAGCTACTTTTGGTTGGAATAAAATCAGTAGAGAACATAAAGCGATGATAAAAAAGGGTTTTTTTAATTCATTCAATGATTGCTTGGGTTTTCTAAAATAATAAGCTAAATAAAAAATCATACCGACATTGACAATTTCAGCAGGTTGAAATTGAAAACCTGCAATTGAGATCCATCTTTGCGCGCCACTGATATTGACACCAATCCCAGGTACCTTTGTCAAGATCAGCCCCACGATACCGATTCCCATCATTATTTTTACGATTCGATGATTGAGTATAAATGCAGGTTTCACTCGGTAAATGAAAAAAATCATTGCCCAACTAAGTGCTACAAATACCATTTGTCGAACTAAAAGTTGATTTGTACTTTGATTGAATGACATCAAACGGAACGTACTCGCACTATAGATCATCAATAATCCTATTACACTGATCAACAGATATGGTACGAGCAAATACAAATCTATTTTTCTTATGTCTTTTACACCCATCCTATATTTCTCCTTTGTGTTACAGCGGAGATACGTCACTTACCCATCTTGAATAAAAAAAGCCAAACGAAAAAAACGATTGGCTTTTCAGTCTCATCGTGTGAGTTTTGACACTAAACAACGTAAAGATTTCTCTTAGCTATCTTATGAAGAGCCTTAATCCGACAATTCCTGTTTTACACATTGGCGTCTTTCGACGTTTCTGCGCAATAGCCTATGTTTGTTTAGGAGTCTCGCCTAACAAGTTATTCTATTTGAGGAAAAGTATACCTGTTAGATTATTTATTCACAAGAGAACCTCAAATAAGCTTAAAAAACTTTAGCTTTTTTTAATGTTATATAAATTATTTTTAAAATTTAATAATATACGTTCTATATTTTTTAGATCAGAGTATGTAAAAAAACGTAACAGAAAACCTTTAATCGACAAGGTCTGTTACGTTTTTTTACATATTATACAACCTCACAAAAAATGAAAATAGCATAAAAAGACGTGATGGCCTCTTATGAAAAAAATAAATTTTAGATTATAGATCCTTCATACTTAGCATAGGCATTTTTTTATGTGTTTCGAGAGAAATGTTATAATAGTGAAAATTATTTGTCATTTTCACTCAGCTACTATGACCATTTCGCAAATTATTCCTAGTTTTTGCTTGCCTGGATAGCTTCTAAGGCAGCTAGTGCGCTTTGTTGGTTGATCGTTCCTGATTCCCTAAGCTTTGCGGCAACTCCCTCGATTTCGTCCCCTTTGGCACCAACTGTGATTGCCAATGCTCTCGCTTGTAAGGACATATGTCCTTTTTGGATACCGTCACTAACAAGTGCACGCAGTGCCGCCAAGTTTTGTGCTAAACCAACAGCTGCAATCACTTGTGCCAATTCTTGTGCAGAATCAATTGCCAACATATCTAAAGAAGCTTTCGCTTTCGGTAAGACTCGGGAAGCGCCCCCTACTATCGCAACAGCTAAAGGAACCGTCAATTTCCCTACCAAATGATCTTCCTTGATTTGCCAGTCAGTCAACCCTTGGTAACTACCATTTCGAGCAGCATAAGCATGGATAGCCGCTGCGGCTGCACGTGTATCATTTCCTGTGGCTAAGATGATCGCTTCGATACCATTCATGATTCCTTTATTGTGGGTCGTTGCCCGATAAGGATCCAACTTTGCATATTCACTCGCTTGACGAATCTTTTCAGCAACCTGCTGACCTGTTTCTTTGTCCTTTGCCAATCGCTCAAAAGGAATCATACAAGTCGCGATCGCTAAAGATTCCGTCGCCAGATTACTCAAGATACTGAACAAGATTTCCTCTTCAGGGAACCATTCTTTGATACGAACCGCAACTCCCTCCAAAATCGAGTTGATGATATTCGCACCCATCGCATCTTTGACATCCACTAAAAAATCAAGTGAAAGATAGGCGTGCTCGCTCCCCATAAATTCTCGAGTAGAAATTTCTCGGACACCTCCACCACGCTTGACGATCGAAGGATAGCTTTCGTTTGCACAAGTGACCAATTCTGGTTTTCTTTCTTCAATGACTTCTTTGACTTTTCGATAATCACAACGACCAGTCAAGACGATTTGCCCACGCATCAATCGTTGCGGTATCTGAACGCTGATATCGCCACATATTTTTGCGCCATTGCTAGCTGCAGCAATTACAGAAGGTTCTTCCGTTGCCATAGGAATCCATTTTTTTTGACCGTTCACTTGAAAATTCAATGCGACACCTAATGGGATCTCTACTTGGCTGATTTGATTTTCAATCAAATGGTTGGCGATATCTTCTGTTAAAACAGATTCTTTAAAACCTGTTGCTTCTGCTTGAGAAATCACTTTTTCTTGAACTAATCGCTGTCTACGTTGTTCTGGCGTTAGTTCATAAAACTTTTTTTTTTCGTTATCACCAGTTTCTTGCAAATTAGCTTCCAAAAGAACAGCTAATCCAAGACCGCCACCAATACATAATGAAGCTACTCCGTATCGTTGATGCTGCCTTCTTAACGCATAGCCTAAAGTAGTCAAGATACGAGCGCCACTAGCACCAATTGGATGGCCTAACGCAATCGCACCACCATAAATATTGACTTTCTCTGACGAGAGGTTCAATTCACGATTCACAACGATCGATGACGCAGCAAACGCTTCGTTGATTTCAAATAGATCGATGTCGTCCAAGGAAAGCTCTGTTTTCTCCATCAAGGTATTGATTGCTTTGATTGGAGCTACCCCCATGATACTTGGATCGATACCAACTTCAGAGACTCCTTTGATCGTAGCTAAATACGGTAAGTCGTGAGCAATGGCATAGTCTTTAGACGCTAAGATCAGTACAGAGCCGCCATCGTTCAAAGGTGAAGCATTTCCAGCAGTAACTGTGCCGTCCTCCGCAAAAACCGTCCGTAAGGTGCTTAATTTTTCTAATGTACTATTTCCTCGCACCGCTTCATCCGTTGCAAATACTTCTTCATTACGTGAAATTGGAATGATTTCTTCCTTGAAGATCCCTGACTCGCTGGCTTTAGCTGCTTTTAATTGTGAAGCCAGTGCATATTGATCTTGCTCTGCTCTCGTCACAGAAAATTGTTTTGCCACATTTTCTGCTGTCAGTCCCATATGAGTATTGGAAAATGCATCGGTTAATCCATCATTGACCATACTTGAGATTTCTTCGATTTTCTCGTTTTCTGGATCGCTCACTTGGATCATCGGCGCTCTAGTCATGCTTTCCACACCACCGGCTATGATCAGATCCGCTTCACCTAGTTGGATCTGTTGACGCGCAAGGATCACTGATTTCATCCCAGATCCACAAACTTCATTGATTGTCATTGCCGGAACACTTACGGGGATTCCGCTATTGATCGCAATCTGTCGTGCAACATTTTGCCCATTCCCTGCTTGAAGCACATTTCCAAAAATGACTTGATTGATTGCTTCTTTATTTATCCCTGTTCGTTCAAGGATTTCTGTTGTAATGAATGTTCCCAACTCAACAGCAGAATAACTGCTTAAGCTACCACGATACTTTCCAATCGGTGTTCGTGCAGCATCTATAATAACGACTTCCTTCAAGTTAAGCCACCCGTTGCCAAAGTCTATAAATTTACTCATCCACGTATGATAAAAAACGCGACGGATTTATAGGTGTTACAATCTTTTGCGCAAACGGATTCCCTCCTTATTTCTCTTATATTTGCGAAAAATGTCACGCTGTAACCGACGAGACATTCTCCAAAACGTTTGTCTATATCAAATGGATAGAACAATGTGAATGGTTTCGTAAAAATTAAAATACACTTCTTATTAAATTGTATAAAAGACGGACAGTTGATCATCTTCTAACTGTCAAGTATCTCCTACAAAAATATACCATTCTTTACCGGAAATACAAATATAACATACACCTTTTAAAAAAAGCGTTATATTTTTTTACAAATCCTTAAAAATTAGCTTTTTTGTATTTCTTTTAGCGATTTTGTGATACTTTAATAAAGTAAGTTTTTTATCATGAGTAAAGAGGTGTTGAAATGAAAATAGGGATTGATCGTCTTTCCTTTTTTATTCCTAATTTATTTTTAGATATGACTGAATTAGCAAACAGACGTGGAGATGATCCTGCCAAATACCATATTGGGATCGGTCAAGATCAGATGGCTGTCAATCAAGTTTATGAAGACATCGTCACGCTAGGAGCAAATGCAGCGAGTAAAATCATCACAGAAGAAGATCGTGAGAAAATCGATATGGTCATTGTGGGTACCGAATCAGGCATCGACCAATCAAAGGCAAGTGCTGTGATCATCCATCATTTGTTAAAAGTTCAACCTTTTGCTCGTTCATTCGAAGTAAAAGAAGCTTGTTATGGGGGAACAGCAGCTTTGCACATGGCAAAAGAATATGTCAAAAATCATCCAGATCGTAAAGTCTTAGTGATTGCGAGCGATATCGCCCGCTACGGTCTAGCAAGCGGTGGTGAAGTGACTCAAGGTGTAGGTGCGGTCGCTATGATGATCACACAAAACCCTCGGATTCTTTCTCTTGAAGACCACAGTGTCTTTTTAACAGAAGATATTTATGACTTTTGGCGTCCAAATTATAGCCAATATCCTGTAGTAGATGGTCCTTTGTCCAACTCTACTTATATTGAGTCTTTCCAAAAAGTCTGGAATAGATATAAAGAAACAACAGGTCGAACACTTGCAGATTATGACGCACTTACCTTCCATATTCCTTATACAAAAATGGGGAAAAAAGCGTTACAAAGTGTGATTGAAGAAACAGATGAGGCAACGCAAAATCGTTTGATGGCTCGTTATGAAGAAGGCATCACCTATAGTCGACGAATAGGAAATCTATACACTGGTTCACTTTATTTGGGATTGATTTCTTTATTAGAAAATTCTCAAGTATTGAAATCGGGTGCCCGTATCGGATTATTCAGCTATGGTTCTGGTGCTGTGAGTGAATTTTTCACTGGATATTTAGAAGAAGGCTATCAAAACTTCTTATTCAAAGAAGACAATCAAGCGATGTTAGATAACCGTGAAGCATTGACGGTTGATCAATATGAAAAGATCTTCAATGAAACATTACCGGGAAATGGTGAAACAGCTGAATATCATTCAGATCTACCTTACTCGATCTATAAAGTTGAAAATGATATTCGTTTTTACAAAGAAAAATAATGAATGCAAAAAACTGACCTCGATCGTTGACTAATAGATAGTCAATAATCGATAGGTCAGTTTATTTGTACTCTGAATTGTCTCACTTTTTTTAAATAATTCTTGGAGAGCTGACTGGAAACGTGGATCATCTTGCATTTCTTCATAATAAGCCTGCAAAAATGAAGCCGTGACTTCTTCCCATGAATCATAAGTGAATTCAGTTATCTTATAAGAAAGGTGTTTCTTTGATAAATACGTCTCAAACCGATCCATAATAGTTGGCGAGGTGTGAGGGTCAGATTCCTCGATCCCTAAATGCCTTTCAAGGGGGACAAAGACATTATCTTCTGAGGAGACTACTCTTAGGATCAAACAAGCTCTCGTCGCTTTCCCACGCAGTTTTTCCAATTGTTCACAAGAAACCAAGGCGGGATTTGCTGCCGAAAAAACAACTTCATAGGTCTTCTCTTCTTGTAAAAAATTAGTAAAATCTTGTAAAATGAATTGGCAGTTATTTAGCCCCAGTACTTGTGCTTCATGTTCAGCATACACAAGCATTTCTTCTGAAAAATCAATCAACTCATATTGTTCTGTTTCTTTTGCTAACGGCAGATAACGTCCTGCACCACCGGCAACATCTGCGAATGAGACAGCTGGTAATAGATCCTCGCTTTTAAGATAAGCAACGACATCCTCTATGATCGTCGTACTTGATTCTTTTTGTGATTCGTAATAGTCTTTCGCAAAGGTATTCCATTCTTCTTTGTCCATTTGGATATTTCTCCTTTCATTTTCACTTTTCGGAATAAATATTTTTATTAGAGAAACGATGAGCTTTTTTCTTAGTATAAATCAAAATCCACGAAAATCGAAGAAACGATTCTCGTGGATTTTTTTTTGATTCGAAAGGCTTAAAACTATCTCATTTCATCGTTATTCGTAAGTGATAGATGAACTATTGTGTCTTTGATGATTATTTGTTGCCTTGTACACGTACCAAAATCATTTTAGTGATTTCCATCAACACAACCGTTACAAGCGCGATTCCGATACATGTGAAGACTTCAGTCAACCCAAATGCTGCTGGGATCGAGAAGACTTCTTTTAGTCCTGGGATCATCGCAATACAGTAAAGCGCACTACATACAGCAACTGCTAATAGGACACTGCGGTTTGAGAAGAAACCAGCTTGGATCGCTGTTTGTGTATTTGAACGGGCTGGGAATGTTTGCAATGTACGACACCAGATCAACGTTGTGAAGGACATCGCTACACCAAATTCAGGTGAATGTTGCATTCCTAACCATTGAGCAAAAATAACTGCAATACCGATCAATACGCCACGATACGTCACAGAGATCAATGTTTTGTCCGTAAAGATACCTGAATTAGGATCTCTTGGTGGACGTTTCATTGTCGCTGGCTCTGCTTTTTCAGTTCCTAACGCGATTGCTGGTAATGAGTCGTTGACTAAGTTGATGAACAATAATTGTAAGGCTGTAAATGGATTTGACCAATCTGCAACTAAAGCAAAGATGATTGCGATGATCGCACCTAAATTTCCTGAGAACAAGTAAGAGATAGCCTTTTTGATATTATCAAAGACATTACGTCCTACTTCCACTGCACTAACGATCGATGCAAAATTATCATCTGTCAGAACCATTGCTGCAGCATCTTTGGCTACGTCAGTACCTGTACCCATTGCAATACCAATATCTGCTTGTTTCAAGGCAGGAGCATCATTTACCCCGTCACCAGTCATCGCAGAGATATGACCTTTTGTTTGCCAAGCACGCACGATACGGATTTTATTTTCTGGAGATACACGCGCATAAACCGTTACTTTTTCCAATACTTCATTCAATTGATCTTCTGATAGCTCATCTAATTCTGTACCAGTCAAGGCTTGATCACCTTCAGCAAAAATACCGATTTCTTTTGCAATAGCAACCGCAGTTGTTTTGTGGTCACCAGTGATCATGATTGTTTTGATCCCAGCACTTTTTGCTTCTTTGACCGCTTGAGTTACTTCATCTCTAGGCGGATCGATCATTGCCATGATCCCAACTAAGATTAAATCATCTTCATCATCAAATGATAATTCTAGGCTATTGATTGGTCGATAAGCAAAGGCTAATACACGCAATGCGCGTTTTGAGAATGCTTCGTTTTGTTCTTGGAATTTTTTTCTTAACTCATCTGTCATTGGCACGACTTCACCATTTACCAATGCTTTTGTACTGCGGCCAAACACGATATCTGGTCCACCTTTGACAAATAAGAATTGTTGATTGTCGATTTCATGTGCTGTTGACATCAATTTTCGATCCGAGTCAAATGGTAATTCTGCTTGTCTTGGATACATTTGGCGGATCTCGCGATAAGGTTGGTTCATTTTTTCACTGAAGTCAACAAAAGCGACTTCTGTTGGATCACCTAGTTTTGAACCATCTTCACTAATCGACGCATCATTTGCCAAGACACTGATCTCAATTAAACGACGCTCGTCCACAGACCAGTTTTTTGGATCATTTGAAAAATCACCAGTTGCCCCATTAGCTAAATAATAGTCAACAACCGTCATTTTATTTTGTGTCAATGTACCAGTTTTATCCGTACAAATGATACTCGTTGAGCCTAATGTTTCGACAGCTGGTAGTTTACGGATGATGGCATGTCGTTTGGCCATTTTATTGGTTCCAAGTGACAAGACGATCGTTACGATCGACTGCAATGCTTCAGGGATCGCTGCTACGGCAACCGCAACTGCAAACATGATGGCACTAACGATATCTGCCGTCATATCTCCTGTTCCGCCACCCATATAGATACGGAATAACTGGATACCTAAAATCACCAATGATAAGCCTAAAATGGCTAAACTTAACTTCTTACTGAATTTATCTAATCCACGTTGTAATGGTGTCACTTGTTCCGTTGTTGATTCTAATAAACCAGCAACTTCACCGATTTCTGTATTGTTTCCTGTAGCAGTTACTAAGAATTTCCCACGACCGTAAGTAATGATCGTACCACTAAAGACCATGTTCAAGCGATCACCGATCGGCACAGTCTGAGTAATTTCTACTACTTCTTTTTCTGCTGATGTCGACTCACCTGTCAACATTCCTTCGTCTACTTTTAATGAACCAGCTTCTAACAAACGTCCATCTGCCGGTACATAGTCACCTGCATCAAGTAAAACAATATCCCCAACCACTAATTTATTCGCCGGAATCGTCATTTCTTTTCCGTCACGAATCACTTTTGCATCTGGAGCAGAAAGGTTTTTCAATGCTTCAAGTGAACCTTCTGCTTTTTTCGTTTGGATCACACTGATCACTGAGTTCAACATCAACACGGCAAAGATAACGAAAAATTCGATATAGTCACCCATCACCATTTGAATCAATGCAACAACTAATAACACAATTACCATAGCGTCTTTAAAAGTTTCGAGGAACAGTTTCCAAGTTGGCTTCTTCGGTGCTTCCTTCAGTTGGTTCAAGCCGTCTCTTTCTAATTTTTCCTTTGCTTGCGTACTACTCAACCCATCAGGTGAGCTTTGCGTTTGTTGCATCAACGTGTCGATTGATTCTTTGTAGACCGTTGATTGTGCGTGTTCCTTGTTTTCCAAATTTCATCCCCCATTTTAGTTATTGTTTCCGCTATCGCCTGAAAAAAAAGAGACCTAAGACAAATACGGATTTGTCTTAGGTCTCACCATTTCATACAATACCAGAAAACCATTTGGTTAACTTACTGTTGATATTATCACAACAAATGTTGTCGGTTACTCCCCTAAGGAGATATTCAACTGTACATTTATCCTACATGATTTATTTTTAAATTGCAACAACTTTCGCTTATCCTCTTGATATTTTCAAAAAATTTCCACCTTTGTTTTCTTGTGAATATGCTTCTCTCCTTTCTCATGCTATACTAGTGTTATTATATAAAGGAGGATTCACTCGTGGTAGGAAGCATTATTACTTTTTTATACGTATTGAACGCACTTATTGCTCTTGTAACTATCTTGATCAAACCTCGTGACGTCGCAGCAATCTGGGCATGGTTACTTGTTTTATTTGCTTTACCTGGTTTTGGTTTTATTCTCTACCTTTTCTTTGGCCGCGGCTTGACCGACAAGAAAAAATTCTATCTGCGTCAGAGTGATTTAACAGAACTGGAAAATTTCCAAGATTTCAAGGGGGATACCTTGGAACATTATGATCCCATCATCCAAAATGAAGATCATCAGCATTTCGTTGATTTCTTTTCATCCTTGAATCAAATGCCACTCACACGAAAAAATGCCGTCACTTTACTGACAGACGGTCAAGAAAAATTAACAGCCGTCCTGAAAGATATCGAAGCAGCTGAGCATTCGATCCATATCGAATATTATGCCTTCGTTACTGACAACATCGGCCAACAAATCTTGAAAGTTTTGGAAAAAAAAGCAGCGGAAGGTGTCGAAGTCCGTTTACTCTATGATGCCTTTGGCTCCCATGGCACCAAAACAAAAGATTTTAAAAAATTAGTCGAAAATGGTGGTCATGTCCACACGTTTATCACTTCACAGCGGGCACTTCTACGCTTTCGTCTGAATTATCATGACCATCGGAAAATCATTGTTGTTGATGGCAAGATCGGATACACAGGTGGTTTCAACATCGCCAATCAATATGTCAACCACACCAAAAAATTTGGCTATTGGCGAGATACGCATATTCGTATTTGTGGAGCCGCTGCCTCTTTATTACAGCTTCGCTTTTTGATGGATTGGAATGTCTCTGTTCCAGATCAAAAAAAAGTCGGCTATCATTTAGATTATTTCTTTAAAGCAGAGAAAGAAGATCAGGATCAACTATACCAAACATCGATTCAACTTGTGTCTAGCGGACCGAACAATGAACGGGAACAGATAAAGTTATCCTTTATCAAGCTGATCAGTTCGGCAAAAAAACGTGTATGGATCCAAACACCTTATTTAGTGCCTGATGAAAGTGTGATTGCTGCGTTAAAAATCGCTGCCGCTTCTGGCGTAGAGGTGAAAATCATGATCCCTAACAAACCAGATCATCCTTTCATCTACCGAGCAACTCAGTACTACGCTCGCCAATTGATCAAAGAAAATGTACAGATCTTAGTTTATGAAAATGGTTTTTTACATGCGAAAACATTGATCATGGACGACGAAATCTGCATAGTCGGATCAGCGAACCAAGATATTCGTAGTTATCGTTTGAATTTTGAAAGTAGTGCAATCATTTATGATCCAGCCTTCTTGCAACAACTAGCCGACCAATTTATACTTGATGAACAAGCAAGCAATCCGATGACTACTGAAACAGTCAAAGAAATGTCAAATTGGTTGTTGTTCAAACAACAAATCTCCAGACTATTCTCACCGATTTTGTAACCCTAGATCGTTAGAAGAACAATAAATGATAAGCTGGCTTGCTCAAACTATTTTGAGCAAGCCAGCTTATTTTTTAGTCCATAGTTTGAATCGTTCAAACAGGTATGGCATTCTTAGTCGATCGTATTTGCTGCCCAATGATTGATTGGACCATATTTATGTCCAATAAAAAGTTCTTCTTTGATTGCTTGATTGACATATTGTTTCGCGATACGGATTGCTGCTTCCACCGTTTCTCCTTTTGCTAATTCAGCAGCAATACACGCAGACAAAGAATCACCTGTTCCATTGATGCGATCTGTTGCATAAAATGGTGCTTCTAACCAAAATGTTTTTCCTGACGCTAAACGAACATAATCCCTCACGGTTTGTTGATTGGAATCACTAGTATGATGTCCTTTGATCAGAACATTTTTGGGTCCCAGTTCTTGGAGGTTCTTAGCCGCTTTTTCATAGTCTTCTTCTGCTCTCAATTTGAGACCAGTTAGTTTTTCGGCTTCATAAAAATTAGGAGTCACTACTTCTGCCAATGGCAGTAATGCTGTTTTTAATGTAGTCAATGCTTCTTCTTCCAATAATTGATTGCCATGTTTCGTCATGATGACTGGATCAACGACCAAGGGACCAAAATCATACCTTTGGATATTTTTGACCACGGTATTGATCAATGTCGCATCTGCTAACATCCCAGTCTTTGCTGCTTTGACTTGGTAATCATCTGCAAGCAGTTCAAATTCTTTATCGATAAAATTCGTAGGTAAAGGAACACTTGCACCGATTCCATAAGAATTTCCAGCGACACAAGCAGTCAAAACAGATACCCCATAGACCTTTCTTGTAAAAAACGTATGCAAGTCTGCTTGCATCCCTGCACTTCCATCGCTATCTGATCCAGCGATTGTCATTACTTGGACATATTGTTGTTCCATTTCATCCATCTCCTATTTGAAATACGTTTGTCTTGTTTATCCTACCGCATTTTCTGCTGAAAAACAAAAAAGGATGCGCAATGAATCATGCAGCATCCTTAAAAACGGATAAATCATATGTTAAAAGTAAATAGTTCGAACATAATCTTCTATTTTACTACTAACACATTGCATTTCGCGTGATTTACCACATAAGAAGTCGTTGAACCAACCAATGCACGTTCAACGGCGTTTAACCCAGTCGCCCCCATGACGATCAAGTCAATTGGCTCTTCTGACTCGTTGAAGTTTGCGATCAATGTTTTAGGATAACCGTATAACACATATGTTTTAATATCCGTCAAACCTTTTTCGATCGCTAGATTTTGATGTTCCTTCATTTGTTTGTCTGCCACTTCATCTAACTCTTCTTGTAAGCTTGTTGTGACAAAAGCAAAGTCCCCAAAATAATTTCCTGACACCTCATTTACATATAAGATGTGTAATTTTGCTTGATTTCGTTTTGCTGTTGCGATTGCTTCAATAAATGCTTTTTCTGATTTTTCTGAACCGTCGAGTGCTACTAAAATATTTTTATACGTGTCTAACATTGAAACCGCCTCCTTCTTTTCTTTTAGTGTAGCACGATTAGAAACGAAGAACAATTCTTATGGATATGGTTCAAAAGCCTATGACTCCAACAGAAAAAATAAGGCAGAAAATCTACTTTTTAGATTCACCGCCTTATTTCAAAATAATTTATCCCATTCATTTAGTAATAAAATACTTGTTTTTTAAGCCACTAATTAAGCGTCAAAACCATTATTTGTTGCTACTTCTTTAAACCAGTGTCCTGATTTTTTGATCGTCCGTTTCCCATCTTGGTCTAGATCGACCGCGATAAAACCATAACGGTTTTTATACGCATTTGTCCATGACCAGTTATCCATACATGTCCACATATGATACCCTAAACAATTTGTTCCTTCTTGAATGGCTTGATGCACATATTTCAAATGATCTGTCACAAATTCGATACGATAATCATCTTCGATCATACCTTGTTCATTCACGTAGCGCTCTTCCCCTTCGACACCCATGCCATTTTCAGAGATAAAGCATTTGATATTGCCATAATTTTCTCTCGTATTCGTCAAGATATCATAGATACCTTTCTCATAAATTTCCCAACCACGATAAGGATTCATTTTTTTATTCGGCATATCGTAGTTATCAAAATAATCATCTGGTAACGGCGCACGATTTTTGTTGATCGGTGTTTCTTTTGCTTTGATCCGTCGTGGTTGATAGTAATTGATTCCTAATAGATCCACTTTATTTTCTTGGATGATTGTCAAATCGCCTTCTTCCATTACAGGCATGATATCCAATTCTTTGACGATATCGATCAACTCTTGTGGAAATTGACCTTTTACTGCTGGATCAAGGAATGAGCGATTGAAAAAGGCGTCCGCAATCGCCGCAGCTTTCACATCGTCCGTATTATTTTCGTCACGTGGATAACTTGGAGTCAAATTCAGGATAATACCGATCTCCCCATCTTGTCCTGTTTCATGGTAGATCTGAATTGCCTTCGCACTTGCCAAGTTTTCGTGGAAACCCACTTGAACTGCTTCTTTGAAGTTCACATGATTTGGATAATGAAACTGATAAAGATAGCCACCTTCTACAGGGACGATCGGCTCATTGTGCGTAAACCATTTCTTCACAAGATCTCCGAATAGCTCAAAACATGTTTTGGCATACTCAGCATAAGCATCAACAGTCTCTCTTACTAACCAGCCACCTTTTTCTTGTAAAGGCATCGGCATATCAAAATGGAAGAGATTGACGAAGGGTTCAATACCATTTTCAATCAGTTCTTCAAAATACGTACGATAGAAAGTGACTGCTTGCTCATTTATTTTCCCTGTACCACCAGGAAGCAAGCGACTCCACTGGATCGATGTTCGGAACGTATTATGACCAGTAGCTTTCATCAATGCGACATCCTCTTTATACTTCGTATAGACTTGAGAAGTCTTGCTTGGTCCTACTTGATTGAAAAACTTCTCAGGCTCCAAGTCGTACCAATGATCCCAAATATTTTCTCCTTTTCCATCTCCTGCTACACGTCCTTCTGTTTGTGGTCCACTAGCAGCTGAACCCCACCAAAAATTTTCTGGAAATACATAGTTTGTCATGTTTAGTCCCTCACTTAATTTTCTTTTGATAACGTAATCATACCAAACCTTAAAAATAAATCAATACTTTTTAAATAAATGACTAGACATTTAACAAAAATGAAGTTATACTCATTTTGTAATCGATTGCAAATTTAAATAGAGGTGAATAGAATGAACGGTTTTATGGATAAACTTGCTCAGAAAATCATGCCTTTAGCGAACCTACTAGGGCAAAATCGTTACTTGACAGTGTTACGGGATGCATTTATGTTGTCGTTTCCTTTAACAATGTTCGGATCGATTGTTGTCGTTTTCAATAACTTGCCTTTCTTTAGTGATGCGACTAAAGGAACGTTGTCTAGCTTATTTGGAAACGGACAAAATGCAACAATGAGTATCATGTCTGTCTTTGTTACTTTTGGTATTGGCTATTATTTATCTAAATCATATGATGTAGAAGGTATTTTTGGAGGTGCTGTCTCATTTGCCAGCTTCTTGATCTTAACACCTTTCGTCATGACAACTGTCGGTGGCGAAGAAGTATCAGGTGTGTTGACTCTTGATCGCTTAGGTGCAAAAGGAATGTTCATCGGTATGATCGCAGCTTTCATCGCAGGTGAAATCTATTGCCGAATCACTAAACGTGGTTGGCAGATCAAAATGCCTGCAAGCGTACCACCAGCTGTGACGAAATCATTTGCTGCGTTGATTCCAGCAGTGGTTACTTTAACTGTCTTCTTGATCATCAATGCAGTGATGACTGGTGTCTTCCACGCAAACTTGCATGATGTGGTTTACGAAGTTATCCAAAAACCATTGACTGGTTTAGGAAGTAGTTTACCTGCAACTTTAATTGCTCTATTCTTTGTACAATTCTTATGGTTCTTTGGTCTTCATGGTCAAATCATTGTCAACTCTGTGATGGACCCGATTTGGAACACACTAATGCTTGATAACTTAGAGGCATATCAAAATGGTCAAGAATTGCCACACATCATCACGAAACCATTTATGGAAACATTCACTGTCGGAATCGGTGGCTCAGGTATGACTTTAGCAGTTGTACTATTGATGGCCTTTGTTTTGAAGAAAAAACAATATCGTGATGTCGGTCGTTTAGCTCTTGCACCAGGAATCTTCAACGTGAATGAACCAGCAATTTTTGGTTTACCGATCGTATTGAACGCAACTATTTTGATTCCTTGGGTTGTCGCACCATTAGTCGTAACAACGTTCAACTACCTTGTAATGGCAGCAGGTATCGTACCAGCGCCTACTGGTGTCTCCGTTCCATGGACAGTGCCAATCATCGCGAGTGGTGTCTTAGCCACAAACTCATGGTTAGGTGGCTTACTCCAAGTGATCGATTTTGTGATCGTTGCAGTTATCTGGTATCCATTCTTGATGATCTTAGATAAACAACCTGATTTGGATGTTATTTGATCCGATACTAAAGGAATGTAGTATTTGAAGTTGAAATAAACATATTCACGAACAATAATCAAAGAAGCATCCACGAAAATTTGCTCGTTGCATTTTCATGGGTGCTTCTTTAAGTTTTGAAACATACATAAATTGGTATTTCATTGATTGCAATGAGCAACTGTTCTCTATAAATAAAACATTAGTCAGCTATTTCCTTTACCAAAATTAAATAGTAAATTCTCTGATAAAGCTATCCGCACTTCTCATGCTTTTATTGGTTGTCGGCGCTATGATCTTTCGTTATACTCAAAGTGAGGTGAAAAACGTGCCAAAATATGAAGAAATTGCAAATGTTCTAAGAGATCGAATTCGTTCAAAAAAATATCCACCAAATAGTTTTTTACCAAATCAGGTGGATCTAGTCGAAGAATTCAATGCTAGTCGAATGACGATCAAAAAAGCCATCAACATCTTAGCCATGGAAGGACTCGTTTATTCCCAAAGAGGGTCTGGAACTAAGATTTTAAGTCATCCTTATTTAAACAAAGATACTTCTCCAGCCAATGAATACGAAGGATTAAGTTTACAAATGAAACGCCGACAACGCTCGCTGACTAGTCAGATCATTCAATTCGATGTTGAGTTTCCTAATGCTTTTATTCAAGAACGCTTGATGATCGATGCGGAACAGCCTGTGTACAATATTCATCGCCTACGTATCTTAGATGATGAACCGTATATTCTAGAACATACTTTTATGCCAGTTCAACTTGTTCCAGGATTAAAGAAAGAGCATCTCCTATCATCGATCTATGATTATTTGCATAAAGAACTCAATGTCCATTTTGCCGGAGCCTATCGCGCGATCTCAGCAGATAAAAGCTCTGCGTTTGATCAACAATATTTGAATTGTGCAGAGACCGATCCAGTTCTTGAAGTCCAGCAAGTAGTCTATCTAAAAAATGGTCAACCCATCGAGTATTCCTCAAGCCGCAATCGCTTTGATGTCCGTAACTATTCACTGTTGGATGTCCGTGGAAATCAATAAGCATTCTGACTTTTCCTATAGTCATTTCATCTAAGCAACGTCTACGATCTTACTATCGTGAGCGTTGCTTTTTTATATCGTCTTAGCTGACTACACCTCTCCCACTCATTAAATCGAGCGAACAATATTCCAGAAGCAACTTCTCTTTCAACTAGCAAGACATATTTATTGCAAAATTTTTGGTGACGCCCTATACTAACTTTAATAACATTTACTTACTTTTTGTAAGTTAGAAGAAAAGAGGATAAATTATGGATACAACAATCAGAGGCGTCCACCATGTGACAGCAATGACATCTAGTGCAGCAAAAATCTATCGCTTCTTTACAGACATTTTAGGCATGCGTTTGATCAAAAAGACAGTGAATCAAGATGATATTGAAACTTACCACTTATATTTCACCGACGAACATGGCTCTGCCGGTACAGATATGACTTTTTTTGATTTTCCTAATCAGCCAAAAGGAACGAAAGGAACGGACACGATCGCGCGCACTTCTTTTCGTGTTCCATCCGATACAGCATTAGACTATTGGTTGGCTCGCTTTGAAAAATACCAGATCACTCATTCTGAGATCAAAGAACGTTTTGGTAAGAAATATCTTGAATTTGAAGATTTCGATGAACAAGCGTATCAATTGATTTCGGATGAAAAAAATAGCGGCGTTCCTGCGGGTATTCCTTGGAAAAACAGTAGTATACCGACAGATGTGGCAATCACTGGACTTGGTCCGGTCATCGTACGTGTGAGTGATCTTGAGCCGATCCGAACAGTATTGCTTGCTTTACTCGGTTTTAAAGAAATCGAACAAGTGGATGATTTTTATTTATTTGAAGTCGGTGCTGGTGGGAACGGCGCTAGTATCATCGTCGAACATCGTGCCGATCTACCAAAAGCCATTGAAGGGTACGGCAATGTCCATCACCTTGCTTTACGCGTCGCTGATCATGAAGCACTACAGTTTTGGATCAATAAAATTAGTCAAACGTCCCTACCTAGCTCTGGATTTGTTGATCGCTTTTACTTTGAATCTGAGTACTTCTTAGCTTCTACTCATGTCTTATTTGAATTAGCCACCGATGGCCCTGGATTCTTTGGAGATGAACCCGCTGAAACAGCTGGAGAGATCCTTGCTTTGCCACCATTATTGGAAGCAAAAAGAAAAGAAATCGAAGCATATGTTCGACCTTTTGACACGCGTGATGCGAACCAAAGACGGGTAGATTAATGACAGGAGTGAGTCATTTGAAGTATCTTTATAGACAAGGAAAAGCAACACAAAAAAAATTGATTCTACTTCATGGAACTGGTGGCGATGAGCACTCACTTTTGGAAATTGCAGCGTTTCTTGCACCTGAGAGTACGCTTTTATCCTTTAGAGGAAATATCAACGAGCAAGGGTTGAATCGTTTTTTCAAAAGAAACGGCTTGAACCAATTCGACTATGAGAGTTTAGCTGAAGAATCTACAAATCTGTATAATGAAATCAAGGAAATCAGTCACTTACAGGATATCCCATTAACTGATTGGATCGTTGTCGGTTTTTCAAACGGGGCAAATATTGCCGCTCATATCATGTTGGCTCAACAGACAGAACTAAAAAAAGGGCTCTTCTTTCACCCGATGTCCTTAGATGACTATCAGGAAAATTCAGAACTCCCTGACACTTCTGTCTGGTTATCCTTTGGCGAAGGAGATCCAATCGTTTCTAATACTTCCTTTAGCCAATTGGTTCGCGAATTTGATTCACGAGGCGCTAAAGTAACAACACAAATCACAGATCAAGGACATCAATTGACAATGGATGAGTTGACCCATGCCAAGCAATGGCTTGATACTATAGACTAATGCATAGCGTGTTTTTTGAAACGAAATCCATCATCCAACATCGAAAAAGAAGTTGGGAAAACAAATCGTTTTCTCAAGTTCTTTTTTACATTTTAACTCCACTTATTGGACAAGGTAGCTTGCGGTTCGGATAAATCAATTATAAAAAGAAACACAGAGTGAACAGCCCGCCAAACTAACACTGATTATTCTCATGATAACACTGATTTATTCAAACACTTTCAATTCTTTTTCTTGTTCATCGAATACTTCTATTACCTTTTTGGCAAATCTTCCTTTTAAAGAATTTTCTAACTGATCACGACTACTAGAAAATGAATTTTCCGCTTCCTTTACCGCATCCTTATGGGTTTTATCCGTCGTTTTCTTTTCTGCCACTAAATTTCCCTGCATGGCAATTCCCACAGTTTGGACATTCCATCGCTCTAAAGTTTTTCTTAATTCATTTAACAAATCTTCTAATTCATCCATGACTTCCCGTTGCCAAAAATCTATAATTAGTTCCTCAAGATAAAGTTATCTAACATCTAATTTATAGAGATTATATATTTTGACAAGCTAGTTTCCTCCTTATCTACCTCTTATTTTTGAGAGACTTTACGCTATAACCAACGAAAGCGCTCCTCAATCATTCTTAAATTCCTCTTCTGATTGATACATTTTTATAGACTAATCTATATGAGACAATTGCCAAATATAGAAAATTCGAATTTCAAAATTCCACTTTCATTGAGTAAAGCAGAATTAACTTTTAGTATAATTTCTCCTCAACCACAAGATACACATTATTGAGCCATTTAAAATGACATGTGGGTATGTTTTTATGTAATGATTGCTCTTTTATCACTGATTGAACTTTCGATAAGCCGCTTGATACTCTCGTTCTAAATCATCAAATCGTTGATGTAACTGACGTCGTTCTGAATTTAATGCTGTCTTATATTGCTCTTCTGCAATTTGATATTGTTTCCTTGCTCTCATCAACGGTTCGTTATCAAGGGCTAAACCATTTAGACTTCGCCTTAACAGTTGTTCAGATTGTTCAACTACTTCTTCTCCTTTTCGGTTGAAATATCGCAACAAGTCTTCCTCTTCTTCTAGTTTGATTCGTTTTCTCTGATAGTCTGCTTGCAACTCTTCAATCGTCATTTTCTTCCTTCACTCCTTTAGTTGATTGGCTAATTCATGATCTCGTGCCACTAAATCATCGATTTTATTTGTGATTTCTTTCGCCAATTCGTCATAACGTTCGCCTTTTCGTCTGGCTTTTTGGATTCGTTGTTGACATTTTTCCTTTGGCGTCATTACGTGTGTTTCCCATGTCAAACCAACCGATGCATTGTTTCTTTTACTTCCCAGGCACTTAAAGAAGGTGCAGCATGTTCCGCTTTCGTACTTCTTCAGCCCAATTCATTTCGATTCGTTCAATACTACTCTGATTGATTCGAATGACTTCCTCCATCGCATTTTTAGTCTTTCGCCCCATTGTCTCTACAACTAACTTTGTTTGACTATGATTCAAATAAATTCGGTCATTCGCTGATAAACTTCCTCCACTCGCAGTAAACTTCTCACACCATTTTTTCAACGTACCCAAATGACTTGAGAAATCACTCATTGCTTTATATTTTTCCTGTTGTATACTTGCTTTCGTATTATAGTCGTTCTCTGGAATGATCAGATTTCCGTATTTATCAAACCTCCAAATATCTAAACCATGATAATCAAACGGATTCATCCCCCCATTTCCATGCTTATTTTTATTTCTGCACCTGTTCCATCTCCCATGAGATTGCCAAGCAATTCATCCCCACGATTACGATAATTCGTCAACATCCCCGGATTTTCCTTTATCCATTTTTTTGCTTCTGGAGATAATAGTTCGTAAGGATCTGGTCCATTGAACCCAACATTTTTCCATTGGTTTTCAGCTGCGACATACAAGGCTAGATATTGTCCTAATGAATGTCCCGTTGTAGAAATTTCGGCATCTTTATACTCATTCTTTACCTCTTTCGCAAACTCAGTAGCTGACGTCAATTGCCCTGAAACACGTGTTTGACTAGGTGTCATAGAAAAACCCGGACTAACTGTTTTATCAAAAAAACCACCGATCGTTCGTATATCTGTTTCTATATCCTTAAAATTTGATGTATTTGTTCCTGCATAAGAAATCACTACTTGGGAAGTATCAACATTCCCTTTTTCATCCAGTGGACCGACTGCCATAGCTTGGGTGCCATCTGTTTTAGAGTTTTCTTTGAGTTTTAGTATTTTGAATTCAGCCCCACCGAAATTGCGAAATGATCCTTCTTTTAAATCAGAATTATGTTCAGGGTGGTTAGGATCTATTCGATAAACCTTATTACTTATACTATTATAATTTTTATCCGTAATTGTCATACATAATCCTCCTCACCATTTGAATAAATCACTTTTATTTTATTTTTCGTAATTCCTTTCGTTTGTATACTTCTATCCTCTATTCCGTAATCAAGAATCTCACGGCTATGTTTTCCAAAACCGTATGAAAAATACACTGATTCTTGTTTGGTATTTGTCATAGTAACAAACATGTCATAAGAACCTGTCATGCTGAAGTACCCTGAATGCTCAATTTTCACCTCTAAAATATTCGCAAATGTATTTTTCAAAGCTTGCACCGATTGTTTCTCTACCGCTAACAATTCTTGTGCTCTTCTTTCTTCTCTCTTATCCATATATACTTTCCCTCCAATTACGATTATTACCAAACTGAGCATGACTGTTATACCTATTAACAGTTGTTTATTCATTCGTTTTTTCATAATCCCTCTCGCTTCTTATCGATATCGTTAATACACCAATCTGCCTATTTCACTAGGATCAAACATCTTCCTCCCCGTTGGAATAAGTTACTTTTACTTTGGTATTAGTTACCCCTTCAATTTGTATATGGCTATCTATAATTCCATAATCACCAATTTCTTGACTATGTTTTCCAAATCCATACGAAAAATAAACTGATTGGTCTTTAATATTCTTCATAGTAACAAACATTCTATATAAACCTGTCATATTGTTATAAGCTGTATCCTCAATTTTCACTTCTACAATATCCACAGATATATTCTTCAAAGCTTAGACCGATTCTTTTTCTGCGATTAACAATTCTTGGGCTTTTCTTTCTTCTCTCTTATCCATATATACTTTCCCGCCGATTCCAATCATTACCAAACTGATCAGCACTGCCATGCCTATTACAAGTTGTTTATTTGTTCGGTTTCTCATCTACGCCTCTTTTCCTTTCAAAAACAAAGTTTCGCTTCTCTATTTAATAGATACGTCAAAGACAATCAAAAAACGAAAAACATGAAAACATCCTCTAAATAATTTACCAACTATTCCAATATAAAAATAAATAGTTATTTAATAGTCGTTCACTTTCCAGCAAATCCAAAATTTCAGCTATTGATTACTCTTTATATTCAAGGATTTAATTTCATTACTACAACTTATAATAATGTATTATGTAAATCATCATACCACTTTTATATCGTTATTTATTACATTTCTAATAAAAGATCTTTTTAGATTCATAACCGTTTACATGTTTATCTATAGACTAGTTGCGGATCACATATAAATCGTTTCAAAAAAAATTCTTCCTGTTTGTTCTTTACAAATTTTTTTAGATATGATAAATTCGTGACAGCAATTAGGACACATTCTCCGAAAAACCCTTTTGGGCATATAAATTGTTAAGCACATGATTTATATCAAAAGGGAGAGAATACAAATGTCAAAAACTATTTATGATGAAAAGAATTGGAAAACGAACATAGCATACTTACTAACATCGCAAGCCATCTCAATGATCGGAACGATGTTGGTACAGTATGCTATTATTTGGCATGTCACATTATCAACCCAATCAGGAACGATGGTTGGGTTGATGAACGTTATTGGCATCTTACCAATGGTGCTGGTCATGCCTTTTGCAGGAGCACTTTCTGATCATTACGACCGAAAAAAAATCGCTATTTTATCTGATAGCTGCGTTGCACTTGCTTCTTTGGTCATGGCCATCCTATTGATTATGGATAAAGAAATGGCGCATAATCTTTTCTTATTATTAGGTCTGATATTCATTCGCTCTGTAGGCCAAGGATTTCAAACGCCTGCTGTCTCTTCGCTCATTCCGCAAATTACCACAGAAAAGCACTTAGTACGAGTCAACGGTATTGATCAAGCGATCCAAGCTGTAATAATGCTTGCAAGTCCTGCATTAGCAGCGACATTACTGACAGTTTTACCTTTAGAGATGATATTGATGATCGACTTTGTGACAGCGGTTATCGGTGTGACTATGCTGTTTTTCCGAGTAACAGTTCCCCAAATGAAATCTCAAGAAACAAATAAAATAAACGTGTTATCCGAAATAAACTCAGGTGTCAAATACCTACGTATTCATAAAATCCTGCTCGCACTGATCCTTGTTGGTTTTATGGGCAGCATATTTTCTACACCCGCTGCAAACTTAGCGCCTTTACAAATCACTCGTAATTTTCATGAGGGACTATGGCAGCTATCGGCCACTGAGATTGGGTTTGCTTCTGGGATGTTAGTTGGAGGATCTGTGATGAGTACTTGGGGAGGGTTCAAAAATAAAATCAAAACGATTGCTTTAGGTTATTCATTATTGATCCTTCCTTTTATTATGTTAGGTATCACATCAAGTTTTTGGTTGTATTTTGCCATGATGGTAGCAATTGGTTTTGTTGTGCCCATCTCACGAACTGCTATGGTTTCATTCTTTCAGGCAAAAACAGATCAAAGCCATATGGGGCGTGTCATGAGTTTAGTAACAATGGCAATCAGTATTGCTTCACCGGCTACGATGTTGATTTTAGGTCCATTGACAGATGTCATTTCAATTGATTGGATCATGATTGCAAGCGGACTGATCCTGATACCCCTTGTCCTATGGCTATTGGTCGGAAAAAGCTTTCGTTTCTAGTCTCTATTGACCTTCTCCCGATGTCTTCGAGTCAATGACCATTGTTCAAAATGATTAGCCCCAAAAGATAGATTTTTGTTCTAACCTTTGGGGGCCTATTCGTTTTTCATTTTTTTGTTAACAGCTACTGATTTTTATTTAGATAGCGATACGTCTGCTTGCAATTCAAATAAATCAAACCTAAAAATAAGCAGGGTGTAACCAAGAAACCAAATTGGGGCTTAACGACCATCACGATCAACAAAAGAAACACCAAAATAGTATTCAATAAACTAATGTACCACTTTTTCAATACATAATAGAAAGAGACATGGTAGATTTCTCGTATGGAGATTTCTGGATTTTTCACTTGGAAATAAAAATTATTGATCATCAGATTAATGGCTAAGATAATAAATATAAAAAATAAAGGAATGAGCCATATTCCGATTGGCTGGTCCTTGAAAAACAGGATATCGACAAAAGAGATCGCGATTACAAGATATCCTGAACCACCTAAGTACATACTTTTTTTCCATACCCAGCGATACAGTTGAAAAAAAGTTTTGACTGGGGCTTCGTTTTCTTGGATTCCCTCGACAAACCAGACAAAAGTTGTCATGATGGCAGGTAAGAAAAAAAACAGACTTCCTAAGAAAAAGAGGCTATTCCTTATATCGATCGCAGTAGTTACTACGACTAAAAAAAATGGGAGATTCACAAGTAATAAGCATAGATTCCCCGCCAGAAAACTATATGCTAAACGAAACAGCTTCATGTAAACATTCGTTTCAAATGTTTGCTTTTTAAACATAGCCTTTCCTTTCTATCCTTTGACCCCAGAAGAAGCAATACCTTCAACAAAATATTTTTGCATGGCTAAAAAGACAATCGCAACTGGTAAAACAGACAACACAGATGCTGCCATAATCAAGGCATATTCCGTATCATACAACCCAACGAACATTTTTAATCCTAATTGGATCGTTTTATTTTCTGTAGATGACAGATAAATAAAAGGTCCCATGTAGTCATTCCATGTATTGACAAAAGTGATGATCGTCAAACTAGCCAAAGCTGGTTTAGTCAATGGTAAGATGATCCTGCGATAAATGCCCCATTCGGATAATCCATCAATTCTTGCACTTTCGCAAAGTGAATCGGGAATACTACTATAGTATTGTTTCAATAAAAATACGCCAAATGCACTAAATGCTTGTAACAAAATCAAAGAAAGTAACGTATCAGATAATCCTAATTGCCGCATCATGATAAATTGTGGGATCATATAGGATTGCCATGGAACAGCGATCGTACCAATATATGCAAGAAAAAGAAGATTTCTTCCTTTAAAATGCATTTTAGAGAAACCATAAGCAGCAAAACTGGATGTAAATAACTGGATCAACGTGATCACGATACTTAAAATGGCTGTATTTTTGAAAAAGGTCAATAATGGAATGCGTGTCCAAATGACCGAATAGTTTTCTGGATGCCAGGTTTTTGGTATCCACTGGATCGGAACCGAAAAGACATCATTGTTCGCTTTGAATGATGCAGAGATCATCCAGATAAAAGGGATCAAGGTGAGCAGTGAAAAAATTAGAAGTAACGTAAATACTAAAATTTTATGAAATGATTTTTTTTCTGATCGATTAATCATCCGTTCTCCTCCCTTACACTTTCTCTCGGATCTGATTCCATTTAAACTGGATGACTGTAATCACAAGGACGATAACAAACAAGACCATAGCAATCGCTGAAGCATAGCCGAAATTGAATTTTACGAACGCTTCACTATAAACTTGATAAACTAACACATTGGTTGCACGCCCCGGTCCTCCATCAGTCATCACTTGAACAAGGTCAAAAATCTTGAAGCAGTTGATAACCAACATGATTGTCACAAAAAAGGTTGTTGGGCGCAATTCAGGCACGGTGATGTGGCTGAATTGTTTCCATTTATTCGCACCATCCATTGCAGCTGCTTCGTACAATTCTTTCGAGATCCCTTGTAAGCCAGCTAAGTATAAGATCATGTAATACCCCATTCCTCGCCAGACACTAACGATAATGATCGCTGTCAATGCCCAATCTGAACTAGACAACCAACCAGGGGGATTTTCGATAACCACACGTAAAAATTGGTTGATCGGTCCCATGGTTGGATGGAACAACATACTCCACACCACTGCGATTGCTACTAATGATGTGACATATGGAAAGAAAAAAGCTGTCCGAAAAAATTTGACTCCTTTGATTTTCTGATTCAATAAAATGGCCAAGCCCAATGAACATATCAATGTCAACGGAACCACACTGATCGTATACAAAAAGGTATTTTTAAGAGAGATCCAAAATGTATCATCCGATAACATGCGAGTGAAATTTTGCAGACCAACAAATTCAGGTGTACTAAAGGAATCCCATTTCATAAAGGCTAAAATCAATGAAAAAACAACAGGTACTAAAGTAAAAATCAAAAATCCAATAAAATTTGGCGCAATAAATGACCAAGCAATCAACGTATTTTTACGTTTTAGTTTAAGTGAAGCTGACTTCGTTACTTCCATAGCTTGATGTCAAAAAAACCAATTGGTTCTTTTAACGCTCCCCCTTTCATTAAAGGCAATAACAGGTATTCGTGTTAGCTATACACTGAAGGCGCAGAAACAGCCCCTTCAGCATATAGTTGACAAGATAGCGGAGGAAAATCATTTATCCCCCTTATTTATTTGATATGAAAATGAAAGAAATCTTACACCTTCAAGACAAAATCGCCACACACCTTTTTATTCACTTTCTTGTTTTACTCGTTTTTCCATATTACCAATTGCTTCTTTTGGTGTTTCGTCTCCTACTAAAATCAGTTCATGTTCTTCTTGTAAACTCTTATCGATAGCTGGTCCGTTTTCATCCACTGGAAACTCAATAGCGATCTTCTCCGGCTTGAAAGCTGTTTGTGAGACTTCGTCATTTGGCATTCCGTTGCGGCTAAAGTACAACTCATTGATCGCATCTGTTCGATAAGAAGGTACTACACCTACTTCTGCTAACACTTTAGCTCCCGCTTCACCCGAACAAAAATCAAGGAATTTTTGCGCTAGTTCTTGTTCTTTCGAGTTCTTATTGATTGCAAAGGCTGTTGGTGACCCAAATGTTTGGATTTCCTTTCCTTTTTCATTTTGTGGCATTTGAGAAATCCCCCACTCCACATCAGTTGTTCCAGCATCGATATTAGTCAACAAAGCGCCCATGTACCAAGAGCCCATATACATCATGGCTGCTTTGGAGTTTTCAAATTGAGATTGATAGGTCACATTCGTCGACTTGACCGTACCAAAATCCATCTGCGCTTGGTCTTCTTGCATCCGCAATACACGGTCATAGTACTCACCTAAAAAGCCATAATCTGGTTCAACCAGATTTTTATTATTTTGCGCAGCAGCAATCGCTTGGACGGTCGAGCGCCAAGTATGCTGGTAAGCACCGTATACTTGCTCTTCTGGTTTTGAAAGTTCTTTCGCCAACTCTTCGTATTCTTCCCAAGTCAGATTATCTGGATAAGGCAATCCTGCCTCATCAAATAACTTTTTATTATAATAAAGCACCCAAAAGTCTGTACGATACGGTTGCGCATAGGTTTTCCCATCAATATCATACATCTCGTAGCTTTCCATGGCAGGGTCTGTGTCTAAATCTTTGATGTGCGAAGATCGATCGACTAATTGATCTCTTAATGCATAGTTTGAATACGACAATAGATTTTTCATCGTCAACACGTCTGTCGAATCTCCGCTTGCTAACATCGTGGTCAATTTCGTATCATAATCATCAGAAGCAATATCTACTGGGTTCACTGTTACCCCAGGATTTTCCTTTTCAAATGCCCGAAAAAGTTTGTCAAATTCTGGCGTAGTATCATAATTCCATGTACTGACTGTCAACACCGTTCCGTCCGTTTGATCTTGTGCTTGGTTTTCATTTCCGCATGCCCCCAACCATAGCCCTCCACTAACAAGTAATCCAGCAACTAAACTTTTTTTCCAAAACTTCATATTCCAATTCCCTCCATTTCTTTCATCTTAGTTTTTTACCAGTAACTGTACCAAACTTTTTTCAGTCTTA
The DNA here is from genome assembly GCF_003957375.1 of Enterococcus mundtii. Classification (GTDB taxonomy): domain Bacteria; phylum Bacillota; class Bacilli; order Lactobacillales; family Enterococcaceae; genus Enterococcus_B; species Enterococcus_B spodopteracolus. The sequence goes on along the minus strand of NZ_CP025473.1, from coordinate 985,344 downwards.
TCAGGGCTTCTACATAGTAATAATCTCCCCAGATCATACACTCCTTCACTCCTTTATTTGATTTTTTGTCATAGACTCCTTCAAGTAACAAGCTGTTCGATTGTGGTGAATCCACACTTGTATAATCAGTTGATAACGTTTTCATAATTGTGATAGCAACAGTTTGATAATATTCTTTTTTCGGATCGCTTAATGGCAGTTGCTTCGCCAGTTCCAATAAACCACACACCGCGATTGCCGCAGCGGAAGTGTCTCTTTCTTCACCACTGCCATCATGAAATACTAAATCCCAATAACAGATAGTGTCTTCTGGTAAGCAGTCAATAAAATAGTCAGCTAGTCCTTTGGCTGTTTCTAAAAACGTGTAATCACCTGTATGATTATAACTCAGTGTAAAACCATAGATTCCCCATGCTTGCCCACGCGCCCAACAAGAATCATCTGAAAACCCTTGTTGTGTGTTACCACCGATTGCTTTGCCAGTTTTCGGATCAAAATAATACGTATGGTATGTCGTAAAATTATCACGAACGATGTAACGTTGTGTTTGTTTGGCATGGGCATAGGCAGCTTCTTTATAACTGCTCTCTCCCGTCATATTAGATGCAAAATACAGAAGCGGTAAGTTCATCAGACAATCGATGATCATACGACCACGTTGGTGCTCATCCTTTAAATCTCCCCAAGCTTGAATAATCTGTGTATTAACGTCATAACGCTTCATCAGCCGATCCGCTGCTTGAATAGCTAATTCTTTTGAAGATTCCCGCCGGTTCACTTGATAATCAGCTACTGCTGAGAGTGTGTACAAAAAACCGATATCATGCGTTTCAAGCGCAATGTCATTTTCAAGGCGTTGGCGAAAAGATGCCAATTGTTTTTCGATCGTTGCATCAACCGCTTGGTCATTCGTCAGTTCTTTTACTAGGAAGAGCATCCCTATCCAAAAACTAGCTGTCCAATCCGTGTTTTCCTCTGGAACGTAGACAAGGTCTACGCTCGCAGCAGGTGGTACGGTATCTTGAAAAAGTGGCAGATTTTTTTTGACTTTATTAGTTACAAAATCAATTTCATGTGTCAACCAATCAAATTGTGTCATTCCTACCTCCATTATCTAATCGTTAGTTCGATTGTTTGATTCTTTTGTTGGATCAGTAATTTTTGTCCTCTTTGCTCAATAACTGGCTGAATCACTGTTTCATCAGGTAAAGTCCCAGAAACAAGAGACACAAGCAAATGTTTGCCTGAGGAGATCTCAGCTGAGACAAAAGGTAACATCGTACGTGGGTAAAAGAGATTCGTATTTGGTTCTGTTCGCACAACATCCGCTTTTTCGTACCCGATGATACCCTCAATCTTTGAGGTTCCGATACTTGTTTTTGCTTCGATACTTAACGCGTCTGCTTTTGGCAAAGTCTGTTCGAGAGGGACACTAAAACCTCCGTCATACGCATGTATAGAATCTGTTGTTTCAATTTCATGGACTCTGACGTGACAGTTTTCCAGTGGAACGATCGTGGAATGGATTTTGACGTCTTCCCACGGAGACCATTCATGGATGATACGATCAGGTAGAACAGAAAAATCTAGATCTAACCCTTTCGGACGGAAATAATGACCATCTTTTTCCAAAGCTAACGTACTGTCGTAGGCACCTTCGTAATACCAATAATCAGATTTTGGGACACTGAAACCGAAGCGTGTCGAATAGACGAACTTACTATATTTGGCATGTGGGAAGCTTTGCTGATTGACAAACTGCCCAGCTGGAAAAGCTTGAAGATGAGTTAATGACTGATTGTATTGGTAAAAATTTTTACTTTCCGGCAGTGCTCGTGTCTTTTCTTCAATTTGTAGTGGACATATTTCTGCTTGCCAATACGGATGATCATCAGGTACAGCCAATAAGAGAAAACTCTTCATTGCCCAATAGGGAGAACCCGGTCCGTTATACCCTTCTCCAAACACTAGATTTTGATAATGATATCCAATAGTTAAAAGCCCATCTGTCGAGAAAATCTCTTTATCCATCCAGTTTTCTAAATGACGACTAAGCAACCCTTTGATTTCACCCCAAGGGAGTGCTTCTACATCCGCGAACACCAAGGCACTGAAAAAGCTCGCTTGGGCAAAGCGGTATGTCAAGCTACGACCAAAAGGTAATGCTTCGCCATTGGCATCAAACCAATATTTAAATGTTTGAGCAAAAAGAACGGCCCGCTCTTTGATTCGCTTTGTGCGGACTGGATCTTCCTCTGCCATAAAATGGGCATATACTAAGCTGTAATAATGGATCGCAAATGAGACGTAGTAATCATATTGCGTATCTGACCCATCAAAATACCAACCATTGTCATTGTAAAAATGCTCGATCGCTTCAAAATCTTGATCGATTTGTTGCTGTGAGTAGGATTTGCCACATTTTTTCAATGCGATATTCACCAATATACGGAAAAAATACCAATTATTTTTAGGTATCTTACGCAAATTCACTGTGAATAACCATTCTGCCAGGTTCGTCTGTTCTATCGAAGTTAAACGTCCCCAGATTTTTTCAGGATTCAAAAGTAACGTCGTACTTATTGAAGCCATCTCGACAATCAACTGGTCATAGTCTGTTACCGTGCCCCAATACTCATCACTCTTTGGATCAGTCCCTGCAATGATTCCTTTCAGATAATCAGATGCTAATTCAGCGTCCTCTTCGTCGACCAGATAAGGACCAAATCCCCAGAGTGGCCGTAAAAATGCTTCAACTTCTCTTGTTGCCTCTGAATAGACGGTCCCATGTGTTCCTAGTTTTAATTTACCCGGTTGATTTTTGTAATAAGGACGTAACGGTGCCATTAGCTGGCGAAAATTTTCTTGCCATTGTTTTTTTGTACGAAATTGTTGCATGTATATTCTCCCTTTCAATAAAAAATCCTTTGATAAACCCATAATATTCTCCGTAAACGAGCACTTCATCGCCCACATTGATTGTTGTTGCTTGTTCATTGAATACTTGGTAATCACTTGAACCACTTCTCAGAATAAAGCGATCGCCTTTTGCTATTTGTTCTTGACCATCTGATCGTATAATTTTTCCTTCGATTTTTACCCACTGATGCAATGGAACCTCTGCTGACTGATATTCTTTTTCAGTAAAAACATGCGCCTTTTGCTGGATTTCTTCTTTGATTTGATTTTCAAAAGCCTTCTCTTGTTGTCGGCTATTTGTTTGACATCCTGTACAAAAAATAACGATAGTAATAAATTGTAATCCGAAGAGAAATCGTTTAATTTGGCTCCCCTCCCGATGAAATCGTTTTCTTTTACTAAATTTTACCTAAAATCAGTAAAAAGTCAACGCTTTTTTGGTAAAAAAATAAATATTTTTACTTTCTTTTTTTACTGAAATTACCTATACTATAATTAATAAAGTCTATTATCCGGAGGTAGCTTATGGCGACGATCACCGACATCGCAAAGGAAGCAGGCGTATCGATCTCTACTGTTTCACGCGTATTAAATTATGATGATACACTCTCAGCAACAGAAGAAACCAAACGTAAAGTTTTCGAAATTGCAGAAAAGCTGAACTACACTAAATATAAAAAGAAGACAAAAAAAAATGGCAATTCCCACTCAGCAAATGAACTGTTGAAAAAAAAAGGTGTCCTTGGTTTGATTACTTGGCGCACGAGTGACGAAGAACTAGAAGATATTTATTACATGTCCATTCGTTTAGCTGCCGAGAAACGTGCGGTGGAACTTGGCTATCACGTCATTAACTTTTCCCAACACGAACAACATCAAATCCAAGCAGTCGATGGCATCTTAGCAATCGGTAAATTCACGCAAGAAAAAATCGACGAATTAAATACTACTGCGCCAAATCTATGCGTCGTCGGATCAAATTTTCCTTTTCATGATTATGACTGTGTCAATACTGATTTTGGTCAAGCCACTGAAGTCGCACTTACTCATCTCTTAGATTTAGGACATAAAAAGATTGCCTATATCGGTGCAGAAGAAAGTGCTAATCTCTATGGATATCGAACCTACAAAACACCAACGACAAATACGTATATCGATATGATGAAACATCATCAGCTATTTGACGAAAACTATTTTTTCGTCAAAGAAAATAGTTCTCTCGACGTCAAAACGAGTGAATCACTGACAGAAAAAGCCTTGGCACAATGGCAAGACGATCTACCAACTGCCATTTTAGCCGCAAATGATGCTTTCGCTATCGGTATCATCCATACATTGAATGCTCATCATATCCAAGTACCAAAACACATCAGCGTGATGGGCATCAATGATTTATCGATTTCTCGCTACATCACGCCACCCCTTTCAACGGTTAGAGCTTATACGAAAGAAATGGGCGAAACAGGTATCAATCTTTTACACGAACGTATCCACTCCCCTGGTATTGCGAAACGAATCCTATTAGATACAGAATTAATCGTCCGTGGCTCAACTACCTCACCAAATAAAAAGAACTCATGATAGATAGATGAACTTCCGATAAATAAGCTAGAAAACCCTAATTTTTCAAAATTTTGGGTTTTCTAGCTTATCTATGAAGGAATTGCTTCTGAAACACCATTTATTCGGTTTCGAGGATATGTGTGTCACATTCAATAAAAAAGTCGCACGCTTACCGCTGATAATCACGTGCCCTCACTTACTTTTGACCGCAATCTTGATCTGGATTGTTTCTTCTTTCAGCAACTGATAAGACGCTTGGATCAGCGTAGCTTCATTTTTTTGGCCATAGTGATCGTAATAACTTTCTCTGATCAACTGCACAGGTTTTGAAAAATACATCTCACACTTTTCTTTTTCTCCTGTGATACATACCGTTTTCCCTATAACTTCCACTGGATTCGTCGTTATAAAATTTTCAATAACTAACTGATTTTCTTTTTCGAATGTAAAAGCATCACTCAAAACAAGCTGTCGTTTCGAACGATCCACTTCTATTGTCCGATCCATCTGGCGTAGTCCTATCTGCGAAGGATACGTGGAAGCCAATTCTGTCTTGAAGACTCCACCAGTTCTCGTTGATGGAAAACTCGTATGTTCTGCCGCAACAGCTCCAGGTAATTGGTAACTGTTCGCAACGATAGGAATACTATGCCCAAGTGCGCTGTTCACTAAGAAAAGATAACGTGTTTTTTCATCAAAGTAATCTTTTGTATATTCTCCTGCTCCAAGATCGGTAAGAAATAAGTCTTCTCTCGTACCAAATACGAAATGACCAATATCTATATGATTATGGCTTTCATCATTTCGTCCTCCTTTTGCTGCAAACACCAAATTTTCTTTCGAAGATTGAAGAACGCCCCATGCTACATCCTCAAAATAATGAAGGACTTCTTTTTGATCATTCACAATATGTCTTTTTGACCAGAGTAAATTACGTAATAAATGGGCAAAACGATAACAATGATCAAAATCTAAGTCATTGATTCTCACAACTTCGGGAATTGCGACATGAAACCTTTCCTGACAGAAACTCAATAATCCACTTGGTAACTCCGCTGGGTGGTAGTCGGAAAACAGTATAGCCTCTGTTTCAGCGAGCATCACATCATTAGGGAAAGCCGCGATTTTTTTCACTTTATCACCCAACAGATAGCGGTCATCATCATAAACTTGTTGGTACTTTTCTGCAAAATAAATATAATAACCAAATCCATATGCCCAATAACTGACGCCTTCCTCACATGCGCCATCCATCCCAAAACTTCGTAAATAAGAGGCCATACAACGATCTACCTTCCTCACTATCTCCGCTTGTGATTCACCGTCTTTTTCTTGTATATCCAAGGCAGCCATACCAATCGAACCACCTACAACCGCACTCCAATTGTTTTCAAATGATTCAAACGGCCATGTGTTTGTTACAAAAGGAACAAAGAGTCGTCGATCGACTTCCGACCGGATTCGAAACGTCAATAGTTCAGATAATTCTTTCTCAAACCACTTGACTATCTCTGCTAACATTTGTCCTGTCTCAGCTGCAAATAAATCGATCCATATCGGTGCATCCACACGAAAGTGATTCGCTTCAATTGGTAAATGAGCTGGTAAACTCCAACTATACTCATTGCAGATCGCCCACAAAACTTGTTCTAACCCTTCAACTACTTCGGCTTCTTTTTTTTGCAATAAGGACAACGCCAAGACAGTAGCATGTTTACGTCTTGCAAAGTAAGCCTTCTCAAAAACCAATCGCTCTCCAGTCATCAAAAACTCTCTATACCCCGAGACTGGCAACTCAGGAACTACTTTATTCGTAAGATACTCTTTTTTGGCTTCTGACAGTTGCTTCAAAAAGTATTTTTTCATTGCTCATCCTTTCATCGGCTGATTATTCATCCCCCACAGTTCAATTTGCGTCAATGCAGGAAACGGCGATGGGTCATTCGCTTGAATAAGATCACAAAAGCGAATAGCTTTGGTCTTTCTTGCACTAAATGAAAAATATTGTGGTTGAGCTGTTTTTTCGGTCGCAAACGTTTCACTAGTTCCATCGTCAAACTGAATCGTCACATTCGTCCAGTAACTATCATGGGGAAAGTCTGCTCGCCATGTAAAGCCAACTTTATCCAATTGGACCTCTCGGCCAAAATCAATCGTCAAAACTGCATCAGCCTGCTGATTGATGCCCCAAGATTGAAAGGGGTATGAACCATGAGAATGATTCGCGTATACGCCATCGATCGCATTACACGCAAAGAAAGTGGCATCATTCCGCGTTTCCACATTTGCACTCGCATGTGGATACGCACCAGTCTCTTCTTTTTGATCATGCGGATTCAACGCTAAATTACGATACATTTTCACTTCCTCTTCAGAAGCACAACGAACACTTATATAATGACGTCCCCCAGAAAAACGAGTCTCCGGTCTAGCTTTGATACGACTGGAATGAAATGAAACTTCATAGGTCCATTTATTTCCCGGTAGATAGATCAGTGAACTTTCTAAAGTTTCATCTAGTTTGACCCATAGGTACCTCCCAGACTCGTCCATTTCAACAACGATTTGATCTCCTTCTTGGTACTCAAATTTTCTCATAGACAAATGTACAAAATTTTCTGCTGTCACCACCAAATCTTTTTCTATTTCTTCTTCTCCTTGAAAACTTTTTCTTGGAACTCTTTCTTTATCATAAATCGCTAATGTTAACTTCGTCATTTCACTACCCCCTAGTGATCATTTTTATCTATTATAACGTGACTGGCAAGAAAAGAAAACGATTTATTTTACTAAATATTTAGTAATTAAATTTTCGTTATTTAGTTAGAAATACTGTTTCCATTTCTAATAAATTCAGATTCAAACTTGCTACTACTGCTAAAACTCAGTTTTACCAACTGAACATCTCACTACATATTTATATCCATAAAATAAGTTTTTTATTTAGAATTAGTATAGATTAAGAAAATAAATCACTTTATATCACTAACTAAAATTACATAAAATCAATTATATTCATTATTAAATTTAATTCCAATAATATTCAACATAACGTTTTGTCTATTTAAAATAGTATTTCTTCTAATTTTACAAATGAGTTTTACCGTTTAAAAATAAGTAGTATCAAAAAAAAACACTAAAAAGAGCTAACTAAATCATCGCTCATCGACAATAGTTGAATAACCATGTGGAAGTAATGAAGAAAATGATTAAATTTTAAATAACTAATACACTATTAGTAATAACTATATTTTCATCTTCTAAAGTGTACTTATTTTCAAATTCTATATTTGTCTTAAAGAAAGGTTTCTCTTATGAATAATTTACCTATGACATTACAATTAAATAATCAATTCAAACGACAGTATAACTTACTACAATTTATACGTACGCACCAGAGTAAAAACTTAATCCTTAGAAAAGTTAGGACCATCAAAACCAACTTTACGAAAAGATATCGATATTATCAATCATTCCTTATCTACGATTGATTTTCAGATTATTAAAAATGAACAAGGATTCTTACAAATAGATCCACAAAAAAATCTCTGTCGATTCAGTCATTACTATACTAGCTAAAGATACAATCATTTATCGTATGATGGCCCTATTGCTTCACAACAAAACGTATAGTACAGAACAATTATCGGACCACTTGATAATCTCTCGTAGTTCAATTTTCAATATCATTCGTTATATGAATGAAGTACTGAAAGAGTATCGCATATCGAAAGCAACCAATCCGCTCACTTTGATTGGCAATGAAGAAGATAGTCGTTTTTTTACTCTTTTCTTTTTATTCAACCTTTGGTGATAGTCAAATCATCGATTCTGATAGAAATCATCATATGCAATCAATTATCGCTCATGGTCGAAAAAGTAGGATAACTTTTCTACATTTTAGCCATTTTCGTTTTTCACTTTGGTTATCGATTGGTAAAGTTAGAGGACAGTCTAAAAATGTTTGTTACTTTAACAATAGCACCTTTGCTTTAGTCAAAAAAAATCGAGCCGATCAGCTGATTGAACAGCTGATTGCCTCCTATTATTCTTCACTCTTCAAGCTAACGATGCCTGAATCAGAATCACTATGGCTGTATCTTTTTTCTTACATTGTGTCTCTATTCGAATTGGCAAGGATTTGATGAAGAACGAACCTACGCCTTCCGTTGTCTAGAAGGTATAGGGGTGATCGAAGCCGTCCAACGTTTTTTATTACAGGTTTTTCAAAAAAAGATGCTGGATAGTGGTGCTTTAAATAAAATCGAAGCCTTCTTGATTAATACGAGATTGATCTCAAAGATGAGTCCACCATATGAAATGACTTCTGTTGCTTTGATTGATTTAATGAAAGAAAAAATACCCAGGGCTTTTTCACTTTTGGCTTCAGCATTTAGAGCGATTAAAAGTACATCCGATATTTGAGTTCCACATCTTGATCATTTAGCAGCTAGTCTAATCACGTTCCATGCAACGATTTTAAAGATCAAATCACAAAAACCTCTGTGGGTAAAAAGTTGCCTCTCGATGGACGATTATATTATTCAAGAAGCAGAATTACCCTTCTTGCGACAAAGCTCAGTCAAATTTTTGATTGAACAACCAGTGACAAAAAAAAGAAATCGATGATCATCAAGCCATCTGATCATTTACGACTATGATCCACATGTAAACGAGGAACTCCCTTGTCCGATTCACCATTTGCCTAATATTCCTACACAAGAGGATTGGACGCTTCTAATGGATAGAATCACTCATTTAAATTCAGCTACTTCCACAACAAATTATACAGGCTATTTCAATCACTTGATATTTATTTATAAAAAATACCCATTGAATTATTTTAAATCTCAAAATAATTCAATGGGTATTTTCCTGGCGTATATGATCCGTTCGTATATGTGTCTCAGTGTCGACAACGTCTAACAAAGAAAAAAGCACCAACGTATAGACTACGTTAGTGCCAAAATACCGGCGGCCGGGGTCGAACCGGCACGATCGTGAGATCACTGGATTTTGAGTCCAGCGCGTCTGCCAATTCCGCCACGCCGGCAAATAAATAGCTAAAAACTGGGGTAGCTGGATTCGAACCAACGCATGAGGGAGTCAAAGTCCCTTGCCTTACCGCTTGGCTATACCCCAATAATAAAGGGCGAATGATGGGAATCGAACCCACGAGTGTCGGAGCCACAATCCGATGCGTTAACCACTTCGCCACATCCGCCATATTAAAATAATTTGTTATTTAATTTCCGAATAAAAAACTAAGATGTGGTCATCTTAGTTAATACCGGCGGCCGGGGTCGAACCGGCACGCCCTCAACGGGCACTGGATTTTGAGTCCAGCGCGTCTGCCAATTCCGCCACGCCGGCAATGTAATTAGTACTAAGGCGGTAACCGGATTTGAACCGGTGATGAAGGTTTTGCAGACCTCTGCCTTACCACTTGGCTATACCGCCATTATACTATTTTAAGCTATAAATTAATATTTATAGGACTGGGGTAGCTGGATTCGAACCAACGCATGAGGGAGTCAAAGTCCCTTGCCTTACCGCTTGGCTATACCCCAATAAAAAAAGGCGAATGATGGGAATCGAACCCACGAATGTCGGAGCCACAATCCGATGCGTTAACCACTTCGCCACATCCGCCATGGCAGGGGCAGCAGGAATTGAACCCACACTAACGGTTTTGGAGACCGCTGTTCTACCTTTAAACTATGCCCCTATAAAATGGAGGAGAGTGGATTCGAACCACTGAACCCTAAGGAACGGATTTACAGTCCGTCGCGTTTAGCCACTTCGCTACTCCTCCATGGTGGCGCGGGACAGAATCGAACTGCCGACACACGGAGCTTCAATCCGTTGCTCTACCAACTGAGCTACCGCGCCATAAAGAATAAATTATTTATTTTTGTTAATTGAATAGAAATGACGGTCCCGACGGGAATCGAACCCGCGATCTCCTGCGTGACAGGCAGGCATGTTAACCCCTACACCACGGAACCAAATCATTATGGAGGTTAACGGGATCGAACCGCTGACCCTCTGCTTGTAAGGCAGATGCTCTCCCAGCTGAGCTAAACCTCCAATGTATCCAATTAAATGACCCGTACGGGATTCGAACCCGTGTTACCGCCGTGAAAGGGCGGTGTCTTAACCGCTTGACCAACGGGCCAGTAAAACATCAATTACGGAGAGTAAGGGATTCGAACCCTTGAGACAGCTTGCACCATCTACATGATTTCCAATCATGCTCCTTCGGCCTCTCGGACAACTCTCCAGAGTGAAAGAAGCTCATTACTCTTCTCATAAATGAGAACTCCGGCAGTAGGACTCGAACCTACGACATCATGATTAACAGTCATGCGCTACTACCAACTGAGCTATGCCGGAATAATAATACCAGCGTGGCGGCGTCCTACTCTCACAAGGGGCAACCCCTCACTACAATCGGCGCTAAGAAGCTTAACTTCTGTGTTCGGCATGGTTACAGGTGTATCCTTCTCGCCATCGCCACCACACTTGGTGTTATCTATCTTTGAGTAAATCTTGTTCACTCAAAACTGGATTTGAAGTATCAGTAAGAAACTCTCCGAGTTTTTCATTTTATTTTGGTTAAGTCCTCGATCGATTAGTATCAGTCCGCTCCATACATCACTGTACTTCCACTCCTGACCTATCTACCTGATCATCTCTCAGGGATCTTACTTTCTTAAAGAAATGGGAAATCTCATCTTGAGGTGGGCTTCACACTTAGATGCTTTCAGCGTTTATCCCTTCCCTACATAGCTACCCAGCAATGCCCTTGGCAGAACAACTGGTACACCAGCGGTAAGTCCATCCCGGTCCTCTCGTACTAAGGACAGCTCCTCTCAAATTTCCAACGCCCGCGACGGATAGGGACCGAACTGTCTCACGACGTTCTGAACCCAGCTCGCGTGCCGCTTTAATGGGCGAACAGCCCAACCCTTGGGACCGACTACAGCCCCAGGATGCGACGAGCCGACATCGAGGTGCCAAACCTCCCCGTCGATGTGGACTCTTGGGGAGATAAGCCTGTTATCCCCAGGGTAGCTTTTATCCGTTGAGCGATGGCCCTTCCATGCGGAACCACCGGATCACTAAGCCCGACTTTCGTCCCTGCTCGACTTGTAGGTCTCGCAGTCAAGCTCCCTTCTGCCTTTACACTCTTCGAATGATTTCCAACCATTCTGAGGGAACCTTTGGGCGCCTCCGTTACTCTTTAGGAGGCGACCGCCCCAGTCAAACTGCCCATCTGACACTGTCTCCCACCACGATTAGTGGTGCGGGTTAGAGTGGCCATAACGCAGGGGTAGTATCCCACCAGCGCCTCCATCGAAACTAGCGTTCCGACTTCTACGGCTCCTACCTATCCTGTACATGCGGTACAGACACTCAATATCAAACTACAGTAAAGCTCCATGGGGTCTTTCCGTCCTGTCGCGGGTAACCTGCATCTTCACAGGTACTAAAATTTCACCGAGTCTCTCGTTGAGACAGTGCCCAAATCGTTACGCCTTTCGTGCGGGTCGGAACTTACCCGACAAGGAATTTCGCTACCTTAGGACCGTTATAGTTACGGCCGCCGTTTACTGGGGCTTCAATTCGTACCTTCGCTTACGCTAAGCACTCCTCTTAACCTTCCAGCACCGGGCAGGCGTCAGCCCCTATACTTCATCTTACGATTTTGCAGAGACCTGTGTTTTTGATAAACAGTCGCTTGGGCCTATTCACTGCGGCTGATCTGACGATCAGCACCCCTTCTCCCGAAGTTACGGGGTCATTTTGCCGAGTTCCTTAACGAGAGTTCTCTCGCTCACCTTAGGATTCTCTCCTCGACTACCTGTGTCGGTTTGCGGTACGGGTCGTTGTTTTCTCACTAGAAGCTTTTCTCGGCAGTGTGACGTCAGGAACTTCGGTACTATTATTTCCCTCCCCATCACAGCTTGTCCTTAAAGTTAGAAGCATTTGACTCCTATCAAGACTTACTGCTTGGACAGACATTTCCGATCGTCTGCATTCCTTAGCCTCCTGCGTCCCTCCATTGCTCAAACAAAAACAACGAGTACAGGAATATCAACCTGTTGTCCATCGCCTACGCCTGTCGGCCTCGGCTTAGGTCCCGACTAACCCTGGGCGGACGAGCCTTCCCCAGGAAACCTTAGTCATTCGGTGGACAGGATTCTCACCTGTCTTTCGCTACTCATACCGGCATTCTCACTTCTAAGCGCTCCAGCAGTCCTCACGATCTACCTTCAACGCCCTTAGAACGCTCTCCTACCAATACACCTAAAGGTGTACTCCACAGCTTCGGTAATATGTTTAGCCCCGGTACATTTTCGGCGCAGGGTCACTCGACTAGTGAGCTATTACGCACTCTTTAAATGGTGGCTGCTTCTAAGCCAACATCCTAGTTGTCTGTGCAACCCCACATCCTTTTCCACTTAACATATATTTTGGGACCTTAGCTGGTGGTCTGGGCTGTTTCCCTTTCGACTATGGATCTTATCACTCACAGTCTGACTCCCGGATATGAATGAATGGCATTCGGAGTTTATCTGAATTCGGTAACCCGAGATGGGCCCCTAGTCCAAACAGTGCTCTACCTCCATCATTCTCAATTCCGAGGCTAGCCCTAAAGCTATTTCGGAGAGAACCAGCTATCTCCAAGTTCGTTTGGAATTTCTCCGCTACCCACACCTCATCCCCGCACTTTTCAACGTACGTGGGTTCGGTCCTCCAGTGCGTTTTACCGCACCTTCAACCTGGACATGGGTAGATCACATGGTTTCGGGTCTACGACTACATACTCAAACGCCCTATTCAGACTCGCTTTCGCTGCGGCTCCGTCTCTTCAACTTAACCTCGCATGCAATCGTAACTCGCCGGTTCATTCTACAAAAGGCACGCCATCACCCATTAACGGGCTTTGACTTGTTGTAGGCACACGGTTTCAGGTTCTATTTCACTCCCCTTCCGGGGTGCTTTTCACCTTTCCCTCACGGTACTGGTTCACTATCGGTCACTAGGGAGTATTTAGCCTTGGGAGATGGTCCTCCCGGATTCCGACGGAATTCCTCGTGTTCCGCCGTACTCAGGATCCTCCTAGGTGCCTTCCAAATTTCATCTACGGGGCTTTCACCCTCTCTGACTGACTTTTCCAAGTCATTCGACTATCTGAAAGAACTACCATATCGGAGTCCTACAACCCCAATGAGCAAGCTCATTGGTTTGGGCTTTTCCCGTTTCGCTCGCCGCTACTCAGGGAATCGAATTTTCTTTCTCTTCCTGCAGGTACTTAGATGTTTCAGTTCTCTGCGTCTACCTCATATACGCTATGTATTCACGTATACGTAACATCCTATAAAAGATGCTGGGTTCCCCCATTCGGAAATCTCTGGATCATAGCTTACGTACAGCTCCCCAAAGCATATCGGTGTTAGTCCCGTCCTTCATCGGCTCCTAGTGCCAAGGCATCCACCGTGCGCCCTTATTCACTTAACCTTATCAACCTTACGGTTGGGTTTTGATCTTTCTTCTAGCGATAGAAGTCCAATCAAGAAAAATAAGCAATTGAACTTATTAAAAAACTCATTCAACGCGGTGTTCTCGGTTTGTATTACTTACATTTTTACTTCAATATCCAGTTTTCAATGAACAAAATTTTGAGAGTAGACCTCTCAAAACTGAACAAAGTATCGACAAACGTGTGTAGTCTCCGTAATATTCCTTAGAAAGGAGGTGATCCAGCCGCACCTTCCGATACGGCTACCTTGTTACGACTTCACCCCAATCATCTATCCCACCTTAGGCGGCTGGCTCCAAAAAGGTTACCTCACCGACTTCGGGTGTTACAAACTCTCGTGGTGTGACGGGCGGTGTGTACAAGGCCCGGGAACGTATTCACCGCGGCGTGCTGATCCGCGATTACTAGCGATTCCGGCTTCATGTAGGCGAGTTGCAGCCTACAATCCGAACTGAGAGAAGCTTTAAGAGATTAGCTTAGCCTCGCGACTTCGCGACTCGTTGTACTTCCCATTGTAGCACGTGTGTAGCCCAGGTCATAAGGGGCATGATGATTTGACGTCATCCCCACCTTCCTCCGGTTTGTCACCGGCAGTCTTGCTAGAGTGCCCAACTAAATGATGGCAACTAACAATAAGGGTTGCGCTCGTTGCGGGACTTAACCCAACATCTCACGACACGAGCTGACGACAACCATGCACCACCTGTCACTTTGCCCCCGAAGGGGAAGCTCTATCTCTAGAGTGGTCAAAGGATGTCAAGACCTGGTAAGGTTCTTCGCGTTGCTTCGAATTAAACCACATGCTCCACCGCTTGTGCGGGCCCCCGTCAATTCCTTTGAGTTTCAACCTTGCGGTCGTACTCCCCAGGCGGAGTGCTTAATGCGTTAGCTGCAGCACTGAAGGGCGGAAACCCTCCAACACTTAGCACTCATCGTTTACGGCGTGGACTACCAGGGTATCTAATCCTGTTTGCTCCCCACGCTTTCGAGCCTCAGCGTCAGTTACAGACCAGAGAGCCGCCTTCGCCACTGGTGTTCCTCCATATATCTACGCATTTCACCGCTACACATGGAATTCCACTCTCCTCTTCTGCACTCAAGTCTCCCAGTTTCCAATGACCCTCCCCGGTTGAGCCGGGGGCTTTCACATCAGACTTAAGAAACCGCCTGCGCTCGCTTTACGCCCAATAAATCCGGACAACGCTTGCCACCTACGTATTACCGCGGCTGCTGGCACGTAGTTAGCCGTGGCTTTCTGGTTAGATACCGTCAAGGGGTGAACAGTTACTCTCACCCTTGTTCTTCTCTAACAACAGAGTTTTACGATCCGAAAACCTTCTTCACTCACGCGGCGTTGCTCGGTCAGACTTTCGTCCATTGCCGAAGATTCCCTACTGCTGCCTCCCGTAGGAGTTTGGGCCGTGTCTCAGTCCCAATGTGGCCGATCACCCTCTCAGGTCGGCTATGCATCGTGGCCTTGGTGAGCCGTTACCTCACCAACTAGCTAATGCACCGCGGGTCCATCCATCAGCGGCACCGTAAAGCGCCTTTCAAAACGAAACCATGCGGTTTCGATTGTTATACGGTATTAGCACCTGTTTCCAAGTGTTATCCCCTTCTGATGGGCAGGTTACCCACGTGTTACTCACCCGTTCGCCACTCCTCTTTTCCCGGTGGAGCAAGCTCCGGTGGGAAAAGAAGCGTTCGACTTGCATGTATTAGGCACGCCGCCAGCGTTCGTCCTGAGCCAGGATCAAACTCTCATAATAAAAGTTAGAACAATCTTGCGATTGTTAAGCTCAATTTGTTTGCTAGCATATTGCTTGCTTGTTAAAAATGTTTGTTGTCTTGAATTGAATCAAGACGCCCTACACATTTGGTTTGTCTTACTTTGTTCAGTTTTCAAAGGTCTATTCTTTCTTATTTAACAACTTTTATATCCTAACATTTATTTAAGAAGTTGTCAATAAGTTTTTCTTTCTTAACTTAGAAAGTTGATTGTCGTTGTTTCTTAGCGACTTCATTAATATATCACCTCAGTCGTTATTTGTCAACAACCTTTTTCGTTGGTATATTAAGGTTTTTTGTCACCTTGTTTTTAACGACTTTGTTATTATAACATAGCATTAAAACCTCGTCAACATTTAATTTCAATAATTTATCATGACGTTTCTTACTGCTTTGTCAGAACAAATAATAATATATCAAGGACTTAAAAAAATTGCAATAGAAAAAATGCTTTTTTCAACGATTATTTTCAAAGCCGAATATTCGTATAAGATGTTTAAATATCAACAGTTTTTTGATGTTATTTAATTGTATTATTCTAGTATTTCACAATTAAAGTTCGTATCTTTCCAGGGGAAAGGCTATGGAAAAACTCCTTAGAAATCAATAGCCTAGTGAAGTTTGTCGATAAATTCATAAAAAAAACAAGCAAAGTCATCACTTTACTTGTCTTCTGTTCGTACAATTGGTACAAAAATTCTAAAAATCGTCCCTTGCCCTACTACACTCTCTGCTATTATTCTTCCTTTATAGCTTTCTACAAGTTGTTTGGCAATCGACAATCCTAAGCCATTTCCACCTTTTGTTCGTGCTCTTGCTTTATCTACACGATAAAAACGATTAAATATTTTCTTCAAGTCCTCTTCAGGTATTCCCTCACCAAAATCTTGGATCGCGATCTCAAATTCGCTAAGCGTCGATGAAATAGAGATATGGACTTCTTTTCTTGTCGTTGAATACTTTACCGCATTATCTAAAATGATGATAATCAATTGTTCAAAATGATTTCTAAAAATTTGTAGTGTTACTTCTTTAGGTAAGTCATCATCCAGTGTAATAACATAATCAGGATAAAGTAATTTAAAATTATTGAATACTTGGTAAGTCACTTCTTTTGCATTCGTCGTTTCGTTGGCATAATAAACATCTACTTGCTCTGCACGTGATAGATCTAGCATTTCTTGTACTAAGCTTTTCATCCGACTGATTTCTTGCATACTTGCAGTTAGGGATTCTTCTAAAATTTCGGGATCATCTTTCCCCCAGCGATTCAATAAGTTGAGATGCCCTTCAATAATCGCTACAGGTGTTCTTAATTCATGTGATACATCTTCCACAAATTGTTCTTGTTGTTCGATATACAGACGCATACGATCTAGCATTTCATTGAAGATCTCAGCAAGGTCTGCTAACTCATCATCTGTATCAATCTCTGGCATATGGATATCTGATTGTGGATCTTTACGGATCGTATCCATCGTATCTCGTAATACTTTTAACGGTTTTAAGAAGTAGGAAGATAGGAAGAAACCTAAGATACTACTTAGTATCAAGGAGACAATCTCTAGCACGATCAAAGTCAATAAAAGGTTATTTCTTATATCATAGAAAGATGAAAGTTCATAAAATGTTTGAGTATAGCCAATTTTTTCTCTTGTTTGTTTAGAATAAATAGGTTGGATCGATAAAAAGCCAGTTTTCCCGTCTAAAGTAACGATCGTTGGGATCTTCCTGGTCGTTTGGATCAATGAACGACTTTTTTCGTGTGTTTTAAAAATCAATTTTTCATCCAGATCGTAAACATATAGATCCATCGATGCTTGACCAAGTTCGGAAATAAAGGAGTCGATTTTCATCAAGTTCCCTTCAATGACAGCAGTATCATCTCCAGTGCCACCGGCTTGGTCAGCGTTCGTTAAGTTTCGATAGGCATTGATCAACGTCAACTCCTCATCTGAATTTGATAAACGAGAAGCCGCTTCAGAAATGGTATGTTCGACATTTGCTCTTTCCTTAGCTACTATTAGATTGATCGATGATTTATAGGTGATCACTGCAAAAATCGTAAAGACGACAAATATGAAGAAAGAACTTGCAAAGGCCCACTTGATCGTCAAGGATGGACCTTTAAGTTCTCTTTTTTCGGTTTGATTGTAATGGCTCACGAGCGCATCACGTAACCAGTCCCACGTACTGTTTGAATATAGCTTTCCTCACCAGGAACGTCGATCTTATTACGGAGATAACGAATATACACATCCACTACGTTTGTTTCCACTTCGGTTTCGTAGCCCCAAACCTTGTTTAATAAAACATCGCGTGCAAGTACCACGTTGACATTTTCCATCAAAGTAAGTAATAGTTCATATTCACGCTTTGTTAATTCAATGACTTCATTACCACGACGTACGACTCTATTTTCTTTTTCGATCGTTAAGTCACGATAAGTGATCGTTGTTTGTTTTGCCACATTTTTGTCTCCTTCGATGTCGATGCGGCGTAATAAAGCACGTAGACGCGCTAACAATTCTTCGATTGCAAATGGTTTGACGATGTAATCATCTGCACCATGATCTAAACCAGAAACTCTATCAATGACAGAATCTCTCGCAGTCATCATGATAATTGGTGTATTTTTCGCTTGGCGTACACGACGACAAACTTCAAGTCCGTTCAATTCAGGTAACATCAAATCTAATAAAATTGCATCCCACTCATTATTCAAAGCAGCATCTAGACCTGTTCGTCCGTTGTAATGTACTTCAGCATTATACCCTTCATGTTTTAATTCTAACTCGACAAATCGGGCTAAGTTTTTCTCATCTTCAATGATTAGAATATTACTCATTCAATTTTGTCCTTTCTCTCCTAGGCTTCTAAACTCTATTATTATACCAATAGTTAATTTAAAATCTATAATCATTTTATCATGGAATACTATTTTAAAAAAGAACTGAAGTCGCCCTCTATAAATGACCTCAGCTCTTTCATTTATTACTTATTTGTTTACCATGTTGAAGAATAAAGAAGCTGATTAATCTTCGTTATACCATGAGTAATGGAAGATTCCTTCTTTGTCAACACGTTCATACGTGTGCGCGCCAAAATAATCACGTTGTGCTTGGATGATATTTGCAGGCAAACGTTCGGCTCTGTATGAATCAAAGTAAGCAATCGCTGAAGAGAATGTTGGTACCGGTACGCCTGCTTGGACAGCTAACGCAACAACTTCTCGCACGGCTTGTTGGTATTTCTTAGTGATCTCAACAAAGTAGTCATCCAATAATAAATTTTCAATGTCAGGATTGTTTTCGTAGGCATCAGTGATTTTTTGTAAAAAACGAGCACGGATGATACAGCCGGCACGCCAGATTTTTGCAATTTCACCGAATGGTAAATCCCAGCCATAGTCTTTCGATGCGACACGTAGCTGTGCAAACCCTTGTGCATAGCTCATGATTTTGCTGAAGTATAACGCTTCACGAATTTTTTCGATAAATTCTTTTTTATCACCGTTGAATTCAAAATCATTCGTATGTGTCAAGATTTTGCTTGCTTGTACACGTTCATCTTTGTATGCAGAGATATAACGGGCAAATACAGACTCTGTGATCAACGGAAGTGGCACACCAAGGTCTAAAGCACTTTGACTTGTCCATTTCCCTGTTCCTTTATTTCCTGCAGCATCAAGGATCACGTCTACGATCGGTTGTCCTGTACCTTCATCGTCTTTACGTGTCAAAATGTCCGCAGTGATTTCGATCAAGTAGCTATCTAATTCACCTTCGTTCCATTCTTTGAAGATATCAGCCATCTCATCGACAGATAAACCTAAAATATTTTTCATCAGGTCATAAGATTCGGCAATCAGTTGCATATCACCATATTCGATCCCATTGTGGACCATTTTAACATAATGGCCTGCACCATTTGGACCAATGTAAGTTACACAAGGCGTGCCGTCTTCTGCTTTTGCAGAAATTTGTTCAAGGATCGGTGCAACTAATTCATACGCTTCTTTTTGTCCACCAGGCATGATCGAAGGTCCCTTCAACGCACCTTCTTCTCCACCTGAAACCCCAGTCCCGATAAAATTGATACCCGAGTTGGCTAATTCTTCATTTCGACGAATCGTATCTTGGAAGAAGGTATTCCCGCCATCGATCAAAATATCACCTTTGTCTAAATGTGGTAATAATTCTTGGATCGTTGCATCTGTTGCTGGTCCTGCTTTGACCATCAAAAGGATACGGCGTGGTTTTTCGATTGAATCAACAAATTCCTCGATCGTGTATGTTGCTTTGAAGTTTTTGTCTGGATGTTCTTCTACCACATCTGTTGTTTTTGCTCCTGTACGATTGAATAGTGCAACAGAGTAACCGCGGCTCTCAATGTTAAGGGCTAGATTTTTACCCATGACGGCCATTCCGACAACGCCGATTTGTTGTTTTGACATATAAACTCCTCCTACATATGGGATATTCTCCCTAATCTCTCTCATTATAGCTTAACATAGCTTACTTGCAAACCAAATAAGTATGAATCGATGATGATTCTTACTTATTATCATTCCGAATACAATCGTTATTTCAGAAACCAAAAAAATAAACCTCAAGGCTCCATGGTTAGCCTTGAGGTTTTACATTTTCTAAATAAAATGTATTAAGCTTCTTTAGACATTACGTCCTTACCATCGTAGTAACCACAACTTGCACATACGTGATGGCTTTTTTTCATTTCACCACAGTTTGGACATTCGTTCAATCCTTTGATTGTCAATTTGTAATGAGTACGACGTTTTGCTTTTTTAGCTTTCGATGTTCTTCTAGCTGGTACTGCCATTTTGCTACACCTCCTTGTAAAGTCTTGTATCAATATTTGATACAATATATTCCAATCTTACGCGTTATCATCTTCTTCTGATGCTGAATCAAAAAATTCTGATAGTTTTGTAAGACGAGGATCTACTTTTGTCTCAGCTTCTTCCGTTTTGCGTTTTTCGTACTCTTCTTCAGATAGCACTTCCCAATCGTTCCCTTTCGGTAATTCAGTGGCATGCTCTTCTTCTTCTGTGAGTACACGCATCGGAATCGCCAATAAAATGTTGTCTTCGATCGACTCTGTCACATCTAGATGCGTTCCTTCGATTAAGAGGATTTCTTCTGAAGGTAACTGAGCATCTCTACGTTGGTATTGTTCCATCGTCATAAACAATTCATCCACAGACAGCTTGATTGGTAATTCAACTGGTGTCAATGAACGAGTGGACGGAACAGTCAGTGTCGTCTGCGCAGTGTAATGAACGAGATAGCCTTTGTTATCTACTGAGACTAGACCTTCGACTTCCACAGGCGCAACATCTAAAATTGAATCGTCTCGCTTCATAAGAGCCTTTTTTACGTCAAGGGTCTCATGAAAAGTTAACGGTGTCTCTTGGTATTTTCTCAATTCCAATAAAGACCATTTCATAGTTTCATCACTCCTAAGCAACAAAAGCTATTATACAGGGCAAAAAGTCGGTTGTCAATGAAATTTTCTTGACACCTTACACTTCATAAAAAAACACAGAGCGTTTTTCTCATCTATGTGAGATTTATTCGCTCTGCGTTTACTTTGTCGCTAACTACCACCGTTTGATCAGATATCAAATGTATTGGATCAATTGCATTAAAATAGGTACAACGAACACAAATAGTAGGGTACTCGTCGTGACAAGATTCGTTGCATACTTCACATCACCGTGGGCTTCATTTGCAAGGATTGGTAAGACAGCTAGCATAGGTGTAGCTGACTGTACGATCAACGTTTGTTTCAGTAGAGGAGCTAATTCCGCACCAAAGGCATATTTACCAATTACCATCAGTCCAATCAATATAGCTGGTGCTAAGATAAATCGACAGATCAAAGCCACGATCGTATCCCGATCAAATCGAATACTTTTCAACCCTGCATCGTATAATACAATTCCGATATAGATCAATGATAATGGCGTCACGATTCCGCCTACATAGTTTAGTGTAGAATTTACAAAATCAGGTACAGGAATCTCTAACACTAAGAAGAAAAGCGCAAGGATAAAACCTAATAAAGGCGCTGGCAAAAGCTTTTTCCAATTCAGCTTCGTTTTCTTTTCTGTTTGATCTTTTGTCGGGTCATCATTAGCGATCAAAAAAACACCAAACGCCCAGGTCGATACGGTATTTGTCACATAATAAATTAAAAAGTAAGGTAAAGAGGCTTCGCCAAAAAGAGCAATATTGAGTGGCAAGCCAATAAATATCGTATTGGCATTCACTACTGCATTCATAAAAACCCCCCGTCTACCTGGTTGTATCTTAAGTAATTTTGTTAGCACATAAGCAATCAGGTAAGAAATGATTACTGCAGCGATCGGATATATCAAACTTCCAGATAATTCGATCAAACTGCTTTTAGTTAAATTCTTCATAACTGAAACAAAAATCGAGGCGGGTAAAGCTACTTTAGTGATCAAGGAAGAGATACTTCCCCCAAACTGTTCATCAAACCACCCCAAGCTTTTTAGTACGTAGCCTAATCCAATCATCAAGATTATACTGATCACACTTTCAATTGATTGAAAAAATACCATTTCTTCCATCTCCTCAGTAACCATTTATTGAAGCAATCTCTTTGTAGATATGAGCCAACACTGCTCAATCATGTTGCTTCTTCTATTTTCTGTTTTAATCTAAAAGACGATTCGTGTGCCACTAGCCTAGTAGATTACTTATTTCTTTTTTAAGTGTAGTCTTTTAGGTTTGTTATAGTCAAAATTATCGATTACAATAAACATTATTTATATGTCAAGGGGGAGAATCGATTCATGAATACGAGAGATCTTGAATACTATGTTCAAATCGTCAAACAAAAAAACTTTACTAAGGTGGCTAAGTTTTTTGACGTCAGTCAACCGACGATCACTTATGCCTTACAACGTCTGGAAAAAGAAATTGGTGCCACACTGATTACAAGAGATCGTTCCCATCATGAATTGATCATCACTCCTGCTGGTAAGCAATTGTTGATCCATGCACAATCCGTCTTACAAGAAATTACACTTGCTAAGGCAGAGATTGCTCAGCTACAAAAGAAAAAATTGCGCTTTGGTATGCCACCTATCATCGGCAATGAATATTTTCCAAAATTATCGAGCTATTTTATCAAGCATCAATTAATGAATCAAATCGATATCATCGACGGAGGTTCTCGTGATCTATATGGTATGATTCATCAAGGGCGGATTGATCTTGCGATTCTTGGATCAACACAACCGATCGTCGATCAAAAACTAGCAATCGAGCCTTTGTTGGATAAACGCTTCATGATCGTTGTGTCCCCTTCACACCCTCTAGCAGATCGTACAAGCGTTTCTTTTAAAGAGCTAGTCAACGATCAGTTTGTTTTGTTAAATGAACACTACGTCCATCCTGCTGCGTTTACAAAGCTTTCTAAGCAAACGCATATCGTACCTAAGATCGTTTATCAGAGTAATGACTTAACTATTTTGAAAAGCATGATCCGAGAAAATATCGGGATTGGCTTTCTCACCGAGATCGCAATTCATCCTGAAGATAATCTCGTAGCTATTCCGTTAGAAGATACTGCTCAACCACGGTTTTTGATTTCATTAGCCACTCGCGCACAGCAGTTACCAACGGTTTTACATGAAAACGTGATCGAAGTCATCCATGAATTTATGAAAACCCAAAAATGACTTGCTCAACTCATACACAGAATAAAAAAAAGAGTGCTGAGATTTCTCTCAACACTCTTTTTGATTTTGATTTCGATTAGATAGCTGTTGTTTCTCCGCGATAAACGATACCACGACGAGCGTCAACAGTGATCAATTCACCATCTTTGATTGTTGAAGTTGCATCTTTCGCACCAACGATGACAGGAATATCTTGTGCAATTCCCACAACTGCTGCGTGAGAAGTCAAACCGCCTTCTTCAACAACTACTGCTGCTGCTTTTTCGATTGCAGGCATGAATTCTTTATCAGTTGAAGGAACAACTAATACCATACCATCTTTTGCTTTTTTGATTGCTTCTGCTGCTGATGAAGCAACTACAGCATTGGCTACAACAGATTGTTGACCAATTCCTTGTGCTTCAAGCAATTTTGAACCAATCATTTGAATCTTCATTACGTTTGTTGTTCCACGTTCACCTACTGGTACACCAGCAGTGATCAAAATCAAGTCACCTTCTGAAGCGAAACCTAATTCGACTGCTTTTTTCGCAGCTAATTCAAACATTTCGTCTGTTGTTGTTGGTTTTTCAGCAACTGTTGGATACACACCCCAGTTAAGCATCAAACCGCGTTTTGTGCGTTCGTCAAATGTGACAGCTAAGATATCAGCATCTGGACGGTATTTAGAGATCATTTTTGCTGTATAACCAGATTCAGTTGCAGCAACGATTGTTTTTACGCCTAAGTTTTTCGCAGCACGTGCCACTGATAGACCGATTGTTTCTGTTACATCAGTTTTGTCAAATTCATTTAATTGGAATGAACCTAATTCTGCTAATGCTAGTTCAGCTTGTTGGTCGATACGAGCCATTGTTGCAACAGCTTCAACAGGATAGTCACCATTTGCTGATTCACCTGATAACATTGTTGCGTCTGTTCCGTCAAATACTGCATTGGCAACGTCAGATGCTTCCGCACGTGTTGGACGTGGGTTTTCTTGCATTGATTCTAACATTTGTGTTGCAGTGATTACTGGGATACCCGCAGCGTTACATTTTTTGATGATACGTTTTTGAACCATTGGTACTAATTCAGCAGGGATCTCAACACCCATGTCTCCACGAGCAATCATGATACCATCAGAAACTTTGATGATTTCATCAATGTTGTCGATACCTTCTTGAGATTCGATTTTAGGGAAGATTTGAACATGTGTCATGTCTTTTTCTTCTAAAATTTCACGAATATCTAACACGTCTTGTGCCTTACGAACAAAACTTGCAGCGATAAAGTCGATGTCGTTATCTAGTCCGAAGCGGATATCGTCTGCATCTTTTGGTGTAATACCTGGTAAGCTGATTGAAACGCCTGGTGCGTTAACACCTTTACGTGACCCTAGCATACCTGCATTTTTCACTTCTACTACTAATTCACGCGTTGCTTCATCTTTTTCAATGATTTCCATGTCGATCAAACCATCATCGAATAAGATATGTCCACCTACATGAACGTCTTCAAAAAGACCTGGATAAGTCACTGCGATTTTTTCTTTTGAACCTACATGTTCAGGGTCCATTGAGATGCGTGTTTTGTCGCCAACTTCAAATTTGATGTAGCCTGCACGGCCAAAATCTTCTTCAGTTGTGCCTTGAACTGTTGTACGGATTTCTGCACCTTTTGTATCTAAAAGGATGCCGACATCTTTACCAGTTTTCTTCACTGCTTCGCGAACCATTACCATACGTGATAATTGTTCTTCATGGTCACCATGTGAAAAGTTGAAGCGGAAGACATTTGCTCCAGATTCAATCAATTTAGAAATTGTTTCTACTGAATTACTGGCTGGTCCTAATGTACTAACGATTTTCGTTTTTTTCATTTTACAAAACTCTCCCATTCAAATTGTTTATTTAAAGCCATTCAAAGCTTAAATATCTGTTAGATATTGGGAAGACCTGCTTCCCACTCCCATATATATCTATTGATTTACCTGACTACTTTTCTTTAGTTAGAAAGAAAGTGAATTATTCAAGTCATATAATGATAAATCTGGTTGGTGTTTGCTATTTTCTAGTGTGTCGATGATATCAGCCTCAACGATATCGTTGTCGCGAATACCGATACACAAACCACCTTTTCCTTGTTGCAATAATTCAACAGCATGTGCGCCAAATTTACTTGCTAATACACGGTCGCGTGCAGTTGGTGAACCACCACGTACAACGTGTCCTAAGATCGATACACGTGTATGGTAATCGCCATATTCTGACAATTTTTCTGCAAATTCGTTTCCGCCCATTACGCCTTCTGCCAAAATGATCAAGCAATGTTTTTTGCCACGATCGCGGCCATCTTGGATTTTTTTGGCAACAACTGCCATATCAAAATCATGCTCAGGGATGATGATCTCATCTGCTCCACCAGCAACACCTGACCATAAAGCGATATCTCCAGCATTACGTCCCATTACTTCGATCACGAACGTACGAACGTGTGAAGTTGCTGTATCACGGATACGGTCGATTGATTCTAATACTGTGTTGATTGCTGTATCAAAACCGATCGTAAAATCAGTCCCTGGAATATCGTTATCGATCGTACCTGGTACACCGACTGCTGGGAAACCACGTTTAGTCAAAGCCATCGCGCCATGGTAAGAACCATCGCCACCGATCACGACAAGACCTTCGATACCGAATTTTTTCAATTGTTCGATTCCTTTTAATTGTCCTTCTTCTGTTGCAAATTCAGGATAACGTGCAGAGTATAAGAATGTACCCCCGCGTTGGATCTTATCACCGACATCTGCAACATCTAATCGACGGATATCTCCGGCAACTAATCCAGCAAAACCATAATTGATCCCGTAAACTTCCAATCCTTCATATATACCTTTACGAACGACTGCACGAACTGCTGCATTCATCCCAGGAGCATCTCCACCACTAGTCAAAATTCCGATGCGTTTCATATTCATCTTCACCTCATTAAATTACTTTATCCTAAGCAAGACCTAGGTTTATAACCTTCTTTGTATTAACCACGACTAACATTCTAACATTATTTTGCTCACTTGTCTTGATTTCCTGATAAAAAAATGAAAAAAAATGAAAGCAAATAGTATCTTTTACCGTAAGTTATTTGAAAACAACATTTTCTTCTTTTAAAAGGTAAGCTAATTGCTTCTTAAGACTGTCTGAACCATCGAGCCAAAAGGCTTCAGATAACACAACTTTTCGTTGGTCTTTTTCATAATACATCACAACAGGAATATATCCTGGGAATTTTTTGAACAATTCTTGCAGCTGCTTCATCGTATCTGACTGATCTGCCTCTTCCCTGATTCTCAAATAACACGTTTGTTCTGGATACTGCTGTTGCAATTCTTCAGGATCAGCGACTACTTCTGCAATCAGCTGCAATTCTTGATTGTATTTACTGATTTCTGAACGTCCTTGCACGAAAATCACTTGATTTTCTTTGAATAATGGACGCGCTTGGCGGTACAGCTCTGGAAAAACGGTAATAGCTATTTCTCCACTACTATCTGTCCCGCTGACAAAAGCCATCAACGCGCCTTTTTTCGTACGGATCTCTCTTACCTCTTTGACCATCACTAAAACATTTGCGGCTTGTTTAGGTACGATTTCTGTGACTAAATGTACTTTTTTTGCTAATTTAAGTCGCTCATACCCTTCTGTCGGATGACCAGATAAATAGACACCTAAATGCTCTTCTTCCAATTGAAGCTTCTCTTCAAGGCTATAATCTACGACCTCTTCCTCTTTTAAAGCCATGATATCTAAAAGGTCTAAACTACCACCACTATATAAGATGTTTTGGATCTTACCTTCCAGATCCAACATCAACTGTCTGCGATTTCTTACTAATTCATCAAAAACACCTGATGCAACTAATGTTTGTAGCAACTCTAATTTGAGCCAACGTTTATTGATACGAATCAGAAACTGATCAACAGAACGGAATGGACCATCCTCTTTTCGTTCACGAATGATCTCTTCAACAAAATCTCGACGAACACCTTTGATCGCTGTCAATCCAAAACGGATCGTTCTTTCATCCGTCAACTCGAAGCCGTAAAAGCTTTGATTGATGGATGGAGGGATCAGCTTTATTTTATACTTTTTTGCCTCAGCAATATACTCTTTTAACTTTGCCGTGTTGTGACGGACGGAATTCATCAAACTCATAAAAAATGCACCAGGGTGATGAACTTTGAGATAGGCCATTTGAAAGCCAACAAAGGAGTAAGCAAACGCGTGGGAACGATTGAACCCATAGTTAGCAAAGCGTTCGATATATTCGTACACTTCATTAGCCTTTTCCTTACTGTACCCTTGTTGGTTGGCACCTTGAACAAAATGATCTCTTTCTTGATCAATCACTTCTTTTTTCTTTTTACTAATTGCTCGCCTTAAAATATCCGCTTGGCCAAGAGAAAATCCAGCCATGGTTGAAGCGATCTGCATGATCTGTTCCTGATAGACAATGACACCATACGTATTGTTTAAAATCGGCTCCAATGAATCATCGAGATAATAGATTCTTTCCTTCCCTTTTTTACGAGCGATAAATGTATCGATATTTTGCATTGGTCCAGGACGATATAAGGCGTTGACTGCGGCAATATCTTCGATGTTTTCTGGCCCTAATCTCCGTAAGACGTTCCGAATCCCCGCAGATTCAAATTGAAAAACCCCCGTTGTTTCGCCTTGTTGAAAAAGCTGTAGCGTTTTAGAATCATCTAATGGGATTTCTTTGAGTTGGATAACTTTGTTTTCGACACGTTTGATTGCTTTCACTGTGTAATCGATAATGGACAGATTTCTTAATCCAAGAAAATCCATTTTTAACAGCCCGATAGCTTCGACATCGTTCATTGTATACTGAGTCAAATATGCTTCATCGGATCCTTTTTGTAAAGGAACTAACTCTAGTAGATTCTTATCACTTAAAACGACTCCGGCTGCATGGGTGGAAACGTGTCGTGGCAAACCTTCAAGTATTTTTGCTGTTTGGAATAATAATTGATTTTTCTCACTCGCCTGGACTAGCTCAACCAGCTTGTTCGAAGTCCGATACGCCTCATTCAATGTCATTTTCAATTGGTTGGGAATCGCTTTGGACCAACGATTAGCTTCGCTTTGCGATAATCCAAAGACTCGAGCCACATCTCTAAGTACCATTTTAGCTGCCATAGTTCCGAATGTTGCGATTTGGGCCATATGATATTGCCCGTATTTCTCACGGACATAGATCAGTACTTCTTCTCTTCGGTTATCGGGTATGTCTAGATCGATATCTGGCATCGTATATCGTTCTGGATTCAAAAAACGTTCAAATAACAAGTCATACTCCAATGGATCGACATCCGTGATCTCCAACACGTAGGCGACTAATGACCCCGCTGCTGAGCCACGACCAGCACCAGTAACGATGTTGTTTTCATGGGCAAAAGCCATGACATCCCAAACGATCAAGAAGTAATCATCAAACCCCATCTGGTGGATCACCGACAGTTCATAATCTAATCGTTCTTGATAAGCTGGGGTGATTTTTTTAACTCGCTTCCCTAATTGCTTCTGGCAGAGTTCCTGTAAATACTCTCCAGCAGCACGATTATCTGGCACAGGATAATGTGGTAGTAATTTCTGATGAAACTGAAATTCAAATGTGACTGACTTAGCTAACTGGTGCGCATTGTTTAACGCTTCCTCCAATCCTGCGGTCATGAATCTTTGTCTTAACTCTGCTTCAGGAAGCAAAAACCCTGCACCTGAATCGCGAGTCGTTTGTCGCACTTCATCAAAAGAAAGTTGCGTACCTTCACGAAGATGTTTCATTGTCTCTAAAGAAAAAAGTTCCTCTTGGTGCAAACTAGCAATCGGATGTAATGCACAAAGTTGAAATTGATTTGCTCGTAAATAAGCTAGCCATTCTGGAGCTTCTAGGTGCGTTTCTTCTGTGACTCCTACATAAAGATGAGAAGATGCTATTTTCCCTTGCAAACTTTGCCAATGACTATCAAATGATGCTGACACACCGTAGTCATCAGCAATCGATTTTTTGGCTGGTAAAACGACAAGCAAATGATCGAGTTCATCGATCTCGTGAAGCTCTATTTTTTCTCGGATCATTTTCTTGCTTGAGAGCTTGATCAATTGTTGGTAGCCGATTCTATCTTTTGCGTAGAGTAATAACTCATAATAACGTTCTTGAAACTGGTAGGTCAAGTTCAGTCCAATAATTGGTTGTATTTTTTCATTCATACAGATGCGGTAAAATTCCGCTGCCCCAGATAGCACATCCTTATCTGTGATCGCTAATGTTTGATAGCCTAGTTTCTTTGCTTCTTGAACGTATTCGTTTATGCGAATCGTACTTTGCAACAAAGAATACGAGGTGATCGTACAAAGTTGTGGAAGAAACATTTTTACATACCACCTTTTCCATTCACTTTCTTTTTAGGGGAATATTCGTAACATCAACTCGTTATCTTGTAGGACTGGTTACGTGTATTCGTCTTTCTTCATGCTTTTCCTATCTGACGAACGATCTACACTTTTATACTATCCACTGACGTTGCATGCCTGTTTCTCCCTTTACATTCAAAAAAAATCTGGTAAACTGAACTTAGAAAAGAGGTGTTTGATATGCGATATATCGTCACATTATTTTGGGCAGTCATTTTAGGTCAAGTGGTTGGCTATATCGGTGGTGCATTGTCTAGTAGCCCATATGATTTTACCATGACGACTATTATTTCATTGGTTGCAGGATTGATCGTCATTTTGATCAGCGCTGTTGCAACACCTAAAAAAGAAACTTCGTCCGCTTCACATTCATAAAAGCCGAACAGATTGGAGAAATACTCCAATCTGTTTTTTCTTGATCATAGTTTTTGATGAAGTACTTTTCTAAAATTAAATAGTGATAAAAGAATATTCGTCAGAACAAAGAGACTAGTCACAATAAACACTGTACTGTAATTGTACGCATGAGCGACTGTCGAACCTAACATCGGTCCTAGTACTTGACCAAAGTTTGTAAACATTTGGTTATAGCTATATACTCGACTGACACCTTCTTCTGGTGTGATCTTGCTGATCAATGTATTGATCGATGGCATCAACGCCCCTGTCGAAAAACCTAATATAAACCGTAAGATCCCTAATTGTAAAGGTGTAGTCACAAATGCCATTGGTAAGTAACAACAAAACGAAAGTACCAAACCTGCTAACAGCACTTTCTGATTTCCGATCTTATCGCCTAATTTCCCCAGTCTTGGAGAAGAAAATACTGCTGAAACACCTGATACTGAAACAATCAGACCACTAACAAATAAGATATTTGATGTGTCACCACTCAATTCCCGAATGTACAATGTTAAGATTGGGCTGATCGTAGTGATCCCTAACTGTAAGATCAGAGTAGTGACAAATAAACCGACTAACACAAAAAAGTGATCCATTTTAGCAAAAACTTCTTTGGTACTGATCATATCTTTTTTCTCTACCGGCTGGAAATCTTCTTTTACCATGAAAATTGTTAAGATCGTGGTGATCAGTAATAACCCTCCAGTAATCAAAAAAACATTTTCCATTCCGAACCATTGCGCCAAAGCGCCTCCCATTGAGGGACCAATCAGCGTCCCTGCCACTGCCCCAGTAGAAAGCGTGCCTAACGCCCAACCACTTTTCTCTTTAGGCGCTTGTGAAGCAATCATCGCTGTCGCATTAGGTATGTATCCAGATAAAATCCCATTAAAGAAACGCATGACCAAAAGCCAATAAGCATTTGGGACAAAAGCTAGTGATCCCATAGTGATCGTCATACCGGCTGCTGCCCGGATCATCATCATCTTCCGTCCTTTTCGATCGGCTAGATTTCCCCAAATAGGCGCAACGATCGCTGCAGCAAAGGCTGTTACTGAAATCGCTAATCCTGAAAATAATTCAATTTGATCCTTAGGTGTACCTAGTTGTTCGACGTAAACTGGAATGAACGGCATAACTAAACTGATACTTGAACCAGTAAAAAAGCAGCCTATCCAAGCTACGAATAAATTTTTTCTCCATTGAACCTTCATCTATCACCCTTCTTTCGTCTCTATTATCATACCTATTTTTGTACGTGTGTGCAACGTATGTGCCAGTACCATTCATTTTTGTCAAAGAGGACATAGACCAAATAAAATAGGAGCAAAGAGTTAGCCTACTCTTCACTCCTATTAAAAATGTCTTTTAAATGATTGCTAAAATAACGAAGTTGAGAATGAATAAAATATCAACAACCCATAAAGCAATTGAAATCTCGTTTGTTTTGCCTTTGATCACTTTCATGATCGTATAGAAGATAAATCCAGCAGCGATTCCGTAAGAGATGCTGTAAGCTAATCCCATGAAGATCGACGCAAAAAATGCAGGTAATGCTTCTTCCATATCTAACCAATTGATATCAGCAAACGAAGCCATCATCATCACACCAACTAAGATCAAAGCTGGGGCAGTTGCTTGTGCCGGTACAATAGCAATCAGTGGAGAGAATAAACTACTCAAAGCAAATAATACAGCTACGACGACTGAGGTCAACCCTGTACGTCCACCAGCACCGATTCCAGCTGCCGATTCAACATAAGTCGTGGTATTTGATGTTCCAAAAATCGCACCGATCGATGTAGCGATTGCATCAGCAAACAATGCTTTATCCATTTTTGTTTTTAATCCTCGCCCGTCTTCTAAAGCTTCTTCATCTTCTTTAGAGAAGATTCCTGTGCGTCTACCGGTACCGATGAATGTTCCGATCGTATCAAATATATCGGATAAACTAAATGCGATGATCGTCATCAGTACTTGTGGAATCTTAGAGCTATCACTAAATAATGATTGCATCCCTTCCGCACCGAATGCTGCGCCAAAAGTTGTTCCCAGTTCATTGATCGAATTCCCCAAAGAATTTTGTTCCCAATCGATCGTTCCTAGATCAACGACCCCCATCAAGATCCCGATGATCGTTGTAACGACAATTCCGATCAAGATCGCGCCGCGAACATTTTTAACGACTAAAATCGATGTCAACACTAGCCCAATAATTGCTAATAAGATTGGCGCATTATTGAAGTTTGCAAGTTCTGGGACAATCCCACCGTTGATCGTCACATTCGTCACTTGACCATTATCAACCACAGAACTAGTTATCGCTGATTGATCTGCAGAAAAAGACAAAAATCCAGCATTTTTGATCCCAACATATGCAACAAAAATCCCTATACCACCGCCGATTGCATGTTGTAAACTCTCAGGAATGGCATGGATGATCATTTTCCGAATATTTGTTACTGTAATAAATACATTAATCAACCCACAAATAAAGACCATAGCTAATGCTTCTTGCCAAGAATAACCTAACCCAAAAACAACTGTGAATGTGAAGAAAGCATTCAAACCCATTCCTGGGGCTTGTGCATAAGGCACATTAGCAAATAATCCCATAACTAAAGTACCGATGATCGAAGCAATGATCGTCGCTAAAAAGACCGCCTGAAATGGCATGCCAGCAGCTGACAAGATCGTCGGATTAACAAATAATATATAACTCATGGCAAAAAACGTTGTTACACCAGCCATTATTTCTGTTGGTACATTTGTATTATTTTTCTTTAGTTGGAAAAACTTTTCCATAAAAATTTCCACTCCCTGATTTTTTCTAACGGACTATATAATATGTAAAAATAAATCCAAATATAATTTTCCGTCGAACATTTATAGATTATATAGACATTTCATTCGTTTTTCAACAAAAATCTTTATGAAATGTCATTTTTGCCTTTTAACGTTCGTGTTTAGTTCGATTTGGTTTAATTGTTTTCTATTTTTGCTTTAAAGCATTTATTTTTCAGAAAGATCTGTACCTTGTTTATTCATTGAAATATGCTAGACTAAAACAAATCGTTGTTTGAAAGGAATGACAGCATTGAACAAAAAATTGATTGCGATCGACTTGGATGGAACAACGTTGAATCCTGAGTCGATCATTACTTCTAAAACCCAAGAGACATTGAGAAAAGCCATTGATGCTGGACATCATGTCAGTATTGCAACCGGACGTCCTTATCGAATGAGTTATCAATATTATCAACAGTTAGAATTGACAACACCGATGGTCAACTTTAACGGTGCGCTTGTGCATATCCCAAAGCAACAATGGGCTGGGGAACAAGAAACATTGATCAACAAAGAGATTGTTTTTGAGATCTTAGCGCAAAAAAATCAATTGAATCTAGATTTTATTGCTGCGGAGAATCGCGACACTTTCTTTATCGATACTTTTGATTTTTTTGACGCAAAATTCTTTGCTTCATCAAATCCTAAACCAGAAAACCTACTGTCTCCACGAAATCTAACAACTAACCCTACGTCCTTATTGATACGTACAGAAAAACAATATGCTGAACAAGTTTCTGCCGAACTAACACGTCAATTTGGGAAGCATATCGATGTAAGGACTTGGGGTGGCCCAATGGCGATACTAGAGATTGTTTCAAAAGGGATCGAAAAAGCGAAAGGAATCCATCAAGTAGCGAATTACCTATCGATCGAACAAAAAGATGTGATTGCTTTTGGTGATGAACATAATGACCTAGAACTTCTTGAATATGCGGGCTGGGGTGTGGCAATGGCTAACGGGACTGAGCAACTAAAAGGCGTAGCCAACGATGTCACTGAGCAAACGAATGAAGAAGACGGTTTGGCGAATTACCTTGAAAAATTACTTTCATTATAAAAAATCTGTCTGGGGCAGTCGTCCTCTCGCACCACTTAAAACCAAATAAACAGCGGGAGCAGAAGTAAGCTCTTCGAAAATAAGGCGCCATCCACAAAATCTTTGTGGATGGCGCCTTATTTTTTGAGGCTAAATACTTCTGCTCTGACCTCTGTTATCTGTTTGCCATGAACATATCGTAATAAGTATTCATAATCTCTTTGGCTATGACCGAATTCATATGGTCTTTTTCATCTAGCAGGTTTGGTAAGACAACACTTACCGCAATCTCAGGATTTTCTGTTGGTCCGTAGGCCACAATATTACTATTGACTGTTACAATATCGGGATGACCTTCAGCGACTGTTTCAGCTGTTCCTGTTTTAGCAGAAAGATCCATTTTTGCATCTGCTAATGATCGAGCAGTCGTGTAGGCATTTGTTCCATGGACTACTTGATGGAATCCTTCGCGTAAAAGGGCCATCTCTTCAGGAGACACGTCTACTGTATTTTCGACAACTGGTTCCATCTCTTTTTTCACTTCACCTAAGTTCCCATTCTCGTCGTTCCCGTAAATGCCTTTGACAATGCGTGGTTGGATTCTTTTTCCACCGTTTGCTACCGTTGCTGCATATTGCGCTAACTGGATCGGGGTATACGTATCGAACTGGCCAAATGCCAAGTCAGTAAAGTTTCCTGGTGTGAACCAGTCTTTTCCGTTGTCTGCATTGAATTTCTTCATGTATTCAACAGAGTGTGAGATCCCCGCAGACTCATTTGGTAAATCGATCCCTGTGACTGTTCCAAGTCCAAATTGTTTAAAGCTGTCACGCAATTGTTCATACGCTTGTGCCTCTTCACTTAGACTAGGTAAGCCCATATTTGGTACATACTCTAACCCAAGCATCTTCAACGCTACTTTGATCATATAGGTATTTGATGAAAGCTCTAACGCTTGGACCACATCCAACGGTACAGATCCAGTACGATTGAAGACGGAACTTTTTTCTGAAGAGCCTTGTAATCGAATCGGTTCATCTACTAATACTTGATTACCGCTGATCACGCCACTTTGCCAACCGGCGGCTAACGTCCCCGCCTTTACAACAGATCCTGGAACAAAGGCATTCGTGATCGTACCAAGGGCATTTTCAGTCAACTCTTTTGAGCCTTGCTCATGGCTGAAACCCGTCATCGCTAATACTTCACCTGTTTGAGGATTCATCGCGACTACATACGCACCTGGTGAATATTGGGCTTTTCCATTATCGACTAATTTTTGATAATTGTTTCTAAGGATCTCTTCGACCTTCGCTTGGAACTCTGCATTGATCGATAACATCAAATTCGATCCTTTTTCTCCTGCATACAATTCTTTTTGTTGGATGACATTTCCATTATTATCTAAAGTGATTTCATATTGTGTCTTTGTTCCTTGCAAGACATCTTCATATTGTTTTTCTAAATAGCTTTGGCCTACGCGGTCATTACGTGAGTAGCCTTTTGCCAAGAATTCTTCTACTTGATCGGCAGGTAAGCCTTGTTTTTCTGATGTTACGCTTCCTAAAATACTCTTTATGGAATCCGCCGCATTATACTGGCGTACCCAGTCAGTTCCTGTTGAAACACCTGGCAGGTCTGATGCATGTTCTGCCACGATCGCCAATTCTTGATCGGTAACACCAGAATTTTTGATGAAAACTGTATTCAATTCGTAAGCATTATTCATTCGTTTAAAAATCGTTGCTGCTTTCAATTGTTCCTCATTGAAATTGATTTCCTCATCTGTCACTTTATCTACAGTTGCTTGGTATTGCTCACTCGTACTCAAGCTTTTTTCTTTTGCCGATAGGCGTTCAGTCGCAACTTTCAAATGATCGGGATCTGCTAACCAAAAATCCTTTTTATCACGTGTAGTCAAATTTTCATCTACTGGCATATCGATCAACTGTGTCAAAGTATTTGCTGTTTTCAGCAAATCCTCCGCTGTCATATTTCTGCCTCTCGTGAATGTGATTGCTTGGTTGGCTTGATTTGTCACCAAAGCTTTCCCAGTGGCATCGTAGATCATGCCTCGGGGTGAACTTACTTGTACCGTTAGAGACGAAGATGATTTGACTTTTGCTTCGAGTTCCTCACTGTTTACGATCTGCAAATAACCTAATCGAGCAATCAATGACACGAACAACGTAAATATAATGAAAAAAAGGAAATTTAAACGAAAGGGAACATGCGAACGTCGAAACGTTTTATTTTTTGGTTCTTGTGTTCCTTTTTTTATTCGATCTAACCAAGAATTATTTGTATTTTTTTTCATAAAACTTTTCATCATTCCTTCTTTTTCGCCTACTTATAGGCTCCATTGTACCTAAAAAAAACAAAATTAAAAAGTAAAATCCTGATCCGCAAGAAATTCTTTAATTCTCGACCAAAAAAAGACTAGTTTGTTTCACAAACAAGTAATGTGTCACAAAAATGGATTCTAAAAAACTTTAAAAAATATGGTTATTTTTGAAAATAAAGTTTTCTTTTACTGTGAAACAATGGGAACAAATATGACATTGTGGAAAACTATCATCTGTTATTTCATTTTTGTTTGACATAATTTTTGATTACTTCTTTGGTTTGAGTGACTTTCTCAGTTAATTTTTCATTCTTTGCCATATAAAGATAAAAAATGATATCGATCGTTGCAAATTGAGCCAATAATGAGTTAGTTGCTGCACTTCGGTTCGTGATTTCTTTTGGTCTTGATGTCTGGACAACGACATCGGCCAATTTACTTAATCGGTTATTTCCAAATTGAGTCAATGCGATAACATCGATTCCCATTTCTTTGGCTAACTGTCCGATCATCACCACTTCTTTACTGTTTCCTGAGTTAGAGACAAGCCATAGGACTTTTTTTGTTTCATTACTCACTAATTGTGGCAATAAGACGTGGATGTCTTTTTCAAAAATGATTGGTTTTCCTACACGAGACCATTTTTGGAGGATATCCTCAACGACTAAAGAAGAAGCGCCCACACCATATAGGTAAACTGTTTGTGCTTCTTCCAGACGCTCAACGACACGTTGGATCATCTCTTCTTCTAAAATATCCACGGTTTCTTTGATCGCTACTTGCGCATTATTCCCTAATTTATGTTTGATCGAATAAAATGATTCATTTGGTTCAATATCGCTGAATCCTTCCACGATACCTGCTTGTAATTCGGTGGAAATAGTGATTTTAAAATCCGTTAAACTTTGAAAGCCAAGTTTTTTGGAGAAACGAACAACTGTGGGAGCGCTCAGGCCCGCCGCTTCTGCTAACTCATTGGCTGTCATCGTTGGTATTTTTTCTACA
The DNA here is from genome assembly GCF_003957375.1 of Enterococcus mundtii. Lineage (GTDB taxonomy): Bacteria > Bacillota > Bacilli > Lactobacillales > Enterococcaceae > Enterococcus_B > Enterococcus_B spodopteracolus. The sequence continues at coordinate 947,676 of NZ_CP025473.1, read as the reverse complement.
TGTGTGACGATATAATCTGCTAGTTTTCTTTCAGCAGAAGAATAGTCATTCATCATACTTTCAATGCGACTCACTACGCTCATCTCATACACATCCCTTTTTCTAAATGTCTATGTCATTATATCATACTCAAAGGCAAACAATTCTCATACTAAACAAGAAAATAGAGAATATCCTTTGTTCTCTACCTGCTCAACCGATTACTGTTATTCCTAAAAATCAATCGCTAAAAAAGCCAAGATATAAGTGGCAACATGTCACACTCTAATCTTGGTTTCATTTGACTTATCATTTATGGAATTTCACAGAATCAGACAGTTTGCCCATCTTAAAGAAAAAAATAAAAGAAGCAATATACAACATCAACTAATACTGTCATCCAGTTCAAACAAATTGCCTTCTGGGTCCCTAAAGTAGGCACTGATAAATCCTCTCCAAGCCTCTATTTTCTGTGGTTCACCTAAAAAAGTGACCCCATTTGCGGTTAACTTCTTATATTCTTTTTGGATACCCTTCGTAGGTAATGTGATCACCACTGTATCAGAGACTCCATTTTCAGCATACTGTATATACCCTTTAACCAAAGACATTTCTTTTGCTAACGTTATATCAAAACAGTTAGGTTCTCCTGTTGCCATAGCAAATGACGTATACGGACTTTTTATATCTCCCCATGTAGGAACCTATCCTGATTTTTTTGTGTAAAAATCATAGCATTCCCCATAATTTTTTGAATCAACAACCCAATTTTGCCTAATTAAAGTTCATCTATTGACCACTTCTTTTTTAAGTTAGTTTCATTGTAGCAACTTAGGTTAGTAACGTATTGGATAGAAGCGACATTTTTCGCTGCTCATTCAACTTAACAAACTCAATGGGTGTGAGGCCAATTTTTTTTGAACTCATTGATAAAATGGGAGTGGTCATAATCATTTCCAACAAGCTCCCTTCAATCAGTAGGTTGTTTTAATAAAATGGTCAAACTATGGGTCGATAGAGCCAATTTTGGGATGAGACCGTACTGCTTTTTGAATAGCCGTTGGACATGCCTTGGACTAAGTCTCATATATTCGTATAATGCTTGTGGGGAAGCTAATTTTTTTATATATAGTTTTTCAAATAACTGAATGTATTCCGTCGAAGAGATACATCTAGCTAATCCGGACAAATAGCTGATCAGTGATTCTTTCATTTCTTCAATCGTGAGCGTAAAAAAAGGGATGTATCAAACCTAACATCTACTTCTTCAATGAACAACACTTGATCCATCGCTGCTGTTGCTTCTCGACCAGTTAAGACAAAAAAAAACGGCTTGCTTTAAGCGAAAACCAATATAGTGTTCGGGCAACCTTGAGAGAAAGTTGAAGTCCGTTTTACTTAAACCAGTATCGAAAACAGATTGCGCCAAAACATTGACAAGCAAATCAATGCAACCGTCGGCGATGTTCACATCGTTGACCGTACCACTGAAATCAATTGCAATAGATTCCCACATATACAACAAGACATCTGCTAAGTCCGGGAGAAACGTTTCTCTATAATCTATCTTTTCTTTATACGACTGCTAAAACAGATGGTGAGGTTGGATTGGTTGATACATGCTCTTCCATTCCCCTTTATTTTTCTGATGCATTTATTTTAGCTTGATTTAGCGTTTTCACGTGTGTAAGAATGGCCCACATAAAAAAGGAAGGAACAATCTTTTGTCCTTCCTTTTTTTATTAGGTTTTAGTTTGCTTACACACCCAGTTTAACGGCTGTAATTATGAACCTCTTCTGTCATCGCATCGACAAAGATATTCAAGTCCTCTACGGCAGTCTCTTTACTACCATATCGGCGGATATTGACTGTTGCATCTGCCACTTCTTTATCCCCAACCACGATTTGGTATGGGATTTTTTGCGTTTGTGAAGCCCGGATCTTATAGCCCATTTTTTCATTGCGATCGTCGACTTCTATACGCAAGCCTTTCATTTGTAGACGTTCTTTGATTTCATAAGCGTAATCTGAATGAGCATCAACTGAAACTGGGATGATCGTTGCTTGGATCGGTGCCAACCAAGTTGGGAATGCACCTTTGTATACTTCTGTCAAGTATGCCACAAAGCGTTCCATTGTTGAAACGATGCCTCGGTGGATAACAACTGGACGATGATTATTTTCACCATCTTCTCCTACATAAGTCAAATCAAAGCGTTCTGGTAATAAGAAGTCTAATTGGATCGTTGATAATGTTTCTTCTGTTCCCAATGCTGTTTTAACTTGAACATCTAATTTTGGTCCATAGAAGGCTGCTTCTCCTTCCGCTTCAAAATAGTCAAGTTCCATTTCATCCATCGCAGCTTTTAACATGATCTGTGCTTTTTCCCACATTGCATCATCGTCAAAATATTTGTCTGTGTTGTTTGGATCACGGTAGCTTAAACGGAAGCGATAGTCTGTAATATTGAAATCAGCGTAAACTGCGACCATCAACTCCAACGTACGTTTGAATTCATCTTTGATCTGGTCTGGACGAACAAATGTATGTCCGTCATTCAATGTCATTTCACGTACGCGTTGTAAACCAGACAATGCACCTGATTTTTCATAACGGTGCATCATACCTAGTTCTGCGATACGGATCGGTAACTCACGGTAAGAATGGATTGTATTTTTGTAGACCATCATATGATGTGGGCAGTTCATTGGGCGTAGTACGAGCATCTCGCCATCTCCCATATCCATTGGTGGAAACATATCTTCTTGGTAATGATCCCAGTGGCCAGAAGTTTTGTATAACTCTACGTCCCCCATGATCGGTGTATACACATGTTGATAGCCTAAGCTGATTTCTTTGTCTACGATGTAACGTTCGATCGTACGACGGATCGTTGCACCTTTTGGTAACCAGAAAGGTAAACCAGAGCCAACTTCAGGTGCTACCATGAATAAATCTAGCTCTTTTCCTAGTTTGCGATGGTCTCTTTCTTTTGCTTCTTCGCGCATTTGGATAAACTCTTTTAACGCTTTTTTATCAAAAAATGCTGTTCCATAAACACGTTGCATCATTTGGTTATTTGAATTTCCACGCCAGTAAGCCCCTGCCACAGATAGTAATTTGAAGACTTGGATACGACCAGTTGATGGAACATGTGGGCCACGACATAAATCGATGAATTCTCCTTGTTGGTAGGCAGTGATCACTTCGTCTTCTGGTAATTCGCTGATCAGTTCGATTTTGTAAGGGTCACTTGCAAAGATTTCTAATGCTTCTTGTTTTGATAACACACGACGTTCGATCGGCAAATTTTCTTTGACGATCGCCATCATTTCCGCTTCGATCGCTGGTAGGTCTTCTGCACTGACTTGGCTCTCACCGTTATCAGTATCGTAGTAAAATCCTGAATCGATTGCTGGTCCTACACCAAAGTGGATATTTGGATACAAACGGCGCATGGCTTGTGCCATCAAATGAGCACTTGAATGACGAATCAAAGCAAGTGCGTCTTCATGATCAGGTGTCACAATCTCGATTGAGCCATCCTCTTCGATCCCGCGGTTCAAGTCGATCAGTTCGCCATTCACTTTTCCAGCTAAGGCTTTTTTAGCTAAACTTTTAGAAATACTTTCTGCAATTTCTGCAGTGGTGATCCCTGGCGCATACTCTTTGACTGCACCATCAGGAAATGTCATTTTTATCATAGAGGTTCCTCCTTTAAATTTCCATTTTTAGCTTCGCCACCAATAAAAAAAGTCCTAGTATCTGTACAGATACTAGGACGAAAAATTCGTGGTTCCACCTAATTTTGAATACGACATGCGTGTTCCTCAAGCGTGATAACGGTACGACCGCCTCTGTTTCAACAAAGGTTTCGAAAGTGGTCATCCTTTGGTTTTCTCCTGGAAAAGTTTCAGCCTAGCTTTTCCTCTCTTGTCGAAGACTCTCAAATTCAGTTGTCTTTCTCATCAATCATCTATGTGTTTATTTAACCATTATTATTTCAAAAAATCAAGTCTCGAATTCACTTATTTTTTCCATTCACCATTGACACCATACGTGCCTCTTTTCATTTCGTTGATAATTACATGAATGTGTTCTTTTGGTGCTTGCGTATTTTTATGGACAGCCTCGGTGATATCTTTCATCATATTTTCTAATTGTTCTGGGCTACGTCCTTCGACTAATTCAACATGTACGAATGGCATGTTCTCAACTTCCTTTCATCGTTCATTTTTTTATTGATCAACTATTGCTTCTCTCCTTGCATCATACCGCAAAAAGATTTTGCTGAAAAGTCTCTTTTATCATTTTGCCTTTAATTTTGTGTGATCATGGTATGTTGTTGTTTCACTGGTTTTTTGGCACGTAACGCACTTAAAATGGAAACTGTATCCACAACTTCTTGAAGCATCGCGCCAAACAATGCTGGAATAACTCCTGTACTGGCAACGATCATCAAAAAGACACAGACAAAAATACCAATCAAAACAGATTGTTTCGCTACTTTCATCGTTTCTCTAGAAATCATCACTGCTTCTGCCACTCGTTCTAAATCATCTTTCAAAATGACGACATCTGCGCTTTCACTTGCAGCAGTTGAGCCATGTGCGCCCATGGCGATGCCTACATCTGCGACAGTCAAGGCAGGAGCATCATTGACACCATCTCCTACCATCGTGACAGGCCGCTTTTCTTTGGGGATACTAGTTAAAATCGTTAATTTATCTTGTGGTAAACAACGAGCATGAACTTCGGTCAAGCCAACTTCCTCGGCAATTGCTTCTGCAACCGTACGACCGTCCCCAGTCACCATCAGTAAGTCGGTGATGCCTTGAGCTTTCAAGCGAGCGATTGTTTTATTTGCTTCTGGACGGATTGTGTCTGAAAAGTAGATCGTACCGGCATATTTTTCATCAATCGCCACATAGATCGCAGTCCTGTCTGTTTCAGCTTCCGGAACATCAATAAAGCGTGCATTCCCTACTTTAACCTGCAAGCCATCAACCGTAGCGCTAATCCCTTGCCCTGAGATTTCTTTTAAATCAGTGACTGGTAACAATTGGGGAACTGCTCGAACTAAGGAACGGGCCAAGATATGGGCTGAGCCTTGTTCCGCACTCGCCGCCACACGTAATAATTCCGCTTCTGAAAACCCTTGAACGGGAGCGACACCAGTTACTTCAAGTATTCCTTTGGTGATCGTTCCTGTCTTATCAAAGGCAATCGTTTTAGTCTCTGCTAATTTTTCCACAGCGGTACCAGTCTTGACAACGATGCCACTTTTACTTGAACGACTCATTCCCGCTACTAGAGCAACAGGTGCAGCCAAAATCAATGGACATGGCGATGCTACAACTAAAACTTGCGCAAAGCGTACAGGATCACCACTGACCCACCAAGCGATTCCGCCGATCAAGTAAGCGATCAAAGTAAAAGGAACAGCATAACGATCTGCTAGACGGACAAAACGTGCGGGTTTTTCTTTCGATTCCTCTACTAGTTTGATAATTAATTGATACTGGCTATCTTCTGCCCGTTTCTCAACCACCATTTTGACAGATGAGTCTCCATTAATCGAACCGGACATCAATTCATCACCGACTTTCTTGCTCATCGGTTTTGCTTCTCCAGTCAGTGATGCTTCGTCAAAAGTAGATTCCCCCATGATCACTCGTCCGTCAGCTGGAACGATTTCTCCTGGTTTGATCACCAGATAATCGCCGATCTCAAGTGTGTCTACCGCAACATCAAGTTGTTGATCTCCTTGCAGTTTATGGGCAGTTCTTGGCGTATTATCTAATAGGGACTGCAATTCCTGACCTGCTTTTTTTTGCGCATAGTCTTCCAAACTTTCGCCACCTGTCAACATGATCAAAATCATCAAACTCGCCCAATATTCATTGACGAGCAATGTCGCAACAATAGCTGTAATCGCTAAAATATCGACCCCATATTTCCCTGAACGCAGCGTTTTGATCATTTCGACAAACATCAAGAAGGCGAGTGTACCACCAGTGATAGCAATAATCATAAACGCAAGGCGAGGACGATCGAACATAAACTCACTGATGAGGGCCACCGCTCCAATCAGTAATGTCATCGCAAATTTTTTAAAATGTGTCATTTTGTTCAGCTCCTTTCTCCACATTTAGAATACCTGTTCTCTAAAGCCATTAAAACTAAAAACCCCTAAATGAAAACAACTATCACTCTCATGTAGTTTTACGTTTATTTTTAGTTAACTCACTTGTGTACCTTTTTTAGTCAAACTGTGCTATACTTTTAATTCGTTATTTACGGCGGAAGGAGTAAACGATGCAATGAATGAAAGACAATTAGAACAACAGCATGTGGAAGAAACCACACAAATGATCCAGCTTGAACAACGCCTATTGAATCGCAAATTAAGCGACTTGACTGAAAAAATGAATGACTCCACAAAAGAAACAGCTAATCACAAAATACGTAGCGGCTCCAACGAGTCTTTTTATGAGTCAGTGGTCGAATACCGCCAACATGAACAAGAATTGCTTTTAAAATACCACACATTAGAATCTCAACAAAAACGTCTGCAAACATTGGAAGTAATGAAAGAAAGTCCTTACTTTGCTCGTATCGATTTCAAAGAAGAAACGGAAAAAGAAACTCTCTATCTTGGCATCGCCTCATTGAGAGATACAGAAGAAGAAACCATCGTGATCGACTGGCGTGCACCGATCGCTAACCTGTATTACGAAGGAGAAATCGGTCCTGCTTTTTATGAAACAGATGTCGAAAAAATCGGCGTCGAACTTCTCTTGAAACGACAGTTTAAAATCGTTGAAGGAAAAATCGTCTCCATGGTCGATACATCTGAAGTCATCAATGATGATTTTCTATTAGAAATCTTGGATGACGCATCAAGTGCTCACATGAAAAACATCGTATCGACGATCCAAAAAGCACAAAATGCCATCATCCGTGACACCAACAGTAAAGTGATGCTGATCGAAGGAATTGCTGGAAGCGGTAAGACTTCGGCATTACTTCAACGTATCGCATTCATCCTTTATCATAATCGGAAATGGCTAGATGCTGAGAACGTCTTATTGTTCTCACCAAACCATCTGTTTTCTGATTACATCTCCACTGTTTTACCGTCTCTTGGTGAAAGTGGTGTTCCAACACAAACATTCAAAAATTATTTACAGCAATTGGTTCCTGAATTTGAGTTGACTGAAGAAGAACAACAAGAAATCGGTTTCCTTTCTGGTGCCGATGACCCGATAAAAACGTTGAAGGCCGGATTGACTTTCGTTGATCACCTTGAGACTTACATCCAGACGATCACTGATTTTGGGCCATTGTTCCGTGAGATGAAAATCAACGGTCGAACGATCCTATCCAAAGAAGCGATCCGAAGATGGTACCAAGAAACCAATGAACTACTTCCATTGCATCAACGTCTATCTTTATTACAGACAAAGTTATTGAAAAAATTAGGCGGTCTGCAAAAGGATGAAACCCGTCAGAAATGGGTTAAAGAACTTGCGGAAGAACAACTTCAAGAACTATACGCAACCGATCCAAATTTAGAATACACGGAACAAAAAGAAAAATCATTGCGTAAAAAACTCACGAATCAAATCGTGAAAAAAAGATTCCGTAAAGTTCATCGAGGAATTTTACATTATCAATTCGTCAACTTACCGAAACAGTTTCTTCACTTTTTACAAACGATTCCTAAAACTATGTTAACCGCCCATGGAATCAGCGAAACTTCTTGGAACGAACATCTAAAAGAAGTCAAAATGAACTTGCGGAAAAGAGAATTGCCACAGGAAGATGCCGTCTTGTACTTCCTATTGATGCGTCGAATCCATCCTGTATCAGTCGCACAAAAGGCAAGGTATATTTTCATTGATGAAATGCAAGATTTTGCTCCTTCGCAGGTCGCATTGCTACAATCAATCTACCCAACTGCAAATCTAACATTTTGTGGGGATCTGAACCAAAATGTTTTTGGGAATGAGACGATCACTGGTTCGTTAGAATCGCTTTTCCCAGAGAAAGAAGTGACCCAATTCCAATTGACGACGAGCTACCGCTCCACGAAGCAAATCACTGATTTTGCCAATCATTTCTTAGCTCACGACAATCTTGTGGAAACAACGGCTCGTGAAGGTCGCCTACCGTTGATCGTCCAAAGTGATTCATCTACAAGCAAAATCAACTGGTTGGAACAAACGATCATTGACACGAAAGAGCAAGCAAAATATTGGCGTACCGCGATCATTGGTAAAACGATTGCTGAATGTGAAGCACTCTATGAACATTTGCCTGTATCACTGAAAGATCAAGTCCAATTGATTGCTGATGAGTCTGATTTTATGAAACGTTCGATTATCCTTCTTCCTGCTTATCTAGCAAAAGGATTAGAATTTGACCGAGTCTTTTTATGGAATGTCGATGATGCACATTTTAATTCCAGTCATGACAAACAAATCTTATATACAATGTGTACGCGTGCCATGCATGAATTGATCCTATTTACATCAGCGAAAGGCGCTTCTTTTCTACAAACATTGGTTACTGAAACTCATGAGTCTCTCGCTTTAGATTGATTCGTTATTAAAAATAAAAAGCATCAGGGGAATCAGTCCTCTCGCACCACCTTAAACTGAATATACGGCGAGAGCAGAAGTAACCTCTTAAAAAAATAAGGCGTCATCCACAAAAAATTGAAAAAACAATTTTCGGGGATGGCGCCTTATTTCTCGAGGCTAAACACTTCTGTCTCTGCCTCTTTTTATTCATCTATCGATCACAACATCAATTCTGTGTTTGGGTATTTCAAACGAACAAGTGAGACGATCATTCGCAATTCTTCGATATTTTCGGGATATTCTGGGTCAAATACTTTACTATGGCGACCAATCCCTCCATTATCGATCAGACGATAAATACGATTCCAATCCATAAATTGTTCGACTGTTTGGAAATTACTGATCGGGTAACCCCCACTATCCAATATTTCTGATACACGAAAAGCCAAATAAGCTGTATCAATGACTTTTTCTTTTTTCGTATCTACTTTTTGACTTGTTTCAATCAATATCTTTTCTGGTTGATGCTTCAGACTCCAGTCCAATAATAAAAAGAAAGCTTCCATCCGATAATCTTCCTCAAACAACTGAAATGCTGAGTCAGAACGTCGAAAAAGCAATGGAATCAAATATTTTTTTTTATAGATCAGCATGGGCGCGCGATCAACCATACATTCTAGATAACGATTCAAATAGCCTGTGCCTATATAGTTTCCTAAACGATAGCCTTCTACCCCATAAGGTGCATATTTTTGTGCAAGCTTCGAGCAATCGGTGATATTGACTGCCAACTCTTCTACTTTTTGGTAACCGCTTAGAATACGTTCGAATGGCTCTAGATTAATTTTTGCTTCCATTATTCTTTCCCCGCCTACATCAAATTACTATTCGTTTACTCACGATACTTTAATAATAACACAGGTTGAAATAGAAATGATAATAAATCACAAAAAAACTGTAACAAATAACACAGGATTTTTAATTTAACTACTCTGTATTTGTTCTCTTTCTTTCGTGTCGTATGAATATACTCCTTTTTTAGCCTCACCAATATTTTCTCTTCTCCGAAAAAATCGTATAAATAAAAGTACGAAAGCGAAACATGACATTGACTTTTCGAACAGGATAACAGCTGTTTCATTTTTTTATATCCGAGACATTCGACCTCTCTTAGTACCTCCAACCAAATAAACGGTGGGAACAGAAGTATATCTTCAGAAATAAGGCGCTTGCCACAAAAATTTGAAAAACAATTTTCGTGGCAAGCGCCTTATTTCTCGAGATTAAACATTTCTGTTCCGACCTCTTTTATCCGCTTTATTCAATTAATCTTCTAAGGCAACATTATGGAAGACGTGTTGAACATCTTCTAGATCTTCTAATACATCAATCATTTTTTCGAATTGTTCCAAGTCTTCGCCAGTCAACGTCACTTCGTTTTGAGGGATCATTTGGATCTCCGCAATTGAAAAGTCAGTGATGCCTTTTTCTTTTAGTGCTTCTTGAATACTGTGGAAATCTGGCACTTCTCCGTAAACGATGATTTGGCCATCTTCTTCCATGACATCACGTACATCGATGTCCTTTTCCATCAAGTATTCTAAGATTTCATCTGCATCTTCACCGGCAAAACCAAAAATCGCGGTATTGTCGAACATATAAGATACTGCCCCAGAGACCCCCATATTTCCGCCGTTTTTACCGAATGCTGCACGCACATCAGCGGCTGTTCGGTTTACGTTGTTGGTCAATGTGTCTACGATCACCATTGAGCCATTTGGTCCAAATCCTTCATAGCGCAATTCAGAATATGTTTCATCCCCTGAACCTTTTGCTTTTTCAATTGCTCGGTCGATGATATGTTTTGGTACATTATAAGTTTTAGCGCGCTCAATGACGAAACGTAGTTTTTGGTTAGCGTGTGGGTCAGGATCACCTGATTTTGCTGCTGCATAGATTTCAATTCCGAACTTCGCATAAATTCGGCTGTTGTTTGCATCTTTAGCTGTTTTTTTAGCTACGATATTGGCCCATTTACGTCCCATAGTTTCACTTCGCTTTCTGATTTGATATAGAATAGATTCTTTTTGATTCGTGCGGGAACACACAAAACGTCCTGTTTCATTATACTTGTGAATCAGGTTTATGTGAAGCTTTTTTTCTCTTCGATCGTTTCGATAAAGACTGGTTTTCGCCCAAATACTTGTTCCGCTACTTCGCCACCTAAGCAATAGATTTGATCACTGCGAACAAGTAGTTTCGCCACTTGCGCTTCTTTTTTGCCTATTTTCGCAAAAAGGCCTAAGGCTTTTTTATTTTTGAGACATGCTCTACCTGCTGCTGTAAAGCCCAACACATGGATGTATTCTTGCATCTGTTGTTCTCTCATCTCTTCTTTTTGGATATTCAATAACACGTAGCACGACAAGCGCTGGATTCTCGTCCACGTATAGCGTTTTGTTTTGACTTGTTCGACGAACTCGTAAAATGTATTAGCTGTCTTTGCCGCTTCTAACATCCTGATCTCTAAACCTTCCGTCATCTGGTAGATTTTTTGCAACGAGTCAACAGTGGAGGAAAGAAGACGATATTTTAGCAAGGGCCAATAAGATGTCCAAGTTTGCAAACTTTCTGTCTTTAAAAATCTCTCTGTCTCTGAGGGAACTGTTGCAGAAATCGATTGATTTTCCGTTAATGCTTTACGAATCGCTGTGGCACTGGCTATTGTTTCTTTTGGTAATTCTTCATCATGATAACCAGCCCCTTTACGGTTGATCGGAACTAGTTCCATTGGATGGTCATAGGTAGCATTTTCTTTTGCATAGCTCAGCCCTAGAATATGATTAGGCGAGGAAAAATCAAGTGAGATTTCTGGATAGACGTGCTTGAATACCTGTGTCATCTTTTGCGGATAACTCATTGTCTGATCGGGCAACCCTTGAAAAGCTTTGGTGATTTGATCCTGATGGTGCAAGACAAATTGACCAAATGCTTGATAATCGAAGGTCGCTTCATCTTCTGTTCCAAAACATAAATAGTCACAGTTTAATTTTTGCAACAGTTGAACTGCTCCTTTAGCAAAATAATCAGCAGATTGTACTGCCCACTCGATTGGTAATTCAACCACGAGATCCACGCCGTTTTTCAAGGCTACTTCTGCACGTTGCCACTTATCTAAAATCGCCGGTTCACCTCGCTGCAAAAAATTGCCACTCATCACCGCAATCACTACGTCGGCACCGGTTCGTTCTCGTGCTTGCTGGACATGATAAAGATGACCATTGTGAAAGGGATTATATTCAACAATGATGCCACATACTTTCATTCGCTTTTCTCCTTTCGCCTAGTAAAAAAGAAGAGACTAAGCTTTTTGATCCAGCCGTCTCTCCTTTTTGTTGTTCGCTACAGTTCGTCGATTTCGCCTTCTTCTTTCTGGGCGACAAAAAACCAACGTCTGGATTCTTCGTTAGGTGTTTCGTCTGTAAAATCAGCGAATACTTCTACTTTAGCAAATCCGCTATTCTCTAACATCCGCAAGTAGTTTTCTAGTGGATACGTACGTTCTTGATGTAATTCATCTTCACGTGTGAACGTACCGTCTTTTTCTTGTGATTCGACAAAGAATGTCAAATAATGTTCAATGCTATGTTTTTCTTTCCCCGTATAACTGTCCCAAAGAAAGGCAAAATCGTCTCCTTGATAATGATAACTATACTCCGGAAATACTTGATCGATTTGATAAACGGAATGGACATCAAACAAGAAGCGGCCGTTTTCTTCCAGTGCCTGATAGACTTCATCGAATACTTGTTGTACTTCTTGATCGTTTTGCATATAGCACAAAGAATCTGAAAAACAAGTGATGGCTTGGTATTGCCCACTCTCTGATAGATCTAACATATTCCCTTCAACAAATTGTACCGTTGCTTCTTCTCCATAGGCACGTTGACTGGCGATCATCAGCATTTCTTCTGATAGATCCAAGCCAGTTACATTGTAGCCATCTTTGGCAAAAGCCACAGCTAATGCTCCTGTACCACAAGCTAGTTCAAGGATGTTTTTAGTTGTTTCAGGCAAATGGCGTTTAGAAAATGCGAGCCATTGTTCATAAAGCCCGTCATCCATGACTTCATCGTAAATAAAGGCAAATGTTTCGTAGGCCATGTTAATCCAACCATTCAGTCAAATCGACAAGTGGCGCATCTGACCATAATTTCTCTAAATTATAAAAACCACGTTCTGGGGCATGGAATACATGGATGATCAAATCACCTAGATCGATCAGGATCCATTTGCCGCCTTCTTTTCCTTCTACGCGTTTTACTTCGTATTTGCTTTCTTCTTCTTTTTCAATGATTTCTTCCACGATGGCATTGATCTGACGTTCACTGTTTGCTGAACAGATCATAAAGTAGTCAGCTAATAGCGACACTTTACGGACGTCTAAAGCTAAAATATCTTCTGCACGTTTTGAATCTGCTGCTTGGACAGCGATTTTTAATTGTTCTTTACTATCGATGATGATTTCCTCCTAATGGGTCAGCTATTTTGCTACCCAATGATTATATGTTTCAATTGTTTTTGGATAAATTTTGATTTCTTGCGCAATTAAATGTGCTAATGTATGTTTGGTTTCGAATGCAACTGCTTCATCTAAATCGATCATGGCAATCTCACGGGCTTCTTTGACATCTGGGAAGGAACGTCCTGGTTCGATATAGTCAGCCACATAGATGATTTTATCGAGTAAGGACATCTCAGCAGCTCCTGTCGTATGGAGACGGATTGCTTGTAAGATCTCCTCATCAGTGATGTCTAATTCTCGTTCAACAAATGATGCACCGACTAATCCGTGCCAAATCGCATTTCCATAAGCTAATAACTCTGGATCAAGTTGCTCACGTTCGATGAATAAGATAAACTCATCGTCTGGTCGTTCTTTTGCATAATCATGTGTCAATGCGGCGATACTCGCTTTTTCTGGCGAGCAACCATACCTTTCAGCAAGTGCAATAGCTGTTTGTTCTACACCTAAGACATGTTTGAAGCGCTGTTCACTCATTCTCATTTGGACTTTTTGCATCAAGATTTCTCGAGTATAGGCCGTATAATCTGTACTATAATTCATGTTGATACAAGCCTTCTTTCTGAATATAATCCAAGACTTTATCTGGGATCAAATAACGGACGGAACATCCTTGTTGGATTTTTTGACGAATCTTTGTCGAACTTAGATCAATCTCAGGGACATCGACCCAAATCACAGGATATGGGGTTTCTTCTTGACACCCACGTCGATGGATACCGACAAAGTGGACCATTGTCAATAACTCGTCGATTTTGTACCACTTTGGTAAATATTCGACCATATCACCGCCAATGATAAAATAGTAGTCCGTATCAGGATTATTTTGAGTCAAAGCCTTCATCGTGTCATACGTATAGCTTTTGCCACCTCGTTCGATTTCAATCGTTTCAACCGTTAGAAAAGGATTGTCTTCGATCGCAAGTTCCAGCATGTTTAAGCGATGTTCTGCCGGTATAGTTGGCTTTTCATCCACATGAGGTGGTTGATAGGAAGGCATTAAACAGACATGGTCTAGTCCTAAATTCTGTCCTACTTGTTCTGCCATCACTAGATGGGCTAGATGCACAGGATTGAAAGTTCCGCCCAAGATCCCCACCTGTTTTCTTTTCTCGTAAAGATGGGGCATTTCTTTTGGAAATACTTGAGATCGAACAAAGGATTTCGCTTGCGATTTCATCTTCGTCACTCCTTAGATTGCATGTACTTCTTTAGATATCCGTTGATATTTCTCTTTGGATGATGCTTTGTATAAAACAAGCACGCGTCCGATGATCTGAACCACTTCACATGCGATGGCTTGTTCTAATACTTGTGCCACATCTTCTGCGATTTCATCTGTATTTTGCAGCAATGATACTTTGATCAATTCTCTTTTTTCAAGTGCTTCTTCGATTTGGACGATCATTGCTTCATTGATCCCACCTTTACCGATTTGGAAGATTGGTTGAAGATGGTGTGCCTGACTACGTAAAAATCGTTTTTGCTTTCCTCTTAAACTCATGTTTTTCCTTCTTTCTTAAATCAGTGCTTTTCTTCTTAACACATGTACCCCTTTTGGTGCCCAGCCTGCGATGACTGCTGGTTCCGTTACCGTGATCCAGCCTAGTCCTGCAAAGACGATATCTGTCTTTTCTTTTACAGAAAACTCAAAGCGAACAAGTTCAGGGAATTCACTGACTTCATTCGGACGTGGTGGTTGTAATAAGCCACCGACATGTTTTTCATAAAAAGCATCGGCTTTTTCTAATTTTGTCCGATGTAAATTGACATCATTTGATACATAAGCAATAAATGAACCCCGTTTGCCACTTATAAAGTCGAATCGAGCTAATCCTCCAAGGAAAAGCGTTTGACCTTCATTCAGCTGATACACCTTAGGCTTGATTTCCTTCGTCGGTGCAATGATACGTAAGTCTTTTTTGCCTAAATAGTGGGCCATTTGATGGCGATGGATAATTCCTGGTGTATCGATCAAAAATTGCCCATCATCCAATGGAATCTCGATTTTGTCTAACGTTGTTCCTGGGAATTGCGAAGTTGTGATCACTTCTTGGACGCCTGCCGTATTTTTGATGATTTGATTGATCAATGTCGATTTTCCGACATTCGTCACACCAACGATATATACATCTCGACCCTCACGATATTTTTCGATCTTTTTTAGAAGTGTTGTCATTTCAGGTGCTTTTTTTGCGCTTGTCAACAACACTTCAACAGGTCTTAGCCCCGCTTCATAGGCACGCTCATTCATCCATTGGATCATTTTTGATTTTTTCAATGATTTAGGTAAAATATCGACTTTGTTCCCAACCAAAAGAACTGGATTGTTTCCGACAAAACGATGTAACCCAGGAATCAGTGAGCCATTGAAGTCGAAAATATCCACCACATTGACGATCAATGCGTCTTTTTGACCTAATTCATTTAGTAATTGCAAGAAATCATCATCTGTCAATGATACATCTTGGATCTCATTATAATGTCTCAAACGGAAACAACGTTGACAATAAACATCTCCTGTTGCTAACCCTTTTTCGAGTGCTGCTTTTGGTGTATAACCTAATTCATCAGGATATTCTGTTTGGATCATCACACCACAACCGATACATTGTAATTCTTCGTTCATTCAATGCCACCTCGCCAATCCATATCTGGATGTTTCTTTACTAAATAACTCATGATCTTACGTTCCCAGAACCGATTGAATTTCGTCTTCCAACTATCAGTTTCAATGATTGGTTTAACTAAGACACTACGGATACCGGCACTATTCGCGCCACGAATATCGGTCATGATCTGATCACCAATCATGATGATCTCTTCGTCTGCCAGATCCAACATTTTTTTTGCTTTATTGATTCCCACTGGCAAAGGTTTCAACGCTCTTGCCACATAAAGTAGCTCAAATTTTTTAACTGCACGAGCTACGCGTTCTGAGTTGTTGTTAGAAACAACGACTACTGGTATGCCCGCATTTCTCATTTCTAAAATCCAAGTGAACAATTCTTCCGTTCCATCTGGATTATTCCAAGCAATCAGTGTATTATCAAGGTCCGTCAAGACGGCTTTGATCCCTAGTTTTTTCAGTTGTGCAGGGGTAATTTTATAGACGGCTTCTACCATCCATGTAGGTTTATAATTTGAAAACATGTTGTCTCCTCATCTGCAAAAAATGAAGGAGCACGATATGTACTCCTCAACCCCATATTATACTGTAAAATCTAAAAAAAAACTACCTCTATACATTAAACCTTTTCCCTATAGTTATGACAAAAGTAATCAGTGCCAAAAAACAGCAACCAGCTTCTATAATAGTTTCTTATTATTTAAGAAGTTGGTTGCTGTTTTTCAAAGGTATTCTTTGTATTCATTTTTGCGGATTGCTTGAGGACTAACATCATCATCTACAGGCAGACTCGAAAAAAACATCTAAATCTACCTATATCGTATATCTTTTCTTACTATAAGACTTTTGCTAGGAAATCGATCGTCCGAGGATGACTGGTTCGTTCAAATACTTCGACAGGTGTTCCTTCTTCAAGGATTTGCCCTTGATCCATAAAAATGATCCGATCCCCCACTTCTTTTGCAAAGCCAATTTCATGAGTGACAATGACCATCGTCATCCCTTCTTGTGCTAGTTGCAACATAACGGAGAGCACCTCACCCACCATTTCTGGATCAAGTGCCGAAGTGGGCTCATCGAACAACATGACGTCTGGTTGCATTGCCAACGCTCGGGCAATCGCTATCCGTTGCTGCTGCCCACCTGATAAAGAATATGGGTAGGCGGTGGCTTTATCTGACAAACCAACTTTTGCCAATAATTCCAAAGCGATCGCCTCGGCTTCTTTCTTAGGCATTTTTTTCACTTTGATTGGTGATAAGGTGATATTTTCTAATACTGTCATATTGGGAAATAGATTGAACTGTTGAAAAACCATGCCCATTTTTTCTCTTGTTTTAAAAATATCGTGTTGCTTGTGTGTGATATCCCTCCCCTCAAACTCCACCGTACCAGCTGTAGGAGATTCGAGTAGATTCAAACAACGGAGAAACGTACTTTTTCCTGAACCTGAAGGACCGATGATTACCACGACCTCCCCTGCGGAAATGGTCGTAGTAATTCCTTTCAATACTTCTGTTTCTGCAAATGATTTACTTAGCTGTTTGATCGTTACTATTGATTTTTCCATATCACATTCTCTCCTAACGTTGATATCCTTTTCCGAGTTTTTTCTCCCAACTACTCAACAACCGCGATGTGACAAAGGTCATAACGAAGTATAACCCTGCGGCAATAAAATAAGGTTCCAATGGGATATAGGAGTTTGAGATAACGATTTGAGCAGATCCCATCAATTCATTGATACCGATCACTGTCAGTAAAGAAGAATCTTTGATCAACGTTACAAACTCATTTCCTAATGGTGGCAGAATATTTCTCAACGCTTGTGGAAAAATGACATAACGCATCGCTTGTATAGGACGTAAGCCTAGTGAATACGAAGCTTCTGTTTGTCCCATATCAACAGCCGTAATTCCTCCACGGATGATTTCAGCAACATACGCCCCAGAGTTCAGTGATAATACGATGATTCCTGGTATCAAACGCCCTAAGTCGATCGTTAAAATCCCCACGGACCAATCCAGCGCTGGAAAGAAACGTTGCAATAAGATGAATCCGATCATGATCTGTAATAACATCGGTGTGCCTCTTAGTAATTCGATATAACTATTAGCTAACCAATTCAAAGGCTTGATCTTTGAGCGCTTCATCAATGCCATGGCTAAGCCGATTATTGTACCAAAGATGACTGTCAAGATCGAAATGACGATCGTAACGACCGCGCCGGATAAAAAATAAGGTAAGTACTTATCTAAAAACGAAAAATTCACACTGCGTCCCTCTATTCTTTCGCTGTTTGTTCAGCTAGTTCATGATTTTTTTTGATGAATTCATTGATTTTTCCCTCATCACTTAGTTTTTTGATAATTTTATTCAACTCTTCTTGTAATTCTGTACTCCCTTTTGGTAAGGCAATAGCAAAAGCTTCATCATCTGATTGTTCCAAAGGAATATCTGCAATCATCAAGTTGGGATTTTGAGCGATATATGCTTCGGCAATCGTTTGTTCAACGACCATGCCATCAAGTGAACCTTGATTGATCTCAATCACCATATTTGGCACCTTATCGATCGTGACTACTTTAGCTTCTTGGATTTGTTCGTTGATCACTGCTTCTTGGATCGAGCCTTTTTGCGCCCCTAAGCTTTTACCTGCCAAGTGATCAATGCTTGTTAATGTCCCTTGGTCTTTTTTGTTGATCACAAGAACTTGTGGCGGATTGTAATAGTTATCGGTGAAATCAAATTGTTCTTTCCGTTCTGCGGTCGCTGAAATCGCTGAAATCGCTACATCGACTTTCCCTTCTTTTAAAGAGGCTAACACTGTATTGAAACTCATATCTGAAAGCTCCAGTTTCACACCAAGTTCATCTGCAATAGCCTTTGCTAAATCAATGTCTGATCCGACGATTTGATCTTTCCCATCGACGATCGTATGAAATTCAAACGGCGCATAGTCAGCAGATGTTGCTACTTTCAATACACCACTTTCCTTGATCTCTGCCAATTGATCGTTTGATTCTGCTGCATCCCCATTGCCACAAGCTCCTAATGCGAATGTTGTAACTAAAAACAAAATAATTCCTGAAATCTTTTTCATTGTCTCGCCCCTTATTCATTTTGTTCTGTCATTATAGCATGAAAATTTCAAAAATAAACTATTTTTTGTATATTTATTTATTTTATTTCGCTTTTATACTTTAAAAATGAATAATAATGACGAATTAAGAATATTTATTTTATTATTTCGCTACAGGTAATGAAAAAAAGCCGAGTACTAGGTCTCAGCTTATATCATTCTCTATTCAGTTTATTTCTTTAATCAACTATTCCTCATTTCCTGACACAAAACTATATTCAATCTTATGTGAGTTAGATAAACGATTCCCACTTCACCTACCCCAGAAAATTCTTTTCGATAATCCTTTCCGACTAATGTTGTTGTTTTCTTCTGATTTACTTCGACTGTTACATGTTTGATTTCTTTAACAAACGTTTGAAAAAGTTCAGCCGTTTTTAATTCTTGTTCTTCGGTTGTAAAATCAGGTGTCAGCAAACTTTTGATTTCTTGTTCTTCACTGCTTGAGAGTTTTAGATTAGATCGGACTTGATCTAGGTTTTGTGCCAGTTGGATTTCTTTCATGATTTCTAAATTACCCTCTTTAAGAGTATAACTACCTCTATTTTGTATCGCCCCAGTATTCGTTAGTTGAACGATCTCGGCATTTTCTAATTGATGATCATCCGCTTTAGAACAGCCAGTCAAAAATAGCGTTACCGTAAATAACACACCATAAAAAGAACATTCAACAATTTTCCCAACACTGCATCAACTCTTTTTGAACAAAGATATCATATAAATTAAAAATAACAAAATTATGTTTTAGAATACTATTTTTACATGAATTCTGTATCGACAATAATCAATACTTTTCATGATTTATTGACACACAAGCAACCATCATCTATTAGCCATTGACCTATTTGTTCATACACAAAAAAACTATAGAGGAATCCCTCTACAGTTTTTCATTTACATAAGCGACGTCTGTATATGACGCAATACCTTTAATATTTACGAAAACGTTGGTAGCGTTGTTCAATTAATTCTTCGGTTGGTTTCAGACAGAGTTCGTTCAGTTTTTCGATCAATGCTTTTTGCATCATACGCGCAACTTTTCCCTTGCCTAAAGGCTCTCCATTGAATGTTTCGGGGATCACTCGATCGATGACGTCTAACTCTAATAATTCACCAGCAGCGACTTTCATCAATTCAGCGGCTTCGGCTGCCCGACTGCCGTCTTTCCAAAGAATCGAAGCAAAGCCTTCTGGTGATAAAACAGCATAGATCGTTTGTTCTAACATCCAGACTTCATCAGCCAATGCCAAGGCTAATGCCCCGCCACTACCGCCTTCACCAATAATGATACTGATGATTGGTACCTTTAAATCCGACATTTCTAATAGATTACGGGCAATCGCTTCCCCTTCGCCACGTTCTTCTGCACCAATTCCACAATAAGCACCTGCAGTGTTGATCAACGTAATGACCGGACGGTTGAATTTTTCTGCTTGTTTCATTAAACGCAGTGCTTTACGATAACCTTCCGGATGAGGAGAACCAAAATTCCGGCGAATATTTTCTTGTAAGTCACGACCTTTTTGGATACCAATGACGGTCACAGGTTTTCCTGCTAGTTTTGCCACACCTCCGACAATCGCTTCATCGTCACCAAATAAGCGATCACCATGAAATTCTTGGAAGCCTTCAAAAATCGTTTCAAAAAAATCAAGACTTGTCCAACGATCTTTTGCTCGCGCCAGTTGGACGATATCATGAGCAGTTTTATTCATGGTTGATCCATCCTTTCTGCGTATGCAATTCTAGTAATTGATGGATCGTATCCTTGAGTTCTTTTCGTGGAACGATTTGATCCACAAAGCCATGTTCCAGTAAAAATTCTGCTTTTTGGAAATCTTCTGGTAGCTCTTGTTTGATTGTTTGTTCAATCACTCGGCGGCCGGCAAAGCCAATCAAACTTTGCGGTTCAGCTAAGATGATATCCCCTTCCATCGCAAAGCTGGCGGTAACACCACCGGTCGTCGGATCTGTCAAGACAGTCAAATAAAATAGTTGTTTATTGCTATGACGTTTGACCGCTGCGGAGATTTTGGCCATTTGCATGAGAGAGAAAATTCCTTCTTGCATCCGGGCGCCCCCTGAAGCAGTGAACAATACAACGGGTAATTTTTTACTCGCCGCACGTTCAAACAAGCGAGTGATCTTTTCCCCTACGATCGTCCCCATACTTCCCATAATAAAATTAGGGTCCATGACACCGATAGCAAAAGGAATGCCTTTAATAGTCGCTTGACCTGTCAGAACTGCTTCATGTAAGCCAGTCTTTTCTTGCATCTTGCTAATCTTTTCTTGATACTCAGGAAAATCAAGGGGATCTTTTGTGACAAGATCCGTATCCCATTCCTCTAAACTTTTCTCATCAATGATCAACGCTAATCGCTGCCATGCGCCGATCCTAAAGTTATAACTACAGTGTGGACATACTTTTTCTTCCCCGATATCTTTTGTGTAGATGATATGTTTACAATTTGGGCATTTCGCCCACATATTGTCAGGGACCGATGGTGCATTCGTTGGCTTGATTTCTCGATTAGGATTGATTCGAATGTATTTTTTCTTTTTGAATAAAGCCATCTTATTCGTCTCCTATCTCCGTCTCGGGAATCCAGTTTGGTAAAAACTCTTCTTGTAAGAATGCGGTACTGTAATCACCAGCAATCACTGCAGGGTGACTGATCAGATCCATTTGGAATTCAGCATTCGTGATCACGCCATCTGTCACGATCTCGCTCAATGCCCGTTGCATTTTCATCAACGCATCGAAACGTGTATCGCCATGTACGATGACCTTAGCAATCATTGAATCATAATAAGGTGGAATCGTGTAACCTGAATAAACCGCACTATCGACTCTTAATCCCATACCACCAGCTGGTAGCAACAAATTCTTGATTTTACCTGGTGAAGGAGCGAAATGAAATGCTGGATTTTCTGCGTTGATCCGGCATTCGATCGCATGACCTTGGAAAATGATATCTTCTTGTTGGATCTCTAGTGGTCGTCCGGCCGCAACCTCGATTTGTTTTTTGACAAGATCGATATTTGTGACCATTTCTGTTACTGGATGCTCGACTTGGATGCGGGTGTTCATTTCCATAAAATAAAAATCACCGGATTCATCCATTAAAAATTCGATCGTTCCTGCATTTTCATAGTTCACTGCCTTTGCTGCTCTGACAGCTGCTGCACCCAAGTGATTTCGTTTTTCCTCAGAGATCACAACAGATGGTGATTCTTCTAAGACTTTTTGATTATTTCTTTGTAAGGAACAATCACGTTCACCTAGATGCAGAACATGACCAAATTGATCACCTAATATTTGCACTTCAATATGTCTTGCAGGATAAATGATTTTTTCCAAATACATATCATCGTTACCAAAAGCAGCTGCTGCCTCTTGTTGGGCGGATGAAAAATGTTGTGGTAATTCTTCTTTTGACAAGACTTTGCGGATTCCTTTACCGCCACCACCAGCGGCGGCTTTGAGCATCACTGGATAGCCAATTTTTTCTGCCACTTCCAGTGCTTCTTCAACAGTCGATAGCACACCATCACTACCTGGGATCACAGGAACATCTGCTTGTTGCATCAACTGACGTGCGTTGATTTTATTCCCCATATCATCGATCGTTCTACTTTTAGGACCAATAAAGACGATATTACATTCTTCACACATCGAAGCAAATCGACTGTTCTCAGATAAGAATCCAAATCCAGGATGGATTGCTTCTGCTTTTGTAACGATGGCTGCACTTAGAACTGCTTGTACATTCAAATAGGAATCTGTTGCTCTTGCAGGACCGATGCAGACGGCTTCGTCTGCTAATTGTGTGTGTAATGCCTCCGCATCCGCTTCAGAATAGACCGCAACGGTTTGGATTCCAAGCTCACGGCAGGCACGAATGATCCGTACGGCTATTTCGCCGCGATTTGCTATCAAGACTTTTGAAAACATAACTCACCTATCCAATCATAAAGGTTAATTCAGCTTCAGCAACTTTTTTGCCGTCCACTTTTGCAATTCCTTTGCCTATTCCTGCAGAAGACTTGATTTTAGTAATTTCCACTTCTAATATCAACGTATCTCCAGGAGTCACTTTTTTACGAAACTTCGCTTTATCTAATCCGCCAAAGTAAGCAGTTTTTCCTTTGAACTGTTCCAATGATAATAGAGCTACTGCTCCTGCTTGGGCCATCGCTTCTACGATCAATACCCCCGGCATCACAGGTTCTTCTGGAAAATGTCCTTGGAAAAAAGGTTCATTGATCGTCACATTTTTTTTAGCAACGATCCGTTCGCCTTCGACGATTTCTTCCACTCGATCAATCAGCAACAGCGGATAGCGATGAGGGATGATTTCTTTGATTTCTTGTATATTCATAGGTCTGGTTCTCCTTGGCTTAATTTGGTTGGATGATAAAGAGTGGTTGTCCGTATTCTACGACTTCTTCATTGTCGATCAAGATCGCAACGATCTCACCATCGACATCACTAGTTACTTCGTTCATCAATTTCATTGCTTCAATGATACAGATCACTTCACCCTTAGCGACTTTGTCTCCTACTTTCTTGAATGCTGGCTTGTCAGGAGATGGTTGTAGATAGACGATTCCAACGATTGGTGATTTCACTTCAGTCCCATCAATTGTCGGCGCAACTGCTTCTGGTTGTACAGAGTGGCTTTCTTCTTTTGGTAAAGTCGGTACAACTTGTTGAGGTTGTAGTTCAGAAGCACTCGTTGTTGGTACTGTTTGTCCCATTCCCCGACTCATTTCATTTTTATTCATATATAATTCAAATTGTCCGTCTTTCAAGTCAAATTCTGTTAAAGTTGACTGATCAAATTGACTGACTAATTCTTTGATTTCATTGATCTTCAACATTATTCCTCCCAGCGTTTCATACATAGTACAGCATTATGTCCACCAAATCCTAGTGAATTACTCATGGCATAAGACAGTTCAGCTGGTTTACTTTCATTGATCACAACGTTCAGATCGATTTCAGGATCTTGTTTTTCAACATTGATGTTCGGTGGAATAAACTGATGCTCTAACGCCATCAAAGTGGCAAGCGCCTCAATCCCACCTGCAGCACCTAATAAATGTCCAGTCATTGATTTCGTACTGCTGACATAGGTTTCTTTGAAAGAGTCTCCTAATGCGATTTGGATCGCTTTAGCTTCTGCTTGATCGTTTGCAGGTGTACTTGTTCCATGTGCGTTGATATAGCCCACTTCTTTTGCATCGATACCCGCTTCTTCCATCGCCAATTTCATTGCTTTTGACGCCCCAGAACCATCTGGTGTTGGTGCTGTCATATGGTAAGCATCACAATTTGAGCCGTAACCCACAACTTCACCAAAGATTTTTGCGCCACGAGCTTGTGCATGTTCCAGTGATTCAAGAACTAATACTCCTGCCCCTTCACCCATGACAAAACCATTACGGTCTTCATCAAATGGCATCGATCCACGTTCAGGATCTGTCGATGTTGACAAAGCAGTCAATGCCGCAAATCCAGCGATCCCCATTTCACAGATTGTTGCTTCTGTTCCACCTGCAAGGATGATATCGGAATAACCATGTTTGATGTTGCGGAATGCTTCACCAATCGCATTCGTTCCACTGGCACAAGCGGTCACGATCGACGTACAAATCCCTTTCGCCCCTACACGCAACGCAATATTACCAGCTGCCATATTGGCGATCGACATTGGAACAAACATTGGTGATACACGATTGGCTCCTTTGTCGTGCATGCGGATGACTTGGCTTTCGATCGTTGGTAACCCACCAATCCCAGAGCCAACGATAACGCCAAAACGATCTTGATTGATCGTTTCTTTTTCGATCCCACTCATCGTCAAGGCTTCCATTGCAGCATAAATGCCATAGATCGAAAACATATCCATACGTTTGCTATCTTTTTTTACAAAGTATTTATCAAAAGGAAAGTCTTTTACTTCACCTGCTAATGTGATTCCCGTGTCTGTTGCATCAAATTTTGTGATCGGTGCAATGCCATTTGTCCCTGCCTTTAAACTAGCTAAAAAACTATCTGCATCATTACCTATCGGTGAAGTGACTCCATAACCTGTAATTACTACTCGATTCATAAATTTTCCTCCCTATCCGTGCATGACCAATCCGCCGTCAACATTGATGACTTGACCTGTGATATACGAACTTTTCGCTAAAAACAATGCGGCTTCCGCAATATCTTCCACTTGGCCGAAACGTTGCATTGGAATTTGTTTTTCTGCTTGTTCTCTTACTTTTTCGGATAATACATCTGTCATATCTGTAGTGACAAACCCCGGAGCAATCACATTACATGTGATTCCTCGTGTGGCAACTTCTCTTGCAACAGATTTAGTAAAACCGACAACCCCTGCTTTACTTGCCGCATAATTGGCTTGACCCAAGTTACCGATCAATCCTGAAACACTTGAAAGATTGATGATTGCGCCTTCTCTTTTTTTCATCATTTTCTTTAACACATGCTGTGTCATATTGAACGTTCCTGTTAGATTGATATCCAAACATTTTTTGAAATCATCTGCATCCATACGTAAGACAAGTTTATCATTCGTAACTCCCGCATTATTGACCAAAATATCGACAGAACCGAGCTGCTGTTCTGCTTCTTTGATCATCTCTCCTGCTTTATCATAATCGGAGATATCACCTGAGATCCCTATGCATTCAACCCCATACGCTTTGATCGCATTGATTTTTTCGGCTGGGATCTCTCCACGACCATTTAAGAAGATGTTTGCGCCTGCTTTGGCAAAGGCTAAAGCGATTGCTTCACCAATTCCTCGCGTACTACCTGTAATAAATACATTTTTTCCAGTTACGTCCATAACTTGCCTCCTATGACAATCGATTGATTGTTTCTTCAAATGTTTGTTGATTCTCCACACGTGCGACGGCGATCGACTTGTCGATTTTTTTCATAAAGCCACTTAATACTTTACCGGGTCCGACTTCGACCACTTGATCGATCCCTAAATCTTTAAGTTTTTCGATACTTTCGTAAAAACGAACGGGTTTCATCACTTGTTTTTCAAGTAAACCTGGGATTCTTTCTTTCGTCATGAGTTCTGTCGTGGTATTGCTGATCACAGGTATTTCAGGCTCTGAAAAAACGATGTTGCTTAGTTCTTCCGCTAATTGTCTAGCAGCAGGTTCTAAGATTGCTGTATGGAAAGGGCCACTTACATTGAGTGGGATCATTCTTTTGATCCCTTGTTCTTGTAACAGTGCCACCGCTTGATCCACTGCTTTTTCTTCGCCTCCGATGACGATTTGCTGAGGTGTATTGTAATTTGCAGGGGAAACGATCCCCGCTTCTTCTGCCTGCTTACAACAGCTCTCGATGACATCTACCGGTGCATTCATCACAGCTACCATTTTCCCACTACCGTTAGGTGCAGCGTCTGTCATAAACGTGCCTCTTTTTTCGACCAATGCTACCGCTTCTCTAAAGGAGAGCGCACCACTGGCCACTAAAGCAGAATACTCACCTAAACTAAGCCCTAAAACGGCTTGAGGAGTGATTCCATGTTCTTTCAGCAAACGATAGAACGCAATGCTGACAGTTAAAATAGCTGGCTGCGTATAGATCGTTTGATCCAAACGTTCATTTGTTGAAAAACAAAGCTCCGCCATATCATAGCCCAAGATCTGACTAGCTTCATCAAAAGTCTGTTTCACGATGGGTTCATGGTAGAGGTCTTGACCCATTCCTTGATATTGTGCACCTTGTCCGCTAAATAAAAATGCTGTTTTCATCATAATCTCCAATTTATATTCAGGATAGATAGCTTTTTGTTTCATTTAAAAAAAGGCTAAGACATTCCTTTTTTCGGAAAATGTCCCAGCCCCCAACCTAATCTTGATGATTATGCAGTTTGTTTTTCAACATAAGTGACTAAATCTTGAACTGTTTTGATGCCGTCTTCTGTTTCGATTTTTACATCAAATTCATCTTCGATCTCGTTGATGATTTGGAATAAATCCAAGCTATCAGCTTCAAGGTCTTCTTGGATGTTTGTCGTTAATTTGATTTCTTCTGCGTCTTTCCCTAATTCTTCCGCAATGATTTCTTGAATTTTTTCGAATACCATATGATAATTCCTCCGATATTGTTTCTTTATTTTATATTTTTTATTTTTATCAGTTTATAGTTCCATGAGGATACTTCCCCATGTCAATCCTCCACCATAACCTGTAAATACCACTTTTTGTTTTTGACCTAAGGTGATTTTTCCGCTTTCTATCGCTTCATCTAAAAGAATCGGGATGCTTGCTGCGGAAGTATTGCCATATTTATCCATGTTCGTTAGAAATTGCTCCTGGGGAATTTTTACCTTGCGAGCAATCTTTTCAATGATTCGTAAGTTTGCTTGATGCAAAAGCAGATAATCAACAGGTGTGTCTTGAATGAGTTCCTTGATGTTCAGCGCGACATCTCTTACAGCAAAGTCAAAAATATCCCGTCCAACCATTTTTAAATAGTAAGAACCTTCTGAATCTTTCGTGTATAAAGGCGATTGATTTGGTTGATAGCCAGAAGTAAGAGATTGCGCACGCGAACCATCTGCCGCTAGCGATTCTCTCAATAATTTTTGATCTGAGCCAGCTTCTAACAAAATCCCACCAGCACCATCACCAAACAAGACAGCGGTTGAACGATCCGTCCAATCGATCAGTTTAGATAATGTTTCGCCACCAATTACTAAACCTTTCATTGATCCACAGCGAATCAGTTTTTCTGCAACACTCAAAGCATAAACAAATCCTGAACACGCAGCGCTGATATCAAAGGCGATTGCTTTGGTTGCGCCGATCCTTCCTTGAACTAAAGTTGCTACAGAAGGCGATGTATAATCAGGCGACATCGTAGCAACGATAATAAAATCGAGTTCCTTTGGATCGAGTGTTTTTTTCTTTAGTAATTTTTCGGCAACGAGGTAACACAAATCGGAAGTCTCCTGCTCGGTCACACAATGTCTCTCTTTGATTCCTGTACGAGATGAAATCCATTCATCCGAAGTATCCATCATTTTTGAGAGATCATCGTTTGTGATGATTTTTTCCGGTAAGACACTTGCCGTTGCTGTGATCGTTCCAAATTGTTCCATTAAACTTCCTCACTTGTAATCTCGCAAGAAATCATGCAAGTTTTTCAATGCAGACAGCAAAGCTTGTTGTTCGTCGGTAGCCATACCATCCATAATGTTTTTGACCATTTCACGATGGAAATGCTGATGCACGCGGTAAAGTAACTTACCTTTTTTGGTCAACCCCAGCTTCACCACTCGTCGGTCGTCTTCACTACGGATACGCTCAACATAGCCTTTCCTAACTAACTTGTTGATAGCAGTGGTCAAGGTCCCAACAGTAATCGACAGTTCTTTGGCTACTTCTGAAGTTGTCTTTTTCTTGTACATACCGATTGCCTCGATCGTATGCATCTCTGTAATCGACAGATCTTTGAATTGTGACTTTTTTAATTCGGATTCTTCGATCGTCAAAATATCATTGAAGACACTAACGAGATAATCATTTACTGTATTAAAATCAGGTTCCATGTTCCACCATCCACTAAAATTAGTTTGATTATCAAATCTTTTGATGTTCAAACTATATCTTAACTTTTTTCAAAATGCAACCTTTTAACTAGATTTTTTTGCATTATTAATTTTTTTTAATTTTAAATTTATGGGAAAATGCTTTAATATCAACCTTTTAACCTCTAAAAATTAAAATAAAAGAATAAAAAAATATTTTGATTATCAAAGTATCTCTATAAATTATTTATAAAATATAATCCCTTTTATTGTTCATTTTTTTAAATCTGTTATAATCTTTTTTAGTTCAAATTCAATTAGGGGAGCGCTTATGCACTTAAAAGAGAAAGTAAAAAACCTGCCTTTATTACCTGGTGTTTACTTGATGAAAAATAGCGATGGAAAAATTATTTATGTGGGTAAAGCTAAAAATTTAAAAAATCGCGTAAGTACGTATTTTCATCAAAATAAACAACACTCGAAAAAAGTCTTGCGCTTAGTTCGTTCGATTGCGGATTTTGAGATCATTGTCGTTGATACTGAACTAGATGCCTTATTATTAGAGTGTCAATTGATCCAACACTATCGCCCTATCTACAATCGTCGGATGAATTATTTTGACAACTATAACTATTTACATATTCAATCCGATGGTCTTTTTCTCACGAATATTCCTACCGCAAGAACTTATGGCCCTTTTCGTCTTTATAAAAAAATGCCTAGTATCCTTCGAATCATCGAAGAGAACTATCAAATGCCTTGGCTTTCTGAAATCAGTCATTTGGCGTTACAAGTTCAACTTCCTGAAATGAAGGTATTGAGCTTTGACCAAAAAAAGAAAGAGATCCAAGGTCTATTGCAAGGAAGAAACAAGAAATTGTTAGGCTATTTAAAAAAACGACAATTACATTTTATTAATCAGCTTAATTTTGAGAAGGCGGCTATTCTACAGCGAGATATCGAATTGATCACGTACTTTACTGGACGGATACAAGAACAAAAAAAATTTTTACGTACACCGAGAATCACATTGAGCATGCCGTTAGCTAGCGATGAGACCAAGATCAAACATTTCTTGATTTCCTACGGTCAAGTGGCTGATACAACGATCACAGAACCTGGAAAAACGCCTCATTTCTATTATGAGAAAGACAATAGGTTATCACTCAAGCGACAACTGTCTCAAGAAGAAATCGATCCTGTTCAAATCTTGATCAGCTACCAACGTAAACTGGCAAAAGACGAACAGGAATCAAAAAAAGAGTCTGGAATCCAACGCATTGGTTGAATCCCAGGCTCTTTTAGCTAGCTCGAAATCTTATTGAATCAAATCATAGATCTCCATCGCAACGATATCGATATTGTCGAATTCGTATTGTTGATGTGTGTCTGTTTCAGTTAGTTCAAATGTTTCTGTCGCTTTATCATAAGTTACGGTGCATTTTTCTACGCCCTCTTTTTCAAAGCGACGAACTTGCAGCTCATTGTCTGCTGATTCGACCATAGCCTCCAGTCGTTTAATGATTGCGACTAATTGTGAATGTGCCATCGGAGGTCCTCCTTTTCTTAGTTCTGTTATATTGTATCAAAAGCATCGTCGACTTGCATTGATTTTCTCCAAAAAAACTAGTTTTTTAGGATTTTTTTTTCGGCTGTCTGCCATCTGCCCACCAAAGCTTGATCAATGCTTGTGTTCCATCGTTCTCAAAACCCTTTTCTGCTAACTTTTCATACAGGTTTCGGGCTTCTTTGGTCGCTGGTAAGTCCAACCCTACTTTTTCTGCTTCGGCTAAAGCAATCTTCAAATCTTTGATAAAATGTTTGACAAAAAAACCTGGTGTATAGTTCTCTTGTAATATACGAGGTGCATAATTACTTAATGACCAGTTTGCCGCACTGCCGCCTGAAAGCGTGGCAATCACTTTTTCTAAGTCTAAGTCAGCTTTCTGTGCATAAACAAGCATCTCTGTCATGCCAGTCATTGTTCCGGCAATCATGATTTGGTTTGCCATTTTTGTATGTTGTCCTTTTCCAGCTGAACCATGTAACGTAAATGTTGTTCCAAACTCGCGAAATAGTGGTAATACTTGCTCGTAGACATTCTCTTTTCCACCCACCATGATCGTTAAGGTGCCATTTTTTGCTCCTAGATCGCCCCCTGAGACAGGGGCATCTAAGGCATCCGCTCCAAGCTCTTGTGCGCTTGCTGCAATTTTTTCAGCAAGTGTTGGCGTACTTGTCGTTAAATCTATGACTGTTTTTCCAATTATACCTGCTTTGAAAATGCCTTTCTCACCATAATAGATTTCTTCCACATCTTGAGGATAGCCGACCATTGTAAAGATAACTTGGCTCATCTCAGCTACTTCTTGTGGACTATCTGCCCATACTGCCCCTTCTTCCATAAGTGGCGCAGCTTTTGCTTTCGTACGATTATAAACAGTCAGTTCGTGGCCAGCTTTTTGTAAATGACGAACAATCGCGCTTCCCATAACTCCTGTACCGATAAAACCAATTTTCATCTTTTGCCCTCCTAAACGATAAAATCCTTGTTTCTATGCTAGTATACGCTAGAAACAAGGATTTTTTTAGGATTATTCACTGTTTTTTTATCTTTTGAAAGAATTTAATTTAATTTTAATCCGTTCGATGGATGCTTCTTCTTCTTTTTTACGCATCTCTTCTTTGTAATACACAAGCATATCTTCATAAAATTCGATCATTGATTGACCAAAATGAGTAGCAGAGATTTCGTAAAGTTTCTTTTCAAACACTTCTGGATTTTTTTCAACTTTGCTTTCGATATAATCAATAAGTGCAGATGCAAAGTCTTCATCTCGTTCAAATGTTCGACCAAGGGAAGCATGATCAAATAAACGATTCAAATAATCATTTCCTTCAACTACACATGGTGTACCAGCCGCCATTGCTTCTGTATACGTCAATCCTTGTGTTTCTGATGTCGAAGCACACACAAAATAATCAGCCGCACGATAATAGAACGCGACGTCATTGTTATCGACTTCCCCAGTAAATTGAACCGCATCAGCTAAATCCAGTGACGTGATCAGTTCTTTTAGTTGCTCAACATAAGGTCCGTTTCCGACTATGACTAGTCGTGCATCTGGATAGTGTTTGATGACTTCCGGAAACCCTTGGATCAACGCTTGGATATTTTTTTCGTAAGAGATCCGACTTAAAGATAAAATCATCAAGCCGTTTTCTTTTACTCCTAATGAGGTCCGTAATTCGTTGATTTGTTCTTGTGTGATTTCTGGACGTTTGAATTTTTCGATATCGATCCCTGTTGGTATCACTCGTAATGGCGCTGTCACCCCATAGCTTCGCAGTGTTTCGATCACACGCTCACTTGGGCAAACCACACCTGTCGTATGGTTCACAAATAGACGAGATAAGTATTTGACATGGGATTGTCGAATCACTTTCCCTTTTGCAATATAATGAAGGTAATCTTCATACATCGTGTGATACGTATGGATCGATGGGATCTTTAATTTTTTTGCGACCATCTTGCCAAGAACACCCGCTCCAAACTCAGTGTGAGTATGGATAAGATCTAATTCTAATTCTTTTGCCACTAAATAGGCGTACCACATTCCTCGTACCACTACTCGACGTTCTTTGAATGATACAAAAGGAACACTGGGCATACGAATTACATCTTTTTCTA
Organism: Enterococcus mundtii; assembly: GCF_003957375.1. Classification (GTDB taxonomy): domain Bacteria; phylum Bacillota; class Bacilli; order Lactobacillales; family Enterococcaceae; genus Enterococcus_B; species Enterococcus_B spodopteracolus. The sequence continues at coordinate 915,476 of NZ_CP025473.1, read as the reverse complement.
ACTTGTCTGCATTGGGATCTGTTGTCGTAAATATATAAACGTCATGTCCCATTTTTTCGAGTTCTTCTTTTAATGTCTTGATAGATGTAGCTACACCACTTACCTGTGGAAAATAGGTATCGGTAAAAAAGCCGATTTTCATCTTTTTTCGCCTCCAAACAACCTTTATTTTGATTCTTGCATTTGTTCATCTGAAGAATCGGATGCCTTTAGCACTTGTTGATAAACGGATTGAAGTTGTTCACCAATTCTTTTGATACTTCGTTCTTCAGCCGTTTGATAGCCAGATTCAACTAAACTAGGTACTTCATGTTGAATGATTTTTTGAATGAGTTTTGAAAACTCTTCATTGTTTCTCCCCATATAACAATTTTTTTGATCTTCAAGCCAATCATCATAGACTGGAATATCACGTACTAACACATTTTGTTTACTTGCTAAAGCTTCCAGTACGACAATACCTTCCGTTTCTTCATAAGAAGGGAAAAAGAACAGATCCGCTCCTGAGTATGCTCCTTCGATGATCTCTCCTCGAATATAACCTGGAAAAATGACATTATCGGGATGATCTTCTTTCACGATTTTTCGGATATTACTTGGGATCGAATACATCGGCACATGACCAAACCAGATGAATGTATATTCCGGTAATTGTTTGGCTATTTCAACAAAATCAATGATTCCTTTTCTTGCAAAAAACAGTCCTACACAAATAATCACTTTTTGATCAGGTGAAAGTTTGAAATACTCCCTGAATTTTTGTTCTTTGACAGGGTCTGGTTGGTACTTTTCCAAATCGATCCCATTGGAAATCGATTGAATTGGTAAATCGATGCCATAACTTTGTAATAATTTTTTTGAATATGGGGTTGGTGTAATCAAGTAATCTGCCTTTTCATACAATCCGACTAAATATTTTTTTACAAATGGTGCTAATTGATTCGAACCGATAAAGGAATTTCGAAAATCTTCCTCCGTTGAATGCGCATGATAAATAATTTTTTTACCGTTTTTACGCGCTTTGTTGACCATGTTATGACTATTGATACCATATGTATTGATGTGCAAAATATCATAGTCTTCCTTACTATCTAAAGTATAGGAGATCCCTACATCTTTAAGCGCACGCTTTTGATGATCAAGTGCACGACCAATGCCGGACTTAGAAAGTATCTTCTCACTTTCAAAATATAATAATACCTTCATCTACGTTCCCCTCACTCTTATATTATAACACAGCGTGAAAGCTGTCACTCAACCTTAAGTCCGATTTTTTCCCAACAAACTTGTAAGTTTGGACAGAATTTTATTTATTATTGCAAGAAGACAAAAAAACAGGCACAGCAAAATACTGTGCCTGTTCCAAAAATCAAGCTAGATATTCATTCACAAGTTCTACGACTTCTTCCATTGTGTCGCACTCGTTTAGGGCACGATCCGCTAGTTCAGCCATTTTGCTTGTATCTAAACGTTTCATCAAGCTACGTGTTTTTAAGATCGATGTTGCACTCATTGAGAACTCATCTAATCCCATACCTACTAGTAAAGGAACAGCCATTTGATCGCCGGCCATTTCTCCACACATACCAGCCCATTTACCTTCAGCATGTGCTGCATCAATGACGTTTTTGATCAAACGTAGAATTGATGGGTTGTATGGTTGGTACAAGTAAGAAACACGTTCGTTCATACGGTCAGCTGCCATTGTGTATTGGATCAAGTCGTTTGTTCCTACTGAGAAGAAGTCTACTTCTTTAGCAAATTTGTCCGCAATAACGGCTGCAGCTGGAATCTCGATCATAATCCCTACTTGGATCGAATCAGAGACTTCAATGCCTTCATTTACTAATTTTTGTTTTTCTTCTTCAAAGATTGCTTTTGCACTACGGAATTCTTTTAGTGTAGCAACCATTGGGAACATGATACGCAAGTTTCCATGTACAGAGGCACGTAATAACGCACGCATTTGCGTACGGAACATATCGTCACCTTGTTCTGATAAGCTGATACGTAATGCACGGTATCCTAAGAAAGGATTCATTTCATGCGGCAATTGCAAGTATGGTAATTCTTTATCTCCACCGATATCCATTGTACGAACAACGACAGGTTTTCCTTCCATTCCTTCCAATACTGCTTTATAAGCAACATATTGATCTTCTTCAGTAGGAAAATCTGGTGAATCCATATAAAGGAATTCTGTACGATAAAGTCCAACTGCTTCACCACCATTGTTGTGTACACCGACTAAATCTTTAGGTGTACCAATGTTGGCTGCTAATTCAAAGTGTTTGCCATCGGCAGTCACTGTCTCAGCATGTTTCAGTTTTTCCCATTCTGCTTTTTGTGCAGCATAATCTGCGCCGATTTTTTCAAATTCGGCTTTTTGTTCTGCTGTTGGCTCAATGACTACATCGCCTTCGATCCCATTAACAGCTAACATTACGCCTTCTTTGACCTTCGCAGTGATTTCTTTTGTTCCAACGATTGCTGGAATTTCAAGAGAACGAGCCATGATTGCAGAATGCGATGTACGTCCACCGATATCTGTTACAAAAGCTTTTACGAAGTTACGATCTAATTGAGCAGTGTCACTTGGCGTCAAATCATGCGCTACGACAACAACTTCTTCATTGATCATTGAAGGGTTTGGTAGAGTCACACCTAGAAGATGTGCTAAAATACGTTTTGCAACGTCACGAATATCTGCTGCACGTTCTTGCATGTAAGCATTATCTTCCATTGCTTCGAACATCCCGATATACATATCCGTTACTTCTTTAAGAGCTGATTCAGCATTTACACTGTTATCTTTGATGTTTTGTTTGATTTGACCTATCATTTCAGGATCTGAAAGAACCATTAAATGTGCGTCAAATACTTGCGCTTCTGCTTCACCTAAGCTTTGCGCTGCTTTTTCACGAATTTGTTGTAATTCTTCAGTTGATTTTGCTAAAGCATCATCTAAGCGAGCTTCTTCAGCTGAAGTATCCTCAACTGTCGTCTTACTGAATGATAAATCCGGTTGAACTAGCAGGTAAGCTTTTGCAACGGCTACTCCGTCACTAGCGGCGATCCCTTTTAGCATTTCAACCATTATTCAGATAAGCCTTCTTTCTTCATTGTTTCAACGATAGCTGCCATAGCATCAGCTTCGTCAGCACCTTCAGCAGTGATAGTAACGTCAGAACCTTGACCTACACCTAAAGACATAACGCCCATGATAGATTTTAAGTTTACTGATTTACCTTTATACTCTAAGTTTACATCAGAGTTAAATTTGCTTGCTGTTTGTACTAATAGAGTAGCTGGACGTGCGTGGATCCCAGTTTCTGCTACTACGTGAAATTCTTTCTTTTCCATATTAATCGGTCTCCTTTAAGTGAGTGTTGTTTTTATGTGAGGGTTTTCTTTTTTAGCAATCCATGATAGAACTAATCAGATGAACCCTTTCATCTGTAAAGATTACCATTTTTTTTCCTTAGATACAACAGTTTTCATTTAAATTGAGAGAAAATCCAATAAAGTATTCTGTAGAAGTGTTTCATGCATAGTGACGATTATTCCTGTTTTAATAAATTGCATGTTTTTTTATATCTCATGAATCGTTTGACCAATCATTGTTTGTCGAGTAATTGAACGATTCTTGAAATTTCAGCTAGATCCCCTACAAATTCGTCGACAACTTAAGGTTCTTACCCAAATGGTTTGTCACATTGTATGAACAAAAGAACCAATTGCTTGCGTCAATTCAAAAAATTAGTATAATAAAATTAAATGGTCAGTAATGGTCAACGAGGTATGACTTTTATAAGGTTTGTTGATCGAGTGTTATTCTTTTACCCAAAGATAGGCGCGATGTAAAATAGACTTAATGACTAATGTTTGAAAGGACGTGAATGTTTTATGCTTTGTCAAAACTGTGGAAAAAATGAAGCAACGATTCACTTGTATGCGACTGTCAATGGCCAACGTACACAACTTGACTATTGTCAGAGCTGTTACCAAAAAATCAAAAATCAGCAAAATGGAGGTCTAACAAGTATGGCCCAAAATGATCCATTTGGCTTTGGGAGTCTGGACGATCTGTTTCGTTCGATGTCTCGTCAAATGCAACAACAAGGAAATTATGAACAAACACCCCCTACTCAGTTTGGTGGGAACAACAACTTCAATGGTGGACAACCACCACAAGGACCCGCTTCAGATGGTCTTTTAGGCGAATACGGTATCAATATTACAGAAGAAGCACGCCAAGGTGAAATCGATCCAGTCATCGGCCGAGATGATGAAATCAAGCGCGTAATCGAAATCTTGAATCGTCGCACAAAGAACAACCCTGTATTGATTGGAGAACCAGGTGTCGGTAAAACGGCTGTGGTTGAAGGACTCGCTCAAAAAATCGTTGATGGCGATGTTCCACAAAAATTACTAGATAAAGAAGTGATTCGCTTAGATGTTGTTTCACTTGTCCAAGGCACAGGAATCAGAGGCCAATTTGAAGAACGGATGCAAAAACTGATCGAAGAAATCAGACAAGCCGAAAATGTCATTTTATTTATAGATGAAGTTCATGAAATCGTTGGGGCTGGTTCAGCTGGCGATGGTAACATGGATGCCGGAAACATATTAAAACCTGCGTTAGCTCGTGGCGAATTACAAATGGTTGGGGCAACGACATTGAATGAATACCGGATCATTGAAAAAGATGCTGCGTTAGAACGCCGCATGCAACCTGTTCGTGTTGATGAACCTTCTGTAGATGAAACGATCAGTATTTTAAAAGGATTACAAAAGCGCTATGAAGACTATCATCATGTCAAATACACAGATGCTGCAGTCGAAGCTGCGGCTAGATTGTCCAATCGCTATATCCAAGATCGTTTTTTACCGGATAAAGCCATCGATTTACTGGATGAAACAGGATCTAAGAAAAACTTAACGATCCAAATCGTTGATCCAAAAATGATCGAAAAGAAATTGGAAGAAGCGGAAGAACAAAAGTTGTTGGCTTCTAAAGAAGAAGATTTCGAAAAAGCAGCTTATTATCGCGATCAAATCAATAAATTAAAAAAAATGCAAGAACGGCAACTCTCAGAAGAAGAAATCCCAGTAATCTCTGAAAAGGATATGGAAAAAATCGTTGAACAACGTACAGGCATCCCAGTTGGTGAACTGAAAGAAAAAGAACAAACTCAATTGAAAAACTTAGCGGACGACTTGAAAAAACATGTAATCGGGCAAGACGATGCGGTTGACCGGGTAGCCAAAGCCATTCGTCGTAATCGAGTTGGTCTAAGCAAGAAAAACCGTCCGATTGGTTCTTTCTTATTTGTTGGTCCTACTGGTGTTGGTAAAACAGAATTAGCGAAGCAACTAGCTTATGAATTGTTTGGATCTGAAGAATCGATGATCCGTTTTGATATGTCAGAATACATGGAAAAACACAGTGTCGCAAAATTGATTGGTTCCCCTCCAGGCTATGTCGGTTACGAAGAAGCTGGTCAATTGACTGAAAAAGTACGTAGAAACCCGTATAGTCTGGTTCTGCTTGATGAAGTAGAAAAAGCACATCCAGATGTCTTACACATGTTCCTACAGATCTTAGATGATGGACGTTTAACCGATGCGCAAGGTCGTACGGTCAGCTTCAAAGATACAATCATCATTATGACAAGTAATGCAGGAACTGGAAAAGTAGAAGCCAATGTTGGCTTTGGTGCTGCTCGCGAAGGTGTGACTCGTTCTGTCTTGAATCAATTGAACAACTACTTCACACCAGAATTCTTGAATCGTTTTGATGGAATCATCGAGTTCAGTGCTTTATCAAAAGAAAACTTGATGACGATCGTTACTCTCATGCTTGATGATGTCAATCAATTGTTGGCGGCTCAACAATTACATGTGGACGTTCCTACGAATGTCAAAGAAAAGCTGGTTGATCTTGGTTACGATCCATCAATGGGTGCCCGACCATTACGTCGGACGATTCAAGAACAAATCGAAGACGGCATTGCCGAATTCTATCTTGATCATCCAACGATCTCAGATCTTAAAGCAAAATTAGATAAAGACGGCAAAATCGTCATTACGTCTAAACCTGAACGTTTGGTCAAAGAAGCAAACAACGAACCGACAGAATAATTCCTTGTTAGTATGGTAGTAAAAATCGAGCGGAGAGTTTGTCACTCTCCGCTTTTGTTTTTATTTTTGGAAAAGAAGTAACGATTTTTTCTCATCCGTTCATTTTTAAGAAGACAAAATGCTGTTCATTTTACTAAAAAAAAATTATAATTAATGTAAGTTATTTCTTAAATACATAAGAGAGGTGAGCGCCATGAAACTAGTTAATGTAACAAACAGTCATTCACGATTAGTTTTAAATCAATTAGAAAATACAGATGCACATATGGTGAAGGTGTATACCGCAGGAAACACAACCGTTATTTATACAGAAGCTCCCGAGCACAATGAAATCGTCCTGATGAATGAAAATCGCAATATCCAACCAAAGGAAATTGAAGAAATCCAACATTACTTCTTAAAAAAAATCCATGACGCTGAGTACCATCCTGAAGACATCCAAGTGATCGAGTTACCGGGCTTAGTAGAAATCTCTATTCCAAAAAAAAATTTAAATGCACCAATTGCTATGTAGGTAAAAAAATAAATCATGAATCAAAAGGGTTTTGTCGAAGGTACTTGGCATTCCCTTTTTTCTTTTTCCTATTTCCAACTTCCCTCCCCTTTACAGGTCGATCCGTTTGGATGATCGAGCGTATTTCTGTGACGATTCGTTCATTTTTTTCCCAATTCTCAATATCCAACATTTGACATACTCGACGCATTTTTGCTCTTTTTCTTTCAATACGCTGTTTTTTTTCGATTTCTGTTTCCATTTGATCCCTACTTTCTTTGCTTATTTTATATATATGTACGCAAAAATATTCTAATCTGTTTTTTTATTTGATTTTAATTGATTTTTTCAAAATAAACAAAAAAACGTTAAGATCCAACAAAAACACACGACAATTCACTGAAAACAGGAATCGTCGTGTGTTCGTTTTAATTTATATGCTAAATGAATATTTTTAAGTTTTTATTTTAAAAGGGAACCACTGTACAGGCAATAGGAATCACTGATTACATCAAACTTTTTAATTTTACGTTTGGATATTTGTCCGCAAACCAACGCTCTGCAAACTGATTCTCAAATAAGAATAGCGGTTGATCGAAGCGATCTCTCGCTAAGATGTTACGACTAGAACTCATTTTTTCATCCAGATCTTCCGGCTCGATCCAACGGGCAATCTTGTTACCCATTGGCGACATGATCACTTCTGCATTGTATTCATTCAACATCCGATATTGGAAAACTTCAAATTGCAATTGTCCAACTGCTCCGATGATGTATTCTTCGGTCACATAGGTTTTATATAATTGAATGGCACCTTCTTGTACCAATTGATTGATTCCCTTGTGGAATGATTTTTGTTTCATCACATTTTTAGCCGTTACTTTCATGAAAAGCTCAGGGGTAAATGAAGGTAATTCTTCATAAGCTACTTTTAGTTTTCCTTCATATAATGTGTCACCGATTTGATAGTTTCCAGTGTCATACACACCAATGATATCTCCTGCCACAGCATTTTCAACGTTTTCTCTGGCATCTGCCATAAACTGCGTGACATTACTCAATTTCAATTTTTTGTTCGTCCGCTGTAATGAAACGTCTATTCCACGTTCAAATGTACCTGAACAGATTCGTACAAATGCAATACGATCTCGGTGAGCTGGATTCATATTGGCTTGGATCTTAAAGACAAACCCAGAAAACTCTTGTTCATACGGGCTGACTACTTGCTCTTCACGTGTTTTATGTCCATAAGGAGATGGCGCCAAATCAACGAATGTTTCTAAAAATGTCTGAACACCAAAATTAGTTAGAGCTGAACCGAAAAATACTGGCGTCTGCTCCCCACGTGCGATTTTTTCTTCATTAAAGGAATCCCCGGCTTCTTTTAACAGCTCTACTTCTTCTAATACTTGCTCGTACAATGAATTATTTCTGAGCGGATGATTCTCTGGCAAGTGGCCTTCTTCATCTAATTGAGCTAAGCGTTCATCTTGATAATTCTCAGGACGATAAAATTCTACTCGATTATGATGGATATCGTATAATCCTTCCAGTCCTTTCCCCATACCGATTGGCCAATTCATTGGACAAGATTCGATATCTAATAACTCTTCTAATTCTTCTAATAAATCAAGCGGTTCTCGACCATCTCGATCCAATTTATTGATGAAGGTGAAGATAGGAATTCCTCTTCTTTTGACTACTTGGAAAAGTTTTTTCGTTTGTGCTTCAATCCCTTTTGCGCTATCGATGACCATGACCGCACTATCTACCGCCATCAAGGTACGATACGTATCTTCTGAGAAATCTTCATGCCCAGGTGTGTCTAGAATATTGACTCTTTTACCATGATAATCAAATTGCATCACTGAACTGGTAACAGAAATTCCACGTTGTTTTTCGATTTCCATCCAGTCGGATTTTGCAAAATTACCTGTTTTCTTTCCTTTGACCGTTCCTGCTTGGCGAATCGCACCACCAAATAAAAGCAGTTGTTCGGTGATCGTTGTTTTCCCCGCATCCGGATGGGAAATGATCGCAAATGTGCGTCGATTGTCCACTTGCTGTTTTAATTCTGGATTGTTCATATATTTACTCCATTCTTCATTTGTCTATTGCTTCAATAAAAAGAAACCCTTCAACTATTCGATAGATCCTCTATCCTTTTCTTCAACTCAAATAGTATAGCATGGATCTTCTGATTGAAAAAGTAAGCGAAACAGTTTTACTTTTTCTTTTCATTTGATATCTCCAAAAAAAGAACAGATACATCACTTCAGAAAGCAAGTAATATATCCGCTCTTCATTTCGTTAAAAGATCATCGAAGGTGTCTTATCTTCGTGGTTCGTCGTCTTCAAAATCTTTTTTGAAATAGCGACGTTCTTCTTCAGGCTCAGCTTCTATCTCTTCTGGATCATGGAAGATCACACGAATTTTAAGTATTCTAGAACCTTCCATTTCTTCAGAAATCAAGGTAATGTTTTCAACATCGAATGAAAGTTTTTCTCCTTCATCGGGAATCATGCCCAAAGCTGTGATCAAGTAGCCAGCCATCGTATCCACATCACTCATATGGAGATTGCTTTCAAACGCCTCATTAAATTCATCGATCAGCATTCGACCTTGAATGATATATTCATAGTCACCGACTTGTTCGTAGAGATTTTCTACTTCATCTGATTCGTCATCGATTTCTCCAACGATTTCTTCAAGTAGATCTTCCAGTGTCACTAAACCTACGACTCCGCCATATTCATCTAATAGAATCGCCATTTGGTTTTGTGTTTTTTTCATTTCATATAATAGATCATCAATAAAAATCGTTTCTGGAACAAAAAGTGGTTCTTGCATGATTTTTTTGATCTCTAAATTTTCGAACCCAAATTTATGGGCAGCTTTTAATAAATTTTTCGTATGAAGGATTCCAACAACTTTATCTTTGTCTTCATTATAAACAGGAATCCTTGAGTAATTCTCCGATAGTACTTCGTTGACATTTTCTTCAATGGAGTCATTAATGTCGATCATAAAAGCATCTGTTCGAGGAACCATTACTTCCCTTGCAACTTTTGTGTCTAAAGAAAAGACACCTTGAAGCATTTCCAACTCTTCGTTGTTCAATACCCCTTCGTTTTCAAGCATATACCGCATTTCGTCGCGGGTCATCTTTGAATCTTCATCGTCAAAAGTCATTGGTGTTATCCGTGCCAGCAAGCTGGTAGATGCAGATAACAGCCACACGAAAGGTTTCGCTACGACACCGATCATTCGGATCATACCTGAGGTAAAATTCGCTACCTCTTCTGATTTATTCAAAGCGATCCTTTTCGGGTATAATTCTCCAAAAACAATCGAAACATAGGTCAAAATAGCCAGTACGATAATATTTGCAATACTTCTTGCTGCGGCACCGCCACCTAATAGTGGGGCTAATCTTACGGATAAAGTATTAGCTAAAGATGCACCAGATAAAATATTGACCAAAGTGATTCCTACTTGGATAGTTGATAGGAAGTTATTTGGGTTCTGCAATATTTTTAAAAGCTTTTTAGATTTAACATCTCCTTCTTCCGCTTTTTGTTCGATCCGATTTTTATTGATCGATACAACTGCAATTTCGGAAGCTGCTAAAAAAGCATTGATCAATGTCAAAATGATCAATAATAAAATTTGCGCTAACAGCGACTGACTCTCAGGGTCAGCATTCATAATCGCATTCTCTCCTTATTCATTTAAATTTTTATTTTTTTAAAGAAAAAAACGTGGCTAAAGTTAGCCACGTTAAAATGGTATCATAAAGCGATTTTCTTTGCAATAAAAATACCCATTAGATCATTAAGAAGATCATTAAGATTCAAGAGTCGTCGCAATTTTTTTCTTGTTCTCGTTTTGTTTATCTTCTTTTACGATCTTGACGACATAAGAAATGATTGTTTTACAGATCGCATAAAAAGGTACACCTAGAAAAATCCCTAGTAAACCGGCAATGTTTCCCGCAACAAGTAAAACAATAATGATCGTTAGTGGATGGATCTTCAATGATTTACCAATGACATTCGGATAAATGATATTTCCGTCTAGTTGCTGAACGATCAAAACGACCACACAACATAGCAATGCTTTGAATGGATCATTAAATACTGTCACTAAAAAGGCAGGAGCTAAACCTAAATATGGCCCTAAATAAGGAATGAGGTTAGTCAATCCAGCAATTACTCCGAAAAGGAAAGCATAATCTACGCCTAGTGCAAAATAACCTAGAAAGGTGAATGTACCAACGAATAAGCATTCGATTGCTTGGCCACTAATATAATTAGCTAACGTTTTATTCAACTGCCCTAACAACTCAACGATTTGCTCTCTTCGTTTTTCTGGAAAGAAACGTTTGATGTTCGGTACAAGTTTTTCACCATCTTTCAGCATGTAAAACAAGATGAACGGCGCGGTAATAATAACGATGGTCGCTGAAGCAATCGTTCCAACGATCGAACCTAAGCTATTAGACAAGCCACTCAGAAATTGTTGGATGATCGTGCCATATGAAATATCTAGTTGTTCAAAATATTTATTGATATCGACATCTTTGAATACGGACCATTGTGCAACTTCTCCTAACCAAGTCTCTACTTGGCGGATAAAGTTCGGCGTGTTAGAGGCCAAGGAAGATATTTGTTGGACTAAACTTGGGATGACGCTTAACAAGATCCAGATCAGAGCGGCAACTAACAATAACAGTACAATTGCTACTGCCCAGATCCGTTTCATTTTTGTTTTCATCAATAATCCAACGATTGGATTCAAAATATAATACAAAAAACCAGCAATCAAAACTGGTGCAAATAATGTGGAGAAGAATGTCCCGATTGGTTGGAAGACAAAGCTGATTTTCGAGGAGACTAAGATCAATGTTGCTAAAATCAGCAATTCAAATGACCAGAACATCAACTTTGATTGTTTTAACTTATCGAACAAATAATTCACTTCTTTCCTTTTTTAAGATAGTATATAACATTCTTTTGAAAAAATCTGTTATTTTTGATTTTATTTTATGCACTTTCCATTCCGATCACTTTACAGTATACTACTGAAAAGAAAGGTGGCTGTTTAATGAAAGTAGTTCATACAAAAGATACGATGAGTCCGATCTATCTCGATGCTGTACGTATCAGAAACCAAGTCTTCGTTGTCGAGCAAGGTGTTCCCATTGAGAGAGAAATCGATCAGGATGAGGCACATTGTATCCATTTCGTCCTTTATACAGATGCACAGGAGGCGCAAGGTACTGTTCGTTTACTACCACTCGAAAATGGCCAGATAAAAGTCCAACGTATGGCAATCCTTGCTGAATATCGTCAACAAGGTTTGGGGCAAGTCTTGCTAAGAGAAGCAGAGGCTTTTGCTAAAAACCAAGGCTTTGATACGATAAAATTAGGCGCTCAACTGACCGCTATTCCTTTTTACGAGAAGCTTGATTATCAAGCCTACGGTGAAGTCTTCGAAGATGCGGGCATCCAACATCTCAACATGAAAAAAACTTGTGAAGCATCCAAGTAAAAACAGTAAGTAAGATGAAGATTCCTTCACTTACTTACTGTTTTCGTTTACTTTTGCGACAATTGCTTGTAACGGTCATACCAAATATCAATATAGCCTTCTGAGAATGGGCCATCTCCATTATTGATCCAGTCAACCAAAATCTTCACGTTTTCTTTTAAAATGAAGTCAATATCACTTGGATAATTCATCATTTGACTATGCATTTCATATTCATCGACATCTAACAAGCGCTTCTCGCCATCAGGAAAAACCTTGATATCTAAGTCATAATCAATATATTTTAATGCTTCATCATCTAATAAAAAAGGTGAAGCCAGATTACAATAATAGGAAACCCCCTTTTCTCTGATCATTGCTATTACATTGAACCAGTATTTTTTGTGAAAGTATACAATCGCTGGTTCTCGCGTCACCCAACGGCGTCCATCAGACTCTGTTACAAGAGTATGATCATTGACACCGATCATTGAATGTTCGCTTGTTTTCAATACCATGGTATCACGCCACGTTCGATGCAATTTGCCGTCGTGTTTATAACTTTGGATCGTTACAAACTCTCCTTCTTTTGGAACTCCCATCGCAATCCTTCCTTAGCAACATTTTGTGCTTTGTGTTGGGGTGTTCATTACACCGACATCGTAATTATTATAGCAATAAAAATCATCTTTGCCTAGAAAGGATTACTATTGTTTCGATTTTTATTCAACTGCTCGACTAGCTTCATTTGTACTTTTGGGAAAACCACTTGTTTAAATGCTTCTGGTATCAGCCACTGCGTCTGTTTGCCAGTTTCAGATAGGTCTTTTTCAGTCTTAGGCAACCGACCATAAAACAATAAAACATGCCATTTCAGATGACTGAAGATATGCGTCACTTCCCCTAAGTGACGTTTTTGCCATACGATTTTATCCGCATGAGCAAAAGGCAATACTGAAGCAACATCTTCGGCGACTAAAACCTCATCAAACAAACTGATTTCGTTCTTAGGTTGCCAGTCTGCTTCTAGTTTTTCGTATACCTCTTTCGTTACTTCTGCCATCGGAAATGTCCACATATCAGCCAGTAATTTTTGGTGATCTCGTTGTTCAAAATAAAAAGCACCTTCTGCGTTTTCAATCGCTGCACAAACATAATAAACATTTCGCGGCTTTGCTTTTTTTGTTTTGACAGGATAGGCGGTTTGGATCCCTTTTTCTTTTGCTAAACAAAAAGCTTGGATCGGGCATTCCTCACATTTAGGCGAGGTCGGCGTGCAGATTGCTGAGCCAAGATCCATCAATGCTTGATTGAACTCACCCGGATGCTCTTCGTCAATGATTTTTCGCATGGCTTGATCAAATACTTTGCGACTCGATGCTTTCGCAATATCTTCTTCAATACAGAACAGCCGACTAACTACACGCATGACATTTCCATCAATCGCTGGTTCAGGTAGCCCAAAAGCAATACTTGCGATTGCCCCTGTTGTATAAGGTCCAATCCCTTTTAATGTACTGATTTCTTCCGGCGTTTGTGGCATCTTTCCGTCAAAATCTTCCATAATTTGTTTTGCAGCAGCTTGAATATTTCTGGCCCGCGAGTAGTAACCTAAGCCTTCCCAAGCTTTCAGAAGTTTTTCTTCGGGTGCTTGCGCCAACGCTTCGATGGTTGGGAACCACTCCATAAAGCGATAAAAATAATCAATGACTGTATCGACTCTGGTTTGTTGCAACATGATTTCTGATATCCAAATACGATAAGGGTCTTGATTGTAACGCCAAGGAAGATTTCTCTTTTCAAGTTCATACCATTCAATAAAACGTTCTTGAAATTCTGTTGTTTTTTCTAAGGACCACTTTTCCCATTCTCTACTCACTTGCTTCTTCTTCCTTTTCTAAAATAAAGCGCTGGATCATCTCAAAATCAAAGCCTTTTTGATAGAGACCCTGCTTTACTTTCATCTTTCTCTTTTGAGGTTCAAAGCGACTATTCTTACGCCAGATCTTCTCTCCTTGTTGTACTAAAAGCTCATATTCAGCTTCTGGATCGGTTTCTTGAGGTAAGGTTTGCATCGCTTCTTGGATCACATCATTGGTAAATCCTTTTGTCATCAATTTCTGTTGGATATTCCGTAATAGATCCTTTTGGCTTTTGGCTCGATTTTTTTCGTAAGTCTTTTCCGCTGTTTGCCGTGCATTTTCTACTTGCTCTTCAAATGGGTACTGGCTTAAAGACTGCTCGATCACTTCTGGTGAGAGCCCTTTTTGTTGCATTTGTTGAGCTAATTTTTTTGGTCCTTTATCACTCAAACGCATATTCGTTCGGACGTAACTTTCACCAAACGTCAAATCGTCAACAAGACCTAATCCTTTTAATTTTTCAATGATTTTATGACGGTCTTCTTGTCCGATCTCTTTATCTTTTAAATAGATCCGAATTTCTTTTTCCGTTCGTAATTGGTAACTCAAATAATTTAATGCTTGTTGTAAACCAAAATCATAACCTGTACTTTTTTTGATTTCAGCTAATTTATCTTCTGTCAATTCTTGTCCTTTTAATAAACGATAGCGTACTAAAATATCTTCTGATACTTGTAGTGTTTCGCCATCTGATAGATCGATCTGATAAAAAGGCCCCTTGCCTTTACTGATTCTTGCAATAGAAAGCAAACTATCCCTCCTCGAACATATATTCCTATCATAACATAGAAAATCCCCAACTTTCGCTATAATATGTTAGAATATAGCCACATAATGATAAAAAGGGAGATACCTATGCCAGAAGCAATTGTTAAAAACGGCCAAACGATCACATTAAAAATTAAACGTTTAGGGATCAACGGAGAAGGAATCGGCTACTTTAAACGCATGATCGTCTTTGTTCCGTATGCTCTTCCTAAAGAAGAAGTTCTAGTGAAGATCACCAAAGCGACCCCTCGCTATGCCGAAGGCCAACTCGTCAAAGTCAAAAAAACAAGTAGTGACCGTGTGACTGCTCCATGTCCAGTCTACTATGAATGTGGTGGTTGCCAATTGCAACATTTAGCGTACCATGCACAACTCGATTTCAAAAAAGATTTGCTTTTGCAAGCCTTAGAAAAATTCAAACCCGCCGGTTA
The DNA here is from genome assembly GCF_003957375.1 of Enterococcus mundtii. Classification (GTDB taxonomy): domain Bacteria; phylum Bacillota; class Bacilli; order Lactobacillales; family Enterococcaceae; genus Enterococcus_B; species Enterococcus_B spodopteracolus. Next base: position 900,185 of record NZ_CP025473.1, on the reverse strand, counting down.
TCATAAGTATCCACTTTTACCTACGATTGGAATGGAGGATCCATGGCGTTACCGGAACAAAGCGCAATTTCAATTGAGAAAAAATAAACAGACAGATAAAATTGAAGCTGGACTCTATCAAGCCAATTCTCATGACTTAGTGGCGATTACTGATTGTTTAGTGCAAGAGCCTGCAACACAAAAAGTGATGAATACAATCGTCGATTTATTGAATAAATATGATTTACCGATTTATGATGAACGTGCGGATAGCGGAATTTTCCGCACAATCATGGTTCGAGTGGGTATACAGACAGGTGAGCTACAAGTTGTCTTTATCACCCGGAGCCAAAAATTCCCACAAAAAAATACTCTGATTCGTGAGATCAATCAACAACTCCCTGAAGTCGTTTCGATCATGCAAAACGTGCAACCTTTAAAAACCTCCCTCGTGATGGGTGACGAAACAAAACACCTTTGGGGAAAAGAAGCTATTGAGGAACGGATCAATGAAGTAACTTTTGATCTTTCGCCTCGTGCCTTTTTCCAGTTGAATCCTCAACAAACAGAAGTCTTATACGGTGAGGGAATCAAAGCTTTGGCCATCCAACCAGAAGAAACAATCGTAGATGCTTATTGTGGTGTTGGGACAATTGGTTTGAGTGTGGCAAACAAAGCAAAAGAAGTGCGTGGAATGGATACTATCCCTCAAGCCATCGCAGATGCACAGAAAAACGCACAACGATTAGGATATGAGAATACTCGTTATGAAGTGGGGACGGCAGAAGAGCTCTTACCAAAGTGGTTGAATGAAGGCTTTCGTCCGGATGGGATCATCGTTGATCCGCCACGTACTGGTTTGGATGAGCAGTTGATCCAAGCAATTTTAAAAAATCCACCACAAAAATTCGTTTATATTTCTTGCAATGTTTCGACTTTAGCAAGAGACCTCGTCCAATTAGCGAAAGTATTTCACGTCGAGTATCTGCAGTCTGTCGACATGTTCCCTCAAACAGCACGTTGTGAAGTCGTCGTGAAATTAACAAAAAAATAATTCAGTTACGCCAGCCGGAATCCTTATAAAAAATAAGCACTTTCCTCTACTTAATAGTCAAAACTATTTCCGAGGTCAATGCTTATTTTTTATTCGATTATTTCTGATCAAACCTTATTTCATTTGTTTTTTTCGTTTCAATAAAGTAAAAAGTGTTTGAACTTGCCCCTTGAAAGACATGACATCATCAAAAATATCTTCGCCATCATTCAACATTTTTACTGTGATCCATCCTAATGATTCGGTGATCGTACTAGCGACTGTTGCATTGATCGCTGCACCAGCCACTGTACCTACTGCCGGAATGATTTTAATGATATTCCCTACTGCACTTCTACCTAAACTGACAACGATCAACTCTTTTGAGACACTTTTACCTAATGATTCAGACCATGATTGTCCAAATAACTTGTGGAGACGTCCCATCATCGTTAGCTGAACAGGTACAAGTAAAAAAGCATCTGAAAATGGGATCGGTGAACAACCGATGATCGCCGCTGTCAAAGAGGCCGCATGAATCGTTGCATGGCATTTTCTACGTAAGGGTTCATCTACCCCTTTTAAGAATTCTTCAAATAAACGATCGAATTGTGTTTTACTCTTTGCTAATGTTTGTTCCGCTTTGCTTTTTGACGAATCAAAATTTCGTAAAATAGCTGAGGATGTTTTTTGAGGAAGTCTTTTCATTGTTTCAGCGAAAAAGGAAGCAAATTCTTTTTGTTCTTCAGGTGTTTGTTCCAATATTTCTTCTATTTTTGTTTCTTCATTTTCGATTACAGTATCTTCAATCGATTCTTTATTTTTCTTTTTTTTTCGTAAAATTTTTTTCATTTGATTTCCTCCGTAACCCTTCCCTTTTTATATCCTTATTTCTATCATACAATACAACCTGAAGTTCGCCAAAAAATGGGCTCCTCATCTAACGCCACACCGTTTGATTTGGGCTGGTTCGAGCATACAAATAAACACCCATGAAATGAAAACGAGAGTCACTTCATGGGTGTTCTTTTATATGATCAGTTAAAAAGAGTTCTCTTCAAGGGTTCTCTATTGAACATTGACATCAATTACTTGATAGAACGCATTTGTTGTATCTGAAATATTCCAAACAGCCAAAATCACGTTGTAGCCTTTTCTATCTTGAGGAACAGTAATTGTTTGATTTACTGTTTTTGGTGGAATTGTTGCTTTATCATCGATTTTTGTGATCAATTCAAAATCGCTGAATTTCAAAGGTTGATTTTGGTTCCAACCTGGTTTTGTAATATAGTAATCCCAAGTGCTTGTACGATGTTGTGCAGTTAAGTTCCAAGTGATATTCAAAGCACCAGAATTAATTACACTTTTATGCCAACGACTTGCTGTCTGTTCATCTAATGGTTCAAATCCACTAACACCTGCACTCGCGATTTTTCCATCGATAAATGTATTTTTAGGCGCTTCAATACTTTGTGGTTCCCATTGTGCGCGTCCAACGTTTTGATTCAAATTACCTGCGGCTGCTGTGCCAAAATAAGCACGACTCCCTGGAGATGTTACATAACCATGTGCATAACCAGATGTACCAAAACCAAACAAACCTAACATAACAATTCCTACGAACATCATAACACTAAACTTTTTCATAACTGAACCTCCTATATTTGATAGATTCATTGTAAACGTTTTCTAAAATAAAAACAAACATTATGCTTTTATAACTTTATCTCGGATAAACTAATTTTAAAAAAAGAATAAAACATTAATTTAACAAGGATTAACTAGCGGTAAAGATAGTTGATCACCTAAATATTTTTATGATATAATTAATGTTTTCTTAACATTTCAACAAAAAGAAGAGAGCTTATTTCAGGCTCTCTTCTTTTTAAGATTTATATAAATAATAACTTAAATATCATTTTTTCATATAAGTTATTAATAATTTTTACGATATATCATTTTTCTATGAAGTAATAAGTAGGGAGCGATTATTCAGTCACAAGGCTCCATGGACCATACGGGCCAGATTCACTCGGAATATCATTTTGTGTCCAATATTTTGCTTCATAGATCAGCCCTTCATATGTAACACGATCCCCTTCAAAATAAACAGTTTCAGGATCCCAAGTTGGTAGAGTAGATTCTGATTCTTCAAGTGTAGTAAAAGTATAAGTTGCTGCATCCGAAATATTTCCAGAACGGTCTTCCGCAATCACTTCAACGGTGTAAGTCGTATTGCTCTTCAAGTTTTCAAAGGTATGAGATACAGCCATTGTTGTCGCTGATACTGTTTCCCCCGCACCTGTTAATTTAAGATTATAACGAGCAATGCGATCATTATCCGTTGATGCTGTCCAATTGATACGCGCACGCTGTGTCGTAATGAAATCTGAGCCTACATTTGTCGGTGTTGATGGATTTTGTGTATCTTCAGGCATTTCGGAACCATCTGTAAATCTTTGACCGACAGTTAAGAATTCATATTGGTTTTTCACTTGCCCTTGACCACCGTCTACTTTGGCATCACGATTCATTGACCAGTATGAGACCATACCGATTTTTCGTTCTTTGGCATGTTGTACAACTAAGTTGAACATGTCTGTTGTAAAGTAAGGATGTTGTTCATTTTCAAATCCTACAGAAGGAGTCGTACCTAATTTTGCATAAGCTTGTTCATCCGTTAATGTTTTACCAGCGTATTGTTTGTAATGATTTTTTAATTGGATCATTGTATTGTCTACCGCATCTAATGAACCTTGCGCATAGTCTGTAACACTTGATCCATAACACATCGTCATGATATTCACGTTAGTTAAGTCAACACCCGCTTCCAAATAAGCTTGCAAGACAGATAATCCTGTGGAAATCAATCCTGTAGGCATAACTGGTAATGTCAACGTTACATCAACACCAGTTGCATCTTGTAATCGTTTTACCGCTTTAGCATTTGTTAAATTTTCGTGGTATCCCATAGCACCTGCTTCTACATCAAAGTCAATACGTGTAAAACCATAACCTTGGATCACTTCCATATAAGCATCATAAAGCATGTCTTCATCTTGTGCCACTTCCCAAAAGGCTCCAGAATTTAATCCACCAAATGACACAGCTGCATCTCCGCCTACTTCTCTTAACTCACGGATCGATTGCTTGATTCCTTCATATTGCCATTTGTCATTATCACTTTCACTCAAACCATTGAAGCTTCCCCAAGCCCAATCAAGTTTACCATTTTTGATTCCTCTAGCTTGCATAAATCCTAAATTAAAGAAACGTTGCCCTGTTTCTCTAGCAATTTCTGCCATATTCAAAGCACCTTTATTCGACAGTACTTCATCTGAAGTATACGCTGTGATATCTACAAATGGTGCTACGACTTGTTCTGGCCACTCGATTCCTTGACCAACACCAAAATCAGGTGTTGCGCGAACTGTTTGCTCTGTTGCCGCTCCTTGCTCTTCATTTAAAAACAATGGTGCTACTAACAAGCTACACAAAGCTGCTCCAGCTAATAATTTTTTTAAACTTTTTTTCTTCATTTTTTCAAACTCTCCCCATTCAACTAATTTATTTCCCTTGTTCGTAATCGATTACAAATTTTATAATATCAGATAACTCAAAATAATATAACAAAATAAAAAAAGAAATTAAGGTTATTTAATCGTTCTATCTCCATTTTATAGTTAAATAAAAAAGTAAAAAATAAAATGTCCGGCATTGCAACAATGTTTGAAAATCAACACAAAAATGCTTTTAACAATGATTTAATCACCTCGTTACTAATTTATTTTGGTCAATATGTACGCTATATTAACATTTTTTAAAATAACTTAATGAATCACAAGCCATAAATAGATGCTGTTATAAATAATTATGTTAAACTGTCTAAAGAAAGGAGTTTTTTTATGGTATACACTATCAATCGATTAAAAGATTATCGTTTGTGGGTTTGCATGATCGGAATCGTTGCTTTGGGATTTTTATCTGGCATTCTTAGCGGCAATCCAGGAAAATATTATTACTCGTTACAACTCCCAGCTTTTGCACCACCTAGTTGGATTTTTGGCCCTATGTGGACGGTCCTCTATATTTTAATAGGTATTTCTTTGTACTTTATTCTAAATACACAAAATCAAAAACACCGCTCTAAACTACTATGGCTCTTTACTATTCAATTTATCTTCAACCTTTTATGGTCAGCTTTATTCTTCAACCTTGGAAATACGTTGATTTCAGCAATCGATATCACTTTATTAATGATTTTCTTAACAGCTTTGGTCTATCATTTATGGCTGCACAATCGTACAGCCATGTGGTTGACGATTCCTTACTATTTATGGGTATTTTTTGCATCTATCTTGAATTACGCGATTTTTATTTTGAATTAATCGATAGGTTTTAACTAATAACAACTTACTAGAATGAATCACACAACAATGAAAAAAAGCTACGTGAATGCCCACGTAGCTTTTTTATACGATCCTATTATTCGAATGTTTTATCCAATCTGTTTCCAAGGACCGTACAAACTAGATTCGCTTGGCTCGTTGTTATGTGTCCAATCTTACGCTTCATAAACGATCCCATTATACGTCACTCGATTTCCTTGTACATAAACTTTATTCGCTTCCCACGCGGCGATCTCATGGTCACCTTCTGGCATTCCTGAAATCAATTCCCAAGGACCATACAAACCTAACTCACTTGGAATACTGTTTTGTGCCCAATATTTGGCACGGTATAATGCTCCTTTGTAAGAAACAACATCAACACTTACGTAAACTTTTGTCGCTTCCTATGCAGGAATCTCTCCTGGTTCGCCTGGTTCTCCCGGCTCCCCTGGATCTACTACATTCGCTAAAATTGTGAATGCAACTTTTGCCGTATCCGAAATATTTCCAGAACGATCTTCAGCATTGATTTCTACCGTATATTTTATATCATCTTTTAAGTTTGTGTACGCGTATGAAAGAGAAGTAGTCGTAACATTGATCGTTTGTCCATTCCCTACTAATCTCAAGTTATATTTTGCCACACCTTCATTGTCAGTCGTCGCCATCCAGTTGACATGCGCGCTATTTTTTAATGTTCCAAACAGAAAGATTTGTCGGAACAGATGGTTTTTCTTTATCTTCCGGAGTTTCACTTCCACCGCCCTCATTACCTTCAGCAACTGTTTCACTCACTTTTAAGAATTCAAATTGGTTCTTTACTTGCCCTTGTCCACCATCTGTTTTTGCATCGCGGTTCATCGACCAATAAGAAACCATTCCAATTTTACGTTCTCTTGCATGTTCGACAACTTGATTGAACATTTCTGTCGTGAAGTATGATGTTTTTCATTCTCAAAACCAATCGAAAGAGTTGTACCTAATTTTGTATACGCTTCTTCATCAGTCAAAGTGATACCAGCATTTTGGCGATAATGATTCTTCAATTGGACCACATAGTATGGTCGACCGCATCTAATGATCCTTGTGCATGATCAGTGACACTTGGACCATAACACATCGTCATAATATTGACATTGGTCAAATCGACACCTGCTTCTAAATAAGCTTGCAATACGGATAGTCCAGTTGAAATCAAACCAGTTGGCATAACAGGCAATGTCAACGTTACTTGCACTCCTATAGTATCTTGTAGTCGTTTGACTGCTTTCGCATTGAGTAAGTTTTCTGTATAGCCCATCGCCCCTACTTCCACATCAAAATCTACACGAGCAAAGCCATATCCTTAAACAACTTTCATATAAGCATCATAAAGCATATCTTCATCATGGCTGACTTGCCAGAAAGCACCTGTGTTCAGTTCACCAAATGAAACAGCAGCATCTACACCAACCGTTCTTAATTCACGGATCGTTTTTTTTGATACCTTCATATTGCCATTGATCACTGTCATTCTCACGCAATCCGGCAAATCTGCCCCACGCCCAATCGATCTTACCATCTTTGATTCCTTTAGCTTGCATGAATCCTAAATTAAAGAATTTTCACCCAATTTCCTTTGCGATTGCTGCTAGATTCAACGCGCCATTATTCAATAACTCTGTATCTGACGTATAAGCCGTCATATCAACAAATGGTGTAACGACTTGTTCTGGCCATTCAACACCTTAACCTACACCAAAATCAGGTGTTGTTTTGATTGCTTGTTCTGTTGCAGCACTTTGTTGTTCATTCAAAAACAATGGTGCGACTAGCAAACTGCATAATGCAGCGTCAGCCAATAATTTCTTTAGACGAACATTTTTTTATTAATCTGTTTATCCCCTATCAACAATTTTATCTCGTGCTATGTATTTCCCTCTTACACAACGATATCATAACAAATAAAAACTAAAAATATAACATATTTAAATAATAATAATTTTTTTTATTTTGAGTATAAAAAAAAAAATATATATATAAATACTCGGTTTTTATTAAATAAATGTAAAAAAATATTTTAAATAAACATTTTAAAGACATTTCTGTAATCAAATTAAATCTATCGATCATTTTAATTTTTCCCGTTATAAAAAAACTAAAAACATAAAAAATAACATGATTTAAAAAATAAAACAAAAAATATCGAAACTTAAGGATGTATCCTTAAATTTCGATACCTACTCATTTTATTTTTTGTTTGAATCAGATGAACAAATCTTTGTTATTAATAGCCATTGCCTGTCCAAGTCTCTGTGCTTTGATCATTTTGTTGACCGCCATATGGGTCATAATATTGTTGCTGGTTATACTGATTTGGGTCGTAGTATTGAGAGGTGTCTTCTGAATAGACCGACTGCTGACCATACCCATCGGTGCCATATTGATTGTACGTATCCTGTGAATACTCAGATGTCTCACCGGTTGTGGTATTAGCAGCGGTATCACCTTCACCATTTTCTGAGTCATCATAAAACATCATATAGGCATTATCATTTTTTAAGTTAGGCAACGTATCACTTGGCTTGATCTCTAATTGTTTTTTCAATTGATTTTGGATCGATAATAAGTCATTTTGACCTAGTATTTGGTAGTACACATCATTGATCATCGTGTCTTTTCCTTTTAGCTGATCTTGCTTGATTGTTTGGAAAGCAGAGGTATAATTCGTTGCGATATCTAGCATGTCATCCCAATCCAAATCAGTTGTCACATTGTTACCTGCCGCATCTAAAAGTTTTCGATAATTGCTAACGCCATCAAGACTGACTACTTTATTGACAATTTTCGTCACAACTTCTCGTTGACGTGCTTGTCGGCCGATATCACCTTCAGGATCTTCATGACGCATTCTTGCATATGCTAACCCTGTTTCACCATCAACTGTTTGTTTTCCTTCTGGAACATGGACGCCATCTAGAGTAAAGTCGATTTTATTGTCGATCTCGATCCCACCTACTGCATCGATCAAGTCCTTCATACCATCCAAATTGATTGTGACATAGTGGTCAATAGGGATATCAAGTAATTGTTCAATCGAATCCATTGCCATCTCTACACCACCAAATGCATAGGCATGGTTCAACTTATCGACCGTCCCATACCCGACGATATTCGTATAGATATCTCGATCCAAGCTAATGATCGTTGATTTCTTTTGTTGTGGATTGACGGTCACGACCATCATCGTATCGGATCTTCCTTGTTCTGTTCGCCCAAGGCCTCCTGTATCTAATCCTAATAATAAAACTGAAAAGGGTTCTTGATCATCAATACTTACTTGATCGTCACGTTTTGCTGATACACGATCAGATTGTTTTGAAATCCGATTGACTGTTTGGCTCGCCTCTCCCATAAACTTGATTCCATAAGCTGAAACTCCGCCGATGAGAAGTACGATTATTCCCAATAAAGTCAATATCACTTTTTGCCACCGCTTCATACTACACCTCTATCATACATATTCTTGATTATTCTCTCATACACCTAATCATTCAGCAATCCAACTACTTAATTCTAATAAAACTTTAAAAAATAGTGTTTTTCTTCGTGATTTATATGTATTTTTTTGTAAAATTCTTAATTATCATACCATAGGGCGCATAAACAGAAAAGAAAGAAAGCAATTCTTTTTATACGTTTTATTGGATTTTTATGATTTTTGTTCAATACATAAAAAAAACTAGTTTTTTTAGCTTTGTTTATGCCTTCCTATTATGCATTTCCAGCAAAAAAAAGCGGAGAAATCCGGAAATGAAACAACTTCTCCGTTCTCTCCATTTTTTTAATTTATTATAAGTGATTGTTCAAGTAAATATTATTAAAACAACCTAATAGCTCTCCATATGCGAGAGATCGAAGTATTTTTAGTCATTGCCCCACCGATATTTTTTGATAAAGAGATCAAAGTGAAATTAGAAAGTGATTATCCTTTAACTATCGAATTATTATATGTAAAAATTTTACAAAACCATTTACGTTTTTATTTGAATGTCCTTTTCACAAATGAATTATTGCTGAATCCTGACTTGATTATTCGTACAGCTGAGGCCCCCACCAAAATAATCAGCTATGAAAATGAAATTCCTTATATTACTACCTACAATGATTTTTCTACTTCAGATAATAAGCACTTAGTCCAAAAAATCAAAGAAATTATGTATGGCAATAATCAAAATTAACTCATTTTTCTTATAACACCATTTTTTCCAGAAAGAAAAATAAAGAAACAAAAAGAAGATACGACAAGCCGTATCTTCTTTTTTCGTCAACATGATCTTATAATTTAGATACTTCAGCAGCTTGAGGACCACGCGCACCTTCAACGATAGAGAATTCTACTTCTTGGCCTTCTTCTAAGCTTTTGAAGCCATCGCCTTGGATTGCTGAGAAATGTACAAATACATCGTCTCCGCCGTCTACTGTAATAAACCCAAATCCTTTTTCATTGTTGAACCATTTTACTGTTCCGTGTTCCATAAATATATAGCCTCCAAAAAAGTTCTTGCAAGTAACCCTTGCAAAAACATTATACCGAATTTAGAAAACGCTCGCAAGCATTGCCCCGTTAATTTTCTAAATTCTATAGTAAATGGAAGAACGCTATTTTAGTCTGCGAAATGCTTGTTCACTTCATCCCAATTCACAACATTCCAGAAAGCTTCAATGTAATCAGGACGTACATTTTTGTATTTCAAGTAGTAAGCATGTTCCCAAACATCTAAACCTAGAACAGGTTTCTTGCCTTCCATCAATGGTGAGTCTTGGTTGGCAGTAGAAGTGATTGCAAGTTTGCCATCTTCAAGTACTAACCACGCCCAGCCAGAACCGAAACGTCCTGCCGCTGCTTTTTTGAATTCTTCTTTGAATGTTGAAAAATCGCCGAATGTTTCGTTAATTGCGTCTTTGATTGCTCCTGTTGGCTCGCCACCAGCATTTGGTGCCATGATTTTCCAGAAGAATGAATGGTTCGCATGTCCACCACCATTATTACGTACAGCAGTTTTAATGTCAGATGGAATAGCATCCATGTCTGAAAGCAATTCTTCGATTGTTTTTTCACCTAGTTCAGGATATTTTTCGATTGCTGCATTTAAGTTTGTCACATAAGTATTGTGATGTTTGTCATGATGCAAATGCATCGTTTCTTCGTCGATATATGGTTCTAATGCATCAAATGCATAAGGTAGATCTGGTAATGTGTAAGTCATAAAAAATTCCTCCTCAAATTTGTTGGGTCTCTTTACACTAAAAGAGTAACAAAGTGAGGGGAATTCTTCAATTGTTATGCCTAGTCTTCCAATTTTTTACTGGTTTTTGCTGGTTCTTCGATAATTTCTGTCTTATTGAAAATAAATAATTTGCTAAAGACATAATTTGCCAATACAACTAAGATCTGTGTAATGATTTTAGCGACATAATCATTCATTTCCAAACCATTGATCATCAAGATCATGGCGCCCATGTCTAGTCCATAAGAAACGATTCGGTAAAAAACAAATTTCCCAAATTCGATAAATAAATGCGTATAACTAGGAGATTTGGATCGAAACACCCATACCTTATTGGTGACAAATGCAAACAAAACAGAACAAATCCAAGAAATCGTATTCGATACTGGCATCGATAACTGGAAGATTTGTTGCGCGATTGCATAACTGACGAAGTTGACAATTGTTGCTAATCCACCAAAAAATAGATAGGTGAAAACTTCCCAATATCCTTTACTTTCTAAATAGCTTTTAAATTGAACATAAATCTTCATTTTTCTACCTACCTTATTTATCATTCTTTCCTATCATACTCTATCTGCTAATAATTTTCATCTCTAGGAAACAATGAACGATAAGAATATAACTTTATCTAACGTGAGATAATGTTTTAGAACTCTTGTAATTCATAGCATACTCCGCTAGAATTGCTAGTGATGACAATTCTACAGAAGGAGTAATTATGACAACAAAACAACTAATCATTAGCTCATTTGCTCGATTCACCGAGCTTAAAAATGCTAAAAACGTATCATTTGGAAAATCATTAGTCTATCTTTTATGTTTGAGTGTACTAATGGCATTACCTATTTCTTACCAAATTTTTCAAGTGCTGGACACAATCAAGTCCGATGGTCAAAAAATTGCAGCCGAAATTCCAGATTTTAAGATTCGTGATGGACAAATCGATTCACCAACAAATGAAGGCTTTATTTATCAAACAGATTCGATCATCTTTACCTTTGACCCCGAAGGAAAACGTACCCCTGAAGATATCTCTTCAGATTTGATAGGGAATTTCCTAAGTGTCGGTCTGCTAAAGGATAAATTGGTTCTAGCTTTACCAAATACTGGCACAACTTCGGCATTGTTGAACAATAATCAGTTTGAATTTGAGTATACGAATAATGCCTTAAAAAATCTAACTGGCGAAAAATTACGTAGTACATTAAGTGAAGCAACGATCCCTTTTTGGATCAAAGCATTAGTATTTTTGATCTCCATTTATCCTAGCTTTTTAAATCTGATCATCACTTTACTTATGGCAAATTTTGCAGCTTATGTATACGCAAGATTACGTTTAGCTAAAGTAACTTTTCTTGATTGTCTAAAAACAATGATCTATGCGATATCATTACCCACTGTTATTGCAACGATCCTGATGATCTTTGCACCAACTTTTGATACAACAGCGTTTATTGCATTTGCAGGCATATTCATTTTTGCCCAAGCAGTCAAAGGCTGGCCAAAAATCCAATTACCAAAATAAAAGAATCTCTGGGAGAGGTAGTCACTACACACCTCTTCTAGAGATTCTTCTTCATTTAATAGCCTTCATTCAAATCGATTTCATTTACTTCTAATTCTGCTTTGTCTACGTAGGATTTTAAATTTGTTAGAAAAATATCCATAAACTTCATTTGAAAATGTGGTGTCTGACCTGCAATATGAGAGGTGATCAACACATCTTCTCTTTCCCATAATGGACTATCTTTTGCTAATGGTTCTTCTTCAAACACATCTAAAGCCGCAAAAGCCAGTTTTCCATCGTCTAACGCAGCTATTAAATCAGATGTTTTTACGGAAGGCCCACGTCCTACATTGATGAATAGCGCTTCTTTATCAAAAGCTTCAAATACTTTTGCGTCAAACAACCCTTTTGTCTGATCTGTCAAAGGTAAGATATTCACCACAACTGTTGCTTTCGGTAAGATTTCTTTTAATTTCTCTAATGGATAAGTCTCTTTGAATCCTTCTACTGGATGTCCAGATGTATTGATGCCGATACATTCTAAACCAAATACAGCTGCATGTTGTGCCAATTTTTTTCCAATATGTCCAGTTCCAATAATTAGTAATTTTTGATCTGCCAATGCTTGATAATGGATATCTGATCCTAGCCACTCTTTATGGAACTGCGCTCGTTGGGCTTGGAACAATCCACGAGAATAGCCTAAAATAATGCCCATGGTATGCTCGCTGATTGATTCTACATGGATACCACTCGCATTGGAAAGTAAGATATCTTTGTCAGCGAATTCGTTTAATGGAAGATTATCTACTCCAGCAGAAATCGATTGGACCCATTTTAAGCTGTCAGAAGCGAATATATCCTCTTGATAATCACCATTCCAACCGATACTGATCGCTATTTCAGAAAGTTCGTCGGATGCTACTTCCGTTTGAAATGAATATTCTGGTGCTATTTCTTTGATCTTTTCAATAAATTCTTCACGAAATGAACGTACTGAATAAATTATTTTTTTTGTCATCACACCCATCCTCTCTACTTATCAGTCTAGCTTAATTTCTTAAAAGAATGAAATATGTTGCACTTCATTCCTTGAATGACTTTTTCCTATAATGAACACAGTAAAAGTGGATCAGCGTTTGACTGTCTAAAAAAAGCCTAACAATCCGAAAGTAAGTAAAACTTACTTTTCGTTCGTCAGGCTTATTTTCCTAAAAATCAAAGACTATCTCTCACCTTATACATCTGTTGTTTCTCGGAAACGATACGTTGGTTCCTCTAATTGTGGATCATAATCAACAATCAAATCATATCCTTTGAAGAACCAATCATCGGCTTCATCAATAAAGAATAATAGACCATCGATCGTTTCTTGCTTCATCGGACGTTCCGGTAACTCCACAGACATACCGATTGAAAATCCCTCATGTACTTCTGTTTTGCCATATACTTTCCCAAAAAAACGGATACCATAATTTTCAGGTAAATCTACCTCTGCTTGAAACCATTCTTTTGCTTTGTCCGTTATTGTTAATTGCATGTGATGAGCCCCTTTTTATTGATTCATTTTATCATCAAGTATATCTACATCTTCCGTTTCTCCGATAACAAGTAAATTATCATTTTCACGTACATATTCGTCTGCGGCTGGTGACACTACGACAGAACGATCGAAGCGTCGGATGGCTACCACAGTCAAATCAAATCGCTGTCTGAAATTTAGTTCTGCTAATGTTTTATTAAAGAACTTGGGATTTGATACCCGAATCTCAGCGAGCGAGAATTTGTCTGACAGCTCTAAATAATCCAAAATATTTTTAGAAACAAGATTATGTGCGATCCGTATCCCCATATCTCTCTCAGGATGAACAACGCGATCTGCACCGATCTTTTCAAGAACACGAGCATGATACTCATTTTGTGCTTTGGCTAAGATATTCGGAACGCCCATTTCTTTGACCATCAGTGTCACTAAAATACTTGCTTGGATATCTTCTCCAATTGCTACAATCACATGATCAAAATTTCTGATTCCTAAAGATCGTAAAGTCATTTCATCTTGTGCATTCGCAACCACTGCATGTGTTGCGACATTCATATATTCATTCACTCGGTCTTCACTGCTATCAATGGCTAAAACTTCTTGACCAGCTTCGACTAACGTACGACAGATACTGCCACCAAAACGTCCAAGTCCTACGATTGCAAAATTCTGTTTCACTTTTCTCCTCCTTTTTCCATTCCATTTCAAGTATAGCAAAGCCACTCTAAAAACAAAAGCAACCCTGCTTTTCTTTATGGAAAAGACTCATTTTAATGGAGGATCAAGAGAAGGGCTACTATGGTTGATCATAGCATAGTCCTTGGTGTTTCTACTAAAAAAGTATGCCTATATCAGTAATTATTCCTACAATAGGTAGCCTAAGAATACGTTAACTGAAATAAAGTAAATAAACAATCCAGCAATGTCTTTGATCGACGTAATGATTGGTGCAGATCCAGCAGCTTGATCAATATTCAATTTCAATAAGATAAAAGGAATCAAAAAACCAAGGGCGGCAGCTAAGGTCATTGCAAAGACTAGAGAGATCCCCACAGCTACACCTAACAATGGTATCCCTTGCCACACAGAAGCGACTATTCCAGATACGATCCCTACAACAATTCCTAAACTTAGCCCAATACCTGTTTCCTTCAAAAAGTGCTTGATAAATGTGTTGAGATCAATGTGTCCTAAAGATAATCCGCGAACAAAAACCGTCGATGATTGCGTCCCTACATTTCCACCCATATCCATGATCAACGGAATGAAAATAGCAACAGCAGCCACTGATTCTAACGTTTGTTCAAACTCATCGATTACTAGACCAGCTAACATCCCTGCAACCAATGTGATCGCTAAGAAAGGCAACCGGACTTTCCAGATTTGCCAAAGATTCCCGTTAATCAGTACTGTACTACGATCAGCTTCTACAGAGGCGACGTCTGCTAAACCAGCAGCATTGAACATATCCTCGGTCGTTTCTTGCTCTAAGACATCGATGGCGTCATCCACTGTAACAATACCTACTAATCGTGTTTCTTTATCCACGACGGGAATAGCGATCAAATCTAACTCTTGTAACAATCGTGCAGTTTCTTCCTGGTCTGTATCTGTGGTTACATAAGCGACGTGCTTGATCATGATTTCTTCAATCCGTTGATCACTCTCTGCAATGACTAGATCCTTTAATGATAGTACTCCTTCAATTTTTTTCGCCATATCTGTCACATACAAAATATAGATTGTTTCCATTTCTTTCGCTAATTTTCTGATTTTATGCAGTGCTTCTTCAACAGTCATTTCTTTTTTTATTGAAATAAATTCAGTCGTCATGATCCGTCCGGCCGTCTCATGTTCATAGCCCATCAATCGATTCGTCGTTGCTCGCTCTTCTTCAGAAAGCTCTGCCAATAGTTTTTTAGTCACACTTGCTGGTAGTTCGTAAAATAACCTTACCCGATCATCTGGGGCCATCTCATTCACAAATTCAATCACTCCATCATCCGTAAACGAACGAAGCAAATCTTGTTGGACAGACGGTTCAAATGTTTCAAAGATTTCGAGGGCTTTGTCTTTTGATAATAATCGAAAGACCAGTACTTGCTTATCTAAAGGTAGCCTAACAAATAGTTGGATCAATTCCACTTTTTCGATTGTTGCTAAATAGTTCTTCAATTCTTCAAGCTTTTTTTGCTCCAGATAATTAAGAATCTTCAATTGTGTTTCTAAGTTATTTGTATCATTTAATGTTCTCATCTCGTATTCTCCTTTGTTACATCGTTTTTTCGATATAAACTTGTTGAATAAATTCGTTTAGAAAAACAGGAAGTACATAAAAAAGACGGCTTCCAAAAGAAGCCGTCTCATAAGATCCCATCAAAATGGTATCAATGTTTACCTGAACGAACTTCTCGTCTGAGCTTTAGCACTAAAAGACGTAATTCTGGAAATATGATCCAGATAGCTACGTTAAGCACGCCTTAAGCCGACGTTGCCTGTTATACCCTGTGGCGTCTCTCGACGTTTAAGGGCAGTAGCCTGTGTTCTTTTAGGAGCCTCACCTAACAAGTTTTTATAATTAAACCCTACAGGTAAAATTGGTTTTTGTCAATAAAAGGATTAATATTTGATAAAAAATTGATAAAACAGAAATGATCACTTTACAATCTTTCTCCTGTCACTCCTTCTACAATCCCTTTAGCAATTTGATCCATGTTTCTACGAATATTTTCTACATCACGAGTATTGGTGATAAACCCTAGTTCCGCTAGTCGATAAGGGATACCACGAGAATGTAGTACATTCAAATTCAATAAATCACTTCTCAAGTTGATACCACCGGTATTTTGGACAGCGCCCCATAAACCTACATGTGTGCGGATCACATTAGCAATGGCATAATTTTGTGTCGTATACGAGTTGCCGTTACGATGCGCAATCACATGCCCACCAGTACTAATACCAATCGCTCCTGCATCTAAATGAAATTCTGTTACAGAAGAAAAACTACTACTAATTGTATACGCACCCTGCATTCTACGAGTATCTTGGAACATATCCGCATTTGTATCATAAAAGGTTATACGATTTGTTTTTAAGCGCCCTGCCCACTTTTGTAAATATGGCATAAGTTCATTTCTTGTAAAGTCTCGCTCGTTGATACCGTTATACGAAGCCCCTGGATCTCCTGCACCATGTCCCATTACAAATAGATGATTGATTGAGGTTTGGTAAGGGTTTGACGTAGGTCCTGGCGCTGGTGCTCCTTTTTTAACTAGTACAACTTGGATAGCTTCCATTTGTAATGCTACATTGGACGTCCCAGCGTTTTGACCGTTTCTGGCCCAATCTAACCATCCGAGTTGCGCAGAATGAACTCTATAATAGACATCATAATGTTGACTTAATTGACCAGTTAATCTCACCCTTATCGCTTCAGCTCGTAATTTTCTACCCTCTGTTCCCGAAAGAGCATTATTATTCACATAGTTTTGCCAGCCAATCGATTGGACGTGTGTACTATATTCTATTGTTCCTGGAATAGGTGTGCTAGAGATATTCATTCGTAATGCTTCTAATCTAAAACCACGTCCCACTGTTCCCGCAGTTGCACCATTCATTTGATAACCTTGCCAGCCAATCGATTGACTATGCGTTTGGTAATTAACATTAGGATTTTGTATTGTATCCTTATCATAAAATGCAGTACTAGCTGCTGGTCCAGATTGTCCTTTGGCTACCAGCCTTACTTCCATAGCTTCCATCTGATAACCAAATCCTACACTTCCTGCATTGCCATTATTTTTTGTCCAACCTAACCAACCAAAATAAGCTGAGTGCACACGATAATAAACATCATAGTGTTCTGCTAACTGACCAGTTAAACGTATTCGAATTGCTTCTGTTCGAAGTTTACGATCTGTTGTTCCGGAAATCGCATCATCTCGCACATAATTTTGCCAACCAATAGAACGCACATGACTAGAATATTCAATGGAGCCAGGGATTGGTGTATCTGAAACATTTATTTTTACAGCCTCTAATCTTAATCCTCGATTCAGCGTTCCAGCAGTTGAACCATTTGACTGATAGGATTGCCACCCGACTGACTGACTGTGCGTCTGGTAATTGACATTAGGATTAGGGAGTTTATCTTTATCATAGAAAGCTGTGCTCTGAGTTGGGGCAACTTCTCCTTTTTTGACTAGTTGGATCTGGATAGCTTCCATTTGGTAACCAAATCCTGAACTACCTGCATCTTCGCCATCTTTTGCCCAACCTAACCAACCAAAATAAGCTGAGTGCACACGATAATAGACGCTATATTGTTCACTTATCTCTCCAGTCAAGCGAATCCTAATTGCTTCTGTTCGTAAAGAAAGATCTGTTGTTCCTGATGTAGCACCATTTTTCACATAATTTTGCCAGCCAATCGTTCGTACATGACTACTATATTCAATATCACCATTTAATGAATTATTTGGTAATTGGATTTTAATGGCTTCGATTCTTTTACCTTGACCAATCGTACCTGCAGTAGCACCATCAGCTACGGTACTTTGCCAACCGTAAGTTTGCACGTGTGTTTGATAACTGACGGATGGTTTAGCAACTGCTGCACGATTGCTCACCGTTTGTTCTTGGCGATTCGCTTGGGTTATTGAATCATTGTTATTTTTTTCTACTTGGATGTTGAACTTTCCTAATGCTCTCTCGCCATCTTTTAATAAGACTTCTGTTTCACCTATTGCTTTTGCTGTCACCAGACCCTTTTCATCCACATCAACAATATTTTTGTCTACTGATACCCAATTTGGATTAATAATCTCAGCATTTTCTGGAACGAGCGAATACTCAAGTTGTTTAGTTTCGCCTTGGACCATTTCTATTTTTTCTTCTTTTGGAATAATTGATTCAACGCTATTTTGTTCTAAAAATTTCACGTCCACAGTGATATCTAGTGAGCGATTAGATGTTTCTTCTAAAATTGCTTTTTGTGAAAACTCTACTTGGTAACTATAATTTAGTGCCGAAGGTTCCACAGTAGTAAAAACGGATCCATTGTATTCCCAATTAGTTGAGTTAATATCGATCTTATTTAATTCCGGTTTTAGATTGTCTTGATTGATCACCCATTCACGATCATCTTTTGATGCTTCTGCATTGATCAATTGTTCTTTCCCGTTAAAATAAGTCAAATGATCATTCATCGATAAATCAATTGTTGGCAGTTTATTTTTAGAAATATCAAGGTATGTTAACTCTGAAAGAGCCGAGACATCTACTTGTTCTAACTCATTATTTTGAACTTCCAGTTTTTTTAACTGTTTAAAATATTCGATACCATCCAATGATTGGATATTTCTACCACTAAGATCCAACTCAGTTGTAGCTAACAATTCATCGGATAATACGTTGCTATGATTCTCCTCCATCATTTCAATCAATACTTGACGGAAATTTTGATCTGGGAAATGAACTTCATCAACAGAAATATCTTTAGATGAATTTTCTGCAAAGTTTTCTGTTGTTCCTGTGGTCTCCTCTGTGGGATTAGTACTTTCTATCAAAGGGGTATTAGATGATGTTGCTGTAGTGTCGTTTGTTTGCGAAGTACTTTCTTGTGACGTATTTATTCTATCGTTTATCGATACTGCGTAGACACTTGGCGTGATCGAGCCTGACAGTAATAAGAAACTTAATAACATGCCTATCCATTTTTTTCTCATGACATTCTCCTTTATTTTTTAAATCGAACTTATATTGTCCTATAATATATTAAACTATAAAAAGACCCAAATGAAAAGAACATGATAACAAAGAATTCAAAATAACAAACAATGTAATTTGTAATTAGCAAACACAAATAAATCCAAAGCAAAAGCAATAAACTTTTTGCTTTGGATCAGGGTACTGTTTTCCCTTTTCAATGTGAAAACAAGGATAATTTATGTCCCATTTATACTTAGTAAAAATGTGCTTACTGTTTAGATGATAAGTCACATGTCTACTTACTTTACTAATCCATGCTTGAATGCGTATATGGCAGCTTGCGTACGATCTTCCACTTCTAATTTTGCTAAAATATTAGAAACATGTGTTTTGACTGTTTTCAAAGTAATAAATAATTCGTCTGCGATTTCTTGATTGCTCTTTCCTTCAGAGATCAACATAAGAATCTCATTCTCACGATTCGTTAAATCATCGTGCAAGATTGGCTCATTACGTCGACTCATCTTTTCCATCATTTTCGAGGTTACTTCAGGTTCAAGCACACGTTCACCCCTTTGAGTCGCGCGGATCGCATCGGCGATTTCATGGGCTGTCGATGTTTTAAGTAAGTAGCCTGTTGCGCCAGCTTCAATAGCCGGATATACTTTCTCATCATCAATAAAACTCGTGACAATAATGATTTTTGCTTCTGGCCAATCTTTGAGGATTGCTTTTGTAGATTCGATCCCGTCCATTTCTTCCATGACTAAATCCATTAGAATCACGTCCGGACGAAGTTCCATGGCTTTTTCGTAGCCTTTTCGCCCATCTTCTGCTTCTCCGATTACTTCAATATCTTCTTGGATCGACAAATAGGAAGAAACCCCTAAACGTACCATTTCATGATCATCGACTAGTAATACTTTTATCATTTTTCCGCCTCCTTTATTAAAGGAACTTTAATTTCTACACTTGTCCCTTGTCCTTTGAAACTAATGATTTTTACTGTCCCACCAATACCTGCTACACGTTCTCTGATATTATTTAGGCCGTAGCTACCGGTTTTTGTTTCATTCATATTGAAGCCAGTACCGTCATCGATCACTCGTAATAAAAGATTATTATCGATTTTATGCAGATACACTTCTAATTCATTTGCTTTTGCATGGCGCAACGTATTTGAAAGTAGTTCTTGAACGATCCGAAAGAGATGATCTTCAATCGAATCAGACAAAGTAATATCTTCAATATCCCATTTCAATGCAATTTGTATCTTGTTTTTTAATTCTTTTAATAATTGCTCAATCCCTTGTTTCAAACTTTTTTCTTCAAGGTTGACTGGTCGCAAATGTAGTAGCAATGCACGCATTTCAGATTGTGAAGCATTGATGATATCTGCTACCATCCTTAGTTGTTTACGAAACATTTCAGGCGTATCACTTTTTTCTGCTTGTTCCGTCAGAGCAGACATCATCATCATCGCTGCAAATAATTGCTGGGAAACTGAATCATGTAGCTCACGCGCTAAACGATGTCTTTCTAATTCTAAGATTTCTTCTTTTGTTTGTCCATCAACATATTGAGGTCGACTCGTCAGTATTTGGAGTTCACTTGATACTTCGATCATTTTTTCTTTGATTTTAGTGATTTCTTTTTCAATTTCTTTAACATATATATCGTCAGATGCACTTGGTAAGGAATCATTTAACACTTTTGCTTCATAGTTACCGGAAGAAATTGCCCGCAACTGTTCTTCGATTTTCCCATAACGTGCTTTTTGTAAAAGAGACACAATCAAAAAAACAATTAAACCGACACCTGACGAAATTGCTAGTAAGTGAAAGATCAATGGCACGTATAAAATTCTGGCACTTAATAAAGTACGCCAAAAATGAGTTTGATTACTTGCGTAAAAATAAGTAAAAAAAGAAAATAAAATGACGATAAATGAGGCGATCGAAGCATAAATAGCTAGCATCGGTCGAGAAAGTTTCTCTATCATGCTCGAATCACCTCAATATCCCCAAGTAATGTGTTCGTAATGATTTTTAAACGACGTGGATTTTCATCGTAATCGTTACTATAGATTTTAATCGACTCGTTCTTCAATGCAAATTGTTCTTCTTCAAATTGTACATTTCCTACTAACGTTGCATGTTCGAGACTGATGGCAATCCCTAAAGGAACTAAGATGCGTGTCCGACCGATTCCTTTTCTGACGATAACGATATTATCGTCTTTAGGTAACAAGGTGTTCCCTAAATCGATGATCGTATCTCCTGAAAGTAGAGCGATATTGATATCATCCCATTCATACACATCATTACCAATTCGCTGGTTACCGAATAATTGTTGTTTTTTTCGTTCATTATTGTGGGCCTTCACTTGCTCTGTTTGAACCATAATGATTTGTTTTTTTCGCCAAAAAGCATTTTTTGTTAGATCGATTCCAGAAATCTCTACACCTTTAAGACCAATGAACAAGACAGCAAAGACTGCCATTACCCATAGCGCAGGACTATTGATCAAACTGAAAAAAATAACTAGTCCGCCTAGTACAAATTGAAAATTCTGAAATCCCGATCTCGGTGATTTTCGCAATGCAAGATAGATATTAAAAATACCAAACAAAACTAACAGTAATAATTCAACATTATTTACGATTTGCCAAACGGCAAAGATCAATAGTAAGGCTTCTACTACTATAAAAAAGCGCCAAGAGCTATTCATCGCTATTCTCCTTTCCTTTTCATTCTCTTTTTTATCATACCTATTTTTGTTTCGAGATGCTATAGGACTTTAGATGTAACTATCGCTTTCTACAGCAAAAGGCCTGGGACTTTGTGTCATGGTCCCAGACCTTTTTGTATAGACAAACCAATAATTGATTATCTGTGTCTAAATGTCAACTTATGCTTGCGCGACCTTGACGATTTTTACTTGCATATCGCCACCAGGGGTTGAAATCGTTACTTCATCATTTTTATATTTGCCGATCAAGGCTTGTGCAATCGGTGAATCATTTGAGATTTTTCCTGAGAAAGGATCTGCCTCAGCACTTCCCACGATCGTATACTCTTCTTCTTCACCATCTGGTAACTCAATGAACGTCACTGTTTTACCAATAGATACTTCATCCGAATCAACGCCATCATTGTCAATGATCTGTGCAAAACGGATCATATTCTCGATTGTCGTGATACGTCCTTCTACGAAAGCTTGTTCATCTTTAGCTGCTTCATATTCTGAGTTCTCAGATAAATCACCAAAGCCACGGGCGATTTTGATACGTTCAATGATTTCTCCCCGTTTAACTGTTTTTAATTCTTCTAATTCTTGCTCTAATTTCGCTTTTCCTTCAAGCGTCATAGGATATACTTTTTCTACCATGTATAACTCTTCTCCTTTTTCTATGGAATACCGCAAAAGGTAATCTTTTACGGACTACAGTCCAAAAAAGATTACCATGCTTTTTCTAAAATGTAAATGTTTTTCTAAAAATAAATAAAGTTACAGACAACGCTAAATTTTAATTGTTTACGTATTTTTGTACTAATTCCATATGCTCTTCATATGTTTTTGCAAAATAAACCTCACCTGTAGGGATATCTGCAACAAAATAATAATAATCATTATCTGCTGGTTGAACCACAGCTTGGATAGCTGCTTCACTCGGGCTATTGAACGGTCCTGGACCGTATCCTTTATTTGTATAAAGATTATATGGTGAATCGACTGCCGTATCTTCATAAGAGACAAATTCTTTGTGCTCACCTAACGCATATAAAATAGAAATATCTGATTGTAAAGGCATCCCTATATCAATCCGATTATAGAAAACTCTGGCAATATTTTTACGATCTGATTCAGATACCCCTTCTTTTTCAATCAATGAAGCAAGTGTCATGATTTCTTGAACCGTATGATTTTGCTGCTTGATCGTAGAGAAGTATGGTTGTAACACGGTATTCGTTTTATCGACCATCTGAATGATCAAATCTTTGAGTGACATATCTTTATAGTAATCATAAGTCGCTGGGAATAAGTAACCTTCTAAGCGATACTTCGTGTTTTCTGCCTTAGCTGCACTTTCTAATAAATCAGGAAATTTTTGAGTCAACTCCGTGAAAAAGGCTTCGTTTTTTAGTAGATCTAAAAATTCCTGCTTATCTTTCCCAGTGATTTTTGCTACTCGTTCTGCAATCTGCTCTGCATCAAATCCCTCTGGTATCGTGATTTTTCCATCTGCTACTTCCGTTGGTTCTGAGGTTCCGCCTTCTTGAAGCTGTTTACCGATTTCGTCTAACGTCATGTTAGGGGCTAATTGGTAGAAGCCAGCCTGAAAGCCGGTCATATTTTTAAATTTTGTATAATAATTAAATACAATACCGCTCTTAATAATATGGTCTTGTTCTAAAATCTCTCCGATTTGCTTATTTGAAGAGCCACTAGGGATTTCGATTGAAACCAATTGTTCATTCTCTGGGTCTAAAGGTTTTAAGCCACTATCGATATAGCGATAGACGGTAAAACCAAATACACATCCAATAATTAGCAACGTAAGCGCAATCACTAAAATAATTTTTCCTACGATTTTATCTTCTTTTTTTCGTAGGTCTTTTCGTTTACTGACTACATCTGTCGAATCAGTTGCATTCTTTCGTCGTCGTTTCTTTTCATCTGGATGTTGTTTGTTTTCTGACAAAACAACTCCTCCTTACTATCAACTTCATAACTTTATTCATTATACATGAAATTCAGGCAGAGGTGAATTATTTTTAACAATTCTTATGTCAAAATTGTAAGTAGTAAATCGATTATCTTCGGCTTAAAATAGAAAATAAAATGATTCTTATTTACTAAATAACAATAATCTGCTCATTTTAATCACTAAGCTCTTAGACAGGAAGGATTGATGTACATGAACAAAAAGAAACATTTAAGAAGAAAACATGCTTCCCATTTTTCTTTCTCTCAAAAAATCTGCTTATTCATTTTAGTCGTCACTATTGGAATTATCACTTGGTCTACCTATGAAATGGCCCAGTCAAGAGTATCCGCCTCGATTCAAGTGGCAAACGATTCCCTCGATTTGACCAAAGATGAACAGGTCCTTGCCGATCAAATCGACCATTTGTTACAAAAAAATGATTATGTCGGATCTGTCTTTATTCGCAAAAACAATCGAATGATCCTTGAAAAGGGCTACGGATACGCTAACGAAGAAGCACAGCAACCAAATACTCCATCTTTGTATTATCAAATCGGTTCGATCCAAAAAGCAATGACTGCACTACTGATTCTAAAACAAGTTGATATAGGGAAACTTTCTTTAGATACAAAACTGGCTAAATTTTATCCCCAAATCAATGGTAGCAATAAAATCACGATCAAAGATTTATTATATATGCGATCAGGATTGAAAAAAACAGCTTCTCCGACCGTACCGATGAATGATCAAGAGGTGATCCAGTTTGCCCTAGACCATCTCGAATATACCAATGATCAAAGTTACAAATATGAACCATTGAATTTCACATTACTAACAGGTATTTTAATGAAATTGACCCGTCAGCCATACGAAAAGCTGGTGTATGACCAAATCATCACTCCCTTACAATTAAAACAGACGACCTTCTATGACCAAGTCAAAAACACTTCAGAACACGCAGTCTCTTATCAAATGAGTCCAGACGATGATTATCATCAAGCTTTGACTGAATCTGAAACAGATATACGTAATGAATTAGGAACTGGAAATATCAGTATGTCCGTCTATGACTTGAATGAATTTTTTACAAAAGTATTAAAAGGGCAATTGATTCCAAAAGATTTACTTTTTTCTCTTTGGGGAAAGAATTTGAGTGGGCGTCCATATAATGGTGGGGTCTACAGTGGAAGAGATACAATATTTGCTCAAGGAAACATCAATCGTTTCCATGCGGTATTAGCAATGAAAAAAGATACCTCTGATGCAGTTGTGCTAGAAAGTAATATCCAAGCTGACAAAAAATATAAAACAACTGCCACCGATCTTAGAGATCAGATTTATAAATTGATGGGAAATGATGAATAAGCAATGTGTTGACCTGTCATCTGTGATAATTGAATAAGAATGAAGAAAACCTTGTATAAGCAATTTTGCTTGATACAAGGTTTACTCAGTTGTTACCTAGATATAGAAACTTTATGATTTTGTCGTATTTATTTCTGTTGCTAAATATTTTCTCATGCCATCAAGTATGCTATGTTTGGGTTGGTAACCCAGGGTTGAAAGCTTAGTGATATCAGCTAAAGAGTCGTGGATATCTCCTGCTCTCTCCTCTTGATAATCTAACAGTAATTCAACTTCAAGAATCTGATTGATTGTCTGGATCAAATCAAGTAAAGTTGTACTGTTTCCCGTTCCAACATTGAATTGTTGCCCTAATGCTTTTTTTTCTTTGGAAACAAGTAATAAAGCTTGCACAACATCTTCGACATAGACAAAATCTCTTGATTGACTGCCGTCTCCGAATAAAGTAAATGACGCTTTTTCACCAGCAAGTTGCTTTTTATAGCGATCCACTAGAATCGAGATCACACCACTATATGGCGAATTTGGATTTTGATTTGGACCGTATACGTTGAAGAAACGTACCGCAGTTCCTGGCACATCATACAAGTGACAATAATCAAGTACATATTGTTCAGCGGCAAATTTATCAATAGCATAAGGCGTCAACGGTCGAATAACTGACTCTTCTTTTTTAGGGAGTGTTGGTTCATCTCCATAAACAGCTGCAGAAGAGCTAAATACAATACGCTTTAATTTTGGCTGATACTTACGAATCAACTCAAGTAACATCAAGACACTATCAAAATTCACTCGATGAGTTTCCAATGGCCGTTCAACAGAATCAGCAACACTAGCTATAGCAGCTAAATGAAAGATATAGTCAAATCGGTGAGATTGCAAAATCTTTTCCATTTTTTGCTTATCACTGACATCACCTTCAATAAAAGTGATTTTTTTTGTTTGATCTAAATTCTCTCTATTCCCCATTGATAAATCATCAATAACTACAATATCGTTATGATCTCCTAGATGATTTGCCAATGTTGAACCGATAAACCCGGCTCCACCGGTAATTAATATTTTATCCACTTTATTCACTCCAATTATTTATTAAAAAATATAAACCTATTTTACCATGATAAGATATTGAACACTATGCAGTGTAATCGAAAACGTCTCGTAGAAAATAAAATATTTTTTACGAGACGTTTTTATGAATGATTTTATACAGAAATTTAGATTAACGTTCTTTTAGTAAGATACGAAAATCTTTATAGCTAGCAATAATTGATCGATGTATAAAAGCAAGATATACAATATAAATAACGACGTATACAACCATGCTTGTAAAAGATGCATTGAATAGTACGTTACTTAAAATAAATAGCACAGTTAATAATGTTTCAATAACATGCTTCCAACCTATTGTTAATCGCAAATCTTTGTATAAGAAAAATTCAGCCAGATTACAACGTAGGGACAAACTAATCAAAATGAGTAAAACAGTCAAATCTAAATTTCCAACAATGAAAATCACAAACAAAGACGCAAGTAATGTTACTCCTAACGTAATGATATTAACAAATAAAATCGTTTTTTCTTTTCTCAAAGTTTTTAGATACGTATTGATTAGTAATGACATTCTTCCTTCATAAATGACAATT
Source organism: Enterococcus mundtii (assembly GCF_003957375.1). Lineage (GTDB taxonomy): Bacteria > Bacillota > Bacilli > Lactobacillales > Enterococcaceae > Enterococcus_B > Enterococcus_B spodopteracolus. Next base: position 873,025 of record NZ_CP025473.1, on the reverse strand, counting down.
GGGAATAAAATCCCCATAAACCTTAGACTTTCTGCATATTCAGGTAACCATAAACTTAAAATGATTTTTGCAGGAATATAAAATATTAATAATCCATACGTTAATGGGACAAACAATCCTCTAAGAATTCGAAACAATTCAGGCAATCTCTCTTTATTCGTCCTTCTTAATAAAGGAAACATCACAATGCCAATGGCATTGATGAACGTCAAAAACATATTTGAAAGGCTTAGTGTGAATGATAACTTACCAAATGTTTCGATTGTCCATTTTTGTTGCACAAAAAAACGGATTGTTCCAATAATCAGCATACTTGCAATATTACTAATCATCAATTTGCTGCCAATATTGATATTATCTAGTATTTCTGGGAATAAAACTCGCAAATTGATTAGTTTGACATTTAACATATCTTTAATCAAAGACATTCCCCATAATGTTACCAACAATTTAGAAAGGATATCTAATAAAATCAACCAGAAGAAATTTCTACCACCTAAAGAAAAGTAAATAGCAATAAATAAAACATATAGATATCGATCATTTCTTGAAAGTTGTGCATACTCTTTGATTCGATTCGTCGATTGGAAAATATATAAAACAAATGTTTTGATAATTGTCACAACTGACACTATTGCTGTTAAGATGAGTATGACTGATTGCTCAGAATGAGGAAGAAACAACCAGGCCCATATAGCTACAAAAAAAGATAAGAATAGTTCAAAGATCATTAGATACCAAAACTGTGTACCCAAATCTCGTTTATTCAACTGATCATATTCTTCTCCGCCAATTTTTAAGTAGATGCCATCAATCCAACCAAAATGTAGAAAACCTACATAAGACGAATAAAAAACATAAAGTTGCCAATAGCTATATTCAGTAACACCTAAAAGTTTTGGCACAAATAGATTTAATAGCACTGATATTCCTAAAGTAGCAAAATTTGCAGCTACAGTATAGTATAAATTTTTCATTACGTTTCTTGCTTTATCATTCATCATTAATACCTACTTTGTCATACTATTTAATAAAACCATCTTATATATAGTGCTTGTGCCTCTATATTTCTTCCAAATTAACCTTAGTAGTATTTAAGCTAAGCTATTAAATACTATTAATTAAAGAATATCGTATTGTATGGTACATATGAATTATATGCTCCAGAAACAATAAAAATCAAAATAAATATACAGAAGCTGAACAAAATAAAAGTTATCAAGAATAGAAATTTATTTTTAAAAAGTTTCTCCAGTACAATGGGTACGATAAAAATTTCTACTGTTGAAAATATTGTACTGATTCTTCCACCAATTGTTGCTAAAGGTCCAAAACACACTAACAGAATCGTCGATAAGCAATATAAAGACAATATTATATTAAAGTTTTCTGTAAAAACTGTATTATTGTTTTTTACGAAAATAGTTGCGCCAATCAATATGACTAATTGCATTATGAATACCGGATTAAAAATCCAACTACCTTGTGCATAGTACCCAGATAAATAACCATAGTAACGATCTGGAATCATAAACCTAAATAAATTTGGGAAAAAGAAAATGATTCCTACAAATGCGCTAGATGAAATCAGAAATATTTCTTTAGGGACGTTGATCTCTTTAACAATCTGTACGAAAAGATACGCAGGAATAATAAAAATAGAAACAATATGAAATAATGAACCTACTAACGAAAGTAGAATAATATTTCTTAAATTTCTTTTTTTGAACGCTGGTAAAGCCAATAAGAATATGATAGCCACAATAGAAGATCTTATTTGCCCCATATCACGTACTAGAAAAAATCTAGAGTAGTAATAGAGTAGTGCGATTGATGGAACTGGAAAATAATTATTAAGTGCATAAGCGAGCAATAGCATGCTTATTATAGAAAATAATAAGATAAAAGTTGAAAAATTCATTCCTAGCTCACGTACGATATAATTTAATAAAAGATATCCAGGTTCTGCATCAATACTACCATCGAATATTTTATCCCAATTAATTAACCTATCAAAAAAATTGTTATAGGAAGAAAAATCATATCCCGTAGAAAATCTAAAACCTGCTAAACACGTTAAAAATACGATACCAGCATAAAAAAATATTTTTTTTCTAGTAAAATATTCCAAAACTGACAATACCGCTAGCAGTGCGAATGTTCCTACATAAATGTACAATGCTGTTCTCCTTATATATAGATTATTTTAATGAGATTAGTTAAAGCTTTTGCAATCTCTAATTGTTCTCTATACCATTTTTTTGTCGTATTTTTCTTGAAACAAACAATTAAAATCTCATCTGGTTTAAACGACACAGGCTCAATAATATGATTTAAATTTGAATAAATATTTGTATTATCACGCTTGGAAATTTTATTTTTATCAATGGTATTATTTTCTTCTAAAATCAAGAATTTATTTTCAGATGTGCCATTCAATAGTGAATTGATAATATTTAGTTTTTCTTCTACTGTTGATAAGTCTAAGGAATTGATATCAATCGCTTGAACATCATTTCCCAGTGTGAATTTTTGCGTGATAACTTTGGTTCTGTACTCTTTCCAACTTACTAAAAGAGTTCCTAGCCCCAATGTAATAACTATCATTACTAATACTAACAAAATGATTTTTTTTGTACTGATTCCTTCACTCACTTGTGCTGGCAATGTTTTATTAAATTGGATATCTTTGTTGATATAATAGAACGTTTTATTATCAAAAAATGGTAACTCATTATTAGTCATTTCCTTTTGCAATAATTCAGATATTTGTTTTTGTTCTTGCTCTGGGACATCATCTGTAAACTGAACATCAATCGTATTTTGGATATCATTGTATCCTACACTTAGTTTTTCAAGTGTCTCATCTGAAAATTGATTTTTTTCCTGTAAACTAGTTAAAAATACTTGTTTTACAGCCCCTGAAGCAGTCATGATGTTACCTTGACTATTTTCTAAAATAAATGAGAATAGTGGACGATTTATTTGATTATTATTTTCAATCTTACTTTGAGAATAATTTGAATAGAAGAATAACCCACCTACAAGAAGTAAACTTACTATAAATGAAACAACATATACTTTTAAATGATCTCTAAAAAAAGAATATATATCTTTAGGCGACAGACTATTATTGGACATGTATTTTCCTCCATTTATTACCGGTATTTTTTATTCACTCTGCTTTTTGTAAAGTATAAGATATCAGCTAGAAAAGAATGCAAAACTGTATAAGAGTTCCAAGATGTCAATACAGCCATTGGTTTATCTTCTTCGATAATCTTTAATCTTGTTTCTAGTTCCTTTAATAAAGCTTTCAATGTTTTTATTTTATACTCTCTATTTGGCACATCAACTCGTTGAACAAAATTCAAATTTGATTCTGTTAGAATTTTTAATAACTCCAGTTTTCCTAACCGTATATTTTTCTTAGTTTCTGCAGTTTTTTCTGTTTCTTCATTTTCAATCTGCATGGCACTACTTCCATGTTTTCGCCATAATCCTGTTTTTTCATCTAGTAGATACAACTTGTCTGTTAAAACACCTGTAGACCACATCGCCATATCATGAACTGGATAAAGTGATGTTTCGAGGAACTCATCGAAAGTCGGAATAAAGTCTTTTTGAAAAGCATAAACCCATCCTGGTCGATTTAAAAATACATTTTTTTTAGAAAAATAAATATGATCATTTGGTTGTTTTGTCGGTATCTTTCTCTTTTCACATGGATAAGAGACACCATTTTCTTCAAGTAGCTCATCATAATTAGAAACTAGTACTTTTATATTTTCCGGGTCGGACATTATCTTTTCAGACATATGTTTGATTTTGTGCGGGTACCAAATATCATCCTGGTCACTAAAAAAAATCACATCCCCTTTGCTTGGTGAATCAAGCGGATGAAATTTTCTCTCCAACCGATATTTACCTCATTGATCAACAACTGCCATTCAGATAATTGGTTTTCTTCTATAAAATTAGTTACGATCTCAACCGTGCGATCGGTTGAACCATCATCACATAATAATACTTCATCAGGCATACGTTCTTGATTTTTGATTGATTCTAATTGTTCAATGATATTTTTTTCACCATTATAAGTCGGCATAATCACTGAAACTGTAAAAGATTTATCTCTCATATTTACATTACCTACTTTTCTTTCTTATGTCTTTTTATTTTATAGTGATCTCCTTTTTGCTTTTCTAAAGGTGGCAATTGCATGTAATCTCCATATAAACTCTCTAAATAAACTTTGTAATTTTTTGGAATCGATAACTTCGCGTCTTCAAACTCTACATAGATAGCTTCAGAAAAAGTACTAGATGGTAAGAATTCTCTCACTCCATAAATAGTTGATACACTTACTCCTTTTAAACTAGAATCAATCTGTCGCTCATTCGTAATTTTAGCGAGTTGATCCATCTTCCTAGCAAAGTGATTCGCACCCTTACGTTTAGCATACTTAGCAATCATTTTTTTGATAAAAATAAATTTTTCTTCTGGTTTAAACTTTTTCTTACTCTCTGCACCTCTAAAAACATCTAATAACTTCATTCTTTTTACTAAAAATTTTTGGCTAAAAGTTTTTTCTGGTACAGAATCAATCGGAAAAATATCTAAAAATAATCCATGCTGAGCAACTCGATAATCATCATCGATATACGTTCGTGTATCGTTTATTTTTGTAAAAGCATATTCCCATTTATTATCGATTTCTAAAGCTTTTAATTCTAGAAAATCTGGCAATTTATGTGCTAAGCTGATAAGTTTATTGTAATCTTTTCTTGGCATAATGATGTCTGCATCATCATCCCATGGAATAAAGCCTTTATGTCTAATGGCCCCTAGTAAGGTTCCTCCAGCTAAAAAATATGTCATATCGTGTTCTTGACAAAACTGATCAAAAAATTTTAATAAATCTAGCAAACCTTCATGGATTTCTTTTGTACTTAAATAATCAGACATTGTTTACTCCCTCTAATAAACCTTATATACCTTTAACATTTGTTGTAATGTGTGGCTAACATCATATTTCATTAATTCTTGTGTTATTTCATTATTCCAAGGCTGACTTAAAATTGCTTCACACCAAGTTGCCTTAGCTTCATCAAGACCAATAAAAGTAACGTTTGGAGTCAATTTCGTGTCTGGAGAAATCGTACTCGATAATACGAGTTTTTTTCTACTTGCCTGAGCCTCTAAGCCGACCATTGGAAGACCTTCGTACAAAGATGTCATACAAAATACATCCATAACTTGAAACAACTCTGGAATGTCATTTCTTTCACCTAGCAAGTACACATTTTTTGATAGGCTCAATTCAGTTATTTGTTTCTCTAAACTTTTTTGCAACGAACCCGCTCCAACAATCAACAATTTTGCGTCTGGTTTCTTTTGTAATAGTTCGCTAACGATATCAATGAGATAGGTTTGATTTTTTTGCTTTTCGAGACGTCCAATATTCCCGATAACAAAATCATTTTTGGAAAGTCCCAGCTCCGCTCTTTTCTCCGCACGTACAGCTTCATCCGTCTTATACAATGATAAATCAATACCATTATGAATAATCTCATAAGGATGACCTTGAAATAAGCTATCTCCAGCTTCTTTACTAACAGCTAAAAAATCAGTTGCTTCTTTAATAAGTAAATGATGTAAATATTTCCTTAGTAAATTCATTAAAAAATTAGACGATTTCCCGTCACTAGTGGCATGACTATGTGCTATTCGTTGTGTTATTCCTCGTTTTCTAGCTAATAACAGGTTGATTCCTCCGCCAAAATACACTTCATTATGAACGATATCGAAATGCTGTTCTGCTAAAAGTTTTCTAACCTCAAACCAATACTTTATGATGTTTTTTTTTGGATTAGTCACTACAAATATTCTTCCACCCAGTTTTTTTATCTCTTCATGATAATCTGTCACATGTGCAAAATCATCATAAATCAAAAAATCGAACTGTACTTTACGACGGTCGATTCTTCTATATAGATTCATCATGAAGGATTCGGCTCCACCTTTGCCCATTCTCCCCTGAAAATGTAACACTCTTTTCACTTTGTTCACTTGATCACCTATTTTTCTATATTTAATACTCTATAACGGTTAAAAGTAACGAATTTTTATGAGATACTCTCTGATAAGATATCCAAAGTATTCTTAAATCCATCTTTTGCATCAAAAAATGCTTTCCATCCTAAAGCACTCAGCTTTTCGCTATTCAAGCTAGAGTTATTCATAGGATTGAATTGTTTTGCTTCACCTGCAGTAGGCAAATCAAACTCCAAATCAACATTTCCAATTTCCGCAATCGTTTTAGCCATCTCTGCAATACTGATAATTGAACATGGATTAGATATATTGTAGGCTTCTCCAGGATTTCCTTTAACAAGTGCATATAGCATGGCAGTAGCACAATCCAGACTATAAGTATAGGACCTTATTTGTCTACCTGTGCTTTTCATAATAATTTTTTTACCTTTTAAAGCATCTAAAACAAATGCTGAGGAAACACGTTTATCTTCTTGTTTTGCTGAAGGACCATAAATATGTCCTGGACGAACAATTACACTCTTGACTGAGTATTCTTTTAAATAACTAACACATAATGTTTCAGCTGCACGTTTCCCCATAGAATAAGAAGAGCGTGGATTCAATAAATCAATATAACCATAATCAGATTCAAGTAAAGGTCTATCTGTACTAAATTCTCCATAGACTTCACTTGATGATACATATAACAGTCTATCAACTTGTTCTTTCTTTGAAAATTCCAATAATGAATTTAGCCCAAAAATATTGCCTTGCATTGTCTCTACAGGTTTTTCTGAATAAAGTTCAGGACTCGCATGGCTCGCTCCATGAATAATATAATCTACCTTATTAGTAAAAGTGAACTCTTTCGTCGCATCATACAATACTGGTACAATACATTTACTTGCCGAATAAGTAGAAAAACGTGTGTTTAATCTTTCGATATTCCTTCCAAGAGTGTATACTGTCATCTGCAAATCAAGTTCTTGATTAGCGATAATCAATAAATCGACCACCGCAGAACAAATCAATCCGCTTGCTCCTGTGATCATGACAGATTTGTCTTTGAATTTTTGAAATATATCAGTAGTTTCTTGAACACACATTTTTAGATTTGAAAGATAAGTTTCGTTTTCTAATAGATTCATTTTCTTACCTTCCTTACTTGATCCAGTCATCATTTGTTGAATTCAATAATGCTTTAAAAATTTCTAAATCTTCTAGAGTAGTGATTTTTAAATTTTTCTCTGATCCAGGTGAAAAGTAAGATTTTTTTCCTAAAACTTGCATCAACTGACATGAAGCTGCCATATCATTAATTCCTTTTTCTTCTGCTAATTGGTAGGTTTCGATAATTTCACCCAATTGATACGTGTGCGGTGTTTGTGTACGAACTAAAAGATCTCGATTCAATGAATTTACTGAACTTGTCTCTCCTTTTTCTTCTAATGTGAAAACAACTTCTGTACAAGGAATAACTGCTACAGCATTTCCATTTTCTTTATAAACTGCAATACTCTCACTGATGATTTTTTCACTGACCATAGGTCGATTACCATCATGGATCAATACAACATCATCTTTTGCTCTTTTTTTGTAGATTTCTTTCAATCCATTATAAATTGATTCTTGTCCAGAATTACCACCTTCAACAATATACTTTAGTTTTGTGATATTGAATTGCTTAGCATAAGCAGTCAGCATTTCTTCCCAACCTTTTAAAATAACCACACAAATTTCATCAATCTCTGGATGTTCTTCAAAAGCTTTCAGTGTATAAACTAGGATTGGAATATTATTCACATGGATGAATTGCTTTGGAATATCTTGTCCTGTTCTAGTTCCAGTACCTGAAGCAGTTAATAAAGCAATATTCATAAAATGTTTTTCTCCTTTTCGTGATCTTAACTAACTGTAAGAACTTAATATTTTCTTTTTAATAAAGCGATTAATCGCGGGCTAATTCGCTGGAACTTATTTGCAAAAATAATAGTATGATAAGCGATTGTACTCGGTAGGTTGAAATAAAACTTTGTCAATTTTTTAATGATCGAATCAGTACACGCAATCGAGCGCGCTTCTCTTATTACATCACTATTTAAAATTTCTTTTATTGCATGTCTCTTTTCGATATTAGTTAACTGATACGTTTCAGCAATCGATAAAAGAACTGACGTTGTTCCTTTTAATAAAAGGGAAGCCATTCCTGCTTTATTATTATTATTTGTCACTTCATTTGCTCGTAAATAAAAGTCTTCAAATGTTTGAAACTTATTTTTATTATATTTATTTGTTATTCCTTTGCCACCTTGAAATTCATAGGTATAAACAATACTAGGATTCATTAGGACCTCATCACAGTATTCAAAATAATCTAAATTAAAAATTCGATCTTCACAACTACTATAATTTTTGAATCGAACACTATATTTATCTAACAAATCTTTACGGTAGCATTTATTCCAAACAACATACATCAGCTGCTGATTCATCAATGTGTACATGTCCTGCAAAAATTCTTCTCGCTTCGTATATCGATGTTCGGTGACCTGATTTATCTTTTCAGAGATTACTTTTTCATCATCAATAGTTCGAAATATGAAGGAACTCACAATCAAATCAGCATTCGGTTGTTTTTTCAAAAGTTGTTCATATTCTTTTAATACTGCTCGATTCGGAGTGTCATCTGCATCGAAAAAGAGGATATATTCCCCCTCGCACGATTGAGCCCCTCATTACGTGCAAATCCTGGTCCTTTGTTTTTAGTTGTCACCCATTGAAATTTAGGATTTTTGTCGACTAATTGACGGATCAACTGTTCTGTTTTATCCGTAGAGCCATCATTCACTAATATCACTTCATAATCATTAAATTCTAACGATTGCAATCTATTAATCGAACGCTCGATCGTATCTTCGGCATTATAGACAGGAACGATAATACTGAAAATCGGTTTTTTCATTTTTCAGCTCCTCCAACTCAACTATAAATTTTTTCTTGGGGAAAATCTATTTCTTTTAATGAGCTGGCATTTTCATCCTCTTCTAACCCTTGGGAAGACATTTTATCAAAAAGGATCTTGATCGTTTGCAATAAGATCTTTAGATCCATCATTAACGAATATTTTTTGATATACAACAAATCAAAGCGTAACTTGCTGTTATAGTCAGAAACATATTTCCCATAAACTTGGGCATAGCCGGTGATGCCTGCACGGACATTATGTCTCAAATAATAATAAGGATTTTCTGCATTGAATTGATCCACAAAGAAAGGTCTTTCTGGGCGTGGACCGACGATCGACATATCGCCTTTTAATACATTAAAAATCTGTGGCAATTCATCAAAACGTACAGCACGGATGAATTTACCGACTGGTGTCACTCGCGCATCATTACTTTTCGCTAAGACAGGTCCTGATTTCGCTTCCGCTGTCGCTGTCATTGATCGGAATTTATAGATTGAAAATTCTTTTTGATTTTTAGTGATACGGACTTGTTTATAGATCACTGGTCCTGGTGAAGTCACTTTGACTAGTATTGCTGTAAGCAACATGAAAGGTGATGCAAGGATCAGTAAGATAAAGGAGATGATAATATCGAATAAGCGTTTGAACAATTCATCTTCTGGTTGTATCTTGAAACCAGATGCTTCAATGATACTTTCATCTTCAAAGTTCATAATGTTGGGATTGATCATTGTTAAGTTTTCAAAAGTCGTATTCAAGAATAATTTTTTTTCTTTCTTAGTGATCAATTGATAGATCTTGATTTTTTCATTTTCTTCAATATGTGATGACAAGTAGACGATATCGATCGTATCGATCATCTTCTTGATGTTCTCATAATAGTTATCGATAACGACCGCTTCAACTTTATGTTTATTATTTTTTTTGGATTGAAAATTTTGGATTGCTGGAGCAACATCTTTTTCAAGTCCAACAATCACTACTTTCTTGTCTCTACTGACTTTCAAATATAATTTGTAGACCAAGATACGGTATAAGCTTAGTAAAACTGTTCCTACTACCAAAGATAAAAGAATAACTGCCCGTGGAAAAGCAAACCATCGACCAGCGAAAGTTACCACCATTACGCCTAAAGACATCAATACTTGCCCTATTACAGTCACAAATATAATGTCACTGATCATTCGATTATAAAAGACGTATGCCCCTAATAAAATATTCAAGACGATAAAGATAATAGATATAAACACTGCAGAATGTTGAAAGGTCTCGAAATTCCGTGCGGGAATTTCTCCTTGAAATTTCAATAAGAAACTTATATATATCGCTGCATTGTAAACTAAGACATCCAGCATGATAATGAATATCCGACGAGCAGCATTCCATTCTCCATTTTTATTCATGTATACACTCCTAACCACAAAATAATACCTCTATCATCTTACCATAGCACACTTTAAAAACATAGTGAATAACCAAATTGTAACCTAAATTCAAAGTTTTTCGCGACAGATTTATATGCTTGATTCTGCTATAAAAATGAGTCATACAAAAATATACCTTAAGTAAAACTTGGATATTCTCCAAGTCTCTCCTAAGGTATATCAACTACTCGTTAATCTGGTCGTAATGAAAAATCGCCAATTCCTTGTTTTGTCAAATTGTCATTATAAAAAGGATCATGTGCGATATATTTAGGCCATTTATCTTGCATTTTTTTGATTTCACCCGCGAAGCGTTTCTGCTTTTCTGGCGTATCTTCGTACCCGCGAGATTTTGACTCAAAGTGATATAGTTCAACCTGATGAGCATACACATTGTTTCTGCCAAGTTCATAGACTTTAAGACATAGGTCTACATCGTTGAAGGCAACTTGTAATGTCTCATCGAAGCCACCCACCGCTTTGAAATCATCCGCTTTGACCATCATGCAAGCGGCGGTCACTGCTAAATAATCGACGTCGATCACTAATCGTCCGAAATAGCCACAATGTGTGCGGTCATAATTATTCAACGCGTGACCAGCGACGCCACCGATGCCAACGAGTACGCCCGCATGTTGCGTCGTATCATCTGGATAATAAAGCTTAGCGCCAACACAGCCGATCGAATCAAACTGAGCATATGAGACCATCGTTGTCATCCAATTTGGAGCAATCACTTCGGTATCATTGTTCAGGAATAAGTAATACTTTCCACTAGCTTTTTCAGCCGCAAGGTTATTGATGCGAGAATAGTTGAAGGGAATATCGATCAACTCTACAATGAAGCGTTCTTTCAGTTGTTCCTTGTAGGAATCAAAAAGATTTTGCATCTTCGGATCAGTACTGCCGTTATCAGCTACAATGATCTCGTAGTTAGGATAAGTCGTTTTTTCGATGATCGAATCAATACACATTTTCAAATCGTCATACCCATTTTTGGTTGGGATGATGACGCTGACTAGATCCTCTTGTAGGACATCATAATTGATCTCATAAAAACCTGAGATTCTCCCTGGGCGTACTTGCCCTTTGATATTCCTGCGAGCTAATGCATCCGTCAAAGCTTTCACACCAGAATCGTAAATATAACTTTTAGCTTCTCCACTACTAGCTGTAGATCCTGGAATCGTACGCCAGTGGTAAAGGACACGATCGATATGATAAATATGATCTGCTGGGATCTTTTCTGTAAAACGAAGAACTAGGTCATAATCTTGTGAACCTTCATAACCTTTTCGGAAGCCACCTAGTTCTTTGACGATACTTAATCGATAGACGCCTAAATGAGAGATATAGTTATTTCCCATCAAAGTATTAGGTGACCAGTCTGCTTTAAAATGAGGATCGAAGCGATTGCCATCTGCATCGATCTTATCTTCATCACTATAAATCAAATCAAGTTCAGGTCGATCATTCAAGACATTGACTACTTCAAACAATGCATTGACAGGAAGTTCGTCATCGTTATCAAGTAATGCCATGAATTCCCCTTCTGCGATCTCAAGTGCAGAGTTCGTGGCTAAACTGATATGTCCGTTTTCCTCACGAAAGACAACTTTGATCCGTGAGTCTTTTTGCTGATAACGTTCTAAACATTTATGGATTTTAGGATCGGTAGAGGCATCATCACTGATACACAATTCCCAATGGTCATATGTTTGAGCAATCACAGAATCGATACATTTTTCTAGCCATTTGATTTCTACGTTATAAACTGGCATCACGACAGAAATCAATGGACGATAGGCAAAGGCTTGCGCTTTTGTTTTTTGTGCTACAACGTCGATTTGTTCATGCTTAGCGATCCATTGTGCATAGTCGATCGAACCTGGTTTCAATTCCATTTTCACACGACGTACAGCCTTTTTTAGGCCATGCGTTCGAGCATAGTTCAAGCCTTTTTTTAACAATCGTTTTTTCTTTTCCAAACTCGACTCGATACCATCATCATAAGGATAGCGTCCATTCAATTTGACGGCTATTCCATTTTGATGATCTTTCGTTTGAAAATCTAAAATTGCTTTTCCCTTCATCTTTCCAGATAATCGAAGATTAAAACCACTTTGCGTTTTTACATCCAAATCATAGAGATGATTGATATCTAATCGCACGACTGGTGTATTTTTTGCTATAATATTTTCTTTTTCAACTTGGATCGTCGGAATTTCTTTCGTTACTTCATCGATTGCCCAACCAACGATCAATAAATCGCCGGTCGCCCGCTCACGAGTGATTTTATCGATAAATACAGCAATTTCTTTTTTTTGCACTGGTTTGGTACTCCTTTACCTAATAAGTTATTTATATTTCAACTAGCCAAGACTGCCCATTTTCTGCAATCAATTCGATCAAAAATGATTTTTCTTGTTCACACGCTATCTGGATCTCAAAACCAGCTTTTGTGTGGGGAGGAAGTTTTTCGGCTTCATTCACTTCGGCTCGCTCAATCTGCTGAACCTCGAAGAATGGTGATTGATCTACAGACAACTTATAAGATAAAGGTTTACGTTCCGCATTTGAAATTCCCCATCCAATGATTTTGAGTAATTTTGTTTCTGGATCCCAATTTTTTTCGTCGATACAAAGAGAAAGATCTTTGGCTTGGATTTTTTTTGCCGTTTCTTTTGGTCTCACCAATCGTCCTTTTGGCTTTATTGCCCAATTGTTAGGCTGCAACAAGTCAAAATATCGATCAGTCGTAGTCTTCAAGACTTTCGTCAACTCTTTATTCTCTATTTGTAAGTGCTGGTTTTCTTTTGTTAATCTCTCGTTTTCAGCAGATAGTTCTTTTTGAACAGCAGCCATGGGTTTGATTTCTCTAAGGACTTCAGCCATTGTTGCTGGTAATTCACCAATGAATCGATAATGGCAAGAGATTTTGATCGTTTCTCCACTTATATCGGTCAATTTTAGTCTTGGTGCTTCTGATCCATCAAAGATATAACAGTCTGTCGCTGTTTTGATGACCGCATTCGATGCGATAAAATCAAGCTTTACTCCGTCTACTTCAACACTGAACTCAAGGTAACTTGGTTGCTTTTCAAATTGAAAAATAAAACTTGCTGGTTCTTCTGTAAGTGGAAAAGTCAATACTTGGTTTTCTCCCGTATAATTATTGAACGGGATCTGTAATGTTTCTTCTTGCGTACTCTTTTTAATGATCTCCATCATTTTGACATAATTTGAATTTTGCGGTGAATTGACTTTAGCTTCTACATTTGGGTGTTTTTTCAATGAAAAGAAGTACTGATACACTTCGCCGAATGGGCGCATTTTGAAATCATAACGAACTGCTTCCGGTAAGTCAGTATAAGCTGACTTCAATTCAGTATCCCCTACTGCTAGATATAAATAATCTTCAATGTTGATGTGCAGATCAGCATTTGCAAATACTTTTTGAAAGCCTTCGTGGGTATAAAAAGAATTATGTGTTTCATCTAGTAGCCCAAACGAAGCCCACGGCAATTCGTTATTAAAGAGGTGGATCAATACAGAGTTATGCACGAGATTAGGAAAAGTAATCAAAATCTCGCCTTCTTCATTTAGAAACTCTCTGACTTTTTTTAATGTCTTCAAAGGATCCACTAAATGTTCTAAGACATCTGCAAATAATATATAATCAAACGTTTGACCAGCATAATATTTTGCCCATTCAAAACTTTCAATATCGCCATAAAAACCATCTTGTGCAATTTCATTGACGTAATCAAATAGCTCTTTGTCCAGTTCAACGATGCTTACTTCACAGTTTTTTGCACCGATCAAATGTTTCGTCATGCGTCCATTGCCTGGACCAAATTCCAAGACTTTACTTCCCGGTTTGATTTGTCCGACAATCTTACCTACGCTACTTTGTTCATCTAAATCCATCTCGAAATCATATTTCATTGTTTTGATCTCCTTCTTTCCACTGGTGATCTAAGACCACGATCCCTTCACCAATATAAGAACCCGTCACAAATAAGTTCATATATTTCGTTTTATAAACTAATGGAACAGTGGCATTTTCTTCAAAAACCGCCACATCGAAATAGTATTCGCCAGCAAGTAAGCCTAACTTCTTATACTTGAGATAAAAAACGTTTTTTCCTTTTTCCCAAGGAATCGTGATATTGTCTAGTAAGGTATTCAAGCCACAGACATAGAAATTATCGACCGTTCGCAGGGCAATCCCTAATACAGGTTTTTTGATGGTATCATCTTTCACTTCATAGGTAACCTTGATATAAAGATCTTCCCCTTGTTCTAACATATCGATTGGTTGCTTGTTTTCATCTAGTAACTCAGCACTTAGCACATCGACGATATCTGGGGCAGCAAAACGCTCCACTTGATTTTTGTTACGATCCACTGTTTTTACTGATTTTTTCTTTAAGAAGTTTTCGTAATTGGTTGTCACATCCATCGTATCACCAAATTCTACAACTTCACCATTTTTTAGCCAGTAAGAACGGTCGCAGAAACGACGGATCGAGCTGATATCATGGGAAACAAATAAAATCGTCTTCCCAGAATTTTTGATTTCCGTAAATTTTTCCATACATTTCAATTGGAACTCCAAGTCACCTACTGCGAGTGCCTCATCAACGATCAGAATATCTGGATTGACATTGATCGCTACCGCAAAAGCTAAGCGTACGAACATCCCACTTGAATAAGTTTTAACTGGTTGATAAACGTGGTCTCCGATATCTGCGAAATCAATGATGTCATCCACCATCGCATCGACTTCTTCACGTGAAAAGCCAAGAACCATTCCATTTAAATAAATATTTTCATACCCAGAATATTCTGGATTAAAACCTGAACCCAATTCAAGTAAGGCAGAAATCTTTCCTTCGATCTCCATGGTTCCACTTGTTGGAGTCAAAACGCCTGTAATGATTTTGAGCATCGTTGATTTACCAGAACCATTTTCACCGACAAAACCGATCATTTCACCTTTTTTGATCTCTACATCAATATTTTTCAATGCATAGAACACATCATGATACGATTTCTTGAAAGGATTCAAAGCTTCTCTAAAACGATCCGTCGGTTTCGCATACATATTGTATGATTTAGTGATGTTGTTTAATTTAATTGCGTATTCTGTCATAACTATACTCCTTACAGCACATCTGAAAAATGTGGTTTCAATCTACGGAACACTAAGGAACCGATTACGAACATGATTAATGTAACTACCCAAAAATAGATTGTATAAGCACCATGTTCCCAGAACCAAGCTTGACTTAAGAATGATTCACGGTAACCTTGAACAACATAATACAATGGGTTTAATTTTAGAATCTTTATGATTGCTGGATTAAATTGACTAGGACTCCAAAGAATCGGTAATGTCCACATAATCAGCTGCAGCAAAATCGTGATAAATTGCATGATATCAGGTATAAAAGGTTGAATCGATGCGGTCAACCACGTCAATCCGGTCAAAAAGGCAACCATACAAAATAGATAATAAATCAATTGTAAAGACATGACCGTTGGAAAAATACCATGGCCCATTGTTACGACTAAACCAATCAAAATAAAGAACATATGTGAGTACAAGTTTGAAAGGATTTTAGTTGTTGGTAAGATACGGATATTGAATACCACTTTTTTCACTAAATAGGTGTATTCTCGGAAAACAAGTGTTGTAGAGGTAAACGCATCTGAGAAAAAGAACCATGGGACCATCCCTGTGATCAAATAGACGATAAACGGATACTTCCCATCAGTCATCGCCGCTTTCAAGCCGAAGCCAAAGACTAACCAGTAAATGAGAACCGTAAACACGGGATTGATGAACGCCCATAAAATCCCTAAAAATGAACCCGCAAAACGCGATTTAAAATCATTTAACGAGAATTGAAGTAATAGCTTTCGATTTTGATAGATATCCTTCATAAATAAAAACAAATCTTTCAACATTTGTGTTCCTCCAAGCAGTTTCAATTAATTACAGTCAACAGCCATTTTACCACATATTAAGCTAAGGACTGCGATATTCGTTGTTTCTTAATTTTCTATTAAGCAAACTTTTTATCAACGTTACTATTTTACAAAAGATGATACTTAATTGCAATGAAGCAAAAAACGTGGGTCTGCCAAAAAAGGCTTACCCACGTTTTTATTTTTTTTATTGAGGTTGGAACATAAGTGTTTAGCCTTATTTCCGAAGCGCTTGCTCTTGTTCCTGCTCCAATCATTTATTCGATTATAAGGTGACAGACAAAAGTGACTATTACTATTGTTTCCCACCCCTTATTTTCAAATTTAGTGATAGCGTGCAACTCTTGAAGTTGACAGTTGATCATCCTTTTGTATTTTCATTTTCTCACCTGGTGACTGATCATAACGATGACTTGCCATCGCTAACAACAAGTAACCAATAGGTATCCAAGGGAAAGAAGTCAATGTATCTTCCATAAACGATTGGATCATTACTGCCATGAATGCCCACAAGAATGTAAGTTGTCCATTCGAAAAATCAGCTTTCAGTGTTAGTCTTCCAACAAAAACAAGCAATAAAATTCCTACAATTGCGATTCCTATCAATCCATATAAATTCAAAATAGAGTTATAACTATTGTGATTACCTAAAACCTCATCCCCACGAAAATAAAGAAAAGGCTTCATTCCAACCAGTAGTTGCTTTGTACTCTCGGAAATCGTTTGATAAAATTTCAGCCATATGCCCTCTCTTCCAGTGAAGAGATTAATCTCTTCAGATGTGGCAGCTAAATAGGATATCGGTAGCGCTAGGCTAAAAATAGCTAAATAGCCGATAAAAGGTGCACGAATAAATTTAAAGAATCTTTTAGGCCAGATATCCAATAAAGCAAAAATGATGATCGCAATCAATGCCGAGCGTGATTGACATACCCAGATTCCTAAAAATGCAGCAAGGATCGCTGGTACTCCAAGAATCCGAATATACCAACGTTCAAATGAACTGGCGAAACCAGTGATCAGTAGTCCAAGCATCATCAACGAGCTACCGATCGTATTTGTATTGATCCAAATATCGGATAATTTATTATCTTGGTTCCATATACTTTGTCCTTCAGGTACTTGAATCTCTGTAAATACTCGATATACCGTCACAGCAAGGAAAAATGAGAAGACAAGCAAATAAATTCCCCGATCTACTTTGTCAAATTCGATCCACTTTACACTCAATCCAAGCAGAATCAAGATTGGGATCAACAGATTACCTGCCAAAGAACCTTCTCGTATTCCACTGAAATACGTATAGAAACAGAAGATTACAACTGCTGCCCCTAGATAAAAAAAGTCAAATCCTCTTGCTTTATAGATATTCAGTCCTGTTAAGACAAATACACCAAAAGTGACGAACTGTGCGCTATGTCCATATAAAAATAAAGTAGCTGGTGAGCCTATACCGATCGTCCAGACAGAAAAAAGAGCGATCAGCATCAGTAACAAGATCCCAGTACTCATTTTATTTATGAATTTTTCGACAAATGTTTGAATGGTTTCCACCTCCTCTTCCAAATAACACTTTTTAAAAACGGATCATTGGATCAGCGTTATCACGATGATTTCTAACTGATCCAATATCCCCTTTTTTTTGCACACATCTTCTTCAAACTACAAATTTTTTATTGACCAGTAGACTGTGTTTGCCAAGTAGCATAGTTTGGATACGCTACTTCATAGATCATGTGCCCATCGTCGTCTGGTCCATATAATTTAGTGAACTGCGCTTCATTACGCTGATTATAGTCATCTAATGGACGCTTGGTTACGACATATTTGATGCCTAACTTTTCAGCATCATCAAAATTCAAAGTCACTGAGAACATGTCTGGACGATCTAGCTTGAAGACTGTATCTTCTTTGGCAATAAAAGCTCTAGTATGGGCATAACGATTGTAGAAACGCTCATATTCCCCTTCTGGATCAATCAATTGCCATGCAGCTTTGTCTGGATAAAAGCGGACCGTATTGAATGCCTTCACCCCTAAAGCCGGTGTGAAATTATAGAGCTCATCTTCGGTTAACCATACTTGACCTGGATCCTGTTGATCGATTTTTTGAATTTCCTTGGCTAACGTTTTTTCAAAAATTGCACCTGTTCCTTGGACAACTGGATTCACAAAGAAACCAGAAGCAATGATCAATGCACTAAATGAAAGGTAGAAAAAGACGCGTTGTCGAAACAGTGCAAATGCTAAAAGGAGTGTCCCCAGAACAATCACACTAGTTAACTCAAAGCCAGAGAAATAGCCTTCCATCTTGGAACCTTGTAACGCATAGTAATAGATACCTGCATTAGTAATCAATAAGACGAATTTATACCACGTAGGGATGACATCGTGTTTCCAAATGTACGCGATAAACCAAATCGATAATAGAAAGGCAGCAAAGCTGAAAGTTAAGATCGCACGAAATGGTGGGACAAATGATAACAAGGTCAATTGAGCCATCGTTCTAGGTAAGCCAATGGTGATCCAAAAAATTGCGAAGAGACAAAAGAGCATTAAGATCCGACCAATAATTTTTTGATCGTCGTTTTTTTTTCCAAACAAGACAAATGGACTTGCTAAAAAGACAGTTGGGAAGAAATGGTAAAAGAGTGCTACTTCTGAGTTATTTGAGAAATTGATATCCTCGAATGGGATTTTCCAGTTCGTTAAGAAATAGAAGAATTCACTAAATTTCCATTTACCACCTGTACTTACTCGATTCCCAGGATACAACGTATTCAAAGAGGCGAGTAACGCATCTTTAGAAATTGACCAAAAATGCCACATGACAATACCAATAAACAACAACGCAGCAGTAATCAATACAGCGTCAAACCAATCCCAATGTATTTTTTTGCGGTAATAGATCAGTAAACCGACAAAATAAAAAACTAATAGATAGGCGAGCATCACTTGATGGGCCGGATAGATGACTAAGATAAATCCGAGACCGAATATGACCACTAATAACATCATCAATGCGCGCAGCCACTTTTTTTCATGGTGATAAAAATAATGATAAAAGGCGACCATTAAACCAATTGTAAAGAAAATCAAATCGCCAACGTGTTGCATGAACCACCATTGAACAGCTGGTGAGAAGGTCAATGCAAATGACCCAATCAACGAAAGTGGCTTGTTTCTTTTCGTTAAGATCATCAGGAGTTCAAATCCTAACAGGACCATGACTACCAATTTCATTGCCCAATAAAAGGATAATCCTCGATCCCTTCCTAAAAAGAAGAATCCCCAGTTAAATGGCTTACCGATAACAGTGATATCTTTCACTGGTGAATTGTAGGCAATAATCATATTTTGACCATTCAATGAATAATCTTCGTTGATGACCGGATACCCCGATTCTGCTTGAGAGAAATAAAAAGGTGTTTGGACCAGCCATTCATCTGAACGAACTTCTCGATTTTGACCAAAAATCACATCCGTCTTTTTCCCATCATCTCTTTGGGATACATAGTTATCCCAGCTACCGATCGAACTACCATTCAAGTTGAAGGTCACAACAATAACGATCACTAGTAAACCAATCACATAACGCAATTTCAATAGGATATCTAACAATGGATGCGTCAGTTCTGTTTCCGTTTGTCGTGGTTTATCTCGCCTTGCACTTCTTGTTTGTTTTTCCATAAAATTCTCCAATTTCTTCGTTGTTTCTTTTTTCTAAGGAAAAACCTTATTTGTTTAATTTTTCAGAAGCTTGTAACATTTGTTCAAGTGCTTCTTGCCACGTTGGAATAACAAAACCAAGATCTTCCGTTTTTTTCAGGCTCATCACTGAATATTGTGGACGTATCGCTTTTTGTGGATATTCGGCTGAAGTAACAGGAGCTACTTCTACTGCTGTATCTTTTAAGATTTCTTTTGCGAATTCATACCATGAACAACTATTCTCGTTTGATAGATGATAGACACCATATGGTACTTTTTCTTCGATTACATAGACCATAAATTCAGCCAGTGTGCGTGTCCATGTTGGACGTCCAAATTGGTCATTGACCACTGTTAATCGATCATGGGTTTGTGCCAAACGTTGCATCGTATAAACAAAGTTATGACCATATACACCAAATACCCATGATGTACGAATAATATAATAATCTTCTAAAATTTCCTGCACTGCTTGTTCGCCTAGTAATTTTGTACGACCATATTCATTCAATGGATTGGTTGCATCATCTTCTAGATATTCTTCAGCTTCTTTTTTACCATCAAAGACATAATCGGTACTGA
The DNA here is from genome assembly GCF_003957375.1 of Enterococcus mundtii. Classification (GTDB taxonomy): domain Bacteria; phylum Bacillota; class Bacilli; order Lactobacillales; family Enterococcaceae; genus Enterococcus_B; species Enterococcus_B spodopteracolus. Next base: position 852,305 of record NZ_CP025473.1, on the reverse strand, counting down.
TATAAATCAATTTCGCATTTACTGATTTTGCTGCCAATGCAACATTTCTCGTTCCGTCTACATTAATTTTTTCATCTAATTCTTTTCCTTCGTCTTCAGCTTTATCGACAGCAGTATAGGCTGCACAATGGAAGATGACTTCAGGCTTTAAGTCTGTGATATAAGCCATTGTTTTTTCTGCATCTGTGATATCTAGTTCTTGGGCGTCAGTCGAAACATAATCTAATCCTTTCTCATCTAATAAATGACGTAACTCGGTACCAAGTTGACCATTTCCACCTGTTAATAAAAACATAACGCAATCGCTCCTTGATTTATTTATTTTTAAACTGTTTTTGTAAAAATATCATTAGCTATCATGTTGTCTTTAATGAACGCTTTATCTTTGAAATTCGATTCATTCAACTGTTTGTTCGGAGTATGGGACAAAAATAACGGTCTCATTATCTCCCCCTTATCCCCAAACAACGGCAGAACACTTATGTGCCAACCACGTTCTAAGAATCAAGCTTATTCTACCATATCGGTTCTCGCTTTTCGAGAGGATGAGCATCCATCAAGCGCTCTTAAAAACTTTTTCATGAAAAAAGGGGCAGCGTCAGTTAAACGCAGTGCCCCTTCAATGACTATTTAAAAAGAGGTTGAGTCTCTCAAGCTATCTATTCAAGCAAGAAAAACATCTGATAAGAGGAAGTCTCTGACTCTTATCTAGGCAGCTTGTGCGAGGGAGTCGATTTCTCGCTTCTTATTGTCCATTTCTAGCGTAAGCTGCTTCAACTGCTTCTTTCTCTTTTTGCCACCATTCTTGGTTCTCTTCGTACCACTTGATGGTTTCTGCTAAACCATCACGGAAATTAGTGAACTCTGGCTGCCAACCAAGTTCTTGTCGAAGCTTGGTTGAGTCGATCGCATAACGCAAATCATGGCCAGCACGATCTTTGACATGTTCATAGGCATCTTTAGGCTGACCCATCATTTCTAAGATCATTTCCAACACGGTTTTGTTATCTTCCTCGCCATCAGCGCCAATCAAATAAGTTTCCCCAATATTCCCTTTGGTTAGGATCAACCATACGGCAGAAGAGTGGTCATTCGTATGGATCCAATCACGAACATTTTTTCCTTCTCCATATAACTTAGGTTGGATACCACTTAAAATATTGGTGATTTGACGTGGAATGAATTTTTCAATGTGTTGATAAGGTCCATAGTTATTGGAACAATTTGAGATTGTCGCCTTTAGTCCAAATGAACGAACCCAAGCTTTCACTAATAAATCAGAACCAGCTTTTGTTGAAGAATAGGGGCTGGACGGGTTGTAAGGTGTTTCCGCAGTGAACTTCTCACCTTCACCCTCGCCATGACCTGGTAAATCCTCACGTAATGGTAGGTCACCATAGACTTCATCCGTAGAAACATGATGATAACGAACATCGTACTTACGGCAAGCTTCTAGCAATGTATACGTACCAATGATGTTAGTGTGTACAAACGGAAACGGATCTTTAAGTGAATTATCATTATGTGATTCAGCAGCATAATGAACCACTGCATCTGCTTTTTCCACTAATCGATCGACTAATTCTGCATCTGCGATATCTCCGACAACCAGCTCCACACGATCAGTTGGCAATCCTGCTAGATTTTCTTTATTTCCTGCATAAGTTAATTTATCTAAGACTGTCACATGTACTTCTGGGTGGTTTTGTACAACATAATGTACAAAATTTGATCCAATGAAGCCTGCTCCACCAGTAACAATGATATTTTTCATTTAATATTTCTCCTCATCAAATGTTAGATTTCACCATAAACAAATGGGTTTTCTGCTTCAAATTCTTTTAGTGTAGGATGATTATGGTCTTTTTCAGACATGATCGCTTTTGAAAGATCGATCGGCCAATCAATCGCTAACTCTGGATCGTCAAATGCGATCCCACCGTCTGCTGCGGCATCATAATAATTATCGCATTTATAAAGGAAATTCACATTTGGTGTCAACGTCACGAAACCATGCGCGTATCCCTTGGGTACAAGTAATTGACGATGATTATATTCAGATAAGATATAACTTTCCCACTGTCCATAGGTCGGACTACCTTTACGAATATCGACGATCACATCTAAGACTGCTCCTGAAGTGACACGGATCAATTTTGTTTGAGCAGATGCCCCTTTTTGAAAATGCAAACCACGAATCACTCCTGCTTCAGCAGATAGAGAGTGATTATCTTGAACAAAATCAAAATCTAATCCATGTTCCGCAAATTTTGCTTTTGAATAGCTTTCTGTAAAGAAACCACGATGGTCCCCAAAAACATCCATTTCGATAATTTTAACATCTGTTAATTTAGTATCCGTCACTTTCATCACTAAAAACTCCTTATTCAGCAGCCAATCTTAATAAGTATTGACCATATTGATTTTTTTTCAGTGGTTCTGCCAAAACAGCTAATTGTTGTTTGTCGATATAGCCCATTCGATAAGCCACCTCTTCTAAACAAGCAACTTTTAAGTTTTGACGCTTTTCAATCGTTTCAATAAATGTAGAAGCTTCAAGTAAAGATTCATGCGTGCCTGTATCTAACCATGCAAAACCACGTCCCATAATCTCTACAGAAAGTTTTCCTCTTTCTAAATATGCTTTGTTGACGTCAGTGATCTCTAGTTCGCCACGCTCAGATGGTTTGATTTCTTTTGCAATTGAAATCACATCGTTGTCGTAGAAATAAAGTCCTGTGACAGCATAGTTTGATTTTGGTTCTGTTGGTTTCTCTTCAATAGAGAGAGCTTGCATATTTTCATCAAATTCGACCACACCAAAACGTTCCGGATCATTAACATGATACCCGAAAACGGTCGCTCCACTTTCTCTAGAGGCAGCACGTTGCAACATTTTTGATAGTCCGCCACCATAGTAGATATTATCTCCTAAAACAAGACAAACACTATCATCGCCAATAAATTCTTCCCCAATGATAAAAGCTTGAGCTAAGCCATCGGGACTCTCTTGAACCGCATATTCAAGGTGGATACCTAGATCATGCCCATTTCCAAATAATTCTTTAAAGCGCGGGGTATCTTGAGGTGTTGAAATAATCAATATCTCCTTGATACCTGCCAACATCAAAATAGACATTGGATAATAGATCATTGGTTTGTCGTAGACTGGCATCAACTGTTTCGAGGTTGCCTTTGTTAGTGGGTACAAGCGTGTTCCGCTTCCTCCCGCAAGGATGATTCCTTTCATGAATATAAGCGCTCCTTTTTCTTTAAATTTTCACTTTCGTTATTATCTCATCAATCCTACTATTTGTCATGGATTTCTTGAGAATTTAACAATATCTTTTAGAGATATTTTTTCCATTTCCGCTGAATGAGTGCTTGGATCAAATGAATCCGCCAAGTGATTTTCTGGCGCCAACTACTCTTCGTTTCAATTTCACTTGCATTAAAATCGTGTCGCCGATAAAGAGTCAGCGGTTCTCGAATAAAGCCCGCATGATTCCCCGCCAGCAAACCGATCCACATATCATGCATCGGTACATTGTCAGGTATCGGTAAGATCGTCTCTTTTAATGAAGAGCGAAAAGCCATCCCTGCACCGATATAGTTACTACGAATCAAATTCGTCAACCAGCCTTCTTTGGATCTCCTAAAGGTAAAGTATGAGGAATGGAGCTCATTCAACTGGCTATCTACGATCACTAAATCTGAAATAACTACTAGTTGTTTTGGATGAAGGCTAAAGTATTGTGTGATTTTCTCTACTTTCCCATCTAACCATACATCATCTTGATCTGCTAAAAATATCAGGTCTCCCTGAGCTTGTTCAATCGCAAAGCCAAAATTTTTGATCAAACCTTGTTTAGGACCTTCAAAAAGTTTGATACGTGGATCATTATGTGCATATTCTGTTAAGATCGACCAAGTATCATCGACTGAACCATCATCCGAAATAATCACTTCATCTTCTGGAGAAAGTTGCTTTAAGATACTATCCAATTGTTCTTTTAAATACGCGCCACCATTAAAGGTTGCTATACAAACCGATCGCATCATTTCACACCTTCCAATTATCAACAAACGAACGTAAAGTCATTCGCCAGATTTGACGATTCTTGACAGTCAAAAATTGCTTTGTCATTCTTAATACTAACTGCTTCCGATGTTGCCTTAAATGCTGACGGTCGTATTCTTGGTAAAAGAGCGACTCAGCAGCCAATATCGACTGATAGCGTGTTACGTTGACTTTTTTATCATCTAATACTGAGAGATCATGAGTCATGCTAGTGGCTAAAACTACAATTTCTTTGTTTAATTGTTTGATTTGCCAAAAAAGCCAATGATCTAAAAAATCGAGTGGGAACACTGTATTATAGCCATTGATCTCTCTTAAAAATGTGAGCGAGAATGCCGCGCCAGAATTGATTGCCATAATCCGTTGACGTGTTACTACTGGCTCTTCGATCACTTCGAAGTGGCGATTGATATAGTGGTCTGCCCACACCGGAGAGATTTGTTTTGTACCAGAAAATACTAAGGGGACCGCAGCTACTCGCTCCTTTGTCCAAGTGAGTTCGGCTACAGTTTCCAAATAATCAGTACCTAACTGAGTGTCCTGATCTAATGTTACAAGTGTCTGTACCGTATCTGAAATGTGGTCAATTGCATAATTGTAAGCAACCGCTAGGCCTGGATTTGCTGGATCATGATGATAATGGACGTTCTTTTCTGAATAAAGCACATCAGCATGTGCAACAGGACTATTATCAAAAATAACTAACTCCACTGTCCCAGCTTGGGTAGCTGCTTTTAAATAATCGTAAGAAGGCGATTGGTTGATTTTTTGGTGATACAATACGATCACTACTGCTATTTCTGGTGTCATTAGAAGAAAGTCCACCCCCACTTATGGAAGAATTTCATCATTGAATTTAAAAATATTCGAAAAAGTTTGAAGTTACGATGCGCCCCTTTTCCATATAGATGGATGGCACTATAACGTGGCGTATAAAGGATCTTTTCGTTTGCTTTTTCAAAACTTAAACAAAGATCATTATCTTCAAAATACATAAAGTAGCGAGTATCAAACCCATTGATTGATTTAAATTTCGCAACATCTACTACCATAAAACTACCAGAAATCATGCGCACATAAGAATCACGATCCTCTGGCAAATCACGACATTCAAAGCGATTCAATCGCCGATCAAACATTTTTTTGACAAATTTGAAAGGAATGAAACGTAGTACATAGTCGAATAGAGCTAAACGCTGTCTAATCAAGTATTGAGTCGTCCCATCTTCATTCAAGATTTTAGGTGCCAACATCGCACATTCAGGACGCGTTTCTAAGAGCGCAACCAGGTCGATCACCGTCTGCTCATCTACTAAAATATCTGGATTAAAAATCACCGCATATTTTGCAGCGCTTTGGAGCAAGGTATGGTTATGACCAAATCCAAAGCCTCGGTTTTCATTATTGAAATAAATATTCATGAACGGATATTTTAAATATTCGCGTAATCGTTCTTGGTATTCAGGTGTCGAGTTATTATCAAAAATTTGAAATTCAATTGCCGGTTCTTCACCGATCGTCGCAATGATCGTATCTAATGTCTGGAATATTTTTTTACTATTTGCTGTCACAATGCTAATTAAAATCGGCTTTTTTTTATTGTTCTCCATTAAGGTCTTTTCCATTTCTTAAAGTATTTCTGCATCACTTGTGTACGGTATTCTTTATTCCCTAAAAACCGTAATGTTTTTAGAATAAATTGGTATTTTTCATTGATCAATCCGATCAATTCAAATAATAAAATAGCAGCAAACAGCATCACTAAGAACAAAGCGATCGTTCCAAGACTTCCCGTATAATTCATGATCATTGCAGTAAATGAAAACATCAAAGCGATGGAGTAGATCGTCAAAACAGCTCCTTTATGGGTAAAGCCTAAAGCGAGCAATCGATGATGCAAATGCTTCTTATCTGCCGTAGAAAATGATACTCGATTTGCTTTTCTACGAATGATGGCAAAAAAAGTATCTGTAACAGGTACACCCATGATGATCAACAAAGAAATCGATGAAACGAAAGTAACATTCTTTAAACCTTGCAATGATAACACCGCCATCATAAAGCCTAAGAAAAGTGCACCTGTATCCCCTAAATAAATTTTTGCTGGATAAAAATTGTAAGGAAAAAAGCCGATGATACTTGCAACTAAACAAAAAATAACTATAGGTATATATACTGTTGAGGCATGTAAAAAAAAGTAGCCAATAATACCAATGGTCATCAAGCCAATCAAAGATATCCCTGCTGCTAAGCCATCTAAGCCATCAATCAAATTGACTGCATTAGTGATCCCAAAAATCCAAAAAATGGTGACAGGAAAACTAAGCCAACCTAATTGGATATATCCTAAGAATGGTAAGGTAAAAGAATCAATCCTGATATCAGCGACAAAATAGATGATCAAAGCCGCTAATAAAATACCAATACTTTTTTGCTTAGGTGAAAGTTCATATTTATCATCAAGTAATCCGGTCAGCACGATGACGGATGCAGCCAACAATATAGGTAGAATATAAAATTTAGGAATGATATCTTTGAATAAAAACAAACTAGATATCACGAAGGAAACAAAGATAGGTAAGCCACCAGCTGAAGGCATCGGCACTTTGTTTATTCGTCGTTCATTCGGTTTATCGACCATTCCAGTTTGAACTGAAATTATTTTAAAAATGGGGGTCAATATCAAAGACAATAAAATTGTCAAAAAAATCCTTATTACAATACTAAAAGAAACCAGCATACGGGCACCTACTTTATTTAAAGAGTCATTAATAATTATAAAACACTGTCGCTATTTTACAATAAGAACTCGTGTTTCTAATTCTTTTTTTGAGAAAATTTATTTTTTAGTTTACCAAGCCATGTTGATGTGATGCTTCTTCGTTCTTTTATTTCGTTTCCTGTTATGTACTCTTGCACAACAGCATTGATGATTCCACCAAGAATAATGATCGTCGCAGCAAAGTTTAACCAAAGCATCAAAACGATAAAACTTCCGATGATTTGATAACCGCTCACACGCGTTGCAAAATAACGAGCATAAATTCCAAAAACTTGTGACAACAACATCCAACCAGTCGTTGCAAATACAGCACCAGGAATCACTGCTTTAAATTTCAATTGCGCGTTTGGTACAATCCAATAAATCATAAACATGATCACAAATAAAGCCACCAAAGTAATCGGCCATTTCAATGTTTGGAATTGGTCAATAAAGTTTACAGGTATTTTAAAGATCGGTTGAATCGCCTCTAAAATCATTTGTCCTAATCCAAGTACTAAAGTGACACCACTAATCGCAACCATAAACAAGATGATAACTATTAAGGAAAAGAAACGGACAATGATGAAATTTTTTCTATTTTCAACTCCATACGCTTTATTCATGGCAATCTGTAATGCATTGATACTCTGACTAGCTGACCATAAAGCTGCAATAGCTGACAATGACAACAAACTACCAGAACTTTGTGTCAACAAATTTTTTACCGCCGGTCCAATAAACTGATAGATCGTTTCAGGAATCACTTGGCGAATATAAGTCAAGACAGTTTCTTGATCGATTTGAAGATACGGTAGAATATTTCCAAGCGCAATAATCAATGGAAACAAAGATAAGAGTAAATAATAAGCCACAACTACTGAAGTCGTTCCCATTTCAGAATCAACGATCCTCTTTTGCGTCGTCTCAATAAAACGCATTAAATTCTTATGTTGTTTTATTTTATTCAAAATATTCATAGAAATCTCCTGTTCAAGGTTGTGAAAGAAGCGGTCTGCACTGAGGAATAAGTCAGAAAAATCGAAAATGGCTTTTTCATTTTGGTTTTTTCTGACTTATTATTGAAGTGTTGCTTCTTGAACACCGTTTATCTAGGTTGTGAAAAAGCTGCTTAGCTCCAAGTATTAAGGCAAAATTTGAGAAAATAGCTCCCCATATTTTTTGATTTTTTAGCTTAATGTTGAAGGTCAGCTTTTCGAACACCGTTTATCTAGATTGTAAAAAAACTAATAACACTGAGGAAAAGGATGGCAAACCAGAAAATAATAGACATATTTTTCCAATTGCCACCCTACTATCTTAGTTACTAGCTTTCCTACAACTTTTATCCATTATTTGAAGAAGAAGGTCATCCACAACTTGCTTCATTTAATTAAACAGTTTGAAAACTGTTCGTTGAAAGAAGCACTCAATAAGTTCCTTCCTCACCTTGAGAAGTCAAGATTCTTGGACCATCTTTGGTGATAGCCAATGTGTGTTCATATTGACAAGATAATCCACCATCTCTGGTATAAGCAGTCCAACCATTTGGATCCATTTTCATTTTCCATGTTCCTGTATTGACCATTGGTTCGATCGTAATGACCATACCTTCTTTTAAACGTAATCCTTTACCTGGTTCACCATAATGAGGAATAGTTGGTTCTTCATGGATCGTTGGTCCTACCCCATGTCCAACAAAGTCTCGTACGATTCCTAGATTTTCTCCTTCGACGTACGTTTGGATCGCATGACCAATATCCCCAATACGATTACCGACTTGCGCTTGCTCAATGCCGATATATAGTGCTTTTTTTGTCACTTCCATCAATCGATCAATTTCAGGTGTAGATTCACCGACCACATATGCCCAGCAAGAATCAGAGATTCCGCCTTTTAAATCAATACACATATCCACTTTCACTAAGTCGCCACTTTTAAGTGGTTTTTTTCTAGGAAAACCATGACAGATCTCATCATTGATACTGATACACGTCGCATATTCATATCCTTCAAATCCAATTTGGGCAGCGACTCCGCCATGACTTTCGATATAATTACGTACGAATACTTCGATATCCCAACTAGTTATTCCTGGTTTAATGAAATCTCGCAGATTTTTATGGACATCTGCTAATAATGCACCAGACTCTGCCATTGCTTCGATCTCACGTGCTGATTTTAATGTTATCATCTATTCTCGTCTCCTTTTTACAAATCCTTTTTATTTTAACATAGTAGGAAGTATTTAGCCAAATCCCATAGTACCTTTATAAATCTCGCTTCCTTTTTCTCAAACTTTTGGTATAATTGGTAGTTGTTGAAATGCTATTCATTAAAATTTAGGAGGCGCCTTATGGCTTTAGCAAAAATCGTTTATGCAAGTATGACTGGTAACACGGAAGAAATCGCCGATATTGTTGCAGAGGCTCTGGAAAATATGGATATCGATGTTGAAATCAATGAATGCACACAAGTAGATGCTGAAGACTTTCAAGAAGCAGATATTTGCGTAGTTGCTACTTATACATACGATGACGGTGATCTACCGGACGAAATCGTGGATTTTTATGAAGATTTACAAGAACTTGAATTACCTGGAAAAATCTACGGTGTGTGTGGCTCTGGAGATACTTTCTATGATGAGTTTTGTAAGTCAGTGGACGATTTTGATGTTGCCTTTGCAAAAACTGGTGCTGTTAAAGGTGCCGAAAGTGTGAAAGTTGATTTAAACGCTGAGGAAGAAGATATTGAAAATCTTGAAGCGTTCGCAAAATCTCTTGTATCCATGTTATCTTAATCACAAAAAGAAGGATGTGTTTACCACATCCTTCTTTTTTTAGAAGCATTACGTTTTGTAAATCAAGGCATTACTATCAAATGGGGTCGATCAATTTTTCAAATAAGCAGATCAGTCTACTTCAATCGGATCTTTTAAGCTCAAAATGGCATTGATGCTGTCTTGGATCATCTTTTCGATTTGTGTATCCGTCGGATGGATGATATTCGATGACATCAAAGCAGCGATACCTGTTGCAATGATCCAAGTCCCATTGTGCAGCGAGACTAGTTTATCACCTGACAAGTCCATGTATTTTGGATCTTCTTTCACTACGTCCATAAAGTAATTATAGGAGAAATTTTGCATCTCTCTTCCGCCACCATACTCTTCCAAGTAAAGTGAGCTATATAATTTCTTTTCACGATTTGCGAAATGGATGTAATTCAACGCTAAATCGACAATCGTATTGCCGGTATGTTCTACAGGAAAGACTTCGTATTTTAGATAATCGTAGATTTGCTCAAATAGCGCGTGTTTCAAATCATCCATATTTTTAAACTCTAGATAGATTGGTTGAGTAGAACAGTTCATTTTATTTGCAATGTTTCTCGCAGTGAATTTCGAAAATCCTTCATTGGCAGCAACTTCATAGGCCGCTGCCAAAATCTGCTCCTTTGTTATCGTTTTTTTTCTTGCCATAATTTTCTAATCTCCTTGAAATTTTTTATAACGCTTCCACCATTGATTAATACTATTGTACCATTTTTTTTCAATAAGCAAAACTTGTTTTTTTATTTTTTACAAATTTTTCTGTCATTATACTCTCGAATATCAGCGCTTTTTTGTGTTTTCTAATTAAAAACAAATGATTATTTTATCAGATGTTTATTTGTTTCATTTCTAATAAAATGTTATCATACAATGAGGAATTACAAAAAATACGATGAGGAGGAATTTAATTATGTTAGCTGATTTTAATGTTAATTTAAAAAAATACGCCCGTTTAATTGCAGAAACAGGGGTCAATGTATCGAAAGGGCACACAGTAGTCTTACAAATCAATGTAGAGCAAGCGGAATTAGCTCGATTGATCACGAAAGAGGCTTACCAATTAGGTGCAGATGAGGTAATCGTTCAATGGACAGATGACATCATTCAAAAAGAATTCTTGACTCATGCAGCAGATGATCGAATCTCTACAGTTCCACAATATAAAATTGATCAAGCAGATGATTGGATTGAAAAAGGTGCGAGCAGAATCAGCGTTGTTTCTTCTGATCCAGATGCATTCGCAGGAGTTGACAATGATCGTGTAGCCACTTATCAATCAACAGTTGGAAAAGCATTGATGAATCTAAGAAAAGCGACACAATCAAACAAAGTAAGTTGGACAGTTGTCGCAGCTGCTGGGAAACAGTGGGCAGCAAAAGTATTCCCTGATCTACCAGAGGAAGAACAAGTCGATGCATTATGGGATGAGATTTTCAAAACGACTCGCATTTATGAATCTGATCCTGTAATTGCTTGGAAAAATCACGATGAAAAACTAGCGACAAAAGCAGAAGAATTGAACAAAGAACAATTTACAGCTTTACATTATACTGCCCCAGGAACAGATATCGTAATTGGCTTGCCAAAAAATCACTTGTGGGAAGGCGCTGGAAGCTATAATGCTCGTGATGAAAAATTCATGGCAAACATGCCAACAGAAGAAGTCTTCACCGCGCCTGATAGTCATCGCGTTGATGGGTATATCTCAAGTACGAAACCTTTAAGTTATGCAGGAACGACCATTACTGGAATGAAATTTACATTTAAAGACGGTAAAGTCGTTGATTTTTCAGCGGAACAAGGACAAGAAGTCTTGGCAAAACTATTAGATACCGATGAAGGTGCACGTCGTTTAGGCGAAGTTGCTCTAGTTCCTGATCCTTCACCGATTTCACAATCTGGTATCATTTTCTATAACACATTATTCGACGAAAATGCTTCAAACCATTTAGCACTTGGTTCAGCCTATGCGTTTAGTGTGCAAGGTGGAACAGAAATGACTGATGATGAATTGGCAGCTGCAGGCTTGAATCGAAGCCAGACACATGTAGATTTCATGGTTGGTTCAGATAAAATGGATATTGATGGTATTCGCGAAGATGGTTCACGCGTACCGATCTTCAGAAATGGCGACTGGGCGTAATAATAAAACAAAAAAAGATCTGGAAATCCCAGATCTTTTTTTGTTTTTCATCGATATGCTTATAATAAATCTTCTTTTTTAGTAAACGTAAATTTGCGACTTTCTTTTTCTACAGGTTTTTCTTCTTCGTGTTTTTGGATTGCCTCTTTCGTAATTTCTTCACGTTCTCTTTTTGCTTCATCTAAACGTTCTGCAATTACTTCTTCTTTTGGCTTATCAGACATAATCAAAACCCCCTTTATCACCTTCATTCTACCACTCAGGATTCCTTTATTGGAAACGTTTTGCTCTAAAAATCAGCTTGCATGTATGCCTTCAAAGCGCTAAAATAATAGTATTGATGTTTGTTCCTGTAGCTCAGTAGGATAGAGCGATCGCCTCCTAAGCGATAGGTCGCTGGTTCGATTCCAGTCAGGAACGTCTTAGAACTTATCACGATTTTGTAATAGTGATGTTCAGCTACGAGAAATAAGCCCACTCCCCAGAAATTCGTTCTTGTATTTTGGGGAGCGGGCCTGTTTCTTATGGACACTGTTTATTCAGTTTTAAGAATTATGAAATGCCACAGGTCACAATCCCCTATTATATTTCTGCTCTTTTGAAAAAATAGCAACAAAAGTAAAATCCCATTTTTCAACTTATTACCAAATACATTATGCGAAGTCATTTTATTCGATAATGAAGTAGCATCCATTTTTTGCTATTGGAATAAACTTTATTGATATTTCCGCCTTTTTAAATCTGGGAAAAAGTGATGCATGAATTCACGTGCTTCTTCCTTTGTCTTGCCTTGTTCTTTCAGCATGCCTGATTCATTCATGTGCTTGGCACTCTCTTCAATCATTTCATCCATTGTACAATCAGTTAAAAATGCGCCTTCTTTGTAGCAGTAAATGCAATATTCTTCACTCTTGCTATTGTTTTTGTTTGTCCCTAAAATCTCAACTGAATCAAGTGGCATCCCACAACTTTGACAATACGTCATTGCTTAAATTTCTATGATCCTCCTATCATCTGATTGTCTTCACTCAGAAATAATCATTAAGAATTGGTTGTTGGTTAGGCAGTGATTGACTAAGTTCAGCCACCAATGCGCCTTCTACTTTGATTTTTTCATAGAAATCAAGCTCTTCGACTGTTTGATATCCTAACAATAATTGTGTCAAGCTTTGAATCGTTCCACTGACCACAGGTAATTCTGTCTGTTGGACTTTCTTTACTTCAAGTACTCCATTGACATAAGAAATATCAAAAAATCCTTCGTTCCATTTTGCATACGGATCTTCTGTCACATGGATAGAAAAGTTGATTGCATGTCGGAATGGATAAGTCTGCATAAATTTCTCAACATCTACGATTCTCCCCATCATGTAAGGCGTGATCGTGGTTTTAGCAAATGGATTATCCAATAAATAATTTTTACTATAGCCAGAAAAACCACATGTATACTCAAACGAATCAAATGCGCCACTATGTGAACCAATGAAACGCATCAATCCTTTCAATGCTTCATGATTCAGATAACCCATTTCGACGATGATAAATGTAGGTGCGGCTAATTTATAAACGACATATCCTGTAACATTTCCTTCACGGTCGTAATACAGTGCATATTGATTTTCTTTTCGTTGTTTGAACTTGTAGGAATACCACCATTCTTCTCGGACCAAACCACCTCGCGTACTCTCCGGCATATTTGTATAAATGGATCGTATGGCATCCACTGATTCTTCAAAACTTGTCCGTTTCATATAACCAGTTGTTTTTTTTACAGCTGGCATATCACGGCTCGCTAATTCATAGCTGATTCGATCAAATAATTGTTCGTAGCCATAGCGACGATAAAAAGGATAAGAAAATGGTGCTAGATAAGACAACGTGACATTTCTTTCTCGACAGTCTTCAAGGATTTTTTCCATGATCCGATTGATACCGCCCTGTCCTCGCGCTTCAGGATAGGAAGCAACGTAGCCAATCCCAGCCATCAAGTAATTTTTTCCATAGAAATCCACTGAAAAAGGTGTGGCCATTACTTGACTTGTCAAATGGCCCTCTGGATCTAAAAAGCCGTAGTTCCATGAATTCTCAACAATCATTTTAAATCGTTCACGTCGTTCGTTTGTATCTTGTGAATTAAAAGCATAGGTTGCTAAAGCGTACATTTCTTCTAGCGCTTGGTTCCCTAATTCTTTTATAACATTCGTCATACTTTCCCTTCTCCCTTTAAATATCTATACCAATTGTACTATTATTTTCTTTATAATAGCAAGCGGACCTTCATTACTTTCACAAAGTAGTATCTCTCAAAAAATGATTTACAAAAAATAGCGCTAAAAAGCCAAAATAGAACAAACGATTTTGGTTTTTAGCGCTTCGTTTTTTGATCCAAACGTTGTTTCCACAACTTATTCTTATTTTGATCATTAGTTATCCTCTTGGATGGACGATTTGATTTACCATCCTCTTTTAATAGGATTCTTCAATCATCCCTAGCATCTTTTTAAAACGTCTCTTTTTAAAATACATCAACATCGTTCCTAAGATCATATCATTCATTTTCTGCAACATACCATGTGATTCCATTTGTTCCGTATAATGGACTTCACACGATTGTTCATCAATTGGTTTGATTTGATAATGAACGACAAAATCATTTTTAGTCGTTGAGGTACGAAATTTATAAGATTGGTTATCAATGACTTCCTCAATGATAATGCGTGCACGATTATTTTGAGAGAATTGTTTGACGTATTCAAGATTCTTTAATTGTTTGCGTGTCACTGATTTCCCAGTGGCTTTGCGGACATCAAAAAGAACAGAATCCATCACTTTATCATAGAAAAACGATGCCGGAATGTTTAGTGTTTTAATTATTTCCATTAGTTCTTTTTCTCCTTTGCTTCTTCTTTTTTCTTACCTTTTAAAAAGAAGTAAATCCCTAGTCCTGCAAAAAACAACCCAGTGACCATACTATAAATGTCATATTGTTGTGTTCCCGGATTTAAACTATATAGTATGATCAGTGAACCAATACTACACAAAAACAATCCATTTTTTATCATTTGAACCACCCTTATCTTGTTTCTTAGACTGCTGCTGCTTGGAAATATAATACCGTGCCCCATGGTTGAGCTTTGATCAATTCTTTTGCTGTTTTGGCAGCTGCTTCTTTATCTTCTGCACTTGTTTCAAAGAATAATTTGATTCCTTGTTTTTCTTTGAAAGTAAAGGTCATGCCTTCTTCGTTGTATCCTTCTAATAATTCTTTGATTGCATCTTGTTGCATAGCACTAGCGATTGAAATCATTTGTTCTCCTCTTTTCTTTTTTTATTGATTACTTTTAGTTTCACTCGAATGAAGCGAGGGCTAGGGATTTGACGGATCGTCATCGCCCATAGCCCCTACTTCAACTGATTATTTAGGTTCTCCTGCTGCTGGATCCATTTTATTTGCTGACATCACAAATGGTGCCCAGATCAGGAAGGTCACGACCATACATACTAATGTGACAATCGGCGCCCGCCAGTCTGCCCCTGTTGCAAGGAACGATAGCAAGAACGGTGGGACGACCCAAGTCACTTGTTGGGATACCGGTGCGACTAATCCTAGATAAGTAGCTACCCAACCAATTGTTGTTGCAACAACCGGCGCAACCAAGAATGGGATAAACATGATCGCATTCAAGACGATTGGTAAACCAAACATCACTGGTTCATTGATATTGAAGATACCAGGTCCAATCGAAAGTTTTGCTACAGTCAAGTAGTCTGCACGTTTTGATAATAGTAAGATAGCGATCAATAGAACGATTGTTCCACCTGATCCACCAAACCATGCAAACGCATCAAATGAGCCACGTACCCACATGTAAGCTTTACCATCTTCAATCGCATCTAATACTGCAGGTGTTCCTGTTTTGCCATTGTAACCTTTTTGGAAGATATCGATGTTGATCAATTGTGCTTGACCCCAAATACCTTCTAATACTGGTGCTAATACGTTCGGACCATGTATACCAAAGAACCAGAAAATCTGAACGAAGACCGTAACGATTAATACAGCACCAATACCTTGTGATAAGCCTAAGAAAGGTTCTGCAATATATTTTTGTACTAAATCAATGATCAGTTGACCATCTGCCACACGTCCAACAACATAATTAATGATAGCGATGACATATAATGAAATCGTTGCTGGTAGGATTGCTGCAAATGCTTTAGAAACTGCGGGTGGGACTGAGTCAGGCATTTTGATCGTGATATTGGCAAGCATCAATTTACAGAAAATGATAACAGAGATTGCACCCATGATCATTACTGTAAAGTAGGCGTTACCGTTTAAATGATCTAATTTCAACCATCCCCACAAACCAACTGATAGAGTGCCATCAGCAATCGTTGCCCCAATTTCCGAGCCATTGATCGCATCTGCCACATTTTGTGGAACATTGACATTCAATGCAGCTGATAATGACGGGCCAAAAGCGATTCCTTGAATCAGTGTTGCTAACCCAACGATCCCTCCTGCTAAGTCATTGACGCCATATGCACGGGCTAAATTATATCCCCATGAAAAAGCAAAGATCAGTCCGGCGATTGCTAAGGTACCATTCCAGACGAACCCATTGATGCCGATGATCACATTCAATACAGCAAAAAAACCTTTGTCTGCTGCTAAGCTGTCAGCATACGTACTAATAAATTGCTGTGGTAAATCACGAATAATTGCATTGATCATTACAGCTACTGATCCAGCCATTGTTGCAGGCATCGTACCGATAAAAGCGTCACGCAATGCCACTAAGTGCTTTTGCGCGCCGATTTTGCCGGCAACTGGAAGGATGTATTTTTCCATCCAACTTGTTAATCCATTCATTATTACTTCCTCCTATAAGTTTTTATATAAAGAATGACTCCTTATATCAAATTAAAAAAATCCGTTCAAAATTTTTTTCTTCTTCCGTTCAAAAAAGAAGTGTTTTGGTTATTCAACGTAAGTTCTACGATATAAATCAATGATTTCTTTTGCAAGGTCTGTAAATGCGATCGATGTCATCAAGTGATCTTGACTATGCACAGTCAACAGCGTTACTTGCATATGATTTCCTTGTGCTTCTTGCGTGAGCATTTGAGTTTGTGAATGATGTGCTTCTACCAGAGAGGCTTCAGCATCGCGGATTTTTTGCTCCGCTAAATCAAAATCTCCTTTTTTTGCCGCAGAAATCGCTTCCATTGCATCGCTTTTTGCATTTCCACCATACATGATCAATCCCATGATGGCTTCTAGATTTTGTTGATCTTCCACTATTCTACCTCCAGCTTCACGTTTGATTATTTCATTAATTTTTCAGCTTGTTCAAGCACTTTTGCCCCGTTCATCATGCCATAATCTTGCATATTGATAACATCCAATGGAATTCCTTTTGGTGCTAATTTTTGTTCAAATTGTGCTTTCATAAAGCGAACTTGTGGACCTAATAATAGAACATCTACATTTTTTGATTCAAGGTTATTGTCAGCATCTGAAGCTGAAACCGCAAAGATATCCGCTTCCATTCCTTTTTCTTCTGCTGCTTTTTGCATTTTTGTTACTAATAAACTTGTACTCATTCCTGCAGAACATACTAACATGATTGTTTTTTTCTCCATTTTTTCCACTCCCTTTAAATTTGGTTTTACACTATAACTATAATGCAAGAAGCATGCCAAACACTAAGCATCTAAAATAGCGTTTTCATAACGCTTATTAAGTAAAAACAGTGTACACACTAATCGTTAGTGTGTACACTGTGTAATTTCAATCATTTTTTTATTTTATTTTCTATAAACATTTGTGTGATAAAAGCAATTTCATGTTCCGGGATTTTCACACCATATTTACGTTCGATCCCGATCAAATTCGTTCGAACGATATCCATTTCTAAGCGATACATTTTTGCAAAAATGGGGAAATCATCAAATGTACGCATTTTTTCATGTTTGATTAGACCATCAATCAAAAAAGCAACATGGATCACGATCCCCGTATCCACACCTGGTTCAACGATGATCGATAAGTCTGTTTGGATTTGTTGGATCGCTTTTTGCAAAGCTTGAATCAAACGTTCAACAGATGATATCGCATTCAATGAGTCTTTTAACGAATCAACAATTTTTGCTGTCGGAACTTCGTCATCTGCGATGCGTTTCAATGTATTGAGTTTTTCATCATCGAATACGTCATAAGCAGAGAAGAATGGAATATTTTGATAATCTACCTCAACAGTTCCGGCAATTGCCTTGATTTCATATTCTTCCAATAACGCATCAATGTGGCGTTTAAATGATTCACGTTCCAAAAACTGCATTTGGATCACTTCAACTTTATCCTGATTGATAACGGGCACAATTCGTTGATACAGTTTTGCTGCCACACCTTCTCCAGTAAAACAAGTCACGATCACTGCTTTTTTCCGTTCGTTCATTTCCTGCTTTTCGGTTTTAAATTGATCTTTGACAATCGATTCAAAAGACATTTGGATACTTTGGTAGATATCTTCTAAGCTTCTACCAACATTTGCCATCCGGATTGCTTCGATGACGATCATGGTACTGGTCATCGTGATTGCTTTTGTACGTATCCCCGTCTCTTCATAGATCAAATCGCTGAATGTATTCAGTGAACCCATATCAGTCAGTAAAATCAACCCATTTGTTAAATTGCTTTGACGATTCTTTACATATTTCAATACTTCTTCGTACATGGATTGAACTTCCATCTCTAATGGCATATTGAACGCTTGTCCGATCGTTGTTCCGAGTAAAGCTTGCGCCATCTCCAACATACTTGAAGCGGTTTGTCGCCCGTGCATCAAGACTAACACGTCGACTTTATTTTCTTTGACTGGTTCACTTTCTCCGAGGTTGATCGATAAGAACATACTGATAAAGCCAATTTCATCGAATGGTATCTCTACTTGTTGATCTTCTTCAATGATCGTAGACAAATCGATTGCAACTTGAAATTCTTTTTTGAACTTCTTTCGTATATTATTCAAATCTGGATGAACGATCATATGTCCATCTTTCACACGATCCAGTGTACTTTGCAAATGTAAGGCAAACGCAAAGCGTGCTTTTTGGTTATAGATTCGGTCTAGTCGTTTCTCAGCAACATCGTATAACTCATTTGTCAAACGCCAGATGTCTTCTGGGAGTAAATCTTTAGGGATCGTACTTTTCGTCAATTCTTTGACATACGTTTGAAAATAGGCATCGACATCTTTTGAGATCAACGACTCAAGATCAATATTTTCGCCACCCGTTTCAGAGAGCGACATCACCTTTTCTTCAATATCATTGTACACTTGCATGTTTCTTTCTGGGTCCCGAGACCAAACCACATCAGCAAATCCTGGCTCAAACGTCAAATATTGACTCTTACTATCCATAAAGCGATCTAATCGTTCAGGGACTTCTTTGATTCGTAATAATCCTTTTTGGACTTGCAGGGATAACTCTTCTTTTCGAATGACTAATTTTTCTTCTTGGTGCATACGATAATGAAGGAATGACTTCGCACAGACTAATTTCAGGTCACGTTTTACTTGCCCGATATTTCCCTCTGCGTCGTATAGCATAAAAGCTAAAATCGCTTCTTTTTCAATATCGATCCGCTGATTCAAGCGATTGGCTTCTTGCTTGATAAACAAGGAAATGATTTCATACCGCTCATCTAATGAACGAGAGGCCAGATTTGGCAAAGTGATTGCCATCGGTATCCTGCGGTTAAATGTCGTCAAAAAACTTTCAGATGATTCTGTCGTTGCTCCGATGATCTGAACAGACGCCTCATGGACTTGTGCGCTCTCCCCTAATGGGCGATAAACCCCTTTGTCGATAAATGTGAAGAGCATCTCTTGGCCTTCTGGAGGTAAGCGATGGATCTCATCTAAAAATAAGATCCCCCCATCTGCTTTAGCCATCAAACCTTGGCTATCTTGTGTTGCACCTGTATAAGCACCTTTTTTTATCCCAAAGATATGTCCAAACAACAACTGTGGGTTTTGCGCATAATCCGCACAATTAAATGAAATAAATGGGGCATCTGGAGAAAGCATTTCCGAATCGATTGCAAAATGATACATACATTCAGCAAACATCGATTTCCCTGTTCCTGTCTCCCCAAAAATAATCGTATGCAATCCTCTTGGCGGATATAAAATCGCTGCTTTAGCCTGTTGGATACTTACTTTTAATGATTCATTCTCCCCTACTAAGGTTTCAAAAGTGACTTGTGTAGAAGCGTCCACATGAACTTTATCTGAAGTTGTTTTTTTGGGAGGCATAGAATAAACTACAGGTCTGCCAGTGCTTTTCACGATGTAATGCGCTTTATATAAATCACTTAGATAACGACTTGCATTACTACGATCAATCTCTAATTGCTTCGCAACATCCGTTGCTGTCAATCCTTTATGATTTTCCGTAAGTAAATCCAAGATTTCTTCCTGTCTTTCGTTCATGCTAACTCTCCTTTAACCAAACGACCTGTTTCCATTTTCAATATAATAACACAAAAAGGCGCTTATTTGCGCCTTGCTCCTTTATTTTTATCTTTTTTATGCTTGTTTTTGTGTTTTGTTTTAGAAGAAGAAGCAACTTTTTTTGTAACTGTTTCACTTGCTTCTTTTTTTCCTAATTCTTTCTTTTTTGGGAACATTTTTGTTGGGGCTTTTTCAGGAGCTTCTGTCTGTAAGCCTCCCCCATAAATAAATAATTCAGTGAGTTCTGTTCCTGTTTGTCGAGCAATTTTTTTTAAGTCTCTTAGTGTATGTTCATTCACAAAGGTGATGACTTGTCCTTCTTGCCCCATTCGACCAGTTCTACCTGCACGATGCAAATAGGTTTCTTCTGTCATTGGAACTTCAACATTGACAACATAAGGCAGTTCCGCGATATCTAGCCCACGAGCAGCGACATCCGTTGATAACAACATGCTGATTTTGCCTTCTTTGAATTGATTCAATGCCGCTTTTCGTAACAGCTTGTTTTGGTCAGATGCTAAACTCGCCACGCGGATTCCTCGATAACTCATTTTTTCTTCCATCATGCCTAACTCACTCAACTGGTTGAAAAAAACAAGACCTTGGAAACCTTCCACATGGGCTAATCGTCTTAGATAGTCCTCTGTTTTTCGAGCAGGAACACGTATAAAATAGTGACTAAGTCCTTTCCTTGAATCATCCATTTTAGTAACGTCGACCACTTTCAGCGATTGTTTTGTCAATGATTCGATTTGCTGGATGGAACGATCGGCTGTTGCTGAAAAGAAAGCTAGCTGGTAGTCCGTTGGCGCTTGATGAACGATTTGATCAATAAATGGTCGATTTCCTTCATCAAAAAGTTGATCTGCCTCGTCAAATACGATTGTTTGGATTTGATGAGCCTTTATTTTTTTTTGTTTCATCAACTCTAATACACGACCTGGTGTGCCTACCAATACTTCCGGTTTCTTTTTTAGTCCTTCGATTTGGCGTTTAACATTTGCGCCGCCCACAACAGATTGGACAGAGATTGCTAAATCTTTTGCCCATTCACGGGTGACCTCAGCAACTTGGATCGCCAATTCTTGCGAAGAAGCAAGGATCAATAGGGTACTTGCCTCTCCTTTTTTCACATTTAATAGTAAAGGCCATAGATAAGCTAAGGTCTTACCAGAACCGGTTGGAGAAACAGCAATCAAGCTTTTACCTTCTTTTAAGTCAGTGAATACTTCTTGTTGGATAAACGATGGGCCGGTGAACCCTTTTTCTTCCCATTTGTTTTGCCAATTAGTTGGAAAATGTTTTACAAAATCAGTCATTACTCAGTTCCCTCTTTATCTGCATCGAATTCGATTCCACCACTGATTCGCAAATCATAAACGACTTGATTCACGTTTCGTGCAAGTTCGACCCATTCTTCATACTGTAATCCCCATTGTGGATCTTTAGGGTTCATGATCACATTTGCAAAATCTTCTGCCTCTTCACTCATTGGATTTTCAGAAGCCACGATCTCTAATTTTTCAATTTGTTCGTGGTTACGATCATGGTACTCTGCTTGCACAATTGCATTGACGCCATTCATGATCACTGTTCCGCTATCAAAATAAATCTCGGAAGGTAGATATGAATCACCGATTTTGCCCGGTTGGATCGCTACATCAAAAGTAGCATAGCGCAAGATCCCCCAACCTAATCCATCAACACCTGTAGCTATTTTTCTAGGGAAATAATGGACTTCTTGCGGCTTGCCAAACCAACCTACAGCTGCGTAGACGAGGTAAACGCCGAGATCCATCATTGCTCCACCTGAAAAATGCGGAGAGAAAATATTCGGTTCTTCCCCATCTAACACTTGATCATAACGAGAAGAATATTTCATATAACTGAAATTCGCGCCAATGATCTCATCTTTCAAAGGTAAAAATTCTGCAATTTTTTTAAACCCAGCTTCATGGATATTTCGCGCGGCTTCAAAGAAAAAGACTTTCTCTTGGTTTGCCAAATGAATGATCTCTTCCATTTCGTTTGGTGTACTAAATGCCGGTTTTTCTACAATCACATTTTTTCCTGCCAAAATTGCTTGCTTCGCATGCTGAAAATGCAAACTATTTGGCGAAGCAATATAGACCGTATCCATATGTTCTAACTCAAAAAAAACAGTTAAATCTGTTGCGAACGCGATATCGCCTTCATATTCTGCGCCAAATTGTTGCGCTTTTTCTAAATGTCTTGAATAAACAGCTGTTAATTCATACTTACGTGTCGCTAATGCTGCTTGAACAAATTGATGAGTAATCCAATTTGTGCCGATTATACCTAAATGGATCATCTTTACGCCTTCTTTCTATAAATTAGGATCTTCAAAAACTGTATTTAGGTCAAATGGGATTGCTTGTTTCAATACCACTTGTTTTTCTGTTACTTGACAATTATATACGATTACTTGAACACCTGCTTGCTGAGCAAAACGAAAAGCAGTGGCTAATTCTGGTTGCATCTGCTCATGGATCGTTGCTTGATGCAAGTGTTCAAATTGTGCAATAAAAAGAATATAGGTCTCATAGCCTTCTTGATGCGCGCCGATCAATTCATTGACGTGTTTAAGCCCACGAATGGTCGGTGCATCGGGAAAAGCACCTATTGCTTTGTTTTCCAGGGTCATCCCTTTGACTTCTACAAATGCTTTTTGACCGCAACTTGTTTCTAAATAAATATCAAATTTAGACTTTCCAAAGGTCACTTCACGTTTGTAGAACTCAATATCACTATTTAAATTTGGTAAGTGGATCGTCCCATCTAAAATTCCATCAATCGCTAATCGGTTTGGTAACTGACTATCGATATTGAACCACTGCTGCTCTTTTTTTACAGCAATCAGATCATAGGCAGTTTTACGTTTTGTTCCAGGAATGTGTACTAACGCCACCTCTGCACCAGGAAGCAACAACTCTTTGCCTCTACCTGTATTCTTAACATGAGTTTTGACTACTTCTCCTTTTTTGTTCAAACAAAAAGCAATAAAGCGATTTGGTCGTTCAATGAAGTAAGCAATTTCAACATCTTGGTAGTCCAATAGTCATCACCTGTCTCCCTACTACTGTATCCTACCATATTTTTACTAAAAACACTTGAAAAACCAGTCGAAAGTCTTAGAGAAATCGTGCACTTTTTTTAGTAAACTATAAGAAAAGGAACAATAAGCAAAATATGCTTTTATCATAAATCAAGACAAAGGAGTGGAAAAATGAAAAAAAGAATCATCTATATCCTACTTGCCGGTATCGCAACACTTGCTGGAAAAAAAGTACTCGATCATAAAAAGAAAGAAGCACAGGACGATCATTTGAATAAATACTGTGGAACTTGGTCATTTACGGATACCAGCCAAACACACCATGAACTGACCATCCATTCTGATTATTCTTTTTGGCTTGATGACCGTTCTTTAGGAACACTATTAGTCGAAGTTACCTCCGAAAAATTGATAGTTAGAGATCAATACGGCTTTTTCCTAACGTTTTCTTACAACGACATGTTACTGTACGATGAAGCAAATGATTCCGCTTATTTATTATCAAAAAAATCATGATTATCCTAGCTTAGTAGATGATACACTGCCGATCACTTCATTAACGTACTTCTTTTTTATAAAAACGAGACAAAAGGTTTAGAAAATTGCCGTTTTCTAAACCTTTTGTCTCGTTTTACAAGTTTCATCCATGCAACTTCCTCTAGGTCACAACGATCGAACAAATTATGCTATGATAAGAGCAAAGTACTTTTCAACTAGCGACTATTTGATCACTGCACATCTCAAACAACTACTTAGAAAGATGAACGAACGATGGAATACGAAAAATAAAAAAACCGACATTTCCGTCCTATTTTTTTCTCATAAAATAGTCAATTTGTGTTTTTTTTGTTACACTTACAAGTGATGGTTTCTTACCATGAAAGGATGATCGCATATGACACCAAACCGAGAAGATTATTTAAAAATCATTCTGGAATTAGGCGGTGACACAACAAAAGTCAACAATAAACAAATCGTTTCTAGCCTAGCAGTGTCACCTGCTTCAGTAAGCGAAATGATTTCTAAACTCGTTAAAGAAAAACTAGTCGAACACTCTCCTTACCAAGGTGTACAATTGACTGATAGCGGACTGATAAAAGCAAGTAGCCTGATACGTAAACATCGATTATGGGAAGTTTTTTTAGTCGAACATTTAGATTACAACTGGAATGAGGTTCATGACGATGCTGAGGTCCTTGAGCATGTGACTTCTGAACAGCTTGCGGATCATTTAGAAAGTTATTTAAATCATCCTAAACACTGCCCACATGGAGGCATTATTCCTAAAAAGGAACAGGTTGTCCATGAAGAACGTCGTCAAACACTTGAATCCTACCCAGTCGGTACCAAAATCCGGATTGCTCGTGTCCTTGATGAAAAGGAATTATTAGACTATTTAGTCACAATCGATGTCAATATTGATGAAACTTATGAAATTACTGATGTAGCGGCCTATGAAGGACCAATCACCATCCAAAATAAAACTAAAAAAATTCCTGTCAGCTTTAAAGCCGCCAGTACAATTTTTGTTGATAAACTGTAAAGGAGATTACCCAAATAATGAATGAAAAAAACGTATTATTTACTATATTTGGCGGTACAGGAGATTTAGCACAACGTAAATTGTATCCTTCCCTTTTTCGTTTATACAAAAAGGGCAACTTGAGCGAACATTTTGCTGTGATCGGTACAGCACGTCGTCCTTGGAGCGATGAACACTATCGTGAAGTGGTTAAAGGAACAATCAAAACATTGAATCCTTCTGCCGAAGAAGCCGAACGATTTGCCAGCCATTTTTATTATCAATCCCATGATGTCAATGATTCTTCTCATTACCAAACATTAAAAGAATTATCTGATCGTTTAGATGAAAAATACCACTTGAATGGTAATCGAATGTACTATTTAGCCATGGCTCCACAATTTTTCGGTACGATCGTTTCACATTTGAAATCTCAGAAAATCATCACTGAAGCTGGCTTCAACCGATTGATTATCGAAAAACCTTTTGGTTCTGATTTCCATTCTGCCTTTGAATTGAATGAAAAAATTCGACAAGTCTTTCCAGAAGATGATATTTTCCGTATTGACCATTATTTAGGTAAAGAAATGATCCAAAATATCTCTGCGATTCGCTTTGCCAATAATATTTTTGAGTCTCAATGGAACAATCGTTACATTGACAACATCCAAATCACTTTTGGTGAGAGTTTAGGTGTTGAAGATCGTGGCGGCTATTATGACCACAGTGGTGCGTTAAAAGATATGGTCCAAAATCATATCCTTCAAGTATTAGCTTTACTTGCGATGGAACCACCAGTTGCCTTTTCCGAAAAAGAAATCCGATCAGAAAAAATCAAAGCGTTAAAAGCTATTCGTATTTATGAAAAAAAAGAAGTCTTAGAAAATTTTGTACGTGGGCAATATGCTGCAGGTCAATTAGATGATCAGACATTCAAAGGCTATCGTGAAGAAGACAACGTTGATCCAGAATCAACAACTGAAACATTTGTTGCTGGAAAATTCACGATCGATAACTTCCGTTGGTCTGGCGTACCGTTTTATGTACGGACTGGGAAACGTCTTACTGAAAAAGGTACACGAATCAATATCGTCTTTAAACAAGTACCTGTCAATGTATTTAAAACATCGATCGACGAACCTTGTAATGATCCAACGTTACCACCAAATGTTTTGACTATCTATATTCAACCAACAGAAGGTTTTTCATTTACATTAAATGGAAAAAAAGTTGGTCAAGGCTTCGCCACCGATCCAATCAAACTGGAATATCGCAATAGTGCTGAAATGGTCGAAAATAGTCCTGAAGCGTATGAAAAGCTTATGTTAGATGCATTGAACGGTGATAGTACAAACTTCTCTCATTGGGAAGAAGTCGCACAAACTTGGCATATCGTTGACGTGATCCGCCAAGTTTGGGATCAAGTACAACCGGATTTCCCGAATTATAAAGCTGGTTCTATGGGTCCTGAAGCAGCATTCGAGCTTTTAGAAAAAGACGGGTTCGAATGGATCTGGCAACCAGATCATTGGTACCGTGAACGTGGTAAATTGGATTAGTGACCAATCACTTGCTATTCGCTTAAAAATACTCTTTGATGTAATAAAAACAACCAAACACAAGATGTGTTTGGTTGTTTTTTACTAACTTCTATTCAAAACCTTCTACGACTGCTTCTGGATAGAATTCTTCAACAAGCTGTGCGCAACGTCCGCATAAGTGTGGTAATTTTTCATCAGTTCCAACATCTTTACGGATTTGACGGCAACGATCACATGTTTCACCTTCTGCTTTTTCGACTAAAATCGCTACATCATCAAAGACTAAAGCATTTTCAGGCGCTTCAGTGTTTTCTGGCATAACCGTAAAGTAGTCTGGTGAGACGATCAATAATTGAGGAATGTCAGCAGCAACTGCTGTCAATAATTGATTCACCTGTTGATTTGGATAGATCGTTAATTTTGCTTCTAATGATTTTCCGATCAATTTACTATTTCTTGCTTCTTCTAGTGCTTTTAAGACTTTATCACGGAAATCCATGAAGGCCGCCCATGTATCTAATAACTCATCTTGGTTAGGATATTCAACATATCCTGGTAACTCACTTAATTGAACATAAGCTTCCTCTTCTTTTAAGAAGGACCAGATTTCCTCTGTTGTGTGAGGAATGATCGGTGTCAGTAATTTTGTTAATGAAACAGCTGTTTCATAAAAAACAGTTTGCATACAACGACGTTGATGATCATTTTCTGCTTCAATATAAACAACATCTTTTGCAAAATCAAGATAGAAAGAAGAAAGATCAACTGTTAAGAAATTCATCACTGTGCGATAGATTTGCATAAAGTTATACTTATCATATCCTTCTTCACGGATTTCTTTGATGACTTGATTTAAACGAACTGTCATATATTTATCAACTGAACGACGATCTTCATACGCTACTGCATCTTTCTTAGGGTCAAAATCATCCGTATTTGCTAATAGGAAACGCATCGTATTTCGGATTTTTCGATAAACTTCAGCAACTTGACCTAAAATATCCATAGACACACGAACATCTGCTTCGTAGTCCACACTAGATACCCATAGACGTAGAATATCCGCACCAAATTGTTTGATCACTTTATCTGGAACGATCGTATTGCCTAATGATTTACTCATTTTTCGACCTTCGCCATCTAACGTGAACCCTTGTGATAGAACTGCTTTGTATGGCGCAACACCATTGATCGCAACACTTGTTGTGATACTTGAGTTGAACCAACCACGGTATTGATCGGAGCCTTCAAGGTACATATCTGCTGGGAAAGATAACTCAGGGCGTTGACGTAAAACTGCTTCATGAGAAGAACCTGAATCAAACCATACGTCCATGATATCTGTTTCTTTAGTAAATTCGCCATTTGGTGATCCTGGATGCGTAAAGCCTTCAGGTAGTAAGTCCTTCGCTTCTTTTTCAAACCAAATGATTGAGCCATGGGCCGCAAATAATTCAGCGACATGTTCAATCGTCTCAGGTGTAATGATTGCTTCACCATTTTCAGCATAAAAGATTGGTAGTGGGACGCCCCAAGCACGTTGGCGTGAGATGACCCAATCGCCGCGATCACGTACCATATTGTAAAGACGTGTTTTTCCCCATGGAATGATCCAATCAACTTTTTCCACTTCATCAAGAATGTTTTGGCGGAAATCATTGATTGAAGCAAACCATTGTGGTGTTGCACGATAAATGACAGGTTTTTTAGTACGCCAGTCATGTGGGTAACTATGGGTGAAGAAATCCAATTTCAACAAGGCACCTTTTTCTTTTAATAGATCCGTGATCATTGGATTTGCTTTGTCATAAAAGATTCCTTCGAATCCAGGAGCTTCATCAGTAAATACACCTTTAGAATCAACGGGAGAAACAACAGGTAATTTGTAACGATTTCCTGCAATATAGTCATCTTCCCCGTGTCCAGGTGCAGTGTGAACTAATCCAGTACCGGCATCCAGCGTCACGTGATCTCCTAAGATCACTAAAGATTCACGATCATAGAATGGATGTGTCGCTGTCATGTATTCCATCTCTTGTCCTGCAAATTCTTTTAAGACTTGGACTGCTTCCCAGCCAATTGCTTGTTGTACCGTTTCCATCAAATCTTTGGCAACGACAAATTTGCGACCATCAGCTTCTACTAAGACATACGTAAATGTTGGATTTACAGCAATCCCTTGGTTAGCTGGCAATGTCCATGGTGTAGTTGTCCAAATAACGAAAGCAGTATCTTCTTCCAAAAGACCTTTGCCATCTTTCACAGTAAAAGCGACATAGATTGACGGAGATTTTACATCTTTATATTCAATTTCAGCTTCAGCTAATGAGGATTCACTAGATGGTGACCAGTAAATTGGTTTTAATCCTTTATAGATATATCCTTTTTCAGCCATTTTACCAAACACACGGATCTGTGCAGCTTCATAGGAAGGATCTAAAGTGACATAAGGATTTTCCCAATCACCAGCAACGCCTAGACGTTTAAAGTCTTCTCGCTGTTTGTCTACTTGTGAAAGGGCATATTCACGACATTTTTCCAAGTATTCAGCCATCGTCATTTCTTTTCTCTTGATTCCCTTGTTCGTCAACACTTGCTCAATTGGCAAGCCATGTGTGTCCCAGCCAGGAACGTACGGCGCACGAAAACCAGACATTGATTTTGAACGGATGATAATATCTTTACTGATTTTGTTTAACGAATGACCTAAATGAATATTTCCATTTGCATATGGAGGACCATCATGAAGAATAAAGCTTGGTTTGCCTTCATTCAACGCTTGTCTTTGTTGATAGATTTGATTTTCTTCCCATTCTTTTTGCCATTCACCTTCACGGTTTGGCAAATTCCCACGCATAGGAAAACTTGTTTTTCCTAGTTGTAAGGTTTCTTTCATTTTCATACAAACACTCCTTAACTATAGTTTACAGAACGCAAAAAAGCATGCTCATCCTAGGGACGAACATGCCGTGGTACCACCCAAATTTAGTTACGATCGTAACTCTCAAAGACCGATAACGAGGTCAACCGCTATTTCTTACTAGTGTTCAGAAATAAATCAAGTAGAGGATCTTTCACTTTGCAGGGTCTTACCAATCTTACACTGTCATTGGCTCGCTTTAAGAATGTCAAAATGCTTTTCTGTTCTACTCTTCTTCGTATTCTCCAGGAATGATCGAAAGATCGATTGCTTGCGTATCAAAAGCAGTCACTGGAGACTCGTATACTCCTGTTTCAGAGTGTACATCACTTTCATTTTCATTGTCAAGCTGTTTTGCCAAAACTTCTTTGATTACTTCATGGCTATCTGTTACATAACTAGAAAATGGTTGTAGGATCTCATCCCATTCTGGACTTTTTACTTGTTCAAGTTGAGATTCCAACATCAAGCTGATTCGTTGATGGAATACACGAGTTTTCTTCTTCAAGTCCTCTGTTTCTGTCGCTAATTGTCTTGCTTTTTCAGTCGCATCTGTCAAGATACGACGTGCTTTTTCTTCAGCATCTGTAGTTAATTGGTGCGCACGTTTTTCAGCATTTGCGACCATTTCGTCCGCTTTGTTTTGTGCAGAAGTAACAATCACTTCTGATTCTTTGCTTGCACTTGTTTTTACTTTGTCAGCTGTATCTTGTGCCACAATGATCGATTGATTCAACGCATCTTTCAATTCATTGAAGTACTCAAGTTTTTCTTCCGAATGCTTTACTGCTTTTTCTAATTCACGATTTCTTTGTGTTACTTCTTCGTAATCACGAACGACTAAATCTAAGAAATCATCTACTTCGTCTTGATTGTATCCCCGCATTTTTGTTGGGAATGTTTTATTTTGAATATCTAATGGAGTTAAAGCCATGAGTAAACCACCTTCTTGTTTTATTTACGTAATACACCAAACAACACCCTGCACTTGTCTTTTTTCGTTTTCCCCTCAAGGTCTTGGATCTGTATTCTACCATACCCTCTGATCGAAACAATGTCCAATAACTCAAGTAGAAAGTCCGGTTTTGTATTTTCTGTCCAATTGACTTTTACTTTACCTGCTTCGATCAATTGCTTCGAACGTTGTCTGGATATATTATAGATTTCCGATATCACAGTGTCCAGTCTAAGTGAAGTGACCGTTCCTCTTTCTTGCATCCAGCTATCTTTTGGCAAGACCATATCTGTATACTTGATTTCCTCTAAGCGTACAGCTACTTTTCCGATCTTAGTCACTTGATTAACGACAAAGTGGTCGACTTCATTTGCAATGAAAACTTGCCATCGTTCATCATCTGAAATAATATCACCAAAATATGAACGTTTTATCCCTGTACCAACTAGTGTACCTAGGATCTTCCCATGGCTTAAACTGGCAAATTTACTGGGATAATGGACTTCATATAATGACATTTCAAAATCTTCATCAACAGGCTCATAATAGTCTGGGAAAATCAAGCATCTTTTCCGTTCCGCTTGCTCATACCCACCATATAACTGAAAACGCAAGTCACTATTTTGACGTATCAGGGTCTCTAAGATGTAGCACTGTCTCGGATCAAGAAATTCTGTCAGATATGGTGCATACTGACTCTGGACCTGTTCAATCCAATCTCCGACAGAGTCGATAAAAGAACGTTCATCTACTCGGAAATGTTGATATACATTCGCATCCACTTGATCCCCTCCTAACTCCCTGTTTATTCTACGCTAAATAGCGAACGTAATCATCCATAAAACGATATGCTGCAATCCTTGTACGGCAAGATTCAAAATCAAAATCGATGCTAAGATCGTAAAATCAATTGGTCCAAATCTTAACGGCAAACGATCAAATAGGCTGATATATGGTTCACAAATCTTTGCTAATATACGTCCAAGACTAGATTGGTACCCTCCAGGAAACCAAGATAGTAACGCATAAACTACTAGAATCATGCTGTAAAAGTATGCAGCACGTGAAATTAAATTAAGTAACATAAAAAGAATATAAATGTTTACTCCTCCTCTTTACAGATCAAACATACTGCCATCTGCGAAAGATTGAGCCGTTGAACTATCGATTTCCAGACCAGCAGGTGTGCAAAGGAAAATCTCATCACCTACTCGTTTAATATCGCCGTCTAACGCATAGACTGTCCCTGTTAGGAAATCCACGATACGTCGAGCCTGCTTTTCTTCTACTAATCGAAAATTGACTAATGTTGCTTCTCCCGCAATGATCCTTTTAGCAATCGTCATCGCTTCAGAGTAGGCACGAGGTTCCATCACTGTGATTTTTCCTGCTAACTGTGTGTTAGGTTGAACAGATGGTCTCGTTTGTCGTTGGTCTTTTTGCGTATTTTTTGTAGAAGTTTGATGTAATTCAATGACTTTTTTTGTTTCGTTCATCGGCGCATTCTCACGACCAACCGGACGAGATGTCATCGCTGGACGTTGTTTTTTTTCAATCGGCTGTGAAACAGCTGGAGAATGTTGTTGATGCTGTGTGTTTGATTTAGTTGGTTGCTTGGCAACCTGTTGTTGTTCAGGATAATCTTCGTATTCGTACTCTTCTTCATCCGCTAATCCGAAAAAATTAGCAATTGCTCCCCTGTTTAAAAGTGGCATTATTCTTCCTCCTCGTCTTTGAATAGCGCTGTTCCTACACGGATAAATGTAGCTCCTTCTTCAATTGCAAGTTGAAAATCTTGGCTCATCCCCATGCTCAGTTCGGTACATGGTGCATGTGTGTATTGTTTTGATTGGGCAAGATCACGCAATTCTCTCAGCGTTTCAAATACTTTATGAATTTGTTCAGCAGAAGCGTCCTTCGGTGCCATAGTCATAAGTCCCACTACCTGTATATTTGGATAGGCTGCTAAAGATTCTAAGAAAGGTAGAAGCTCCGCTGGTGAGATACCGTGTTTCGATACTTCACCAGACACATTGACTTCCACAAAACAAGCTAGCTGTTTTTCTAATCTTTTTTGGATTTCTTCTGCTAATTTCAAACTGTCTAACGCATGAAAGTAATCAATTTCATTTACAATCAATTTTACCTTTCTGCGTTGTAAATTACCAATTAAATGCCACTTCACTTCAGAATATTTAAGCAAATCTTGTTTTTTTTGCAACAATTTATCGACACGATTTTCTGCACAATGTGTGACTCCAGCATTGATTAATTCTTCAGCTTGGAGTGACTCTACAGATTTTGTAACAGCTACTAATGTCACTTCTTTCGGGTCACGATGAACAAGAGCACACGAATCCTGAATGTCTTGCTTGATATTCTGCAAGTTGTCAGCAATCATGTGCTCTTCCTCCTTTTATTTTTTACGACGGAAAAACGGCGGTGTATTCAATTCGTCGTCACCTTTTGTTTTTGTTTCTTCACGATTGAATGTATCAAATTCTTTTTTCTCAATAGTTTCGTAATTAGACTCATCCACTTTTGGACGAACATTTTGTTCGCGGCGGATGTCCCAATCACCAAAACTGCTTTCATCCTCAGCAGTAATTGGTTTTGCTTGGTCCATGTCTAATCGATTGCTTTGAGCAGAAGATTGCGTTTGAGTTGACGTTTGTCTAGCTGGACGACTAGACTTCCGTTCCTTTTTTGTTTCATCAATACCTGTAGCAATGACCGTTACACGGATTTCATCGCCCATTTCTTCATTGATCGATGTCCCTAAGATGATATTTACATCGCCAGTTGCTGCATTTGCTACGATATCTGAAGCATCTTGTGCTTCGAATAACGTCATATCCAAGCCACCAGTGATGTTCAATAGGACTTGTTCTGCCCCATCGATCGATGTTTCTAATAATGGAGAAGAGATTGCTTTCTTCGTTGCTTCAATCACACGTTCTTCACCACTTGCTACTCCGATACCCATCAAAGCAGTACCTTGGTTTGCCATCACTGTTTTCACATCAGCAAAATCCAAGTTTACGTAACCTGGTGCAGTGATTAAATCAGAGATACCTTGCACACCTTGGCGTAAGACATTATCTGCCTCGCGGAATGCTTCAAGCATTGGTGTCTTTTTATCAACGACTTCAAGAAGTCGGTTGTTTGAGATGATCAATAATGTATCTACGTTTTCTTTCAAACGTGCGATACCTTCCGCAGCAAAACGGCCACGTTTTGGTCCTTCAAATGTAAATGGACGAGTGACAACACCTACTGTCAATGCACCCAATTCTCTAGCAATTCCAGCAACGATCGGTGCAGCACCAGTACCAGTTCCACCACCCATACCAGCAGTGATGAAGATCATGTCTGCGCCTTCTAATGCTTCACGTAGAGATTGTTCACTCTCTTCAGCTGCTTTTTGGCCAACTTCTGGTTGTGAACCTGCACCTAAACCACGTGTGTATTTAGGTCCTAATTGGATCACTGTTTCAGCTTTTGAATTTTTTAATGCTTGGACGTCTGTGTTGGCAGTGATAAATTCAACACCTTTAACGTTTTCTTCAATCATACGGTTTACAGCGTTTCCGCCTCCGCCACCGACGCCGATTACTTTGATGACTGCGCCGTCATTGATGTTATTATCAATTGAGAATTCCATGTTTTTTTCCTCCCACGATGATTAATCAAATATATTGGTAAAAAATCCTTTGATTTTACTTGTTACGTTTTCGCCAGAATTTTTTTCTTCTGGTTCTTCGTTATACGTTGTTTCTTCTGCCACATCGTATTGTTCATAAGATGTGTGAGCTTCCGGCTCATTGGTTGTATAATGAACAGGTGCTGATTCCCCCATAACAGCGATTTTAGCTAATTGGTATACTTCACTTAAATTCGCAGAGTAATCAACGATACTGATCACGTTTGTAAATACTGGATTTCTTAGACCCATTTGATTTGGTACATAAAGCTTCACATTTACGCCAAATATTTCCTGTGCCAAATCAACGACACCTGGAAGGCTTGCTGCCCCACCAGTTAAGACAATACCGCCAGGCAGCTCTAACGCTTCGATTTGATCTAACGCTTCTTTTGCTTTATTGAAGATTTGTTCCATCCGAGCAGAGATTACTTCTGATAGGTAATGTTCATCGACTCGAACAGGTTCTGTTTGGCCAATCACATCTACCGGAAATACTTCTTGCTCTGAGGTACGTTCTGGATATGCATCCCCGTAATTTATTTTTAATGCTTCTGCATTGTTGAAGGAAGTATTTAAAACAATGGAGATATCTTTTGTGACAAATTCGCCACCTTCTTGATCTAGGCTCGTGAATTTCAACTGTTTGTCATGCATGACAGCTGTTGTTGTTTGTCCGCCACCCATATCGATAACGATTGTACCAAAATCTTTTTCTCCATCCGAAAGAATTGATTCAGTCAACGCTAAAGGTGTGATCACTAATTCATTGACGATCAATCCCGCATTTTCAACACATTTACGAATGTTATGAATGATTGTTTTTGGTCCAGTAAATAATAGACCATACATTTCTAATCTGACACCGATCATCCCACGAGGATCTTTGATGCCTTCGAATCCATCTACCGTAAAGTCCTGTGGTAAAATTGACACGATTTGACGTTCAGGAGGTATTGAACGAACCAGTGCAGCTGAAGCCACATTGCGGACATCTTCATCGGTGATTTCTTTTGAATCTCCGTTTACTGCAATCATCCCTTGGCAGTTTTCTACTTCAAGCATGTTTGCTGGTAGACCCACGCTTACACTTTTGATTTGAATGCCGGCTTTTTCTTCTGCCTGACGCACTGCTCGCTGTATCGCTTGTACTGTTTTATCGATATCAACGATGATGCCTCGGTTAATCCCTTCTGATTTTGCGTTCCCTACTCCAATAATATTCATTTGGCTGTCGATATATTCAGCCACGACAACTTTGACAGATGTCGTTCCAATATCAAGGCCTACGTACATTCCTGTTTTTGCCATGAATGGGATTCCCTCCTACTTAACTATTCCATATACATGCGAACCAATAACGTCCGTTTTAAAAATATACTTAATAGATATATTCACTGTTTCCAATTTTACCATAAATTACCAGTTTTTAGAAAGTAGATTATCACATTTTACAGTGGTTTTCTTAATTTTCATCTAAACTTGACGAAGATGGGGTCGTATTTTCATTTGTTGGATTCATTTCGCCTTGATTCTCACTTATTTGAGGCTCATCAACGCCCGTTTCTGAAGTAGAAGTTTGATCCGTACTTTGCGCACTTGCCTCTGTACTTTCTTCTGATCCTTCTTCTTGCGCTTCTTCGCTATTATTTGAGTAAGGGTAAGAAAAAATCCCTACTTCCATGTCGATGACACCATTTTCTTCCATTTCGCTAGCTACTTGCGCATAAAAATTCATTTGCGTTGCTAAGTTAGTAATATTGACGATCACTTGGTTCCCATCGTTCATATTCAGCTGGATCAAATTCTGATTCGTATTACGTGGCGTATATTTGATTTCCGAAATGGCTTTTTGTAACTCTGGCGATAGTTTATTATATTCTTTTGCTAAATCTTTGATTTTTGTTGAGTCAGTAAATCCTTCTAGGATCGGAAGATTTTTTGTTGGACTTTCAACTATCTCATCCAACACTGTTCCATCTTCGATCACAGGACTATATTTTCCGTCCGTTAAAATCAAAGCAATCTCTTTATATTCAGTGACAGACAGATCAAATGTATTGACACTACTAAAACCGATCGTAGCAGATTTTATTCGAGGCTGCTCTTTTTTCAAATGATCGATGTAACTTTGGCGCTGCCAATACTGTCCCCAAATATGCTGATTCAATGCTAATTGCGTATCCTTCAATATTTCTTCTTTCGAAACAACTTCATTTCCGGAAACAGAAACGCCCTCTAATTTGCTCAACGGGGAAACATAATAAATCAAAAATAACAAAGGAATCAAAAGAATGGAAATGATTAAACTCAGCCTTTTGTATAAAACTTTGTTTCGATAATTTTTTAAATTAGGCAAGCGATCAATAAACGAACCATTATACGGTCCCCCGTCTTTCTTATGTTCGATTTCTTCATAGTCTAATAAATCATCTTCTTCAACAAGTAGTTCTTCTTTTTTAGGAGGTGTAGGTTCTTTTTGTTCTTCTTTATGCTCGCTTTTTTCACTTGTTCCTGTCTGATGATCTGTGTGTTCTTTATGTTCTTCTAAGTATTTTCGGTTGGCCATTTGCCAAGGCGTCAGCGAGTTTTCATCGTTTGACTTCTCAGGCGTTTTTTTTGTTTCTTTTTTCTTACTCATCTATGACCACCACCTTATTCTATGATTAACGATTTTGCTAGTTGATACAAACGCTCAGACGCATCCGGGATACCTAATGTTTTAGAGGCAGTTGACATATTTTGTTGTAGTGTTTCATCTGTCATGATCTCATTTATCGTGGCACCCAAGGAATCACCATCCAACTCTCCATCCGCAATCATCTTAGCCGCCCCAACTCGAACGAGACTCATCGCGTTTTTTGTCTGATGATCGTTTGTCACATAAGGACTTGGGATAAGGATCGCAGGTAACCCAAGTGCGGTCAACTCAGCAATGGAGGTCGCCCCTGCTCGTCCGACCAATAGATCACTTGCCGCCATCACCGCTGCCATTTCATTGATGTAAGGTTGAATACTGATATTTGCTTTTGTTTCTCCTAACTTTTCCTTAATACTTTGATAATAACGTTCTCCTGATGCATAAAGGATCTGATAATCCGTCGCTTCAAATGTATCCAAATAAGAAGTAACAGCTTGATTGATTTTTAATGCCCCTTGGCTTCCTCCAAAAATCAAGACTGTTTTCTTCTTAGGATCGAGATCAAATTTTTTTAGAATATCTGTTTTCATCGTATCTGCAACTTCTTGTGCTCGCGGGTTACCGATCAAAACTGATTTGTCCTCTGGGAAAAAGGTTGCTGCATCTTTAAAAGAAAGCGCGATTCGATTCACATAACGACTCAAAAATTTATTTGTCATCCCCGGTACACTATTTTGTTCATGGATGATTGTCGGAATCCCTAACTTAGCAGAAGCATACACAACTGCCCCAGAAACATAACCACCGGTTCCGATCACGATATCTGGTTGAAATTCTTTTAGTATTTTTTTCGCTTGATGGATACTTTTTAAGAATAATTGGATCGTTTTGACATTAGCTAGTGAAAACTTTCGCTGAAATCCTTGGATCTCTAAGGTATGAAAAGGAATCCCAGTGGTTGGAACGATTTTGTTTTCCAAACCACGTTTTGCACCTACATACATAAACTCGGCGTTCGGCTCTTGTGTTTTCACATAATTGACGAAGGCTAGCGCGGGATAGATATGTCCACCGGTTCCTCCACCTGTTACCAAAATTTTCATAGTTATTATCGCTCGTTTCTACTTTTCTATTTTTAATTTTCTAACGGCTTCCATAAAGCGATCACCACGGATCTCAAAATTAGGATATTGATCCCAACTTGCATTGGCTGGTGATAATAAAACCACATCTCCTGGTTCGCTATTTTCTAAAGCTACAGGAACCGCAGCTTCCACAGACTCTGCTGTGCAGATCGTTGGTATGCCCGCTTTTTCACCAGCATCCTTTAATTTCTCTTTAGTTTCACCAAAAGTGATCAATCCCTTCACTCCTTCAAGTGATGGAATGAGTTCATTAAAGCTATTGCCCCGATCAAGTCCACCGGCGATCAAAATCAATTTTTCTGGTTGAAATCCGCTTAATGCCATCTTGGTTGCTAAGATATTTGTGGCTTTCGAATCATTGTAAAATTTACGTCCTTGCACCTCTCCAACATATTGTGTACGATGTGGTACGCCATGAAAATGACTCAATGTTTCTTTTATTTCTTCATTTGAGACATTATATTGTTTTGCAACAGTAATAGCTGCTAACGCATTTTCAACATTGTGCGCCCCTGGAACACCTATTTCTGAGATCTCCATGACTTTTTCTTTGTCGTAATAAATAACTCCCTCAAAAGAATAAGCACCTGTCGCTAAGACTTGATCTGTCGCAAAAGGTAACACTTTCGCTTTTGTTTTTTTACTTAGTTCCTGTAATTCTTTCTGATTCCAATTCAGTACAAGATAATCCTCTGACGTCATGTTTTTTTGCAAATGCCATTTAGCTTTGACATAGGCTGGGCGAGAGCCATGATAGTCGATGTGTGCTTCATAGATATTCGTGATCACTGCAATATGGGGACGAAGATCAGTAATTCCCATCAATTGAAAACTTGAAAGTTCCATAACAATCTTGTCTTCCGGATTAGCTTCTTGTGCCACACTACTTGCAGGAAAGCCAATATTACCAGCTAAACGAGTGATACCTGCTGATTTCCCCGCATTCAACAATAACCCAGTCATTGTTGTTGTCGTCGTTTTTCCGTTGGTGCCTGTTATGCCGATAATTGGGCATTCCGCTACTTCGTAAGCCAGTTCAACTTCCGTAATTACCGGAATACCCATTTCTTGAGCTTTTGCAACTAATGGATGTGTATAAGGAATACCTGGATTTTTGACCAGTATTAAAAATTTTTCATCTAATAATTCAATTGGGTGACTACCAGTCACTACTTTGATCCCTAAAGAAAGCAATTCTTGGGCTTCAGGATTTTCATCAAACGGTTTTCCGTCATTAACGGTGACAAGTGCGCCCAGTTCATGTAATAACTTGGCCGCACTAAATCCACTTTTTGCTAATCCTAATACAAGGACTTTTTTATTTTCATAAGTTGTTATTTTTTTCATTCTCGTCATCTCCTACCATACGATCCACAATGTGATCAATGAAGTAATTACACTTGTTATCCAAAAGACAGTATCTATCTTCCATTCAGACCAACCACTCATCTCGAAATGATGATGGATCGGTGACATTTTAAAGATTCTTTTACCAGTCAATTTGAAAGAAGATACTTGTAACATCACGCTAGCTGTTTC
This sequence comes from Enterococcus mundtii, assembly GCF_003957375.1. Classification (GTDB taxonomy): domain Bacteria; phylum Bacillota; class Bacilli; order Lactobacillales; family Enterococcaceae; genus Enterococcus_B; species Enterococcus_B spodopteracolus. The sequence continues at coordinate 812,920 of NZ_CP025473.1, read as the reverse complement.
GATGACATACATCAGACCGATCAATAGTAATGTCCATTCCTGATTGAGCATGATCGAGATTGCTGCTAACAATCCTCCTAATGCTAAGGAACCGACATCCCCATGAATATTTTGGCAGGCTTGCGATTATAGACGAAAAATCCTAGTAAACCACCTAAAACACTCAAGCAGATAATTAAGACATCATACTGCTGTTGGTGCCAAGCGATAACTGCGTAGGTCAGAAAAGAAATACTTCCTAATCCAGCTACTAAGCCATCAATACCATCTGTTAAGTTAACAGCATTGGAAAAGCCAACTAACCAGAAAATCGCGAATAATCCGTACAACCAACTTAATGGAAGAGCAATTCCAAAAAAATTCAGTGTTCCAGGGTATCCTTCACCACGATAAACGAGATAAAAGATGATTCCCCCAACAATTTGGCCAATCAATTTTTGCTTTGAGTTCAATCCCATATTTCTTTTCTTGAAGATTTTGATGAAATCATCCAAAAAACCAATTGCTCCATATAGGGCAAGTACAAAAAGTAGGATGAAAAGAGTAGGCGTTAACTGTTGTTGCCAAGCGCCTACCCAGATACCAGTCAAGAGCGCACTGATTAAAAACACCAATCCCCCATCGTTGGAGTTCCGGCTTTTACATTATGCCATTTAGGTCCTTCCTCACGAATGGCTTGGCCTTGTTTTTTCATTTGAAAATAACCAATAAATAACGGCATTGTTGCAATCGTCATTGCACAACTACTCGCAATGGGAATTAATGTTTGTGTCAAATCCATGCTCTCTTCTCTCCTATTATTCTTTTAGATGGAAACTTAATGTTTCGTCAGATATTTTTTCATAAGGTGCGAGGCTTTGTTCTGTACAGTAACCATCACCGTGGAATGTCACTTCGACACCAAGTATTTTTCCTAATTTCATGATATCCGCCTTTGACCAACCTGTCACATCAGGCATCAATGCAGTACCACCACTATATAGAATCAATTTTTCTCCCGATATCAGCTCATCCCCATTTGCTGTGGATTGCGCTTCTACCTTATTTCCATCGCCAATGACTACTGGTTGCAAACCGCTCTTTTGTGCATCAGCAGCGGCAATATCAGGATTTAAATTACGATAGTCAGAAACAGTGATATTTTCCGTCTTTTTCTCTTCTGGCGTAGCTGTTTCAGCTTCTTTGAAATCCATTGCTCGTTTCAGTAAGGGGTTCGCAATTTTTGCTAAAGCCGTGCGGTCATATGTCTTAGGATGTTTCATTGTCAGATAAAGGACATATTCGGGATCCTCAGCTGGTACCATTTCGACGATCGAATACAGATACGCGGTATCACCTGTTAGATAACCTCCTGTATCAGAAGCAATCTGGGCTGTTCCTGTTTTAGCTGCAATATTGTATCCCGGAACATTATATACTCCGTAAGCACTACCGTAATTTTCATCTTCTATGACATCTCGCATATACTCACGAACTTTTTCTGTCGTTTCTTTCGAAAATGGCTGTCCTAACACTTCCGTTTCAGTAGAGACTTCTTCTCCAGTATTTGGATCAACGATCTTACTAATGTAACGTGGTTGGATCATAGTGCCGTTGTTGGCGATCGCACTGAAAGCTTTCATCATTTGGAAATTCGTGACACCAATCGCTTGACCATACGCACTCATCGCTTGGTCAACGATATTAGCAGTTGGTAAAGCACCCGCAACTTCATCATCTAAACCAGAGTGGGTACTTTGCCCAAATCCTAGTTTTTGCAAATAGTTAAACCACTTGCCACCTAAACGCTGTTCCAGCATTACCATACCCACGTTACTAGACCATGAAAGAGCTTGACGCATGGTCAGCATTCCTTTTTTACCAAAGTCATGGTCATTGATCGTGGCATCAGCTACTTTGATCTGTCCAGATAGGAAAGTCTCATTTTCATCGAATTTACCTTCTTCGATCGCTGCTGCTGTCGTGAAGATTTTCATTGTTGAACCTGGTTCATAAGAATCTTGTACAAGGATGTTACGCCACACAGCATCTTCACCAGTCAACCCTTCCATCGTCTCAGGATTGAACGTCGGGCGTTGGCTCATCGCAGTGATCTCACCAGTTTTAGCTTCCATCAATATCGCAGTCAATTCTTCAGGTTGATATTCTTCATTGACTTGATCCATCAATGTTTCTAAGTAACTCTGCAGACGACTATCAAGAGTCGTATACACATCTTTACCGTCTGTTGCCTTTTCTTCTTCTGCTACAGTACCTGGTAATGGATTTTGGAAATTATCTTTTTGATAGTAGATCTTTCCGTTTTGTCCACTCAAAATATCATTATAAGCAGATTCGATCCCAAGTCGGCCAACCAGACCATTTTCTTCTTCATCCGGTACCGCATAGCCAATAAAATGGGAAGAAAATATCCCACTAGGATACATACGTGCAGGATGATTATCGAAATAAAGCCCATTAACATCAGCCGCTTTCATCTCTGCTTCGATGTTTTGTTTCGTCTCTTGGGTGATATTACGTCCATAATTCCCAAATTCTACTTGGTAGAGATTTTGTTCGGCTCCATCGCGTAGTACCTTCAAGGCTTTACTTTTTTCCATTGAAAGGTTTTTGCTGATAATATCCGCAAGTGTATCGAAATCTTTTTCTTGTGCATATAATTTTTTGTTTCCAGTCGTGTATGTTTCGGAAAGAATTGCTTTGATCGAGTAAGACGTGGCATCTTCTGCTAGTGCCACCCCATTACGGTCAAAGACCGTGCCTCGTTTTGCCTTGACCTCTTCACTACCTTGATAAAGCTGGTTCGTTTTTTCTTCTAGTGATGTGCCAGCCACATGTCCACCGATCACGATGTATGCAAAACGAACGGCAAATAAAAAGAACAATCCAATACTCGTAGCAAATAAAATGATACCTACTTTTTTGCGATTGTTCATCGGATTTAGATTTTTCTTTTCCATAAACCGCCGGAATTTATTTTTAAGACTCATTTACTTCACTTTCCTTAAATTGTCGTCATTGATTGACAACCCTTTTTCTTCTGCGATTTTTTTAACACGCTCGGTACGAGAAAGTTCACTTTTCTCTTGCTCCAAACTGATTTTTTCTTGATTTTTTTCATTATATTCAACCTGTAGCGCCCCGATTTGCTTTTCCATACCACTAATATTGGTTCGTAACATCACTGTTAATACGCAAAGTGCGATGACAGAAAAAGCAATACACACTACGGCAAGCTTTTCGAAAATAGAGATTTGCTTCAAACGTTTTGCTGGAGATTGAGGAAGAACGATTTCTTTCTCTGAGGGTGAATCTGGCAGAGGTTGCTCTGGTAGTTCAATTTCTTGTAAATCATATGGATATTGTTGGACTTTCTTTAGTTCTGCCATTCTTCTACTCCTCTTTCTCTCGTATTTTTTCAGCGATACGCAATTTTGCACTACGAGAACGATTGTTTTCTGCCACTTCTTCTTCAGATGGTAACATCGGTTTTCTCGTTATCACTTTTAATTCAGGTTGAAACTCATCAGGTACGACCGGCAACCCTGGTGGTAAATCTTTGATCGTACTATATTCTTTGAACATGTTTTTGACGATCCGATCTTCTAATGAGTGGAAAGTGATCACACTGAGCCGGCCACCGACCTTCAATAAGCGGATTGCTTGCTCTAAGGAGGCTTGCTCCGCACCTAGCTCATCATTGACTGCAATTCGCACAGCTTGAAAAATGCGTTTTGCAGGATGACCGCCTTTTCGTCTTGCTGGGGCAGGAATCACCTGTTTGATGATTTCTACTAATTCCCCGGTTGTTTCAATCGGATGATCTTTTCTCACCCGTTCAATTTCTCTGGCAATTTGTTTTGAAAATTTTTCTTCTCCATAACGAAAGAAGATCTTTACTAATTCGTTGTAAGGATATTCGTTGATCACATGATATGCTGACAAAGGTGCCGATTGATCCATTCGCATATCCAAAGGCGCATCTTGATGATAACTGAATCCACGTTCTGCTTCGTCTAACTGTGGCGAAGATACGCCTAAGTCGTAAAGTATCCCATCGACCTTAGATACGTATTCAGTCAAGCGCTCTTCAAGCTCACGGAAATTTGCTTTGATAAAAGTGACCATACCTTTTTCGACATACTCAGCCAAACGGATTTTTGCGTGATCGATTGCGATCTGATCTTGATCAAATGCATAAAGATGACCCTCTGTATTCAATTGGCTTAATAAGTATTCGCTATGTCCGGCTCCGCCGAGTGTACAGTCCACATAAATTCCGTTCGGTTTGATTGCAAGTCCATCTACCGTTTCTTTTAACATGACTGTATAGTGTTGAAATGTTTCAGTCATTGGTCAGCCTCTTCCTATTTCTTATAATCCGAAATCAATCATATTTTCAGCGATTTCATTAAAGTTTTCTTCCGCAGCTTCTGAAAATTCTTGCCATTTGGCTTCATCCCAAATTTCGATCCGGTTTGACACTCCAACAATGACACACTCTTTCGTTATAGTTGCGTAGTTTCTTAATGTATTAGGGATATTGATACGTCCTTGCTTGTCCAACTCACATTCTGTAGCTGCTGAGTAGAAAAAACGGACAAAGGTTCTAGCATCTTTCTTTGCTAGAGGCATATCATTGAGTTTCGACTCTAATGCGTTCCATTCGCTCATCGGATAGCCAAAAAGACAACCATCTAATCCACGAGTCAACACGAATTGTTCGCCTAGTTCTTCACGCAGTTTTGAAGGCACGATCAAGCGACCTTTTGCATCAATATTATGCCGAAATTCGCCCATTAACATCGAAACTACCCCCAATCCTCCACTAACTAAAATCAGTCTACCACAATCCCCCACTTTCTACCACCTTTTATGGGAAATCTGAGAATAACTTTTTGATTAGTAAAAAAAATTTTAACAATCAAGCTGATAAAAGATTTTTTAAAGTCTTTTAACAGCCTGATTGCGCCATACTAGAGAAACGAAAGGATGTTTAGGACGATCAAAACGATATACATGACTAAGGTTACCAAAAAAGTAAGACGCCAAGTCATTTTGAAATAACGTGAATACACAAGTTCGTCATAATAATAAGCTTGGAATAACGCGATACAGATTGCCATTAAAAGGATGGTGATCAATAAAAAGGGCAAAAATGAAGACGTATCGGTATTACGAGACAATGCATGGATGCCTCCCCACAAAAAAGGAACGGCTAAATCAGGTGCTTTGACTTTGAAACGCCGAGTCAATGCAAATATTTTTACTAGAAATTGACAACCAAAAATCACGATTGCCGGAAAGATGTACCAAAACAATACAAGTGGTGAAAAACTGCCCATTCGACAAATCTCCTTTTTTATCGTTGCGTTCAGTATACGTAATTTAGTTTACACAACGATTTCATTTAGTTTAAATTTATACTGTTTTATTATGTTGTTGCAGCCGTTTTTTGACAAATCAAGATTGATGATCAGTGGGTAGTCTCTTTCAATGTGTTCTTTTCAAGAATTGGTTATAATAGAAGAAAGAAGTATTGAGGAGGTTCCCAATGATAAAGTATTTTACACTTGAAGACCAGAAATTGGTTGATTCAATGGAAGAAACGGCTGAAACCATTTGGTATTGTGTCGAGCGACCCACAGAAGAAGAAATCAATCAATTGATCAAACAGTTCCAAATACCTAAAGATTACCTCACGTCTGTCTTAGACGATGCAGAAAACTCCCGGGTAGAAGAATTTAATCAAGAAAAGCTGACAAAACCAGCATTGGTATTATTACAATATCCTTTTCCAAAAACAAGTCCTAGCGGATATTTCCAAGTAGATACTTATCCGTTTTCGATTATTCTCACGCCCAAAAAGAAGCTTATCACAATTACGAATCACGAACCACTTTTTTTGAAAAAAGTCTTTCATCAAACGTTTCAAAGAAACGATCTTTCGACCACTCTAAATATTTTTATGCAGTTACTTTGGCAGATCACTCAGTCCTATAACACTTATCTTTCTACCTTACTTGCCCAATGTGATCTGTTGGAGACACAACTAAAAGTCTCAACTGAAAATAAGCAATTGTATCAAATCATGGATATCCAAAAAAGCTTAGTTTATTTCAAAGAAGCGACTGCCTCGAATCTTGAAGCGTTACAACAACTAGCCGAGAACCAATCGGTAAAAAATAATCACGCGATGATGAATCACCTCAGAGACGTGATTATCGAAACAGAACAAGCAAAGACCACCGCTCGTATCCGCTTAAAGCTTGTCGAACAGATGAACCAAACATTCTCTGCCATCATTTCAAACAACTTAAATAATATTATGAAAATTTTAACTTCTTTAACGATTATCTTAACGATTCCAACAATCATTGGAAGTATATACGGTATGAATATTAAACTACCAATTGCCGAAAGGGATGATGCTTTTCTTTGGTTGATACTATTGACCGTGATCATTTCACTTCTGACCACTTATTATTTGAAAAAAGGTAAGTTTTTATAGAGATGCCCTCTTGTAGAATCAATGAAAAGCATGTAAAATCAACTTAACAATAATAAATCGAGGTAATCACGATGCGAGAAAAAAAACAAACAAGCACTTTTGCGAAAGTCACAAAATTAGTGATTTGGACAATGTTGATTTTGACAATCGGCTCAGTCGTTCTAACTGCTGTAATCAGTGTCATGTAAAAATAATGGAGGTTGCGCCAAATTTGGCGTAACCTCCATTTCCTGTTATTAATTATTATCATCAAGAGTCTGTCACATTGGTTACTACATACTTAAACTAACCTCTTTTTTGTTTGTTCTTGGTTGCTGTCTTACTTGATTCGATATATTTTTATGTTGGCTTTTACTCTCGCATCACTTGTTAGCATCGAAAAACTTTTCTTATTTTCATTTTGAACTCTGGCTACTGACTGTTTGGACTGATTCGCTTGTTCTTCTCACAATCTAAACTCTAAATTTGGAATGTCTTTCGTCTGGGATGAAGGAACTTGCTGTAAATCTTTCAAAAAATCCTTCAATTCTGCGGGAAAATTCTGTCCATCCGATGATTCTATCATTTTTAAAATATATTCACCTGTCGACGTATCTTTTAAATCAATAGTTTTTTGATTCGCCAAGCTGTTATACAGATTCTGTGATTTACTGTGAGACGGTTGAGTAGGAATCGCCTGTTGATATATTTCAGCCTTAAAACGATAGGGGTATGTTTGCTCTCCGAACTTAATTAGACTTTCTACTACACCGTGTGTTAAGCTTTCTTCGTTTTCACCTCTTACATTTTTTGCTTCAAATACAGGATTATCATTGGGATTGCGCAGTTTAACTGTGTCAATTTCTTTTCCTCCATGAGTTGTAAAACTGACCTCTGAATTCGGATTATCTTTTGTTTGGGATGAAGAGGCTTTCTGTAATCCATCCAAAAATCCCTTTAAAATTTCCTCATTTTCCATATTGGTTGTTCGATTACGTGAGTCTGTTCCCTGATTTCGCTTGGATGGTCTTGCTTCAAACTTAGGGATTGCATAAGCAAAAGAAGTCTCATCTTTTTGAATAGTATTCAGACTTTTTACTTCCTGATCATGTAATTCACTTGTATCTTTCTTAATTAAATATGAAGCCTCCTTAGATTGATGATTTTTTTCTACATTCTTTGCTAGTTTATCTTTTTTTCTCCAGTCAAAAACTGAATTTTGTTTTTCTATTGTTTGGAATGTCTGTTCCTGACTGGATGATCTTACTTCAGACTGAGGGATTTCATCTTTTTGAGTACTATTCGTACTCTTTACTACCTGATCATGTAACGCACTTGTGTCTTTCTTGATTAAAAAGGAAGCTTCCTTGGAGAGCCTACGATGATATCTTGGATGAATTTGCCTACTTCCGTTTAGAGATTGTTGCAATCCATCATTTGTATTGCAAGATGTATGGCCCTTATATTCACTAGATTCTTTACGTTTAAATTTCAATTTTTTAGGAACATACTCACTACTAAATTGTTTAGGAACCGTACCTGTCACATTCGCTAGCCCATTTGAAGCTAGAAAGTTTTGATCTATACTGCTTGGGGAATTCTCTGTAATACATTACGATAGCTTTGAGTTGCATTTGCTGTAGTATTTAAATCTACGAAGGACTTTCTTGATTTCTTTCTCCAAATGAGGTGCATGCATTTCCTACAACTCGATCATTCCTTTGATTAATCGGCTGTAGTGTTGTATTTTTAAGAATATCTTTCGGATAATAAAGATAAGTAATAATTGGGTTGGCTCTCACATTTAGTGATTCATTCCCTATGCGAATAGCTAATCTATTCAGAACTTCTTGAGTATTTGTCTTATTAGCGTCATGCATTCGATTAATAAACTTTCCACCTGTTTCTCTGAAATCAATTCCTGCCATATCTTACACTCCTCGCATTTTTATGTATTTGTTTTATTCCATTCCTTTTTCTTAGAAAAGCTTCTAAAAGTGTACGTTCCTAAATCACCCATTTACAAAAAATTTTTATAATTTCCTTGTTTATCTACAGAAATACTTTAGACTATTTATGACATCATTTTCCTACTAACCTCAAGTATCTATTCTTAGTGTTCAAAAAATAATTATTTTCAATAATCATACGTTCAAACTAATTTATGTGTAGTGTTTTTTTCAAACATAATCAAAAAATGGGAAAACATTAGTACTGAATTTATCTTTTCATCATTGACCAAAATTTTTATGATTAGTAAAAATATGCCTTTGTAATCGGATTAACTATTGACTAACTATCGATAGTTCTTGGATTTAAAAATCTTACTCTCAAAATCATAAAAAAAGTATAATAAAATACAATATAAAAATAACTAATTATTTTTTCTGTTGGGAAAAATTTCAACTGTTTTTTTACCCCTATTCCCTAAAAAAGCAAAATAAAATCACCCTAGCCAATCTAGACAAAGGGTGATTTTTATTTTCTATTTATTTTTTCGCCAAACGTAACAACTCTTTGGCGTGTTCGATCGTTAAAGGCGTGATTTCACTTCCCGCTAACATTCGTGCTATTTCATTTTCTCTTTCAGCTGCGGCTAATTCGGAGACGGATGTTTGTGTTCTTCCGCCGACGACTTCTTTTACAATGTAATATTGATAATCCGCTACCGCAGCCACTTGAGGGAGATGCGTGATACAAAGTACTTGGGAATACTTGGATATTTTCAATATCTTATCCGCAATGGCTTGTGCCACTCTGCCACTAACACCAGTATCAACTTCGTCAAAAATGATACTAGTCACACCTTGTCCAGAAGAAAAAATGGTTTTCAGAGCAAGTAATACTCGTGACAATTCTCCACCTGATGCTACCTTGACTAGAGGCTTCAATGGTTCTCCTGGATTTGTCGTAATATAAAATTCAACGATATCAAAACCTTGCTCATCTAAGCGTCCATTTGCTTGCGTTGAAAAACGAACTTCAAATTCGGTGTTTTCCATATAAAGACTCTTTAATTCACGCATAATCGACTGTTCTAAGTCACTTGCGATCGTTTTTCTTGCTTGATGGAGTTCTTCTGCACATTGAAACGCCCACTCTTCTTTTTGGGTCAGTTCATTCTTCATTTTATCAAGTTGACCTTCTGTAAAATCAGATGAATCCAATTCTTCTGTGATTTCTTCATAGTAGGCTAATATAGCTTCAACTGAATCGCCATATTTACGCTTCAATTGACGAATCGTTTCCATGCGTTGCGTCACTTCTTCCAAACGATTCTCATCCAGTTCAAGCAGATCGATTTGTCTACTCATGTCCCCTACTGCATCTTGCAATAAATAATAGGCACTCTGGATATTATCAAAAATTGCTTCATACTCTGAATCAAGATGGGCAATACTTTGGATCTCGGAAACAGCCGTTCCCACCCCATCAAGACTGCTTTGTTCGCCTTCACTAAGCGCCCCATAAGCAGTAGCTAAACCATCAACGATTTTTTGATAATTACTTAATTTATCGCGCTCTTCTCGAAGTTTTTCTTCTTCACCAACTTCTAATTGGGCAGCTGCGATTTCTTCTTGTTGGAAATTCAACATATCGATACGTTGGACATAGTTTTTTTCGTTTTGTTGGATTTTACGCACTTTTCTTTCAAGTTCACGATACGCTTGATAGGCTTCTTGGTACGCTCTTTTTTTCTGTTGGAATGTCGAGTCCCCAAAACGATCAAGTAACACAAGATGTGATTCAGGTTGTAATAGTTCCTGATGTTCATTTTGACCTTGGATATCCACTAAATAACTACCTACGCGTCGCAAATTCGCTAATGTCACGATATGTCCATTCACTCGACAAACATTCTTACCTGCTAAAGACATATCTCGACGGACGATCAGATTTGAACCATCGGACTCAATCCCTAACTCTTCCATCAAAGCTTCAAAACCTTCTTGTTTAGGCCATTCAAACAACCCTTCCAGAATACATTTATCGGCACCTTGACGAATATAATCACTTGATCCGCGACCACCTGCTAATAAGCCCAAAGCATCAATAATAATTGACTTACCGGCTCCGGTTTCTCCTGTTAATGCTGTCATTCCCTCATGAAACGACAAACGCAATTCAGGAATAATCGCAAAATTGGTGATACTGATTTCTTGTAGCATTGCAATCACTCCTTAGATTAAAGGTAATGCAGAAAATCTTTCTTTAATTGAACAGCATCTTCTTCCAATCGTGTGATCATCAACACATTGTCATCATCGTTGATGATCGAGAATAATTCTTTTTTGTAACGTTTATCGATTAAATTTGCAGCTGCAGAAGCATTGCCTGGCAAAGTCTTTAAAATAACAAATTTTTCCATCTGGTCAACTGCTACAAATGCGTCTTTCAATAGTTTTTCTAGCTTTGTGCTCACATCTTCACTTGTTTCAGCAGGCAGACTATAACGATAGCCACCATCAACTGCGGGAACTTTGATCAACTTAAGCTCTTTGATATCTCTTGAGATCGTTGCTTGTGTAACAGAAATCCCTTTATTTTTTAATATTTCAACAAATTCTTCTTGTTTACGTATATCTTGTTCATTTAGTAATCGAGTAATCAAACGATGTCGATCTTTTTTTCTCATGCTCAATCCGCTCCTTCACCAATCCTTCTTCTTTCAATGATAGCTTATTTTAAGCGCTTAATAAAGAAGAACTCATAGTCTTTTTTGTCAATTTCTAGACTACCGCTTATGCGTGAATTGTTCATGAGCCATTTCAACGATGTGAGCTGGATCAACGTTCGCATAGATCGTTCCTTTATCTGATACTTTTTTTAAGTGCGCTAAAAATTCAATATTTCCCTCTCCACCTGTAATAGGAGAGTAACTTAGATCTAATACATCAAACCCTTGCTCTGTGGCAAACGTCAAAATTTGTTCGATGACTTGTTGATGGGTTGTTGCTTCTCGAACGATTCCATTTTTACCGACTGCTTCTCTACCTGCTTCAAATTGTGGTTTGATCAATGCAATTACTTCACCCTCTGGCTTCAAAATTGCATGTAATGGCGGTAGCATCAGCTTCAAAGAGATGAATGATACATCAATGACAGCGACTTCTGGTACACCTTGAGCAAAGTCTTCAGGTTTTGCATAACGAAAGTTAACACGTTCCATCACGACCACTTTTGGATCTTGTCTGATTTTCCATGCTAACTGATTGTAGCCTACATCTAAGGCATAGCTCATTTTTGCTCCATTTTGCAAGGCAGCATCGGTAAAGCCTCCTGTGGATGCCCCAATATCAAGCAATACTTTATCTTTGACTGTTAGATCAAATTGTTTTAATGCTTTTTCTAGTTTCAATCCACCACGAGAAACATACGGTAATTTTTTCCCTTTGATTTTTAATTCACTACTAACGGGGATTTTTTCTCCTGGTTTATCAAAACGTTCATTTTTTTCATTATAGATCAATCCTGCCATCACGGAACGTTTCGCTTGTTCCCTTGTTTCAAATAGCCCTTGTTTGACGGCTAATACATCTACTCGTTCTTTTTCCATCCTCTTCCTCACTTCTCATCAAATCGTTTGACCAACTGACGAAGAATCTCTCCATCAAATGAACAAACTTCTTGTTCTAACTCGGCAATGATCCTATGGGCGGAATGGATTTCTCGTTGCAACGCAGCTCTTGTTTGCTCGACCCCTAATAAGCGTGGATACGTATTTTTATCCGCTTGTTCATCCTTGCCAGCTGTTTTTCCTAATGCTTCTGTCGTACTAGTCACATCCAATAAATCATCACGGATCTGAAAAGCTAATCCCAGATGAGCGGCAATTTGTTGTAATTGTACCAAAACTTCTTCTGGTTGTTCTGCTAAAATCCCACCTGCTAGCAAAGCATAACGTATCAAACGCCCAGTCTTTCGTTCATGGATCAATGCTAGTTCTTCTAGCGTCAAATCTTTCGTTTCCCCTTGGATATCTGCCGCTTGTCCTGCAACCATGCCTTGTGTCCCAGCACTAACAGCCAATTGTTGCAATAATAACAATTTTGGTGAGTTCGCTAAGTGGGTCATGCTGATCAACTGGAAGGCACCCGTCAATAATCCATCCCCTGCTAAAATTGCGATTGCTTCCCCATAAACTTTATGGTTGGTTGGTTTTCCTCGACGCAAGTCATCGTTATCCATTGCTGGAAGATCATCATGGATCAATGAATACGTATGGATCATCTCTAATGCTGCTGCTACTTGATAAGCAGAAGCATCGATCTTGGCATCAAAAGAAGCCACGGTTGCTAATAAAGCAAGTGGACGGATTCTCTTTCCTCCTGCATGGATCGAATAGATCATGCTTTCTTTCAAGCGTTCATCCGAAGTATATTCCGTAATGAAAGAAACCATTTCTTCTTCTACCAAAGGAAGGTGAGTCGCAGAAAATTCGGTTAGTTTCATTGTGTCCCCTCTTTCTCGTCAAAAGTGATCTCTTCATTCGTCTCAGTCATCATTTTTGTAAGGGTTTCTTCTGCTTTAGAAAGAGTATCTTGACATTGCTTACTTAATTCCATTCCTCTTTTGAACGCATCTAACGCTGATTCTAAAGGAACGTCTCCTTGCTCTAATTGTATGACGATTTTTTCTAATTCTTGCAATGATTCTTCAAATGTTGGATTTGCCATCTTATTCTGTCTCCTTTTTAATCTGTTCCACTTTGCCTTTGACCTGTCCATCTGCATAATGAATGACTAACTCATCACCGACTTGGATCTCATCGACACTTTTTGCCACCTGATCATGTAACGTGGTGTAGCTATACCCTCTACCCATGATTTTTAAAGGACTAAGTAAATCAAGTGACTGAACCGTCTGTTGAAACTTTTGTTGCTGTTGCTGCATATATTGGTACATTTTTTCTTCTAGTCGTTTTTCTAAGTAGCTTGTTTCTTGCTTGGCTGATTTCACTCGATAAATTGGTGCAACTTGTTGCAACTGATGACTTAAGGTCATGGTTTGTTTTTCTTTTGCATAGTAGATTTGTTGCGTTGCTTGATACAAGCGTTGCCGCAATTGATCTAGTTTGATTGTTTGTCCCTCGTAGAGACGTTCAGGTTGGCGAAAGACATAGGATTGTCTTGAGCGGGCAAACCGCTCTTGTTTTCGTTGGATTTGGCGTAAAAACCCTTGCTCTAATCGGGCTTGTCTTTCCTTGATCCGCATCAACTCTTCCGATAATACTGGAACAGCCAACTCAGCTGCTGCCGTCGGTGTCGCTGCTCGAACATCAGCCACTAAGTCAGCAATCGTCGTATCTGTCTCATGACCGACAGAAGAGATACTCGGTGTTTTTGCTAGATAAATCGCACGAGCCACCCGTTCTTCATTGAAGGGCCAAAGATCCTCGATCGACCCACCACCACGTCCGATGATCATTGTATCGAAATTTCCTAACGCTTCAACGCGTTGGATATTGCGGACGACATCATCTGCTGCTTGGTTTCCTTGCACAACAGTTGGAAACAAAACAAGTTGCGCGATTGGGTACCGGCGTTTGATCGTCGTGATAATATCACGAATGACCGCACCACTAGGACTTGTTAAAACGGCGATGCGTTTTGGAAATCTCGGCAATGCCTTTTTAGGTCCAGCAAATAGACCTTCTTTCATCAATTTCTCTTTTCGTTCTTCTAACTCTTGATACAACGCACCAACACCATCAGGCTCCATGTGTTCAACGTAAATTTGATAAGAACCGCTGGCTTCATAAAGGGATATCCGACCGATCACCAACACTTTCATGCCCTCTTTTGGTTGAAAACGTAACTTTTGGAAAGCACCTTTGAACATGATTGCAGAGATTTTTGCGTGATCATCTTTTAAACTGAAATATTGATGCGCATTCGCTCGCATACGGAAATTCGAGATTTCGCCAGTTAGATAAACTCTTTCCAGATATGGGTCTGCTTCAAATTTTCGTTTCAAATATTTAGTTAAGGTGGTAACTGTTAAATATTCTTGCGTCATAACTCTCCTCGCTCTGCTTCAGCTGATTGGACCGTTTGTGCCATCAACATCGTGATCGTCATTGGACCTACTCCTTTAGGGACAGGCGTGATATAGCTTGTAAGAGGAGCGACTTCATCGAATTTGACATCGCCGATCAGTTTTCCATTTTCATCCCGATTCATCCCCACATCGACAACTACCGCACCTGGTTTAACGAAGTCTTTTGTTACAAAATGACCACGCCCGATAGCTACTACGAGTATATCTGCTTCACGAGTTAACGCTGGAAGGTCTTTCGTTTTTGAATGAGCAATGGTGACCGTCGCATCAGCCATCAACAAAAGTTGCGCCATTGGTTTACCGACAATATTACTGCGACCGATCACTACTGCACGCTTACCAGCCAAATCAATATCATATGCCTCAAACATCTTCATGATCCCAAAAGGCGTACAAGGGATCTTATCAGGATTCCCTGCAAATAAACGTCCTAGATTCAAAGGATGGAACCCATCTACATCTTTTTTAGGATCGATTGCTAATAACACTTTCTCTTCATCAATATGTTTTGGTAAAGGCAATTGCACAAGGATCCCATGGAAGCTTGGATCATTGTTATATTTTTCAATTTCATTTAGAAGCTCATCTTCGGAGATCTTTTGACTATAACGCTCGACTTTTGAATAAATACCTAATTGATTCGCAACTCGTTCTTTGTTACGAACATAGACCTGACTTGCTGGATTTTCTCCAACTAATAAAACAACTAATCCGGGATTGATCTGTCGTTCGTTAAGCTCTTTTACTTTCAACGCAAGTTCTGCTTGCATTTTTTCTGCTAATTCTTTTCCATTCATCAATTCTGACATACGATCACTCCCAGATATTTTTGCTTTCATTCTACCATATAAACCACTTATAACATAACCAGATTTACTAACTATCATAGAAAAAAGCTAGGACTTACGCCCCAGCTTCTAATTCTTTTAACACATTCGATAACATACCATTTACAAACTTACGTGAACGGTCGTCACTGAATGTTTTAGCTAACTCGATTGCTTCATTCAATGCAACAGTTGCAGGCACGTCATCCACGTACATCATTTCGAAAATCGCGATTCTTAAAATAATCAGATCCATTTTGGAAATGCGGTTGATCCGCCAATTATTTTTTAAATGCTTTTCGATGATCGTGTCTAACGATGCTTTTTTTGCACAGACGCCACCAACTAGTGTGTCTAGATATACTGGAACAAATTCTGATTGCTCTTCATTGATCATCTCTTGATGGTCCAACTCGATCGCATTGAAAATCGCATCTTCTTTTGTCAGATCAGTGTTAAAATCTAATGGGAACAATGCCTGTAATGCCATCTCGCGGATCTCGTGTCTTGATAACTCTTTATTCATTTTCTTCCTCTTCGTCCTCAAAAAGTTCATCGATTGCTGGTTGTTCCAATTTTTCTGGTACAACTGCTACGACATGGATATTGACTTCAGCTAATGCAATGTCGGTCATGAAAAGCACTTCTTGGTGAACACGATCCTGCATTTCCATCGCTACTTTTGGTACTGATACGCCATATTCTAAATAACAATATAAGTCAACTTTCAAACCTTCTTCGTCATTGACTAAATATACACCTTTACCATGCGCTGCGCGACCTAGCAATTCTGTGACATTGCTAGCAAAAGTCCCACGCATTCCGTAGACCCCTTCGACTTTAGAAGCTGCAATACCGATAATGACTTCGATCACTTCTGGTGCAATCACGATTTCTCCTAAATCTTGATTAGCATGTAAGACTAAGTTTTTTTCGTCTGCCATTTTTATTTATTCCTCCTTTTGCCTACATACATCTTTCACTTCAAAAAGCGAAGTCATGTACCTAGGAAAACTGTCGCCTGTAAATCAGTCATGCGTGAAAAAACGCGCCGTTTACAATCGCTTGATTTCTCTTATAGTGTATCATTAAATGAGCCCATTTTCTATAACAAAGTCTGAGTTTTGACATTTACATTTATTGAAAAATGCTGATTATCACAAAATAATCAATTCTTTTGGTGAGTGAGTCAATACCCGGTTTCCTTCAGCAGTGATCAATAAGTCATCTTCGATCCGGACGCCACCGATTCCTGGTAAGTAGATTCCTGGTTCATCTGTAATGACATTGCCCACAACAAATGGTTTCTCTGCTCGCGCAGATACATTAGGACCTTCATGGATCTCTAAGCCGATACCATGGCCAGTGGAGTGGCCAAATGCTTCCCCATAGCCGTATTTGCTGATGTAGTCTCTTGCTACTGCATCAAGTTGGATACCTGTCACTCCAGGTTTTGCTGCTTCTAGAACTGCCAATTGGGCATCTAAAACGATTTGATAGATTTCTTTCAGTTGTTCTCCAGGATCGCCGATTGCAAACGTACGTGTCATGTCAGAAACGTATCCTTCATAGTAGCAACCAAAATCGATCGTGATCAAATCACCTTGTTCAATGATCTTTTGGCTAGCCACTCCGTGTGGCATTGCTGAACGAACACCACTTGCCACGATGGTTTCAAAAGACACACCTGATGCACCTAGTGAACGCATATAGAAATCTAATTGATTCGCGACCTCGATCTCTGTCATCCCTGGTTGGATCATTTTAAGGATATGATCATAAGCCATATCAGCGATGCTACAAGCTTTTTCAATGATCACTAATTCATCTTCATCTTTTACTTCCCGTAATTCTTCGATCATGTCAGAAACTGGGATCAACTCTGCATCCAGTAATTCTTCCAATACTGAATACTCTAAAAATGAAACTGTACGTTCTTCAAATGCTAGATTCTTCAATCCTTCTTTTCGAGTCAAATCAGCGACTTCCTCAAAAATTGGTGCGACATTTTTGAGGATCTCAAAACCTTGCGCTTGCGCAGCTGCTTGTTCTGTATAACGGAAGTCCGTAATAAAGAAGGCTTTCTCTAATGTGATGACCGCTAACCCAGTCGTTCCTGTAAAATTAGTCAAATAGCGGAGATTGTAAGGACTTGTCACCAAAAATGAATCTAGATTCGCTTCTCGCATTTTTTTGCGTAACTTTTCTACTCGTAACATCATGTGTAAATTCCTTCTTTCTTTGCACTCTTTTTATCATTATAGCAAACTTTCTTTTTTAAAGGCATAGGAAAGATAAATTCCTTCAATAGAAACGAACAAAGCGTTTTGGCTTGAGCTTTCCCTCAAGTCAAAACGCTTTAGACTTTCATTTCTAAGATCTTTTACCAAAGAAAAATGAGACAACTGCAACTAAGATCACTGCCCCTAAAATAGATGGAATAAGTGCCATACCAGCAGCGCTTGGTCCCCAGTTGCCAAAAATCGCTTGACCGATCGTTGAACCAATCAAACCAGCAATAATATTTGTGATGCATCCCATTGAATTTCCTTTACTTGTGATTGCTCCAGCAATCGCTCCAATGATTGCACCAACAATCAATGTCCATAACCAACTCATCGTATAACCTCCCTCTTTACTCTTTAATTTTATCATAAGAAATAAATAGCAGGCAAACGATGAGGGCTAGCTACAAATCATTTACGCTTGAAAATACCGATCACGCCTCGCTTGACAACGTCGATCAAACTTAAAGAGCGAACCATGTGACTTGGGTCAACATACTTACGGACTGCGCGCAAAACTTCCTTGGGATGTTTTGCAGAAAATGAATAGGTTCCGTTTTTCTTTGTGCGAATCGCAAAACGTGGAATCCATTTTCCTTTGAACATCACCGAGGCAATCACGACATCTACCTCTTCCCATGGGATCTGGACGAATTTCCGTGCATCACGATCATTGTAAAATTCAAAACCATTGTCACCAATCATGATCTTCCCATATTCTGCCACACCTAGATAAGATGTCGCATTCATCGTTAAGTCAACTTTTGTATTTAGGGATTGTACCATTTCAAGCACTCCATTTCTAATCAATCTAAAGTTACAGTACTCAGAAGTCTTACTGTTTCAATGATTTGGCCATTCGTTCAGCTTAGCCATACTTTTAATTTCACGTTTTTTACTTCTATATCAAAGACATCTTATCATAAATAGTATGCCTTTTCGAGCATAGATACTATCTCTAATAAACAGTTTTCCACAATCATCCACCATTCGATCGGAAGAAAGCTGAAGTAAAGTCTCGTCGCATTCTAAGAAAAAAGCTGCAACAAAAATCAATGATTGATTTCTGTCACAGCTTGTCTTTTATTGACTTAGATTACATTAATCCGATTAAGTGGAAAACAATACCCACTACGAATAATCCAAGAATGATAACGATTGGTGAAACTTTTTTCTTCAATAACCACATACAGAACAATGTTAGTAACAATGCAGCTAATCCAGGGATCAAGCTGTCTAAGTTGTCTTGTAATGTTGTTACTTTGTAGTCAGATAGAGAAAGGCCAGCTGCTTGTTGTTCCAACGCACTCTTGATACCTTCTGCACCTGCAGGTAAACTACTCCAATCAATGTAAGCACCTTCGTCAAGTTTAACGCTTGATACTACTGGCGCAAAGCCGATTGATACCCAACGGTTAACTAATGAACCTAAGATGAACATACCTAAGATCGAAGCACCTTTAGTGATGTCTTGCAACAAACCACCAGATAAATCTTCTGTGATTTTAGAACCTGCTTTATAGCCGAATTCTTGTGTATACCACATAAATGCCATACGGATGATATTCCAAGCGACGAAATAAATGATTGGGCCTAAGATATTTCCAGCCATCGCTAGAGAAGCAGCTAGCGCTCCAAGGATTGGTCTTACTGTAAACCAGAAGACTGGATCACCGATACCAGCTAGAGGTCCCATCATACCAACCTTAACCCCTTGAATCGCAACATCATCAACAGGTGCGCCATTTGCACGTTCTTCTTCCAGTGCAAGAGTTACCCCTAGAATTGGTGAAGCAACATATGGATGAGTGTTGAAGAACTCTAAATGACGAGTCAACGCAGCCGCACGGTCTTCTTTTGTTTTATATAATTTTTTGATCGCTGGGATCATTGAGAATGCCCAACCACCATTTTGCATACGTTCGTAGTTCCATGATCCTTGAAGGAAAGTCGAACGCAACCAAACAGAAATACGATCTTTTTTAGATAATTGAATTCTTTCTTCTGCCATTTCGTGAACGCCTCCTTTAATAGTTATCGATGATATCGCCTAGTGGGTCACCAGTATTTGAGCTTCCGCCGTTACCTGAACCACCTTGTTTAGAAAGTGCCAAGTAAATAAGAGCTAAAGCAACACCGATTGCGCCTAGACCGATAAGAGTGATTTCTGATACAGTTGCCAATACAAAACCGATTGCAAAGAATGGCCATACTTCTTTTGTAGCCATCATGTTGATAACCATTGCGTAACCTACGGCAACGACCATTCCACCACCGATAGCTAAACCGTCTGTCAACCAAACAGGCATAGATTCAAGTAAGCTTCTTACTGGACCTTCACCAATAGCTAAGATCAAACCAGCAGGGATTGCAATACGAACACCTTGCATACAGATAGCAACAACATGCCATAATTCAACTTTTCTAAAGTTACCATCTTTTGCAGCAGCATCCATCAGATGAACAAACGCTGTCGCAATCGTACGACAAATGATTGTTAATAATAAACCAGCAACAGCAAGTGGCACAGCAATCGCGATTGCTGAAGAAACGCCGGCTGAACCTTGACCACCTAAAACTAAAATAATTGCAGATGCAACAGATGCTAATGCAGCATCGGGAGCGACAGCGGCACCGATATTTGCCCAACCTAAAGCGATCATTTGTAATGTACCACCTAAGATAAGACAAGGAACTAGATTTCCAGTTACTAAGCCGATCAACGTACATGCAACAACTGGTTGATGGAATTGAAATTCATCAAGAATTCCTTCCATACCAGCTAAAAATGCAACGATGATGACTAAGATCACTTGAATAATATTTAAATCCATGATAGTAATCCTCCATTTTTTCTGATAATTAATTAAGCACGATTTTTTAGTTCTTCTTGCGCTTTTTTCAAAATTTCATCCATGTTTCCTTTAGAGTCATTCGGTACTTTACGTACATCGAATTTCACGCCAGATTCTTTCAATTTATTGAATGAATCAATATCGTCTTGACTGAAAGCAAGTACTTTGTTCGGTTGTACTTTACCTGGAGAATGTGCCATTGATCCGACGTTCACTGTTTCTAATGGTACGCCACCTTCAACTGCACGCACGACATCTTGAGGATTTTCAAACAATAGCAATGCGCGTTGACCGCCAAAGTGTTGATCATCTTTTGCAAGTTTGATCATTTGTTCAACTGGTACAACGTGTGCTTTTACACCAGGAGGTGCAGCTTGTTGGATCAATTTTTTACGTAACTCATCTTTTGCTACAGCATCAGATACAACGATGATCCGTGTTGGATTTGTTGTTTTTGTCCAAGCAGTTGCTACTTGTCCATGCAACAAACGTGAATCAATACGTGCTAAAACATAAGTAAACTTACCAGGTGTTCCTGAAGGTGCAGCTTCTTGTGCCGCAGCTTTTGTTTCTACTACTGGTTCTAATTCTTCCGGTTTGACTTTCACGCCTTCTTTTGCTGTTTCAATGATATGAGCAGCAATTTCATGTGCTGATTCCATTGAAAAACGTGAAGCATATGCTTCGATCAGCATAGGCAAGTTCAAACCACTTACGATTGCCCACTTATCTTTGTGTTCTTCAAATAATGTGTTTGATTGATTGAACGGTGTTCCGCCCCATAAATCAACTAAGAATAAGACTTCGTCTTGGTTATCGAAGGAAGCGACTGCTTCTTCTAATTTGGCTCTCAAGTCATCTGGACCTTCACTCGGTTGTAAAACAACAGCTTTGACGTTTTCTTGTTCGCCAAAGATCATTGAACCCGATTGTAAGATTCCTTCAGCAAATTGCCCATGACTTGCTAGGATAATCCCTACCATATTTATACCTCCTACTTCTTTTTGTTGTAACAAAATCAAAAATAAAAATAAGTGCTTACCTTTTACAACAGATACATTTGACCGTTACGCAACAACAATTTTATGCTTTCTTGGCTTTGGTCAGTAATTCCATTAAAAAGATTTTCCGATCAGCGGGCACCTTCCGAATCTCCAACTCCACACCTTGACCATCCAAAAAATGAAAGGCTTCGATATCTCGTTGATCGACGGACACAAAATTTGTGATCATGGTCTTTCCTTCAGAAAAACTCATTCCCCCGATATTTAGAGAATCAATTCGGATACCACTTCGGACAATTTTCTCAACGTCTTTAGGATTAGTAAATAAAAGCATCACTTTCGTTCGCGCTAAGAGTCCACTCTCAAAGATCTGGATCATCTTTTCAACAGTGATGACATTTGCCATAATCCCTGGTGGAGCAGCTTCTTTTAAAAGAAACTTCCTTAACTTGTCTTTCGCTACTACGTCACTTATGACGATGATACGTTCAACGCCAGTCAATTTAGACCAGGCAGTTGCAACTTGCCCATGGATCAAACGATCGTCTATACGTGCTAATCGAATATCCATTCGTAAATCTCCTTTTTATTAAATCACTACTCAAAACATCTCCCCACTTCTGTCGGAAGCATTTCCGTTAAGCACACTTTAATAAAAGCAAGAAACGTGCCAACTTTTAAAAGATACACTGCTTGATTTAATGGTTTCTTATACAATACACAAAAAAGATACACTAAAATAGTGTATCTTTTTTGTGTATATCTTCATTAGTGTATTCTTTTTTCTCTAAATGGTTAGTGATCATTTTCAATAGATAATACACTTCTTCTAACGGAAACTTGACTTTGATCTTTCCTTCTAACTCATTTAGTGGCTCAACAATTTTAACATAGAGCGGATCGTTTTTAATCGAACGATTATCTTGATTTTCTACAGAGAGCGGTTCATTTAAGATGACACGCTCAATCATGCCCGCCGCATGTAGAACAAGGTTGATCATAAA
Organism: Enterococcus mundtii; assembly: GCF_003957375.1. GTDB lineage: Bacteria > Bacillota > Bacilli > Lactobacillales > Enterococcaceae > Enterococcus_B > Enterococcus_B spodopteracolus. The sequence goes on along the minus strand of NZ_CP025473.1, from coordinate 790,394 downwards.
TCCGTATTCTTTTACATCAATGCTTGCTGAATCCATTAACCCATCTGCAAATTTCCAAAGAGGATCGATTAACTTTTCTCCATTGATAAATGTAAAATTATCTGCGATAAATGACACACATGTACTTTTGGCTGTTTCTTCATTTAATAAAACATCTTCGGTTTCATCTAACTCTGACTCTAACAGTAATTGATCTAAAATCACCTCAATGTTTTGATCAATAAATCTTTCCAATGGAATGAATGGTGCATCGATATGCGGGTCCGTGATCCCAGTCGTCGCAATGATTTGATAATTTTTTTGGATCTTTGGTAGTTTAGTTTTCAAATCAACGATGGACAAAGCAATTACTTCCAATTGAGCTTCTTGCCTTTTACTGACTGCACGCTCGATCAACGATTTGATTCGTTGTGCTGTTCCCTCTCCTGAGGCACAGATGGCCACTACGGCCTTTCGTTGTTTGTCGTCCGCTTCCGCAACATTTCCACTTGAGACTTCAGCATACCCTCGGAAATTCTTCAAAGATTCATAAAGCAAGTCAAGATCTGTTCCCAGCACCGACACTTTACGTACTGTTTCTAAAACTAAAGAAGTCGTGACCATATCGACTGTTCGAACAGGGATACCCGTATCTTGCTGTATCTGAGCATTGAAGGACGCAAGTGAACCCATATCCACCAGAAGAATCGTTCCACTCCCCTCATCTACTTCTTGCACACTACGCTCAATCCGACTTAAAGCAGTTTTCGGGTCCATGTCTAGTGGCATATCAACCGCCCGGACGTTATCCGCATCTAGCAACTGTTGAACCACTTGCACCATACTGCTTGCGGTACTATTGCCATGTGCAGCCACAACGACCCCGATCCGACCACTTGCTTGATTAGCTCGTAATGAAACAAGTAATACAGTCAAATAGTAATCTTCACTTTCTGGGATCTCCACTTGGAAGTACATTTCGATATGTTTCCGTACTTCTTTCGCCAGTGCGTATTCCTCAGGAAAATCAATAGCCATTTCTCGGATATTGTCATTTGTATGCCGCTCTTCTCCTAAATGGATTCGTTTCAGAAAAGAGCTGATATGCAGACTCATCGCATAAATAAAATTTTGTTGAAACTCATATGGTAAAGATTGCTTCACCATGAGATAAATCTGATTCGTTACTTCAATAATTTTAGAGTCAACAAATTCCGCCAACTTATTATCTGCATTAAATGAAAAACCGTGATCTTTATAGAATGACTTTAAATGGATATTGATATCTGTTGAGATAAAATGATTGATTGCTTCTTGATCCAAGCCATCTGACTTGAGCAAAGCAGCTTTATCACCAATAATGTCGTAAAGATTATAAGGCAACTCATAGGAGTCTGCCTGTAACTGCATCACATCATCGTTCGGAAAAACGGTGATTTTAGGATCAAGTATCTTGGATAACTCTGCCATTTCTTTTCGATTACTTGCTAGTTGGATCAAACCACTACGAATCCCTTCAGTTAAATCATCGATCGTGATCGATATTTCAGGTTTGTTCATGTGGTTTAGAAATCCTCGCGCACATACCAATTGGATATTCGACTTCAACTGTCCAATGTTTCCATAAGTAACACTGCCTATTAGCGCTTTCACAACATCTTCTGTCAAAGAAATTTTTCTTTGCGTACGATTCGCTTCATGAGCGATCATGATTTTGACTAAATCGATTTTTTCATTCGCTGGACGTCGATCAAAAGCAGGCAACTTGATATTGATCGGGATACGGCGTACAAATGTCTCAAGTAATGCCGAACCTGGATCTTCAGTCGTTGCACCGACGATCCGAACATTCGCTTCATGAGATTTCGTTGTTTCGCCCAATCGGCTATAGGTACCATGGTCCATAAAATAAAAAATCATTTCTTGTCCTTCAGGTGGGAGTCGATGAATTTCATCCAAGAAAAGCATCCCGCCGTCCGCTTGATCAATGATTCCCATTTTTTCTTCTTCCGCACCTGTAAACGCACCTTTGACATACCCGAAAAGATGACTCATCAGTAATTCAGGGTTATTAGCATAGTCGGCACAGTTAAAGACGATCAACTCTGTGTCTTCTTCCACCACATGATTGGTTTTAGCAAAATGAAACATCGCATGAGCGAAATAAGTCTTTCCAGAACCAGTCGGTCCAGTGATCAAACAGTTCAACCCTCTGGGAGGATACAAAATGGCAGCTTTTGCTTGTTCCACTGAGTTTTTCATACTACCATTGGCGCCAATGATTTTGGCAAAAATATCTTTCGTATCTACTTGAAGACTCGGTTTTTTTACGTGAGTCAATTCTTCTTTATAACTAGGTACATATTTGGCTAATGGTTTCTCAATGGTCGGTCTTTCTTGATAGACATACCGAACTGGACGGCCATCCGTTTTCTTTAGTTTTCCTTCACGTACTAATTTGTTGAGATCTTTACTACTATTGGTACGTTGAATACCCAAAACTTCCGCGATCTCTTGAGTCGTTACACCTTGATCGTTTTCATCTATAGATAAATGAGCGGTCTTTTCTTTGACATACGTATAAATTCGGTCAATTCGTTTTGCCAATATTTTCGCCCCTCTTCTCTTGTCCTTAAAACCTAATACTATTGATTTAATCACTATTCGTCAACTATTTATATCAAAAAGAAAATAAGACACGCTCAAAACAAAAAAAGAACATTTGTTGTTTATTTATTAAGCAATTGAGACAAGTCTAAACGTGTACTATTTTTTCAGATAACAGAAAACGATTATCTCTTTTTTACTTTGCACGATACCTTTTTGCAGTTAGAACTAGCGAAAATAGTAAACCAACTATTTTTACAGCCAATCATTCTCCCAATGCAAAAAAAGCCTGACTCTGTTTGAGCCGGAAATCATTATTGATTCAGAAAGAATGAAAAAACTCTATCCCTCGCTAGGCAAGGAATAGAGCCAACTGTTCATTAAGCTTCTTGAGCTACTGGATAAACAGACACTTGTTTTTTGTCGCGACCTTTACGTTCAAAACGAACAACACCGTCAACTTTAGCAAATAAAGTGTCATCTCCACCAATACCTACGTTCACACCTGGATAAATTTTTGTTCCGCGTTGGCGGTAAAGAATTGATCCACCTGTAACTGTTTGTCCGTCAGCACGTTTTGCACCTAGACGTTTTGATTCTGAGTCACGGCCGTTAGATGTAGAACCGCCACCTTTTTTGTGGGCGAATAATTGTAGATTCATTGTTAATAACATGGTCTGCACCTCCTATTTATCATTAATTGTTTTTGTTTGGATATATTCTGGGTTTTCAGCTTCGATCGATTGTAAACCTAATAGGAGATTCTCCAATAAGATTTCTGCAATATTGTTTTGCTCTTGTGTCAATCGTGAAATTACTTCAACGTACAAATAGCCGCCTTCTTCTTCATTCATGTCAACAATCGGTTCAAAACCAGCTAATGATGAAATCCCATTGACAGTGCTGATCGCTAAGGCAGAAACACCTGCACAAACGATATCACTTCCGTAAGGACCGGCATCAGCATGCCCAGTCAAAGTAAATGAAACGATTTGACCAGCGTCATTTCGTTTAAATGTCCCTTTGATCATTGTTTAGGCCTTCTTTCTCAAACGCAGATTAAGCGTTGATCGCGTCGATAACCACTTTTGTGTATGGTTGACGGTGACCTTGTTTACGGTGTGAGTGTTTTTTAGGTTTGTATTTGAAAGTAACGACTTTCTTTTGTTTGCCGTGTTTTTCAACTGTACCTTCAACTGTTGCACCAGAAACGGTTGGAGCGCCTACTTTCGTAGTTTCGCCACCTACTAAAATAACTTCGTCAAATACAACCTTTTCGCCTGCTTCAACGTCAAGTTTTTCGATGTAGATTGTTTGTCCAACTTCAACTTTTACTTGTTTACCACCTGTTTTAATAATTGCGTACATGCTTTAAAGCACCTCCTTATTTTCATACTTAGACTCGCCATCCAGAGTGACAGGGTGTCCTGTACTTCATCAAACTCATTCTGTGCGGTTGTAGCTGTGGAGACCACAATTACAACATTACTAGAATAACAAATCATACTATAATAGTCAACAACTTTTTTATTTTGCCAATCATTCGTCAATTGAACGATTTCTTTCTATAATGGACAAGAATAGGAGTTGATATTATGGATTACCCAAAACATTTGATGGACGAAGCAACTCGGCGTATTCAAGGACACCGTGTGGAAGGATTTGTCGCTGGGCAAGGTCCTATCCGACCCAAATTGATGTTAGTTGGCGAAGCCCCTGGTAAAACAGAGATTGAGAATCACATTCCATTTAGCGGCCAAGCTGGCAAAGAGTTGATGAACGCACTAAAATCAGTAGGTTTATCTCGAGATGAAGTGTATATTACTAGCGCTGTCAGAAGCCGTCCTTATCGAATCGTCCAACGCATTAATGGACGGACAAAAAAATCAGAGACCATTTATCCGAATCGAACGCCCAGTAAAACGGAAATTTTTGCTCATGCACCAATCTTAGATTACGAACTACAACATGTACAGCCCTTTTTGATTGCCACGCTAGGCAATATTGGGCTACAACGTTTATTAGGTAACGGCTACACGATTTCAAAAAATCATGGAAAACTGTATACCGGACCAGTCTTAGAGTTGAATCCACAGCATGATGCTTATCAATTTTCTACTAAACAGTATCGTATTCTTCCACTCTTCCACCCGGCGGCCATTTTTTATAATCGAACACTGACAGAAATGATTTTAGAAGATTGGCAAAAACTTGGAAAAATACTTGCTGAAAAAAAGTAAAGGCAACAAAAGAACCAACCAGTCTCACAAATCATGATTGATTGATTGGTTGGTTCTTGGTTTTAGCGACTAAATCAAGCTAAGATTGGATCTCCTTTGACCAAATCTTGGTTATAACGCGCGATTTTCTTTTGGAGACGTTCCTGACAAGCTTGCATCTCTGCAATTTTTTTTGCCAATTGTTCACTTTCTTCCATAAGAAGATCCCTACGAGCAAGGATTGTTTCATCCCCAGCGCTATATAAACGAATATATTCAGTCAAAGATTCAATCGATAAACCCGCACTACGCATACATAAGGTAAAATCGACCCAACGTAAATCTTCTTCAGTATAGTCTCGGATACCTCCGTTTGTTCGGTTCACCGGTGGGATCAAACCGATCCGTTCATAGTAGCGTAACGTATCCGCAGAGATTCCTTTTTCTTCACTCACTTGTTTGATGTTCATCCATTCCTACCTCCCGAACGTCTATACACTTATTTTACCTTAGAATAGGCGGCAGCCACAAATTTTTTTAGCGAACCCACTGACTATATTTCACTGTCTAACATATATTGTTTGTGTAAAGAGGTCAGCGCATGAGCCACCGTAAGATGTTGTTCTGTCTTTTGTTTTTCCCAAAGATGTTGCAATTGCTTTTCCACTTCTGGTTGTAACGAGGTGTAAATAATCGTTTGTTCTTTTATAGCAGCTTTTTCTTGAAATTCTTCAAATAAACTTTGCGCCGTCAAATCAATACTTGGCACCCCGCGCATTGAAAAAATGATTCCTTCTTTATCTGCTAATTCTGTTAATGTCGCTTTCAATCGTTCAGCGGACATGAAGAATAAAGGACCACTGATATAAACAACTGCCCAATTATCCAACTTTTTCGTTTCCGGTAAGCTCATTCGCTGCCAATCGATTTCCTCCACTGAGATCGTGATGGCTGCACTCTTAACAATAAAAAAGACACACCCACTAATAATTCCTATAACGATTGCAATACTTAGATCAAAAATCACTGTACACCCCATCGTCAAGAAAAACAGAAGAAGCGCTGACCAGTATCTTTTAGCAAATAGTTCTCTGATCGTTTCCCATTCATTCATACGCCAAGCAGTGACGATCAATACACCTGCTAATGCTGGCATCGGAATGTTCGACATGATTGGTGCAAAAATAAGCATGGATAGAAACAATACGATTGCATGGATCATTCCAGCTACTCTGGTTTGAGCACCGGATTTGATTGCGACACTCGTTCGAGCAATCGCTGCTGTAGCTGGAATCCCACCAAAAAATGGTAACAGTAGATTACCAATTCCTTGTGCGACCAACTCCTGATTACTATCTAACTGACGATTCGCCATTCGGCCTGCCGAAGCACCACACAACAAACTTTCGATCATACCTAACAGTGCAATGCTGATTGCTGGTACGATCACTGTTTGGATCGCTGACAAACTAAAATCACCAAGTACCAAACGGTTACTACTGATCAACGTTTGGGGAATTTCCCCTACGGTCGCAATTGGCCAATCAACGATCATCATCAACGCAGTTGTGAGGACGATTGCCAATAATGAGCTTGGTATCTTTTGCCCCCATTTTTTAGGATAGACCAACATCCCAATAATGACCAAACTTCCCATTAAAATCGTTGGCAAAGAAATTTCAAAGCCTAAATTTTGATAACTAGCCAATTTTTCCATCACATTGGCCCCTTCTGAATGAACACCGAATAAATTATCGATCTGACCTAAAGCAATAATGATCGCAATACCAGAGGTAAACCCTGTGATGACAGGTGCAGGGATAAATGAAGTCAGCGTTCCTAATCGTAAGACACCCGCAGCAAATAAAAGAACTCCAGCCAAAAAAGTAGCCAATAAGACACCTTGCATCCCTTGTTTTGCGGCAATCGACATCAAGATTGCTGCCATCGCACCAGTAGGACCAGAAATCTGATAGAACCCACCAGATAAACCACCAATGACTAGACCAGCAATTACAGCAGTGATCAGACCAGCAGCTGCGTCTGCACCACTTGAAACACCGAAAGCTAAAGCGAGTGGTAAAGCAACCGCCGCGACTGTAATACCTGCCAATAAGTCTTTTTGTAATACTGAAAGATTATAACCAGAAAATTCTTTTTTCAATAAACCAATATAATTCTTTAACAACACTACTACCCCATTTTCATAAAAAATTGATAAAATGCACGTTATAGGATAGCATATTTTGTTGACTAAAGTAAGTTTTCTCACAAACTTTCATAATTTTTTCAGCTATTTTTCTTTTATATCCTAAAAGAATAACGTAATGAGTGCAATTGCTGCTAACCCACCTTGTTTGACGATGATCAAGCGATCACTAGTAAAGCTACCATAAGCCGCCACCAGCAAAATATAGATCAATAATAGCCCCGTGATTTCTTTTGGTGCATTTGAAAAATAAGCGCCGTACACCAATGCCACACCAAGTAACCCATTATAGATCCCCTGATTCTTAAACAAAGTCTGTACGGACTGCCGTCTTAATTCTTCCTTCGGCATGTTGAATACTCGACTAGTTGTTGCAGATTCCGTCGCAAAGGTTTCAATATACATGATATAAAGAAATTCCAAGGCAACAAGTGTAACTAAAATTTGAGATAATAATGTCATCTGTTTTCTTCCTTTCTAAATCAGTAATAGAGTGCATTTTTCTAGTTAGAACACCGTGACTACATCAACTAAAAAAATCTCCATTTTGATTATAAAGGAACTTTTGTTTTTTTTCTTCAACTTCTACTTATAACTCATAGTTGCTAAAAGAAAAATAAACGCCGACTCACCAATGAGTCAACGTTAAGAATAGCATAGCCGCTAGCGTCATTTATTCAATCAGAGGATTGCACTTAGTAAAAAACAAGTCAGCGAATCTTCTCCCCCAAAATCAACTGGTCGGCGTTCAAAAATATCGAATCCTTTTTTCAAATAAAATTGATAGTTACAATTAGAATCTGTATAGAGATACACTCGTTTATTTTTATAGCTTTTCTTGATTTCTTCTAACAGGCGAGAGCCGATCCTTTTACCTTTCAAAGCTGGATCGACGGCAAAATAAGTCACTTCGCCTTCTGGGCGATTCGTTGCAAACTCCTGGTACATTTCTTGATTTGCTCGATCATAAGCTCCTATCGCACCTTGATATCCGGTCAAGCCAATCAGTTTTTCTGCTACAGTAACAAACAAGCGTCTTCCCCATGAAACAGATACTTTTGGTTCCCCATCAAAGCGAGCAAAAAGAAAGCCGACAAATTGACCGTCTAGATATGCACCTAATGTGACTGTTGATTTTATCAACAATGATGACAATGCATACTGGCGATAGAGATAAAGTACGATAGGATTTTCTGTATAGCTGGAGTAATTCATTCCTTGCGCTGCAAATTCACTTGCTTTGTTTAAGTCTTTTCTATCAATTGAACGAATCGTTAATTTTTCCATATTCATCTACTCCTTTTGAAACAAAACTTTCTTTCTTTACGTAACTTTATTATAATTACTTAAAAAGTGACTTCCTATAGGCAATGATTCAACATCTGTCCAATAATGAACACTTAGGAAGATACTGTCAAAAAAAGGAGAAACAAATGGATCGTCGAAGCAAAAGAACGAAGCACGCAATCAAACAAGCCTTTTTAGATTTAACGAAAGAAAAACCCATCAATAAAATCACGATTGCGGAGCTTTCACAACAAGCAGATATCGGGAGAGGGACGTTTTATACTCATTATGAGGATATCTATGATTTGCGTTCAAAAATCATTGAAGAATCGATTTGTACACTGATAGATATCTTCGATCAAACTTACCCCAACAAAGAGCAATATGACTTTCGCCGATTCGTCCATGCTTTAGTCAATCATGTAGATGAGAACAAAGCTGTTTTTCACTTTTTCTTCAATGATTTCATGGATGATGAACTCTCTGTCCAACTTACACAGATCCTGATAAAAAGAGTCATAGACGAAGAACAATTAGATAGGAAAGATATCAAAAATAAAGTAGAGGTTCTTTTTTCTATTTCCGGCACTACTAGTGTTTTAACTGAGTGGATCAATGGGAATCTAAACGTGGAGAAAGAAGAATTGATTGCTATTTTAGATGACATCATCACACGGTTTTAATCAAAAAAGAAGAACACTAGCAATGATATCCTAGTTGTATAACCGTTCTTCTTTTTCGTGAATTATGTCTTTACTCGAGTTGCATCAAAAATTCTCTTTGTTCATCCCCTAAAGGAATGATTTTTTTGATGATTCGAAACCGCCAATGCTTATTGCCCGCGGAAAAACGCCAGATAACTGATAAACCGCCACCTAATGCAACTTGTTCCTCTTCGATCGCTGTGCGTTCATACGTGAGATGATCAATAACCTTTGTTTGAAAAAAGTTTAAAAATAAAATCGTCACTTTGGTCTCATCGATCAATAAAATCACTTTACTACTGATACTGTCCAAACTCTGAGATTCCGCAAAACAGCGAAACATTCCTGCTGATCTATACGGACCTGTTAAACGATCCATCCATTTTTTTGTGATTAACATAAACGTTTCCCTTTATCCTCTCCTGAAATAAGCCCTTTCGATTTTCGACCGAATGAACATCGGTCCTTTTTGATCGTCCAGTTGATGTTGATGCTCTATTTTACCATAGATGTTCGATTTACCTACATTGATCAAAATGAAAAACTCCCAGAAAAAAAACAGGTGATACTAAATTGTTGATAGAATAATCCTACATTTATCACAGCTTAGCTTGAGTCTGGTTGAAGAAGAAATTTATATTGTTGCGATCTTCGTTCTGGTCTTTCTTTTACTTTTTACATTTATGCGTACTAAATTTTCTATTTGGGGCGCTAGTACGATTTCTCTATTGGTTTTTGGTCTCAGCCATTATGCCGTATACGATGGAAATCTCCATCAATGTATTTTTATTATTGGTTTGGCTCATGCCACTTCTCTCTATGCCTGGTTAAAAACACAAAACTTATTGATCCTTATGCTTGCGCATCTCTTATATGATTTGATCTTATTTTTTGGAATTTGAACCATCGATTTTTTATACGATCAAACCTGTACCTTCAAAACTTATTGACGAATAGCTCTTATTTATCCTAATATAAAAAAGCCGCTAGAAACAAAAGTTTCTAACGGCTTTTTACGTCACAGGAGGGATTCGAACCCCCGACCGTCCGCTTAGAAGGCGGATGCTCTATCCAGCTGAGCTACTATGACAACTTTAGCGGAACAAAAATAATTATAGATAAATTAAAAGCTTATGTCAATACAAAATAGTTATTTTATGAAACAAAAATTTTTATCGTACTTTTTTCTTACAGAATGTACTATCAAAATACAGGCACGATTTTCATCTTGTATTTTTTTCTACGATCGACTTGTCATTTTAACATGGAACATGAAAGTCTGTTTCGTTCAACATAGTAAGGCAGAACTTGACTGGATGGATTCCCTACTTTCAACTTCTGCCTTGCTATCAATGAGATCGACTTAGCTACTCGCTTAGCTAGCATTCTTTTGCATCTTTACTAAGAAAATCTGGCAATTATAAGTTGATCGTTTCTGCCTCTTTCGTGATCAAAATCACACCATCACCCAAAGGTAACAACGTAGAGGTCAAATCCGGATGTTCCATGACCACGCGCAGAAATTCATTCAATTTACGATGGATCGCTCGTTTCCCTCTTGGGATCTCTTCATCTGACAGAAGAATCGTCCCTCCTTGAAAAATATCATCAACCATCAAGACGCCGCCTTTTTTCAATACACGAAGGCATTCAGGCAAGAATTCGATATATTTTGATTTTGCACTATCCATAAATATAAAGTCATAAGGACCTGTCAATGTTGGTAAAATATCAGCCGCTTGGCCTTCTAATAATGTCACTCGATCCGTCATCTCTAAACGCTCATACGTTGCTTTCGCTTTTCTGATCATCACATCAAAGCGATCGATCGTCGTCACATGACCTTCTTTTCCAATGACTTGTGCCATCAAACTAGATGAAAAACCAATCGCAGCTCCAATTTCAAGTACTTCTTTTGGTTTGATCTGTCCCAATAAAAATTGCAAAAAGACGACCGTCTCATGAGGGATGATCGGCACTTCCGCCGCATGTGCTTCCTCTTCAACTTTCCCCAATTCTCCAGTTAACTGTTTTTGTTTTGTCCGCATAAAATCCAATAACTCTTCTTTTACAACGGGACGATGCATCATTTCATTACGCATACTTCCCCTCCTCTTCCAAACATTATACGAAGAAACCTATCTTTCGACAAGAGGGAGAAGCTGGTAAATAAAAATATGATTATTGCATGTCAGAAAAAAAATCAGTTTCTTTCTCTCGACGTTGTTTCAGTTCAAGGTAGGTATGCCAAGCTGTAATGGAGGACAAGCACACAGCGATTCCTAAGAATACCCCTTTCATCCAATTGAACGCATGCCGTGAGAACAATAACCCTATGTACGGGATCTTGAATACAGGCGTGCCAATAATATTACGATCTCGTACTGCTTCAACTTCGATTTGCGTTTTTCCATCAGCTTTCGTGTAAAAATACTGGTGTTGATCTTCAATAGCAACGACTCTTCTTGTCACGATATGTTTACCTGAATTTTCATAGTAGGTGATCACATCTCCAACTAAAATCGTATCTGTCTTTCTTTTTTGTACATAGATCAGACTTCCTTCTGCATAAGACGATGCCATCGCTTGATCATCAATGATATGCGGTGTCAGTCCAAATACTCGAGGGAGCCGCACGACACACAAAATGATTGCTAGAAGAACCACTAACGAAATCGAACTAAAAAAAGTTATTTTTTTATAGATAGGCACATTGAACCTCCTTAATAAACATTTTATTAAATCTATAATATAATAACGAATTTTTTTTGACAATATTAATACTCAGTTTGAATATTCTCTATAAAAAAATAAACAAGCGAACAAAAAACTATAAAAATAGCTAAAAATTGACTGTTAAATGAAAAAATTTTACTCTGTAATTAGATAATTTATTAAAGGAGATTTGTCTATGGTTATTTTAAATAACTGATGTAATAAAATTATACCATTCTCTATGAAAATTAAATGAAGCGTACTTATTATATCTATATCGTTATTTATAATAAGTATCGCTTATTTTTTTCATTACCCCTTCATGCCAATCTCTTAATCAAAGGCAACCATCAATGGCTGTGTCTCATTAGATGACACACTACTCTACAGTCGCCCTAAAGAAAGCGCACGAAACAATCATGGATTGTCTGTATCGATCATCGATCTACTAGAACCCTATGTAGGCAAGACGTTGAAAATCGTTGTTTCCTCGCCTTATCAAAATTATACTGGTCTAACATCTAAAGTTGATTTGGGAACTACCATTCCAATGATCAGCTTCATTTTCTCACAATCAATCCCACAAGACATCGCGATGATCTTGGCTTTTGTTATTGCCATCGGATTGTTGATCTGGACTAGCTATATTCTCTACAGACATAATAGATCAGATCATTCATTATTGATTTTGACCTTATTTTCTTTCGTGCTTGGATTTGAATCGATTTCGGAATATATCTTGAGCAGTGTTCTTTTTGAACCAATCGTACATTCGATTTTTTCACACTTATTTGCAATCTTGACTTCTATACTGATTATTTTTTACTATCAGTCCAAAATGACAAACTAACAGAAATGGTATGGTTATTTCTGCTATTTCCAAACATTTGTTTTTGCCAACATCTTACTTTATGCATTATTTTCATATTTTGAATTATCTGAATTAATGCCCTTTGCTAGTGTTGTTAGTGTTGTAAGCACTTTTTTTCATTGTATGTAGTCTTTGGATCGGTTTGATCGCTATCTTCTTATATTCGATTGGGCATTCGATCATCAAATGGCCCACGCTCTTATTTGCGATTCTCCTGATTGTTATTTGTCGGATACAATATCATGGAGAATATCATGAAAATCGATAGTTACCATAAAGAACGTCTTTTCTTACAAACCAAACAGATCTGATTGAAACATATTATATAAAAATCCAAGAACAGATCCAACAAATCGATCAAGCAAAAAATGACTTTGTTGTACAAATGGAAGAACTGAGTCAATTGATTGATACAAATGAACAAGCCGAAGTGAAAACTTACTTAAAACGGATCGTAGACGAAACAAGACAATTGGATTTGTCTCTTTTTCCGACAGGTCACCAACTAACAAAATTGATTTTGGCTAGATAGCAGCACCTTGGTCCAAGAAAAAGATAAGTGAGTCGATCGCCTAAAAATCAATATACCATCTAGTTAAAAAAGACCTTCAAAAGCAGTCAACAGGCTGTTTTTGAAGGTCTTATGATCGATTCTATTTTAGATTTGTCGGGTCTGGGATATTGGCTATCCGTCAGCTTATCACCCTACATCCGAATAAATGATGTTCCAGAAGCGGATATTCAACATTAAACTAAAAAATTGTAAAATACGAAAAACTATTTTTCAACTTTCTATCTTACTTCCTAGGTCAAAACGCTTCTGTCACAATTTTATCTAGTACAATAACTCCAATAAATCTTGTGCTTCGATTGCACCAAAATACTTCTTGATATCGATCGTTTCCACTACTTCTTGTAAGGTAGCTTTGTCATACTTTATACCCGTCAACACTTGTTCAACATCTTTGATATCTCCTAGACCAAAGAAATCGCCAAAGATTTTTACATCCTCGATGATCCCTTCTGAGACATTCAGATGTACCTCGATCGATCCAATCGAAAAGCGTTTTTGACGTGAAAAGTTGAAATCTGGTGATTTTCCATAGTTCCAATCCCAATTTCGATAATACTGCTCAGAAATTTGATTGATTTTTTCCCAATCTTTTTCTGTCAATTCATAGGTCTTTACGTCTTCTACTGAAGATACGCCGAAAATTTTCAAAAGAATGTCTTCACGAAATTCTTCGGTTGTCATCCCTTGTTTTTCCTCAGGTAAGAATGGTTTGATATTAGTAACTCGCGAACGAATTGATTTGATTCCTTTGGATTCGATTTTTTCTTTTTTTACTTTAAGCGCATTGACTACCTCATTAATGTCTGAATCGAACATGATCGTTCCATGAGCAAACATTCGACCATTTGTAGCATACATGGCATTCCCTGAAAACTTCAAGCCATCGATTACCAGGTCATTACGTCCTTTTAATTCGGCACCTGAAATACCTAATTCGTGTAATGCTTGGATAATTGGTTTAGTCACCTTCGCAAAGTCACGGAACGAATCCCCATCATCTGGCATGATGAAACTGAAATTCAAATTACCAAAATCATGATATACTGCCCCACCACCGCTTAAACGACGGACCACATGGATGCCATGTTCTTCAACATATTCACGATTGATTTCTTCGATCGTGTTTTGATTTCGACCAATAATAATTGACGGTTCATTGATGTAAAAAAGCAAAATTGGTTCTTCTAATGGCATCTCTTGCAGTAAAAAGGTCTCGATTGCTAAATTTACTCTTGGATCGTGGTTTTCATTTGGTACAAAAATCATTCTGCTCGTCCTCCTATATATCAAACACTTTATCGACTTCGGCTAAGGCAACTTCGATTTCTTCTCCAGCCGCTTCTTTTGCTTCATTCTCTAATTGTGTTAGGTTACCGAATTGTGGCAAGTGTGTCAAAACTAGTTTTTTGACTTTTGCCGCTTTTGCGATCTCTCCGGATTCTTTTGAAGTGAAATGCGCTTTATGTCGCTCATTTCCTGCAAAAAGATACGTGTCTGCCAAAAAGAGATCCGCCTCTTTAGCAAAGGGGATAAAACTCTCTAAATAGCCAGAATCTCCTGTAAAAACAAGTACTTTTCCGGTGGCTCTTTCGACAATACGCATGGCATAACAAACCACTGGATGAATTGTTTCCAAGAAAGTGATCGAAAATGGTCCGACTTCAAGTTCTTGGGTTGGATCATATGCCACTCCTTGGGACACTCCCGGTATCGTCAATTGTTCAAAATGACTGGCATCTTTCGTATGTCCATAGATTGGTAATATCTTTTCCTGATCTCTGTTTGGATGCAATTGCCACTCATATTGCAAAACACCTAGATCTGCGATATGGTCATGATGATAATGGCTGATGATCACAGCATCTAAAGCAAGCGGATCGAGATGGTCTTCCAATTTCACAAGCGTTGCGCTCCCTGCATCAATCAACAAATTAAATTGATCAGCTTGCAACAGATAACTCGTCGTTCCTTGTTTTTTATAAGGATATGCACCTAAGCAACCTAAAACGGTTAATTTCATGACTGATTCCCCCTCAAAAACTTATGCTACCACAATTTCTTATTTTCATAAGAAAAACTGCTTATTCGAAGTGAAAGTATTCCATTGGGCTGCCTTTTTCAATACGAGCTTGTTCGTAAAATTGTGCAATCGACACATTGACATAAGCAATTACCCAAAGTAAACCAAAGAACAGCGCAATAAATCCGAGAATATACCAACCAATAAATGAAAGTTGCAGAAGAAGATAGGTCCCAATACGATCTTTCAATAAAAACCAGGCATATTTCAAACTTTGGATAACTGTCAGTTTCGGATAGTCAAACTTTGTCCAAGCAGCAAATTGGAACAATCCTGCAACGATCGTCATCACAAATAACGACACGAAGAATAGTAAAGTTGTAAAGACTGCAAAGCTCAGATCAATCGTAAAATCATTCATCACCCCTTGTGGTGATGCATTTCCATTAAAAAGTAGATTGATATACGTATTGAATCCGCCAATCAAAAAACTAGGCAAAAGTATAATACCATTGATCAGCCAATTGAATACGGTATTTAAAAGATTGATAAGCAGAATCGGTACAAAATATTCTTTTTGAAAAACAGCAAACAATAGATTGGATTTTGCTCGCCCACCTCTGACCACAACTAACGAGATATAATAGACCCCATAAGTAAACGCAAAGATCAATACGTGTTGAAGCAAAAAATTGAGTACGTTTGCCTGTGTGCTATCTATTGGGAAGATGCCTACAAAAAGCTGCTGGATAATCAACCCAATAAAGACTGAAAGGAAAATGATCCAAGCATTGATCCCCCACTGTCCTTCTAAAGATGCCCGGGCTTTTTTTCGATATTCAGAAACATTCTTCATTACTCATAACTCCTAATTTCTGCTACTTTTTCACTATCCAAACGTTTGACTACTTCAGTAACTAACTTCACTGTATTGAAGTAATCTTCCTCATGGATGATCGATGTATGTGAATGCAGATAACGAACGGGTACAGTGATTGCAATAGATGGCACACCATTACGTGACACATGCATTTGGCCCGCATCTGTTCCCCACCGGTGATGACAGTATACTGGAATGGAATAGCCATTTCTTCTGCCACTTGAATCACAAAATTCAATAATTTTTTATGTGGGATCATCGAAGCATCGAAAATCAAGATTTGTGGTCCTTTACCTAAAATTGAATCTGCCTCTTTCGGTGTCATCCCTGGTGTATCACCAGCAGTACCTGTATCTAAAGCAATCGCAATGTCAGGGTCAACCAAATGAGTACTTGTGCGCGCACCTCTTAAACCAACTTCTTCTTGTACATCACTTCCAGCAAATAAGACATTCGGATGTCCTTCTTTTGCTAGATTTTCAAGTACACGTAAAGAAACAGCTGTCCCAATACGATTGTCCCATGCTTTTGCTAACAAGAATTTTCCATCATTCATTCGACGATATTCAATATAAGGAGTGACCATATCACCAGGACGAATGCCCCATTCCGTCGCTTCTTCTTTGCTTGTCGCCCCGATGTCAATAAACATATCTTTGATATCATAAGGTTTGTTACGAACTTCAGCAGTCAAGACATGTGGTGGTTTTGAACCAATCACGCCATGGATGATTTTTCCCTCTTGAGTCTTGATTTCTACTTGTTGCGCCAACATGACTTGGCCCCACCAACCACCAAGTGTTTGAAATTCAATAAATCCTTTATCTGTGATCTTTGTAACCATAAAGCCCACTTCATCCATATGTCCGGAGATAAATACTTTAGGGCCCTTGCCAGAATCATGTTTTGCGATGATACTACCTAAACCATCGTAAAAAATATCATCTGTGAACTGCTCTGCATATTTTTTATAGACTTTTCGCACCTCTTCTTCATTTCCCGGTACGCCACGCGCAGTTGTTAAATCAATCAATAATTGTTCTTCATTTTTATTCAAACGCTTTCCCTCTTTTCCATACTTAATAGTAGAATTATATCATTGTTCACTGATTTTGGGGCAGCATATTTGTTTGATTTATGCAGTCATATTATAACGCCCATCTTCTTTTGAACCTGCTACCATCTAAAAAATAACCCATAACATCCCCTCTATTGGGACATTACAGGTCATTCCACGAATTTCTTCATTCGTCTTGTATTTTGATTCCAATGCATCGTTTATTTTTCTGGTAGGGTATCTGGGGTTTGCAATTGCCAATCCTTACTATAGAAAGCATCATCTATCTGATAATGAGACACTGGTTGCTTCTCTTCTAGGAAAGGTTGGATATACTGATCTGCAGTCAACCAGCCTTGCCAACCAAGATGGATTGTATCTTCCATAAAATAGGGCACACTAGCCATTTTGGTTAAATCTGCGATGTGTTGAAATCCTTGTTTCTTTAATTGATACTTGATTTTTTTGGCAAATCCTTGCAACATTTCTTGAGACAAACCGGTATAATCACTCCACTTTTCATTCACTGGCGGAAGAATGAATAATGCTTCAGTATGTTCATTTGCTAGTTGCTGCAATAATAATTGAAAATCAGAATATTCCTTTGAAAAACGATAATCCCAGTCTTTCTGTGAGTCTTTCAACTCAGCTAAATGGTGTTTGATTCGGGTATTGTAGAAATCATCTTTTAGTGCAAAAGGATTATTCTTAGTTTTACTAGCACCAATCTGCGTAGCGAGCTTATTTAGTTGTTCTTTTTCATAACTAGTTGGTAATGGTTTGGTCGCTTGATCGATCTGTTTTTGTTTATCCGTCAAACCAATCCCACTAAATAATTCATCCTCACGCTTCAAGATGTTCCATTTATCTTCCAAGCCCGCTAATTCTTTATCATTGGGTTTGATTCCTTTTTGTACTGTACTTAAAATCCGCGTGATGTCCTCATCTTTCGAAACGATTGAAAAACTTAATAAACGTCGCGCGAAATAGCGATCTGAAGCGATCACTTTTTTTATTGAAAACAGCCAATCCAATGTCTGTAACTCTGAATAGTGGGTACTGAAATAGTCTTCCTTCACCCCGTCTTTTACGAACCACTGAGGTGACACGATGACCACTACTTTTTTATTTCTGAGATCCTTACTAGCTGAGCGCATCATCATGAACTGGCTTAGCGATTGGGTCCCAGGCGCACCTAATAAAAATGGTTCGTAGCTCCGTTGATATTTCTGGGCTAAAACAGAAGGATGAAAAGGACTGATCCTACTCAATTCACTCGAGCCAAGAAAAGGCACATACTTTTTTTCAGTAAAAGCTGTATTTTTGATTACATCCCCTCGTAAGACGTTGTCTGACATCGAACTGGCTGCTCTATGAATGATTTCTGGGTCAGCTACATTCACGCGATAAGATGAAGTGAAAAAAATCGCAATCAGTATAAACGCAAGTATCACTGGACCAAAAATCGCAAACAGCTTTTTCTTCATGGTTATTCCTTCAATTCGTTGACTTGATCAATGATTTTATTTGGTGTAGCCCATTCTTCTCGATCAAATTCTGATACAGGAACTTGTACATCAAGCTGTCCATCCAACTCAACTAATAATTGAACAGAGCCTAGTGAATCCAATAAACCTTCACCAAACAAATCGATTTCTTTATTTTCTTTCACTTCATCTGTACCTGTAATCTCTGCTAAAATCGTTAAAACTTGTTCTTCCATTTCTATTCTCTCCTTTAAACTCGTCATTTATTTAAAAAATAGTTGATCTAAAAATCCTGAAAAAATCAATAAGCTAGCACACACTGCTTGAAACGTCATAAAAACAGAAAAGGCGTGGGTCAAGCGATTGGAAGGAAGTTTTTTCTTCCGTTTTTTCTTGTAGCGAATCCATGCATCTGTCACACAAATCAGCGTTGCATGATAGATACCATACAAAATGTAGAACCATGTCAAACCGTGCCAGATACCCATCAATAGAAACAATGCAAAGTATCCGATATTTGAAGTCACGATCTTGCTCTTGAACCATTTTTTCTTCATCAAGAAGAACATCAACCGCATATATACGTAATCTCTGAACCAGAAGGACAAAGACATATGCCAACGATTCCAGAATTCTTTAATATTCCAAGCTAAAAATGGTTTGTTGAAATTGATCGGGGTATCATAGCCCATCAAATAGCTCGTACCAACTGCAAACAAACTATAGCCAGCAAAATCGAAAAAGAGATACAAACTATAGACATACATGTAACCCAATAGCCACCACGAGATTCCCCCATGAGCCAAGGCACCCTTTGATACGATGGGTAAAAGTACCTGTCCGAGATAATGACCGATGATGAATTTGTATAAAAAACCCATAAACAGATGATGGACCCCTTTTTCCAACATTTCCAGATATTGTTCCTTTGTTGGTGGTTGGAGCTGATCTTTTTCAAATCTTCGATAACGATCGATTGGTCCTGAAGAAATGGTTGGAAAAAACAACAAGAACTGAATATAACGGTAAGGATGATAGGTTTTGATCATACCGTCTCTCATTTCCATGATCATTTGTACCGATTTGAATGTTAAATAAGAAATTCCCAGAAAACTAAACAGTGATTCCTTACCAGATGTTAGAAATGGTGTGACTTTCGTAATCGCTAAAGGTAGAATTGCTAGAACTACCGCTAGATAAAACCATACACTCTGGTTGCTTTTTTTTCGATAAGTGAAATAACACCAAACAAGTATACTTTGCCAAATCACATAGCCAATCAAAGCAAGTCCTTGTTGCCAATACGTTCCTCCAAAGCTGATGAACAAGAAAAAGAAAGTTACAAGAACTTGATAAGTTCCTAAACGTTTCTGAAAAAATAGTAGGGAAAAAATGATTGGCGCTAACGCGAAACTCAGTAATAGAAAATAATACGGCTCCGCATAAGGAATCATATGTGGGAGACTCATCACCTATTCACCTCAGCTGTCAATGCTTTTCGATCAATTTTCCCATTGTTCGTTTGTGGCAATTGGTCAATAAACGCCACTTTTTGTGGGATCATATAGTCCATCAGAAAATCGGTCAACCTTTGTTTGATCGAACGTATCAACTGATAATTAGTATCCGGAATCGCTTGATTCAATACAACAAACGCCACTAATTGTTGGACTTTCGACCCTTGATATTTGGGAACAACGATTGCTTGATTGATTCGTTCATCTTTAAGCAAGGCATGTTCAATATCACCTAATTCAATGCGGTAGCCATGTAATTTCACCTGTTGATCGATTCTTCCCTCAATAAAAAGCAAACCATCCTCTGCTAAATATCCTGCATCTCCTGTTCGATAGTTTTGATGCCCAGTTACTTGAAAGAACACTTCCTTCGTTTTTTCAGGATTGTTCAAATAGCCTTTTGACACGCTAGGACCAGTAATCAAAATCTCGCCGCGATCACTTTCACCATTTTTCAAAATGGATACGGTCGTATCGGACTTGACATAGCCAATTGGTAAACGTTCATACGTAGTCAATACTTCTCTTGTGATCAATATACTGGAGATGGCTACTGTCGCTTCTGTCGGCCCATACGTGTTGTAAATTTTGGCTGAAGGAAACCGTTCGAGTAACGCTTGCGCCGTTTTCTTCGTCAATTCCTCGCCACAGAAAATGAATGTAGCCAGCTCTGGTAAATGTCCCTCGTCAAAAGATATGTCCATCAAGCAAATATCAACAAACGAAGGAGTCGATACCCAGATGTCCAGTTTTAATTGTGGTAAAATAGTAAATAATTTTTGAAAATCTTGGATGTTTTCCTTGAATAAAGGCTTGATGATCCCCCGGAAACTAACGCTGGATACAAAGTGAACACAGATAAATCAAAAGAGAAAGGTGCTTGTGCTAAAAAAGCTTGTCCCTCTTTGATTGGAAAGTCGCGCAAGACCCAATCGACAAAGCTCACCAAGTTATCATGACTAATTTGCACGCCTTTGGGTTCTCCTGTAGTACCTGAAGTAAAAATAAGATAAAAATTTTCATCACCTTTCACTGTATGCTCAAATGGATAACCAACTATCGAGGCGATAATCGAGCGTAAACAATCTTTTTGGATGATTGGTATATCTGTCTCAATCTCCCAGTCACTTAAACTAATGATCATACTAGGTTGTGCGACACGTAAAATCGCTTCGATCCGTTCCTTCGGTGTTTGGGCATCAATCGGTAGATACGCATGTCCTGCTTTCACTGCGCCTAAGAATGCTACCACCATCTCAAACTCTAGATTGCCGAACACGATGATTGGTCCCTTCGTAGTCAAACGCTTCTCTAAGTAATAGCCTAATGCATCTGAGGAGTGCTTCAGTTCTTGATATGTGTGTCGCTCCTCTGCTGTCTGATAGGCGATCCTCTCTGGGTCTGCTATTCCCCAAAAATCGATCGCAGCCACGATTCCTTTTTTCTTCATCGTTTCCCTCCTAGAATTCGTTATATATAAATGTTCCACCTTGAATATTTTTGTAATGATACAAATAAATGAGTAATAATAGTATCGTCGAATAAACAAGGGTTCGAAGCATAAAAGTTCGCCAATATCGAACCTGTGGTTGCTGCCACCATTGTTTCATCTCTTTTACCTCCTATTTAGATCCTTAGTCAAATTCTACTCATTCTATCCACAAAAAAACATTTGTTTTACTAACAGAATGCGCTTTACAGCTAACAGTTTTGTCACTAACTAAAGAGAACAAAAAAAGAGCCGTACGAAAATAAATGCGTACAACTCGATTCTGTCTTTCGTTCAGCTAGAATAAGATACCCTTTTTGCTCTATTTTTCTTATTCCTCAATGATCCGACAATACAAACGGCTAGTCATAAAGTAAAAGAGTAGGTAAATGACGATCAATAAGCCACAAACAAAGTATACCAACCAATAGTCTGCTCCTTCTACATATTGAGAAAACACATTGATGGCAAATACTGCATGAGTGATGCCCAAAATCATCGGTGGAAAAAACATCAACGCATTTTGTTTATAGATCATCCGATTTGTTTTGCGTTGAGCAATCCCTAATTTTGTCAGCAATTGATAATTGGTTCGTTCAATTTCAGCTTCGGATAATTGTCGCACCATCAAGATACTACCGGTTGCAATGATCACGATCATTCCAACAAAAAGGGCAACAAAGATATTGATCCCAATTTGGCGGTCAATGGCACGCAACCTAGGATAGCGCGCATTATAATTCAAACGTGATGTTTGTCCTGTCAATTTATTTTCTGAATATTCGCTCTCCTCTTCTTTAGAAGCATCCGTATGGATCGTCCCAACTATTCCTTGGTCAGTAATCTCATAACTATAATAAATCGTGTGTGTCCAATTAGTAGGTACTTCTTTATTTAATCGTTCGGTCATTTTTTCTTGATTACCGCCAGTCACATTCCAATTGATGATCTGATATTCTAATCCAGTGACACGGTCAAAGATTTCTTGAGTAACGACCAACGTTGTTCCATATACTCCAGTTACATGGCCAAAGATTCCTTGAACAAAGATCGCGGACGGTCCATAATAGGTCATGCTCTCATCTCCTAAATATCCAGGAAGAACCTGTTGGATCAAAAGTTCTTGTTTATCCGGCAAATAGATCTTTTTCCCATAACTGGAAAAATCACGAAACATCGTTTTTACTGAATCTAACATAATTGCATGGTCTTTCTCTGTAAGTTTGATGTTTGGCAAACTAGGTTTGATTTTGCGAAAGGTGCGGTATTCTTCTTCAGAAATCAAATTGACTGGCTTGATTTCATTGCCACCAGATACCGAACCAATACTCAGATTATAATAGCTCCCTACTACTTTGTAATGAAAGACTAATTCGTCGCTGATTTTCTGATTCTCTTCTGTTAAGATCGGTCGCAGTTTATCTGCCGTTTGAGTATCTAATTGATATGAAACAGGCGCATGAATTTCCTCACGATGAGCAACGAGCGTCGTCCTTCCAATCATTCCGCCGATCATTGCCAAAGATAGGCCAATAACTAATGTGATCAACGAATTCATTCGCCAGCCTTTTAACAGATGGATTTGTGTATTCCCAATTAACAAAAAATTGGTTCCTCGGTACTTAAATCTCGATTCGCTCAACAAATGGAGCAGTAAACGAAAAGAATAACGAAAGAACAGGTAGGTCCCTAATATGCAGAAAAACAATATTGAAAACGGAAAAGCGATCATCAATCCTAGATTTACTTTTTTTTCCAAGAGTTGGCTAATTGTTTCTTTGAAATTCAATGCAGCGAAATAGCTGCTAGAAATCATCAATACTCCGATCACGCCCAATAAACGATGCCTTGTGCGAATACGCAACATTGAACTTTCCACTTGTTCTCTTTCCCCAAAACTACGATTCATGGGATAACTCCAAATCTTCCATAGTGAATAAAGAGAAACTGCCGAAAGAATAACAAAAAATACCACAACGGTTTCAAAAATGGACGGGATAGGAATAAAAAAACGACTAGTAATGTCCATCTTCATCATTCGCACTAAAATCATTTGAAACAATTTTGAGAAAATACTTCCCAATAAAATCCCTAACATACAAGCAAAAAAACCAATGGTCATCGTTTCCAACACATAGATTGATGAAATCTGGAATTTGCTGATTCCGAATAATTGATAGATCCCAATCTCTTTTTGTCTCCGATTGAGAAAAAAGCGATTAGCACTGAGCACGAAAAAGAGTAAAACAACAGTAATGATCCAACTACCAAGCTTTAAAATATTATCTATCGAAACATCTTGACTTGCCCTTCGAATCAGTGATTGGTCATAGGTCATCGCGCTAAAAGAGTAATAGATCATCGTCGATAAGGTCAAACTGAAGAAATAGACAAGATAGCCCCTTGATTGTTTTAAAAAACTTTTTGCGGCTAATTTATAAAGCATTGATTTTACCGCCTCCTCCAATCGTCGCCTGCATATCGATGACTTTTTCAAAGAATTCTTTTCTTGTCCCACGGCGGATCACTTCTGAAAAAATCACCCCATCTTTGATAAATAAAATACGGTTGCAATAACTAGCTGTATAAGGATCATGTGTCACTAATAAGATCGTTGATTTTTCAACTTCGTTCACTGTTTTTAAATAATTCAACAATTCTGTTGCTGATTTTGAATCCAATGATCCGGTTGGTTCGTCCGCGAAAATCACCTCTGGTTCTACTACTAAAGCTCTAGCTGCCGCAATCCGTTGTCTTTGTCCAACTGACATTTCATCAGGATAACGTTTTAGTAATTCTTCGATCCCCAAAAGCTGGGCCACATGTAAAACTCTTCGGTCCATTTCATCTTTCGCCATATTTTCAACAGCTAAAGGAAGTAAAATATTATCTTTACCATTCAATGTATCTATAAGATTGAACGTTTGAAAGATAAAGCCAATTTTTTTTCGTCTGAAATCACTCAATTCATGTTTTTTCATTTTTGTGATTTCATTTCCTTGGATCATCACACTGCCCATCGTTGGTAGATTGATCGTTGATAAGATATTCATCAGAGTCGTCTTTCCCGCTCCACTTGGTCCCATGATGCCAATAAACTCTCCTTCTTCAACTGAAAAAGAAACATTGTCTAACACCTTAACCGGTGATTTACTACTTCCATAACTTTTACTTAAATGTTTTACTTCGATTATTTTACTCATGCTAGTCCTCCACCTTTATCCTTAATTGAATAGTAGCACATCCTTTCATTTTTTTCCCTTTTGATTTTGTCACCTGGTCACTCAAGAAAATTATCCTGAATTTTTTTTATTCAATTTTTTTATTCAAAAAAAATAATACGTATTTTTCAAAAGCTGATACTGCACGTTTTCACTTTTTTTCACAAGATAATATACACCATATATAGTATACTCATTCAATTATACAGGGATAAAACACTATATGTAGCAGATAATTAGTTGCTCCTTTCTTCAATTTGTTTTATGATAGACAAGAACAATTTTTGTAGGAGCTGAAGAAAATGAAACGAACAGATCAAGAAATGGCTGTGCTAGAAAAACAGCCTGAAACCAAAAAAATGACTGTCATCAAACGCGATGGACGCGAGGTACCATTTGATGAACAGAAAATAAATGCCGCACTGATCAAAGCAGAAAAGAAAATTCACGGTTCCTTATCTCCTATTACGTACGAAAAGATCCAATCAATCGCAGAACTTGTGATCAAAGAAATCAAAAATCGCTTCGCAAATAACGTAAAAATCTATGAGATCCAAAACATCGTTGAACATATTTTGTTAGAAAAAAACGAATATGCCTTAGCAGAAGAATATATCCATTATCGAACAAAACGTGATTTTGCTCGTAGTAAAGCAACAGATATCAACTTTTCAATCGAGAAACTGATCAATAAAGACCAAAGTGTTGTCAACGAAAATGCGAACAAGGATAGTAATGTATTCAATACACAGCGTGACTTGACTGCTGGCATCGTTGGGAAATCGATCGGATTGAAATTACTTCCACCGCATATTGCCAACGCACATCAAAAAGGCGATATCCATTATCATGATCTCGATTACCATCCGTATACACCAATGACAAATTGCTGTTTGATCGACTTCAAAGGTATGCTGAATAACGGGTTTAAAATCGGAAATGCAGAAGTCGAATCACCAAAATCGATCCAAACAGCAACGGCACAGATCTCACAGATCATTGCCAATGTTGCATCTAGCCAATATGGCGGATGTTCTGCCGATCGTACAGATGAATTGCTTGCTCCTTTTGCACAATTAAATTACAAAAAGCATTTAATTGATGCCAAAGAATGGATCGACACACCCGAACGGCAAGAAGCCTATGCAAAAGCAAAAACCAAAAAAGATATTTTTGATGCTATGCAAAGTTTGGAATATGAGATCAATACACTTTTCACTTCCAACGGACAAACGCCTTTTACTTCACTCGGCTTCGGTCTAGGTAAAAATTGGTTTGAACGAGAAATCCAAAAAGCGATTTTACAAATCCGAATCAATGGATTAGGAAGTGAGAAACGGACAGCGATCTTCCCCAAATTGATATTTACACTAAAAGACGGAATCAATCTGAAACCAACTGATCCAAACTATGACATCAAACAATTAGCCTTAGAATGTGCCACAAAAAGAATGTACCCAGATATTCTAAATTATGACAAGATCGTTGAATTGACAGGAAGTTTCAAAGTACCAATGGGCTGTCGCTCCTTCTTACAAGGTTGGAAAGACGAGAACGGTGAAGAAGTGAATGTCGGAAGAATGAATCTAGGTGTGGTTACGTTGAACTTGCCGCGGATCGCCTTAGAAGCAGACGGTGACCAAGAAAAATTCTGGCAATTACTTTCAGATCGCTTGTCAATCATGAAAGATGCCTTAGTTTATCGAGTCGAACGTTGTAAAGAAGCGATTCCTGCAAATGCACCGATCCTTTACATGTATGGTGCATTCGGTAAACGACTATCTCGTACCGATGCTGTAGATGAATTATTTAAAAATCGTCGAGCAACTGTTTCATTAGGCTACATCGGACTTTATGAAGTCGCTGCTTCTTTCTTTGGCGGTGCGTGGGAAAATAATGCAGAAGCCAAAGACTTCACTCTAGATATCGTGAAAAAACTAAAAGCTAATGCAGACGCTTGGGGAAATGAATATGGCTATCACTTCAGTGTATACTCCACACCAAGCGAAAGCTTGACGGATCGTTTTTGTCGTTTAGATACAGAAAAATTCGGTATCGTTGAAAATATCACAGATAAAGAATATTATACTAATAGTTTCCACTATGATGTGCGTAAAAATCCAACGCCATTTGAAAAGCTTGAATTTGAAAAAGACTATCCAAAATACTGTTCTGGTGGCTTTATCCATTACTGTGAATATCCAGTGTTGCAACAAAATCCTAAAGCATTAGAAGCTGTTTGGGACTTTGCCTATGATAAAGTAGGCTATTTAGGAACCAATACGCCGATCGATCATTGCTACCAATGTGGTTTTGAAGGAGATTTCCAACCAACTGAACGTGGCTTTGAATGCCCAGAATGCGGCAATCACGATCCAAAAACATGTGACGTAGTCAAACGAACATGCGGCTATCTAGGAAACCCACAAGCCCGCCCAATGGTCCACGGCAGACACAAAGAAATCTCATCACGCGTGAAACATATGAAGTAAGGTTGTGAAAGAAGCGTTTAGTACTGAGTAATAAGACAGAAAAATCAAAAATGGCTGTTTCATTTTAGATTTTTTTGACTTATTACCGAAGTATTGCTTCTTGAACACCGTAGATAAGGTTGTGAAAAAAACATCCAACTCCATATCATATGAGAGATAGCACCCTTTCTCTGGCTATTTTCTTATGTCTCCTACGACCTTCAAGAATTTTTTATAACGGATACCATTTTATAATGAAAGAAGTTTTACTATGAGAAATCCTAAACCTAAAGAATGGCTGGCTCAAGATTATAGTCATGACTATATTGCCGATTATAAACCGTTCAACTTTGTAGATGGCGAAGGTGTTCGTAATAGCTTATATGTAAGTGGCTGTTTATTTGCCTGTGAAGGTTGTTTTAACAAAGCCGCTCAGAATTTCCGTTACGGCAAACCATTCACTCCAGAACTGGAAGAACAGATCATGGCTGATCTACGCAATGATTACGTCCAAGGATTGACACTTTTAGGCGGTGAACCTTTTTTGAATACGAATGTTTGCCTACGTTTAGTCGAGCGAATCCGCCAAGAATTTGGTCACAGCAAAGACATCTGGTCTTGGACCGGTTATACCTTCGATGAATTATTACAAGATTCGGAAGATAAATTAGAACTGCTCTCGAAAATCGATATTCTTGTTGATGGCCGTTTTGAATGGTCAAAAAGAGATTTCAAATTACAATTTCGTGGAAGTAGCAATCAGCGTATCATTGACGTGCAACGATCGCTTGCTGAAAAACAAGTCGTCATCTGGGAAAAATGTACAGATGCTACGCAAACATATGAACAAATAAAAAAACAAGAACTGATTTAACTATACTCAGTTTTGATTGAACACAATAAAGAATGCTCCATCTAAAAGGCCAAGACAGAAGTGAATTTCGCTTTTGTCTCAAAGTCTAAGATGGAGCATTCTTTATTCTATTTCTGATTCTATCGTTTGCGTTTCCCACAAAGGTAACACAATATTCTCATAAGTCATCGGATCTAAATTCGTCAGTGTGATACCTAATAAACGAATCCCCTTCTCTATCCCTAAAATCTCTTCCCAGATCAGACTGGCTTGATAAAACAGCGCTTCTTTTTTATAGACATATTCTGGTAATGTCACTCGCTTCGTTACTGTAGAATAATCGGTATAACGGACCTTCAAGACAACTGTTTTTCCATGTTTTTGGACACGTCGGAGAGAATCTTCCACTTTCTCAGCCAGCTGACGCAACTGACCAAGAACTTCTTCTTCTGTTCTTAGTGGTTGTCCATACGTATGTTCTTTACCGACTGACTTACGCTCGCGGGTGACATTGACCGGCGAATCATGAATACCTCTTACTTTTCGATATAACGAATACCCCATTTTACCAAACTGTTGGATCAACATCATTTCAGTACATTGATAAAGATCTTCTCCTGTAAAAATACCTAATTCATGCATTTTAGGAACAGTTTTCTTACCAACACCATGAAATTTTTCGATTGGTAATGCTTTTAAGAAATCGACAGCTTCTTCGGGGGTGACGACTGTCATTCCTTTAGGTTTTTGAAAATCTGATGCGAGTTTCGCTAAAAATTTATTATAGCTGACACCAGCCGAACAAGTCAGATGCACCGTTTGCCAAATATCAAGTTGGATCATTCGGGCGATTTTAATCGCTGATTTACAATTGATTTTATTATTCGTGACATCTAAATAAGCTTCATCAATACTAACTGGTTCGACTAAGTCTGTATAGCGATAAAAAATCTCCTTGACTTCTTTTGATATCGCACTGTATTTTTGGTGGTCTCCAGGTTTGAAAATCGCTTCTGGACAAAGTTCATAGGCTTTTTGGGCACTCATTGCGGAATGGATGCCGAACTTACGTGCTTCATAGTTAGCCGTCGTCACTACCCCACGCCCGCCAGTATCACTGGGATGTCTGGCAATCACTAAGGGTTTTCCACGAAGCTCAGAGTGATCTCGTTCTTCAACGGACGCGAAAAAAGCATCCATATCGATATGAATGATTTTTCTAGATGTATTATTATGTAAAGGAAACTGTAATTCCATCAGACTCACCCCATTTCATTATACACGAACTTTTGTTCCCTTTCAAGTTAGGAGGTTCGTTTTTCAAAGAAGCTGTACCTCGTGCTTAATTGATTATAAGAAAAAAGTCGTTCAAAAGACTGTTCACCACAGCAAGCCTCTGAACGATTTTTTATAAAAAGTTAATCATCCAATTCATGGAACTGACGATAAACTTCTTGTTTTTTTATTCCATTTTTGACTGCAATCGTTTTGATTGCCACGTTAGTTTTTTCTCCTTGCTCAATTAATTGTTGTACCTGTTCTTTTAACGTACCTTGAAGTTGTTCACTTGGTACGATCTCTTCGTTACTCCCCTCAACAAGTAAACAGCATTCTCCCTTGATCGGCTGTTTTTCTAAATAACCAAGTAATTCTTCAATGTCTCCGCGTAAATATTCTTCATGAATCTTCGTCAATTCTCGACAAAGCACAACTTGACGATTACCAAACACTTCCAACATATTGGTCAGCGTTGCGACTACGCGATAAGGTGACTCATAAAAAATCAATGTTGCTGTTTGATTGCGCAGCGATTCCAACATCGTTTTTTGTTCTTTTTTCTTTCTAGGTAAAAACCCATAAAATAAAAATGGCTGCGGAACTAGACCTGAAGCAATTAATGCAGTCATTCCGGCGGTAGGTCCTGGCAATGCTACGACTGGAATATCTTGCTTGATACAAGCAACAACAAGCTCATGCCCAGGATCACTGATAGATGGCATGCCCGCATCGCTTACTTGTGCTATCATTTTTCCTTCTTTTAGCCAGTCGATCAATTGAGGAATACGTTCTTTATAATTATGCTCGTGCAAACTTTTTTGGGGAGTTTGGATCTCGAAATGATTCAATAGCTTTTGTGTATTGCGTGTATCCTCACTTGCGATCAAATCCGCTTCTTGTAATGTCCGCACACTGCGAACAGTCATATCCTCCAAGTTTCCGATCGGTGTTGGAACGAGGTAAAGTGTACCAAACACGTGATTTCCTTTAAAGCTCTTTTGGTTATACATATGATTCTCCTTATCAAACAGAGTAAAGGAAGCTACTCTAATTAAAAAATTTATCCTGGTAGTTCAACGACGAATACCGCAAAACAAGAGTGCTTTGCGGTATTCGTTGACCGTGATAGAAGCCACTAGATCCTTTGATTTAGCGACCACTTTCTCGATAGATCACTTCTAAACAGAACGCACAAGGTTCATCATTTTCACGTCTTGAACCATACAAATCATAGCAAACATGGAATCCTTCTTCATAAATCTTTTCTAGATTCATTCGGGATTTCGATAGTTCTTGCTTGGCATTTTCAGCTGGAGCTTGCGCCACTTGGTTCAATTCACGAAGATGTTCACGTAATCGTTGATTTTCCATCTCTAAGGTGGTATTTTTCTCAACGATCTCATGCAGTGCATGTTTCATCTCTACTAATTCAGTCAATGTATTTCGTAACTCTGACTCCAATTGGTTCAACCCATCATATAATGATCTCTTATCCATTCATCTCACCTACTTGGATGAAATTTTTTAGTTCATCCCATTCATATTCAACAGGATTTTCCCGTCCGTTCAGTCGCACACTAACTAAGCGACTAAGCAGGTTCAATCCTACGACTTTCCCTTTACCATCAGGAGTTTCAAGTGTTTTCCCAAAGTCAGGGAGTTCTTTTTTTGCGGCTTCATATGCTTCACTTTCATACTGTAGACAGCACATCAAGCGACCACACAAGCCAGAAATTTTAGTTGGGTTCAGTGATAATTCTTGTTCTTTTGCCATTTTGATTGAAACAGGGACAAAATCTCCTAAGAAAGAAGAACAGCAGAGTGGTCGCCCACAAGGTCCGATACTTCCGATCATCTTCGCCTCATCCCGAACACCGATTTGTTTCAATTCGATCCTTGTACGAAAAACGGCAGCCAAATCTTTCACTAATTCACGAAAATCAATACGTCCATCTGCCGCAAAATAAAAAGTCAATTTGCTTCGATCAAAAGTATATTCAACTTGGACGATCTTCATTTCTAGTTTTCTCTCTCTAATTTTTTCTTTCGCAATCAAAAAAGCTTTTTTTGCATCTTCTTCATTTTTGTTGCTTTTTTTAAGCTCAGCAGTTGTTGCTTTATGCAAAATAGGATTGATGGTTTCAGGTAAATCTTCCAGATCAATATCTCTTTTGGGAATAGCAACCGTTGCGATATGTAAAGTTTGCTGAGACTCGACTAACACTTTATCATTGTATGCATATTCTGAATCTCCGGGTGTAAAATAATAGACATGACCAGCATCTCTATAACGGACACCTACTACTTCTACCATTTGTGGCCTCCTTGATTACGCAAAATATAAATTGACAAATCAAAAAATCGTTTGTAATACAAATTGCTCAGCGACGGCTTGAAAACTCACATTGCTACGCAGTTTTTGTTCTGCTAACAAAATACGTTCAATCGTTTGATTCAGCCGTTTGACTTTACCATACTCCCCAGATGTTATCGCCTGTTTTTGAGCTTCCTGATAATAATACATTAAAATTGAAAAACCAGTAAATTGTTGATTTTTTTCTTTAAATACTTTCATCAATCGTTTTTGTACATAGATAAAGGCTTGTGTATCTCTTTTATCCAAGTAGACAAACCATTGATAAATCAAGTTCTTAGCCTCATTAAACCATTCATCTTCTGAGATTTCAACTGCTTTTCCTAAACTGTTTGTCAAGAATGACAAAAGTTTTGCTTTTTCCGTAGAAATTTGCTGATCTTGTAATTTTTGGATCAATGAATCCTTTGACAATTCTTGAAAATGCAAGGTTTGACAACGAGATTGGATCGTAGGTAAGATTCGACCAATGGCTTCCGTTTCTAAAATCGCTAGAAAATCCCCGGGTGGTTCTTCTAAAAATTTTAATAAACTATTGGCCGCACTCGCATTCATTTTTTCTGCTTCCTGTATCAAGAATACTTTTTTCCTTGATTCATATCCGCTACGACTAAACTCTGTTTGTAAGCGCCGGATCTGATCGACCTTGATCGACTGACCATCGGGTGCAAGAACGAGTACATCTGGATGTTCTTGATTCTGGATCCGTTGACAATTATTGCATCTGCCACAAGGTTGTTGGTTGTTCATATTCGTACAATATAAATGTTGTGCTAACCAAATGCCTACCTCATGCTTTCCTGTACCTTTTTCACCTTCAAAAAGATAAGCATGAGCGAGACGCCCATGCTCAAAACTTCGTTGAAGTTGTTGATACACGAGAGGTTGCATTTGCGCAAGTATGTTTTCTTGAGCCATAGTTCCTCCTAGAAATGGTGGAATCCTTCAACTGGCAAGACAAAGACTGTTGCTCCGCCCACTTCTACTTCTACAGGATAAGGAACGCCACCGTCCATTGAAATATCTAAAGTTACTGGAGTAGAAACAAATTGTTTTCTTGACTCACATGTTTTTTTGATGATCTCTAATGCTTCTTCGACACGATCGTCCTCAATACCAACGATAAATGTGCTGTTTCCCGCTTTAAGGAAACCACCAGTAGAAGATAATTTAGTAGCACGAATGTTTGCATCGATCAATTCATTGGACAAACGGTTGCTATCTTTATCTTGAATGATTGCTAAAATGATTTTCATTTACGTTCACCTTCCTGACTTTCAAAATATTGTGGAAATTGGTTGATAATTGCGTGGTAACTCAATTGTAACACTTCTTCAAAACTATTTCTTGCATCGATCTTATGGATGCGGTCTGGATGCTCCTCTACCAATTTCAAATAGGCATGACGGACACGCTGGTGGAACTCTAATCCTTCTGAATCTAAGCGATCGATTTGATTCTGGCGATTTTTAGCGATTCGACGTAATCCTGTGTCAGAATCCACATCAAGAT
Source organism: Enterococcus mundtii (assembly GCF_003957375.1). Classification (GTDB taxonomy): domain Bacteria; phylum Bacillota; class Bacilli; order Lactobacillales; family Enterococcaceae; genus Enterococcus_B; species Enterococcus_B spodopteracolus. The sequence goes on along the minus strand of NZ_CP025473.1, from coordinate 757,070 downwards.
AAAGAGTAAAATCAGGAGTCGTTCCTTCTGTAGCAAATTCATTCAGTTTAGCAATCTCGTTTACGCCGATCCGACGACCTGCACCTTGATAGGCCAACGAACTATCGACAAAACGATCACACAAAACGATTTTCCCACTCGAAAGTGCAGGTAAAACTTTTTCGACTAAGTGTTGTCTTCGAGCAGCTGCGTATAATAAACTTTCTGTTCGCTCGTCCATGCGATCATTTTGGGGATCAAGAATCACTGCACGAATCTGTTCAGCAATTGGTATCCCACCTGGTTCCCGAGTTTGAATAATCTCTGTTTTTGCTACTTGTTGTAAAAGAGGATATAGTTCTTTGATGATACTCGTTTTACCTGCACCATCAGGTCCCTCGATCGTAATAAATAAGCCGTTCACACTTGTTCCTCCATCTCTTCTCTTGCTTTTCTATTGTATCTGAAAATCTTTGTTGATCAAACTACCGCGATTTGACTCGTAGCAAAAAATCATAGTTCACGTCTGCCTTCGACCGCTTTCATTAAAGTCACTTCGTCTGCATATTCGATATCGGAACCCACAGATAAGCCATGAGCTAACCGAGTGACTTTGATACCAGCAGGCTTGATCAATCGTGAAAGGTAGATTGCTGTTGCTTCTCCTTCAGTGGTCGCATTTGTTGCGATGATCACTTCTTGGACCTCTGCATCATGTAAACGTTGTAAGAGAGGAGGGATATTGATATCTTCTGGACCCGTACCTTCCATTGGTGACAATACACCATGTAGCACATGGTACAAGCCACGATACTCACGCATCTTCTCCATCGCCATGACATCTTTTGGTTCTTCAACAACTAAAATGATGCCACGATCTCTCGAGGGATCTTTACAAATCTCACAAGGATCTTCTTCTGTGATATTTCCGCAAATACTACAAAAATGTAGATCGCGTTTGACGCTCAATAAAGCTTTGGCAAATTCATTGACCACTTCATCCTTCATATCGATCGTATAAAAAGCCAGCCTTGTCGCTGTTTTTTGACCAATACCTGGAAGTCTCATATAACTGTCGATCAGTTTGGCAATTGGTTCTGGATATTGCATGTTCATTTCCCCTTCAGGAAAATTTAAAAGGGTAAGCCCTTAGTGTATTTTCCCATTGTTTTTTCGGATTCTTTATCGATTTTTTCTAATACGTCATTGACAGCCATCACGATCAAATCTTGTAGCATTTCGGTATCTTCTGGATCAACTACTTCATCATTGATCTGGATATCTTTCATTCGACGATTGCCAGTAAAGACGACTTTGACTAGATCATTCGTAGAACTACCAGTAAATTCTGTTTCATTTAGTTTTTCTTGGGCTTCGCCCATTTCTTTTTGCATTTTTTGGACTTGTTTCATCATCCCTTGCATATTTCCCATTCCGCGCATCATTAGTATCGCTCTCCTTTTCTAATCATCGATGACTGTGACTGCTGAACCGAAAAGTTCTTCAGCTTTCGTCACTACATTTTTTTGGTTTGTTTGTTCTTGAGGAAGCAATTCAATCTCGTCTGATTCATTATCAGACGCAAACGATTCTTCGGCTTCTCCATCCTTTGCTTGGACGAGATAATTTTTCCTTAGACCGGGCCAACTTTCCCGTGTGATATAGACAGGCTCTGGCGTATAATCTTTGATCATGCGGCTAAGTTGGTTGTGGATCGCTAATTGAAGCTCTTCGTCATTAGCTGCGCGCTGACAGACGATTTCATAATCAAAAGCAATCACTAGTCCCTTAGGTCCTGCCGCAACTGGTTCACTTGCTTTGAGCATCGCTCGCTGGGTCACTGACAAACTCATCAAAAGATCATCCCAGACTTCTTTTACTTCATTCAAGTGTTTCCTTGTCGCCTCTTTTAGTACATTATACACCCGTTCCGTGGGAATACGGTATGTACTTGGCTGTTTTTTCTGAACAGGTGATTGCGTCGTTTGCTGATTCGCAATGACTTTCACCGTGCCATTTTTGATTTCTTTGATTTCCTTTTTCAGCTCTTGGATCTCTTGTTGCAACTGTCTTACTTGTTGCTGATCGATCTCACTAGGCCCTTGCTGACTTTCATTTGCTGAAGATTGAGCTAGTTTCACTGTCGCAACCTCTAAATAAATGGTCGCATTATTTGTAAAACGCACTTCATTTTGTGTATCGCTCAAAATTTGGATCATTTGAAACAAGCGTTGTGCCGGGATTTCTTTCGCCAATGTCGTGAATGTTTCTGTTTTGACATGTGAGGTTTCCTGTAATAGATTTGGTGCTTGCTGAAACATCAATAGATCACGGCAATAAGACAACAGATCTTCTAAAAAGCGCCGTGATTCTTTTCCTGCCGCTAAAATTTGATTCAATTCTTGTAAGGCTTGTGGGATCTCTTTGCTAAAACAAGCGGATAGATAAGCATCCATCATCTCATTCGTCAAACTCCCCGTGACTTGCATTGCATCATCCAACGTGATCGTACCATCACTGAAAGAAATCGCTTGGTCAAGAATACTTAACGCATCCCGCATCCCACCTTCTGCTGCTCGTGCGATGACAGTCAACGCAGGCGCTTCGTAAGCAATCTCTGTTTGATCCAAGATATATTCTAAATGTTCGGTAATATCTGCTGCATTGATCCGTTTGAAATCAAAACGTTGTGTTCGCGAGATGATCGTTGCAGGGATTTTGTGCGGTTCAGTGGTTGCTAAAATAAAAATAACACTTTCTTTTGGTTCTTCCAGTGTTTTCAGTAAAGCGTTGAACGCTCCAGTCGAAAGCATGTGGACTTCATCAATGATATAAATTTTGTAAGCGGCTTTTGTTGGTGCATAATTTGCTCGATCTCTGATAAAACGGATCTCCTCAACACCATTGTTACTTGCCGCATCGATTTCAATGACATCTTCTTGTGTCCCAGTCGTAATCGACTGACACATCTCACAATGATTACAAGGTTCACCATCTTTGCTGTTTGGGCAATTGATCGCCTTGGCAAATATTTTTGCCGCACTTGTTTTCCCTGTCCCCCTTGGTCCTGTAAACAAATAGGCATGTGAGGTTTTATGGGAAACAATCGCATTTTTTAATGTTTGTGTCACAGCTTTTTGTCCAACGATATCCTCAAATCTCTGTGAACGCCACACACGATAAAGTGCTTGATATGCCATAAGGATCCCCCTTCTTTTGAAAAATTCACTAACTTTTATTATACGTGATTTAGCAAAAAAAAACTACTATACTTTATTCGGTTATAACAGAAGTGAACAATACTCAGAAATAAGCCTTACCATTCAAAAAAGCTGCTCATATTTTGGGATGTTTCGGCTAAATACCAATTTCGAACATCGTTTATCTAAGTTGTGAAAGAAGCCATTAACTCTAGACGATTAGACAGAAACATCCAAAATAGCTATTTCATAGTTGATTTTTTTTTAGCTGTGTTCAAAGAGTTGCGCCTTGAACAGTATTTATCCAGATTCTAAAAAAGTTCAGTTCTAAAACGTATGGCTGAACGTGGAAAATAGTTGCTCTGGTATTCTACATCTTTCGACTGAGAGCATTTTCAGTCTCCTATGGTATAATACAAACATATACGTAGGAAAAAAATACTTGCTCACAGGGAGGAATTTTTATGGGACTTATTAAAGCAGCAACTAGCATGATCGGCGGCGGATTAGCAGATCAATGGATCGAAATCATTGAACCAGACAATATGAGCGACACCACAGTCATGACAAAAGGTGTCAAGGTGCGTAAAGACGATAAACGAGGATCCAATCGAAAAGGTACAGAAGATGTATTGACAGATGGCACAGTCGTTCATGTCTATCCGAACATGATGATGCTTTTGGTAGATGGTGGAAAAATCATCGATTACACAGCGGAAGAAGGCTATTATACGATCAAAAACGATGCCGCCCCTTCCATGTTCAATGGTTCATTGAAAGGTGCAATCGCTGAAACCTTTGACCGCTTTAAATTTGGTGGCGTAACCCCACAAAAACAACAAGTATTCTATATCAATCTACAAGAGATCAAAGGAATCAAATTTGGCACAAGCGCGCCATTAAATTACTTTGATAATTTCTATAATGCAGAATTATTCTTACGTGCGCATGGAACGTACTCTATCCACATCACTGATCCAATCTTATTCTATACAAATGCAATTCCTAAAAATAAGACGCATGTTGAAATTGCAGATATCAATGAACAATATTTAGCAGAATTCTTGACTGCTCTTCAATCAGCGATCAACCAAATGTCCGCTGATGGGCAACGCATTTCCTATGTCCCATCAAAAAGTTTAGAACTAAGCAAATATATGGGCACAGCGTTAGACGATTCCTGGCGCGAGCTTCGTGGGATGGAGATTGTTTCTGTCGCAGTTGCTAGCATCTCTTACACAGATGATTCGGTCAAACTCATCAACATGCGTAATGAAGGTGCCATGTTAGGTGATCCTAGTGTCCGTGAGGGCTATGTGCAAGGTTCGATTGCTCGTGGGATGGAAGCTGCAGGTAAAAATGATGCCGGTGCGATGACTGGCTTTATGGGCATGGGAATGGGAATGAATGCCAATGGCTCCTACTTAGCTCAGTCCTCACAAAATAATCAAGAACAAATCAAGCAACAACAAGAAAAACAAAATCAACAAACAGCTCAAGGTACTAACGATACATGGACTTGTCCTGTCTGTGGTACCGAAAACACCGGGAAATTCTGTTCAAACTGTGGTGCTGCAAAACCAGTGGCGAATAGCCAACCAAAGCTTGAAATGAAATGTAGCGAATGTCATGAAGTAGTGGATCTTTCAAATGGAATTCCTAAATTTTGTCCAAATTGTGGAAAACCATTCAAAGGTATCCCACTCGACTAGTTGAAAGGGGTGCCTGAATGGATGCTTTAACACATAAATGCCCCAATTGTGGCGGACCATTGACCTTCGATCCAAAAGATCAAAAATTTCATTGTGACTATTGCCTAAATGTTTATACAGAAGCAGAAGTCAGTCAATATGAAGAGGAACAAAAAGCGGCCCGCGACATCAATGGGACTCAAGATCAACCAGTTGCAACGGATGATTTCACCTTTACAGCAGAAGAACAGCTCGAACAAATGGATGAAACAGAACGTCAAGCATTTGCTGATGCTGGTGGAATGACTGACACAGAGGCAACAGCTGAACAGACGTCTACCGCCGAACAAAGCAACATCGAATTATTTTTATGTCCAAACTGCGGTGCAGAAATCGTCACAGAAGCCACTACAGCTGCTACCTATTGTTACTACTGTCATAATCCAGTCGTGCTATCCGGACGACTAAGTGGTGACTTCTTACCAAATAAAGTCCTGCCTTTTGCTGTAGAAAAAGAAGAAGCAATTAAACAGTTTCTCGCATGGACGAAGAAAAAATGGTTTGTACCAAAAGCATTTTTCAATCAGGAGCAAATCGACAAATTAACTGGCGTTTATTTTCCTTATTGGGCGACCGATGCCGAACTGGACGGTTCCTTGCAAGCCAATGGAACAGTTATCAGAATCTGGCGAGTCGGCGATATCGAATATACCGAAACAAAACAATATGCTGTACAGCGGGAAGGGAAACTTTCATTTAAAGAATTAGTTAAAAATGCCTTGTCAAAAAACACCCAACAAAAGATGGTAGAAGCTGTCCAGCCATTTCCTTTAGCTAAAGCTATCGGATTCAAAAGTCAATATCTTGCTGGATTCCAAGCAGAAAAACGTGATATTGAGTACCAAGCGCTCAAAGCAGATATCCAAAATGAGCTACGTGACTATTCGGAAAAATTGTTGCGTGACACTGCAAATGGCTACACTACTTTAACCGGGGTACGAACTTCTACTGAAATCACCGGTCAAAAAAATGAATATGTCTTATTGCCTGTTTGGCTTGTAACTTACCGTAGTAATGACTCCAATAAAAAAGTCTACTACTATGCTATGAATGGACAAACGGGTAAGGTCAGCGGTGTGTTACCAATCAGCCATAAAAAACTAGCTTTGACCTCTTTTAGCATATTCGCCGTTTTAGCCATCCTCTTTATGATTGGAGGGTACTTGATATGACCAAGCAGAAACATAACCTGTATCTTTTCTTTTTATTCGCTGTTAGTTTACTTTGGGCACCGTTCGTAGATGCTGCTACCCCAACGGTCAATGATGAAGCGGGTCTATTTACAAGCGACCAAATCGTAACATTGAACCAACAGGCACAAGAAATCAACGAAAAGATCAAAGGGCAAGTTTTTATCGTGACTACTGAGTCTAACTCTGAAGAGCCTAGAGACTTTGCTGATAACTATTTGAGAAACGCAATCGGAAACGATCAAAATGGCTCTGTTTTACTATTAGATATGGGCCAACGAGAAATTTATATCTCTACTTCTGGAAATATGATCGACTATTTGACGGATCGCCGGATCGATTCGATTTTAGATGATGTCTATGATCAGATGACGAATGCAAACTATTATGCAGCAGCCCAAGCCTATTTGACCAAAGCTTCTACTTATGTAGATGAAGGAGTGCCTGGCGGTCATTATCGTATAGATGAAGCCACAGGTAAAATCACTCGGTATAAAGTTTTGACTACCGTCGAAATAGTGATTGCGGTCGCTTTGGCAGCTATCTTAAGCATCGCTTTTTATATGATCACCGCCTCACGATACCAATTGAAATCTGGGACATACAAATACCCATTTCGTGAAAAGGCAAGTATCAAATTGACGAACAAAACAGATCGTTTAACAAACTCCTTTGTCACGACTCGTCATATCCCTAAAGCGCCACCACCAGGAAGCGGTGGTGGCGGCAGCACGACTCATTCGAGTGGTGGCGGTACCTTTGGCGGCGGTGGCCGAAGTTTTTAATTAAACGAAAACAGAACACAAACCAAAACATGGATCAGACTATGAGGGAATCCCTTTATCTGATCCATGTTTTTTGATTCTTTCATCAAATACTTACACACGTATCCATACTTAATAGGTATAGAAATAAAATTACTTAATATAGATAAATATATTGATTTTTAATTTCATAAATGTATACTTGATTTATGAAAGCGTTTCAAAAAGCATCAGGAGGTCTCACCATGAATAATAAAGAAACAGTTCCATCAATCATTCATTTTGGGTTGAAATCGGCTTGTTACTTGCTTCTTGCTTGTATCGTAAGTGGTATCTTCATTCCCTATTTATTCTATTTGTTACACTGGGAAGTTCGACTAGGGGTCTTTCTCTTTCTTCCTCCCTCTGTAGCTGCTGTCATCACTGGCAATCATTATTTTATTTCAACTAATACAGGTTTTACTAAAGGATATATCCGAACATTTCTTATTGCTACAGTCTGTCTCATGTTTGTCGCTTATTTATGGTTGTATCAAGGCATCATCTTCTAAATTCTATCGATAAAAAGGAGTGTCAAAATGTTAACAAAGTTTACAGAAATCATTGAGCGTTATTTAGCAGGTCCAATGGCTACAATTGCCAACCAAAGACATTTACGTGCCATTCGTGATGGGATCATCGCTACATTGCCACTAATTATCGTCGGTTCGTTTTTCTTGATCATTGCGTTTCCTCCCTTACCACCCAGTTGGGGGATCTATCAGTTCTTGTCCGAAAATGCAGCAACTATTTTATTACCCTATCGCATGACTATGTATATCATGTCTCTATATGCGACATTTGGCATCGGTGCCAGTTTAGCCAAAACCTATAAACTAGATGTTGTTTCTGGTGGTTTACTCGCTACGATTGCTTTTTTATTGACCTTTATCCCTGTCAATATTCCCCTTGAGGCTGCGGAAGCTGCTGGCACTTCTGGTTTTGTTTTGCCTATGGCCAATCTTGGCGGTGGTGGGATGTTTGTCGGAATCATTACTTCAATTCTTGCAGTCGAAGTGTATCGTTTGACGGATAAATCGAAATTTAAAATCACAATGCCTGAGCAAGTACCTCCTGCGGTTGCTCGTTCTTTCGAAGCGTTAACTCCAACCTTGATCGTGATTTTAGTCATGGCATCGATCAGCTATTACATCGGCTTTGATTGGCACACTGCCGTTTCAAAAATTGTCAGCCCTTTGATCAGCGCAACCGATACGTTGCCGAGTGTATTGTTGCTGATTTTTCTAATCACTTTTTTCTGGGCATTCGGTATCCATGGCGTATCCATCATTGGTTCACTTGCCCGCCCCTTATGGTTGCAGATCTTAGAATCCAATACAACTGCAGCAGCAGCTGGTCAGGCTTTACCCAGTATTGCAGCTGAACCTTTTTATCAGTGGTTTGTTTGGATTGGTGGCGCAGGTTGTACGATCGGTTTAGCCATTCTGCTTGCCTTCACAGCCAAATCAAAATATGCTTCAAAATTAGGTAAGGCAATCATTACTCCTTCTATTTTCAATATCAACGAGCCAGTTATCTTTGGCGTACCGATCGTATTGAATCCAACACTGATCATTCCGTTTATCTTTGTTCCAATGGTTTGCGCAACCATCACTTGGTTTGCGACTAAACTAGGCTTAGTCAGTGCGGTTACCATCACCGCACCATGGACACTCCCTGGTCCTATTGGCGCTTACTTAGCTACAGGTGGTGACTGGCGTGCAGCTGTATTGAACATTTTATTGATCATTCTTTCCGTTTTCATGTACTATCCATTTGTTAAGATTTATGATAAAAATGAATTAGCAAAAGAACAGGCTTTAGAAACTGAAACACCAAGAGAGACACCACTATCTAACTAATTTGAGAGATACTTAAAGTAAGTTTGAGTCTACTTCTTTTATTTCATAAAAACAGCACCTACTTACCTTAAAGAAAGAAGTAGGTGCTGTTTTTCATTACTGTTTTTTCATTCTAGTATAACTGACTTATTGTAACTTATTATTTCAATACCCAGACACTGCTTGATCATACAGCCGATTTCAAACGGATTGCACAATACATCCCGCACCCACATACAAGTTCTGATATAGGTATTTTAGACACTGTCAGGATGATTTGATAAAGCGCAGGATCTTGCTTTAGAACTCATACAGTATTTCTTTTTAAATATTCTTTGGATGTTTTTTCGTCATTGTTTTTCCTACCATTTTTAACATTCGGTGCAAACAATTATTTCAAATAAAATCTTACAGGAAGCGTTCATAATTAACAATAGGTCAAAGTTTCCCAGTGTAATCCTTTAGACAAAAAAACAGACTACACATAGTGTGTAGTCTGTACACCTTTGATTGCTCAATGGTTTGATTATTCCGCAGCGTTTTCGTCTTTGAGACCGTATTTTTTGTTGAAACGGTCCACACGTCCGTCTGCTTGTGTGAATTTTTGACGTCCAGTGTAGAATGGATGTGAGTCAGAAGTTACTTCGACACGGATGACTGGGTATGTATTACCGTCTTCCCATTCAACTGTTTCTTGTGAAGTTTTTGTTGAACCTGACAAGAATTTGAAACCAGTTGTAGAATCCAAAAATACGACTGGATGGTAATCTGGATGGATATTTTCTTTCATGCTATTCGCTCCTTTGCCCTGCTTCATTTGCTGAACCAGAGTTGATTTGTCGATTTACAACATTTACATCTTACCATGTTTCCTATAAGCTTGCAATTATCTTTTTAAATTTCTTGTGGGATTTTTTTTGCCAAAAGAAACATCTTGGAAATCTTTAAAAAATTGTTGGTTATTTTTAGTTTTTCGCAAGAAACGAATCAATTGTTCCGTATATTCTAATGAGTCGCCAATCATATGCTTACGGAGTTTCCAGATTTCTTCGAGCTGATCACTATCCATCAATAACTCTTCTTTACGAGTACCTGATTTTTTGATGTCGATGGCAGGGAAAATACGTCGCTCTGATAGTTCACGAGATAGTTGTAATTCTAAGTTCCCCGTTCCTTTGAATTCTTCGTAGATGACATCATCCATCCGACTCCCTGTATCAACTAATGCCGTAGCCAAAATCGTTAAGCTACCGCCTTCTTCAATATTTCTGGCAGCGCCAAAGAATTTTTTCGGTTTGTACAATGCAGCAGGATCGATCCCTCCGCTCAATGTACGACCACTTGGTGGTACCACTAGATTATAAGCACGAGCTAAGCGAGTGATACTGTCCATCAAGATGACGACATCCCGTTTATCTTCAACTAAACGCATAGCACGCTCTAAAACCAATTCAGAAACCCGCGTGTGGTTTTGTGGTTGCAGATCAAATGTGGAAGAAACCACATCGCCTTTGACACTACGTTCAAGATCGGTTACTTCTTCAGGTCTTTCGTCGATCAATAGAACGATCAACTCCACTTCTGGATGATTTTCAGTGATCCCATTAGCGATTTCTTTTAAGATGGATGTTTTTCCTGCTTTTGGCGGTGCAACGATCAAACCACGTTGGCCAAAGCCAATCGGCGCGAAAATATCGATCATACGTGTTGCGATTTGTTGAGGTGTCGTTTCTAAACGAAGTTGCTTCTCCGGATAGAGTGGCGTCAATGCTGGGAAATGCGGGCGCTCTTTCGCATCTTCCGGATCTCTCCCATTGACACTTTCAACGTGCATCAATCCGTAATAACGTTCTGATTCTTTAGGCGGTCTTGCTTTACCAGCTACTTTGTCACCGTTTCTTAAACTGAAGCGACGAATTTGGGAGGCAGAGATATAAATATCTTCGACACTTGGACCATAGTTGATCGGACGCAAAAAACCATAGCCGTCTTGTCCAACGATATCTAAAATCCCCTCCATATAGTAAAAGCCTTGTTTTTCAGCTTGAGCTCGAATAACAGCTAGGGATAATTCCTTTTTGTTCATCTTACTGTAATAAGGAATCTTAAATTCTTTTGCATAACTGTAAACATCTTTTAGTGTTTTGTTTTCCAGTTCGGCCATTGTCAAATAATCGCTCATTCGGCTTCCACTTCCTCCACCATTTTGATACCTGCTCCGATTGCTGTTAATTTCTCGATGATATGATCATAGCCACGCAATATATATTCGACATTATAAATCGTGGTCGTGCCTTCTGCCATTAATCCTGCAATCACTAAACAAGCCCCTGCGCGTAGATCTGAAGCAACAACTTCAGCACCATGGAGTTTATTCGGACCATTCAGGATGATCATATTCCCTTCTACCGAAATATCAGCACCCATTCGTGCTAATTCAGGAACATGATTTACTCGCTTCGAATAGATCGTGTCCACGATCTCAGCTGTTCCTGTAGTCATCAATAATAACGGTGTCAACGGTTGTTGTAAGTCTGTGGCAAAACCTGGATACGGATAAGTCATCACATTCGCGGCTTTTAAATTCTTTGAAGGATAGACTTCGATCTCGTCTTCACTGATTTTCATGCTCACACCGATTTCTTGAAGTTTAGCAATAAAACTTTCAAGATGCTCATAGATCACATTCTTGATTTTTACGCCATTTCCTGCGGCAGCAGCTACAGCTAAATAAGTCCCTGCTTCGATACGATCAGGAATCATGAAATGACGGCAGCCATGAAGTGCTTCTACTCCTTCAATACGGATAACATCAGTACCTGCCCCACGGATCTTGGCACCCATATTGTTCAATAATGTCGCAACATCAATGATTTCAGGTTCACGCGCCGCATTTTCGATCGTCGTCTGTCCTTTTGCTTTCACTGCTGCTAACATGATATTGATTGTTGCACCAACAGAAATCACATCCATAAACACACGATTTCCATTCAGCGTTTTGTTTTCTGTTCGTAGGTACATCGCACCATGTTCATTTGTGACCTTTGCTCCTAGCGCTTCAAATCCTTTGATATGAAGGTCGATTGGACGCGGACCAAGGTAACAGCCGCCTGGTAGACCAACAACTGCTTCGCCAAATTTAGCTAATAAGGTGCCCATAAAATAGTAAGAAGCACGCAAGCTATTGATCTTCCCACTTGGCATCGGTACTGAAACGACACCACGTGGATCGATTTCTAATACATTGTTTTCAAAACGGACAGTTGCGCCCATGATTTCTAAAATTTCTATCAATGAATGAACATCTTGAATATCAGGTACACCTTCCAAGATCACAGGAGAATCTGCTAAAATCGCTGCTGGTATCAAGGCAACTGCACTATTTTTAGCACCACTGATCGTTACTTCACCAGTCAATGGACGATTTCCTTCAATGATTATTTTTTTCATTTGTTCCCCACCTTGTTTATTCCTCAAATTTTATACATATGCTTGTATTTTATCATAGATGAAACGAAGAAACGAGTATCGTTCCTTTTATTTAAATAAAAAAAGAGAACAATCGCCGGATTGGCACATTGTTCTCTTCTATCAGTTATCTCGTTCGATCTAACTTTTATCGATTATGCTTTGTTAGCAGAACCGAACCAGTCGATATGAGACTCAGCATCTTTAACGATTGCTGCTTTACCTGGTGCTAATAATTTACGAGGGTCAAATCCTTTACCTTCGCGGTCTTTACCAGCTTCGATATATTCACGAGTTGCTGCAGCAAATGATAATTGGAATTCAGTGTTCACATTTACTTTAGAAATACCCATTGAGATAGCTTTTTCGATTTGATCTTGAGGAATACCAGATCCGCCGTGTAATACTAAAGGTACATCTGAACCTACAGCATCAGCAATTGCTTGTAAGTGATCAAATGCTAATCCGCTCCAGTTTTCTGGATATTGACCGTGGATGTTACCAATACCACATGCTAAGTAGTCAATACCTGTTGCTACCATTTGTTTACATTCTTCGATGTCTGCTAATTCGCCTGATCCGATGATTCCATCTTCTTCTCCACCAATTGAACCAACTTCACACTCAACTGAGATTCCTTTAGCGTGAGCTTTTTCAACAACGTCTCTAGCTAATTTCAAGTTTTCTTCGAATGGTAAATGAGAACCATCGAACATAACTGAAGTATAGCCAACTTCGATACATTCTAATGCAGCATCGTAGTCACCGTGGTCTAAATGGATTGCCACTGGAACAGTGATGTTCATTGATTCAACTAAATTAGTGATCATATCTTTACATACTTTGTAACCACCCATGTATTTAGCTGCACCCATTGAAGTTTGGATAAGTACTGGTGCTTTTTTAGCTTCAGCTGCTTCTAAGATCGCTTGAGTCCATTCTAAGTTGTTTGTGTTGAACCCGCCGACAGCATAACCGCCTTTACGAGCAGCTTGTAAAAATTCAGCTCCTGATACTACTGGCATAATAAATTCCTCCTAAATTTTGTGAAAACTAAATTTGTTAAGATGATCCTTAACCAACGAACCTATTTTACCAAACATTTCACTAGTTTTCTACTAAAATCAATAAAAATGAAAATTTTCAAGACGCTTTTTTCATTAAATAAATAAAATCCACCGAAATATCTTAGGTAAAAGGTTCTCTATAAACATTTAAAATATTTATTAATAACAATTCTAATAATTTGACATCCGCTGATTTTGACGGATCAATTTCCTAGTATTTTTTATTTTGATTCGCGTTCCGTTAACGAAGCACCAACAAATGCTTTGATCAATTTCTGTGGACGGTTCGGACGTGAAATCAATTCTGGATGGAATTGACATCCAACAAAGAATTTCTTCTCGGTAATCTCAACAATCTCAACTAAACGATTGTCTGGAGATACACCTGAAAAGACTAAACCATGCGCTTCAAATTGTTGACGGTATTTGTTGTTGAATTCATAGCGATGACGGTGACGTTCTTGAACAACTTCTGCCCCATCATAAGCTGTAGCAGTAGTCGTGCCTTTTTTGACTTTACATGGGTAAAGCCCTAAACGTAATGTTCCACCAAGATTTTCCACGTTCTCTTGATCTGCCATCAAGTCGATGATGTTGTTTGTTGTTTCTGGGATTGTTTCCGCTGAAGCAGCATCTTCTAACCCTACGACATTCCGTGCAAATTCAACACAAGCCATTTGCATCCCTAAACAAATCCCTAAGAATGGGACATCATTTTCACGAGCATAACGAATGGCTTCGATTTTTCCTTCGATTCCTCGATCACCAAAACCACCTGGTACTAAGATCCCATCTGCCTCTTTCAATCGTTCGTCCACATTTTCACTCGTCAATTCATGTGCTTTGACCCAATCCAATTCGATATCCGCATCAAATGCAAAGCCTGAATGTTTCAATGCTTCCACAACTGAGATATACGCATCAGGTAATTCAACATATTTCCCTACTAAAGCAATACGAACTTTTTTCTTCAAGTTCAAGACACGATTTTCTAATGCTTTCCATTCTGTCATATCTGCTTCTGGTGTTGAAAGCTTCAAATGATCACAAACGATCCGATCCATTCCTTGTGATTGCAATAATAACGGGATTGAATATAGTGTATCTACGTCTGGTGATTCGATCACTGCTTCTGGTTCAACGTCACAAAATTGTGCCAATTTATTTTTGACATCTTGAGATACAGGTTGCTCTGTGCGCACGACTAAGATATTTGGTTGGATACCTAATCCACGTAACTCTTTCACGCTATGTTGTGTTGGTTTAGTTTTCATTTCACCAGCCGCTTTTAGATAAGGAATCAACGTTGTATGGATATACATCACGTTGTCAGAACCAACATCAGCTTTCATTTGACGCAACGCTTCTAAGAATGGCAGTGATTCGATATCTCCAACTGTGCCGCCGACCTCTGTGATAATGATATCTGAGTCAGTCATTTTAGCTGCACGCATGATTTTTTCTTTGATTTCATTCGTAATATGCGGAATTACTTGGACAGTTGCGCCTAAGTACTCCCCTTTACGTTCTTTACGTAAGACTTCTGAATAAATTTTTCCTGTCGTCACATTGGAGTATTTGTTCAAGTTGATGTCAATAAAACGTTCGTAGTGGCCTAAGTCCAAATCCGTTTCTGCTCCATCATCTGTAACGAAAACTTCTCCGTGTTGGTATGGACTCATTGTTCCGGGGTCCACGTTGATGTATGGATCAAATTTTTGGATCGTTACTTTCAATCCACGATTTTTCAACAAACGGCCTAAAGATGCTGCTACGATCCCTTTACCAATCGATGAAACCACGCCGCCTGTCACAAAAATGTATTTTGTCATATGTTCAAAAACTCCTTCTTGTTTTATCTGCAGGAAAAGTCTAAGAAAATAAATAAGGCTCCCTATCCTTCTAAAGAATAGGGAGCGTTGATTTCTGTAAACTTCTGACCCTCTAAAAGGGTGCCCAAGGTGTATATTACAAGCTATCTAAACGAAAGTCAAGTATTCAATTACGTTTATATCTACTGGATGGATAAAAGTACTTTCACTGACGTCAATACATTAAGTCGTATGAAACGCAATAAAAATAGTGGAAGAAAATATTACTATATATCGAAATCGTTGGAACAAAAATCTCATAAGCGATCAAATAATCGATTTATAGAAAAAAATTTCGTTTGGATGGGCCGCTTTTTTCTCCTTCCCATACCATATCAAAGCAAGTAATGGGAAAGTTTTTTCCATATCCACTACAAGCGAGTCACAAGACCAAAAAATTCACACTCCAGTGATGAAGAAAAAATTGTCTAGGACATTAGTCCTCTTGTACCACTTAAAACCGAATAAACGGCGGGAACAGAAGTAACCTCTTCAGAAATAAGGCGCCATCCACAAAAATTTGAAAAACAATTTTCGCGGATGACGCCTTATTTCTCGAGGCTGAACACTTCTGTCCCGACCTCTTCTATACTTTTCATTGATTTAACGGGATTTTATTAGTAAAGCTCTAAATATTGTTCTCTTTCCCATTCAGAAACGGTTTGTCTAAAGGCAGCCCATTCCAGACGTTTTGCCTCCACAAAGTTTGCAAAGATATGATTGCCTAACGCATCGATCATCACTTTGTCTTTGCGCAATTCTTTGATGGCATTGTGGATTGTTGATGGAAGATCTTGGATTTGCGCTTCTTCACGTTCTTCTTCGTTCATCACGTAGATGTTACGATCAACAGCCGGTGGTGGTGTCAATTCATTACGGATACCATCTAAACCTGCTTGTAATAAAACAGCCATTGCTAGGTATGGATTCGCTGCTGGATCGACAGAACGTAATTCTAAGCGAGTGGATAAACCACGAGATTCCGGTACACGTACCAACGGCGAACGATTACGTCCACTCCATGCTACGTAAACAGGGGCTTCGTAGCCTGGAACTAAACGTTTATAAGAGTTGACCGTTGGATTGCAGACTGCCGTATACGCGCGGGCATGTTTCAATAAGCCACCTAAGAAATGATACGCAGTTTGACTTAATTCTAAATCTCCGTCTTTATCATAAAAGGCATTTCCATCTTCATTGAATAAAGACATATTGCAGTGCATTCCAGAACCATTGATCCCGAATAATGGTTTTGGCATGAAAGTCGCATGCAAGCCATGTTTACGAGCGATGGTTTTCACGACTAATTTAAACGTTTGGATATTGTCACAAGCATCAACGACATCTGCATATTTAAAGTCGATCTCATGCTGTCCAGGAGCCACTTCATGATGAGAAGCTTCCACTTCAAAGCCTAAGCTTTCTAATTCCAATACGATATCTCGACGGCAATTTTCGCCTAGATCCGTTGGTGCAAAATCGAAGTAACCACCTTTGTCATTCAACGTCGTTGTGATGCCACCATCTTCATCTAATTTGAACAAGAAGAATTCTGGTTCAGGCCCTAAATTGAATGAGGTAAAGCCAAGTTTTTTCATGTCATTTAATGAACGTTTCAGATTGCCACGAGGGTCACCAGCAAATGGAGTACCATCTGGATTATAAATATCACAAATCAGGCGCGCCACTTTGCCGTGGTCGCTTTCCCATGGGAAAATCATCCAAGTAGAAAGATCAGGATACAAGTACATATCACTTTCTTCGATTCTGACAAATCCTTCAATCGAAGAACCATCAAACATCATTTTATTCTCAAGTACTTTGTCGATTTGACTCACTGGAACTTCAACATTTTTGATTGTTCCTAATATATCTGTAAACATCAAACGTAAAAAGCGTACGTTCTCATCCTCAATGATTCGTTTAATTTCTTCGCCTGTGATTTGTTTCTTTACCATGGTATCCCTCTTTCTTTTTTTTATTTCATTCAGTCAAAGTATTGACGTTGTTGCAAGCCTTGTGACTGATAATGTCCTGTTTTGGCTAACCCACCTTGAGCTAATATCTCATCACGAAAAATTTGACGAACGTCGTGATCGGTCAGCGGTTTTTTACTTTTTTCTTCTTGTTTTTTCGCCTGTGCCATTTCATAGACCCGTTTGATGCCAGCCATATTCAATCCTTCTGAAAGATAATCCTTGATTTCTAATAGAATATCGATATCATTCAATGAATACATGCGGCGATTTCCTTCACTGCGCTCAGGATGAACAAATTCCTGTTCTTCATAATACCTGATTTGTCGAGCAGTCAAGTCTGTTAGTTTCATAACTGTACCAATTGGAAATACCGACATTGAACGACGTAATTCCTTTTCTCCCATCTGACGTCTCCTTTCGTCCTATCAATTGAATAAAGTATACCAATCACAAAAAAGACTGTCAACCTCTCATGTCAGGTTTCCTTACATAAGAGGCGGTTTTTTTTATAAAAAAACTTGATCCACTTCTATATAAAGTCGATCAAGCTCGTTTTTTCTTATTCTTTATTTTTTAAAATAACTCATCTTTTTTTAGCCATTTTGAATTTTTATTCGCAAAACCACGTACTTCATAGCTATTTTGTTCTTCAATGAAGCGTTCATCTAATACAAGTGTCTGCCGTCTCAACTCACTTAATGTTTGTCCTTGATCACTTGGCACAATTTTCGTATAAGGAAGCATCAACTCCATCAATTGCCGTTTGATGGCCTCAATCAAGCGTTCTTTGCCCTCTTGTGTCTGAGCAGAAATCAAGACATTCGGAAATAAAGTCGGTATAAATCCTGCTGTGTCGATTTGGTCTGATTTATTATAGACAGTCAATACAGGCATTTCTTTCATATCTAACTCGTCCATCAACTTTAAAACTGTTTGTTCTTGCAAGATTTGATCAGAAGAACTTGCATCGACCACATGGAGCAGGAGATCCATCCCTTGACTTTCTTCAAGGGTTGAATGGAACGCATCAATCAACTGGGTGGGCAGATCTTGGATAAAACCAACTGTATCCGTTACAGTCAATTCGAATCCTTCCGCAAAACGCCATTTTTTCGTCAACGGATCAAGGGTGGCAAATAGTTGATCTTTCGCATATGATTCGGCTTGCGTCAATAAATTAAGAATTGTTGATTTACCCGCATTTGTGTAACCGATCAAACCAATTTGAAACACTTCGCTACTTTGTCTTTTTTGCCGATTACGTTCTCGATGAGCCTCCACTGCTTTTAGCTCTCTTTTTACGCCTAAGATCTTGTTGCGGATATGCCGACGATCCGTTTCCAGTTTTGTTTCTCCTGGTCCCCTTGTACCGATCCCACCACCAAGACGAGAAAGCGACTCACCTTGTCCAGCGAGACGAGGTAGTAGGTATTGCAATTGCGCCAATTCGACTTGCAGTTTTCCTTCTTTAGATCGCGCACGCATCGCAAAGATATCCAAGATCAATTGGACTCGATCAATGACCGGCGCCCCTACCGCATCGGTAATCAGCTGACTTTGACGTGGAGTCAATTCATGGTTGAATATGACAAGATCTGCCTCATAAGCATCTGCTAATTGGGTCAATTCTTGAAGCTTTCCTTTACCGATCAACGTTTGACGATCCACTTGCGGTCGTTTTTGCGTGAGTCTATATACGACTTCACCAGCTGCTGTATCAATCAATTGTTCCAATTCTTTCATTGATTCAGCAAAATATCGCTGATTTTCTTCCGTTTCTACACCAACAATGATTACTTTTTCTTTTGCTTCTCTCATGTTCTCACCTCTTTCAGCCAACCTTCGATGGCATTTTCGATCTCTGCTAGATCTGTCGGTTTTTTCAAGAGATCGAACCAATGCGCCGTCAAACGATTACGAAACCAAGTCAGTTGTCGTTTGGCATAGCGCCGAGAGTTCAATTTGATTTGTTCGACTGCCTCATCTAGAGTGATGTTTTCTTCAAAATAAGGAAAAAATTCTTTATAGCCGATCCCTTGACTGGCTTGAACCCCCCCTAATTCATAGACCTTTCTTGCTTCTGCAATCAATCCCTCTGTGAGCATTTGATCCACTCGTTGGTTGATTCTACTATAAAGGAACTTACGCTCCGTATCCAGACCGATCATATAATAATCATACAAGCACTCAGGTCTATCTTTCGGCGCCATGATACTATAGCCTGTTGTCTCAAATACTTCTAATGCGCGAATCACTTTTCGCTGATTATTCCAATGGATTTTCCCCGCCGCAAGCGGATCGCGTTCATTCAAATAAGTCCAAAGTTTTTCTTTTCCTAGTTCTTCAGCCATTTTTTCATATTTCTCTCGAACAGCAGCATCCGTTTCTTCATTTGCTCCTAATTGAAAATCGTACAATAACGATTGAATATATAAACCGGTACCACCAACGATGATCGGCAAATGTCCTCTTTCGGTGATCTCCTTGATCAACTTGCGACCTGCCTGTTGAAAATCCGCTGCCGAATACTGCTGGTCTGGCTCGATCACATCAATCAAATGATGAGGGATTCCCATCATTTCAGTTGGCTTGATTTTTGCCGTACCGATATCCAAATGTTTATAAATTTGTAAGGAATCTCCACTGATGATCTCGCCGTTGAATTTTTGGGCAAGTGTCACACTTAACGCTGTTTTACCAACTGCTGTGGGTCCTACGATCACTAATACTTTTTCCATATGGCTCCTACTTTTTCATTAATTGTTTAACATACCAAGCACGTTCAGGAAAGTCTGTGATGAGTGCATCCACAGGTTCCTTTAATCCTCTTTCAAGCTCTTCTGTCGTATTGACTGTCCAAAGACGAATACGCTTTGGAAACTCCTGTATTTCCTGAGGATGCGCAAATGCCCAAGTTGCTTTAGGGTGAAGACCTTCAATAAAAGGTAAGGTCTTAGCTAGATCTAATTTTTTCATTGAATCACTCATTAAAAGATCCAGTTGTGCGTCTGGTTCGATGACAGATAAACGTTCTAATGAACGAAGGTTGAAACTACAATAAGCATGACGAAACGGCCACTCATTTTTTGTCATAAGTTCAGATACTTGTGCTTCGATTCCTTCATACTCATACTTGTCCGTTTTGATTTCGATCATCAATGTTCCTCGATAATTTTTTTGGAGAAGTAGCGAGAGTACTTCTTTTAGCGCAGGGATTTTCGCTGCTGGGAAATCTTTACTAAACCAACTGCCTGCATTCAATTTTTTCAGCTCTTCGAGAGTCTTTTCTCGAACAAGGCCTTTGCCATTGGTTGTTCGATCAACGGTTTCATCATGAATAACGATCAGTTGACCGTCCTTACTAAGATGGACATCTAGCTCGATCCCATCCGCCCCCACTCTTACTGCTTCAGAAAAAGCGGGCAATGTATTTTCCGGATGGGTTCCTTTACTTCCTCGATGTGCATAAATCTGTACCATAGTCCTCACTCCGATCATCCCTATTTTACCACAGGAACAAAAAAGAAAAAGCTTGGGCTAATTGTAAGTGCCCAAACTTTTACTTTATCAAAATGTTTAGTTTCTCTTATCATTGAATAAAAAATATGTTTTGTTTAGCTCCACACATCATCTTTTGAGAAAAAGCCGATTGGTTGTCTCGTCGTATTTTTCAACTGGGATTTTTTCTCATTGATCATTGCGGTCAAATTATCTGTGAAGTTTTCCAAAATGACACGCCCACCTTTGTAAGCATAGCCGCCAATCTTCATCGTTTCATCCGGTGAAAGAATCACTTTTCGATGAGCGATATTCTGGAATAATTCATCTAAAATATAATTTGGCAAATAAAAATTATTTTGTGCCGAAAATGATTGCAAATACGCAAAGTCATCGATTGTGATATAACAATCGTCAAAAGCATCAAAGCTGACATATTCGTCCAACAAGCTCGCACGCTTTTGGAGAATCTCATTGATTTTTTTATTTAATTGATTCAATGTTTCGATTTCTTTGACTTTCAGTTCCAATTCGCGTCTACGTTGCTCTTTATTCTCAAGATGACGCATTTGGATCGCCATCCCTAAGTAGACTAAGATTGCTCCTACTAATACACCGATAAAACCTGTGATAGCAATTACCAATTACGGTTCCTCCTTCTTATTGATTTCTTTTTTATCATAACATAAACTCACTTTATGAGACTAGCTCTCGGAAAGTTTTTTCATTTGACCTTTATTGACCAAAAATGTATACTACTTTGTAGGTAATCAAAATCAATTTATGTTACACTATTTCTAAACAAATCAAGGAGGAACCTTATTATGAATTTAATTCCTACAGTTATTGAACAATCCTCACGTGGGGAAAGAGCCTACGATATTTACTCACGTTTATTGAAAGACCGCATCATCATGTTGAGTGGACAAGTAACAGATGATCTAGCAAACTCAATCATCGCACAATTGCTATTTCTAGATGCACAAGATTCTGAAAAAGACATTTACATCTATATCAACTCACCTGGTGGTTCTGTGACCGCTGGAATGGCCATCTATGACACAATGAATTTTGTCAAAGCAGATGTCCAAACAATTGTTATGGGGATGGCTGCTTCAATGGGAAGTTTCTTATTGACTGCCGGAACAAAAGGGAAACGATTTGCTTTGCCAAATGCTGAAATCATGATTCACCAACCACTTGGTGGCGCACAAGGACAAGCAACAGAAATCGAAATCGCTGCACGTCATATCTTACAAACCCGCGAACGTTTGAATAAAATCTTAGCGGAACGTACTGGTCAACCAATCGAAGTGATTGAAAAAGACACAGATCGTGACAACTATATGACTGCTGAACAAGCCAAAGCATATGGCTTGATCGATGAAGTCATGGAAAACAGTGCTTCATTAAGCTAATTAATCCGCACGACTATAAAAGAAGGTCCGTCATTCAAAGATGACAGACCTTCTTTTTCTACTGTAAAATAAGTGATCAGCTTATTTTTGCCATTCTTTGAAGAATCCATCTGCATGTTTTTGTCCCATCTCGATATAATGCACAATATTCTGTTTATTTTTTTGGATTTCTTCTTCTGTTAACGGACGGATTACCTTGGCTGGTCGACCAAAAGCTAAAACATTCGGTGGTATAATTTTTCCTTCTGTCACAAGTGAGCCTGCTCCGATCAAACTATTCTCACCAATAACTGCATGGTTCAATACAGTCGTTCCCATGCCGATCAATGCGCCTTTTTCGATTTTACATCCATGAAGCATACATTGATGTCCGACTGTGACATTTTCAGCAATCTCAACTGAGGCATCATGATCGACATGGATGACCGTCCCATCTTGGATATTGGTTCCTTTGCCGATTTTGATCCAATTGCTGTCGCCACGAACCACTGCTTGGTACCAAACCGTAACATCTTCTCCTAATTCTACATCACCGATAACCGTCGCATTATTTGCTATAAACCTTGCCATCTTTTTCCCTCTTTTCATTTTATTGAAGAAAAAAGGTCCTAGAAGACTATTCGTCCCTAGAAACCTCTTTTCATTATTCCGCTGCTTCAGCAAATTGGCTGTTATAAAGTTTCTCATAGAAACCGCCTTTTGCTAATAAACTTTCATGTGTTCCTTTTTCAATGATTTGACCTTGATCCATCACTAAGATCAGATCGGCTTCACGTATCGTCGATAGACGGTGAGCGATCACAAAACTCGTTCGTCCTTCCATCACTTTATCCATTGCTTTTTGGATCAACGCTTCAAGTCTCGTATCAACAGAACTAGTCGCCTCATCCAGAATCAATATCTTCGGATCGGAAACAACCGCACGAGCAATCGTCAGCAATTGTTTTTGTCCCAACGAGACATTATCTCCTTCTGAATTGATCTCCATTTCATAACCATCAGGCATCGTCCGGATAAAATGATCGACATTCGCTGTTTTCGCTGCATCAACGATCTCATAATCCGTTGCATCTAATTTACCAAAACGAATGTTGTCGGCAATCGTGCCCTCGTACAACCAAGCATCTTGCAGTACCATCCCAAACATGGAACGAACATCACTTCGGCTCATCGCTTTCGTATCAATCCCATCAATTTTGATCGCGCCATGCGTCACATCATAAAAACGCATCAATAAGTTGATCAATGTTGTCTTCCCAGCGCCCGTCGGTCCGACAACTGCTACCATTTGTCCAGCTTTCACCTCAAAGTTCAAGTCTTGGATCAAAGGTTTCTTCGGATCATAAGCAAAATCGACATGTTCAAACGAAACATTTCCATAGATCGTTTCTGGCAAAGGAACATCGGTCTTGTTTTCTTTTTCCTCAGGTTCATCTAAAATCTCAAATACCCGTTTCGTGGCTGCGGATGCACTTTGCAATACGGAAGATAATTGCGTCACATTACCCATTGGTTGGCTGATTTGCCAAATATATTGGATAAAGGCTTGTAATTGCCCAACCACAATAACTCCAGAAATTACATAAAAGCTGCCCAAAACTGCCATACCGATATACGTAGCGTAGGCAGTTAATTGTACTAACGGCATCATCAATCCAGAAATAAAGGCTGCTCGAAACCCAAAATGTTTCAAGCTATGGTTGACCTTATGAAATCCTTCAAATGTTTCTTTCTCACGACCGTATACTTTTAACACACTGAATCCAGTCATGTTTTCCTGAACATAGCCATTTAATTCACCTAAAGAATTTTGCATTTCTTGGAAATATTTTTGAGAAGCATTGATCACTCGTTTAGATATCCAAATTGACGCTGGAATCATGATCATTGAAATCAACGCCATGACCGGTTGGATATAAAACATCATCGCTGCTGCCATCGTGATGCCCAAAATAGCATTGACAATACCGATAAAGGCTTGTTGCAAGGCACCACTAACTGCGTCAACATCATTCGTTACACGAGATAAAATATTTCCTTGTTGATTTTTATCGAAATAAGAAACCGGCAAACGATTGATTTTTTCTTCAATATCTCTACGCAAGTCTTTCATGGCACTCTGAACAACATTTGTCATCAAAACCCCAGAAAGCAATTGAGAAATACTATAACCTGTACCAACCACCGCGATCCAAATCAAACAGTTGATGATATAAGAAAAATTGATTGCCTCATTATTCACTAGATTTTTACTGATTTCTGTTGTTGGAAGCCCGACGACATAAGGCAATGCCGCATTGAAAGCCACTGTTAAAAATGTAAATAGTAGCACTAAGATAAACATCAATCGGTAAGGACGGATATAGCGAGCTAAACGTTTAAAAGAAGCGAAGGTTTTTTTCATGCTAATTCCTCCTTCGATAATTGAGAAGCGGCAATGTCATAATAAATCGGACAATTTTCTAGTAGTTCACGATGTGTGCCCATACCTACTACTTCCCCTTCATTCAATACGATGATCTTATCGGCGTGCATGATCGTACCCACACGTTGTGCAACAATCAATACGGTTGATTCAGTTGTTTCTTTTTTCAATCTTGCACGAAGTTTTGCATCCGTTTGATAATCAAGTGCTGAAAAACTATCATCGAAAATATAGATTTCTGGTCGACGGATGATTGCTCGTGCAATGGCTAACCGTTGCTTCTGCCCACCTGAGAAGTTTGCTCCACCTTCAGAAAGATGTTCATCATAACCGTCCGCTTTTTTAGAAATAAAGTCGGTTGCCTGCGCAATATCAGCCGCACGTTCCATTTCCTCTTGCGTTGCATCTTCTTTTCCGTATCTCAAGTTTTCAGCGATCGTTCCAGTAAACAATAGTGCTTTCTGTGGAATAAACCCAATTTTTTGTCTTAGTTTACTCAACTTGTACTCACGCACATCTACACCATCAATCAGGATCTCACCATGAGTAACATCATAAAAACGTGGAATCAATTGGATCAATGTAGACTTCCCACTACCTGTACTACCAATAAATGCGACTGTTTCCCCAGGTGAAGCAGTAAAGCTGACGTTGCGGATCACTGGTTCTTGCGAATGTCCAGGGTAAGCGAAGGTCACATTTTTAAATTCAATGTAGCCTTTCGTTTTTGTTTCCGATATGCCATTTGGATCTTCAACAATAGCAGGAGTAGCATTTAAAGCTTCTTGGATACGACTAGCAGAGACTGCTGCTCGCGGATACATCATAAACACACTGGCAAACAACATAAATGAAAACAACGCGTGGAAAATATATTCAATAAAAGCAATTAGATTTCCTACTTGCAACTGTCCATCTGCAATTTGTAGCGTACCACTCCAAATAATCAAAATCATCACAATATTGAAGAGGAAGAAAAAGCCAGGTTGAGCAACTGCCATTAAGCGAAAGAGACTTTTAGAACTTGAAGCATAATTCTCGTTGACTTTTTCAAATCTTTTTTCTTCGAATTTTTCATTTACAAACGCGCGGATAACGCGTAGACCTGATAGGTTTTCACGTAAAATACTATTGATCCTGTCTAAATTCTTTTGTTGAATTTTTGATAAAGGTTCAGAAAATTTAGCAATCCCAACAACAGCCAACAATAAGAATGGCAATGCACCAATCACGTATAAACCAAGAGATGGACTTGTACGCATAACCATATACAAACTAACAACAAACATCATCGGTGCCATAAAACCGATTCTTAGAATATTTTGTAGAAACAACATGATTTGATACGCATCATTGGTCGTACGAGTGATCAATGATGATACACCTAGTGTTTCATATTCTTGATGTGAATACGTTTGGATATGTTTGAACAGATCATCACGAATGTCTGCAACGATATTCGTCGTGATCCTTGACCCAAAATAACCTAAAAATATATTCATTATGATCCCGATCACAGTGATCACGATCATCAATAGTCCTTGTTGTTTCACATAGTCAAAATCATCGTTGAGGATTCCAACATCGATCATGCGTGCTAAAATAGTTGGTAGACCTAGTTCGATCAGAATAAAACCGAACACACAAATAAAATTCAACACCAAATATTTTTTATAGCGCATGGTGTAATGCCACATTAACTTCACTTTATCATCTCCTTTAAATATTCTATCTTGCCATTACTTTCAATAGTAGCACAATCTACTACTTTATAGAACACTACATTTTTCAAAAAGAAATTTTTCTGAAAATTATTTTCTCTTCGTACGTTTTTTCATTTTACAGTGACCGTTTTCTATACTTATCTCTTGATTTATGCTAGAATAGCAATTAACTATTGTATGTTTCATACAGAGGATCCGAGTAAAAAATATTCCAATTGGATAAGCAAATGCGAGGCTTGTCTCTTTAAGGAGAATCAAGTATTTTTCTTAAAGTATAAAAAAACACAGGTGGCTTGTCCCCTCGTTTTGTGTTGTCCAAAAAATACGCTAAATTACTGCTTTAAGCAGATAAAGGAGACATAAACCATGATTTACAAAGTTTATTATCAAGAGTCAAAAATCCGTAACCCAAAACGTGAAGAAACACAATCGCTATACATCGAAGCAAACAGCGATGTTGAAGCACGCCAACGAGTGGAAGAAAATACCCCATACAATATTGAATTCGTACAACTTCTAGAAGGTAACCATCTAGAATACGAAAAAGAAAACCCAGCATTCACATTAGTGGAGTTTTAAGATGAAACTTTCCATCAAAAATAATGAGACAGGCGTCTTTGCGATTGGTGGATTAGGTGAAATCGGGAAAAATACGTATGGGGTACAATTCCAAGATGAAATCATTATCATCGACGCTGGAATCAAGTTTCCAGAAGATGAACTGCTTGGCATTGACTACGTCATTCCTGATTACAACTATATCGTACAAAACATACACAAAATCAAAGCATTAGTGATCACTCATGGACACGAAGACCATATTGGTGGGATACCTTACTTATTAAAGCAAGCAAATATCCCGATCTACGCTGGCCCTCTAGCTTTAGCTTTGATCACAAATAAACTGGACGAACATGGCTTACTTCGTGATGCTGTGCTAAATGAAATCAATGAAGACACTGTGATCCGTTTTAGAAAAACATCTGTCAGCTTTTTCCGAACGACCCATAGTATTCCGGATGCTCTAGGTGTGGTTGTCAAAACACCTTCCGGTAACATCGTTGCTACTGGAGATTTCAAGTTCGATTTTACACCTGTAGGAGAACCAGCAAATTTGCATAAAATGGCTCGTATCGGAGAAGAAGGCGTTCTTTGCCTCCTTTCAGATAGTACCAATGCAGAGATTCCAACGTTTACGAAATCAGAGAAGACGATTGGCCTTTCTATTTTGAAAATATTTGAGAAAATCGAAGGTCGGATCATTTTTGCTAGCTTTGCTTCTAATATCTTCCGTCTACAACAAGCAGCGGAAGCCGCTGTAGCAACGGGTAGAAAAATTGCTGTTTTCGGGCGTAGTATGGAAAATGCGATCGTCAACGGACAACGTCTCGGCTACATCAAAGTGCCTGACGGTACCTTTGTCGATGCGCATGAAATCAATCGTTTGCCTGCAAATGAAACAATGATCCTATGTACAGGTTCGCAAGGTGAACCAATGGCTGCATTGAGCCGCATTGCGAATGGTACCCATCGTCAAATCCAAATCCAGCCAGATGATACAGTGATTTTTTCTAGCTCACCGATCCCAGGTAATACAACAAGTGTGAACCATTTGATCAACTTGTTGTCTGAAGCTGGCGCTGAAGTGATCCATGGAAAAATCAATAATATCCACACATCTGGTCACGGTGGTCAAGAAGAACAAAAATTGATGCTTCGTTTGATGAAGCCAAAATATTTTGTACCGGTGCATGGGGAGTTTCGGATGTTGAAGATCCATGCCTCTCTTGCACAAGACACAGGTGTACCAGCTGAGAATTGTTTTATCATGGAAAATGGTGATGTATTAGCATTAACAAGTGATTCTGCTCGTTTAGCTGGAAAATTCGTCGCTGGCGATGTGTATATCGATGGCAGTGGAATCGGTGATATCGGTAATGTTGTTTTACGAGATCGTCATTTACTTTCAGAAGAAGGACTCGTTCTTGCAGTGACAACTGTCGATATTAAGAAAAAAGAGATTCTAGCTGGACCAGATATCCTTTCTCGTGGCTTCGTCTATATGCGAGAATCAGGGGATATGATCAATGAAGCACAACGTATTTTGTTCCACGCATTGCGTGATGTGCTAAATGCCCCCGACTGTTCAGAGCATAAATTAAAAGAAGCGATGGTCGGTGCATTACAACCTTACTTGTTCGATCGAACAGAAAGACATCCAATGATCATCCCTATGGTGATGACCCCGGATCAAAACTAACTTAAAACCGCGGTTGGAACATCAGTGTTCAGCCTCGATAAATAAGGTGCCATCCACAAAAATTGTTCTTCAAATTTTTGTGGATGGCGCCTTGTTTATCGAAGAGGTTCTTCTGTTCTGCCGTTTATTCGGTTTTTGGTGGTGAGAATTAATGTCCTACTCCCGATTTTTTATAAAAAAAAGCGAGACCCACAAAAATGTAAAAGAACAATTTATGTGGGTCTCGTCTTATTTTTAGAGGGAAACACGTTGGTTTCACCCTCTGACATCAATTATTTGGTTCGCTCCATGACAAAGCAAGCCTCATAACAGTATATTTTCGTATAGATTACGCTTTTTCAACGTTTGTAGCTTGTGGGCCACGATCTGAATCTTCTACGTCAAAAGTAACTGCTTGACCTTCTTCTAATGTTTTGAATCCGTCACCTTGGATTGCTGAAAAATGTACGAATACGTCGCTTCCATCTTCACGTGAGATAAAACCAAATCCTTTTTCAGCGTTGAACCATTTAACTGTTCCGTTTTCCATTAATAATACCCTCCTCGTGCCAAAGCACTTATTTGATTGTAACATTGCTCGTGTACGATAGAGGTGCAACAGATGTTTCAACTTCTATTCCCAAACAAAATTACATTATAATTGTACACTTCGTTGTTTTTTTTTGCAAGAAAGCTACATCATTCTTTTTCCATTAATCCTTCTTCACGCAAACTAAAGTATTGTTTGCTGCCAATAATCAGATGGTCAAGAACTTCAATCCCCATCATCTCTCCACATTCCTGGATGCGTCGTGTCAATCGCATGTCTTGCTTGGATGGAAGAACGTTGCCGCTGGGATGATTATGAGCAAGTACTAGCCGTGCTGCCGAATAGCGGACTGCGTAATGAAATACTTCACGTGGATGCGCGATCGTCTGATCCAATGACCCGATGAACAAGGTTTTCTTTAGTAAGATTTGATTTTTTGTATCAAGATAGATACAAACTAAATGTTCTTGTTTTTGATCTTTTAGTTCTAGGATCAATTCTTTTGCCAATTCATAACTCGCATGGACAGTCGTTGTTTGACGCAACTGATCGACTTGTATCCGTCGACCCAGCTCAATCAATGCTTTGATCTCTAAGGCTTTGACCCGACCAATCCCACGAACCGCTTCTAATTCTGCTAGTGTTGCTTGTCTCAAGAGCGCTAAACCACCAAATTTCTTCAATAACGTACCCGCAACTTCTAATACGTTATACGGATGTTGACCAGTCCGAAGCAAAATGGCTAAAAGCTCTTGATCTGATAACGCATCCTCTCCATAAGTCTCCATCCTCTCCCTTGGTAGAGACGTGGCGGGTACTGTTTGAAGCAAATTTTTTTCCATAAAAAACCTCCTTTCCCGTGCGCTCAAAATAAGATACGGAAAAGGAGGATATTAATTTTATTTTTATTTGATCAATGCCGGAACTTCATGAAGTGAAGAAACAATCGCCGTTGTCTTAGCGGCTAATTCATCAGAAGGTGCTAATAAATCTGGCACCATGATTACTGGGATTCCTGCACCATACGCTGCTAGTACCCCATTTTGTGAATCTTCTAATATCAATGTCTCCGCTTTTTCAGTACCTAAAAACGCATGGGCATGTAAAAAGATTTCTGGATCTGGTTTTGCACGTTTGACATTTTCAGCTGAGACGATCGTATCAAAACGATGACGTAGATTATTTTTTTCTAGTAACAGTTCAATGACATGTCGCTGATTACTTGATGCGACTACTTTTGGGATATCTTTTTCTTCCAAAAATTTCAAGAATTCTAAAACACCTGGTTTTAATTCAACTTGACCTAAAGCAAAACGATCAAGCGTTTCTTGATAGGAATCGTCGATAAATTTTTGGACAGTTTCTCGACCAAAGCTTGCAAAAATAGTATGGTAGTTCGCCCAAACTTCTTCATCAGAAACGCCTAAAAATCGTAAGTAAAGATCTTTGTCATAGGGAAACCCCATCCGATCGG
Source organism: Enterococcus mundtii (assembly GCF_003957375.1). Taxonomy (GTDB): domain Bacteria; phylum Bacillota; class Bacilli; order Lactobacillales; family Enterococcaceae; genus Enterococcus_B; species Enterococcus_B spodopteracolus. The sequence goes on along the minus strand of NZ_CP025473.1, from coordinate 726,593 downwards.
CTACTGTTTGGGATGCCTCATAATAAACGATCTCTGTATCAAATAATAAGCCATCCATATCAAAAATCACTGCATTAACTTTCATTTTTTCCTCCCAACTGTACAAGCAAACGTCGCACTTCCGAAATAAAATAGAGTGAACCTGTCACTACAAGAATATCCTCAGCCGTCATCTTCTCCAAGATCTCTGCAAGTCCAAATTGCCACATTGAAACAATCGTAACTTTCTCATCAGTCGTTGCTTGGATATCCGACAGCTCAATGGCTTTAGGATAATCAAAAGTAGTGACGTAAATTGTCGCGTCTGGTACTTCTTGTAATTGGTGTAACATTTTATCAACCTCTTTTGTTCGTAAAGCAGAGAACAAAAGATGGATATGATAGCCTTTGAATTCTTGTTTAAGATTTTGGACTAAACGTGCCATCGCATGGGTATTATGCGCCCCATCTAAAATCACTAAGGGTTCTTCACTTAATCGTTCCATACGTCCTGGCCATTGCGCCTTTTTCAAGCCATTGGTCACGTCTTTTTCGCGGAATGGAAGATTCATCCGTCCACAATAGATTTGATACATTTCAATCGCCATACCAGCATTTTCAACTTGATGTCTCCCAATCATATGGATAGTCAACTTAGGGATTTTACCAAACTCATTTTGGAATGAAAAAATTTCGCCCCACTCTTCTGCCGGATGTTTGTAACTGACTGTGTAAGCCTCTCCCCATGCGTGTTGTGTAGCATTTTTTAATTTTGCTTGTTTTTCGATCACTGTCAAGGCTTCAGGTACGATATTTCCAGTGACCAGCGGCACATTTTGCTTGATAATCCCTGCTTTTTGAGCAGCGATTTCTTCGATCGTGCCGCCCAAAATATCTGTATGATCCATACCAATCGTTGTGATACCCGTCAACAAAGGTTTCGCTACGTTTGTTGAATCGAGTAAACCACCCAATCCCACTTCAATGATCGCGACGTCCACTTGTTCTTCCAAGAAATAATCAAATGCCATAGCAGTCAACGTTTCAAATTCGGTAATGCCAGCTACTGCTTCAAATTGATCCATCTGCTCAACTAGCGGTTGATATTTCTTTACTAGTCGAATCAATGATTCATCAGGAATACCTTGTCCATTGATCGAAATGCGCTCATTGAAAGATTCGATATATGGGGATGTAAATGTTCCGACTGTCAAGCCGGCTTCTTCTAATAAATATCTTAAATAAGTCACTGTTGAACCTTTGCCATTCGTCCCTGCAATATGGATCGTTTTGACTTTTTCTTCTGGGTGTCCGACTACCTCTAATAAGGCCTCTACTCTGTCTAATCCAGGACGTGAGCCAAATGGTAATCGGCTATGGATCCAATTGATTGCTTCTTCGATTTTCACGTTAATATCCCCCCATTCCTCTTCATTATAACAAAAAAGCTTACGTAAGAAACAATGAAATCCAGAAGAGCTCTTTTGACTTAAAAAAGAGAGGCAACATCCGTCACCTCTCTCTTTCGTCTTACTTGATTGATTTTAATTGCGCAATACGTTCATTGACAGCTGCTTGTTTTTCTAAATAATCTTTTTCTTTTGCACGCTCTGCTGCAACTACCTCATCCGGTGCATTCGATACAAAACGCTCATTACTTAGTTTTCCTTGTACACGTTTCACTTCGCCTGTCCATTTTGCTAGTTCTTTTTCTAGACGCTGGATTTCTTCTTCAATGTTGATCAGCCCTGCTAAAGGTAAGAAGATTTCCGCGCCAGTCAAGACCGCTGACATTGCTAGATCTGGTGCAGTTACGTCACTTGAGATCGTCAACTCTTCTGGATTACAGAAGCGCTCGATATAGCTAGTATTTTCATTTAAGAATTGATCGATCTTCGGATCATTTGTTTTGATCAATAACGTGATTGGTTTTGATAATGGTGTATTCACTTCAGAACGGATATTACGTACAGAACGAATCAATTCTTTCAGTACTTCCATCCCTTTTGATGCTGCTTCATCATCGTATTCGGGTTGCACGACTGGATAGTCAGCCACTACTAAAGAAGTACCTTTATGAGGGATATGTTGCCAGATTTCTTCTGTAACAAATGGCATGATCGGATGTAATAAGCGTAAGATCTGATCCAACGTATGGACAAGAATACTACGGTTCGTTTGTTTCGCTACTTCGTCCTCACCGTAAAGTGTTTCTTTACTCATCTCAATGTACCAGTCACAGAAATCATCCCAGATAAAGTTATACAATTGGCGACCAGCCTCACCAAATTCAAATTGTTCAAACAAGTCAGTCACTTTAGCGATTGTTTCATTCAAACGTGTCAAAATCCAACGATCGGCTACAGTTTTCTCACCCGAAAGATCAATATCTTCTACAGTCATCCCTTCAACATTCATGATAACGAAACGAGAAGCATTCCAGATTTTATTGATGAAGTTCCAAGAAGCATCCATTTTTTCGTAACTAAAACGTACGTCTTGTCCCGGTGCTGAACCATTAGATAAGAACCAGCGTAACGCATCAGCACCGTATTTTTCAATGACTTCCATTGGGTCGATCCCATTTCCAAGAGATTTACTCATCTTGTGTCCTTGTTCATCACGAATCAATCCATGGATCAGTACATTCTCAAATGGACGACGTTCTGTAAATTCCAAGCTTTGGAAAATCATTCGGCTTACCCAGAAAAAGATGATATCATAGCCCGTTACTAATGTACTTGTTGGGAAGTAACGTTGGTAATCTTCATTGTCTTCGTCAGGCCAGCCCATTGTTGAAAAAGGCCATAACGCTGAACTGAACCAAGTATCCAGCACATCGGGATCTTGTAACCAGTTTTCACTGTCTGCTGGTGCTTCCATGCCCACGTACATTTCACCAGTTTCCTTATGATACCAAGCAGGGATCTGATGTCCCCACCATAATTGACGTGAGATTACCCAGTCATGAACATTTTCCATCCAGCGTAAGAAGGTTTGGTTGAAGCGTGGTGGGAAAAAGTCAACTGCATCATCAGTTTCTTGATTTTGGATCGCCTTTTCAGCTAAAGGTGCCATTTTTACAAACCATTGTGTTGATAAACGAGGTTCAACGACTACCCCTGTACGCTCAGAATGTCCTACATTGTGGATCATCGTTTCGATCTTGATCATACGACCAAGTTCTTTTAGATCCGCAACAATCGCTTTACGTGCTGCAAATCGGTCCATCCCTTGATATCTACCTGCTAATTCATTCATCGTGCCATCTTCATTCATGACATTCACTCGTGGTAGGTCATGGCGGTTACCGACTTCAAAGTCATTTGGGTCATGTGCGGGCGTGATTTTTACAACCCCTGTTCCAAATTCCATGTCGACATATTCATCTGCTATGATCGGGATTTCTTTATTCACTAGTGGTAAAATGACTTTTTTACCAATCAATGATTGGTAACGCTCATCTTCTGGATGAACAGCGATCGCCGTATCACCAAGCATCGTTTCTGGACGAGTCGTTGCAATTTCCACCACACCTGAACCATCAGCCAATTCATAGCTCATATGATAAAAGGCACCTTCGATCTCTTTGTGGATCACTTCGATATCAGAAAGAGCTGTGCGTGCTTGTGGGTCCCAATTGATGATGTATTCGCCACGATAGATCAACTCTTTTTCGTATAGGCTGACAAATACTTTACGAACAGCTTCGGACAAGCCATCGTCTAAAGTGAAGCGTTCACGGCTATAATCCAAAGATAAACCCATTTTTGCCCATTGTTCACGGATATGACCGGCATATTCTTCTTTCCATTCCCATACTTGATCAATAAATTTTTCGCGACCTAGATCATAACGAGAAACACCTTGCTCACGTAATTTTTCTTCTACTTTTGCTTGTGTTGCGATCCCTGCATGATCCATCCCTGGTAACCATAACGTATCATAGCCTTGCATTCTTTTTTGACGAATCAACATATCTTGCAATGTTGTATCCCAAGCATGACCTAAATGGAGTTTACCAGTCACATTGGGAGGTGGGATAACGATTGAATAAGGTTTTGCTTTTTTGTCGCCACTAGGTTTGAACAAATCTTCGTCTAACCAGTTTTGATAACGCCCCGCTTCAACTTCTTGCGGATTATACTTTGTCGATAAATTCTTTTCTTCCGTCATACTGTCTTCCTCCTTTGAAATAAAGAAAACGTCCTAAATACTTTCGTATTTAGGACGTATAAATTACGCGGTACCACCTAATTTGTAATAGTTGCCTATTACCTCTCAAAGTGAGTTAACGATCACTACTCGTTCATCTCTACTCGATTCAAGACAAAAACTCCCAAGCTACCTTCACTAGCTTTCGTTAAGAACGTTCCACCATTCGTTCTCTCTCTCTAAACGTCGGACTAGTTACTCCTCTTGATCAACATCTTGACTCATTTTACAATGGTTAGTAGCCAAAGTCAATAAAAGCTCTTAATGAATCGCTGTTCGATTCATATAAAGACTCCACTTGGGTATGATCTTCCCACTTAGTTTTTACTTGGAAGGAAAGACTTGCGAATAATTTTCATCAAAATAGATCAATGTCTGTAGCTCAGTTGTCAGATCGATGTATTGCATATGAACATGTGGCGGAACATTGACCCGATCTGGCGCAAAGTTCAAGATCGCAGTAATGCCTCCTTTGACGATTTCGTCGATGGCTGCTTGTGAATACTTACTTGGCACAGTTGATATCGCCACTTTGATTCCTTCTTTTTCAACGATTTCACTAAAGCGATCCATAGGATAAACCATCACACCTTCGATTTCTTTTCCGACGATGGCTGGATCATTGTCAAATACACAAACAATATTCAAATTTGCATTTCTTCTAAAATTGTTGTGTTTCAATGCTTTTCCTAAATTCCCAAAACCAACTAAAGCGATTCTTTTTTCTTCCTCTGTGTTCAAAATTCGATCAAATACTTCAATCAAATACGGAACATCGTACCCATAGCCGCTTCGTCCTAATTCTCCTAAATGAGAAAAATCTCTACGAATCGTGGCAGAAGGTACTTGTGTGATCTCACTAAATTCATTTGATTTGATTCTTTGAACACCAGAATCATTCAACATATTTAAATAGCGCAAATATAAAGGCAACCGTTTCGCTGTTGCTTTGGGTAACGTTTCTGATTTTTCTCGCATATCGTTTCTCCTTGTTAATCATTTCACATAATTTTAGTTTAGCATGGAACAAAGAACCTCGCAATAGGAGGAAGCTTAACTCCGTGAAAAACAAGAAAAATCAGGCACCATCCACAAAATTTGACATACAATTTTCGTGGATGGCGCCTGATTTCTCGAGGCTCAACAATTGTCTCGTCCTCTTTCACTTGTCTACTTCTTGAGACTGGATCTTTTATTACAAATGATCGACTCGTACAAGAAGTACAAGTTCCTTCTTTTAAAGTAAATCAGAAAATTCTTTTACTTGTTCTTTTGCTGTTTCTGTGTGGATCGTTTCGATCTTTAATCCTGCCAATGCACGTTCGATCATCCCATCGATATCCAAACGTTCTTCGTATTGATGTACTTTTTCTAGTCGTGGACGAGTTTTGGGCTGTGGCGGTGCAAAAATCGTGCAGCAATCTTCAAATGGTTGAATGGACAAATCAAACGTATTGATTTGTTCAGCCACTTCGATAATCTCTAATTTATCCATCGTCGCTACAGGACGAATGATCGGCGTATTCGTGACCTCATTGATTGCCACCATACTTTGGAGTGTTTGGGAAGCCACCTGCCCTAATGATTCACCATTTAAAATTACTAGTCCATGACGAATACGGCGGATCTCATCTGTTAAACAAAGCATCATCCGACGTGTGATCGTCATCCAGTAGCCTTGGGGCACCACTCGTTTGATCTCTTCTTGCACTTCTGTAAACGGTACTTCGATAAATTCGATTTTACCAACATAGGGTGTCAGCTTCACTGTTAAGTCTTTCGCTTTTTGCAAGGCTTGTTCACTCGTGTAAGGTGGACTAGCAAAGTGGACAGCTTCAATTTCTACCCCACGTTTCATGGCATAATAACCGGCAACTGGAGAATCGATCCCTCCAGAAAGCATCAACATACCTTTTCCACTTGTACCGACAGGCAGACCGCCAGCTCCTTTGATCGTTTCATAGGAAAGATAAGCACCATCTCGGCGGATTTCCACACGCAACGCAATATCTGGCTTTCTCATTTGTACTTGGATATCCGGAAAAACATCGATGACTGCATTTCCTAATGCTTGGTTTAGTTCATTGCTGTCCAATTCAAAGCTATGATCACTACGTTTTGCAATGATCTTGAATGTTTCTTTTCCTGTATAGATTTCTTGCATGATTTCCTGAACCGCTTGTTTTAAACTTTGTACTTCTTTTTCTACTCGCACGCTAGGTGAAAAGTTTTGGATCCCAAATATCTTCGCTAATTTAGGGATAACTAAGTCTCCGTCTACACCATTCAACAAAAGATGCATCCGATCACGCTCTGCGTGGATCTTGATTTCAGGAAAATTGCTCAATGCCTGTCTGACATTTTGTGCTAACTGCATAATAAAACTTCGACGATTTTTTCCTTTTGTTGAAAGTTCACCATAGCGAACCATGATTTCACTGTACTTCACAACAACACTCCTCTGTTTCTTAATTGATGACTGAAAATTTCTTGTACAACTGTTTAAAGATGATCATGAATTGTTCGACTTCTGCCATCGTATTGCTTTCATCTAAGCTGACACGAATCGCTGAAGTAGCTAAATCATTGGGCACTTGCATCGCATGCAGCGTACTACTTGCTAGGTGCTTTCTAGAAGAACAAGCGCTTGTCGTAGAGACAAATATTTGTTTTTCTTCTAATGCATGGACCAATACCTCACCACGAATACCTTTTAATGAAAAACACAAAATATGTGGTGCGTAATCTTCACCTTCAGAAAAAATCGTTACTTTATCATACGTATGTAAAGCTTCAATCAATGCTTGTTTAAGATAGGCAGTTTGGTTTGGTTTTTGTGCTTTGATATCTAGAGCTAAACGCAGAGCTTTTGCCATCGCGACGATCCCCGGCACATTCTCTGTTCCACTCCGTTGATTTTTCTCTTGTCCGCCTCCAGTGAACAGCGGTGCTAACCGTCGGCCTTTTTTCCAATAAACAAAACCAACACCACGTGGCCCGTGAAATTTATGGGCAGAAAAAGTGGCAAAATCCACACGTTCAGTCAACCATTCCTCTAAAGGAACTTTACCAATCGCTTGTACCGCATCCACATGGAAATGGATTTTAGGAAAATCATTTAAAAAACTACTGATTTCTTTGATTGGTTGAATCGCACCTACTTCATTATTTACTGCCATAACGGAAACCAAAATCGTTTCTTTACGCACTAATTTTTTCAACTCAGCTACGCGGACGATCCCTCTTTTATCGACAGGAGCAATACTCACTTCGATACCTAGTTTTTTTAACTGCTCAGCTGTTTCACTGACAGCAGGATGTTCAACGCCTGATATGATCATGTGGTTACCGTAACCTAGTTTTTCAAGCATCGTTCCTTTAAGCACCCAGTTATTTCCTTCTGTTCCACCTGACGTGAAATACACTTCTTCTGGAGACACAGCAATCAGTTTAGCGATTTGTTTTCTCGCTTGTTGTAGCAGACGGTTCGCCTGATTGCCTAAATCGTGTAGACTTGATGGATTCCCGATGATCCGTTGACTTGTTTTGACATACGCATCCAAACTTTGCGGATAGATCGGTGTTGTCGCACTATTATCGAAATATATCATATTTAAACCTTCTTTTTTTGAAATTCTTACCTATTATAACGGTTGTCCCTTGTGCTTTCAAGTGGCGTTTTCTCCGAGTTGGACTCTATAAAAAAATCGATCGAATCAATATATTCCCTGCCCAACAGTTACTCATCAATGACTTCCAAAAAAAGACAACACTTGGCACTTGCCTGTGTTGTCTTTTTTGATCGCAGGATTATACTAAATCAGGATGATTGAAGTAAAAATCTTCGATTCGTTTGAATGCACCTGGTTCTGTGCGCTCTAATGCTGTGCCGATCTCATCCAAAGCCTCTTGATAGTGATATTCTTTATTGAATAAGTAATAACTCTTTTCAATGGCTTCTTTCACTTCTTCATGTGTGTGACGATAACGGTTCGCATATTGCAACATTTGCTCGGTTAATGCTGCTGCATCCACTAGGTCGTGGGTTTTCTTATCAAGTAACTCTAGATCTTCTTCACATAATGCTACCAGACGTTCGACCTCATCCATGTTGACTCTGATTTTATTCAACACAGTACTCAATTCTTCGATACGTTCTGTTGCCACAAAGAAAAACTCTAGATAATCATTTGGCAAACCTGGTAATCGTTGTTTTTCAATAAACCGTTTAAGACTGCGCAATTTAAATTCGAATGTATCGATTTTTTCTTGCGCTTCTTTTTCACCTTTTCTTAGTTCGTGTAAAGAATCGCTGATTTCAACCTGTTGGTTTTCAATATCTTCTAATACTTTGAAGACTTTCTTATAGAACGTTCTTACTTCTGAGTAAGGCACTTCATGTTGTTGTAACTGTGGTTTGATTTGTTCGTTTTGACGTTCGATTTCTTCCACTTCTGTTTGGAAACCACGTACACGCCCGATTTCGTTATGGTTCAATGTATAACTTTGAGCGGTATGATCTAATTCGATCAACAATTGACGATTGTTTTTCGTCGCATGTTTGATATATTGTTCGATCGTTACTTGATTTTTAGTCACAAATACTTGTGCTTCCATCTCACGTTCTAAAATATCGTATAATGCATCGATCAGATTAGCCGTTTCACGATTTTCAAATTCAACAGTTTCAACTTCCGTTTTCTCAATATTGATCAACGAACGTTCGATTCGACGATTGATCGTTTCGATATCGCCAGACAGGTTTTCTTCTGGAAAAACATACTCCTCTTTGATTAAGCGGTCATAGGTCTCTTGGATCTCTTCCACTTGCGCCGGGAAAGTCGTATTCAAATCTTCAAATAATGGCGGGATTTTTTTCATTAACGCATCCACTTCATACGTGTGTTTTTCCGCTTTATCCAGCACTTCACGGGCTTCAACTGGATCACCTGAAGTATTTAACGTAACAAATTGTGTAAACTCATTTTCAATCGTTTTCACTTGCTTTTGTAACTCAGGTAAAGCTGGACCGTATTGCTGTTCTTCTTCTCGGATCGTTGCTTTTAGCTCCTCATAAACGTCTAAAGCTTGTTGAACAGCTAAGGAATTACGTTCTTCTGTTTCACGCAATTCTTTTAAGCCGTCACGAATCTCCGCCACTTCTTTTTCCATTTGGTTCATGGTTGCTTCGGCTTCTTCCACTGCTTTTTTCCCTTTTAAGAATCTAAAGCTCTCGTTGAGATTTTCAACTTCAAAGATCTGACTTTCTAACTCGGCAAATGATGAGGTAGAGATGTCATTCCATTTTTGACTCCATTCACGAAAGGTATTTTGGCTTTGCCCCACTAGATGCATTTTTTTGACATCGTCAACTTCTTCAATCACAGGCAAGTCGAATAATTCTTCCTTGCGTTTTTCTAAGACGTCCAATCGATCTTGGTTTTTTTTCTTCATTACGTAACTAACCAAAAAAGCCAGAATGGCGACTATAATGATTGCAATGACGATCCCGATGATAACATTATTTCCCATTTAAGGTTCCTCCGTTTTCAATATGCATCTACTGTCTCTATTTGTTTATGATCAGACGAATCTGATTTGCATAACATTGTAAATACGTCTTTCGTGCAAAAAGACATCTATTTTATATTATAACATACTATGTTCAGTCATACACTACCTACATAAAAAATCTTTTTTGCTCTCTTTCTACCAACTAAAATGAGAAGACCTTATCAAAGACTCGTTGAAGAATTTTCTTCGGCAAATTTTACTCGCTCTGCCTTCTTCATTTGTTCCTTGATTTCCTTTGCGATCCTTTCTTCAGGGGCATAATCCTTTTGCCAATTGTCTGGCTTCAATACTTTGTTTGTAACAGGATCGTAGTGAGGTTTTCCATCTGGAAACAGTTTTCCCATATTCGCTTGATGGACAATATCAAAAATCCTCGTAGGATCAACGCCCAGCAAAGAAAAAGAGCCATACGTAAAATAAAGCAAATCGGTCAGTGCATCTACTTGCTCGACGAGACTTTCCTCTCCCCATGCCTGTTTTTTGAGAATCTTTTTTTCTGCTTGATCAAGTGCATCATGCAAGTATTGGACGGAATCATGCAATTTTTTCGCATCACCGTCACTTGCTGCTGCCACAAATTCTACTAACTCTTCGATTTTGAATCCTGCTCGGTCATCGGCATGTTTTTTTGTAAATGCAGTGGGTTGCTCTGGTATTCTTGGATCGAACGTCCGATGGAATCGTTCTACTTTTTGATAAGGTGTTTCTGGCTCCATAATGATTCTAGTCCTCCTAACTGACACACATTCAATCAACTATCCCAAAATGCTTCAAACCTTTATAAATACCATCCTCTTCATTCGAAGCCGTGACAAAATCAGCTTGCTGCTTCACACCAGTTGGCGCATTGCCCATTGCAACACCAATTCCAACTCCTTTTAGCATTTCAACATCATTGTAATGATCGCCAAACGCCATGATTTCGGACAATGCAATTCCTTTATTTGTCGCAAATTGTTGGATTCCTAACAATTTTGACCCCCCTTTAGGAATAATATCGACCGTATAAGGATTGGAACGTTGGAACGAACACTCTGGGAATCGTTGGTCAAGCTTTTCTTGCTCAGATGTTTGGCTCAATAAAATACATTGATAAATTGGCTCGTTCAAGATCGCTAATGTTTCATATCGTTTTCGTTGTCGATGAGGACTGAACACTTGCAAGATTTTTTTTAACAGACGTACAGGGAATTTTTTGGGTAAGTGATTGACGATTTTTTTGATGATGATCGATTGTCCTAGCATCATTGTCGTTGAACCATCTAGTTGATCTCGCCCACCAAAAATGATTTGTCGGTGATGGGCATCCGAAAAGTGAACGATATCCGCTAATACTGTTTTATCAAAAGGATGGTCGACGATCGTTTGATTACGGTCAAAGACTAATTGACCATTGTAGACGACGAACATGTCTAGTTCAAGTTCATCGATCACTTCTTTCATTCTTACAGGGCTGCGCCCAGTGGCAACACCGCATAATATGCCTTTTTTTTGTAGTTGATCAATCGCATATTTAGTTGAAGCCAACGCTTTTGCCTGGTTGTTGACTAATGTGCCATCGATATCAAAAAAAACTGCTTTGATCATGTCGTTCCATCACCTCTTCCGATTATTATTTAGTAAAAATTCCTAGTTGAACAGTTTCATTTCTTATTGGTAAGGCGTGCTTGCTACTTTTTATATAGAGTGGTTACAAAAGCCAGATCTTCAAAACAAATCGATTTGTTTTGGGTTAAGCTCATCTGGTTCGATTCCTAAGATTTTTTGTAATGCCAAAGCATTTTCAGCCGCATCTCCACCAGAGTTATTATTGAAGATCACCCCAACATGTTTTGTTACACCGTCTACTTTTTTGATGGCTGCTGCTAATTCCTGTAATTCTTCTTCAGAATAGCGATACAACGTTCTTTTTTTTCGCCAATCCTGATCATTTGCTTGCCAACCTTGCCCATTTCTTCCATGAAAACGGAAAAGGGTAAAATCCGTATTTGTCACATAAGGATCGAAAGGAATCGTCGTATTCAGTAATTGTGGCTCATCAATGATTGCTAAGGAAAACATCGCACGAGTCATAAACTGTCTCGTGCGTGACAGAAATTGGTCGCTGTACCAAGAATAGTCACGTAACTCAATAGCTACCGGATAGCCATTGAACCATTTTCTTAGTTTTCTTAAATAGGCAACATTTTCTTTGGTGCATTTAAATGAAGCAGGGAATTGAACTAAAAAACAAAAGAGTTTTCCTGACTCGCTCATCGGTGCCATCACATCTAAAAAGCGTTCAATCATCTCTTCTTCGGATTGATAATACTTCTGCCAGTTGCCTTGACCACTGATTCCTTGGTAAGCTTTCATCACGAAGCGAAAAGATGCTGGTACTTCACTCACCCACTTCTCCACAGAGGACTTTCTTGGGATACCATAATAGGCGGTATCTAATTCGACGAATGAAAGGACACTCGCATAATCGTAAAGAGTATTATTTTTTTTTCCTGTTAATTTGTCATGTTCTTTAAATGATGTCAAGCCAATTTTGATCACGACGAATCACTTCCATTCGTTTAAATTCATTTTATCTTTGTTCCCAAGTTGTTCCGTTTGATTCATTCATAGCAAAACTCTTTTATATAGTATACAATAAGCTAGAAACCCTATGCAAAATTATTCGTGAGGAAGTTCTGAAAATGAAAAAAATTCTTATCTTACACACAGGCGGCACGATTGCCATGAAAGAAAATTCTTTAACAGGTGGCGTAAGTCCAGATGTGGCTAACCCACTATTAGATGCAGAAGTAACGATTCCAGAAAATGTTGATTTGATCATGGAAGATATCTTTAATCTTCCTTCCCCGCACATCATGCCTAAACATATGTTACAACTTAAAGAAAGAATCAATCAAGCCGTTCTTTCTGACATCCAAGGTGTCGTGATCACCCATGGGACAGATACGTTGGAAGAAACAGCATTTTTTCTAGACTCAACGATTGGTGATAAATTACCGATCGTCTTAACAGGAGCGATGCGTTCAAGTAATGAGTTAGGTAGCGATGGTCTATATAATTTTGAAAGTGCGATCCGGGTAGCAAGTTGTGATGAAGCAAAAGACAAAGGTGTTTTGGTGGTGATGAACGATGAGATCCACTCAGCACGCTATGTCACTAAAACCCACACGACTAATGTTGCTACTTTTCGTACTCCTACGTTAGGACCAATCGGTTTGATCACTAAAAATCGTATATTGTTTATGCAAGAATTACTTGAAGCGCAAAGACTAGATATCGCATCAGTCAAAGGAACGATCCCAATCGTCAAAGCCTATGCGGGTATGCAAGGTGATTTATTAGAAGCACTTGCCCATTCGAAAGTCGACGGTCTGGTCATTGAAGCTTTAGGCGCTGGGAACCTGCCTCCGCAGGCATTAACAGCATTAAAGAAACTCTTGATCCAAAAAATACCAGTAGTCTTGGTTTCTCGTTGTTTCAACGGAATCGCTGAACCCGTCTATGATTACGAGGGTGGCGGAAAAGAACTCGCAAGTATGGGCGTTATTTTTTGTAATAGTATCAATAGCCAAAAAGCTAGAATAAAACTTTTGATTGCCATTAACGGTGGCTTGTCAGAAGAACAGTTGATCAAATTTATGACACAATAGAAATCAAATTGAGTAATACAGAGCTTGTACGTCTCATCATATTGAAAACTCAATAGAAGCTACAAACACATCATTGTTAAACGGAGTTCCAAATGAAACTCCTTCAGAAATAAGCGCGAAAAACCAAAAATTGGAAGAACAATTTTCGGTTTTTCGCGCTTATTTATCGAAGTAAATACCTTACAATCTTATCTCACTCGATTTATTTTGTTTCTTCATTTTTCTCCCATAAGATATTTGCTGCACAATAAAGTTGCTCTTGCATTCTGATCTCATGTCTCGTTTTTACCTCTGTTCCAGATACCGTTTGTTCATAATGACTCTCGATCTCATTGCCATATTCAACTTCTTTATCAAAACGGATCAACACATGTTTAGGTGTATGTGTTGTCAAAAAATCGTAACCTAAAACATCAATGATCCAGTTGAAGTACATCGCATTGTTCACATGTTGATTGCTGTCAATATCATAAAATCGCACACGATATGGCAACATCAAGCCCGATTCGATTGGCTCGATTTTTTCTTGTCGTTTGATTTTCTTGATTTTTTCACTTTCAAAAGGTGCAATGATTTCTTCATTCACACTACTCATCTTACGGTTCACTAGATCCATCAAAACAAATACTGATTCGATTTCAACTAATTCATTTCCTTCCTCATCATGAATCCAAAAATTACGATAACAAAAGAATTTATTATACTGCATCGCTTGTGTGGTAACATCGATTTTTTCACCGACATGAGGCAAACGATTGATGTTCATCGAATAGTTCGTGATTACCCAAGTCAAGCCAAAGCTACTGACAAAGTCTGTTCCTCGGCCTAAATGATCACTTTGTTCTTCCGAAGTCTTGATGACCACACCCAGCATGGACGGAAAAGTCATTGTTTTGTTGATATCACATTCATAATAAGATACTTCATGTTTTTTTGTATATTTTTGTGCCAAAAGAAAACCTCCAATTACTTCTTCATTAATATATGATCGACCTGTGTCCCATAACTCTCTCCAAACATATTGAGATGCGCCAACAAGTAATAGAGTTGATAGAGTGGTAAACGACTCTCCCAGCCCTCTTCCAATGGCCAGCTTTCTTGGTAAGCTTCCAGGAATTCAGGACGAAAGCCACCGAACAACTGACTCATCGCAATATCTTGTTCGCGATTCCCATAAGAAACTGCTGGATCGATAAACACTGGTCTTCCTTGCCTGTCATAGAAAACATTACCACTCCATAAATCTCCATGCAAGAGGCTAGGCGTAATCTTCCGATGATCGCCACGATTTAGTAGTTCTTTTTTTAACCGCTGATACTCTTTTTCACGTGTTTCATTCCATCGATTGTTTTTCTCCGCTATGTCGATTTGAGCCTCCAAGCGATTTTTGAAAAAGAAGGTCCACCAATCTTCTTCAAATGTATTGAGCTGTGGTAAACTCCCTAGATAATTGTCCTTGCGAAAACCAAACTGTGGTGCAGTTGAACGATGGATTTTTACTAAGTCTTTTGCCAGTTCTCGAGGATCACCTTTCCCTGGTTCAATCCATTCCATCAATAGATAGGCACCTTCATTTGTTTCGCCTAACATATAAGTTTCAGGTACTCGTACATGTGGTGCAAGCTCTTTCAGACCATCCACTTCTGCTTCAAAAAAACGTTTGGTCACATGAGGATGGATTTTTAGAAAATAGGATTTTTGCTGTTCTTCAATTCGATAGTTTTGATTCACATCTCCCCCAGTAATCGGTATCACCTTACCACTCAAACGAATCTCTGTTAACACTTCTTGGATATCCATTTTCACTCCTCCTTGCTATTTCACAAGATCGATGATTCATCGATCAAGCACGCCCGCAACAACTCCTATATCATTTTAAAGTATAACACAGGTATTTATAAAATCCTGAAATCAAGAAATTAACAAAAAACAGATACAGAAAACTATCAAGTCTCTGTATCTGTTTTGATTGATATTGAAATTAAGCTAATGCCCCCATTGGGTCCCAAGGAGCTAATAAAATTGGTTCAGCATTAAATGCGGCTAGCTGTTCTTCCGTCAATAAATCTTTGCGGACAACGATTTGATACGTATATTCATCCATCCACTCGTCACTCATCACAAAAAACCCTTTATCTCCGACTTTTTCTCCCCAGCTGTTTTCGACTTTCCATTTCGTTGATTTTCCATCAACTAAATCGACACCAGTCAAGACCATCGCGTGAGTCATCAAGCTTTCTCCATGATCCAAACGCTCCGCTTTCGTCATAGAAAAATCTAAATCAAATAATTCATCCATCTCATAAACGTCTGTTGCCATGATGCCACTATCTCTTGTAGAAGATTGACCAACATCACACCCAAACCACACAGATTCTCCTTGTTCCAATTGAGCAATCGCTAAATTTTTGAACGTTGTCATATCGACATTAAGATATTTGACTTCTTTTCCTCCCACAACATTCCCTAACATTTCAACCGTATAAGAGCGATCGTAAGGCTTGTCTGCCGTCGGTGCATTGATGATACTTACATAATCATCCAAATTTACACCAATATATTTATCGTAAAACATTTGCGGAGTCAATTGTTGATCGATATGGTAATTTTTTTCTTCGTCTCGATACTCAAAATCAAATTCAGTTGGTGGAGTACCTAAAGAAGTTGTTAGAAATTGATAGATCCCAGCTAACATCTTTTCTTTTTCTACTTGGATCTCTTCATTTGTTTTTCCTTCTGCCACTAATTGACGTAGTTTAACGGCGTCTTTACGCAATAATTTGTTTAAATAGTTATTCAAATCACGAGAATTTGAGCTATTCGCGCTTTCTGGCATCACTGATTTTGGTACGACACCATATTTTTGGAATAATGATACGATCATATCCCATTGTCCACCATCTTGTTGGGGAACAGCTAGTAAAAAAGCGACTTTACGACTGTCTAATGCTTCATTACCAGTTGCAAGAATATTTTCATAAAAATAGTTTGCTTTCTCGTATTTATCCCAAAAGAAAGTATAATTTTGGGATAATTCAAATTCTTTCAAGTGGAATTGATTCAACAATTTGTGACGGAATGTATTCAACGCCGCAAACATCCAGCAACGGCCAGATTGTTTTTGGTTTGAGACTTTCCCAGTCGCTAGATCTACAGAAAATACCGGTGTGTTTTTTGTATGTGAAGCAATATTTTCTGCTGAAGCTGTGATCCCATTTTTTACAACAGCATTTTGTAAGGCTTGCTGCTTTTTATTCGTTTGAAATTGATCGGCAAATTTTTTTGTCATATCTGGTGTAATCGCGTTCATTTAATCATCCTTCCCGATTGAAAATATATCTCCATTTTACTCTTTAACCCTTTGAATTACAACGTTCTATTCTGAAAATTCAGAACAATCATGCGATTCAATTTGCGTATTTCCGTTGGAAAACAAAAAAAGTCTAAGAGAACTCTCCTAGACTTTTTGTATTACTCCGGCAGTAGGACTCGAACCTACGACATCATGATTAACAGTCATGCGCTACTACCAACTGAGCTATGCCGGAATCAAATTACATAAATATAATATCAATTTTCATCATATAACGCAATACTTTTTTTCGAATTTTTAAATAATTACTAATTAACCATCGTTATTTTATATTTGTGAAAAACAACTCAATTTCTTTTAAATGTTGTCTGTTCAAAGAGAAAAGTTATTGACAAATGACCATAAATTAGTTATCCTATTTAGGTAGTAAAAATGCCGCTTTAGCTCAGCTGGTAGAGCGCTTCCATGGTAAGGAAGAGGTCGACGGTTCAAGCCCGTCAAGTGGCTTTTTGTAAGACAGCGTTACTTCAACGTTGTCTTTTTTTATTTCTCCAGGATGTTTGAGCTTATTGATTTCTTTGGCTCTACAATTTATGTTAAAAAAGCATATCGTTCTCTAGTATGATTAAATCACCACAAAATAAACAACTGAGAGGACGATATGCTATATGAATGATTCTATCAAAAAAATGCTGAGATTAATAGATAAAAATTTGATGATTACTGAGTTCTCTTACGAGATCTTTCATAAAGAAAAGACATTGATCATTCATGCTATTCTCTCACCTGATCCTCGTGCCTGTAGAAGTTGTGGTTCTACTGTGGTAGATGGAAATGGGAAAGCAATTGTGTTGAAAAATGGAAAGAAGGAAATCATTGTCCGCTTTGAACAATACGATCCTATGCCAATGATTATACGCTTAAAAAAGCAACGCTATACCTGTAAAACTGTCGTCCCCATTGGACTGCTCAAAGCTATTTTGTCCGCCCAAGACATTCAATTGCGGATCCTGTCAGATATAAAATTGCTTCTTTACTGACTGAAAAAGTCTCTTTATCTTTTAATGTGAAAAGTTGTCAGGTATCTTTGACTGTCGTTATTCGTATATTGAAAGAGTTTAAAAGCTATTTACCAAAGCCCACTAAGAGGATTCTCCCCAAAGTATGGATGGTTGATTGGTTGATGAATTTCGTTCCCACACTTCCATAAAAGATAAAATGATCTTTATTTGCGCGGATGGAGAAACAGGTAACTTAATTGATATCTTACCTATGCGTAAATTACCTCGATTAACAAACTATTTCTTAGGCTGCACCAATCCAAAAGAAGTAAAATTCTTAGTCACAGACAGGAACGCCGCCTACTTCCAGCTCACTAAACGCGTTCTGCCAAATGCGAAAGTAGTGATTGATCGGTTTCATATTAGCAAACACGTGAATCAAGCTTTCAATGAGTTGCGTATCCGTGAAATGAATGAACTGCGTAAAGCAGGACAGTAAAGCCATGCAGAAAAACTGAAAAAGAACTGGCGCTTTCTGCTAAAAAAATCGTACAAACATTAACCACTATGGATATAAAAAATGGAAAAGTTTCCGAGCACCTAAATACCCATTTCTTACTGAAGCAATGATGATTGATCGATTGCTTAGCTTTTCCACGCCCCTAAAGGAGGCATATCCCGTATTCCATATTAACAAAGAACCATTTCTTTCAAAAACAACAAAAAAACACAACAGGATCTGTTGTGTTTCAAGAACTCCGGCAGTAGGACTCGAACCTACGACATCATGATTAACAGTCATGCGCTACTACCAACTGAGCTATGCCGGAATAATAATACCAGCGTGGCGGCGTCCTACTCTCACAAGGGGCAACCCCTCACTACAATCGGCGCTAAGAAGCTTAACTTCTGTGTTCGGCATGGTTACAGGTGTATCCTTCTCGCCATCGCCACCACACTTGGTGTTATCTATCTTTGAGTAAATCTTGTTCACTCAAAACTGGATTTGAAGTATCAGTAAGAAACTCTCCGAGTTTTTCATTTTATTTTGGTTAAGTCCTCGATCGATTAGTATCAGTCCGCTCCATACATCACTGTACTTCCACTCCTGACCTATCTACCTGATCATCTCTCAGGGATCTTACTTTCTTAAAGAAATGGGAAATCTCATCTTGAGGTGGGCTTCACACTTAGATGCTTTCAGCGTTTATCCCTTCCCTACATAGCTACCCAGCAATGCCCTTGGCAGAACAACTGGTACACCAGCGGTAAGTCCATCCCGGTCCTCTCGTACTAAGGACAGCTCCTCTCAAATTTCCAACGCCCGCGACGGATAGGGACCGAACTGTCTCACGACG
>NZ_CP025473.1:470000-705000 GCF_003957375.1 Enterococcus mundtii | reverse complement strand
GGATCATAGCTTACGTACAGCTCCCCAAAGCATATCGGTGTTAGTCCCGTCCTTCATCGGCTCCTAGTGCCAAGGCATCCACCGTGCGCCCTTATTCACTTAACCTTATCAACCTTACGGTTGGGTTTTGATCTTTCTTCTAGCGATAGAAGTCCAATCAAGAAAAATAAGCAATTGAACTTATTAAAAAACTCATTCAACGCGGTGTTCTCGGTTTGTATTACTTACATTTTTACTTCAATATCCAGTTTTCAATGAACAAAATTTTGAGAGTAGACCTCTCAAAACTGAACAAAGTATCGACAAACGTGTGTAGTCTCCGTAATATTCCTTAGAAAGGAGGTGATCCAGCCGCACCTTCCGATACGGCTACCTTGTTACGACTTCACCCCAATCATCTATCCCACCTTAGGCGGCTGGCTCCAAAAAGGTTACCTCACCGACTTCGGGTGTTACAAACTCTCGTGGTGTGACGGGCGGTGTGTACAAGGCCCGGGAACGTATTCACCGCGGCGTGCTGATCCGCGATTACTAGCGATTCCGGCTTCATGTAGGCGAGTTGCAGCCTACAATCCGAACTGAGAGAAGCTTTAAGAGATTAGCTTAGCCTCGCGACTTCGCGACTCGTTGTACTTCCCATTGTAGCACGTGTGTAGCCCAGGTCATAAGGGGCATGATGATTTGACGTCATCCCCACCTTCCTCCGGTTTGTCACCGGCAGTCTTGCTAGAGTGCCCAACTAAATGATGGCAACTAACAATAAGGGTTGCGCTCGTTGCGGGACTTAACCCAACATCTCACGACACGAGCTGACGACAACCATGCACCACCTGTCACTTTGCCCCCGAAGGGGAAGCTCTATCTCTAGAGTGGTCAAAGGATGTCAAGACCTGGTAAGGTTCTTCGCGTTGCTTCGAATTAAACCACATGCTCCACCGCTTGTGCGGGCCCCCGTCAATTCCTTTGAGTTTCAACCTTGCGGTCGTACTCCCCAGGCGGAGTGCTTAATGCGTTAGCTGCAGCACTGAAGGGCGGAAACCCTCCAACACTTAGCACTCATCGTTTACGGCGTGGACTACCAGGGTATCTAATCCTGTTTGCTCCCCACGCTTTCGAGCCTCAGCGTCAGTTACAGACCAGAGAGCCGCCTTCGCCACTGGTGTTCCTCCATATATCTACGCATTTCACCGCTACACATGGAATTCCACTCTCCTCTTCTGCACTCAAGTCTCCCAGTTTCCAATGACCCTCCCCGGTTGAGCCGGGGGCTTTCACATCAGACTTAAGAAACCGCCTGCGCTCGCTTTACGCCCAATAAATCCGGACAACGCTTGCCACCTACGTATTACCGCGGCTGCTGGCACGTAGTTAGCCGTGGCTTTCTGGTTAGATACCGTCAAGGGGTGAACAGTTACTCTCACCCTTGTTCTTCTCTAACAACAGAGTTTTACGATCCGAAAACCTTCTTCACTCACGCGGCGTTGCTCGGTCAGACTTTCGTCCATTGCCGAAGATTCCCTACTGCTGCCTCCCGTAGGAGTTTGGGCCGTGTCTCAGTCCCAATGTGGCCGATCACCCTCTCAGGTCGGCTATGCATCGTGGCCTTGGTGAGCCGTTACCTCACCAACTAGCTAATGCACCGCGGGTCCATCCATCAGCGGCACCGTAAAGCGCCTTTCAAAACGAAACCATGCGGTTTCGATTGTTATACGGTATTAGCACCTGTTTCCAAGTGTTATCCCCTTCTGATGGGCAGGTTACCCACGTGTTACTCACCCGTTCGCCACTCCTCTTTTCCCGGTGGAGCAAGCTCCGGTGGGAAAAGAAGCGTTCGACTTGCATGTATTAGGCACGCCGCCAGCGTTCGTCCTGAGCCAGGATCAAACTCTCATAATAAAAGTTAGAACAATCTTGCGATTGTTAAGCTCAATTTGTTTGCTAGCATATTGCTTGCTTGTTAAAAATGTTTGTTGTCTTGAATTGAATCAAGACGCCCTACACATTTGGTTTGTCTTACTTTGTTCAGTTTTCAAAGGTCTACGTGATAATTGAAACACAACTGTCTCAATTCATCATTTGTGATTGCCGTAGCAACTTTTATATCTTAGCAAACTCTCGGATGATTGTCAACTATTTTTCAAAATTTTTTTGAACTCGTTTTTCACGAGGCTGTTTCAGCAACTCACTCATCATAACTCGTCGTATGTTATTTGTCAACACTTTATTTCGCTTTAAATCCTTACATATAAGCGTCTCACAAAGCGCTGAAACAATTCAACTTCGTTATATTAACATGGTTTTATCCAGCGGTCAATAGTTTTTTTAATGTTTTTCTGAATATTTTCAAAAGAACTTATTTTCGAATCAACGTTGTCTAATTTACCATGCTACACACCTAGCGTCAATACTTATTTTTAAGTAAAAAAAGACAAGGTTTCCAATCATTTTATGATCATTCGGATTATCCATGTATTTAAGTGTTTTTTTTATAAAAAAGTTAAAAAATCAATTGAATCCTGAACATTCTCTTCTACTTTTCTTGTAAGATAGACAAAAAAAAGAAGTTTGAAAGATGTTCAAACTTCTCTGAAAGTCCTGCTTGGTTCCAAAAAATGATCTCCTATTTTATTCGTCGATTCTCAAGTAGTCAACGATACACCTGCGAACGGTATTCATTTCTCTTTGGTAGAAGTACTGGAATCAATTTAAAAAATCGGTACACCATCTACTTCATAAATCCCTAGTACCGTACGCATTTGTCCTGGATCTTCCCAATGATAACCTTCGCCTAACTGTTCTTGTTGATTTTTTTGTTCCGTTTCAAAAACAAAAAGTGGAACATTTTCTTGATTGATATGGGTATTCGTCAACTCCATCAAGTTGATTTTACTCACATCAATATGAACGATTTCTTTTAAGAAACTAAGTATGTTTGCTAAACCAGTCTTATCATTTGAGTGGTCTGCGCATGCGAACTCTAATTTATTCTCTCTTGAATGAACTAAAAATTTTTTAGATCCATCCTCCAAATGCAACATAATTGTACCAGCGACTCTTTTGTTTGCCAAAATTTCCACCTCGATCAACTTGTTTATGGCTTACAAGAGAATTTTAGCATATTTTCAGAAAAAATACACTTTTATTTCCTTGGTTCTTTTTTATCTAATTGGATCAATGCTTCCTTGATCCATATAGGTAACTGTTTTTCAATCGTTGCAAACCCGATTTTTTTATTTTTATTAGTGAAGTATCGTTTTCTTCGGTATGGGATCGATGGTACTTTCTTTTCTAAGGTACGTAACGACAGACTGATTTTGTTCGAATACTCATCAATATCAATGATTTGTACAGTCACCGGTTGCCCTACCTTCAATAATGTATGAATACTTTTCGTATAACCAGATTGCACTTCTGATACGTGGATCAACCCTTGTGTCTCTTCATCTAATGAAACAAACGCTCCATATGGTTGTATTCCAGTGATTTTCCCTTTGATTATTTCGCCTATTCTATAAGTCATATACTTCCCTCTCTTCGCATTTATCATTATACTGTAAATATTAAAAAAAAAGAAGTTCTGTTCTTGCATCTAGATATGGAGGTCTTATAGATGGAACAATTTGATGAAATAGTTTCAAGACTAAACACAGATAGCGTAAAATGGGATACCATCTCACAAACTTATCATAGGAATGATCTTTTACCTTTATGGGTAGCGGATATGGATTTTCTTGCCCCTCAAGGAGTAACAACAGCTTTTCAAAACTATCTGAAAAAAGGCATTTTTGGTTATTCGATCGTACCGGACGGTCTCTACCGATCAGTGATTGATTGGGAAGAAAAGCGCCATCATGTGACTCTAACTAAAGACCACATTCTTTTCACTAGTGGAGTCTTAGCTAGTCTCTCATTGGCGATTCAAGCATTTACAGCTCCAGGTGACGCAGTGTTGATTCATGATCCAGTTTATCCGCCATTTGGTGCAATTGTTGAAAATAATGAGCGTCAATTGATTCGCAGTCCTTTAAATAAAACAGCCAATCATTTTGAAATGGATTTTCAAGATATGGAAGAAAAAATTGTCTCAAACAAGATAAAAGCAATGATTCTATGTAACCCGCATAATCCAGGTGGTCGTGTTTGGACCAAAGAAGAGCTCAAACAGTTGAGTGAACTATGCTTAACATACGACGTCTTCTTATTTAGTGATGAGATCCATCAAGATATCGTCTTTTCCGGATATGAATTCACCTCGATGCAAACAATTGATCCTGCCCTTTCTCGATTATTGATCACATTCACTTCAGCAACTAAGACATTTAATCTAGCTGCAATAAAAAATTCAATGGTCTTCATCAAAGATCATGATTTAAAAAGTCGCTTTACGAAACAATTAGAAAAAAATCAACATCAAGGAATCAATACTTTCGGACTCTTAGGCACTCAAGCTGCTTACGAAACTGGTGAGGAATGGTTAAATGAGTTATTAGTTTATCTGGAAGAAAATGTCCGAGAAGTCATTACCTTCTTTACTAAGTATCTTCCTGATATCAAAGTGATGAAGCCAGAAGGAACGTACCTTATATGGCTTGATTTTTCTGCCTATACGAAAGATGACCGGCTACTTGAAAAGAAGCTGATTGAAAAAGGCAGAGTTGTCTTGAATCCTGGAATCAGTTTTGGACCAAGCGGTCATTGCCATATGCGTTTGAATGTCGCTTGTCCAAGATCAGTATTAAAAGAAGGACTCTTACGTATCCAACGTGCTTTAAGTTAGAAAACGAAAGAAGTCATTGCACAACAAATGTTATTCTTTCCTACTTTGTTACCGTCCAAACCAAAAAAGCATCGAACAGCAAAAGTATTTTCTGCTTTTGCTGTTCGGTGTTTTTTAAGAGCTTGGTATGTTTAAAATTTTATTTTATTCAGAAATCTCAATCGTTTCGATCACTACATCATGTACTGGACGATCTTGTGGGCCACGTTGCGCATTTGCGATATCATCGACTGTGTCCATTCCTTCAAGTACATGGCCAAACACTGTATGACGGAAATCAAGCCATGGTGTTCCACCATTTTTATACGCTTCAATGATTTCGTTAGGGAATCCTGCTCCTTCTAATTGACTAAGCATGTTTTCTGGCACATTTGTGTTGTTGACGATAAAGAATTGGCTGCCATTTGTATTTGGACCAGAATTAGCCATTGATAGTGCGCCACGTAGATTGAACAATTCGCGGCTGAACTCATCTTCAAAACTTTCACCGTAAATGCTTTCGCCTCCCATACCTGTACCGGTTGGGTCGCCTCCTTGAATCATGAAATCAGGGATCACACGATGAAAAATCACACCATCATAGTATCCTTTTTTTGCTAATTCAACAAAGTTTTGGACTGTTTTAGGTGCTAACTCAGGAAATAGTTTTACTGTAATATCTCCGCGATTCGTTTTTATAAGAGCTTTAGGCCCCTTTTCATTCATAAGATCAAGTTGTGGAAATGCCATTTTTTCTTCCTCCTAAAAAATTCTGTCTTCCTGTGTAATCATAACATATTCTATTGATATACGGTAAAGATGAGCCACAAGAAAATCAAAAAAACGATGTTGTAGAATGCAAAGACGAATAAATACTTTTTTCTCCATTCGGGATATTGCTTGATGACTAATTTGTAAGAGATCAAACTTGCCATTGAAGCAATCAATGTCCCTAATCCTCCCAAGTTCGTCCCAATGATCAAACCCTTGATATTTTCTGTATAACTTGATAGTAGGAGCGCCGCAGGAACATTACTAATCAATTGACTTGCAAAAATGCTTGCACTGACTTCATGATGCGCCACACTTTTTTCAAAAAAGGCTCGGACAACATCTACTTGTTTGATATTCCCGATAAATATAAAAAGAAAAACAAACGTAAATAATAAGGAGTAATCGATTTGTTTAAAGAGTCGGCGATCATTGCCTAGTATATTGACACTCACTAAGACCAATACAACATAATGAGGGATGATGCCACTTACAGCTAGAAGACATATTAAAAATAGACCAAAATAAAAAATGAGTTGTTTTCGCTTTAACATTATCTCATCTGCATTCGCCAAATCGATGGTATTATTTTTGATTCTCCCATAGATCAACACCACCAATAATATGGCAGCAGCTAGTGTATATGGAAGCATCAACTGTAAAAATTCGATCAGTTGTAATTGTGACTGTGCGAATAAATAAAGATTTTGTGGATTACCGATCGGAGTGAACATACTTCCTAGATTACCCGCAATCGTCATCAAAGTTATGACGAGAGGAATCAAGGTTCGCATGCCGATCCTTTCTACTATCAATAGACCAAATGGTACAAAAATGATCAGTGCCACATCATTCGTAATCAGCATACTACTGAGAAACGTGAGAAACACTAAAATCAAAATTATGCCTCTCGTATTTTTTGTCTGGGTGATCAAATAATTGCCTAGATAATCGAAAAACTGTTGTTGCCGTATCCCTTCTACAATCAACATCAAACAAAAAAGAAGAATCAATGTGTGAAAATCGATATAAGAAAAATAATTGAAGTTTGGCGGGATGACGAACATGGTCCCTATTGCTAAAAGAAAAGACAGCGTCAATACTCCGTCTTCTTTTGCATTGCTTGTTATTCTTTTAATCATAAAATTCTACCTCTTAGATTCAAACACTTCGTACTAATAAAATAACTCTTTTTAGCTAATATTGAAAGTAAATAAACTATATGTTAGATCACTCCTTATATTTTAGTAACTGTTCGTTCCATAATTAAACTATTTGAGAAGAATTCTCAATTAAATTCTGTTATAGTGTCACCAAGGGAGGAATTTCAAATGGAAATTTACGATATTACAATTATTGGTGCAGGGCCGGTTGGCATGTTTGCAGCTTTTTATGCTGGTATGCGCCAAGCGAAAACCAATATTATTGATAGTTTGCCTCAACTTGGCGGACAGTTAACTACCTTATACCCTGAAAAATATATTTATGATATCCCTGGTTATCCAGCAATCAAAGCGGTTGATCTTGTTAATAATTTAAAGAAACAATTGACCACTTTTAATCATACATTTCATTTAAATGAAGAAGTTCTCTCACTTTCCAGAGAAGACGAGATCATCGAGATCACTACTACGAAAGGTATCCATTATTCAAAAGCTGTGATCCTGACACTAGGAAGTGGTTCTTTCCAACCAAGAAAGCTGAACTTAGAACATGCTGACCTATACGAAAACCATGGGTTAGATTATTTCGTGAACGACTTAATGAAATATGCAGGAAAGAAAGTTGCCATTGCTGGCGGTGGGGATTCAGCAATCGACTGGGCACTGATGCTTGAACCTATTGCGAGCGAAGTTTATTTGATTCATCGTCGAGAGGCATTTAGGGCTCATGAACATAGCGTCAATCAGTTGAAACCATCCTCTGTAAATGTATTAACACCTTATTTGATTGAGCGTTTATCTGGTTCAAATGGAGAGTTGTCAGACATTCGTCTAAAAAAAGCTAAGACAGATGAAACGATTGATCTCATGGTTGACTCATTGATCGTCAATTATGGGTTCACTTCTAATTTAGAGCATTTATCTTCTTGGGGACTTGAAAGTTCCAGAAATGCGATCACCGTACACTCTGATATGTCAACTTCAATTCCTGGTGTGTATGCTGCTGGCGACATTTGTAGCTATGAAGGAAAAGTGAAATTGATTGCCACGGGATTTGGAGAAGCACCGACTGCTGTCAATAACGCATTGCATTTCATCAATCCAAAAGAACGTACACAGCCTGGTCATAGTACAAGCCTTTACGATAAAACATTTGGACCAAAATAACTTAGCTGCTTTTTTATAAAAGAAATGATTCTTGCTTTTTGTACGTACTACGTTACCATGATAGATAGAAAGAAGAGACGGAGGAATCAAAAATGGTCATAAAAACAGAAACCTTAGAAGAAAAAGCGCGAGATCTCCTAAAAGAACGTGGCGTAACAATCGAGGATATCGCTGAATTAGTCATGTTTTTACAAAAAGACTATATCTCAGATTTAAGCTTGGAGGATTGTGCGGAAAGTATTAATGCAGTCTTGACAAAGCGTGAAGTCCATAACGCGATCATCACTGGCATCCAATTAGATATCTTGGCAGAACAAAAACAATTGATGAGCCCTCTTCAACATATCATTGAAGATGATGAAGGATTATACGGAATAGATGAAATTTTAGCCTTGTCGATCGTCAATGTTTATGGAACGATTGGTTTTACCAATTATGGCTATATCGATAAAGTAAAACCTGGGATCTTGAAAAAGTTAAATAGTCACGATGGCAAAAATGTCCATACATTTTTAGATGATATCGTGGGAGCAATTGCTGCCTCTGCCGCAAGCCGCTTGGCCCACCAAGAACCGGAAAAACGGAGCCGTTTGACACAATAATCAAATAAAAATTAAAAATCATCCATAAAAATCGCAAAAGGATTTTTATGGATGATTTTTTGCTATATCCGAAAAAACAATCAACGCGCTACACGAAAGTGATTGGTTAATTGTTCTCCTTTTTCAATTCTCTTTTGCCAACAAGAACCATCAAAGCGAAAAATAATTCGATAAGCACAAAAAACAGAATGAAACAATGCATGAAGTATTGCTCAGGTAAGACATTGATGATTGGATCAGTCTGAGGATCAAACAACCAGTCATCATTATTGAAAAATGTTTCGTGAAAAAGAATAAAAAAACGATCAAAACCAATCAACATGAAAAAGCCAAAAACAAATGGTAGGACCATGCCGATTTGGAATGGGCGTATTAGCCGCCACAAACGCTGATTTCTTTTCAACTGGCGAAGAAACAAGCCACTTGGGATCAATGTAAGTAACAACACCGTATAATTGAGCATGAATAATAACTTGACTTCATAAAAATGATGTAAGCCACTCGCTGACATTGGAAAGTCGGGAAGTGCCAACACTTGCTCAAAAGGATTATTGAGATACCTCATCAGTTGATCATAATTTCGAAGTAATGTTGGCTGATCCACAGTAGTGTAATCTAAGATACCTAGATGCCCGATATCAAACACATATAGTGGGCGGAAGTTGATCGTTATTGCAATTGCTAAAGTGAACAACGTCAGGAACAAACTAACCATCCCCGCATATTCCACCCATTGCCATCGTTTATTTTTCATTGTTTTAGAAACTCCATTCATCTAACGATTGCAAGACATAGGTTGCTGGTGTTGGCAGATCTGGTATGTCTTCTTCTTTTGTAAAGCCTGATAACACAAGCAGTGTGTCGATCCCATTACGAATCCCTGCTTGGATGTCAGTTTCATAATTGTCTCCTACCATGATGACTTCTTCTTTGTTCAATCCTAAAAGTTCCACTGCTTTATTCATAATGATTGCTTCTGGCTTACCAATATAGACCGGTGTGGTTTGTGTCGCTGTCTCTACAAAAGAAACAACCGAGCCAGCTCCAGGTAATAATCCTCTTTCTGTAGGGATATTTTTATCAGGATTCGTGCCGATGAACGTTGCTCCCTTTTGAATCGCTAACGTTGCGGTCACCACTTTTTCGTAAGTCAAGTGATTGTCTAGGCCTACTACGACATAATCAGGATGTTCTTCTTCCCATACAAACCCTGCCTCTAAGATCAAATCTGTCAATCCAGCTTCACCGATCACATACACTTTATTTCCTTTAGCGTCTGATTTCATGAAATCAATTGTCGCTAGAGATGCTGTATAGATCGTTTCTGGTGAGACATGGATATCAAACTCAGTGGCTAAACGTTGTGCCACTGTACCCGGTGTTTTTGTCGTATTGTTGGTTACAAATAAAAAGGGCGTCCCATTTTCCTGTAACTGTTCGACGAATCGCTTTCCTGCCGGTATCGGCTCCGTTCCACGATAGATCGTTCCGTCTAAATCGATCAAATAGCCTTTATAATTCATAGGATCATTCTTCCCTTTGTCTAATAGTAAAATTCTTTTTAGAAGTTGATTTTGTTGGGCGTTCTGATGTTTTTTCAGTTCCCTTTGGTGTTGCTGGTTTACGATTTTTGATCACAGGTTGTTTGCGTACCGATTCAACGGGCGCTTTTTTTTCATCGATGTGCGCTTGATTGTTGCGATTCGGATTTTTTTTCTTTTTACGTCGTTGGGTGTTTTTTTCTTTTTTTCCGCCAAT
The DNA here is from genome assembly GCF_003957375.1 of Enterococcus mundtii. Lineage (GTDB taxonomy): Bacteria > Bacillota > Bacilli > Lactobacillales > Enterococcaceae > Enterococcus_B > Enterococcus_B spodopteracolus. The sequence continues at coordinate 694,783 of NZ_CP025473.1, read as the reverse complement.
ACGTTCAATGACAAAATATGCACAGCCAAAATTACAATATTCGTATAAATAATCTTCTAATGCATCAATTCGCTGATCTGGGTGAGCACGTCGATTCGTGGCATCAAAAAAGCCTTTCAAACGTAGCTGTTCGTACCCCCAGTCACCTACGATGTAATCGTATCTGGAAAGCACTTCGCTATATCTCTCACCAAGCTTCTCAGCATTGAAACCTTCCCGGTAATCCGTTAGGATACGATAAGGTCTATCACCAATCAAAAGATTCGTTTCATCTGTCAATGTGACGATTTCTCCTTTGACTTTCTCTGGCTTCGTTTCCTCGATTATTTCTTCTAAAACTGCCGTCACTTCTTCGGTCACTGTTTGTTCTTGTGAGCGATCGACCGTTGTTTGACTCTCTTTTTTGTCACTGTTGTGTTGTTTATTTTGTTTCGTCGACATGCTTTCACCACCTATTTCTCTATTATACCTTCTTTTTCATTGGTTGGGTAGTGAGCATTTAAGTAGTCTCCCACTACTGTGCGAATAAATTCGGGAAATAAAAAATCGACCTGTCCGACAATTTCGATGGTTGGGAAAAAAGGAACAAACATCAGGTGGTCGACCGTAGTAACGGTATAATTCTTTTCCTCTTCGATTGGTTGTTTTTGCCACAGAACTTCTCGATTGACCGCATCATACGTGATCTCACTATAGAAAATCTCACCGAATATCTGACCACGAAACCCCATTCCCTTGATAGGAAAATTCCGTAAAAAAAGGCGACTTTTTTCAATTTCCAACACTAAGCGAATCATATCTGACCCTTTCAGCGTGACGTTGATCAAATGCATCGGATGTGGCAGTGCGCTATGGAGTTGATCTTGGTCAACCACTCCTTTAGGTACGCTATTCAAAAAAAGCCCACTATTCAGAAATGATGCTTCTGTGTTTCCTCTTTCTTTTACCGCTTCTAAAGCGATTTGGATAAAGGAATGTTCATCAAATGAATCAAGTGATAAGTCAAATGGCAGATCTGCCACTTTCTTTTGGGCTAAAAGACGATGTCCTTGTTCAAGATAACCGGCGATTTCTTTCTCATCCTCTACGAATGCAGTCATTGTATCTGTCGGAATCGCTTTGGCGTAGTGTCCGATGATTTTTTTATTTTCCAATGAAAGATGTACTTCCCCTACATATTGCCCAAATTTTCCGGCAGCGGCTAATTGTACCTCATTCACGACTTTCCCATCAATAAAAAGATGATGAGTATGCGATCCTAGAATCACATCGATTGCAGGGATTTCTTTTGCAATCTGTAAATCATCTTGGATCCCTAAATGACTCATTAAAACAAGAACGTCTACCTGTGGACGCAATTGCTCCACTAGTTCTGGCAAAAGGTCATACGGCTGACGGATGTCCCATCCATTTGGATTATATGTCAAAGGGAATGGCGCAGTAAAAGCAATCAAACCGACTTTTGTTCGTTGCTTTGTTTCGATGATTTTATATGGCTTTGTCCACACTGGTGGTTGCAAAGTATTTTTATCGAATAAGTTGCTCAGTAGCACATCAAAATTCGCGTGATCATATAAATGATTCAACTCATTCTTGGAATTACCCACACCTTCATTATTCCCTATAGTTGCTGCATCATATCCGATTTGATTCATTAATTCAACATTGGCATGACCATTCGTTGCTTCTGACAAAGGATGCCAACGATCAACAAAATCTCCAAGATCAACCGTGAGAGTCGTCGTATTATTTTTTTTCTCATTTTCACGCTTTTTTTGCTCAAGGAATCTTCTGATCCGTGGCCAGTTTTCAAGATGTGAATGTAAGTCATTCGTGTGTAAAAGAACGATTTCTTCCACTGTTTGTTCCACCTCACTTTTTTTCATCATACCATAGGGTTTCCCTTTGTTCACATGGAAAGTTTTTTCACAAAAAAAAGGTACTTAGACTTTTTCACAAAATCTAAATACCTTAAACTTGCCTCTAATAAAAAAAAGCCCTTTAGGCTTAATAATCCAATCAATCAGACACATGGCGGCACCTGCTTAGTGCTGCTTCCTTCCGGATCTGACACGCTTCACAAGCCCACCATTGTCCTAGCCTTTCGGCAAAGAATAGTATACCGCATTTTATTATCCTTGGCTAGTCCTTTTTTAATTTCTTTTTCTTTGCTCGCAACTCTCTAAAAAACATAGATAAAAGTTCACCACATTCTTCTTCTAATATTCCGCCCTCCACATCGGCCTGATGGTTGAAACGTTCATCCTCAAGTAGATTCATCAATGTCCCTGCGGTTCCTCCTTTTGGATCATAGGCACCAAAGTAAACTTCTTTTACGCGAGAAAGAATCATAGCACCGCTACACATTGGACACGGTTCTAACGTGACATATAATTGTGTTTCTTCTAAACGCCAACTTCCGATTGCCTTGCATGCTTCTTGGATTGCAATCATCTCAGCATGTGTTGTTGCATTTTGTGTTGTTTCCCTCAAATTGTGCCCACGCCCAATAACCTGTCCTTGGTGAACCACGATGGCGCCGATTGGTACTTCTGCTAACGCTTCTGCTTTTTTGGCTTCTTCAATAGCCACACGCATCCATTCTTCTTTTATTCGCTGTTGTTCTGTTTCTACCACTTGTACTCCTACCTTTTTTAGATTTACTTATCTTCTCTATCAAACATAGTATAACTGGCTTTTTAGTGAAGTACAAAGAGTTTTTCCTTATCGCCATGTCCTATGGTAAACTAGAGGATGAGGTGAAGTAAATGAACACAGAAAAGTTACTTGGATTATACCCAAATGCACAAAAAAAGAATTCTCCTTCTTCTGATGATCGAATTCTTTCACTGGTTGTAGAAGATTACTTCTTGTGGATCGATAAAAGTTCCTTGTCCGTTCAAGAAGAAAAACTTTTGAAAGCGTTATTTCAGAAAACAAACACCTTAGACAGCCATCCTTGGTATCAATATTTATTTGAGGAAAAGGTATATGTATGTGAAGAAAACTGTCGAATCATTCAGTTACATTTTGAAAAGAGATCAGATTTCTTACAAAAAGAATGGCGAGAAACAATTTCCGGATTATTTCCCGAAGCTCTTGATTTTTTTCTTTACACAGAGACAGATGCGTTGATCATCGAAAGAAAGCATACCAATTATTTGAATACGACAGATCTTAAAGGCATCTTTTTATCTCTTGATGTCGATTTTGATATGACGACACAAGCCTTTGTCGGTTCATTCCATTCAGCTGGACAAAATCTAACCGCTATGTTCAATGAAGAACGAAAAATTTTCCTGAATAAACGAACACAAATACAAGTAGCCGACCAAACGACTTCCATACAAGAAATTGCCTTATATTATTATACAAAAGAATTAGCTACATCCAGTCAGCTAACAAATGAATATCAAGAAATAATCCGTAGTTTTAAAATGGAAGACATCATTATCGAACTGTGGAAAAATTTCGGGAATATCAGTTCAGCAGCTAAACAACTTTTTATGCATCGAAACACTCTCCAATATCGGATCGAAAAGTTTGACGAACAAACAGGCTTCAATTTAAAAAAAGCAGATGACTTACTCTTTTGTTATCTCCTTTTGTTACACATATAAAAAAGGAACAAGCAGCAATAAACATCGCCTTGCTTGTTCCTTTTTTCGATCAATTCAAAGAGAATCGTTTTTAGATCATTTTCTCAACAAGTGACATCAGACGACCTTTCGCATCTTCTGTTGAGTCTTTGATAGAGTCACCGTAGACAGAAATTTTCTTTTTGCCAGATTTAATCTTTGCAAGCATACCCATCAATGAATCTAAATCGCTATCTGATAAATGGTCGACGACATCTAATAACTTTTCATTCCCATCAAATTTGTCATACACGAATTTTTTTACTTTTGTTCGGTTACTTAGATGATGGATTTTTTCGATCACTTTGCCAGAAACAACTACAGCTGTTGCCACACTTGCTGCTGCTGCGACACCTAATCCAATCGTTACTTTTGTTGATGTTTTCATAATTATCAGCTCCTTTTTATCTACTACAATCATATCACAGTCAAATAGATAAGCGAACTAATTGCTATGAGCCCTGCCAGATGAATAGCAAAAAAATTTACAAAAAGCAAATACTGTCTTATTTTATGATTTGCTTTTGTACGACGCCACATTTGGCGTTTCCGGTTTTAAGCAACCTTAGTTTGATGCGTTAAAAAAAGCACCTCCTTTTTGGAGATGCTTCATACATACAACTAAAGTAAATCATCCATACTAAGAAATGTAAGGTCAATTATCCGGAACATATTGGATATTTGTTAGCATTTCAGGCAAATCATCTTCTAATTCTGCTAACTTATTCCAAATCAATGTCATTGTCTCAAAAAATTCCTTTGATGATTTATCTGAATTTAAACTTCCTAGTGCGTTCAGCCAAAGAAGTTCTAATAAATACGCTTCTTTGATTCCCGTATGTTCTCTGACAAACTCTGAGAACGTTCGTTTGAACAACGAGGCCATGTCTAATTCGGATTTGATAACTACTCCTCTAATACTCTCATGAATCGAGAAAAACTCCTTCAATAAATGAACGACACTGAAAAAATCGTCAATAACGTATTCAGCTAAATATCGATCAAAACATATCGTGATCTCTTCGATAATTTTTTCTTTTAGTATACGGATTGATTTAAAATGTGCATAGATCGGGTAAGTAGAACAGCCACAAAAAGAAGCTAAACTTCTCGCTGTGATTGTCGATAACCCATTTTCTTCAGCATATACCATACTCTTAAATAGTAAATATTCTTTACTAAAATTCGTCACTCTTCCCACGAAACCATCCATCCTTTCCGATTATCTTATTCATATCCGGCAATGATTCTTTTTTTATTTCCCATGACGATCCAGCGCATTAGCTAGTAGGAAAAACTTATGTAAACCATGAAGAAACAAGTTTTGATAAAAAAAAACGATAATAACATATTTCGGGGGTTAAAATATGTCTCTTTGTAATAGAAGCTTGATTTATCTAATGCTTCGCCAAAAATAAGATTTAAAAAATAACGAAACACTCAATTAAATAACATTGTATTCCCTCATCCAAGATTATTTAAATGATTCCAACTTGACAAAATAAGCAAAGAAATAAACAATAGAATAGATAACTGATTATCATTTATTAAAATAACAAGTTATATAATCTAATTCTATTACTATGTGAGAATATCATACATTGAAAACACTTTCCACTCACATTTTATGTCACCACTAGTACACTAATTGTCAGAAAGGAGTCCATCATGTTAATCGATGCAAAAAAGAAAGAATTATTAGTCCTCTATACGATCGCTCAAAAAAGTCAATGTACGTTAAAAGAACTGGCGGATGAACTGACTATACCTAAACGGACAATCAAAGAATTGATTCGAAAGTTGAATACTACGATTGAACAGCACTTGAGCATTTCTACTTTTATTTTCTCTACACACAAAGGAGAAATAACTATATCCGATGAATACCAAGAAATAAAAATGATGATTTATCACAAACTCAAACTTTTTTATTTAAGAGAATCTAATCGTTTCAACTACTTATTACTTATGGTCAATTATCCCAAAGCGTATGTTCCGAAAAAATATTTATTGGAGCAATTATACATATCCCACTCTTACTTAGAAAAATTAACACACCAATTGAATGAAACACTTCAAGATTTTGAAATCGAGATTGTTTCATCTCAGGGCTGTTATTTGTTCAAAGGAAACGAATTATTTATCCGACTCTATTTGTTTTTTATTCTATCTGATGCTTTTCAAGGGTTGGAATGGCCTTTTGATAAATTCAAATTGAGCCAACTAAAAAAAGAGCGGCGATTATCCAAAAAATTGCTCGTTTCAAAGCATTCTTTGAAATATCAAGAAAACTTGTATTTGCTGATTGCTATTTTTACGCTTCGTACACAACAATCATCATTGATTACCTCTGAATCTAGTGAGGTCTATGCTATTTTAGAATTGCTGCAACAGGTACAAGATATCTCTGGTAGTTTTAAACATCATTTGTTTCATCTTTTACCACATGAAATCGCCATTGATGAACTATTGTATTTTAATTTTTTGATTTATTGCTTTTTTCCTAATCTCATTTCAAGTCAGCAGAAGAGTTTGATTGGTTATACTTTGACGAATAAACGTAATCATCTATGTATGAAAATCACCTCACTCACAAAAGAGCTAGCTCAAACCTTTCCAGTGATCGCAGCATCTGAAAAAAGGTTTTTTTACAATTACTATCTTATGCTTTCTTTAATTTCTATTTTGATATTGGGAAATACAACTCCCTTTTTCTACTCGTTGCATTTTCCTAAACCAGCACTTGAGCTTGATGAATCGAATGAACAAATACAACAAATACAACAAATTATCTCTGAAGTTTTTCATGACCACCCAAAAAAAACGTTGATTATTTATTATTTGAGTAGCTTGATCTATAACCTCTTGCAGTCGGAAACAAATGAAAAATTATTGATCTATGTACAAATGAATAAAACGCTGACTGGGAATTATCATATCCAAAATCGATTACGACAAGTATTTGACGAAAAAATGATTCGCTTGACAGAAAATCCAGAACAAGCAGATTTGATCGTCACCGATTGGTTTGATAAATTGCATCAAACGAGTAAAATTTTTTACCTTGATCCTAGTAAAGAAAAAGATTTGTGGGTAGATTTAGTCACAAAAATTCAACAACTCTATGTCAATAAAATGATTTGATTTAAAGAAAAGATAGGAGAAACAAGCGTGTCTCTATCGTCTGAACTTTTAAATTGCTAAAAATTTCTCCAAAATAAAAAGTGAGTGGATCAGTCCAATCGACTGTCCCTCACTTCTATTGGTTTGTTCTAGTCTCGACGATTGCCGCCAAAGAGCAAAATCAAACGTAGTAATTGTAAGAAAGTAGATAGCGCTGCAGCAACATAGGTCAAAGCCGCCGCAAATAGCACATGTTTCGCCATTGGTACCTCTTCTTCTGTCAGTAAGCCACCTTCACTTAAAATTTGGATCGCTCGTCTTGACGCATTGAACTCTACTGGTAGCGTAACAAGTTGAAACAATAGTGCCAATGAAAAAGCGAAGATACCAATATTGATCAACGTCGTATTCCAACTAAATAATACACCTACCATGATCAACGGAAACGAAATCATCGAGCCAAAATTCGCGACAGGCACTAATGAAGCTCTGATTTTCAACGGAGCATAACCAACGGCATCTTGCACTGCGTGTCCACATTCATGGGCAGCTACACCAATTGCAGCGACTGATGTAGATTGTGCTGTAGCTTGCGATAAACTCAACATCTTGTTCCCTGAATTATAATTGTCCGTCAAATCACCGGCGATTTGTTGGACGCCAACGTTATTGATTTGCTGACTTTGTAAAATGAACTGAGCGGCTTGTGTACCAGTCACGTTATTTTTGCTTCTGATTTTGTCGTATTTACGAAAAGTACTATTGACGTAAGCAGAAGCAATTCCGGAAATAGCCAATCCAGCAATAACTAAAAGAAACGTTGGATCTAAGCCATAAAAACCATATCCATACATAATCGTTTCACCCTTTCCTCATTGCTTTTATTTTACCATTGTTCGAGTAGAATAATTGTGAAAAGAGATTGAATATTTTAATTCTTTTTGACAAATTCTGATTTCAGCTTCATTGGACCAAACCCTTCGATTTTACAATCGATATTATGGTCTCCTTCAACTAAACGGATATTCTTCACCTTTGTTCCTTGTTTGATAGGTGAGAAAGCTCCTTTTACTTTTAAATCCTTGATAACGGTCACACTGTCGCCATCTGTTAAACGATTGCCGTTTGCATCAAGTACTACTAAACCTTCTGCTTCTGCTTCTGTTTCTTCAGATGGTGTCCATTCGTTTCCACATTCAGGACAAATCAATAATCCCCGATCTTCATAAGCATATTCTGAACCACATACTGGGCAATTTGGTACTGTCATGTTGTTTCTCCTTTTTGTTCGTTATTGAGCAATATTATAACGGAAAAATAACAGTTTGAAAAGAGCAACTTCTTATCGGAGATCCTAGAATACCTCCGCTGATTCAATCTCACTGACCTTGATTGCACATATCCCTGATAAAAAGACACTCAACTTCGATGAGTAAAGGGGCAAGGTAGAAGGAACCTGATTGCCGAAGAGGTCACTTCTACCCCCACCATTTATTCGTGCCAAAGGGAATAGATAAAAGAGAATGTAACGTTTGCTTAAAATTCTCGATTGACTACTTGAAGTACACTTTTAACGTGCATAATTGGTGCAAGCTTCTTGTATTTCTTTGTAGATCTCTGCTACTTCTTGCAGGTCTTTTGCATTTGCGCCACTTGCTAAGGGATGGCCGCCACCATGATGTCGTTTGGCGATCTCGTTGATGACTGGTCCTTTTGAACGTAAACGTACACGATAATAGCCCTCTGGTTGTTCGACAAAAATCGCCCAAGCTAACACTTCGTCAATCACACCCGGTAAAGAGACGACAGCTGCGGTCTCTGAATCAACGATGCCATACTTGTCTAACAATTCTTGTGACAAAATTACTTTTCCGGCACCTTTTTCGTCAACTTCGATCGTTTGATAGACACAACCGGATAATTTCGCTACTTTCATGGTGATCTGTTCAATTTCACGATTCAATTGGCTTGCATCGAAAGAGTACTTTCTTAACTCTGCTGCTAGTTCTAACGTACGACCTGTTGTTGAAGGATACAAAAACCTACCAGTATCTCCAACGATTCCCGCATACAATAAACGAGCAGAATCGCTGTTCATTTTCAGCTCATTAGGGAACATCAAAGCAAACTCAGCGATCATTTCACTACAGCTACTAGCTTTCGTATCCACCCAAAGTAAATCGCCATATGGTTCATCATTTGGATGATGATCGATTTTGATCACTTGATCTCCTAAGGAATAACGCTTATCATCGATACGTGGCGCATTCGCTGTGTCTGTCACAATGACTAATGCCCCTTGATAGAAGGCATCGTCGATTTCTTGCATTTCTGTTAAATAACGTAAACCTTCAACGTCTTTTCCAACTTGACGAATTTCTTTTTCTGGAAAACTATTACGTAATAACTCGGCTAATCCCACTTGTGAACCTAAAGCATCTGGATCTGGCCTTTGATGTCGGTGGATCACGATTTTTTGATATTTTTTGATTTCATTCAAAATTTCTTCTTGTATGGTCATTTTCTTTCCTACTTCCTACGAACGTTCCATCACTTGGCAGACGACAATAGCTTTAGCCACGATCGTGTTTTCTATAAATACTTCTACATCAAGTTTAGCAGACCTTCTACCGATTTCTAAAACTCTTGGATGAATGTCTAACTCACTTTCGATCTGGATCAGACGAAGGTAATGTAGATTCATTTGTTCCAACAAGATATTTCTTCGTTGATTCATGATCATTGTTTTTTGAGCAACATCTGAAATGATTTCACTTAATACCCCAAAAGAAATCGTTCCAACACCTGTTACCATTTGTGGTGAAACCTCAAATTTGAACTTAGGCGTCGTCAATCGATTGCCTTCGCGATCGGTATCGATCGTTTGGATAGCTCCTGAAATCTGATCAGAAATCGTATCAGCAATTTGCGGTTGACGTTGTACCAATTGCATCGCCTTCATGACATCTTGTCGTGTGATCAATCCTTCTAACGTCAAATCATCGGAAACGACTGGCATGACTTCTAAACCATCCCAAATCATTTGATGTCCGACAGAAGCAACGCTCATCGTTTTCTTGACACTGATTGGATCTTTGGTCATGACCCGATCAATGACTTGTGTCGGTGCTTTACCTACGACATCTTTTGCCGTAATGATCCCCATCAAACGCATGTGATGATTCACCACTGGGAAACGAGAATGTTGGGTTTCTTCTGAAATCCGTTGATAATCAGCCACCGTATCCGACTGTAACAAATAATGTGTTTTCTGGGCAGACAGATAAATATCACCGACGAGCATGATATCTTTTTTGATCAGTTGGTCACTAAGCGCTCGGTTAATCATCGTTGCTACAGTAAATGTATCATAGGTCGTACGTAAAATCGGCATAGCTAATTCATCAGCTAATTTGGCAATCTCAGGCGTCGTATCAAAGCCACCCGTGATCAACACTGCTGCGCCATCCTCAAGTGCTAACTTTTGCACTTCAGTACGGTTACCGACGATCATCAATGAACCTGGAGTGATATAGCGTTCCATTGCATGTTCGGTCATCGCACCTATGACAAATTTATTCAAGACTTTATCTAGACCGACTGCCCCGCCTAAGACATCGCCTTCGATGATCCGCACGACTTCGCCAAACGTCAATCGTTCGATATTTTTCTTCAACTTACGTTCGATCCGTATCGTTCCTACTCGTTGGATCGTTGACACTAACCCTACATTTTCAGCATCTTTAATTGCTCGATAGGCCGTTCCCTCACTGACGTTCAATTCTTTGGCTATACTACGGACAGATATTCGATTCCCCACTGGTAGGCTTTCGATATATTCTAAAATCAAATCATGTTTTGTCGCCATCTTTTTCCCCTACACTTCCAGCGTTTCCGAAACGCTCATTATTTTTCCTTCGGTATCTGCTAATAAATCGATGAATACTTGCGGATCTTGTTCAATGACGGGAAAGGTATTGTAATGGATCGGTACGACTTTCTTCGCTTTGATTCGCTTCGCTGCACGAGCCGCATCCTCAGGACCCATTGTATAATTGTCGCCAATCGGTAAAAAGGCTACATCGATCATAAACTGTTCACCTAAGAGCGCTAAATCGCTAAAATCTGCGGTATCACCCGCATGATAAATCGTCTTCCCCTCTGCTTGGATCAGAATACCACTAGGCTCTCCCATATAACGCGAAACACCATCGATTTCAATACTTGAACTATGCTGTGCATGGACAAATTTGACTGTGCCAAAAGGAAACTCCCTTTTGCCACCAATATTCATACCAAAAGAGTTTGCTCCTTGCCGTTGTGCATAATCAGCGATTTCGACAATACTGATGATGGTCGCCTCATTGTTCTTCGCAATCGGCAACATGTCTCCAATATGATCAGCATGTCCATGGGTGATCAATATCCAGTCCGTCTGGACTTCATCCACTTTTAAATCAGTCATAGGATTCCCAGTAATAAATGGATCTATCAGCACTTGTTGGCCATTTTGCATTTCAAGAGAAATACAAGAATGTCCATGATAAGTAATCTTCATCTTCTCACTCCTCAACATTTTGGTCACTGACTCTTTCGTTTTCGTTTCGAACATTTACACAATTAGTAGTACAGTATATCCTATTCAATTGTAACAGATAATACAGGTTGTACCAAGTATCAAGTGAGCGTGTACTTACTATTGAATACCCAGATAAAAGAATGTTTCGTCTATAATTGACAGTTTCTGTTTATTGTTTGATTTCTGTGAATAAATCTAGAATGACTACGAAACTGTAATAATGTTCAAAATAAAAAATACCAATAGTAGAAACTAAGACGCTAGTTTCTACTATTGGTATTTTTTATTACAGTTTAGCTACCTTATAAGCCTTACAAGACTGAACTAATCCGCAACACTTTTTTAGGTGGAAGAGTGATAAAATATAAAAAAGCAGTTTGCTAACTACTTTGAAAATTTCTTCTTCTCTAGTTTAGTGATCAAAAAATTTTTTTAAGATATTCTCAGCATTTAGCAGACCATAATCTTTCATGTCTATCACTTCAATAACCTTTGTAGGATAATCTTTTACGATAGTTTCTCTCATAGAAGACAGCTCTGGTGATAATAGAATAACATCGGCAGCCTTTGCATACTGATCCAACTTAGAAATGCTATGCATGTCAACATGCACAAGTAAATTTTGTTTTTTTGCTAAGTTGTTCATCTTTGTTACTAACAAATTGATATAAAGCGTACTATCTGTACTCATTGAAGTTACGCCAAAAACGATAATCTGTTTCTCTTTCATTTGATTATTTTCCAAAAAAAATTCCTTTTCCATTACATACACTTCCACCTTTCCATAATATATCCAATGCGCTCACTTCTATAAAATAAAAGCTATACCAAACATATCCATTATCTGAACACCTTTTGATATAGCTTTTCATTTTTTATCTTTTGCCGCGACGTTGTGTCGCTTCCATGATGACTGGTAAAATCACTGGGCGACGTTTGGTTTGTTCAAACAAATAGCGACCTAATTGATCACGTATTTCTTGTTTCAACTTGCTCCACTCGAAATCATCGCTTTCTAAATGTTTGCCTACAATAGTTTCGATCATGTTGCTACTTTCATTGATCAAATCACGACTTGCTTTGACATAAACAAATCCTCGTGAAGTGATTTGCGGTTTTGAGACAATTTTCTTTTCGCGACGACTAATTGTCACTACTGCAACAAAAATACCGTCTTCAGATAAGATTTTACGATCGCGTAAGACGATGTTTCCAATATCACCGACACCTAGTCCGTCGATCATGACATTTTCAGCACTTGTCGTACCTGCCACACTCATCCGCTTGTTTTTATATTCTAAAATATCCCCACGTCCTGTGATATAGATATTTTTATAGGGGATACCAACTGCATGGGCTAAGTCTGCATGGGCAGCTAGTTCACGGTATTCTCCTTGAACTGGGATGAAATATTTAGGTTTCATGAAGTTCAACATCAATTGTAAGTCATTTGGATTTGCATGACCGGAAACCCGCAGGTTGTCAGAGATTTGTTTGACTATTCCACCAGCTCGGTAAATGATGTCTTCTGTCTTAGCAACCATTGTTTCCATCGCAATACTTGGTGTCGTTGTGATATAAACAAGATCGCCTTCTTTGATCTTGATATGGCGATGTGCGCCATTCGCCATTTTTTGTAAAGACTTGATTGGTTCACCCATCCGGCCTGTTTCCAAAATGATCAGTTCTTCAGGCTCATAGTTTTTCATATCTTTTAATGTGACCAATAGGTCTTCACTTGGTAATTGAAGTTTTTCTAAGCGCATAGCTGTTCGGATGATCCGTTCAAAGTCTTGCCCAGTCAACACAACCTTACGTCCTGCTTTAGCAGCGGCGTCTAAGATTTGTTGGACACGTTGAAGATTACTTGCAACACAAGCAACGATGATCCGTCCTTCCCAATATTTGATGGTGTCAAATACTTCATCAGCAATTTGGAACTCAGAAGCAACAGGGGTCGCGTTTTCTGCATTTGCTGACTCACTCAGTAAAGCTAACACGCCTTCTTTCCCAATCTCTGCTAAACGAGCGTAATCCGTTTGGTACATTGGGATCGCCATTTGGTCAAATTTAAAATCACCCGTATAAACGATATTTCCTTCTTGGGTTTTTAAATTGATCCCAACTGAATCTGGAATCGTATGGGTGGTGCGGAAGAAGCTAACGATTGTTTCACCGAAATCAATCTCTGTATGCTCATCTACCACATGAAAATCTTTGAATCCTTTTGCAGCATCATTGCGATTGACATTCAATTTTGCCAATTCGATCGTCAATTCGGTTCCGAACACAGGTACAGAAATCTTTGACAATAAATAAGGCAACGCCCCAATCGCATCTGCGTGACCATGTGTCAGAAAGACACCTGCTACACGATCGACATTATCTTCTAGATACGTAAAATCAGGAATTACAACGTCAATCCCTAATAATTCGTTTTCAGGATACTTCAGACCACAGTCTAAAATAAAAATTGCTTCCCCTACTTCTGCAATGTACAAATTTTTTCCGTTTTCGCGTACACCGCCTAAAGGGATAATCTTAATGGTACTCACAAATTTCACCTCTTCTTATGACATCTTCATTTTGACGATGTCGATTTTCTATTTTATTTAAAACGATCCAATTTCTGAGTGCCTCATTTTCGGATGATTTCATTAGATAATCAAATCTATCTTAATCTTACAGGCGTTTAGGATCTTTTTTTGACACAAAAAAATCGGGATTGCTTCAGTTGCTCGATCAACTGCTCCACATCATTATACAACAAATCAAACAAATCGCTAGCATGTACGATTGTTTCTATCTTCATGTTTTTCCCAGACCATTTTTTCTTCTTTTATTTTAGAAGATACTTCGTCTATTTTAACATAAATTACTCAATAACTATAGAATGTTTTTCATTTCCTGCTCCATTTGATCTGTTTTTAGCTTTCAACTGTTTGTATTCGTAGCCTCTTTTTAAGGTAGGCTTAAGCTACTCCCTTTATTCTATTTTTTGTACTCATTTCGAAAGGAGATCGAACCAATGAATTTTTTCAAACGAGCATTAAAAAGTACAAAAGTAAAATGGGGGCGTTCTTTATTATTATTAGCAGTTTTTACAGCAATCCTTGTCTTCGTTCTTGCTGGACTAACCATACGTAGTGCGGCACAAGAAGCAGCAGAGCAAGCTCAAAAAGATGTCGGTGCGACGGTCACTTTAAGTGCAAATCGCGAAGCCGCTTTTCAAAAACAAACGGAGGCAACTGATACTGAATCCGGTGGACGACCAGATCCTGGAAGTTTCTCCCTCACACCTGTTTCAGTCAGCGATGCAGAAAAGATCGCAGCACTAGATCATGTAGCAAGTTTTTCCTTTGAAAGCTCTGCATCAGCTTTAGCAAATAGCGGAATCACTGCCATTTCAAGCTCTGATACCTCAGAAACATCCGAAGAAACTGATACTGCAACTGAAGCTGCACCAAACGGTGAAAACTTGGGTGGAGCTATGGGAGGTGGCAAACCGCAAATGATCCAAGCAGATTTTCAAATCAGCGGGGTATCGAATACAGCCCAAACCAGTGGCTTTACAGATGGCACAGCTAAAATCATCGAAGGAGAAGGAATCACTGATAGCGACAAAGATACGAATAATGTTGTGATCGACTCTACTTTAGCTAGCGCGAATGACTTATCCGTAGGGGACACTTTCATAATTACTAGCACGGAAGATGAAGAAACTACTTATGAAATGACGATCAAAGGAATCTATGAGTCAAGTGAAACAACTAGTAGCATGGGAATGAATTTCAATTTCATGAATCCAGCGAACACTTTGTATACTTATTATACGTTTGCCAATACATTGAATGGCGCGGCAGAAGATGACACAATCGATTCTGCGGTTTATACGCTGACCGATCCTAATAAAATGACAGACTTTATCAATGAAGCAGAAAACCTGATCAATACTTCAACGTTCAGTCTTCAATCAAACGATACCATGTTCCAAGCAATGCTTGAACCACTTAACAACGTGGCTAGTTTTTCACAAAATGTCGTTTTACTCGTTGCAGTTACCGGAATCATCATTTTGACTTTGATCATCATGATCACGATTCGTGAGCGTCGCCATGAATTAGGGGTATTGCTTTCATTAGGTGAATCCAGAAGCAAAATCGTCCTTCAATTGTTTGCAGAAGTAGCCCTATGTATGATCGTCGCGTTAGCTGCGGCTTCCTTTAGTGGAAATGTCGTTGCAAATGCGGTTGGTCAACAGTTACTTGATCAACAAACTGAAACGTCAACCGACTCACCTGCCGAGCAACAAGGAGAGCAAATGCCTAGTGGTGGCAATCGTGGACCTGGCGGACAACCAGGTGGAACTAGTAATCCATTTACCGTTTCGGAGCAAGTAAGCGACCTTGAAATCACCGTTCAACCAGCTCAATTCGGCCTACTAGCAGCTGTTGCATTTGGGATCAGCTTACTCTCAGTTTTTCTAGCCTCCATCGGCATACTACGATTAAATCCACGAAAAATTTTATTAAACTAAAGGAGGAATTGGATGTTACGTACAGAAAACTTGGGCTTCTGGTATCAGAATCCAACAGAAGCACTTTATAAAGATGTGAATCTATCTTTTGAAAAAGGAAAAATGTACGCCATACTAGGAGCAAGTGGTTCAGGAAAGACGACCTTTCTTTCGTTGATTTCAGGACTTGATACACCAAAAGAAGGGACTGTTTATTATGAAGAGCGAGCTTTAGCTAAAATAGGACTACGGAATTATCGTAAAAATGATGTATCCATTATTTTTCAAGCGTACAACTTATTGCCTTACCTTTCCGCTCTTGATAACGTCATTACCGCCATGGAAATTTCAAATACTCCTCAAAAAGGTTCTCGCCAAGTAGCACTTGATCGCTTGGCACGCGTTGGGATAAATGAAACACTTGCAAAACAACAAGTCACTAAATTATCTGGGGGACAACAACAACGCGTAGCGATCGTCCGAGCGATTTGTTGCGAACATCAGTTGATCATTGCGGATGAACCAACAGGAAACCTTGATGAAACGACTTCACAAGAAATCGTTCAACTCTTCCAAGAAATCGCCCATGAGCAAGATCGCTGTATCATCATTGTGACACACGAACTAGAAGTGGCTAAAAAATGTGATGAAGTTTTTGAATTAAAAAATAAAACATTCGCGTCCATTGATATTGGATAATCGCTAAAAAAGCGTCCACCTTATTGGTAGGACGCTTTTTTATAATTTACAAGTAGACTATTTATGGTCTTTTTTTGAAAATTTTTCTTTTACATCTTCAAAGCCTTCTTTGATTTCATCGCCGATATTACGAGCTTTACTCTTGATATCCGCACCTACAGATTGGGCTTTACCTTCTGTTTCTTTACTTCTATCGCCTGTTGCTTTTCCATAGGCTTCTTTGCCTTCACCTGCAACTTTGTCTTTCAAATCTTTAGAGCGTCCTTCTAAATCTGCCATGATATTTCCTCCTCTAAAATTTGTCTTTGTAACTACTTTTAGATTAACACCAATTATAAAAACAAACAAACAGTATGCTTATCTCAACATTCAGCTCGTTGCAATCGTTTGCTCAAATGTTCCCCAAACTTTCACTTGTTTTTCTTGGACCATGATGGTGCCATTAGCGATCACCGTATCGATTTCTAAGGTTTCTTTATCAAGTAGACAAAGATCTGCATCTTTACCAACAGCGATTCTTCCCTTTTGGTCCAGTTTAAGGACTCTTGCAGGATTGGAAGTCACAGCTCGTAAGGCAATCTCTAAAGGAATGGCTTCTTTTTGAACGGCTTCTTTGATGCCCACCAGTAAAGATTTCGCACTACCGACGCCCATACCGATAAAATGGTTCTCTTGGTCAAAATATGGGAGACTACCTTGTCCATCGGAGGTCAAGGTAAAGTTATCAAGAGAGACTTGTGCTTCCAATAACTGCTTCAATGCTTTACTGAAACGAACTTCACCATCGGTCTTTTCCCAAAAATCAGGATCTTCACTTGCAGTGAAATCGATCGTTCCACCTTTTTTTGCAAATTCGATACATTCAGCTAATAATTCAGTTGTCCGATTCGCATGCGTCGGATAAAACTGAGTAATAGGGATTTCTGTTTCTTCAACCACACGATTCAATAGTTCCAATTTTCTACTTCCGCCACCTAAATGGACATTCACGATCCCTGCTTTACCTGATAACATGCCACCAACACGAGCATCCGCCACTGCCCGAGCAAACTCGTCGAATGTTGGCTGAGAAGAGCGATGATCAGAGACAGCGATTTCTCCGATCCCAATGATCTTATCAATGGTAAGAAAATCTTTGATCAATGAATCAGTCACCGTTTTGACCGGCAACCGATAAGAACCCACGTAAACGTACGTAGTCAATCCTTCTGCCTCTAGCCCTCTTGCTTTACTGATCAAAGCAGTCATATCTCGACCCTCGCCATCTGTCCCGATACAACCTACGACTGTTGTCACTCCTGCTGTCGTTAATTGACTAAGTGTGACTTCTGGCGTGCGATTATGATAGCCACCTTCGCCGCCGCCACCTAAAATATGGAAATGTGCGTCAATAAAACCTGGGGTCAAGAGTTTTCCTTCTCCTGAAATTTCTTCTACGATCAATTCTTCGTAACCGCCAGATAGTTGATTTTCCAAGGCAACGATCTTATTTCCTGCCACTAATACGTCCTTCTTACCAAGATATTCTGGTGCATAGACATCGATTTGTCGAATGAGTTTCATACCTGATTTTCTCCTTTATAAATAATCTGTACCTTTTAAAATACTCAAAAGGTTGTTTAATAAGCAATCCATCGCTCTTTCGGAAATAAGCGAGAAAATCCAAAAATATGAAGATACTTTCGGGATTCCTCGCTTATTGCCTCAGAGTTACGTATCGGTTAGCATAACTTCTTTGATTGCTATAAATCAGTTCTTATTTGGTTTATTGAAGTCCGATCGCGATCGCAATCATAATGAAGATCGTTCCTAAAACAAAGAAGAATCCTTGCATTTTGATTTGGAATCGTGCCCATTTTGCCCATTCGATCCGTGCTACACCTAAGACACCGATCAAGCTAGCAGAAACTGGCGTGAACGCATCCATGAATCCTGAACCTAATTGATAAGCTAATACAGCCACTTGACGAGAGACACCAACTAAATCAGCTAACGGTGCCATGATTGGCATCGTCAATGCCGCTTGTCCAGAATTTGAAGTGACGACTAGGTTGAACAAACTTTGAAACACGTACATCGCCCATGCGCCGATAACTGCCGGCACACCAGTCAGTGCTGTTCCAATACCATGTAAGATCGTATTAAGCGCAGAAGGTACAGAAGCATCTGATCCACCTAATACAAGTAAGATTCCTTTTGCCATCCCAACAACGATTGCTGTTCCAGCTAGATCAGCTGCTCCAGATTGGAAAGAAGAGGCAATGTCATTGACCGTCATACCGTCCAATTTGAATAAAACAGCAATAATCCCTGCAACTAATCCCATAACAAAAAATTGAGAGGCGATTTCTGGGATATAATAGCCTTTTTGTGTGACTCCCCAAACGATCCAAACTAAAACGATCAACATCTCGCCTAAAATCAATTTATGGCCTAGTGTAAAGGGTTTTTGTTCATCAGAGGTTTTCTTCAAATGGTTACGGAAGTATTCGTCAGATTTATACGTTAATGAACTTTCCGGATTCTTCCGAACTTTTTCTCCATAGATCATTAAGTAACCAGCCGATAACGCAGTCACGACTACCCACATGATCAATCGGAAGGTGGCGCCTGATAAGACTGGAATACCTGCGATCCCTTGAGCAACGGCGACACTGAACGGACTCATCCATGACGTGGCATTCCCGACTTGTGAAGCCATATAGGTAACTGTGACGGCGACGATTGAATCATAGCCTAAGGCAATCACAAAAGGTACCATGACCATTGAGAATGGAATGACTTCTTCAGCCATACCGAACGTTGCGCCTCCAAATGAAAAAGCAAAGAATAAGAGCGGTAAAGCTAAACGTTCTAGACCACGTGTTTTATTGATAAAAGCATAAATACCTGCATCGATGGCACCCGTTCGCATGATGATTCCGAATGCACCACCCACGACTAAAATAAGTGCAGCGATCCCGACTGCTGAACCATATTTATCACCTGATACTAGACCTTCAAAAACGAAGTTTAAAAAACCGAAACCACCGAAATCATCGGTCCCCCATAGTTTTGCTGTTTTATGCAATTTCTTTGAGGTGTCATAGATGTCTTCACCATATTGATCGTATAAAACATCATCTGTCAGTGAGATTTCATCTAGTTTCTCCTGGGTCAAGTTTTTCTCACCAGCTGCCAAGACTTCTTCTAATCCTTCTTCAGGAACAGCTAACTTTTCTCTTTCTTTTGGATCATTTTGTAATTCTTCCAGTTGATCAAATACAAAAGCCTTATCTAATTCATAAGCATAACGAAACGAATCTTGGCGTAATACTGTTCTGGTACTGGTTTCTCCATTCGCATCTTTGTATTCTATATCTTGCGTACTGAATCTCCCAGCTGGTACGATAAATGTTAATAACCAGGCAAGTACAACTACACCAAAAATAATGACATACGTATGCGGGGTCGTCATTTTGGTAAAGTCTCGTTTTTTCTTTACTGAAGATTTTTTTCTCTTCAAAACTCGTTCTTCCTTTCTTGCTACGTTTTTGTCAATAATGAATAAGCAAATAGATTATACAGTAAAATGTTCTATACCACATGAATAAACAATTAAAAAAATCTATTGATTTTAGTTATCCTCAAGACATATTTTAATAAAAATGCTGTTTTCAAAGCCATATAACCTATAAAAATGGATTAAAATTCTTTTTTTATTTTTACAATGTCGCTATTTACGACTATTTATTTTCATTTATAATTACGTATAAACAAAGATTTTTTCAGTTATTCACAAATATTTATACATCTTTTCCTCGGTCCTTTCCTATTTGAACCGATGTTTTTGATTGAATTTCTACCTCGCTCTTCCTGTCTTTTTATTTTCATTAGGTATCTTCATTGCAATATTCATAACAAATGTACTATAATTGGAGTGTAAAGAGTTTTGGGGAAGACTCTTTCATCAACGTGTATAAAGAGACAAGAAAGAATCTTCATGATTCTTTCTTGTCTCTTTTTCGGACTCTTAACCTTTTCGCTTTAGTGACTCTCCAACAAATAATACACTGAAAAATAAACAATCTGCTGTAATAGGATTAAGGTGGCTAAGGAAGCCGCACCACATATAGCTGGCTCAAACTTAGGAACCCTAAGGACGGCATCATCTATCGTTGCATAGTTATCTAATACTAGATCTGCATATTCATATAAGCGCAAACCACTACTATGTCTTGACTTGATACTTCGGGATAGATCAAATCCGGTGATCACGATCAATAGGTACCCTTGTTCTTTGACCCATTCCGCCAGTTCAATGATTGCAGGATTTCTACCTTCATTTGATAAGAGAAGAAAAATATCTTCGGGTTGCGCATTGATTTGTTCAATGATTGCTTGTCCAGTTCCTTCCAGCGACTCATAAATCCCCGCTGCGGGATGTTCAATCAACTGAGTTGGCAAGATTTTTGGACATTGTTGCCAAAATTCATAGGCAATGCCTTGTAAGGTACGGCTAGCAAAAATATGTAAGCATCCTCCTCGATGAATCTGTGTAGCGACCCAACGTCCCGCTTGTTCCATCAAGGGTTCCTCGATCCTTAATTTTTGTTCAAGTTTTTGACAATAATCTAAATAGGGTAAGCTCATTCTTTTCTCCTCTTCTTCTGCTATTTCAGAATAGAGACAACTATCAAAAAGAAAAATACAAAAAGATAAGACGAAGCAATTGCTCAGTCTCATCTTTACCTTAACCACTTATTCATTACAATCAAGCAAAAGATTTGATGTAGCAGCATCTTGATGTTCTTCGCCTTCAGTGTAAAAGATAGGAACGATGTATCGCTAAAAGCAAGTCTTTAAAACGGATTAAACAAACTTCTCGCTTGAATATACATCTGTTTTGACATAGTAAATAAACTGCCTCGCTTCCTCCGCTTTTTAGATTCATAAGGTAGAAAAGCTTCCTTAAATCAGGTACAATAAATGCGGTCGGTGCGCTGCATCGACTATGGCAAAATGATCGGTCAGGGTATATACGTGTGACTGGTCATTCCTTGATAGTTAGTTGCCGCTAACTATCAAGGAGCCTTTTTTTTAGTTATTTCTATCTGCATCTATTGTAAGGAAAGTGCGAAACAAGTGCAAGTATCAAAATATCAGCGGTCAGACCTTGTCCGTCTTTCTGAGACATCCTTTAAGCGGTTCGGAGAAGCCGCATGTTTGCCTTTTTTGACGACATGAAATCTTTTGAGTAGATATGGGATATAAGCAAAAAGATACAGCAAAAGAAATGCTGCCGCAAAAAGAAATGCCTGTTGATCTCCCCACAAAAGAACGATGATCAAACTACCGATTGCCACTGTTGCTAAGTACCAAATAAAAATCAAAAAGGTTTCTTTTATTCTGACCATATAAAACATCGTAAACAAACTAATAAATAATACTGGCAGTAAAAACAGCCAATTATTTCCCTCCATCAACCATTTCAATCCATCAAGAAACGTTTGTGCAATGTTGATTAGAATCCCCATGTAATCAATACACCTCATTTACTATTCTTTTCTCAAGTTTTTATTTCTCTAATTGTTAAGTTTTTAGTCCAGAGAATGACTTAGATCAATGAGGTATTGTTTCAGCTGCTCGCTGATTTCAGGATGACCTAAACCATATTCGATACTTGTTTTTAGATAACCAAATTTATCACCGACATCATATCTAGAGCCTTTGAATTCTCTCGCATATACGGGTTGCTTTTTATTTAATTCATCAATAGCATCCGTCAATTGAACCTCATTTCCAGCTCCAGGTTTTTGTGTTTCTAATAATTCAAAAATTTCTGGTGTCAATAAGTAGCGTCCAATAATCGCTAAATCACTCGGAGCTTGTTCAGGTGTTGGTTTTTCGACGAATCGTTTCACTTCATACAAACCTTCAGATTCTTTTGCTTCTGGATCGATGATCCCATATTTTGACGTGTCTTCATGAGGAATTTTCATGACTGCTACAGTCGAACCTTTTGTTTTCTCGTAATCTAAAATCAATTGTTTTGTCAGGGGAATCTCATCGTCCATCAAATCATCCCCAAGCATAACGATGAATGGTTCATCTCCAACAAAAGTTTTCGCTTGCAATACCGCATGACCTAATCCTAAAGGATGGGACTGACGGATAAAGTGGAGATTGACATTTGTTGTTTCTTCGACTAATTTTAGCAAGTCAATTTTATTTTTTTCTTGTAGATTCAATTCTAATTCGATATTCGAATCAAAATGGTCTTCAATCGGTCGTTTTTCTTTTCCGGTAACGATCAAAATATCTTCGATCCCCGAAGCTAAAGCTTCCTCTACGATAAATTGGATCGTTGGTTTATCAACGATCGGTAACATTTCTTTTGCCATTGCCTTTGTAGCAGGTAAAAAACGTGTACCTAGACCTGCTGCAGGAATGACTGCTTTTCTTACGGTTTTATTCTCCATATGCGTATTTATATACTCCATTCTGTTGATTTACTGAAATTCGTTTTCCATCTTGCCATCACGCAACATAATTTCTTTTGCTGCTTGTTTGATATCCTTCCCTTGATACAGGACCTGATAGATTGTTTGAGTGATGGGCATCTCTACACCTAGTTGCTCAGCAAGCTCAACCGCCGCTTTTGTTGTCGATACACCCTCCACGATCATCCCCATATTCTCTAAGATTTGGTCTAATTTCTGTCCTTCACCTAGCATATGCCCCGCGCGCCAATTACGTGAATGGACACTGGTACAAGTGACGATCAGATCACCGACACCGCTCAATCCAATAAAGGTCAAAGGGTTCGCACCCATTGCTACACCGAGACGACTGATTTCAGCTAATCCTCTTGTCATGATCGCCGCTTTCGCATTGTCACCAAAACCAAGACCGTGGATCGCACCGGCACCGATTGCAATGATATTCTTTAATGCTGCACCTGTTTCCACACCGATCACATCATTATTTGTATAGATTCGGAAATAATCATTCATAAATATTGCTTGGACATAAGTAGCTGCTTTTTGATCAACACTTGCAGCAGTGATCGTTGTGATATCGTGAACTGCCACTTCCTCTGCATGACTAGGTCCCGACAAAACAACGATGGATTGCCGTTTTTCTTCTGGGATTTCTTCAGCAATCACTTCTGAGATCCGCTTATGCGTGTCTTGTTCTAATCCTTTACTTGCATGGATGATCACTGGTTTTGTCGTTAAATGTTGTAGCAATTCTTGTGCTACAGCACGGATTGCTTTCGTCGGTACGACAAATAATACTGCATCTACCTCTTTGACAGCTTCAGCCAATTTTGTGTAACCGATGATCGATTCTGGTAAATGTAATTCAGGTAAATAGTGTTTATTTGTATGATACGTATTGATTTCTGTGATTTGTTCTGGAACATTCCCCCAGATACGGACGTCATGTCCATTTTCTGCTAAGGTTTGAGCTAAAGCAGTTCCCCAAGAGCCAGGGCCTAATACTGCAATTTTTTGTTTCATGGAAATTCCTCCAAAATTCATAGTTAGTTTCTATTATAGTATAGATTAACAAAATACTGGACTTATTTTCATTGTTTTTAGCTTTTGTTTAAGAAGAGGTCGAGATAGAAGTGTTTCGAAGTGGCTACTTTTGTTCCCCTCCTTTATACAGTTTAGATGTGTGAAAGGTCAAATGACGCCAGAAACATTTTATTCAGCCATTTTATTTCTTGATCTAACTTAAATAGAAATTATAATGTTGCAATACCATACAAGATGTTTATTTGGTCTATTCCAATGATATAGTCTATTTATCAACAGTTGAACAAAAGGAGGTGTATCTTATGTGGTCAGTTACTCCACCAATGTAAGTCCAATTTTCAAGAATAGACAAAAATCTCAAGAATAAAAATACGAAGATCGTCGTTCAATAAGCGATTTTCGTTTTTTTATTTATTTTTCTAAAAATCAGCTGTCACTGTGTCCATCTCTTCTATTTACCGTAATTCTTTCTCGATGATTTTTTTATACATAGCACTATTATAACAAAACAATTATGTTTCTTATAAAATAAAAAAAGCCCTCTAAAAAGAGGACTTGGAATTTTTATAATAGTTGTTATAATATATGTTTTTTTCATGTTCTGTTATACAAGCATAAAAAATAATTGAATTTTTATCATGCGTTTCCCCCAGTTGCTAAGATTCTCGTTATACATACACGAAAATCTTAACAATACTGAGCAAATCAATTATTCGTTGATTGATTCAGCATCAACGATTGCTTCATTAATAAAAACGGGTATGGATCGATTAGCCAATCAATTCCCAAGGTCCCCATGGTTCAGCTCCAGGCTCATTGCCTCGTGTCCACCATTTTGCACGATATGTGTTTCCTTTGTGTGTCACGACATCACCTAAATCATAAATTGTATCTGCATCCCATGCTTCTACTGATGGTGCATCCGCCGTTGTCACAACTAATGCTTTGCTTTCTTCTGAAATGTTGCCCGCTTCGTCAAATGCTTTTACTGTATAAGAATACTCCGTATTAGCTGTTAATCCTGCGTCACTAAATCTATTTGTTTCTGTTTCTCCTACTTGCTCACCATCACGGTAAACATAGTAACCTACTACACCCACGTTATCTGTTGATTGTGTCCATGATAAAGCAACACTCTTGTCACTAATTGATGAAGCCGTAATGTTCAATGGTACTGATGGAGCTTCTAAGTCTGCTGGTGGCTCTTCTAATGTAGAGATCACTAATACTTTACTTTCTTCTGAAACGTTACCAGCTGCATCAAATGCTTTCACTGTATAAGTGTATTCTGTGCTGGCAGTCAATTTTGTGTCTGTATAAGTATTATTTGTTGCTCTGCCAATTTGTTCGCCATCACGATAAATGTAATAACCTGCTACGCCACGATCATCTGTTGATTTTGTCCATGATAAAGCAACAGTTGAATGTGTGGCTGTGCCTGCTAGATTTGTTGGTTGTGATGGTTTTTCTGTATCAGGTGTTTTTTCTTGGAATAGATCCTGATAAGACTTCGCAAATGATTCATTGTACTCTACTCCAGCTGAGTTTCTTCCTTCATCCCAGTTGATACTCCAAGTCATCAAACCTTTTAACGGTGTTTGATCTTTTTCCATTTGTTCGAATACATCGTAAACTTTCGATGGTTCTTTTACAAAACCATTTGCTGCAGCATCCACGTTTGCTGGAATACCTAAAGCTAAGCGATTCGCTGGGATTTGGATAAACCCACCGCTTCCTTCGTTTAAAGCTTTTGAAATTCCATATAAGAACTCAAATTTTTTGCTGTCATTATTTTGAGCGATCCATTCAGTTCCAACACTGATACCGTCACCTGCTTGGTTGTATAACTGTGGTGCAATAAAGTCATATTCTTGTTCTAAAGCAGTAATGTATGGTACATATTTACCTTGTGTTCTTAAGTACGGAAACTCTGGCGCCATTGAGATAATAAAATGTTTTTGTTCTTTCTCAAAATGCGCACGGACAATCTTCAAAGCATCTGGAATCACTGTTTTATTATCGCCTGCATCTACTGCGGTTTGTTCTAAATCGATATCTAAGCCATCAAATCCATAAACTTCAACCAAACGGATGATTTCATCGGCAAAGGCTTGTTCATCCCCTTTATGTAATTCAATATGAGAATCTGCACCACCAAGTGAAATAATGACCACACGATTTTCAGCATTCAAAGTGGCTACTTTTTGTCTAAATTCAGCATCTGACATATTGTAAGGTTTGAATGTTGGGATACCTTCTCCTTTCATGAATGACACAGCAATCACATTATAAAAAGGATTTACTTTTGCCAAATCAGTATCTGCCGGACGGCCACCTTGGTAACCCGCACCTTGTTCAGGCACCCAATTATGATAATAACCTACTGAAACTTGGCGATTTGAGATATCTGGCATCGTATCTGCTGCGTCTGCTGCAAACACATCTGTTCCGCCTCCAATCAAACAACCTAAAAGACCAACTGAGAATAATAAACTTTTCTTATTCATTTTTTCCCTCCTAAATTTGTATTACAGAACAGATTAAAACATATCTTATCCTTCAAAATTTTTTTTGTTTGGTATTGCAACAAAATAACTTTCCAAACAAAAAAATCGCACTTTTTTAACAAAAGGGCGCATATATGAAAACATAACATCCACATAACTACATTATGCTATTATAGCCATGTACAAAAAACAGCTTCTGGAGGAAATGAACATGACAGAACATGCTGCTCTAATTCGAAAATTAAGAAAAGATCGTGGATTGACACAAGAACAACTAACTTCAGGTATCTCACAAAGAGGAACCTTAGCAGCTTTCGAATCACGGGGAACAAAAATCGGCTTTGAACTAATAGTGAACTACCTTGATCGGATGAATATCACACTTGAAGAATATCAATTTTTGTTGAATAGTAATTCGTTGTCTAATAAACAAAAATTAACGAATTATTTAATCACTTCAAAAACCATTACATCTGCTCAAGAACAAGAATTGCTCAACGAATTTGAAAAAACAGGAAACATTTATTATCGTTTGATCTATGCCCAGAGAAAATTGATTTCAAATTATCTGTATAGTAGTTCTTTTACCGCATCAATGAAAGAAGAAATCAGTGTTATAAAGAAGTATCTTGAAAAGATTGATACATGGGGGCACTTTGAATTGACTATTTTTTCGAATTGTTTATTTATTTTTGATGATGAATATATTGCCTATTCGTTCCAAAATAGTGTCATAAAGATGAAATCCTACCTAGATAATACCTATTATTCTGAACTCCTTTCTAACTTTATTTTGAATGGTGTACGTCTTTCTTTTAACCGTGAATCAACCACATTACGCAAATTATTTCTAGCCCAATTAAAAAAAATCGCGACAACACACAAACAAACACTCGATCTTGCACATTACAAAGTATTTGCTGCTTTAGATAAACTAGCTGATGGACAAAAAACAGCTTTAAAAGAAGTGGAAACGGGTATTGCGTTTTTTGAATGGTTAGATCTTTCTACGAGTAAAGACTACATGATCAATCTAAAAGAAAAATTTTCTGCTGAACTATGTGAATTTTCGCACAATGATCACCACACAAAAGTCGTTGTCAAAAGTACGTGCGATTGCCTCTCTCCACAACGCCAAGTGAATCCTGTCTAAAATAACTGTGTATCTCCTCACTTCCAAATGAGAAGATACACGGTTTTTAAGTCTCTCTATTTATTCTCGATTGATTCGATAGGTTCCACTGGAATAGCGTACTTGATACGAGACTTTCTAAATAGTTCATTCACACATTATGTAGTCAGACGATTATCGATCAAAGAACTATCAGAAATGCAACGCATTAAAGAAATTCGTCTTCGTGTATTCCTTTCAGGGGTACCGATTACTAAAGTCAGCAGATCCTGCCCAGTCATATGGATCACCTACACGGGCGTACTAGCCTACTGCCTGTGTTGGTGCATAACGTTGCTTCCTTGATTTTCTGATTCGTTCTCTACAATTCCTCTCAATAGATTCTTTTATTACTTGTTTTGTCTCCATGTCTCCCCTTTCTATACTGTGCAAACGCGACTCCTTCAGTGGCAATTCTTTCTCCAGCGAACATTTGCGTTCCACCTAAAAAATGACTAAATAGTATAATTTCTAATAACACTCGCGATAAACGAAATTTTTTTGTTGCAATAACATACATATTTTTCACATTAATAATATATCCGTTATGATGACAATCGTACATTGCATAAAGTAAAAATATCGGAGGAATTATTATGAAAAAGAGTACATTAATTGGTTTAGGATTCATTTTAGCAGGTATCGGAGCAAGCACGCTTACTTCTGTTGAGGTTGCTGCTCATGGTTACGTTTCTGAACCAGCAAGTCGTGGATACCAAGGAAGCCTTGACAAAAATACAGACTGGAATGCTGCATTCAAAAAATACGGAGCTGTTATTAATGAGCCACAATCTCTTGAAGCACCAAAAGGATTCCCAGCTGCTGGACCTGAAGATGGTCAAATCGCTTCTGCAAATGGTGCGGTAGGTGATTTCTTATTGGATCAACAAACAGCCTCATTGTGGACAAAACAACAACTGACAGCTGGTGCAAATGATTTTACTTGGACATTCACTGCCAACCATTCAACAACAAAATGGCATTACTACATGACAAAAGCCGGTTGGAATCAAAATGATGTGTTGACAAGAGACGACTTGGAATTCATTGGTGAAGTAGGCAATAATGGACAACTAGCTTCTACTAATCCGACACATTCGATCAATATTCCCAATGACCGTTTAGGTTATCATGTGATCTTAGCTGTTTGGGATGTCGCTGATACTAAAAATGGGTTCTATAATGTCATTGATGTCGATGTTAAAGGTGAGACAGTTTTAGCTGACTTACAAAAATAAAAATTATTAATAACCGAAAGAGACCGAGGCAGGAATCTTTAGCCAAGGAAAATAAGTCACCATCTACGAGAGTTGTTTGTCAATTTTTTTAGATGGTGCTTTTTTGTGGTTATTTTTTTCTATGGTTTATTCAATTATAGGAGTTGCAAGAGCGACAATGCGTTAAGCGTTATGGTGTGATTTCTTAAGTTTTACTAAAATGTGCGAATTATGAAAAGGCTTGTTCTCTTTTCATTCTAAATTTCATAAGCTACAATATGAGAGTACCTAGTTATATCATCGTTAGATTTCTCGCTGCAAGATATTTTTGTTGCTTTAAGGATATCTATTTATCATAAATCGGTTGTTTTTTGCCGATAGACGTTCGAACAATATTGGGTAACTTGTTTTTAGGAGGAAATTTTTATGATTCAGTTATTGCGCTATGCGAAAGACTATCGAAAACAAATCATCCTAGGTCCTGTATTTAAATTTTTAGAAGCAGTCTTTGAATTGATTTTACCTTTACTGATGGCTTCGCTGATCGATAATGGGCTAAAAATGAACAATCGTGAAGTAATTATCAACATGGGTATCTGGATGATCGTCATGTCGGTGATTGGATTGATCTGTGCCATTATTTGTCAATATTACTCATCCATTGCCTCTCAAGGGTTTGGAACAGAACTTAGAAACCAACTCATCAAAAAAATCAACTCTTTCTCCCATAGTGAATTAAATCATTTTGGGACGGATACATTGATCACGCGGATGACCAATGATATCAATCAGCTACAACTTGCACTCGCAATGGTTATCCGTTTATTGATCCGAGCACCTTTTTTAAGTATTGGATCAGTAGTGATGGCTTTTGTGATCGACTGGCAAGTCGGGCTATTCTTCTTAGCTCTATTACCTGTTTTTTCAGTCATTTTATACTTTATTATCCGTAAGACGATCCCCCTCTATCAAAAAGTCCAAGAAAAGTTGGATGGTCTAAATGAGACTGTTAGCCAAAACTTAAGCGGGGTTCGTGTGATCCGAGCATTTTCACGTACCAATAAAGAAATCGAAACATTTGATGAAAACACGGATGACTTAGCAAAAAATTATTTACGTGTTTCCAATATCTCCGCTTTGCTCTCTCCGGCAACGACATTGATCATGAATGTTGGGATCATTTGTCTATTGACTGTCGGCGGGGTCAAGGTAAATATCGGTTCCTTACAACAAGGACAAGTTTTAGCATTGATCAATTATATGAACCAAATGTTATTAGCCTTGATCGTCGTTTCCAATCTTGTCGTGATTTTCACTCGTGCAGAAGCTTCTGCTCAGCGGGTTAAAGAAGTCTTAGATACCGAAAATACCATTACAGATGCTGAGACTCCTAGTGAACCAGTCATGGATTCTGAAACAATTCTACAATTTAAAGACGTAGATTTTCGTTATACGCCAGAATCTGGTCTGTCATTACAAGGAATCAATTTCACTTTGAAACGCCAAACTGTCTTAGGAATCATTGGTCCGACCGGAAGCGGGAAGACCACATTGACACAATTGATTCCACGTTTTTATGATGTTAGTGAAGGCTCTGTGCTATTTGATGAACAAGACGTTCGTGACTGGCCGTTAGATACATTACGAAGTCAGATTTCGCAAGTACCACAAACGGCTGTCTTATTCACCGGTACCATTCGGGAAAACCTTCAGTGGGGAAAACCTGACGCGACAGACGCAGAGTGTTGGGAAGCTTTGGCAATTGCCCAAGCAGAGGATTTTGTTCGCCAATTACCCAAAGGTTTAGACACAAGAGTCATGGAGAATGGGAAAAACTTTTCCGGGGGACAAAAACAACGGTTGACGATTGCTCGTGCATTGATCGCCAAACCTGCCTTATTGATCTTAGATGACTCCTTGAGTGCACTTGATTATCAGACGGATCTAAACTTGCGCCAAGCACTACAAACTTCCCTTAACACAACGGTCATCATTATTTCTCAACGTATCCGTTCGATTCAACAAGCAGAGCATATCCTCGTCATGGATCAAGGAAAAATCGTGGCCCAGGGTACACATAATACATTGCTTAGTCAATCTTCTGAGTATCGTGAAATCGTGGCATCACAGGAGGAGGTATAAAATGAAAACAAAAAAACTATCTTGGCAAACGCTCAAACGTTTTGTTCCTTATCTGACGGCCCATCCACGTGAAATTTGGTTAGCTGTCTTGTTGGGAATCGTCAATGGTGTTGCTACCGTCGTGATGACCTTACAAATCGGTCAAAGTATCGATCAAATGGTTGGTGTGGGGCAAGTCAACTTTACTCGATTAGTCCAACTTCTGGTGATGTTTGGCGGGATCGTTTTACTTAATGTCATCAGTCAATGGCTGATCCAAGTATTAAGTAACCGATTGGCTTACCTCTCCGTTGCGAATCTACGAAAAGACGCCTTTGCACGTTTGAATCTTTTACCTTTAAGATACTATGATCAAAATGCCCATGGAAACATTGTCAGTCGCTTTACAAACGACATGGATAACATCTCCATCGCGATATCAGCGGCGTTCAATCAATTGTTTTCTGGGGTAGCCATCATTATCCTCTCACTGATCTTCATGCTCAGTTTGAGTCCGTTATTGACACTTGTCGTCATTTGTTCGACACCAATCATTTTCTTAGTCAGCTGGTTAGTTGCACGAGCTTCTCAAAATGATTTTGATAACCAACAAAAAATCATCGGAAATATCTCAGGTTTTGTTACGGAACGGATCGGTAATCAAAAAATCATCAAAGCGTTCCAACAAGAAGAAGTCAATCAACAGCAATTCAGTGCATTGAATGCTGATTTATATGAAAAAGGGCAGCGCGCACAATTCTCTTCTTCATTAACGAATCCCTCTTCTCGTTTTGTCGATCACTTAGCCTATCTCTCCATTGGTTTGATTGGTGGTTTACTCGCCTTACGAAGTGATTCAACGATTACTGTCGGGATCATTTCAAGCTTTACAATCTATTCAAGTCAGTTTTCGAAACCTTTTATTGAATTATCAGGTATCACGACACAGATCCAAACAGCATTTTCTGGTTTAGAACGAGCATTTGAATTGATCGACCAACCGGAAGAAACGCCAGATGAACCTTTTGCGTATCAACTTGATCCTCAAACGATCAAAGGCGAGGTCGCATTTAAACATGTTTCTTTCTCTTATGAACCACAACAACGATTGATCGAGAATTTCAGCTTTGTTGCCAAACCAGGTCAAACTGTGGCAATCGTTGGTAAAACAGGAGCTGGTAAATCCACATTAGTGAATTTATTGATGCGTTTTTATGATGTCAATTCTGGGACAATCACGATCGACGATTATGATATTACCCAAATCGCCCGTGATTCCTTGCGTAAAAGCTTTGGGATGGTTTTACAAGATACTTGGTTATTCGACAGTACGTTACGAGAAAACTTACGTTACGGGAAGCCAGATGCCAGCGATGAAGAAATCAATGAGGCCCTAAAATCAGCCTATATGTATGAATTTGTCCAACGCTTGCCACAAAAACTAGATACACGCATTGGTGGACAGGGGTTAAAAATCTCCGATGGGCAGCGTCAATTACTGACGATTGCTCGTACGATGATCAGTAATCCACCCATGTTGATACTTGATGAAGCAACAAGTTCAGTGGATACGTTGACAGAAAAGAAAATCCAAAATGCCTTCCTAAAAATGATGGAAGGAAAAACGAGTTTTGTGATTGCCCATCGCTTGTCCACGATCAAAAATGCCGATCAGATCCTCGTGATGGATCAAGGGGCAATTGTTGAGATGGGAACACATGATGAATTATTGAAAATTGAAGATGGCAGCTATCGTCAACTTTACCAAGCGCAATTTACTGGATCGGTTGAAAAATAGTGAACATCGAATCAGATGGTTTTTCTGATCTATGCAAAAAACAAGCAGTCTTCTGGGATGGGAAGACTGCTTGTTTTTTATTTTGTATGCGTCGTTAAACTCCGCAAAATTCTTTTATATGGCATGGCGCGCCCAATCACATAGATCATCGTCGATTGGATCGGCAACCAGATAATGGCTTTTAATAAACGTGGTCCCCAGAATACCCAGTTCATCGGTACTTGATACATGATGACCAACCATAATGGTGTCAGGATCAAGCTAACGAACACTGTCACACTGAGCGTGGCTAGGATTGCATTTTTCCAAGTGATCTCTTTGCGATAGAAAAAGAACCCATAAATCGCTCCTTCAATAAAAGCATTCAACGTGAAGCCGATGAAAAAGACAGATTTAGGAAATAATGCCATACCCACCACATCAGCTAACACAGAACCGATCCCTGTCCAAAATGGGCCAAATAAAATACCCATGATTACTTGGGGAATGAACGTTACACTGATTTTGAGTAATGGTGTTTCAAATGAAACTAAGCGAGACAACGT
This sequence comes from Enterococcus mundtii, assembly GCF_003957375.1. Classification (GTDB taxonomy): domain Bacteria; phylum Bacillota; class Bacilli; order Lactobacillales; family Enterococcaceae; genus Enterococcus_B; species Enterococcus_B spodopteracolus. The sequence goes on along the minus strand of NZ_CP025473.1, from coordinate 661,343 downwards.
GACCATCAATGCGATCAGCAGTCCCATGATCGTAATCATACGAGCATCTAAACGATTTTTCTTCATTTCTAGCATCTCCTTTAAGAGCTGCTACATGTTTCATGCAGCGAATGCGAAAATAAAACCGCGAACTTACGTCCTTCGTCCTAGAGGCAACATCCCATCCTCTAAGCACTTAACGCTTTATTTTCTACTCTGTTAATAGTGGGAACTTATCCCAGACAAACTATAGCATAGAAAAGGAAGAACTGTAAATAAAAAAACCTAATGTTCTAAACGAAAACGATTCCTAAGTTCGTAACATAGCAGACATTCGTCTTGATCAACTGTCTCTATCCTCGTAAAATCCGAATTTTAGATCTTATTAGGAAAAGGGAGCTTACTTCCTTCTTCATGAATGACTTTTCGAAATTCCAAAAATCCGGCTTCAAGTCCACGCAACAAAACTTCTGCTGTCCCAATATTTGTTGCTAAAGGAATATCATATACATCAGCCAAGCGAATCAACGCAGTGACATCAGGTTCGTGAGGTTGAGCTGCTAAAGGATCACGCAGGAAAATCACTAGATCCAATTCATCTTCTGAGATCATCGCGCCAATTTGTTGGTCACCGCCTAAAGGTCCTGAATTGAACCGATGGACCGATAATCCTGTGGCTTCTGCAATCCGCTGACCAGTTGTCCCTGTCGCGAATAGTTCATGTTGTTCAAGTATGATTTTATAGGCTGTTGTAAATTTGATCATCAATTCTTTTTTACGATCATGTGCAATCAATGCTATTTTCATCCGTCCTCACTCCTTTTTTACCAGTGTAACAAATTTCTTTGTGGTTTGATATTTTTCAAATTCCTTTATAAACATATCAAGGACTTCTCGTACATCCACCCTTGTCAGAATATCACATTGTTCAATTTTTATTAATTTTCTAGCGGTGTAATCAATTGAACACAACTGATGTGTAACAACTTGTCCAGAAATTATTTGCGGTTCTTTTATCTTAATATATGTATCAAATTTTCTTTCAGTTGATGTGATTGAGCAAATAAAACAAAAACCAGTGTATTGGTTGAAGTTATTCTTACTTACTACCAAACCTGGTCTTCGCTTATTTATTTCCTTTCCTCTAGATGGATCAAAATCCAGCCATACAATGTCTTTTTGCTTTGGATAATCCATTTACAGTTCCTCCCATTCACGGTTCATCTCATCCCACTCTTTATCTTCTTGGTGATTGGATCTCTAAAGCCTTCCCATGCCTCTGGACTCTTGAAAATATCTTCTTTTTTGGGTTTTAATACATATGTTTCACCTATTTTTATAATCGTATATATTTTTCCAACTTCTGGAGAAATATCTTTTGGAAAAATCACTCCTACAGAATTTCCAATCTTTCTAACAGTTGTTTCCATTATTATCATCTCCCAGCTCATGTTAAACCGAGTTCAACTTAATCTAACATGAAAATCAAAATTTTTTTCTTGGTTGTATCTTTTTTTATATTTCTTAATACCCACAAAGTATTATACGCTCGAATATAGTGAATAAAGGGTAAAGTTCTGATAAAGCGAGCAGTAAAAGATCCAAAAATAAATTGCCATATTGCTGGAGTTTCCTCTCATTATTGAAGGATCTGCTTCATGAACATCATTTATTCTATTTTATAGGTGAGAGATTTAGTTATCTCATGCACTTTTCAATTATTTTGTACACATTGACGAAAGATTCCACGAATTCTTGTTCATTGTGACATTGAATGTAGATAGCGCTTTCAATTATACTAAGCACATCAAATAAAAGAAAAAAGAAAGCGTGGTTTGTACGATGGTAGAAATGGCTCTGAAAAATGTATACAAGAAATATGACAATGCAGAAAACTATTCTGTTACTGACTTTAACTTGGCAATCAAAGATCGCGAATTTATCGTATTCGTTGGTCCTTCCGGTTGTGGGAAATCAACAACTCTACGAATGATCGCTGGTCTTGAAGATATTTCCGAAGGAGAATTGAATATCGGTGGCAAAGTAATGAACGATGTTGCTCCTAAAGACCGTGATATCGCGATGGTATTCCAAAACTATGCCTTATACCCTCACATGACGGTATTTGACAATATGGCGTTTGGTTTGAAATTGCGTAAGTACGACAAAGCAGACATCCAACAACGTGTGGAAAATGCTGCTGAGATCCTTGGTTTGACTGAATACTTAAAACGTAAACCTGCTGCTCTTTCTGGGGGCAACGTCAGCGTGTCGCTTTAGGTCGTGCCATCGTACGTGATGCGAAAGTCTTCTTGATGGATGAGCCATTGTCAAACTTGGATGCCAAACTACGTGTAGCCATGCGTGCCGAGATCGCGAAGTTGCATCAACGCTTAGAAACAACAACCATTTACGTTACCCATGACCAAACAGAAGCGATGACAATGGCAGACCGTATCGTCATCATGAAAGATGGATTTATCCAACAAATCGGTTCACCGAAAGAAGTTTATGACACACCGGTCAACATGTTCGTTGCTGGTTTCATTGGTTCGCCTGCCATGAACTTTTTCAATGTAAAATTAAGCCAAGGCGTTATCTCAGATGGTCATGGACTAAAATTGAGAATCCCTGAAGGTAAAAATAAAGTGCTAGTTGAAAAAGGTTATGAAGGAAAAGAACTTGTCTTTGGTATCCGTCCAGAAGATATCCATAGTGAACAAGTTGTCTTGGATGCCTCACCAGAAACTGTTGTCAATTCCGAAGTCGTTGTATCAGAATTACTTGGCGCAGAAACCATGCTTTATACTCGCACTGGAACAACTGAGTTCATTTCAAAAGTTGACGCCCGTGACTTCCACAAACCAGGTGAAATGATCGACCTTGCCTTCAATATCAACAAAGGCCATTTCTTTGATAAAGATACAGAAGATGTCATCACGATCCCTTAATGGACAATAAGCAAAAGACCCTAGGATCTTTCGATCTTGGGTCTTTTTTCTGGTTATTTTTCAGTCTTTATCTGTAGAATTGCTAAACGACTTTTTTAATCGTTCCTTGCACGATCTCTTTCTTTTGCTGTTTCTTGGCAGCAGTGAAAACTGGGATATCAAAGAATTTACTCAATGTTCCAGCAATGAAGTAAGCGATATTGTAATCCACCAAACTATGGATCAAGCCACCGATCCCCATCAAGATGAATACGGTATAGAAGTAGCCTTCTGCATAGTATGTTTCCGGCATATTCCCAATGAAGAAGAACACACTTACCACTAGCATTTCGATGATCGAGTGGATCACGCCGATCAATAGGTTAAACCCTTGAAAACGCCAGTTCATTAATGTGAATTGCCCGTCTTTTAAGACGATCCCTGGTTTTTTTTGTAAATACCACGCACCAAGCAGAGCAAACACCAAATGCGATAGTGCACGAAGCGCAATAATCACGGGTGTCGTCAAGAAGAAGCCAAATGTTGTACCTAGCGCCACTGCCACAGCTACACCAGGTGAAAAAAACATTGCGATAAATAATGGCACATGTGAAGCTAGTGTAAATGAAGCAGGCGGAATCACGATCTTAGGCATGATCATCGGAATAAGGACGCCCATTCCGATCAATAAAGCGGAAATTGTCAATTTTCTTACAGAATTTGTTTTCATTTTTTTACTCCCTTGATGTGTCTTGACACATTTGTTTTGACCTATTGTACCGCTAACTTTCTTAAGTGTCAAGACACATCAAGAGAAACAGGATGTCTGAAATGCTACCCACTCTGAAATCGAAAAATTTGATCTCGGACCTTATTTCTTAACATAGTCAGGCATCACCTGAAGAATACCCAAAATGGTTTCCTCAAGTGATGCCTTATGCTTAGAGCGAAAAGACTTTTTCAGCCTTCTATTCTTCACTTTATCTTTTTAGATGTTCCATGGCATTGCTCAAAGCAGCAAATTCTCCTAAAGAAAGTGTTTCTCCTCGTCTTTTCGGATCGATTCCTGCCTCAGTCAGACTTTCAGTTAACCATCTTTTAGTTTCTTCGTCTTTCCCATAGGCATGTTGCAAATTATTCCATAAAGTTTTTCTACGCTGTTGAAACGCTGCTTTTGTCAGACGGAAAAAGGCTTTTTCATCCGTTACGGAAACTGCTGGTGTTGCGCGTCTTGTCAATTTCAAGATTGCTGAATCCACGTTTGGTTGTGGCACAAATACTGTTTTTGGCACAATAAAAGCCAAACTTGCTTCCATATAGTATTGCACAGCGATCGATAAAGAACCATATGCTTTTGTTCCCGGTTTTGCTGAGATGCGATCAGCTACTTCTTTTTGCATCATCACGATCATTTCGTCAACCACTACGTCTGATTCAAGAAAGTGCATCATGATTGGTGTCGTGATGTAATAAGGTAGATTAGCTACCACTTTCAATGGTAACTGCTCGTTGAATTTTGTACGGACTGCCTCTGCTAAATCAGTTTTCAAAATATCTTGGTGGATGACTGTGACGTTCGGATAAGGTGAAAGGGTATCTGCCAAGACAGGAATCAATCGATCGTCGATTTCAAATGCGACTACTTGTTTGGCATGACGCGCGATTTGCTCTGTTAATGCACCAATTCCTGGCCCTACTTCGATCACATTAGTCTGCTGATCGATTTGACCAGTTTCAATGATTTTCCGAAGGATATTGGGCTCTGTCAAAAAGTTTTGTCCTAAACTCTTCTTAAAAGAGAAGCCGTGCTTCAATAAAATTTCTTTTGTTCTAGTGGGTGTTGCAATATCCCGATATTCACTCATAATGATCCTCCACTTTTTTCATTGCCTGCTTAAACTCAGTTAACGTAATTCGGAACATGTTCAATCGTTTTTCCAATTGTTTTCCGTTCGTATAACCGATGCGTAATTCATCACCTAACATCTCACGTTTTTCTTTTGCATGTGCTCCAGCAATCAATCCATATGCAACAAGTATTTGTCTAGTGATCTCCGGTGCTTGGGTCTCATCATCGATTGGCGTAACGACCTTTTTCAACGCTTCTAATATCGCTTCATCACTCGCATGTTCGACCCCTAAGCTTCCCCTTTTTTTCGGTACGGCTTGGTTCCTTGGCAAAAATGCATGTTTTGCTTGTGGTACCACTTCCATGATCGTTTTACGGATCTTCTCACCTGAGAAATCTGGGTCCGTAAAAATAATGATTCCCCTAGTTTCCTGTGCATGTTCGATCTGCATCAAGATTTCTTCATTGATCGCTGAACCAATCGTTTCTATCGTGTCGGTTTCAACCACTTCTTGTAGCCTTCTCGTGTCGTCTTTCCCTTCGACAACAATGATTTCTTGGATCTTTAACTTAGTCATGCTCTGACAATCCAAATAAATGATGGGCATTTTTCCATGTTTGTGCCGCTACTTCTTCCATTGGTAATTGACGAAGTTCAGCGATCTTTTCGACTGTGTAACGAGTATACCCTGGTTCATTTCTTTTTCCTCGATATGGCACTGGCGCTAAATAAGGAGCATCCGTTTCCACTAATAGACGATCCATTGGGACGTTTGTCGCTGCTTCTTGCACATCTAACGCCTTTTTGAATGTCACGACACCACTAAAAGAAATGTGCATCCCTAAATCAAGGAAACGTTGTGCCCATTCATAATCACCACTAAAGCTATGCATGATTCCACCAATATCACGAATGTCTTCTTCTTTTAACACCTTATAAGTATCTTCCAAGGCATCTCTCGTATGGATACTGATCGGTAAACGCATTTCTTTTGCAATGGCGATCTGTCTTCTAAAGATTTTATCTTGGACTTCTTTGGGATCTTCCATCCAATAATAATCCAGTCCGATTTCCCCTAAAGCAACCACTTTTGGTAAAGTCAGTTGTTCTTGTAGTTTGTTTTCGATTTCTTTCGTATAGCTACCAGCTTCTGTAGGATGCCAGCCGATGATGCTATAAATGTTTGGGTAATCTTGACTAAGCATCAAGGACTTTTCGATCGTTGGTGTATCAAATCCTACAACGGCCATTTTAGTCACACCTAGTTCTTCTGCACGCTGGATCGTTTCAGGAATATCATCATTGAATTGTTCCGCGTTCAAATGAGTATGAGAATCAAATATCATCTTTATCTCTCCTTTTCATTCATTACTTTAGCATATATATAGGCGTTAAAGAAGTGTCAAAGACTAAAAAACAAGATATATTATGCAAAGAAAGACAAGAAATGACTTGATTCACTTCTTGTCTTTTTCATTATCAGTTAGTTACTTTCAGTCTGTTTTTTTTTGTAATAAAACACAGGTACACCTAACAATGTGACTAATATTCCGATCAATGCCAAATTCGTTTGTGTGATCAGTGTCATCCCTAAAATAAAGATGGCTCCTAAAATCGCAATGATCGGTATCACAGGATAAAGGGGTACTTTGTATGGACGAGGCATCTCTGGGGCTTTCTTTCTTAAAATAAAAACACCAATAAAAATCAATAAGCTAAATAGCCACATGACAAAAATCAACATATCCGTCAGAAAATCAAAAGACCCTAAACTCATCATGATACATGCAATCGCTAATTGGAACAACGCAGGGACATAAGGAACAGTAAAGTTTTTTGAAAGCTTTGTCAACTGGTTGCTGAACGGTAATTCATTTTCTAATGCCATTGCATATGGAACACGAATCCCAGTCAACGTATAACCATTCAATGCGCCGTAGACAGAGATCAAAATACCGATCGTCACGATTTTCCCTCCTAGTTCACCGAAGATGACTGCTGACGCATCAGATGAAGCATTCAAGTTCCCAGCAATTTGATCAATTGGTAATGTTTTTAAAAAGACGAAGTTGATCAATAGATAAACGAATGTCACAAAACTCAAGCCTAAAATAATTGCTTTTGGTAGATCCTTTTCTGGACGTTTCATTTCTCCAGCCATGGCTCCGACACCTAACCAGCCATCGTAAGCAAAAAGCGTTGCCAACAAAGCACCACTAAGTCCTTCTGCCCATGAAACACCTTGTCCGGCTTCTACTGGAAATAATTGAACAGTACCTTGTCCTGGTGTCAGAAGCCCCCAAATAATAATCACTGCAATTGGGATCAACTTGACTACCAATGTAATAGATTGAACGTACGCACCAACTTTGGTCCCTAACAGATTCAATCCAGTGATAGAAAATGCTGTAATAATAGCAATCACTAATAAATAATCAGGAGATAGCTGTAAGAGATTGATCAGCTGTGTTGCAAAGATGATCGATAATGCCGCAATGTTGGCTGGAAAATAAATCAAACTTTGTGCCCATCCTAACAAAAAACTTGGTAACTTACCGTAAGCTGCTTCAATATACTTGACCGCTCCACCAGTTTCAGGAATGGCAGTGGCTAATTCAGCGACTGTTAGCCCCGCACAGATCGTTAAGAATCCCCCTAACAACCACGCGAGTAACGTCAAACTTGTTGATTGTGTACTTGCCACTACCGCTGCTGTTTTAAAAAAGACGCCGGCGCCGATCACAGTTCCCATTACTGTGGATAATGCACCAAACAAATTGATCTCGCGTTTTAATTTCCCCTTCATTCTCTTCCTCATTTCGTATTTCTTTTTTATTTTTTTCAGTATAACCGAGAACTTTTCATTTTACCATTCTTTTCAGAAATTTGTAGTGAAAATATCCCTCTAAAGACGGATGTATTCTTGTTTTACTTCTTATAGAATGAAGCTACTTGAAATGTAAGGAGGTAACCTATGGATTTTCAATCGATCGATCCAAAACTAGCATCTTATCTAAAAGATAAAGGTACCACTTTCTTTCCACAAAAAGAACAAAAACAATCCAAACTACACTGGTTTTTGTTGATTTTATTTGGCTGGTTAACAATTGCGACATTGACACAGCAATTGCTATTGATGGCTAGTTTTCTTCTGGTCGTCACATTGATCAAAGGACCTGGAATGGTACTTTGGGGAATCGTCTATACCTTCCTCGTCGGTTTGTTTCCGCCCATTGCTTTTTTACTATCGGTCGTCTTTTTACTATTGAACCTTCAAACAATCGTCAGGAATTGGCGAGTCACGATAGTCGGGATTTTTTTCTATGGTTATCCTTTAGCCATGAACGCAATACGTCATTTGACTGATTGGGATACAAGATGGTTCTTCGCGATCAGCTTACTCCTAGGGCTGGTGATTCTTCAATCGCTATTGACCAAGATTTATGCACGTTACGGCAATAGTCGCCTGATTGCTTGGTATATTCTATGTATTCCATTTTCGATCGTCGCAGCATTATTGCCAACGAAAGTCAAACAACGGCTAAAACTAAAAAAAGTCGGACGATGATTATCATCGCTCGACTTTTTTCAATTATCTATAAAACTATTTTATTGATGAATCAATCCTGTGAATTTCATTTTTTCAAAAACTGTTCATGCATATCTTGGCTCATACCTAAAATATCAAGTAAATAACCATTCTCGGTTCCCCAACTACTTAGACCTCTGTAATAGAATTCACGTTCGACATCTTTGATCACGACAGGCATGATATTGTGCTTCAAGCGTTCTTTGAACATGAGCAAACGTCCTATACGCCCGTTGCCATCTGCAAACGGGTAGATTCGTTCATATTTCACATGAAAATCTACAATTTCAACTAAGCTTTTTTTTTTTGAGTTTTCATAATAAGCAAGTAATTCCGTCATTTTTTCAGTTACTTCCTCGGGTGCTGAGGTTTCAAGCTCAGCATAACCAAAACCAATCATATTTTGAACAAGTTTAAATTCTCCGACAGGTGTTAGCGGATTGTTTTCATCGGTTGTTCCTCTTTTCAAAATTTGATGTAGTTCTTTGATAAAATCATTCGATAACGGTTCTTCGATATGATCGATCACGTAATCGAAACCTTTGAAATGACTTTCTATTTCTTTGATATCATCTAATTTCGTTGCCTCGCCACTTTCAGCAGGAGGGAGAATATTATTTTTAAATATTAAGGCGGTTTGCTTCTCAGAAATTCTCGATCCTTCGATTCGATTGGAGTGATACGCCATTTCTACTTGCGTCAGATGGTAAATTCCACCATGCAGATTTGCTTTTTTTCCAGTACAAATCGGGTAACTAAATTTAACTCAGCCACCTTCATCTTTCGTCTCCGTCCAATAGATAGCATAGTTGTTCTATTTCTTCTCTCTTCTCAAGCGCTAGTTAACCCAATGATCGGATCATTTGGCTTGGATTGTTTACTTACTCGCTTTTCTTTCTTATTGTAATATGTATGAATGGTTTAATACTGCAGTTCCAAAAAATTTGTCACTCAATTAAAGTTATAAAAAAGCCGAGGACCTTCGTCCTCTCGTACCCCCTAAAAAAATAAACGGTGTTCGCACAACCTCGTTAGTTTTATTTTTATAGATCCATGAAAAGTAACCCTATCAAAAAAAGAACTATTCTAAGCTTATTTGCTTAGAATAGTTCTTAACAGTCATTGATTAGCCAACTTCAGAACCGTTTGGCATACCTTTTGGTGCTTCGATCACTTGTAATGAACCATCAGCTGCTTCTGCTGAAAGGATCATTCCTTGACTGATCAGCCCGCGCATTTTGCGTGGTTTCAAGTTAGCAACGATCACTAATTTTTTGCCGATCAATTCACTTGGATCAGGATAAAATTCGGCAATACCGGATAAGATTTGACGGTCTTGGTCATCTCCTGCATCTAGACGGAATTGCAATAATTTATCTGCCCCTTCGACTTTTTGGCAATTGATGACTTCTGCTACTTTTAATTCGACTTTTTCAAATACATCGAACTTGATTTGTTTTTCTTTAGTCGAAACAAGCTCTGTTTCTTCTGGGTCCCATTTGACAGAGTCCTCATTTGTTTGAGTACCTTCTGACATTTTTGCTTGGATATACGCAATTTCTTCTTCCAGCTCTAAGCGTGGGAAAATCGGTGTACCTTTTGCAACGACTTTTGTCCCAGATGGGAATTCACCGAAGTGTAATCCTTCAAGGTTCATCATCTCGGCATCCAACCCTAATTGATTGAAGATTTTAGTTGGTGTTTCTGTCATGATCGGTTGTAAGAGGATCGCAGTGATACGTAGCGATTCAGCTAAGTGGATCATCACGCTCTCTAACTCTTTTTTCTTCTCTTCGTCTTTTGCTAAGACCCAAGGTTCTGTTTCATCGATATATTTGTTGGCACGAGAAATCAATACCCAGATTTCGGCTAATGCAGTGTTGAATTCCATTTTTTCCATTGCGTCATGATAACGACCTACCACATTCGCAGCAGTTGTTGATAACTCACTGTCAAACGGTGTCACTAATGACGCATAGTCAGGAACCATGCCATCACAATATTTATTGATCATTGCAATCGTTCGATTCAAAAGATTCCCTAAGTCATTCGCCAAATCGTAGTTCACACGTGACACAAAGTCTTCTGGTGTAAATACACCATCTGAACCAAATGGTACTGCACGCAATAAGTAATAACGCAAAGCATCTAAGCCATAGCGTTCAACAAGCATTTCTGGATAAACGACATTGCCTTTCGATTTAGACATCTTACCATCTTTCATCAACAACCAGCCATGTCCAAAGACTTTCTTCGGCAATGGGATATCTAATGCCATCAACATGATCGGCCAATAGATCGTATGGAACCGAACGATTTCTTTTCCAACCATATGGACATCTGCGGGCCAATACTTCTGGAATAATTGATCGTCTTCTGAACCGTAGCCCAGTGCGGTGATATAGTTCGACAACGCATCGATCCAGACATACACTACATGTTTTGGATCATTTTTGACATTGATTCCCCAGCTGAATGTCGTCCGTGAAACTGCTAGATCTTCTAAACCTGGTTTGATGAAGTTATTGATCATCTCATTTTTACGTGATTCAGGTTGGATAAACTCTGGGTGTTCTTCGTAGTACTCTAACAAGCGATCTGCATACTTACTCATACGGAAGAAATAAGACTCTTCCTTAACTAGCTCAACTTCATGACCACTTGGCGCTTTCCCGCCGATCACTTTGCCGTCTTCATCTTTGTATACTTCTGCAAGTTGAGTTTCTGTAAAGAATTCCTCATCTGAGACAGAATACCAACCTTCATATTCACCTAAGTAAATATCACCTTGTTCAAGCAAACGATCAAAGATTTTTTGAACTGCTGCTTTATGATAATCATCAGTTGTGCGAATGAATTTATCGTAGCTGATATCTAATGTTTTCCACAGTTTTTTGACATCTGCAGCCATTTTGTCTACATATTCCTGTGGCTCTACGCCTAATTCTTCTGCTTTTTTCTCAATTTTCTGTCCGTGTTCATCTACCCCAGTTAGATAAAACACATCAAAGCCCATCAAACGTTTATAACGTGCAACAGCATCACATGCAATCGTTGTATAAGAATTGCCAATGTGCAGTTTGCCACTTGGATAATAGATGGGCGTAGTGATATAAAAAGTTTCCTTTTCTGCCATGGGGTACTTCCTCCTTTATCGCATGGTGCGAATTCGTTTCCTTGCTAGTATACCATAAAATGAATACGCTGTTAGCTTTTTTTGATAACTCCCGAAATGTAAAGATGTCCTTTCCCTTCATGAAAACATTTATAAAGAACTCACGTTATCGTGATGATCCACTTCCTTCTCTCCCCACCCTCTTACTCCTTTTTTTTCAGGATCGTCTACTCTCACATTTTTACTTTACAAACATGCTATAATAAGCAATATCATATAAGAAAAGGTTTTGAGACTAATGACAAAAAAACACAAACGAATGATTATCAGCATTGCTTTACTTTCCCTCATCCATCTATTATTTAGTTTTTACTATTTACACCTGTATGGTTATTTCAATCTACATGGGCAATTAAATACTTTTCTTTTGCTCACTTTGATCCTTCGAGTGATCCTAGCAGGATATATCGTCCTCTGTGGATTTTTCGCCATTCGAGAAGAAAAACAGAAACTTCTCCCTTTTTATTTGCTTTTCTTCCTATTTAATCTACTCTTACCATTTCTTTTTCAACTCTGAGTTGGATTTATTTGTCTAGAAATATTTGGTTTTCAGGGAGATTCTGCTACAATAAAGTAAAAAGTACCTTAACATAACAGGAGGTGAGAAAGTGGAACATTTTCATTCAAAAGAAGAAGAAAAAACATATTATGAACAAGAGGCCTCTGAAACTGATTTCTTATCTTGGTACCAAGACCAAGAACGTCCTGAATATGAAAAACCTTCATTGACAGTCGATATCGTTTTACTCTGCTACAACAAAGAAGAAGATCAATTAAAAGTTTTACTTATCCAACGTAAAAGTCATCCTTACCGAAATTCTTGGGCACTTCCCGGCGGATTCGTCCAAAAAAATGAATCGACTGGTGCCAGCGTCTTGCGAGAAACAAAAGAAGAAACAGGCGTCATCATATCCGAAGAAAATATTGAACAGCTGCATACCTTCAGTACACCGAATCGTGATCCTCGTGGCTGGGTCGTGACAGTCAGCTATCTCGCCTTTATCGGTGAAGAACCTTTGATCGCTGGAGACGATGCCAAAGAAGTGCAGTGGTTTTCACTTGAACGTAATGCAAACAAACTGAATCTATCAAGTGGGGATGTAGCAATCACTCTAGACTTGACGACGAGCGAGTCTTCTGGCAAAGTCACATTAGCCTTTGACCATAGCGAGATCATTGTCAAAGCCTTCAACCGTGTCGTCAACAAAATGGAACATGAACCCCAAGTGCTTCAAGTGCTAGGAAAAGACTTCACGATCACAGAAGCACGCAAAGTATTCGCTAAATTCTTAGGGATCGATTTTAAAATGATCGATCATTCCAATTTCAAAAAAGCCATGTTACAATACTTCGATGAAATCGGTGAACGTCCTGTCGGTATCGGACGTCCCTCAAAGATCTATCAATTAAAACCTGGACATACAGAATAAAAAGAGGAGAAGGGCATGAATGCTCTTCTCCTCTTTTTTGGTTTGTCATAATTAGTGAGCTTCTCTGAAAGAAATTCCTAGAAACAAAAACAATAGATGTTTTTTATTAGCAAGGCGAACCCTGGCGCCCCTACCAGTTTTTTATTCAAACAGGACTTGCTTCCCGATTTCAATTAATTCCAGACTCTTTTTATTTGTGGAAGGATTTGTTTGTTCTTTCATATCGATCAATACTAACTTTTTGCTATACCATTGCGATTTATATTGGAGCTTTGCTAATAGCTTATGCCAGTCTTGGATAGAAAAATCGCCTTCCGGACAATCTGCTGAAATCGATTCGACAAACAAATAATCATAATGACGAATCACTGTTCCTGAAATTTGTTCTAAATAGTCTTCTCGTTGAAATTTTTGTTTTAAATAAAGGTCTTTGATTTTCCTTTTTTGCTTTTGATAATTTTTTACTCTTTCAACGTGTGTGCGTCGATGCTGTGCTGATCGTCCTTTGATCACAAGCTTTCTCTTTGCCCGCAGGAGTTGTTGATCAACTTGTTTGAATTTTGGAATCGTGATGTCAAGTGGTGTGGACATCTCCACTAGACGATCTGGATCATAGGCTATCCCGATCCATTTATTTGACGCTTTCATCGTCTTTGGGGGAACTTCACAGAGCAAGGAGACATAAAAGATCTCGTTGTATCGAGATGAGATCGTTGCTGAACGAATCGTTCCTTCAATCGGACGATGGGCATGGATGCGAATTTTCTCTTTTAGCTTTGGCAATTTAAGGTATGTTTCTTCTAAATAGATTGTTCCTTTTTGATTATTCGTCGTATACGACTGCCAAATACTTTTTTTATTTTTTAGTTTGGGAAAGCTTGCGCGTCCTTTAAAATAATTACGAAATGCACGATCCAAGTTTAATTGGGCATTCGCTAAGGCTAAACTATCGACTTCCTTTAAAAACGGATATTGCTTTTTTAAAGAAGCTGGTGTCAGCGTATAATCGATCTCTTGTGTTTCTAAATAATACGCCTGTCTGGCTTTTAATAAATGATTGTAAGTGAAACGCACACAACCAAATGTTTGGATCAACCACTGTTTTTGTGAATCAGTGGGATAGATTCGAAATTTAAAGGCTTTTAGCATCGGCTTCTCCCCCTAGTTTGCGACTAGCAAGGCTTCTTTCTGCCGTTTTAATTTTTTCGCATAATAAGCAACTTCTTGTTCTGTTGCGTATACAAAATGTTCAGGAGCAATTTCGCGTAACGTGCGGATTTGTCCATCGTCTGGTTCAGGTTGATACTTGATCCGGCGACGTTGACGTTCATGATCAGGGTCAGGCAATGGAATCGCTGATAGTAAGCTTTCCGTATATGGATGCACTCCATGATTATAGATTTCTTCACTGGTTCCCATCTCAAGCAACAAGCCATTGTGCATCACACCAATACGGTCACTGATATGTTTTACCATGGATAAATCGTGCGCGATAAACAAGTAAGTCAATCCTTGCTCTTTTTGTAAATCTTGTAAAAGATTGACCACTTGGGCTTGGATCGATACGTCTAAAGCAGAGATTGGTTCATCACAAATGATAAACTTCGGATTGACTGCTAATGCTCGTGCAATCCCGATCCGTTGGCGTTGTCCCCCTGAAAATTCATGAGGATAGCGTGTGCCATGGCTAGGATTTAAGCCAACTGTTTTTAGTAACTCGTTGACTTTTTCTGCACGCTCTTCGGGTGATTTAGCTAGGCCATTGACATCGATTCCTTCTGCAATGATATCTCGTACTTTCATTCTTGGATTTAATGAAGCATATGGATCTTGGAAAATCATTTGGACTTCATGACGAAACTTTGTCATGGCTTGTTTGCCTTTTAATTTCGTCACATCTTGCCCATCAAATAAAATCTCGCCACCCGTTGGTTCATTCAAACGGATGATCGTTCGACCTGTGGTTGACTTTCCACTACCAGATTCGCCAACTAAGCCGAATGTTTCCCCTTCATAGATGTGAAAACTGATATCATTCACCGCATGGACTTCATTTTTCTTTCCTACATTAAAATACTGTTTTAAGCCTTTAACCTCGAGCAGTTTTTTGTTCATTGTTCAATCCCCCTTGGCCATGTGCTTTTTGTTTTTCTTGAAAAATCGCCCAGCGCCGTTGAATCTCTTCTGGCGGTGTCACTTTTGGAGCTTGTGGGGCTAATAGCCAAGTAGCTGCTTGGTGTGTTGGTGATAGTTCGAAAAACGGTGGTGCTTGTTCCGCATCGATTTTCAATGCAAATTCATTTCGTGGATAGAAGGCATCTCCTTTTGGCGGATTCAATAAATCTGGTGGAGAACCTGGAATTGCATATAAGCGTTCATTGCCACTTTCCAATGTAGGCATCGAGCCAAGTAAGCCCCATGTATACGGATGCTGTGGATTGTAAAAAATCTCTTCAGATGTACCCACTTCAATGATTTTCCCACCGTACATCACTGCTACTCGATCAGCGACATTCGCTACGACACCAAGATCATGGGTGATAAAAATGATCGACGTGTCAATTTTTGATTGGATTTTTTTCAACAACTCTAAAATCTGTGCTTGGATCGTCACATCTAAGGCTGTCGTTGGTTCATCTGCAATCAAGATTTCTGGGTAACATATCAACGCGATCGCGATCACGATCCGTTGCCGTTGTCCCCCTGAAAATTGATGAGGATAACTATGGATGCGTTTCTCAGCCTCCGGGATCCCTACAAGATTCAATAATTCTAAAGCGGCTTTTTGCCCCTCTTTTTTCGATACTTTATTATGCTTACGTAAAGATTCTGCTACTTGTTTACCAATCGTCATCGTTGGATCTAATGAAGTCATCGGATCTTGGAAGATCATCGCAATTTCTTTCCCACGAATCTTTTGCATTTCTTTTTCTGTTTTACCAACAAGGTTTTGTCCTTTGAATAAAATCTCACCAGAATCGATTGATGCGTTACTTGATAATAATCGCATGATACTTCTAGTCGTTACGGATTTCCCACTACCGGATTCGCCAACGATGGCCAATGTTTCACCTTTGTTCAAATGAAAATCGACGCCTCGAATTGCTTGGACTTTTCCAGCATAGGTATCAAAGGAGATTTGTAAGTTCTTTACTTCAAGAATTTTCGTCATCGTACTCACTCTTTCATTTTAGGGTCAAAGGCATCACGTAAGCCATCTGCTAATAAGTTGAAACCAATCATGATCACCGATAAAGTTGCTGCCGGTATCCATAATAGGTACGGCAAGTATAAGAATGTTTTGTAGCCATCACTCAACATCGTTCCCAATGAAGCAGAAGGTGGTGTCAAGCCTAGGCCGATGAAACTTAAGAAAGCTTCGAAGAAAATCGCTGATGGGATACTGAACATCATTTGGATGATGATCACACTCGAAATGTTTGGCAAGATATGCTTGAAGGCGATTTTCCATTTGGATTCACCTAATGTCATTCCTGCTAACACGTACTCTTGGTCTTTTAATTTCAATGTTTGTGCCCTAACGATCCGAGCCATCGGAATCCAGTTCGTGATCGCCATCGCTGCCACGATCGAGAAGATCCCTGGTTCAAAAACGACTAACATCAAGATCATTACGACTAAGTTAGGAATTCCAGATAAGACCTCTAAGAAACGTTGCATTGCATTATCCACACGACCACCTAACAAACCAGAGATCAAACCATAGGCAACACCGATCGTTACATCTAGTAATGCAGCGATGAAGGCAATCAATAGAGAGATTCGCGTTCCCATGAACAAACGGCTTAACACATCACGACCTAGACCATCTGTTCCTAAAAAGTAGTTCACATCTGCGGGAACATTGGCTTGCGCATATTTATCGACTAACTCACCCGCAACCATTGCTTTTCCGTTTAGTCCGTCGATATTGATACCAGGAATACGTGGTGGTAAGTTGATGTAATCGACATTTTGAGCGGTTGGATCATGGGGTGAAACGAAAATCGTGATGATCGAGATAAAGATGATCACGATCAGTAGTCCCATGGAAATAACAGCCGCTTTGTTTTTCTTCAATCGACGCCAAGAATCCTGAATAAAATTCAGTGAAGGAGCTTCGATTTTTTCACGTTCTTCTTCTGTATTTTTTTGTAACGGTAAAAATTCATCTGCAGGAATTTCTGCAATTGTTTCGTAGCGTTTAGGTATCAGTTCCATCTAGCTTCGACTCCCTTCAGAAACTCGGATTCTCGGATCAACTAGTCCGTACAATAGATCCACGACTAAAATAACTAAGATCAACATAAATGAATACAAGATCGTGACAGCCATGATCGTTGGATAGTCATTTGTTGTGATCGACTTAACGAATTGCTCACCGATACCCGGAATAGCAAAGATATTTTCGACAACTAATGAACCAGTCATCAACGCGACTGCTAATGGGCCTAATAAGGTCATCAACGGGATCAAACTATTACGTAGACCATGTTTGAATGCAATTTCCCAACGACTCAAGCCTTTTGCTCGAGCCAATTCGACATAATCACTATGCAAGACTTCGACCATTTCTGTTCGTATGAATCTAGCAGAGTCTGCTAATGGCGACATGGCTAGTGCAATCGTTGGTAAAATCGTATACATGAACCCATCCCATTTTGCGATCGGCAATACACGAAATTGGATGGCAAAAATGTATTGTAACAATACAGCAAAAACAAAGTTAGGGATAGAACGGCCTAAGATCGCGACTAATGTAGAAGACGTATCGACCCATGTATTTTGTTTCATTGCTGAGATTGTTCCTAGGATCGTTCCAAAGAAAGTTCCGAAAATGATTGCTTGTAGACCAAGCTGTAATGAAGGTCCTACTCGTCCTGCTAATAAGTTAGCAACTGGTTGGTTTTTGAATTGGAAAGAGATACCAAAATCTCCTTGGAGCAAATTAGAAAGATAGATCCCATATTGAACGATGACTGGTTTATCCAAACCAACTTGCTTGTTCAACATTTCAATTGTTTCAGGACTTAAACGTTCCTGGTTTGTGTAAGGTGTACCAGGTAATAATTGCATCAAAAAGAATGTGATGGTTGCAATCAACCAAAGTGTGATGACCATAAAGAAGACGCGTTTTAATACATATTTTATATAACTATTCACGAATGTTTCCCCCTAGCTTTTGACTTCTGATCAATGTTTCGCTACATTATTTAATGAATCAATGATAAAGGAGCAAAAAAATGAAAAAAAAATATCGTCCTTATTTGTTTGCCGGTTTAGTGATCGTCCTCGTGTTACTTAAAAATGCTTTGACTGATCAGTTGACCCTTCTTCAATTATCCAATGATTTATTTTTATGTGCGTTGCCGTTTTTGATTATCGGCGGATTTTTATGGGTGTTCTCCTCAGGTTTCTTTGATCACTTTCAACGTTCGTTTCACTTAGCAAGAACGAGAAACCGGAAGGAAAAAACAGAATTTACTTCCCTATCTTCGGTCAGCTACGGTATGTATACCTTTTGGCTGATCATCGCTGGAATTTTGCTTGTGTTTTCGATTGTCTTTGCGCTCATTTCACTTGTCTAAATGAACGGCCAAAAGAATAACTAGGATCAGAAAATTGAGAGGTCTGGGATTTATTAAACATCCCAGACGCTCTTTTTTCTTTTTAGGACAGATTATTCTTCAATATATGTCCATTTGTAATCCCATGATGCGCCAGCAGCATGATGAACGATACCTTTGACTTTTGGATTAACTAAATGACCTTCAGCTTTTTGGTAAATTGGAGCGACACCCATATCTTCAGCGATGATTTTATTCGCTTCTTGTAAGTCAGCCCAACGCGCTTGTTCGTCACCAGCATCTTTAGAAGCAGATGCTTCAACAGCTTTGTCATAGTCTGCATTTGACCATTGACCACGGTTGTAAGAGTTACCTGTTACAAACAAGTCAGTGAAACTACTTGGATCAGCATAGTCTGCGCCCCAGCCACCTAATACTGTGTCAAAATCACCAGAAGATGAACGATCCAAACGAACAGAGAATGGTACTGGTGTAGGTTTTACTTTCACACCGTCAAGGTTTTCTTGGATAGAGTTTTGGATATATTCGATCACTTTTTTCGTTGAGTCGTCATCTGATGCCATCAATTCAAATTCTAATGAGTCGATTCCTAATTCACTCTTCGCTTTTTCCCAATATTCTTTTGCTTTGTCTTGATCATATGATACTAATTCGCCGGCTTCTGCTGCGAAATCTTCATTTGTTTCAGGGTTCTTAGTCATGTCTGCAGGAATCAAGCCTGTTGAAACCACTGAACCATCACCCATAACTTGTTTCACTAATGCTTCACGGTTGATTGAATAAGAAATGGCTTTTCTTAAGTTCACATTTTTGAATGGTGAATCATCTTCTCTTTGATTGAACTCGATATAACTTGTACGTGCTTCTTTAACTGACGTATAAGCTGGATCATTCGCATTTTGTTGTGCTAACTCACCTGATAAGATAACATCATCTGCTTGTCCATCTTTGAACAGATTCAATGCAGTAGAAGATTCTTTTACGACACTGACTTTGATTTCTGATAATTTAACTGCATCTTTATCCCAGTACTCTTCGTTTTTCTTGTACGTCCATTCTGTATCAGTACCTGGTCCATCAAAATCAGCTAAAGTAAATGGTCCGTTGTATACTGCGTTGTCACTTGATGATGCGTACGCATCTCCATGTTCTTCAACCACCGCTTGACTTTGTGGGAAGAATGAAGGGAAAGCAAGTAAGTATTGGAAGTATGGTGTTTGTTTGGCTAATTTGATTTCCAATTCATAATCACCAACTGCTTTGATGCCTAATTCTGATTTGTCTTTGTCGCCTGCTGTGATTGCTTCAGCATTTTCAACTGGTGCAAAAAGATACGCATATTCTGATGCCGTCGCTGGATCTACCGTACGTTGCCAACCGTATACATAATCAGCTGCTGTGACAGGCTCCCCATTTGACCATTTTGCGTCTTCACGCAATTTGACTTTATAAGTCAATCCATCTTCACTCACTTCAGCCAATTCACTGGCACCGGCTGGTTGAGGTTTACTATCTTCATCCAAACGATAGATTCCTTCATACACATTATTTAGTGCAGTAAAACTGATTGTATCTGTTGCAACCGATAAGTCGGCTGATGGCATTTCTTGAGGTACTACTAAGTTGAAGACGCCTCCTCCATCTGCTGATCCACTGCTTGAAGAACCACTACCACTTGTATCTGCGCTGCTGCCACCATAACAACCAGCAAGCACAAGCCCACATAAGGCCACAACTCCAAAAGTTAAATTCTTTTTCATCTTCCGTACCCCTTTATCGAAATTTTCAGAATAATTAGTATTTTCTGAGTTGTTTATGAGTTTAATGAATAATTATTAAATTTGCAACAGTTTTTTTTGCTTTTTCTAAAAAATAATGTCTTTTCCATGAACGTTTTATTATTTTTTTCTAAAAAAACTAGATAAATCAAGGTTTTTTAACTAGTGCTCTTTCGAATAAAATAATCATAAAAAAATGGTCTTCATTAGAACATTCGATATGAATGTTCGGTTTTTGCCTAAAAAAAGAGCCTCCGCATACGGGGAGGCTCGCTTGTTTTATTCGATTAAACAAAAATTTTAGTGTTTCGTTCATTGATTCATTTCTCCAAGCCGTTTTGCCAGAATGATATCTGGTTGATTGATCCCATTTGCATCAGGAATCACTCCAACGACTTGATAACCCATTTTTTCATAAAATGTATAAGGATGCTTGTTGATGGTTTCGATTGATTTCAGTTTATCTAATGGATGATCAAAAAGATCTGTATGACTAAGACTTGTGTCTCCATCCATATCATCTGTTCCTAAGTAAACCGTCACACCACCTTTAGAGGTGATTTCTTTCTCCAAATAGTCAACTAAGCGGCTACCGACATACTGCTTTCGATAAGAAGTTTCTACTACTAGAGGGTGAATTTCCCAACCAGTCATTCCATATTGCGGAATCGCACCGATAAAACCAACCAAACGATCTTGTTCAACCGCTGAGACGGCGATTCGATCCGTCGCTAGTAGTTGCTCGACTTCTTTCATTGGTTGTTCGCCGTAATCCTTCGGCCAAGTCAATCGCAAAAGGTCAGCTAGCTGATCCTTCAAACCAATATTTCTACGATCAAATTCACTGATGATCATCCTATTCCCCTCCATTCCAATTTCAGCCTATTCTATCAGCCAAACGGGGAAAAGAGAAGGAAAGAAAACTTAACTTTAAGAATATTTATTTTGCTACAGTTTTTTCTTTTTTCATTTGTTTGCTACGCAATTGCCCACAAGCTGCATCAATATCTGTCCCATGTTCTTTGCGAATCACACAATTGATGCCGTTCTTTTTCAAGACATCATAAAATTTCAATACATCCGCTTTTGGACTTCTTGAATATTGATCATGTTCACTTACTGGGTTGTAAGGAATCAAATTGACATAAGTTAATTTTTTCTTGTCTTTCAACAGATCAGCAAGTTGTTGCGCATGTTCTGGACGATCATTTACTTGATTCAGCATAATGTACTCAAACGTGATCCGGCGGTTGGTTTTCTCCAAGTACTCATCCACTGCTTCCATCAATTTTTCGATTGGAAAACGGCGATTAATGCGCATCATGGACGTACGTACTTCATTATTTGGTGCATGTAATGAAATTGCTAAGTTGACTTGTAATCCATTTTCAGCAAACTCTTTGATTTTGTTTGCCAACCCACTAGTTGACACTGTGATGTGACGAGCACCGATTGCTAAACCTTTGGCATCATTGATGATATGCAAGAAATCCATGACATTGTCGTAATTGTCGAACGGTTCACCGATCCCCATCACCACGACATGGGAGACTCGTTCCCCCAGTTGACGTTCATCAAAGTAATGTTGGACCATCATGATCTGAGCCACGATCTCCCCCGCAGTCAAGTCTCGGTTTTTCGTTAATAAACCACTGGCACAAAAAGTACAGCCAATATTACATCCGACTTGTGTAGTTACACACACAGACAAGCCATATTCTTGTCTCATCAACACCGTTTCGATCATATTTTTATCTGGCAACTCAAACAAGTACTTGACTGTCCCATCACTTGCCTCTTGCACAATCACTTGTTTCAATGGATTGATCTCAAAATTTTCTGATAGTTTTTCAATCAAGCTTTTTGAAAGATTCGTCATTTCTTTAAAGCTTGTGACACGCTTTTGATAGAGCCATTCCCATACTTGTGAGGCACGGAATTTCTTTTCACCATGTTCTAAAAACCAAGCAGTCAATTCTTTATTTGTTAAGCTATAAATGGATTGTTTTTCCACGATTATTCCCTCTTTTTTTCAAAGTATCGCTACATACTATAACTGATTCCCTTTATTAATGCAATAGTTCACAAAAGAAACTAAATAATCGTTAAAAACTTATACTAAATCTTATTTAGGCTATGCATGAGTATCATGCAACTCATCGTATTCTTCTACTGATTTTTCTGGATCCAAAATCATCCATTCAATAAAGATAAACCCTAAAATCGACAAGGTTGCTGGAATGATCAAGAAAAACTAAATAAAAGAGACGAACCATACCCGACATCTGAAATGATCAGTCCAACCACTTTTTTCGAGCCTGATGCTCTTGAAAGCAATAATTACAAGGTCAAAGTAAAAGCGATTACACTTATCGTACTTAGAATCGATCAAAAATAATTCCATAAAAAATGCCCCAAATACGTGTCACATAGATGAATTGTAACTTTTAGCTTATCATTATTTAGTGGGTATAATTTTATTATGTATGTTTTGTTAATTCTTGTTTTTTACACGAAACAGATATTTTTATGAACTAAACGCAAAATAAAAGCAAAAAATCAATTCGATAAGAAAAGATTTCTTGCTTTCATTTTATATTTCCTGATTTTCAGATGATGATTGATCCATTGACTCTTCCACTTGCTCAATAAAAACTTTTCGAGGCTTACTGCCTTCTGAAGGACCCACGACGCCGTGAGCTTCCAGCTCATCGACTAAACGGGCTGCTCGATTGTAACCAATTCTGAAACGACGTTGCAATAAAGAAATACTTGCTGTTTGCATTTCAATGACTAATGCTTTTGCCTCTTCAAATAGTTCATCTTGAGGTTGTTCTGCTGAACCAGCCGATTCAACTTCATCCGTTGGCATCATTTTTTCTTCGTAATTGGCTTCTTGTTGATCGGTGACAAAGTTGACCACACGTTCCACTTCATGATCTGAAATGAAGGCTCCTTGAACACGGATCGGTTTGTTCTCACCCATTGGTAAGAAGAGCATATCCCCTCGTCCTAAGAGCTTTTCCGCCCCATTAGAATCAATGATCGTTCGTGAATCTGTTCCGCTGGAAACAGCAAACGCCATTCGTGAAGGCACATTGGCTTTGATAATTCCGGTGATAACATCCACACTTGGGCGTTGTGTTGCCAAGATCATATGGATACCTGCGGCACGAGCCATTTGCGCTAACCGGATGATCGCATCTTCGACTTCGTTGCTTGCAACCATCATCAGATCCGCCAATTCATCAACAATGACGACGATAAATGGTAAGGTCGGATGTTTGGTTCCATTTTCTAGATTTTTTTGTTGGACAAATTCATTGTACCCAGAGATATTTCTCACACCAGTTGCAGCAAACTTCTCATACCGTTCCTCCATTTCCTGAACGACTTTTTGCAACGCTTGTGCTGCTTTTCTAGGATTGGTCACAACTGGCGTCAACAAATGCGGGATACCATTATACATATTCAACTCGACCATTTTCGGGTCGATCATCATCAGTTTGACTTCATGAGGTTTTGCTCGCATCAAGATACTTGTGATGATACCGTTGATCGCCACTGACTTCCCACTACCAGTCGACCCGGCAACGAGCAAGTGAGGCATTTTCGATAAATCAGCCGTTTGGACACGACCCGAAACATCTCGTCCTAAAGGTACTTCCAATAGCTTGTCTGGATGATCCGGTTGGGCTTCGATGATCTCTCTAAACGAAACCATACTGATCTTGCTATTCGGCACTTCGATCCCAATCAATGATTTCCCAGGGATTGGTGCTTCCATACGAACATCTTTTGCGGCTAGAGCTAAGGCAATATCATCCGTTAAACTAACGATTTTACTTACTTTTACTCCGACAGCTGGTTGAATCTCAAACTTCGTCACAGATGGTCCTAAACTTGCTTTGACGACTTTCGCATCGACACCAAAACTTTGGAAAGTTTGTTCTAATACGCCAATGTTCTTTTCAATTTTCTTGTACTCATCACTTTGATCCACGGTTTGCGCTGAGTCTAATAAATCGATTGAAGGTAGTTCGTATGCTTGATTTTCTTCTTCTGCTTCGATCTCAAATTCTAATGCAGTGCCATCATCTTCAAATAACTCATCTTCGGAAGACTCTTGTAATTGACTCATCTCATCCTGTTTAGGACGTTCCATAACAGGAGGTTGGACATTTCCTTGGAAACTGTCAATCGGCACAAAACTTAATTGTTCAGGTTCACTTTCTTCATAAATAGGAGAAGTTTCCTTTTGGACCTGATTCTTTTGACGAGTGGCTCGCTTTTGTTCCATTTCCGTCGCTTCAGCTTCGGCTGCTTCTTTCGCAGCAAGACGTTTCGCTTCTTTCGCTTCTGCTCGTTGCTTTTGCCGCTCTTCTTTCGCAGCTTGTTTGCGTGCCTGCTTTTCTGGGTCGCCTTCTAACAGTTCTTGGAATCGATCGCCCATGACTTGTAAGGCATTCAATAATTGATGCCCCTCAACATTACTGAATAATACTGCTCCGCCAATAATCAATAAAACAGCTACGAAATAACTTCCCGGTTGAGCAATCAAAAAGAATGTCAGATTATAAATAAATGCACCTAGCATACCACCACCGACATTCGTGGTGATTTGGCTTTGACGAATATCTGCCGATAGTAGATCCCAAGTCGTTCCAATGATATTGGGTTCTCCGCTGTTCAATTTTCCAAAAAGATTGGCATGTAAAAAGAGTAAGATACCTAAATAAAACAGCCCAACTCCCAGCCAACGACGACTCTTACCCATCGTGAATTCTCTATTTTTGACCATGATCCAAAATCCTAAAACTGCTAATAATACACAGAGGATCTGATACGTATTTCCAGCGACTATGCGAAAGCCATTCGCCACTAAAATGCCTAAAAAGCCTAATTTCAAAAAGCCAAAGACGGCAAATAGTATAAAAGCAAAGCCAACACCGATCGCGATCATTTGCTCCTGCTGCTGTTTTTGTTTTTTAGTTTTTCTCTTCTTCTTAGCAGGACGTTTTTTCTTTGCCATGATATATCCCTCTTTTCATCAAGTTCCATTATACAAAAAAAAGCAAGCGAACAAAAGTTTTGTTTGCCCGATTACTGATTTTCTTTCTTTATCAAAAAAAGAAGAGCAAGACCTAGGTCCTCTCTTCTTAGTTAATTATTCACTATTTAATGAGGAAACGCATCAAAGTGACCCTCTATTCACCAATATGCGCGCCATTTTCACGAATCACTTGTTGGTACCAATAGTAGCTATCTTTTTTATAGCGATCAAGTGATCCTTCTTGTGTTTCATCCTGATCTACATAAACGAAGCCATAGCGTTTTTGGTAGCCATTTAACCAGCTCAGCAAGTCTGTGTAAGACCATGTGCAATAGCCCAAGACTTCTGCACCATCTGAAATAGCTTCTTTGATGGCTTTGACATGACTTTCCAAGTAGTTGATACGGTAGTCATCATGGATTTTTTTATCTTCTGTCAATTTGTCATATTCACCTAAACCGTTTTCCGTGATCAACACAGGGATACGGTAGCGACTCGTGATTCGTCGCAAAGCAATACGTAAACCTTCTGGATCGATTTCCCAATCCCAATTTGTACGTTCGACAAATGGATTTTCTACTTTTTTGTACATGCCAGGCACGCCTGTTTCTTCTGATGAGCCTTTTTTACCTGTAGTATTCATCTTACCAGCGCCGACACCATCTAATGGATTAAAAGCATTCGTTGCTGTTTGGTAGTAGTTGATGCCTAAAAAGTCAGGTTTTGCAGATGCTAATAGCTCCTCATCGCCTTCTTCAATCGTTGGTGCCCACCCTTGTTCTTCCAAGAATTTCATCGCAGCGATTGGATATTTGCCCCACATATAAACATCCATCCAATAATGGGCCATCAAATCTTCCGCATTTTCAGCAGCCAAAATGTTCTTTGGATCACTGTCGATCGGATAGTTTGGCGTATACGCAAAACTTGGTCCGATTTTCCCAGGCATATCCATTTCATGGAACGCCTTAATCACTGCTGCATTAGCTAAGTTGGCAATGTGGTTCACTTGGTACATTCGTTTTGGATCAGTCACTCCTGGAGGATGAACCGCTAATAAATAACCGAGTGAAGTAAAAATATTTTGTTCATTCAAACTAACCCAATAGTGGACTTTGCCACGAAATGCTTCGAATAATGTTTTTGCATAGTTCGTAAAATCTTCGATGATCTGACGAGATTCCCATCCTTGGTATTCATCTTGCAATGCTTGTGGCAGATCCCAATGGTACAATGTCAACATTGGTTCAATGTTGTGTTTGATCAATTCATCAATCAAATCCATATAGAAAGCTAAGCCTTCTTGATTGATCTCGCCGCGGCCAGTTGGAAAAATACGTGTCCAAGCCACAGAGAAGCGATACGTTTTCAAACCTTGTTCTTTCATTAAGGCGATATCTTCTTTATAACGATGATAATGATCAACAGCTAAGTCGCCATTTGTTCCTTTAAATGTCTTACCCGGAATACGAACAAAGCGATCCCAAACGGACTCACCTTTTCCGCCTTCTTGCCATGCGCCTTCTACTTGATAGGCAGCTGAAGCAGACCCCCAAAGAAAATCATCAGGAAATGCAGTTAATTTTTGGTGTTCCATGAACATCTTCCTTTCCTAGTTCAATCTTTACCTCTTTAGAATAACACGAAACCCTTTTCATTACCAAGTAGATTTTTGACATTTACAAATAAAAGTCTAGTCATTTAAAAAATAAGTCCGAAACAAACAAAAAAAGTGGTGCAGCAGATGCTGTTCCACTTTTTTGACTTCCCCTATGATTCGATCCTTCATGTCATCCTGTCACCTATTCTGGTGTGACATCTTCACCAAACCACTTCTCTGAGATCCTGCTAAATTTTCCGTTTCTAACCAATTCAGCTATGCCGTCATTGACTTTTTCCACAAGTATTTCGTCATTTTTTCGCGCACCGACAGCAAAATCTTCTCCATCAAAGTCCCCTTTGATCACATTGAAATTATCTAATTCGTCTCGTATGTTCAAAAAATACTCGGCATAGACTTTATCGATCAACACACCATCTGTACGGCCACTTTTCAAATCGATCAATGCTTCATTAAAACTTGCGTACAAAACTGCCTCTTGATTTTTCACATAGTCTTTGAGTATTTCTGGATGTCTGACAAACATATCATAACCAGAAGAACCGTTTTGTGCGCCTAAGATTTTGTCTTGCATTTGTTCAAAGCTTGTAATGCCAGAAGTTTTTGGTGTGATCAGCACTTGATCATTTTTCATATATGGTTTTGTAAACAAGACCTTTTCTTCACGTTCTGGCGTTTTTGAATACCCGTTCCAGATCAGATCAATTGTTCCGTTGTTTAATTCGAACTCCTTCATTGACCAGTCAATTGGTTGGAACTCAACAGTAATGCCATATTCATCAAAGACAGCTTTCGCTAACTCAATATCAAATCCTGTCAATTTGCCATCTTTATCACGAAAACCCATTGGTACAAAGCTGTCGTCCAGTCCTACGATAATCTTTTTTTCTTGATTGATTCTTGACCAGCTTTCTGTCGCTGTCCGCTCATTCGTGCAGCCAGTTAAAAAGAAAAAACCAATCAAAGATAAAATCAAAAAGCTGAATTTTTTCATTTTCTCCCCACCGCTTTCCTACTTACTTGGCATAACTTTGATCAATTGATCCCCAACGTTTTCAGCAAAGACTAAATCGTGGGTCACGATGATTTGTGTCACGCCCTCTTCTTTTAATGAAAGAATCAACTTCTCTACTTGTTGGCGTAACTCTGGATCTAATGCACTCGTCGGTTCATCATAAGCTAGCACTCGCGGGTTCATCGCTAACGCACGAGCAATGGCCACACGTTGTTTTTGTCCCCCAGATAATTGATAAGGATAATTTCCTAATAAATCACGAATCCCTAATGAGTCCGCTAATTCTTCCGCCTTTTTGGTGTATTCTTCTTTACTTTGTTTCAACACCATTTTAGGTGCCAAAGTGATGTTATCAAAAATATTTAAATGCGGAAAAAGTTGGAAATCTTGAAAGACGACGCCTACCACTTGTTCTTTCGTTTTCAATTCGAAAGGGTCAAATTTCGTGCCATCCAGGTAAAGCTCGCCACTGTCGGCTTTTTCTAAACCGGCTAAAATCCGTAACATCGTTGTTTTACCGCCTCCTGACGGTCCACCGATCGCTAAGGTTTGCCCTTCTGGGATTACTAAGTCAAAATCTTTGATCACTTGTTTGTCACCAAATGATTTACTAATCTTTTTTAATTCAATCATCGCTGTTCCCTCCTCGTTTCTTAGCGGTAATAATTTAATTTTTCTTCAATTTGCTTCAACACGATCGTCAGCACTCCTGTTAGCGCTAGATAGATCAACGCCACGCCAAGCAACGGAAGTAAACTTGCGTCTCTCTCCATCGCGATCTTACCAGCTCGCATCACATCACCTAAACCTAAGATGTAGATCAACGAAGAATCTTTCACTAGATTGATGACTTCATTGCCGACAGAAGGTAACACGATTTTTGTTACTTGCGGAATAATGATTCTTGTCACTGTTTGGAAAGGACTCAACTGTAAGACTTGTGCTGCTTCATATTGCCCTTTAGGAATCGACTGGATACCACCACGGAAAATTTCTGCAAAATAGGCAGCATAATTTAAAATGAATGCGATCAAGGCAGCTTCGAAGCGATCAAACACGATCCCGATCGTTGGCAAGCCGTAGAACACGAAGATCAATTGTAACAATAGCGGCGTTCCTCGCATGATCCAGACATACGTTTGTACGAAATAACGGATTGGTTTAAAATGTAACGACAACCCTAAGGCTAAAATAATTCCTAATGGTAAAGAACCAATCAAGGTAAAGGCAAATAATTTCAAGGTTGTCAGTGCCCCTACTAACAACTGTGGCATCACTTCTAATAAATCATTCATTTTCTTTTCCTCCTCTTTTCTTTAAAGGGGTACATTGTTAGCTGTCCCTTCCAACCACATGAAAAACAAAAAAAGTCCTTTGATCCGAAGACCAAAGGACGCAAAATACGTGGTTCCACCTTTTTTTATTAGTTTCTCGCAAAACTAACCTTATCTGGTCGTCTAACAACGACCGCAGCTGTAACGGGCTTCCCGGATTTCCTTACTGGCTGTTCAGAAAATCGACTCCAAGATGTGTTTCACAATCAGTTATTGCCTCTTCTCACCAACCAGAGACTCTCTTCAAACACTTAATTGCTACTCTTCTTTTCGATGTCTTTTATTTAACTTAATGAGTAATTTACCCGATTCATTTTTATTTGTCAATCTTTTTTGTGCTAAAATAAATAAAAAATGAATGGAGGATTGTTTTTTATGTGTCATGCCACGAAACAAGAGGCCTATGAATTGCTGGATCTATTGGCAATCAATTACCATGAAGTGAACCACCCAGCCATTACTTCTGTTAAAAATCTAACGTTTACTTTGCCAGGTCCACAAGTCAAAAATCTTTTGGTCAAACCAAAGAAAGGTAAACAAATTTATTTTGTCGTCTTACCTGATGAAAAACAAGCCGACTTGAAATTATTGGCAGAACAGTTGAATGAAAAACGATTATCGTTTGTGCCAGAAGACCAAGTCAAACAGTTGTTGCATGTTCCGCCAGGCACCGTCAATCCATTTGCCTTAGTCAACGATTTAGAAAACGAGATCCAAGTCGTCATTGACTCCTCGATCGATCGCAATGATACCGTTGGCTTTCATCCAAACAGCAACACCAGTACCATCATATTTCCCTTTGCAGATTTTGAACGACTACTCACTCATGTAAATCATCTACCAAGATATGAAGTCTTGTAACTCAATGATCTTTCATCGCAGCTTTTAAGGCTGCTGCTAGTGGGCTTTCTTCCGGTTCTTCTGCTTGAGAATATTTCTTCATCAAGCGACGTTCTTCATGTTTCGTCATTTTTTTCTTCTGCTCTTTTTTCCCTAGCATTTTCTCTGTCGTCCCATCAAATTTACAACGGAAGTAAGCCCCGTTCTTGCCTTCAATGATCTCCATTTTGCGATGACATTGCGGACAACGATGGTTGGAGACTTTCGGATCTTTGCGACGGCGATAGTTACAATCTTGGTTTGTACACACATAGATTTTGCCATCTTTCGTGTTCTTCTCACGGAGATTCGAGCCACAATCCGGACATTTCTTTTGTGTAATCGAAAAATCTTGATATTGTTGTTTACTTGTTTTGATTTCTTGGACAAGTCGCTTCGTTTCTTTTTCGATGGATTGCAAAAAGACATTCGCTTGTTTTTTCCCAAGCGCGATCGCTTCTAAATCTCTTTCCCAACTTTCAGTCAAATCTGGTGTCACAAGTGATGGATTGACCAGTTCTAACAACTGCTTGCCTTTCGGCGAGACTTGTAAACCTTGGGGTGTGCGTTCCATTAATTCGGATTTGATCAATTTTTCAATGATCTCCGCACGAGTCGCAGGCGTGCCTAAACTGTGTTTTTCCATTAAGCCTAACAAACTTGCTTCCGTCAAAGGTTTCGGCGGTGCCGACAATTCTTTTTTGATTGTAAAATCAGGTTGGATGCGCATGTCTTTTTTCCAGTCAAACGAATCCACATGACTTTCCGCAGACGTTTTCCAGCCAGCTTCCAACACCCGGTTTTGGCGAAAAACAAATTGTTCGTTACCAAATACGACAGTGATTTTTGTTTGACTGATTTTATGTGGTTCTGCAAACAAGCCTAAGAAACGTGTCACGATCATTTGATAGATTTTTTGTTCTTCGTTGCTTAGTTTCTCATAGCGTGGACGATTTTCCGTCGGCAACAAGGCATGGTGATCTGTTACTTTACTATCTTGGAAGACACTCGTTTGACGAACCACTGCCCCATTTTTCAAATAAGTTTTGACTTCTGGTGCAAAATCGCTGATGGCTTGAAGTCGTTCTTTCATCGTGCTTTTCATATCATTCGTCAAATATTTACTATCTGTTCGTGGATAGGTGACGATCTTGTGCGTTTCGTATAAACTTTGAACAAGACCTAACGTTTTCTTTGCAGAATAGCCATAACGTTGGTTGGCTTCGCGTTGGATCTCCGTTAGATCATAAGGCAGTGGCGCTTTTTCTGTCTTTGTTTTTTCTTCAATGTTGACTACTGTTCCCTTACTCTGACTAAGGGTTTTAACAAACGCTTGGGCTTCTTCATGGGATTTCAAAGCAAACTGGTTTTTTTGGACCATTTTTGCTTGTTCATTGCCGACTGTCAATGAAATCGTAAAATACGTTTGTGGTCGGAACGACTCGATTTTCTTTTCTTGATTACGCACTAAAGCTAAGGTTGGAGTTTGTACCCGACCCGCTGATAAATTGTCTTGATATTTTACTGTCAGCGCACGTGTCACATTCAACCCAACCAACCAATCTGCTTTTGCCCTAGCCAAAGCAGACTCATAAAGCGCATCATAGCTTTTAGCTGGTTTCAATTGGTTGAAACCTGTCTTGATTGCTTTATCTGTTTGTGAGGAGATCCACAAACGTTTCACCGGCCTATTGAAATGAACGTATTCCAAGATCCAACGTGCAACGAGTTCTCCTTCACGTCCGGCATCTGTGGCGATCACTGCTTCTGAGACATCTTTACGACTAGCCAATTGCTTGATAGCTTTCAATTGATGACCAGTTTTTGGTAATGGTTTGATCCCTAGTTTTTTCGGGATCATCGGCAATGTTTCCATCTGCCAGCTTTGCCATTCCTTATTCAGATCTTCTGGCATCTTTAGACCTAATAAATGACCAAGGGCCCAAGTCACGATCACCTTAGGTCCTTCGTAGTAATTTTTGTGTTTTTGATTAGCACCAAGCACCTTGCTTAGGTCTTTCGCAACGCTTGGCTTTTCCGCTAGAATTAGTTGTTTCATAAAAATCCTTTCTGCTTTCCATGGTGATCGGCTGATAATCCTTCAGCAAAGCCAGTCCTTTGTATTGCTGCAAATCATCATCGCATTCTTCACACCAGCGCTCATCGCCATCATTCCAAAAAGCGCTAAGAAAATTATTTTTGGCGTGGATATACTCATAGTTGTCTTTAATGGCTAGCCATTTTTCTTCATAGTTTTGTTGCGCTTCTTCAAAAGAGGAGAAAGTTTCCTCCATTTGAATATCTTCTTGCCAATCCTCAAAGAACCACCAAGGCTCATTATCACCGAACATTGTAATTACTTGATACATACATGCGCTCCTTTTCTCAGGTCATCTTAAAAACATATTAGTCACTTTCCAAGAAAGTTGCAAGAAATTTTGCTTAAAAGGGGCTTTTTATGAATGATCAGAAAATTCATTGAAATGATGCCTTTTATTTTATTGGTAAAGTTGCAATAAAGTCGTCGATCATCCAGACATAACTTTCTTCTGGAGAAACATTCGGTTCATTGGTAAAATACCCTAAAAAACGTAATGAAAGATAGCCATGAATCATGCTGCGCAGTTCTCGACTTCGATGGACCTTCTCTTCTTTCGACAAAGAAAAAGCGTCAAATATTTGCAAAATAATTTGGTTTGTTTCATGTATTCCCTCTAATAAAATTTCTTCATTTGTATGCGGTACACTGATCAACAGTTCATAGACTGCTTGATTTTGAAAAGCAAATAACTGATAAGTTTGCGCGTATGCTTGTATCGCTTCTCCCCTACTTTTCCCAACTAACACTCGACGTAATTGATCATTTAACTCCGTTAAAAGTTTCGCAGTCAATGCCGTTTTTACTTCTCGAATATTTTTGAAGTGGTTATAAAGCGACGGTGATTTGATATTCAAAGCTTTAGCTAAGTGTTGGAAAGTGATTTGCTGTACAGTCATCTCTTCTGCCAATTCTCGAAAGCAGTCGATGATTTTCTCTTGTGACAGCGTTCGTTTTTTCATTTGATTTCCCCTCTTATGGAATAAACTCAATCCCCTTTAGTTTACCATGAAAGACAAAGAGAAAAAAGACTTGTTGTTGATAAACTACACATTGTAGTTTATAATAAATAATTGTAGATGAAAATTTTCAGAAAGAAGGCTTTATTGTGGTTTCAAAAGTAAAGGATGCTGTATTCAGAAAAAGAGAACCTTGGGAGAAAAATCTAGTGGTTTTATGGTTTGGCACATTTATGGCTGGCATTGGCTTTAGTCTTGTAATGCCTTTTATGTCCCTTTACATAGATACGTTAGGAAATTACAGTACGTCACAATTGAACTTTTGGAGTGGCTTGACCTTCTCCTCGACATTCCTTGTGACGACATTGATCTCTCCATGGTGGGGTCGCCTTGCCGATCAAAAAGGCCGAAAATTGATGTTGTTACGCGCTTCACTAGGGATGGCGGTAGTGATTTCATTGATGGGTCTAGTAACAAGCGTGTATCAATTAGTCGCATTACGACTATTACAAGGGATTTTTTCCGGTTATATCAGTAATGCAACAGCTTTAGTCGCTACTGGCACCCCGCGAGAAAAAAGTGGCCAAGTACTTGGTACTTTGGCGACTGGCTCTGTGACCGGAACATTGCTTGGTCCTCTACTCGGCGGACTCTCTGCTTCCGCTTTTGGGTATCGCCCCACCTTCTTTATCACTGGAACAATTTTGTTCTTCGTTTTCTTACTCAGCTTATTTTTTGTCCATGAACAATTTGTTCCTGTAGAAAAAGGCGAGTTGGTTTCTGCTAAACAAATTTTCCGTGACCTGAAATACCCACATGTTGTCATCGGCATGTTTATTACGACAATGATCATTCAAGCATCAAATAATTCAATCAGCCCGATCATTAGTTTATATATCCGGCAATTATTACATGGACACGGCAACGTCACGTTGATCAGCGGAATCATTGCGTCTATTCCCGGGATTGCCACCCTGATAGCCGCTCCTCGTTTCGGACGCTTAGGTGATAAAATCGGAAGTGAACGAATCTTAGCCATCGGATTAGGCTTCGCCTTGATCGTCTATATCCCAATGGCTTTCGTAACGAATGTATGGCAACTTGCAGGACTACGATTTTTGATCGGGATCTCCGACGCTTGCCTCCTTCCAGCGGTGCAAGCATTGATCACTAAATACTCTCCCCCACAAGCTGCCGGAAGAATATTTAGTTATAATCAATCCTTCCAAGCCACTGGAAATGTCGTTGGTCCATTGATTGGTTCAAGCGTTTCAAGTATTTTCGGTTATCGTGGGGTCTTTTTATCCACATCCTTACTTGTACTAGCAAACTTTGTACTGGTTCGCCATAATACGAAGGAGATCCATAAGCAGGAAGAAACAAGCAATGGTCATGCTTTCGCCAATAAATAGCAAAAAAGCCACAGGATTCGTAAAAAAATCCTGCGGCTTTTTTAGATTATGTTAGACGTATTGCAAAACTTTTGATTCTTGATACGCATGATCAATCAATCCGCCACCTAAACATTCCATTCCGTCATAAAAAACAACGGCTTGTCCGGGTGTGATTGCACGTACAGGTTCGTCAAAAATGACTTCCGCCCGATCATTTTCTAATAAGCGTACAGTTACCGGTACATCTTGTTGGCGGTATCGGAATTTCGCTGTACATTTGAATTCTTTTGGCATTGGTTCATTCGTTGTAAAATGGATTTCGCTTGCATCCAAACTGGTTGCATACAATGCAGGGTGGTGGAAACCTTGCCCAACATATAATGTATTCGTCGCAAGATCTTTCCCCACCACGAACCAAGGTTCTTGTGAATCGCCACCGCCACCGATACCTAAGCCTTGGCGTTGTCCAATCGTGTAGTACATCAAACCAGCGTGTTCGCCTTTGACTTCACCATCAAGGGTCACCATATTGCCTTTTTTAGCTGGTAAATAGTTACTTAAAAATTGTTTGAAATTCTTTTCGCCGATAAAACAGATACCAGTTGAGTCTTTTTTCTTCGCAGTCGCTAAACCGGCACGTTCCGCAATCGCACGTACTTCTGATTTTTCCATACCGCCTAACGGAAACATCGTTTTTGCTAACTGTTCTTGTGACAATTGGCTAAGGAAATACGTTTGGTCTTTGTTATTATCTACCCCACGCAACATATGTGACACGCCATTTTCATCACGTGTGACTTGCGCATAATGGCCTGTAGCAACATATTCCGCTCCTAAGTCCATTGCATAGTCTAAGAATGCTTTAAATTTGATTTCCTTATTGCACATTACATCTGGATTCGGGGTACGCCCCGCACGATATTCTGCTAAGAAATATTCAAACACACGGTCCCAATATTCTTTTTCAAAATTGACTGAGTAATAAGGAATCCCGATTTGGGCAGCGACTTTCGCTACATCCTTATAATCTTCCGTCGCCGTACAGACGCCATTTTCATCTGTATCATCCCAGTTTTTCATAAAGATCCCGATTACATCATAGCCTTGTTCCTTTAACAAAAGTGCTGTTACAGATGAGTCAACACCGCCACTCATCCCAACGACAACGCGTGTTTTGCTGTTGTCTGTCATGGTATCACCATCATTTCAATTAGATTCTGAAACATCTACGAGTTGAAGGTCGCAACTTTTCAGTATTTTACATTATACGTCATCTTTCTGAAAATTTCACCCCTAAATAATCAATTTAAAAAAGCGACGTTTTTTAGTTAGCTCATTCTGTACTTTTCAGATACCAAAACTTTGCTATGAGATGAGTCTTATTCGTGATTTAGTTTCTTACTACATTCACCAAAAACAAAAGTAACAGCACAACATTGAAATATGTAGAACACAAATAGTTGATAAGCAATAAGTAAAACTTTCGCCGGCTAGTTTCAAGCTTTGGTACGGCGTATAATCTAATCAATCCAGAGATCACCATCAACAGCAGTAAAGGAATCAAATAATAACTTTCGAAGGAATGACTTTGAAAAATAATCAAATAATGCACATAAATAAATGCGAGTGTAGAAATAGACATCGGGATGACCCAGCCCATGATAAAGAATGCTTTCTTTCTCTCTAACTCATGAAGCGCGCCCACAATCCATACGTACGCAACAGGGAATAATAAATACTCCACCTTACTAAAGCTGACAAAACCTAATAAAGTTCCAAGTACAATACCGTACATCAAAACAAGATGAATGCCAATGAGCACCTTTTTAAGAATGCTGAGGGGATTCTAGTTGAATAAAACAAACTGATTCCACTGATGTTCCACCAAGAATATTGGACTGTTCCAAATAACCAAAAAAATTTGAAAACAAAAACTAAACTTCCCAATAGAAAACAAAGCGCCAATAGATAGAACGAAATATATTTATTCGGCATACTTTTTTTACAAACATTCCACTCACTCCTTTTTTCAACGATTACGATCATAGCTTACTAGAAATAAACTCAATCACACGCATCAAACTCATAGCGGTCGCAAATCCATAATTTACGACTAAGAGAAATCCTTTCTGATATTTACCCATCGTAAGACAGTTCGTAAAATAAATCCCCATAAGTCCAGGAATTACCATGTACAGGACAAATGCAAAACTTGAAAGTTGATCTTCTCGATATAGAAAGCTCCCTATCATAAAGAAGGTAGACAACAGCATCGACAAACTGAATCCTGTTTTATGGAATTTCATGGTGATCTCCTATTCAACTTTTATTTATTGTAGCGTGATGGCGTTTTTTTCTATTTACAGTTAATGTTCATTTCATAAATAAATAGAGACTTAACTAAAGGAAAATAACCAACCGTAAATACAGCTAAAGTTCAAAAAAATGACTAAGTTTTTTAAGGCTTTACTTTCAATGAACCTTGAAAAAAATAAACTTATACTACTAAGTAGCCAACAAATCGATGTCAATATTACTCGCAATTCAATACTATATCATCCTCCTTGAACCAGGCTGAACGTAATCACACTGATGGATAATAGTAAAACAATCAATGAACAATATCTTTTGTATGTACTTTTCATTTCAATCTCCCTTTCAAATAATACTTACCTCTATTTTTTGTTCAAAGTTAAAACAATTAATTGAATGAATTGTCCAATAATTATAAATGTAGCAAAAAAGTAATTCAAAGAAATAAGCAACCATTTATAATGTCGAAGTTCCACTTTAGTGGAAAAATAAAGTCCTAGCAGACTTGGAAAAGTCATCATGAAAAACAAAATAATTCGTAGAGCACTCTCTCCTGAAATGATTCCTCCAACAAAACAACTCATCGAAAAAAACATTGCTATAGATAATATGAATTGGTTATTCGTCATCTTATTCTCCTTTAAACTTATGAATATCTGTATTTTCAAAAATCATATATAAACCACCAACCATAAATACAGAAAATGTTGATTCCAATGACAATACTCTTCAGAAATTTATTATTAATCGCCCGACAAAAAAATAAACTAAATCCACTTAGTAGCCAACAACCGTAGACAATCATTCTTTGATATACAAGTGGATATAGTCTATAGGATAAAAAATAATGTCTAGCAAGTAGACATGAGAGTATCAATAATACACACGACAAAATCCAATATTTTTTATTTCGAACCATTTTTTTCTCCTTCTCTCAATACTTTT
Source organism: Enterococcus mundtii (assembly GCF_003957375.1). Classification (GTDB taxonomy): domain Bacteria; phylum Bacillota; class Bacilli; order Lactobacillales; family Enterococcaceae; genus Enterococcus_B; species Enterococcus_B spodopteracolus. The sequence continues at coordinate 623,413 of NZ_CP025473.1, read as the reverse complement.
ATTGATACATCTGGTCCTTTTTATTTATAAAAAATTGTAAGAAAACATAGACCAAATCCCATATGGTGAGCGTAGTCGCAAATAAGTAATTCACGACTAACAGAGACCATTTCAAGTACCTTCTCATAGTGATTTTTGTGGTAAAATGAATTCCCGTAAGTCCTGGGATAATGATCACAAACACCAAAATGAAGCCGATATATCCTCCGTAATCTATGATTATTCCCAATAAACATAAGATCGATAAAATCATAGAAACAATTAACCCGATTTTATAACCGTTCATAACTATATCCTCTCATAATTTCATTTAAGTTATTGTTGTTCGGATGACCAGTTTACTTGATAGAACTTAACAATCAATAAAAAATCCACCAACCATAGATACAGAAAATGTTGATGCCAATGACAATCACTTTCAGAAGTTTATTCCTGATTCCTCGACAAAAAAATAAACTAAATCCGCTTAGTATCCAACAGCCGATAATAATGATTCTTCGAAATATAAGAGGGTATTGCATATAGGGTAAAAAATAATGCCTAGCAAGCAGACATGACAGACCTAAAAAGACAAATGATAGAATTAAATACTTTTTATTTTGAGTCATTATATTTCCTCCTTTTCCCATTTTTTGATATGTATCATACATTACTTGCATAAATGTAAAATAAACTGAATAAAATACCAACCACTAAGCGTAGTCGCAAATAAATAATTCACAACTAACAGAGTCCACTCTAAGTACTTTTTCATGGTAGTTTTTGTAGTAAAATAAACTCCCAAAAAGCCAGGAATTATGATTACAAATGACAAAATAAAACCAACATACCCTCTATAATCTATGAGTATTCCCAATAAACATAAGATCGATAAAATCATAGAAATAATTAACCCGATTTTATAACCGTTCATCTAATCTTCCTTTCTTCTAAAAATTTTAGGTAACGCTATTCGCTGATTCAGCTTATTTTTATTCGTTGATCTCTTACAACCTATAGAACCCTCGTTAAAAACTGGATTAAATATCTGATATGAAGATGCGGGGCGAATAAATAATTTACGGTGAACAAAAAAACCGATAAACAGTTATTTAAAATAAAAGATAAAATAACTTTAAAATAAATCAACAAACTTACAAATCAATAATAAAAAAACCACATCAACTTTTAATAAACAATATAATTAGATATTTTTCCCATAAATTCATATAAAAAAAACATAAAAAAATAAAAAATAGGTGTTTTTATAAATTTTCATATGTTATTATTTTATCATAAAATCAAGGAGAAAATATCATGAAGATCAAACTCTTTTTCACAACTTTTTTATTAATCGTTTCACTTCAATTCTCAAATATGCAGGTACTTGCCGAAGCGGAATCTTATCAGTCTTTAGAGGATTATTATGAATTTTTCGAAAATGAATACGCTTCCATTAGGCGGACATTTGAGGAATTTTCAGCTGATTACTACAACCAGACACCTTATTTAGATGAGGATCACTTAAAAGAATATGCACATTCCATCAATGACACGTATTTAACCGAGGAAGCAGAAAGGTTAGCCAAAATTCCACCACTATGGTCCTTCAATATTGGAAATTCTTTAGATAATATTACTTTTGAAAAGAAGCCGGAATATGGTACTTATGACTTGTTAAATACGGTCCAGCCTGGAGATGTTATTTTTGAGGTAAACAGAGCTGATATTCTCATAAGATACCTTCATCATGTCATGATTGTCGATGATATTGTTGAAGAAACATATATAATCAATGGAAAAGAAGAAACCTTTACATATATTCGAACAATTGAAGCGACAAAAGGAAACTTCGGTGTCAAAAGTGATGGCGTTGTCTACGGAGTATTAGATGACGAACGCTTTGATTATACCAATGCCTCCATCCTACGAGTACCTGAAGCAACAGTTTTACAAAAACAAGCTGCCGTAAGATTTATGGAATCACAACTAGGAAAAGGTTATGCCTTACATGATCTTGATGATCATGATAATCATCGCAACCGCTCCTCTAGCCGATCTACATGGTATTGTTCCATGCTCGTATGGGCTGCTTACATGAACGCTACACCTGATGGCAACATTGATGACCTGACGCCTGGAGATGACCCAAATTTCCAAGGGATTGATCTTGAGTCTAAAGATGATCCGTTTGAATCGCCAACGATTACACCTAACGATATCTGGCGCTCCGATAAACTGGAAAAAATCAGTCCTTCGTTCCCTGAATACAATGATTATACAAAGAATATCACTTGGGCGGGAGGAGGTTCCCCAATGGAAGGTGAAGATTTTATTTTCAGTAGAAACTCTAACCTCTATTACCTTGAAAACGACTATCATTTCTTAGCAATCGACCAAAACAACCAACGTCCCTACACCAACAAATCCCTTACACTCGGTCGTAACGCCAGTGGAAATGTTGTTGCACAATTAGATTTATTCATCAATTTCGCTTTGACTGATGAAGCGAAGCAAAAATACGCAGATAAAAATATCCCTGTTGTACCTAATGGTATTGAACTTGCGGATATCCCAAATTACGTGATGAATTGGATCAATCTCTATACTCAGTGTAGCTTTGATATTGTTTACTCAAAAGATATCACGACGGATAGTAATCACCTACGCTATAATCCGACTTATTCAAAAATTGATCAAAAAGCACATCCTTCATATGGCTATTTAGTTAGTCAAGTAGTACATACTTCTCCAGCATTTACTCAACGAACATTTGATTACACGGAGAATTTAAGTGTCTATGAAAATTATGATCTAGCCTATCCGAATCCATTGAATTATGACGTATCCTACACGAAGAACCGTCCGACTTGGTATTACTTCTTTAATAATTTCCATGCCTTGATCAAGCTAGAAAATGGTACCTATCGTTCCGCTACTTATCTACGATTCCATGGCTCTTTCACAACCCCTGCTTCTCAGAGGAACGGTTATGGCTTGAACTATGACTTTACAATGACCGATGAAGCCAAAACGATTTACCAAAATTATTACTATCATATCGGCGTCAACCAATCGGTGGATTACGCGATCGACTGGTTGAATCAATATACAAAAGAAGAGGTCCTTATCGTCTACTCAACAAATATCACGAATGATCTTAAACGTTTGAATGATGATACTGCTTCCGTGGGTAAAGGGCTGAATGATCAAGGAAAATGGGTGAACTGTATTATATAGAATAAGTAACATTTCTTTAACTAACTCATCTACCGACAATAAAAAGCATTCAAGTACTCCCCTTACGAGTAGTATTTGAATGCTTTTTCAACTATCTATCGACTGAATGCTTTTACTACGATCTCGTACTTGCGGTTACATTTTCTTCAAACGTTCCAATTCTGCTTGTTTTTTCTGATAGATTTCTTCAATATTATTTTCAGATAAGGGAGTGCCAAAAGGTAATGATTTTGCCAACAGTTCTCGCTCTGGTGCGTCTACGCCTACATTGACGTCGTTGCCGATGGGTACGCTATAATGATGGATATGGCCATGAAGATTGCGTATTTTATCATTGCCTCCGAGCAACAATGGATAATGGGTCAAATAGTATTGCTGATGATTGAATTTTATGATGACACCTACATCATAAAAGTGAAACTTTTGCTTTCCTTCATTTTTCCACGGATCATGTTGTTTCAAATAGTTGAAAAAGGCCCGACTGTCATGATTCCCTTTGATAAAGTGGATCGTGCCATTCAGTTCTTTGACTAAGGAAAGAATTTCTGCGCTACCTTTTTCATACTTAGGGTGCATCGCGAGGTCTCCTAGATGATAAACATGGTCGGATTCCTTTACGACTGCATTCCAACTAGTGATCAGTTGATGGTGCATGTGGGCAACATTTTTAAATGGTCTCGGCGAAAAATCACTATTACCGAGCAACCGTTCATGGAAAAAATGCATATCACTGATAAAATAATTCATCTAAGCTCACTCTCCTATATAAATATCGTATGTGAAAACAAAAAAAATAGGCAATCAATGCCTATTTTCAAAAAAGAAATTTATTGCTTTTTCTTAGCTATGTTTACTTTGTAATTCTAAATCGTAGTTTCTAGCTGAAGGAACCATGTACAGTGCAATTGCACAAAGTAATGTACCGACACCGGCAATCACAAATAGTTTCTCAACGCCAATGGCATCTGCTAGTGGCCCGGCAAAGATCAAACCGATTGGACCAGGGAGAGACATCAGCGAATTGAACACGCCCAATACTCTTCCTAAAATACTTGGCTCAAAACTTTGTTGGATCATCGCCATGACTAATGTATTGTAGTAAGGCGTAGCCAAGCCGGCAATGGCATTCAACAGAACAAAGTAAATAAATCCTTGTGAGGTTGCTGGCAACAATCCACTAGCACCAATCGACAGACCCATGACAATATAAGAAAGAATGACTACCTGCATCCGATTCTTAAAATGGCCAGAAAAACCAATGATTGCGCCTCCTATTAACATCCCAACGGCGTAAATGACTTCGATCAACCCCGCTTGTCCAACTGTGCCTTTAAAATAGCCTATGGTCATCAGGGGATATAAGCTTGCGGCAGGCATGAACAACAACATGAAAACTGCCCCATTGATCATGATATGCCACACCCCTCGCTTCTCATATAGTTTCTTTACTCCAAATTTAGTATCAGCTAACAAATGAACCGCTTCTCCCTGGATGTCCATCTTGGGAATTACCACAAGAATCAACAATCCCACACCAAGAATGGCACCTAATACATCCAAAAGAATCAAAGCATTCATGGGTACCGCAGCAAATAAAAAAGCACCTAGTCCAGGAGCAACGATATAATTCGCTGATTGCACCATCCCCAATCGCCCATTGATCCTTGTTAATTCTTCTTCTGGAACCATTGTTGGTAAAATTGATTGGATCGTCGGCATTTGGAATGTCTGTGCGACCGAGCGAATAAATAAAGAAACAAACACTAACCAGAGCGGCAAGGTCGACATCACCGTTCCTACAATGGATAAAATAAGTGCAAAGATCGCAACAATGATATCCGTATAAATCAATAATTTTTTCTTATCCCAGCGATCGATCAGCGGCCCAACAAACGGACTTAATAGAACCATCGGCAACATTCCTAATAATGTGGCAAAACTTAAAATAGTCGCAGAACCTGTTTCTTGCGTCAAATACCAAATAATAGCATATTGAACGACCATACTTGTGATTCCTGATAAAAATTGTCCCATCAAAAATAAATTAATATTCTTTTTCCAGTATTTCTGCATAACGCCTCCTAATTTTGTATTCTTTCTGTATTTTACCATTCATTTATCTCATATTTTTTTATAATTATGATTATTTTATTATTGCTTGAAAAACATGGTACACTGTAGAAAAAAACGGGAGGATACACCTATGCCTAAGGTTAGTTTTCACACCACGATCACTGCTTCTGAAACACAGATCCAATTGGAGAAAGAACAAATCCAACTCTCTATTTGTTCAAAGCCAGTAAAAGAAATAGAAAATTCCTTTTATCTTTATTACTTAGATAAAAAGTGTCTGGCAATTGGTACAAAGATCCGCCCAAAATCCTTTGACCAAGTCATCACTATCCATTTACCATGGGATCTTGAAGCCGATTATTTTATGTATCTAATGAATAATCAAGCCGCCGAAGTTGGGCTGACATTAGAAAAAGACAAAGATTTCAAAGAAAAAATCCCAGTTGAAGCAACCAAAAAATTAGCCCCGACGATCGAAAAAGTAACGACTGTGTTATCCTCGTTTGGCTACGGATTTGCTCCGCTTACTGCAACGAAAAAGAAACCTGCCAAAGCGCGTCATCGGTGGACGAAACAAATCAGCGAGATTCCTTTTACTGTGGAATTTCGTGGTAGCAAGGCAACACTTTACTGGATCAGTCGCAATGAGATGTTGATCAAAGCTGGCGCTACGTTATTACTTGATGCCCCTTTGAATAAAGACGGTTCGGTTAGTTATGCCGCGAAATATGGAGATAAGATGCGGGCTGACTACCAAGAGCAGATCAAAGATGGGAAAGTTGTGGAGGACATCATCGTCAAAAGCGTGAATGAAGCTAGCCTATTACTGTATTATGGCGGAACAAATAGTTGGTTAGAACTAAAAGATGCCCAAGGAAAAACATTAGATGAATGGTCAAAAGTTGAATGATTGCTGATCGATAAATGAAAAATACCCAAGCGCAAGAAGGACAGTTACGCATGCTCGCCGTCACATGAAGACGATACATGCACTTGTTTTTCTAGTGCTTGGGTACTTTTTTGTTTTTCTTTGTTGTGTCACATGAGTGCTTAGCCTTCTACTTTTTCAAATAGTCCACGACTGATCATGCTATCCATCAAGAAATAAAACTTATCTTGGCTCATTTTTTGCTTTGGATCTTTAAAAATATCGACTGCACGCAAACCATTGGCTGTCGTGATCGACATTTTCATTGTCTTGATGTCTTTTGCAACCGTGATTTTTAATTTAAAACCTTCTTTGCTTTGTGGTGTTGCATCAAGTGGACGAATCAATTGATAGTTCCCGCCATTTGTTTCTGTAAAGCCATTATCGCGTAATGTGTATCTTTTTGCATCTGGATGTAAACGGTAGCTAACTGGAGAACCGAGTACGGACGCTGTTTGTTCAAATGCCATCTTTTTCACCTCAGTAAGTTTAGTTTCCTCTTTATTATAAAAGTTTCTAACTCGTTTTACTAGGTTTTTTAGCGCTTAGATTGCTTTGACTAAACCATCAGCAAATCGTTGGACTTCTTCTTCTGTATTCCCATAGCCAAAACTGATGCGGATGGATTCTTTCAAGAATGGTGTTCCTTTTCCATACATGGCTTCTAGTACATGAGAAGGTTCGATATTTCCAGCAGTACATGCCGAACCGATTGAGATCGCAAAGCCTTGTAGATCCAATTTCATCAACAATAGATCGTTGACGATCCCTGGAATACGTAAATTCAGTACATGAGGTAATTTATTCGTCAAATCACCATTGATCGCATATTCAATCTCATTTTCTGTCAATTTATCTAAAATCAGTTGTTGGAAGCCCAAGTATTTTTTATTACGTGCTTCTCTTTCTTCCAGCGTTAATATTTCTACCGCTTTCGCTAAGCCACAGATCCCTGCTAAGTTTTCTGTACCGGCACGGCGTTTTTCTTCTTGTTCTCCACCTAAAAGCAAAGGTGGGATATTTACGCCATCTCTTTTATATAAAAAACCGATTCCTTTAGGTCCATTGATTTTATGACCAGATATGCTCAAAAGATCGATTCCTAACTCTTGAGGATGAATCGTTTGATTACCATAAGCTTGAACAGCATCCGTATGGAAATAGGCTGGATGTTCTCGTAAAATTCCACCGATTTCTTTGATTGGTAATAAATTGCCGATTTCATTGTTCCCGTACATGATCGAGACTAGAATCGTGTCTTCTCTTAAAGCCGAGCGGAAATCAGCGATCGAGATATTTCCTTTTTGGTCAACTGGTAGATATGTAACCTCAAAACCCTTTTTTTCAAGATACTTCATCGTATTCAAGACAGCTGGATGCTCAATAACTGTAGTGATTAGATGTTTCCCTTCATTTTGACGTGAGAATGCTGTTTCAATAATCGCAGTATTATCGCCTTCCGTTCCGCCACTGTTAAAAATGATTTCATGCGGGTGGACGTGCAAACTATCTGCCACGATTTGTCTGGCATTTTCTAATTTTTCATGAGCCATCCGACCAAATCCATGAATGCTCGAAGGATTGCCAAATGTCCCTTCCATGATAGCCATCATTTCTTTGATTACTAACGGATGCATCGGCGTCGTCGCTGCATGATCTAAATAAATATTGCCCAATGTATTCATCCCTTTCAAATAGAACTAGGCACATTCTAGCATAGAAATAGCTAGTTACCAAAAATAAACTTAGCCAAAAAGATGTTTTTTTAGTCGATATGCCCAAGTTTCTAGCAAAAAACACCATAAATGACCTAAATTCCGTCATTTTATGGTGTTTCATTTGTTATCTAAAGCTCTTCTCTTCCAAACGGAACAATGGGCTCATTGGCGTGTTTTCGTGGATACGTTTGACGGCTTCACCCATCAAGTTTGAACAAGTGACGATCGTCAAGTTTTCAGGGTGACGGTCTTCTGGTGTATAGACAGAATCAGTGATACAGATATCTTTGATTGGCGCTTCGTCCAAGATCTCTTTTGCTGGCTCTGATAACAAGCCGTGGGAAGCACAAACATAGATATCCTTGGCGCCATTTTCTTTCAAGACTTTGGCTGCTCGAGCGAATGTCAATCCAGTATTTAAAATATCATCAACCAGTATACACGTTTTTCCTTGAACATTCCCGATCACGTAACTTGCTGCTGTCCCTTCGACTTCTTCGTCCGCATGATCAACGATCGCTAACGTACTATTCAAATACTCTGATAAGCTACGCGCGCGTTGGACACCACTGTTCTTTGGTGAAACAACGACAATGTCATCGCCGATCAGACCAAGTTCACGGTAATAATGTGCAAATAATGGCATTGTAAATAAGTTATCTACTGGAATATCAAAGAATCCTTGTACTTGCACCGTATGCAGATCTAAGGTCAATACACGAGTCGCTCCTGCTTCTTCAAGCATGTTCGCAATCAATTTTGCTGTAATTGGTTCATGGGGCTTCGCTGTACGGTCTTGTCTCGCATAACCATAATAAGGCAATACCACATTGATTGTTTTGGCACTTGCACGTTTCATCGCATCGATCATGATCAATAATTCCATGTAGTAATCATTGACTGGTGCATTCGTCGATTGAACGATGTAGACATGGTCGCCACGGATACTTTCTTCAATGTTGATTGAAATTTCTCCATCACTAAATTGTTTGACTACACTTTTCCCTAACTCTGTTCCAAATACTTTGGCGATTTTTTCTGCTAACGGTCGATTCCCATTCAAACTAAAGATTTTCAACGTGTCGTCCTGATACTTTTTACTCATGACATCCTCCCAAACTTCTCTATTCTTCGATAGTTTAACATATTTCGTTCCGTATTTCTGGTATTTTCTGAAAATAATCAAGGAAGTGAGACTGTTCCATTTCCCCAACTTGCAGGAATCACTTTATTTGTGTTTCCCCAATTATCATGGACTTTATAATAACGCTCACCAGAAGCTGATTCATAGTAAGCATACGCAGTGACCCAATGATTACCATAGGTACTACCTAGCAATCTTAAAATACCGATCATCACAGGTTTTCCTTCTCGAATACGCTTTGTTGCTCGTTGCCAAGAACCGACTACTGTACTTCTGGCATAAATCGGTTGCTGTTGTTTTCTAAAAAAGGCTGAGATTCCTGTACTTACTTGGATAGGTACGGTAGGCAAGCCTAAAGGTTGAATCGTTTTACGCAGTTTTTGGATCAATTCTTTCGCATCGCGGGAATCTTTTCGGCGGATATCTGAAGGAATCAGATTGGGCATACAATGATCTTGATAGTAGGCAAGTAAAACTGCTGCCGCATAGGTACCACAAAGATAACCAGATGTTGTTCGCCACTTTTTATATGTCAAGAAACGTTGTTCCGGCAAACCTACCCAGCAATCAATTAAATGAGTCGTCGGCGCTCGTTGTGTCCACTTTGCCCAAAGCTTATCGATCATCTCATCGTCAATTCCTTCTGCATTTATACTGGCTTCTTGCCAAGTATTGGATGTTGCAATGCTTGTTGAATAGGCATTTACCACTGTAACAAATTCGACTGCTTTTCCTTGAGGATCAACGATCAAATAACTCTCATTTTCAAAAATCACTGCTAAATAGTGTCCTTTTTCTTGTTTCCTTTTTAGCAGACGAAACTCACTGATTCGCTCGGTTTTTCCATTGAGCAAGACTTCTTGCCATTTCCCACTTGCTTTTTTCAGAATCAATCACCTCCTCCCTCATTATAAGGGATAGTCCTAAAAAAATAAATCAGATCGACTAGTGATTGATTGCTCTTTCTGATCAATTTTCTTGATTCAGATGTTACGTGTTTTTACTCCTCTTCCGCCTGAGAAACCGATTACACTTTTATTCCTCGGAAATAGATTTTACGTTCCATTTGTTTATTCTGCTTTTTTGTTAGATAATGGGCACACGGAACTAAAAAGGAGCGATGATTCAATGAACCAAGAACGTTTGAAACAAGATTTTTTTGAAGCAGTAAATGAAGCATGGTTAAAAACAGCAACAATTCCTGCCGATAAGCCAGCAACTGGTGGGTTTCAGGATTTAGTTGATGGCATTGATCAACTAATGATGCGAGATACAGATGAGATGTTAGCTGATCCAACAAAAGTTACATCTGATAAAATGCGTCACTTCCTTGCTTATTATCAACTAGCAAATGATTATGAATATAGAGATCAATTAGGTGCTACACCTTTACAACCAATCCTCGAAAGGATCGAGCAAGTCACTTCCTTTGACGAATTAAATCAGCAATTTCCCGAATGGACATTGGACAGCTTACCGTTGCCTGTTGTCTTAGATGTGGATGCAGATATGAAAAATGCGCAGGTCAATGCCTTTTTCGCTTCACCACCCTCTTTATTTTTACCAGATAAAACATATTATGAAGCAGAACATCCAAATGGTGCTCAATTATTGTCCGTCTTTTTTGATATGATGGTCCAACTTTTAGAAATGACAGGCCGAGAAAGAAGTCAGGCAGAAGCAATCGTCGAACAAGCGATCCAATTCGATAAATTGATTGCGCCACATGTCAAAAGCGCGGAAGAAAATGCAGATTATAGCCAAATGTACAACCCACGTGCCTTTACTGAATTTACGGCATATACAGATGCTCTCGACTTAACTACGTTGACCACTGGCTTGATCGGCACACGTCCAGACCAAGTGATCGTTACTGACCCTGTCTACTTTGAACATTTAGCTGAACTTTTGACGACTCCACATTTCCGACTACTTAAAAGCTGGATGATCGTAAAAACGGTTCGTTCACTAAGCAGTTATCTATCTGAAGATTTCCGTCAAGTCAGTGGGATCTTCTCTCGGACTTTATCAGGAACTGATGAAGCAATGCCACAAAAGAAAGCAGCTTATTACCTTGCTTCTGGACAGTTTGATCATGTGTTGGGCGATTACTACGGAAACAAGTATTTTGGCGAAGCAGCAAAAAAAGATGTTGAACAAATGGTCAAGAAAATGATCACTGTTTACCAAAAACGACTCGAAACGAATGAATGGTTAAGTGATGCGACACGTGAAAAAGCAATCGTCAAATTGAACAAATTAGGCATCCAAGTCGGTTACCCTGATAAAATCCCTGCCTTGTTCGATGCGTTCCAAACAGTTCCCGCAAATGAAGGTGGAACCTTGCTTTCAAATGCGTTGAACTTTAGTCATCTAACCCTAAAAGACCGTTTCAGTAAATGGAACAAGCCTGTTGATCGTGATGAATGGGAAATGAGTGCTGATACAGTCAATGCGTACTATCATCCATTTCGAAACGTGATCGTTTTCCCAGCTGCGATTTTACAAGCACCATTTTATAGTTTGGAACAATCTAGCTCGGCAAACTTCGGCGGAATCGGTGCAGTCATTGCCCATGAGATTTCCCATGCGTTTGACAACAACGGCGCGAAATTTGATGAATTCGGTAACTTGAATAACTGGTGGACAGAAGAAGACTTCGCTCATTTCCAAGAAAAAGCGCAAGCCATGATCGAACAGTTTGACGGTGTACCTTTTGCTGATGGCACAGTCAATGGAAAACTGACTGTTTCTGAGAACATTGCCGATGCCGGTGGATTAAGTTGCGCACTAGAAGCTGCAATGACAGAAGACGATTATTCAGCAGCCGATTTCTTCATGAACTGGGCGACAATCTGGCGTACAAAAGCGAAAAAAGAATACCAACAATTACTTTTACAAATCGATGTTCACGCACCTGCGAAACTTCGGGCGAATATCCAACCACAAAACTTAGCAGAGTTCTACGAAGCATTTAAGATTACCGAAGAAGATCCGATGTATCTAGCACCTGAAAAACGTGTGCATATTTGGTGAAAAATTTCTTTTAGGAACTATATCAAAAAATTGATAGTCAAACAACAAGTTAAAAGAGTATAGAGCAGACACACCAAATTGTTTGCTTTATACTCTTTTTTTAAAGTCATATTTCATTGTATCAACGTTTTTTCAGTAAAGAATTTTCTGTTTAGAGGGTTATTTATTTGATTTTTATAGTCAATAATCAGCAACACTAACGTCGCAAAAGCAATCATCAGTTGCATTGCTTCAAAACTTGACACTTGCCTACCCCTTCTAGGGATAAAGAGCTATGGACCATAGGCATCATCCTTTTTTCAAGAGATTAGCCACCATCTTTTCACTTCTCTACCTCAAAATTATATCATATTATTTACAGTAATTACTTCGATAAACAGTCTTTTTTCATTTTGTCTCTATACCAATCTTTGACTCTGATTCTCGAATGGTGGTTACTCCCACAATTTGACTTAACTGGCTTTCAGCAGTGTTCAGTTTTTTAAATAGAGTTCCTGCTTTTTTCCACCCACCTCTTAATAGTTGAAATGAAAACACTACTTGTCGAAAAACTTTTTTTCCGGCTTATTTCATATTTCTTTTTGATATTTTGAATTTGAATCTATGTATGATTTTATATTTTCTTTACCTATCAACTGATGCTACTCCGTACTAGCCTCTGCTCAGATATGAATTTAAAACAATTAAAATTGTAACTCTCCCAGTTTTATAGTTAAAATATATGCTAATAACAGTGAAAAAATTATAGTTTTTAGTAAGATACTTCTGGTTAAAATGCTCTCTTTAATAAAAAAATCTTCCACTCCTCCCCCATTTTTTGTTATCCAAAAAAAGCCAAGCAAAGAAAATAATGCAAAGAGCGAAAATAACCCTGAGAGATTTGGTAAATATCCTAAAAACACTAAAATTCCCATTAAACCAAAAAAACCTAAATTTGCTTTCCCTTTTCTCATACCGATTCCTTCCTTTCACGTATAAACGACTTTATGTACACTCCATTGATCAATTTGTATGTATATATTTCCCATTGTTTCAGTTAATGACCAATAGAAATAGTGGATAAAATATTCGATCGAATATTTTATCCACTACCTCACTCTTTTTATCCCTTAATGATCTCTGCACCAAGGGCTGTTTGAAAATGTTTCAATGCCCAGTCATGTCCGATTGGATCAAAGCTGGCAATTGCATCTTCGTAAATAAATAATTGATAGCCTAGGTTATAGGCATCGATTGCTGTATGCAAGACACAGATATCTGTACAAACACCTGTTAAATAAATCTCTGTAATCCCACGTTCCCGTAAACGAATGTCAAGATCTGTTCCACTGAATGCAGAATAGTGACGTTTATCGATCCAATAAACATTGGCTTGTGTTTGATGTTCCGCATAAATCTCTTGCAATGAACCATACAGATCGCGGCCTCTGGTTCCGACTATATTATGTGGTGGAAACAATTGGTTTTCCGGATGAAAAGCATCTTCGGGATCATGTGCATCGATCGCAAATACGACAAATTCTTTCTCATCAATAAACTTTTTTGTATACTTCGTTAAAGCTGGTTCAATTGCCTGACCGCTCTTTCCAGTCGTCAATTTCCCATCATCTGCCACAAAATCATAGGTGTAATCAATCGAAATCAATGCTTTCATTCGGTTCGCTCCTTATACAAGATGTTTGACAAATTCAATCACCATTTCAGCTGAACGTTTCCCTGCTTCTTCGATGAATTCGTCAAAGCTTTGTGTCGCTGAATGGTCCGCCGTATCACTCATTGCTCGCACGATCAAGAAAGGAATATTGAATTGTTGCGCCGTTTGACCGACTGCAGCCCCTTCCATCTCACAAGCAAGTGCTTCAGGGAAATTGCCAAGGATCTCTTGGACTTTGACTGGCGAATCAACAAATGTATCTCCTGTGACGATCAAGCCTTCTTTTGCATTCAAGTTGGTTGCTTCTGCGGCTCTTTTCATTTCTGAACGTAAATACGTGCTTGCTTCATAATAAAGAGGCATGCCTGGTAACTGTCCTGGCTTGTAACCGAACCCTGTAACATCTGCATCAAAATAGGCAACTTTGTCAGAGATCACTACATCCCCTATACGTAGGCCTTCACCGATGCCGCCAGCTGATCCTGTATTGATGACCATGTTTACACCGTATTGTTGAATCAATAAGCTTGTTGTGATCGATGCCAAGACTTTACCGATACCTGAACGTACAACAATGACTTCATGATTGCCTAATGAGCCTGAGATAAACAGAGCACCTGCTCTTTCCCATGATAAGGGTTCTCCTAGTTGTTCTCTTAAAATTTTTACTTCTTCTTCCATTGCTCCGATGATTCCAATTTTCATTTAGTTGTTCCTTCTTTCTATATAAATGCAACTGCCAGAAAAACGATGGCTAACAATAAAATAACGATAACCAAGCCTTTCATCAAAACAGCATTCCATTTACGTGTTTTTTCTCGTTCGCCCGCTCTTGTTTTCGTGATTGGCTTATTTTTCTTTTGTTCTTTACGATAGAAACTCGCGATCTTTTTTTCTTCTTGTTTGTACGTAGCTTCCGCTTTTCTTTGTTTTTTTAATGATGCTTGTGCTTGTGCTTGCTGTCGTTTACGGATTTCGCTACGTGTGACTAGCGGTCCTTTGACCATCAATTGATCCCTCTACTTTCCTTTGTTCATTGATTCCCAGTATTGAATCGCATAAATCGTTTTTGCATCGCAAATGACTTGATCTGACATCGCTTGTTTTGCTTCTGCTAAAGTCAACGCATAAAGTTCCAATACTTCATCCTCATCTTGTGCGAGAGGCTGTTCCACTTTTTCGATATTTACTGCATGATAGATATGCAGGAGTTCATTCGCAAATCCTGGTGACAAATACATAGAAGTCAAATGCTCTAAACGCTCTGCGCGGTATCCAGTTTCTTCTTCTAATTCTCTAGCAGCAGTGATCTCAGGCGCCTGTTTTTCTCCTGGATCAATTTTACCAGCTGGTATTTCGAGGATCACTTTTTCTAAAGGTTTGCGGAATTGTTTGACTAATAGTAGACGATCTTTTTCATCAAAAGCAATGATTCCTACACCACCGGGATGAAAGACTAATTCACGCTTCCCGATATTTCCATCTGGTAAGCGGACATCATCCACAGCGACATCAATGATCGCTCCATGATAAATTTCTTTTCGTTGGATCGTTTTCTCTTCAAACTGTTCATATTCAAGCATCTTTTCCCCTGCTTTCTTTTGTCCTATAATAACTACTTTTTTTATTTTTTTCAATTTTCTTTTTGATTTCTTACTTAGTTTACCATATCCAAACCTTAGAAATTCTATAAACTCATAAAATCCACCTTTAGTCCGATACTAATTATTAAGAAGGTTGTGCTAAAATAAAGAAGTAGATGAGCAGAGTGGACAATGAATATACACGGAGGTTTTTAGGATGATTAAAAAGAATTGGAAATGGATCGTAGGTTTACTCTTAGTGATACTGTTCTTCAGTTATAATGATGTATCGATCATATCAATGATCTTGTTAATTGGCGCAGTTTTGCTGATTTGGGGGCTTTTTGGTTTTCGTAAAAAACCTAAGGACAAAACAGCTTTACCAAATCTATCTGATAAATTAGCAGCCCATTATAGCGAAAATGGCATGACACCGAGTGAAGTCTCTTTTTTCAGAGAAACGATGAATCAAACAAAAAATGAAATCGAACAACTAGAAAAAAATATGTACGAAACGGCAAAGCTTAAAGCGATCGATCTTCGTCACGAACCTGTAAAAGCAGCAAAAGGTTTGTTCAAAGAACTCGTAAAAGAACCTACTCGATTGCATGATGCGAGTCAGTTTCTTTACACCCACTTGCCAAACCTAGTGGATTTGACAAACAAATATATTGAGATCAATGAACACGAGATCAAAAACAAACAGACCTATCAAAAACTGGAAGAAAGTACCCAGATCATTGATCAACTTGCTTCATTAGTCGCGAAAGACTATCAAGATTTCGTTTCGGAAGATTTGGAAGATATCGATGTAGAGATATCTGTTGCGAAACAAAGCTTAAAGCGTGATAATAAAGATGTACCAGAAGAATAAGCACGTTTATTTCTTGGACTCGGAACACTTAGACATCGTCTGATTGTTTCGGGTACTTTTTCTAGCTTAATCGATAAGGAGGAATTTTAATGGAAAATAATCCACATGAACCAAAAAACGAAGTAACCCCTGTAAATGATACTTTAGAAGATTTATTGAATAATCCTTTTTCGACACCCGTCGATAAATTGACTCAAACACAACAAAATGAAATTAATGCACTTCAAGAACAGCAAACTGCTGCTCGGTTGATTGATAAATTACCTGCTGAAAGACAAGAACAAGCCAAACAATTGGCTGAAAAAATTGATGTCACTGATTCTCAGTCGGTCATCAGCTACGGTTCAGCTGCTCAAACAAAATTAGGTGAGTTCTCACAGTCGATGTTGAATCACGTGCAAGCACAAGATATCGGACCAGTCGGTGATTCATTGACTGAACTGATGTACCGCCTTCAAGAAGCAAATCCAGATGAATTACGTGCAGGAGAAGGAAATATTTTCCAACGCGTATTCGGTAAAGTCAAACAATCGATTTATGAAGTCACTGCCAAATACCAAAAAATCGGTGCGCAAATCGACAAGATCTCAGTCAAATTAGACAAAGAAAAAGATGGCCTATTAAAAGACAATCTGATGTTAGAACAACTTTATCAAAAAAATAAAGATTATTTTGATGCGTTGAACATTTATATCGCTGCTGGCGAATTAAAAATGGAAGAATTGCAAACAAAGATCATTCCAGAAGCCATGCGAAAAGCAGAAGAAACAGGGGATCAAATGGATGTACAGATCGCCAATGATTATACACAGTTTCTTGATCGCCTGGACAAGCGCACTCATGATCTACGCTTAGCCAGACAGATCACGATCCAACAAGCGCCCCAGATCCGTTTGATCCAAAATACAAACCAAGCATTGGCAGAAAAGATCCAAGCATCGATTGCTACAGCCATCCCATTATGGAAAAACCAAGTGGTGATTGCGTTGACCTTGCTTCGACAAAAAGATGCAGTGACAGCACAACGACAAGTTTCTGAAACAACCAATGATTTATTGAAGAAAAACTCAGAAATGTTGAAAATCTCTGCCATCGAAACTGCTAAAGAAAATGAACGTGGCATCGTGGATATCGAAACATTGCAAACCACACAAAATGATTTGATCGAAACGATCCAAGAAACACTTCGTATCCAACAAGAAGGAAAAGAAAAACGTCGTCATGCAGAAGTCGAACTTGGCCATATGGAAGAAGACTTGAAACAAAAATTACTCGATTTAACGCAATAACAAATAGAATGAAAAAACCTTGTATCAGCAACGCTGCTTGATACAAGGTTTTTTGTTCATTTTTTATTTTTCGGTATTCATCTTACTGTGTTTGTAACCATAGCCAAAGTAAATCACTAGGCCGATCACCATCGTAATCGCGAAGACTAACCAAGTAACCGCCTGTAAACGTAACATCAAGACTAGACAAGATAAGATCGAAATGATTGGTAAAATCGGTACCAATGGCACTTTGAACTCGCCTGCTTTTGGTTTGCCAAACATTTTACGCAATTTCAGTAAGCCTAGACTAACTAACATTAGATAAGCCAATGCCATGATGTTCGTCAACTCTGCCAAAATATTTAGTGGGAAGAACCCAGCAAAGAATAGTGCAGCGATTCCAGCTGCATAAGTTGCTTTCTTCGGTGTACGATGTTTTTTGTCGATTTCTGTCATGAACTGTGGTAACAAGCCATCTTTACTTACTGCAAACAATAAGCGAGCTAATGAATACATCATTGAGATCGTTACAGTCAATAAGGTCAAAATCGCTCCAACCGCAATGATTGCTCCTACTGTTCCATGCCCTACGTAACGCATCGCAAATGCCACAGGATCATTTACACCTAATTCTGTATAAGGAACGATCCCTGTTAAAATCAATGTCACAATAATATACAACACCGTGGCGATCAAGATCGAGCCGATGATTCCTCTTGGTACATCTTTTTGAGGATTTTTTACTTCCTCCGCAGCCATCGCTACCGCATCGAATCCTAAGAATGCAAAGAAAACTAAGGCTGCACCGTCTAGTACACCTTCAAAGCCGAATGGTGTGAATGGCTGCCAATTCTCTGGTTTAACAAAAAAGATTCCTACAATAATAAATAATGCAATGATTCCAAATTTCACATAAACCATCATGTTGTTCAATCGTAACGCTTTCTTCGCTTCCAAAGAAACAACGTATGTGACGAAAATCACAACAAGCACCGCAATTAAGTCGATGTATGTACCATTGGCTGGATTATATCCACCTGTTAGTGCCGTTGGTAAGCCAAAACCAAGACTTTCAATAAACCCTTGTACATAACCGGACCAACCTGACGCAACGGATGAAACGGCCAATAAGAACTCACCGATTAATAACCATCCAGTCAACCAAGCTGCAAATTCACCGAATACGACGTATAGATACGCATATGGTCCGCCGATCACTGGTACCCGCGAAGCAAATTCTGCAAAGCTTAGACCAGATAAAATCACAACGATCGCTGCTAAAACAAATGATAATGATAGTGCCGGACCGGCATTTTGGTTTGCTGCCACTCCTGTTACGACAAATATACCTGTACCGATGATCGCGCCAATACCAAGCATGATCAAATCGGATGTTTTTAGTTCTTTCTTCATCTCACTCGTATGATTGAGACTGATTTTTTTCTTACGAAACAAATCCATTAAATTCCCTCCCCCTGATTTTTTGGTATATAAAAAAACAGCTTTACGCTGTTTTCATATACCCTAAAAGGATACCACCAAAAATAACTAAAAGGCAACCTACAATTACAAATATAAGCTCTTTTTTGGTCTTTTTCTCCCCTAAGATAAAAATACCACCTAGAGTTGAAATGATGATCCCCATTTGAGAAAGAGAGAAACCGACTGCTAGTCCTAATGACTTAACGGTCAATAGCATACATACGTTACCGATTCCCCATAACAATCCACTCGCCATATTTTTCCAAACATATTGATCAACTTTTACTTTTCGGAAAGCAAAGAAACTAGCCCCTAAGATCATACCGATACTTTGCGGTAAAATAATCGACATCGCATCTAAATTCGCCCAGTTGACGATGATCGTATAGACACCATAACCTAAAGTAGAGTAGATCAATGCTCTGAATCCTTTACCGAAATCAAGCATTTTATTATCTGTATCGACTTTTCCTTCATCATCTTGTCGAGCAGTCAAATACGCACCGCTTACAAGAAGAATCAGCGCTAAAATACCATAAACGTAATCTTTTGTTTGTGTCCATTCATGGAAAAAGACAGCGCCCGCAATCGTATTCAAAATTAATTGAAAACCAGTGGATAAAGGTAATCCTACAGATACTCCCATGAACTTCATACCATGAAATTGCCCATTTTGTCCGACACTCCACGCTAGACCAGATAAAAATCCAATCAATATGATCCATGGCGTAATCGTTGGATTAACGATGAAAAAAGCAACGAGTGAAAAAAGAAATGCACCGATCGTCATTCCTAATGTTTGTTGATTGGCATCGCCACCGATCTTTCCACTGACTAAACCAATACTTCCCCACGCGACCATTGGGACTAATGCGATTAATAATTCCATAAACATTCTCCTTCTTTTAAATGTCACATGTTATAGAACATATCAACGAAAACGTTAACAACACAAGAGTTATTTTTTATTTCTCACTTTTTTCTAACTTAACTTCATTGACGTTTTTATGAAGTTCAATCAGTCACTAATAAATCCATAAATAAAATCAACTGTTTCCTCGAAAATTCTTCTACTTTCGGGGTAACAGCTGATGGATAACTATATTTAAACTTGTTCAATCATCATTTAAGGTCAACACACTTCTCTCACAACCAAATTAGAATATGTTCAACCGGTAGTTCCTTCAGAAATACGCGTGAACCTGTCGCAATCCCATTTTTTAACGTTCTTCCTGGTAAAAACTCAAGATAGGGAAAAACAAAGACATGGTCGTCCCTTCTCCTTCAATCGAGTCAACAGTGAGAGAAATCCCTAATTTTTCCGCGAGATTTTTAGCGAGGTATAATCCTAAACCAGTAGAGTGAGTTTTGCTCAGACGGCCATTCGCTCCAGTGAAGCCTTTGTCAAAAATCCGTCCAATATCCTCTTTCGGTATACCGATGCCCGAATCTTTGACAGAAAATTTTACACCTTTTGTCGTCTTTTCGATCAATAGTTTGATCTCGCCTTCATCCGGCGTATACTTAATGGCATTACTAAGAATCTGTTTGAAAATAAAAGCCACCCATTTGGAATCAGTCAAAATCGTTTGATCTTCACCTATCACTTCATAACGTATTTTCTTTTGGATAAAATAATTGGCTTGGCTACGAATGACGGGTTGGATGATACTCTTGATCTTGTATTCTTGGATCAAATAGTCTCTTGAAAAACTATCCAAGCGCGCATAATACAATACTTGTTCCACATACTCATCGATTTTAGACAACTCATTTTCTAACAATGTATATTTTTGATCATCGATATCAAACTCGATCGATCGTACTAACAATTCTGCAGCCGCTACGGGGACTTTGATTTCATGGACCCATGAGTCGATATAATCTTTTTGATCTTGCTGGTTCGTGATGGCTTCTTGCATCACTTCCTGATGTTCACGTATCAGTTGATTGATATAATCTTCTATCAACTTCTCTTCCTCTGTATGTCCACCATCTAAATAATTTTGCAAGGGAGAATTTTTTTGTAGATTTGCCAATTTTGCCCACCATCGACGTTTACTCAAGTAACAGACAAGTAAAAAAAAGATTAAGAAAACACCTTCGATCAGTATTAAATAAGCAATCGTGGCCCAATCGACCGTAATATTAGGGGCTAACCACATCACAAAAATCGTCAATAAAATAAAAAATATCCATCCGACGATCAGCGACCATTGATCTTTCAAATACTTAAAAAAGTTCATAGTTGTCTTTCATCCTTTCAGGGAACAATATACCCCTGGCCGACTTTTGTTTCGATATAATCGGTGATCCCTGCCTGTTCGATTTTACGACGTAAGCGATTGATATTAACCGTCAGTGTATTGTCATCGACAAACCGTTCATCATCCCACAACGCACGCAACAATTTTTCACGAGTCAAAATTTTCCCGTGTTGCTTCATTAAAATAAACAACAAGCGATACTCATTCTTGCTCAAATCGATCATTTCACCATTAATCTCCATACTACCATTATCGACATTCAACGTGATTCCATTGTGGGTCATCATTTCACTCGACAACTCACCATAATTATATGAGCGACGCAATAAAGCATTGATTTTAGCAATCAAGACATCGATTTGAAACGGCTTCGTCACAAAATCGTCTGCCCCCATGTTCATCGCCATGATCATGTCCATATTCGTATTACGACTTGAAATAAAAATAATTGGGACTTTGGAAATTTCTCGTATTTTTTGGCACCAATAATATCCATCAAATACTGGTAAATTGATATCTAAAAGAACAAGTTGTGGTTCTTCTTTCTCAAAATCAGCAAAAACCTGATTGAAATCTGACGTTCCATAGGTTTCAAATTGCCATTTCTCCAACTCTTCCATAATCAGCTGACGAATGATCTCTTCATCTTCCACTACCATAATTTTAGCCATGATATACCTCCGATGTTTTTCTTGTATTAACCATATCAAAGAAGCAAACATTCTACAAGTAACAATAGGTCGTGACAAAAGCATTTTGACCTGAGCAGTAAGCTTTTGGAACACCGTTTATCAGGGGCGTGAGAAAGCCGTTCAGCTCCAAGCTGGAAGCTGGAATTAAAAACAATCGTTCTTTGATGTGACCCTCTCTTCTTTCTCGTTACTTACTTTCCGTTAACAAAAATGAGAATACAATTGGAAATCATCAATAGTTATCATTTATAAAAAAAATATTTCATTGAGCTATTCCTAATTTTTTTCTTTTAACGAAGTCATTCTCACAGAATAAAACATTGATAGATCAACGTTTAAAAAATAAATTCAATATCTAGAGCGTTTTCTTTGAATTTTTTTCCATTACATATAACAATAGTAATGTATTAAAAAATGATTAGGAGGAGATTTGATGTTTAGACACCAAAAAGAATTACAGTTTGAGGCAAAACCAGATCGTCCCAATCCATTAATCGCAAAATATTTACAAGAATTAATTGGCGGACAGTATGGTGAAATGAGTGTAGCGATGCAATATCTTTTCCAAGGTTGGAGCTGTCGTGGAGAAGAAAAATATAAAGATATGCTGATGGACATTGCAACAGAAGAACTTGGACATGTTGAAATGTTAGCGACAATGGTTGCTCGCTTACTTGAAGATGCACCTGTTGAAGATCAAGAAGAAGCAATGAAAAAAGACCCAACGATTGGTGCGATCATTTCCGGCATGAATCCTCAACACGCTATTGTAGCTGGCTTAGGACCTCGTCCTGCGGATAGCGTTGGTAATCTTTGGAGTGGTGGTTATATTGTTGCTAGTGGAAATTTACTTGCTGATTTTCGTGCAAACTTAAACGCAGAATCTCAAGGAAGACTACAAGTAGCTCGTATTTACGAAATGATCGATGATCGTGGCGTAAAAGACCTACTATCAGTTTTATTGGCTAGAGACAGTTATCATCAAAACCTTTGGGCAGCAGCTGTCAAAGAATTAGAAGAAACAGAGGGCGGTATTCTTGTTCCTACGACTTTCCCAAGAGAAGAAGAACGTAAAGATATTGCTTATGACTTCTATAACTTTTCAGAAGGTGACGAAAGTAGCAAAGGTTCTTGGGCAAAAGGTAAAGCTTTAGATGGTGAAGGGGAATATCAATGGTTGGAAGAACCTAAGATCGAAGGCAAAGCACCTAAATTAAAACCGGTAACACCTAAAATGTATGGTACACCTCCCAAAAAAAATAAATGAGACTTAAAAACTGATGCCCTATATTAATGGGCATCAGTTTTTTCTATTATTCTATCAACAATATTCCGTCTTCGACGATCTTACCAAAAAATAGGAAAATACTACTGGTAAACAACAATGTCATGTTCACACCAAAATAGATTGCAATTTTTTCCAGGTAATTTTTGATCTCTTTTATTTTAATGTACATAAATGCCAAAAAATTGACGCCGTAAACTAAAATCGTCAGGAAAATGATCATATTTGTCATCACTGGACTGCTCGCCCCTCTTTCACTATATGCTTATTCAAATTGATTGCAACTTTAGAATGATCCAGATTGTACAGACATCCTTCTAATCATTTCGTACCATTCTTGCAAGTCCAGTATCCATGGAATTTAGTAGGATTTACACAACGTCAATATGTTTAGCGCTTCCATTGATCATTAGACTAAAAGTGAGCCTATTCTCTCATTTGCTCTAATTTTTCAGCGAAAGTCTGGGCTTCTTCTTCTGTGCGACAAATGACTATGAACGTATCAACGCCGGCAATCGTTGCAGCTACTTCTGGATAATCCACTTCATCTAACCAGTTTGTTACCACATCCGCACCATCTTTTTCGGTTAAGACAACGATCATGAATTGAATCCGTTGAATTCGTAATACTTCTCGTTTGACCGCACTTCGCAAGCGATCTTCCATCAAAGAATCCGCTTGTTTATTGAACAACGCATAGCGTATTTGTTTATTCTCATCTTGGATTTTCACAAGTTTCAACTCACGTATATCTCGTGAGATCGTTGCTTGCGTTGCATTGACCCCGTTCAGTTGCAAATGATTCAATAATTCCTCTTGCGTACCGATCGCATGTTCCGTGATCAATTGGCGAATCAATGATTGTCGTTGATTTTTTTTCATACAAAAAACACCTCTTCGTATCTATTATAGCAAAAAAACAGGGAGTCTTTCTTTCTTTTAGTTAATATCTGACACTTCGAATGATTTGTCTTGTTCAACAGTTACTCGCAAAATCGTCTTTAATTTTTCTGGCGCCGTCCTTCTGGGATCACTCAGATAGATTTCTTTATGCTCCTTCGAAGTTCGGCGATAGCCTTTTTCTTTGAGAAATAAAGCCAGCTTTTCAAATGTTTCTGGTTCATCGTCGTAGGAACCAATGTGTAAGATCTGCGCTACAAGGCCTTCTTCGATCGTCTTAAAAACGAGCTGACTCGCGAGATCTTCTGGAATTTTGGTTTTGGCTCGCACTAACGCCTCTGCAGCAACTTGAGGAGTCACAAAATCCGGTTGCTTGATCATCAACTGATAAGAAAAATGCTCTTTTAACATCAATGGTTCATTCAAAAATTTTTCTTGCAGTCCCCACTGACCTTCTAAAGGATACACAGTATAAGGTGAGTAATCAGGAACTAGCCAATCATTTTTAGGTGCCATTCGGATCGTATAGCTAACAGCATATAAACTACTTACACGACGCTTAAATTCTTCTCCATTTGGATCACCTATTCCGTTGATACAAAAAAATTTTTGAGCAGGAAGTGTGATCAATTGCGGTTTCTTTGACATACGATAACTAGGGTCGGTTTTTCTCCATTCGATTTTTTCCATAGGCCCTCCTTGTTTTCTTCTTCACTACTATCATAACTCTTTTACATTGGATTGGCTAATCTGGTTGACACTATTTTTAGACTTATGCTAGAATAAGCCGAACGATAAATCGTACAGATAACACGCCTAGCGTGTCGAGAGAGAGGCGGTTTCTATTTTCGAATAGAAATCTCTCTCTTTTTTTACGAATAAATTAGAGGTGAAAAACATGCAAAAACAAAAACAACTACAGTTAGTGCCGGCCGTACTTGCTACTGGGATCATGTCATTTTCAGGCGTTTTGATCGAAACCGCAATGAACGTGACCTTCCCAACACTGATTCAGGAATTTCAAATCAGTACCTCCCAAGTACAATGGGTAACAACCATTTACTTATTAATGATTGCGATCATTGTGCCACTTTCAACTTATCTGACCAAAAACTTTAGTCTGAGAACCCTTTTCTTGTGTTCCAATTTACTATTTATTGCTGGGTTGTTGGTCGATTACTTTTCCCCTACCTTCTTGTTACTGCTTTTAGGGCGGGTACTCCAAGGTGCTGCGACAGGGATAGCCTTGCCATTGATGTTTCACATCATCTTGACTTTTGCTCCTCTGGGAAAAAGAGGAACGATGATGGGCCTTGGTACTTTGACAACCGCCATTGCCCCCGCGATTGGTCCTACGTATGGTGGGATTTTGACTGCTAATTTCTCATGGAGTCATATTTTTCTCTTTCTATTGCCAGTATTACTCCTTTCACTTGGGATTGGCTTATACGCAATTCCTAAATTTAAAGTTGAAAAAAGTGGCCGCTTAGATTTGCCCAGCGTCCTTGGTGTTAGTCTGATGTTCAGTGGAAGCTTAACTTTTCTAAGCATGTTTAGAGACTGGGTTGGCTGGGTATCCTTAATCATCGCCATTTTAGGATTTATTCTTTTCTATCAACGAACAAAAAAAGCCGATCATCCTTTGATCCGACTTGAAATTTTTAAAAATCATACGTTCTGCTTATTCTTATTTAGCTTTTTAGTTTATCAATTTTTATTACTTGGTGTTTCTTTTGTCCTACCGAACTTCGTCCAAATCGTCCAAGGAAACAATGCCTTTGTCGCTGGTCTAGCTATGCTACCAGGTGCAGCCATTGGTGCCCTCTTATCTCCTTTTTCTGGAAAGTTACTCGACCAACATGGACCTAAAAAGCCAATCTTTATTGGTCTCTTATTTTCACTTATCGGGTGGACCGTCCTTGTGCTTATTTTAGGTCACGCATCATTAGTTTTTTTGATTGCCTGTCATTTCTTCTATATGATCGGTATTGGTTTGTCTTATAGCAATATGATGACTACTGGAATGAATGCTTTATCGATGGAATTACAAGGTGATGGTAACGCTGTATTCAATACGTTACAACAATTTTCCGGAGCTGTCGCTACTACGCTAGTCGCTGTGATCATCAACTTTTTCCAAGACCATCGTTCAGATAGTTATGAAGCAGCAACAACGTTAGGATCAAAAGTTGCTTTAAGCGTCCTACTTGGCTTGTTGCTCATTAGTTTGATCCTATTTATCCGCCATATGGTGCAAAAGCCTAAGTAAATACAAAATTAATATATAAGGAGGTGTGGGAGAATGAAGCTCACTCCTCCTTGTTTTTTGTCTCTAATTTGATCAATAATCAGTTTTGTCCATACATTTGTTCATATGAAATAGAAAAAAATCCTTGGATAAAATATTGTATCTCTAATGGTTCTATGAGATGGTAGATAAGTAAAGGAGGTTTTTCTATGGAAAAAATTGCTATTATCGGTGGTGGCATCATCGGTATGACATTAGCCAACTATTTAGACACCTCTAAATTTGAGGTGTCCTTATTTGATGCAAAAGAAGGACAAGCCACTCGCGCTAGTGCAGGCATCATCTCGCCTTGGCTTTCAAAAAGACGAAATAAACAGTGGTATCAGTTAGCAAAAGATGGTGCGGCTTTTTTCCCAAAACTAATCCAGGATCTATCACTTGATGATTCCATCTATAAACAATCCGGTACACTGATCTTTCGCCAAAAAGAAGCGTTGGAAGATCTTGCTGCAGTGGCCGAAGAACGAAAGAAAGACGCACCTGAAATCGGCAATATTTCGCTGTTAAGGGCTGAAGAGACAGCCACGACTCTTCCATTGTTAAAATCAACACCTGCTTTATTTGTAAGTGGAGGGGGACGTTTAGACGGCCATGCCTACCTATCTCATCTGGCCACACGATTGGAGAAACAAACGGTCAAAGTAATCTCTGAACGTGTCCAGTTACGCAAAGAATCTGCACAATGGATCGTCTCTGGTGCTTTTGGACATCTTAGCTTTGACCGAGTCATATTAGCGCCTGGCCCTTCATTGAAGCCATTACTGGAGCAGGTTGGCTTTCATGCCGATATTCGTCCACAAAAAGGACAGTTGATCGTTTTTCAAACACCTTATGTAAACAGTCAAGAATGGCCTGTCGCCATGTTGGAAGGGGAAGCCGATTTTATCCCATTCAAAGATGGAACTATATTGGTAGGCGCAACCCATGAAAATGATGGAGGCTGGGATTTGACTCCTACTGAATCTGCTTATCTGCAATTGATAAAAAGTACAGTGCCATTTTTAGCTGAACCCGATCAGCTTGCTACATGGAAACACACCATGCGAGTAGGTACTCGTGCGTACACATCCGATTTTGCGCCGTTCTTTGCCCCTGTCCCAGGGGAACCAAGCTTGATTGCCGCAAGCGGCTTAGGCTCCTCTGGTTTGACTACCGGCCCTTATATCGGCTATTTGATTGCAGAGTATATCAATACAGGGATTTGGCGAGGTGATCATTATCAAAAACCGATCGATACGTATCTTTCACGATTGTAAATGAAGAGAAAAAAAGAGGCCTACTTGCGTAGCCCTCTTTTTTGACATCATAAATTGATGGTTATCTTAGTACCAACCGTTTGCTAACCAGAATGCTTTTGCAGCATCCCATGAACCATAGCGTCCAGCAACGTATTCTTCTACAACACGTTCTTGGTTCGCTGGTGAGTAGTCACCGTTCAAATATGCTGAATCTAATTGGTAGCGTCCGATGTAGCGTCCGTTTGTTGCAGTGTAAGAACCACCTGATTCTTTTTGTGCAATCCATTCTTTCGCAGAGTTGCTGTTTGTTGTTACAGTAGTTGTAGCTGGTGCTACTTCAACTGTTTCAACAGGCGCAACATATGTATATTCTTGCGCTGGTGTTTCTGTTACTACAGGAGTTTCTACTTTTTCAGTTGTTGGTGCTACTTCTGTTGTTTTTACTGATGAAGCGTCAGTTGGAATTGTTAATTCTTCACCAACGAAAATGCGGTTGATATCGTCAATCGAATTTTGCTCTGCAATAGCCTTTATCAGTGAATTGTCACCTGCAAATTTTTGTGAGATTTTAGATAATGAATCTCCAGCTTTTACTGTATAGACTTCATCTGCATGAGCAGTAGTCCCTACAAACATTGCAGTTGCTCCAGCGGCAACAGTTGTCCCCAAAACGATCTTTTTAATTGAATTCATAGTAAGCTCCTTTTTTTCTCTTTGATTTGTTTCAACGTCACTAACTTTATCATCTAGAAATATTTCATAGGTGAAGGAATTATGACATTTAATGACAAAATCGTCACATTTTTAATATTTGTAATATTTGATTTTCCGAAAAACTAGGACTAAAGTCGTAGAATCTTTATAAATCAACGTCGAAATCGTTTTCTAACTCTTCCGCAGATACTTTTGAAAAACTTATGTTCTGTAATATTCAGAATAATTTTTTTTCAATTTATGGTATTTATCTGCGAAATTCTTTTCGTTTTTCCAATAATTAATATAATAAACACAAAAAAACCAGTAATTGTTACAACAATTACTGGGAAAAATGACGTGTTTGAGTAAAAAATTCATTTTTTAGAACTTTTTTTCTTTTGTAACAATTGGATTGCTTGGTTCATTTCATGGATTGCTTCTTCTTCTGTTTCTTTTTCTAGTGCGCAACTTAATACCTCTTGCCATTTTTTAGGATCTTTGATTCCTAACTTACCGATTGCCCACGCTGCTGTCCCGCGAATCACTGGACGGACATCACTTAGACACTCTTCAATATGAGGCAAAGCAGCACGTTCTCCTAAATTGGCTAAGGCAATCAGCGCATTTCGTTGAAGAGGTTTCCTGCCACGCCATGAACCAGCCAAATGACCGTATTGCTGTTTAAATTCTTTATTAGAGATCGTTAACATGGGGGTGAGTTTCGGATAGACTTCGTCTACTTTTGGCTCCATTTCTGGATGAAAGTGAAAATCTTTCCCTCTATTATAAGGACATACCAACTGACAGATATCACAACCATAAATGACGTTGCTCATCTTTTTTCGATACTCCTCTGGCATCATGCCTTTCGTCTGCGTTTGATAAGACAAACAGCGTTTAGCGTTCATTCGACCATCACCTAAAAGCGCATCCGTTGGGCAAGCCGTCACACAACGCGTACATTCGCCACACCCAAAGACACCAGGAGCATCTGGTTCTAGGTCGATATTGGTCACGATCTCACCTAAATAGACAAACGAGCCAAATTCCTCTGTGATCAATAATCCGTTTCGACCGATAAACCCTAAACCAGCACGTTGCGCCACAGCTACGTCGATCAACTCACCTGTATCGACTTGCGGCGCCAAGCGCCATTCTTCTTCCTTTTGCCAATGTGTCGCTCGTGACTCAATAAATGAAATCAATTGTTGCAGACGATCCCGTAAGACATCATGATAGTCGATGCCCCAAGAAGCACGAGCAAACTGTCCACGCTTTTCATCTCTAGGCATCTTTTCATGGATCTTTGTAGGATACGCTAAAGCAATTGCAATGATTGATTTTGGTCGATCAAACGTCATCTCCGGATATAAACGTTCATCGATATTAGGGTGTTCAAATCCAGAAGTATGTCCAGCAGCTTTTTGTTCTACCAACGATTCTTTCAAATGATCAAATGGCTCTGCTGTAGTAAACCCGATTTTATCAATCCCGATTCGCTTACTTTCTTGAATGATTTCTTCCTTTAATGTTAGTACCATCATTACCACCCTCGATCAGACACGACTATATAATCCGTAATATAATCGTTCTTTTTTCAATTGAACGAATTGGATCTGCTGATCTGGGATTTTTCTTTCTTCCATCCAACGATGTCTAGCCGCAAAAACTTCCCAGAAATTCACAGATACCCATTTTCGACGTTGGTCTAATGCATTGAAAAAGTTCAGCGAAACAGGTTTTGTGTGAAGTAGTTCATGTAAACGGAGTTGTTCTCTTGGTGAGAACCCAGATAGATCCCGTGAATAAACAACATCTTCGTATAGATTTTTTTGTTGCCCATAAGTGAACGTTTGTGGAATTTCTCCTGGACGAGCAATTTCTACTAAACGATTATAATACGTATTCATAAGTTTGCTATTTGCGATAAATGCACTCTTAAAAAATGCGGATTGGATTTTTGGAATCACACCCTCTGTCCCTATCAAAGAAAACAATGCAGGCCATGCTTGAACCTTTAGTTCATTCTCTTGTTTGACTAATACGCCAGGAGTAAAACCGACGGATGAAAGAAAGACAAAGTAGCCAATGCCTGTTTCTTCATCTAATGGCTGAAAATCATCAAATAACCATTTCCCAGGGTATTCCTCTGTTTCCAATTCTTCTGGGCTTGCTATGAACGCTTTCGCCATTTCTGCTTCAAGAAATAAGAGATCTTGATCTTTCTCTTTATTTTCTAGTTGGTTGATTTTTTTTGTTATTTCTTTTGCAATCAATTGTTTGTCTTTGCTAGTAAAATTCATAGCTTCACCTTCCTTTCCTTTCTTTTAACTATAACGGAATTTCACTAAAATTGGTATCTTTAAAACAATAAACGAACGAATTTTTATTTGTATAAAGTACGGAGGCATTAGTCCTCACGTCTCCAAAAACGGAGCAAACGGAAGGAATCTCTTCAAAAAAAAAGCGCTATCCACAAAAATTTAAAGAACAATTTTCGTGGATGACGCCTTATTTATCGAGGCTACACACTTTTGCCTCTTTTATTAGATTGTTAGCTCGATCGATTAGTGATTATTTCTTTTCTTGAGATAGACCATCGTGGATCGTTTCGATGTTCCATTTCATCATTCCATAATAAGAATCACCAGTTTCTCCTTCTTTTGCAATAGAATCAGTGAATAGCTCATCATAGATTTCAAGACCTGTTTCACTTGCGACACGTTCCATACTTCTCGGATCAACACTTGTTTCCACAAATAAAACTGGAACATCCGAAGCACGAACTTGGCTAATGATCGATTGCATTTGTTCAGGTGTACCTTGGCTTTCTGTGTTGATTTCCCAAATATACCCTGCTGGTAAATCGTATGCTTGTGAGAAGTATCTAAAAGCCCCTTCACTTGTTACTAATAGTTTTTTATTGTCTGGAATCGATCCAAAACTCTCTTTCGCTTGTTTATCTAATTCTTTCAATTTTCCGATATATGCATCTGCATTTTCTTCATATTGCGTAGCATGGTCTGGGTCTTTTTCAGCAAAGATGCGTGTGATTTCTTGTACATATTTGATTCCGTTTGAAAGATCCAACCACGCATGCGGATCTGCTTCTGTCTCTGATTCTCCACCAGTCAAATAAAGTGGTTCAACTTTTTTACTTACTGCAAAATAGTCTTCATCTTCTTTTTTATTTGCCGTATCCATCAAGTTTTCAAACCAAGCATCTCCTGTTTCCAAGTTTAGCCCATTGTACAAGATGACATCAGCATCACTTGCTTTTTTGATATCTTCTGGCAATACCTCGTATTCATGTGGGTCAGTTCCAACAGGGACGATACTATGAACATCGACATGTTCTTTTCCAACTTCTTTTGCCATGTCGGCGATAATCGAATTTGTTGCTACGACTGTCAGGTTTTCTTCTTTCTCTTCTGCTGCGGAACTGCCACAACCTGCAAAAATAAATAAGACAGCTCCCATTAACCATAAGATATTCAGTTTATTTTTCATGTACATACTCCATTTCTATTCGTTAGATTTTTTACGACTCGGCATTTTTTTTCGTTCTGTTTCTTGAAAAAATAATCCCTTTAGTCGGTGAAAATAAAAAGGCCAACGTAAAGAATACTGCACTGGTCAACACGATGGTCGCCCCAGATGGCCAATTATAACTATAACTATAAAACACACCGATGATCGCACTTAATACGCCGACTGTTGCCGAAATAAAAATCATTTTTGCCAATCGATCGGTCAATAGGTATGCAGTTGCTGCTGGTGTGATCAACATCGAGATGACCAAAATCGTTCCTACTGTCTGTAAACTCACGACGGCAACCAGTGTTAAGAAGAACATCAACAAATAGTGAACAAGTGTCGTATTCAACCCATAAGCTTTTGCCATCATCGGATCAAAAGAAGTGATTTTCAGTTCTTTATAAAAAATAAATACAAACAATAATACGATCCCACTCACTATGGCAGTCATCAACATATCACTTTCCCTAACTGCTAAAACATTCCCAAATAAGATATGGTACAGATTGGTTGCACTTTGAGCAAAAGAAATCAAGATGACGCCTAATGCAAAGAACGAACTAAAAACGATCCCAATAGCTGTATCATTTTTCAAACGGCTACGCTGTGTGACAAATCCGATTATTCCAGCTGTCAACATCCCAAATGCAGTAGCTCCTAGAATGTAACTAAAACCAAACATATACGAAATCGCGACACCAGGAAGTACCGCGTGAGAAATCGCATCCCCCATCAAAGACATCCCTCTCAAAATAATAAAAGAGCCAATCACCCCTGAAGCCAATCCAACTAACATAGATGTAATCAATGCATATTGTAGAAATTGATAATCCATTAACCCCTCAATAAACGATTGAATCATTTTTCCATTACCCCTTTAACTAATTGCCCAATGATCTCCCCATAAGCCAACTGTAGATTTTCTGAAGTAAATACTTCGTCAACTGATCCAGCTGCAATCAATTCTTTATTCAATAAAATTACTTCATCAAAATAGGCTTCGACTTTGTGCAGATCATGATGGACGATCACAATAGTTTTCCCTTCATTTTTCAGTTCATCCAAAATAGCAAAGATTTTTCTTTCACTGACCGCATCGATCCCAACAAATGGTTCATCTAAAAAAATCCATTCTGCGCCTTGAGCCAAGGCTCTGGCAATAAATATCCGCTGTAATTGTCCGCCAGATAATTCACTGATTTGTCGATTTTCATAATCTATCATGTCCACTTTCGCTAAGGCTTGCTTTGCTCGTTCCTTTTCTTTTTTCCCAGGACGTTGCCCCAAGCGCAAGGATGGATAGGTTCCTAACAAAACTACTCCTAATACATCGATCGGAAAAGAAAGATCCAGCTCACTACGCTGTTCGACATAGGCAATTTTTTTGCGAATCGTTTTTATGGAGCGACCATCGAAAGTGATTTCACCGGAAATTTTAGGAACTAATTCTAATAAAGCTTTCATAAAAGTAGATTTCCCAGCGCCATTCGGTCCAATGATCCCTGTAAATTTTTGTGCTTGGATAACTGTTGATACATGATTTAATACTGTCTTTCCTTGATACGCAACCGTCAAATCTTTAACGGATATTTCATTTTTAGACACCTCTTACCACTCCTTTTCGGTGTACCTAACTTTTTATTCAAACTTAGTTTAACTAATATCAAAATCATTTACAAGTGTTATACCTAATTTTTTTGATTTTTTAGATTTTTCTCGCAAATTTCGAAAATTTTCTGTAAAATCACAATCAAGAGCTATAAAGTAATGGGCGTTATTTTGTTTGCTAGTTATAGAATAAACTTATTTTTTACTTTATCACTCAACTTAAAAAAGGAGTTTTTGTATGGAAGAAGAAAAATTAACTCGTAGTCTCAGTGCACGTCACATTCAAATGATTGCGCTAGGCGGAACGATCGGTGTCGGTCTGTTCATGGGTGCTTCATCCACTATCCGTTGGACAGGACCTTCTGTAATGGTTGCTTATGCTGTAGCAGGCTTCTTTTTGTACCTGATCATGCGTGCCTTGGGCGAGATGTTGTATTTAGATCCTTCTACCGGTTCTTTCGCTAACTATGCAAGTGAATACATCCATCCCGTTGCAGGTTATTTGACGGCTTGGAGCAATATTTTTCAGTTTATCGTGGTCGGTATCAGTGAAGTAATTGCTGTAGGGGAATATATGAACTATTGGTGGCCAGACTTGCCCCAGATCATTCCAGGAATCGTTGTGATCCTTTTCTTGATGTTCGCCAACCTTTTTTCTGTCAAAGCATTCGGTGAATTAGAATTTTGGTTTTCCACTATTAAAGTAGTGACAATTATTTTGATGATCATCGCCGGTTTAGGCATCATTTTATTCGGATTTGGTAACCATGGAGAAGCAATCGGGATTTCAAACTTATGGAAAAATGGTGGTTTCTTTACAGGTGGCGTGAAAGGTTTCTTTTTTGCCCTATCAATCGTTGTTGCCTCTTACCAAGGAATCGAGTTGATCGGGATGACTGCAGGTGAAGCGAAAGATCCACAAAAAACGATTGTAGACGCTGTCCAATCAACAATCGGGCGGATCTTGATTTTTTATATTGGGGCGATCTTCATCATTGTCAGCATCTATCCTTGGAATCAATTAAGCGAACTAGGATCACCGTTTGTTCAAACTTTTTCCAAAATCGGGATCACGTTTGCAGCTGGTTTGATCAATTTTGTTGTCATCACTGCTGCTTTATCTGGTTGTAATTCCGGTATTTTCAGCGCCAGTCGTATGGTTTACACATTGGCAATCAACGGCAAAATGTCTAAAAAGTTTTTGAAACTTACACGTCATGGGGTTCCCTTTTATCCAGTGGTAGCCATCTCGTTTGGTATTCTGATTGGCTTGCTTTTGAACTATCTATTGCCATTAGTCTACTCCCAAACACAGGATTTATTTGTTTTTGTCTATAGTTCCAGTATCTTACCCGGAATGATTCCTTGGATCGTGATTTTGATCAGTCAAATCAAATTTAGAAAGACACATCATCAAGAAATGACGTCACATCCGTTCAAAATGCCTTTTTCTCCTTATACTAATTATCTGTCATTAGCCTTTTTGGCAGTCGTATTGGTCTTTATGTTCATCAATCCTGAAACAAGGATCTCTTTGATGATCGGTTTCGTTTTCTTGGTCTATATGACGGTTTACTATTTTGTACGTGAAAGAAAAATCAAGGAATAGTATAAGAAACTATCCAAAAAGAAGTCAGGACTGCGCGAACGTAGTCCTGACTTCTTTAATCTATCACAACCTGATTGCACAACTGCTACTTACCAGGGACTAAATTTTCTACAAGAGTTTCTAGTACGTTGTGAGTTTTTTGATCATTTTGTTCTTACTATTTAGTGGTATGGTATGGTGTGGTTTTGTACATTCCAGTTGAGTGTGTAAAAATAAAAAATCAAAGTCCCTGGCAAATAGCAGTTGTGCAATTTGGCTATTAGCTTCGCTACCACCACAAAAATATCAAATTAATTTTATGATAATTGACCATTTAGCCTTTAACGATACCATCGATCAATTTAGGCGTCTTCCACTAAAAATGACAGAAAAGCACATCCTGGAATTAGCAGTTGACTTGAATGAATACTCCCAGCCATATTTTTCAAAAAGTTGTTGTACGATAAACAATCCTAAACCAGAACCTCCAGTATCTCGACTTCTGCTAAAATCCGGTCGATAAAAAGGTTGGAAAATCTTACTTAATTCCTCCTCCGTAAGTATCTGATTCACTTCATTTTCAATCACTAATTGTTTACCATCAAAAAACAGACTGATTTCTCCCTCATGCTTCGTATATTTGAAGGCATTACTTAGTAGATTATCTAAAATTTTATCAATATCATTTTTATTACCGATGATTTTCTCTCCTTTTAGATGGACGACTAGTTTTTTCTGTTCTGCTTCAGCCAATATTCGGAAAGAAGTTAATTTATGTTCGATCATTTCTTTGATTGAGACTTCTTCATAGACCACATTATCTGAAGGCAAATTGTTTCTTGAGGCAAAGAGGATATTATTGATCATTTCTGTTTGTTCTTGCAAAATATTTTTACAAACTTCTAAATATCGCTCTCTGTCTTTAAATTTTCCAACATTATAGATCATGCCATCAATCAACCCCATCAATGAAGCAACAGGTGTTTTCAATTCATGAGAAGCGATTTGCATAAACTCTGACTTTGCTTGTTCCAATTCTTTCGTTTTAGCTACTTCAAGCTCTAACACGTCAATTGTTTGGATCAAAGAAACATAGAGATGGTTGATATCTTGCGCTAAAAGTGAGATTTCATCCGTACCTTTGACATCACAACGAATATCCGCATCTAATTCGATCATTTTTTCTGTTACTTTGGATATCTCTTTGATTTTTTTGTCGAATAAATACTATAATAGTAAGCGCCGATCCCCCAATGATTAGTGAGACGATGATGATAAATGGATATAAATGAAGTAACACTTGACTTGCTTCTGCGACTGGTTGCATCGAATAATTACCTAATAAATAATAAGTGTGACCTTCTTTGTCAGTAATTTCTTGAAAAAGGCTCATTTCATCAGAAAAAATGCTTATTTCTAAATAATCAAGATTCTCATCAAAGAAGGGACCCATGACTAGACCATTGTTATTAAGCAATATGACATCAAGATTTTGTTCTCTTCCACTTTCAAGCCAGTATTGATCAACCACCTTTTGCATGGTAGCTAAATCTTTGTTTTCTATACTCTTTGCCACTTGATTGAATTCCTTATTTATTTCGTTCAGCTTCATTCGTTCATAGTAGATAGGCATCGTAAAATATAAGACAATCAACGAAAGAATCGAAACTAGAAAAATGATGATCCCAGAAAAGAGAAAATTTTTCAGCATGATGCTCATGGGGTGTCCTCAAGCTGGTAGCCTCTATTTTTGATTGTTTTTATTGATAAAAGTGGCATTTTTTTTCGGATATTTTTTATATGGTTATCTAATATTCGATTTTCCAAATGATATTCATACGACCAAACTTGATACACTAATTGTTCTCGCGTGATGATTTTCCCTTTGTTTCTTATTAGAATCACTAAAATATCATACTCTTTTCTTGTTAAATGGATTCCTTCCTCTTGATGTTTGACAAGACCACCATCTAAATCAATGGCGTACTCCCCGATAGTGATGTGGGGATTTCCTTGATTCAGCCGAAACACATTTTCAATCCGTTTGATCAAAATAAGTGGGGAAAAAGGTTTGACGACATAGTCACTGATCAAATGGGAAAAACTGAGCAACTGCGTATATTCATCATCCAAAGCAGTCAACATGATGATCGGTACATCCGACGTTTCCCGAATTTTCTTTAAAACATCTGTCCCCCTTATTCCAGGCAACATAATGTCCAATAGGATCAAATCAAATGTTTGCTCAGCAAAAACTTCCAATGCTTGTTCGCCACTCCTTACTGAATAAACTTCATATTTACGCTCTTTTAAAAATTCCGTCACGATTTGATTGATCATATATTCATCTTCAACCACTAAAATTCTTTCCATATCACTCTCTCCTTATTCAAAGCGTAATGCCTCAATAGGGTTTAATTTGGATGCTTTCATCGCTGGTAATAAGCCAAATATCACACCCATTAGGGAACAAAAAACTAAGCTAACGATAATAGACAGTACAGACACAATATAAGGATAATCAAGCGACTGTGTGATAACATAGCCACTTAGTAAGCCTATAAGTATCCCCAGTATCCCACCAATCAATGTCAAGACTACCGCTTCTACTAAAAATTGTTTTAAAATAATTTTTCTTCTTGCGCCGAGTGCTTTCTTTATCCCGATTTCTTTCGTTCTTTCCGTGACAGAGACTAACATGATATTCATCACACCGATCCCCCCTACTAATAACGAGATACTTGCTATACCGGACAAGAGAATAAAACTTGACTGGTTCATTCGTTCCAATTCTCTGGCAAAGTCTTTCAGATTCATTACCCCATATTCATAATCGGATGGTGGGATCTGTTGATTAAGAATCTCTGCTGCTTTTTCTGCAGCGCCTTGTAATTGATCGGTATTATTTGTTTGGATCGTGACAAGTGGCACAATATCTAACTCATCAGATAGTTTATGTGCTTGCTGTAAAGGAACATAAGCTCTTTTCTCAAAGCTAAATAGATTACTACTATTGGGATCTAACTGAAATACACCTTGAACTTTGAATGGCACGCCATTCACTTCGACAAACTGTCCGATCCCTTCTTCATTGGGAAATAATTCGTCATACAAGGAATCTTGCAGAAAAATGGCTTGTTGTTGCTCCTTGAAGGCTTGAGAAGCAAAACCTTCCCCTTTGATGAAGTTTAATTGCTCCAAATCCTCAACAGAAGAAGTGACAGCAGAAACTTTGGCGTCAGCCCCTTTTGCTTTCCTATAGATTTTCCCATCTTTTTGATATAACAAGCCACTTGCTAAGACCTCTGGTATCTCATTAATTTTATTTAATATATCTTCACGTAAAAACGGAAGGTATAACGGTTTTTTTTCTTCCTTTTCTGATAGGCCTCCCCCTAATAGGTTTCCACTTTGGAATGAACTTTTTTTATCGTATTGGATGTTCATCGTATTATTGTTACCACCAATCATTTCTCGTTTCATTTTTTCGGTGTTTCCACCGATGATGCTGAAAATCGAAATAATTGCAGCAATCCCAATGATGACACCTAACATAGTCAATACTGAACGCATCTTATGAGCAAAAATCGATTGTAAGGCAAATCTGATTTCTTCCATTCTTGATCACCTCACTTCATTTTGTTCATCACTGATTATTTGACCATCTCGTAAAGTGATCGTGCGCTGACATAACGCTGCGATTTCTGGCTCATGGGTAATTAGAATAATCGTTTTCCCTGCTTGATGGAATTCCTTAAAGAGATCCATGATTTGACTACTAGTTTTTGTATCAAGGGCTCCTGTTGGCTCATCACCCAAAACAAAACTAGGATTAGTCACTAAAGCTCTCGCAATTGCGACACGTTGCTTTTGTCCTCCTGATAATTCCATCGGTTTGAAGTCACTTCGATCCTCTAACCCTACAAGTTGCAACATAGCCAAGGCACGCTTACGCCGCTCTTTTTTATTGACTTTTTTATACGTTAATGGCATTTCCACATTTTGCGAAACGGTTAATTTTGGCATGAGATTGAAATTCTGGAAAACAAAGCCGATTTTTGCATTACGGAAATCAGCTAATGAATTGTCCGCTAACGTTTTGACATCCGTTCCTTCAACGATATAATCCCCTGATGTAGCTGTATCCAGACAACCAATGATATTCATCAACGTCGACTTTCCTGACCCCGATGGCCCCATGATTGCGACCAGTTCTCCTTCATTGATTTGCAAAGAGATATCTTTAAGGACTTTTAGTTCTTTCCCGCCTTGCCAATATGACTTCTGAATGTTGTTAAGCGTCAACACTTGCACCAACCTCCATTCCCTCGACCATTCCTGTTTGAGGCAAAGCAAGTTGATCTTCAACAGTCAATCCTTCAACTATCTCTGCAAGTTCATCATCCATCAGATTCACCTTGACTTCATGCTCTTTGATCCGATTATTTTCGACTTTCCATACATAATATTTTTCATCTTTTTCCATGAGGTATCTTTGATTGATGATCACTTTTCCTGGCACAAAACCTTGAGGTAAAACATTGACATACACATTGGAACCAATCAGTGGCATTTCTTCTTTTGGATCAATCTTAACTTTGTAAGGAAACTTAGATAAATTAGGGTTCTCTTCTTTTTGATCGCCTTGTTTTGCATCACTTGTTAAATTTGCCACCTGCACAATGGTTCCTTGCCAAGTGTTCTCTTGGTCTTTACGATCCTTGATCTCTACTCGCTGATCGACAGCGACTTTTTCACGATCAAATTCGGTGACTTGACCATCCACGTACAAGTTCGAATCATCAAGGATCTCCATAAAGTTTTCTTCTTTTTGACGTTCTTTTGATTGATTGACTAAGTCACGATTCAATGATTTGATTCTTCCTGAGTGATCAGCTGTCACTGTGTCTTCATTCAGTCGTTCTTTTTCGTTTTGATGAAGTAACTGTGCCCTTCTTAACTCTGTTTCGGCATTCTTCACTTCATTGTCGCCAGCAATAGCGTCGGCATGGAGACCGGTAATTTCTCCTTCTAATGCTTTGATCGTACTTTGTAACTCTTCGGATTTTTCTTTCGCATAATCCTGTTTTGTTTTGCCAAGCTCTGCTACTTTTTGGTTATGTGCTGTCCATTTTTGATTTGCAGTCACTCGTGCTTGTTCTACTGCTCTCACTTTGATTTCTACGTCCATTTCAGCTTCCACAACTTTTCTCTGTTGATCTGTTTGGTATGTAAACAAAGGTTGCCCTTTTTCTACGACATCGCCTTCATTTACCAGAATATCTTTTACTGTTCCTCGTTCTGGATCAATTTTGATTTTGTTGCTATTATTTGGCATGACTTTTCCTGCTAAAATCAAATTCGCCGCTTTCACCTCATCAATGAGGGATTTAACAGACCGGGCTTCAATATTTGTTCCTATATTTTCTTCTTTTGTTTTCCCACTAGAAACAACTATACTGATTGCACCAACTACTAGTAAAACAGTGATGACTGCTACTAAAAAATACCATTTTCGGTTGAATTTTTTTATTTTTTTAGGCTTCATGTACCTACTCCTTCATTCAGATCAGTCATTAGAAAAGCGCTTATATAATTCTATCCAAAGCTCATTCCTCTTCTTTTTCCGACACTTCTTCATCAAACATTTGAACGACCGTTCCATCATCCATAACTAGTTCCGTTCCTTCCTTTCCATCAATAGTCACTTTTCGTTCACTTTTCACCTTTGGCATCTCTGATTCACTTGTATCTTTGGTCTCTGAACTGCATGCTGATAAAAGACCGATAGAACATACTAATACCAGATAACCTTTATACTTTGTTCCTTCTTTCATCATAAAAAACCATCCTCTTCCATTTGTTTTAGTTATGTTTCTCTTGTTATATTTACTATCATACATAACAAACCTATTCTCTTTCTAAAGCTAATCTGTTTTTTGTGTAATTTTTTTGGTAAATTTTTTTGAACAAAAAGATAACGCTTAAATTCCACACACAAAAAAAACAATCCAAGTGATCGTTGGATTGTTTTGATGAAAGTGAAATCTTCCACTATTATTTTTAATACTCATTCGTTAAATCATAACTCTCTTTCAGTAGATAAAAGAGTTGTTTTTCTGCGACTGCGCCATTCAAAGCGACACTTATCCAATGGTTTTTATTCATATGATAAGCAGGATAATAGCCTTTACTCTTTTTCAGGATGGAGATGATTTCTGGATCTGCTTTGACATTGACGAGGGGGAATTGACCTTCACCTTCTATGCCTAATTTGTCTTTTTCAACAGATACGATCAAACCAAACCATTTACCTGTCGATTGATGTCGGAACACGATATAATCTGGAAATTTTCCAAACGGATGATCCATTTGGACATCTTTCAGAGTAGTAGCAAAATTGATGAGTTTATCTGTCAAATCTATAGGTAAGTTCTCCTTTCTACCAATAAACTAAATTTAGTGCTCATGAAACAATTCAACTATTCTCTAGATTGATTTTAGAATTTATTCGATCAAATTTACTAACTTCTTAACATTGTTAGTGCTGTTTTATCTACTCAATCACCAATCCCATCCCCGCCGAAATAATGATTGCTTGTTCTTGATTAACGATCAGTCCGCGAAGTAATTCCATAGATAGATTGATTTGAGAAAATGTATTTGTTGTAAAATCTAAATCTTTCAGTGGCGTATTGACCCAATTAGAGCCTGAAAGGTCATTGTTTTCTACTACTAGATCTTTCCAATAACTATCGAAAAAATCAGTATTTTTCAATTGATTGTCGCTAAACCTGACGAACTTCATATTCGTGTAGCTAAAAGAAGACAGGTTTGCCACACATTCTTCAAAGACACAGTCTCTTAAAAAGCTGTCAGAAAAATTGGTTCCGGTCAATTTGCATTGCTTGAAATGTACACGATGAAAGCTTGCGCCAAACCATTCTAAATTTGAGAAATCACACTTCTCAAAAACGACATTGCTACATTCAAACCGCTCCAAACGAGATTTTTGCATCGCTAATTTTTTGATATGGCTATTCTTCAATACGATATTGCGAGAACTAAGATAACTCTGATCTTCCCCTTCAGATAAAATACCTGAAAAGGTTGTTTCATCCTCTAAATAAAAGTTTCCCTCAAGCAATTCGGGCAGCTCTGGAGAAGCAATTTTCTTTACCATACATTCAACTCCATTCTATCTGTTTGCTTCATTATCCTTATCATAACAGAATAAAGAAAAAACAACGTGATTTATTTCATAGATAAACTTGCTTTTATTTGTATCTCCTGATGAACGATTTAGCTTTGATCCCTATAGGAATTTGACAATGAAACAGCTTTCACCGTACACTATAGTTAACTAGTATTTTATTTTTTAAATAGGATATGTATCTTTCAGGAGGCTTTTATTTTGACTAATTATCATTCCA
Source organism: Enterococcus mundtii (assembly GCF_003957375.1). Taxonomy (GTDB): domain Bacteria; phylum Bacillota; class Bacilli; order Lactobacillales; family Enterococcaceae; genus Enterococcus_B; species Enterococcus_B spodopteracolus. The sequence goes on along the minus strand of NZ_CP025473.1, from coordinate 580,879 downwards.
AACCATTCACATTCCTACGCTTGGCGTTATACACCCTTTGTAGTTTAAATTTATACTACCAATTCATCACAAATTCGATCTTTACTTGGGCCCTTTATTTGCTTGCAATAGGATTTGTTGCTTATGACGTGTATGATATGATCAAGTCACGGAAATAATCTCTTAATTTTTATAGGTATATGAGGTCGAGATAGAGATAACTTCTCTTGTCCCGACCTTTGTTTTTTTACCTGCGACTCGTTCGTTGAATTTTTTCTACCTTAATGAGAGCAATCAAGCTCCCTCAAGATTCACTAAGATAAATCAACTGCCAAGGTACTGAGTGGTTCATGTCAAGGCCGGTTAATTCTCTGTAAAAACATTTTTTATCTTTGGCGATCATCGAAATGATTTCTGATTCTGCCATCCCTAATTCTTCACCTAAACTTTGATTGGTACTTTTAATCAATTCTAATAGGATTTGTAGCTGTGCATCTATATCTAATAATGTAGCTAGTTTCAGAAAAAAAATTGCATCTGTTTGGTGATAAGTCAGTAGGAACTTTGTCCTTAAATGAAGATAAAATTCAAAAATTTCTGGATTCTTACTAATAAAAGAATGATTGATGACTTTCTGATCATAATAGCCCAAGTATTCTTCAGGTGTTTCAATTTTTTTCGTTTCCATTCGCTTCCTCCTTTAAATCATTAATTACTAAAAAACTAGCATTAGCACCTCTTTTAGGAGTAAGTTGTCATACAACTACTAAATTTAATCACGCTTACATTTTCTCCTTAATAAAATAATACTCACAAAAATATATTTTTTTCTTCACAGATTATTTTTATTTTTACTAATTAATGATAGTAACAGATTTTATGCTTTTGTGTCTTGCATAATGACATTTAGCATAGAGAGCATCTTACTATATCAAAATCAAGTTCTCTTGCTATCTAAAATTTCTTTGTGCTAAATTATTCTAAAGACACTTCCCTTCCGATGTGAAACAAATTATTCTGACCAACAGTACTTCTAATTTTATCTTCTTTATGCCATTTTATAGTATTCAAATGATACTTCAATTGAATAATTTCATAGTTTTCTGAAATTTGTAGATTGTTCTCATTAAGTTATTTTAATATAGTTATTAGGTAATATTAATTATCAAGCTAGTAGCCATTTTTTTACCTTAAGCGATTGTCAAAAAATGAAAAGGTGACTATCCAAGAATGAAGGATACGACTAACTCGTTTATCGCTTAAACATCTATAGCCACCTAAAAAATGATCATAGAGATAAAACCAGCTATCCTTTGATACGAAATCAAATCAACAAAAATAATAAACTTTTCACTTAAAGTAACATATCTATTCCTTAATTTTATCTCAATGAACATCCCCGACTTTGATATTGGTATTACTCACATATTCAACTGTGTAAGAAACATAGACTTGCCTATGTTTCTACCTAAATGATCATAACGATGAAAACAGTCTGTTAATTTCCTTTCTTCTTTTATTAAAATGTACATCTAAAGATATTCTAACTTTTTGAATTTCTATCTCAACTGTTAATGAATAAGAAATTAGAAAATTGCAAAAATATATTTTTTAACTTTCGCTATGAATACATGCCTGTGCTCCATTTTCTATTCCTTAGAAAGATTTAGATAGGAGGTAAAAGTTCTATTGAAAAATTTTCAATTAAATTTTATAACAGATAAGGTAAAATTACGTTGGTTCCAGATTTTGAAGGAGTTAGAGTCTACTAGAATCTGTACGACAGCCCAATTGATTGGAATGACAAACAGTACTGCCCGAACATTAGTCAATGACATCAATTACTTAAGAGAATATTTTGATAACGTTGCAGAGATCCACTCTTCGAAACAGGGGTATTCGTTAAATATCCATTCTTCGGAAAACTACTTAGAAAAAAAAAGAGCGATTCTTGAAGATGAGCCACTCTTTATTATTCTTGAACAGATTTTTTTCAACGAACTCCAGTCTATTTATGATTGGGCAGATTATTTTCATATCTCTGAAAGCACGATGATTGCGTATGTTAAAAGAATTGCGGAACAAGTAAAAGAATTCAACATCACACTTGAGCTAAATCCCGTCAATTTGATTGGCTCAGAAACCGATATACGAAATTTCTATTTTTCTTTCTATTACGAATCAGATATTACACCACATACAGTTTTTCCATCAATTGCCACACAAGAAGTAGTGCTTAAAATTGTTGACTTATTGGAATATCCTAATCAAAAAATATCTTCATTTGGGTATTTTAGTTATTTATTATACCTTTCCATTGAACGGATATTTTGTGGTTGTATGGTAGAACTCGATCCTGAATTAAAAGATATTGTCCTCAATGATCCAGAGTTCCATCGACTTTCACCCGCATACTCAATTGTGAAAGATTATTTTAATATTGACCTAGCACAAGAAGAAGCTATTTTTATTTTTATTTCTGTTCTATGTCGTAGAGGTATCGATAATCCAAAACAGGAAAAATATTTTTGTGAAAGGTATAATCGATGGCCTCAAATAATAGCGCTTACAAATGAATATTATCAAACGATCAAGAGAAATACTCACACACAAGTACAAGAGCTTATCTTATTAGAATCTTTTTTTACGTCCATCAAACTTCGCAGTCTACTGTCTAAAAGTGGAAATAGAAATATCCAAGATACAAATGAATATGCTAAAACCTTATTTAACAATGAATATAAAAAAAATAGAACTTTTTTAAAAAATAATCCCTCCTTCGATTATTTATTCTCTGCTGATCATCTGGAAGATATCTGTGCTAGTTTAACGATATTCACGGAGTCAATCAAAGAAAAATATCGGAAAAATCCTACGAAGATCGCATTTATTTTTGAAGGAAATGAGTATATCAGCCAACATCTTGAAACCTTAGTTCGAAAATATTTGGGGAGCTTTCAAAATATCTACTTTCTTCGTCCAAATGAACTTTGCGCCTCTTATATTGAAAATCATGAGATTGATCTCTTAGTCACCAATTACAATGAATACTTGACATTTTCTTCGTTAGGTCTGGAATGTCTGCTATTAAAAACAGTGCCTGATGCCTCAGATTGGAAAAAATTACTAAATAAAATTGATCCGCAATTATTGCAAAAATTTAGAACTGAACACTAATGATCCAAATTTATTCATTCTTTGCCTGCAACACAGCGTAGTGTAGAACCATAGATGAGGGGACATAAAAAAATCGGTTCAGCTATCCTTTCATTGCATTTATATTTATAGTCAGTATTTATCCTCTCTTATATCAAAGAAGAATCCAATTGATCCTAATATCCGATCAATTGAATTCTTTTTTAAGTTTCTTCATTTTTCAATCACATTTATTCAATAACTGACTGGTTTATTCTATGCGATTTTTGGGAGTAGCATGGAACGAATAATTGATACGTGTCGTATAATCCGTTGCTTTTGCATTTGCTGTATTTGGCACGTACAGAAAGATACTATTCTCTTTAGTCGAATCATCTCCAAAATTATAAAACCATGTCTGTTTCTCTATGAATATATTTGCATCAATCAATTGGATACTATTATTAGGAATCAAGATTCCATTTGTCCGAATGATGCCTAGATTATCTTCATTGCCGGCTTCTCCGGTGCTTGAAATAGCTTGTCCATTTCGCCAACTAAGTTGGGCGCCTTTTAATTCACCTGTTTTTTGATTAGCAAATTGTTCTTCTTGTTTGATGAATAAGCTCCAGCCACTTATTTCTGATGCTGGACGTTCATCTGTAACCTGAACAAAATTTGGTCTAGTGGTTCCCTGATCCATACCACCCACTTGACTCGGTAATGCTTGATAGGTTTTTGTTTTAGCCGTAAGTGGTTGGGTTCCAAAGTCCCAATTAGATGCTTGATCGATTGTCAGCTCTCCATCGACCATGTCACCTACAATCAATGTGGTAGCAGGAGCAAACGTTGCATCCCGAAATGCTAATGGGGCTTTCGGATTGATGTTTCCTATGTGATTATTCGTCTCTGGTGGATTGATGACACCAGCTTCACTAGCAGAACCTTGGCGATCTCTTAAGAAGACTTGGATGATATCATCTACTGCTAAATTTAACTTCTCAACAGCAATCCTGATATCTCCCTTATCATCTATGGTAATGAGGGTAGGATCGATTGTTTCTCCATTATGAGTCGCCGTAACCTCTACCTCAGGATCGTCGGAATGACCTGAAATAACCCGTGCATTTGCCGGAACTAAATGATTGGAAAAAGTCGCAGGTGAAGGTGGTATGATAGGAAATACGGTGACATCTTCCACCTCGTATACATTATCAAAATCGTCTTCCATTTCACCTGCTAAAACCTCAATATCCGCTATGCGTACAAGATCACCTGGATGTAAATATTCGTCAAGTTCGATTTCAAAAACGCCACCTTGCGGCTCTTCATCATAAATACTCACACCTGGTTTTTCCTCTGTGTGACCATGTGTCAAGGTTTCATATGTCTGGATCACTTCCCCAGCTCTTTCGATTTCCACAGTTACCTTTACTTCGTCTTGCCACGCCGGGCGGCTGTCGTGGAGCCCAACTGGCATACGGATCAAGCCATGGATTTTTTTATCCGCATTCGTAGGTACCCTCAATTCATTTACGATTGCCCAACGTGCATTGTTTGAGCTTAGTCGAGAATACGAAGTTAATCCTGATGAACCAAATGCTTCAAAATCGAAACGTTCTGCTGGTTCCATGGAAGTGAGTGAAGAAAAGTTCGTGCCAGAAAAAGTATAATTCATATTATTCGAGTGAAGATACGGATCGGCATCTAAGTCTGTACCATCTTTCCAAACAGCAAAATCACTTGCAGTAGCAGTTAAAGTGGAGCTTGCAATATTACTAAAAATATTTCCGCCACCTACACGATTATTTCGATAGTCCATAAATAGTGGATTATCAAAATTCACAGTAGTCGAACGTCCACGAAAAATACCTGCATTTGCACTTGCCGTGCGGCCAGAGGCCTCAAAATAACCTAAATTACTCACTCTGATCTCACCATTTCCGCCGGCTGTATTTCCACCAGCAACTGTGGCATCACTCATGTCCAATGCGGGCCCATCATTCGCATAGATTCTTACTTCTGAACCAGGATCATTGACGGAAAAACCATTATTTGATCCAGCAGTATAATGGATGCCCTGGTTTCCACCACCGGTATTCCCATTATGAGCAATACCCGTCCCTTCATTGACTACTAGCAATCGCCCCGCATTACTTACAGTCACTTGATTGTTACTGCCCCACATTCGGATTGCCGGCGCCATTTGGGCCGCACCACCGGCGTTACCTTTTCGCTTGGTCACGGTCATATCGCCACCATTGATATTAAATTGATAGCCACCGTGCGTCGTTCCTGTATTATTTGGACCGGAGCGTAAAAATCTTAAAGTAGCATTCGCATTATTTGCTTCAAGTTGTCCAGAAGGACCGGAATCTAACTTTAATGTCGCCTTGCTATTCACATTGAACTGGCCATTGATTCCTTGCAAGACTAATGCCGAGGACGAGTTTGCCCAGAGTGTGATATTCGCTGAATCGGATGCTCCTACAATTGGTTCACGACCAATTTTTTCTGTTTCTTCTTCCCCTAACTTAACGGTCGATACACCATTTACAGTTGTGGCGATATAGTTACTTTTTGCATTGATACTTGTTTCTTTATTCTCTGCTAAGAGTTTGACATAATCACCATTCAATTGTATCGCTGTCGCTGCCTGTGTTTCCGCAGTTAACTTTCCACCTTGACTAAGTGATAAAAGAGCATTCGCACCGTCTAAGCGAATCCCTCTCTTCGTACCCGAACGAACCAATACATCCACGCTAGCTCCTCGAGTAATTTCCATGGTAGGAGCATTTCCCTTTAAATAGATACTATTATTCGTTATGACAGTGTCAGCAGAATTAGTACTTGGAACTGCGACAGATAGTTGTGATTGGTTGTCAACAACCATTTTTGCTTGATTTCCTTGAAGAGAGACATTAGCAATTGCCCCGCCTCCATTTTCTACACTCATATTACTTTGGTTATCTAGGGTAAATAAACTAGTTTCACCCGACAGAAGAATGGCTCCACCGGTACTGGTTGCTTTCGTTGTTAAGTCACTTCTATCTAAATGGATAGATGGCTCAGACCCAGATAGTTCCACTGCTCTTCCTGTCACTGTCTGTATGTCAGCCTTAGAATCTGCAAATGTCATACCCGCTTTCTTTCCTTGTAAATAAATGCCATTTCCTGTTCCACTGTTGACTGTCAGATTCAGTTGAGCATTTTCTGAAAGAGTCGCTTTTGCCTCTTCCCCATAAAGTCCAATCAAACTATTCGCACCTGCGGTAGATACTAACGCGCCTTGAACGTCTAGCGTTGCACCATTTTGGACACGTAACGTAGAATTTTTACCCAATGTTGTAGTGCCAAGTTGATTGATATCCTCAGTTCGATTCCCTGTATTTGTAATAGCAACAGCACTATTATCAACCGTTAACATTGCTTCTTGATTCAACAATCGAATACCTGCCCCGGTTGTCGCAGTCATCTTCAAATCACTGTCATTGACCGTCATTGTCGGCGTTGTACCAGTCATTGTCAACCGATTGCCTGTACTAGAGTTGATCGTTACATTACTTGCATCACTTATTTCAAATGTTGCATCGTTTCCAGACATGACTAGACTATTTCCTGTAGTCGATTGGATTACCGCTGTTGATTGAGCTATGTTGAATGCGCTATTTGCACCTGTAAGGTTGATGGCATGCGCTGTATTCGATTGACTTTGCCATTGACTACCTGATGCCATATCGATTGTTGGGTTTTCCCCTGTCATGATAATTGCCTGTCCACCTGTAGTTGTCGCATTTAACCTTCCATTTTCCAGCTCAATGCTTGATTGATTCCCTGTCATCGAGAGCGCATTCCTACTTGTAGCATCTGTCGAAGTAGACGCTGCACCATCCGCTTGGATTTGTAAGTTACCGTTATTTTTAACAGAAACTGACGCATTGCTCCCCATAAAATAGACGGAATTTTGCAAAGCAGTTGTTCCACTGTTCGTAATAACCAGTTCTGCTCCGTCTGTGACGGTCAGTTTAGCATTCGCACTCGTAAATACTAACGCAGAGTTTTGAGTATTCCCTAGCTTCACGACTGCTTGATTTTCTACGATAAATTCTTTTATCGTAAACAGCGCGCTTGGTAGATTAATCCTATTATCTATGGTTAACTCACCGCCAGTTATTCGTACCACTGCGCTTGAGATATCAGCTACTCTAAAATAATTGATCGATGAGCTGTCTCTTGCAACATCTTCCATTTGAAGGGTCCAATTTTCACCAGACGATTGACCGATAACAAAGGGATTGGTATCTGTTTTATTAAGAAAAGTATTTTCAATCCTTAATGTTTTGCTCTCAGTAGTCGTCAATAAACGCACTTGTCCGGTGCCAATATTCAAGGTATTCATTTGCCCATTGATTTTTAGTGAACGATCAATGTCCAAGTTTTCTGGACTGATAACTGAACCTATATCGATTGAACGTTCCAAATTGATGATAGAAACCTCTGGATTGGCGAGTGCACTTAAAAATTCTGCACGAGTCGAAACCGGTACCGTTGCTCCTTGAAAGACATTTTCTTCGTTCTGTTTCTCTAACGAGCGATTTCTTTCCTTTGGTTCGTTGTTTTCTGACTTTTCTCCTCCTGAAGAATGATTCGGCTCAGCCTTCGTGATTTCTACTTTAACAGTTGCCACTTCTCCTACAGTTACTGAATAGATTCCTGCTTCTGAAAACATCACTGGTACAGTAAATTCCTTTTTCGGAGTTTCTGATGATAGAAGCCACTGGTCGGTCGTTTCATCATAACTGCTACTCATCCCTGAGGTCAATTCCGCTTCAATGATCTTTGCAGTTGACGGAAATTTGATTGCTACGTTGTCCACTTCTTCTGTGCTTATAAAAGAAAGGGAAGTTACCGTCTGTTCAGTTCCTTTGATTACTGCTTGCTCAAAAGAAAAGGAGGGCGTCAACGATTGGGTATCCTTCACTTCAGATGATTCTGTTGATTGACTATTACTGTTTGGTGTATTTAAAAATTGGCCCCCTTGATCGATTGTCTCCGCAACAGCGAGGAAAGGTATACCCAAAGTATATAGTGCAAAGATTGAAATACTTATTTTCGTCATCATTTTACATACTTTTCGATGCATTGGTCCTCCTCCTCTAGTCATCTGTTTTATTCTCCGAAAGGGTATCCAAGTATTTTTCTTGCATCAGTTTTGCTTTTTTCTTATTTTTGTATGTCGTATAGGCGAGTAGACTAATAATGATCACGATTAGCACGATGGCTGCAATCAACCACCAGTTCGTATCAGTAACAGACACATCTGATTGGTTCAAGCGCCTTGCTTCATCTGCAGTCACATCAAAAGTTTCTTCCCAAGACCATTCATGCTCGCCAGAGCGAGCCGTCATATTCAACACATATGTCCCGCTTCTAAAACGTTCGCCATTGAGCGAGATTGGAAAATTAAAATTGGAGTTCGGTGCCATTTGCATCATTTCTTCTGATGCTTGATATAAAATCTTATCAGATCCTTCTCTACGTACTGAAGCATCCACACTTAGTTCATTCACAAAAGTAGGTAAGAAATTTTGGATTGTTGCACTAAAGGCATTTCTATAATTGATTTGATCCGCAAATACATCTAAAAGTGCCAATTCTGGAACAATCGTTTGTGTGCGATCATTGCTTGCTACGATACCAATCACATAAGAAAAAGAATTGATGATCTGCATTCCTTTATCCTCAGATTCCTCTTTCTCTTCTTGTACCACTTCGCTTAGTTGTAAGCCACCAGCTAATAACCCTTCCACCTTTTCCTGTGGCATGGTGAGGGTTGTCACGATTCGTTTTTCCTCTCCGGCTTCTAGCCGAATGGTTTCATCTTCGACATCCAGTAAATCTTTCATCTCTACTTTTAATGTAGGATCGGGTTGGTCAGCTTCTCCGCCATATTCAACCACACCATTGATATTTGTGTAGGCTGTATGAGCTGTGATCGAGAGATCGATCGGAATATTTCTAACATTTTTCACCACTAATGTGAGTTCTTCTGTTTTTCCGGGTTGCAATTCCACGTCAAAGTAGCCTTTGTCCTCTCCAAATTGACTTTCAGGTGTAATTGTGCGAACACTGAAATTTAGTTCACCATTGGCAAATACTTCTTGAGAAACACCAACAAACCCAATCATTACATAAACAATAACAAGGAAAGAGACTGTGAACTTGTTCAATAAAGACATAGTTAGCTCCTTTCTAAAAAACAACGATGCCGACTGCATCGTTGCTCTTTTTTATCATTCATCTCATGCATTAAATGATTAAACTTGATTAGCTGGTGTTGCTGTCAATGTCCAAACTAAATTCGTCGTATATTTTGAATTTGCATCTGTACGGGTTACACCTGGTACACTTAATTGTACGGAAGGATTAGCTACCCCACCATCTACTTCAGAGTCTTGCACTAGATTTGCTTTATTTCCCCACATTGCAGTACTTAGTCCATAGCCAATGTTACTTCCAGCAGTCATGATGACGTGACTATTTTCCGGAGTCAACGTAAAGCCTGGATTTACCGTTGGTAATTCACCACTTGTATTTTGAGCTGTCCCATTCGCAAAAGTGACTTGTGCCCCATTTAAGCTTCGTTCTCCATTCGTAAATTGTGCTTCTTGTTTCAATACCAAATTCCATCCCGTTAGATCTGCACGTAAGTCACGTACTTGTGCAAATTGCGCACGTGCAGCTTTTTTTGTCGTTTCATTGACCCACGGACTACTCATATCAGGATTAGGAAAGTCAGTTGATTCTTCATCGATATCAAACCACCAAGCGGCAGCTGGGTAAGATTGATCTAATGCTGAATTTTGACGTAACCCAAAATCATAATCCCCAACGTAAGCAATAGCAAAAGCCCCATCTTGAGTAGGAGGTACGATGACTTCTTCTGGTCCTGGGTTTGGATCAATTGTTTCACCGTTGTCCTCGTCCGCTTCACGATATTCAATTTGTCCATTCGTTTTTAGTGTGCCATCCTGTGCTGTGTCGTCTGCATGAACAACCATGCTTCCTGTTGCTAGACTTGCTAATAATACTGACATTGATACTAGTTTTAATGCTTTCATTTATTCGTTCTCCCTGTTGATTTATTTTTTGTATCACATTCACTTGATAGTGCAACTTGTCTACTTATTCTCTTGTCTCTTCGTATTAACCAAGTTCGAATGACCCATAAAAGAATCAGTAGACCCAGTAACCCATAGCTTGGTATCACTTGATTTAATTTTGGTAATTGTCCATTTACCTGTACATATTCGTCTCTATCTGAAGGTTGAGCCTGCTCTTCGGAAGGTGGTTGTGGTTTAGGATCCCCTTCATAATCGATTTCTCCGTAAAAGCCTACATTCTTATTCGATTCTATAGCTTGTCCTTCCGCTGCGAAAAGTGGAACGGATTGATGAAACATCCCAAAAAACAATAAAATGGTCCATAACAAATACCGAGACTTCTTTTTCACATTTATTTCATTCCTCCTATTCTAGATAACTGCTTTTATTTTCTTCTAAATAACATTTTTATGACTCAAATTTGTTTTTTAGAAGAGTACATTTTATACTTTAAACAACACACGTCATCCTTAGCAATTAGCGTTTTTCACCATACTCTGAAATTATTACTATTTACTAATTATACTTAATAGATATAATTTAATTAAAATTAGCTACACCTAAAATAAAGAATCAACTTCCCTAAACTAAACTGATCTATGAGAGGTGGGTACATTGAAAACATTCCAACTGAATTTCATCACCAATAAACCCCTGATACGATGGCTTCAGATCCTCAATGAATTTGAAAAGAATACTTGTTGCAACGCGAATGACTTAGCAATACTTACGGAGAGCACTTCTAGAACAATCGGTAAAGATATCTGTCAGATCCGAGATTATTTTGAGGATTCGATCACGATTGAATCTACCCATCAGGGGTATGTATTCAAACAACTAAAATTAGTCACTTACGAAGAGAAAAAAACTGCTTTACTTATAGACGAGCCACTTTTTTTAATCCTTGAGAAAATTTTTTTTGCTGAATTATATACCCTTGACGATTGGTCCGATCAATTACATCTCTCTAAAACGACACTCTTGAAATACCTCAAAAAGATCCAATCACAGTTAGTTTATTTTGATTTGGACATCACGTATGATCCCGTAAATATCATTGGACAAGAAGCGGACAAACGCCATTTTTTTTGTACGTTCTTTTATGAATCTGAAATTACTCCTCACACCGTCTTTCCTTCCATTTCCGCACAACAAACAGTGAATGAGATCGGTTCTCTATTTAAGAATGACTGCTACCGAAATACCTCATTTTTCTTATACACTTACTTACTTTATATCTCGGTTGAACGATTCATGCAGGGAAATACGGTTAAAGTAAATAACCAGTTACGTAATGCTTTAAATGATCGTATGCAACAAGTCCATTTTAAAAAAATAAATGACGTTATCGAAAAATTTTACGACATTCGTTTGCCTGACGATGAATTGATTTTCTTATTTTGCTGCATCATCTCACAAAGAAAAATGAGTGATATCACTGTTGAAAAACAATTTTGTTTCACTTACAATCAATGGCCAGAAAGCAAACTTCTTGCTGAAGAATTTCTTAATATCCTAGATAGTAGCTATGAAAATAAAACAATTACTTTGATTTTTTTAGAAGCTTTTTTTATTACGGCGAAGCTGAAAGAATACCTTTGTATATCTGCTAACCGGAATACGCAGGATATCAATCGATTTATTCAAAAAATGTTTCCCTATGAGTGTCACATGTACCAAAAATTTCTTGAAAGTAATAAGAACTATCACTCACTCTACTCTGATGAATTTTTAGTTGATTTCTCTTGTAGCCTCGTACTACATATTGAAACCATCAGAGAGCGATATTGGAAAAACAAAAAAAATATTGCCTTTATTTTCGAAGGCAATAATCATATCATTCAATTCATTGAAGCAACATCAAATAACTATTTAATGGACGATCACTGTGTATTCTATCCAAATGCTAGTGAAGTGAATAAGAAGTATCTTATTGAAAATAAAATAGATATTTTGATTACTAATTATCCTGAACATGTAGAAGAATTCCAATCGGAAGCAGAATGTATTCTCTTTCGATCAATTCCTTCTGCTTCCGATTGGAATCGTTTACTTGAAAAGATCAATCCAAAAATCACTAATCAATATTTCTTAGCCGACAAAACCAATTTTTCTTCATACTTGTATGAATGATCTATTCCAAACATATGCTTAACTTTTTCAAACGCCTCTTCTTTGAGTTTATTCTATTGATGGTTGATCTCAACGCATGATGATTCCTTAATCTCATTTATCATAATCATCCCTTGCTCAGATATTTACTTACATCCCCTTTCCTATCATTTTATTCTGTTAAAAAAACAATGGAATGGCTATTTTATAAGATATACGATCGTTCAGATAGAAAAAACTCCCCCAAATTGATACAACTTTTGAGGGAGAAAGATTATGATAATTTTAGTCATTCATCGATTCAGTCGGTGGGAAAGTATCTGGATATGCCTGACTTCCAGTTCCAGCAGTATATTCTCGATAGCCATTGAATCCTAAGAAATTCTGTGTAAAGCTATTGATGTTCGAAGAAATGATTTGATTTCCGTTGGCTCCACTTAATTGCGTTTGTAAATGAGCAGTCCAAGCATGAGTAGGTGATGGCCCAAAATTATTATTTGCCCAGAAAGCATTACGAACGGCATTGACTTGGATATTTGTTCCTAATGTGTGGATTAATGGGCTAGACAGAGCCCCAGAACCTGTTTGTCTTAAATGGAGTTGATAAGGATTATCAATCAATAAGTGGCCAGAACCAAGAACTTTTACTACTGGCTCAAGACCATTGTGATCTGCTTTAAAGGTTGAGAACTCTCCAACATACATTCGGCCATTTGTTGAAATTTGTACAGGAGACAAATAGTTTGAATTGACTGTTAAACTACCGTTATTAATCACATTCAATTGATTCGCCACGATGGCTTCATTCATGATTACTTGGGAGCCAGAGTCGATTTGGATTAAACCATCTGTTCGAATAAAGGGTTGTTGCCTCTGTCTCGTTTGTTCATTACCAACAACCACCGAATTCCCAGAAAAACTTACTGTTGAACCAGAGACACCTTGCACAAATGGTTGTCTAACTTGGTTTCCGTTGGTAATAATTGGTCGATTCGAGTTAGAGGTAAAATGAACATGTCCACCATACCCTACACGTAGGGAATGATTGTTATTCATATTGATAGTCGAATTATTGATAAAATTGATTGTCACCGTTCGATTGACTGTATTCAGATTTTTTAAACCGCTATTGAAACTTGACGTGACATTGATCACTGAAACATTGTTATTATTGATGGCACTTCTAAATCCGGACCACGAATTAACAGATGCAGTTTGGTGATTACTTCGACCATCTACAAAGAGTTCTACTTCCTCGTCATTTGTCATTGTTTCCCCGTACATCGATAACGTTTCTCCGTCTTTCAGATGAATACCAGGGACATCTCCGTCTTCTGTTAGGGATTGCGTTTCTGGTACGACTTCACTCGCTTCGACAGTTGTCACTGACAAAGGGGCAGTAAGGAACATACCACTTAATAATAAGGTGCTCATCAGAGTCATTCGTTTCATTTTCTTTCCTCCATTCATTTGATAGTTTAAGATTAACGAAGAACTCACATTGAATCAAAAGTGTTTTTTCGGGACTATACGAAATTTTTCAATTGATTCTTTCAAGATTCTTCACTAGCTTTTGCTACTCTGGAAATGTATCAGGAAATAATGGCATATCCACTCCAGCAGTGTATTCCCGATAGGAACCAAATCCTAAAAAATGTTTTTCAAAACTAACTAAATTAGAACGAAGAACTTGCGAACCATGTGGCCCACCAAGTCGTGCCTGTAATTGACTATTCCAAACATGGGTGGGATGAAAACTTAGATTATAATCCTCCCAAAAGGCATTTCTCACGGCATTGATTTCTATGAGTACAGCAGAAGTATCGATCAAAGGTGCGACAAGTCCACCGAAGCCAGTCTGTTTTAGATGTATACTGTATGGATTGTCAAAAAAAATCTCACCACCAGTCATTTGGATCACTGAGTGTCTCCCACCATGTATCACTTTTAACGAAGAAAATTCGCTCACTGTGATCGTCCCATTGATTCCCATTTTCAAAGGAGTGACTTCATGCGCATGTAATTCTAAATGACCATAGTTGATCACAAACAAGTCATTTGCTTCCACTGCTTCATGTATCCTTACTTTAGCGCCAGAGGAAACCTCGATCAATCCTTCTGTTCGAATAAAAGGCTGCTCTCTCACCTCGGTTGAGCCATCTCCAATGACAACTTCTCCTTTTAAACGAATGGCACTCCCATAAGAACTTTGGATAAACGGTTGCTGTAATTGATTTTTACTAATAAATATAGGAGACTTGGCGTTCGCTGTGATTTCTAAAGCCGAATGCTTTGCCAGTTTGAGCGCATGATCATTTTCTAAATCTATACAAGCGGCATTGATAAAATTGATGTTCAAGGGACGATCAACTGTATCCAAGGAATGAAAGGTCGTATTGAAGCTAGCCACAACGTTGATAACGCTAACATTTTGATTGTTGATTGCATTTCGAAATTGGTGCCACGTTCTTACCTCCGCTGTTGTACGGTTGTCCTTATTTACGACATAATATGCACCATCTTCACTGACAAAATGATGGACATGATCAGCTAATGACTCACCATCTTCCAGCAAAATTCCATTGACCGGTTCCTCCACTCCAATCGCAAGATTTGTTTGAAAATCTTGCATTGTCGCCCCACTCGTTGTTGAACATCCAAAGAGTAAGCCCATTATTCCTCCTAAAAAAAACACCAAATGGATCTGCATAATTTTTTTCATATCTAACATCCCTTCCTTTTTATAAAGCGATCATACCTGAAAACAAAATAGAATATCAAAAATATTTTTTCTGCAAAACAAGAATTTTTCTGTTGCTACAACTAGCAAATATTCTCATTCCGCACATACGTCCACTATGAAACAAACAAACCAACAGGCTCCTTTCAATTCCGGAGTCCTATTGGTTTGTTTCTTCTTTATTGTTTTACTTTTAATTACTACTCTTTTTTCAACGCTTGTTACCTGAGCGATAATTCTTTCTAGTTGAAATAACAAGCCACCCTGTCACAAGCAAGTAGCCCAGCCACAAGAAACGGTAACCACTCAAAGCATTTGTCTTTGGCAGATTCCCTTGTTTTAGTTGGGAAATATCTGCAACAAGGGTATGGGTTTTGTCCTCGTTTCCATGTGATCCATTGATCACTGCATCTTTTTCTTTTGTACTAGCACCTTCCCCGATTCGTCCAGTAACAGTTATTTGTCCCATTGTCGTATCTGCGACGACGACTTTAGTCCGCAAACCGTTCGAGATAACAAGGAGAAGACTCAGAATATAAAACAACTTCATTTTTTTTTTCATTTGATTTATCCCTTCTTTTCTGGGATTTCAGTGATTCTTTTTTATGCTACGTTAGGTGAGAAATTCAAAACTAATTTAAACGTGGGATTTAATTCCGCTGAAGCATTCACGGGTGTTGCTTTACCAGTGAATCTAAATTTCCCTTCATTCACTCCGGCATTTCCTTGAAGTCTGAAAAGTTCTGATGCCGTTATCGTTGGTTCGCCATCTTCAAACAAATCAATTGTCGTCACATTCGGTATCCCCACCGTATTTATGCTCAATAAATCTACTTCTTTCATATTCACTGGCGTCTCTACGTCAGAAACTGAAGCAATCACACCAACTGCAGAGTTGTTTGTAATCGTATGTTCGGGTGATGTGATTGTCGTATGATTTGAGGCTTTGGTTGTGTAAAACAAGGCGTTTGTCGGAATCGTCACATTGATCCATTGATCCAATTCCTCAGGATTTGGACCAGGTGTCGTATTATCAAACTCACCGATGATTCCCCGTACAGTCACGTCTCCTGACGTCTCGCCTTCACGTCCATCAATCACTTGCTCTGCACCTGCGATTGTCCCAGTTACCATGATCCCTACGATTGTTGCTGTACTCAAAAGTGCTGCTACTATTTTTTTCATCTAAATTCCCTCATTTTCTTTTATTTTAGTTTTTAACAATAATCATTATTTCCGCTTCAGTGACCCCTTGTTTTTCTTTTGTTTCAGGGTCATAAATATTAACGGTGGCTTTAGCGGGATACTCCCCTTTAGCTAGTTGTTTTTCCAATTTTACATTTTCTACGAATTGGTTCGGATAGATGGCACCAGAAGAATAAATCAGCTCGTCACTAGACATTAAAGAAATATCTACTGCGATCGGATAAACATTCGTCCCAGGATTGACGATCTCGATCGATCCTTCACTCTGTCCGTTCTCAAAGACGGCTTCTGGATTGATTTGTAATGTAAAATAATTAGCATCAGCTACTTCTTGCGCTCGATCCGCCAATTCCTGATCAGAGGCATCGCCGACCGCTGGTAAAAGATCCGCACTGACCAATGGAACGTGATCTTTTGGTTGATTAAAATAATAGGCGAGACCACCGGCAATCAACGAAAATAGCAAAAACCACAAGAGCCATTTACGCTTATTTTTATTTTGTGCTTGGTTCATTTCCTCCAATGGCTTCACCTCCTTGTTAACTATTTTTTTCTTTAAGTTCGTGGGACGAATCGCAACACGATTCGGTAATTAGGCACGAGCATGTGCTCGTAATAGCCTCCTTGCTCAATATCAGGGTTATCAACCCACCGTGGATAATCCCCATAAAATTCTCCCGATAAGGAAAGGGGTGTACGATCTCCTTGGGATAAACGAATCAGATGTTGCTCTGGCATCGTTGCGTATAACTGTTTTTTAGTCTCTTGCGTTTGGAGATTCAAGCGCAACAATGGCTTCGTAATATCCTCATAACTAGGATCTTCCACTGCACTTTCTGCATAATCCAGTGGATCTTCCCCTTCCTTCAAAAGAACGATTCCAGCAGAATCATCAATCGCAACTTGATTGATATACGTATCGACAGCTACCGAAGATTGGTTGTGGATCTCATAGGTTTGGCTCTCAAACTGACGTTTTGACTCTTCTTCGTCATACAATGATTCAAAAACCATTTTGACAGGGATCGTTACCCGCAAATGTTCAACTTTCGATGTCAGATCGATACCAATCGTCATTTGATACGCTTTATTGCCGACTTCAAGAATAGCGTAATAGCTTCCGTCTTCTTCGCTATCTAACGAAAGATCGGTCTCAACGATGCGAAAATCATTGGTCATGTCTTCTTCAGATAAGATATTTTTTGCTTGTGCACGACTTTCTTGAAGAATAAGCGCATGTAATTCTTCGACAGTAGCTAACTCATTGAGCTTAGAACGATCTAACGTAAAGTTATTGCTCCGATAATCAATCCCTTTGATAACTGTTTGCTCTTCAGCTACATCACCAGTTGTGTCTCCTGAAGGTTTGGACAGTTTGATTTCGACCGTTGACCCCGTTTCAAGCCGTTCATTTTCTGCCAAATTGATTTGGAACGAGCGAACCTTCTCCTGGGAATCCTGATAATCTCCCCAGAGGATGCGAGGAGAATCTTTTTCAAGAACCACTGTACTTCCTTCTGTATTTTTATAGGTAATCGTCAAATGGTCAACTGATTCTGTGGCATGACCGTGAATCGCTACAGATTGATCACTCACAGGGTCAAATTTGGCAATGAGTTGTTCAGGTGGAACTGGTTCCCAGATATACGTACCTGGATTGGAGCCGTCATAATTAGTCATAAAGTCGGTTGAATTCTCAAATGCTATAACCCCAGATCCACTAGTTAAACTTTCTTCTAAGACCCATCTACCCGTGTATAGGTTATCTTGTCGTCTATTTGGCAAATTGACTGAAGAATCAAAAATTGATTTTTCACCTAGGCTTATCCTCTTCAAATTATTTGTTCCAGTAAACATATTGTTCATATTAGTTACTTGGTAAGTATCCCATTTATTCATATCTAGTTCTGTTAAGGACCTAGCATTGAAAAACATAAAGCTTATATTCCTTACCTGGGATGTGTTCCAGTTGCTGACGTCTAATTCTTTAAGTTCACGTGCTTCTTGAAACATAGCACCCATGCTTGTTACTAGAGAAGTATCCCATTGGCTAACATCTAAAGCCTGTAATGAGCTTGCTTGATTGAACATAAAAACCATAGTTGTGACACGTGAAGTATTCCAATTGCTGACATCTACTTTTTTTAAAGAGTTTGCACGTGCAAACATAAGATCCATCATTGTTACATTTGAAACGTCCAAATTCCCAGCATTTTCTATCACTTCTAAATTTGTCAATCCGCTGAATAACCTAGATGATATCTCGGGTAAGACCACCGTGTCTTCAACTATAATTTCTTTTACAGAGGAATATACTTTCCATGGAGCATCTGCTACTGCGCCAGCTTCTCCACCATATAATGTGATTGTCTCCAAAATACCATCATAGATCCACGGAACAGTGCCCCACATGCCAAAGGTTTCCCATGTATACGTACCTGGAAAACGGCCATCATAATTTGTCATGAATTCACTCGAACTGGCATACCTGATCCCAAGATTTTCTGTACCTGGTTCCAACTTCCATCCACCAGTATAACCGTCTATTTGTTGAATCGCTGGAAGCTGAGTAGCAGCAGAAAAAAAGCTTTTTTCTCCGAGTGTCAATGATTTTAAATTAGTATTACTAAACATCTGACTCATATTCGTGACACTGGAAGTATCCCATGAACTAAGATTTAATTGTGTGAGAGATCGGGCTAAATGAAACATTCGGCTCATATTTGTAACCTTTGATGTATTCCATGTTCCTAAATCTAACGTAGTAAGACTATTGGCTTGAAAAAACATATCACTCATATCTGTGACATTTGATGTATCCCATCCTCTTAGATCTAAGGTGGTAAGGCTTTGAGCGTTCATAAACATTTGACTCATATTCGTAACACTTGATGTATCCCATGAGGTAAGGTCTAACGTAGTAAATGAAGCAGGTGTGGCAGCCAAATTTCCAAACATGAGTCGCATATTCGTCACATTTGACGTATCCCAATTACTAACATCTATTTCTCTTAACCGCCATGTAACTTGAAACATACTTTCCATATTCGTAACGTTAGAAACATCGAGTTTATCTGCATTCTCTATGGATTCTAAAAAAGTCAAACTCCTAAACATACCCGATGAGTCACTAGGTAAAATCACTTGATCTTCAAAAATTATTTTGCTGATTTGAAAATACGATCGCCATGGCGCCTCCCTTGCTGAGCCTGCTGTTCCTCCACCTAATACAATTGTTCCTACTCCATCTTCATAATAAGACCATGGAACGGTCCCCCATACACCTTGATCTGTAAGTACTTTACTCTCCGTACTTGATTTTGCCTCTGGGCTATCACTAATTTGTTGAACGGATATTGAATCGTTTGCTTCTTGATTCGACTCTTCGTGTAAGGAATTTAATTCAGAATCACCTGGCTTTTCTGGATATTCTGAAGTCACTGTTACTTCATGATTATCAGAAGAACTTGAATAATCATGTGCATAGGTTAGTTGAAACGGGAGATTGGGTAAAAGTAAAACCATGATCAACAATAACTTCCCAATGATTCGTCTAATTGTATTTCTTTTCATACCACTCCTCCTAGTATTTGACCTACTGTATTCTTCTTATCTGAAACTTAAGCGAACAAAGTTTAGATATTCTTTTTGTCAACTGTCATTTTTTTCTTGGCTCGAAGCTAAATCTTTTTTTCAAAAATACTGTAAGTCAACTTGCATGTTTATTACTTCACTAAGACTACATTGATTTTTTAATAAAATAAAATCATCTATTTCATAAACGACTGAAATAGATGAAAAAAAACAGTCGCTATTTTTATTAGCAACTGTAGAAAAACATTAATTATAGGTTTTACGATAAGGGTTTATTTTTCTTTCCAATCGTTGCCAATCATGTTCATCTGGGACAGCTTTTAACAAAAGAAAATCGCTTTCAATAATGTAATCTAAAAGATAGCGATTATAATTTGTCACAATTAAATCAATATGTGCGGCGTTCAATACTTCTTCTGCTAGATAATAAAGCGGTAAAAAAACTAATGTATGTTTACTCCCAAATTGTTGACGTACACGAGTTATAATTTGTTGACAGACAAAATGATCCCCTTCCAGAAGAAAGTAAATTGTTTTATTTGGTAAATAAAAATCGAAAATCAAATTACTATAAATCGTTAAACTCACACTTATATCTTCCATGTATTTTGAAGAAATAGAGTAGTTTTTCCTTTCTTTTTTTAAAAAACCTAAATTCCGCTGATAATTCTCATTATCTGAGCGTATGACTGCTTTTTTTATTTCTATCGCCTCTTTATTTAAGACAGGTGATAACAAATCATTTATTTTTCTA
The DNA here is from genome assembly GCF_003957375.1 of Enterococcus mundtii. GTDB lineage: Bacteria > Bacillota > Bacilli > Lactobacillales > Enterococcaceae > Enterococcus_B > Enterococcus_B spodopteracolus. The sequence goes on along the minus strand of NZ_CP025473.1, from coordinate 560,196 downwards.
GAGAGAAAAAACGAACGTAAGAATGTTGTGATTTTTTGATCAATATTTTGGGGGAAATCAAATTCCTTTAGATATCGATTCGTGAGTTGAGAAATTTCTGTGCCTTCATGAAAATCTTTATAAAACTTCTTCTCTGATTCTTCATGATCTAGGGTACGTTTACAGATAGTGACTAAATAAATCCAAGCGAATTCTTCTTTTGATAATTCGACCCTATAAAGTTTCTTGATATCATCTTTCAAAGAATGAAGGAGAGAGAAATTCTTTGCTTTGTATGCTAATTTCGCCAATTTTCTAGGAATCTCTATAGAAAAACCAAGCCCTGCACGTTTGATTGCAATATAAAAAGTATAATAAAAGGCTGCCGGCGTAGTTCCAGATCCAACCTCATCTTGGCCCAATTTATTGCTTAGTTTTTTTAAAACCAATTCATGTAATTCAATATCAGGAACAAGCGTATAGGGCGTTTCTACCCCTTCATAATAAAAATCCTTGAAGAATTTTCGTAAATTAGCTTCCCTCCCTTCAATCGACAACGGGTTAGATGCCCACTGCAATCCATAGCTCTTCAATACTGTGGTTGTTCGATTCAATAGCCGGCGAAAGGTACTCTCTGAAAAATGATAGTGATGGGCAAGTTCATCGATTGTTGATAATTCTCCTAAAAAAATATTCCCGATGATTTCAAATAGACACTCATTCTCAAGTAATTTCTGCTTTTTTTCTTGATACATCGAAGCTTTTTTTTCTTCAAAAAAGATTCCACTATTTCCTGAATCTAAACTGATACAATCATCAAAATAGTCTTTGATGTACTTGATATCATTGGCAATCGTTCGTTCTGTCACTTGCAGTTTTTCGGCCAATTCTCCAATCGTAAACAATCGTCTTCGTTCAATCATACTCAATATTCGAAACAAACGACTCGTCGTTCGATTACTGATAAATGCCAATTGTAAGTCTTTCAATTTTCCACCTCATTTTTTAAATGAACACTTTTCTTTATACTTACATATAAATAACACAACCAATCGGAATGATAAACTATATTGTTTCTCCTTGAAAGAAAAAACGAACGTAAAAGTGACAGATTTTAACGTTCTATTTTGCTTCTTAACCTTATCCTTATGGTAGTTATGATTTATTCAATAGTTACACAACGCTTTCTAAATGATCATTTGTACCCATTTTTATATTTTTTTCAGGATTCCAAATGAATCCTACTGTTATAAACAGCATTACCAACAAAGTCATTCTTTAAATAAAAAGGACTATTTTTGCTAACTGACCAATCTTATTAGTTATTAACCATGTATGATCCAAAAAAGCTGATACACCTTACATAGAACCAACTTATTTATAACAATTTGTTCATGTATTCTTGCTTATTATCCATAAACTCAAGTTCTTGATCTCCCTTAAAATCCATTTGCTATTATCGTCTTTTGTCTTCCTTGCTCTAGTATCCTACAAAACAAATCCAATAAATAAAAAAACATGTCTTTCTCCTTCGTCAGATAATACGTAGAAGAAAGACATGTTGAATATTTTGTTCATATCCAATTAAATAATTTATTGGGATCAACGTGGAGAGTTTTCTCTTTCACCAATACTGTTAACATTAAAAACGACTATTTTATTCACTTTAACAATCACTTACCTATGGAATAGAAGATGAGAAATCAGAACGGTAAATGCGTAACCTTATAACCAGTCAGAATAGTCAAAAACCTAGGAGAAGAACCAGCGATCACTGTGGTATCTATCCTAGGTTTTTACTATCTAGCTTGAGCATACATATTTTTTCCCTTAGCCAATCCACTCATTTATCCCTCTACCAATTAACAGATCTGTGCTTATCTCTTTGATTTTTTCACACCGGCATCCTATTTAGCGACAAATAGCAATCCAACGCCTTTTTTCATTTCGCCTAGATACGCTGACACTATCACCGACAATCCCAATTGCGTACTTACTTTAGTGATATAGACAGATACATCTCATCAACATGCTATAATTGATAAAAAGGAATAGAATCATAAACAAGTAGGTGATCTATGTATTCTCCAATTCAAGTACCCTATATCGTCAACCCGATCTATCAGAAATATTTCAAGTATCCAGCAATTGTCATTCCCTCATTACAAGACTTTGTGATTTGTCTATGGGAACACCAATCCTTGACTCAGGATTCCTACGAAGTGAATGATTTGATCATTCCAGATGGGTGTATCGATCTTTTCATTGATTTCAAAAAACAATCGATCGAATTTTCAGGTATCAGTAAAACAGAATATGATTTTTATAGCCATACGTCTGAATCTTACTTAGCGGCTACACTGAAACCTGGCGCTTTTGGACAACTTACTGGACGACCGACGACTGAGGTAATGGATTCTTTTCTATCCATTAGTGAGTTTAAGATACCTTTCAACCTCAACTATTTCTTCTACCTATCCTATTCTCAACAAAAAGAATATTTTATTGATTACCTCCATCAATTGATTGAAGGACATACACCAAACCAGTTTATCAAATTGATTGATCGATTTAGCCAAATCCCTGCTTCTACAATTCAAGATTTGTGTCAGGATTTAGTTGTAGGCACACGGCAATGCCAACAGTTATTTAAGAAGTATTATGGCATTTCACCGCAACTGATGTTGCTTACATTGCGTTTTCAGTACTGCTTGAAAATACTAACCGATCCTCACGCTAGTGAAAAAAAGTTAATTGCGTTGCATTACTACGATCAGTCTCACTTGATCAAAGATTTCAAAAAACATATCGGCTTCACACCACTCGAATTTGTCCAGCTTTGTAAAGAGTTCAAAGCACAACCTTTGGATTAGATGATACGTCGTGAGCAAAGTGAGATGTCGTGTATTTACAATACAGTCTAAAATTCTCATGCTATAGTTGCTCGATCAAGTTCAGGGAGATGAAATCATGAATAAAATCAAGTGGAAAGGCTTTTTACTTACAACTTCTGATTCAGAAATCGAAGTGATCCACGATACATTGACCTATGCCTGGGGACAAAAAGTGTTTCGTTTTTACGACTACGATAAACATATCGTCGAAGTTTCAGAAAGCATTCAAGGTGTCTTCAATCGTCTATATGCGCAAGGGTTGAGCCTTCCAGAAATCGCTGAACGCTTCGGTGACCCACTAGAAATTGTCAAAAAGCGTTACAGCATCTCCTAAGCTCCAAGAATAACTAAATTATCTACCTCTAAGAAGTTTGTCTGTTCTCAATAGATTGATAGGATATCTTAGAGAATAGATTCATCGTTAGAAAAACTAGAATATTCGAAGTTAAGGCAAGTAAAAATTGATCAAAACCAAAAATACTCCAATTTAGCAGTATGACTATACCATCTATGAAAAACAAGCCTGTAGAGAGTTTTATATTGAAATATTTTTTTAAAATTATCGGTGGAATGGACGTTCCTCCACTAGAAGAATTTTGTGAATAAACAATGGACATACCTACAGAAAAAATTAAACTCCCCAAAACGATGGATAAAATTTTATTTTCAGTAAACATTATTTTAGGTACATAGGTTAACAATAACGGTAGAACTAAACTACCATATAAAACTTTCATAAATACTTGTTTACCTAAATAAATGATTGCTAATAGCAACATAACTGAATTTAATGCCAGCACGATGAGTGAACGATCTACTTGAACAAGGTATTCAAGTAATATTCCTAGACCACTCGTTCCTCCAGCAGCAATATAATGTGGGCCAAAAAACATATTGATACTAATTGATAGTATCAATAGCCCCAAAGTAATCGTTAAATATTTGAATAGATTTTTCATATGCGCCTCCTAATATTTTTTAATGCAAGAACACAAAAAGGGATTAGATAAGAATATTCTTATCTAATCCCTTTGGATCCTCCGAAACTTTAATTATGATAACACAACTATTCTAAAAAGTAAACCTATTAATTTTATTTTTTAATTTTGACTCACAGAATTACACCCATATAAACAATTGAAACTAGTATCCGGCAGAACTCCTTTTACTAATTGGCTTTTGTAGCTCTGTACACGATCTTGTCAAACTAAATAGGTATCTCTCAAAAAACATTTTCAGATTTCACTGCTTATTGCTTATAGTTGCATCTTTCTGACTTCTTCTGATTTTTCAGTTAGTTGCTTGTTCATCTGACTCATATTCCATCTCTTACAATGGTCTTTTCACTGTTTTAGATAGGTTGCATGAAAAGCAATATGTTGTTCTATAAATGTAGCAATGGTGAAGTAGCTATGATCATAGCCTTCTTCTTTTTGATAGAATACTTCGTGTTTTGCTGATTCTGCTGCTGTTAAAAAAGCTTCTTCATTGAGCTGGACTTCATAGAATGGATCAGCCGTTCCTTGTGTGATCAGGATAGGCGGTTGATTAGTTGTTTCTTTTTTGATCAACTCAGTGGCATCCCATTCACTCCAGGTCGCTTGGTCAGCACCTAGATAAGCGGTGAATGCTTTTTGTCCCCATGGTACGTTTGAGGGATTCGAAATCGGTGCAAAAGCAGAGATCGAAGCAAAGTGTGCTGGATTTTTCAGACCGATCACTAACGAACCATGCCCACCCATGGAATGACCCATGATACTTTCTTTTCCAGAAAGATTTGGGATCAAGGAGTAGATGATCTCAGTCAGCTCTTTCGTGAGATAGTCGTACATTTGGAAGTCTTTCTTCCAAGGTTCTTGTGTTGCATTCAAGTAAAAGCCAGCCCCTTGACCGAGATCCCAATCTTCACTGTCAGCAACATCCCCCGAGGCGATGTGTCCGGCATGACGAAGGCGATTTGCTGTTCTGCTGCATAGCGTTGGAATCCACCTTTGATACTGAAGTTATCATCTGTACTTGTTAAACCAGCTAACCACCAAATGAGTGGGATTTCTTGATTTTCAACGGTGGTTTCTGGTAAATATACGCTGAATGTCATCTCACAATGTAGCATTTCTGACAGGTGACGGTATTTGATTTGTTGCCCGCCAAACGACCGATGTGTTTCAATTTTCTGTAGTTCCATCAGTATCACCTCCATAAGTGAGCATGGTACGAATTGATTCTCCACGATTCAACAGCTCAAGTGATTCATTGATTTGTGTAAAATCTAAACGATGGGTGATGAATGAATCTAAATCAATTCCACCGTTCAAGTAATCTTCCACCATACCTGGCAATTGGCTTCGCCCTTTGACACCGCCAAAAGCAGAACCACGCCAGACACGACCAGTCACTAGTTGGAACGGACGCGTGTGGATTTCTTTTCCAGCTCCGGCTACACCGATAATGATGCTTTCGCCCCAGCCTTTGTGACATGCTTCAAGCGCGGAACGCATCACTTCCACATTGCCAATACACTCAAAACTATAATCTACGCCACCTTGGGTCATTTCTACGATGACTTCTTGGATCGGACGATCGTGTGTTTTAGGATCAACAAAATCCGTTGCGCCCATTTTTTTAGCTAACGGCCATTTTTCAGGGTTCATATCGATTGCAATGATTCGTTTAGCATTGGCTTTTTTCAAGCCTTGGATTACTGCTAAACCAATCGCTCCTAGCCCAAAGACAGCTGTGACAGCACCTTCTTCAACTTTTGCAGTGTTTTCCACGGCGCCTAATCCTGTTGTTACACCACACCCTAATAGTGGAACGGTATCTAGAGGAGCATCCTCTGTGATTTTCACCAAATTAATTTCATTGACGACAGTATACTCACTAAATGTACTCGTACCCATATAGTGATAAATCGGTTCGCCTTTGTAAGAAAAACGTGTCGTACCATCTGGCATTAGACCTTTTCCTTGCGTTTCACGGACAGCAGAGCATAGATTGGTTTTTCCTGACAAGCAAAACTCACACTTCCCACATTCTGGGGTATACAAAGGAATCACATGGTCCCCCACTTCAACAGATGACACATCATCACCAACTTTAACAACGATACCGGCGCCTTCATGACCTAAGACCGCAGGAAAAACTCCTTCTGGATCTTCCCCTGATAAGGTAAACGCATCTGTATGACAGACAGAAGTGTACAAAATTTTCACCATGACTTCCGTCGGTTTCGGATCAGCAACATCGATTTCAACGATTTCTAACGGTTTTCCGGGTTCAAATGCTACGGCAGCTCTACTTTTCATTTTTCTTCCTTCTTTCTTATTCCGCTCGTCTGGTTCTTAGTTAGCGAGCGAATCCGCAATCTTTCCACTTCATCGTATCATAGGCTGTGCTGAGAAACAAAACTGACAAACTTGTCAGTATCCTCAATTTCTTTACTTCCATTGGTGAGATTTGTATAATAGCAACTATTGCTGTCGAATAAATAAAACAAAGTGAGGTCCTTTATGTATCAATACCATGAAAAAAAGTTTACCAATACGAAAGACTTAGCCATGCATGTTCTGAGTGGAAAATACAAGATCGTCTTGATTTGGTGCTTTTTACAACAACCAATTTTGCGCCTAAGTGAGATCGAAAAAATGTTACCAGATATCAACCAACGGATGTTGATTCGGCAATTAAGAGAATTAGAAAGCGATCATTTACTCACACGTAAAATCTATCCCGTAGTCCCGCCAAAAGTAGAGTATCAATTGACCGAGATCGGGCGTGAACTCTCAACGATCGTCCAACATATATGCGATTGGGGCGACCATTATTATGAAGTTGTGGCGAGTCTTACAATTGACGATGTCGATTGAGCTGAGAAACAAAAAAGGAATTCTCTCCAACGCTATAGTATTGTTTTTTGAAAACACAAAAACTTCGATAAACTTGGTATTAGCATGCACACATTCGCTTTATCAGGAAATAAAGCGTGAGGAAGTTTGACTAACATTTCCTTAGGCATATGCCATCACTTCAAGTACAAATAGACTAAGGCCATTGGCAGAAATTCAATTGCATGAGCCATTTTTTCTAGAAAGTTAACTTGCGCAAAATTCGGATGTCGCCGTTTCTAAAAATGTTACTTTATCTGATAGATTTTTTGTTGATATTGTCAGTTACTAATGTTTCACTCTGTGTAGGAACTAAGCTGTTGTCTCTGCCCAAGACCAATCGTTTTTTCCAACTACTACTGATGTTTCCAATAGTATAAAAGCTGTCGTTTCACTGCTGTCCATCTACGTTGTACGCGCTTCTTCCACCAGTTTCTTGTATTTATCAGTAATCTGATGAGTTTGGAATTATGAACCCATCAAACCATTCGTCACATCTTCTCCTTGAACTTATTAATAGAAAAAAACATACAACGCCCGTTGAAGACGATGTATGTTCTCTTTCTCATGCTATTTTTTTACCCATTTAACAAAGCACGTTCCACGAGCGCTCCAGCTTGGTGCTGCCCTTCTAAGTTTCGTTCACCCGAAAATTTCGACACACGATCCATGTTCGTGATCACAACGATGACCATGCTCTTTTTCCCTTGACTATGGATATAAGGCAAATCCATTTGAGCGATTTTGGTGTCCACTGTCACCTGATCACCAACCTTGACAAGGACATCAAATCCTTCACCCTTTAAGTTAACAGTGTCGATCCCCATATGGACTAAGACTTCTACGCCATTATTTGTTTTGATTCCTAACGCATGTTTGGAAGGGAAAATCGTAGTGACTTTTCCGTTGACCGGTGCAAAGATGGCACCATCGATTGACTCGATTGCAAAACCATCACCCATCATTTTCGTTGAAAAAACTTCATCAGGCACATCTTCTAAAGGAATATATTCCCCTTTAGTCACAGCGTGTAGATTCACTTCGTTCGTGTATTCCGTATCTTCTGCTTGTTCATTTGGTACTAAGAAATAAGTAATCGCAAAAGAGGAAACCAAGGCAATCACTATCCCAAGTACCGCAAACATAAAATACTGACCAATATAGGCGGGTAAGCTAAAAATACTTGATAAAATATAACCGTAGATCCGAACACCGAAGAAACTGATAAACGCTGAAGCGATCGAGCTACCGATCGTAGCTGCCATAAACGCTCTCTTGTATTTTGATAAGATCCCGAAAAGCGCAGGTTCAGTGATTCCTAATAGACCAGAAACAGCAGAAGATAGAACCAATGATTTTTCTTCTTTTGATTTCACTTTCAAATAAATAGCCGCTGTCGCCCCAGTGATCGCCATGTTTGCCATAAACATCATCGGCATCAACATGTCATAGCCTTGATTCGCAAAATTTTGTAAGGCAATCGGAGTCATTGCGTGATGTAACCCAGTAAAAATCGCAATTGGACGGATCGCACCGACCACGATACCAGCTAACACTGGTGAAATTGAGAACAACCATGCCACGCCTTCTGCTAGCAGATTCCCCAAATGGATACTGATCGGACCAATCACTGTTAGTGTCACTAACCCAGCAACAAATAATGAAATCGTTGGTGTGAACACTGTTCTTAAAACTTGAGGCAATATTTTGTCAACCCAACGATAAATATAACTCAATGCCAATACCGCAAAAATGATTGGGATAACTGTTCCTGCATAATTAAAGACCGGAACTGGAATGATACCAAACAGTTGGAAAGCAGAGATCGAACCTTCAGCAACCGCTGTCGTCATGGTGGGAAATTGTAACGTTGCAGCAATCGCAATCGCTAAATATGGATTCGTTTTGAAGATCCGAGCGGCAGAAGCAGCAACGAAAAATGGCAAGAAAGTAAACACGCCACTCGCAATCATATCAATGATCAAATACGTATCCGTCTGATTCGAAATGACATTCAATGCCACTAAACCGGCCATCAAACCCTTGATCATTCCTGCCCCAGCTATCGCTGGTACGATTGGACCAAATACACCGGAAACAGTATCCATAAATAAGGATACGACTCCTTTTTTCTCTCCTTCACTTCGTTCACTTGTTTCATCTAACCCTAATTCTTTCGCAATTGGCGCAAAATAGTCAGCGACTTCTGTACCGATCACGACTTGCAGTTGTTCGCTCTGATATTTTGTCCCCACCACTTTAGGTGTTTTTTCTAATGCAGCATAATTCACTTTTTTCTCATCTTTTAAATCAAACCGTAATCGTGTCATACAATGCCAAGCGTTGTTGATATTACTTGCTCCACCCACATGTTGTATGATTTGTTTTGCTATTTCTTCATGCTTCACTTGTTCTCCCCCTTATTCTCATCAAACAATGATTCTTGTTTCCGCTTTCACCCAAATAGTAGCATGTGGAACGCTACTTGTAAAACCAGTCCTTTTTAGTATAAAAACATTAAAAAAGCTTGCATATCAATGTTTCAAAAAACAATAAAGTAAAATTGGACTGATTTTTAGTTGGTTTAGATGTTTTTATTAGACCAAATTGACAGGATGTTCTTCCCCATGTTTCAATGAGGATGCACATGATTCATATTTATGTATATTGGAGTGAATAAAATGACACCAACGATCATTACAAATATAAAAAGTTACGCAATCAAACCAGATCGTCACAACTTGTTAGTCGTAAAAGTTGAAACAGATAAAGGCGTGACCGGCTTCGGTTGCGGCACTTTCCAATTTCGTCCTTTGGCTGTCCAAACCGTAGTTGAAGAATACTTAAAACCTTTACTGGTTGGACGGGATGCGAATCAAATTGAAGACCTTTGGCAAGTCATGAATGTCAATTCTTACTGGCGGAATGGGCCAATCACAAATAATGCCATTTCAGGTGTCGATATGGCGCTCTGGGATATCAAAGGGAAAATCGCTGATATGCCATTGTATCAGTTATTCGGCGGAAAAGCTCGAACAGCAATCCCTGCGTATACGCATGCTGTCGCAGATAATCTAGAGGATCTCGATCGTGAAATCGAAACATTTCTCGCACAAGGGTATCGCTATATTCGTTGTCAATTAGGTTTTTATGGGGGCAATCCAACGAATTTAGCAACACCTGAACAGCCACTTGCAGGCTCTTACTTCGATCAAGAAGAATACATGGGCACTACGCTATCCATGTTTGAACATATCCAAAACAAATATGGTGATCGTTTCCAAATGTTACATGATGTTCACGAACGCTTGCATCCTAACCAAGCGATCCGTTTTGCAAAAAAAGCAGAAAAGTACAATCTTTTCTTTTTAGAAGATATTTTACCGCCAAACCAAAATGAATGGTTGGCTCAATTGCGAAGTCAATCAACGACCCCGATTGCTACTGGGGAATTGTTCAATAATCCAATGGAATGGAAAGAATTAGTTCGCAATCGCCAAATCGACTATATGCGTGCCCATGTCTCACAAATCGGCGGGATTACTCCTGCCTTGAAATTGGCACACTTTTGCGAAGCGATGGGGATACGGATCGCTTGGCATACGCCATCTGATATCACACCAATCGGCTTAGCAGTGAATACGCATTTGAACATCCACTTGCACAATGCGGCGATCCAAGAAAACATCGATGTTCCGGAACATACGAAACAACTTTTCGGAAATATCCCTACACCAAAAAAAGGCTTTTTCTATCCAATCGAACAAAGTGGGATCGGTGTCACATTCAATGAAAAACAGGCGGCAGAATTTCCAGTTGTCTATCGTCCACACGAATGGACACAAAGCCGTACACCAGACGGCACGATCGTGACACCGTAATCCAAAAAAAGCTATCCTTACACGAAACATGTAAGGATAGCTTTTTTTTGGTTTTAACTAAAATAATATAAAAATAGTATTTCCAATAATTGAAATGTTTATATGGAAAATAGCAAGTATAATAAATTATATACTCTAATTTGTCTATTCAAAATCCTACATCTTATTATCAAGGTTATTCTTCCGAACATATTCCTCAACGAGTGATTGATAATCGAGTCTTTTTTAATACACATACCTTGTTCTGATAGTAACTTCAAATCAAAGTTAACTAGGGCTTTAAGTAAATTATATTTGTCGCTCTGTTGAAAGTTCCATTCATTCTAGTTATAGCAGCAAAAGGTTTATCGCCAGTTTGAAGAACATTAAATTCGATTAACGATTTTCCTAGTACTGATATTTTAACAACTTTTGACTTCTACTCAACTCCTCAATCAATCCTCGACCGATGGATCTCACGGTCAAACGGGCGGATATAAGTCACTGAGTAGTCGATGGCAATGATACTGCTGTATTCATAGACTTGTCCATCTTCTAATATAGCTCGGTTCGTGATTTGCATGGCTGGTGTACCGCGTTTACATAGCAATATTTTTGATTGTTCTTTGGAAGTCGTGATTGGGTCATAACTCGTGATATAGTGAGAAATGCGATAGCCTTTTTGTTCCACATATCTTTGGATGGAATGCTCGATGACTTCTTGGGACAGGTCGGGAAACATTGCTACCGGCATTTTTGACATTTCTAACTGCTCGATTTTATAATCAACGATTCGAATACGTTCAAATGTCCAAACGTCGGCGCCTTCATCAAGTTGAAAGATTTTTTGCTCATCAGCCGTTGCTGGTGCTTGGTTTAAACCGATCATTTTTGAATGGATTCGATCATAAGGGGTACGTGTCAAAGAATTGAAGATCAAGGGATTTTTGACCCATTTTTCATGGATAAAGATACCTGATCCTTGAACGACACGGACAATACCGATTTCTTCTAGATTTTTGATCGCTTGTTGGATCGTAAAGCGAGAAACATGATAGATTTCCGCTAGTTTTCGTTGATTCGGTAATTTTCCATCTTTAAATTCTTCTTGATAGATTTTACTCAATAAATCTTGGACGATGAATTCTCGTTTTTTCATGATCTTCTCCTTTACGGGTGACATTCACTTCTTTATCTTAACAAAAAAACAACCAATCACAACCCACTCATGACGAGCCAGTAGAGAACGAAACGTATTTAGAACAAAAAGGTCACAAAAATTGGCAAAAAGAGCCATTTTTGTGACTTCATCTAATCGATTGAAATTGAATCGTTCTTCTTGATCTTCCTAATTCAAACGTAATTCTTGACCAGGGTTAAAGAAGAAATCATCCATCGTCATGCCATTCAAGGACAAGATCGTCTCAACTGGCACGCCAGTCCGTTGCGCAATTTGATTTGGACCTTCGCCTTCACGTACAACGGTTGTAGTTGCTTGATTGGCTTGATTGCTCGTATCTTCTGTGGACTGTGCCGTGTACTGATTGGCTTGTGATTCCGACGATTCTGTTGTTTCTGGTGTCGCTTCCGTCGAAGGTGACGTCTCTTCCGAAGAAGATTCGCTACTAGGTGTTGCTGCTTGAAGTTCCGCACTTGTTCGCAGATAAATGTCGGAGATCCGAGCGACCTGCGCCGTGTAACTTGCAGATAGCTGATTGATCATGGTATCTAGGTCGATATCCTCCTTGTTGGAAGCATCTTGGTACATCCCTCTTAATTTACTGATTCCTTCATCCGATAAGGCTTGAAGTTCTCTTGCTTTTCGGTTGGCAATGACCGAAAGACCATTGACACCGTCTTGATTGTTTTGGATCTCTGCTTGGTATTCTTCGATCAACACTGGAGTTTTATCTTCGATTTTCTTTGAATAATCTGCAACGACTGCTTGTAGTTGTTCAGAAATAGCTCCTGAAGGTTCTGTTGCTTCGCTGCTTTCTTGTGTTGCTTCAGTTTCAGATGAAGCAGTAGTTGAAGCTGTGGACGATTGCGTCGTTTCACTCGTCTTTGCTACCGAGTTTTCACTAGCATTGTTTCTACTATGGAGATATAATCCAGTACCTGCACCAACCAGTAGTAAGACTACTGCAACAGCGGTACCGATTTTCATCATACGCATGCGTGATGCTTGTTTCTGTTGTTGTCTTCGAGCTGATCGAACATTGCCACGCTGTTCATTTTCTTCATTCATTTTATTCACCACCTGTTATTTCTGTAAAAAAAATAGCGTTACCAGCTTTCTTGTAGTTCCATTGTAGCAAATAATAAGCGTTATGAACATTTTTTATTATGTTATTACTGAAGAAAAATCACCATTTTTGATGATTCCAAGATTCTCCATCGATTTCTCCTTGCAACTGCTCGATCCGTTCATTGATTTCGACAAATAAGCGTGACATTTCATGAAGTAAGGCTTTGCCCTCATAATCCGCTTGCGTACTCAATTCGGCTAATTGTTCTGTCAACCATTGATCCATTATAAGGTCCTTCCTTTCATCTCTTGTAGTATAAATGTCAGATCTTCAATGTTTTCTTTGGCTTCTTCTAACATCGTTTCGATCATCTGCTGCTTCATCGGTGCTTTTTCCTTGATGCGTTCATTTTGCGCAAATCGTTCGATAAACCAATCGATCCGATTGATCAGTGAAGGTTTTTCGACTAATGTTAGATATTGCTGATAACTGATCAAGCGTTCAAACCGTTGTTCTTGAGTTAAGTACATGAACTGTGCTAAAACAAACGGAGGCAAAAAGGTCATCTGGAATTTATGGGCAATTCGTTGATACGGACGCAAATACTCCGAGATCGTATACTCTTCTTTCCCACCTGCTTGGTATTCTTTTTCACTCACGCCGGTTGTTAAGACGATTCCTAATTCTTTGCCCGATAAGACTTCGGTTGCCGCTTCTAACACTTGGTCTTGCCACATTTTCAAATGGGCTGGCGCGCTATACCAATAGAAAGGAAATTGGAAGATGATCCGGTCATGCTCTTTCAATAGAGCAAGCTCTGCTTGAAGGTCAATTTCCCCATCTGGATAACAAGCTTCTAGATGATGCCAAGTAGTCGATAGCTGGCTGGATGCTTCTTTAAAAAACTGTTGGTTCAACGATGTGTCAATTGTCGGATGGCTGACAATAATCAATGTTTTCATAGCTTTTTCCTCCCGTTTCCTAGTCTAGCATATCCTTAGAAAAACCCAGTAGAAGATGCCTTTATGTCTTAGGTTGCCCAAGAAATGATGGCTTGTTCTTCTAATTGATTTTTCAATTGTTCTGCGGAAACCCCTTTGATCTTTTCGTTATTCATTCGTCTACGATAGTTTGTCGCCGTCTCACCAGTGAATTTCTTGAACATGCGGCTAAATACGACCAAACTATTGAAGCCGACTTGGTAAGCGATTGCTTCAACGGATTCTTCCGTCAGAGATAAGAGAAATGCTGCCCGATTGATGCGAACACCGATCATATATTCTTTGATACTGATCCCCATGTGATTTTTGAACACACGAGATAGATGACTTCGGTTAACGGATAATTTTTTAGCGATCTCCTCAACAGTCAAACGCTCGCTGTAATGTTCTTCGATATACTGTACCGCATCAACAGCGAGTGCTGAATAACTTTTTTGTTCGCCTAAATGAACATAGCCACCATCTTCTAATAAAAGCGCGAGCAATTGATACGTCAACGCATTTAATTGCAGCTCATCGACTAGATTTTTTGTCGAGTAATTCATACATGCTAAGATAATCTCCACATATCTAGCAATTTCTGAAGAAACCATCGTGTATTGATCATCTTTGAATAAAGAATGTTGAATGACTTTATCCGCTACTGACCCACCGAAGGAAATCCAACAGTAGACCCAAGGATCTTCACCATCCGCCAAATAAAAAGTAGAATCCCCCGGTCTAATCAAAAAAAGATCACCTTTTTTTAATTGATATTGCTGATTTTTTACGCGATAGACCCCTTTTCCTTCCATCACGATATGCAAAATATAATCTTGGCGAATAGCTGGTCCAAATGAATGAAAGGGCAATGTTTTAGAAAAACCGCAAAAATCAAAATATAATTCTTGTGAGATGGATTGATGTTCTTTTTTCAAAAAAATCGCTTTTTCCATTGTCGTACCCCTCTTTCATATTTTCTTTATTCTACTATAGATGCAACAAAAAGTTAAATACTGCTCACAGAAATACATTCAAGTAAGTGCTCTTCTTTGATATGATTGAATGGTAAAAACAGTAACCATCTCATTGTAAACGCTTCATTTAATGGTATAGTTAATTTGATTAGGCGTAAACTGCGCCTACACCAACTACTAATCCAGCACCAAGAAAGGACTACTTAAATGGACATTACTAAAAAAACATTTGGACAATCTGCACATTTGATTACTTTAACCAATCAACAGGGTACGACCCTCGCTGTTACTGATTTAGGCGCACGGATCGTCAGTTTGACATTCATGGATAGAGAGTTGATTCTAGGTTTTGATTCAGCAGAAGAATATCTCGAAAAAGATGCCTTTATCGGAGCAACGATCGGACGAACCGCTGGGCGGATCGATGCAGGTAAATTCACCCTCGACGGCCAGACGTATCAACTACCTGTCGATCCCGCAACTGGTCACTCCTTACATGGTAGTGCGCCAAGTTTTGAAGAAAAAATCTGGCAATACGAAATCATTGATGGCGAACAAGAAGCCACTGTGATCTTTACCACGACTAGTCCCGACAAAGAACGTGGTTTTCCAGGGAATTTATCCGTAGAAGTTCGCTATACCCTTACAGAAGATAATATTTGGCGTGTAACAACGAAAGCGGTCAGTGATCAATTGACACTATTCAACCCAACCAATCATGTTTATTTCAACTTGAGTGGTGATGTAACGCAACCAATCGATGACCATACTTTGTGGGTCAACAGTCAAGTCTTTGCTGCTTTACGACCAGACAGCATTCCGACAGGTGAACAAATAGAAGTGACCGGAACACCTTTTGATTTTCAAACACCAAAAAAACTAACGACCGTTTTCACCAGTGACTTTCCACAAAAAGAATTATTTAATGGAATCGATCATCCGTTCTTCTTAAAGGAAACAGGCTTAGATAAAACAGCCGCTTCTCTTTTAAGTCCAGATGAAACAATCAAAGTCAGTGTCAGGACGGATGCATCGAGTATCGTCATTTTCACTGCCAACTTTGGGGAAGATACACCTGAAATGCGCGGGCAACATTTAGCGAACCATGGCGGCATCACTTTTGAAACACAAATCGCTCCAGGAGCAGAACGTTACCCTTCTTTCGGCGACATATCTTTGGTACCGAAAACACCATTTGAGACGATTACAGAATTCAAACTTGAAGCAAGAGAGGAACAAGACAGATGAATAAAACAGCACATTTAACAACGAAATTCAACGAATTATTTGGAGAAAAACCAACAACAAACTATTTTTCACCTGGGCGAATCAACTTGATCGGTGAACACACGGACTACAACGGCGGACACGTTTTTCCTGCATCGATCACTTACGGCACTTACGGAGTTGCTGCTCGCCGAGAAGACAACAAGGTATTGGTCTACTCAACAAATTTCGAAGAAATCGGTATCATTGAATTTAGGCTTGATGACCTAACATTTGCTAAAAAAGATAATTGGGCAAATTATGTCAAAGGAATGATCTTGAAACTAAAAGAAGCTGGCTATACCATCGAAAGCGGTTTTGAATTGGTGATTGAAGGAACGATCCCTAATGGTGCCGGACTTTCTAGCAGTGCTTCGTTAGAATTATTAGTGGGAGTTGTTCTGGAAGATTTGTTTGATTTACCGATCGATCGTTTGACACTCGTTCAAACTGGAAAAAAAGTAGAGAATGAATTCATTGGTGTCAACTCAGGGATCATGGATCAATTTGCGATTGGTTTTGGTGAGATCGACCATGCCATCTTGCTAGATACGAATACACTACACTATGAAATGGTCCCAGTTAAATTAGATGGCTACGCTGTGGTTATCATGAACACGAATAAGCGACGTGAATTAGCAGAATCGAAGTATAATGAACGCCGCAATGAATGTGAAGAAGCCTTGAAACGTCTACAAACGAAGCTAGACATCAACGCTTTAGGCGAATTAGATGAAGCGACTTTCGAAGCGAATACGGACTTGATCGGTGATGATACCTTGATCCGTCGTGCACGTCACGCAGTCACTGAAAATCAACGAACATTAAAAGCAAAAGCTGAATTAGAGCAAGGAAACTTAAAAGCATTTGGTCAATTATTGAATGACTCTCATTACTCACTCCGTCATGATTACGAAGTCACAGGTATCGAATTAGATACACTTGTAGATGCTGCACAAGCGCAACCCGGTGTATTAGGCGCACGTATGACAGGAGCAGGATTTGGTGGCTGTGCCATCGCTCTAGTCAAAGAAGAGGAAATCCCTGCCTTTAAAG
The DNA here is from genome assembly GCF_003957375.1 of Enterococcus mundtii. Lineage (GTDB taxonomy): Bacteria > Bacillota > Bacilli > Lactobacillales > Enterococcaceae > Enterococcus_B > Enterococcus_B spodopteracolus. The sequence continues at coordinate 543,051 of NZ_CP025473.1, read as the reverse complement.
AAAATGTCCATGCACGTCATTTAGAGGTTGTCGGATATGAGCCTGAATTTTATGTAGCACATATCGGAAGCGGTACGACGAAAATTTAGTTAAAAAACAGAAACATGCGTCTGGGCTTGGCAAACAACCAGTCTCAGGCGCATATTTTATTGAATCGTGATTTTGAATCTAGATTAAATAATCGGTTCTCTGCATAGATATTCCTATACCAGTTATTTCAGACAATTCAGTCAAGCTTAAGTAACTACCAGTTTTTACAATTTGGTTATCGATTTCAATGATTGGTAAACGTTTTATATCTCCTGTGCGCAATAAATTTAAAACTTGGGAATTCTCAAGAAAAGGCAAAATCGAATGACTCAAAAAATATAAATTTGTTTCTAGTTTCTTTCCCTTTGTATGACTATAAAACTCTTTTGTAGCCAAATCTTCATGTAAGGATTTGAAAACGTAGAGTTCTTCATCATCAACTTGCTCAAATACATAATATGAAATAATCATCCTTTTATTGACACTCTCCTTCATTTCTTATCCCGGCATCATACAGTGATACGACTTTATTCATCAACATTTAACCAAGCTTCTAAAGTCTCGATGTCTTCTATTCTAGTGATATTAGGTGACTTTTTGCTAGCCTAACCATTCTTCTTACTTGTTTTGTTTATTCAGGCAAATTCACTTCAAAAGGCAAACCTTTCTTTTCAATTATTGTTTATAAAAAACAGTAATTGCCGTTCTAGGAGTGATTCCTCATTCTTGTAAAATATCTTCAGCTTTCACTTTCAATTCACTTTCGATAGAAACGTGAATTCTTTCTTTTTTTGGCATCAACAGCGGCACCTCCGAGAGGGTTATACGCAAAATATACTATTCTTCAAAGGTTTAATCAAAAAGCTGGCGGAAATGGACTATTAGTATCGATATATATCATTTCTACTACACTTCATTTTCTTAGCGTTGATCCCCCATTGTATTATTAACTAAAATACTTAGTCACTCGAAGAATAGCGAAAGTTGATCAGATTTCTTTTTCACAACAAAAAGACAGAAAGAATGTATCTGCATTCTTTCTGTCCCAATCATTCTAAATTTTTTTATTCCTCGTATCACTATTTTGACTTGCAACGCTACAAAGTGGTCAATCGTTTAACCTAAGATCTCAACAATTGCTTTATTGAATTCAGGCAAGTCATCTGGTGTACGACTAGTAACTAATTGATTATCGATCACCACTGCTTCATCTTTGACATTGGCGCCAGCGTAAGCCACATCTGGACGAACCGTGTCGTAAGCAGTCATCGTTCTGCCTTCTGTTAGACCTGTTTGGATAAACAATTGTGGGCCATGGCAGATAGCAAATAACGGTTGGTCATTTTTCAAGAAGTAAGTAACGAAGTCAACAAAACGTTGATCCTTACGTAATTGATCCGGTGAGAATCCTCCAGGGATCAAGAGCGCATCGAAATCTTCAGGAGAAACTTCATCAATGCTGCGATCGATCGTGAACTCGCCACCTTTTTTGCCTTTGATCGTTTGGTTTGCTTCAAAACCAATCGTTGTCACTTCATTCCCCGCATTTTCCAATGCTTCTTTTGGTGAAGTCAACTCAATATCTTCGACTAAATCAGTTACGATTGCTGCAATTTTTTTTGCCATTTTTCCTCTTCCTTTCTTATCGCTTGATTCTAGCCTAAAGGATTTCAGGAAAGTGTGCAAATCATCTGTTTATGATTTATAACTTATTTTATTTAAAAGAAAAATGATATTTTCTCTTTTAAAATTAAGCACCTAGTTTTTCACGAACAATGGCTTCGGTCAATGTCTTTGAAAAACTTAGATGCATTTCTTCACCTAACTTATCTGCCCATTTTGGGATCATTACCGTCTTTTTTATAGGTTCCTCTGAGCCTAAATATTCTGTTAGATCTACAGAGACCATTGAAATAAATGATTTTTCAGCATCATATTCTAATGTGAACTCGGAACCACTTTTAATAGGATTATTTTCTAGAAGTGACAATGAACTGATAAGAGATGGATTAGGTAATGTTCGGTCTTCTGCTATCTCAGCCGCCAAAAAAATATCTAAGTAATCAGAGGCATTTTCGAGCGCTTCAGGAATATCAGATCCGCTTGTACCAGACATCTCCGGAAAATCTGGAAAGAAAACAGAAAATCCCGAGGCATAGTCTTCACTTGTTTCTAAATAGAATAATACCGGATATGAAACAAGCATGATTTTCTTTCTCTCTCAAGAAGGAGGAACAGAGCTATTTTAACCCTGCCTCAGTGTCGCATGTTCTGTCCCTTTAGGTAGCTTGGAAGGAACAATGATTAGTCGATTTACTCCTAGTAGTTTCACTTTTATATGAGAACCTTTTCCACCTTTAACTTTTAACCCACCTATGGAAATCAAGAGTTTGACCATTCCCTGTTGTGCCATTGGCATTGTTACAATACCTCCTGACATGGCTACACTAACACGTGAAGAAAAGAAAAATACGTGCTATACGTGTAAAAGCAAATATAGAAAAATTATTCAATAAAAAATAAACCAAGGCAGCTATCTAGGTTCAGCTGCTTTGATTTACTTTCTGCATGTCGCTTTTTTATCCTCACGGCTACGGTACACTGGATATTCTCCAATCAATTGGACCGGAAATGCTCGCTGTTCCAGTAGCTTGATTGCTTCCTTCAATTTTGTATCTGCTTGTTCAATCTCTACTTCGATCACAAAAAAGTATTCACCTAACGAGGTTTTTTGCGGTCTAGACTCAATTTTGGTCAAATTAAGTTTTTGTTCTGCAAATACCGCAAGTACTTGATATAACGCACCTGGGCGATTTTCTGGCAAGTCTACAAATAGCGTTGCTTTGTAAGTACTGACTGGTAACTGAGATGACATCGGTGAGGAACCTAGTAGCCAAAAACGGGTTTCATTGTTGCGGATCGATTGGATATCTTGCTGAACGATGGTCAAACCAAACTGTTCCGCAGCTTCTTTAGGTCCGATTGCCGCCATTTTTTGTTCAGGATGCTCAGCAACTTGTTGGGCACCTTGGGCAGTCGAACCCATTTGCTCGATTTCCACATCAGGAAACTGTTGTTTCAAAAATACTTGCGATTGTGCCAACGCTTGCGGATGACTACAGATTTTTGTTACCTCTTGCCACGTCTGTTGATGCTCAGGATGCACCATCAATTGTTGCTTGATTGGTAAAACGATTTCTCCTTGGATCATCGGTAAGGTTTCATAGACATGGTCTAATGTGGGCAATACAGAACCTTCGATGGAATTTTCGATCGGTACCATCGCATAATCGATCGCATCGTTGATCTGGGCATCAATCAAATGTGTTAAAGCTTGATACGGAGACCAATCGCCTTCTTTGAAATAATTCTTTACTGCACTATATGTGAAGGAACCTTTTGGGCCTAGATAACCAATTTTCATCGATTCATCACCTGCTTTATGATTTCTGAGACAACTTCTGCTGGTGATTTACCAGTTGTTTCTATCGTAAGATCTGCTAATCTTTCATAGTGTTTTTTCCGCGAAAAAAATAATTCTTTTAACTCTGTATCATCTTTATCGAGTGCCAACGGACGGGCTTGTTTGTGATCTTGCCGGATACGTTTAATCAGAAGATTAGGATCAGCTTTTAAGTAAACCACCAGATGATCTGTCAGCAGTCGTTGATTTTCTTCTTGTAGGATAACTCCCCCACCTGTCGCAATGATCCCTTCTTCTTGCAACGAGGTTTTCAATAGCTTCGTTTCTTCCTGTCGAAAGGCAGCTTCGCCATGTAATTCAAAATACTGACTGATTGAACAGCCAAACTCCTCGACTAGTTTTGTATCCATATCGATCAATGGTTTCTTTAACTGCATAGCAAGCTTGCGACTGATTGTTGTTTTACCGGCGCCCATAAAACCAATCAGCACAATTGCAGCCATTAGTTTTTCTCCTTGATCAGACCAGCTAGATCAGTGAAGAAGTCAGGATAAGAAATATTTACTGCTTCTGGATGGTTCAATTCAACTGGTTCAGCGGTCAATAACGCGGCAATCTGTAACATCATGCCAATGCGATGATCCCCATGACTGTCAACAGTTGCCCCATGTAAAGGTGTCGGACCATGAATGATCAACCCATCATCTGTTGTTTCGATGTTTGCGCCCATTTTTAACAATTCTTCCGCTGTCGCATCGATTCGGTTGGTTTCTTTCACTTTCAATTCTTGCGCGTCCCGAATGATCGTCGTGCCTTGTGCTTGTGTTGCAGCTAATGCCAAAATCGGTAATTCATCGATCAAGCGAGGAATGATTTCTCCTTCGATCGTACACGCCTGCAAGTTGGCAGAACGCACCATTAAGTCAGCTGCTTGATTTTGTTGATCGATCTGCATTTCTTGGATCGAAGCCCCCATTTCATTCAACACATCTAAAATCCCTGTTCGTGTCGGGTTGATCCCCACTTGTTTCAATAGCACTTCACTATTTGGCAAAATACTTGCTGCGACTAGATAAAAGGCTGCTGACGAAATATCCCCAGGTACCGCCACGTTTTGTCCAACTAACCGTTGCCCGCCAGCAAGTGTGATCACTTTATCTTCTACTCTGATCTCTCCGCCAAATTGTTTGATCATTTCTTCTGTATGATTCCGTGATCGTTCTTTTTCGATGATCGTTGTCTCACCATCTGCTTGCAGTGCTGCGAATAAAATTGCTGATTTGACTTGCGCACTGGCAATTGGCATCTCATATTCGATTGGTTTCAAAGGCCCACCAGTCACTCGTAAAGGTGGTAGATCTGGATGTTCGATCTCTTTAAGATCCGCTCCCATTTCACGTAAAGGATTCATCACTCTCCCCATCGGGCGACGATTCAATGAGTCATCTCCAGACACTTCTGCCGAAATCTTACTTCCAGCTAAAATCCCTAAAAGTAAACGGATCGTGGTACCAGAATTACCTGCATCTAAACGTTCTGTTGGTGTTTGTAATCCCTCTATGCCATGACCATAGACATGGATTTCCTCCTCTTCCTCTTCTATTCTCACACCTAATTGTCTAAATATGGACATCGTACTCAAGCAATCTTCTGCTTTTAAAAAGTTCGTTATCGTCGTTTTTCCGTGACTGATTGCACCAAACATGATGCTGCGATGAGAAATCGACTTATCTGCTGGAACCGTTAGCTCACCTTTGATTCCATGTGTCGCGTTAAGTAATTTCATTGTCTCAACTCCTGATCCAACAGTGAAAATTTTCCGCTTGAATCAATGCTTGTCCTTTTTCTAAATCGGTTTGATTTTTGAAGGACAGTTCAAGGACTCCGAAAATATCTTCTCTAGTTTCTTGTATTTTTAAATTGATGATTGAAATGTCTGCTTGGCTCAAAGCCGTTGTTACCTTAGCAACTGCACCGGAAATATCCGGAATATCAACGTATAGATCATAAAACGCTGGAATCGTTCCTTGTCGTTTTTTCGGCAACTGATCCCTTGTCTGCTTAGCTTGTGCAAAAAATCGATAAATGGCATCTTCATCATTTTTCGCAAGTTGTGTTTTCAATGATTCCATGGAGGATTGCCATTCTGTTAACAAGGACAACATGATTTCTTGATTTGTCAATAAAATATCTGTCCACATTTTAGGATCAGATGAAGCAATACGAGTAATATCTCGAAACCCTCCGGCTGCAAGTTGGGATGCTCTTGGATGTTTCTGATTGAGTTCATCACTGATTTGCACTAAACCAGCAGCCACGATATGAGGCAAATGACTTAATACGCCAACGATCTCGTCATGATTTTTGGCTTCCATCAACACAAATTTTGCTCGAGTCGGTTCTAATAGTTCCATCAGTTCAGCTACACGATCACTCTCATGATCATTGGTCAATATATAATAAGCTTCCTCGAACAAATTGGGATTGCCGGCTTTGACTCCAGATTTATGCGAGCCTGCCATTGGGTGTCCACCAATAAAAGTAAAAGGTAATTCCTTAGCCGCTGTCATGATTGCTGCTTTCGTACTGCCAGTATCACTGACCAATACAGTTTCCTTTAGCGGAAGTGTCGCTAATTGTTGCAAATAGTCCAAACTAACTTGTACAGGAACCGCTAATAAAATGACGTCCATTTGACTCGCTTCTTCGATCCCAGACACCAGATGATCCACTAATTGGACTTCTTCTGCAATTTTTCTTGTTTCTGCTGAATGATCCCATCCATAAAGAGTCACATTCGATCCTTTGATGGCTCGGCAAAGCGAAGCGCCAATCAGACCTAAACCTAAGACAAATACCTTTTTCTTCATATCCATCTCCTCACTAAAAGTCTTGGATCATCTGCCGATGACTGGCAACAGATTTTTTCAGCTCACTCATGTTATCGGCTGGGAAATGTTCAAGGATCTCCACGGCAAGTGCTGTTGCAATGACGTGTTCAGCTACCACAGAAGCTGCTGGTACAGCGGTACTGTCTGAACGTTCGACACTTGCTTTATAGGCTTCTTTTGTGTCGATATCCACACTCATCAACGGCTTGTAAAGTGTAGGGATCGGTTTCATCACACCACGAACGATGATTTGTTCCCCATTTGTCATCCCACCTTCAAATCCACCTAAATGATTGGTTGTCCGACGGTAGCCTTGTTCTTGATCCCAGGTGATTTCATCCATCACTTTAGAACCTGGTAAAGTCGCTGCATCAAAACCGATCCCAAATTCTACCCCTTTGAAGGCATTGATACTCAGCATGGCTTGTGCTAATTTTCCATCTAATTTTTTATCCCATTGGACATAACTACCCAAACCAGCCGGTACATTTTCAACCCGGACTTCGACGACACCACCTAAGGTATCACCTGCTTTTTTTGTCTCATCGATCAATGTTTTGACTTGTTCTTCAATCTCAAAATCGACCATGTTGACTTCGGAGATCATTGTTTTTTCCTTGATCACCGCCACAGGTAGCACTTCAGGAATCGTTGCTTTGACCCCTCCAAGAACTGCTACATGACTGGCAATTTCAATATCTAGTGCTGCTAGGATCTGTTTTGCTAAAGAGCCGATTGCCACACGCATGGTCGTTTCTCTAGCTGAAGACCGTTCTAACACATTCCTAAGATCTTGATGTTGGTATTTCATTCCACCAACTAGATCCGCATGTCCTGGACGAGGTTTTGCTACTCGACGACGTGTGACATGTTTTTCTTCGATTGGCTCGACTGACATCACCGTCTGCCAATTCTTCCAGTCTTTATTCTCCACGATCATTGTGATTGGCGAACCAAGCGTTTTACCATGTCGAATACCTGAGGTGATTTGGACACGATCTTTCTCAATCTTCATTCTGCCACCACGACCGTACCCCCCTTGTCGCCTCGCAAGATCTTCATTGATTTTTTCAAGTGAAACTTCTAAACCTGCTGGGATACCTTCAATAATGGCAGTTAACTGTGGACCATGAGATTCTCCTGCTGTTAAAAAACGCATTTAGTTGCCCTCCTCTAAATAATCTTTCACGGATTCAAGCGGGATTTCTTGGATTCTTGCTTGTCCGATCGTATCTAATAAAATGATTTTCAATGTCTTTCCACGTGCCTTTTTATCATGGGTGATCGCATCATAAAGGGATTGCTCCTCCCACGGTTGGTACTTGATCGGTAACTGATACTTTTCGATCATTTGGATCAATTGCGCAGTGATACCCACTGGTGATTGTCCCAGCTTTTCGGCTTGTTTGGTGATTTGCACCATACCGATCGCTACGGCCTCGCCATGACTGATCTGACCGTAACCAGCAGTATTTTCGATGGCATGTCCGATCGTATGGCCAAAGTTCAGTAACAAACGATTCCCGTTATCGAATTGATCTTCTTCAACAACTTGTTTCTTCACACGCAACGCCTTTTCAATGATTTTTTCACTATTAGCCAGTAAGTCAGCAACTCCTGTTAAGCTTGCCAAATCTTGCCATAGCGTTTCATCACTGATTGCCCCACACTTGATGATCTCAGCGATCCCTTCTTGGATTCTACGCTCTGATAACGTCATTAACGTCTCTGGATCGATCAATACCCCGTCTGGTTGTGCAAATGTCCCAATCATATTTTTCGCCATGGGTGCATTGATTGCTGTCTTTCCGCCAATGCTTGAATCGACCTGTGCCAGTAGGGAAGTCGGAATCTGGACAAATGAAATCCCTCGCATATAGGTGGAAGCAACGAAGCTGGCTAAATCGCCAATCACTCCCCCTCCAAGTGCGATCACCGCATCACTACGCGTAAATTGTTCTTCTGCTAAAAACGCATAGAGGTTAGCTGCCATGTCGAGTGATTTGCTACTCTCCCCAGCTGGAACAACATAATGGACGACTTCGTAGCTTGCCCGCAACTGTTGACAAATTTTTTCGCCGTATATCGGAAAAACATTCGTATCACTGATAATCGCGATTTTTTTATTTTTCCAGATTCCTTCAATCCACTCAGACACATGATCGAGAGCATTTCGTTCAATGATGATCTCATAGCTTTTTTCTGGTAAGACAACTTCTAACATGACGCTCCTCTTTTCTATAAGGCTTTGATTTTATTCATTGCTTCAACTAAAATCTCGACTTCTTCCATCATTCGTAGGTAGTTCTTTTCATTCAATGATTGCTGTCCATCTGACCATGCGTGGATTGGATCAGGGTGGATCTCTACGATCATCCCATCTGCGCCACTAGCAACACCGGCTCTTGCCATTGGTGATACGAGATCCCAAACCCCTGTACCATGACTTGGATCAACGATGATCGGGAAATGACTTAATTTTTTAATGATCGGTACAGCACTTAGATCGAAGGTATTGCGTGTCGCTGTTTCGTAAGTACGAATACCACGTTCGATAAAGATGATGTTTGGATTGTTTTGTACCGCAATGTATTCCGCCGCGTTTAACCATTCTTCGATCGTTCCTGAAATCCCGCGTTTCAAGCCAATTGGTTTTCCTGTTTTCCCAACAGCTTCTAATAGACGAAAGTTTTGCATATTTCTGGCGCCGATCTGAATGATATCTGTGTATTCGCAAACGACATCGATATGGGCTTCATCCATGACTTCGGTAATGACTTTTAAGCCGTAATGATCCGCTGCTTTACGCATCATTTTCAGTCCTTCTTCTCCTAATCCTTGGAAAGCGTATGGTGATGTTCTAGGTTTGTAGGCTCCTCCACGTAGGACCGTTGCTCCACCAGCTTTTGCCATACGAGCAGTTTCCATGATTTGTTCTTCGCCTTCTACTGAACAAGGACCAGCCATCGTCACAAAACTACCATCACCGATTTTCAGGCCATCCACATCAACGACTGTATCTTGCGGATGAAATTCTCGAGAAGTCAGTTTGTACGTATTAGAGATTTTTACTGCACGCTCCACCGTGTCGTATCTTTCAAATGGTACACCTTGGATAATTTTTGGATCACCGATCAATCCTAAAACAAGACGATCTTTGCCGTAGTTGATCTGGACATCCAAGCCCTCTTCCTTGATACGTGAAAGTACTGGTTCTAGTTGGTTTACTTCAATTCCTGGTTTAATAATCAAAATCATAAGATAACATCCTTTTTTATTTTTATTTTTTTATCTCTGTTTGAACACTTGATCGACAATGGGAAATCGTTCGTTGTTTACTTAAAATAACTCGTTGGAAAATGAACTACTGTGGTTCTCCTTTCGTTAGGTATAAAAAAAGCCCGCCGTAGACAAATCTACAGTGGGCCTTCACCAATTCTAACAAAAAAGCCACTATAGATTTTCATCTATGTGGCGGACAAGTCATCTCAAACATCCTTAGCCATCATAGATACAAACGTTGTGTTTGCACCCATGAATGTCATGAATACAAACCTATCTAAAATAGCTAAAGTAATACGTATTCAGTTGTGAATTCAATGTGATTTTCATAAGAAATCGCTCCAAACTGATTTAAGATTGGTTTAAGTATAGATTTCTTTCTGAAATAAGTCAACTACTTTTTCAAATCTTTTTCTTTTTATGCTAATGATCCTTTAGAAGAGCGATGTTTTTTTTAAAGTTCCTATTGATTTTTTCGTTGACAAAAAATACGAACATGTGTTCTAATCATGTAGAAGAGGTGACTGTTATGTTTAAAAATCAAAATCCTGTATTTGACTATCATAAAGAACCTTCTAGAGATATTTTATGTATTGATTGTAAGTCATTTTATGCTTCTGTTGAATGTGTCTCACTTAGATTAGACCCTTTAACAACCAAACTAGTTGTTATGTCGTACCCCGGAAATTCATGGGAAGAACGTGGTAGCGGGCTGATCCTTGCCTCTAGTCCAGCTGCAAAAAAAGCCTACGGGATCACGAATATCAGTCGTGCGCGTGATTTGCCCTTTCCTTATCCCAGTGATTTATATATTGCCCCACCACGAATGGCTTATTATATGGAGAAGAACAAAGAAATCAATGCGATTTATAAAACCTATGCAGACGAGAGTAATCATCATGTCTATTCGGTCGACGAAAGTTTTTTGGATATCACAAATAGTTTGAATTTGTTCGATGCTCCTGATGCGCGGACACTTGCAAAAAAGATTCGTCAAGACGTTTATGATCAGACAGGGATCTATGCCACGATCGGTATCGGTGATAATCCACTATTGGCAAAATTAGCTCTGGATAATGAAGCGAAGGATACCCGAGACATGATCGCCGAATGGCGTTATGAAGACGTCCCTGAAAAACTTTGGCGGATTCCTCAGCTGACAGATTTTTGGGGGATCGGTCGAAAAACAGCGATTCGTTTAAATAAAATGAACATCCATAGCATCTATGAGCTTGCACATGCGGATTACTATCGTTTAAAAAGTGCAATGGGGGTAATTGGTACACAACTTTATGCCCATGCCTGGGGAATCGATCGAAGCTTTCTTGGTGAAGTCTACACCCCTAAATCAAAAAGCATCGGAAATAGTCAAATCCTCAATAAGGACTATACCCGTCGAGAAGAGATTGAAATCGTGATCAAGGAAATGGCGGATCAAGTAGGCACACGCTTACGTCGAGAAGAAGCAAAAGCACAAGTAGTTAGTCTGTGGGTCGGTTTTTCTTTGGGCTACACAGATATTTCAGGAAAAACTGGGTTTCACCAACAGATGAAAATCGAACCGGCCAATGCCAGTCATGTCTTAGCAGAAGCACTATTGATGATTTTTGATCGACATTATCAACGGCAAGATATCCGAAGTATCGGCGTCAACTGTTCTCGCTTAGTTTATGCGACTGGCTTGCAATTGAATCTATTCGATGATCCTAACGAGCAAGTCAATGCGGCAAAGATTGACTTTGTCGTGGATAAGATTCGACAAAAGTATGGATTCAAAGCAATCGTCCATGCACATAGTTTACTGGAAGGTGGTCGAGCAATCGCCCGCAGTTCGCTTGTAGGCGGTCATGCTGGCGGAATGGCTGGTATTGAAGGTGAAGGACATGCGACGCACGAAAAAAGAATTTCTCGATTACAATGAATACCGCGATCGCCCCTTTGGCTTGAAGTGGGGAACCGCTTTTGCCATGGATGAGCTAGTTAAAGGGATCGAAGAAAATGCAGCAGCCGCCTTAAAAGACCTCCCTCCCCAATCGCAAATGACGAGAGAGGAAATCGACCAAGTACTATTACAGTCTTTTCTCTACCGACAAAAAGTGACCATCCAATTAAACACAAAAGATGAATTTGGTCGATATAGAGAAAATATCGAGGGTGTTTTCTTAGGCGAATGTGATGAAGAATATCTGACGATTGACCAGCACCAGATTCTCTGGGAGAACATTCGTCACGTTGGTTTGAAACAAGAAATAAAATGGTTTGAGTTTAGTACCAACAAGACATATGACGAACAAATTTCACGATCAATCGATTGGAACAAGCCAAAGCAACAAGCTGAACTGCAATTGATCAAAGATGAATTTTATCAATATTTTGAAGAGGAAAATGACTAAAAGGGAGGCGCTACCGATGACAATGATAAAGAATCATTTCGAAACTGTCATAATCACTGCCTATATTGCCAAACAAGAAATTACGATCCAAACAAAAAAGGGAGAAAACTATAGAGGAACGATTCAAAAAAAGATGACAGAAGATGGCTTTTATGTAAACGAGGGCTTTATTGCTTGGGATGAACTTGATTCGATCGATTTAGAAGAGGAATATTTTCATTTTTGGCAAGAAATCGTCAAGCAAGCGGTTGAATAATTCAGATAAGCATTGGATTTTTCGGCCATTATTGAATGCTATTTCTCTCAACCTAAAAAGCGTCAACCGGTAAACATGTACAAAAGATTCTACCGGTTGATGCTATTATTCTCAGCAAAGAACGATTCTATTTGTAAAGTTTGAAAGCTTTAATTCAAATAGTTTGGGTCAGCCAATAAAGATTGGATTTTATTTTTATCAATAACGAATTCTTGTGTCCCCATAGCACCAGGTGCTACCTCGTATTTATCAAAGAAGATAACCAGCTGGTGTTCTTTATTGATATAAAAACTAGGATCTTTTTTTAATAAAAATGAGCCATTATCCTCTAGAGCAAAATAAGTTGATTCTGGATCTTTTTCCATACGATTTTTCATCTGTTCTTCAATTTCCTTTGAAAGAGCAATGAGATAATCATCATTTTTAAATAATAAAGGCAAAGACACAAGTACCTCATTTTGTTTATCTAACGTGTCAAATTGATTGTTCGTTTGCGTACTCGCAATTGTCTGTTCGATTGAACGATCAATCACTAAAAATCGCTCATCATTGACCAATATGCGATATCCACCTGTTGTATCAATCTGTTGCCCATTTTTCTTGATTTCTTTCACTCCTTCCTCATAAGCTCGTTGTCCCTCTGCGAGATATTTTCGATTCAACTGGTCATGGATTTCTTCTTTTCCAATTATTTTTGGAACAGCAATCCTGATACCCGATTCCTCTTCTTGGAATGAATAGGTTTTCCCAGTAATGATCGAAACCAATTCTCCTAGAACAGGGATTTCTGTCGCCCATACGCGAAAGTCTCTATTTTGAACACCTGCGAACAAAATAACTACAGAGCAGACGATCCCCAAACCGATATGGCCAGCATGTTTTACTTGTCGTTTCACCTTCACTTTTTTCTTGGCAATCGTAAAACGCTTGAATAGCTCATCTTCTAGCTGTTCAGGAATTTCCCCCGCTTGATACGCCTGATTCATCATACTTATTTTTTTCTTTGTTCCTCCCATTTCGCTATCCACTCTCCTTTATTTTAAAATTTCTTTGTAATTATCTAGTGAGCGATACATTTTTGTTTTCACTGTATTCTCATTTAAATTTAAAATCTGAGCAATTTCTTTCAATGTAAATCCTTCAAAAAATTTCAAGATAATGATCTCGCGTTCTGGGCTAGGTGTTTGGCTCAATAATTCTCGTAATTCCATGTAAGAAACATCATTTTGAAAATCGATGAATTCAAGTCCTGGACAGTCTTCCAATTCAAAATTCAAAGGCATTCGTTTATTCTTGCGCCAATAATCAATTGCTGTGCGGACTAGGATTTTATAAAACCAAGCTTGAAAATGATCGATCTTCTTTACCTTTGAGAAATCCATCAGCGCTTTTTGAAAGCTATCTTGGATAACATCTAGTGCATCTTCCGAACAGTGTGTATAACTATAAGCGATTCGATACATTTTTTGATATTGTGTCTCAATCAGCTGTTCTAACTGAGATTCATAATGTCTGACTCGCTGCTTTTTTGCTATCCGATTAAAAATATTAGATCCCTCCCTATCTCAAATAATAAATTTCACCCAGTTCTCGCATAAAATCCTTGTTTGCTTCCTTACGTAGTTGTGTATCTTTCGTTCTAGTCGACTCGCTTGTCCCTATCTCCTGTGGCTTTTCTTCTCGGATCGAAAATGTATCCATTGAATACATCCATAAAAAAAGGCTGGTAAACAGGAACAATAAGACTAGGAAAATTAGTTCTATCGTTAAAAATGAATAGTTTTTTTCATGTTTCATACGCTCACTCCACTTTCTTTTTTTATACTTAATTAGACGATCGTTTTCTAAGAAAAGTTTCAAAAAGATCCACTTTATTTTGAGCATTCCTACATTTTGAATCACTAACTTTGCACAAAAGACAGGTTTGTGAAATTCTGATAAAAGTATTAAGCTCCGATAAAAAGCACCAAAACCCCACAATTATTCATCAATGGATTTTGGTGCTTATTTATGTAGTGTTCACTTCTAGAAAGCCATTTATTCGTTTTTAGTAATCACAGTACCAACTGGCAGCTTATCTTTCCATTTTTTTATCCGAAATTTTTCCCCAAATAACTCTTCACTTTTCAAAAGGAACGAAACGAACGATAATATCGTTCAAAAAAAAAAGTCAGCGATTTGGCGTACACCAAGGGATATACCCCAGTGGAAAATAAACCAGGCAAGAATGTCAAGCATCACTAATACTCCAGTGGTCAAATGGATTAGTGGCATAAAATGCTCCTAAAGTTTGATTGTTCTTCCTAAAAAACGATTACACCATTTCTCTAATAGCTTCTAGAAAAAAATAAACGAGAGAATCCAAACACTTTAAAAACAAGTTTTGGGTTTTCTCGTTTATTTTTCTGAGTTGTCCATTTATTTCACAACTTCTTTAAAAAAATTCACTGTGAGATCCCAGCCTAGCAAGTATCAAGATTAATTGATCATTATCAAGCTTATATACTAATAGCTAATCAGGACTGATATACCATTCTCTAAATCCCACATAACTATCGGTCAAATAATGATCACGATACAGTTCGGGTCATTTATGTTGCCTTTGCAAAAGAGATAGCATCTTTCTTAGTTTTGCTAAATCTTTTCCCTGCTTTTTCGCTTTTTTATAGTCTCGCTTGAATTGTGAAGTATAAAAAGTCCTCCAGCAACCATCAGCAGAGCTGAATCCACCATGAATATTACCATCTCCAGCATCTTTTCTCGCTTGCAAAGTAGCCGGATTTCCCCTTTCAATTTTAAAAGGAAGTGCCAGTTTAGTTACAGACTGTTTTAAAAAAACTGTAATTGCGGTTGTCATATTCATACCCAACTCAGCAAATAATTGCTCAGCATCCTTTTTCAAATCCTCATCAATTGAGATATGGATTGGTTTCTTTTTTGTCGTTTCCATGTCATCACCTCTGCTGTTTTTCAACTTATAATTAACACCAAGACAACATATAAACAACATAAAAGAAACATAAATCCGTTTTAAGAAGCTACTTATTCCTCATTTTTCTAATGAACGCTCGTTCCAATCGTGGCCGATTATAGCGTTGGATCATAATAAATGGGATATTGACAAAAAGCGCATAAAAAACCATGACCCACCCCGCCCATTTGGGATTCCACAAAAAGAAAAGGAACGCTGGCGCGATCAATAGCCAATGTGTCAGCTCTGCTCTTTGTGTTTCAATGATGAATTTTTTCAGTGCGGCAGAATCAGTCTTACCAAGTCTTGATTTATCGAATCCACTCTTGGCAATCACAGTACCATCTGGCAGCTTGTCTTTCCATTTTTTGATCTGAAATTTTTTCTCCCAAATAACTCCTTGCTTTTCAAAAGAAAAAGAACGAAACCAACGACGCTTTCTTTCAAAAAAAGAGTCAGAAATTTGACGTACACCAAAGGATATACCCAAATGAAAAATAAACCAGGCAAGAATGTCGAGCATCACTAATACTCCAGTGGTCAAATGGATCAGTGGCATAAAAACCTCCTAAAGTTTGATTTTTCTTCCTTTCCAAGTCACTGATTTCAAAAGATAGGTTTGGATCAACGACCACAAAAACAAGAAAAGAAAGAAGATAAAAAAGAACGGAAAAACGAACAAGAAAAGCGGCTTGAAATTTCCTACACGTTTGGCAAATACAATACATTGGAGCACATACAGGCAATAAATGACCAGTGCGAGCGGCCATTGTTCCATACCAAAAGCCAACACTGAGCCAACTCCACCACTTATCCAGAGGATGACTCCTAACAAAATAAAGGGATTGGTTGCTCTAGAAGCTGTGGCAAAATCCTTTGTCCACCCTTGGATCAATTGCTTGAAACCTTCAGGATACATGCGAAAAGCAATCAACTCTTTCCCACCATATAAATGGATGGGAAATCCTGCCTTTTGAAAACGTTTGGCTAAAGCCATATCATCTAAGATCCCACGAGGCATATCTTTATGCCCATCGACTTGGAAATAATCGGTTTTCGAGCATAAGATACACGGCCCAAACGCCCCCGCTGCTTTTAATTTTTCACCCAGCACAGAAAAAGTATTCAACCCTACTAGAATGACCACATTGAAAACAAACGAGAACTGTTCATAAAAGCGAACAGTTTGATGAAACGGTTGAAGCGACAGCAAGCCACTATTCCCTCTTTTTTCGTATTCCTTCAATAGTCTTTCCAAACTATTGTCTGTCTGAAAAAAGGTATCTGCGTCTAAAAATATGAAATGCTCACTTTGGGCCTTTGTTGCACCTAACCAACAGGCAGCCGCCTTGCCATGCTGCTCACGATCATTTGAGTAAACTATTGCATCTAAGTTCTTGGCGATTTTTGCTGTATCGTCAGTGGAAGCATCGTCCACGACGATGATTTCTCGTGGTTGGATCGTTTGCCTTTGGATCGATTGTAGTAATTTTGGGAGCGTATTTGCTTCGTTACGTACAGGAATAATGATTGAAACATTTGTATCAAAACGTTTTGCAGAGGTTAGGTTTGTGATGAATGGCAGTCGATAAAAGATACACCAACCTGAAAGCCAAGCGACAAAAAGGACGATCATTATTAGTACCAAAATAAGCCTTCCTTCCTATACATCTGCTTCTCTTTGGGCAATCTTGTCACTCACTTGTTGCCCACTCAAAGTGACCATGGGCATACCTGCACCTGGATTGACTGTCCCACCTACAAAGTATAAGTTGTCATAGCACTCACTATGTTTTGCATGTTTGAATCCATGATTTTTCTTGCGATCAGATACAGTCCCATAGATTGCTCCACGATGTGATAAATAATTTTTTTGGATATCTTCCGGGGTCCAACGATTTTCATAGACAATATGTTTTCTCAAATCCGTTAGCCCCATCGTTTCCAATTTGATCAAAATACGTTCACGAAAAGCATCATATTCTGCTTCTGTAAATGGTTGATCTTGTAGATAAGGGATATGAGGTAAAATCTTGATATTCTCATGCCCTTCGATCGTTTGGGAAGGATCAGTCTTATTCACATTCACCAAATAGATCGTTGGGTCTTCTGGCAACTGGTGCTGATGGAAGTTTTGATCAAAATTTTCTTTCTCTGCATTTGAAAAGAAAAAATTATGATGGGCTAATTGCGGATATTCTTTATTAACACCTAAATGCAAGACAAACCCTGAACTTGCTGGTTCAAATTTCTTTTCTAACTTCTCAGTAAACGCTGGTTTTTCATCTAATAACTGTTCATAAGCCGGGATGACTTCCATATTCGAAACAAAATAATCTGCTTCGATCACCGTCCCATCTGCTAGTCGTGCCGAACGGATCTGATCATCCTCTACATTTAATTTTTCAACATAAATGCCGGTATGGAATGTCACGCCAATCTCTTTCCCAAGTTTCACGATTCCTTCCGCAATCTTGTGCATCCCACCTGGTACATACCAAACCCCTTGCGCATGTTGCATATAGATCATCATATTCAAAACAGCAGGTGCATCATAAGGAGACGAACCAACATACTTACTAAAATAACCGAGCATCTCCTGCATTTTAGGATGACTCACACGTTTAGCGATCCCATCATGCATCGAAGAAAAATAATCAAATCCTTTCAACGCTTTGATCACACCATGTTCTTTTAAAATCTCCATGGTCGAATCAAGCCCTTTGTCAAAATAACCGACTTCTGTGGCCGCATAGATTTCCTTCGCATAGTCTAAAAAATCTTGATACTCCCTCATGTCTTTTACAGTCAGCAAAGGATTTTCTTGAGCCATTTTCGTTAAATCACTGTATAGATCAATCGTTGTGTGATCAGGAAAAAAAGAACGCCACTGCAAATCTAATCGTTCGATCGGAATGTAATCTGCCATCTGTTTGCCACTCGTGAGAAACAGTTTTTCAAAAATTTGGGGCATCGTTAAAATCGATGGACCTAGATCAAAGCCAAATCCATTTGCTTCTAAACGGTTCAATTTCCCCCTAAATGATCGTTCTTTTCATATAGCGATACGTCGAATCCTTCTTGGGCTAAGGAAACTGCAGCAGACAAACCACCAAGTCCACCTCCCAGAACAATGACTGATTTCTGTTTGTTTTTCACAAAATCACCTCTTACTTTCTAAGTCTTAAAGCTCATTTCCACAGATGTAAATTCGTATGATCCAACTGTAAAAAAACACTTTACATCTATCTCTATAGTAGCATATCTCTAAAAAAACTTATTTCATTGCGCATTGTATTGTTATAAAACACTAAGAAAGGATAAAAGAAAAAACAGAAGAAACAAACACGTAAGAAACGCTTTGTCTATTCTGTCTTAAATTAATGGCACGTTCTTAGGCGCTGATTCCGTTGCTTCTATTAAAGTATCGGCACAAACAAGCCACTGATTTTCTCTTTGATTTTCGTCCATGCACTTCGCCGTTGCCATTCGTCTTTTTTGACCTTTTCGGCGTGGGCTAAATCTTCTGTAAAATGGACGTTCAATTCATCGATCGTTTTTGATGGACCATAAATGAACATTGATAGTTCATGATTGAGATAAAAACTACGAATATCAAAATTAGTCGATCCAATCGTTGCGACCACATCATCAACGATCATATATTTACAATGGATAAATGCAGTTGTATCGTAGATCGACACTTCAACTCCTGCCGATAACAACCCATCAATAAACGAGTTCGTCCCATGAAATGAAATCCCGCGATCGCCTTTTCCTGGTATGATCAATTGCACTTTGATCCCACATCGAGCTGCTCGTCTAAGCGCCCCAAGTGTTTCTTCATCTGGAATAAAATAAGGCATAGCAATCTTGATCGAATCAACTGCTTTACCAATCAAGTCATTGAAAGAGTCTTTGATGATCCTCTCTTGATCATACGGCCCTCCGTAAACAACCTGTACGATTTCTGAACCTTTTGGTTGTTCCGTTTGTAATGGAAAATACAGATCTTGCTGATTGATAAAATAAGTAATCGTTTCTGTCCCTTCATCGAGAAATAACCAATCATAAATGAAACATTCCTGCAACTCGAGTACAGAAGGCCCTTCGATTCGAACATTCGTATCTCGCCAATAAGAAAACTTTTTTCCGCGCCCACTATACTCATTCCCGATGTTCATACCACCAGTGTGCGCAATTTCCCCATCGATCACCACGATTTTCCGATGATTACGCCAATTGGCTTTGTTACTCAGCCACGGTGAGTTCAAGAGATCATAGGTTCGTACTTCTACACCATTTTCTCGCATCGTATCTAATAATCGATTCGGGAAAGCAATTGATCCGACACTGTCATACATAAAACGTACTTTGATTCCCTGTTGTGCTTTTTCGATCAAAGCAGCAACTAGTTCTTCGCCAGTTTCATCCCCTTTTATAATATAGAAGAAAACATGGACATGATGTATTGCCTGTTTGATATCGTGCAACAATGAAGCAAAAGCATCCGCTCCTTCTTTTAACAATGACAATTGATTATCTTTTGTTGGATACTTTGCGGAAAGATGGAAAATCTCATTGGAAAGATCGTGCTTGGCATGGATGATTTCTGAATGTTCCTGAAGAATTTTGGACACCGTCTCTTGTATGTTTCGTTCATTGTCTAGTTGCTGTTTCGATAACTTGCGTAATCGTGGCTCACGACCAATCAGATAGTACAGCATGATCCCGACGACCGGTAAAAATAATAACGCTAAGATCCAAGCAATTTTAGAGGTTGCTTCTCTTTGATCAAAAATCACTAAATAGCCACAAAGAAGAAAGGCAAAAATTTCCACGATCAGCCACGCATAAATGATTTGATTCAAAAAAATAATCAGCGAAACAGCTACAAGAATCAATAATATCAATAATATTTTGTATTGTTGCAATTTATTCTTTATCATATTTATCTCCATATTCGCTCGCTTCGTTTTTTTTGTTGCTTCTTTTTTCTGTGCCAATCAACGTTAATGGTGACAACACACCTTATATAGATTATATACGTTATAGTTACTCTAGTGTAAAGAAATCTCTCGTTTTCTTCGCACTTTTTTACAGAAAGTTTTCTACTATAGAAAAATACTTTTTTCCCTCAGTGTTAAGAAGATGAAAGAAGTGAAATACTATTCGTCATTTCATACTCTCTAAAACTGAGTAAATGTATTTAAAAAAAGAATGTTAGCAAAAATAAGCCAGAAATCCCGAAAATCTTGGGGGTTTCTGACTTATTTTTTGGAGCTGTATCTGGCTATCACAACTCTTTTTTTATTGATTTTCTGGAACACTACTCAATTCCCAAGTAAGTGTCGTTGAATATTCTTTGGCTTCTGGATTCGTTCCTTTCGGTACATACAAACCAACACTTTTATCTGCTGTCTCTGCATTCCCAAAACGATAGATCCAGGTTCCTGTTCCAGATTTTTCATCTGCTTGTAATAAGATTCTTTTAGTATTTGGTATGATTTTTTGGCCAGTTTCTTCTTTTAGCGCAGGCGCTGTTCCGCCTTGAGCTGTCACTAGTTCTTGATTGAGTAACTGGATCTCAGAACCAATCAATTCATGACCATTTTGATTACTGAATTGTCCATTCTGGGTAACCGATAATTGCCAACCACTTCGCTCATTGTCCGGTCGACGATCACTGATTTGGATAAAGTTTGGTCGTTCTTGTATTTCATTGACCGTGCCATCTTCGTTCAGTAAACGTTGGGGTTGGGCATAGTAGGTTTTATCCTTCACTGAGATATTCTGTTTCCCAAAATTGAAGCGAGAAATAAAATCGATACTTAATGCTCCTTGTTCTTCTGGAAGTTCTGGTTGATTTTCCGGAAGAACTTCATTTTCAGGGTCTAATGGGTCGACTGGCGCAACAGGATCAAAATTTCCAACAGTTAAAATAGTTGCCTCAGCAAAAGTCACATCATGGAAATCTAATGGTTGTGCTGGATTGATATTCCCTTGTTCATCATTTGTCAGTGGCGGATTTACAATTCCAGCTGCTTTTGCGGAACCGTTCTTGTCTCTTAAAAACACTTGGATTTCATCGTCTTCTGCTAACTGAATGGTACTAAGGTCAATGCTAAATTTCCCATTTTCATCCACCTCGACATTTTCTGTGTCGATTTTTTGTCCATTATGAGTAGCTGTCACCGATACATCAGGATTCTCGGAAACTCCTTCAATCTTTTGACTATTTCTTGAAATGATCGAAGAAGCAAATGTTGCTGGTTTCGGTGGAACAATTGGAAAGACTTCTACTGTTTCTGTCAAGATTTGATGGTCAAATCCAGTCGTCAATTCCCCACTACTCAACTCAACCTTGCTGATTCGAACTTTTGAACCTGCTTCTAATGGTTCATCCAGCTGTACTTCAAACAGTCCACCACGAGGTTCTTCATTGTAGATACTAATCCCTGGTGATTCATCTGAGTGTCCTACCGTTTTTGCCTTATACTCTTTTTTCTCTCTTGCAGGTGATTCTACTTCTATGGTAACCACGGCTTCATCATCCCAAGCTGGTCGACTATCATCTAATCCCACTGGAAGGCTCACTCGCCCATGAATTTTCGTATCGGCATTGGTTGGGACTCTGAGTTCATCTGCTATCGCCCAACGACCATTATTACTACTCAATCGACTGTATGCTGTTAAACCTAGAGTTCCAAACACTTCCGTATTTAGCTGTGTGGGGTCGCTTGTCTCTCTTAACGTATTAAAATTTGTTCCAGTAAACGAATAATCCATGCTTCGGAAGTCTAAATTGGGGTCACCATTCAAATCAGCGCCTTTTCGCCAAACAGATAAATCACTATTTGTTGCAGTTAGTGTCGATGCACCACTAACGTTAAATATGTTCCCCCACCAACGCGAGTATTTCTAAAGTCCATAAATAATGGATTATCAAAATCAACAGTTAAATTTCCAGCATTGAATATTCCTGCCGCGTCTGTAGCTGTTCTTCCTTGAGCAATGAAAGTGGCTCCATCACGCGCTTCAATTGCTCCTACCTGACTTTCCATATCGATCGCTGCACCGTTATCGGCAATAATTTGTACATTTGAGCCTAAACCATCGACTACAAAAGAATTATTTCCACCATTAGGATAATGTACCCCTTGATTGGCTAACCCAGATGAAGTATCTTGATTTATAGGTGTACCATTCCCAGGATTATAAATAAAAAATTGACCTTTATTCTTGATTTCAATATGGTTATTTCCACCATTCATTCGAATACCTGGTGTTCTGCCTCCAGATTTACTTATATTCATTTTTGCATTATCTATCGTAAACTGATATCCTCCAACACGTATAAATCGCAGTACAGCAACTGCACCATTAGCTGATGAATCAGTATTGCCTGCTGTTAAATTTAATTCTGACTTCTCTAATAAGTTAAATTGACCATTGGCACTGAGCAAACTTAATGCCGAGGCACGATTTGCATGGATGTTCAATTTTGCGCCTTCTGTCAATCTAACTTCAGCATTAGAGTTTGTAGCACCCCCACCCGTACTCGGAGCACCTAAAAAAACGGCTGCGTTTAATTCGGCTGCTGCAACATTACTAATAATCTCCATCTTTGATTCAGACCCACTCATTTGTAATAATGCACGTGCGCCATGTATGGCTATACTGTTCGCATTATCTGATGTTGCATTTACTCGGGCACCATTTTCTATAGCAAGTACTGAATCTGCTCCTGCTAACCAAATATTTCCACCAGAGCTGGCTGCTTCAAAAACAGCATCAGAGTGATCAAGTAAGACTGTACTATTGTTGCCGACCATATGAATATTGTGTCCGGCGGCTCCGTTCGCCTCCCACTGGCTCTTTGAGATGGCTAATTTATTGGTAGTTCCTGTTGCAGCATAACCGACGCCACTACCCTCTAGCTTTAAATTTACATCACTAGAATCAACAAGTGTCGTTGAATTATTTCCAGTTAATACTATTCCACGTCGATTGCCAGAAGTAATATCAATTGAAATGCTCGCTCCATCTGTTATATTTAGTTCTGGTTCATTTCCTCTGAGATGAACGGCATTATTGGCTGTAGCAGATCCTGCACCTGTTCCACTGGTAGTGGTTACACCTAATTTTGAACCACCTTCTAAGTCTATCTTAGGTCTCGCATTATTGTTCCCAACTTGAATATTTTCGGTAGTACCTGTTCCACCACCAGAAACTGTGAAGGTACTATTCTTTTTCAAAGAAAGTAAAGCATCGGTCCCTTCCAAAATCATTCCTTGAGAAGCACCTGTATCTGTCATTTCAATCGTACTCTCATTTAACAATACTTGTGGCGTTGCTCCTTGCAAATAAACTCCTCGACCAGTCATTGTTTTCATCGTCAGATGACTGTTATCCAAATTTAAGACAGGTGAAGCTCCAATCAAATTCATGCGTTGACCAGCCACTGTTTCGATGGATGTTTTGCTGTTTATCGCATGAAATCGTGCATCGCTTCCATTTATATTAATCCCTTGCCCACTTTGTGTATTTATATTAAGCTGGCTATCTTTGATTGTCAGATCAGCCTCTGCACCATTTAAATAGACCCCTCGGCGCGCATTGGAAATAACTGAAACATTTAGTTCTGATTCTTCTGATAGCGTCATTTTTGGTTGCTCACCACGTAAATGTAACCCATTATTCGCCGTATCCGAAGCACCACCTGTACCACTCGTAGTAGCAACCGTCACTTTAGACGCACCGGTCAGTGAGAGTTCTGGACGAGGGTTATTGGCGCCAATTTGGATGTTTTCAAATGTTCCCGTTCCGGCACCATTAATTGTCAGTTCGCTGTGTTCTGTTAAATCCAACAGCGCGTCTGCTCCTTGTAAAATCATTCCTTGTGAAGGTTGGCTATCTGTTATTTCAATCGTACTTTGTTTTAGTAACACTTGTGGCGTCGTTCCTTGTAAATAAATCCCTCGACCACTAGTAGCTCCCATTGATAATTGGGTCTGATCCAATGATAACTGGGGATTATCGCCGATCAAATTCAATCGTTGTCCGGTGGTACTTGTTAAACTCCCTGTAGATCCCACATAGTTGACTTTAGGTGATACACCTGTCAAGGCAAGTGTGGCTCCTGTTTCAGAACGAATATCAGTATGACTATTCGTTACAGAAAATGTTGGCTCCTCCCCTGATAGATTTACTGCTGATTGGGTAGTAGAGGTAACTGATAGTTCTGAGCTATCCACGATCACTTGAGGAGTATTCCCTGATAGATTCATGGCTGACTGTGTGGCTGAGGTCACAGATAATTTCGAATCATTCACAATTACCTGGGGATTATTCCCGGATAGATGTAACCCTCTTTTGGCTGCAGTACTTGTCGTCGTCAAATTACTTTTATCACGAACGGTGACTTTCGGTCCTGATCCAGTCATAGCAATCGTATTATTACTTGTGTTAGTAGGAGTAGCAGTCGTTCCTACTGTATTGATCGTTAAATTTCCAGCAGATTGGAGTGTGATTTCCGCATTTTCTCCTCTGAAATCAATCGCGTTGGCTACACCCGAAGTCGTAGTAATTGTTACAGTTGCGCCGGTTTCGATTGTTAGTTTAGGTTCGGAAACCGTCGCAGCTGCTAGAAAAATCGTGGCATTTCCACGACTGATCGTCACCTGCGCTTGATTGATTGCCTTGACTTCTTTTGCTTCAATGAAAGTTTGTGCAGAACTTGTACGTGTGAAGTTACTCGTCCCACCTGTAAATTGAACCGTTCCTTCTGGAATTGATGCTAGTCGCATCGTATTGGCATTGACTTCTGCCACATCTTCTATTTCTAATGTCCAATTGCGACTAACTTCTGTTGTTGCGTTGACTAAAGGAGTAGCACCGGTTTTTGTCACGGTTGCGTCCTCTATCCGAAAGGTCGTAGGTTCACTCACTTCTGCGAATTGAAAATAAAAACCATTGTTCCCAAAAGTCAGTGTATGACCGTTTCCTTGTATCTTGATTGGTCGGTCGATCGTCATGATATTGGCTGTACTTTCAGTCAAATTCGCTTGAACAGAAATCGTTGAAACATCCGGATCAGCAATGGCTTCGCGAAATTCTACCATTGTCGAAACTTCCGCTATCTGACCGGAAAACTCGTTTACTGTTGCTTCTTTCTTTTCTATTGACGACTCAGCTTCATCATCTGCGTGTTCATCAGTTTCCGCCACAAACGGATCATTATTTTCTGGTTCTGATAGTTCATGTTGACTCTCTTCTGTAGCATCATCTGTTCTATTATCAACTTTTTGTTCAAAACTTTTTTGCTCTTCTTCTGTTTGTTCAAGAGAAGTAGTCGGTGAATCGATAGAAATGGTCGTTTTCGCCTCTTCAACAGACGCTTCATAAGTTCCTACTTCTTGAAAAATAAGTGGTAACGTAAATGTTTCCCTTGGAGCCTCTGAGTGGAGTAGCCAATGATTCTCTTCCACTGTTTCTGTAATAGTCAATCCAGCGGGTAATCTCTCTTTATCCACAACTGCTTCTTTAGGTAAACGAATCTTGGCTTCTTGTGTTGGTTTATTCGCATAAAAAGATACGGATACAGGTTCTGTTACCTCACCTGTAACTCGCAGGTTGCTGGGAGAAAAACGTAAAGGGACCTCCGTCACTTCCCTCAACCCATCTAAATAGTCATTCGCAAGCATACTGCTGTCTGTTGTAACTTCTTGCACATCTACTGCTTCTACAGAAGTTGAAAATAGCACAGATGTAGGGAGTGCAACGGTTTGGACACAAAAAATACTTGTACATAAAACAACTAATTTATGATATCTACTCGTTGTCATTAACCGAATCATCCCTTTCATTTTTTTTCTTTTTCAACAATAACCAAACAATGATCAACAACAATAGGATGATCAGACTAATCGCTGCAACGATCCACCAATTAATACCTGTATCAATTGTGACATCTGCACGATTCAATGCTCTCGCTTCATCCACATCAATGGTAAACTTCCGTTCCCATTGCCATTCCTCTTCTCCAGAGCGTGCCGTCATTTTTAACAAATATTCACCACTGCGAAAACGATCGCCTTCTAAAGAAATCGGAAAATTGAAATTGGAGTTTGGCGCCATTTGCATCTGTTCTTGACTGGCTTGGTATAAAATTTCTTCTTCCCCCACTTTTTGAACCGTAGCTTCAACTTCTAAGCGATTCACAAATGTTGGGGTGAAGTTTTGTAGATTCGCACTGATGACATTGCGATAGTTGAGTTGATCGGCAAAAACATCTAACAACTCTAAATCAGGTTGTACAGCATCTTGTTTGTTGCTCACAACTACACCGATGATATACGCAAACTCATTCTGGATGGCGACCCCTTCTTCATCAGTTGTTTCGTCAGTTGTATTTTCTTTGACTTCTTCTATCCGTAAGCCACCAGCTAAGAAGCCGTCGAATGCTTCTTTAGGCATCTTCAGATCTAGCGTCACCGTTTTCGTTTCGTTACCACCAAGCTCGATGATTTCGGGTTGCTCGATCAACTCACCTAGTGAATGCTGGAGTGTGGGATCTGCTTTTTCTGCGTCTTGTCCGTATTCGACGACCCCCATCACGTTCGTATACGCAGTATGTGGCGTAATTTTGATTTTCTTTGCTTCGGCATTGGCGTTTTGTAGTTTCAATGTCAACTTTTCTGTCGCATCTGGCGCAAGATTTAATTGAAAATAACGATCATTTCCTGACTTTTGATTGTCTGAGAACTCCGGTGTTACATAGAAATTCAACGTTCCTTCTTCTGCCCCCACGCGCATCGGTACCAATAAACTAACCAATAATAGAAGCAGTACCATCCCCGCTTGTTGGATTTTCTTTTTTCGATATGTACTTGCTTGTTTCATTCGTTTACCCCTTCCTTTAAAGAGAGTAGCGCTACAAAATTGTAACGCTACGTCATTTGTTTCTATAATCTAAAATAGCTTGCCTTCCACCGATCCTAAATCTGGATTATAATTCGCCATTTTCTTCTTCTACACCGCTACTACCAGGTGTATTAGATAATTCCCAAGTTAATGTTGATTTATATTGTGTCGCATCTTTCGCTGTCTTACCAGGAACGAATAATTGGATTGCCTCATTGGTCACTACATCCGTCTCTGGATCCGCCTCTTGCGCATCTAGATTTGCTTGGTTCCCCCAAACAACGGAAGATACCCCTGCACCTTTATCTTTTTCAGCTGTCATCACGGATACCGCAGAAGCATTTGGCATCAATTTCAATCCACTTGTATGCACTCCTGGTGCATTTCCAGCCGTGTTTCCTTCATACTGGATTCTTGGATCCAACAATGAAATCTCTGCACCGATCAATGTATCATTCACCGTTGTACTCGTTGCTTTAAAGTCGGTCAGGCGTACTTGCAAATCCCAACCAGCATTCGTTCCACGAACATCTTGTACTTGTGCAAAACTGACATAAGGAACTTTGTTTTCTTCACCTGTTGTACCCGCTTTTTGTTGCTTTTCTGCGATCATATTGTAGGTTTGATCTTGATTCGAGATCACTTGTGAGCCAAAGTTCATCGTGACAGCTTTCATGATCGATAACGGACCTGTTGTTCCTGGCACTTCAGGCTCGATGTCTACATCTGGTCCACCTTCTGGTGGAATAACAACTAGCTCTTCCTCTTCATTTGGTGTAAATTCAATCGTTCCATCAGTTGTGACGTTACGTACTTCTTTTGATGTTTCTTCAGTTGTGTCGTCTGCGAAAGCTGTGATGCCTCCGGCAAAAATGGTGGATGTTAACGCTGCAATGGTAGCTAATCTAACGAATTTCATGTATTTAAATCCTACTTTCTTTTATTGTTTTTTTCATTTTGTGTTTCCAAAAACTAAGAGTAACGACGATGATCAGAATACCCAATATTTTCCAAGTATTCATCTGACTCTCGTTCGTTTGCGGTAATCTTTTATGCTCGCTCTTTGTCACTTCTGATGGTGCTTGAGCGATTTCTTTGGGAAAGGTTGGTTTTACTTCAACTTCGGGTGCTGGCTCTGGCGTTCCCGGTGTTTCATAGACGCCAGTAAAACCAATCGTCCCTTCAGTTTCCACCGAACGTACTTCTGTCCCATGAACAACTAGTGGTGTATACATTTGAATCAGTAACATACTTACACTTAGTATGTATCTTTTTTTGAATTTCATATCCCTCCCCCTACACTTGTTTCTGACCAGTAAGAGAATATTTTGTTGTTTCCTCTGCCTGTACATACAAGGTTAACGTAATACAAACAAAGAAGAAATTCAGGATTTGCACTAACTAGTGAACCTGATTGTAATCATTACAATCTTGTAGTTATATTCTCTTTATCTTTCTTATTACAAAACAAACAATCGAGAAAGAACCAATAGAAACTGCTTTCCTTAAGTCCTTCCTCAATTGAGTGCTATTTATTCGCTATGTCATGCTAAAAGCATTTTATCAATTAGAGGGTTCATGCTTGTTAAAATATTAAGCCAATCGTTTTTATCCGGTACGCGATTAATCAACAGGTAATCTTTTTTTAATTGATAGTCTAATAAGTATGGTCGATAATTGGTCACGATCAAGTCAACATGTTCAACATTCAAACGTTCCTCTGTGAGTTCTTGTAACCGAATAAATAGAACGTTGTGTTGCTTTGAAAGAAGTTGGATTGCTTGGACTTTGATCAGTTGAACCATCAAGTGATTCCCTTCTAAAAGAAACAATACTGTTTTTTTCGGACCATAATAAGAAAATAGAATCTCTGTGTACATTGTTAAACTCGCTACGACATCATCCAAATAGGCTTCTGAAAAAGCCAGTGATTTTTGATTTCTAAGGATAAATTGCTTGTTTTTTTCATAGGGTATGGCGTATAGTTCTTGGATGGTTCTATTTTCCTCACTTAGTAGCTTATTCAAAATAGGACAGATTTCATTATTGATTTTTCTACCTAGAAAAAATGCTTTTAGGAAAATTGGTAAGACAGAGTCATTTGCCACATCGATATGAAATACTTCAAAATAGGACTCGACAACTGCAGTAATTTCAGGCCATTGATTATACTGCTCGAAAAAAGTTACCTCATGTGACACGCTATCAATGGTTCGTTGACTTACGGTAACAAAGAAAAGCCAGATCAATTCGTCAGGGTGTAGAGTAATTCCATAGTTTTCTTCGATAAGAGGAACAATTTCAGAAAGCAAGACAAAATCTTCTGTATCTGAAATTTTTATACCCTTGATGCTTTGTGGAAGTATAATGATGTGTCCTTGCTGATTTCTGACCATTGAAATGTATACACAATAATAAAAAGCATTGACCATGATCCCTGTCCCAAATTCATACTTACCAAGACGTTCACCTAGATTATCTAAAAACATCTGGTGGATACTTTCTGGGGATAGACCGTATAAGGAGTAGGCTCCCCTTCGTAAAAGAAATCAAAAAAGAACTTGCGGATATTTCCTTCTTCTCCAACAAGATCTACTGGTTTCAAACTAAGTGAAAGCTGATATTCTTCTAACGCCTCATTGATTTGAGATACTGCACGTAGCATTGTACTTTCTGAATAGCTATAACGATCCGCTAATTCTTCAATCGATACTAGTTCTCCGAAAAATATATCGCTAACGATCTCAAACCAAATTTCAGATTCTAATAAAGCTTCTTTCTTTTCGTGATACAGTTGGCGATTTGTTTCTTTAAAAAAATAACCAGATGTATTTGACTCAAAAATTGCAGTATCTTCAAAGTATTTTTTCAATTCGCTAACGTCTTTTAGGATCGTCCGTTTAGATATCACAAGTTGCTGCGAAAGACCAACAATTGTAAACATATTTTGTTGTTCGATGACATTTAGGATACGCATCCACCTTTCCGTAATCGTGTTCGTGATAAACTTTAATTGTAATTCTCGCATCTAAGCACCTCATTTGTTTTTTATATCTATTCTTAAAAAAAATAGATTGTAAACATGTATAACAAAAAAAGTGAAAAAATACTAATAATAAATAAGTAAATAAACTAAAAATAACACACTTATGGTACCTTTTTATGACAGAAACACCGGTTGACAGGTTTCAACTTATGATGTTACTCTCACTTTAACAATTGAGGTCATTATGCGAGAAACATTTTTAGCGTTATTACGGGATTCCACGCCGCTGTTTGCAACATTACAAGAAGAAAATCGTCAAGAAATCGTCAGTTTACTAGTAGAAAAAGGCGGCTTAAGCGTGACAGAAATCACAGAAGAAATGTCGATTTCTCGCCCAGCTATTTCTCATCATTTAAAGTTACATTTACAAGCAGGGATTGTGTCTGTCGAAAAACGTGGCAAAGAGTGGATCTATTCTTTGGATGTTGCCTACATCCAACGTAACTTCAAAGGATTTATGCAACTATTGGAAAAAATATAACCAGGCTACGGCTTTTCTTTTTAAATAAACAGGTTCATAAGTTCGAACATATAAATCGATTAAAAGGAGAAAACGGATGATCAACCAACTTTTACAAGAGCAACAACAATTTTTTGAAACAGGACAAACAAAATCAATTGATTTTCGCTTGGCACAATTAGCAAAACTGAAACAAGAAATGAAAGAGAGCGAGATTGAATTGACACAAGCCTTGTTCAAAGATTTGCGAAAACCAGCACATGAAGCATACGTAACTGAAATCGGGGTCGTCTATCAAAGCATTTCTATGATGATCAAAAAATTAAAAAAATACGCGAAACGTCAAACCGTTCATACACCGATCTATATGTGGGGAAAAAGTTATCTTGATTATGAACCTTATGGACAAGTCTTGATCATCGCACCTTTCAATTATCCTTTTCATTTAGCTATCGAACCACTGATTGGGGCGATTGCTGCGGGGAATACGGTAATTTTGAAACCAAGTGAATTAGCACCCAATGTATCCAACGTTCTGGCAAAGCTGATCCGTTCAATTTTTCCCAAAGAGTACATTGCCTCGGTCGAAGGTGGTGTGGACGTAACGACTGAATTACTCGCACAAAGATTCGATTATATCTTCTTTACTGGCAGCGTACCTGTCGGAAAAATCGTAATGCAAGCTGCCGCAAAGAATTTAACACCCGTCACTTTAGAATTAGGTGGCAAAAGTCCCGTGGTCGTCGATGATACTGCGAATCTAAAATTAGCAGCCAAGCGGATCATTTGGGGAAAATTGCAGAACAACGGACAAACATGTATTGCACCAGATTATGTTTTAGTGTCTCGTAAACGAAAAGAGGCATTAATCAAAGAAATGATGATTGCCATGAAAGAATTTTATGGTTCTGATGTCAGAAAAAATACAGATTACGGCAGGATCATCAATGACCGGCATTTTATGCGACTACACAATTTGTTGAAAGTAGATCAATCATTCATCGCCGCGGGTGGTGAAACCAATCGGGCAGACTTGTTCATTGAACCGACTTTACTAGACCTTCCTTCCCATGAAGCGGCAAGTATGCAAGAAGAGATTTTTGGTCCGATTTTACCAATCTTGTCGTTCGATACGATCACTGATGCAATCACTCAAATCAAATACTATGAAAAACCATTAGCATTGTATCTTTTTACAACCTCTACTAGGAATAAAGAGAAAATCATGTCGGCCATTTCATCAGGGAATGTCACCGTCAATGATGTACTCAAACATGTCGCGAACCACCATTTGCCTTTCGGCGGAGTTGGAGAATCTGGTATAGGCGGTTATCATGGCAAGTATAGTTTTTTGACTTTCTCTCATCAAAAAGGAGTATATGAAAATCGATCGAAATTCAATGTCCCCGGCTTATTTCCGCCATATAATGAGCGAACTTTAAAATTACTGAAGCAAATATTGAAATAGATATCCAGTCATTTTAGAATAAATAGAATGATGCCTCTCCCGTATCTCCTAAAACTGAATTAACAGCAAAAACAGAAGTACAATCATTGAAAATAAGGTGACCACCATGAAAATTGCTCTGCCAATTTTTGTGGTTGTCGCCTTATTTCTCAAGTCTAAACACTCCTGTCTCAACCTCATTTTCAAGCAATATGATTTGGCAAAAAAAAGGAAGTTTTACCCTCGTTGCTACAATATAGATCCAATCTGATAGTTACTTTGATTATTAAAAAAATGAGAGGGGCTACCCCACAACAAAAAAATTTTACCCTTATGTATTGTATTCATTAATCAATCGAATTATTTTCCTATTCTTTTATTGATTATTAAAAAAACTGACCTAATTTCTTAGATCAGTAAATATCTCTATAGAGTTGATTAAATATGAATAGCCACTTACAAATTTTCATAGAAAAAGCAATATATTCACTTTTACAGGAATGAGAAAGAGTAAAACTCACCCTTTAAGAAATTGATGATTCATTGCCTGTAAACTTAGTTGATCGATAGCCAATGCTTGTTTCAAATAAGTTTGGATCGACCCGTATTCCTTTTCTATCACTTGATAAAAACGGTCCAAGTAACTACTGTCCACATTCAATGCAACATTTAAAGCAGCTAGATTCCCCTCGTTCAAGTGGACTTTTTTAGCTTGCGCCAAAATCAATGCATTTTCTTTTTTACGTAGTTCATTCGTGCGTAAATAATCGACATAGATTGCCTTACGAGGAACGTCTAATGACTCTAATATTAGCAAAGCTGCGATTCCCGTTCGATCTTTCCCAGCAAAACAGTGAAATAACAGACTTTCCTCTTGATCCAAAGTAAGTACTTCTTGGAAGAAACGAGCATATCCTTTCTGTGAAGTGGGATTCAAGGCAATATCTTCATATATTTTTGTCATATAGTTCGTGGCTTTTTCAGGTGAGCCGATTTTCACAAAATCTTCCAGCCCAGCGCCTTCTTCTGCCACATCTTTCATGATGTCGATATGAATATACTTCGTTTGTGGAACAGGTTTATCTGGTCGAGCTTGGATTTCATCTTCGCCACGTAAATCAACGATTTTACTTAAACGATAGGAGGTTTCTAAATGTTTAGCATCTTCTTCTGTCAAACTAGATAATTCACCTGAACGCAAGAAAACATTTGTTAAAACTTCTTTGCCATTTCTATTTTTGATGCCACCGATATCGCGAAAATTTGTGATTTTTACCATTTCTGCAATGACCTTCCTTTTTCCATATTTTAGGATTTTTTCCACTTAGTTCCTCAGAAGCGGTTGCGTACTGCATCTGAAAGAACCACCAAAGATCCTTGTCAGTTGATAGTCAACATACTCGACGGTGATTCCTCGTTTCTCTAATTCTTCTCCAATAAACATAAATTCTGGATCTGTGATGTACGTTGTTTCATTGATCGGCAAGCCATTCGTTGCCAAGCGAGAGGCTTGTGCTAAAGACACATCTACCCGATCCCAATGGCTTAATTGTTCTGGGATACCACTTAGGAACGCTTCTTCACACACGATCATCAATCCATCTTTGACAAGGCTTAATGCGCAGTCTAAATGTAGGATCGTCGGATGAAGTGGCACTTCGATCACTTTGTAGCCAAATCGCTTGACTAGATTTCTTAACCATTCAATACCACGAGTATTGGATGCTAACCCTGAGTTACCTGCAAAAATCGTTTTTCCTAATACTAAAACATCTCCACCTTCTAAGAAAGGCCCTTGTTCTGAATCGATACCTTGCGAAATATCCGGCTTAGGAATAGAAAAATACAAGCAGTCATTCTCATTCGATTCATTCATTAGTAGCTCACGAATCGGTAGAATCTCATTTCTGCGGTGTGGGAGCTTCAATGAGCCTTCAATCAATAGATCCCCGATCGTAAAAAAGGGATCTCGGGTGAAAAAGTTACTGTAGCCATACTCTAGTCCTAGTTCTTTTTCAAAAGAGGTCAATTTTCTTGGTAAAAGGACTTCTACCTCATGTTTTTCTAGTACTTTTTGTAAATTCTTTCGTTCGACTTCCCAAGCTTTTTGTTGTTCTGGGAAAGCTTCACTAAAGTCTTTGCCTATCACTTCAGGCCCACTAAATAATTCATGGTTTTCTTCTGTCAAGAAATCGACACCGGTTAATTCTTTCGTAGGAAAGCCAAATTCAGACTGTGCTAAAACGACCCGTTTTAGCGGTGCAAACTCGCTTTTCACAAAAATATGATCCATCGTTTCTGCTCCTCCTCGATTTGTTCGAATCTTTACAGGAAATAACATGCGAAACCAACCAAAAATATTAAAACAATCAAAGCAATCATTGGTTCGACCCATGTTTTTTTCGAAGAAAGAAAGACATTTTTCTTATTTTTTACAAATCCCCAACCAAAATTTCTAGGGAGTTGTACTTCTAATATCATCCCACCTGATAAAGGCAACAGTGCCACTTTATATCTGGATTTTGCAAACAAAAACAATGACATAAAATAAAGACCGAACTGGATGATTTTGATCAATCGAATGATTTGGATATTTTTGATTTTTCTCACTATTTCTCTCCTTCTATCCTAGCGGTTATCGTCTAACAATAACACCCTTTCTCTTTTTCTTAGGATATTTTTTAATTATTTGGTTAAAAGAGCGTCCTATTCCGTTACCTCTGCTCCCCAACCCCCACTATCTGTCAGAAGCAACTTTTTTACTATAGCATGAGTTGACTTCGTCTAGATCAAATCGATCATAATCGTTGGTTTTAGACTCATAACCTGCAAAATCACTCACT
Organism: Enterococcus mundtii; assembly: GCF_003957375.1. Classification (GTDB taxonomy): domain Bacteria; phylum Bacillota; class Bacilli; order Lactobacillales; family Enterococcaceae; genus Enterococcus_B; species Enterococcus_B spodopteracolus. The sequence continues at coordinate 508,083 of NZ_CP025473.1, read as the reverse complement.
AAATAGCCCACATCCAGTCGATTGGAGGTGGGCTATTTTCTACCGAATTATTTCATTTCTACGCTTTCACCATTTGTCGCAATCACTTTTTGATACCAGTAAAATGATTTTTTAGGCGAGCGGGCCAATGTTCCGTTGCCCTCGTCATCTCGATCGACATAGATAAAGCCGTATCGTTTACTCATTTCACCAGTTCCTGCACTGATCAAATCAATACAGCCCCATGAAGTATACCCGATCAAGTCCACGCCATCATCGATTGCTTTCCCCATTTCTTGGATATGTTGGGCGAGATAATCGATTCGGTAATCATCATGGATCGAGCCATCGGATTCTACTTTATCGACCGCACCAAGTCCGTTTTCTACGACCATCACTGGGATTTCATAGCGCGAATAGATTTGATTCAAGGTATATCGCAGTCCGACCGCATCAACTTGCCAACCCCACTCGCTTGTTTCAAGATACTCATTGGCAACCCCACCAAATAAATTGCCGCCACTTTTATCTGACCGAGTATTTAGATCATGTGCTATACACGTACTCATGTAATAACTGAACGTATAGTAATCGACAACGCCTTCCTTCAGGAGTGCCAAATCCTCTTCTGTGATGTCCACTTCGATTTGTTCTTTTTCAAAGTAGCTTTTCATGTAATAAGGATAGGCTCCTTTGACTTGGACATCGCCACAGAAATAATTTAACCGGTCATTCATTTGTTGCGTCTTCAACACATCTAATGGATGACATGTTTTGGGATACATCGTGATATACGCCAACATACAGCCGATCTGAAAATCCGGATTGATGTTATGTCCAGCAATCACCGCGCGAGCAGAAGCAAGGAAGACATTGTGTAAGGCTTGATATTTTTCTGTTTCCGTATACGTTCGATTGAATAATCCATTGATTTGTTTGCCATGCTCTAAGACACCAAAATTGATTTCATTGAAGGTCAACCAGTATTTCACTTTGCTTTTGTAGCGTTCAAAAAGTGTCGTTGCGTAACGTTCGTAATACTCGATCGTTCGTGTGTCTAAAAATCCGTCATACGTTTTTCCCAAATGAAACGGTAACTCAAAATGTGAGATCGTCACGATCGGTTCGATCCCATATTTATGTAGCTCATCAAACACTGCATCATAGAATTTCAAGCCTTCTTCATTTGGCTGTGCCTCATCCCCATTAGGAAAAATCCGTGTCCACGCAATCGATAAACGATAGGCTTTAAATCCCATTTCCGCAAATAATGCGATATCTTCTTTGTAGCGATGATAAAAATCAATCGCTGTGTGGCTCGGATAGTAATACTTGGTTTCATCAATCACCAAATCAAATGTGCGCCGTTCCCCCATCTCACGATTGCCTGCCCGATTGTGATCGCTGATCGAATCTCCTTTGCCATTGACATCCCATGCTCCTTCACATTGATTCGCCGCTGTTGCACCACCCCATAAAAAATTCTTCGGAAAACTCATCAGTCATTGCCCCTTTTCAGTTTGATATGATAGCCTTACCGCAGTTATTCTGCCGTTGGGTATAAAAAAAGACCCAATCTACCACCTAAAAAGGCCGTTGATCAGGTCTAGCTTAACTGAATAATCACTATCCTAACTAAAAAGATACTATTTTTTGTAAACGTTGTCAAATATTGATTTATTCGTCATCTTCAGCCAATGCAGCAATCACTTGGTTCACATTCAGAATATTTTCTGCACCAGAGCGAACATATTCCGGCGCCGATCCAACCATTTGACTATTGATAAATTCGATGACCATTGGCATATTCATGCCTGCATATAATTCGATTGCTTCGCCTTCCATGATCAATTGAGCAATACTATTTGCAGGTGTCCCACCCATCAAATCACAAAAAACGACATAGTCTTCCAACGAAGAAACGACCGCAAGAAATTTTTCTTTGAAGTCCTCTGTTCCTTCTTCTGGCAATAAAGCCACAGTATGAATATGAGCTTGCGGTCCCATGATCATTTCGGTACTTGCCTTTAGTCCTTCACAAAGTCCTCCGTGACTGACAAGAACTAACTGTTTGCTCATTTTCACCACTCTCCTATTTTGAAATCACACCTAAAGCGGATAAAACGACACAGATGATCAAGACGATAAAAATTGCTCTTGTGGATGTCATATTCTTTTTGCCTAATAACCAATAGACACCACCAACGATCGCGGCTGGTAATAATTTAGGCAGGATCATATCAATATTATTTTGCATGTTCATCGTCACATCACCAATGCTCGGCGCCCAGGAAACTTGTACATTCACCATTGTAGCAACTAATGCCCCGACCATAAACACCCCTAACAAAGTGGCGGCATCTGTGAGGGCTGTTAACCGTGATTGCATCGTGGTCACTAAAGAAATTCCTTCCTTATAAGCAAATTGCAATTGTTTCCAACGAAAGACCATGACTGCGATTTGTGCTACTATCCAGATAAAAATCCCCGCGGGTTCCCATTAATTGCCATATTTGCGGCTAATGCCCCAAAAATGGTCGGGATCAATGCGGCGAAAATGGAATCGCCAATCGCGGCGAAAGGCCCCATCAATCCAGCTTTCATCCCGGAAATGGTTTCTTTTGCAGCAATGCCCTCTTTTTCTTCAATTGCTAAATCGATCCCAGTAATGATCGTGTTGAAAAAGTTAGAGGTATTAAAAAATTGTGTATGAGTCTTCATTATTTCTTTTAATTCCGGCGTATCATCTCCGTAGATTTTTCGCAATTGTGGCAGGATCGTATAGAGATAACCTGAACCTTGCATCCGCTCATAATTCCAGCCTAATTGGAAGGTCAACAAGCTTCGGCGGTTGATTTGTGTAAAGTCTTCTTTCGTTAACTTGTAATTAGATTTCGTCATCTTCGATTTCTCCTTCCTCAGAGGTTGTATGGGGACTTGCTACTTGCTGGTTTTCTGTTCGTTGATTGTTTTTATAGCTGATCGCTGCTAAAGAGAAACCGATCATTGCTACTGCCAACATCGGTAATGAATTGAAGGTTGCCGGCAAATCTTTGACGACACTTGCGACACTCGTGCCAAGCAACTGGACATTTGAGAACAACGTTGCTAATAAGGCAGTGATCGTAAAACCTAAAATCAGATAGGGAAAATGTTTCTTGACCGGTAAATAGCGTAGTAAAATAGCAAAACCAACAGCTGGTAAAACGGCTCCTGCGACAGATAAGCCATCGCCTAACCATTTCAACTCGCCATTTAGTACAGCGACGACGTTTTCGACTAATCCGCCACCAAATGCTAAGGCTAAAAAGACAGGGATCAAACGTGACAAGGACCAAGGAAGAGCACCTAATAAATAATTGCGTTCAATTGCTTGATAATTCATTGTTTCGACATGTTGGTCGATACGATGAGCGAAGTACGTATTCGCAAATCGAGCTAAAATATCCAATTGGATCATTAAACTAGCGACAGGAACTGCAATAGCCGCAATTGCCTGTTCTGGATTCATCCCTAATGAGATGGAAAAAGCAGTTGCTAGTATCGTTCCGGAGTTTGCATCGATCCTTGAAGCACCGCCAAATGTTCCAACACCTAGAACGGTCAATTGCATACTACCACCGATGATCAATCCAGCTTGTAAATCCCCCATGACTAATCCGGTGAACAAACCGGCAAAAACGGGGGCACTCATTGAGGAATAAATTTGTAGTTCATCTAAAATCTGATAACCTGCATATAAAGATAATAATAAGATTTGCCACCATTGAATGGACATCTACTTAACCCCCTTATTTATTCAAAAGACTCATAAAATCTTCTGATTTATCACTTGGTACCATTTGTGCGGTCAAATGGACCCCACGCGCATGTAACTGTTTGAAATCCTCCATATCCTTTTCCACCACATTGATCGATTTGGTGATTGATCTGGTTTCATTTGTCTGAGACATATTCCCTACATTGACTTCCTTGATCGGCACGCCTCGTTCAACAAGTTTCAATAATCGATCAGGTTTTTTGGCGACGATCAGTAAGCGTTGGGAGTCATATTTCCCAGCGAGAATATTCTCTGCAGCTTTTTCAATCGGTAAGACACTTAACTTTACTCCTGCTGGTGTGGCTAATTTCAAGCCACTTTTTTCTACTGTATTCATTGCAACCTCATCATCTACAACTAGTATCCGAGTAATCGACAACTTCGTTACCCAAAGATTCGCGACTTGTCCATGTATCAAACGTCCATCGATTCTTACACCAATAATTGCCATTGTTCATTCTCCTTTACCACTAAATTTATCATTCTTAAACCAAAGGTAGCGCTTACATTATTCACCTGTTTTTTGATACCAAGGTGTTGCTGTCTGGTTGATTACTTGATTCAAGTTCTCAATATTCTTTCTACCTTGTGTCCGTAGCCATTTGATGGCTCCTTCTTTCCCAGCATCTACATAAGCTTTGACGCCATCTTTCCAAGTCGCTCTTCCGCACAAGACACCATTGAAGGTGGAACCTGACTCATGAGCAAAGACTAGTGTTTGTTGGAATAATTCAGAAGATACACCCGCACTCAAGAAAATGAATGGCAAGTGAGTCGCCTCGCTTTGTGCCTTGAAAAAGTCAGCTGCTTCTTTTTGACTATAGACGATTTCCTTGTCACCAAAACCTTCGACAAAGTTCATATTGACTGGTACTTCGACTTTCAAAACATCTACTTGGTAGCGAGGCTTTGAAAATTCTCTCATCATTTCAATCACTTTATGCGGTTTGACCTTTGCATACTCCGATGAAGCGTTATCATTTATGTTTGCATCATAAGAAAGCAGTTCTAAATAAAACGGGCGATCCTCTCCTGCACATTCACTTCCTAGACGTTCAATAAAGACATGTTTCAAATGATTGATTTTTGGATCTTCATCAACGTCATAATAAAGTAAAAATTTCACTGCATCTGCTTGTTCTTCTTTTAATCTCAAGGAAGACCAGTCTCCTAATAGATCTGGTAAACGTCCAGGAGTCGATACGTCATAACCCGTTTTTTCATATGCCAAGAGCAAACCAGCGGATTGATCACGTACTTTGGCCGCAGGCAAACCATATTCAGGATCTAATAAAATAGCTGAAGCATAGGGCGTCAACTCACGAGAAACCAACGCTTTGAACTCAATCAATTGTTCATCTGTGGGTGTTTCTCCTAAAGCCGACAGCATTTTCTTCAATGCCCCCCGCTGATCGATTGCTAATGCACTGATGATGCCGTCTTTTGTTGCTAATCGTTCCATCGCTTTTTTCTTATTTGGTGTCATCGTTTTTATTGACCTCCTTGTGATTCATTTTGGTACGCATGGATCGTCACACCTTTGACTACTCGATTCACCGTTCCTGTCGGTGAAGGTGTGTCAGGCGTATTTCCGACTTGGATCGACATCTGCAAAGCAATGATTTGTGCGGTCAGGATCATCACAACAGATAGATAGGCATCGGGTAATTCTAGCGCGACTGGTTCTAGGAAAAAGTTTGCTCCAGAAAAGTCTCTTTGCGTCGATTGAGCAATGGCTAACACCTTTGCAGCAATAGCATTGCCATTGATTTCCTCTAAAATATCTAAATCATAGTTGCGTGTGTACTCTTGGTTCGTCACAAACCCAATCACTAAGGTTTGCTCATTGACAAAGGATTTTGGTCCATGACGAAAGCCCATCGAAGAATCAAAGATCGTCGCGATTTTCCCAGCAGTCAACTCTAAGATTTTCAGCTGTGCTTCTCTTGTGGCGCCAGCCAAGCTACCTGAACCAAGATATGCGACCCGATTGAACGGTACTGCTAAAAATTGGCTCAGTTCTTGCTCTCTTTTTAGAACATCTTTGCCGATACGGATCAAGGAATTAACATACTTTTGTTTTGTTTCTTGGTTCGTTTGATCAAACAGCCAAAGGGCACTCAATAACATACATGTAAAACTACCTGTCATGGCAAAGCCAGCATCATTTGCTTTTTGTGGCATCAACAACAAGAAATGTTGCGATTGTTCACGTGCAACTTGTGCTAATTGTCCATCTTCTGCACACGTAATCGCTAAATGAAACAACGTATCCACCACTTGATCGGCGATTTTGACCGCTGCCAGACTTTCCGGACTATTGCCACTTCTAGCAAACGAAATCAATAACGTGGGTTGATCCGGAAACAAATACTCTCTTGGCGAAGCAACAATATCAGTCGTACCAAAACTATGAAAAGCAAATCGTTTGGTGTCTCCATGCTCATTCAAGTAAGGAACAAGCGTATCGCCTACATATTGAGAAGAGCCTGCACCGGTAAAGATGACTTGGATTTGTTGCTTGTTTGCTTGTTTTTCAAGTTCATCAAAGAAAAGAGTTAATTCATTTTTCTTCTCTTCTAAGATGTCCACAACCACTTCCCACAGATTTGGTTGTTGTTTGATTTCTTCTGTAGTGATCCTTGCCCCTATTTTTTCTAATTCATCCTTCGACAGTTCAAACATGTTATTTTCCTCCTAGATTACTCCGAACATGACGGATCTTATAATGGAATTGGTCTGCTCTTGCGATACTATCGGTGTATTCGATGATCTCGTTTTTAATATTGAATGTCGTCCGTTTCAAATGTAGGATCGGCGCACCATCACAGATGTGCAGTAACTCCGCATCTGTTGCGTACACAATACTCGCATAGAATTCTTCTTCTGCCACTTGGACATGTTGATCAAAATCCTGCAGAAAGACATCATATAAAGGCTTACTTTCCAATAACGATAAATCAAGACCAAGAAATAGTTTTGCTGGTAAATAAGATCGCTCAACCATTAAAGGTACATCGTTCGCCAAACGTAATCGTTTGATCTTGAAAATCGCTTCGCCTAAATTGAGATTCAAACATTCAGCCAACTGCTTAGTCGCAGCTTGTTTTTCAAAAGCTAAAATAACCGTTTTCGGTGTACGCCCCAATGCCAACATTTCTTCTGTGAAGCTGTAAGCACCTGCTAAACTCGCTGCTTGATGCGATAAGTCACTGACAAACGTCCCTTTTCCATGTTTTTTATAAATATAGCCAAGTGTTTCTAATTCCCGTAATGCCAATCGAACCGTCGTCCGACTCACACCATAGTAGAGACATAATTCCCTCTCAGACAGCAATTTATCATGGGGGATCATTTCTGTCTCAATTCGTTTCTTTAGCACATCAACTAGTTGATAATATAACGGTTTCCCTTTACGAGAATTTTCCATTTCTTTACCCCTTCCAACTGGTTATAACCACAAGACAATCGTAAAGTAATAATAACTAGCTGTCAACATAAAAATCGTTTAAAAACCTCTACATAACAACGTTTACATTAACTATATATAAAAAAATTTTAAATACCTCGAAAATACCACTTAAAATAAAAAAACAGCATAACCCTCATAAAAAGAAACATAAAGCTTAGCCTAAAAAAAGCTTGTTATACTAGAAAATTTATAAAATAATGAACAAATCCAACGATTCTTTTTCTTCCATTCCGCTAAATTCCAATGAAAAATAACAAAAAAAAAAAACACTTCATTTGCCATGTCTAGGCGCTCAAAGTGTTTCTATTTACTATTTCAAGATGACTAACCAACTAGCGACAAATCTTATTTTGCCAAGGCGAAGCTGTCTTCATCAAGACGCCATTTAATTCCTCAATGTTGTTTCTTCCTTGTTCAGCTAGCCATTTTTTTGCCGCCTTTCCCCCTTGATCTGCAAAAGGTACCACGCCACCTGCCCATGTAGCTCGCCCACATAAAACACCATTGAACGAAGACCCAGCGTTTTTGGCAAAGTGTAACGTTTCTTGGAATCCTTTGGCACTGACACCTGCACTCAGAAAAATAAACGGTAAGTCAGTGGCTTGGCTTTGCTTGATGAAGAAAGCGGACGCCTCTTGCTTGGAATAAATGATTTCTTCTCCAAAACCCTCAACATAAGTCATATTGACAGGTACTTCTACCTTCAGGACATCCACATTGAACCTCGGCTCTGAGAATATTTCCATCATTTCAATGACTTTTTTTGGTTTGATCTTGGCATATTCTTTGGAGGTCGTATCTGGGATCGTTGCATCATAAGATAGCAATTCTAAAAAGAAAGGAAGATCTTCCGCCAGACATTCTGAACCGATTCTTTCTACATATGCCTGTTTCCGTTCATTGACTTCTTCGCTTTCGTCGACATCATAGTAAAGCAAGAATTTGCAGCCATCTGCTCCAGCTTCTTTTAGCCTTTTGACTGACCAAAAAGCTAAAGTATCTGGCAAACGTCCAGGTAGCGTTGTATCATATCCTGTTTTCTCATAAGCCAACAATAGTCCAGCTGTCTTGACGCGTTTTTCGGCAGCGGGCAACCCATATTCTGGATCTAAAAGAATCGAAGAAGCAAAAGGTGTCAATTCTTCGGACACGAGTTCTTTGAAATGGATCAAATCATCCACTTTGACCTCCTCTTGATGTCTCGCTATCATTTTTTTCAATGCCCCTCTTTGATCAATTGCTAGAGCCCCAATGATTCCGTCTGGATTACTCATGTTTACCAATGCCTGATATTTTTCCGCAGATACTTTCCTCATATTCTTAACATCCCTTCTAACTTAGACTCAATCAAACCAACAATTTCTTCTTGGTTGGGAGCCGCAATAAATGCCTGTTTAAAACTATCATCCAGCAACATTCGTGCCATTTGCGAAAGAAGCGCCAAATGACTGGTTCCTGCTTCTTTGGCTGGAATAAACAACGCAATCACATACTTGATCGGTTGACCGTCTAAACTATCCCAGGCCACTGTATTCGTTAATTTCAAGATCATGATCGTTGGTTCTTCTATACTTTCACTTTTCGCATGAGGGATCGCAAAGCCATCCATCATACCAGTCGTGCCTTCTGCCTCTCGTTGTTTCAAGCCGATTTTGACCGCCTGTTCATTGGTCGCTTTTCCTACCTCGACGATTTTTGTTGAAAGAAACTCAAATACCGCTTCACGAGTATTCGCCGTCACATTGGTATAAACAAATAAATTTCCCATCAAATGAATCCTCTCCCTTTCACACACTCAGTGACTTTCTTTTTTGAACCAAGCCTAGTAATACTCCGCCGACAACAGAACCAGCAAGAATCGCAAGCACCCACAGTAAGCCATGCGTCACTACTGGTAAAACGAGAAATCCGCCATGGGGTGCCGGTACTTGTACGCGAAAGAAATAGGTCAATACAGCGGCGATCGACGAACCAAGCATCATGATCGGCAAGACACGAAGCGGATCTTTTGCTGCAAAAGGAATCGCCCCTTCCGTAATATGTGTTGAACCTAAAATGAAATTCACTAGACCAGCATTCTTTTCGTTTGGCTCGAAGTATTTCCCAAAAAGCAAGACAGCAAAGCCTGTAATCAACGGCGGAGCAATACAGGCTGCAGAAACGCCCGCCATAAAGCTAGTATTTCCTTGTGCTAACAGAGCAGTCCCAGTAACATAGGCTGCTTTATTGATCGGACCACCCATATCGAATGCACACATACAACCGACGATCACCCCTAACACTAAGGGACTTGAGTTTTCAAAACCTGCTAGAAAATCCATCATTCCCTCATTGATACTAGCCATCGGTTCTGAAATGACCGTCATGATCAAACCAGTAGTTAACACTCCTAGGACAGGATACAAGAATATCGCTTTTAAACCATCCAGTGTTTTAGGTAAAATTTTCAATACTCTCATTAGCCCCAACACCACATAACCTGCCAAGAAACCTGAGATAATCCCACCTAAAAAACCTGTGCCACCATCTGAGGCAATCAATCCACCGACAAAACCAACAACGAGTCCAGGACGTTTTGCAATTCCTTCAGCAATAAACGCGGAAAGGATTGGCACCATCATACTCATCGCAAAACCACCGATTCGATTCAAACTCGCAGCAAATTCATTGTATTGTGCATTCGTTGGATCAGCAGAATAGATGCCCCATAAAAAAGAAATCGCAATCAAGACCCCACCACTGACAACAAAAGGCAACATGTGGGAAACCCCATTCATTAAGTTCTTATAGATTTCATGCCCCACGCTTTGTTGTACATGTTGTTTTTCCTTGTCTCCTTCGGCCCTTTCGATTTTTTCAGAAATCACACCTTCACCGTTCAAAACCGCAGCAATCAATTGATCGGCTTCTTTGATCCCTTTCGAAACAGAAACATCAATGATCCTTTTCCCAGCAAATCTTTCCGATTGGACATCTTTATCCGCCGCAATAATCACTGCTTCTGCTTCAATGATTTCTTGTTCCGTCAGTTGATTTTCTACCCCTACTTGACCATGGGTCTCCACCTTGATTGAAATGCCTTTTTTCTTTGCTGCCTGTTCCAGTGCTTCTTGTGCCATATACGTGTGGGCGATACCTGTCGGACAACCGGTTGCTGCAATTAATCGATACTTAGCCATTATTTGAATTCCTCCTTATAAATGGTGATTGCTTTTTTCAACGCTGCGACATCTGTAAAATCAGTCAATCCTTTTTGAAACGCAGTCGAGCTGCCCGCAGCTAAACTATCCTTTAAACAATCGGTAGGGTCTTCTCCTTTGATCATACCTGCCAGAAAAGTCCCTAATAATGTATCGCCGGCACAGGCAGTATTGACGACTTTTCCTTGTGGGGCATTTCCTGTCAAACAATAATTCTTGTTTACATAGATGCCACCAGCTTCACCTAATGACAACAACACATTTTGAGCGCCTGCGACTAACAACTTCTGACAATAGTTCACGTATTGCGTTTCTGCGATTTCTTCCTCAAACCATTCTGCCAATTCCTGCTCATTTGGTTTTAGCAAAAATGGCTGATACTTTAAACATTGGGTGACAATCTTAGCGCTCGTATCTAAAATCAAACGCACGTGATTCTCATGACAAATTTTACTGATCATTACTAAGATTTCTTCTGGTACCCCTCTGGGCAAGCTCCCCGAAACACAAAGATAATCCCCCGCTGACAATTGCTCGATTTTCGCAAGCAATTCTTCCATCGCTAACTGGTCGATTTCTGGTCCACGATTGACCAACTTGTATTCACTTGATTCCTCATTCACTTGTGTAAATACGTTGATGCGCGTCATTCCGGGTATAGAAACAAAATGAGCATCGATTCCTTCCTTCGCCAAACATTCCTCAATATAAGCCCCAGTAAATCCTCCGCTAAAGCCCAACGCAGTATTTGGTATCCCGAGTTTATTTAAAATCAATGAAACATTGACCCCTTTCCCATTTGCTTGGATGTCCTCATCGATTGAGCGGTTCACGATATTCGGTTTGAGTTGTGCCACTTCAATAAACAGATCAATCGCTAGATTCATCGTACATGTATATACGTTAGCCACCTGTATCCCTCCTCACTTTATCTACAGTATGACCTGTTTTTGGATGTACATGTTTTCTAAATAAGCGAAATTTTAGGTAAATATTTACAAAATAAAACTCATCCGAGTAAGGGTTTACATCCGTGGTAGAATAAAAAGAAGCTACAAAGAAAAGGGGAGGAGTAAATGGAACCTAAATTAAGCGAGGCAGAATATTTTTTATGGGCGTATATGATGAATCACATCCAAGAAATCCCAAATCTATCAATTATCAAACTAAGCGAACGAGCCAACGTATCCACCACGACCATTGTTCGTACCATGAAGAAAAAAGGGTACGAAGGCTATACTTCTTTTAAGCATCATTTAAAAGAAAAGAAGAATACCACCATCAATTTTGCTATGGTCGATAAAGTAGATGAAGAAATAAAAACCTCCATTCTAAAAAACGAGCAAGAAGTCGTACGTACCATCAATCTATTGGATACAGGAGTAATCGAAGATGCGATTCAAAAAATCTGGAGCTCACAAAGAATCATTATCTTTGCCAGAGGATTTTCAGAAATGATTGGGGAAGAAATACAAACAAAATTCCAACTACTCGATAAATATTGTGTCCTTCATACCGATCCAAATATCATCAAAACCGTTAGTCGCAAACTGCACAAAAAAGATGTCGTTCTCTTTATTTCCTTAAACGGTGAAACAGACGAACTCGTAGCAGCAGCGGAGAATTGCTACCGCGAAGAAATCAGTTCGATCCTGATCACCGCCTCACGGGAAAGTCGCTTGAACCGCTTAGCAGAATTATCCTTGATCGGCTTCAAATCCGAAATCTCCTTCTTCCCTGAATATGAAGTCCGCTCTCGCCTGCCACTTTCTGTGATTGCGCGGATCTTGCTAGATTCGTATGCGATACGGGTGAAGAAGGGGGATTGAGAAATAAGTGTAAGAAGCATCAATCACCGAAAATGTGAAGTTTTTTCGGTGATTGATGCTTCTTTACGAAAGAGTTTATTCAGTTTTATTTACGTTTGATTTACATTTGATTTACATTTGATTTATGACGTTCATCTACATTCATGTCTTGTCATAACGCCAAAACAAAACAAATAATAGAAACTACAACCGTCAAAACAAATTCAACCTTCACTTCCGTTCCATACGTTTGATTCGGTAGATAGATTGCTTTTCGTTTCGATTGATAGGGGATTTTTGGTCGATTAGGTTGGGCAGACTCAATGAGTATCGATAACAAAATCAGTGTGAAGTAAATAGTATTTTGCTGTGCCGCAAAATAGATGCTTGAAGCTAATAAAATCAAACTAGTCCCTTTTAGTATCCTAGCGTAGGGCATTTTTATCTCTCCGTTCTATTCTTCTATTTGTAGATTTTCTGTCCTGTTTTCTAACTATTTTCTATTATTTTTATACCTCCACATGACAATCAATAGAATCGTCATCACTAGATAGGAGGTGAGAACAATTATTTGGTTCACTCTTTTCACCTTCTCTAAAATTCTCAAACGATCGGTACTTTTATGTATTCATTTTTATTACTAATAAATAGACGTGGTTCAAATGATTCCTGTTACTAAAAATGATACAATTCTAATTCTAAAATGGAGCAAATCATAAGAACTAAAATCGTGGGAATCAGCGCAAACATCACTTCCGTTTTAGATATTTGATTCGGTAGATAGATTGCCTTTTTTCCCGATTTGTAAGGAGTTTTAGGTTGGTCGTATTGAACATATTCAATAAATAGTGATAGCATAATCAGTGTGGTATAGATCGTATTTTTCATTGCCGCAAAATAGATGCTTAGTGCTAATAAACCCAGTTGGATTATTTTGAATATTCGAACGTAGGTCATCTTTCAACTCTCCATTCTATGTATAAATAGTAACCGATCCCTCTCTACAAATATATATACGTAAAGCGCTAAAATATTACTTTAACAAATTAAAATAACTTCCACTTTAATCATATCAAAAAATATCAAAAAAATTTATTTCATTCCTAAAAAGCTGTTTTTACATCATAATTGCCCTTATTTTATTTGCCATTTAAAAAAATCGTTAAACAAATAAAAAAACGAAACAACAGGCTGAATGTTTCCATCTACCTGTTATTCCGTATTTACTATTACTTAAATTTAGTTTTTATTCCACAAATGGCTCTTCACCTAGTGCTTGTTGTGCGGCTAAGTTTAGTAGGCTCCATTGACGGTCGTGTTCTGGTTGGAAGAAGAAGTCTGCTTCTGCCAAGTCTTCGATCGTTAATTTTTGTTGGATCGCTAATGCCAAGACATTGCCTTGTGCAGTGATGTCCTTCGTTGATAATACCGCACCGCCTAGCAATTGATGGGTAAATGGATCGTACGCTAATTGCACAGCTGCTTTCGCATTACCAAATTCTTCTGGGACGAATTTGGGACGGATCGTATCTTCGTAGAAGGCTGTTTTGATGGCTACGCCAGCACGATCAGCTGTGAAACTGTTCAAGCCGCTTGCAGCAAAATGATAGTCAAACACACGTAACGCAGATGAGCCGATTAAGCCACCAAATGGTTTGCTTGGTGTTTGTTCAAATAAATGTTGGACCACATAGCGTGCTTCTCGACGGGCAACTGTTGCTAATGCGATTGGCACTTTTTTGCCTGCTGGGATCGAGTAAGCAAGGGTTGCATCTCCTACTGCGTATACATCAGGTAAGTTGGTTTGTAGATATTCATCTGTCATGATCCAGCCACGTTCATCTAAATCAACGATGCCTTTCAACCATTCGGTATTCGGTTTGACACCGGCTGCTTGGATGATCAAATCCGTTTCGATTGTACCACTCTCTGTTTCGATGGCTGCGACTTTCCCCTCACCTGTGAAGGCTTTGATAGTCACGCCAGTTTCGATCTTCATGCCTTTTTCTTTTAAGTGCGCTTCTAAGATATCTGTCATTTCCTTATCTAAGTAAGTACCTAAAGGACGATCGATCATATCTAATAACGTTACTTCTTTTCCTGCATTCAAGAAAACTTCTGCTGCTTCGATTCCGATGTAACCTGAACCGATAACGGCTACTTTTTTCACTGCTGGGTCTGTCATGCGTTCTTTGATTTTCGTTGCCCAATTATAGCCACGCATCAAATATACATTTTCTAAGTCTGTTCCTGGAATAGGTAATGAGTTTGGTTTCACACCTGAACTCAAAATCAATTTATCATAAGCATACTCTTCTGTATGTCCATCTTCTTTACGTGTAACTGTCACTGTTTTTTTATCGGCATTGATTGTGTTGACTTCGTGGTTATTTAATATCGCCACATTTGGTTGTGGAAAGTTTTCCGGTCTGAAATTACGGACATCATTCACACTAGTGACTTGATCCTCTAAATATAATTCCATGCCACATGACATAAATGAAACATAGTCGCCTGCTTCAAACAAGGTGATATCCACATTTTCTCCGTATCTAGATAGTAATTCTAAAATGGATTGATGCCCTCCATGTGATGCACCGACAATAATGACTTTCGTTTTTTCCATTGACAAAACCCTCCTCATAACAATTGTTTAGAATCATTCTAAACAATTTCACGATATCATTCTACGAATAATAATGCAAATGAAAAGGTTTGCCTAAAAATTTTATTCGTTATTTTAATCTTATTGCTTTAATTGTGCTAAAAATGTGCCGATACGTTTACACGCTTCTTTTAGATCGTCCATCCCACTTGCATAAGAGATTCGGATAAATCCTTCGCCTTCTGGTCCAAAAGCGGAGCCAGGGATACAGGCAACCTTACCTTGTTCTGCGAGTGCTAAACAAAAATCCCACGAATTCATCTGGATCGCTTCTGGTAAACGACAGAACAAATAAAATGCACCATCCGGTTGAGAGATTTGAAAGCCTAATTCCGTCAGGTGCGGCAATAGATAATCTCGGCGTTCAATGTAGCGGGCTTTCATTTTTTCTCCTTCATCCATGCTTTTTGTCAGTGCTTCGACCGCCGCTTTTTGCGAAATCGTTGTGGCAGAAGTCACTAAATATTGATGGACTTTGATCAATTCATCGATCACTGGTTTTTGAGCAAAGAGAAATCCAATGCGCCAACCAGTCATAGCATGGGATTTAGAGAGTCCATTCACGACGATCGTTTGTTCAGGTAAGTACGTAGCCATCGATACATGATCCCCCACGTAATTCAACTCCGCGTAAACTTCGTCACTGATGACAAAGACTGGATGTTGGCTTAAAACTTCTGCAAGCTTGCTCATTTGCTCCGCAGATAATAATGTTCCAGTTGGATTACTTGGATAATTCAAAATCACTGCTTTAATTTCGTCTCCGTATGTGGCAAATGCCTCTTCTAGTTGTTCTGGCTGACAAATAAAGCCAGTGTCTGATGTATCGATCGTGATCAATTCGGCGCCTGCTAGATCAACGATTGGTTGATAGCCGGGATACGCAGGTGCCGGGATCAATACCTTATCTCCTTCTTCTAAGACCGCTAGTAAAGCTGTCGCGATTGCTTCTGTGGCACCGATCGTTGTCAGTACTTCCGTTTGCGGATCATAGGAAAGACCATAACGTTCTTTTTGGAAGAAACAAGCTGCCTCACATAATTCTGGTAAACCTCTCATCCCGGTATAATGAGAATAGTTTTCTTTGATGGCTGTGATACCAGCTTCTTTCACTGCTTCAGGTGTTGAAAAGTCTGGCTCACCTAATGTCAATTTGATGATGCCCGGAATACTTGAGATTTGCTGATCGAACATGCGGATCTGTGAGACTTCGACTTTAGCCAGCCTTGGATTAAAACGATGGTGTAAATTCATAGACTTCTCCCCTTTTGGTTACTATCCTTATTTTTTCAGAAAAGTTCCTTGGTGTAAAGGATTGTTTGGTACCATTCCAAGCCTTTTTCTAAAACGGACATATCAAAATCAAATGTCGCATCATGCAGGGCAGGTGTTTCGCCTACACCTAGAAAGAAAAAGACACAAGGATAGTGTTCCGTATATACGCCGAAATCTTCTGCTTGTAAGACAGGCTCAGTTAATTCATGTAATAATTCTGAATGAGCAAGTGACGCGTACAATTTTTCATCATTTCGCACAGCAGGATATCCATCGTTATAACGAAATGAGATTTTCGCTTGAGAAGTTTGTTGGAATTCTTCTGCTAATCGAGCTAATTGTGTTTTTAAGTCTGTTTGTGTCTGACGACTGTATGAACGAATGCTGCCTGAGATAACGACTTCATTGGCTAAGACATTGCGGATCGTGCCGCCTGTGATCTGGCCGAATTTCAAGAGGTGTTCAAGATTTTCTGGCAAGGATTCGTCAAAGTCGTAGACTAACTTCATAAAACGGACGGCTGCTTCTAAACTGTCGATGCCTTTACCACTTGAGGCGATATGCGCAGATCTGCCTTTGACGATGATATCTGTTTCGCTACTTTGGGCCATCAACGCACCTGGTCGTGAAAATACTTTTCCTTCTGGCAAGCCTGGCCATAAATGAAAACCAAAGATTGCCTGTACCTTGTAATGTTCCAACCACCCAGAACGGATCACACTTTCTGCCCCGCCAGCGATTTCTTCTGAGGGTTGAAAAATCAAGACGATATTGTGCTGCATCTCTTGACGGTGCGTGGCAATATAATCGGTCAATCCTAAGAGCATTGCCATATGACCATCATGTCCGCAGGCGTGCATGAATCCTGGGTGTGTAGACGCAAAAGGTAACCCTGTGGCTTCAGTGATCGGTAACGCGTCGATATCTGTCCGAAAAGCAATCGTTGTGTCTTGGTGCTGATCAAAATAAACCAACAAGCCTGTTGCATCGATTTCATGGATCACACCACCGCAGTTTTTGATTTGTTCGTAAAGATATTCCTTCGTTTTAAATTCATGAAAGCCAAGTTCAGGAATTTGATGTAACGCCATTCGATGTGCTGCCAACATGTCGCTTCACCATCCCTTCATAGATGCCTTTTACTACGGTTTCGTACTGTACATTGGGTACACCGATGATCAAGTTCAACTCTTGTGCCCCTTGTGATAGAATCGAGGTCCTGATTTCTAACTCATTCAGAATCGACAGCACTTTCCCCGAAAGTCCAATTGGTTCCTTGTGTGGGCCGCCTACAACCGAAATCAAGGCAAGGTCTTCGATGATCTCGATTTCCTCTACGCCTAATTCCTCACGTAATTCTTTGGTGATCAAAAACAATTTATCCATGATCAATTCCGCTGAAACGACGACGCCGATATTATCGATGCCCGAGGGGATATGCTCAATCGAAATCCCATGTTTTGCAAAAATACTCATGGCTTTCCAAATAAAACCGATTTCGTCTGACATATGTTGTTTGAACAAGGTGATTGAAAGAAAGTCTTTTCGCCCGGCGATCCCCGTCAACCCATTTTCTTTTTCGACTTCATGATTTGAGATTTTTGTGCCATGATCATTCGGTCGATTCGTATTTTTGATTTGGATCGGGATATCAGCTTCTTGGACAGGAAAAACCGCTGATTCGTGTAAGACGTTTGCACCCATATACGCCATTTCTCGTAATTCACGGAAAGAGATTTCTTCAATGACTTTCGGCGAGTCGATGATTCTCGGATCTGCCATCATGATGCCTGAAACATCCGTCCAATTTTCATAAAGATCTGCCTGTAAGGCACTGGCTAAAACGGAGCCGGTAATATCACTGCCCCCACGACCAAGTAATTTTTCTTTTCCTGCTGGGTTCGCGCCATAAAATCCTGGGACGATCAACTTTTGGTGTTTCTGGTACATCTCACGTACTGCTTGCTCTGTACGAGGAAAGTCGATGCCTCCTTCATAATCAAAGTGGATCAGCTCACTCGCATCGGCAAAGGTATACCCTAAATATTCCGCCATTAATTGCGCGGTCAGATACTCCCCACGACTGACTAAATAATCGATCGTCACTTTTTCCTGTTTTAGTTGTGTTTCGATCATGGTTAATTCTTTTTCAATCGGAAAGTCAAGTGACAGAAGATCTCTTACTTGAATAAAACGTTGCGTGATCCGTTCCCATAGAGACGTCCAATCAACCTTATGTTGAAGATACGCATGGATCAAATAGAGTAAATCGGTCACTTTATCGTCTTCATTAGTTCTTTTTCCTAAAGCGGAAACGACAATGACTTCTCGACGAGGATCAGCTAGCACGATCCCACGGACTTTACGGAACTGTTCTTCATGAGACATCGAGCTTCCACCAAATTTTGCGACTTTCATGAAAGGACCTCCTCTTGAAGAAGTGACAAAGCAATTTGAACAGCGTTAGCTGCAGCGCCTTTGCGGATATTGTCAGCTACGGTATAAAAGAGCAAACCATTTTCAACAGAGAGGTCGCGACGAATACGTCCTACGTATACTTGGTCTGTGCCTCTTGCTAATGTACTTGTGGGATATTGGTGTTCTGCTAAGTGATCGACGACCAAAATCCCTGGAAACTGACTGAAGCAAGCACGGACTTGTTCTAGGGAAAATTGCTTTTCTAACTCGACAGCAATCGAGACACCATGACCATTTTCAATCGGTACACGTACACAAGTCGCAGAAACAGGCAAATCTGGTTGATGCAAGATTTTTTTCGTTTCATTGATCATTTTTTGTTCTTCTTTGGTATACCCATTTTCCATCGGGCGATCGATTTCTGGAATGACCGTTTGACTGATATCATGCAGATAAAAAGTTGCTGGTGCGCCATTTTTAGTCGCCTGTAGATCAGCGATCCCTTGTTGCCCTGAACCCGAAACAGCTTGATAGGTCGTGTAATTGACCCGAACCAAGCCAAAGGTGTTCTGTAGTGCTTTCAGTGGTAAGACGGACTGGATCGTCGAACAATTTGGATTGGCAATCAATGGATCTAACGTATGATCTTCTAGATTTACTTCAGGGACGATCAACGGGATCATCGGATCTTCTCGCCACGCTGAAGAATTGTCGATGACCACTAAGCCAGCTTGACGTGCAATTGGGCCAAATGTTTGAGACACGGATGCTCCAGCTGAAAAAAGCGCTAAATCATACCCAGAAAAAGAAGTCTCAGTCAGTTCTTCGATGACGTACTCTTTTCCCTTAAACACAGACAGACTCCCCGCAGAGCGTTTGGATGCTAAAAGCTTGAGTTTTCCTACTGGAAAATCGTACTCCTCTAAGACTCTTAACATAGTTTGACCGACTAATCCCGTCGCTCCGACAATACAGGTATCTATTTCGCGCATATTTTTCATCCTTTCTTTGTCTACAATTCTCTTAGTGCTGCAATCAATGCGGTATTTTCTTTGGTTTGATCATCTTTTATTTTTAATACACGTGCCGGTGTACCACCAACGACCGTCTCAGGTGCAACGTCTTCTAAAACGACTGCTCCTGCTGCGATGACTGCATTCTTTCCAACACGAACACCTTCGACAATCACTGCATTCGCACCAACTAATACACCGTCTTCGATCACTACTGGTTGGGCGGAAGCTGGTTCAATGACCCCTGCTAGCACAGCGCCGGCACCGATATGACAATTCTTGCCGACAGTCGCACGTCCGCCTAGTATTGCTCCCATATCGATCATGCTATGATCCCCGATCTCAGCACCGATATTGATCACAGCGCCCATCATGATCACTGCTTGATCGCCGATGGTCACTTGATCACGAATGACAGCGCCTGGTTCGATGCGAGCGTTGATGTCTTTGACATCCAGTAAAGGAACTGCACTGTTTCTAGCAGTTTGTTCTAGTTCGATCGCTAAGATTTTTTCCGCTTCTTTTTCTAGTACCGGCGCGATGTCTTTGTAATCTCCAAAAACGATTGGACTATGCACTTCACCAAATACTTTCGCATTCGGAAACTCGACAGGTTCTGATACATTTAAATAAACTTTGACTGGGGTCTTTTTTTCTGCTATTTGAATAAAACGAATGATTTCTTGTGCGTTCAACTTAGGCTCCTCCTCTAGGTTCAAATAAATCTTCTAATTGATATGAACCGGCTGACTGCTCGGCCAACCAGATACTTGCTTGAACTGCCCCTTCTGCAAAAATTCGATTTGAAAAGGCTTCGTGTTTCACTGAAAGGACTTCATCTTTGGTCGCAAAAAGGACCTCATGTTCTCCAGGAAAAGAGCCTGCACGTAGGCTATGAACACCGATTTGTTGGTCTTTTCGAGGTTCGTCTGTCCATTGATAGACAGGTGTCAGCTCTCGAACGGATTGTAGTGTTTCTACTAAGCGCTTGGCTGTGCCAGAAGGTGCGTCTTTTTTTTGGCTGTGGTGTTTTTCGATTAATTCGATCTGCCAGCTGGCTAAGTCTTTAGCTGCTTGTTTGATCAAGCGATTCATCACCATGATCCCTAATGAAAAATTAGCACTGTAGAGTACAGGGATCGTTTGAGCTGCTTGGGCGATTTCAGCAAATTGCTCTTCGGTATAGCCTGTTGTGCCAATCACCAGTGGGACTTGGTGAGCTTTGCTGTATCGCAAGATTTTATCCAAACCAGCTGGATGAGAAAAATCGATCATGACTGCTGGTGTCTGAGCAAACGATAATTCCTCCGTTGCTTGTAAGGATTCGGTCGAACTCAATGGCTGATGTTGATATTCTTCGGTAACTTCTGCAATTCGCTTACCCATTTTTCCACTTCCGATGATCCCTATATTCATGTGCTTGCCCCTCCGTTTTCTGTTAACAGTGCGATAAGTTGTTGCTTTTTCTCCTCGCCTAATTCAATCAGTGGTAGTCTTAATGGTCCAGCAGGTAAGCCTAAATGATTCATTGCTGCTTTCACTGGAATTGGATTGGTTTCACTGAATAAGGCATTGATCAACGCTAAATGAGTCAATTGTTTTTCTTTTGCTGAAGGACTGTTTCTGTTTAAGTAATCATGAACTAATTCATGGACTACTTTTGGCTGGATATTTGCCCAAACACTGATCACACCGATACCACCAATACTTAGAATAGGTAAAATCAAATCATCATTGCCACTGTATAGTGCAAATGATTCATCAATCAGTTGCGCCACTTCCATTGTATAGGACATATCACCAGAGGCTTCCTTGATGCCGATGATTCGTGGATGCTTCGCTAGTTCCGTTAATACAGGTAACGAAATCGTCATCCCTGTTCGTGACGGTACGTTATATAAGATGATTGGTAGCGAGGAAGCGTCTGCGATCGCTTTAAAATGAGCCAGTAACCCTACATCACTCGTTTTATTATAGTAAGGGGTGATCACTAATAATTGGTCTGCCCCAAGTTCAGCAAAGCGTTGGACTTTCTTGACCGTTTTCGCCGTTGCATTTGATCCTGCACCAGCAATCACTGGGATACGTCCATTGACTTTTTCAACGGTGAATCGTACGATCTCTTCCTCTTCCTCCTCAGATAGTGTGGGTGATTCCCCAGTTGTTCCAAGGACCAGTAAGCCGTCTGTTTGTTCTTTCAGATGAAACGCAATCAGCTGCTCCAAGCCTAGATAATCCACTGCACCTGTTTCCGTCATTGGTGTCACTAACGCGACAATCGAACCTTTGATCATGCCTCTACCTCCAAATTTTTATGCCATTCATATGTGGCTGGTCCCGCCATCGTGATCGTTTTATCGCCAGAAATCAGTAAATCGCCTTGCTCTAAATGGATCGTCGCTTGTAAGCCGGAAAGGTATCCTTGATCTCTTGCGACGACATACGCTGCACAACAACCTGTACCACAAGCTAGTGTCCAACCGACCCCACGTTCATACGTGCGGACGATCAATTCTTCTTCATTGACAGATTGGACAAAATTGACGTTTGTTTTCTCTTTGAATAAGGGATGATGGCAGAGTTTTTCTCCCGTCTCTTTGGTTAATTCAGCCAACGCATCTTCAACAAAAACAACTGTATGGATCGTCCCCATGAATAAACTAGTCAGCTCTACCTTTCGCTCATCAATCATCAGTGCTTGTTTGATGATAGGTGTTGATTGTGCTACGCCTACTTTCTCTGGTTGGTAGTCCGGCGCTCCCATGTCAACTGTGCAATAAAAAGGCTCTCGTGAATGGATTGTCACATGGATCATCCCAGCAAGCGTTTTGACCGCAAATTGTGGCGCTTTAAGTAATTGTTGATCGCTGACATAATTGGCAAAACAACGGATACCGTTGCCACACATCGGCGCACGGCTACCGTCTTTATTGTAGTAGATCATTTCTAAAGGTTCGGTTTTAACAGCAATCAATCCATCCGTATCGTAAGCCGTGGATGCACACAAGCTTTGAGCCAAATGACTATAGTCGATCGTTTCATCGTAATCTAAGAAAATAAAGTCATTGCCACAACCATTATATTTATAAATCTGCATAGACTTCTCCTCTCAATAGATCCGCATAAGTTTGCCGACGCACGACTTCTCTCGACACGCCATCTTTGACAAAAACAACTGCTGGTCGAAGTGCACGATTGTAATTGCTACTCATCGAATATCCGTAGGCTCCTGTGGCATACACTGCCAGAAGATCACCTGGCTCTGCAGGAGGCAACTGTGTTTCTTGGATCACCACGTCTCCTGATTCACACATTTTTCCGGCAACCGTCACTTTTTCTGTTTTTTCAATGTCTAGTTTATTTGCCAAATCACAGGTATATTCTGCTTGATAAAGTGCCGGTCGAATATTATCTGTCATCCCACCATCCACAAAATAATATTTCTTGTGAGGTGTTTCTTTGATA
Source organism: Enterococcus mundtii (assembly GCF_003957375.1). Lineage (GTDB taxonomy): Bacteria > Bacillota > Bacilli > Lactobacillales > Enterococcaceae > Enterococcus_B > Enterococcus_B spodopteracolus. The sequence goes on along the minus strand of NZ_CP025473.1, from coordinate 484,968 downwards.
TAGCCGACTGTATAAAGTGTTGTTCCGGCTTCACCAACGATACTTCTCCCAGGTTCAATCAATAAGCGATCGATCGTTAAGTTTCTGTCAGCTAGCGTCTGCTCTGTGTGTGTAACCAGATGTTTGACTGATTCTGCAATTGGTAAAGGTGTGTCCGCTTCGGTATAACGGATACCAAAGCCCCCTCCCAGATTTAAAGAAAGCGGTTGTTGAAAATCTTCAAGGTAGGTAACCAGCTGGTCGATCTCAGCCAGCCAAGCAGTCATATCAAAGATTTGTGAGCCGATGTGGGCATGAAAGCCTTCCAATCTAAGAAATTCACTTTGTTGGATACGTGCAATCGCTTGTTGGCAAACATCGCTATCGTAAAGCATGCCGAATTTTGAATCGATATGTGCGGTGACGATGTATTCATGGGTATGTGCTTCGATCCCTACGTTCAATCGCAACATGATCTGTAGCTTTTTCTGATATTCTCGGCTTAACTCTTCCAAGACTTCGACTTCCATCCCATTATCTGCAACAAAATGGCGTATATCATTTTCAATGGCATATCTTAATTCATCAATCGTTTTGTTGTTGCCATGGAAATAAACATCTTCTAAAGGAAATCCAGCTTGTAACGCGGTATAAATCTCCCCACCACTTACGACATCTAGACCTAACCCTTGTTCAGCAATTAGCTGGAGTAATTCTACCGTTTGAAAGGCTTTAGACGCATACAAGATCTTTGTTTGAAAAGAATCAGAATCAAAGTTCAGCTTAAACGACTTTATCGTTTCTTCCATCTTTTTTTCATCATACACATATAGGGGTGTTTGAAATTCTTTTGCTAATTGACTCACTGGAATTTCGCCGATCATTAATTCTGTCATTCTCTTTTCCCTCTTTTCAAAAATTGTTTTCTCATCAAATTGAAATATCCTTAGATTATAATTTGAATTTTATTTGAATAATATTAAACAAAATTGTTTGAATTGTCTAGTTTAAATCGTTATTTTCAGCAAAAATGTTTAATTTTTCAATTTTATTGCATACATAAAATAAAAAATAAAAAACCACTATTTATTTTCACATAATCCTCTTAGAAACAGACAAAAAAAACTGACCAATAAATTGGTCAGTTTTTTGAATCGTATTTTTCTTAAATCAATTACTTACATAGATTGCTAAAAACATCAACGCTGCACCTAACATGACAAATAGATGCCAGATCACATGGGTGAATCGTCTGCTTTTCATGCTATAAAATAGTGATCCCACAGAATAAGCGATTCCTCCGCCCACTAGTAATAGTAAGCCAGTCAAATCGATATTCTGATAGAGCTTAGGTAGCACAACGATGATTGCCCACCCCATCACATTGTAAATGATCGTTGAAACTTTTGATACCTTGTTTGTCTTTGTTAAAGTCAAACATTTATAGATAATGCCAATCACTGCTGTGGCCCAAATGACACTTAGCAATACTAGTCCTGTCGTTCCTTGTACGACTAACAGACAAAATGGCGTGTAAGTTCCAGCAATCAAAAGGTAAATCGAACAATGATCAAATACCTGGAATACTTTTTTTGCTTTCGTAAAAATCAAACTGTGAAATAACGTGGAAGAAAAGAAAAGCAGAAAAAGAGAACAGCCATAAATCGCAAAAGCGACATAATCTAAGGTCGTATGGGCGCGATCCATCAGCAAATTGAAGCAAAGCAGACTTAATAAAGCTGCAATCCCATGGGTCACCGCATTTAATACTTCATTGACGATTTGGTACTTTCGGCTAAATTCTATCTCCATCTTGATCCACTCCATTTCGTTTGTTCAATTTCATTATACATGAAGGATGTTCTGTTTACAAAAACTTTATCATCTAGTTTCCAAAACTATATTATTTTTTAATAACTTTTGTAAAATATTTTATCATCATGATAAGAAATAGCAACAAAAACACACTGATCAAGCCATTTACGAGTAAAAATGCAGCACGCTTCGCCTGTTTCACTTTTTCTAACGATTCTTTTATTTCTTCTGGTTCAACAGCGACCCTGTGTCCGCGTACTAATAAACGGTGACTATTAACCATATACGGAGTACAGGTAACCAGTGTGACTAAATCTTGATTTTCTTGAATTTGCAGCGCTTCTGTTTCTGTCGGTGCTACGGTTTTGATCTGATCGACTTGATACGCAAGATACTGTCCATTGATTTCAATATAAAAGTGATCTTCTATTTTTAATTGAGGTAAATCTGTAAACAATTTTGCTTGCGGCAAGCCTCGGTGACTGGAAAGTACCGCATGTGTCGATTTGCCTCCGATCGGGTATGAGGTGCCCTCGAGCAGACAAGCGCCTTTTTCCAATAGTTTCGTCGTTGTTTGATCAAAAATCGGTAAACTGACATTGATTTTGGGGATCGTCAAAACACCAACGGTATGTGATTCGATATACGATTTCTGAGATTTTTGATCATTCTTTTTTTTCTTGGAAAATGGGTCTGCTTCTGGCATCGCTACGTTTGATGCCAGTTGTTCATTTTTTTTGATCATCTGCTTTTGTAATTCAGCAAGTTCTGTCGCATGTTCAGACTTTGCCTTTTTTTGATAATTTTTGATGATCTGCTGGTCGAGATAATCATTCAACGTATCACTGACAAAAGGATACGCCAAGCTGAGGACACCGATAAAAAATACCGAGAACATGATTAGATCTAACAGACGCCATTTTTTTTGTTTCATTTTATTCTCCTCAGCGAGTCACTCGTTCTTCATTTTGAGACTATTTAACTTCTGGTCGTTTTAGCCAGTACGCACCCACGATTGTCAGTAAAACCACACCTAAGAAAATGTACAATGAAATGCCTTTGCCACCAGTTGCTGGTAATGTCCCTTTGTGTTTGTTTGGTACTTTCTCTGGTGCAACCAATTCACCTACAACAGCATAAGATTGTTGATCGACCTTGAACGCCATTCGTTCAGTTAGTTTCACATAATTGTTTGGTGCTTTTGTTTCTTCTAAATAATACGTTCCATAAGACAAGCCTGTGATATCCACTAATCCATCACTTGTTGTCGTGAAAATCGTTGCTTCTTCCTGTGATGTAGTCCACGTCACTGCTTTTGTTACTGGATCAATGATCAAATATTTCGCTGTTGCTTCATCTTGATCACGTACCACAAACGAAGCGTCTGCTAATGGTTTGATATCAGCTACTGCTCCATCTACTTTAATGAAACGTTTCCCACCTGTCAGTACCTCCACAGTTGGTGGTGTTTGATCGGTCGTATGTCCAGTATCAACATTTGCTTCGTTGTTATAACCTTGGGTTGGCTCTGCTAACTGATTCAAATGCATATAATAAACAAAACGCAACGTACCACCTGGAGTCAATGAAGGAATATAAGTTGGTTCAATCGTTACTGTGAAGCCGTTTGTTTGTTCAGTTACGTGGTAATTCGTTGAATCAATGATCGTTTCACCATCGTAAAGTGCATATCCTGTTTCTCCCGTTGATTGGTTCATGAACGTTAAAGCTGGATCATGTGTATCAATCAATTTGAAGGTGGTATATTTATTATTGGATCCTTCTTTATCCGCAATACCAAGAGGAATATTGACGCTGATCTCATAATTGACTGGTTCCCCGATTGCTACGTCTTGCCCATCTAATTGCGGAGTTTCTTTTTCTACTTTCGTCGTATCATTTTTCACCGTAAGTTCAACTGGCGTTTGACTACCAGCAACAATTGTGAATGGGGTCTTCGTTTGCTCAGTGATCATCGCTACATTTTCAGGTGCTTTTACTTCTTCTAACACATATTCGCCAACTTCTAACCCAGTAATAAGCATGTGGCCTTTCTCTGCTTCTTTTTCAGCAACGTCCTCTTCACCGATTTCATAGCTTTTGCCAGTCCCAAAGTGTTTTGCTTTAGATTTATCAGTTGTCCATGTATACATTCCTTGTGCTACACCATGCAAATATTTGGCAACACCTGCATCTTCTTTCACAATGACAAATTCCGCACCGTTTAGTGCTTCACCTTCTGCTGAACCTACTTTTTTGACCTTCAGCGTTCCTTCATTTTCCACGACATTTTTAGGATATAAATGAACTACGTCTAGTTCTTCTGTCCCATATTGATATGAACCGTCGGATTGTTTGATCAGTTCATATACTGGAAATGCCACAACCATATTTGCAGCAGCTGTTACTCCTGATTTTGTTTCTTCTTCAATCACATAGACTGCATCTTTTCCAGCTTGTTTTTTTGGCAACGCTAAAGAAAGATCCCCCTGAGCGTCTGTTGTACCAGAAAGAAGAGCTGTGCCAGAAGTCTGTGATTGGACGATCGCTTTTGCTTCTTCAATCGTCGCGCCATTTTTTCTTTCTTCAGCAAAGGATTCGGTGACATCATACACATGGAATGTCACATCTGCCAACCCTTGATAGTTGTTGAATTCAGTCATTTCTTTCCCTGTATTTTGGATCTCTTGTTGTGGGAAATCTAACATTTTCTTTTTGTGAATCACCAATTGTGCATCCGTTCCTTCAGCAAACACTTGTGGATTAGGAAGTAATGCCACCAATGTAAGTAGTGATGAAATAAGACATAGTAATACTTTTTTGAAATTTTTTCTATTCTTCATTCTTCTTTACTCCTGTTCTTTTGATAAATAATGAAACTACCTATGATCGATATGCCACCAATCATACCAACACTTATTTTTTCGTCAGTTGTTTTTGGAAAAAGAAAACTCGTTTCTTGTTTCTGATTAGTGATTTTCAAAGGTTCACTAGGTTGTCCATTGATGGCATATGACATACTTTTTACGACAAACGAGACAGCATAAGGGTTTCTTTTATACCCTTTTGGTGCTTTGATTTCTTCAAGTAAATATTCTCCGTCTGCTAAGCCATTGATGGAAAAGAAGCCATTTCGATCAGAAGTCAGCGTTATTGCATCTCTTGCTCGTTTTTTCCAGCAATATTTTCCATCTTTCAAATGCAGGTATTCTTCCTGTTGGTTTTTGATCATAAACATTGCATCTTCTAGCACCTGTTGTTCCTTATCTGTTGTAACTTTTTGAAACCACTTCCCCCCTGTTCGAATGCGTGTACTTCGTGACAATGATGCTGTTCCGATGTTTAATGTCGCTTGATTAATGATCGATTGATCAGCAATTGCATCTTGTAGTAAACGCATCTGATAGTTGATCCTCACTGTTTTACCTGCCAGATCTTGCAAGTCTTGACCGTTAAACGCAATGCTGAATCCTTGACTATGGCTATGAAACGTCAGATTTTCCAAGCGTTTTTCTTCGCTGTGGACTTTGAGTGATTCAGTTAGCAATTCCAACTCTTTCGTCGCACTGTCAGTGACTACACATGTTTCTTCAGTTGCTATCCCATTTGGAAACTGGATATCCAATTGATAGTAGATCTTTTCACCAATCGAATAAGTGTTTTTTTCCTCTACAAGCTTTTTTTCAAAGACGATCGCAGATGGCTCTTGGTTCATTTTAGGATAGAGATGGATTGCCTTTTGTGGGTGATCATATGAATCATAAAGAGGCAAAACCACGACTACATTTTGTGATCCTGCAAACGCATCTGCTATGTGAGTGGTTTCATTCACTAAATAAACGTTACCTATTTGATTCGTTGACTCACGTAGATCAAAGATTGCTACATCTTCTCCATCATTGTTCGACTTCACCAGTTTTTCCATTAGAAAAGAACCTGCTGAAGTACCTTGTTGCGCAATGATTTGTTGTGTTTCTTCGACAGTAAATCCTTTTTTACGTAATTGATAAAATAATTTTGTCACATCGTAAACCGCAAAACTTGCTTGATGGGATTCCGTTTGTTTATCTGATGAGGGCTGCGTAGTATGGACAATCAACTGGACCATCTCTTGTGTTTGGGCGATACACGTTTTGGCACCACCAACTAACAGAAAAGGCAACAACAGCAAGAACCAATAATACTTGGTCAACTTGAAATGCCTCCTCGTTTCATCCCCCTTGAATAAACGACAAATGAAACAATCGCAAGGATACTTAATAATAAGAAGCCAAGTCGGCCAGATCCTCCGGTTTCAGGCAGTGGGATCAATGCCTGATTGGTGATGACCAAATGGATTTGGTTGTTCGTATGATCATTTTGTAACTGGACTTCTGTTGGTTCACCATCTACAGTTACTTTTCTATCCGTTTGGATAACGATCTGTACGGGTTGCTCTAATCCCAGATAACCTTCCGGTGTTTTGATCTCCTCCAACGTATACTCACCCGGTTTTAGGTTCTCAAAAACAAATGTATCAGTTACTTTTTCGTCGTTTGGTAATTCAATCTGTCCATCTGGACCGGATAGTCGGAAGACTGCCCCTTTTAGCGCCTGTCCTGTATCCGTTTGCTTTAGAACTGTTAAATCAAAAGGTTTGATTTGATTCATATGCGTCAATGTCCAAACGGTATCTTCCTCTACATTTTCTCCGTCATATAGAATCGTACCGTAAGGGTCAACTTTAAATTCATAGTTTCCTGGAATCGTATCGTAGCCAAGCGGTCCTACTGTTTCTACTAAACGATATTCCCCCGCTTTTTGTATCACGAATTCTGCCAATCCTGATGATGCGGTGACTTCCTCCTTCAGTGTATGATAGATTCCTGTTTCGCCTTTTATTTGTAAAGCAAAAGTTGCTCCTGCCAGATTGATTTTTTGTTTGTCCTTTTCGGTATATTTTCTTATGGCTATCGGAAGATCTGCAAATGGATTCTCAATCGTCAATTGGATCACTTGATCAGTGACTGTAGCTTGTTGTTTGTCCACTGTTACTTCCCCATTGTCAGAAATGGCAATTTCCCACGTCTGCTTTTCCGATTTTTCATGTCCAGCAGGTGCACTGATTTCTGTCAATGTATAAGATTTCCCTTTTTCAAGGCGTGTGCCTTCTGGCAATGAATAGGTACCATCCTCATGGTCGATCAGCTGAATCTCCTGACCTCCAATCGTTAGTTGAAACACTGCTCCTTTTAAGAGATGGTCAGCTGACGAAGTTTTCTTGGTTATTTTTAAATCTAAAGGAACAAATTGTTTTTTATTTTTCCAAGTCGTTGCGTTGATTTTTTCTGATTGATATCCTGGTACATCCAACTCATTCACCGCTTCATAGTGAAATTCTTGCCCTTGATTGTTGTATTTTGGCAAGTTGAGGGTTTCACGAGACGCTTCACTGGACGCTAAAAGTTTGGTGATATTGGTTCGCTCCCAAACATTGGTGTTCTCCTCTTCCGGTTTACTTAATTCTACATAGCCACTTTCCCAACTAGATGTTTCAATGATTCCTGTTCGCTTGATTTCATAAATCACTTTCTCTGGTCGAGTCGTCGTATCTTGATCAAATTCTTCCCATTCCTTGAAAAAATCAAGAGATACACCTGGTGCTTTGGCTGACGGCACACCGAATTTAGCAAGAACATCTGGATTGCTCGTTGGTTGGAAGATTGTTTGCCCATTCATTTGATACCAAGTATCAGTCTCGAACTTTTCGCTTTCTGTTTGGAGTCTCACTTGATAGTGTAGTTGGATTTCCTGACCTTTTTTTAAATAGATTTTATCGACATTGATCGTTTGCCCATCAATAGAAAGAAGTGGCTCAATCGATAGAGGGGTTGTCCCTACACTTGTAACAGAAGCGCTGTCTGGTTGATAAACAAATGGATCAATGATTGGATCCGTTATTTTTCCGTCAACAACTGTTCCAGAAAGCTGCACAGCTTTTTTGGCTAGATAATCGGCGATATCCGCAGACTCATTTGCAGATTCATAATATGCCGTACCGTCTTCGCCAGTGGTAACCATCTTACGCATTCGCCGTTCCACTTCTTCCTTCGTGATTCCTTCTGTTTCATCTCCTTGCAACTGTATACCCAAGCCATGGATTTCGATACCTCGTTCTTTCAATGCCATTGCTTCACCGATTGTTGCTGTGAATGTTGAATTGATCCAATGCCCTTGTGAATCTTGGTCTCTAACAGGTACAAGATAAGGCGGGGAAATTTTTGAAGTATATTCGGGATGATCGACTTGATTGCTAAAAGTCGCGCCATAATAACTACCGTCCTCTTCAGTCACCACACTTGATACGTGATAGGAGCATGTCGGAACACCATCAGTCAAAAGAACGATCACCTTTTTGTGACCATTTTGTTCAGACAACATCTCGCCTGCCTGACGTAAACCATTTTGAGTAAACGTACCACCACTTGTTGAATCAGGTGTGGCTGCTTGGATTTCTTCCTTTACAGAATCAAATCCAGCAATCGGTATCATTCGATTGTCGTAGCCTTCACTAGAAAAACCAACATAACCTAAATTGATTTTTTCCGTTACACCACTTTCTGATAAGGTATCGACAAATCGATCAATCCCATTCTTCACTTCAATAATACGATTGTCCTCATTCATACTGCCAGACCAGTCAACAACCAGAACGACATCTAAAGGAGTGATATTTTTTTGGGTATTTCCTCGAACATTCAGATACAAGTCAAACAATCCAGGATTCGCTGTCTCTTTGGCAAATTTACGGATTGCGTAATCGGCTTCTTCTTTTTCCCCACCATATTCAATATAAGAATTGTTTTGATTGGTTGGGTCACCATCCCAATTCGTCAATCCATCCCATTGTGATTGACCATGACGATTCCCTTGATGATTTCGTACATTCTCGTCATTTTCCGGTTGCCACATCGCTTGCGGATAGGTTCCTTGCTCATCTGTGGTATATTCCGGTTCAATCGTAGCTAACCCTTTAGGTTTCAACTGTTCATTGAATAATTGTGGTTGTTCAAACGGACGATATTCGTTTTTAGCTACCGCTGAATCATCCGACACCTCACTGTTTTCAGAAGAAGTCGTGGTTTCAGACGTTGGTTCACTCGTTTGTGCAGTTTCCTGATTCTCGTTATCTATAGAAAATGAAAAGGAAGCTGGTTCAGATAAAAGTAACTGACCCGTTTTTTCTTCTATCTGAATATTGAGTTGAAATTCTTTGCTCGTACTCGGTAATTCAATGGACAATTCTTTTTCTTCAACGGCTTGAGAAAAATCACCTGCTAGCCATTTTCGTTGTTGTTCATCTGTGTATTCTTGATATTCTTGAGAAACATAAGAGGAAAGCAGATTCGTTTCAGGTGCATCTTTTGGATGTAACTGGAATAAAAATCGGTTTTCTTGTGTTTGCTCTTTTAATCGATACACGACCGTTAGCTGATGATCTATTTTCCTAATACTTACTTTGCCATATTCATTATTTAATACTTCAATGGTTGCTTCTTCATTAGCTGCCACAGTCTTTCCTTTTTGGAAATAGAAATAGGTGACGAAAAATAGAGAAAATAGACAGAAAACGATGAAATAATTTCGCTTCTTCATTTATGGATACCTCCTTAAAAAAACTTTAAAATTCAATTAGATAATATAAAAAAAAGAAAAAATTCACTAATCTTTCTAGTTCTTCTCTCTTTTGTTTCTAACTATTAAATTAAAGTTATTTTAAATGGTTTGATTTTTTATACAACAAATAATATAAATTAATAATTCGTTATTTAAAATCAATTTATTATTCTTTTCTCTCACAAAATAAACATATTGGAGGATAGTTTTGAGACAAATTTAAAAAAAATGTTTCTAAATCCTGTATAGTTTTTTTAGAAAATTGAGACAAGTATTTACAAGGCAAAATAAATAGGGTATTAATAATGAAAATATAAAAGAAGGTGAAGAATTGATTGAAAAAATTTTATTAGATGACCATGCACGAATGAAATTAAGTGTGTATGGAAAGGTGATGACCTTATGGCCAGGGGAATATAGTTTAGATCATGTACGAGAAAACTTAGATTTCTATTTTAGTGCGACTCGTTTCAAAAAAATCCTATATGCTATACAAGATGATTTAGAACAATTTACTGATATTAAACTGTTACATACTAAAAACAAGTTATCCATTCCTGAACAACTTGTTCAATATACCCAATATCAACATTACCTATCAACAGAAAGTGTTTCTTATAAATTATTGATCAGTCTTCTGACTGAACAAGATGAAGATCTTGCAGCTTTTTGCAATCGTCACTTTATCAGTCGCTCAACGTGTTTTAGACAAACAAAAAAATTGGCTGAATATTTGAAGGAATACAATATCAACTTGAATTTATCGAATCTTACCTTATCTGGTTCTGAAACACTGATTCGTATCATTTTTTTCAATTTCTTTTGGTTTGTTTCACTAGGAGAAAGTCTGGACAGCAATCCTTACAGCCAAGAAATTCGCGCATTGATTTATAAACACGAAGGTTCGCAACACAAGAATAAGTTTGATTTAGGAAAAAAACAAGCTAGTCTCCATTGTCTGATTTGTTTGCTTAGGATCGAAAATAATCATTTTACAGATATTTACAGTTTATCGAAAGATTCTTTTATTCCAAGTGAAACAAACATTGACTTTTTTTATGACTTCTTCAAAATTGCAAATCTTCGTTTAGATATCTTAGAGGTAAACTCTTTATTTTATTTGTTCTATTATTGGCCGTTTCTTACCTCTAATCAAGATATTCGTGTGCCGATCGTGCAACATTCCTATCAACAACCGAGTAATGAGATCAAAGCTATTTTAGATGAATTTCAGGAGCATTGCCATACATTTATTGGTACATTTCATTTTGAGAAAGAGCCAGCTTTGCTTTTGAATCTCTATCTATCTATTGGTAACTTTAGCATGTTTAAACAAAAAATTCCTTTGACCACATTATTTATCTCTTCCTATATTCAAGATAAATACCCACTCTTACGTATCTTGACAATCAAAATTGAAGGATTTTGGAAAAAAATCGCACAACGAAAAAACTATAAATGGTTGAAATCTTGCGTAAGTGAATTAGCCTATCTACAAGCCAGTTTACTTTATCCTTATTATTCAGAAATCGACGAAAACTATAAATTGAAAGTTGGGTTTGTCAACGTCTCTGAACATCTGATCTCCGCAGAAATCTTAAATTTAGGTAAGAAGATCCCCTTTGTAGATATTGAGCGACTCACACTTCCCATCATTGAAGAGTATGATTTTTTTATCTTTGGTTCCCCACTACTAATCCCTATTGGACTTGATCCTTCTAAGTATACAGTCCTTGATTTTTGTCATTATAGAGACTTTGAAACAAATCTGTATCAACGACTGTTAGAAGTTCATCATTTAAAGCTACAAACATTATTTGCTGATTAATGTAAAAAAAAGCTTTTAAGCATCCTGCTTAAAAGCTTTTTTACTGCACTCGATTATTTCGCACGTTTTACGTATGAACCTTCTGCTGTATTGATTTCTAATAATTCATCTGTTTCGATGAAATCAGGTACGTTGACTACTAAGCCTGTTTCCATTGTGGCAGGTTTACCAGAACCAGTCACTGTCGCACCTTTGATCGATGGTTGTGTTTCAACGACACGTAAGACAACTGTTGTTGGTAATTGGACACCAATCACTTCGCTACCGAAGAATTGGATTTTAACTTCCATGTTTTCTAAGATAAATTTCATTTCTTCAGATACAGTTTCTACAGGGATCTCATATTGTTCGTATGTTTCTAGATCCATAAAGAATGCTGTATCATCCATTGTGTATAAGTATTGAACTGGTTTTGTATCGATGTGTGCTTTTTCAAATTTTTCATCTGGTCTTAGTGTCGTATCGTAAGTAGCACCAGTACGAACATCTTTTAGCTTCATACGCATCACAGTATTTCCTTTACCAGGTTTGTGATGACTTGCATCAATTACTTTGATCAATTTTCCGTCTTGGACAAATGTCATTCCGGCTTTTAAATCGCTTGCTGAGATCATTATTTTTTGCTCCTTTTTCTCTTAATCATAATCATCCTTATTGTATCAGACAAACGCTGATAAGACTAGAAAATTATTGATTTTGAAATTTTACTCTTTGACTTTCTTGTTTATTCATGCTATTTTTAGTTAAATCATTATTGGAGGGATAAGCATGGCAATCAATTACTCAAAACAATTGAAGTATTGTTGTTATATGGTGTGTAAAAACAGCATACTGTTTGCCATGTCTATTAATTGCCCTTCATAGTTGAATGAAAGATTTCTTTCTGTAGTGAAAGTGTTTTCTTTCTTAGTCTTTTCAATTTACGATCTTACAAGGAGCTGATTAATTAGTCAGCTCCTTTTTTATTTTACTTTTTGGAGGTATGGATTCGTGATCATCTCATCAATTACTGAAGCAGTCGGGCATACGCCCATCTATCAATTTACTGCAAAAGATTTTCCTATGCCCAAAGATTCTGTGATCTATGCAAAACTGGAATACTTGAATCCCGGTGGCAGTATCAAAGATCGTTTAGGTTTGTACTTACTGTCCTCTGGGCTTGGAAGCGGAAAAATCGATCAAGAAACAACGATCATTGAGCCGACTGCCGGAAATACCGGCATTGGTTTAGGTCTGGCAGCTTTGAAATTCAATTTAAAAACAATTTTTGTCGTACCAGAAAAATTTAGTATCGAAAAACAAAAAATCATGCAGGCACTAGGCGCAAAAATCGTACACACCCCTACAGAAGAAGGAATCGTTGGTGCGATCGAAAAAAGTAAACAATTAGCTTCTGAGATTCCAAATAGTTATGTTCCCTTGCAGTTTGAAAACCCACACAATCCAGCTACTTATTACCAAACATTAGGGCCCGAATTGTTTCAAGAATTGAAAGGATCAATCAATAGCTTTGTTGCCGGTATTGGAAGTGGTGGTACGTTTGCTGGAACCGCAAAATTTCTAAAAGATCGTTTACCTGAAATTCGCTTGATTGGTGTTGAGCCAGAAGGATCGATTTTGAATGGTGGTCCTTCACATGGGCATGAAATTGAAGGCATCGGTGTTGAATTTGTCCCCCCTTTTCTTAGTGAGTTGACAATTGATCAATTTGAAACTATTTCTGATGCCGAAGGATTTGCTTACACACGTCAACTAGCAAGAGAACACGGATTATTAGTAGGCAGTTCGAGCGGGGCCGCTTTTGCCGCAGCATTAAAAGAAGCGCAACGTTTACCTAACGGACAGTCTATCCTGACCATATTTCCAGATACATCCGATCGTTACTTATCAAAAAATATTTATCTGTGAGCAATCATCCAAACAACAAACTCAATGAAGAAACTGGAGGAAACAATTATGCATATTCAAACAAAATTGATCCATGGTGGTATTAGTGAAGATCCAACAACAGGAGCAGTTAGCGTACCAATCTATCAAACATCGACTTACCGCCAAAATGCAGTTGGACAACCGAAAGAATATGAATATTCACGTTCAGGTAACCCAACACGTTTTGCTTTAGAAGAATTGATCGCAGACTTAGAAGGTGGGGTTCGTAGCTTTGCCTTTGCCTCAGGTCTAGCAGGAATCCATACAGTGTTTTCCTTATTCCAATCTGGGGATCACATTCTCTTAGGCGATGACATCTATGGCGGAACTTTCCGTTTATTTGATAATGTTCTTACAAAAAATGGATTAGAGTATACAATCGTCGATACAAGTAATCTTGCACAGATTGAAGAAGCGATTCAAGATAATACAAAAGCGTTATACCTAGAAACACCAAGTAACCCCCTATTGAAAATCACTGATTTGAAAGCAGGTGCAGCAATTGCAAAAAATCATGACTTGTTAACAATCGTGGATAATACATTTGCTACACCATACTTTCAAAAACCTTTAGAATTAGGCGCTGATATTGTTTTACACAGTGGCACAAAATATCTAGGCGGGCATAGTGATGTCGTTGCTGGATTAGTGACGACAAACAACCAAGAGTTGGCGGATCAAATCGGTTACTATCAAAATGCGATCGGTAGCGTATTAGGTCCACAAGATAGTTGGTTGATGCAACGCGGGATCAAAACTCTTAGTGTGCGTATGGAGGAACATCAAAAAAATGCCTATGCTGTAGCTGAATTATTAGCGAACCATCCTGAAGTTGAAGCAGTCTATTACCCTGGTCTAACAACTCATGATAATCATGAAATTGCGAAACAACAGATGTCAGGTTATAGCGGAATGGTTTCCTTTACCTTGAAAAATGACGCAGATGCCATTCCTTTTGTTGAAGCTTTGCAACTATTTATCCTCGCTGAAAGCCTAGGTGGTGTCGAAAGTTTAGTGGAAATTCCTTCTGTGATGACTCATGCCTCTGTACCTAAAGAAAAACGCGAAAAGGCTGGAATCAAAGACGGATTGATTCGTTTATCCGTAGGAATCGAGTACGCCCAAGATCTTTTAGATGATTTGAACCAAGCCTTTACTCAATTGAAAAATCACTGATCCATTTTATCTTTAAAGAATTGAAGAAAATCAATCAGTTTTCTACACCTGGCCTGCAATAAGTGTTAGAATTTAAATAAATCGACCCAATCTTTTTAGAGGATTTTTATTTCTCTAAAAAGAATCATCAGATAGTTAGGAGTAATTCAATATGAAAATGAATGTCGAAAGTTTTAATTTAGACCACCGTAAAGTAAAAGCCCCTTATGTTCGTGTAGCTGATCGTAAAAAAGGCGAACATGGCGATTTGATCATCAAATATGATGTCCGTTTCAAACAGCCAAACAAAGAACACATGGATATGGCAGGTTTGCATTCTTTAGAACATTTAACTGCCGAAAACATTCGTAATCATGCAGATTATATTGTAGACTGGTCACCAATGGGATGCCAAACAGGCTTTTATCTTACTGTCATCAACCATGAAAATTATGACGATATTTTAGATGTTTTAGAAAAAACGATGGAAGATGTGCTACAAGCGACAGAAGTTCCAGCAAGCAACGAAATCCAATGTGGATGGGCTGCAAACCATACGCTAGAAGGCGCACAAGCTTTAGCGCGTGAATTTTTAGCAAAACGAGA
>NZ_CP025473.1:0-465000 GCF_003957375.1 Enterococcus mundtii | reverse complement strand
AGAGTGGTCAAAGGATGTCAAGACCTGGTAAGGTTCTTCGCGTTGCTTCGAATTAAACCACATGCTCCACCGCTTGTGCGGGCCCCCGTCAATTCCTTTGAGTTTCAACCTTGCGGTCGTACTCCCCAGGCGGAGTGCTTAATGCGTTAGCTGCAGCACTGAAGGGCGGAAACCCTCCAACACTTAGCACTCATCGTTTACGGCGTGGACTACCAGGGTATCTAATCCTGTTTGCTCCCCACGCTTTCGAGCCTCAGCGTCAGTTACAGACCAGAGAGCCGCCTTCGCCACTGGTGTTCCTCCATATATCTACGCATTTCACCGCTACACATGGAATTCCACTCTCCTCTTCTGCACTCAAGTCTCCCAGTTTCCAATGACCCTCCCCGGTTGAGCCGGGGGCTTTCACATCAGACTTAAGAAACCGCCTGCGCTCGCTTTACGCCCAATAAATCCGGACAACGCTTGCCACCTACGTATTACCGCGGCTGCTGGCACGTAGTTAGCCGTGGCTTTCTGGTTAGATACCGTCAAGGGGTGAACAGTTACTCTCACCCTTGTTCTTCTCTAACAACAGAGTTTTACGATCCGAAAACCTTCTTCACTCACGCGGCGTTGCTCGGTCAGACTTTCGTCCATTGCCGAAGATTCCCTACTGCTGCCTCCCGTAGGAGTTTGGGCCGTGTCTCAGTCCCAATGTGGCCGATCACCCTCTCAGGTCGGCTATGCATCGTGGCCTTGGTGAGCCGTTACCTCACCAACTAGCTAATGCACCGCGGGTCCATCCATCAGCGGCACCGTAAAGCGCCTTTCAAAACGAAACCATGCGGTTTCGATTGTTATACGGTATTAGCACCTGTTTCCAAGTGTTATCCCCTTCTGATGGGCAGGTTACCCACGTGTTACTCACCCGTTCGCCACTCCTCTTTTCCCGGTGGAGCAAGCTCCGGTGGGAAAAGAAGCGTTCGACTTGCATGTATTAGGCACGCCGCCAGCGTTCGTCCTGAGCCAGGATCAAACTCTCATAATAAAAGTTAGAACAATCTTGCGATTGTTAAGCTCAATTTGTTTGCTAGCATATTGCTTGCTTGTTAAAAATGTTTGTTGTCTTGAATTGAATCAAGACGCCCTACACATTTGGTTTGTCTTACTTTGTTCAGTTTTCAAAGGTCTACGTGATAAATGAAACACAACTGCCTCAACTTATCATTTGTGATTGCCGTAGCAACTTTTATATCTTAGCAAACTCTCGGATGATTGTCAACTATTTTTTAAAAGTTTTTTGAACTCGTTTTTCACGAGGTCGTTTTAGCAACTCACTCATCATAACTCATTGTTTGTTATTTGTCAACAACTTTTTTTACCTCTTCTTTTGCAGAGACAACATTCCTTGATGAATTCCTCAAACAACAAAAGTTATATTAACATGTGTTTTTCTATTCGTCAAGCACTATTTAAAGTTTTATTTACACGATTAAAATCAGTAATAAACAAAAAACAACAAAAAAAAATATACCATTTATTCTATTTAGTTGTCAATCACTATTTCTGATAAATCGATCTGGTATACTTTCAATTCTGATCCTCTTTATAGTAGAAATACGAAAAAGTCGAAATGTTTTATTTTAGAATATACGATTTACCTCTTACACTTTTTGCTAGTTATCACTAGTTTCTTTACGAAAAATAGGCAACGCGCCTTTGGTAATAAGCCAAAAAAACAGAGAACAGGTAAGTGAGATTTTGATTCTTTGGCTTGTTACTAAGGAAAAATCGATGATTCCAATTGCCTTTTTCAGTATGTAACACAATTGGATACAGTCTATTCATGTAAAATCAATTGCTCCATCAATCGTTGATCGTAGCCAACAAACAGCGCATCATCGATGATGATCAAGGGACGTCTAAAAAGATGACGTTGCGTAGTGCACAAAAATAGAAGTTGATCTTCCTGTTTTTTTGGAAGTCCAGCTTTAATTTTTTTGAATTCAAATGACCATGTAGTAAATAATTGTTCAATATCTGCATTTTCAAAACTACATAACTCCTTGACTTCTTTATTACTTAAAGCTCTACTTTCTAGATCAACAAATTGATAAGATAAGTTCTTTTTCTCTAACCATTGGATGGCTTTAACCGTTATGGTGCAATTCGTTGAACTATAGATTTTGATATTCACAACGTCTCCTCCTATTCTTACGAATACAAGACACTATGTTTCATATAAATCAAGTTTCTTGCGACACCTCGTATTTCTCTAGGAATAAATGCTCGTATTTCATCTTCATTGAATCCAATCAATACTCTTTTTTCATCAAGTAGAATCGGACGTCTAAGTAAAGATGGATATTCTTTGAACAAGCGAATCATTTCTTTTAGAGATAAATCATTAAAATCGATTCCTAATTTCTCATAAACTTTTGAACGAGTAGAAATAATATCTTCGACTCCACCTTCTGTTGCGGCCAATATTTGTCGTATCTCATTTTCTGATAGAGGTTCTGCAAAGATATTCTTTTCTTCAAAATCAAGATGATTCGTTTGTAACCATGCTTTGGCCTTTCTGCAAGATGTACAGCTAGGCGAAGTGTATAGTTTTATCATTTTCTCACTCCTTTTTAATTGTAATCCCATTCTAAACGTAATCTCAAAATAATGCCAGTCATACGCTATCCTCAAAATAAATAAAATTTGATTAATCACATATAATCGTTATTTAAAATACCATTTAAAGGTTATATACCGTTTATAAATAAAGATTATTAAAAAACGACATAAATAATAAAAGTTATATATTTATTTGGATAAAAAAGCAAAGCGAATGTATTTTTACTCGCTTTGCTTTTCGTAATTTATTTGATTTTTTTAACTTTACAACCTGTTTCTTTAATAAAACGGGAAGGTTGTAATTTTCTTTTCCCTTTAAACTCAGGTACACATAAATAAAGACGATTCCTTGCTCTAGTCATTGCGACATAAAAAAGACGCCTCTCTTCCTCAATCGTCGTTAATGGTTCGATTTTCAACTCACTTTTCAGTCTTTTGTCTTTTGCTACCGCACCATTGTAAGGAATCATCCCTTCATTACAACCGATTAAAAAAACGTTACGATAACTTAAACCTTTACTTTTGTGAATACTCTGGATACATAATGCATCTAGTTTCCCCTTACGATAAGCAATCAACCTTGTTTTTAGTTCTGCTGCAATTCCTTGGATCTCAAGATACAATTTTTTCAATTGTGGGATCGTTGGATATTGTCCGACAGTCTGCAGCAGCCATTCTTTGTCACCTTGCTCGATTTCTTTATTCGGTCTTGGCAACCGACAATAGGCCTCAATCAGTGAAACACATGACCGCTTCGTTGGTTGAGCAAATGTTTCTAGCACGCTGACAAATGTCTTTAGTTCTTTTTCTCTAGTTTCTAAATTAGGACGCCGTTTTAAAATATAAGCGACAATATCTTGGTCACTGTTTTTATTAGAGAAAAATTGGTCACATTCATTTGTTTTCAGATAACAATTAATCATCAACTGTCGTAATAACTGTTGGTGTGCTTGCACTTTTATCGGTGTTGCCGCATCATACCAACCGATAAATTTTTGATAAAATTGATAAAAAAGCTTAATTCCGTAGATCCCCGCATATTGGGTATCTGCTTCTAGTACAAATGGAATATCTGTTTGGATCAAACGTTGCACTAATGCTTGTGTTTGTGATAATGAACGATATAAAATAATAGATTCTTTGTATTTTCCTTTGTCTTCTATAAAGGCATATACTTGCTGAATCAACCAGTCACTTTCCTCTTGTACCGTTTTAAATGATAATGCCTGTAATACGCCTGGTTCCTTTTGTGCTGGTACCATCGCTTTAGGTATGCGATCCTCTTTATTGTACGTGATCAATCGATTCGCTCCTTGAACGATCGACGCTCGCGAACGATAATTGGTCAATAGAAAGAGTGTTTTTGTTGGATATTCTTTCTCAAACTGTTTAATATAATCAGGTTCTGATCCTCTAAAGCCATAGATACTTTGATCATCATCTCCAACGATGATCAACTTGATCGGCGAGTCTTTCGTAATCAACTGAACGATTGCCCATTGCAAAGGATTCGTGTCTTGAAACTCGTCGATAAACAAGTAATCGTATTTTTGACCTACATATCTTCTGACATCTACATGAGAAAGAGCATTTTTTAAATTTTGCAGAACATCATTGAATTCAAAAAGTCGTTGCTTTTGTTTTTCTTCATATAGTTCAGTCATTAATTGATCCATACGCTCAGAGATGGGGTGACGTGGGTCTTTTTCAATGGAATCAAATCTCTTTTTGATCAATTGGATGATCTCCTGTCGGGAGAGATTCATGTTTTGCCAATAATCCAATCGGTTAGCGATCGTTTTCTCACCATACTGATCGAAAGAATATAGTTGATATTTTTTTATTAGTTTCTGTAGTAAAATATTTACTTTATATGGTGTGTCTTTAGAAAACTCACCTTGAATCCCTTCGGCAGAAAGATCCGGAAACTGCCGTTTGATATCACTGTAGAGACGATAAAAAATACTATGAAAAGTTCCGATCGTCACATTCGTTTTTCTTTGACTAAAATTATCCACCCGTTTTTTCAATTCATTGGCAGCATTTCTAGTAAAGGTAATCATTAAGATCCTTTGCTCTTCTACTTGTTCTTCATTCATCAGATATACAGCTTTCGCACATATTGTTTGTGTTTTTCCACTTCCTGCACCTGCGATGATTCGTAAGTGTTTGCTCATATCATAAGTGATTGCTGCTTTTTGTTCATTATTGAATCGATTATAAGAACGCTTCTCAATATGTTCAAAAAATGATTCATTTGGCTGTTCTTCCTCATGGTGTTCTTCTACCAACCCTGGTGCTTCCCCATATGCAGCTTCATAACTAGCAATTATTTCTTCTTGCATTCGAAAAATTTGTTGGAGCTTTTTATATTTTCTATCCCAATGGCTGATTTCTCTTTGCAATCGAAGAATTTCTTTCTCATTTTCTTGATTGATCATCTTCCCCATCTTTCTTTTATTTATTTTCTACTCCATTTATTTTCTTTATACTACCAGACCTTTACAAAAAATAAAATGGGGCTTCATCCTTTTACGATCGTTGTCTTAGGAAGAAACAAAAGAATCTCTACTATAAACTGATGTATTTGATAAGTACCTAAAACTAATGAGAACCACAAAAAAGCAAAACTAACTTTTCCTTTACCTTTAAAAGTAAAAATAGGCAGTCAAATCCAAAAATGATTTCCATCATTCAAGATTTGGCTGCCTATTTATCAAAATACTAATTTTTATTCATGAACAGTTACTATTAGTAGCTGTACTCTTTCACTGCACTTGACTTACGAACGACTAATTGCCAGTGTAAATTGTGTGCAGTTTCATTGTCTTCATCTGCGCAATTGAGCACACGAACCATCAAACTGTTCTCATAGATTTTTTCAATTTCTGCTTCAATTGGAGAACAAAATAAATCTGATACAAATGCGTACGTTTTACCGACTTCAAATAGATTTTCATTTTCCATGCTATTTCCTCCATTATGTTGTGCATATGGCACAACTTCTTTTGATAAAAATTTCGAATCTGTTACCTCTATTGACAAACTCACCTTCTTAAAGGCTTGCATTTTAACATAGAAATTACCTCGTTGCTGATATCAGAAGGCAACAACAAAAGGGGAAGGGGAGTTGCTGCCTTCTATTAAGAAGTTGTTAAAACAAAATATAAGAACGTGTCACTTACATTTATCTTCGCAACCTCTACTAATTTTTAACATAAATTTTTAAACATAACACAGAAATATCATAAAAAGTTCTTTTGACATCAAAACTGTTAATTAATCTCACTCTTTTTGGTATAATCCTACGTTTAGTTGAAAATTTAAAGATGATTTGATAGTTTTATAGGAAATTTTTTAATTATTTAGAGATAAACATGTCTTTTATTTTTTACATAAGAAAAAGCATTTCATTCTTATATAACAAATATGTTACAAAATCCACTTAGTTAACGATTTTGATGTCAAAACATCCTTTTATGAATCGAAAAACTTTTTTTGTGTCTTTTCGCTTATTATAGTATTCGGAGGTACGTATAGAGATGAAAAATAAAGTGGTAAATCGAATATTGGCAATATTATTCAACGGAAAACAAGATGAAGAAGATATGACTTACATCCAAGTGAAGTTTGCTCTGGAAGTTTTGCTGAACAACCTTGGAAAACTTGCTGTCGTTTTTGTATTTTCTTTATTGACAGGCACGTGGGCAGAAACAGGAATGACTTTCCTTTCATATATCTGTATTCGCAGATATGCTTACGGTCTCCATTCCGATTCTGAATTTGTTTGCTTACTTTGGACTTTGCTTTATTTGTGGGGGTTCCCTTAGTAATGAAACATTATCAATTGACTTTCTCTTTCCCTATGATGGTCCTTTTGTTAATTGTTTGTTTTTTCCTTTTGCTTCGCTATGGATCAAGAGGCACAGCCCTTAACCCGATTGCACCAGAGAAACGCCCACCTCTACTAAAAAAAGCAATTTTCATGTATCTTTTATTTGCAGTACTCACATTATTTTTCTCTGCTTCTTACTTTTCTACCTATTTACTACTTGGGATTATTTTAGAAATAGCTACGTTGCTTCCAGTTACAAATTACATGATGAATATTGGAGGAATTTTTTATGAAAAAAACAATCGTTAAACAATTAACTAACCTTTCTGATTTCTTTGTATCTGGCTGCTGCTTCGGTATGAGCTCAGAATTTAAAATACCTGAAAAATTAAAAAAATAATATTATAAATATGCTATAATTTGGGAAAACGCAATGGGAGCTGTGCTTTATGTTTTTGTGGTCCATAGCCTTGCAATATCTGATTTACACAAGTTCTATCTTAATCATCAATTCCCAAATTAAAAATAAATACCTATTTTCTACGTTTAGTCTCTTGGCAGCAGTCCTGTTGGGAATACTTTACCCGATTTTAGGTATTTTTTCTGCACTTGTCGCAATTGCCATGTTGAGTCTACTTTTCTTTTTCTTTTCATCCTCGCGCCAACATATGATCTACGCATTACCTTTGGGATTATTAGCTTCCATTTTAGGTGATCATTTGACGAGCGTCGCGGATTTTTTAGTATTGGAATCTGCTGTTATTGAACCTGGAGATGCATTACAATATTTCCATATAACTGTATCAGCGATTTTATCTTTATTATTTGCGTATGGATTCAAAAAGTTTTTAGATAATTGGTCCGCTAGTGTTGACCGTCGAATGATTGGTACAATCGGTTCATTGGTTTTACTCACCTACTATATCATTATTTTTTATACACGGTTTTCTGGTGAAACGCCAAAAGTACTAGCATTAAATACGAGCTTTTTTATCCTTTATCTGTGTGTCGGACTAATTATCTTGATTTACTATTGGAAAATATCCAATAAAAAGATGGCAGATCAATTATTGGAACAACGTATCCAATTACAGCAAGATTACATTAGAGATCTAGAAAAAAATTATCAAGAGCTTAGAGAGTTTAAACACGATTATCAAAATCTGTTGTTTTCTTTGAATAGTTATATTTCTGAAGGCGATCTTGAGGGCTTACAAAAATATTACAACCAAACGATTTTACCTACACGTGAAATGATGAATCTCTTCCCAGCAAATCTTAGCTTACTAGACAAAATGAAGGTACCTGAAATAAGAAGTCTATTCTCTTTAAAATTAATGATGGCACAAGAAAAAGGTATCTCTGTCCAATTGACCGTTCCAGATGAAATCGTCATTGGTAAAAAATATACGATCAATTTGGTAAGAATGCTTGGTATTATTCTTGACAATGCAATCGAAGGTGCAACAGTAACTAAAAAGAAAAAAATCGAAGTACTGATCATCAAGAAAAAACAGTCGTTGATGATACGTGTCATCAACACCACTACGAATACGTTTCCATTGAGTAAGTTAAAACAAAAAGGCTTCTCGACGAAAACAAATCCCAAAAATGAAGGATTAGGTTTATTTATTCTTGATGAGTTAACAAAAACGAATCCTTATCTTTTTCTTGAAACATCGATTGAGAATCAGCGATTTTCACAAACAATCCATATACAATTAAAGGAGTAATTTTATGATTCCCATTTACATTTGTGAAGACGATCCGAAACAACTGGAAGTCATCTCTACAGTAATCAAGAATCGGATCATGATTGAAAATTTGGATAGTTATGTCCATATTGCAACTTCTGATCCTATTGAACTCCTCAATGCAGCAAGGATACGTACGTCTTCTTTTGGTATTTATTTTTTGGATATCGAACTGAAAGACAGTGAATTAGATGGCATTGCCATTGGAAAACGAGTACGTGACTTGGACTCGCTTGGAAAAATCATTTATGTTACTTCACACACCGATCTTTCCATGACGATTTTGAAAAGCAACATTGAGCCGACTGATTATATCATCAAAGAAGATATTTTTGATCTTAAAGAAAATGTTGAACGTATCTTAAGTAAAATATTCGAAGATTTCCAAACTGCGCCATTACAAAAGGATATTTTTAGAATTGAATTCAATGATGAAATCAAATTTTTACCTATTCGAGATATCCAATACTTTTCTACTGCTCAAGGTACTCCTCATAAACTTGAGGTCCATTTGACACATGCCCAGATGCAGTTTTATGAGAAGATAAAAGATATCGAAAAGAAAAGTCAACACTTTATCCGCTGTCACAAATCTTATGTTATCAATACCCAAAATGTCCAAACAATCAATAAGAAAACACGAGAAGTGACTCTATCTAATGGGGAAGTGATCCCTGTTTCGATTCGTGGGCTAAAGAAGTTGATTTCTTGAAAGACAATAAAATAAATAAATTCTTTTTAATAAAGAAAAGAAACGAAGAATGAATGAAAAAGTCGTAAATCCTCTTTTCCATTCATTCTTCGTTTTTAGTATCGTTTAATGCGCGATCATTTCTTGCGCGATTTCTTTTCCAGTCATTTCTTCAGGATAGAAAGTTGGCCAATTATCCATTTCTTCTAGTAAAGCTTCTTGGCTATCATTTCCTAAATAGATATGGAAATGGTCCGATTTGGTAGGCGCAATCGAGTGGTCACTGAATTGTATATACTTAAACGCACCAGAATCAGGATCTTCTGCTTCAAACAAGAAACGGACACCGCGATTACCTGCTGAATAGTTCAAGATTTCTTTACCCGCATAACGGTATTTCGATTCTTTCACTTCGCCATCCTTGAAAGTAAAGATCATCGTATCATCTTTGATCTCAATTTTTTCGACATCTGTTTTGTAGCCTATTTCATAGTATTCACGATATTCTTCAACTGTCATATCTGGGTTTGTTTTGGCTTTATATTCAAATACTTGATCAAACGTTCCATCTGCCATATACGTATCGACAGTTTGCCAGATACCATTCCAATCTGACAATGGACGGTCTTGGACCTCTGAATCTTCAAAATAACCATTGTAGATTGTTTTTTCTTTCTCCGGCTTCAACGTATCTTCCAATGGATTCTCAATGTCCGTTGTTTTTTGGAGCGCTTTTAAGTTTGCTTCCATGATTGAAATATACGTTTCACCGTTATCCATTTGCTCTTTTGTCAGTCCTTCTAAAGGATTCAATACTGCTAACGATACGCCTGCTTCAGTAGCTAACGTACGAGCGATACTGTCCTTGGCATTCTCTTCAAAATAGATATATTCAATCCCATGGTCTTCAACAAATTCTTTTAACTCGGCAATTCTTGCAGCAGATGGTTCTTCACTTGAAGAAAGACCGGCAATTGGTACTTGATTAAGACCATATTCTAGAGCTAAATAATTGAACGCAGCGTGTTGGGTTACAAATGATTTTTGTTTTGCTTGACCTAATGTTTCTTTAAAAGTGTTGTGTAACGCTTCTAATTCTTCTAAATAAGAGGCAGCATTTTCAGTGAATGCTTCTTCTTTTTCAGGATATGCCTCAATCAATTGGTCACGAATCGTTTCTACTTGCTTCATCGCTAGATTAGGAGCTAACCAAACATGTGGATCTAATTCATGAGAATGACCGTGGTCTCCGTGAGCGTGATCATGGTCATCCGCATGATCATCGTGATCGTGGTCTTCGTCGTCATGATCGTGGTGATGGCAATGACCATCCCCAGGCAATAACAACATTCCTTCTGTTGCTTTGATTGGAAGTACCTCGCCCTCTTTTAAAGTATGTTCAATTGCTGGAACCCAAGTTTCCATATTTTCATCATTATAAACAAAAACATCAGCATTTTGGATTTTTGCCATATCTCTTGCAGAAGGTTCGTAGTCATGTGAATCTGTTCCAGCTGGAATCAATAATTCAACATTTCCCTCTTCACCAACTACTTGCTTCGTAAATTCGTACATTGGATAAAATGTTGTCATTACATTTAAGCTTTCATCATTTTGTCCATTTGTATTTGTTGTAGTACCTCCTGTGCCACAACTTGCAAGGATCCCTGTCAACAGTAATCCTCCTACCACCTTGATCCAACGTTTCATTTTATTCGCTCCTTCTCATCTTCTTTCTCTATTTGATTACGATTAATAAGTATAAATCGTAATAGTTACGTTTTAGCAACAGGAATTAATTTAGCATAGAATCAAAGTAACCGTCAAGTATTATTACTAAATTTATTTTATTATCGAAATTCGATTGATTTTTCAACTGTATTATTTTCTTTTTATACCCGTTTCAGATTATAATAACTTGAAGTAGGACAAGGTTATGAGAAAAGCATTTTGACCTGAACAGTAAGCTGGGAAATCAGAAAATAGCTTTCCATATTTTTTGATTTTTCAGCTTACTGTTGAAGGTCAGCTTTTCGAACACCGTTTATTAGGTTGTGAGAAAGATGTTCAGCTCTAAGTAGTAAGACAGAATTTGAGAAAATAGCTTCTCATATTTTTCACAGTTGGCTGACTATTAAAAAGGCTTCATTGGATCTCAACAGTTGCTTCGTAAGAATAGCCCAACCCCTAAAAAAACTGCTTATTTCAAGAGAAAGGAGAACTATCGTGGAAAACAAACCGAAAGAATCTTCCCGACTGATTCGTTTTTTAGGAGGGAAAACTTCGTATTACGTTCTAGGATTACTTGTGATGATCGCATTGGTCATTTACTTTTTCCAAAAGATTGCTTTTATATTCAAACCCCTGGTTGTCATTTTCATCACGACTTTACCACCAGTCCTTTTTGCTTTGGTCTTATATTATTTATTAGAACCTTTGATCAAACGTCTCAGCAAGAAACTCTCACGTAATCTGTCAGTCATTTTAGTTTTTGTTATTATTTTATTGCTGATTGGCTTAGGAGGTGTCTGGCTGTTTCCATTTTTAGAACAGCAAGCAACCACATTGATTCAACAACTACCTGACCTATTCCAAGATTTCCAACAAACGTTGAAGGACTTTTTAGCACAGACACCATTTTCTGATTCGTTCAATCAATTCTTTGCATCGATTGATGATTTCACCGATAACTTTACTTCATTCATCGGTAACTATTGGCAGAGCGGTGCCGAAAGTCTAGGAAATCTATTCTCAGCGGTCACAACGACCTTTATCACTTTATTTACTGGTCCGATCATTGCCTTTTTCCTTTTAAAAGATCCGCACAATTTTTATCAAGCGGTCTTAGGTATCGTTCCCCCAAAATTTCGCACAGATTTTCGGACATTGACTAAAATTGCGAACCAACAATTAGGTGCTTTCTTAAAAGGACAAATCATCGCTTCTTTCATTTTAGGTGCCGTTTATTGGGTAACTTTCTTATTGATTGGCTTAGAATTTGCAAGTATTCTGGCTATTGCAGCTGGTTTATTATGTATTATTCCTTATATCGGTCCATTCATCGCTTTCTTTCCTGGACTATTCATTGCTTTTCAAGATTCGACGTTCATGGCTGTAAAATTTGTGATTGTCTGGTTCGTTGTCCAGTTGCTTCACGGAGATCTTGTGGTCCCTCGTGTGATGGGTGATCGGTTACAGATCCACCCCATCACGATTTTGATTGTCTTATTAGTCATGGGAGATCTTCTAGGAATCATGGGCGTCATTTTTGGTATCCCGATCTATACATTGATCAAACTACTTGTTGTTTTTCTCTTTAGAAAATTCAAACAGCGTTACAATAAGTTTTATGGGGATCAAGGGGTTTATCAAAAAGCTGATTTTTCAGAGAAGGATTACTTTAAGTAACAAAAAAGGAAAGGCGTGAGACATGAGTCCACTCCTATCTTCAAAAAAACTATACGGTATTCATCGAGCAACATTTCAGAGATAAGTAAATCCCATAAATAAGCAGCAAAAGCTATTCATGCTTTTGCTGCTTATTTTTAAAACTATTTGTTTGTCACAGTCTCTACTTTTCTTGCACTAATAGTGCGACTGCTTGATAAGGCTGTAACGTCATTTCTTTTTCAACTGTCGTTGGGTAGTTACTGATCAATACTTCCGCACCTACAAATTCTTCCGGTAATTCCACCGAAGTTTCTTTCGCGTAAAAATTGGTCAGAACTAATAATTTTTGATCATCGGTTTGTCTAATATAGCCATAAACTTGTGGATGCTCAGGTGCATAGGCTTTGTAATCACCATTAGCAATCACTGGATATGTTTTTCTAAGTTGGATCAGTCTTTGGTAATAGGCAAAAATCGACTGTTCTTGCTTTTGCTCATTGGCTACATTGATTGTTTCGTGCTTCGATGCTAAAGGTAACCAAGGTGTTCCTGACGTGAAGCCAGCCTGTGGTTCATCCGTCCACTGCATCGGTGTGCGTGAATTATCTCGTGACTTTGCTTTAATTCGTCGAAAGGCTTCTTCTGGCGTGAATCCTTGTTCTTGTAACAGGTTATATGCGTTTAAGCTTTCAATGTCCCGATAGTCAGAAATCGAATCGAAGTCAGGATCGATCATGCCGATTTCTTCTCCCATATAGATATACGGAGTACCTCGATTTAAATGGATCATCGTGGCCAACATTTCTGCCCCTTGTTTATGATACTGTTCGACGTCGACAAAACGATTTAAAGCACGTGGCTGATCATGGTTATTCAAAAATAGTGCATTCCAGCCATTTCCTGCGCTCATTTCTTCTCCCCAAGTATGGAACAAACGCTTTAATTCTTCAAAATCAAATGGCGGAGTTGTCCATTTATTGCCATTCTCATAATCGACTTTTAAATGGTGGAAATTAAATACCATGGACAATTCATTTCGTTCAGGTGACGTATATAAAAGACAGTTTTCGATAGTCGTTGAACTCATTTCCCCTACCGTTATGATTTCAGGGTCTTGGCCAAATGTTTCTTTATTCAAGCGTTGTAAATACGTATGAGTAATTGGTTTATCTGTGTACTCGGCTTTCCCTTCATTTTCCGCGTTGTTTTTCAGTTCCTCGTCTTTTCCGATCACGTTGATTACATCAAAACGGAACCCTTTGACACCTTTAGCCATCCAAAAACGAACAACTTTGAATAATTCTTGTTGTACTGCTTCATTACGCCAATTCAAATCGGCTTGCGTTTTATCATACAAATGCAAATAGTATTTCCCTGTTTCGCCGAATGGCGCCCAAGCGTTCCCACCGAATTTTGATACCCAATCTGTTGGTTCATCTCTTAAAATAAAGAAATCTTGATAGTACTTGTCTCCAGCTAATGCTTTTTGAAACCATTCATGTTCAATAGAGACATGATTCAATACCATATCTAGCATGATGTCGATCTGATATTTTTTTGCTTCAGCAACTAGCTCTTCAAAGTCAGCCATCGTACCGAATAATGGATCGATTGCTTGATAATCAGAGATATCATACCCATTGTCTTTTTGCGGGCTTGGATAAAAGGGGTTCAACCAAATCATATCAATGCCCAATTCATTTAAATAAGGCAATTTTTCTTTGACTCCTGGTAAATCACCAATCCCATCACCATTCGTGTCACGATATGACTTGGGATAAATCTGATAAATCACTTTTTCTGTAAACGCCATAAGCCTGTACCTCCAGCTGATTTTTAACTTATATATACAAGTTTATAACCCAATTATATATGAAACGTAAGCGTTTGTAAATCAATCACGCTAGGAAATATGTGCCATCATTTTTCAAGCAAATATTTTACGTTAAATCGATCATTCACGTCGCGCTCAATTCATTTAACTATTTATTTTTTGACAAATTTCTTTTTCAAGAAAATAAATTCTTTTAGTTATGTTATATTTAAGTATAGGGTCGTGATATAAATCAGCTTGTAGCATCTAAAATCGATTGAACAGTCTTCAAGTAACATGCTTTTTTCATACATCCCCTAAACGATAAAAAGCCAAAAAGCGGAGGATCTCTACTATGACTTTTTTAAAACGTTCCAAATTATTTGCAACACTTGTTTTACTTAGCTTGACAGGAATCACTATTTTTATTTTTTCTAAGATCACTTTTATTTTCAGGCCACTCGAAGCGATCATGGCAAGTATCTTCTTGCCAATCTTGATTTCAGTTTTCGTTTTTTATATTTTTCTTCCAATATACAATCAACTCCTCAAATATATAAAATCAAGAACGCTTGCGGTCACACTAATGATGCTACTGATTTTGTTAACTGTGTATTTGACCGTACAAGTGGTTTTACCGATCATCATTTTGGAAATCAGTAGATTTATCGGTCAGGTTCCTCAAATTCTTTATGTTTTGGCAGAGAATCTAGATGGTTCCTTATTAGAAGAACGCTTGCTCCCATTTATTGATACACTGGAATTGAACCAATTGACACGTTTTGTTTTACAATTTGTTTCAGGTGCCACTTCAAGTTTAGTCAATGTATTCGAAATCGTTTCGCGCTCTGCGATCATTCTCTTTACGATTCCGCTCTTATTGATTTATATGTTCAAAGATGGCGACAGGATTCCAGCTATATTGACACGCTACACGCCTAAGAAATTCCATCAGTTAGTCAGAGATTGGTGCCATGATTTCCATTTAGCAGCTTCGACCTATATTAGTGGCAAGCTTTTAGTCTGTACGTATGTAGGTGTGGGGAGTTATCTTGTTTTTAAAGTATTAGGCTTGCCAAATGCGTTATTACTTGCCTTGATTTGTGGATTGATGGATATCATTCCTTATTTTGGTCCGTTTATTGGTGCTGCACCGGCTTTACTGTACGCATTAAGTCAAGACGTTAAAACAGCCTTACTCTTAGTGGCTTTCATCACCTTGATTCAATTTGGGGAATCTTACCTGGTATCTCCTCTAGTGATGAATAAGATGATTCATATCCATCCAATTGCGACTGTTTTTCTTTTACTTGTCGCTGGGAACTTGTTTGGCTTATTAGGAATGATCCTCGTATTGCCAACGTATACGATCATTCGGGAGATGATCCGTAGCTTTATTCGCTTTAAGAACACTACTGATACATCTAATTCAACTTATCCAACTGAATAGTCCTAGGAATAAACGGGGGATAAACGGGGAAATTTACCGTTTATCCTTTTTTTGCTTTACACTAAGGCTCTCTTTAGCTATTCTCCTCTATCCTTTCAACAAAAAAACCGTTTATTGCTATCTTGTTTTTCAAGAATAAGCAATAAACGGATCATAAATATCGATTTATCTTTCTGTTGGTTCATCAATGAAACGTTGGACCTTCATCTTCAGATGATATTTTTTTCGTAATTCAGCAATCTCCATCATCATCTCTGATTTGTGGTGATGATCGATTGCTTCTTGATCTGTCCAGCGATCCACCAATAAGATCGATTCAGCATCTTCTAAAGGAATAAAATACTCATAACGCTCATTCCCTTCTTGCACACGAATGCGTTCGACGATCCCTCGCTCTGTCATTTCTTGGGCAAATGCCTTTGCATTGCCTTCTTTACCGCTATATAGGATATTCACAGTAATACTCATCTTATTCCTCCCACTCGTTATTCATTTGATTTCAATGCATCGATCATATCAATATGCTTCAATTTGAAATGAGTGACGATCATCACGATCACCGTGAATAGAATCGTCAAAGCAGCGGATAGTGTATAAGCAACCCAGGTAATAACTAACGGAAAAATCACTGATTCCATTGAAGCTTGGCGTAAAATAAAGTCGGTCAGCACATAACCGATCCCAAATCCTCCAAAAATCCCTAATAAAGTAAAGATGATATTTTCTCGAACGATGTACATCGTGACTTCTTTATCAAAAAAGCCTAATACTTTGATCGTAGAAAGCTCTCGTACTCGTTCAGAGATATTGATATTCGTTAAATTGTATAAAACGATAAACGCCAATAAACCAGATAGAACGACGAAAATGATGACCACTGCATCTAAATTTGAAAGAGATTCTTCTTGGTTCTTGATCTGTGTCGAAATAAATGAGGTATTAGTGACCGCCCCCGTTTTCAGTAATTCTTCTGAGAGCGTATCCTCTTCTTCTTTCGACATCTTTTCTGTTTTGAGTAAATACGCATTTGTCGTCATTTGCTGTCCAGAAATCTCTTCATAATACGTTGGACTCATATAGACAAAATTACCCAAATAATTTTGCAAAATGACTGCCACCGTTCCATTTAATTTTTGTTGATCGTCATCATACATTTCCACCGTATCACCGACAGATAAATCGAATAATTCGGCCGCTTTGCGTGTAATCGCAAGCCCATGATCTGGTAGTTCTACCGATTGATCGTCAGTTGTTTTCAAATGGATGAACGTTTCTAATGCTTGTTCATTTTCTGGTACCATCAATGTCAAACTTTGTGATGCTTGGCCTTTTTTACGTAGTTCAATCGTTTGCGAATCAACCGCTAAACGATCAGTGATCTTCGCTTGATCATCCATTGCGTCATTGATTTCTTTTTGACTCGTTTCATCAGTTTGATTGGTCGTTACGATCGCTTGATAATCAATGATTGGTCCAAACTGTTTGGCAGAAACCGAGCTAAGCGAATCCTTTAGCCCAACTCCTGCAACCATCAATCCTGCACAACCGGCAATTCCGATGATTGCCATGAACATCCGTGATTTATAACGGAAAAGATTACGATAACTGATTTTTTGGTTGAAGCTTAAACGTGACCAAAGAGGAGTAATGTATTCTAAAAGAATTCTTTTCCCTGGTTTCGGTGCTTTAGGCTGTAACAAAGCAGCTGGTCGTTCGCGTAGATCTTTGAATAGAACTAACATCGCTGCACCAAAAGCAGCAATGAAGAACGCAATAGCTGCTTGGATGATTGGTGGCCAATCATAGAAAATCACCGCACTGCCAATATCATAACGTTCGTTTGAAAGCTCGAAAATGATCCGAGGCAAAAGATTGGTTCCTAATATCGTTCCTAAAATAATTCCGATACCTGAAGCGAGACAAGCATAAATGGCATATTTTTTGGCAATCTCCAATTTACTGTATCCTAAGGCTTTCAATGTACCGATTTCTCGTCTATTTTCTTCTACCATCCGTGTCATCGTGGTAAAAGTGATCAACGCTGCAATAAAGAAGAAAAAGACTGGAAAGACATTTGCGATGGCTGCGATGCGTTCAGCTAGATCGCCAAATTCCTGAAAGCCGACATTTTCCGATCGCTCTTGGAAAAGATAAGTTGGCTTGGCTAATTCATTGATTTTTTCTTCATTCTCCGCAATAGACGCTTCGGCCTCTGTTAGCTCCGCTTCTTTTGTTGTCAATTGTGCTTCTTGTTCTGATAATTGACTTTCTTGTTCCGCTAAAGCACTCAATGCCGGCGTTCGCTGCGGTTCAGGTAACTGATCCAAGACTTGACGTTGTTGATCAATCTGCGTTCTTGCTGCTTCTAATTGACTTTTCGCATCTACCACTTGTGATTTCCCGGCTGCGATTTCTTGTTTTGCAGGTGCTAAAGCATCCTTGCCCTCTTGCTTCAACTGTTCTAAACGTTGCTGCGGTCGCTCTTCAAACAACACTTCCAGCTTTTCGATGTTTTTTTCCATCTCTTCTTGGTATTCTTCACTGTACGTATTTAAATCGTCGACATTTGCAAAGTCAAGATATAAAACGGATTGGATATCTGTTTTAAAATTATCTTTGGGGACATAGGCAAAGTAATCAATACTCCCATTCCCTACATTTGCAAAACCTCGTTCTAAATTATTGATGAATAACGGCGAGCGTACAAAACCTGTAATCTTGTACGCCGTCTCTTTCAAGTCATCTGATTCAATCGTGTAGGTGTCACCGATGCTGTATCCTTGATTTTTTGCCTTCTCATCTAGTACAAGTTCATCATCCGATTGTGGCAAGTAACCATCGATCACCGTCAACTGATTTTGTTTCATATCTGGAGCATAAGAGAATACTTGGACAACTTCATTTTTATTGGCATTCGCGTAATATAGTTGTTTGCCCGTTTCAACGGTTACATGTGAGAGTTTCTCTGCTTCTGCAACATCTTCTTTCGTCAATCCTGCTGTCGAAACGATCTGTAGATCAGAGAGTTTACCTGCCCTGACATATTCATCCATCGTTTTTTGCATCACAGGACCGGCTGTCTTGACGCCTACATATAAGAGCGTGCCGAGTAAAATGATCAATATAATCGCGATAAAGCGTCCTTTTGATTGGCGTATTTCACGAAATCCTGCTTTGAGGTAAGTTCTATTTTTCATGGCAAACCTCCTTACCAAACAAGTTCATCGATAGATGAAGGCTGTTCATTCAATTCGACTGCACGGACTTTTGCATCATTGATATGGATTACTCGATCAGCGATTGGCGCTAAAGCCGAGTTATGTGTAATGATCAAAACGGTATTGCCATGTTCACGACTAGCATTTTGCAACAATTTCAATACTTGTTTTCCTGTTTCAAAATCCAATGCGCCAGTTGGTTCATCACAAAGTAATAATTTCGGGTTTTTCGCAAGCGCTCGTGCAATCGACACACGTTGTTGTTCGCCCCCTGATAATTGTGATGGGAAATTATTCAACCGGTGCGCAAGCCCAACTTGTGTCAAAACTTCTACAGGATCTAACGCATTTGGCGAAACTTCTGTAGCCAATTCAACATTTTCTTTTGCAGTTAAGTTAGGAACAAGATTATAAAATTGAAAAACAAAGCCAACATCTGTCCGGCGATAAGCCGTTAATTGTTTGTCATTGAATTGAGCAATATCTGTTTCATCAATAATGATCTGTCCCTCATCCGGTGTATCCATCCCACCTAAAATATTCAATACCGTTGATTTCCCTGCTCCACTAGGCCCAAGAATGATCACTAATTCTCCTTTTTCAATGGAGAATGAAATATCGTCATTCGCTGTAATCGTTGTTTCGCCCATCTGGTAACGCTTAAATTCATTTTTTACTTCTACATATTTCATAAAACTTCCACCTTCATTCTCCCGTTTATTTATCTATCTGGTAAATCTCTTATATTTTAACACTGAAATGAAAGGTTGTGAAAAAAACCTTTTCAAAAGAGGAGGTTGCGAAAGGCGCATTCAGCACAGAGGCATAAGACAGAAAAATAGAAAATGGTTCTTTCATTTTTTATCTTTTGTCTTATGTCCGAAGTGTTGCGCCTTGAACACCATTTACAAGAGGTCGTGAGAGAAGCGATTAGTACTGAGTCATAAGAGAGGAAAAGCTAAAATGGCTTTTTCATTTTTTGATTTTTTTGACTTATTATTGAAGTTTTACCTCTGGAACATCGTTTATTTGGTTCTAGGGTGTGCAAGATGACGAATATCACAGAATCATCATTTACTTCTTTACGTATTCATGGGAAAATGACACTAAGAAAGAGATAGGAGTATAGTAATGGCAAAGAAAAAAGTGACGATCAAAGACGTTGCGAAACATTCAGGTGTATCCATCGCAACTGTCTCACTGATCTTGAATGGCAATGAAGCAAAATTCCATCCAGATACGGTCAAAAAAGTAGTAAAAGCCAGAGAAGAATTAGGTTACCAACCCGATTACATTGCACGTCAAATGATCACAAAGAAAACAAAAACAATCGGTGTCCTTGTCCCTGATATCACCAATCCTTTTTTCAATATGTTGATGCAAGGGATAGAAGACTATCTTTACCAACAAAATTTTGTCACGATTCTATGCAATGCAGATTTTGATCATCAAAAAGAAACGGATTATTTACTTGAGTTGACGCAACGTGGTGTCGACGGTTTTATTATTGCCTCTTCGGCTGTCTCAACGAAAGCCCTCCAAGTTTCTTTGAAGAAACAAGGGAAACCATTTATCGTATTAGATCAGAAAAAAGCAGAAGGTTCTAGTGATGCCGTCTTAACAGATGATTATCAAGGTGGGTACTTAGCCGGTGAGCATCTACTAGGCTTAGGCCATCAGGAAATTGCTTTAGTCTATCCACAACAAACACCGCAAAATGTCCAAAATCGGATAGATGGTTTTTTAGCAGCGTGTAAACATGTGGATCATTCTGAGAAACAGATTCATTGGTTCCCTACTCACTTTTCAAAAAAAGGGGGCTATGAAATCGTTCCTGATTTACTTTCTTCTGCTGTTACAGCGATCTTCGCATTAAATGACGAACTAGCTTTTGGTGTATATCGCGGATTAGCGGAGCATGATAAACTCATTCCCGAAGATTATAGCATCATTGGCTATGACAATATTGATATGTGTGAGTACATGAAACCTAAATTAACGACCATTGCTCAACCCATTTTAGAGTTAGGTAAAGCGACTGCTCGTTTACTCTTAGAACGCATCCAACACCCTGATAAATCCTGGGAAGAACTTTTATTGCCCGTAGAGTTGATCCAACGTTCCTCGACTCAATCGCTCGATCTCTCCGCCCCTCAATAACACGAATATTTGTTGCGAACCAATGATGACTGAACCTGTTGTCATTGGTTTTTAAAACGATACGTTATTTTATATTTTTATTTCTTCCATAAAAAGCCCACAACTTGGGCTTTTTTTTTACGTTGGTTATTTAACGAAATGTTTTGAAGAATTTATAAATCTTTGGTAAACTTATAGTAAGTGTACTCATTTCCCCCAAAATTTGTGCCCCCACAAATGAAATAGGGTACATCAAACAATGAATGTTCAAACGTAATGAATGGCTACTTAATATTTTTGTCCAATGTTTATTTGTTTTTTATTCGTGAATCATGATTGAATATATTCACGGAATCAAGCAACTGACAGAACAGATGCCACTTTATTAGTGCAACTGTGGAAAAAGAAAAGGAGTATTTCGTTATGAAGAAAAAAACAGCAATACGCCTACTTGCAGCATCTTGGCTGATTGCTCCAACTTTGTTATCTACACAGCCTGTGTTTGCTACAATCAGGCGAACACAGACATCCGAAACCACGATCGTAGCTGAGTCACCTTCAGCTACGGCCGATTCAAGTACTAATGATTCCACGCTCTCAAGTTCTTCAACTGATTCTTCCGATAGCACTAGCACAGAGGAATCCACAGAGGAAACGACCGAAACAGCTACTCGTACGCTATCGATTGCTCGGAATTTACGTGGAAAAATCAAATTGAAGATCGTTGATGAAGAGAAAGAAAAATCTGAGATCAAAACAAGAGAGTACACAGAAGAAGATTTTCTAGAGATTTCTAAGTCTGGCAAAGTCAAAGACTTAGAAGAAGGAACCAAAGTTACATATATGATCACACCTGAAACAAAAGAACAATTAGTTTCTGTCAAAATCGAAGGTGCGCAAGAAATCGACTACACCAAACAACTGTTTACAGTTGGTGTGACTGATTTAACGATCTCCGCGAAGTTTGAGTCGTCGACTTCCCCTTCTGAACCAACATCCCCAGAAGAAGAAACGACAGATTCTTCTGAGCCAACGCCAGTTACTCCAGATATTCCGGATAGTGGTAATAATGGCAACACTGGCAATGCGGGAAATAATGGCAACAACAACGGAAATTCAACTACAGGAAATACAGCGAATCCTTCACAACCACCAAGTTCGTCAAATAATACTGGCAATACAAACGGTTCTACAGGATCAACAAACAATAATGGCTCATCTCCAAACCAGACAACAAATACGAATCGGCCACAGATGCCCGATCGAATTGAAAACCTAGCTTCAGAATCATCTGATTTTGTTGTAAAAACACCGATCGAAGCAATTTTACCGGCCAACACAACGAGCATTCAACAAGCACTTGTAAAAGAAGCGTATCGTCAGCTGGGAAAACCATATATCTGGGGTGCCAAAGGTCCTACGACTTTCGATTGTTCTGGTTTGACTTATTACATCTATAAAAAAGTAACTGGCCATTCGATTGGAGGTTGGACAGGGGAACAACAATATGCTGGTACACAAATCCCTGTCGAGAATGCTCAACCGGGCGATTTAGTCTTTTGGGGCCCTGCTTCTGGTACTACCCATCATGTAGGTATTTATATTGGTAATGGGAATTACATCCATGCTCCTCAGCCGGGTGACCATTTGCGGATCACTTCTATCAAGGATTACAGACCCGACTTTGCCTTACGTGTCGATATAGCTGGTTTACCACGAGCGACAAATTCATTAGCTAGCTCAACGATTTTAGATGGAATCAACGACTCATTTCATTTCGCACAAAATCAAACAACAGATCAATTTGTTGCAAAAATCGCTGAGGACGCTCGAGAAATTGGACAAGAAGAAAATATTTATGCTTCTGTTATGATGGCACAAGCTATCCTAGAAAGTGGTTCTGGTAACAGCTTGCTTTCTCGTTCACCGAACTATAATCTTTTTGGGATCAAGGGCGCTTATAAAGGGAGTAGTATTTCCTTCAATACCTTAGAACAAACGGCAGCTGGGCAAAATTATCAAATTCGTGCAGCATTTCGTAAATATCCATCTTATAAAGAAAGCTTAGAAGACTATGCTGATTTGATCAAAAATGGCTTGCCTCATAATACTGATTTTTACAAATCAACGTGGAAATCTGAGACCAAAGATTACCGAGATGCAACGAAATATTTAGAAGGGCGCTATGCGACAGATCGACAATATTCTAGAAAATTGAATGCCATCATTGAAGCCTATGACTTGACGCAATATGATGAACCAAAAAAACAAGAAATACAAGATTCTGAAACAAATGAGCGAATGGATTCCTTTATCGTTCCCACTCGTTGGCGAAATTCTTCGTCTACCTCATCTAGAATGACCATTTCTTTGTTCAATCAAAGAAAACCTTCACTTCTATATCTATCAGAATTAAGATTTGCTTCTTTCTGGGACCTATGGCATCATTTTTCAGTGAGAGAGATCCCACAGAAACTTTCTGTAACGATCAAAGAAACCGATCAGCCACTTGTTAGTCGCTTAAACATTGACCGTGTCTTTCGGATGAAACAATTTTTGAGATAGAAAAAATGGACACCCTATCAAAGAACCAAAACTCAGAAGTCGATGGAATACTTCTGAGTTCTGGTTCTTTTTATATATCTTACTCCACCTAAATAGGCGCTGGAAAGTTGCATTATTGGTTAGAAAAAATATTTGGTAATTTCTGATAACCTTTCTTCCGTTTGAGGATCAATTTGATCAACCACTTGAAGATTACTGCGTTGAGATAAATCGATGCTTCGGATATGTTGACATAATATCGTTCCTTGGATTGTATTCATCGCTGTATCAGAAATTGTTTAAAATCACCTGAATGTTGATATTTTCCCTGTAAATATTTTGTTGAACTACTGATTGGCATGACTAAAACAGCATTGAATATCTTATTATAGTTATGATTGCTACTGATGACACACGGGCGTTTTTTTGCTCGCCTACATCCTCTTCAAAATCCAGATTATATTTTTCACTAGTCACTTTAATTTCACCTTCAGGTGTGAGTTCAAAAATAACTCTTTAATTCTCTTTCAAGCCTAATTTTTGACGCACACTCTTAGGAACAGTAATTTGATTTTTGGACGTCATTTTAGCTGAGACTTGCACTTTTTTATCCAAAAGTATTCCGCTCATTTATTTGATTATACAAAAAGAGTAAGGAATCCCCACCTTTCTTGTACGCATCTGTTCAGATTTTTCTTTTATTTCTTTGATACTTCCTGTAACAGTAATAACAAATAAAAGCAAAGATCGGTAGCATACTAAAAAAGTAAAGTGCTTGGTCCAATGATAACTGTTGCGCCAAGATACCGCCTAGTAATGGGGAAACAAAGGAAGAAAGCCCCATATAAACACTTATAGACAGAAGTTGTCCGGAGGAAAAAACATTTTTAGGGGTAATCTCACTGATGATCATTCGACTACCGATAGTAAAAGCTGGTACAGTGAAAAACTGCAAGAAACTGGCAGCAAGCAATACTAACGGCGTTCGCGAAGTTGCATAAACCAAAAATTGCAGGACCAAAAAGAAACCAGAAATAAAAAGTAATCGCTCATTTTTCCATTTTGTCACCGAATGATTCAACAAAAGGTACGCCGGGATTTCACAGAAAGCTTGAATCGCCCACTTTAATCCTACGTACATATTTCCACTATCCATTAAGAATAATTTGTCAATCACGATCGTATTATTGGCGACGATCGTTAAATATAAAAGGAAAAATAGCAACGTATGACATAAAAACTCCCTATTCTTGCACAGCTGATACATATCTGACAGATTAAATTCCTCGCTTTTTTGTTCTTTATATTCATTTTTATCTTGAGGTGTTTGGGGCACTGTTTTTGCGATGTACAAATAACTGATTAGAAAAAAGAGAAAGGGAACGATCAGCCACTGGTAATTATTATTAAAAATGAAGAATGGAATACATACACTTATCACACTCCAACCTAAAGAACCTATTGCTTTGATCGCCGCAAGATTGTTTCGCATCTCTGACTCTGACAACACCCAGTTATCTAGGACGGTTGCTCCTGTATTGGATAGCCCTCCCGCAATAGCCAGTACGATCAGATGTATCATCCAGACATCTTTTACTAGCAAATAAAAAGTAATCGCAAAGCATACGAATAGTATAGAAACTACCATGGAAACTTTCTTTAGCTGCTTGCTTCGGTCAGAATAATAGCCAATAAAGATTTGGAAAATAATCGTAGTAACACTATAAGAAGCTAAAAACCAACCTCTTTGTACCGCATCATATCCTTGTCCAGTTAAAAACGGAACGATTTGTGTCATCAAAATAGCCATCAGCGCATATTGAAAAAAATAGATGAATTGAAATTTATTCTTTACTACCATATCGACTTTCAAAATGATCGACTGAAGGATTTCCCCCAGCCGATCCCTTTCATTTTTTATAAGTGGCACTTATTGAAGCTCCGGCCAATAAGAAGCATTGACTTCGATCATTTCATCAAGGATTTCCTTTGCTACTTTTGCACTAGGTACCGTTTTGTTCATGATGAAGGCTTGCCATAATTTTTGATATGATTTTTGTTCCCACGCATCGACTGCTAACTTTTCAGAGGCAATTTGCTGTTCCATCAAGCCTTTTTGGAAAGTAGGGATTTCACCAATCGATAGTACTTCGTAGCCATCTTTCCCTACGATACAAGGCAATTCGACCATCGCATTGTGATTGAAATTAGAAATGGCACCGTTATTTTCAACGATCAGGATCATGCGCTCTTTCGTATTGAATGTCAACGCACAAGCTAGATCTGTAATAAATGAGGCATGCTCATTAGAGGCAAAAAGTGTATCTTTGGCTGTTTGATGATTAATGATCCGCTGGCATTCTTCAAAAACGATTTTCTCCCGTCCATCAATGATTTCATTCGCTCTTGTATACTGTTTATCGGCATGAGCAACCGTTTCATCAGCCATCAAATAATATTTTAAATACGTATTGGATAAAAAGGTGGGTTCGATTTCATGTAACTCTTTGGCTGCTAGCATGGTTTCTACCCAGCTAGTTTCTTTGTGTTGGCCTTGTTGTGTTTGTTCTGTATAGCCATATTTTTTTACATGGGCGCTTATTTTTGGTAGCAAATCATTGCCGTCATGGTCTTTGATGCTTGTCCACCACCCAAAGTGATTCAAGCCAAAATAAGACGTTTCAAAATCTTTACGATCCCGTAGCCCAATCACTCGAGCCATGATATCTTCTAAACAAACGGGCATGTCACAAATATTGATGATTTTTGAATTGGGGCGAAACCTTCTTGTTGCTTCTGCGACCACTGCTGCTGGATTAGAATAATTCAATAACCAAGCATTCGGTGAATACTTTTCCATATAATCGACTAGTTCTAAGACTGGCCCGATCGAGCGTAACCCATAAGCAAGTCCCCCTGGTCCACATGTTTCTTGACCTACAACATTATGTTTAAATGGAATTTTTTCATCTTGTTCCCTCATGGCATATTTTCCAACTCTTAGTTGTGCCATA
Source organism: Enterococcus mundtii (assembly GCF_003957375.1). Taxonomy (GTDB): domain Bacteria; phylum Bacillota; class Bacilli; order Lactobacillales; family Enterococcaceae; genus Enterococcus_B; species Enterococcus_B spodopteracolus. The sequence goes on along the minus strand of NZ_CP025473.1, from coordinate 438,545 downwards.
ACGATATCAACATCTGTAAAAGCCTCTTTGGGATCTATTGAATAATCAAATTCGATTTCTGGCGCTCGTTCTGCGAGGATGATCGCGCATGCTTTTGCTATAACTGCTTGCCTTTGTTCATCATTATCATAAAATTTGATTTTTCTGACTGGAAATCGTTCTCGGTCTTCTATTAACATCATCACTAATGAAGGTGTATATGTACTCCCTCCACCTGCGATCAAGATTGAACTTTTTTTCTTATTCATAATTATCCTCCTCTTATTTTACAATCAATTCTTCAAATGATTCTCGCACTCTTGGTACAGTTAACCCAACAATGATTTGGATACCACCATTTCCAGGATTGACAAGTCCTGCGGCCCCAGCTTCCTGAAAATCAGTAGGACTGGCTACTCTACTTGCATCTTTCACGGTAAGTCGTAACCGTGTTGCACAATTCGTCACATCCAGTACATTCTCTTTTCCACCTACTAACACTAGATAGGCTTGTGCTTGTCTAGCATGTTTAGGTAGATTTTTCTCTTGTTCATCTTGTTGTGTCTTCTTTTTGTTTTCGTAATCAGCTTTTGAATAAAGTTGTATCTCTGATACCTCCTCTTCACGTCCTGGAGTTTTTAAATTGAATTTTTTGATCATGAAGGTGAATACTAAGAACCAGATTGCAGTAAATGTAAGTCCGATCATGATTTGGGTGAGGTAGGTCGAACCATGAAATTTCCAAAGAGGCAACCAATTTAGTCCTAACCAATTGATTAAACCACCACCAAAATCACCAACGACGCCAAAAGCGTAAGAAATCGTAGCAATGGAAGCATCTAATAGGGCATGGACACCCCATAAAGCTGGGGCAACAAATAAGAAAGTAAACTCAATAGGTTCGGTGATTCCTGTCAACATCGCAGTTAATGCAGCTGGAGCGATCAATGCGATGACCTTCTTCTTTTTCTCTGGATGAGCGGCTTGAATAATGGCTAAGCTTAAGCCAGCAGTTCCAAATACTTTTGACATACCCGATAAAGAAAAACCTCCAAAAGGATAAAGTTCTTTAAGCGAAAGCGCATTCGTTTGGAATTCACCAATATTTGACGCCCAATACGCAGCCATCCCTCCTTCAACCACCGCACTATCATAAGCAAATGGCGCGTATACGAAATGATGTAAGCCAGTTGGAATAAGGATTTTCTGTAAAAATTGATAGATGAATACACCAAAATTCCCCGAATGGATAAAAAATCCTTGCATGCTTCTCATTCCTTCTTGAATGATTGGCCATATGACACACATCAACAGTGCTAGAGGAATCATGACAAAAAAAGCGATCATTGTAACGAAAACAGAACCACTAAAAATCGTCAACATTTCTGGTAATTCTTTTTCATAAAAGCGATTATGCAAATAAACCACGATACCTGAAATCAATAATGCTCCGATCATGCCCGTATCTAAAGTAATGATTCCAGCAATCGCTGTTAATCCAGAACCAACGGCTGTTCCTTGAGATAGATCCACAGCGAAAGAATCGGGCCATATCGTTAAAATTGCATTGACGAAATAATTGAAAGCAATATAGATCACTAATGCTTCCATCGTTGCTCGAGCCGCATATTTTTTAGCTAAGCTGATTGGTAATCCGACCACAAATAAAAGTGGTAATTGAAAAAACGGGGTCCAGCCACCGGCTGCTACAACATTCCAGAACTTATACCAGAGTGTATCAGGCGCAGCAATATCTCCCATGATCGTTTGATTGGAAAAAAGTAAAGAAAAACCAATAACGATACCGAAAAAAGAAAATAGCATGACAGGTGCTAACATTGCTCCACCAAATCTTTGAATTTTTTTCATCATAGTCTTTTAGTCCTTTGTATTTTTTAGTAAGCGCTATACTGATTCTTAGTTTACTATTAAAATGGATGCCTGAAACACTTTAAGATGATTTAAAAACTCCTCACAGAAAAAAGGTTTTTGTCACAAAATTTGTGAATGGTCACGTCCTATCTTCGAAAATAAAACAAGGGGGCTGGTAATAGTTAATCAAATAAACGGTACATGAAGACGTATCTTAATAGTGAGGTGAGAACAATAAGGACACACGCAATTGGAAAATCCTCTAAGTAAACCAAAGGGTGATTGAAGACAGTCTACCAACCAAAAATTGACTGAAAAAAAATTGGTTATTGAGTTAGGTAACAAAGATTTAGCAGTTGTATCACCTTGCATGGTCTATGAAAATTGCAATAAAACAAGCAAAATTGAGAAACGTCTACGTCGATTACAACGTGAACTCTCTCAAAAATATCAAATGAAAAAGGGGGAAACTGATTTGTCAAAACCTGTAATATCTATAAATTAGAATCGGACATTCAATCGATACATCAAAAAAATAATCACTATTCACCAGATCTATATTTACAAATGACCAAACAAGCGTAGTAGAACCATGGCTCTGAAAACTTTAATGGTGAGTTCTAACGATTTATAGATTTTTGGCAATGATGAAAAGAGATGTTACAAGACCGTATTACGATGTTTCAGTCAAGGTTGACTGAAAATGATTTTCTTATCTGGTCCTATATCACAAATCACAAAAAAAATTCTTTAACAATGTCCATTAACGAACTGGCGAAACAATGCAACGTTTCTCGCACGACAATCATGCGTTTTTGCCAAAAATTAGGGTTTGATGGTTTCTCAGAATTCAAATATCATCTAAAAAATGAACTGACACAGGAAAATGTACGTCTATCTGAGTTTGAGGGGGAAATCTTGGAAAATCATATCCAAACAATTGAAAACCTTAAGAAAAAAGATTTCACTGATCTATGTACAATGATGGCTAATGCTAATCGGATTTTTATCTATGGATCAGGTGATATACAAACGCTAGTTTCGAGTTATATGAAATTGCTCTTCGTACACAACGGATTGATACTCTATGACTTCGGTGCCGTTTCCATCAACAAGCAGTTTTACCAAATCATTCAGCCAGAAGACTTAGTCCTGTTGATCACGCTAAATGGTGAGTCTCCTGAAGTCGTCAAATTAGCGAAGCAACTGAAACAACGAAAAATCCAGACAATTGGTATCACAAAACTTAGGAACTCAACTGTCTCAAAACTTTGTGATGAAACGATTTTCTTCTTGAATCCTGAAGTACAAGATCGAGAAGATATCCTTACACCTTTTGAAACAACTTCGACGCTTTTTTTCGTGATCGAATATTTTTTGTTGAAATATGATGGTTGGCAAAAACAAATAAATAAAAGTTCCTAAAAAACGCATCTCTTGCTTGCCAATATGGCTTATAAAGAGATGCGTTTTTTTATTTGATTCTGTCTCTCTCACTGTCTTTTTATAGATCGAACCGCCCTTTTCTCGATCAAGATAACGGTAATCGGCGAGGTAGCGACGTAATATCGCATGGTCAGAATAAATATTTTTTAGAATCGTATTGATCTCATTTTCTAAATCATCTTTATCAAATCCAAACTTTGAATAAAGATAATCCAAAAGCAAGCGTTTATTTTTTTCTAGGTATCTATTGTGGTTGTCCGTCTTTGAAAAAATTCGCCAGTTCCCTCATAACCGATATCCTTCCATCATATCCAGTGGTCTCTTCTCTATTTGATCATGCTTCAAGAAAATTTTATCGATGGTATAGAAAACACGTGAAGAAAGTTCTTCTACGAACTTTCTTCACGTGTTTGATCCATCCCTATTCAAGTATCATTCTTTTTTGTTCAACACAATGCCTGTATACAACCAAGTGGTTAACGCATAGTAGATAAAGTAAAGAACAAAGAAGATTGCAAATGGTATCCATAAGTCATGATATGGATCATCCATCAAAACAGTAAACATTTGAAGGCCAAATAATACATGGATAGCTCCTAGAATTCCTGGTGCTAAGAAGAGAATCCCGATTTCTCGGCGAATCGATTGTTTTAATAATGCTTGTCGAGCACCAATTTTACCGAGCATTTCATAACGAACAACATCACTTTTGCTACCTGAAAGAATCTTGAACATCAAACAGCTTGCTAACATCGTCAAGAAGGCGATCCCTAAAAAGAATCCCATAAATTCAAAGCCTGAGAACATACTGTTGATCAATTGGTAAGCATCATATTTTTGTGTGAAACTTAACATTTCATCTTTTAATGATTCATTGTTTTTATTATTTTCTGCTACCAGATTCCCAATCTGTTCAATACTCTCATGGAAATCTTTTGCTTGAATCAGTTGTAGACTTGTTTGTGGAAGAGTTAATTGGGCAAATTCTTCTGCTGGTAATAATTTGATTTCTTTTGCTCGTTGTTCTGGCAACTCGTAATAGCGTAGCTCATCTTGATAGTTTAAGTTTGTCGCTAATTCCTCTGCTGTTACTTTTTTTGTTTTGACGTTTCTTTCCCCAGTGTTAGGTGTTTGATTTTCCATGATCAAAAATGGATTTTGTTCAAATTCACTATAATTATAGTACACTGTTTTTTCGTCTTCTTTTTGTTGATAGACCGCATTGATCGTTGGTGAAAGTTTCTCCACCTTTGATTGATCGATCAATTCTGATTGATTCAATACTAAATCATAATTGGATGCTTCATTCGTCAATTGGGTGATTTGATTTTTAAAGCCTAGGCCGACTGTCAATGCACCTAATGCTAATGCTAGTAACATTGCCACCATTGACAGCATTTGCGTGTACTCACGGATACGGAAACTTAACTGTGATAACGTAAAATTATTCAGTTTTTTCATCGAAATATTTTCTGTTTTCTTCAATAGTTTAAGGAAGAAAATGATGACCGAATGGAAAATAAAGTACGTTCCTAAAACGATTGTAACTAACGCGATGGCGATGGCCATCAACTGATATGTTCCGATATTTGCCATCATGTAGTAACCTACGCCAATAAAAATGATTCCTAAAACCACTTCAAGGAAAAACAAGAATTTGTGTTGTTTCATCTGTGCAGGTGTTTGGTCTGCACGTAGTAAGGTCAAAATTGGCTTTTTGACAATCGAGAATGCGTTGACAAACGCGGCTAATAAGAATAATACGATGAAAAATAGCAAGGTAATCAATAATCCATCCATATTCAATGGCGTAAAATGGGTGATTTCAATATTCAACTGTGCCACTAATAGTCGATGGACGACACTTGTCAAACCAATCCCCAACACTGAACCAACTAATGTGGCAATTGTTCCGACAATCAAAGTCTCAGAGAAAATCATTTGGGCAATCTTTCGGCCTTTTGCTCCTAGCATCATAAACATTGCATAATCTTTTTGTCGCATCGTCATCAAAAATGAGTTAGCATAAAGAATATAGACAAACGTAATAATACCCAATAGAACCGAACCAAAACGGAAGATGATCACAGTCATCGCTAATGTAGAATTATTTTTCAAAAAATCTGTGTTACTTGCCATTGATTCGAACATATAAAAGATGGCTGAAGCCATGACTAAACCTGAAAATAGAACAATATAGTCTCTTAACCGACTCTTGATCCCAGTAAGTGATAATTTCCAAAGCATGTTCAAGTTTCCCCCTTACTGTTCTAGATTACCTAGAATCGTTAATATTTGACGATAAAAGTCTGGACGGCTTTGTTCTCCGCGTTTAACTTCCTGATGGATCACGCCATCTTTAATAAACAAGATTCGTTGACAGTAACTTGCTGAAAAAGCGTCATGTGTCACCAACAGAATCGAAACCTTATCATTTGTATTCAATTCTTCCATCGTATCTAATAGGTCTTTCGCACTTTTTGAATCCAACGCACCAGTTGGTTCATCCCCTAATAGAATCGTTGGTTGCGTAACTAGTGCCCGGGCTGCTGCTACCCGTTGTTTTTGTCCACCTGAGATTTTCGCTGGATAGCTGTCCAAGATATGAGTGATTGACAAACGTTCAGCGACTGCATTGACTTTTTTCTTGATTTCTTTTGGTTTCACGCCTTGTAAAGAAAGCGGAACTGCAATATTTTCTTGTGCAGTCAAGTTTTCTAAAAGATTAAAATCTTGGAAAATAAAGCCGATTTCTTTTGCTCGAAAATCGGCTAACTGATTTCCTTTCAACTTCGTGACATCTGCTTGGTTGATATGGATCGTGCCACTTGTTGGTTTATCTAATGTTGATAAGATATTCAATAAGGTTGATTTACCTGATCCAGAAGCCCCCATGATGCCAATGAATTCACCTTTTTCTACACTAAAACTGATACCATTCAAGGCTTGTGTCTGTTTCTCATTACTTTTTCCGTAAACTTTTGTTACATTATTGATTTCTACGATTTTATCCATTATTGACCGTTCCTTTACTTAATTTTTCTTGTGCTGCTGACGGAATATCTTTTGCCTGTACTTCTTCATACGACGTCACGCCTTTGTTTTTATTCCAAGTTACTTTCAAAAATGCATCTTTTCTTAATGGTCGCTCTTGAGAGCCGTTGAAATCCATTATTTTTTCTTTACCTTCTTTATTAAACCCCGGTAGTTCATAACGATAACTAATGATCTCTTGTCCACCGTCAGCGCGATCCACCTGTTTCTCACCATCCGTTGTGATTTGAACATAGTAGCTTTCACCACCCATGATCAAATGATCTGCTAAACGGTAGCCACCAAAAGCGATGATGATAAATGCTCCCAACCCAATCAATAATTTTTTCATTGTGACTCCTTCTTTCCTGTTCTGATAAATTAAGTATAGTCAAGTATCCGTGAAAATTCCTTTCTTTTTACTATCAAACCTCTTTCATTATTGTCATATGTTTCCAAAAAAAAAGAAATCTGGAAGTGTAAATCACTCCAAATTTCTTTTTATTGATTCAAACCGATATTCGTTGGATAAACGCTCCATTGGCGGATGCTTTCCTCATTCAGCTATTTTCCTTTGTTATTGCCCGTATTGATCACTGGTTGTGTGCCTTTATCCGTAATAATCGATACAAGTAGATTGTTGATCAACTGGATCTTTCGATCATCGGTAAAGGTCATATCCTGACCTGCTTCGATTTGTTCCAGAGCCATTTGTGTCATCGTCACTGCGCCTTCAACGATGGTTTGACGGGCAGATAAAATGGCCTTAGCTTGTTGTCGTTGCAACATCGCACTGGCAATTTCTGTTGCATAAGCCAGGTGATTCAATCTCGTCTCTAAAACTTCGACCCCCGCCACCGATAAACGTTCTTGTAATTCCTTTGCCAATTCATCTGAAATCGCAGTGGTATTTCCACGTAAAGTAAGATCATCCTCGTTGAATGTGTCATATGGATATTGACTGGCGATATGACGAATGGCGGTTTCACTTTGGATTTCAACAAATTGATGATAGTTTGCTACATCAAAAAGCGCCTTAGCTGTATCTACTACTTTAAAAACGACGACAGCGGAAATCTCGATTGGATTTCCATCTAAGTCATTGACCTTCAACAGCGAACTATTGAAGTTTCGAACTTTTAACGACAAGTTGATTTTTTGTGCAAAAGGAATCGTTAAGAAAAACCCGCTCTCACGAATCGTTCCGATGTATTGCCCAAAAAAGACGATGGCCTTTGCTTGATTGGGGCTGACTACTGTCAGTCCGCTGATTGCTAAGAAAACCAGCAACCACAAGAAAATCCCAACAATTGAAAAGCCAACTAAAAATCGAGCAACCCCTATGAAAAATAGTAAGATTCCTACGACAAACATTAGAAGAATAATAAATAGCCCGATATAGCCATTGATAGTGAAAGCCTTTTTTCTTTCATTTACTCACTCCTAATTTTTTTGGTTCTATTCTGTTTTTTTACGAATCCTTGCCATGGCTCCTTCTAGTTCCAATTCTTTGTCTTCCGTGATATACCAACCGTTTTCGTGTACACCACCTGATGCTTCTGGCAAATATTCTAATCGTGTACGGACCCACTGTTTCGTTTCAGTAAAATAGTCTTCCACTAAGATCTCTAGGTCCATACCGGCGGATAATTCAAGATTCTCACGAACCGACTTGAAGACAAATCGCTCACTTGCTTGATCGTATTTTAAAATACCCGTATCAATGATTGGCAGTGAATAATAATCTAATTCTTTTTTCACTTTCAATAGATGTTTGAACATTTCGTTGTACACTTGTTCAAGTTGTCGACCTTCGGAGTTATTTGGATATTGGATCGTTACCCTTTCTTTGTCTGTATCATAATACTTGGTACTCAGTTCTGTTAAAAAATGATGCAATTTCCCTAATTCACTTTTCAATTCTTCCCGCTTGATTTCCTCTGTTTTCATTCAATATTCACCCTATTTTCCCCATATATGTACGTTTTTCCCTTTCCTTATTCTACTATATTATTGAATGATAGGCGATGATATTTCATGTAAAATAAATAAAAAAGCGTATAATTCCTTATTCCATAAAGAATTATACGCTTCTTCAACTATTTATTCGTTATTTTGAAAAAGACAGTCTTGACTGTTCAACGATTAATCATACTCTCCATAATCTTTATCATCCATCGGAGGCTCTTCATAATCTTCATTCGTCAAGTTCACTTGACTATTATAAGCAGTTACTTTGAGATCTTTGTTTCCTTGATTGTACGTCTTGGTTGTCAAAGATTCATAATTTTTGTTGATATAAGAATCCCCTTCTAGGGTCACAGCTAGTCCTTGCTCTTGGTTGTTATAAAAATCAACACTACTATTATGAAGTGTGACTTCGCCTTTGATTGATTTTTCGTTATCGTTAAAAATGATACTGCCATCACTTGTAGCTAATTTGACTTTATCTATCGAAAACTCCTGTAAATCTAGTGAGCCCATTTGATTTTCAACAGTAAGAAGTTCCCCACTTACTTCATTGATCGACGTCCAAGTATTGGCTAAATTCAAGTTGATATTCTTACTACTAAATTCATCTAAAAACAATTCATTGTTTTTTCCTTCAATCACTAATTCTTTTAAGGAAATGGTTTTAGGGATCGTGATTTTCAACATCGAACGTGTGTCTGTCACATTGATCATCACTGCCGGTGTTTGACCATCAGCTGAAATATCCAATGTGTGATCTTCCAGATTGATTTTTGGTTTTTGCGCTTTGTCATGAGACGTTTCAACCTCAAAGTTCACGCCTCGTTGGATCATGATATTTTGGTGATCTGCTCGTACAACGATTTTTTCAATTTTTTCAGACGAAAAATCTTTTATTTCACGAGTCATTTCTATGATTCTTGGACCACCTTCCCAAGTCAGACTCGTTTGGGCACCAGAGGCATAACTTAATCCTGCCGTCAAGCCACCAATGATCATCAGTCCTAAACCTATCCCCAAGATATATTTTAATTTCATTTTTTACACCCCACTATTCGTCGTATGAATCGCTCGTTTCGTAATAAACCGGCGTCCTACCCACTTGACAAAGTTCATCATCATTTGGAATAACCATTTAGTTCCTTTTAACAGTAATGGTGCAAAGAAGACAGCCCCTCCCGTGGCAAGTAACCCTAATCCTACAAAGAACAACCCACTAGCAATCGATTGTTGCAAGACAGCAACACCTGAAATAATCGAAAATAAACCAGCTCCTAAAATACTGATACATACGACATAGATTCCAATGATCACGCCAATTAAGCCAATCAGAATACCAAAAATCGCTAGAATAAAAGCTAATGCCAAAGGAATCAATAAAGGTGATGCACACAACCCGATAACGATCATCCAAATCAAACGGATTTTCCGTTTAGGACTTTGGCTGTATTCTGATTCATCGTCGTCTTGTTCCGAGTAATAATTGATTTTCAGTTTCAGGGCAAATTGCTTTGGTGAGCCATATTCATCCACGACTTCTTCTACTGTTTTGCCAGAATCCAAGAAGTATTCTTCATAATACTGAATAATATCAAAGCGATCATCTTCAGGTATTTCTTGAAGTTCGTCCAACACATCATTTAAATATTCATTCATTCGTATTCTCCTCCAGTAATCGGTTTAAGGAATCTCGAAACACGATCCATTTATCAATGATTTCTTCTAAATGTTGACGTCCTTTCGGAGTTAAGCGGTAATATCGGCGATTTCTACCTTCGAATGGTTCGTCGTATGTTTCTAAGTATTCTTCTTTTTTTAATCTGCGTAAAACAGGATACATCGTTGATTCACTGACAGATAAACTTTCTTGGACGATTTTCGTTAATGCGTAACCGTACATGTCTTCTCTGCTCAAAGCCGCTAAAACTGTACCATCGAGTAAAACTGTTGGGACTTGGATATGCATTACTTCACCTTCTTTATAGTTTGCAATATTTTATATTCACCAATATTATATCATGTATAATATTGTTTGCAAGTAAAATTCACAATCATACCCACTAATTACTTGAATATTCGCGAAAATAACGCTGAGTATCATAAACCTCTACTGACAAAAAAGGAACAAAGACCGTAATAATTTCTGGTCTTTGTTCCTTTTGAATACTTTTTTATTCTCCTCTTACCTACAACAATGCAAACACAATAAAACTTAGCATAAAGCCTAGAAAAACTGCAAGTAAGAGACGGATCAATTCTTTTTTATTTCTACTCAACCACGTTTCATTCATTGTTTGTTCCACTCCATTCTAAAGTGATCGCTTGCTAATTTGGATAGACAGAGGTGACATGATTGTATTACTGTGCATGTTTATTGGCAGCAGAAACAGCTGTTCCAGAAAAGAGATGCCACTCACTATTATAGCCACAGGTGTGGCATTTCCAGTAATAGCCGATGCCACGATCGGTTTGTTTTTCATCCTCTGCACTTGCATTTGCCACAAGTGTACTTAAGACCGTATCCTGTTTCAATAATGCCACGGGAGTATCATGAGAATGAGTTGTTTCCTCTGCAATGACTATGGGATTGGCTCCACTTAGCCCAACACTTAACGTCAAAAGTCCGAGCAATAAACCGACTTGTTTTTTCATTTTCTATCATTCCTCTGCTCTCTTATGTACGACATGACTTCGTACACTTTTCCATCTTTATATGACTTGAAAAGAAGACTCATGATCGATTTAATCTAACGCGTTGTTTTTTTCTTTATTTTTGTTGATTTATGGCTCCCATAGCTCATTAACTGTTCATTTCCCTGAATCTTATTCCACCGGATAAGTTAGCGACGTGTTTTCTTTGTCTAATTGGATGACGACAGTCGTACCTACTTTTGGGATACTGTTATAACTAATTTTTCCATGATGCAATTCCACGATTTTTTTGACTAATGACAAGCCCAGCCCGTTCCCAGAAAATTGACGACTGGATTCCCCTTGATAAAATTTCTCAAAGAGTCGTGCTTGTGTTTCTTGATCCATACCCACGCCAGAATCTGTCACTTCAACGATCACTTGAGTGGCATTTTGTGTTAGGCGAATCTTGATTTTCCCTTGTGGTTGATTGTACTTGATGGCATTGTCCATGAGATTCAGCCAGACTTGATATAGAAATTCTTCATTACCGACAAAGTTGACACTTTCCAGATCGATCTCCAGTTGAAGGTGTTCTTGCTCCCATTTAGGTTGTAAAAAAACAATCACTTCACGGATCTGTTCATCTAAACAAAAAGGGCGCTTTTCTAATTTGATTCGCTGGTTTTCTAATTTATTCAATTTCAGTGTGTTCTCTGTCAATTGCGAAAGCTGAGTGATGCTCTCAATGATCCGTTGCAAGAAAATCTGCTTTTCTTCTTCTGAAATGTTAGGTGCTTGCAATAATTGGACGTATCCTTGGATCGTGGCAAGAGGGGTCTTAAATTCATGAGAAACATTGGAAACAAAGTCATTTCGTAACGTTTCGATACTACTCAATTCTTGGACCATCACGTTGAAATCTTTATATAGTTGCTGCACCTCTTCGACTTTTTGTTGCTCATCCATCCGAATCGAAAAATCGCCAGTTGCTACTTTACTCATATTGGTTCGTAAATCACTGATCGGCAGCAAGATCCGACGACCGACAAAGATCGAGATCCCTGTGCCCACCATCATACTAAATCCTGCAAAAACGACTAAAGGAACCCATGTCGCTTGTTGCTCTGCAGCGGGGACTGTTTTGTGTGACAGTAAGAAAATAAAACCTAAGAAACATAACAAAGTAACTAAAATGGAAAGAAACACAATGCAAGCAAAATAAATCCATAATTGGGAAAAGATTTTTTTACGCATCAAATCACCGCCTTATAGCCTAAGCCACGAACTGTTATGATCTGAAAATCATCATTTTCAATAAAACGCGTGCGTAATCGTTTGATATGCACATCGATCGTCCGTTCTTCCGTATTGGTATCCAACCCCCATATATCATCCATTAATTGTTGTCGTGTAAAAATCTTATTTGGATAAGAAAGTAGTTTGTACAATAATTGAAATTCTTTTTGTGGAAGTAAGATGGCTTGATCCTGCTTGATCACTTCATACGTTTCTTGGTTCAAGCTAGTGTGTCCAATGTTCAATTGGTGGCTATGATTGATTTTTGCTCGCCGTAACAAGGCCTCTACCCGCAACACCATTTCATTGACATCTACTGGTTTCGTCATATAGTCATCCGTTCCTAGTTGAAATCCCTTCTTTTTATCTTCAAAATCTGCTTTCGCTGTGATGATCAACATAGGTGTTTCTACGTGACTGCTTCGTAAAGTTTCCAACAGTTCATACCCATCCATCACAGGCATCATAATATCTGTGATGATCACATCCACTTGAGTACTCTCTAATTGCTTCAAAGCTTCGGTCCCATTTGCGACTGCGAAAACCAAAAAACCAGCGCGTTCTAAAACGGATTGATAAAGTTGTTGCAAACGCTCATCATCTTCTACTAGTAATATTCGATTCATCATTTCTCCTCATACAATTATTTGAAAAATTTCAGTTTTTTTTCTGATTGTTCATATTCAGTTAACATTCATTCATTATACTACGTTCATTGTTCTGTTATACTTATTAGTATAACGAATATTTCAAATGGAAAGAAGGGTGACAATGTTACAATTAAAAGAGATAAAGAAATATTATAAAGTTGGTGAAACAACGACAAAAGCATTAGACGGCGTATCCGTCGCTTTTAGAAAAAAAGAATTTGTAGCTATTCTAGGTCCTAGTGGTTCTGGTAAAACAACTATGCTGAACGTGATCGGCGGCTTGGATAATTATGACTCTGGCGATATGATCATCAACGGAAAGTCCACAAAAGATTTTAAAGATAGCGATTGGGATGCTTACCGTAATAATTCCATCGGTTTTGTTTTCCAAAGTTATAACTTGATCGGTCATTTAGGGATCATTGAAAATGTTGAGCTTGGCATGACATTAAGTGGTGTCTCTAGAGATGAGAAACGGAAAAAAGCCGAGGAATCATTGCGTCGCGTTGGCTTGACCGACCACATGCACAAAAAACCCAATCAATTATCTGGGGGCCAAATGCAACGTGTCGCAATTGCACGTGCTTTAGCCAATGATCCTGACATCCTTTTATGTGATGAGCCAACCGGTGCTTTAGATACAGAAACAAGTGTCCAAATCATGAAGTTGATCGAAGAACTATCCAATGAAAAACTAGTGATCATGGTCACACATAACCCTGAGTTGGCACATGAATATGCCGATCGGATCATTGAGTTTTCAGATGGAAAAATCGTTTCTGATTCTAACCCACATATCGAACGTCCAAAAGATGATCAATTTAATCTACGTCGGACAAAGATGAGCTTTTGGACCGCATTAAAATTATCTTTCAATAATATTCGCACAAAAAAAGGCCGGACATTTTTGACTTCCTTTGCTTCAAGTATCGGGATTATTGGGATTGCGATCGTATTAGCCCTATCTACAGGATTCCAAAAACAAATTGATCAAACACAGTCAGAAACGATGGCTCGTTTTCCAATCACGATTTCCAGAGTCACCACTAGCCCTCCTTCTGAATCGGATGGCTTGAGTTCCAACACAGCCGAATATCCAGACACAAAAACTGTTACGGCAAAAATCAGCGATGAAGACCGTGCACAACATACGAATAATATCGACCAAGAATATGTTGATTATGTAACGAGTATCGATCCTGATTTAAGTAATAATATTGGTTTTACCCGCACGACTGGTATTAATTTGTTAAGAGATGTTGACGGCGAAGTACAGCCTGTTAGCTTTTCGAATCAAAACCCAGATTCTGAATCACTGTCCTTCTCAAGTGCCATGTCTTCCATGACTGGCGTAGGTGTTTCTAGTTTCCCAACACAACTAGACGACCAAAAAGACAATTTCTTAGAATCAAATTACTCATTGCTTTCTGGTAGTTATCCGAACTCTGCAAATGATGTCGTATTGATCGTGGATGGCAATAATAATACCAACATCAATGCGTTGAAAAATTTAGGCTTTGATGTGAAAGACGGCGAAACGCTTGATTTTGACAAAATCGTCGAAACGACTTTCAAATTAGTGAACAATGATACGTACTATACAAAATTACCGACAGGAAACTTCATTCCTAATACGGATTACCAAGCAATGTACGACGATGCAACAAGAGAAGTTAAGATTTCTGGTATTTTGCGTGTCAAATCTTCTTCTACGATGAATCTATTATCTCCTGGTATTGCTTACAGCGACCAATTGACAACAGAAATCGTCAATGAAAACAAAGATTCTGAAATTGTTCAAGCACAAAAAGATAGTGATATGAACGTATTGACGACCGAAAAAGTAGATGACTCAGCAAAACAAACATTGATCAGCTACTTAGGTGGAGATAGCTTACCTTCAAGCATCATGATCTATCCAAATAATTTTGGCGATAAAGAAGAGATTCTAAACTATTTAGATGAATTCAACAAAGGAAAATCAGATGAAGATAAAATCATCTATTCTGATTTAGCTGGAACGATGACCGAATTGACTGGTGGATTGATGGATGCCATCACGTATGTCCTGATTGCTTTTGCTGGTATTTCACTCGTTACCAGCATGATCATGATCAGCATCATCACTTATACTTCTGTGATCGAGCGGACGAAGGAAATCGGTGTCTTGAAAGCATTAGGTGCGCGTAAGAAAGATATCACACGAGTATTCGATGCTGAGACTTGTATCTTAGGGATTTCTTCTGGTTTACTAGGGGTCCTGATTGCTTGGCTAGCGACTTTCCCAATCAATAGTCTCTTGTACAATATGACTGATTTAGAAAATGTTGCTCAACTAAATCCTGTACACGCCTTGATTCTGATTGTTGTATCAACGATCTTAACGATGTTAGGCGGACACATCCCAGCTCGTATGGCAGCGAAGAAAGATGCAGCGATTGCTTTGAGAGCAGAATAATAACAAGTATTTATAAAAAAACACGTTTGATTTTGAGGATCTTTGTCAAAATCAAACGTGTTTTTTTTATCGTTCAATACATCTTATCTGATATACAAATGTCGTAGTATAGTTATTGACCAAACCAGAAAAAATTCTTTATTCAATTGTTTACTTTTTGAAATATCAGCTTTGTCTTCTGTAACAACTCATCGACTAACCTTTTATGCGCTTTTTCTAGGAAAACAAATTGTCTTGCTTCATGATCAATTGTTGTTAATTGATCTAACAATACTTTTCCTACAGTCTTCATTCCATAAGAAGAACGAATAGGTACATCCAACGGATAGCTTCTATTGGTAGTTGAAATGGGTGCAACAGTTACAACATTACTATTTTCTGCAATAATATCGTGACTCAAAACAATATATGGACGTTTTCCTGTTTGTTCATATCCAGATCTAGGCACTGTATTTAATAATAAAATGACCCCTTGTCTAGGGGTTCTCACCATTTTTCATTTCCTCCTACCTCACCTAGATCCTGTAGATCTACATGAGCCCTTTTTTTGTAGTTTGCAAACAATTGCTCAATTGTCCATTCATTTTCTGGAGTAGCCGCTTCGAGGATCAAACATTTTTTCCCATTCTTCTCTTCTTATATGATTTTCACTTTATCTTCTGTATGGATTTCAAGGTATTCCATAATGTATTTTGGCAATCTAAGACCATTACTGTTTCTCCATTTTTTTATTGGTAACATCTCCATTATAAACGACCTCCTCTATGTATATACATAATTATCTTTAGTGGTGATTTTCTTATTCGTATTTCATTTCCTCCTTTCTTTTAGGAACTTGCTGTCTATACTCTTTAAATACGTATAAATGTAATTTATCTTTATTCCTTTTTCCATAAAAAAATAGTGGACAAAGTATGTTGTCGAATACTTCATCCACTATTTTTGTCATATTATTAAACTATTTACTTCTTCACTTCTGCGACTAATTTTGCCAATGCTTGTTTTTGATAAGCTGTCGCTAAGTCTTTTGATACTTGTTGTTGTTCTTCTTGAGACATCGCTGGATTTTGGGCAATGGCTTTCATCAAGCCTTCTTTTACAACCTTTTGTGCATCGGCTTCCATCGTGCTTTTTTGTTCTTTGACACGTTTTGCCAACTCAGAAGCTTGGTCAGTACTTAATTCGATCCAATCCGCGGGAAGTTTGAACGTATTGACCCGGCGTTCATATTCATGGTTATTATCCGCTAAGTTGAACCAGAATTTGTATTGGTCATTTTTATAAACCCAATAAGTTGTTTCACTGACTTTTTCTGCTTTTCCGTCCGTTTGTTCGACCTTATTTGTTTCATTTTTTGTGCCAGTTGCTTTTGGTTCTTTTTGCTTGTCATCTGTTCGATATAAGTAGACTTTTTCTGTCCCATCTCCTAGTGACTGATAAAGCAACATATTTACTTCTGACTGATCCGCACTGGAAACGAGCGGAGTCGTTTTTGTTTCTGTCACTTCTTCCATCCCAAAATGATTCGTGATATTTCCTACGATCAGTCCTAACGAGAGAACAAACAGTAAGCCAAAGACGAGTGAAAGAAATGTTTGCCACATTTTTTTGGCAAAAACATTTGTCAAAGCAAAGGCAATGACACTGGCAATCAATACGAAAATAATCATGCGTTATCCCCCACTTCCATCACTACTGGTTCTTTTCTTTTTAAGAAGAAAGCAATCGCAAAGCCGATCAAGCCGAATATGATTGCGACAAAGAAAGCTGCATGGTAACCAGATAAAGTCGCGTTGATTGCTTGATCTTTATAGGCTAAAGGTGTACTTTTCAACACAGCATCAGTTGGTAGATTGTCTTTCGTAACATTCGTCAACACACTGATCAAAATCGCAGTTCCGATTGAACTTGCAATTTGGCGGAAGGTATTGTTCACTGCTGTTCCGTGACTGATCAAGTGGTTAGGTAAAGCATTCATTCCTGATGTTGTCACCGGCATCATGACCATCGAGATCCCAAACATTCGGATCGCATAAAGAATGACGATATACAAAACAGGTGTCGTTTCAGTCAAGAAGGCAAAAGGTGCTGTAGCTGCTGTTAGGATGAACATCCCAACAATCGCAAGACGTTTTGCCCCGTGTTTGTCAAAGATCGCACCAGTGATTGGCATCATTGCTCCCATGATCAATGCACCCGGAAGCAACATCAAACCTGAGTGGAATGCCGATTCTCCACGAATATTTTGAATATATAAGGGAACGACCATTTCTGCTCCGACCATCGCCATATTCGTTACGCCTGCTAGGATCGCTGCAATCGTAAAGGTTGGTGACTTAAAAACACGCAACTCTAAGAATGGATGTTCTAAATGTAATTGCCGCCAAGCAAATGCGACGATGAAAATCACACCAACAATCAAAAAGCTGATTACCTTCGTACTTCCCCAACCGGCGTCTCCTACGCTTGAGAATCCATAAAGTAAACTACCAAATCCAATCGTTGAAAGAATAGCAGAGAAAATATCGATACTTGGATTGGACAAAGGAATCACACTCTTCATCAAAAAGAATGCAAGTACTAAAACAAGAACGACGATGGGAATAACCATTCCAAATAAATCGCGCCAATGATAGTTATCAATGATATAGCCAGATAATGTTGGGCCTAATGCTGGGGCTAATCCGATAACGATCCCAGACATTCCCATAGCCGAACCTCTTTTTTCTGGTGGGAAGATCGATAGCATGATATTTTGCAATAATGGCATAGATACCCCTACACCACACGCTTGGATTAATCGTCCAATCAATAGTGTACTAAAATTAGGAGCAGTAAAACAGGTGATCGTCCCAATCAAAAAAATCGTCATAGCAGACAGATATAATTTTCTAGAACTGAACTTATTGATCAACCAAGCAGTAATCGGAATCATGATCCCGTTCACTAGTAAAAAGCCTGTTGTCAACCATTGCACATCAGAAGCTGAAATATCAAAAGCTTTCATCAATGCTGGAAAAGCAGTTGTCAATAAGGTCTGATTCAAGACTGTACAAAATGTCCCAATCAATAACACAACAACTAATAGTGTACGATTATATGGTTTTCCGTAAATATCTACGGGTTGATTCTTACTCATATGTCTCCTTCTTTCTGAATGTTTTCTGAAATCACTAAGATACTTTATTCCTATTTTTGCCTTTTGTCAACCTACTTGACACAATAGTCAACAAAAGTATAATTAAGGGAACAACCAACAAAGGAGTGTGACGAATGGTGGGGGCTTCACTTAAACAATTATTGGAAAATGACCATTTATTAGTAGGTATTAGTGAATTGAGTGAGATTGTCGGAGTTTCACCACGACAATTGAGATACTGGGAACAAAAAGGCTTTATCCAATCCGTTACTGCTGACGCAAATTGTTCAAGAAAATACCGATTACCGACAGTGGTCAAAGTGGAGATCATCAAGAAATTTTTAGATGAAGGGTACACGTTGACCAAAGCCGCTGAAAAAGCTCAGGAACGTTTAAACAAAATGCACCATGTCCGAAAAGTCTTCTCAAAATCCATCAAAGACATTCAATTGATTGATGAACGTTATACACTCCTTTTAATTGGCGACTTCAATGATCTGGAACAGCTATGCATTATTCATGACGAAGAAACGGATGAACTTTCTTATAAGATCCTTCCAGCAGATGAAACGATCGATCCTAAAAAAGTACTGAAAAAATAAGAAAAGAGCGCAGATTGATTTTTTTACTCCATTAGAGCTTGTAGCCGACATGTTATAGTTAAATAAAAAAACCACCACGAGGTCGGGACAGAAGTGTTCAGCCTCGAGAAATAGGCGCCAACCACGAAAATTGTTTTTCAAATTTTTGTGATTGGCGCCTTTTTAAGCTGTTTGTCATAAACTTTCCATTTATTTTCTTATTTCTTGTTCCAATACTTGTGTCAACCAGTTGATATATTCGGTTTCTCGATTGATTGCGTGAGACAAGATCAGATAATGGCCATAATTTTCATGTTGATCTTTTTCTGTCGGGAAAATCACTTGTTGTCGGGCGAATAAATGCTGTCTTTTTTCTTCATGAAGCTCCTTTTGCTGTTCAAGAATCTCGATCCATGTTGGATCATTGATATCTTTCACAAAATAAAGTTTCAAGACAAATTCGTCTCGATTGACTGGAAGTTCATTTGGTGAGGTATGGATCCATTCGTTTAACAAAACACGTCCTTCTTCAGTCAGCTGATAAATTTTCTTTTCTAGCTTGACTCCAGTGATCCCTACTTCATGTTTGATGATTCCTAGTTCTTCCATTTTGGCCAGTTCAGGATAAATCTGACTATGCTTTGCCTGCCAGAATTCACCGATTTCATTTTTGAATGCCTGATTCAATTCATACCCCGTTTGATTTTTTTTGCTCAGTAATCCCAGTAATATATAGCGTAATGTGTTTTTTCTAGCCATCAAAATTTCCTCCTTGACATTCTCTCAAAATCATTCTATCATAATCACGTAATCAAAAACATGTAAATTATTACATGTTTTAATTTAAAGGGAGATGTTTTACATGAAACAATTCAAAAACTTAGAAGATTTTATCGGAACTCACTTTATCTATACGTATGACAATGGTTGGGAATATGAATGGTATGCAAAAAATGACCACACCGTTGACTATCGTATTCATGGCGGGATGGTCAAAGGGCGTTGGGTCAAAGATCAAGAAGCAGATATCGTAAAATTAACAGATGGTGTTTTTAAAATCACTTGGACTGAACCAACTGGTACAGACGTTGCTTTAGACTTTATGCCAAATGAGAAAAAACTCCATGGCACGATTTTCTTCCCTAAATGGGTCGAAGAACATCCAGAGATCACTGTCACTTTCCAAAACGAACATCTTGCGGAAATGGAAGCTGCTCGTGAAAAATATGAAACATATCCAAAATTAGTCGTTCCAGAATTTGCGACAATTACTTATATGGGTGATGCGGGTGTTGATAATGAAGATGTAATTAGCGAAGAACCTTATGAAGGAATGCCAAAAGACATTCGTGAAGGTCGTTACTTCGACGAAAACTACCGTCGCATCAATAAATAATCACTCTACTAGTATAAAATCAAAAGCCACTCCTTCAATTGATGAAGACCAGTGGCTTTTTGATCATTATAAATGGAGGCTTTTGTTTCTACCTTTTATTTTATTGTAAATAAATATGGTCATTTAACTTTTCCAATTGATTTCTTTATGATTTACATAAATAATTTCATGTTATTTTCAATTTTTTTCTAATTCCTTGCCTCTCCTTTCATTAACCTTTATGATAAGTTTAGTTATTATATGAAAAGGAGCCAAACAGTTGAAAAAATATAGACCATATTTTTTGATTTTTATTTTCGCAATTATTTTCGTATTGCCAAATATCTTATCACACAAATTGATCATCGGGGCGGATGCGCCATTTCATTACAATCGTTTTTATGATGCAGCCCAACAAATTATTCACGGAGACTTACACTACTTCCCATCGATGTATGGCTTTCAACAAAGCGGTCGGATCGTCAATGCAATCTACGGTCCCTTATTCTCCTACTTTCAAGGGTTGATCGTACTTGTTGCTAGAAGTTGGTATCATTACCAGATTTTATCGAATTTTATTCTCTTCCTTATCGCAGGTTGTTCCATGTTGACTTTGTTGCGTTATGTAAAAGTACGTGATTGGGTGAGTGTGCCGGTTTCAGTCTTGTTCATGACGACCTATTCGATTCAATATTGGGCTGTCAATCAAGGTTTTACGAGCTGGGGCACCGTGTTTTATCCTTTATGTATGATCCCGCTCGTTGATTTCATCGTGCATAAAAAATTCCCTGTACTTAAAGTAACTGCAGCGATTGCATTGATGACGCAGATCCATCTACTATCTTCTGTGATGTTAGTATTGATGTATATTCCTTTTTATGGGTATTATTTCTTCACACAAACAAATAAAGGGAAAGCTCTTTTACAGTTAGGTAAATCAATTCTTCTATACTTTATCCTAACGGCAAATATTTGGGTAGGTATGGCAATGGTTTACAGTGGGAATAAGATTCTTCCACCTTTCGTCAATCGACGAATGACAGAGAAATCAATCAACCTTGAGGGAAGTTACTGGTTGAATTATCCGAAAATCCTTCCTGTCGTTTTATTTACTGGTTTTTTATTTTTCTTATTGTTCCGAAAGCGAGAAGAACTGTTTCCAAAACTTTTGTTGCGCACAAGTGTTGTGTTCTTCTTACTTTCAACCAGCCTGATCCCTTGGAATACATTAGTTGAAAACGAAGTGCCATTTATTAGCTTGATTCAGTTTCCATTTCGTTTCTTTGTCCCATTTACCTTGCTTTTTTTACTTTACTTTGCAATCGTCGCCAATCGTTGGGAAAACAAAACCTGGTTACGGATAGCTGCGACCTTACTGATCCTGATCAGTTCTGTTCAGACCATCCAAAACTTATACCGTCACCTCAATAAATGGGAAGATGAAACCTTCGTCAGTCGTCATACGTATTTGTTCGATACACCTGATGAAGCAAGAAAAACTTTCTACAGTCGTGATATGTCCAAAAGTTTATTTGTTTTCCAGAAAACTACGCCAGATTATTTGCCGATCTATAAACAAACAAAGGCAAATAAATACGATCGATACAATGAAGAAATCCTGGAAAATGAAACAACATTCATCAAATCACATCCTGATGGTCGGTTGAGTATCAAATGGAAAAATACCGGTGAACCGACTGTTCATGTGCCAGTTATCGTGTATGATCGAACCGTCTTGATGCAAAATGGACAGAAATTGACGGATTTTGAATTGACCGATATCGGTACACCGATCGTCAAACAGCATAATGGCATCAACGAGATCATTCTCTATTACGACCTTCCCGTCTATTTCTACTTCGTTGTTGCTGCGACTATTGCAGGTTGGCTATCCTTTTTAGGAATCTATCTTTCACAAAAGTTTAATTTTAGGAAAGAAAAAAATGTGAAAATCAGTTAGACCATCATTGTTTAGATTATGCAAAACACGTACGATAAGCGGGACTGTGACAGGCTGACTGTCGCAGTCCCGCTTAATTTTGAACTTTGAAAGTAGGAAATCTCCTCCTTTCTCTACTAAATACGTTTATTTTTTTATGGTTATCGGATTGCCACAATCTTCATCAAAACGCTGATGTCTGCTTCTGTCTTTACTTAAAATAGCAAGGGCCAACTAGATGGACCGAATTTTTTCTTTTTTTCCAGATTTCTTGGATCTCCGGTTGTAATACGGCCTGTAGTCTTTCCATTTCACTCACTTTCTTATCGGTTATCGTCATTATTCCGATCAAGCCATTCTTTTTTTAAATAATATCAAATAGCTACTTTTTTTATGGCAATAACTAAATTGCCAACTATCCCAAAATCTCAATTCACGTTTCACATCCTAGAGATTATTTAACAACTCTTCTATCTTAGATAGTCGTTCGCAAGCATCCTCACCAATAAACATTTTTATTGATTTTTCTGTGGGTTCATTCTGTTTATCTGATAAAACTTCCGCTTTATTTAGTTTCATATCCTCATTCTCCTTAATCATAGTATTCATTGACAAGCACTCAAACCATTCCTTCGAAACTGTTATCAAAACGATGAAATACTTTAATTATCTTATCTTCAACAACTAAAACTCTTTGTAAAACGATACGAGATTACCTTTGTCGCAAGAAACAAATCCAAATCCCTCATAAAAGTACCTTACATCTGGAGCATCTTCAGTCAAAAGTATTTTCTGTCTTACCTCTTTATATTCCTGTAAAATCTCAGCCAGTAAATAAGTTCCTATCTTTTTATTTTGGTAATCAGGATGAACTAAGAGATCTTGTATATATATAATTGTCTGACCATCACCAACCACTCTGATCAACCCCACTAATTTATCTTGATGCCAAGCAGTTATTACGGATAAGGAATGAGCGATTGCTTTTTCTAACCTATCCAAGTCATTCGTATAACTAGTCCATCCTACACTGGCATATAGATTTTCAAGTTCACTTTTATGTATCTGTACATTGGTCTGATAATTTATCATAGATTTTCACTCCTATTTATTTTAGCTTGCTCTTTTCATATCATTACTTCGATTATATCAATATTCCTTCTAAACAGCTTAGTATACTGCAAACCAAGTCTAATTATCCCAATTTTTATCTAGCTATTCTAAAATTAGTTTACAAATGTTTTTCTAGATCACCAATAATAGTCAGCAACGCTATAAAAGCACATCATTTAAAACAACTGACTGTTTTTTAAAGATGTGCTTTTTTGTTATTCGCCTTTTTATATTTTCACTCTCACTTTATAGCTCCATTTCCACAGCTACCCCAAAATGATCACTAACGATTGAACCATTCGTCCCATCAAAGACACGGATATACGAACTGACTTTACTCTCCATCGGAACGAAAATATAGTCGATTCGCAGTGCTTCTGTATTGTTTTCCCAGCCATCGATTTTTTTCTCGATCGTGGCTTCTTCAGATTTTTGCTCTGCTAGAACATACGCATCTTTGATATTCAATTGATTGTCTGCCACTAAGCAATACCCTTCCTCACCTGCTGGATTATTAAAATCACCCATCAACAAGCAAGGTATTTGATAAGTTAAGAGTTCTCTCTGTAAGAATTGCCACTCGTAGGCAAAGCCCGTTTCTATATCTGACCACCAAGAGAAATGACAGCTTGCGACAACGATTGGTTGGTTGTCAATTACTGTTTCGGCCACAAGGATCATGCGGGTACGGTAGTTTTCTTTTTCTTTTGTTTCAGACACTATGTATGCCCGACTATCCAAAAGAACCTTTGATAAAATAGCGTTTCCTTCTTCGTACTTATCATAACCAATATGACTCATTTCCCAACTCCAAAAATAGGATTCCCCTGCTTCTGCCAGTCGTTGGATCAAGCAATAAGCGAAATTATCTTTGTGGATTGGGGTCTGATTCGTTACTGGACAAAAACCGACTAGCTCTTGTTCATTTACGATTTTTGTTTCAATCAGTTGATTGACCTCTTGCAAAGCAATCACATCATAGCGCTCAACTAAAATCTTATCTGCAAGGTCTTGTAGTTTAGTTAATGGTTCTTCTTCCAACCAACTATGTGTATTCAACGTCATTATTTTCATTTTTTTGGAACCTCTTTTCTATTTTTACATAAAAATCAGAGACTGTTACGTCAGCGCTGATCATTGAAGAAATCTCTCCTCAATCGTCTCGCTTTTTCGTCACAATCTCTGATCACTTCTTGTATTTATTATAGCTTGATTTTTCCGATTTCTGTACCCATTTCAACAGAACCCAGTGTAGTGATCGCAATTTCTTTCACTTTATCATCCGTGAAAACAACCATGATCGTTGTATCTTTTCCTTGTTCTTTGACTTTTGCAAGATCCATGCGTGCAATCGGCATACCTGGTGTGACTTCTTGTCCTTCTTTCACAGATATTTCAAATGCAGGTTGCGCCATTTGGACAGTATCGATTCCCATGTGGATCAGTACTTCTGCGCCTTCAGCTGTTTCCATCCCAATAGCGTGCTTCGTTGGGAATACGCTAACGATTTTACCCGCTACTGGAGCAGTGATCGTATCTGTTTCAGGAATGACTGCAAAACCGTCACCCATCATTTTTTGTGAAAAGACTGGATCATTGACCGCTGCTAAAGCAATCACTTCTCCTTTGGCTACTGCGTATAATTCTTTTTCGATTCCTAATGCTGCTGTCGCTGTTTCTTTTTCCATCACGACTTCTTTGACTTGTGGTTCAGGAATATCTGCGCCTGATTGCAATAAATCTTCAATATCTGATTTTAACACATCTGCTTTTGGCCCATAAACGGCTTGGACACCATTGTCTTTGACGATCAATCCCATTGCGCCAGCACGTTTCCACGCGTCTTCTGAACCAACTCTGCCTCGATCTGCCACTGTTACACGTAAACGTGTCATACAAGCATCCACGTCTTTGATATTTTCTTTTCCACCTAATAAATGGATGATTTGGATAATTTGTTGATCCACCACTCCTGTTGTCGTGCCAGTTGTTGTTTCTTCACTGTCATTATCATAGTTCCCGTTACGTCCTGGTGTAGCAAAGTTGAACTTCTTAATCAAGAAGTTTGCTAAGAAATAAGTCACTACGCCAAAGAGAATGACACAAATGACGAAGTTGATTAAATCGCCGCCAAGCCCTGCTTTAATTCCTAATGGTGTTCGTGTCAATAATTCGATATTCCCGAAGGAATGGACACGCAATGGTAAGATATCCGCCATCGCAAAAGCTGCTCCTTGAATGACTGCATAGATCGCATACAGTGGAACTGCTGCAAACATAAACATAAATTCTAATGGTTCTGTTACCCCTGTTAAAAAGACAGCTAAAGCAGCTGAGAAATACATGGATTTGTATTTTGCTTTTTTGTCTGGATCGACATTGCGATACATCGCAAGCGCCATCCCCATCAAAATACCAGAAGAACCAATCATTTGACCGACTTTGAAACGTGCGGGTGTCCAATTGTTCAATACGAATTCATACTGTGCCATGTCTCCTGCACCTCGTAGGTTCACTAAGTCAGTTGCCCAAGCTAACCATAATGGATCTTGTCCAAATACTTGTGTACCGGCTTGTGCGCCAGATAAAATCTCATATGTTCCACCTAATTGCGTATAGTTGATTGGAATCGTCAACATGTGGTGTAAACCAAAAGGTAGTAATAAACGTTCTAATGTTCCATATAAAAATGGTGCTAAAATCGGTGCGCTATCTTGTGATTGTGCAATCCATAAACCAAAATTATTGATTCCTGCTTGAATTGCTGGCCAAACTGCTGCCAAAATAAGAGCTACGATCGTTGACCAAAGAATCACTACAAAGGGAACAAATCGTTTCCCATTAAAGAAAGAAAGTGCATCTGGTAATTTACGGTAGTTATAGTATTTGTTATAAGCCATCGCACCGACGAACCCAGCGATGATCCCTACGAATACTCCCATGTTCAATGCAGGAGCTTCTAAGACACTCGTAAAGAATCCTTTCACCATGATTCGTGTACCAAACAACGTATGTGTGAAGGCATCTTCATTGGCTAACATCTCTGTTGTGACACCGAAGATCGCTCCTGTGATCCGATTGATCAAAACAAACGAGATTCCGGCAGCGAATGCACCACCTGCTCGTTCTTTTGCCCAACTACCACCTATCGCTAATGCAAATAATAAATGCAAGTTCCCAATAATTGCCCAACCAATACTTTCAAGAACACCACCCGTAGTGACAAGTGCTGCCATGTTCGGGTTGATCAATGGGATCGATTTCCCGATACTGATCATTAAACCAGCAGCTGGCATAACTGCTACAACGACCATTAAAGCCTTTCCAAATTTCTGCCAAAAATCAAAACTAAACATTTTCTTCAATTTCTACCTCTCCTTTACGCAATCGGTTTCGTTAATCCGTATTATAGAGGTAATTCCTTTTTTTGTAAATGCTTTATTTTTATTTTATTTATTTTTTTATCCAGAAGCATGATACAACAGATACAATAAGAACTATACAGAAAAACTAGGGCAATGATACTTTCCACCCTCTTGCGAAGTGTTCTACAATAAAAAAGATTGAGTATTTATCAGTTTACTATTGACTGACGCAACCGGTTGCGTTTATTATAAACCTAAGAAATGAAACATTTAGGAGGAGAATCATGAAACAAATCAAACGCTTATTCCAAATCGACCCTTGGAAAATCAGTACGACAACATTAGATAAAGAAAACTTACGTTTGCAAGAGTCATTGACAAGCATTGGAAACGGCTACATGGGAATGCGTGGAAACTTCGAAGAAACGTACTCTGGCGATCATCACCAAGGCACTTATTTAGCAGGCATCTGGTATCCTGATAAAACTCGTGTGGGTTGGTGGAAAAACGGTTATCCTGAATATTTTGGGAAAGTCATCAATGCGGTCAACTTTATCGCAATGGATATTTATATCAATGACCAATTGATCGATTTAGCTTCCCTTGATCCAGAAGATTTTCATTGGGAATTAGATATGCAAAACGGGGTCTTATCTCGTCACTTCACTATCACAACAGCAACGAATAAAGTCCATTTCTCATTTGAACGTTTCTTGAGTATCGCCAAAAGAGAAGCTGCCTATATTCGTGTAAAAGTTGAATTGCTTGCTGGTTCAGCCACCGTGAAGTTCGTTTCGAAACTGGATGGACATGTACAAAATGAAGATAGTAACTATGATGAGCATTTCTGGAACCAAATTGACCGTGGTACAAAAGACTCAATCGGCTATTTGACGACAAAAACGATCCCTAACGCTTTTGATATTGAGCAATTCACTGTCACTGCCGGAATGCGCCATTTGATCAACGGAGAAGTAGCTATCCCTGTATTTGAAGAAGAAACTTTAGCTTTACAAGGGGTCTTCACATATGACCTAACACTAAATGAACCTGTGATCGTGGATAAAGAAGTCTTGATTTTGACGAGTCGTGATATTCCTGAAGCACAACAATTCACAACACTTATGGCTGAATTTGACCAGTTAACTACCCATTATGATGCAGCCAAAGAAGAGCAAACAACCGCTTGGGCAAAACGTTGGGAATTGGCTGACGTAGTGATCGAAGGCGACGATGAAGCGCAACAAGGCATCCGTTTCAACCTTTTCCAATTATTCTCTACTTATTATGGTGAAGATGAGCGCTTGAATATTGGACCAAAAGGCTTCACTGGCGAAAAATACGGTGGTGCGACATACTGGGACACAGAAGCTTACGCCGTGCCATTATATCTAGCATTAGCTGACCCAGAAGTCACAAAAAATTTATTGAAATACCGTCACAATCAATTACCACAAGCAATCCACAATGCTCAACAACAAGGATTGAAAGGGGCGCTTTATCCAATGGTGACCTTTACAGGTGTCGAGTGCCACAACGAGTGGGAAATCACCTTTGAAGAAATCCATCGTAACGGTGCGATTGCTTACGCGATCTACAATTATACAAATTATACAGGCGATACGTCTTATCTGAAAAATGAAGGACTTGAAGTATTGGCTGAGATTGCTCGTTTCTGGGCGGATCGTGTCCAT
Source organism: Enterococcus mundtii (assembly GCF_003957375.1). Classification (GTDB taxonomy): domain Bacteria; phylum Bacillota; class Bacilli; order Lactobacillales; family Enterococcaceae; genus Enterococcus_B; species Enterococcus_B spodopteracolus. Next base: position 410,000 of record NZ_CP025473.1, on the reverse strand, counting down.
TACTCAAAACGTCAAAATAAGTATATGATCCATGGTGTGACTGGTCCGAACGAATACGAAAACAATATCAATAACAATTGGTACACGAATACGATTGCCGCTTGGGTCCTTCGTTATACTCGTGAAAATTATTTAGCGTTCAAAGAAGAAACAACAATTGAAATCAGCGAAGAAGAATTAGCAAAATGGGCTGATATTGTCGAAAACATGTACTACCCGATCGACGAGGAACAAGGAATTTTTGTACAACATGATACATTCCTAGACAAAGATTTGATGCCAGTTTCGGATTTACCACTTAGCGAATTGCCTTTGAACCAAAAATGGTCTTGGGATAAGATCTTGCGTTCTTGCTTCATTAAACAAGCAGATGTGTTACAAGGCATCTATTTCTTCAATGAAGAATTTACAAAAGAGGAAAAACAACGGAACTTTGATTTCTATGAACCGATGACGGTTCATGAATCTTCTCTTTCTCCAAGTATCCATGCGATTTTAGCTGCTGAACTTGGCTTGGAAGAAAAAGCGGTCGAAATGTATCAGCGTACTGCTCGCTTAGATTTGGATAACTATAACAACGATACAGAAGATGGATTGCATATCACCTCAATGACAGGTAGTTGGTTAGCGATCGTTCAAGGTTTTGCGCAAATGAAAACCGCCCATGGCGAATTATCTTTTGCACCATTTTTACCAAACACATGGAATGCCTATTCTTTCCATATCAATTACCGCGGTCGCTTGATTTTCATCGCTGTTTCTGATGAACAAGTCACATTTACCTTACTGAATGGTGAGGCACTGGAATTGACTGTGTATGGACAAACACAAGAGCTAGCAGATCAACTAACGATTCCATTAAGAAAGGACGATGCACATGTTTAAAGGTGTCCTATTTGATTTAGACGGTGTCATCACCGACACAGCAGAATTCCATTATCGCGCCTGGAAAAAACTTGGTGAAGAAATCGGGATTTCAATCGACCGAAACTTCAACGAACAATTAAAAGGAGTCAGCCGAGAAGATTCATTAACATTGCTTCTTGCTTATGGAAAGAAAGAAAATGTCTTTTCAAACGAAGAATTCGCTGCTTTAGCCAAACGTAAAAATGAGTATTATCTAGAAATGATTCAAGAAATCACGCCAGCAGACGTATTTCCGGGTATTGTCCCTTTATTAACAGAATTAAAGAAAGCTGGCATCAAGATCGCCTTAGCTTCTGCTAGTAAAAACGGGCCATTCTTACTAGATAAAATGCAATTGGCGGATTACTTTGATGCGATTGCTGATCCTAGCAAAGTAGCAAGTGGCAAACCCGCCCCTGATATCTTTTTATTAGCAGCCAAAGAAATCGGATTAGAGGCGACTGATTGTTTAGGTATTGAAGATGCAAAAGCAGGCATCCAAGCGATCATTGCAAGTGGCGCTTATCCTGTAGGCATTGGACGCAAGGAAGATCTTGGGGAGGACATTCCGATCGTCGCTGATACGTCTTCGTTAACACTCGACTATCTACAACACGTTTGGCGCAAAGATGTCTGAACCAAGCATTTCTGTCCTCCCCATCAAACAAACAAATCTAAAAAAAATCACATTGAAGAACGACGAGCTAGAAGTCGTTCTTCTCAATTATGGTGCTCGCTTGCATCAAATATTCACAGTAGATAGAGTGGGAAAAATGGAAAATATCTTACTCTCTTACGACCATCTTCAAGATGTTTTATCTGATCATAGTTTTTTCGGTGCAACTGTTGGTCCAGTGGCAGGTAGGATCAGAAACGGTGAATGGGGACCTCACCGACTAGAAAAAAATCATGGCAAGCATCATATCCACGGCGGAACAAACGGCTGGTCCTTTCAGTTTTGGGAGGTAGAAGTATTCAAATCACCTCAAGCAGTGGGTGTCGTCTTTTATTTAAAAGATACATTTTCAGGTTATCCTGGACCAATCACCGCGACTGTGACTTATCAATTAGAAGGAAATAGATTAGTCATGATCACTAAAGCCAACAGTGTAGTAGAAACGATTTGTAACCCGACAAATCATGCCTATTTCAATCTATCTGGAAATGGAAAACGTGATATTGATTCCCATCAACTCCAGATTCAATTAGATAGCTTATTACTTTTGGATCATGACAAATTACCTACAGGGGAAACCCTGGACAAAGCGGACTTACCAATCAATTTTCAAGAATCAAATACAGTGACAGAGATTTTATCCAAGTATCCTTTAGGTCTTGATGACGTTTTTTTATTAAATACGCCTAAACTCACCAAAAACAGCTTAACTTTATCAGAAGAAGCTTCCGGTCGCCAAATGAATATAGCAACTACGAACAAAAGTATGGTATTATTTTCTACAACTGGGTTCGATGCAGATTTACAGATCAACGGTCAACACATGCATTCTCATTTTGGCTTAGCGATCGAACCACAAGAAATACCAGATATCGTTCATTTTCCGGAGTTTGGCTCGATTACGCTGCGACCTGGACAAGAACGCGTCAGCCAAACAACTTATGAATTTAGTACATTCACTTAACCAGTTTGATTTAACTTGGTTTCAACAAGACGATGGACGATGAAAAAGAAAGGTGATTTAACTTATGGCAATTACAGTGAAAGATGTTGCAAAAAAAGCAGGCGTAGCGACATCTACTGTTTCTCGCGTGATCAATGACCATCCAAGTATTTCCGAAACAACGAAAAAGAAAGTACGAAAAATCATGGATGAACTAGGATATGTTCCCAATATCACAGCGAGAAATCTTGGTAAACGTGTATCAAGCGCTGTAGGTGTCATTCTTCCACCACTCGATTCCAAAGAGCGTCTTGGCAACCCGTTTTATTTAGAAATCATGGAAGCAATCAACGAAGAAGCACGACATCACGGTGTAACAACAGCTATTGCTACCGCAAAAAGTTTCGACGTCTTATTAGAGAACGTTCAGCGTATGCATTTACAAAAACAAGTTGATGGTTTTATCCTAGTCTACTCCGATAGTGACGATCCAGTCATCGATTACCTTTATGAACAACAGATTCCGTTCACACTGATCGGACAACCGTATCATCATGAGAACGAAATCATCTACATTGATAACGACAATCAACTATTAGGAAAACAAGCCACCGAATTTTTGATCGATAATGGCCATAAAAATATTCTTTTCGTGACCAATACAACACATGAAAGTTTATACTTTGAACGCTATTTCGGTTATCAAAAAGCGATGATGTTAGCAGGACTGAGTGCCCAACCAAGTGTGACTTTGGAACAGGCTGAAGATTACTTAGATTTTGACACGATCTTAAAAAAAGCTGAAGCGACAGCGCTAGTTGTTATCGATGATATTTTTGCTTTACGCACGATGCAACTCGCCCAAATGTATGGCTATATCATCCCGGAAACCCTTTCGATGATCAGCTTCAATAACTCGATTTTTTCTACATTGATGCATCCTTACTTAACAAGTATCGACATCGATATCTCTGAGTTAGGTCGAGTCGCGATGCAAAAATTGCAAGAACTGATCCATGAAGAAGTGAGCAATGGTGTACGCTTAGTGATCCCCCATCGTTTGATCAAACGAGAAACGGTCGTTCCATTGAAAGAAAAATAGGGTAGCCATTCCTAGGCGAATCAAAAAAAAATAGCAAAGCATCTTGTCTTAGGACAAAAGATACTTTGCTATTTATTTTTACTAGTAATCAACTGATCCACTAACGATAAGTCCAAATTTGTAGTTAATTAGAAATAATCAAAAAAATGAAATCTCTTCCATTTTTTCTAAAAATCCCTTATAACGTGGGTAAATAGGTATGCGTTAACATGCCCCCTGTAGTCCGTTCAAAGCGGATGGCATCGATAGGAGCTTTAGAGCACGTCTACTTGGCCAAAAGTTGAGACGGCTCTATTTTTTTGCTCTTGATTTTTTAAGAAAAACAACACCTACGAAGAAAATAGTTCTTCATAGGTGTTGTTTTATATCCTCTAAGAGGGAGTTTCCCCCACTATTCTTTTAAGTCTGCTTCAACCTCAGTCAACCAGGTTGTTTTCTTCACGTGATTGATGATCAGCGGAATAACAAACATCACGATCGCGATGACCGCAACAAGCAATGCATCCGCTAACGTTGAAGTTCCTAACGTTGAAACAACAACGGCGATAATTGCCAACATCAGCATACAGCTAACCAGCCACGCAAAGCCATTTCCTTTTTTACCGATTCGATAAGGACGAGGCAATTCTGGATGGCTAGTTCTCATTTTCACTAAAGATATAGCAATCAACAGATAGACGATACAATAAATCACAGTGGTTGCATTCGTCAATGTAAGAAAGACCGCACTTACATCATCCATGACGCCATAAAGTAACGCAAAGAGGGAAATAACTACTGATTGCGTCAATACCACATTTCTTGAAACACCATATTCATTTTCTTTATGGAAGCCAAATTTTGGTGGTAAGAATCCTTCACGTGCTACTTGGATGATCGTTTTAGAAGGTCCAGTTACCCAAGCAGACAATTGTAGTAACACACCAATAAAGACCATAAAGCTGAAGATATTACCGATGAACGTTGGTAATCCTAAAATATCACAATAGATCAATACTGGTTGTGTGATGTTTGCCAATTCCATTGTTCCTTCTGGGACGACATTTGCAACAAACAAGGCATTGATGACATTCAATAACACTAGTCCGATCAATGCAATAAAGACCCCTTTAGTATAGTTCTTCGTTGCATCTTTCAAACGAGGCATATACACTGAGCTCATTTCGATTCCCACAAAAATAAATGTGATCCCTGCTAAATATTTCAATGAATCACTGTGTTGTAGATCAGGCAATGCTTTCGACCATGAAAAATCCCCCAGATAGCCATTTGAAACAAGTCCCACTTTGAAAAACGCTAAGATCCCCAAAATAAACATGATCACCACAGGAATATAAACGCCCAACCAAACACCAATATTCCCGCCAACTTTCGCCATGTCAAACTTCAAGTTGAGCAAGGTGATGATCCAGTAAATGACTAAGATACACCCTAAAACGAAATAGTGATTGTTGCCAAGAGCGGCGTTCCCAAACGTATTCCCTAATAATGGACCTAAGGTAGAAGCGACCATGACCATTCCTGGGAACATTTGCACCCAAAGTAACCATGCAACGACAAATCCCCATTTACTACCTAGAGCTGTTTTGACCCAAAGTTGTGGGCCTCCTTCTTGTGGCAGCATCGTTGATAATTCCCCAGAAATCATTGAAAGGGGTCCAGCAAAAAACAAGACGGCAAAAATCGTGTAAAAAATCAATGTCCAACCAACAGCTGACAATGTTGGGATACTACGAACAGTGGCACATAACGCCATGGTCAACCCAATGAATGTTCCTAGCCCCATTTTACTAACTTGAGCTTTACTCAATTTTGACACTCTCCTTATTCATAAATAAATAGGCGTGTCTTTGAAACTTTTCATTAACAGCAACTAAAAGCAAACGTATGGCCAACTTGTGCTTTGAGTATTCTTTGCTTGGATCATCAAGCTTCAAAGGCACGTCAACATGAATTATTCAATAAGAGAAAGGAGGCTCATTATTCGTTTTGAACGAGAAATGAGCGCCCATTCTACTTACTTTCTCTTCGTTCATAAAAAGATTTACATTTATTTTGTTTCGTTTGCCACTAACTGATCTGCATAGATTTTTTCTAGTTTGCTTTGAAGCGCTGCTTTGATTTTTTCTGCATATTCTTCAAAATGTTCTGCTTTATTCATATAAGGCGTCATGACACTGGCACGCAAGACTGTGACTTTTCCAGCACGTTCCCATTCTTCTTCTGTAAATCCTAATTGTTTTACAAATTGTAATGGGCTGTTGCCATAATCTGGAATTGCAAAGTCTGTATGGGATGTCAAGAATTCATTGCCATAGATGCTTCCTTTGACATAAGAAGAATAATCATATACATCATGATTCAATTGGTTCATTGCTACCAGATCATTATTGCCTTTTTCTTTGAATACGTAATCGACCATATTGAAATCCGGATAAGTCAATGGATGCACTTCGATTTCTTTATCCCCTACTTTGAAGGTTAAATTGTTCAAGAAGTGGAAGAAACGATGTGCGCCTTCAATTGATGCGCCCATCAATTTGCCATAACCAGTCACATTAAGCGGTAGTACATGATGTGCTGCCCAAACACTTGCGGCAGTTGCTCCAGCTTTTGATCCTTCTAGGATATAAGCACCAAGCAATGCTGGGATATCTGCACCTTTTTCAAATACGTACGTTGCAAAGTAAGAGATCACATCACGCATACGAATGTCTTTGATTACAATTCCCCCAGCAGAGTAAGGAACATAGCCCATTTTATGTGGATCGATCGTTACTGATTCTGCTTCTTCAATTGCTTGATACGCGCGATGTACTTCTTCTAAAAGATAATCTTTATTTTCTGTGAAGACATGATGTTTTGCGTGTACTTCTTTCAATTGGTCAAATGGGATGAATTCATTGTTTTCATCAAGGAAGATCGCACGTCCGTAACCACCGTAAGCAGCGTCGACGTGTAGATAGAAGTAAATGCCTTCTTTTTCTAGCTCCCGACGTAATGCAACGATTTTGTCGATTTCATCAATTGCTCCTTCTTCGGTAGAACCAACAACTCCTACAACGCCTAATACTGGGATTTGTTCAGCAGCCAACTCACGGATGATTGCTTCAAGTTCATTGATATCCATGCGATAATTATGATCAACAGGTACTGGGATGACTTGATCTAGACCGACACCAATAATATCTGCTGCCTTCAACCAAGAATAGTGTTTTGTTTGTGGGACTAACCATTTACCTAATTGTTGAAGATGTTTTCCACTGCGTGCAGAATGTGCTTTGATCTCATCGATTTTTTCTGGCACTTGATCTAACAGATCGATGATTTCCCGAGTTGAAAGATTCATTAATTCCCAATCTGTTTGACCTGAAACCAATTCAGGTGTCACTTCTTTCATCGCAAGGGGTAAAGATTTGATGTTACGGGCATACCAAAGACCTTCTAAATTTGCTAACGAGCCATCTGCCACGATATGGCCCCAGCCATTTTTGTACCCCATCAATGTAGCAAATTCCATTCCGACTTCTTCTTCCATTTGACTTGTTGCTGGAGAAGATTCATATGCGACGTTATTTCCATTCCATAACATCGCAAAATTATAGGCTAATAACGATGGCATCAATGTTTCAGAGTTCATATGACCCCAATAACGACCTGCATTATGCCATGGGACAGAGTGTGTGCGCATCCGCGTAGAGATTTCAGCTAACACATCTTTTGTTTTATTGATCGTGTGCGCAAAGCTTTCACTGCTTTTTTCTTCCGGCGTAATGATCGGCATATCTTGTGGCATATAATTTTGACGCCATCCTAAGTGTTCGTCCACTAATTCATTTAACAAAGCTTTATAGATTTGGCCATTCTCTGCTTTGTCTCCAATGAATAGTGCATTTAAATTTAAATCATTTACCTTTGATTCCATTTAGAAACCCTCCTAAAATAATTTTTTAAATTTTGTCGAGGCTTAGATTACACCTGTTTTTTATTTCTGTAAATATCACTTTTTCTATTTTTCTCATTTCATTTTAATGTTTTTAATTGTTTGAATTGTTGGTACAATTAATAAAAATTAAAAAAAGGAGGGAATTTACAAATGTAAATTCCCTCCTCATGATTGTATTAACGACAACCGACGTAACTATTAGGATAAGTTTCAAAAATTGGAATTTTGTAATGGAATAGACCTTTTACAAGGTAAAAAATTACTAAATTCTAATCAACTACTTTGGCCAAAAAGTAGCGTTTTTTCCCTTTTCTGATCACTACGAATTTACCATCAAATTCTGTAGCTGGATCAATGACAAAATTTAAATCGGTTACGCGATCACCGTTAATACTTATAGCTCCGTTCGACACATCTTCACGCGCTTGACGTTTTGATGGCTCGATTTTTGTGGAAACAAGTAGTTCCACGATATTTTCAGGGGTACTTGAAATCTCTACATTCGGCATGTTTCCAAAGCCTTGTTCGATTTCTGACGCATTTAGTTCTTTGATATTTCCAGAGAACAATGCAGCTGTGATTTTTTGCGCTTCTTGTAAGTCTTCTTCGCTGTGGACAAAACGTGTCACTTCTTCTGCTAAACGGCGTTGTGCTTCACGTTTTTCAGGTTCTGTCTCCACTTTTTTCGCTAATTCATTGATTTCTTCTTGTGATAAGAAAGTAAAGAATTTCAAGTATTTCACAACATCCCGATCATCTTGATTCAACCAGAATTGGTAGAATTCGTAAGGGGATGTTTTTTCAGGATCTAGCCAGATTGCCCCACCGGCAGTTTTTCCGAACTTTGTTCCATCTGCTTTTAGCATCAATGGAATCGTCAACCCAAAGGCTTCCGCTTCTGGTCCTTCCAATTTACGAATCAGATCTAAACCAGCAGTGATGTTTCCCCATTGGTCAGCTCCACCGATCTGTAATTGCACATCGTATGTTCTGTGTAAGTGCAAGAAGTCGATCGATTGCAAGATTTGGTAAGTAAATTCGGTAAATGAAATTCCGACTTCCAAACGACTTGCCACGATATCTTTTGCTAACATCGTATTGATGTTGAAATTCTTTCCGTAGTCTCTTAAAAATTCTAATAAAGAAATATTTGATAACCAGTCATAGTTGTTCACGAATGTGATGTTGGCATCTTTCCCAAACAGTTTACGCATTTGGTTCGTTAGTGCATCCACATTATGTTGGACTTGTTCCATCGTTTGTAAAACACGTTCACTTGTACGTCCACTTGGGTCACCGATCGTTCCAGTTCCTCCACCAATCAAGATGTATGGATGATGCCCTGCTAATTGGAATCTTTTCATCATCATAAACGGGATCAAATGCCCAATATGCATCGAATCTCCTGTTGGATCGACACCACAGTAAAGCGAGATACTCTTTTCTTCAACAAGCTCGCGAAGTCTTTCTTCGTTGGTTTGTTGGTTAATGGCATCACGCCAAGTTAATTCATCAATAATATTCATAACATTTCCCTCCATATCTTTTTTATGAAAGCAGGTCCCTGCCAGCATGTCATTTATTAACGGGCAGACAACAAAAAAATCCCTTGACAATCAAGTCAAGGGACGAAAATTCGCGGTACCACCCAAATTATATGCTTGTTTCCCAAACATATCTCTCTAACATTTAACGCTGTCGCGTGGCTTCATGCCATAGACTCCTAAAATGTAATTCGCGCTAAAGCATGTACTAGTTCACAGCAACCACTAGCTTTCTGAAACATTGGCTTTACCCACTACTTCGTTTTATTCATCGTCTAATTCCTTATTCATCTATCTCCTATCTTAGAACGCACTGTTTTTTTTGTCAACAAAAAAATTTTTCTTGATCATTCGAACGACAAAAAATAACGTCGCTTTTTAATCTTGAAATAGGCGGAAATTGATTGAATTGAAGAAGCCTTTATTGATTCCATCGCTAGAATATAGGGGCATTTACCGCTCGATTTGTTGAAAATGTTTTTCTTATTGCACGCATCTTGCATGTACCATTATTTTAATTACATAATTGTCGTTACGTTAATAATTCAAACAGCTGTTATATTGTTATAGGTATTAAAAATTATTTTAGAAAGAAGGAATAAAAAATAAAAAATGAAAGAACCATTTTCTATTTTTCTTTCTTATGCCTCTGTGCTGATCGCGCCTTTCACAACCTCTTGTAAACAGTGTTCCAGAAGCAATCCCTTCAGAAATAAGCCAAGAATCTCAAAAATTTGACGAACAATTTTCGAGTCTCTCGACTTATTTCTCGGAGCTAGATACTTCTGTCATAACCTCCTTTTCCCTAGGTTAGAAACTTTTTTCACCCACCTTTTATATTTCGTCGATTATTTCTAATAACGTAGTAAACAAGATGGCACTAGATGCCGCACCAGGATCAATATGTCCGATTGAACGTTCACCTAAATAAGAAGCACGTCCTTTTTTCGCGACTAATTCTGCTGTGTGTTCTTTTGCTTGCTCAATTACTTCTTTCGTCAGATTGCCTGCGGTTAGTGCTTCAGCTACAGGGAACCAAACATCTAACATGGTTTTATCTTCTTGTTCCGCTTTTCCTCTTGCTTGGATGCCGTTCGCTCCTTCACGGATGATCTCACCTAATTGTTCCTGTGAATCGATCTGCTCTACTCCTTTTGTCGCTTTCATCAAGTTCATAAACGCAGAACCGTAAAGAGGACCCGAAGCGCCTCCCACTTTAGAAATCATCGCCATAGAGAACATCTTGAACGTATCACTAATAGTGTCAGGTGCCCCCTGTTGAAAAGCTACTTCATAGGCTGTCACACCTCTTCCCATATTATTCCCATGATCCCCATCGCCAATGGGGGTATCTAAATCACTTAGATACGCTTTTTTCTCTTTGATCTCTTCAGCAAAGCGGTTAAGCCATGCTTGGATCTCTTTTACCGTCAACTTCATTTTCATCATCCTTTACCATGCTATCGTTTTTACGTGACTTGTTAAAGCAGCTTTCCAAGTGGTTTCTGTTAAGTCAACCATTGTTAATGATAGTCCTTGCATATCCAATGAAGTCATCAAATCACCGACTTTATGGAAAGTAACATCCACCTGTTCTTCACTCAATAACGCCAACACATCATTCATGAATACAAATTGTTCCATCAATGGTGTACCACCCATCCCATTCACTAAGACACCGACTTCTTTGGGTGTTTCAGTATACTCACTCAAAATTTTCATGACTAACTCTTTCGCTAATAATTTAGAGGGTTGCAGTTTTTCTCGACGATAACCTGGTTCGCCATGAATCCCTACGCCGTATTCGATCTCATCTTCATTTAGGTCAAAACCAGGCTTTCCTACTTCTGGGACAGTCGCAGCCCGTAATGCGACACCAATTGTTTTGGTCGCAGCAACTACTTGCTCTCCTAATTCCTTCAGTTGAGTCAAGCTCGCGCCATTTTTGGCAGCATCTCCTAAAATCTTATGAACAAGAATAGTCCCCGCTACGCCACGCTTCCCTGCCGTATACGTGCTATTTTCTACCGCGATATCATCATCGACCACTACTTCTTCGACGTCAATCCCATCCATAGCAGCTAACTCTTTTGCCATTTCAAAATTCAATATATCTCCAGTATAGTTTTTGACGATCAATAACACACCTTGACCTTGATCTGCTTCTTTGATCGCTAGTTGGATTTGATCAGGTGTCGGTGAGGTAAAAACATCCCCCAAGACTGCTGCACTTAACATACCATCTCCGACAAAACCTGCGTGAGCTGGTTCATGTCCACTACCACCTCCAGAAACTAACCCAACTTGTTCGTTCAACTGATTTTTCGCAATTACACGAGAAGCTTCTACACGATGTACTAGTTCTGGATAACTCTTTACGATCCCTTCTAGCATTTCTTCTACGATATCCCCAGGTTCATTCATGATTTTTTTCAATTTACATCCACCCTTTCTTCCCTGCTTGTCGTGCTTCTTCTATGATTTGTTCGATATTGTCGGTTGTTCCTGCTGTAATAGCAGCCGCAAAGGCTCCTTCTACTAAGGGGCATCCACCAAGTAGTAGTTTTTTTGTTGAGATTCCTCCAATAAATCTTTTGCCATTTCTGAATTCATCACTGCGCTACCAAGATCAGCAAAGACAAAATAAGCAGATGAATCGGCTGATTGATTGACAGCATCAACGATCTTCATCGGATCAGAACCCAGTTCTCCCTCTTCGATTCCGCCAAGTGATAATACTTCTACGTCATCAGTTTGTTGCATTTGTTCAATCATCTCTTTGATGCCGTCTGTGACCTTCTTACTATGAGAAAGCAATAAGATACTTTTCTTCAACGAATTCTCCTCCTTCAGTTCATCCCCCTTTTTTTGTAAGGGTTTTCTTAGCGCTATATTAAGTATATATCAACTCCTATGGGTAATGGAAATAATGCGATATAATGAACGATAGTTTTTTATTTACATGAAGATAAAGATAGGACGAAAAAGAGATATTTGCTATACTTTCCTTAAAGAAAGGAGTGATCAAAATGATCATTACAACAACCAATAGCGTAGAACATCAAGTCATTGAGTCTTATGAGGGAATTGTTTTTGGTGAAGTCATTACGGGAATCAACGTCTTAAAAGATTTGGGTGCAGGGATTCGTAACGTTTTTGGCGGACGCTCAAAAAGTTACGAAGGGGAATTATTGACAGCAAGAGAAGAAGCATTAGCTGAAATGGCACAACGCGCAGAAGCACTTGGCGCAAACGCAATCATCGGGATGAAGATGGATTATGAAGTCTTAGGTTCAGATAACGGGATGTTGATGGTCACTTGTAGCGGGACAGCTGTTCGATTGATTTAACAAAAACGAAACAAAAAAAACGAGTGAAGACCCGCCAAATTTGGGTCTCCACTTGTTTTTTTCACTCACATACGCTTCACAATGACTGGACTTGTCCAATCACCTCATTTGCCTCAACCATCGCTCTTTTTTCAATGGTTAGACTTTCAACTTTCTCACTATTTGTAAATACAACGATCATATCTGTTTGTTTGCCTGCTTTTTCTAGCATCGCTAAGTCAACAACTGCCAATAATTGACCTCGTTCCACTCGTTGTGCTTGTTTGACATAAAGAGTGAAGGGTTCTCCTTGTAGATCAACGGTGTTGATTCCCATATGCACCAACACTTCAAGCCCATTGTCTGTTTCGATCCCCAGCGCATGTTTTGTTGGAAATATACTAGTGATCGTTCCACTGATTGGTGTAAATATTTCCTTTGCTTCCGGCAAAACTGCATAGCCATCACCCATCATTTTTTCTGCAAAAACAGGATCACTGACTTCAGTGATCGGAATGATTTTACCGAGCGCCGGTGCATAAAGTTCAACTATTTGATTACTATTTTTAGCAACGGAAACTGGCTTATCTTGGCGAGAAATGGACGTAGCAGTCTCTTTCTCTACCTTACTACCTTGTTGGAGTTTCGTCATTTCGTCTACCACAAATTGGACCTGTGTACCTACAATGACTTGGATATTTGTTTGATCAATTACTTTTACCCCTGGGACGCCAGTTTGTTTAATCGCTTCTTGATTTACTTTTGCTGTGTCCTTTACCTGTAGGCGCAAACGTGTCGTACAATTATCAATTGCTTTTACATTTTCTTTTCCACCTAGTGCATCATAGATCACCGCAGCTAGTTGACTAAATTCATTAGTTCCCGTAGCAATATCAGGTGTCTCTTCGCCCATTTCTGTTTCTCTTCCTGGCGTCATCAAATTGAACTTGTTGATGGCAAAGCGAAAGCCAAAATAATAGATAGCTGCAAAAAATACTCCTTGAACAAGCAACATCAATGGTTGATTGGCGACTGGATTTTGCAACGACAAAAAGTAATCCACAAAACCAGCGCTAAAAGCAAAACCAGCTGTCCAATGGAAAAAGGCACTGATTGCTAATGAAATTCCTGTAAAAACGGCATGGATGACATACAACGGCCACGCCACAAACATAAATGAAAATTCTAATGGTTCAGTCACACCGGTAAAGAACGCAGCAAAACCAGCTGCTAGCATCAAGGAAGCGACTTGTTTTTTCTTTTCTGGACGTGCACTTTGATAAATAGCAAAGGCCCCAGCAGGTAAACCGAACATCATGACTGGGAAAAATCCAGCTTGATACATACCGGTTTGTCCAATCATTGCTTTTCCACTATCTAACGCTTGTTGTCCAGCTAAAAAGTTCCCAATATCATTGATACCTGCCACATCGAACCAAAAAACAGAATTCAATGCATGATGTAAGCCTGTTGGAATCAATAAACGATTGAAGAAACCGTATAGTCCTGCACCGACAAACCCTAATTGAGAAATCCCCTTCCCAAAGGAAACCAGTACATCATAAACAGTTGGCCAAATAAATAATAATATCGCAGAAATAACCAACATGCTCAAGGCAGACATGATTGGAACTAAGCGTTTCCCACTAAAAAAGGATAAGGCCATAGGTAATTTCACTTGGCTAAACCGATTATACATCGCAGCAGCGACTAATCCTGCCACAATTCCAACAAATACATTGTTATCCATTGTATTGAAAGCTGGATTAACTTCAGTGAGATCTCCCAGATGCAATAATCCTTGTACTGAATCAGCAGATAAAACAGTTTGAGGGATCAAGTAAGCGACCAGTCCTGCCAAAGCAGCTGCTCCATCTTTGTCTTTTGACATTCCCAATGCCAAACCCACCGCAAACAATAGGGCAAGATGGTTAAGAATCGCTAGCCCCGCATTCATTAAGAAGGTCGTCCCCGCATTACTGATGCCTACTCCTACGAACCAATTCGCAAGACCAACCAGTAATGAAGCCGCTGGTAAGACTGCTACTGGCAACATCAATGAGCGACCCATTCGTTGCATATATGCTTTCATTCTTTCCACTCCTATTTTCTCTCCGCTCGTGAAAGAGCGTTTATCGTTATTTTTGTAAATTTTCTAGAAAATATCTAAAAACAATAAAACGAGTATACCATTTATTCAAAAAAAGAGGAAGTGTTGATTAAATATATTTGAAAAACCAGCAAAAACAACGAAAAAGAACGGAAAAATCTATTATCCGATTATTTTTTCCAAAAAATAAATATAGACCAATAGTCAATCCATTGTTTTCAAACAACAAAAAAGAGTTTGAGATATCACTCTCAAACTCTTTTTTGATACACAGCACCGACAAAAACAACCAGCAAGCACAAGCTACCGATCACTGACAAATAAATTGACCGACGATCGTCCGTTTTTGGTAATGTCTTCGCGGGTTGTTCTTCCACTACTTTTGTTTCTGTTTCAGTAACTGTCCCCGCTTCTACCGACTGTTTTCCGGCGGAATGTAAGGTCGCCTTGATTCTTTCGATACTGGCAGACAAATCTGCTTTCCTTGCTTCGAAATCGGCCATTGCCGCTTGAGCTTCTGCTGCTTTTTCATGGATCTCCGTACGAGCTGCTTGAATATCTGCTTGTGTCTGATCCACTGACGCAACCGTAGACGTTGCTAAATCTTGCAATTCCGTTTGTACTTCGGTTGCCCGTTGGGTTGCAGATGCTATTTTTTGTTTGGCTAATTCGGCTTTTTCTCGCTCTTCAGCTACTTTATCAGCTAACTCATCGCGATCACTCGCTACTTGATTTGCTAAATCGTTCACTGTTTGATCGATTCCCCTTTGTTTTTCGATAAGTTGTTGTTTCGCTTGTTCCAACGTATCTTCCACTTCTTTACGTTGTTGCTCCAACTTCTCCCAGCGAGTCGAATCTGATGGATCAGTTTCGTTAAAAGGTGTATGTGACGACTTTAGCGGCTCCTGACTCTCCTGAATCTGTGACTCACTGGTTTCTGATGCTGGCTGACTTGAATCTGCCCGAACTGTCTGACAAAGAAAGAAACTGCTGGCGATCAGTGCAGCAAAAAGTACTTTTTTCATTTTGTGCATCTCTGCCATCCCCTTTCATTTTCACTAGTTGTTCATTATAGAAAAAAACTAAGGAATCGCCTATAAACAATTGACGTATTCTGTCTAGTTGTATCGATGAAAGGTTGGAGTGTTGTCATTCGTCAGCTCCTATCCTTCAAAAAAATAGCCTAAAAAAGCGCCCCAAGTTCTAAAAATAGAAAAACAATCATCCAAGCTTACTACTTCCCTTACAAAGCTCATCGGTTATACCCTCAAGTTCTACCCTTGAGGATAGCATAATTCATCTGGTCTGACGGCTTGGTACAGAGAAAAAGCGCCATCTAAATTTTTCACAGTGAATCCCGCTTGTTTTAAGATTCTTTCTGCTAAGTAGCTACGTAATCCACTATGACAACTGACGATATATTCTTGCTCTTTATCCAATTCACCCAATCGCTGACGTAATTCAGATAAAGGGATATGGCTAGCTTTTGGGAAATAACCTTTTTGCAATTCTTCCTTATTCCGAACATCAAGCAATTGTCTCCCTTGTGCTAATTCTTCTGGCAATTCATGCCACTGTATCATCTCACTCAATCCTTCGATGACATTCATCGCAATATAGCCTAGCATATTTACTGGATCTTTCGCTGAACCAAAAGGCGGTGCATAAGTCAATTCTAACTCTGGAAGGTCGAAGACTGTCAAATGCCCTTTAATGGCTGTCGCAAGAATATCGATTCGTTTATCTATCCCTTTTTTACCGATTCCTTGAGCTCCATAGATTTCCCCAGTTTCCGGATGGAAGATCAATTTCAACAACACGTCCGTTGCACCAGGGTAATAACCAGCATGATCTTTACCTGAAGCATGGAGGACTTGAAAAGATAAACCTGCTTTTTTTGCTTGTCGTTCAGTGATACCTGTGGAGGCAGCTGTCTGACCAAATGCTCGAACAATCGCCGTTCCAAGGCTGCCTTGATTCAGACGTGGTCGCCCGGCCATATTATCAGCAGCTTGTCGTCCTTGTCGATTCGCAGGCGAAGCTAAAGAAATCAATGCAGGTTCCTTCGTGATTTGATGTTTCACGACAATCGCATCTCCTACTGCAAAGATTGCCGGATCACTCGTTTGATAATGCTCATCCACAACGATGCCGCCACGTAATCCCAACGTTAAATCTGCCATCTCAGCTAAGCGACTATCTGGTTGGACCCCCACCGAAAGAATCGTCAAATCTGACTCTAACATTTCGCCATTTTCTAGAAGAAGCATGTTTCCTTGTTCTTCAAAACTAGTAACGGCACAATTTGTTAAAACTTGAACATCATTTTTTTCTAATTCTTTTTGTACAAAAGAAGCCATCTCTTCATCCAACGTCGGTACGACTTGCGGAGTCCGTTCGACGATCGTTACATCCAGTCCACGTTTTTTTAGATTTTCTGCTACTTCGATACCAATAAAACCTGCGCCAATAACTACTGCTTTACGAGGTTGTTCCTCTAATTTTTCCATGATAGCATCAACATCTGGAACATTTCTCACAGTAAATACATTTTTCGCCTCAGACAAGCCTGTGATCTCAGGTATAAATGGTGTAGCTCCTGGAGAAAGCAAAAGGGCATCATACGATTCTTTGTGGGATCCCCCTCCATGAGAAACTTCCACTTCTTTTGTTTCTGGAAAAATCGCTGTGACTTCATGCTCCACTCGAACGTCCAAACGAAAGCGTGCAGCTAAACTTTCAGGTGTTTGGATCAAGAGCTTTTCTCTTTCATCGATTTCACCAGAAAGATAGTAAGGAAGGCCACAATTAGCAAAAGAAACATTGGGCCCTTTTTCAAAAACAACGATTTCTGCATCTTCTTGGAGTCGTCTTAAACGAGTGGCCGCGGACATCCCTCCAGCAACACCGCCAATTATCACAAATTTCATTTTTTATCTTCCTCCAATCTTTTCCCCAAACCATTGATTCATCCCGCCACGAATATTGATTGCCTGATAACCAAGATTTTTTAATTCTTTCGTCGCTTGCTTACTACGCATTCCTGACTGACAAATAACGTATACTGGTGCTTGTTTATCTCCATTATAAGTACTAATACGGTGTAAAGGAATATTTTCCGCTTGCTTAATATGCCCACCTCGGTATTCAGTCGGTGTTCTAACATCGATCAATTGGATGTTTTCTTTTAATTTATCTTGCAAATCCTTTACTGTTATTGATTGACTAAGTTGAAATAATCCCATTTTCATTCTCTCCTCTTTTTTTAAAAAATATACCTACTTGGGTATATTCAACACGATAAATACGATTATGTCAACCATTAAAACTTTTAATTTCAGAAAGTTGCAGTTTTCATTTGCAAATAATACCTTTATAGGGTATTATTTGCAAAAAAAGAGTGGGAGGTTCTACGATGACTATTGACAACAAAACAATTCTAAATCGCTTGAGACGTACAGAAGGACAAATTCGTGGTATCCAAAAAATGATTGACGAGGAAAAAGAGTGCATGGATATCATTACACAATTAAGCGCTGTTCGTTCGAGTATTGATCGTGTCATGGGGATGATCGTTGCCGAAAATTTAAAAAACTGCTTGGAGCATCCAGAGAACAGTGTGGAGGAACAAGCAAAAAAAATGGAACAAGCCATCAATATGATCATCAAAAAATAAACACAGAACTTAAAAAATCAGTACCACAAGTTTCTGGAACAGTAACCCTCTTGCACCGACTAAAACCGAATCAACGGCAGGAACAAAAGTAACCTCTTCAAAAAATAAGGCGTCATCCACAAAAATTAAAAAAACAATTTCCGTGGATGACGCCTTATTTCTTATAGCTCAATATTTTGTTAATCGCTATCACTAAGTTACGTATATTTCCCTTCTACAATTGCTTGGATCGTATCGAGTACAGCCTCTGTATTATTTGATCCTATAATCGTCGTAGCTGCTTCTTTGATCTTGGGCTGTCCATTTTCCATAGCAAAACTGTGCTTGATCTGTTGGATCATTTCAAAGTCATTCCCGCTATCGCCAAACGTAGCAATCTCGTCCTCGTTGATTCCCCATTTTTTGCCTAATAAGCGTAATCCGTTTAGTTTGTGGACACCAGGGATGATCAAATCGATATCTCCATGACCACTAGAGACCGGTATCAATCCCTCCCCTAAAGAATTCTTTAAGGCAGTTAGTTTTTCTACTGCTTCTTGCTCATCGAAGGATAAAGCAAACTTGAAAATCGTATCTTCTCCCTTAGCTAACGTATATAGATCTTCTACCTTTTCAAGCTTAGGGTAGTAAAAACTTGCACGTTCAAACAACTCCTTAGAAACCGTGTTAGAGAGATAGGCACTCTGTTTCCCACATAAGATCAAGTTCATTGGCGCTAACTCTTCCAATACATCTAATGTCTGAACGATTTTTTCAGGAGGTAATTCTGCATTGTACACATGGTCTTCGCCAATTAAAATATTTGCCCCATTTTCTGCTACGAATGCTATACTTTTATAAAGATCCGGGAAGAATGAACGCAACTGGAAATATTGATTTCCACTTGCTACAACAAACTTTATTTCTTTTTCCTGTAGTAAGTCAAAAAGTTTCTTAAAACGTTCTTCATTGTATTTCTTTTGATCATTCAAAAATGTACCATCCATATCTACAGCGATCATTTTGATTGTCATTCCATTACCACCTTTCAGAAAAAGTATACCTACTGGGACGCGTCCCAAGTCAAGAGAAAAGGAGGGAAATCCCATCGTTACGATTCGAGAAATCGCAAAAATGTCAGGAGTATCCAAATCTACCGTTTCCAGAGTGATAAATAACGACCGTTACGTGTCCGATGATTTACGAAGAAAAGTCCAATCCGTTATTGAAGAGACGAACTATGTGGTGAACGGCAATGCTGTAAAATTGAGTAAAGGAGAAACCTATACTTTAGGTGTGACCTTGCCTAACAACAGTTCTTGTTATAATCAATTGGTGGATAGTATCTTGTATCAGGCAAAAAGTAAAGGGTATCAAGTATTATTACTCCCTACTTATTACGAAAAGGAGACGGAGAGGCACTATTACACACTACTAGAGCAAAAAATGATCGACGGTCTTATTCTGACGTCACGAACAAAAAATGATGAACTACTTGAACCTCTTCGCTTCAAAGGAAAAATCGTCTCAACTGAAAAGATGGACAATGACGACCTTGCCATGATTTATCCAGATCGAAAAAAAGCGTATGATCAATTGTTTCTTACCCTGCATACCCGTGGGATTTCCAGGGTCATCTTTACTACTAAACGCAGTGCTTCACAAAGCCAGACTACCAAAAACAAATTAACTGCTTATGAAACGTATTTTGGAAAAGCGATTGAAGGAAAAAACTATTTCACTGGTATCGAAACCTATGCAGATGGCTATGCGTTCGCAATAGAGATTACAACTCACGCCTCTATTCCAGAGTTAATCTATGTCAATGGCGATGATACAGCAGCCGGTGTAATTTCAGGAATGAAACAGGCAGGATTCATTCATAAAAAAGATTTCACCATCATAGGTGAAGGAAATCTACCATATAGTGAGATATTAGCCTTTTCAACTATTGATTTCTCCCCTAAAAAAATCGGCGCCTCCGCAGTAGATTTTCTCTTATCCCAGACTGACAGGATCGTGCAAGCAGAAGATCCAGTAATTATTTGGCGCTAATGTGAAGTAGCTCCTGGAGAAATAAGCGTGAGACCTCAAAAATTCCAAGAGAAATTTTCTGGGTTTCACGCTTATTTCTCAGAGCTGAACACTTAGGTCACAGCTTTTTTTGTATATTAAAATCCAATCCATTATAGAATACATGATAATTGTCACAAGAATAGGACAAAAGAGATGTTCTACTAGATAAACAGTCGCTGATCATGTGTATTAAAAACTATGTCGAATCTTTTCCCTTGATAGAAAAATAGCTGTAAACTTGACTGGCTATTTTTCACTCAGATAGATCAATCCGCGTGGAATAGGATCTTTCTTCGTTAACCCTATCCGTTCTCTATAAAAAGAGAAGCTATCTCTCTTGATCATTTCAATGATTTTCTCTTCATTCATTTCTAATTTCAACGATTCGATACATTCCGCCATTTCGTAAAGTATCTGTAGCTGTGCATCGATCCCTAACAGCTCTTGTAATTGCTCAAACACAGGACCGTCCTTTTGAGAGACGACCTCTAAAAAACGATGATGAAGTTCTTTGTAAAAAGAAGCTAAAAGTGGATAGTTGATGGAAAAACAGTTTTCCATGAATTCTCCATAATGTTTTAAGTATTCTTCACTAGATTGAATATTTGATAGATTCATAAATTACCTCTCCTTCTGATGATTGATAGTAAAACCTAAAATATGTACTTGCGACTGATTGAATCGACCTTATTTTTTTTGTGAACTATCTGCTTCTCGAATAGATTATAATAAAATCATATAGGCTTCTCTGTGTAATTTCAACTTCACATATTGCCTAACTCCTTGAAATATTTACTCTTGAATCATTACTACGTCTATGCTTCGGCATATTACCAGCTATTTTTTTCATTAAGTTGATTTTATTCTTAAACTAAAAAAAATCAATCTCAGCCAGTTTTGACTTCGATTGATTTTCGATAAATTCTTCACTTAAATTGCCACGGTGCTCTTCTCATTCGCTGTTACAACAATAAGATACACCAAACTACCTAGCGCTTTAGTAGTTTATGATACTCCAAAGCATATAAAACAAAGGACTGAGCCAAACTGTAGGTAATGATTGCAAATATGACCATGACCCATCCTTCAGGAATCGCCGGGAAAAGTAACAGCAAGATCATCCCTACATAAATCACAGCTGTCGCCCATTTACCATACCACTTTGCTCCATCTAATTTGACCTGTTTACGCAAAGCAACGATCCCAGCAATCAGCATAAATGCTTCTTTCACAATAAATAAAACTAAAACGAGCCAGATATACGGACGTTCCCATGCCATGGAGATGATCAAGACCAATTGGGTCAACTTATCACCGATTGGATCAAGAACTTTTCCAAGTTCTGTGATCTGATTGAATCTTCGGGCGATGTATCCATCTAAAAAGTCTGTGACTCCTGAAAAGAGGATGATCGATCCAGCCAGATAGAAAGCTTGCTTACTCATAAAATACAAATAAAAAGGCAATAAAAGAATTCTTATAATCGATAGTAGATTCGGAATCGTGCGAATTTCTTTTCGCCAATCAGATGCTCCATTCATTACTTAACAACTCCCAAAATGTCATTTCATCTATTTTACCGTACTTTCCACGTGTAACCAATTAATTGTCGGTTTTTTATTGCGAGCTCTTCCAATCCTTCGTATGCCATTGTGAATCTGTTATTATTTTTTTTCGGAGTTTTCATTTCGCGCAGCCTAACGCTGACGGGTTTCTTTTAATAATTTTTTGTGGGCTTTTTTTGAACCACGTTCGATATCTCGCTCCCATTTTCTCGTTTTAAAATCTGTAAATAGATGATCGATCTCATAGCCTACAGGATAAAGTTCTTCTGCTCTCATTTTTAAAAGGAGACGCTGGCGAAGGACCGTTTCTTTGTGGTTATCGACAAAAATCACGATCGTTTCTTCGCCAGTATCTTCAAAGACTAATGCTTCTTTTTTGTATTGGGTGGCATATACCCGATCCCCTTTTGAAAATAAAACCTTTTCTTCGTTCTTGACTTCTTGCTTCTTCACCTGTTGTTTGAATAGGCGTTTTTCCCTTGAATAGTCTTTCGTAGAAAGATACTGCTGAGCTTGTTGGATCAAGTCCTCTGACATTTGCATTTTTTTAGCGATCCACAATGCTTGGCTTTCCCCTGTTTTCCCTACCTGTAATTGATACTTTGGTTGTAAGGCTTCTCGGTCAAAAGC
Organism: Enterococcus mundtii; assembly: GCF_003957375.1. Taxonomy (GTDB): domain Bacteria; phylum Bacillota; class Bacilli; order Lactobacillales; family Enterococcaceae; genus Enterococcus_B; species Enterococcus_B spodopteracolus. The sequence goes on along the minus strand of NZ_CP025473.1, from coordinate 387,518 downwards.
CATTGCTGCCGGCACAAAATCTTCATGTCGTTCCGCAAACTCTTTGATTTCGCCGTAATGGGTCGTTGCAACCATCAGCGCACCTTTCTCGTAAATCGCAGACATGATCGCGATTGCTAAAGCTGCCCCTTCCGTTGGTTCTGTTCCACTACCGATCTCATCAAGTAAAACTAGGGTATTCCTACCCACTTTATTCAAAATCTGTGCGATATTTTGCATATGTCCAGAAAAAGTACTCAATGCATTCGCTAAATCTTGTTGGTCGCCGACATCGACAAAGACTTCGTCGAATACGGCAAGCTCTGTTCCATCTTTTGCTGGTACTTGCAGACCAAACATTGCCATCAACGTCAGCAATCCGACTGTTTTCAAAACAACTGTTTTCCCACCAGCATTTGCACCTGTGATCACTAAACCACGATATTCTGCACCCAAATCAAAATCTAAGGGAACAGCTTTTTCTGATAACAGTGGATGTCTCGCTTGTTTCAGATGGATGCGTTCTGATTTATTGATGATAGGTGTGATGCCATTGATCTCTCTACTGTATTTTCCACGTGCGAAAATAATATCAAAAACGGTGACCGTCTCGATGATTTGATCGATTGCCTGTTCATTTTCAGCTAATGCGCCAGTCAAGCTAGCTAGAATTTGATATTCTTCAGCAATTTCTTCTGCTTTCAATAATTGATGTTGTACGCTTGCTTTAGCGACTACTGTTGGTTCGATAAATACCGTCGTGCCTTTATTCGACTGTTCAATGATCGTTCCGGCTACTTTATTTTTATAACTCGCTTTGATTGGGATCGTTGCGTGTTCCCCTTTTTGGACGATCATCGCTTCTTGGATCATTTCTTTATTCCCAGGATGTCGCAAAAATTTTAACAAACGATCTTGGATTTCTTTTTCTACCGTTTGGATTTGTTTGCGTACTTTACGTAGATTTCTCGATGCTTCATCTGCGACTTGTTGGTTCTTGATTTGTTCATAAACTAAGTCCTCTATCGATTGAAGATCCGGTAGATTTTTACTGTACGCATACAGTAATGGCGTTTGATATTGGTTTTTTTCAAAAAAGCGAGTGATCATTCGACTGCTTCTTAAAAAATCGGCGTATTCAATCAATTCAGCGGGGCTTAATATCAAACCTTTTTTCACTTGGTCAGTTAATGCCACAATTCGTGTCAGCCCCATAAAGGGCACGTGCTGGCTACTTTCTAAAATCGTACGGGCTTCTTTCGTTTCTGTTTGTCTTGTTTCTACGGTCTGAAGATTTGTCGGGATTGACATTTCTGCCAGACGTTCTTTCGTGTGATCTCCGATTGCTCGGGCAACCACTTCTTTTCTAATTTGTTCAAATTGTAATTGTTTGATTGTATGATTCATATTCTCTCCTTTTCTTGAAGAGATACCTGTCCCCAAAATAAATAAAGACCTAAACTAAAATAGAATAAAAGGGCAGGACACAGCTAAAATAAGACATGTCCTCCCCTTGATTTGATTACAAGAAATGTTTCAGACAGGTACCATCTATAAGCACACCAAATAAGCCTACTGCTTTATTGGTTATTCAACTTACTCGATTAGATACCTACTACACTCATCAAAATACCTCGTTCATCTAGGTTTTATTTATTTTTCCTTTTTACTATAGCAAGCGGTTGTCAGAATGTCAAACAGATACTGAACGAGTCTGAATGGCATTATTTTAATAATATTTCAAAATTGTCACGTTTTTCGATTTTCAAACACTTTATCAATCGGCGATAATTGGATATATCAAGAATCATAAAAGGATGGATATGATGAAAAAATTGATTGGAACAATTGCTCTCTTATTGTTGTTATTTGGTGGTTACAAAGGTTATCAATATTATGATCAAACCTACAACAGCCAGGTTGCCTATGCAAAAGTACCAGAAACAGTACCACCATTAACTGATGCGTTGAGTTCTAGCGGAGAGAAAATGTGGAATTGGAAAGCATATGACTATGAATTGACCTTTGTCACTAAAGATGGCAAAACGGTCAAATTGCCTTATACAATCGCCTCAGAAAATCCAACACCATTAGAACCAAATAGTTTTGTCAAAGCAGAGGTCAGCCAAAAACGAGTAACCTCTGGACCAACAACGATTAATGAAAAGCAAGTACCAAAAAATGTTTTAACTATGTTGTATTAATAAAAAAACAACTGCGATCTACGCTTTAACAGCGTTTCGCAGTTGTTTTTTTATGTATCGCCCACGTCCTCAACGTCGTTTACGAATGGCGATCGGCGTATCCCCAAAATATTCTCGATATTTTTTGTAAAAATGTGTTTTATTGGAAAAACCTACACTAGCCGCAATCTCCTCAATCGAAAAACGGGTAGATCTAATTAGATCCTGCGCTTCATGTAAGCGTTGGTTTGTCATCAACTGTTTGAAGGATTTACCTGTCTGTTGTTTTATCAAATTAGATAAATAATTCGGATTATACCCTAACTCCTCTGCCAATCTTTTTAGGTTCAATGTTCGATAGTCACTTTCGATCCGTTGCAGGATTTTGATCATCAAATTACTTTGTCCATCTTTTTTATATATCTTTGCTAATTGCGAATGATACACCCTAGAAAGCTGTAAAAATAACACTTGTGAAAAAGCGTTCATGATTTCATTTCCTAGATGTTTTTTTGAAAAATATTCGAGGATCATTTGATCCAAGGTGACTTGGATCTCTGGTTCTTTTGCTAAGTGTAACAAAAGATGTGTTTCATTATAGCCGGGTTCTAAAATGGCATTCATTAAAAAATTATAGGTCAATCCCCCACTGCGATTATCGATTTTTTTCAGAAGATCGATGTTGATATCATTCGTTTTGAATAAGAAATTCAGCAAAATATCATGTTCACCCAAAGGCATCAGTTCATGGCGACTATTTGTATCTAAAAGTAATAATTGTCCTTCTTTCAAAGTGATTGGCAGACCGTTGACGATCTGTTCTGAAGTACCGCAATACATATAATTGAATTCTAAAAAATGGTGGGAATGTAGTGGATAATGCGCAAAGCGTCGATGTTGGCGAATCAAAATATTATTTTCTTGAAAAAGATGATGATCGTCTAATTTGAATTGTTTGTCCTGTTCATCTAAGTTTTCTCCTTCAAATTCCTTGATCCATTGCCTTGTCTTTTGCTGTTCTATCTCTTCGGGTGTATACGGCAGAAAGATCTTTTGTACAAAAGGATTCATGGTTTTCCTCCCCCTTGATATGTAAATTTGACACCAATATAGTAACATACTGACATTGTTGTGAAAAGGGTTACAAGATATGATGAGTGCAACAAATACATCTTCATCTGGAGGAACAAGCTATGAGAAAGACTTGGTTGATGAAACTGTCACTGTTATCCATTTCCTTAGTTTTAACGTCGAATACTGCTATCGCATCTGCTTTACCGATGATGTTAGGCTACTTCAATGATCAATCGGCTTCATCCGTCGAACTACTGATGACCATTCCTCAACTAACTGTTGTGATTTTTATTGCTTTGAGTAGTTTGATTGCAAAAGCCATCGGACAGAAACAAACTGTCTTACTTGGGTTGTTGCTTGCTGGAGTTGCTGGCGTGTTACCTGTCTTCACTGCCAACTTCTATTTATTGATGATCTCTCGCGCATCATTAGGTGCTGGCTTTGGTCTCTTCAATTCGTTGGCGGTCAGTATGATCAGTGAATTTTTTGAAGGCGAAGAAGCTGCCACATTGATTGGCTTCCAATCCGCCTTTCAAGGGTTAGGAGCGGCAGTCATGACCTTCACTGCCGGACGTCTCCTCACTTTTGGCTGGCAAAAAGTATTCTTAGTTTACTTGATCACCATTCCGATCATCTTCTTATTTATGGCTTTCGTCCCCGAACCACCAATAAAAAAAGAAAACCCCACTTCCAAAAAAGAACTATCAGCAAAAGGGGCACTCCGTCCTACCACGATCATGTATGGCATTTTGATCTTCTTTCTCTGTATTTTCTACATGATCGTTGTCGTTAAGCTTTCAACCTTCATCGTGACTGAAAATCTAGGAACAGAATCAGATGCCGGAACGCTTCTTTCTTTTATGCAGATTGCTAACATGGTTGCTGGTTTCTTATTCGGGTTGATTTACAAAGGATTGAAACGATGGACGTTGCCTATTTCTTTTTTCATCATGGCAGCAAGCTTGTTCCTCATCTTGACAGCCAATCATTTATTTATGATCGGTATAGGGGCAGCACTCAATGGTATCGCATTTGCTTTATTTGTTCCTTACATCTTCAACGATGCCACTCGTTTAGTTCCACAGTCAGCCAAAGCAAGTACCACTTCTTTTATTCTCGTCTTAGCCAATATCGGTAATTTTGTTTCACCATATGGGCATCAATTATTGGAGACATTCGGTATCGGTTCGGATGCTTTACAAAATATTTTTATCAATGGCTGTATTTTGATGACTGTTTTAGGTATTCTTTTTCTTCTCCTTACTTTTAAAAAGAAGCCACTCCCAAATGAAGTCTAGTTTTCATTGATTCAAGCAAAAACAAATTGGAGGAATGTTGATGAATTATCTTGCAATCGATATTGGCGCATCTAGTGGCCGTTTGATCCATGCCAATCTGAACGAATTAGGCATTTTTAAATTACAGGAAGTCCATCGCTTCAAGAATGGCTTCGAAAAAGTCGATGGTGTCGCAAAATGGCCATTGACACATTTAATCACAGAAATCTTAAAAGGATTCGAGAAAGCTAAACGACAAGGAATCACCGAATGTTATGTGGGCATCGATACTTGGGGCGTTGATTATGGCTTGCTTGATGCTGATGGCAATTTGCTCGATGACCCAACCAGCTATCGGGATGATCGTACGAAAGAAGCAATCTCGCACTTTGATCAAAAGTTACCACTAGACAAACTTTATCAAAAAACAGGTATCCAACTACAGCCATTCAATACAGTATTCCAATTACTTGTTGAAAAAAATGAAACGTTAGCAAATGCCCATCACTTATTATTGATGCCCGATTTACTCGGCTATCTTTTCACAGGAAAAGCTGTCACTGAAAAAACAAATGCTTCCACCATGCAGCTTCTGAACTTAAAAACGCGGAAATGGGACCCCGATATTTTAGCCGTTTTAGGTATTGATGATACGCTTTTCCCACGGATTACAGATCCAGGACAGATCCTAGGCGAATTGCAAACAGACCAATTTCCTAAATATGATTTACCAAAAGCAACATTTATCACAATTGCATCTCACGACACAGCTTCAGCAGTCGTCGGCACACCGGCAACAGGCAAAGATTGGGCATACATCAGTTCAGGCACTTGGTCGTTGATGGGTGTAGAGATTCCTGAAGGCATTTCAACAAAAGAAGCATTTGAAGCTAACTTTACAAATGAATGGGGTGTGCAAGGAACCATTCGCTTCTTAAAAAACATCATGGGTATGTGGTTAATCCAAGAAGTTGCTCGTTTGCAAGATGGTGCCTATAGTTTTGCTGAATTGGCAGAACTGGCAGAACAGGAAGCGCCTTTCCAACAATTGATCAATGTCAACGACCCACGTTTCTTGAATCCCCAAAATATGATTCAAGAATTACAAGATTATTGTAAAGAAACAAACCAATCTATCCCTCAAACCCCTGGTCAACTGGCTCGTTGTATCTATGACAACTTAGCTTTGTGCTATGCCCTCGAACTAGAGAACTTAGCGCGGATCACCGGAAATGAATTTCATAAACTACACATTGTCGGTGGGGGTTCAAATAATACTTTCCTCAATCAGCTGACAGCCGATATTTGCAATATCGAAGTCGAAGCTGGACCAGACGAAGCGACCGCGATTGGCAATCTAATGGTCCAAATGATTGCAACGAACGGCTACGGTACGTTGCAACTGGCGCGTAAAGCGATCAGAGATTCTGTTTCATTAACCACTTTTCACCCTCGACATACCGAGGAAATGACACAAGCACTTGCTAGATATAAAGAATTTTTAATATAAAAGGAGAGATTCAATATGATGAATGTCAAAGAACGTTATGAAGAAGCCAAAGCAAAATATGCGAGTATCGGTGTCGATACTGAAGAGGTCTTGCAGAAACTCGCAGAAGTAAAAATTTCGATGCATTGTTGGCAAGGCGATGATGTCAAAGGATTTTTGACGCCAGATGGAGAACTGACTGGCGGCATCATGGCTACAGGAAACTATCCTGGAGCCGCACATACGCCGGACCAATTACGCCAAGATTTAGAAAAAGCTTTCTCATTGATTCCTGGGAATCATAAATTGAACTTACATGCCATGTATCTAGATACAGATGAACCGGTCGATTTAAATGAGATCGAACCAAAACATTTCGAGAAATGGGTCGCATGGGCAAAAAAACAAGGGATCGGTCTTGATTTCAACCCAACCTTCTTCTCTCACCCAATGATGAAAGATGGCTTGACACTTGCTCATCCAGACAAAGAAGTACGGGATTACTGGATCGAACATGGGAAACGCGCTCGTAAAATCGCCGAGTATATGGGAAAAGAAATCGGACAAACGTGTATCGATAATTTTTGGATGCCTGATGGAATGAAAGACAATCCAATCGACCGCCTATCTCCACGCCAACGGTTGATGGAATCTTTAGATGAGATTTTCTCAGAAGAACTCAACGAAGAATATACACAAGATGCCGTGGAATCCAAACTATTCGGACTTGGTGCCGAAGCTTACACAGTAGGTTCACACGAATTTTATATGGGCTATGGATTGACACGTAACAAATTGATCTGCCTAGACGCAGGACACTTCCATCCAACTGAAGTCATCTCCAACAAACTTTCGTCTTTAGCCTTATTCTCAAAAGGGATCATGCTTCACGTCTCTCGTCCTGTGCGTTGGGATTCAGACCATGTGGTGATCATGGATGATGAATTACAAGAAATCGGCAAAGAATTAGTCCGCAATCATTTACTTGAAAAAACAGCGATCGGTCTCGATTTCTTTGATGCAACCATCAACCGGATCGCCGCATGGGCAATCGGCACAAGAAATACGCAAAAAGCATTGTTAAAAGCCATGCTTGAACCAATCGAAGAATTAAAAGAAGCCGAACTAAACTTCGACTTCACCAAACGCTTAGCCTTCACTGAAGAATTAAAAGATTTCCCATACGCTGACGTTTGGAATTACTTCTGTGAAATCAACAACGTCCCAGTAGGCATGGACTGGTACCAAGAAGTCCTACAGTACGAAAAAGACGTACAAAGTAAGAGGTTGTGAAAGAAGCGTTCTGGCCTGAGCAGTAAGATAGAAAATCAAAAAATAGCTCCTCATATTTTATGATTTTTTAGCTTAATGTTGAAGGTCAGCTTCTTGAACACCGTTTATCATAGGTCGTGAGAAAGCCGTTCAGCTCCGAGTATTAAGACGGAAATCGAGAAAATAGTTTCTCATCTTTTTTCAATTTTTGATTTAATATTGAAGGAGTTGGCTTTCGAACACCATTTATTAGGTCGTGAAAGAAGCAATCTGCACTAAGGCATAAGACTGAAAATCGAAAATGGCTGGTTCATTTTTGATTTTTCTGGCTTATGACCGAAGTGTTGCTTCATGAACACTATCTATCAAGTTGTAAAAAAGCCCCTCGCCGATCAACAGAAGCCTTCGAGAATCCGTCTAACTGATTTTGAGGTTCTTTCTGTTGATTTACAAAATAACTATACTACATGTTCCTTCTATTCATCAGAAAAAGAAAAGAGGTCTCACTCGTGAAAAAATTAGCGATGCTCACTGCTCCATTTGTACAAGAGATGATTCAAGCAACAACCAATATGTACCGCCTAGGATGGGATGAACGTAATGGTGGGAATATCACCTATTTATTAGAAGAAGCACAAGTCTTACCTTTTATCGACCCTACGAAAGTTTTACGAACACTGCCGTTGCTATTTGATGCCCAACAATTAGCCGGAAGATATTTCTTAGTGACAGGGTCTGGAAAATATTTTAAAAATGTACAGGAAGCACCAGAAGAAAATCTTGGCTTGATCCGTGTGACCGCAGATGGTCACGCAATCGATATTTTATGGGGATTAATCCCTGATGCTGTTCCAACTTCTGAGTTACCAAGTCATTTCATGAGCCATATTGCTCGATTAAGTGTCGATCCAGATAACCGCATCGTCATGCATTGTCACGCAACACACTTGTTAGCCATGACTTTTAGCCATCCACTTTCTGAACGAGCATTTACTCGTACATTATGGCAAATGTGTACCGAGTGCTTAGTTGTCTTCCCAGAAGGCATCTCGGTCATTCCATGGTTAGTTCCCGGTTCGAATGAAATCGGCGAAGCAACTGCTGCAAAAATGAAAGAAACCCGTTTAGTCGTTTGGCCACAACATGGGATCTATGGTTCTGGAAAAGATATGGATGAAACATTTGGTTTGATTGAAACAGCTGAAAAAGCTGCTCAAGTCTATACGATTGTCATGGCTCAAGGTGGCATCAAACAAACGTTAGAAGATGGCAATTTGAAATTACTGGCTGATGCGTTTGGAGTTGTCCCACGTGCTGGCTATTTGAACGATTAACAATCGTGAGGTGCAAAATGAAATCCAATATCGAAAAAATGATTGTTGGTGAGGTCTATCATCAAGATGAAGAATTATTGCAACTTCGTTTGGTCACGAGAGATCTCCTTTATGAATTCAATCATATCCATCCCCGAAAATTAGCGGAACGTCAGCAATTAATCAAAAAAATGTTCAAGCAAACTGGGGACAAACTCTTTGTTGAACAACCCTTTCATTGCGACTATGGAATCAACATCACCGTTGGAGAAAACTTTTTAGCAAATAATAATTGCACCTTGCTTGATGTTGCTCCGATCACGATTGGTAGAGACGTCTTGCTTGCTCCAAATGTGGGGATCTACACAGCCGGCTATGCCTTAGATCCTGTTTTACGTCAAGAGTACCAAGCAGAATTTGGGGCGCCTGTTACGATCGGCGACAACGTCTGGATCGGTGCAAATACATCCATACTGCCTGGGGTGACAATCGGTGATCATGTAGTGATTGGAGCTGGAAGTGTCGTCACGAAGGATATCCCAGCTAATTCTTTAGCAGTAGGAAATCCTTGTCATGTGGTGCGAACATTCAATAAAAAGGATCGCACCTATTATTTCAAAAAACTGCGTTATCCATCAGAATATATAATTTCTGAAACCGACCTACCTAAAGGAGAGTAAATCAAATGGCAAATCGAATGATTTTAAATGAAACATCCTATCATGGAAAAGGGGCTATTGCAGCTATCCCAACGGAATTTCATGCAAGAAATTTCAAAAAAGCAGTTGTGATCACCGATAAAGAGCTGCATAAAATCGGTGTCGTAGCAAAAGTCACCACCTTATTAGATGAGGCAGAGATTGCTTATGAAATCTACGACGGTATCGTACCTAATCCAACGATCGAGAATGTCAAAGAGGGTGTGGCTTTCGTTCAAGAAGCGAAAGCGGATGTGATTCTGGCAATTGGCGGAGGTTCGCCGATCGACACAGCCAAAGCCATTGGAATCATCGTAACAAATCCAGAATTTTCTGATGTCCGTAGTCTAGAAGGCGTGGCAGATACAAAACATCCAAGCTTGCCGATCTTAGTTGTTCCGACTACTTCTGGTACGGCCGCTGAAGTCACGATCAACTATGTGATCACTGACAAAGAGCGTTCTCGTAAATTTGTATGTGTTGATCCTCATGATATTCCAATCGTTGCCTTTGTTGACAGTGATTTGATGATGGGCATGCCGAAAGTCTTGTGTGCGGCAACTGGGATGGATGCGATGACTCATGCTATCGAGGGATTGATCACGAAAGGTGCATGGGAAATGAGTGATATGTTCCATCTCAAAGCCATTGAGATCATCGGTCGTAGTTTAGCCGATTCCGTGAATGGTGATCCAAAAGGCCGAGAAGATATGGCTTTAGGACAGTACCTTGCAGGAATGGGTTTTTCAAATGTTGGTTTAGGTCTTGTGCATGGCATGGCGCATCCTTTATCCGCATGGTATGATGTCCCCCACGGCGTCGCTTGCGCTGTCTTATTACCAACGGTCATGAAATACAACAAAGAGTTTACAGACAATAAATATCGAGAAATCGCGAAGGCATTGAACATCAAAGACGCAGAATCTCGTTCCATCGAGGATATTCGTGATGCCGCTTGCGAAGCGATTGATGCTTTGTCGAAAAAAGTTGGTATTCCTGCGACGATTTCCGAACTAGGTGTCAAAGAAGCGGATATTGCAAAAATTGCTGAAGACGCGTTCCATGATGTCTGTACTCCAGGAAATCCAAGAGAAACGAACGTGTCAGAGATCATCGACATCTATCAAAGCTTGATGTAAATTTACCGTCTCTCTTGTTAATTGTTATTATGACTTGGCTGATCAATAAAAAATGGTTCTCTTGGTTTGTGAATAACGACCAAGAGAACCATTTATTTTGATATAGAAAATTTGTTTCATTAAACCATCAACGTGTACATGCCTACTGCGACGATTGCACCAACCATTGGTCCTGCAATCGGTACCCATGAATAACCCCAGTCGGAACCACCTTTATTAGCGATTGGTAAAATCGCATGAGCGATACGTGGACCTAGATCACGAGCTGGATTGATCGCATAGCCTGTTGAACCACCTAGTGATAACCCGATAGCTAAAATCAATCCTCCAACAGCAAATACATTTGTTCCACCAGCAAATTCTGTTTGGCCAAATGCCAATAGTCCTAAGACTAAAACGAACGTACCAATCAACTCCGTAATAAAGTTAGCAGGATAGTTGCGGATGGCTGGTCCAGTCGCAAAGGTTCCTAAGATTGCCCCTTGATCCTTTGTTGCTGACCAATGTGGCAAATAAGATAACCAAACAAGTACCGCACCAACGATCGCACCTAATAATTGCGCAATGATGAATGGGAAAACTAAGTTCCAACCGATTGCGCCTGTCATTGCCATTCCGAGTGTTACCGCCGGATTTAAATGAGCAGGTCCCATGAAGCCTGAAATAAAGACTGCCATTGTTACTGCCATTGCCCAACCAAATGCAATGACGATCCAACCAGAGGCTTGCGCTTTACTTTTGTTTAAATTCACTGCTGCACATACGCCGTCCCCTAAAAGGATCAAAATCATCGTTCCAATAAATTCCCCCATGATTTGGGTCATGTCTGCATTCATTTTATTTTTCTCCTTTCAGGTCACGTAAGTCTGACTCAGCGATCAGTTGCTCTAAATGTTGCGTTTCACGTTCTTTTTCTTCGTCTGTCCATTCAAAGTATGCAGCAATCGCATCAATGATCGGTTGTTTGATGGTATCTAACTGATCTCTTTCAAAAAGTAGATGGTTGGTACGGCGAATCAAATAGTCACCTGGAACTAAAACCATTTCGTTTTCTAAGCCGTAACGCAAACGCGCAGATTCTGCCAAAGTCAATCCTGGATAAGGACTCATTTCTTTCGCTAATTCAAAGATGTGTTTCGCATTTGTGCCATAGAAATCTGCGATATATGCAGCATCTTTTTCATCAAGACCTGCTTCCACACCGATTTTTGTATATTCTTCGACCATTTCTTCTTGTTTCGTCGGATCAAAATCGCCGCCTGAGATCGAATAAGTCTTGGAATCAATCTCTTTTACAGTTACACTATACTCTTCTTGTAACAGTTGACGGATCAATTTCATCGCGCCTTCTGCCATTTTGCGATAATCAGTGATTTTACCACCAGATAAAGTAACTAGTCCATCTGGTTCACGTTCTAATGAACTACCGCGAGAAACAGTTGATGGTGCTTTTTCATCACGACTACTTTCTAAATGATTCAACACATCTTCGACTTCTACACGTGATACCTTGCTTTCTTTGTAATCCGTCACCGTATCAACGACTTTACGGAAACTTTTATCAGAGATCGAACCGTTGTCACCACCGTTGTAGTCAGAACCAGCATTGCCGATCAATAACGGACGTAATCCTACCCAACTTGATTCGATATCAGCCAAAGTGATATTTGCTTCTGGATAACGATGATTGATCACATCTAGTAAATAATCCACATCTTCCTGTGTTACCTGAGGATCTGTAAAATCGCCTTGGTAATCGGTATCTGTTGTCCCAAAATACGTTTTATTTTCACGAGGAATCGCAAAGACCATCCGACCATCTTGTTTTCCTGTATCGAAATAAGTAGGCTGTGGCACAGGCAGTTTCTTCGCGTCTACCACTAAATGGACGCCTTTTGTCGGACGCATTTTTGGTGAGATTGCACGCTTGAAGTTCAGGTTACGGATCTTGTCCACCCATGGTCCACTTGTGTTGATCACTACTTTTGCTCGGATCTCAATGACTTCATCACTTAACAAATCACGCGCTTTGACTCCGATAATCTGGTCGCCTTCATAGATAAAACCGGTAGCTTTCATTTTACTGACCAGATATGCTCCGTCTTCTGCCGCTTTTTTGATATTATCGATCACTAAACGGGAATCATTGTTCCGGAAATCCAAGTAAACCCCTGCACCTGTTAACCCATCTTTTTTAAGAAACGGCTCACGTTCAAGAACTTCTTCAGGTGTCAACGTATAGTTTTCATACTTCGTTCCAGTTACTTTTGCTAATTTATCATAAAGATCCATCGCTACTTTTACAGAAAACATATTGAATGTCGTTGCGCCTTCTCCTTCATAAATCGGCAATAACATCGGATCTGGTTTAGGGATATGCGGTGCCACTTGTTGTACCACTGCACGTTCGCCTACTGTATCTGCTACCACTTCAACATCAAACGTTTTTAGGTAACGAATCCCCCATGAACTAACTTGGTTGAGCGTGAAGAAGTTCCTTCTGCAAAATCCTGCATTTCGATCAAACCGGTTTTAATACCAGAAGCTGCTGCTTGGATTGCGACACCTGCACCAGTGATTCCGCCTCCAATAATCAAAAGATCTAATTCTTCTTGTTTCATGTGGTCAATGTTATCTTGTCTTGTTTTTTTTGAAAACATCTTGTGTTCCTCCCTTTACTCAAATGCTTGAGTTGCTTTCACTGCTTTTTTCCAACCAGTATAAAGTTTTTCTCTACGCTCTTCTGGCATTTCCGCCTCGAAGATTTTACCAGCTTCATAAAACTCACGAATTTCATCCGTATCTTTCCAATAACCAACCGCTAATCCTGCAAGAAAGGCAGCACCTAATGCAGTGGTCTCCAAGTTACCGGCACGTTGGATCGGTACATTCAAGATATCTGTTTGGAACTGCATCAAGTATTCATTATTGGCTGCACCTCCATCAACTTTTAACACAGGAATCTGGATGCCTGTATCATCTTGCATCGTATCGATGATATCTCGAACTTGGTAGGCAATGGATTGTAATGTCGCCTTAATGATATCCTCTTTCGTTGTTCCTCGAGTAAGACCAAACATCGAGCCACGTGCTGCTTGATCCCAGTAAGGAGCGCCAAGTCCAACAAAAGCAGGTACGACGTAAACTTCGTCATCACTAGTCGAACGCTTCGCTGCGTCTTCTGAATCACTCGCTTTTTGTAGCATTTGCAGACCGTCACGCAACCATTGGATGGAAGAACCGGCAACGAAGATACTCCCTTCTAGCGCATAATAAACCTTTCCATTTATCCCGTAACCAATCGTCGTCAACAGATTGTTTTTAGATAATTGTGGTTTTTCACCTGTGTTCATCACAATAAATGAACCTGTACCATACGTATTTTTGACCATTCCTGGCTCAAAAGCCATTTGACCGAATAAGGCTGCTTGTTGGTCTCCTGCCATACCAGAAATCGGTGCTTCACTACCATAGAAGTGATACCCTTGTGTATAACCGTAAACCTCTGAATTTGAGGTTACTTTCGGTAACATCACTCGCGGAATATTCAGTAGATCTAAGATTTCTTGATCCCAATCCAATTCATGGATATTGAACAACATTGTACGACTCGCATTCGAGTAATCGGTTACATGCGCTTGTCCATCTGTCAACTTCCAAACAAGCCAAGAATCGATCGTTCCAAACATCAACTCGCCTTTTTCTGCTCGCTCTTGTGCACCTTCTACATGGTCTAAGATCCAGCGAATCTTAGTAGCAGAGAAATACGCATCAATGACTAAACCAGTTTTTTCATGGAAAAACTCTTGGTGTCCGTCTTCTTTTAATTTATTAGCAATACCAGCTGATTGACGCGATTGCCAAACTACAGCATGATAAATCGGACGTCCTGTATCTTTTTCCCAGATCACTGTTGTTTCACGTTGATTCGTGATACCAATACCAGCGATTTGTGTTGGCTTGATACCAGATTCAATAAACGCACCTGCGATAACTGATTGTACGGAGTTCCAGATTTCATTCGCATCATGTTCTACCCAGCTTTCCCGGGGAAAATATTGCGTGAATTCCTTTTGCGAACTACCGATGTGTCTTCCTTTTTTATCAAAGATAATCGCTCGTGAGCTTGTTGTCCCTTGGTCAATCGCCATGATATAAGTTGATTCTGTCATTATGATCTCCTCCATTTTTGCAAACGCTTTCTTTAACTACTTTTATGGTACACCTATTTAAGGAGTAGAAACTGCCAAAAAAATAGCAATTCACTTTTTTTTTGACAGTTTTTTAATTTTTGGCTTTTTTCTCTTGCTCGATTTTTTGCTTTAACCTTAAAATATCATAACTTGAAGCAAACTCAGATAGATAATAGTACTCTTGACCTTTTTTATCTTGATTGAAGGTGATCACAAAATCATAACTTTTTTCTGGTTGGACTTCTTCGATCACGATTCCGCTAATCCCCTTTAACTCTCGAATCAAGAACTGTTGGAAAGCAACCCGATAGATTGGTAAGGATTGTAGATCGATGCCAATAACTACAGATTTTTCAATATAGAAATCGATCATCATCAAAATATTCGCGTATTGACTCATCAGATTATCCAAAACTTGATGGGTCAATTTTTTCATAGGGAGCTGTTCGACTGTCGTTTTTTTCAATCGTTCAAGTAATTGAGTCAACGAATCACCCAACATGCGTTGTTGTTGGATGAGTAAGTGTGGTGGATCATAGATTGTTAAATAGCCAGAAAAAAAGTATAACTCATTATTGATTTGTGCCAAGTGATACCCAATTGTTTTCTCTTCCTTGATTTTTAGACGCCTTGGTCGATAATGCCACAGCATGGTTTCTCGAATATACGTATCCAACACCGCTGTAGGTAACTTTTTGCTACGAGTCAACTCGTATTGATAAAATATCTCTTCCTCCAGTACCGAGAAAGTAACGAGAAAACTATAAAACAGCATCGACTCATACGCCGTAACATCAGCTGCTGTTCGACTAAGATATAAAGAAATCACCGGATGGATGGTCTGGTACAGTTGATCTTCTTGATATAGTTCTTTTTTCTCTTTTGTACCAGAAACCTTCATCTTATCTGACAGTAACCTTTTCCGTGTAATACCGATCCATGTCGCAATTTTTGTCGATGATTGTGGGGAAAAAGTTGTATTCAACACATGCGCCAATCCTACTATCAACGGACGCTTATCTGGAGTATCTTGTAAATACTGTGGTCTTTGTGACTCTGGGAAAAATTGAAATAAGGAATAATAAAAATAACGGATCTGGAGCTCTTCTCCTTGGATTTGTCCATTCTTTATTTGTAGAGAGAACTCTTTCAATAACTGATTTAATTCTTTGGTTTTTCTAAAGACAGAGGATTCACTGATCGTAAAAGCTGTTGCCAAACGAACACTTGAAGCTTGTTGATGTTCAAGAAGATACGTCAAGATCTGATATTTCACGCTTTGTTGTACCAAAAAAAGCATGATTTTTTCTAAACTCGTATGCTCATCTAATTCAAGGACGACTTGAAATTCATTTTTTCGGACAGAAATCTTTTTTTTCATCATACGACCGATCAATTCAAGGTCTTCGATATATTGGTCGAAGGCAGATTTTGATAGTTTCACAGAGGATCGCAACTCATTGATTGAAGCGGAACCACCTTCTAATACAAGCATTCGTAAAATCTCAATTTGGATTTGCTCTTTTTTTTCTAAAAATTCTTCAATCTTCATCGAAAGAATCAACCACCTTTACAAGAGCTGTTGGCGCTCGATACTCTGGTTGAAAGAAGAATTCACGCGCTTCCAGGTCTGCGAGTGTCCATCCTTCCTCAACTGCTAAAGTCAGTCGGTCTAAAAGATAGAAAATCACTGATTGGCTATGACATTGCGCACCAATCAGTTTTCCTTCTTCTGTCAATAGCACTTTTATTTGGATTAACTCCTGATTCGCAGCAGAAGCTCTGGTCGTTAAATATTGTGTGTTGATTTCCCCAGCATAAAAGATACTTTCGCTTGCTGTTAAACCGACACTCCCAAAATAATGTCCGAACCAGTGATTACCAATTGGACGATACGTACCTAAATCCTTCTTTTGTTGCCCACTGATATTTTTACTGGCGATCTTCGCCGTTCGAATCGCATTGTTGACTAAAGACACGTACATCTTTTCTTGCGTTGGTCGATAGGTTACTTGGATGGCATCGCCGATCGCATAAATATTTTCTTGGGATGTTTGCAAGTAGTCATTTACCCAGATTGTCCCATCATCATTCAATTGCAAAGATTCTTCCCATAATTGATTATCTGGTCGAGTATAATTTGCTAACAAGACTAAATCATACGTCTCACTTCTTTTTTCCGTGAAGATCTTTGTTTGTTCTGCTTCAATGATTTCTTGTACTTGTTCATTTAAGAAATATCGAATACCTCGATTGTTCAGCTCGCGATACAACGGCTTGATCATCTCTGGATCAAAATAGCGGAATAAAACTGTCGATTGGCTTTCATACAGATGAAGTTCTTTTCCCAGGTTCGCTAATCCTTCGATGAGTTCCAAGCCAACTTGCCCTGCACCGATCACTGCGATTTTTTTTGCACTTCCAATACGTTGGTGGAATTGTTGCGAAGTTTTAGGATCTTTGATTTTCCAAATCGTGTCGTTTTCTTGTGTACTAAAACGGAAGCGTTGTTGTGAGCCTGTCGCAATCACAAGAAAATCGAAAGACAATATTTCCCCATCATTTAATTGGATTTGTTTTTTATCGCTGTTTAGCGCAGTCACTTCTGTTTCTACACGTACTGCTATCTGATGTTCTTGAGTCAATTGCTCTTTAGTCATCCAATAATGATGGGCTTCTTCATGAAATTGCCCTTTTAAGATCAAATTGATACTATTTGGGATAAAGCCTATCCGCGCTTGCTTCTCAATAATGATTATCTCACTTTCTGGACAGTCGTTGCGCAAAGAAATAGCTGTCTGAATGCCCGCAAATGAGCCACCGACGATTACGATCCTCATATGTTATTCCCCTCTTTTTCATCTGTTATCCTTAGAGTATCATTTCTTAGAAAACGTTTCAATCAGTAAAGGGTATCGTGGTAGACGCCCGCTGTAAATAAGCAGATAATCCCGTTCACTAAGCCACGCTATTGAGCTAGACGAACGAAAAAAATTAGTTAAAACATCGAAGATAAAAACACAAGGAGCACTCGAAATTTGTTGGTTTTCGAATGTCCCTTGTGTTTTTGTGCGTATAGCCTACCTGACTTATGCCACGCTTTCTGATCTTAGCTTTAGATTTTATAGCCAATGCCCCAAACAGTTTTAATATAGGAAGACTGCTTGTGCGTGTCATGCATTTTTTCTCTTAAATTTCGAATGTGGACCATAATGGTATTATTGGAGGAAGTATAATATTTTTCGCCCCAAATTTCATGAAACATTTCTTCAGAGCTAATGACTTGTCCCTGTCGTTCCATCAATAATTTTAAGATGGAAAATTCGATTGGTGTTAGAAAAAGCTCCTCTTCCTGTAAAAAACATTTTCGTTTATCAACATCTAATACCAAATCTTTAACGATCAATTTGTGTTTATCAAATCCATTGTACTGAGTGGATCGCCGAATCTGGGCCTTCACTCGGGCAATTACTTCTAATGGGCGAAAGGGCTTCGTAATATAATCGTCTGCGCCAATCGTCAATCCTGTGATCTTATCGATTTCCTCGGTTTTTGCGGTCAACATGATGATCGGATATTTATGATTTTTTCGGATTTCTTTACAAAGTTCGACCCCAGAGATGTCCGGTAGCATCACGTCAAGAATTGCCAGTGAAAATGTATTTTGTTCAATTTGTGCTTGAGCAGATTTCCCATCAGAGCAAGTCGTTATTAAAAAATTCTCGTTCTGCAAATAAAAGACAATTAGGTCTGAAATTTCTTTTTCATCTTCAACTAAAAGTATTTTTTCCAATCGTATCGACCGTCCTTTTCAACTTAGTTGCTTTCTGATACCTTCATTTTTGTATTACCCAAAGGCAAAGTAACAAGCATCTGGATCTCATTATCTTTGTTGGCAGCTTGAATCGTTCCTTGATGAGCCAGAATGATTTCTTTGGCAATCGCTAGACCTAGACCCGCACCGCCGGTTTTTGTTGAACGGGCTTGATCAAGGCGATAAAACTTTTCAAATAATGCTTCTAGCTGCTCTTGTTCGATAGGCTCACTTTGATTGGCAAGAATAAAGGTTGCTTGATGCTCAGAAACCGATAGTTCCATTGTGATCATTGTATGTTCAGGTGCGTAGGCGATCGCGTTTTTCAACAGATTATTCAATACTCTGGCTAACTGTTCACTATAAGCTTCAATTTTCAAGCTTTCCGGTCCGATATAACGAACCTCTTGTCCTTTTTCTTTCAGCAACGGGTAAAATTCTTCCTGGATTTGTTTTAATAAGAACACAAAGTCAAGTTCTCGTTTAAACAATTGGATATCTTGAAGATTGAATCGAGTAATATCGAAAAATTCATTCATCAGTGTTTCCAACCGCTCAGACTTTTCAAGAGCGATAGTCAGAGACTGAGTCATTTGTTCGTTCGTTAAATTTTTTGTATCCAATAATAGGTTGAGGTAGCCGATCACGGAGGCTAAAGGTGTCTTCAAGTCGTGAGCCAAATAAGTGATTAAGTCCTTTGTTCGTTGAGTTTCTTCCTTTAGGAGGGTTTCATTTCGGTTCATCGTATTTTTTATTTTTAACAATTCATTATCGATTGGCATACTTCTAGTCGAAGCTTCCGTAAAACCAGAGAAAAAAGGCTGAATAGTCAACAAGTTGGCGATACCTTTATTGCCACCAAAGTCATCGTCATGCAAGTCAATTAGATAGCTAGAAAAGCTGGTTGATTAGAAAAAAAACTAAATGTACCACCCATATACTTTAAAACACACACCAATCTATCTTGATTGATACTTCGATCCTATCCAATTGTTTGGAGAATGATATGATCCTAGTTTTCTAAGTATTTCAACAAAAAAGTGCTGGTAGAAAACAAGACTGTTTTCTACCAGCACTAAGTATTAAAGAACTACTTTTTAGAAACACTACAAACTTCTATGCTCTCTTTTTTTACACATCAGTACATTGGTTATTGATTCGCTTGATTGATGGAGATATTATGCAGGTTTTCAACTAATGTTCGATGTTCACGAGGTCCAGTTGACTCTGGTGCTTGATCGAGCTGTTCGATCAAAGTCACTTCTTCTTCTGATAATCGGAAATCAAAAATGGCGATATTTTGCTTTATACGATCCACATGGACAGACTTAGGAATTGTGATAATCCCTAGTTGTGTTTGCCAACGTAAAATGATTTGTGGGACAGTTTTTTGGTATTTTTCAGCTAATTCCTTTAAAACGGGTTCATCAAAAATCCCATCTTTTCCTTGGTTGAAGGGACTCCACGCTTCAGTCACGACATCAAAATGAGTGGCTGTTTCTCTTTGTTGTTTTTGTTGACGGTATGGATGTTGTTCGATTTGGTTGATCACCGGCTTGATCCGATGATTCAAAATCAAATCAGTCAAACGACCGGTTGAAAAATTAGAGACTCCGATTGCCTTTACTTTGCCTGCATCATAAAGTTCTTCCATGGCACGCCATGCGCCATAATAATCATTGTAAGGCTGATGGATCAAGAAAATATCAATGTAGTCTACCCCTAATTTTTGTAAAGAACGTTCATACGCTTTGTATGCGCCCTCGTAAGAAGCATCAGTGACCCATAACTTGGTTGTAATAGTGATCTCTTCTCTTGGAATCCCACTTTTTTTGATTGCCCGACCAACGGCTTCTTCATTGTAATAAACAGCCGCAGTATCAATCAGGCGATAGCCAGCATTCAGCGCTTCTAATACGACTTGCTCACATTCTTCTTGATCCCAGATTTGAAAGACACCAAATCCAAGTACAGGAATTGTCAATCCGTTGTTCAAGGTCCGTGTTTCCATCATTGATTTCCTCTCCAAACTCCACGTTATTTCGTCAATTCAGCAGCGACTTTTTCTCCTAATAAATGTGCAGACTGTGGGTTTTGTCCTGTTAATAAACGCCCATCTGCATGAACAACTTCAGTAAAAGCTTTCCCTGCCTGATAATCGGCCCCTTTTTCCTTCAATGAATCTTCGGTCAGGAAGGGTACGTTATTCGTTGTTCCATTTAATTCCTCTTCTTCATTACTAAAGCCAGTCACTTTACGTCCAGCTAAGATGGACTGTCCGTTTTCATCAACGACAGGTAATAAGCCTACGACACCATGACAAACCGCTGATACGATCCCATTATTTTTGTAGATCGCAGAACCAATCTCTGCTAATTTTTCTGATCCGGGGAAATCCCACATCGTTCCATGACCACCGGCATAATAAATCGCCGTATACTCTGTTGGATCCACTTCATCCGGACGTAACGTTTGGCCTAACGCACGATTACGAAAGTCTTCATCTTGGTAATAGGTCCAATCCACTTGATCCATATCTACTATACTTTTTGGTTCCAATGGTACGTATCCGCCATTCGGGCTAACAAAATCAGCTTCGATCTTGTTTTTGACTAATACATCATAAAAATGAGTCAATTCACTTAACCATAAACCTGTTGGACGCTCGATATTGTCGTATTTTTCTACATTTGTCAAAACAATCAAAACTTTCATTTTTTCAGCTTCTTTCTTAGATATTGATGGTTGATCCATAGCGTTGATCAAGAAAATTATACAACGGACTTGGTAAATACAAGTCTTTGTATGCTTCAGAAAAAGGTTTCGTCACAAATTCAGCATCGCGACCTTCTAACAACTTGACCGCCCATTCTGGATCTACCAACATTTGTTGACCTACTGCTACAAGTTCCGCATGAGCTAACACAGACTCGACATCTTTGCGGTTACGGACATTTCCTACACCTACTAAAGGGATTTTCCCTTGAATCGTTTCGTGGACATATTCAAGAATTGATTTTTCGTTGTAGGTTTCAGAACGAGCCACACGATCATATGTGTTCAATGAAACATGCAGATAGTCTAATTTCGTTTCACGTAATTGCTCCATCAACCAAATCGTTTCTTCAAAACGGATACCTGGTGTTTCAAATTCTTCTGGTGAAAAACGATAACCAACAATAAATGGTTTAGTTGCGTGTGTTTCAACTGCTTGGAAGACAGATTTCAATAATTCTTCAATAAAATGATAACGTTTCTCTAAAGAGCCACCCCATTGATCTCCTCTACGGTTAGAATGAGGAGAAAAGAATTGTTGGATCAAGTAAGTATTCGCACCATGTAGTTCTACTCCGTCAAATCCTGCTTCAATGGCTCTGCGTGTTGCTTCTCCAAATGCTTGGATCGTTTCACTGACTTCTTCATCACTTAATGCCCGTGGTGTCTCAGCATCTGGACGTTCTGCCGGAATCGCACTAGCAGATACTGTTTGTTCTCCTGATAATGTCGCACGGCTTGTCATACGACCGCCATGGAAGATCTGCACGATTGCCTTAGCACCTTCACCTTGAATGGCTTGTGCTAACTCGCTTAGACGAGGAAGCATTTCATCATGGGCAATACTTAATTCCCCTGGCCAACCTTTACCGATGTCTTGCACATTTGCCGCACCAGTGATCACTGCTCCTAATCCTTTTGATCGTTGTGCATAATATTCGATCTCGTCTTTTGTGATTACCCCATTAAAAAAGCTAAGTTCTGTAGTCATTGGTGATAGCATCAACCGATTTTTCAGCACACTACCTGATGGAAATGTGATTGATTCATTGAATTTTGCCATTCTTCTTCCTCCAATATGACGAATGTCACTTATTTTTTCTCGTATTTATTTAACCACACGATTAGTTGCACATGCAACTGTTATGTTTAAAAAATTTTATTTTTTTTGTAATTTATTGGTCGCCTCATTCAGCTCCTGAGAAAGTCGCTCGCTCTCGGCAACACCTAAAACAACTTTATATGCGTGGTGCAGCTCATCCCAACTACTGTCGATCTCTTTGACAAATTCACGACCTTCATCAGTTAAAAATACCAAAGATAACCGTCCTTCTGTGACCGTTTTGACATAGCCTTTATATTCTAACTTTTCTACGAAACGTGCAATCGTTGAAGGCGCTGAATACAACATCTGCGCGATATCTTTTTGAGGAATACCGTTTTTTTCTTTCAAAATCAGTAAGATAAACCCATAAGTAGGTGCAAGTCCCGTTTTCTTGAAGGCTTCATCCGCTAATTTGTTCAATACTCGATCGAGCTTCTTCACACTAAAAAAAAGACATTCTTCTAACGAACGTTCAATTGATTTCCCCATTTTTACACCTCCTGTTAGCGTACATATCATAGTATGATTTAGTGGATTTGTCAAAGAGGAGAACATTGATCGTTTTGTACCATACCTTTGATACTATTTCCAATGAAGTCCTTCACCTAAAAAAATGGATAGATGATCTGCTTAGATCACCTATCCACTATGCAAACTCGACTTTCAACTCTTTTCCTAGAGCATGAGCAAGTTTTGATAACGTATCGAAACTTGTATTGTTTCCTCACTCAATACGCGCTACTGTCGATTGAGGTAAAGAAGCCAAATCTGCTAATTCACGTTGTGTTAATCCGGCAACTTCTCTGGCATTCATCAAAGCGATTGCGCTTGATAACTTAGCATTCTCTGTTTCAAAATTATTTTTGAATACTGATTCTTTCAATTTTTTCTAGATAACCATCAAGTTTAACTGTTGCCATCACCCAATTTTCACTACAAATGCTTCATAAGGACGTAATTCGATTTCTCCTACAGGTACTTCTCGATCATAGTTGGCAATGATTAGTTCCGTTGCTTCTTGCGGAATAGTCCATTCATGTGTTTGCTCGGATAAGTTACAGACGATCAACCAACGTTCTTCATTTAGTGTACGATAATAAGCAAAGACCTCAACTGGCGTTTCTGTCAACAATTCATATTCTCCCCAAACGATGATCTCATTGTGTTTGCGTAACTCGATCAAGCGTTTGTACGTATAGAAAATCGAAGAGGAATCTGCGACTGCTTGTTTCGCGTTGATGGTTTTGTAGTTTGGATTGACGGATAGCCAGGGCATTCCTGTCGTAAATCCACCATGTGCTGTTTCATCCCACTGCATTGGTGTACGTGCATTGTCACGTCCTTTGTCATTGATAGACTGCACGATATCTTCTTTATGATAGCCAGCTGCAAGTCGTTCGTGATACATATTGATCGTTTCGATATCTTTTGCTTCTGAGATGTCCCGGATTGGCGCATTTGTCATGCCTAGTTCTTCCCCTTGATAAATATAAGGAGTCCCTTTCATCATGTGTAGTAAAATAGCAAACATTTTTGCACTTTCTACACGATATTCCTGATCATTCCCCCAACGTGAAACAATTCTCGGTAAATCATGATTATTCCAAAACAAACTGTTCCAACCTTCATCACCTAACGCTGTCTGCCATTTTGACAAAACTTTTTTCAGTTCAGAAACATCTAAAGCTTTTAGATCCCATTTATCCTTACCTTCTTGTTGGTCCAAACTCATATGTTCAAATTGGAAGATCATGGATAGTTCATTTCTTTTAGGGTCTGAATAAAGCTTCGCGATTTCTGTCGTTGCGCCCCAAGTTTCACCTACCGTCATCAAATCTTTGTCGCCAAAGGTTGCTTGATTCATTTCTTGTAGGTATTCGTGAAGCCGTGGCCCATTATTGGTGATTTCTTGATCGGGTAGTTTGCCGATCGTATCGATGACATCCATGCGGAACCCGCCAATTCCTTTATCGATCCAAAAATTCATCATGTCATAGACTTCTTGTCTGACTAGCTCATTCTCCCAATTCAAATCGGGTTGTTTCTTGCTGTATAGATGCAAATAATATTGACCAGTCGCATCATCAAATTCCCAAGCAGGTCCACTAAAAATCGAACGTAATGTATTAGGCACATCACCATTGACTGGCTCACGCCAGATATAATAATCTCGATATGGATTGTCTTTGCTTTTTCGTGATTCGATAAACCATGGATGTTCATCAGAAGTGTGATTGACGACTAAATCCAAAATGATTTTGATGCCTGATTTCTTCGCTTCCTCAATCAGTTCGTCCATTTCAGCCATCGTCCCAAATTCAGCCATGATTGCTTCATAATCGCTGATGTCATAGCCATTATCATCATTTGGGGATTCATAGACAGGAGAAAGCCAAATCGTATCGATCCCTAGATAGGTTAAATAATCTAATCTTGAAATAATCCCTCTTAAATCACCGATTCCATCCCCATTCGTATCTTGAAAGCTACGTGGATAGACTTGATATACCACTGATTGGTGCCACCATTTTTTCTCCATATGTTCCTCCATTTGTTTTGTCCTATTCTTAAAGAATTGTAACGCTTACAAAAACAAGAGTAAACAGGCAGAAACATGTTACCGATAACATTAAAATCCAGGATTTAGAAATAAAACAGCGCGTGGGGAAAGTTTCAATTCATGGAGTATGCCTTAAAACAGAAACCATCGATTGAAATAAGTAGAATTTGCTATCAACATGTCCGTTTAGAGTGTACCCTAAATAGACACTGGCATGACATTGAAAAATCTGGTTTTCTAGTGTATGATTAGGGTGTATTTTAAATAGTTGCAGAAAGTAGGTAAAAATTTTGAGAGTTGCATACATACGTGTCTCATCGATTGATCAAAATGAACAACGGCAAATTGAAGAAATGAAAAAGTTTGGCGCAGAAAAAATTTTTATTGAGAAACAATCTGGAGCAACGATTACTCATCGACCAATTTTCCAGGAAGCTTTAGAATTTGTCCGAGAACAAGATATTTTTATCGTGGAAGCCATCGACCGACTTGGAAGAAATTATGACGAGATCATTGAATCGGTCAATTACCTTAAAAAGAAAAATGTGCAGCTAATCATCACTAGTTTACCAATCATGGCTGAAGCAATTGGAAATCCTCTCCTGGATAAATTCATCAAAGACTTAATCATTCAAATCTTGGCTATGATTGCCGAGCAAGAGCGTACTGAATCTAAACGACGCCAGGCACAAGGAATTAAGATTGCTAAAGCAAACGGCGTCTATAAAGGACGGCCTAAGCTATATAGCGCAGACACAAAAGATCCTCAACGTCGCCTTGTTTATAAAAGTATTGTTGAGGATCTAAATCAGGGGGTTGCTATTTCAAAAATTGCTAAAGCTTACAATATTACTAGACAAACAGTGTATAGAATTAAACATGAAATCAATAATAAGAATACCTATATAAAGACAACTAATCATTAACCAATTAAAAAACTCTTAATAAAGTAAGAGCCTACGCATTTAAGGTATTACCATCGATCCATCATACCACATTGAAAATCATGGAATGATTCGGTTCCTTACTGCGATCGTACCCACATAGTTCTTTGAAGTAAGTGAGATAGTCACTTTCAACAATTCTAAGTATTTCTTTCGCATCTAGAAAATGTTCAAAGCCGATCAGATCTGCTACTAACCCTATCTTGGCATCAATTCCTAAGATCTCCGGTAATAGTTCCCAAAAATTCTCCTGACAGATCTGACTCACTAAGGTCTCCAATCGTTGGATATGGGTGTTTAAATAGATTTTTAGGTCTTCGCTTTCTCGTTTTCTAGCCTCTTCAAAAGAGTTTTGAAAGCCCGCCAGATAAGCTTCTTTTGTAAAAAATGTTGTCATTTTTTTCCCTTCCTTCTTTTAAAATGTTTCCTGATCAATCAGTGGATTTAACTGATGCTTGACTCTTGCCCAATCTTGCGCCGTAGGAATACTGCCCATAAGAACATACTCCGTTTCAAGAGCAAAATCTAAAAGGTACGGTCGATAGTTCGTTACAATTAAATCAACGTGCGCATTATTTAACCGCTCCGGCGTCAATTCTTGAAGCGGCATAAACAACAGCTTATGATGTTCCCCTAATAGTACACGTGCCTGCATTCGGATCGATTGGACCACTAAGTAGTCACCTTCTAATAAAAATAAAACTTTTTTGACCGGTTGGTAATAGTGGAATAATAAGGTCATATTTGCCGTGAAACTCACCACGATATCTTCAAAATATTGGTCAGAAAAACTGAGTACTGGGGCGTGTTTTAAGAGAAATTGTTTATGGGCTTCATAAATCTGTTTATCGTTTTTCTTCACCATCCAATGGATTTCTTCTAGTTCTTTGTTCAACACTGGACTCACTGCTTCATTCATCAAACGCGAAATGAAAAAAGAGGTCATAAACTGTCCTAAAGTATCCGTATTCCACTGTTCAAAGAAAGGGTCAGAAAGGTAATCTGACACGATGAACTGAAGATTCTTCCAGTGGCTGAATCGTTGGTTAAAAGTTTGTTCTTGGTCCACACGATGAATCGTCCGTTTGGAAATAATCGATAAATGAATCCAAGCGAATTCTTCTTTTGGTAGATAGATCTCGTATTCCTGTTTGATCCTTTCTTGTAAAGAATAAAGCAAATGAAAATCTTTTTCTTGATAAATGCTTGCTTTTAGCCATTCAGGTAAGGTCACAAAATGGTTCTGATGGACTCGGACCATTGCGATATAAAGCTGGTAATAAAAGGCTGAAATCGTGATTCCTGTACCCAATTCATACTTTCCCAATTTGCCAGACAGTTCGTTCAAGACCAACGTATGTAAGTCTTCTGGCGGACGGATTGTATACGGAGTTTGTTCACTGCTATAATAAAAATCAAAAAAGAACTTGCGGATATTGGCTTCTTCCCCTAAAAAATTGACTGGGTTCAAAGCCAACGTTAACTCATACTCAGCTAATACCGGTCGGATTCTTATTAAAAACCTTCGCAAAGTACTCTCTGCATAACTGTGCTGGTGAGCCAAGTCAGCCACTGTAAAATCTTTTCCCCAAAAAACATTTCCCACGATTTCAAATAACACTTCGTTTCCCAACAGTTGTTCTTTTTTCTCTTGGTAGTCCCTACGATTTCGTTCTTCAAAATAATACCCACTATAATTCGAACGTAATTCGATGCTTGTGCCAAAATGGTTTTTGAATGCTTGAATATCTTTTATCAAGGTACGTTGTGAAATAGCCAGTCGTTCACTCAGCTCTCCAATCGTAAAACGCCGTTCTTGTTCCATCACACTTAACACCTGCATCCATCGCTTGACCTCTGCGCTTGTAATAAACGCCATCTGAAACTCACGCAATTTTTTTCCCCTCACTTTTTCAAATATTTCCCTCTCATGCTCGTTCACTCATCTTGACTCAGAAAATGCAGAGAGCACTTCATCGATTTTCTCCTTGCTAGGTACGTAGGGAAGTTCAATGGTTACACGAGCGTTTCTAGTTTGTGGTTGATTCACGATTTTCACATGGCGTATTAGTCCGAGTGGATTCATTTGGGCAGCTTCAACCACCTGTAGACCAGATGTTTTTAACATCGTTTCAACTTCCTGTTTGATCCATCGTGTCAAAGCACGTGGGCCTACTAGTTGATAGGAAACATAAATCGTCTGGCTATATTTTTTCTTCTCGGCTAAAAAACGTTTCATGAGTACGTCTAAAGGAGACGGTTCCTCACTGCTTACATACGGAATTTGTGCTGGTGCTTTTAGTGTAGGCAGCTGGAAAAAGGCCTCCATTAAAAAAAGGAGCGTTTCAAAAAAAACATAAGTCAGACCTTCGATCTCACGCACCGGTAACTCATACTCACTCGCAGGTGAAAAGGTGCGGATAAAGGCTTGTTGTTTCAAAGGGTTCAAAAATTGACTCTCATCTAATGAAAGGAGAAACAATGCAGCTTTTTCTTGTCCAGAAAGAGCCACACTCACCTGTTGATCCAAAGCCTGGATTAGAGTTGTTTGGACTTGTTGATACGCCACTTGGTCCGGTAAGTAATGTCCCTGGTCGACCCGTTGCTTGGTTATTCTCAGCCATTGATTAAACAAAGTTTGGTCTAGGTGCCAAGGGCCATCCTGAATCGCCACTTTCTCCTGATGCAAGTCCTGAATATGTTCTGAAAGAAACCTGGGATACAATGGTAAGGTGAAATAAAAATCATAAAGAAATTGGCGAATCCCCGCTTCTTCACCCCACAGTTGATTGGTTTTAGAGTCAATTTTTATCCCATAATAGTTCGTTAATAACGTTTGAAGCTGTCGTTTCATACGTTGAAAGCTTGTACTCGAAACATCAAGATATACCACCCACTGTTGATTGTCTAAACACTTTCCCGCAGCCAACTGATCCACCAAGAGAAAAAGTTTCTCTTTATCTAGTAACGCTTGTTTCTTCTCATAATAACCTTTAGGGTTAAGAAAGGAAAAGTGATAGCCCTTATCATCACCGATCAAATGGATTCTCTCACCAAAGTAGTCCTTGATCGCCTTCATGTCCTCAATAATCGTCCGTCGCCCAAATCCAGTCTGCTCAACTAAGGTGTGAGCGATAACGTGTTCCTCTTCTTCTAACGTTGCCAATAAGACCAACCAGCGTTTAGTCTTATCCGCCATGACTAAATGATCAAATAAAATGTGCATATTTTTTCTCTCCTTTCTATGAAGAAAAAGAAAAGAGCCGCAGCCCTTCTCTTTCTTGTGACTAATTGTCAGGAACTACACTTAGTTCCCAGGTGAGTGTTGTTTCGTATGTGCTTGCTCTTGGGTTCGCGGTTGGTGGGACTTCTAGTGCCACACTCTCGCCTGCACTTTTACTGTCACCAAACCGATAGATCCAGGTACCTGACCCTTGACCATCAAGCGCGGTTAAAAGTTCAGTCTTTTCTCCTGGAATTAAGGTAACACCGTCTTGGTTATACAATATCGGTTCATCACTTCCGTGAATAGACTCCAATTGTTGGTTAGTTAAAAACAAACGTGCCCCTCTTAGTTCATTTTCCTGTAGATCCGTAAATTGACTATTTTGCGTAACTGCTAATTGCCAGCCGTGACGTTCCTCTTCTGGCCGTCGATCACTGATCTGGATATAATTTGGTCGCTCTTCAGCCTCATTAACGGTTCCATCAGGATTTAACAAGCGTTGCGGTTGCGCATAATACCGCTTCGTTCTCGTAGAGATCGCTTGTTCGCCAAATGTGAATTGAGAAGCAAAATCAATGCTTAATAAACCTTGTTCTTCTGCGAGCTCAGGTTTATTTTCTGGATCGACTTCAATTTCGGGATTCATCGGATCCTTAGGATTAGGTGGTCTTCTCGATTTTTCAACAATCGTACTTGCATTAGCAGATTTTCCATTTAGGTAGGCATAAGCCGTCACTTCGTTTCCTTCAGTGAATAGTGAATCTTTAGGTAACTCATATAAATAGTCTCCATTTTCATCAGCAGTCACATGATATTTATCGGTTTCCGAAAAATTTGGTGATGGAATTTCACCATCTGGTATTGCTGGATCACCAGAGAACCGTATTACACTGTGCGGAGAAGCCTTGCCGGTAATAGTATAAGAATTTACTTCCAATGCGTCTTCCGTTAGAGGGTCAATAGTTATCTCCACATCTGGTATTTTTTCAAAGAGTATTCTCTGAACGTTACGTGTAGTGAAAGCTTCATTGAAGCTAGTCATCGTCTCTTGAAAGATAGAAGAAACATTCGTGATTGTTGGATTTATCGTATTGTAACGAAGAATTAAATTAAAAATAGGGGTCCAAAAATAATCGGGTTCTTCTGTAAAATTATCTCTATTCCATTGCTTAACAGATTGAACATCAATATCCAATTGCCCTGTACTTCCATTAATACTAATTAGACCATTAGACGTAGATCCAGAAATAGGTGTCGTACGTTCTAAATTTACTTTTTTGGCATCAGAAAATTCGAATGTTGAACCTGCTGAGGCAAAATTAAGTAAACTTTGACTGATTGACGTGCTATCACTTTTTATATCTAGAGCCCCATCCTTGGCAATTTGGAAGTTTGCATTTCCAGCTACATGGACAATGTTTGATGTTGCACTGCCTCTTCCTGTGGCATTGATATTAAATTCCGCATTCTCGCCTACTAGTAAAGAACTCCCAGCAGCCATGTAAACTAAATTTCTATCTATCGCATTTGAGTTGTTGGTATGACCTGTTGACTCAATATTTATTTTAGCACTATCCTCCAATTTTAACGTAGAATTACTGCTACGCAAGGTTATCGCTGAATAACTTCTCTTATTGTCAATGTTAATAGTTGACCCTTCTTTCATGATCAGATCTCCGTTGGCGATATCTATACTAGAACCTCTGCCATTCGCATTATCCCCAGTCCCCGTTCCATTAGATTCCATGTTGATTGTAGCATTTTTTTCTAATGTCAAATTAGCATTTAATCCGCCTAACCCTATAATGATATTCCCACTATTGACAGTTGACAAATTAAGTTCTCCATCTTCCTTAATAGTTAAACTTCTAGTTTCTAAGTTTACAGAATTTACCGTATTCACTCTCCAATCCGTACGGAATTTAGAGTTATAAGTTGCAGTAATATGATTGTTAACTGTTCCAGAAATATTAACATTCGTATAATAAGGAGCAATTAATTCATTACCATACCCATTGATATTATTTAGAGTGATATTAGAAAGTGCATGTTGTGCTGAAGTGAGGTTTACTGTTTGAAAAAACCCCCACCAATTCCCTGAGTAGATATCTAAATCATTAAATGTAATATCCCATGGGGAATTGGCATTATGTGTTGCTGACCTTAAGCCCAATGAAACAGCCCCAAAATCGATTTGATGTCCATTGCCATTAATCACTAATTTCCTCGAGATACTCCTACTTGACAAATAAACAAAGGTTGCATTCCCCGAAACATTTGAATTAGTACCAGTTATCATTCCTGATAAATTGCTTAGTGGTGTTGTTGGCACTTCAAAATCATCATTGATCTCTATTGTAGAAATAGAGGGATTTGAAAAGGCTTTGATAAAATCGATCCATGAACCCACGTCACTTACATCTTCTCTATTCACTTCTTCATCATTTTCTTCCTGATTTGGCGCTTGTTCTATTTCAATGGTTGCTTCTTCATGAGGCAATTCTTTTTCTGAAGAAGGTAACTCTATTGTTTCATCCTCCTTCTTATACTCACTCGAGGAATCAGTTACTTCGTTCCCTTTATGTTCTTGAGACGATTCTTCATCAACTATCTCAAGCGTCATCGTTGCTTCTTCTAAAGTAATTGTATACACGCCTGTTTCCTCAAAAAACAAAGGAAGACTAAATACTTTTTGTGGAACAGCCATTTTTATTTCTATTTGATTTTTTTCTAAGCCTTGTTTTACGTTGATCCCATGCGCCAGCTCGTCATCTAGAATTGTTGTTTCTTCCGGTAAAGTTATTGTTGCTTCAGTAACTTCTTGATTTGCAAATATTACTAAAGTAAACACTTCTCCAATAGAGCAGGTTGCTTGAGCCTCTTGAAATGAGAAGATTGGTTTATCTTTAAGCTGTTCATGCTCATTAAAGGTCGTCGAAGAATCAATTGTAGTCGTATTTTCGATTGCCTGAACAGAGGTAGATAAACCAATTGTCAGTGGAAGTGTAACTAGCTGAGAACAAAGAAAAATGACACAAAATAAAACGAATTTATTTTTCCTTTTCATTGTCTTTCACCCTCTCACTCTTATTCTCTTTTCTTTTTTTTATTAACCACCAACCAGTAATAAGTAAAAGTACCGCAAACAAAACAAGTGTGGCTACCAGCCACCAATTGATACTTGATTCAATCATCACGTCTTCTCTATTTAACTTGCGGGCTTCATCGACTTCAATCGTAAATTCACGCATCCACGACCATTCATTTTCCCCAGAAGTCGCTGTCAATTCTAGAACATAGTTCCCACTTCGAAAACGATCTCCTTCTAAGGAAATCGGAAAATTAAAGTTCGAATTGGGCGCCATCTGCATCATTTCTTTTTCCGCCTTATAGAGCACCTCGTTCTCCCCTACTCGTTTCACGGTAGCTTCCACCGCCAATTGATTGACAAAAGTGGGCGTAAAGTTTTGTAGCGTGGCGCTGATCACATTGCGATAGTTCAATTGATCCGCAAACACATCTAATAGTTCCAACTCCGGTTGCACGGAGTCTCTGTTATTATTGACAACCACACCTACCACATGGGCAAATTCATTCTTGATAGCTACGCCTTCTCCTTTTGGGACATCACTATCTTCCTCTTCTTTTACTTCGGTGATTCGTAAACCACCGGCTAAATATCCTTCAAAGGCGTCTTTAGGCATTTGAAGAGGAATTTCTATAACCTTTGTTTCATTTCCCGCTAATGTAATGACCTCCGAAGGAGTCATCAACTCATCCAAGGAATGAACCAAGGTCGGATCTGCATCTTTAGCATCTTTGCCATACTCGACATTCCCCAAAGTATTCGTATAAGCCGTATGTGGTGTCACCTGCACGTTGATTGGTTTTGAACTGGAATTACCTACTTCTAGTCGTAAAGTCTCTTTTTGCCCAGGAGAGAGTAACAATTCATAGTATCCTTTACTTTCATCCACTTGACTCTCTGGAAAAAGAGGGGTAACGTACGTATTCAAACCTGCTTCTTCGGCCTGGACTGTCGGATGTGGCAAGAAAAAGAAAAGCGCTATAAGCAGCCATAGTCCTTTTTGCATCGATTGTTTGTGTATCATTTGTCATAATCCTTTCTAAAAAAGCAGCGTCACAGAAATCTGTAACGCTGCCAGTGACTAATGGAACATGGAAATAGGAATGGTTACTTCTTAAACCTCATTTTCAGGTGTTAGTTCTAATTCCCATGTCAATGTTGAACTATACGTCACCGCATCTTTGGCGGTTGAGCCAGGAACAAACAGTTGGATCGCCGTATTTTCAACGACATCTACCCCATCTTCCACTTGTTTTGCAAGCGCATCATGATCTCCCCAAACAACGGAAGAAGTTCCGCCACCCTTTTGGTTAGCAGCCGTCATGATCGGCACGGCATCTTCATTTGGAATCAACTCTAAACCACTTGCGTGAATCGTTGGTGCCTGATCTGCATCATTCACACTGTAACGAAGAGAAGGATCAAGTAACGTGATTTGGGCACCTTTTAACACACTATTTAGGGTATCAGTTTCTGCTTGAAACTCACTTAAACTCACGCTCAGTTCCCATCCTTCATTCGTTCCGCGGGTGTCTTGAACTTGTGCCATACTAATATAAGGAATCATGTTTTCTTCGCCTGTTGTTCCGGCTTTCTGTTGCATTTCCGCAATCATATTGTAATGTTCATCCGCAGTTGAGATCACTTTCGTCCCAAAGTTCATTGTTGGAACTGTTGCAATAGTTAGTGGTCCTGTACCAGGAATTGGTGGAATCGTCACCTCTGGACCTTCAGGATCAGGTTCTACTACTGTGTCTTCAATATTTGGAGTGAAGGTGACCTGACCGGTCGTTGTTGTTTTACGTACTTCTTTTGACTCTTGGCCTGTATCTTCAGCAAAGACTTGTACTCCTCCTGCGAAAATCGTTGTTGATAATGCGGCTACAGTTGCTAAACGAATAAATTTCATGCTTAAATTCCTACTTTCATGTAATTGTTTTTTGTGTTGCTTTTCTTCTTTTGTACCCCAAAACTAATAAAATACCACCCACTAAGAAACTGCCGATCCATAGTCCAAGTGAGCTACCAATCATATTGGTTTTCGGCAAAGTGTCTCCTGGCTTTTGTGGGCTGGTGCTGGGAGGTGGATCTGGTGGTCCGATTGGTTCATAAGTTCCTGTAAATCCAATGGATCCTTCTGATTCGACGGATTGGACCTGTGTACCATACACCTGCAGTGGAAATTGTATTGCTATTATTAGGGACATTAGACTAATCATAAGAGCAATAGTTTTTCGCATCTTCCCTCCTCCTTTAAAACCCATCTCAAAAACGATCGTTTTTGGGTGTGCAACAAAAATAGACATCCGGACTTATCAGATGTCTAAAGAAATGTTGTTAAATTGGCGTTTCGATGACTGAGCATACATAAGTACTCGTCATTCTAAAAAACGATTGTTTTTTAGAATTTTTAGCGAACAAAAAAGGCTTATCCTTCATCCTTTTTTATATTCATTATCTTATAATAATTTATTCAAAATTAAAAATCACAATTTTCACCTTGTTATGCATATTTAGAAAATAAATCCTGGAGAAGAAATAAGATCACGAATTCATCAGGATGAATGGGAGAGAATAATTAACGCACAAGAAAAATAAAAGGTAAGGATCAAAAACTTAAAGATTTTTGACCTTTACCTTTTATTTTTTCTGCTCAACTTCGATGTCATTTTCTAATTTAATTGTTCAACAGCTAAATAGAAAGTCCAACAGGGCATACTCTGTTGGACTCCTGTTGTCTATTGAATGCATTGTTTAACTGAATATAGATTTGTTAAATAATTCTATGAAAAAAGAAAGTTGCTTAAATTATATAAATATAAAAAGATTGCCTAGAAATTATTTTTTCTAAACAACCCTTTTACAAGTTTATTTTTAGACTACATTAAATACCATCGAATAGTTATTTTTTGTACTCAGTTCATTCCCGCAAAGTTCCTTGAAGTACGTACGGTAGTCTGTCTCAACGATCCGAAGGATCTCTTGTATTGGCAATTTGCTATAGTCATAACAAATCAATTCTGCCATTAGTGTTAATTTCGCATCTATCTCTAAGATCTTCGGGAAATTTTCCGTAAAATTATCTGGTGAAATCGTACTTATAAATTGATTCAGTTGCTCGAACTGTTGCCTTAGGTACTCATTCAATTTTTTTGTCTCCCTTTTATCTTGTGGCATGCTTTCTTGCAACTGAAGCAGATAAATATCCTTCGTTATTGGTATTTCCATCTTGTAGACTCCTTTCTAATTGACAGTATAAAATTTATCTATTGATGGATCCACAGGAAATCATGCCTAATTTTGTGGATCATTTTGGTAGATAGTATGTTTCATTAAAGAAACAACAGATGTAGAGAGCTCTTTTTTAATTACTAGGAACAGCACTCAATTCCCACGTCAGTGTGCTTTTGTAGGTTGTAGCCTCAGGAGTTGCTCCTCTGGGTACCGTAAGCGCCACGCTCTCCGATGCTGTTTCTTCATCGCCAAAGCGATAAATCCAAGTTCCTTGCCCTTCATCACCCTGAGCCATCAATAATACCCGTTTAACACCTGGAGTCAATGCCAATGGATTGGTCTGTTGGAGTTCAGGTGCTATACCATCTTGTGCAGTAGCTAATTGTTGGTTCGTTAGGCGCAGTTGGGAACCCGTCAACTGATGGCCTACTTCATTTTCAAATTGTGTTTTTTGCGTAACCGCTAATTGCCAGCCATGGCGTTCTGTATCTGAGCGACGGTCACTGACTTGGATATAGTTCGGTCGTTCTTCTGTCTCGTTGATGGTCCCATCTTCATTCAATAACCGTTGCGGTTGGGCAAAATAAGTTTGATCTCTCGCCGAGATACCTTGCGTACCAAAGTGGAATTGCGAGACAAAATCGATACTTAAACGTCCCTGATCTTCAGGAAGCTGGGGTTTATTTTCTGGATCAATTTCTGTCTCTGGATCAAGAGGATCGACTGGGCTTACGATCGCCAACTCTTCTTCATAGTTCGCTTGAATGACCGTATTAGAACTCCCCATCGTAAACGTCGTGGACTCTGAAGTTGTATCCGCTATTCTTGAGCCTGTTCCAGATACGACTTCCCAGGAAACAAAACGGTAGCCCTCATTGGGCTTGGCTTGAATATTTATATTGGTATTTCCAATTACTTTTCTTTCTCCGCTATATTCTTCATTGTCTAAAAATACCTTACCAGCATTCTCTAAGTTACTAGTTGTTGTCAAAGTATTTATTTGAGGATTACTTGTTTCATAATCAATATCGTAACCATTTAACGGATGATTATACTCTGAAATAGAACTTGACCGCGATAAAATATTCGGAAATGCTTGTTCTACATTTAATGGTGGTGCATAGTGATTGTCGGATTGGTTTCCACTAAAGTCTACCGCACTTGAGATTCTTAGATTATTTGTTAGTGATTCAAAATAAATTCCGCCACCAATTGAGGCATGATTATTTCGAATCTCTCCTCTAGTTAAATCGATTGTCCCTAATTCTTCGACATAAATTCCCGCTCCATGAGTCCCTTCATTTTCAATGATTGATCCACCATTCATTTCAAAAACACCTTGTGTAATACGTATACCGCTGTCTTTTGAGTCTTTTATTGTTCCACCCCTCTGGATAACAGATGTGGAAGTTGAATCGATTAAGATCCCTTCAGTACCAGAGTTCTCGATGATCCCTCCTTCTATTATTAGGTTGGTGTTAGTACCACCGATATATATACCGTTCGTTTCTGAATTGCTTATTACCCCATTTCTAATAATGGACGTTGCGGTACCTAATAAACTTACCCCTGTGCCTTCAATTGTTCCACCATTCATAATAAATGTCCCAGCAGCGCCCGAAACTGCACGTACTCCTCGAGATCCTCCAGAGATTGTGCCTCCATTCATCGTAAGCGTTCCTGTCCAAATTTGTATTGCATTAAAGTCAGCATCCTTAATCGTTCCTCTATTGATAACCATCTGAGCACTACTACTTATATCGATAGACGCTCCATCAGACGCCTTACCATTCTGGACAATTCCACCATTTAGTGTGAATAACCCTGTAGTTCCAGTTACTCTCACTCCACCCCCATCAAGGATAACATTGTCACTCAAAGTCAATTGACTATTCGTTACTAAAAAATGCTGCTGAGGCCCAGAATTAGTTAATGTTCGAGAACTAGTAGCTTGTAATCGAATGTTTCTTCCTTGCGGAATACTAACTCTTGAGGTAAAAGCAAAGGAGTTGGTTATTGTTATAATCGTTTCTGTATTTGCCACAGCATTTGAAACCGCCCTCTGCAAACTTGCGAAGTTTCCAACACTAACATTATTGCGTTGAATCGGGGTGTCTTCGTAATCATCATTTTCTAACGAACCTTCATCCTGACTATTTTCTTCAACAGAATCACTTAACGAGTCATCTGTAGAATCTTCATTGTCTTGTAGGACCTGTATTGTAGCAACAGAATCATCTACTACTAATTCAAACATTCCTTCATCTTCAAAGGTAATCGGAAGTGAAAAGGTGTTTTGTGCCTTCAAGGAAGTAAGTACCCATTCTTGATCTGATGGGCCTCTTTTCAAGAATATTCCTGCTGGCAGATTTTTTTCTAAAATAGTTGCTTCATTCGGTACAGTAAGCTTTACTTCAGAAACTTCTTTGTCTGAAAAAATCGTCATTTCCATTTCTTCATTCATATTCACTTGCTTATGTGGCTCATGCCAGGAAAAGCGAGGTTCAGATAAATCTATCTCTTCAACTAAATTTGTTAGATCTGATTGATTCATCGGAACAGTTTTTTTTTCATCTACAGTTTCATTCGTTTCCGCATAGATTTGTCCTATGGACAATGGCATTATTTGACATAGTAAAAGAAAGGTACCACATAACGCGACTTTCTTACGAATATTTACCATTCTTGTTTCACTCCTTACATCTCTTGCTTTTTGGATTGTTTTTTTTGCTTGATTAGCAAATAAAGAATCACTGCTGCCAGTAAAATCAGTAAACTGATTGCTCCGATCATCCACCAATTGATACTTGTATCGATCGTGACATCTGCTTGATTTAATGCTCGGGCTTCATCTGCATCGATCGTAAACTTCCGTTCCCATTCCCATTCCTCTTTCCCAGAACGTGCCGTCATTTTCAATAGATACTCTCCACTACGAAAGCGATCGCCTTCTAAAGAAATCGGAAAGTTGAAATTCGAGTTTGGCGCCATTTGCATTTGTTCTTGACTGGCTTGGTATAAAATTTCTTCTTCGCCCACTTTTTGTACCGTAGCTTCGACTTCTAAGCGATTCACAAATGTTGGGGTGAAGTTTTGTAGATTCGCACTGATGACATTGCGATAGTTGAGTTGATCGGCAAAAACATCTAACAACTCTAAATCAGGTTGTACAGCATCTTGTTTGTTGCTCACAACTACACCGATGATATACGCAAACTCATTCTGGATGGCGACCCCTTCTTCATCAGTTGTTTCGTCAGTTGTATTTTCTTTGACTTCTTCTATCCGTAAGCCACCAGCTAAGAAGCCGTCGAATGCTTCTTTAGGCATCTTCAGATCTAGCGTCACCGTTTTCGTTTCGTTACCACCAAGCTCGATGATTTCGGGTTGCTCGATCAACTCACCTAGTGAATGCTGGAGTGTGGGATCTGCTTTTTCTGCGTCTTGTCCGTATTCGACGACCCCCATCACGTTCGTATACGCAGTATGTGGCGTAATTTTGATTTTCTTTGCTTCGGCATTGGCGTTTTGTAGTTTCAATGTCAACTTTTCTGTCGCATCTGGCGCAAGATTTAATTGAAAATAACGATCATTTCCTGACTTTTGATTGTCTGAGAACTCCGGTGTTACATAGAAATTCAACGTTCCTTCTTCTGCCCCCACGCGCATCGGTACCAATAAACTAACCAATAATAGAAGCAGTACCATCCCCGCTTGTTGGATTTTCTTTTTTCGATATGTACTTGCTTGTTTCATTCGTTTACCCCTTCCTTTAAAGAGAGTAGCGCTACAAAATTGTAACGCTACGTCATTTGTTTCTATAATCTAAAATAGCTTGCCTTCCACCGATCCTAAATCTGGATTATACTTCGCCATTTTCTTCTTCTACACCGCTACTACCAGGTGTATTAGATAATTCCCAAGTTAATGTTGATTTATATTGTGTCGCATCTTTCGCTGTCTTACCAGGAACGAATAATTGGATTGCCTCATTGGTCACTACATCCGTCTCTGGATCCGCCTCTTGCGCATCTAGATTTGCTTGGTTCCCCCAAACAACGGAAGATACCCCTGCACCTTTATCTTTTTCAGCTGTCATCACGGATACCGCAGAAGCATTTGGCATCAATTTCAATCCACTTGTATGCACTCCTGGCGCATTTCCAGCCGTGTTTCCTTCATACTGGATTCTTGGATCCAACAATGAAATCTCTGCACCGATCAATGTATCATTCACCGTTGTACTCGTTGCTTTAAAGTCGGTCAGGCGTACTTGCAAATCCCAACCAGCATTCGTTCCACGAACATCTTGTACTTGTGCAAAACTGACATAAGGAACTTTGTTTTCTTCACCTGTTGTACCCGCTTTTTGTTGCTTTTCTGCGATCATATTGTAGGTTTGATCTTGATTCGAGATCACTTGTGAGCCAAAGTTCATCGTGACAGCTTTCATGATCGATAACGGACCTGTTGTTCCTGGCACTTCAGGCTCGATGTCTACATCTGGTCCACCTTCTGGTGGAATAACAACTAGCTCTTCCTCTTCATTTGGTGTAAATTCAATCGTTCCATCAGTTGTGACGTTACGTACTTCTTTTGATGTTTCTTCAGTTGTGTCGTCTGCGAAAGCTGTGATGCCTCCGGCAAAAATGGTGGATGTTAACGCTGCAATGGTAGCTAATCTAACGAATTTCATGTATTTAAATCCTACTTTCTTTTATTATTTTTCATTTTGTGTTTCCAAAAACTAAGAGTAACGACGATGATCAGAATACCCAATATTTTCCAAGTATTCATCTGACTCTCGTTCGTTTGCGGTAATCTTTTATGCTCGCTCTTTGTCATTTCTGATGGTGCTTGAGCAATTTCTTTGGGAAAGGTTGGTTTTACTTCAACTTCGGGTGCTGGCTCTGGCGTTCCTGGTGTTTCATAGACGCCAGTAAAACCAATCGTCCCTTCAGTTTCTACCGAACGTACTTCTGTCCCATGAACAACTAGTGGTGTATACATTTGAATCAGTAACATACCTATAAGGAGTATGTATTTTTTTTTTTGTTTCATATCCCTCCCCCTATAACTTTTCTTATATTTCTCGAAAATCTTCGTTTTTAAGGAGACGAAAAAAAGACATCCGATCGCATCAGATGTCTTGAAAAAGTGATTAAATTAGGTTTCCTATTAAAGAAGATAAATAACATATTATCATTATCAAAAACGAAGGTTTTCGAGAATAAACATGCAAGAATAATCCTATAAGGACATTTCTTACTTTAGAAATAATAACATTTTATATTTTTTAAAAAAAACAATTTTTTCATAGGGGAGCGAAAAATTTGTTTTTTCTTTTTAACGTCTTGTTTAAAACCTGAGAGAATATTTTTTTATAAAGGCGTGTTTCGTTTAAAAACAAGTTCAAGTAGACTTATCGGATGATTATCAGGAGTTCATTAGACTATACTCTGTTAGACCTATCTAAATATCATAAAGAAATAATTAATATAAATATAACTAAGTTTTATTAAGTAAGCTGATAAAAGTTCTAAAGTGTGAGAATCAGAAAAAGGATCAAAAACTAAAAAAGTTTCTGACCCATCTATTTTTTAAACTATCTAAATATATCAGAATGACTACCCGTTCTTTCAAAAATAATTGTTTTATCGTAATAGTAAAAAACTACAACCCAATCACTATTTCTGCCACCTATGTGTATGTCCCAACGTTTGGGAATTTGATTTTTAGGTTCCAATGGGTGAAGCTTATATTCAGTTCCTAATTCTTCTTCATTAATAAGTAGTTCCATAGCACGTTGTAACTTTTTTATAGGCTTTCCTTGCTTAATCAACTTTTTCACATCTTTATCAAATCGTGTTGTCGTTTTATAATTCAGCATGCTCTTTCTCAACGGCTTCTTTTTTCATTCTACTAAAATAGCTGTTTAAATCTTCCTTATTGACTAGATCATTATGTGCTATTAAGGTTTCAGTTTCTTTAAAAGCTTGTAAAGTTTCATTTGTTGGTTGGTAAGACAGTGTCTCAATATCAAACGGGAATTTACCAGTTTTTACAAATTTAGTTAAAAATATTTTAACTGCGACGGATGTATTCATTCCAACTTCATCAAACATTTTATCTGCATCTTGTTTTAAGTCATCATCAATTCTGATAGTTGCCATAATATCCCCTCCTTCTATAGGATTATTATAACACAAAACGAACTAATTGTATACATAAGGCGTCATATGTATGCAATTAGTTCGTTTTGTTTAAAAATCAAATTTATTATTTGTAGCTTTTATCCTTTCTTTTGCTAAATCAGGAAGTAGATTATCTGAATCCAGTAAATTATTTTTAGTAAATTAAAATTATCGTCCTTCTTTCTTGTACTTTTGTTCTAGTTTATTTTTTTGAAAAATAATAATCTACCACAATTTAATACATGCTCGTTAAATTTGTAATTAAAGATTCTAACAATCGTGTCTATTTAAGACTGCCGTTTTCAAATTCGGAAAGGCACGGTCAAAAAAAGTTGTGAGCTTATCACGCATATTCTGATCATATAAAGCATATTCAATTTTTGTTGCATAAGTCTCTTTTGATTTAAGAAAAATACTATTCAATCCAGCTTCGTTCACATATAACTCAAAGGTTCTGGCGAATACTTC
Source organism: Enterococcus mundtii (assembly GCF_003957375.1). GTDB lineage: Bacteria > Bacillota > Bacilli > Lactobacillales > Enterococcaceae > Enterococcus_B > Enterococcus_B spodopteracolus. The sequence goes on along the minus strand of NZ_CP025473.1, from coordinate 345,493 downwards.
TGTAGGAGCCGTGTAATATCCTGCCTTTTCGGCTACGTAGCTGCCTTTGCCGTTAAGTGAAAGGTTTTCTCTATATCTTTTAACAATTGGCTTAAAATCCACAACTTGAGTACTTAGCTGAACCTAATTAACTGAGCTGCTGAAGGAGCTATAAAAAAAGCAATTTAAAAAGGATCAAAAACTCAAAAGTTTTTGACCCTAAAGATAATTTGTATTTTTCTTTTTCTGGATGGAAAAGAAAATTTTCAAAAATGTGTTGGACCTTACAACTTAAAATATCATATTAAATTTCATTTTAAAGAATCGTAAAAAACATCGAAGGTCGGGTCTTCGTTTTCAGGTCATACCCACACAATTCCTTGTAGTACGATTGATAGTCCTGCTCAACGAATCGAATAAGTTCTTCATTGGAAAAATCCTCAAATGGAAGCAACTCACTAAGTAACGCAAGTTTAGCATCGATCCCTAGAATCTTAGGATTTACTTGCCAAAATGTTTCTTCTGATAGACCTGCAATCAATTGCTTTAACTCTTCGTACTGCACTGTTAAGTAATCGCGCAATTCATTTCTATCTGGTTTTACTTGCTCAAGTAATATTTGAAAATACCTCATGTATTCTTCAGTTGTCGCAAATTTTGTCATTAGCTTTCCCCTTTGCTTTATTGCTTGGGTAGTGAATCAGTCAAAAATTCGCTACCTGATTCGTTCGATCGCCTGACGAATATAAGGAGTAAGCGAACGATTTTCTAAAAGGCAGTAGCCGATTTCTTCTAATTGCTTTCGAATCGTCCTTTTGATCCACTCTTGTAACGCACTGCTTCCTGTTAACTGAAAAGTCAATTGTATTGAATGGGCCAATTACTTTTTCTGTGCGAAGTAGTTGTGTTTCGTCTGCTCAAAGAGCGCTGTCTGATCAAGCGCTTCTGTCGAGTCGCCTTCTTTTGTTTCTGGGTATGGTAAGGGAAAGAACAAACAGTGTAAAGAAACGATCGTTTCTAAGAAAGAGACTGTTAGATCATCGACATCCTTTATTGGCTTATGTTTCTCACTCGTCGAAGAAAACTGACGAATAAAAGTCTTTTGCCAAAAAGGGGATAAGAATTGTTCTCCCTTTAAGCTTAGTAAAAATAAGGCTGCTTTTTCCTGTACCGGCAACGAACTCGTGATTTGCGCATCAAAGGCTGTCGCTAAAGCAACTGGTATGCGCCCCTTTTGGGGCGGCAATGGTTTGCCTTGAACCATTCGCCAACAAGCAATTTGGTGCCACTGCTTCAATCGTAATGGATCCAGTAACCATTCAGTAGACCGAACGAGTACGCTTTTTAGTGAGTCAGAAGCGCAATTTCTTCTGATGCCTTTTGGCAACAGCGGCAGTCCGAAATAAAAATCATACATCAATTGCCGAATGGCTGGCTCGGTCCCTTGGAATTGATTGTCTCTGCCCGAAAGGGTCACGTGATACTGCGTTTCTAGCGTGTGAATCAGTCTTCGTTTGATCCGCCCAAAGCGAGCCGGGGAGAGCGATAACCATTCTTCCCACTCTTGATTGGTTTGGCTATTTCCTTGAACTAACTGATCCACAAAGAAAAACAATGGTTCGGTTTTTAGCAGTGCTTGTTTTTTCTGCCGGTAGATGGTTGGTTCTTGAAAAGAAAAATGAAACCCATCCTCGTTGCCTAGCAGACGGATCGTTTTCTCGAAATACTGTTTCAACTGCTTAATATCCTTTTGGATCGTCCGGGATGTGCAATCAGCCCGACGGGCTAATTCTTTGGCGGTCACAGTCTGTCGTTCTTCAAATTGTTCTAAAAGGAGAAACCATCGTTTAGTTTCGGCTTTCTGGATCAGTTGATAAAAGAGCGTATGCATAGGTGTCACCTCCAGTTCAGTCATTCTTTAAAAAGGAAAAAGGAGAAAGAGAACTCTCTCTTTCTCCTTTTTGTTAATTGCCAGGAACGGCACTTAATTCCCATGTCAATGTTGCTTTATAGGCTGTTGCTTCGGGCGTCGCTCCTTTGGGTACGGTAAGTGCCACACTTTCCGATGCCGTATCAAGATCCCCGAAACGATAGATCCAAGTGCCTTGCCCTTCCTCCCCTTGAGCCATCAATAAGACCCGTTTCACACCGGGAATCAATGCCAATGGATTCGTCTGTTGGAGTTCAGGTGCACTGCCGTCTTGTGCGGTCGCTAGCTGTTGGTTCGTCAAGCGCAATTGGGCACCTGTCAACTGATGGTTCGCTTCATTTTCAAATTGTGTATTTTGTGTCACGGCTAATTGCCAGCCATGGCGTTCGGTGTCTGATCGACGGTCACTGACTTGGATATAGTTGGGGCGTTCTTCGGTCTCATTGACCGTCCCATCTTGATTCAGTAGCCGTTGCGGTTGGGCAAAATACGTTTGATCCGTCGCCGAGATCGATTGTGTCCCAAAGTTGAATTGTGAAACAAAGTCGATACTCAAGCGTCCCTGCTCTTCAGGAAGTTCGGGTTTGTTTTCTGGATCGACCTCGACTTCTGGATCTAAAGGATCTACTGGCGCAACATGTGCCTCCTCATAGATATAAGAAACCTCAATCATCTCTCGGGAAAATTGACCTGATTCATTGGAAGGTCTCTCGATCAGCTGATAACCAGAAATCTGTTTACTTTTTGTCAGATAATTCTCACCGAGCAGTCCCGTGATCACTTCAGTATCTGCAATCTCACTCCCATTGGTATCCAAATACTTTGCGATAACGGAGCGTGTCATTTCTTCAACCGGGCGATTGCTCATTCGGGAGTAGGCAGCTAATCCAGAAGAGTCGTAAAGTGTTTGAAATCGGTCATTCGTTGTGGTACCAATAATCGACGCATTAACACCAGATAGAGTTGCTTCAATATCAGAAAATACCATTGACGCTTTTTCTTCTTCTTGTAGTCCTAGATCCCAAAGCGCTAAACTTTCTGAATCGAAATATACATTGATGTTTCTATTTTCAATTAACCGCCTTCCACTTAATTGAGAAAAATCAAAGGTTGAATATTTCGAAATATTCAAAGTAACATTGCTACTTCCTGCAAATAAATCAAAGTTATTGTTGGAATTGCTTAAATATAGGGAACCAGTTTCCCTCAAGTTAATAATTATTGGAATTGCATTTCTATGTCCCTGTAGTCTAGCTCCCTCTATAGTTCCCAAAATATTATATGTTGTTGCATCCAACGAAGCATCGGTAATAAGAGAAGATCCTTCTTCAATTTGAAAAGTCATATCTTGTGCTTGAGCATCTGTTTGAGCTGATAGGGCAGTTGATAGGCGTCGGCCACGTGAGATTACTTTGGCGTCATTTGTAATTATAATTCTTCGTACCCCCCCAGAACAGCATTGAAATTTTCACTTGTACTAGGAATTGAAAAGTCAAAATTCCCTCCATCTAAGATTGTTGTTATGACACTGCCATGTGAACCATTACTCGTTCCTACAAATCTATTGAGACTATTGAACGTCAAATCGGAAAATCGAAAAGTAGCAAGAGCAGCACTCGAATTTGTAGTAAAAACTGCGGAGTCCAAACGTCTAGTAGAAACAATCGTTGCATTTCTAACCGCTAATTCAAGATTTGCAGCAGCTAGAGTATAGGATTGGTTCTGAGAATTGATCGTAAAACCATTCCCATTGATAGTCAGATTTCGAGTGATATTATTCAAGGTAGTATTTCCAGAGATGTTAGCTGTCACATTAATTACTGTCACACTTCGATTGTTGATTGCCGCCGCATATTGTGCCCACGTAGAAACATTTACGCTTGATTTTGTACTGGGAATTTCTTCACTTGTATTCGCCTCTTCCAAAGAATCATCTTTCACATGATCTTCTTCAATTGATTCATTATTTTCTAAAGAAGCCTCAGACTGTTCCAAATCTTGGAGTGGGTTTACGTTATCATTGATTGTCTGTTCTTGGATCTCTACAGTTGCCTTTACATCTTCCACAGACAATTCGTAGTTTCCTTCGGATTCAAATAATAAAGGAAGAACAAACGTATTTTGAGCACGTTGCGCTTGGATCAACCACTCTTTAGTGTGTTGATCTTGTTCCATTGAAACACCGATTGGCAGTTGTTCGTTGAGTACTTGTGCGGCTTCTGGTAATTTCACCCGTACTTCAGACACTTCCTGATCAGAAGAAATCGTTACGTTGATTGGCTCATTGACCGTGCCTGTCATCTGGGATCGTTGAAAGAAAAAGCGAGGATCTTTTTCTTCACTTGCTTCTAAAAGATTGGGCGCAGTTGGAAGCGCTGCTTGTTTTGGTGCTTCTTCTTCACTAGCTGTCGTTTCTGCATAAACCATGCCTACTGGCATGCAGACTGCCTGCAGGGCTAAAACAGTCACGCCCAATACAAGCATCCCTTTGATTTTCTTACTCTTCATTTGGCTTCTTTCCTCCTAGTTTGGTTGTTCTTTCTCAGTGCTTCGTTTCTTTTGAACAATCAAATAGATGATGATCGCAAACAAAACAAGGATCAAAAGGCTCGCTCCGATAAACCACCAGTTGATACTGGTATCGATCGTGACATCTTGTTGATTCAACGCGCGTGCTTGATCACCATCGATCGTAAACGGACGTGTCCACTCCCATTCTTCTTCACCAGACACAGCTTTTAACGTCAGAACATAGTTCCCTGCTTGGAAACGATCCCCTTCTAGTGAAATCGGAAAATTGAAGTTGGAATTTGGCGCCATCTGCATCTGCTCTTCGTTGGCTTGATAAAGAACTTCTTCTTCTCCTTCTCGTTGGATCTTCGCTTCCACAGCCAAACGATTGATGAATGTTGGTGTGGTGTTTTGTAAGTTCGCACTGATCACATTGCGATAGTTCAACTGATCCGCAAAAACATCTACTAAGTTTAGGTCCGGCTGGACCGAATCACGCGTATTACTGATCACGACACCGATCACATAAGCAAATTCATTCTTGATCGCTACACCCTCTTCTGTACTTGCGGCTTCTTCTTGTTCTTCTTTGACTTCTTGAACACGCAAACCACCTGCAAGAAATCCTTCAAAGGATTCTGTGGGCATATGTATGGGAACAGTCACAGTCTTTGTTTCATTTCCCGCAAGTTCTATGATGTCGGTGGGTTCGATCAATGCATCCAATGTGTGAGACAATGTATTATCTGGCTCTGTCGCATCTTTGCCATACTCGACAACTCCATGAACGTTGGTGTAGGCGGTATGTGGAGTGACTTGTATACGAATCGGTTCATTACTCGCATTTTGTAAGGTCAAGGTGAGTGACTCTGTTTGACCAGGGTTCAAATTCAAATCAAAGTAGCGATCCGATCCTTCGATCTGACTTTGTGGGAATTCAGGCGTGACATGGAAGTTTAACGTTCCTTCATCAGCTTTTCCTATGATTGGAAAAAAGAACAAGAACAAGGCAATTACTGGATAGAGCCACGAAGTGGCTTTTTGACGATTTAGAGGGTACTGGGTCAACATAAAGTCTCCTTTCTTAAAAAAACAGCGTCACAAAAAGAATTGCGACGCTGCCAAGAGTTTCTCATCAAGTTTCGTTTAGTAACTTACGCGTCTTCTCCTGCATCCTCACCCGGAGTCGTCGTCAATTCCCAAGTTAAAGTAGAAGTATAGGTTGTTGCGTCTTTTGCAGTCGCACCTGGAATCGATAGTTTGATCGCTTTGTTTTCGACAATCTCTTGATTCTCATCCGCAAATTGTGCATCTAGGTCTGCTTGATCGCCCCAGACAACAGAAGAAGCACCGGCACCTTTGCTTTGTGCTGCAGTCATAACTGAGCGTGCTGCTCCATTTGGCATCAAGGTCAAACCAGTTGCGTGTGCTTCAGGTGCATTGGCTTGATTATTTCCTTCATACTGAATCGTTGGATCCATCAAAGCAATTTGGGCACCTGTTAACACATTGTTTTGTGTGTTTGAGGTGAAATCACTTAGGCTTACTTGTAGATCCCAACCAGCATTGGTTCCCCGTAAATCTTGTACTTGAGCAAATGAAACGTAAGGTACTTTGTTTTCGTCTCCTTCTGTTCCACGTAATTGTTGCATTTCTGCCACCATATTGTACGTTTGGTCTTGGTTTGAGATCACTTGTGAGCCGAAATTCATCGTTGCAGCTTTCACGATGGATAAGGGACCTGTTGTTCCAGGCACTTCTGGATTGATCTCTACATCTGGTCCACCATTGTCAGGTCTTTCCGGAGGAATTACCTCTAACTCGCCGTCTTCCTCTGTTGCTGGGGTGAATTGGATTTGACCGTCGGTCTTGACTTCTCTTGCTTCTTCGGCAAAGGCCGCTGTAGCCCCTCCTGCTAAAATCGTTGTGGACAATGCGGCAATGGTCGCTAATCGTACTAATTTCATGTGATAATTCCTACTTTCTTATTGGTTTATTTTTGTGTCTGTTTGTTTTTTCGTTTCCATAAAAGGAACACGAAACTGAGAAGAAGCATTCCTAACCATACTGGCCAAAAAGAACTTGCCTCATTGGTTTGTGGCAACAATCCGCCTGGTTTCGCCACTTCGGATAGGGGTGGTTTGACAATCGTTTCAGGCGGTAGCGGATCAGGTGAACCGATCGGTTCATAGACACCGGTAAAGCCGATGGATCCATTTGTTTCCACTTGTTGGATTTCTTGTGCATGTGTTGGTTTGGTTAAGAATGAAAGGATCAATAAAGCGATCAAAAGCCAACGAGTGTTTTTCCTTTTCATTTCCCTCCTCCTTGGTTTGTCTCAAAAATCTTCGTTTTTAAGGAGACAAAAAAAAAGACATCCGATCGCATCAGATGTCTTGAAAAAGTGATTAAATTAGGTTTCCTATTAAAGAAGATAAATAACATATTGTCATTATCAAAAACGAAGGTTTTCGAGAATAAACATGCAAGAATAATCCTATAAGGACATTTCTTACTTTAGAAATAATAACATTTTATATTTTTTAAAAAAAAACAATTTTTTCATAGGGGAGCGAAAAATTTGTTTTTTCTTTTTCACGTCTTGTTTAAAACCTGAGAGAATATTTTTTTATAAAGGCGTGTTTCGTTCAAAAATATGTTCAAGTAGACTTATCGGATGATTATCAGGAGTTCAATAGACTATACCCTGTTGGTTTTTTTGTGTCGAAATATATTTTTTTAATCATTGTATTAATAAGCTATATAAAAATATTATCTAAACTTCTACAGGCGTAAAATTGTACCCCTACATATTTTCTTTAAACTCCTTAAGTTGTTGAATATTAGTTTGAGCTTGATCACTTATTTCTTGAATACGAACATCGTAATCGCTTTGTTCAATATTTTGACTATTCACTATTTCTTGTACTTCATTAATGAGATTTTTTAAAGTATTTCCACTATGAACCGGTAAGCTGTCAGAAGTGAATCCAACCATTGTTAAATCATAGTTTTTCCCCATTAAATCATTATTAATATGCTTAATGACATATTCACGAGAAAAACTTGTAATATCTTGTTGGAAAGCCACCCAGTTGGTTATTAGATTCTGTAAGGCTTCTTCTTTTCCTGTATATTCTTCACTTATATCTTTTTCAATTGTATCTGACGAAGATTCCTCTTGCTTGACTATTTCACGGGAATATTCTGGAATAACATTTTCATTTTTCTTCTGTGTTGTATTCTGAGTAACGTTAGATTTTTCGGGTTGACTCAGACTAATAATTACTAAAATGATTCCTACTCCGATAATTAGAGCTATTTTTAAACCTCTACGAAAATTTTCAATATTATTTTTTCATATTTCCATGTTCTCTCCTTAACTTATTATTATATATAATATCATTATAAGTTCTTTGTTTGTATTGATTAAACGTCAAATATAGAAATATATTTATTCCAATTTTAGAATGTTAAAATGAATAGTCGCCTATCCTACAGTCTTGTGACTGGGAGGAGGTGTTCACATGTTCTTAGCTTTATTTCTGCCCCCTTCTTGTCGGCTTACTAGTAGCCACATATGAGTACTGGATACATACTCGCAACAAGAAGTAAAACAAATATGGCGACATTAACCAAAACAGAAAAGCCCTAGAGTATCCTACTACTCTAGGGCTTCAGTGTTCACATGTTCTTTTTCTGCAAAACAATCATATCATGATTTGTTGTTTTTTTAAATGGTGACCTCACCTATCGTTTTCCTTTGTATGTTCGCTTTTAGTTTAGAAATATTCATCATCTTTGTACCGATCAATTATTACCACTTCATCTATAACATCTTCTTTCATCTGTTTAGCAACCAAGCTAGGACGAATTTTTTCTAACCAGTCCTGATCAGGTACTTAGTCAATAAAATTTCCAAACGTCGTTAGGTTAGAACTACTTCATCACTAGATAATTCCGCTAATCTTATAAGCTTAAAAGGTGGGATTGCTGCTACGTAATTAACAAAGTTTTTATCAGTGTATTCAAAAGACCACATATATTTTAAACTTTTATTATCGTAAAGATCGATTCATTTCATGTCGTCATATTCTAGTCCTTATTTTTCAACGGTTCGATTTGTGGGTGGGACAAAAAATAAAATTCATTTTTTGTTGCATACCTTAAAACCGAATAAACGGTGTTTGCAAACCAGCTCCTTCAACATTGAGCTAAAAAATTGTCAAATATAAAAAGCAATTTTTCAGTTTTCTACCTTACTACTCAGATCAAAACACTTCTGTCACAAACTCGTCGAACCAGTGACCAGTCATCTAAAGGCTCACTTGGTGTGCTAACTTTTTCGCTAACGTGGGCGAGTGATATCAGATTGGCGCTCATGGTATTAGAGCGAAAGAAATTAGTGAAACACATGGATAAAAAATGTGTATATTACAAAAAACGAGTTCGATTTTGACAAAATACATCAAAATCAGACTCGTTTTTTATTTTCGAGAAAGGACAACCGGACTGTCCTACACTCTATCAACGCGTATGAACACTTAAGTTCTATCTAAAACAATTAAACATTCAAGATCCACATGAATCCTATAAAGACAAAGAACAGCGCGTACATGATCGGCGAAACTTCTTTGCCACGTTTTGCTGCTAGCATGGTGATTGGATAAAAGATGAATCCTAGTGCAATCCCATCTGAGATACTATAAGTCAACGGCATACCGATCAAGATCAAGAAGGCAGGAATAGCAATCTCCATTTTTCCCCATTCGATCTGACGTAATGATTGTGCCATCAACACACCAACTAAAATCAGCGCAGGTGCAGTCACTTGAGAAGTCACCACTGATAATAATGGTGAGAAAAACAAACCAAACAAGAATAAAATCCCTGTAGTGATTGCAGTTAAGCCAGATCGTCCACCGACGGCGATCCCTGCGGATGACTCAACAAAAGCCCCAACTGGCGATGTACCTAACAAAGAACCAGCTAACATCGCGGTAGAATCCGAAGCCAATGCTTTCCCAACACGTGGCATTTTGTTATCTTGCATGAAACCAGCTTGGTTTGCTAGACCAACCAATGTTCCAGCTGTATCAAAGAATGTCACTAACAAGAAAGTCAAAACGACTACCCACATTTGTAAGCTATTGATATCACCAACGTGTTTCAATGCAACTAGGAAAGTAGGTTTCAAGCTAGGTGCTGCCGCAACAAGCTGTGAAGGCATAGGAATCAGTCCAGTGACTAGTCCTAGAAGCGTGGTAGCTACCATTCCGATAAAAATCCCTCCTGGTACGCGACGGACTAACAATACCGCGGTAATGACTAACCCAAAAATCGTCAACCAAGTGGAACCAACACTCAATGAACCTAATCCAACAAGAGTTGATTCATTTGCCACGATCAAGCCACCTTCACTCAAGCCTAGAAAGGCAATAAACAAACCAATCCCGCCAGAAATCGCAAACTTCAAGTCTGTTGGAATGGCATCAATGATCATCTCACGTAATTTAAAAATGGTGATCAAAATAAAAATCAACGAAGCAACAAACACTCCTGCCAATGCTGTTTCCCATGGAATCCCCATACCTAAACAGACCGAGTAAGCAAAAAAGGCATTGATTCCTAGCGCAGGCGCTGTTCCAATCGGATAGCGTGCAACGACCCCCATCAAAATACAGCCAATGGCACTGGCTAATGCTGTCGCAGTAAACACTGCCCCTTCATCCATCCCCGAAGCACCGAGCACTGTTGGATTGACAAATAAGATATATGCCATAGAGATAAATGTCGTAAAACCAGCCAGTATCTCACGTTTCACCGTCGTACTCAGTGCGTCAATCTCGAAGTAGGAAAGTATCTTTTCCTTCATCATCCATCCCCCTAAAACCGAACATTTATAAAAAAGTTCTTACTATATTAGATTTATTAATAAAACAACGTGTTTAATATTAGCCCAAATAAAGAAATAAGTAAACAAAAAATTCGGATTTAATCAAAAATCCGAACATTACTATTTACCTATTCCGCTTTCATTTAGAGAAGAGTATGTCAATTACTAATAAATAAAACTAAGTACACAATAGTTGAAGAAGCTTCTATCTATGGGTTTCTTTACCGATTCGCTTTTGTTCTTCCGCACGAAATTGCTGATTATCGATTTGGCTGATTGGTAAATTACTCCCTTTTCCACGATAATCCAAAGAATTTAAACCGCCGAAGCCTGTATCGACCATTTTGTTCCATCCTTTGGTAGGATTTTTCCCAGTTTTCAAATTCTTCATTCTCAATTTATCACTCTTTTTCATCCGTTGCTTTTTGAAATAATCTTCTAGTGTTTCGGTGATCGAGATTTTCATCTTCTGTCTCCCTTTCATCTACTTTTCTGTCGATTCTAATTTTGCCATCACAAAAAAATTTCCTTCAGGATCGGAAAAGTTAAACGTCAACAAGCCATTATTCTCCAAGATTTCCCCAGCTGTTTCGATTTGTTCGTAAAGTTCGTCAAACTTATCTGTAAAGAAAATCATAGACGGTGGTGGTCCTAACACTTCTGGTGAAAATCGTTCAACGAATGTCCGTGGAAAAATAGCCAACTCCAATTCTTGCGACATACGCAAGACAATGCTTTGATATTCCTCTGGCAATTCCAACGTTTCAACGATTTCTGCCTTCAATTGTTCAACGAAAAACCAACTGACTAATGCGACATCTTCGACGTATAGCATGACACGAGATTTATGGATCATTTAACAACGCCTCCTCTAAATAAAAGCTTGTTTTCATTATAGCACGAAAGCGGAAACACACTCAGTGGAAGTCACTGCTATTAAGCACAAGTTGATTGAGCGAACGTTGCTGATTTTCGTGTTAAGCTATCAAAAGGCAAATCACCTGCAATCTTCAAGTTTCCTTAGTTTGAAGATTACGAGTGACTCCATCGTTTTGGTTATTTCCTACGTGTCCGGTCACAAAGTGATTTCTGGTTGTTCTTTCGACACTGTTTGTCTAGTACTCGACACACCAAATGTTCGTTCAATGTCTTCTTGCAAAGCAGATATTGCTTTTCCGGCAACATCTGCTTGTTGTGCGTTGACTGCCTCGATCACCAACACAGCGTTCGTCGTTTTTTCTGTTAACATGGTCCGTTGCGCTTCACGCCAGTTAAAGCAGCGACAAACTGCGCCTTCTTTGTCATAATAAATGATTTCTTCTGGTAATGCGGGAGCATCTGCTTCTGCGCCTAATGGCAAGAAATTTTCTCCACCTTGAGCTTTACCTAAATGAAGATCCCCAACGATCGTGTCAAGATCTTCTCCGCCACAGGGGACGCCAAAGCGTAAAGAGATACTATTATAGATATCCACTAACGGACTGATCGGGAAAAATTCGCGACCTTGACTGGCTCTTTTTAGCAGTGCTTCGATCGATGAACGTGCGCCTTTTTTTGTCTTGAACTGGGTAAACGCTTGACGCCATTGTGCAATCACTTCGTTTTGACTAAAAGGTTCTTCTGTTAAATAATTTCTTGCTTCATTAGCAGCACGATTCAATTTGTCATAGTAATCCGCTTTGTTTTCTTCAACGACTTCGTTATTGATCCCTTCTACCGTTAGGATCTCAATTTTTGCTTCTGGGAACACTTCCCAAAATGATGGATCTGCTACAAATTTTTTCATTCATTACACCTCATTAATTTTTTTTACTAAGATATGATCGATCTGTGCATCGTCTCCCATATAAAACACATGTTGTCCTTGGCGTATGAAACCATGTTTACGGTAAAAAGCTTGGGCTGGATCGTTATGTTCCCACACACCTAACCACACAGCTGTTTTCCCCTGTGCTTTCGCTTGAGCCAACGCCCACTTCATCAAGTGAGTGCCGATCCCTTTTTTCTTATAAGGTGGTCGAATATAGATCCGTTCAATTTCTAGATGATCCTCAGGCATATCCTCGGATTGTGCTTTTCCTATGTTCAGTTTTAGATAACCCGCAATTTCTCCATGATCTAGCGCCCAGAAAAAAGCTGAGTCTGGATGGATCAGTTCTTTTGTTAATCGCTTCAAATCATACGCTTGCGAAAGATATGCATCCATATCTGCCTGCGTGTTATATTCACCAAAAGTATCTGTGTACGTTTCAATGCTGATAGCTTGGAGACGTTCCACTTCACTCCCCACAATCGGTCTGATTTCTACCTTCTCCACTCCAACATCCCTTTCAATACAGGCGTTTATTGCCCTTTTTTACAAAATTCCAGTCTTCGCTGATATTTTTCCTTACGTGTGTCAATAATCTTTCCAACTGTTGGATTTCTTCTTCAGACAAGCCAGCTAAAGCGACTTTCGTAGAATAATGGTGTTCTCGGATGATCATCGGATAAAGTGCTTCTCCTTGCGCTGTCGGGTAACACCTTTTGTTTTTCTTGTTCTGTTCGTCAGTTACCCGTCGAATCAAGCCATTACTTTCCAACTTTTTCAGCGCACGGGCAGTTGTCGTTCGATCGACTTTAAGCATTTCGGCTATTTTTTCTTGAATGATGCCTGGATTTTCACAAATTCGAACGAGATACAGGTATTGCCCCCTCGTCAAAGCGACTTCCTTGAACTCAATATTACTGATCGAATCTAACGCTCGTGCTATCGCGCCAATTTCTCTTATGATCTCAGCCATCTCTTCTCTCCTTTAGTTGTACTTTTATTGTACTGATTTTTGTTGCAAATGCAACAAAAATATATTGATCACTCAAAGTAAGGCAAATCACCTTTCGCTAAGATCACAAGCTGTTCTTCTGTCGTCCGTTTTTGGGAAAGGATAGGCAAATCATCCAATGCAAAAAAGGCACTATTTGAAGTTTCATTATTCGTGATAAAAGAACCTCCGATTATCGAACATCCAAAAATGACTTTATAGTATTGAAAGGCTTGTGGAATATCTTTTCGGGTATTGGTATCAAAAATTGCCAGTAGTTGATCCACCGTCACCGTTAGCCCGGTTTCTTCTTTCACCTCTTTTCCAATATTTTCCTTTGGTGAATAGCCGATTTCTGCAAAACCACCTGGCAATGCCCATTCTTTTGTATGACTATCTTCCACTAGCAGTATCTTATTCTCTTGTTTGATGAAGGCACGCACATCGACTTTTGGTGTGGGATATCCTTCATTTTGGTCTAAAATAAAAGCAAGCTGATCTTCGATTTCCTTTTCGCCATTACTCAATAAAGATAAAGCAATCGATTTCAATTCTTGGTAACGTTCTTCGTCAAATGGATCTTTGCCATAGAAGAGACCGGCTTCTGCTATCGCTAATAAGCGTTTGTATTGTTCGATTTTTGTTGCCATTTTGATTCATTCCTTTCGATAAATCCGCGTTGCTATCTCTTACTCCAAAACTACAAGAAACCGCTTATGTAAGTCAAGGATTGTGTTATAATTTGTTTTAAAAGGAGGGATGTTGGATGTACTCGCTCATGCACCAAATCATCACTGAAAAAGATTTACAACGACAAGTCACGCTGATTGAATTACTTTTGAACCATCCCAAAATCACTGTCAATGAGCTTGCTGAAGAAACCAATACAACGGAACGTACGATTTTTTCCGACTTACAAGTCATCCGCTCACAATTACCTGATGGCTGGTTGATCGATAGTGATCAGTCAGGGATTCGTTTACTCAATCAAAAAAATCTACTTGCCAATGATCTGTGGGAATTGTTTCTAAAACAATCCGTGAGTGTACAATTGATCAAAGAACTATTGTTTACAAAAGAATGTTCCACAACCAATTTTTTAGCAGTCAATGGACTTTCTTACGAAACGCTGAAACGTCATACAAGAAAAGTCAATCGCCAACTCCTTCGTTATGGGTTACAGATCAAGCTGACAAAATATAAAAGTACGATGAGTGGTTCTGAGAATGCGATTCGCTTGTTTTATCATCGTCTTTTGATGCCATTTACTCATAATAATTATTTTTTTGAAGATTATTCCATCCATGAATCCCATTACTTTCGTTTTTTGAAACGCTTGAAGCAAACCCCTTTTTCTGTTGAAACAGAAGAGATCTTTGGAATTTGCTGGTTTTTCATCAACACGATACGTGTCAAGGCAAATTGCCGTATCAAGGACTCTTTCTTTAAACCTGAAGATACTCTTTACTCCACGTATGCTACTGAATTAACCGAACTTTATGAATTAGAAGGCGTGTATTTACAAAAAGATGAATTGATTTTTGCTTTCTTTTGCTTTTTAGAAAGTTGGAATTACAACAATCAATACCAAGAACCCGTGGCAGATATCTTGCAAAGTTATCCTTTTTCAGGCAAGATCAAACAATTCGTTCAGGATTTAGCTGATACCTTGCACTTAGAAAAACTAAACGAAACAAAACTTGCTGATAACCTGATTTTGTTACTGTTGAAATACCATGAATCACCTATCTTGATCGAGCAGCTGAATTTGCAATATCACTATTTTTTGGAAGAATATGAGCAACAATATCCGCAGTTGTACCCATTCAAACAAGAATTACTTGAGCAACTGAAACAAGAGTTGCCTATTCAAGAAGACGAATACTTTCTACGCCTACTATCCTTCTTGATCCAACAAGCAATCTTATCCGTTCGTCCAAATAAATTGAACCTGTATTTCTTCTTTCAAGGCGAACCCTCTTGGAAAGCCTTTTTGCAACAAGAATTAAATGATTACTTTGGGAAACGAGTTCAATTGATCCCAGTAGAATTATCTCAACTTTCTGATATCACGTTCCATAAAAACGACTTGTTCGTCTCGAACACCCCCCTCGACCAAGTCCCAATACCAATCATTTACATCTCTACCATACCAACCAAAAATGAGCTCGACCAATTGACCGAACTCACATTTAGAAGTTATTTGTAAGGTTGTGAAAGAAGCGTTCAGCACTGAGTAATAAGACAGGAAAATCGAAAATGGCTTTTTCATTTTTGATTTTTTTGGCTTATTATTGAAGTGTTGCTTCTTGAACACCGTTTATCTAGGTTGTGAAAAAGCCGTTCAGCTCCAAGTATTAAGGCAGAAATTGAGGAAATAGCTCCCCATATTTTTTGATTTTTTAGCTTAATGTTGAAGGTCAGCTTTTCGAACACCGTTTATCAGGTTTTAAAAGAAGCGTTCAGCTCCAAGTATTAAACCATAAAAAGCGACAGCCTTCCTCTACAGTAACCTAGGGGGAAGACTGTCGCTTTGACTTTATCTCTTAAACGATCGACGATTCTCAGTTACCGGCAAAAGCTTCTCTTTCTTTTCTTTTGATCCATGTTTTACTGATTCGTTTCTCGACTTCTACGATTGTAAATAATAGAAGTACATTTACAAGGATTGGTAAATGTTGAGCAAAGCTCAAACTTGTTGTTTCAATGACTTGTTGCGCAAAGGGTAGATAAATGACTCCAGTTTGGAGGACAAATAAAATACCTAATGAAATAAATAAGAATTTATTTTGGAAGAAGCCTTTATTCAATGAAGCATCGACTTGCTCACGGCAATTGATCATATAGACGGCTTGGGCAGCAACAATATTTTGTAAAAGAACAGTTTGTTGTAAGGCTTGACCTTCAAACTGCATTGCCAACCAATAAGCTGGGATAATGATCAAGAGGGACACATAGAAAATCCGAAAAACATTGTACTTCGTCAAAATCCCTTGGTTAGGATCTCTTGGTGGCCGACTCATCGTGTCTTTACTTGCTTGTTCAAAACCTAAAGCATAGGATAACGTGATTGTTGTCACCATATTGACCCATAAGATTTGGATCGGTGTCAAAGGCAATGGCTGATTCGCAAGTAATGCCCAGATGATCACCAAGCCTTGTGCTAAAGATGTAGGTAAGAAGAAGCTGATCGTTTTTTGTAAATTATCTAAAATCCGCCGTCCTTCTTTGACTGCTTTAGCGATCGTATGGAAGTTGTCATCGCCTAAGACCATATCTGCGGCTTGTTTACTGACTTCACTTCCTTTGATCCCCATAGCGATTCCTACATCTGCTCGTTTCAATGCTGGCGCATCATTGACACCATCACCAGTCATCCCAACGATTTCGCCATTTTTCTGCAAAGCTTCTACGATTCTTAATTTATGCTCCGGAGTAGTTCTAGCAAAGACATCGACTTTGCTCACTCTCTTCGCTAAATCTTGATCAGAGAGTCGATCGATATCGATTCCTTCAAGGACATTACTCGTATGCTTCAATCCGATTTGATCCGCAATTGCTTGGGCTGTGTCTTTGTGGTCACCAGTAATCATTTTCACTGAGATCCCTGCTTGCTGACATTCTCTTACCGCTTGGATCGCACTCTCTTTTGGTGGATCAATGATTCCTGCAATCCCAACAAATGTCAGTTGTTGCAACTGTGCATGGTCTAACTCTTGCTCAATAGGCATTTGCTTGTAGGCGAACCCTAATACACGTTGGCCTTTTTTCGCTAGTTGTGATGCTTGGTTGATCCATTGTTGCTGTTCTGACTGTGACAAAGAAGATCTCGATAATAAAACTTCTGGCGCTCCTTTGACAAACACTACTGCATGGTCCTGTTCTTCATGCAGTGTTGCCATATATTTGTAACTTGAGCTAAATGGCAATTTAGCAAGCGACGTTTTTAGGGGAAGATTTTGTTCAGCTGTGTATCGTAATAAAGCTAGCTCAGTTGGATTGCCACTCAACGTTTCCACTACTTGATCCTCTTTCGTTTGCACTTCTTGACAATTTTTCATGATTTCAAGTAAGCGTGTCTCATCTTCTGTCATTGTTTCCACAACAGTCATTTCATTTTTGGTCAACGTACCCGTTTTATCTGAACAGATCACCGTCATTGAACCAAGTGTTTCAACAGAAGGTAATCCTTTGATAATCGCTTGTTCTTGTGCCATTTCATTGACCCCAAGTGAGAGGATCATCGTCAATACCGCTGGCAAGCCTTCTGGGATCATAGAAACGATCAACGCAATGATTGTTGAGAATAAAAAGTTCCACTCTAAGCCATACCTAAATGAGGTAAAGAAAATCAAGAATAAACTTAGAAAAACGATTCCTCTGAAGATTTGCTTGTTTAACTGATGGATCTTGCGAACCAAAGGGGTTGTTTGTTGTTGGACTGATTGTAATGCTTGATTGATTTTTCCAATCTCCGTCGTATTCCCTGTTTCAACGACGACACCAAGTGCCGATCCAGCTTGGACAAGTGTACCTGAAAAAGCCATATTGAGTTGATCTCCTGCGCCTAATTCGTCGACTAACGGCTCACTTATTTTCTCGACCGCATCGGATTCACCGGTCAACGCAGCTTCTTCGATCATCAAACCATATGTTTCGACTAAACGAATATCGGCAGGCACGACATCTCCAGCTGTTAAACTAACTATATCCCCTTGCACGATCTCAGTGGCAGGGATACTTTTCTTGACGCCTTCAGAAAGAACCACTGCGTCTTGACTCATTAAACTTTTTAGCCCATTGAGTGACTCTTCTGCTTTTCTTTCTTGCCAATAACCAACAAAACTATTGATGATCACTACAAGTAAAATAATACTACCTTCAATATAATCACCCGTTAAAAACTTCAAAACAGAAGCCACCATAAGGATGATCATCAACAAATCCGTAAAATGCTTCAAAAATTTCCGAAGCGGACTGACTTTCTTTTTTACCTCTATTTCATTTCTTCCTTGTATTTCTAAACGACTGGTACGTTCTTGATTTGAAAGACCATCTTTGGTCGTCTTTAATTTATTCATTGTTTCTTCAGCAGTTTCTTTGTACCATGTCATCGGCAATCCCTCCTGTATTTCATTTGATAATACTTATTATACGTAAAAAGGAGGGTTTCTTATGTCGATTATTTCAGGCAAACATGAAATAATTAATGTGATTTAATATGAGCCAGGTTTCTAGGTTTGCTTTTCAAACGAAAATTTTTGCCTTTACTCCGATTGCTTCGTTGATTTTTGTTCACTCAATTTATTTTTTATTTCTTGTTCCCAAGAAGGTTTTCTAACTTTTTCGATACATAATGGAGCAACAAAAAGAATGCCGCTGATCAATGCGACAGCCACAAAGTTGATCCACGTACCAGCTTTTAATGTAAGTCCGACAGAAAAAACGATTGCTGCAAATAAGACTAGTACAACAAGCCATGCACCAAGATTCCCATTTCCCTCTTTTTTACCAATTCGGAATGGACGTGGGGTAGCTGGGTTTGTTTTTCTAAAGCGTAAAAATGCGACACCCATGATGAGATAGACGATACAATAAATCACTGTCGTTGCATTTACTAGCATCAAAAATGCTTGATTGACTCCTGGAATCAATAAATAGAATAGTGCAAACACAGAAATGATAATGGATTGTGTCAAGATCACCGCTTTTGACACATCAAATTCATTGGTTTTCCAAAAATTGAAACGAGGAGGATACGCACCTTTTCTTGCACTTTCTGTAACAGTTTTGGCTGGACCAGAAGCCCAAGCGGACAATTGTACAGCGACACCGACAAATACAAGTAAGCTGAATAGGTTCACAATCATATGTGGTAAGCCAAGAATTTGGCAATCGATCGAAATGGATTGGGCAATATTATTCAACTCCATTTGACCCTTTGGGACCACATTGGCAACGACCAACGCATTCAGCGTGTTTACCACAAATAAAAAGACTAACGCAGCGAAAATACCACGTATATAAGTTTTAACTGGATGTGTCAATCGAGTGATATAAACAGAAGACATTTCGATTCCAGTAAAAATGAACATGATCGGTGCAAAATAAACGAATGATTTTGCAGTACTTGGATCGGGAACTAAAAGATCCCAAGAAAATTCCCCTAATGTTCCATTTGGCATGATACCAACCTTGATCCACGCTGAGACACCTAATAGGAGCATCAATGCCAACGGGATATACAACCCCAACCAGACACCGATTTTCCCTCCAATTTTTGCCATGTCGAATTTTAAGTTCAATAGTGTGATGATCCAATAAACGACTAAAATCACGAGTAATGTGAATTTACTATTCTATTCAAGCCCAATGGGACGTTATTGACCATGTTGCCAAACAATGGGGCAAGTGCTGAGGCAACCATGACCATCCCTGGAAACATTTGAACCCATAAAAGCCAAGAGACGACAAATCCCCATTTTCTACCGAGGGATTGAGAGACCCATAGTTCTGGCCCTCCCTTTTGAGGAAACATCCCTGCAAACTCTCCTGAGATCAGAGAGATCGGAAACGCATAAAAGAGTACAGCAACTAACATATAAAACAACATCGTCCAACCGGTGGCAGCGACATCAGGAATATTACGGACGCTTGCGACTAAAGCGCAAGTCATCCCAATAAACGTTAACGTTGAAAGTTGTTTGGTAGATTTTGAGTCTGTCATGATCGATCCTTCTTTCTATCACTAAAACTACGCAAGAACTTCTCTTAATTTTTCTTCCATTGCGTGTTTGATGGCTTCGGTATAATAATCAAAGATGTTGTCATCGGTTAAATAGGGGGTCATGATCGCAGCTCGCAACAAAGTAACTTGTTGTTCTTTTTGCCATTCTTCTTGTGGAACGCCCATGCTTTCTACAAATGCTACTGGAGAATCGCCATAATCCGCTTGCGTGAAGGTCGTATGAGAAGTGATAAAGCGTTCTGCGTACACATCACCTTCCATATAAGACGACACATCAAACATTTCTTCATTCAAACGGTTGATTTCTTTTAAATCTGTACAACCTTGGACTTTGAATGCCCAATCGACCATATTGAAATCTGGATGATTCAATAGATAGACTTCGATTGTTTTCCCATTGACAGTAAAGCTTAATTGATCAAGAAATTCTCTGAAACGTTGAGCGGCTTCAATGGATGCACCAATCAATTGACCATAGCCAGTGACATTTAAAGGCAGAACTCGGTGTGCTGTCCAAACTGCCGCAGCCGTTGCCCCAGCTTTTGAACCTTCTAAAATATAGGCACCTAACATATCCGGTGCTTTAACGGATTTTTCAAACACATAAGGTGCAAAATAAGAGATGATATTCCGCATACTTTTATGTTTGATCGTGATTCCTCCTGCCGCATAAGGTACATAGCCCATCTTATGGGGATCAACAGTCACTGATTCTGCTTCACTGATTGCCTTGAATCCTTCATAAACACTTCGTTCGATTTTCACTTCATGATGGAAAACATGATGTTCTTCATAAAATTCTGCTAATGATGCGTAAGGCACAAATTCATACGCTTCATTCATGAACAAACAACGAGCATAGCCACCATAAGCTGCATCCACATGAAGGTAGAAATAAATGCTTTCATCTTTCAATTTTTCTCTAAGTTCAACGATTTGATCGACACGATCGACTTGTCCTTCTTCCGTTGTACCTACAACAGCGACCACACCTAGGATGGGAATATGTTGGATAGCTAGTTCACGAATCGTCTTTTCCAATACTTGGACATCCATTCGGTAGCAGTCATCAACGGGGATCGCGATCATTTGATCCAACCCAACACCACAAATATCTAGTGCTTTCATCCATGAATAGTGTTTTGTTTGAGGAACAAGCCATTTGCCCAATTCTTGGATGTGTTTCCCACTTCGTGAAGATGCAGCTTTGACTCGATCTAATTCTTCATCAGTAAATGTTTCGATCATTTCTAAGATTTCTTCTACAGATAGATTAAGTAATTCCCAACCCGATAGGTCTTTCACTTTTTCAGGGTAAGTTTCTTTGACCGCTAAAGGAATCGATTTGATACAACGGGCATACCATAGACCTTCTAAATTCGCAATTGAACCATCCGCTGTCAGATGGCCCCAACCATTCGGCATACTGAACAGCTTCGCAAAGTCTTCTCCGATTTCTGCTTCCATTTGTGACGTGGCCATTGAGGATTCCAATGCCACGTTATTAGGATTCCAAAGCATCGCAAAGTGATAAGCCAACAAAGCTGGCATCAATGTTTCTGCATTCATTTGTCCCCAATAACGTCCGGCTGAATGCCAAGGAATTGAACCGGCACGCATTCGTTCACTGACTTCATCTAAGACCTCCATCATATGTTGTCGAGTCGCAAGATAAGATGTTGTTGATTTGTCTGCTTCACTGATTGCGGGAAGGTCAGCTGGGAAATAATTTTCACGCCAACCTAAATGTTCATCCACCATCTTATTCAATAACATTTTATACACTTGGCCATTTTCTGCTTTGTCGCCAATAAAGACGGCTTTGATGTCCATATCTTTCATGATTCATTTCTCCTCTCTTGTTACCTGATCACAGGAAATAATCAGCCGGCTGTTGTTTCTTGATCAGTTTACGTGTTTGACTATACGCTCAAATTTCACATTTTTTTTTTAATAACATACCTTTATAGTTCTTACTTTGAAGACAAAAAAAATAAAGTCTGATTATTCTGTATTTTCAGCTCAAAAAAAACGAACGATGTGTCTAAACTTCCTACTAAAAATGGTTAAATTTATTGATTATAACGTTTAAGTCACGAACAAAAAAAAGAAATCAAATATACTTATTCGTTGAAAAATATTCATATTTGTTTTTTCTATTTGGTTCTTTTTATCAAACAGTTCCCAATTTTTTTAATTAAAACAGATACAATAACAAAAATAAGTAAATTTAGCATCTTGTTTGCTAAGAAAGATTGGATGATAGGTGCGTATCTACAAAAAACATGGCATAATAGCTAAGTGCTTGTGCATGACTATACAATAGGGAGGATTCCCCATGATTGAACATTATCTTGAGAAAAATCTCTTACGCCAACTCTTTCTTTGTGGACAATTTTATGTAAACAAAGAAGTCCATCTTCCAACGACTGCTACTTTGTTACATGTTTGTCAAACCACTTTGTTGAATGATATCAAATCATTAAGTAGAGAATTGAGCGACCAAATCATTTATCAATCCAAAGAAAAAGAAACTTATTCTCTATACTTCGCACCAACAACTTCTCGCTTCCAATTGATGCAACGACTCTCTCGGCCGTCTTTATTTTTAAAAACCTGCCTTCTTTACTTAGAAGATGAACCAGATTATATCCAACTAACCGAACTCGAATTTGTTTCAGTCAGCAAAGCTTACGCATTGAAGAAACAAGTGTTAGACTACTTTCAAGCATGCGATATCGCCATTGAACATCATTCCCCTCACTTTACTGACATCGAAAGACGCTTGGTTTTGCTAAATGGGAGCTATCGAACAGGTACGTTACCTGATTTCTCTGTTCCTGCCTCTTTTGACACCCAGGCGCAAGAATTTATCCAAGCAGTCACGAAAAAAAGTGGGCGGATCTATGATCGGGATACCCAAGAGATTTTGCAAACAGGCTTTCTGATCAGTCTGTTCTATCAAAAAGATGCCCCGCTATCAATCGATCAATCCTTCATCGATGAAATCAAAAAGAGACCGATTTATCATTTCGTTCTTGCAGCTTGGGAAGAAAGTCCGTTTAAGCAATTTTTTCAACCAAATGAATTTTATTTTATTCTGATACTCTTCAATTTATGTGATTATGGATTTGATTCTTATGAAGCAATCGAGCAGGATTTTGCCCAACTGCATCAGGTCTTTATTGAAAATAATCCAGAGACAAAACAATTGATCCAACAATTTGAACAACATTTTGATCATGCTTTTCTTGGAAACAAAGCTTTTGAACGTGCTTTGATACGTATTTTGCGTTCTGCTTGGAAAAACTATCAATTGTTCTTACCTGAAAAATTTCATTTATTAACCGATGAACAACGAGAGTTATTTGAAGAAGTAAAACGGATCGTTAGCGATTGGAGCCATGCACTTCCTTATCAATTAAAGATCAATCCAAATTGTCTGCGGTCATTCGTTATTGAATTGACTGGCATTTTACGCTTAGATAAACAAAAATTAACTGTGCGGATCGTGACCAACTCAGATATCAAATACCTGATTTATCGCGAAGCTTTAGAGGCTGTTACGACATGTGACATTTCCGTCGAGCCAATGATTTATAAACAATTAAGTAAAGAAGCTATCGATTTTGTGGCAGCCTCATCTAACCGGCTGTTGTGTGAACGTACACTCTACACACCTGTGGCCTTGTCCATGGAACAAATTATTCCAATCTCAGTCGAAACAGTGGAACAAGCAATTATACTGCTTGTAAAAAGTAGTTCATGAGGAAGGCATACTTTCGTAATAGTAACTCTTGCACACATTTATTCTGTCGTATAAAGTGTGTGAAAAGCTAGACAATTCCATAAAAAAAGCTAGAAAACCAAAAATTCATCCTACAAGATTTTGGCTTTTCTAGCTTTTTTTATAATCGTTACTTTCTGAAAAACTATTCAATTTTAAGAGACGTGATCACTAATATCATTTACCCATTCTGCCTATGATGATGCAAACTTAGACATCTGCTGGACCGATTTCTTTATTCAAGAAGTAAGAGATGATCGTACGAATCACAACTAATGCGGCCAACTGAAAAATATCTTGTAATGTCGGTTTGATGATCGACTCGATGATCCCAGCAGAAATCAATATCTCTAAACTCAACAAGATATACCCACCCAGCATTTTTTTGATGCCATTATTTTGATGAATCCGTTCATTTTGTTTGAATGACGGGTTCAAGGAATCTTTCAAAAAATCTTTGATTGAAAGAAAGCCTCCCCATAATAAGACCACAATGGCAAAAATATCTAAAATCAAGACCAACCATTCAAGATATGGATAAAGAAGTGTCATCCAACTGATCGCCATCAAACTTCCCTTCTTTCATGCGATACATGACTCGCAATTTCTAAATTTAAGAAATAAGAGATGATCGTGCGAATGATAATGATCAATGCTAATTTTAAAATGTCTGTCCAAGTTGGTTTAATGACAGATTCAATGAGATCTGCCACGATCAGTACTTCTAAACTCAACAAAATGTAACTAGCTAGTAGTTTTCGAATATCCGCATTGCGCCGATTACGCGTCGCATAATCTTTAATCAATGGACGTTCCAACATCAAATTTTTTAAAACTAAAAAAATACCAACCAACAAGACTAAAATCGAGAAAATATTCAAAATCGCAGTCACCCATTCCAACAAATGGACTAACGTTTCACTAAACATCTTTACACCCCACTTTTTCTTCTACTCCTATCCTACTAAGAGTAAAGAGTTTCGTCCAGTTTTAGCAAAGCTAACCATTAGCTATTGAAAGCTGATCTTCATCTGACATCGCTCAAAAATATTACCGACCAAAATAAGCTGTTTCTTTTTATCTATTCGGTAAAATATGGCATATTTGTTTCCGATTAATATACGATATGTACATTCATGAAAATGATACAACGCAGATATTTCTTCATGCATTTCGGGAAAATTTTTAGTAAGTTCTATTGATTGATAGATCATCCTGATAAAACGATGTATATTTTCTTTAGATAAAAATAATTCATTTTCCCATTCCTCGATCAACTGCTCTAACCTCTGGCGAAAACTCTCCGAATACACTATCGTATATGCCATCTACTCACCCCAACCATACTTACTAAAAGTATCTTTCATTTCAGATTCGGAAACGATCAAACCTTTTGAGAAATCATCAAATGCTTTTTCTATTTCTTTACGGTCTTGTTCTCTCATCACTTCTTTTGTATCAATTATCAAAGTTGTACCTTCTTTCGTATAGCTCAAAATGTCCCCCTCATGTAACTCAAGTTCCTTGGGTAAAATGACACCGACACTGTTTCCAATTTTTCTCACCTTTAGACTCTTCATCTTTTTTCACACCTTTCTAATTCAAATAAATTATAACACGTTATAACTTAATTCCGAAAATTTCTTTACCTCTATTTTTTAAGAATCTATTACAAAACACACGAAAAAACAGACACTTCCACTAAACTGTCAAAAACCCATGTTACTTCCTTACCCTATCATTTGGCTTATTTTTCTAAACGCTCTATGCTTTGAAGTAGAAATAGTTCACAAACTAAAAGGAGGTTTTTTTATGAGCAAGAAATGGTTGAAAGTAGGCATTGGCTTAGGACTAGTCGCTATAGGTGCTGTTTATCTTGGCAAAAAAACAGGCTTACTAGAAGATGATCGTCACCTTTATGATGAATTTGAATCCATCTAGAAAAATCGCTGTGAAAATGAATTGGTAAATATTGGAGGAACGCATGATGCAAAAAAAGAAAGCAATTATGATTGGTGCAGGAATCGCGAATATGGCAGCTGCTGTTTATTTGATCCAAGAAGGCAAATGGCGTGGAGATCAAATCACTTTCTACTCCTTAGATGACCATGGATCAAATGATGGCGCTCCTGTGGACACAGTGACTGATGAATATTGGAACAAAAATCACCCATTAGAAAATCAAAAAGGCTACGTTGCACGTGGTGGACGTATGCTGAATTACCGTACGTATGTCGATTTGATGGATCTACTCAGTCGTATCCCTTCTGCCACAGAACCGGGCATGACAGCCGAAGAAGATACACGAGATTTCGATGCCAAACATCCGACATTTGATAAAGCTCGCTTATTGGAAGGTGGCAAGGGAATCATTGATGGCGGTAAATTAGGCTTCAACAATAAAGATCGCGTATTATTAACGAAACTAATCGCCATGCCTGATTCAGAAGAAGAAAAATTAGATAATGTGACGATTGCTGAGTATTTCAAAGATGATCCTCATTTCTTTGAAACAAACTTCTGGTTTATGTGGGAAACGACTTTTGCTTTTCGAACACGTAGTTCTGCACAAGAATTACGTCGCTATATGCACCAAATGATTTATGAGTTTACTCAAATCGAGCATTTAGTTGGGGTCAATCGAACACGCTATAATCAATACGAAAGTATTATGTTGCCACTGATCAATTATTTGAAAGAACAAGGTTGTAAAATCATTTTGAATCGTCGTGTCGTTGACTGGGAATTCAAAGAAACAGCGATGCAAGATGAAATCACTGTGACTGGCTTGAAGATGATCAATACAAAAACACAAGAAGAAGAACATGTCGTCGTTGATGGAGATACTGGCGTATTATTTACGAATGGTTCGATCACTGATTCGGCAACACTTGGCGACTACGAAACACCCGCAGAGGAAAATATGGATTACGGTGCTGCTTCGAGTTTGTGGAAAAAAGCCAGTGAAAAATTCTACAATTTAGGTAATCCAGATAAATTTTTCGCAGATCGTGATGCAAGTGAATGGGTCAGCTTTACGTTGACAACGAAAAATCATGTGTTGCTAAATGAGATCACACGTATCACGACACAAGAACCAGGTAATGCGTTGAATTCATTTATTTCAACAACACCGATTACCCCACTTGGTCAAAAAGATGTCAATATGTCGATCGTCGTGCATCACCAACCGCACTTCACTTCACAAAAACCAAATGAAACAGTGATTTGGGGCTACTTCTTGTATCCAAGACGTCGTGGTGAATTTGTCGACAAAGAGTATATTAAAATGAACGGAAAAGAAATGTTAGAAGAATTACTTGGTCAGCTTTCAAAAGTTGATCCTGGTCCAGTAAACATTCGCGAAAAAGAAACCGAAATCTACGATAGTGTCATCAATAATATTCCGGTTTACATGCCATATGCTTCTGCCTTATTTAACAATCGTGCGAAAAGTGATCGACCAAAAGTCATTCCTAAACATTCAACAAACCTTGCCTTTACTGGTGAGTTCGTTGAACAACCTTATCAAATGATCTTTACCGAACAAAGTGCTGTTCGTTCAGGAGAAATTGCGGCATTCCATTTTGCAGGTATTCCAATGTCACGTTTGGTGAAAACACCACGTTATGACAAAGATATCCCTACGTTGATGCGTGCAGCGAAAAAAATGTTTGATTGAGGTTCACTAAAGGAATTCACTTTCCTGTGCTACTTCAGTCCTAAAACAAAAGTCCTCCACCTATGAGAATAGGCGGAAGACTTTTGTTTTTTCACTATTTTTGATTTTGCCCGACAGTTCTCTTTTTGTTTTCTCTTTTCGCAAGGAGCCATGCGAAGCCGCCCACAACAATCTCACTTCCTCCGATCAGTAAAACAATCAGGGTAAAGTTAGTGAGATATGTTCGCATCAATCCTTGAAGTGACGCCATTTGCTCCTCCGTCTGCAAAATCTGCGCATAGTATAAAGTTGCGGCAAATGCTAGACTTATCAGTCCAGCGCCCATCAGACTACACGCAAATTTTTTGATACGCGAACGGATAGAGCCTGGATTGAAATAAATGAACCCTGCTAAGATCAATAGGCTCACACTCACAATGCCCCAGGCATAGTGAAGTACCTGTTGGCGCAGCTCATTGATTCCTCGAATAAAAAGATGCAGATAACTTGGTTGGACACTTCGTTCAAAGATCCCGCCGATCATATGTAAAGCGAGTTCTTCTCCCGCAATCCCTTCTTCGATATTGATCTCATGTTCTGTTTTATATGTATGGATCGTCTCTTTGATATGTTCTTCCAAGTCCGTTGCTTGGATCAAGCTTGGTTGCTTGTCACGATAAGTTTCTTTGACAAAATGCTCGATATTCTTTTTGACTAATTCCTCAGATATACTGTCGGCAAGCACCTCTGGAGTGACTCTTGCTTCTTGGTGATAGCTCTGGACACGACCATTGATCTCTTTCGTTACCTTTTGTATGTAGTTTGCTTGTTTGATTTGTTCATTCATAAATCCTTCATTTGCTAAAGTCGTATAAAAAAGTCCGGCAATTGATAAAAAAAAGAGCCCGACTGTACACACAACTCCTATAATTATTTTGATTAATCGACTATTTCTCATTTCTCTCCTTTCCTAGGTCAGCACAAAAAATTGTTCTTTTACGTTTTATTTTGTTGGAAATCAACTACTATAATTATAACTTTCAGTCAATAAAACTACAACTTCCTTTTTTCGTCAAAAGTTATTTTACTGTTTTAAACTAAAACTAAAAGCGCGTTTCATTGTGAAAAAAAGTAACATTCCCTTAGAATGAGTTTATAAATAACTATCGTTAGTTTTATTAACGAAAACAGGAGAGGAGCACTACGATGAAAGCAGTCACTTGGCAAGGAAAGCAAAAAATGGAAATTAGAAATGTTGATGATCCAAAAATTTTAGCACCAACCGATGCAATCATCCGTATCACTGCGACAGCGATTTGTGGATCTGATCTCCATCTTTATCACCATGGGGAATCCGTTATGGAAAAAGGCTATGTCGTTGGACATGAACCTATGGGGATTGTTGAAGAAGTTGGTTCTGAAGTGAAAAAGTTGAAAAAAGGACAACGTGTAGTTATTCCTTTTAATATTAGTTGTGGTCATTGCCATTTTTGTACAAACCATATGGAAAGTCAGTGTGATAATTCCAATCAGGAAGAATTATACGGCGGATTATTCGGTTTTGGTAAATTGAACGGAAATCACTGGGGTGGGCAAGCAGAGTATCTTCGGGTACCTTTCGCCGACTCTACGTCATTTATCGTTCCAGATAATGATTTACCTGATGAAAAAGTTTTATTTTTATCTGATATTTTACCGACCGCTTATTGGAGCGTTGCAAATGCAGGGGTTAAAAAAGATGATACAGTCGTCGTCTTAGGTTCAGGTCCTGTTGGTTTATTTGCACAAAAATTTGCTGTGATGGCAGGAGCAAAACGTGTCATTGCGGTCGATCCAGTCAAACACCGATTAGACAAAGCAGTCCGCTATAATCAAATCGAAACCTATCTATTAGACGATGTGAACCAAGCCGGAGATGATTTATATGAGTTAGCTCGTGGCGGTGCAGATGTCATCATTGATTGTGTCGGAATGGATGGTTTAGAGCCAACAAAAGAAAAAGCTAAAAATTTAGTTAGTTTACAAAGTGGAACGATCTCACCTATCCAAATGGCTGCTAAAGCGGTGAAAAAATTTGGTACAGTGCAAATCACTGGTGTTTATATGACACCTGCTTCTTCCTATCCACTTCAAGAATTCTTTATGCGCAATATTGATGTCAAACATGGGCAAGCACCAGTTGTCCATTTGATGCCAAAAATTTATGACATGATTACAGAAGGAATGTTTGATCCAACTCAAATC
This sequence comes from Enterococcus mundtii, assembly GCF_003957375.1. Lineage (GTDB taxonomy): Bacteria > Bacillota > Bacilli > Lactobacillales > Enterococcaceae > Enterococcus_B > Enterococcus_B spodopteracolus. The sequence continues at coordinate 315,936 of NZ_CP025473.1, read as the reverse complement.
ATCACTCATTCGATGCCGTTAGAAGAAGCGGCTCGAGCATACGAGATTTTTGATAAAAAAGAAGATAAAAATATCAAAGTTGTTTTGAAACCGTAGAAATAAAAACTAGTTAGGTGATTTTATATGCCAAGAATCAAACGAAATACCCATGATGTCGAGATTGGCAAAGAAGAAGATATTGAGATCCGCGGACGGCGTTTTCGCTTGTATTTCCAAAATCGTTACACATTGATTTCTTTAGCGGTTGATTTGCTTACAGGGATTTTTTATGTCTTAGGGAGTATTGCTTTGCTCACGAAAATCCCTGATTATTACAGCAATTACTTATATTTAGCAGGCGCCATCTTCTTGACCACTCGCCCCATCTTACGTATCGTGCGAAATGTCTTTATTTACGATGAAAAGAAACAACGAAGAGAACAAGCGAAAAAAGAGAAGCATGAGATTTGATACAACATCTCATGCTTCTCTTTATGTTGTTGTAGTGATTTGATACAACCGGGTAGTTGTTCCACTTTCTTCCTTGACCATAGTTAAAAATGACCAATCATATCGTTCATAAAAGGAGGTGTGGTCTGTCATCAAATAAAGTTTCTTGAACCCTAATCGATGCATCTCTTCTCTGGTTTGTTCTAATATCCATTTTGCTAATCCCTGATTCCGATACTCCGGTTCAACATATAAAGCACAAAGATTAGGTGCTAAATCTGGACGGTCGTGGAAGTCATTTTCGATGACACCTGCTCCTCCAACGATTGCACCTTTTTCATCGAGAATGACATACCATTGAGGAATACTTTCCTTCTCGATGATTCCAGTACGTATACTTTCCGCATAAACCTCAGCAGGGATGCCCCACTTTGAGGAAAACCAACTTGCGGTTTCTTCCAGTAATTCTGGGTGTTCATTTAATTTGATCCATTGATACATATTCAACTTTTAAATCTCCATTCATTATTCATGCGTCGTGTAAAATAGATGCCTAAGCATGTTTATCTATGTTTGAATTTTTGCTTCTTCTTCCGACCTAAGCTAGAATAGATGTCAAAGGAGTGAGCGAGATGATTGCACACAAAAGAGACGGACTCCATGTAGTTTAAGCAAATAAAAAAATTACATGGAGGAATCAAACATGACAAATATTTACGATGATCAACAATTTTTTGACCGATACAAAGAAATACCTCGTAGCAAAAATGGCTTACAAGGTACTGGAGAATGGCCAACGCTTGCATCTATCTTCCCCAATCTCCATGGTCAAACAGTCCTTGATCTTGGATGTGGCTATGGGTGGCACTGTCGTTACGCTGCTTCGCAAGGGGCAAAAAAAATCATTGGTGTCGACTTGTCTGAGAAGATGCTAGCAGAAGCTAGAGCTCGAACAAACGATACCACGATCAGTTATATGCAAGACGATATTTCAACGATTCGGTTTGCGAAAGACTCATTTGATTTCGTGTTCAGTTCTTTAGCTATCCATTATGTAGAAAATTGGGAACAACTCGTCCAGCATGTCCATCACTTCCTAAAACCGAATGGGCAATTTCTTTTTTCAGTTGAACATCCTATTTTCACAGCAGATGGTCGGCAAGACTGGATTTATACAGACAACGGTCAGATCATGCACTTTCCAGTTAATCATTATTTTGACGAAGGGGAGCGTGACACAAACTTCCTAGGATCTTCTGTAAAAAAATATCATCGAACGATTACAACTTATCTTGAGACATTATTGTCTAATGGCTTTCAAATCAACCATGTGCTTGAACCAATACCACCGTCACATATGTTAGATATGCCTGGTATGAAAGACGAATTAAGACGTCCGATGATGTTGATTATTTCTGTGACAAAAATGTAGCGGCGAATCATCGATCCAAACATTCTTATTCTTAGTCCATCTGCACAAATTTTATTGAGCGTCTGGAAATAGGTTGTCCCTATTTCCAGACCTTTTTCATCGACTAGAAAATGATTTATGCCCTTCAAGCTTTCAATCACTTTCTATCACTGAGTTTTTGATTTCTTCTTGTTTCTTTTTAGCGAATTTAGCTAGTACCAATTTATAAGAAATCAAAATCATTTTCTCGATTTCCTCGTCTGACAATTCATCTTTGACTAACATGATCGAATTCCAATGTTTCTTATCGGCATAGTAACCAGGTATAATGCTCTCAGGGTACATCGTTCGTAATTCCTCGTTTTTTTCTGGGAAATGTTTTAACGTGATCAATGCTTTTTCATTCGCTTCTGGACTCATCATCCCAAACTGTTTACCATCTAAATCAAAATAAAGCGTTTTCCAATCTTCGCGAAAATATACCCTAGCTCCTGGAAGGGTGTTCCCATATACTTGGAATCGTTCGATCCTTTTTTGAATATCTGTTGTATTCATATGCTATCCTCCTATTCAAAAAAAATACTTACAAAAACTATACGTTGCTTTCTGAAAAATAGCAATGATAACAGTAGTAACACAAAAAACGGAAAGCAATCACTTGCTCTCCGTTTTTTATTTTTACGCGTTCAATGCCTCTTTTTTCATTTCTTGGATCGTTGCTACTTTAACGAATGGTAGATAGATCAGAATTGAAATCAGTAAGTTGACCGCAGATAACACTGCGCCTGAAAGACTGTTTGTTGCTAAAAATCCGCCGATCACTGGTGGTGTTACCCATGGTGGCATTACTGTCGCTGCTGGTACAAGTCCTGTTGATGTCGCAAAGTACGCAACAGTTACTAAAACCATTGGTGTTAAAATAAATGGAATAAACATCACTGGATTCAAAACGATTGGTAGACCAAACATTGTTGGTTCGTTGATATTGAATACTCCTGGTGCAATCGATAAGTTCGTTACGACCATATAAGGTTTGTTTCTACGTCCTACTAAATAGATCGCAATCAGTAATCCTAGTGTCGCACCTGTACCACCTAAATTGACAAAGCTGTCAAAAAAAGGTTTATTGACGATAAATGGTGCACTTTGACCGTTGGCAATCGCTTCGACGTTTGCTTGGATCGCTGGCGCATTGATGGTTTGCATCAATGGATCGACCATGTTTGCTCCATGTAATCCGAAGAACCAAAGGAACGGTGTAATAAATGCAAGCAATAATGCAGATGGGTAAGAGTTAGCAAGCCCCATAAATGGTTCTTGAACCACCGTGTAGAATGCGCCAACAATATCAGCAACACCGAATGCTGCAAAAATCGCAGCGATTAGTGCGAAAAATGAGATCGTGATCATTGCTGGTAATAATGACGCAAATGCTTTTGCTACTGCTGGTGGCACTCCGTCTGGCATTTTGATGATCAATTTTTCATTTCCACTTAAACGAACAAAAATCTCTGTTGAAATAATTCCGACAATAATTGCAATAAATAATCCGTTTGAACTCATACCTAAAGCGCCGCCTAGTGCGAAGAATGAACCTAATGAAATCACTCCAGCAGATACGCCATCTTTACGGTAACCGTTTGCTAAATGATAAGCTAATAAGAACGCAATCAAAACAGAAAGAATCGCAAACGTTCCGTTCCAAGCAGCCGCACCGAATCCTTTCCATGCTTCACCACCAAAAATCGAATTCATCAATTCTTGGAATCCAGGGATCGGCAAGTTATTGATCATTACAGCTAAAGCGCCTAAGATCATTAATGGCATACTGACCATAAAAGCGTCACGAATGGCCACTAAATGGCGTTGTGCACCGATTTTTGATGCGACTGGTATAAAGTGTTTCTCCATAAATGCTACAAAGCTATCCATATCTTTTCCTCTTTTCTCCTTTAAAAAACTTTTATTTAAGCATCTATACGACGGTATAGATCAATGATTTCTTTTGCTAAATCTGTAAACGCGATCGATGTCATCAAATGATCTTGACTATGAACGGTTAACAAAGTAACTTCCATGTGTTCCCCTTGTGCTTCTTGTGTTAATAACCCTGTTTGCGAATGATGCGCTTGAACCAATGATTCTTCTGCATCTTTGATTTTTGCATCTGCTAATTCAAAGTCACCTTTTTTCGCAGCAGCAATCGCTTCCATTGCATCGCTTTTTGCGTTGCCACCGAACATGATCAAACCCATGATCGCTTCTAAATTTTTTTGATCTTCCATTTTCTTTCCTCTTTTTCTTGTTTTTATTTATTGATCAATGATTCTGCTTGTTCCAATACTTTTGCCCCGTTCATCATGCCATAGTCTTGCATGTTGATAACATCTAACGGAATCCCTTTTGGTGCTAGTTTTTCAGCAAATTGACTTTGCATGAAACGTACTTGTGGCCCTAATAATAAAACGTCTACATTTTTTGATTCTAGTTGGCTATCAGCTTCTGATGCTGAAACTGCAAAGATGTCCGCTTCTACACCTTTTTCTTCTGCTGCTTTTTGCATTTTTGTCACTAATAAACTTGTACTCATTCCTGCAGAGCAGACAAGCATGATTGTTCTTTTCTCCATTTTGAACACTTCCTTTTCTTCTTCTTACACTTTTATATAATGCAAGTATCGTGCCAACTTTGAAATCGCTTTACCACTTTGATATAAAAGGGTTTTCATGTTGTTTTTTATCAAACACACTCTAATTTTTATGTCGCACACTATTTTTAGTGTGCAAAAAAAGAGAATGGAACACCAAAAACCACCAAGTAAAAAATAAGTCTGCTCCTCACTTGGTAGATTTCAATGATTGTTTGCTAGAATTAATCAACAAGTAGTTACTTCGTTGATTGATTTTTTGATTCAATCGCATCGATTCTTCCCATAAATTTCAATTCTTGTAACACTTCTATAGAAGTAACACGTTTTTTTGCCAAGACTTCAAATTTTTGTCGTTTGTAAGCCCATACGATTTTATCTAAAAAATCAGTATTTATAAACTGAAATTATTGAAAAAACCATTTTTTTAACTTTTGATCATCAACAGTTTACTAACTATTGCATTGACCTTTTGTGTCTACATGCTATTTGAACTAGAAAATGCGCGAATAAATGCCCATCAGACTATTCTCGAGTTTGTTGAACAGGTCGTCAAAGAACCAAAAAAACGTTTGGAATAACTAACAGGACCATTCAAGTAAAAAAAGGGGATTGTTTTCTTGTATATCTGGGCGAATGGTCAACTTCAAAAAAAAGAAAGGGCCATATATCTTAATATGGCTGCTTTTATGTGTTGTTTTTACTTATTCACTTCATCGCTATCACTTTCGACAAGTTACTGGAACATCGATTTAGCCAACGGCAATATTGTGATCGTAGACAAGTTTTCGGCACTCACACGTTATATCATCATCGCTATTCAGCGATCCTCTACGGATGAAATCATTAAACGAATCATCGGAATCCCAGGAGATTCTATAAAAGTACATGACAATGAACTGACCTTGCATTTGGGAAACGAGCCACATTCTCCTACAGATATTTTTTGGCTGAGTCCAGAAGTAGTTGCGCAAATGAACCATTCACAAAAAAAATAAGTGAGCTAACGCTAGAAACAGCGATAATGTCAGAAAACAAAACAGGAACCGATAGCCACTCGTCCCCCGAATCTTTAATACAAACCGGAGAGGATAGACGTATTTTGTATGTTAAGGCTCTTTCTGCTGCGTCGGAAACGAATTTGAAACAAATAGAAAAGGAACAAAAAAGCAAGACGATAAAACCTTCACTTTAGAAGAACAAGAAGGTAAGCTATTGTACCAAGTAAAAATGAAGAAAAACAAGCTACGCCGTCTGTCTCTACATCACCTCTCAAACACAAGATATGATAGCATAAGCAAGAGGAGGTCGGAACAGAAGTATTCAGCCTCGATAAATAAGGCGCCAGCCACTAAAATTGTTCTACAAATTTCCGTGGCTGGCGCCTTATTTCCGAAGAGGTTACTTCTGTCCCTACCGTTTATTCGGTTTTAGAATATGCATGAGGACTAATCTCCCAGACACGCTTGCTTTTGTTGTATCCACTTCAACGTGATTTTCTCACACGTTAATTTTCTGCCAAAATCATTTCGATCGTTGCTAGTTCTTCTGGTGCAAAGACGAGATTATCTTTCATTTTGACACTTTCCTGCAACTGACTCAAACGGCTAGCACCGACTAAAACACTTGTCACTGATGGTTGTCGCACATTCCACGCCAATGCCATCTGAGCCAATGTTTGTCCTCTCGCTTCCGCCACTTCCTGTAACTGTGTGATTTTACGTAGTGTCGGTGCAATCTGTTCTTCTGAAAGAAAAGGGATTTCTTTTCGATGCGCACGTGAATCTTCAGGAATCCCATGTAAGTAGCGATTCGTTAACAAGCCTTGTGCTAATGGACTAAACGTGATTGCACCTAGTCCATTTTCAGCAAGGACAGGTGCTAAGTCCGTCTCAAGCAATTCTCTTGAAAACAGATTGTAACGCATTTGATGGATCACGAAGGGCGCATCTTTTTTGCGTAAAATTTCCGCCATTTTCTGTGTGTCCGCCCCATTGTAGTTAGAGATACCGATATAAAGGGCCTTTCCTTGTCGAACTAATTGCATCAATGCCTCTGCGGTTTCTTCCAAAGGCGTTTCAGGATCTGGACGATGATGATAGAAAATATCCACATAGTCCAAACCCATACGTTGCAAACTCTGGTCACAACTGGCAATGATCGACTTACGAGACCCCCAATTGCCGTAAGGCCCATCCCACATATAGTAGCCTGCTTTACTAGAGATAATCAGTTCATCTCGATAGGGTTTGAGATCCTCTTTAAAAAGTCGTCCAAAGTTTGTTTCCGCTGCTCCAGCAGGTCCACCATAATTATTGGCTAGATCAAAATGGGTGATGCCTAAATCAAAAGCCCCCTTTAAAATTTCCCGCTGATTACTGATGGGATCATATTCCCCAAAATTTTGCCATAATCCTAAGGAAAGTAAAGGCAGTTTTAATCCAGATTGACCGCTTTTACGATACTCCATGTTTTCATAACGCGTTTTATCAGCTACATACATTTCATTCACTCCTTATTTTATGATTATCACAGAAGTCTTCCACTCCAAAAAAATAAAGAGTTACTTCTGGAATGCCGTTTTTCATTTTCAAGGATAGCAGATGACTACTGACCAAGATTTTTTAGCCATCTCTATTTCAAGTCCCCATAGATTACTTTCAAATTTATATCTCTTCAACAGAAAACGCTACCAAAATTATGTTGCTTGTTTTAGTTCTTCGCTTTTTTCCCCCAATTGGTAGTCATTTTTTGCAAAAATGCTAATTGACGACGAGTTTGTTTTATTTTTTTGTAACGTTTTGGTTGCTTCCGATAAAATTGCTGATGGTAATTTTCTGCCGGCCAAAAAGCTGTCGCTGGTAAAATAGCCGTAACTATCGGTTTTCTGTAGCGACCTGATGCGCTTAATGCTTGTTTCGACGCTTCAGCAGTTTTTTGTTGCTCTTCATTTTGAACAAAAATGATTGGACGATATTGTTCTCCGCGGTCTTGGAATTGTCCAAATTCATCCGTCGGGTCCGTTACTTGCCAGTAAATCTCGACTAGCTCTTGATAACTGATCAATCGCTTATCAAATATGATCTCCACTGCTTCCACATGACCGGTATAGCCGCCACTGACTTGGTCATAATTAGGGGAATCAAACTGCCCGCCTGTATATCCAGACATCACAGAAATAATTCCTGCTTTTTTCTCAAAAGGCTCTACCATACACCAAAAACAACCGCCAGCAAACACTGCTCGTTCTTGAACTGCCGGATCTGTCAGTTCGTGTTTAGAAAAATCATACCGCGCTTCCCCTAACGGATCGCCGACCATTTGCAAATAGAAATCCATGACATCTGGAGTTAGATTTTGTCGTAAAGCCAATGGTCGCAAAGAAACTTCCAACTTTTCAAGTACCTCTTTTAGAGAAACAGAAGTTGCTAACGCTTCTTTCGCTGTCATTAGTTGTTGTCGCTCCCAGTCTCGCGTGTTTGGGTTTAAAATCAAATTGTAGAGAGTGGTGATTTCTTCCTCTTTCTTCATCGGGTCTCCCCCTCCCAAAGTGTCTACTGCCGACCCAAGGAAACAGGAAAAAGCTGAGATTGCTTTTCCCCTATTTTCTTTGAATCATTTAACGTCTCTTAATAATACACTTCATCTAGAAAAAGCGCATGGGCGGGAACTGTCTCGCCTGCTTGCTGTCTGACTTTCGTTTCAAAAATCGTATCGATCAAAGATAAATCAGCTTTACCTGAACCAATATCTAAAATCGTTCCCATTAAGATCCGTACCATTTTATACAAAAAACCATCCCCTACAAATGTAAAATGAAGCATATTACCTTCTTGTTGGACCGATAATTTTTCAATTGTACGTACTGTTGATTTTTTTGTTTTTTTCAATGCTGAAAATCCAATAAAATCATGTTTTCCTTCTAGTTTCCGACAAGCTTCTTCAATTTTCTCCAAATCAAGTGCCTTAGGATAATCAAAACTATGGTTTCTTTCAAACACTGTTGGAATTGGAGCATTCCAAACGTAGTAACTATATTTTTTCCCTTTTGCATTATATCTAGCATGAAAACGTTCAGGTACTTCTTCCACTTTTTTGACCACAATATCTCTTGGCAAATAACGATTGAGAAAATCCAGCATCTCCATTCGACTCATTGTACTAGCTGTTTTGAAATTAGCTACTTGACCTCTGGCGTGTGTTCCAGCGTCTGTTCGACCAGAACCGATAATCTCAATCGTTTCCCCGGTCATTTGCGAAATGATCGCTTCGATTTTTCCTTGGATCGTTTTTTCATCATTACCAAGTCGTTGCCAACCAGAATATCTTTTTCCATCATATTCGATCGTTAATTTTATATTTCTCATGTATTCTCCCTCTATTGGATCAAATGATCCATTGTTTTCATTTAGTGTCAGTATAGCAGATAACACCATCTTCTTCTCAAAAAAAAACGCAATCCAGAAATTTCTCTGTTTTGCGTTTTTTTCTTTTATAATTTTGATCAACCTAAGAATTTGAAGACTTCTTCTCGGTCGTAAAGTTTCAAGACTTTTTCAAATACCAATTGCGTAAATAAAGCAGCCGCGACTGGTACGACGAACCAACAAATCAACACCATCACGATATTTAGTCCAGCATCTAATGAAGCAAGAGGGCCAACTAAACCTACGATCCCAAAGCCCGCAGAAGCTGGTGTTCCTGATACAGAGAAAAGTGCGACAGGTATCGCTGTGATAACCGCACTGACTAAACATGGAAGCAAGATGATCGGTTTACGGAATAAGTTCGGCATCATCATCTTCATCGCACCTAAAGCAATCGCGATCGTGACACCTGATTTATTGACACGCCAAGAATTGACGATCAACACAAATGTTGTGGCAGCAACACCCATAGCAGCAGCTCCTGCAGAAATTCCATCCAATTGGATCGCTAAACCAATTGCAACGGTTGAAATCGGTGAAATGATCAAAAAGGCAAATGAACAGCCGATCAAAATAGACATCAAAATAGGTTGCAATGTCGTAAAGTTATTGATACCTTCACCAATTGCAGAGGTGATCGCTGTCACATAAGGGAATAAATAAAACCCAATAAGACCTGCGCCCACACCGACTACGATTGGTGTTAATACGATTGCGACTGAGCCAAAGCGGTCACCGATCAATAGGATCAGACCAACAGCAATCGCTGCAGTGATCATCGTATTGATGATATCTCCTGTACCTGCCCCTACATATACCCCTGCTTCACCAAGGTCTGGCATAAAGCGGACAACACCAGAGCCGACAAATGCAGCACCAGCTACTACCATCATTTGCATCGGATTAAACCCAAATTGTAACCCGATCAAACCACCAATGATCAACGGTGTCGCTAATTGGAAGATCACCGCTAGTTGTGCGATCGTCACAGCAACAGGATATTCACTGAAATACTTTAAAATAGCTCCTAAAACAGCATTTGGAATCAGACCTACGATGATCCCTGTTGCTGTTCCAGCTAATACTTTGTTCAAAAAAATTCTTGGCGTCAATTTATTCGTCGTATCCATTTATTTGTTCCTCCTATTTCGCCTCTAGAATCTGTTCTTTTGCATGCACGAGCGCTGTCAAAAAGTCACAGTAAGGCGTAGCGATCCCGTATTTCTTTCCTTTACGTGAAATCGCACCGTTGATATAGTCGATTTCTGTCAATCGGTTGTTTTTGATCAAATCTTGATGCATCGATGGGAAATGCATACCGATCGTCTCAGGATCAAAACAAGTTTCACAGTGTGCGACTGCTTCTGCCACATCTAAATCAATATTTTCTGCTTTTGCTACTTGACCAAATTCATTTACGATAGCAACAACCATATCATGAGCCGTAGAAGTACGACCAAGTCCTGCCATATTCACGTCTAAAATCGTACATAAGCCGTTCATCGTGCCATTGACACAAGCTTTACGATAGATCGAGTAATGGATATTACTTGAATACTTCGCATTCAAACCAGATTCAGCTAAAGCTTCTGCCAATTCTTTCGCAGCTTCTTCTTGTCCGTCTCCTAAGTTTTGTAGTTCTACTGAACCACTACCGAATAATTTCACACGTCCAGGACCTTCTAGGCCTGCCGTCCACATTGTATTACCAATAAAAATATTTTTCATTGGTACAAATTTTTCAATAATATCTTCATGGCCGATTCCATTCAATAAACAAAGGACTTTTGTCTCCTCTTTGATCATTGGACGAATATCTTCCAACATTTTTTCTAGTTGCATTGCTTTTGTGAATAAGACGATCAAATCAACTTTTTCTGCGTCATTGATTTCTGATTGAAGAACGACTGGGATATCGACAACGATGTCCTCACCGTTAAAGTTAGCTTTCAATCCGTTTTCTTTGATTGCTTCTACATGGTCTTTCCAACCATCGATCAATGTCACGTCATTTCCACCTTTTTGTAACATGAGTCCAAAGCGACTCCCCATTGCACCTGCACCAGCAATTGCTATCTTCATTTCTTTGTTCTCCCCCTTTAATTTAGTTATACGACGAATAAGCAAATAATTCCCCTCACGATCATTCAATCATTCACAATGTCCGCTAGTTATGAATGATCAATCGCTTGAAAAACTATTTTACTTGACTCATTTTCCCATTTCCTTTGATTTATTTCAAATAGCCTGATTGATTACTCACAAACGTAAGCGCTATCTATCCATTTTAAGCCCTAGTAGATGGGTTGTCGTACGACACTAAGGAGTATTATACACTAAAAACAGCTCGTTTTTTTAATATAACCTCGATTATTTTTGTTAATTTTTTAAATCTACTACGTTATATAACAAATCAGATACAATTGTGAACCATCACACGATCCTATCCAAAAAACAGGTTATCTGGTACTTTATAAATATATATTTCGCTAAAAAATCCTATTCCTCCTATTTGTTACAAAAAAAGCAGCTGCCAGAAAGGATCACTGGTTTGCTGCTATTCATTACGCAATCTTGTCTATTTTTTTCAATCAGGATGCCGCATCAATCGATTGATATGCACACCTAGATAGGTAACTTCCTCTTTCGTGATTTCCTGTTGGATCATTTTCTGGATATATTGCCTTACTTTATCTGCGTTTTCCATCGCCAATGGATACAAGGTACACATTTGCTGATATAGCCCATCATCTTGTCCATCCAGCATCTTATTCGCAAATAACCGTTCAACGAAAAAACGAACATGAGTAATAAAACGACTATAATGGATCGAGTCTGGAGCAATGTCGATTCGAATCGAATATTTTACTAAGTTGACGATACCACCAATCATTTTCGCTTGTTTCATACTATCGTTTCCCTGACTTTCTTGGGACAATGAATTAATGACATGAAAGGCAATATTTGCCGCTTCTTCATTGGGTAACTCGACATCAGATTTTTCATTGAAGATCGTTAGCGCTTGCTCCGCTGCTTGGTATTCTTCCGGATAGTAATTCTTGATCTCCCAATATAACCGGTTGGTGATGATGATTCCTTTAGCCATACGTTCAACTGAAAAATGTAAATGATCAGGTAATGTTAAATAAATACTAGAGTTTAACCGTTTCCCTAGTCGTTTTTCCATACTGGAGACCATTGCTTTCGTTAATTCAAAATAGGTTAAAGGAACCTCTTTGATCAAATCCAATAATTGCATAGCTTTGCCTTCATCATAGGGCAGATAGATTTCATCAATCGAATCATCCGAGATGATCTCACCGGGCTTTTTACCAAAACCGATCCCTTTTCCTAAAGCAATCATTTTTTGCTGATTGCTGTCGATCAATACCACACTGGAGTTAAGCACCTTTAGTATTTTCCTCATGATATCCTCCTTCGCTCAAGGTTACTCCTTAAGCGCATCGAACAGTTCCTTCACTCGATGGATCGACCGTTCGTTCTAATAACTTCTTTATACCAGTAAAATGAATCTTTACGCAAGCGATCATAACTTCCATTTCCTTCATCATCCGCATCTACATAAATGAATCCGTAACGTTTTGACATTTGAGAGGTTCCGGCACTGACTAAATCAATAGGTCCCCAACTTGTATACCCAATCAAATCAACCCCTTCATCGATGGCTGCTTTCATCGCTTTGAAATGTGCAGTAAAATAGGCGATTCGATAGGGATCATGGATTTCATCGTCAATAACTTCATCAAAGGCTCCCATGCCATTTTCAACAATCATCAAGGGTACTTGATAACGGTCATATAATTCTAGTAAAGAAATTTTCAAGCCTAAAGGATCAATTTGCCATCCCCAATCTGTCGCTTCTAAATAAGGATTTTTAACACCCAAAACGGTATTCCCCGGTGTCCGCTCTGCCTTTGGATCTGCGGATTCACACATCGACATATAATAACTAAACGATAAGAAATCTGCCGTATGTTCTTTCAATAATTCCTTGTCGCCTGGTAACATATCGATTGTGATATGACGGTTGGCTAAGTCTTTCAATACGAGTGGCGGATACGTACCTTTGACTTGAACATCCGCATAAAAATGATTGTTCATATTCTTTTTTAATGTTCGTTCCACATCTTCTGGTCGACTCGTCAACGGATAGGTCATCAATTTCGTCAACATACAACCAACTTGGCTACCAGGGATCTTTTCATGGCAATGTTTCGTTGCTAAAGCCCCTGCCACAAATTGATGATGTAACGCTTGATAGATAACCGCTTCGATTTTGTCTGGTTCGATCCTATCAGTCAAAATCCCGGCAGTCGTAAATGGATGTCTAAAAATACTATCCACTTCATTGAACGTCAACCAGTAATGAACATACTCCCCAAATTCGTCAAAACAAGTATCTGCAAATCGAACAAAGTCATCCACCACACTGCGTTGAATCCAACCGTTGCCTTTCATCGCTAATGCTAGTGGCATCTCATAATGAGATAAGGTCACAATCGGTTCGATTCCTAAGCGCTTCATTTCTTTAAAAACTTCTTTGTAAAATGAGACACCTTCAGGATTAGCTGTCTTTTCATCCCCATTTGGAAAGAGTCGGGACCAAGCAATCGACAAACGTAATGTAGTAAACCCCATTTCCGCAAATAACGCTAAATCCTCTTTGTAACGATGATAGAAATCGACCCCTCGTCGTTTAGGGAACCACTTGTCTGTAGGGTCAGCTATTGCTTCTTCTACTTTTTTGATCGTCACACCTACATGGGCTGCGTAATCTTTGTTGTCTACATCGGGTTTGTAGGTTGCAACATCGGCCACAGATAGCCCTTTTCCACCAATATTCCATGCTCCTTCTACTTGGTTTGCTGCAATTGCACCTCCCCATAGAAATCCTTCGGGAAAACCTGTTTGTGTTGTATCCATTTTTCTATTCCTCACTTTCATTTTTTCATTTTACTAAAGCAGAAATCATCAATAACTCAGTTTCGGGTGTCACTGATTGATTTTCTACTTGACGATCAATGTGATACTCCTTCTGATTGGTCACGACCACCACAACGACTGGATCAAATCCTGCTTGTTTGATTTTTTCAATATCAAACGCAAGCAAACGCTCACCTGGTTGTACCATCTGACCTTCTTTAACAAAAGCCTGGAAGCCTTCACCTTGTAACTTGACTGTATCGATCCCTACATGAATCAGTAATTCTACTCCGCTCACCGTTCGTAAACCGATTGCATGACCTGTCTCAAATAGCATGGTCACTTGTGCTTCTTCAGGAGAAAAAACAATACCTTCTTCTGGAATGACTCCGACACCTTCGCCAACCATCCCACTAGAAAAGACATCATCTGGTACTGTTTCAAGAGGAATCACTTGACCTTTGACTGGGCTCACGATACCCCAAGTTCCTACCCTACGACTCTCGTTTTCTTCTTGTGAAGTTGCTTCTTCTTGATCTTTAAAAAATACCAAGCCACCTACAAACGACACGACAAAAGAAAGGGCTGTACAGACAAATGCCCAGACAAGGTTCATCGGTTGATCTGCACTAGCAAACATCGTGATACTCGCAATCCCTGGTCCAACCAATGCGAAAGCTTCTAAAGCCATGATCCCGGCAAATATCCCGCCGATGAAACTAGAAACCATCACGATACTCAATACCCGTTTGTGTAAGATCGTGACCCCATATAATGCGGGTTCAGTGATACCAAATAAAGCTGAGATTCCTGCAGAAATCGCTGTTTGTCGCAATTTCATATTTTTTGTCTTTAAACTTACGGCAAAACATGCACCAGATTCAGCGATATTATGTGCCAAAGAAGCCGGTAAATAGAGCATCTCTTTTCCTAACTCTCCCATTGAAGAAACAGCATAAGGAATCATTGCTTTGTGCATACCAGTAACGACCATCAATGGTAGAACTGCGGCAAGTAAGCCTGTCGCTAACCAGCCTAATCGTTGATATAACTCGACGATCAAATATGAGAATGCGCCACCAACGTTATAGCCTAACGGTCCTAAAATCAGCAGTGCAACTGGGACAGTCACTAATAAAGCAACCATCGGTACAAAGAAAATACGAATCGGCTTCGGAGAGATTTTCGTGACATATTTTTCGACGATACTGTAAAACAACACCGTTAAGATTGCTGGGAAAACTTGAGAAGCATACGCAATATTTTCAATTGAGAACCCTAGAAAGGAGGTTCCGTCTGCTAGAAGGGTTGCCATTTCTGGTAAAAGCAAGGCACTCACTGCTGAAACAGCTACGATTTCATTGACTTTTAGCTTTCTTGCCGTCGTCATCGCAACTAAAATCGGTAAGAAATAAAGAGGTGCTCCTCCGATCAAATTCAATAGCAGGTAAGTAGATGAGTTTGCATCCATGACACCCAATAAAGATAAGAGCAGTAAAAGTGATTTTAAGACACCGCCACCTGCAATCGCGGGAATCAACGGTTGAAAAACTGAAATGATAAAATCAAGTAAAATTGTTCCAACAGGTTTCTTTTCTTTATTTATGTTCTGATCTGCAGAAATTTCTCCGATCAGTTTGGCCAATTCGTCATACACTTCCACTACTTCATTCCCAATGATTACTTGGAATTGAGCATTGCTACGAACACCGATGACCCCATCTAAGCGTTCTAACTCTTCACGATTTGTTTGTTTGACATCTTTCAACGTAAAACGAAGTCTAGTTGAACAATGTTCCAAATGAATGATATTTTCTTTTCCGCCAACGAATTGTAAAATATGCTTTGCTAAAGTTTGATAATCCATTTTTTCCACCCCTTCTTTCGTTTTTCTTTTTCGCTGCGCAGACAAAAAAGAAAAAAGCAGGCAAGACCATAAGAAATAACAACAAAGGATTCTTTGTGTGTCTTTCTTTAGGTCCTGCCTGCTTTACCAGTCACATGCCTGTTTTATTTACACTTACTATAACAAGTATTTCTTTTGATTGCAACCCCTTTCTTTTCATTCATTTAGCTACGGCTAAAAATCTCATAATCGATTTCATCGACTGATTTCGCCACTAGGATCGCTGAATACACATCAGAATTGACATTCAAAATCGTACGCAACATCCCCACCGACCATTCGACACCGCCAAAAATGGCAATACTTTCAATAGGTAACCCCATTTGCGGCACGATGATGGCTAAAGAAACGAGCCCCGCACCAGGAACTACCGCATTGGCTAAAGAAATAAAAGTGGCTAAAATTGCAAGATAGACCATGGTCGTCCATCGAAACTCTACTTGGTACATCTGGGCGATCGTGATCACCGTCAGTGCCATGTGCATGGCTGAGCCATTACTGTTCAATGACATTCCTAATGGTAAGACTAAGTGACTGATTCGCTTACTCAACCCTAATTTATGTTGTGCTTCTTCTAATTCGATTGGTAAAGTGATGGCTGAAGAAGTCGTTGCAAGTGCCATGATCGACATATTCTTCATATTCATAATCAATTTTAACGGATGTAATCGGCCGTATATACTGACAACAACTAACCATCCCAGTAAGAACAATACTGTAGCTAAGCTATACACCAGTAGATATTTCACCATTGGCAGAATGACTTGTGCCCCTAATTGACTGATACTGCTACTCACCAAGGCAAATATCCCAATAGGGGCAAAATGCATCACATACTTGATGACTTGGATAATCACTTCGTTAAAATCAATGATTAGTTGAAACAACTTCGATTGGGGCTGTTTTTGTCCATAATGATTCAAGGCTAGGCCGAAAAAAATCGCGAAAACAATGATTTGGATAATCGAACCTTGCGTAAGGGATTCAAAAATATTTTTAGGCACAAACTGGAGAAACGTTTCTTGGATCGACAGCTCTTGCGCCTCAATCGTAGGACTTAATCGCTCTATATGTTCCATGCCAGATCCAGGCGTAAACAAAACAGCCAATAACACACCCCATAAAGCTGCCAATAAGGAGGAAATCCCAAAGATGAGCAAGGTGCGTGTCCCAATACTTGCTAATTCCTTCAAATCAATACTACCTAAAGCTTGAATGATCTGACCAAGAATCAATAATGGAATCGCCATCTGCATCAGTCGTAAAAATACTTCGCCAAGCGGTTTTAACACAGACGCACTTATTGGCCAGAACATCCCAACCAGAATACCTAAAGCCAATGCAAGGCTAATTTGAATGATCATGGCATTTTTTTTCATCACTCGTTACCCCGTTTGTTGAATCACTGTTCCCGCACCTTCAGTCAAATGGTTCAATTTTTCAATTGAAGTAATGACTGCTTGACGTTTTGGATCCCTTGCAACAAAACGGACCGCTGCCTCTACTTTTGGCAACATACTTCCAGCTGCAAAATGACCACCAGCTACGTATTCTTTTGCTTCTTCGGGAGTCATCGTCCGTAAAGCTTGTTCTTCTGGTTTTCCATAGTTGATATAGATATGCTCGACACCAGTTAAAATGATCAAACGATCGGCACCCACAGCGTCTGCCAATACGGCTGCTGAGAAATCTTTATCATTGACTGCTTCCACGCCTTGATAAATCCCAGATGACTCGATCACTGGGATACCACCTCCACCTGCACAAATCGTGACAACATTAGCTGCCACTAATGCTTGGAGCGCTTCTTTTTCCACAATTTCTTTTGGTTGAGGAGATGCAACGACTTTACGGTAGCCACGTCCTGCATCTTCCACGTATGTCCCACCATTCTTTTGTGCCAAATCCTTTGCTTCCTCTTCTGTATAAAATGGTCCAATCGGTTTCGTTGGCTTCTGAAACGATGGATCATTCGGATCAACTAGCACTTGTGTCACGATGGAGACGACCGGTTGGTTGATCCCATGTTGCGTAAACGCATTGGTTAACGCTTGTTGTAACCAATAGCCAATACTTCCTTGCGTCATTGCCACACATGTATCCAAGCTCATTGGAGGATTTTTTTCGCTTATTCCTGCTTGTTGCTGCAATAATAAATTGCCAACCTGCGGACCATTGCCATGACAAAGAATGACTTGTTCTCCTTGTTCAACAAAAGCTGCGATAGCTTCAGTCGCCTGTTCGACTACGGCTTTTTGTCCTTTATCAGTTGGATCAGTTTCTAAAATCGCATTCCCACCTAAAGCAATCACATTTAATCCCATGTCTTTCCTACACCTCTTTCTATTACTTCAGCGTTTGTGTACGATCCTCTTTTGCCAATAGGGCAAAGAGAATCAACCCGATGATCAACAAGACACAAGAGAGGTAAAAACCAACTTGCATCGAACCTGAAGTATCTGCTAAATAACCAGTAACGTAAGGCGCTAAAATCGAGCCTGACATCCCGATAAAATTATACGCACTTAACGTCGTTCCTAAGGCTGCTCTTGGTGCATGTTTCGTGACAAACGTCACCATGATCGGGTCAAGTGCTAATTTCCCAGTCAATCCATAAAGGATCAGCACTGTGATCAATAAGGTACGATTGGTTACAAAAGCGATAGCAAAAACTGAAACGATGGCTAATGGAACCAAAACAAAGACTAGTTTCTTCGTCGCTCCTGTTTTATCGTTGATCCGTGCAAAGAGTAAGGCGCCTGGTATCGATGCCCAAGGAACTAAAGAAGAAATAAAGCCAACACTCGCTCCAGTAAATCCACGTTCTGCAATCAAAAACTGCGGCAACCAAGTAAGAATCACAAAATTAGCATAAATGCTGGTAAAACATAAGATAAAGGCTGCTACTAAGTTACGATTTGTAAAAATCTGTTTTAAAGAAATTTTTTCTTTTGGCCCTTCTTCCACTTCTGCTTCTTCACCCGGACGGATCACTTTTTCTTTCAAAAACACATAAAACAATATGCCGACAATCAATGTAGGGATCGCCATAAGATAAAAAGGTTTACTCCAATCATCCCCGTTTTCTAAGACCAATTTACTTGATAGAAGATAACCGCCTGATGTTCCAAATGCCATACCACTATTAATGATGGCATTTCCAATCGTCCGTTTACTCTTTGGAATCGCTTCTGTCGACAAGGCAAACTGTGGACCGTAGTAAGCACCTTGCCCGATACCAGCGATGGCACGAATCACTAAGAATAAAATAAACGTCGTGGCTAATCCGGTGAAATATGTCGCTACTGCCAAAAGTAAAAATCCTACCGTAATGACTAACTTTCGTCCAATTTTGTCTCCGACGATCCCAAAAGGAATCTGAGCGATGGCATATGTCAGAAAGAAGATACTATTTGCTAAGCCTAATTGCGTATTGCTTAAACCGAATTCTTCCCCGACCACCCCATGATCGGGTTGAAAATCGTTCGTGTGGCATACATCAAGATCCAACCAATAAAAAAGATTGCTACTACTTTGATCCAGTAAGTATCACTGACTCTTACTGCTTGTTTTTGTTTACTCGCTTCCATGTTTCACCCTCACTTTCTTCTCCTCCGATTGCTTGTAGCGCCAACCAAATACCAAAAGCTAGATCCTTTCCCGAAGAATGACCAATTCTCGTGATTTTCTCTAACTGTTCTTCTATTTTCTCCTCTTGATTTTGTACTAAGTCTGAAAATAATTGATACACTAGTGAATTGGCGTACCCCTTTGTCGCACAAGTTAGATATGCTTGGCTGATTGCAGTCGTTGCCGTTTGGGCTTCTCCCAGAGCAACCGCGAGCGCGATTCCTCTGGGATCTGAAACAGTCCCTAAAACAAGCTGATAACCCATCAATAGGTCATCACCACTAGGCGTCAACCCTTTGCCTCTGCCTAAAAGATAACCAACGACTTCTTGCCATTCAGTTGTCGTCCACTCTCTGTTTGGCTGTGCCATTCGAGCAAACAGCGTGGATGCACGTTTATCTAACGGTAACCCGATTTTTGTCTGCCAGTTTTTTTCAGCCAAAAATGGTTTCAATAAAAGTAGTTGTTTTTTTGATAGACCTAACGTGAAGACGTTGAGAGGAACCAGCCGACACGGTTTTAATGTCACTTGTCTGACACTTGAAATACTGTAAATCGTCAATACATCATCATTTATTTTCACACGATTTCCTGTTTGAAGAGCCGGAGCAAGTGTGTTAAATCGATCTTCAGGAAGATTGATACCAAAACTAGATAGATAGTCATGAAAACAGGCGATATTGATCAATTGTTGCTTGATTTCAACATTAAAGGAATGCTCAAATACGCTGTGGATCACACCTATTTTTCCAAATTGCAAAAGTGGAGATAAATACTCGCTCAATTGAATTTCTTGATTACTCAACGTTGATCCCTAGCTCCTTAGCATAGGCCTCTAAGGCTTGCTCAAAACAAGCGAGTGGTGCCCGAACTGTACCTGCGCCAATTTGCCCCACTCCAGCATTTTTGTGCGCGATCCCAGTATTTATAACAGGAGTGATTCCTGTTTCCACCACTTTGCGAATATCGATTCCTAAGCAAGTTCCTTGAAAATCCCAAGTTGGTATCGAAAACGTTGGGTTGTGCCCTTCGCAGATCTTCGCCATTTCATTTGAGGTTGCTAACGCATCTTCAAAACCACCTGCGCCAACAAAACGGGTCACACCTGGTGCTGCCACCATGGCCATTCCACCTACACCGACAGTTTCAGTGATCGCACTATCGCCAATATCGGGATTACCATCTTCTTCATTGAATCCTGTAAAGTACAAGCCCTTTGGTGTATTTACAGGTGCTAGATGCCATGTATCGCCTGTTTCTGCGATTCGAACACCAAAATCAACACCATTACGTGTCATCGTTGTCACGATTGTTCCTTTAGTCCCTTGGCGCGCACCATCGACGATTGCTTTTCCCGTAGCCATCATGATATTCAAGAAAAATTGATCCGTATCTGCTAAGAACTTGATTACATCATATTTTTGTTCTTCAGGAATCTCCGTTTGAATGATCAATGGCGCGATTTCTTTCAGGAAATTCAAAGAAGCAGCAATATTTCTTTGATGGAATTCATCCCCCATCGTAATCGACCGGGCGATCAAAACATTTAGATTCAATCCTTCCTCGGTGAATGCCAATGCTTGATGGATTGTTGGTCCTAGTACTTCTTTGATCCAATCTAAGCGATCAACGACTTCTTGGGAATACGCACCAAAACGTAATACCTTACCGATACCTTCATTCAAGATACAGAAGGCTTGATTGCCTTCTTTCCGGTTTTCAACAATGAAGACCGGCATATTACCAGAAGTGATCCCTCCCATCGGTCCTACTGCTTGTACATGATGACAAGGAATGAATCGCACGTCATTTGCTTCAAAAAGTGCTAATGCTTCTTCTTCGTTTTCTGCCCAACGTTCGAATAACGCTGCACCTAGACACGCGCCTCGCATCGGTCCGGTCATCGCCTCCCAAGTGATTGGCGGGCCTGCATGCAATAGTGTTTTTTGCTTTGGATCATTTAATTCAGGAATCACCGTTTTTGCAGGGACCACATCAACCAGAAACGGCTGTGCGTTCTTGATTTTTTCTGTCACTTTTTGATTTTCTTCGTCAATTTGCTCCTGATGCTCTTCCAACGCATCTAAAATTTTGATCATTTTCTTGTTACCGCTCGCGCGAGGCCGCCAATCCAACTGGACTGTTTGTCCACCATAGGTGACAATCGATTCGTTGAAGCTTTTCAAACCGACATTCACTACACGCGGTTTCGTCGTCAATAACTCCATGACTTGCTCACTCGGTTGTGGTACAGCAACTGTTTTTCCATCATATGCTAAGACTTCTTTATCTGCTTCAGACAATCTGATGCCTTTTAACAACAATGCCAGTTGAACCGCTTTAGCATTACTCTCTGCGACAAAAACACCTGCTTCTTTCAAGCGTTCCACTGATTTTTGGTAGTCTTGTGGATCATTCTTCGTCCCACACACTGTCGCCACGAAATAAAGTTCACGTCCTGCTTTTTCCGCTTCTGACTGCGCAGATTGGATCGTTGGTAACAACGCACCCACCATGTCTTCATGTGCACCATATCCTAAAACAATATCAAATAAGATAACGCCAGTTTCTTCTTCCTTGGCATACTCTTCTATTTTATGGATCCGGACTTCCGGATCGATCATTGGGTGTGGTTTACCTTGTGTATAACGATCATCTCCTAAATCAATCACTTCATACCCTTGAGATTTCAAGATATACCCATCTTCTTTGACCAGACCACCTAAATTTAATGCTTCTGAAATCAGCATGCCTGCTTCAGCTGCGAGCGTTCCTCCAGAATATAGCCCTTTGACGACTTTTTCTTTAGCAAGCGTCAAGACATCCGGCTGTTCTAGTGCTTCAAAGTAATTTTTTTTCACTGTTGCTTCGTTTGCTAAATCTACAGCGATACGGGCAGTTTCCTCTAACGTATGTGCCAGATAGACTTTCCCTTCATGATTCGTTGGTTTTTCTCCTAAAAATATAGCGACGACTGGTTTTGAAATACTCTGCAATAATTGCACTACTTCGTCACGTACCTCTTTTGCAGGTGGTTTAGAAATCACACAGATCACATCTGTTGGTTCATGGTTTTCAAGTGCCACGATCGCATCTTTGACCGTTATTGCTCCCACCTTGTCGCTCAGATCACGACCACCGGTACCGATGGCATGAACCACACCTCCACCTAGACGATCAATGATTGTCGTCACTTCTTGGATACCCGTACCAGATGCACCAACTACACCAATATTTCCAGGTGCGACAACATTTGTAAAAGCAATTGGAATACTCGATAAAATACCTGTCCCACAATCTGGGCCCATCATCAGTAACCCTTTTTCATGCGCTAGTTTTTTCAGACGGACTTCATCTTCGATCGCAATATTATCCGTAAATGAAAAAACATGCAGATTATGCTTCAACGCACGTGCCATTTCTGTTGCGCCGTATTCCCCCGGAATACTAAACAAAGCGACATTGGCATCTGGTAATTGTTTCAATGCTTCTTTCCACGTGGTCACTGATTTATTCGGTTGCGCTGTCTCTTTTGCTGATAGATCCGCTAAAAAATCATCAATCATTGGCAGTACCTTTTCCATGATTGATTCATCCTCACTTTCTACCACGATCATTAGATCGTTCGCAGACGCAGTTTGTGCCTTTTCTGTTAAAAGTGACGTGTTATTCAAAATATCTTTATTCGCATCCGTTCCCATCATGATCTGGCTCATGTTGACTTCCTCAAGCGAATTGATTTGATTAGTCAATAGCATCAAGTTGATGGAATCTTGATAATTATTTGGTAAAACAACCGTTTCTAACATAATGCCCCTCCTTATTCATTCTTACACTGTCATTGTAGAAGATTAAGAAAGTGTTTTCATCGGACGTATTTCTAAAAGAATGCTATACTTTTTATCCATAAAAGGAAAAAAGGAGAATATGATGAAATTAAGGGAGTTATTATTGCTAGGTGAACTAAAAAAAGGGAAGATTCTAACGAATGAGATCGGTTTAGATAATGAAGTCGAAACTGCAATGGTCTTAGAAGCCATTGATATCGAAAATTGGAGCAAACAAAATCAGCTGATCCTGACCTCGTTTTATGCATTGAACGACTTGTCAGAAAAAGAACTGGAAGATTTTTTCATCAAGATGTGTCAAATCGGGATCAGCGGTCTTGTATTAAAAACCGATCGTTTTATCAAGGTGATCCCCGAATGGTTTATTGAGTTATGCTTCAAATATGAAATCCCATTGATCAAAATCAGTCAAGAGATCAGCTATGAAAAAATTCTATTAACGATTTATGAGCCGTTACTCAATGCACATGCCCATACTTTACGAACCTACTATGAAGCACGCCAAAGATTCAACCGTCTAGAAAAACAGTTTTCTTCTTTAGAAACGATCATGCAAGAGTTTTATCAAATCATCGAACTTCCTTTTTCCTTAAAATTGCTTGATAAAGAAATCGAAATTTGCGAAGGGAGGATTCCAACCGATGCCATCGTACTCTCACGTGAATCGCTGCCACAAACAGATTTCATGAAAAACGATTATTCTTTACTGACACTTTATGCTCAAACAGACTCGAAAAAACGCTATGCATTAGAGATTGCGATTTTCAATAACTATTCTCTCAATTGCTTATTGCTTGTTTATCTGAACAACCAACAAATCAAAGAAACGGACCTAGTCATTATCGAAAATGCCATTGACGCCTTGCAAGAAAAATTCAATACAGAAAGCCTATTGAAAAAAGAACGCTATACCCGTTTAAATAATTTAGCTGATGCGATTTTACAAAATACACCACGAAATCCTGAAGAACTAGATAGCTTGCTACAAGAAGCGCATATGCAGTCAAAAGATACTTACCAGACAATCGTCTTTTCAACTAAAGAGATGCAAACGCAATTAATGAAAAATCGCATCCTTACACTTTTACGGACACTGAAAAAAGAGGCGATTTTCTTTGACCAACATCAATATTCAGCTGTTTTATTCAACTTTGCTCAATCGGAAGGGCCTATCACTAAAGATCAGATTTCACGTCTGATGGTAGAAATACTTGCAGAAAATGAACAAGTAACATTTGCCATCAGCCAAGCAAAACCACGACAGGAAATCAAGGAATTGTTGTTTGAATGTTTGGATATTTTGAATTTCAATACCTCATTTTACAATGGTCCTGTTGTGACATCCGAAGATATCGGCATATTCAAACATTTTATTCGAGAAAATCAGATAGCAACATTACAAGAAGCAATCCCTCTAAAATTGGCGCAGTTGGCTCAAACAGACTATGACTTATTTGAAACTTTTTATTGTTTTTTACAACACAATCGGAACTACAAACAAACAGCAGAAGCAATGTTTTTACATGCTAAAACGATTCGTTATCGTCTCCACAAAATTTCCGATTATCTATCAATTGATTTAACAAATCCGTTACAAATGATCAATCATGAGATTGGCGCCTATATTATCAAAATGAGGAGACAGGCAAATGAAAGAAACCAAACAACTACTCGATGACATTACAGTAACCATTTATCCTGCTCAGAGTGATACACCGAAATATATCCTTTATTTGCATGGTGGCGGATTGATTTACGGATCAAAAGGTGACATACCCAATAGGCTAAAAGATCTCTTTTTAGCTCATGGCTACACTCTGCTAGCTCTTGATTACCTGTTGGCACCAAATACATCTGTAACAGAAATCATTGCAAAACTAAATGAAAGCTTTGATGCCTTAAAAAAGACAATCATCCATGAACACCCCTTTGGTATTTGCGGGCGTTCTGCCGGAAGTTATTTGATGTTCCACCTAACCAAATATTTGCGTGTGGATCGAGGGCTTTCACCCAATTTCCTAATCAACTTTTATGGCTATGCTGATTTTGAATTTCTGAAGAAACAAACCACTCCCACCACACACACATTAACAGAAGAAATGCTGATAGGCATTGATCAACAAACACCCACGGCAGATGATCCACTGATGAGTCGCGCCTTACTTTATTACTATGGACGACAACAAGGAATCTTAGCCGATTACTATCGCTTACCGAAATCACTGGGTTGGTCGGATTATGCCATTCGTGAAAAAGAACTTGCAGTTTTTCCTCCTTGCTATAGTACCGCCAGCACCTCAGACCAAGAAGTACCTTTTGCTTCAAGTAAAAGGATAAGTAAACAGATCCCGAATAGTCGATTCAAACCTGTTTATGATCTAGAACATGATTTTTTGAAACAAACAAACGACCCCCAAGTCCAAACAGTCTTAAAGGAATTATCAGATTGGTTATCCACCAAAGAGTCGCTTTGACATATGGCACGGAAATCCAGTAATGAAAATAAAAAAGCCTATCTCTTGATAAATAGGAGGATAGGCTTTTACTTTTTACGATTCATTTTAAAACTTGAATCAATCAACTAGATATTAATTTTTATTGGTCATTCGCCACTCGCCACTCTAACTCGTTTAACAGTGGCGTATAATCCACTTTGGTGAAATCAGTCACATCGAATGTATAAAGCGTTCCAAGTTCAAAGTGTTCATACTTTCGATCATTTATAACAGATCTAAATTCTTCTTTGGTGATATGATTGGTTCCTAACGATCGATCGTCCAACGTATCCCCATAATGATAATGGTCCATAATATAACTCAAATGACGTTCAGGATCACGATCTCTTTTATAACGTCGTTGCCATAGTACATCAAAGTCTGCGTGCAAGCGAATCGTGATCACTTCATATCCATATTTTTTTGATAACGCTCCTAATGGTCCTTTTTGTTTGTCACTGAAAGGATATTCTGAAACAATCACTTTCTTCCCTGCTTCCATGTACAGTTCCAACGCTTGATAAAAGAATGGATACACCTTGTTTTTTTCTTGCTCTGCTCGTTCAGCTAAATTATCGAATCCAATTGATTCAGCGTAATACTCTTTGACTTCATCTAAGGTAAGACGATACATCGTTGGAAACCGTTCGAATAGACGTTCCATCAAATAAGTTTTTCCTGTCCCAGGACTTCCTGCCAAAAGAAACAAATATTTTTTCATTTTAGCTCTTTCCTGCATAGATCTCACTTCCTGTGTTCAAAAACAGGCCGATTTTATGTTTGATGATTGCCTTTACTGCTTCGTTGGCTGGAATCACGTTGTGGCGTAATGATCGGCTGACTTCTGTTTCCCCAAAGCTTTCTTTTGCTGTTTTCGTCCAGTTGACAAGTAGCTCTGTCCCAACATTGAATTTGCGGATTCCGTGGTTGATCAACTCTGGATAATCTTCCTCTTTCACTCCAGTACCGCCGTGGATGACCAAGGGAACATCGACTACTGCGTCGATTTCTTTCAGGAGTGGTAGATTGACTTCTGTTTTTGATTTGAATTGCCCATGGTTGGTTCCAATAGCAATTGCTAATGCGTCTACTCCAGTTGCTGCTACGAATTCTACCGCATCTTCGGGTTTCGTATACACTTTATCATCTTCTGCCACATGGATTCCTTCTTCCGTCCCACCAATTGTTCCTAGCTCCCCTTCTACTGAGACACCACGAGCATGGGCGTATTCAACGACTGCTTTTGTTTTCAAGATATTTTCTTTAAAAGGTAGATGGGAACCATCATACATTACTGAAGTATAACCGCTATCGATTGCTTGCTTGATATCAGAGAAATCACGCGCATGATCCAGATGAAGAACAGCGTCCACCATTTCTTCTTCAGAGATCGTTTTCACTACATTGACTAAGACATTCATCCCAATATATTTCGCCGTATCCACACTTGTTTGGATAATGATCGGCGCACCCATTTCTTTGGCTGCTCGTAACATTTCTGGCAACATCTCTAAGTTATGCGTGTTGAATGCGCCCACGGTAAAATTCAAAGCTTCTGCTGTTTTTGTTACCTCTTTTAATGTCGTATACATTTTTTTATAGCCACCTTTATTCTTATTTATTCCCTGTAATCGTAAGTTGTTTAGCAATTTGTCGCATCTCGTCCATTTTCCCCATATAATGATCAATTCCTTGATCGTCCCCACCTCGTGCAGCTTCTGCTCTTTTTGCATTATATAAAGACATCAACTTCTTGTACCCATCATTGATACTTTTCTTCAGTGATAAACTTTTCTCAAGGTGTTCGATTGCCTGATCGTTATCCCCTAACTCAGCGAGCTTTAGTCCTACTTGTTCAAAAAGAACAGCTCGTTGGTCTGCTTCTTCTGTCTGGTCGATATCTTTCTTTAGTCGTTCGATCGCTGTTTGAAGTTCTTCTTTTTCTTCGATGGAAAGCGTCTGTATTACTTCATGTTGCTCTTTTTTCTTTTTCAAAAAACCAAACATTATGATCCCTACTTTCACATTAGAATGCTTTTAAAATCGGACTTAAGATCCAAGCGTACAGTAGCGCTACCACTACTGTATCGACATCTGTCGCTGTTGCACTAACAAATCCCATTGAATTGAAAATCGTTACTAGTAATGCTGGCAACAAGGTAATAAAGAAGCCATGAGCGATTCCACCAATGATTGCTCCTCGTCGTCCCCCAACTGCATTACCAAAAATACCCGCTGTCCCCCAGCAAAGAAATTCGTCAACATCCCTGGCAGAATCATCGCTAATCCAAACATCGGCAACGTAAACATCGCAATGACCGTACCGATCGTTGTTGTGATGAACCCTAAAATCACTGCATTGGGACTATAAGGGAAGAACACCGGACAGTCTAACGCTGGAATCGCATCAGGAACTAGTTTCATCGCAATCCCACGAAACGCAGGAACGATCTCGCCTAGTAATAAGCGTACCCCTGAAAGTAATACGTATACACCAACAACAAACTGGATGGCTTGTAAAAAGGCAAACATGATATAGTTTTGCCCCCCTGATAGCTCAGCCGCAAACGTCTCTCCTGCAAACAACACAGTCACAATATAAAGTGGTACCATCACCACCATGACTGATAAATACGTATCTTGTAAAAATTCAAAGTGAGCAGGCAACTTAATGTCTTCAATCGATTTCTTGTTCTCGCCTCTTTCACCAAAGATTTTTGCTACCCCAGCTTCAAATAAATAACCGATCGTACAAAAATGCCCTAAAGCAATATCGTTTGAACCGGTGACCTTACGGATGATTGGTTGCGCCATCGCTGGCATCGCAATAGCAAACACTGCCCCAATGAAACCACCAACTAAAATCAAAACAAACCCACGTAACCCAGCAAAGTACCCAAATACAGTGGTCATCGTCGCCATCCATAAGATTGCTTGACCAGTCAAGAAGATATATTTCCACTTCGTAAAACGGGCAAGTAAGATATTAAAGATAAAAATAGCTAAAAATGTTAACGCGATATCTCTACCTAGACCAAGTTCATTCATTGCTTGACCATTGATTGCTTCAATTGACGGGATGATCCCTTCCATTTGGAACCCTTCGGTAAAAATTTGTCCAAAATACGTCAAACTACCGACGATGATACTCGAACCCGCACTTAAAACTTGAAAGCCTAGCAATGTTTTCAATGTACCCGAAATAATTTGACCCGTTGATTTCTTTTGCAGGATCAGCCCTAGCATCGCAATCAAAGCAATCGTGATCGATGCTTGAGTCAAAATATTTTCGATAATAAAATTGATAACGACCATGTTTTCTCCCCCTATTTTTTCTTGATTAGATAGCTCCCTTACTTTGTAAAACTGGTGTTAACTTCTCTTCGATCTCAACTTTTGAGACGATATTTTTCAAGTAAATCATGGCTGTTGTCGGATCAATGGTAAATTTTTCAAATTGTGAACGAAAATTCTCTGCGGTAATGATCACATCTGGCTTCATCGAAACGGCCGAAGAGATATCGCAGTGATCCAGCTTAGCTGTTACGCCTAATTTATTCAATACATCCTCGGCTGACATTTGAGCGGCAAAACTACTTCCTAGTCCTGCGCCACATACAAATAAAATATTCAATTTGTTCATTCCATTCTCTCCTTTTAGCTACTTAAATAGTAGTTTTTTAAATGAATCTACATTTGGACTTTCGATCAAACGAGTCAATTTCGTTTCGTCATTGATCAACTCGATCAACTCCTTCATGATGGTTAAATGGGAATATGAATCCACTGCTGCTAAGCAGAAAATGATTTTTACTGGGTCCATCTCTTCATTGCCAAAATCAACTGGCTGACGAATTGTCGCGACACTCACGCCTAACTTATTGACGCCATCTTCTGGTCTGGCATGGGCTAATGCCAGATGCTTGCCAATAACGATATAGGCGCCATACTCTTCTACTGCACGGACCATCGCATCAACATAACTTGACTCAACGATATTTTCTTTCAACAATGGTTTAGCCACTCGTTCAATCGCTTCTTGCCAATTGTCTACGTGTTCTTGGATCAATATATGATTATCTGTCAAAATGTCTTTTAGCATTGGTTGGATCTCCCTTTTATTGATTTCTAAATGATTTTGCTCAAATAATGTTTCTAATTTGGTGTAGATTGGCCGATCAATCTTGCCTCCACTTTCTTCCACGATCCGCAAAACGTCGGTAAACAATTCTGTTTGCCCACTCTCTGTCGGAATCAGTCGTTGGACCTTTTGGTGAGCATTTAAAAAATCTGCAATGATCGGACGATTCGCATCGGTTAAAATAGGCTCCAACACGAGCAACGGCTTGTTCTGATCTGATAATTGGAACGTACTGAAAATCAAGTCGACATCCAACTTATCCACCAACTCTGCTTCTTTAGAACTCAATACCGCGACAACTTCAATTTGTGGGAACTTCTCTTTTAAATTTTCTGCTAATAGATTGCCTGTCGCCAGTCCATGGTGACAAACCACCACTGATTTATACATGTACGTAACATTCTGTTTGATCGTGCTAGCAATCGTCGAAAAATGGATCACTAGAAAAGCAAGTTCATCTTCGATTATCTCTCCACCAATGACTTCCTCGATCGTTGGGACAAACAACTCAACGGCTTCATAAATTGGACGGTAATTAGCCCGAATATTTTCTTTCAAAGGATTCGTGACTTGGATTCGATGTTTCATGCGGATAATCAAAGCGGTCATATGTTTATAAAGATTTTCACACAGGATTTCTTCTTTTAAGTGAAATGGGATACGGGTCTGTTCCTCGACGAATTGGATCAGTTGGATCGTCAACAGTTGGGCTTGGACCCATTCCAATGAATTACTGATATCTTTTGAACTGAATGTCTCAATCGTAAAACGAAGGTAGTTTTTTTCAACCGGTGGAACGTCTGTCAAGCGAAACTCAACGATGACTTTTTCAATAAAATCAGTGAAACAGTCTTTTTTTTCGTTATTATTTTTCCAATTGATTGCTGAAATAAGTTCATGCTTTCTGACTCGCTGGACCCAGATCATTGTAAACAGCAACAGTTGATTTTTGTAGATATCATCTTCTTGTCTGATCATAGTATCTGTATAGATGGCTTCGAGCTTTACAATCTCCGAAGGTGAAAAATACTGTTGGAAAATTCTTTGAGCCGCAGTGATTTTCGCACCGTTTCTTGCTGAAAAATCAATTCTCCCTAGATTTTTATTAATCAAGTCATAAATCATCGTGCGGATGGAGCGCTCCGCTCCTTTATAGACCAATCCCTGTCTGCCAAAACTCACGATCTCGATACCGTATTTGATCAAATCCGCTCGCAAACGACGCATATCTTCATCCATCGTACTTTTCGAGATCATGAATGCTTCTTCCTTACGATTCAAATAAACTGGCTGTTGCTCATAAGCAATTGATAACACTAAATCAAAGGTCCTCTCGTCACGATTCAACAACTCCTCTTGATAAGTCACCAATGCTTCTGTCAGTCTTTTTTCTTCCTCATCGCTTAAACGCAACAGAAACCCTTGCTTACGAACCGTTTGGATCTCTGCTAATTGATTGGCTCGCAACCAACTATTGACATCCAGCACATCTTGACGAATCGTTCGTTGACTGACTTGATACTCTAACGCTAATTGTTCTGCTTTGATTGGATAATGATATGCTCTAAATCTTTGAAGTAACTCAATCGTTCTCGTTTTCATATGATTGATTTTCCTTTCTGAACCAAGTATATGTTTGCGCTTCCAAAATAAAAAGTAGAGATTTCTGCCAATTAAGTTGGCAGAAAAGTAAGAACACCTGTACTAATTTTTCAAGCAAGAAAGTAGCAGAAGTACCTACTTTCGAGAAATGAGCCGCACAAGTCGAAAATAGTCTCTCCTATTTTTGGCTTGCGCGGCTCATTTCTCGAAAAAATCCTCTTCAGGAAGCTCGCTTATTCGATTGTTTAGAAATAACCATTTCGCTCACCCAAACAGCTATTTTGTCACTCGTTTTAGTTGGTTGGTACCTACTGATATGATCGTTAAATAATTGAAGAAGTAACTCAATCTTTGACAAAAACCTAGTTTATCTAATAGTGGAAGGTGATTCAGCACTGGGATCCTTGCCAGTCCGTAAATCATCGCACTCAGCAGACTCAAGCTGATTAAAACGATATACACTCGACGGATTGGTTGATTCGCTTCTTTTCGATAAAGCAATAAAGCAAAAACCGGAAATAAAAGAAAGCCACTATAACCTAAACTAGAACCAACATTATGTACCCACGTTGAGAAATCCCACGAAGTAGCTTGGGTGTTAAGACTAAACAATCCTGTAAAAAGGCAATCGCCTATCGCATAGAAACCTAGTGAAACAACCAACCATTTCGCTAAATGAGTAGATACTTTTTCAAACGAAGAATACAGTGCAGGTAAGGATAAGCTAAAAAAGATGCCTGAAAAAACAGAACAAACAAGAAAGAATGTTCTCACTGGACTTGTGACGTCACCGAATACACTGATTGGCAACCTCAATTGATCTAAGCCTGGATAGAACAAGCCCAAAATATAAGGTGTTGAAAAATCACTCAACACTCCTAGAAATAAAAAATAAAGCCCATAACGTCGTAAAAAAACCATGTACTCCTCCAAAACACTTTTATTCTTATATACAGAATAACATTTTCAATTTAATTGCAAAACAAAAAATCCTATTGATTCTGTCACACTCAGTGGTTTAGGATCAAAGGATTTTTTGCTTTGATAGAGCTTATTAACTATATTCTCAAAAAAGTTATCATTTTAAAATCAATGGTTCACGACGAGCTAGTTTAAATGAATGGATAATGAATGACCTCTTTGTACGTTTCAAATAATTCAGTATTCAATTGATCGCCACCGTCTATATTGGCAGAATAAAAAATCGGTGGGTGTTTCACTCCCTCAGAAATTAACTGTCCACAAACTTCTACGATGATCGTATTGAGAATGGTCCCTCCAAACACCGTAGAAGAAGGGCTGACCTTTTGTGATAGCCCTGTTAACAAATGACGATAGAAAGATTCCTCTATTGCAATTCACTCAAACGACTTTTGATCGAAACATCCTCGCCATTTCTTTTTCTAGCACCTAGTTCACCAATTGCAGTAAATAGTAAGTCACTGGAAGAATTTAAAGCTGTCTCAACTGAGTCTTGGATGACCCCAAT
Source organism: Enterococcus mundtii (assembly GCF_003957375.1). Taxonomy (GTDB): domain Bacteria; phylum Bacillota; class Bacilli; order Lactobacillales; family Enterococcaceae; genus Enterococcus_B; species Enterococcus_B spodopteracolus. The sequence continues at coordinate 282,967 of NZ_CP025473.1, read as the reverse complement.
AATAAACCCGATTCCTACCACTTGCATCGCAATATCATTTGAGATGCCAAATAAGCTACAAGCCAAAGGAATCAATAGTAATGAACCCCCAGCTACTCCAGATGCACCACAAGCAGCTAAAGCCGCCAAGATGCTTAAAATCAATTTCAAGCCAAAAGAAGCTTCGATACCTAGTGCCTGAACAGTCGTTAACGTCATCACTGTAATCGTCACTGCCGCTCCCCCCATATTGATCGTTGCTCCTAATGGAATCGAAATGGCATAAGATTCCTTTGTTAATTTCAGTTTTTCTGCCAACATCATATTGATCGGAATGTTCGCCGCAGAACTACGCGTAAAGAAAGCAGAGATTGCACTTTCTTTTAAACAAAAGAAAATTAATGGATAGGGATTTTCTTTGATAAACAAAAAAGTAAGTAATGGATAGATGATCAAAGCAACAAAGAGCATCGTACCTACTAACACAAGAACTAATTGGAGATACTCGGTCAGTCCAGAAAGACCAGTCGTTGCAATTGATTCATAGACTAACCCCAAAATACCGATCGGAGCGAAAGAAATAATCAATTGAACCACCTGTGACAATGCGACCGAAATCTGATCGATAACTTCTTTCGTTGCTTCCGTACGTGTCCGCAATGCCAATCCTAATAATACCGCCCAAAATAGCACACCTAAATAATTAGAGTCAATAATTGCTTGAATCGGATTTTGCGTGACATTGGTCAGCATCGTTGATAAAACAGTCCCAATATTTTGAGGCGCTTGTTCCGAAACAGTTTCCTGTAGAGTGATCGGTACCGTAAAAATCGAACTAGTGATCACCGCCACAAAAGCCGCTAAAAAAGTCCCACCTAAATACAATCCTAAAATCGGCTTTACGAATGTTTCATTCCCCATTTTATGTTTTGCAATTGAAGCTGCAGTCAAGAAAAACACTAACAGCGGCGCAATCGCTTTTAAACAACTAACAAACAACGTTCCCAATAAAGCAATAAATCCCCAGGTCGGTAAAAAAATACCTAATATTATACCAATTAAAATACCGCAACCAATACGTTGGACTAACGACATGTCCAAAAATTTCTCTAACAAACAATCACCCCTTTATAGATTAACAACTATTCTAACATCTTCATGAGAGAAACAAAAGATTAATTTTCAGAAAATTCTTGTTATTTCGCATATCTATGTGTCCCTTAAAAAAATAACGAACGATTTTGATTTGGAAAAATAAAAAACATCATTATAATCTTAGGCACAAATTGCAATGATGACTCCTATAAATATTTTTTATAAAAAGAATGAATTTAGTGATAGATTTATCCTAAGAGCTAGTTCTTCGCCTAAAGACACGCTATCAATCTAAAAATATCGGTTGAATAAAATCTGCTTGCCAAATTTTTTCTTTTTCAGAGTAGTTGAAATACCATACTTGCGAAAAATAAAGCCTTTCCCGCTTATCTCCTGAAATCAACTGCTGGTTCTTTCGATCGACTAAGTAATCGAAACAACTAAAATCGATTCGAATAGAGAAACTAGTATCATTGATCTGTCGGTAGTTAGCCAATTCTTGAATGGCTATTTTCGTTGTATGATTTCTTACACCTTCATCTTTATTTTTTTGTAATACTTGCTGGTGTTCTTCAAATAATCTTGAAGTATAACAATTTTTTACTTTTTCAGGTGCCTCTTCTTCCCAAGATTTTTGTATTGCATAAAAGATTGTGTTGATCTCAGAAAGCAATTTTTTCTTTTCACGCTTTGTTCCAGGCATTCTTGATAACAAATCATGGATATCCGTACTGTGCGTTTTCTTTTTTTTAACTAAAGAAAAAACAAATATACTTCCTAATGATAAGCCAACAAAGAGAAAATCTTCTGACGTACTGTTACTATTAGTCGTCCGACTCCTCCGATAATAGGAATTGGAACCTCCCCCTATCGAACCGCCACCAGAGCCACCACCGGTTGAACCACCACCATGCCCACCTGCTACGGCAAAAGTTTGAACAGGCATAAAAAACAAAAAAGCCATGATCAATAGACAAATCACTTGATAATTTTTCTTCATCTGAATCCTCTTTCTCAATCCCCCACGATGATACCTTATCAAATAATTATTACAAGATTCCTATGGAGCAATGAAGGATTCCCTAATTTTTCTTTATTTGGTAGGATTTTTTGATAGATACTCAAAGATACAGCACCTATGCTCCTAAATGCTTAAAGGTCGACTAAAAAATAAATACATATTCTATATAAACTTAAATTTTGGAAATTCTAGTAGTCATATTCTTTCTTTTCAAACATTCTTCTGTTTATTCCCGTAATAGATTAGAATAATGGTTTCAAATGTACAATCATTTCAATTGATAATCTTTCATGTGATTTTCTTCTTTTTTCAATTTGATATTTAGAAGATACATCTGGGACTTCTCTAAAATTTGATATGATTTTTCCAAATATTAATGAAATTGTAGGTGATACTAATGAAACAAAAATAACTTTCCAAAAGTCACCTGATAAAATTGCCGATATAAATAGGTAACCTACAAATATACCATATACACATGATAAAAAATTACTCAGAAATACATAAATTTTTGACCTTTTATTTTCAACAAGTACTAACTGTACAATTGTCGTATCTTTAACGATTTCTTTCACTTTCTTATTGTTATGTAATAGTCGACAGGTTGATATTATTCCATATGTACTAAGAACACTACCAATCAATAGAGCTAAATATATTGATTCAAGATAGCCCAAAAATATAAGAAAAGGACTAATTACAAAAACTCCGAAAATCCCATAAGATTCAGGAACATAAAATTGTATTTCAGGTATTTTTTTACCTTCAAAAATTTCTGCTGATCCAGTTACTTTATATGCAGTCCAACTTTTTTTTGGAGCGTTGTCGTAAAAGGTACTAAACGGAAAAAAGTTTCTCAGCCTCATTAACTTAAAATAATCAACAATGTACAATCCATCATTTAATTCCAGTAAATAATATCTGCCATTAATTCTTTTAATCTCTTGGGCACAGTTGTTTCCTATCATCTAAAGCCTCCTTCAAGTTTCTCAGTTGATTCTGGAAAATTTAGCATTATAAGCTATTACTTAATTAGTTTCAAAACAGTTCTATAGTATTTTATTTCTGTGATTTTTTCATAAAAAACCAACCAAAACGATCTTGCTCCTCATCTTTAAATTGTATTTGATGGGCTTAATAATCCTTGCTAGCATTCTCATTAACTCAATATAAAATTAAAAACCAAATGTTTCTTCTTCCAAGAAAGATTTTTTTCTTAAATCCCCGTATTCTTTTTTCTTAGAAGTTTGTTTTAGATCAATAACTTTACCTTTAGGGATATCCAAATTATTTTGCTTCCATTCTTCTAAGGCTGTTAAAACTGTTTTTTCATTTTTACTTATATATTCTTGATATAAAATTTCGCGAATGTCCTCGTTATTAAAATACGCTATTTCTTCAATATTATTTAAACCAGTTAGTTGATTTACTGCAGCATAATCTAAGTAATAAATTTCCTCTTGCATCTTCAAAATCGGTTGTCGCGCAACAATTAGTAATGGCATAATTCCTTCTTTCATGTACACAACACTACCCAAAGGCAATAAATTAGTTTGTTTCATATGTATTCTTCATTCTAGTTATTATAGCTGTTGCTATTAGTAGGCTCAATCTCTGTATTTCCGACTTCTATTCCATAAGAAATTTAATACAAAAAAGGATATACATATTTACCGATCATCTTTATCAAATATTATTTTATATTTCACTTTTTTTTGTTGAATATATTTTGCCATTATATATAGTACTTACAAGAATAAACACTGTAAGAACAAATAATAATCTTTCTTGTATCAAAAAAAGCAAGAACTAGCGTAAATATGCCATAAAATATAAGCAATCCTATCCCTACTATTAATACCTTTACGCAATGAATCATCTTCATTCTTCTCACCACCACTTTAAATTTTTTTGTGTAATGATCAATGGAGTAATTGCATATCCCTTACCTATACGTTTTAAAGAACTACCTCTTTTTTCTAATTCCTTTTTTAATCTATTTTTTCGCCAATAAGAGACAACAGAAAGACAAATGACTAATGTTAACCAGAAGAATAATAAATTGATGATTCCTTCCAACATATCTATTGGCAAATTACTTTTGCCCCAAGGCCAATTCTATGGAATAAAATTCCTTACTAAGTTACTTAAAGGAAGTCCAATGGCTACTCCTAAATGACTTTTTTCTGATTTTTTCTTAATTTCCTTTTCCATTTCTAAACCAGAAATACTGAATTCACTCAAAGAAATACTGGCTTGATAGATCTTTCTATTAACCCTATATTGCTTTAAACCTACCATGAAATTGTTTTGTCTTATTAAATATTCTTCATTATTATCTGAAATCAATAGACACCAACCTGGAATTACTCTTTTTTTATCAAAGCATAAATTTCTAATCTAACCATCTTCTATTTACATATCATTTACTCAAGATACACTTTCTAACATTATATATTTCACATCATTATTAACGAACCAAACTTTACCATTGAACAAAATAATTTTAACTATATAAAAACTCAACAAACTTAGCAATCTTGCTTGTACTAAAAAAGGTATTATAAACAAAAAAATGATTGTCAAACAAATAATCAAAGCTAGACCAACTAGATTATTTATTGTCCATACTTTTTTTGTATATTTAGAATTATTAATCAGATTTATCCTTCCTAAAAAACTTACATCAAAACCATTATTCATCATTTTAAAAAGAAAATTTCTTTTTCTAAAGAATGAACAAAAGTACAAGCAAACTATTATAGTTAGCCAAAAAAACAATAGATTTTTTATACCTATAGAAAAATTAAAAGATTGATCAGAATTACCCCATAACCATTCAACTGGAACTATTTTTCTTATTATTGGATATAATACTAAAGCAATCGCACTACCTATGTAATTACTGTTCGATTTTTTCTTATTCTCTTTTTCCGTCTCTTTGTAGTCAACAGAAAAACTCTTTAAGGAAGTATTAGATTTATATATTTCTCTTTTTAAATGATAGTTGCCTAATCTTAAGAAATTAGAGTTTTGTCGAACAACAAATTCCTCATTGTTTTCTGTTACTAATAACAACCAACCACGAATAATTTTATTTTTTTGAAATGCAATATTATATATTTTCCCACCAATAATGTTACGGTTATATTCCATCTGATAGGCCTCCAATAAAACCACTCACCCCTGCAGTGAAATCACCCCATCCAGATACTACTGCTTGTCCCACACTATCTTCAAAATCTCTAATAAATTTGAATTTTTCTCTTAAAATATCATTCGCAATACCTACACCTATACCTACAGCTATAGAACCTACTATACCAATACTTACAGGAGCAGAAATTAGTCCAACTGCAGCTAATGCTCCCGTACTAAGCTTTATACCACTTACTACTCCTGCACTCGCTAATCCTGTAATTATTCCTTTTCCCCAAGCCTCTTCAGCACTATCACCTGAAACTATATCTATCCCTACACCAATTAATAATCCTGCTCCTTCTGTTATTACCTTACCTCCATATTTAAATACCCCTTTTATTGCATTCTCAGCCGATTCTCTTGCAGCTAGAGTGGCTCCAGGAACTTCTCCCAAAATCTTTCCGTCTGGTAATTCTAATGAATATCGGTTTTTCCAGATATAGTCGGAAGCATCTTGACCATGCTGTATTCCTTTTTGTATAAATAGTTTCTCTGTTTTCTCACTAGCCAGAGTCCCCCTGTTGTTTGAAGTACTGAAATAACTTCATCATAATTTTCTATATCCATTTGATCAGAAGTAAACCACTTTTTATTTATCCCTTGTGGTAACAAATATGAACCATCTGTCCTCACTCGCGTATTCTTTAATACTAATACACCCTGCATTGCCAGTTTTAATTCATCCAAACTATGACTGAATAATCCACTAGTTTGAGTATTGAAATTATGTAATTTTTTTAGTTTATTTTGTAATTGATCAATATCTTGTTGAAAGCTTTCTGACATACGATCTAGATCTCGTTGGACATTTAGCAATGTTTCGAGAATGCCGATGAACGGATTACTTTGTGCTTGGGATCGGACAAAAGCATAAGTCGTGTCTACTGATGCTTTCATAACTCGTGTCGCCGCCAGTTGTTGGTTCAGTTTGTTTTCATCCAATTATCCTTCCATTGCTACAATCTGATCTGCGACTTTATACCTTTGTAGCTCCTGTTCAATTTTTTCAACCGCATTCGTTGTTCGTATAATTGTCGGAATGATCAATTCACTAAATAATCCTTTTGCTGCTGTATATGCTGCACCAGATAATTCGTTTCCGTTAACAGCTGACACGACTTTTTGACTTCCTCTCTTTAGTTGATTGATCGTTTCTTTACTACTTGCTAAGTTCTTCTTTAACGCTGACATAAATTCTGATGATTCCCCACTCACATATACTAACTCCACTCTAATGTTCTCCTTTCTGCAAACAACTCTTCTCTTTTTACTTCTAATCCTTGTAAAGTTTTCCTGTACGAAAAACCAAGTTCTTCATGTGCCTGATGAAATCGTTGTTGAAATGCTTGTTGCTTTGCTTCATACTCCTTCTGCATCCAATTTGCATTGGCCATACCTTGTTGGATATCTTCATGATTCAATTCAGATAATTGGCGAAAACCTCTTTGAAGTTCTTTTTCTAATTGAAGAAGCTGGTTTTCTACCCTAGGTTTCCCATTTGCTAATTCGTCTTGTTGCTGTTCCACTTTCCGAATTTCTTTTTGATTCTCATAGATCATTTCATTGTCTATTGACAGTCATTCACCTTCTTAGATATTTGATGGTTGATTTCTTGCAATATTCTTTTTCCTAAACGATAGCTTTGCTCTTTAGATACTGGCCTGCTTAAACTAAATACGCATTTTATCTGAATTATTTTCATATTTAAAACAATTAAAGCGATTTTTATTATTTCATAAAAAATTGAGCCCTTTGATCAAATAAAATAACTTATAAAATTAATTTTATACCTTCTATATATTTTCATTTTAATATAATAATCAGTTGAAAAATAAAAGATATCATAAAACATCGTTTTAGTCTCACAATCGTTAAAATAACAAAAAAGACCGCCATTTATTGACAGTCGATCTTGATATGGATAATTATTTCATTTGTGGTATGGAGCTGCGTATCATAAATAAATGATATTAAAAAACTAGAACAAATTAATTAACTTCCATGAAATCTAAATAATAGACCTATCACCATCGAGGATAAAATGATACTAGGTCTATTATATTCATTCAAAATCTATTCTTTGAATTGATTCTCTTATCATTTCGATTTTAGCGACAATCCGTTTTTGTTCCTTTGTTGGAGGAAGGGGAATTAATCTCGGTTTTATTTTAGGTATAGTTAACTGTTTTATACTGGTACCTTCACCGTTTTCAATAATATGCTCAAATAAACATTTTACAAATGTGAGATCTACGTACTCTTTTATAGGAATAACTACAATTAGACGTACAATGGGAACAAATGGTTCATTTCTTATCACGCTGTACCCAATCGTCCCTCTTGCTGAAATAGTTAATGCACGCTCTGTTACTTTAGCTATATTGGTGTAACCATATAGACCATTTTTAGTCATTCCATTTGCATATATAGGGATATTAAATTCATTAGTTTTTTCCTTAGCAAAATTTCTTGGTTTGTCACCACCAGCAAATAATTCTTTTGAAATATCGCTAAGTCTTGTCCACTTCCAATTTTCTGGTATATCATAAGGAATCTCTTCCTTACTAATTTTAGGTAATGGCTTTTCTTTCTTGATTTTTTTATCCTTTATTAACTGTTCTTTTTCTTCTTTTATTTTATCAAGCAATACTGATGCTGGTTCGTCTGTTGGATCTTGCGGAACAAGCTTTCCACGCATTGCTAAATCAAGAACCTTTTTGTCTAATTGTTCAGCTAATTGTTTGAATTCCAGTTGATTTGATTCGATTGTATCGATTAAAGCGAATAGTTCTTCAAGTTTAGCGACAATCCTTTTTTGTTCTTTTAAAGGAGGAAGAGGAACATTAATTGTTCTAACCGTTTGAGAGTTTATAGCTTTGAAAGTGGTTCCTGTCGATAAAGATAACAAATAACTTTTTTGTGTTTGTAAATAATTATATAAAAATAACAATTCTATGCCATTTCCAGGCACAAAGGCTGCTAAGCCTCTACCAATCACAATTTTTCGGTCTATAAGGTTCACATCACCTACTGGAGCCCTTACAGACATTATTATTGCTGGCGGATTAATAACTTTATTAGGTGACGTAGTATAAACCCCAGACTGCTCTACATACATAGAACTAAAAAAAGTTTTTCCCTGATGAAATTCAAATCCATTTCCCTCATTGTTTACATTTGAACTTTTAGGAGCTTGTCCCATAGTTATAGTACTAATATCTCTAATACTTAACCATTCCCAACTATCAGGAATTTCATAGGGAATTTCTTCTTTACTAATTTCAGGTAATGCCTTTTCTTTCTTGATTTTTTTATCCTTTATTAACTGTTCTTTTTCTTCTTTTATTTTATCAAGCAATACTGATGCTGGTTCATCTGTTGGATCTTGCGGAACAAGCTTTCCACGCATTGCTAAATCGAGTATTTTTTCCCGTAGTGCTTTTGTGTTAATCATTCCACTACATCTCCTAAAATTTCTTGTAACTTCGCAACTGATTCAGAAATAGCAACTGATTTTTGATCCATTAAATCTAAGAGTTCTGAAACAGAATAATCAGGACCTTCTTTTTCTTCTTCCATCCAGAAAATATCTAAGCTAGTATTTGCACGTTTTTCTATTTCTTCAATCGAGTATTTACGCCAACGTCCATTAGGATTATCTGCACTATATGTTTCTTTACGTTTCGAAAAATCGCCTATTTGATAACATTCAATAAATTCTTCAAAATCTTTTTCGCTCAGAGGATTACGTTTCCCAAATGAGCGCATATTACTACGCATATCGTAGATCCATGTTTCTTTCGTATTGTCTTGTTCTGTCGCACCACGTGTAAAGAATAGTACGTTTGTTTGTACTCCTTGAGCGTAGAAGATGCCAGTTGGCAAGCGTAAAATAGTATGCAAATTACATTTATTTAACAAATCTTTACGAATTGATTCACCCACACCATCAGCAAATAACACATTGTCCGGCACAACAACTGCTGCCCGAGCTTTTCCATTTGTCTTCAGCGAATTATATATTGTTTGTAAAAAATTTAATTGCTTATTAGAGGTTTCATACGTTAAATCATCCCTTGTAGCACGTTCACCGCCTTTTTTTGTCCCAAATGGTGGATTAGTCAACACAACATCAAAATCTTTCATCCACTTTCCATTCGAAGATAAAGAATCCCCTTGATCTAAACGTCCTTCAATATCATGTAAAAGTGCATTCATTAAAGCTAGTCTATGGGTATTTTGTACCAGTTCCATACCGGATAAGGCTTCTGTTTTTTGGAACTTAAATTGTTCTGGACTCAAATCAAAAAAGTCATCATATTTTTCTTTTAGATAATGGTCAGCAGCAATCATAAATCCAAAAGTTCCAGCTGCCGGATCATTTAATCGCTCACCAAGTTCTGGATGCATTAGTTTCACCATTACATCAATCAACACTCGAGGTGTAAAATATTGTCCAGCACCTGATTTGGTTTCATTGGCATTTTTCTCCAATAATCCTTCATACAAATCACCTAGACCTTCTTGTTTTGCTGAATACCAGTCTAGTTTATCAATATCCTTAATAATCTTTTCTAAATTAGCTGGCTCATCAATATGAGTCGCTGCATCTGCATAAATCATGTTTAACCGCTTATCCTTAGTAACCTTGGAATTACCTAAGTCTAATAACAATTGCTTGTAAAAAGTTTTTAGTTCAATCCCTTCTTTGCTAGTTAAATCATCCCAACGGTACCCATTAGGAATAACATCTTCTGTATTTTGTTCTTTCATCATTTTTAAAAATAGTAGATAGGTTAATTCTGTTACATAATTTTGATAACTGATCCCATCATCACGTAAAACATTTGCCATATTCCAAAGTTTGGCAACAATTTCTGTATTTGTCATTATTTTCCTCCTGAATATCCTAAAAAAGATACAAATTCAATAGTCCCATTATAACAAAAAGAGTCATCAATTAGATGACTCTAAGAAAATTAAGCATATAAATTTTCATTAATCGTTTCTACAATCGAATTGGTTTGATCACCAAACACGGCTTTCATTCGTTTGTATCCTCCGTTTTGTTGAAAAACTCCCGCATCATCAAAAGCAGTTTGAGCATCCGGTCCTAAGACAGGTTGCTGTAACAGTTGTGCTTCAATTCGCTTCAACCATTTTTCTTGCATCGGTGTCCAATCAGCTACTCCATAAACTTTATGCATTGCATTTTTGATTCTAGTCTCATGATCAACTAATGGACTGCCTAATGCCGCTTGTCGAATAAAGCTAATAATATCTGCAGCAATATATTCATTCTTTGCATTTTTCCAGGCGGTTTGTAAAGAGGTTTCATCATAGCGTTTTTCTCTGAGTTTTAACTCAATTGTACGCAAATCCTCTCTTGTTAGGTCTTTAGGACGATTAACCACAATTTGTAGTGCAGGTATCAAATTGATGTTTTCACGAACAAATGTATTAAAGCTATTTAAATAGTCACTCGGCTTTTCATTTCCTTCACCATATCCTCGTTCCACAAACAATAACTCATCCGGCGCTTCTGAAATATACATTGTTTGCTCACTTGTCTTATACTCTGCCATTCGCTGAATATTTTCTGATTGCATCTCAAGTTCTTTTTTGCTCATCATTTTAATACTTTGTAACCATTGATCAAGAGATTCAACATGATTCAACTCACTGATTTCCACTTTGGCTTTTTCTGATAAACATTGTTTTCTTCGTTGTAACTTGGCAATTAACTCTGCTTTATAGAAACCAAATGCTTCATCATTTTCCGCATTAATAGTTGCATCATAGATATCCATAGCCGCTTGATTTGGTTTAGCTACTAAAGGCTTCATATCAGTAATCTCTTGTAATGTATCATACAAATGTACCGCATCATAGACTTTAAAAGAGGTTTTCCCAATGTCTGGACATAAACGAGTTGCGCGCCCCAACATTTGATCGTACAAAATTCGTGACCGAACTCTTCGTAAAAATACTAAGTTACTAATTTCCGGCACATCAATTCCTGTTGTCAATAGATCAACTGTCACAACAATTTTGGGATATTTTTCGTTTTTGAATCGTTTAATCTCTTTATTAGGATGTCGAATATAACCTGTAATTTTCACGATTGCATCATCATCGACAGGAATACCAATTTTTTCATAAGCTTCTTTCAGCAAACGTACAACCATATCTGCATGACTATCGTTAGCCGCAAAAATTAATGTTTTCCCATTTTCTTCCGGATCTATATGTTCAGCTAAACTAGATAGAATCACTCTGTTAAAAGATTCTGTAATAACTTTTTTATTAAAAGCCGTCACATCAAAATTTAGTTCATCTTCCAACAAGGCTTTATCAATATTTTGTGTTTCTGGATCCCATAAAGTAACTTCTTGTCCTTCATTGAATCTTATTCCATTTTTTGAAAGCTCTGTTTCAAATTTATATGGAGGGTCATGATCTACTAAATAACCATCAACCACAGCGTCCGTATAAGTATACGTGTAAATTGGCTTCCCAAATATTTCAGTAGTATGAAGTGCTGGAGTAGCTGTTAAACCTAAAACAGATGCATCAAAGTAGTCAATAACTCTACGATATTGACTGATATATTCTTTTTCATTGAAATAAGTAATTTCTTCTTCAGATATGGTTTTATCTTCAGTATAACCTCGGTGTGCCTCATCAACAACAATAAAATCATAAGTACCAACTGACGGAATATTTTCTCCTTCCTCTTGATAAAACAAGCGTCGTACCATTCCTTGAACTGTTGCGATTTGAATTTTTGTAGTATCTTCAGGTTTAATATCAGAAACTTCTTTAACATCGTAAATATCGGATAATGATAGATTCTCAACTTTTGTATCTTTTAATGCATCTGCTACTTGTTTTCCAAGAGAGGTACGGTCTACTAAAAATAGAATTCGTCGTACTCGCTTTGATTTAATCAATCGATACATTAAAGACAATGCCGTTCTTGTTTTACCAGTTCCTGTCGCCATAGCTAACAACATTCGACGTTGATCACTTTCGATAGCTTTTTCAACTGCTTGAACAGCTTCGATCTGATAATAACGATTAGCAAAATCTGGATATTGCTTATCTTCACTTAACTCCTTATTCGCTGTAATTTCATCAACTTCAAGTTTTTTTCTTAAATCTTCTGGCGAATGCCAGCTCTCTAAAGCATAAGATGCTTTTTTCGGAGTTCTAGCATCCCAAAACCAAATACCTGATTTTTCAGCTAATTGTTTTAAGTAAGGACGTCCATTTGTTGAATAAACAAAGGGTGTTTTATACCCCGATTGTTCATTTACTAAATTAATTCCAGCTAATACTTGCACATCACGGGCGTATTCTTTGGACTGTACCAAGTCTCCTGCAATATCTTTTCCATAAGGCTTTGCTTCAACGATTCCCACCAACGTCAATCCGTCAAATAAAGCATAATCTGCATATCCAGTCCCACATTTCCACTCAGCAATTGCCATTTTTCTATTTTTTTCAGGCATTGTTTTTTTACATTTATAATTTAACTCATCTGTATTAGCTTCCCATCCTGCATTCCTAAGCTGTTCATCAATTAAAATGCGGGTTTGTTTTTCATTCGGTGGATAATTTTGCGCATATTTTCTAGAACGATATCGTCGCGCATTTCTATTCTCTTTATCGTCTTCAACTGGATAAATCACCACTTTTTCAAGTTGCTCTTTAAATCTTTTTTCTTGTTCTTGAAGTTGCTGTTCAAGTATACGAATTCTTTCGGCTTGTTCTTTTTCATTATCAATTGGAACACTAAACTTAGGTGAATTAAAATCGTATGAAACATAGACTTCCATAAACCAACAACTTATATAAAATGCCATCTGTAACATGTCGATTGCTTCACTAGTAGTTCCATAACTTCCATCATGAGCCGCTTTGTTTCCAGTCTTTCGAATCATGTGAAAAACATTCACCAACTCGTCAGGCAAAACATCTTTATTTTGCAAAGTATTTAATTTCTCAACTTGACTTTTTAGCCCCCAAGGATCAATACCCTCTAATTTAAAAATTGCATCTGTCATTTTTTCAGCTAGTGATCTTATCTTAACAATCGCAGCATTCGGATCACGATAAACGCTCTGTTCTGCACTTTCTCCTAGATTTTTAAATAGTTCCCATTCAACTGTAAAATATGAAAAATTTGTTTTCAACAACTACACCTCCACAAAAAAATTTTAATTATCTTGATACAATAATAGTTTCAAGTCTGAATATTGTATTCTATAAGGAAAGAAATTTTTAATTAATGATGATATCACTTGAATAAAACGTGTATCAAACAACTATCATTTGCTTTTTTTAGAACCAAACCCCTTCATCAGAAGTTTTTATGTTTAAATTACTAATTGTTACTCTATTCAAGAAAGTAACATTTGATAGGAAAGATTTTTAATGCTCATCCACTTTCTTGTTATTCAGTGAGTTTAAAAACTTCTTTTTCTTTATAAGCATAGTTTTCTTTATTTTAGCATATCAATTCATTAAGAAAAGATAAAAAAAGATTTATTTGTTATCTTTTGAGTTACGCACCTCCCTAACGACTCCTCTAACGATTTCAAATCGCTAGAGAAGCGTTAGCGCCCCTCTCAAGTTACTTGCTATAACTAGACTAGATTGTTAACGTAAAGGGTGTCTTTAACACAAAAATAGCCGTATCCTTTGATTTGGATACGGCTATTTGATATTGCTCATTTAATTGTTGTACCACGGCAGGCGTGAATTTCATCGTAATTTCCAACATCTCCTTCTGTTTAGGATCAAAGGTGATTTTCTCAATAAAAGTTCGATACAAGGCTTTGACTTGCTTCTTCTCACTCTGGACAAGAAAACGATCCAAACTAGTCAATATCCGTTGGACATCTTTGACTTGAATCGGCTCTCCTTGTTGTTGAAAGATCCCTAAGATTTCATTTTCTCGAATGTGCAACTGTCGTCGTTTTTCAGTCAATTCGTCTAAGCGGTCTTTTAACATCGGAAACAACTCGGGACTATCTTCCAAAGCAGCTTCCCATTTTTCAATTTTAGTCTTCAATTCTTCCTTTCGTTCCAGTAATACCACGAGTTCTTGTTCCAATGGTTGGCTTTGTCGCACCATTTCTTCATTCAACATTGCCACCAATCGCGGAAGAACTTCTGGTAGCTGAATGATTTCCTTTAATCGGTCGGCGACAAATGTTTCTGCTTGTTCAGCACGAATCGAATTGGCATGACACACGCTCGCTCCTTTATTTCGAAAGACTGAACAAGAATAATATCGAATCCGTTTCTTTGTGCCATCTTTTAGGGTATTTGTGACATTACTCGCTGCCATTGGTGACCCACATTCTGGACAACGTAACAACCCCGTCAATACATTTTCACCTATATGGTTCCATTTGGGTTGTTTTCCTTCTAAAGCAAGACGTTCTTGTACTTTTTGATAATCTGCTTCCGAAATAATCGGCTCATGGGTTCCTTTCACTAAAATCGGTTTCGGATTTTTTCCTTTCCGTCGTTTGGTTTCCCAATTGATATAGCGCGCATATTCTAAATACCCTGCATAAATTTTATTGCGTAAGATATCTTTGACTGCCGTAGTAGAAAAAGTATTCTTTTTGACTGTTTGATATCCTTGACGATTCAAAAAATTGGCAATCGCTCGATACCCTGCTCCACCTAAATATTTTGCATAGATCAGACGAACAATTTTCGCCTCTTCTGGTTCAATGACCAATTGTTTTTGACCATTCGCGTCAATACCACTGACATAGCCTAAACGTCGACCTCCTGCATAACGCTTTTTATCTTTCACTAAGCTTTGCATTGACATCTGAACATTCTCCGCAATTTGGTTGCGTTCAAATTCACCGAAACTCCCAAGGAGTTGTAACATTAGTTTTCCTGTCGAAGTAGTCACGTCAAATTGTTCCGAGATCGAATGTAACCCCACATCATATCGCAACAGTTCCTCGACGGTTTGTAAGACATCTAACATATTGCGTCCGAGACGGGTCAATTTCCAAATCACTAGTAGATCAAAACGATGGTTCCGAGCATCGTTCATCATTCGTTGATAGGCGAACCGATTTTTTGTGGATTTCCCACTGATTCCTTCATCGGCATAAACTTCTACCACTTCATAGCCCATCCGTTCGGCAAACTGTCGTCCATTTTGTTCTTGTGCTTGAATACTGTGTCCTTCTAAAGCTTGTTCTTGTGTACTCACTCGAATATATAATGCGACTCGTTTGGCTGGTGTCGTTTCCATAGATCATTCGTTCCCTTCTAAAATATTTTGTGTCAGTTGTCGGAAGTAAATCCCACAGACTGTTTTTTCCTTTGTTACCTCGATCCGACAAACATGGTCACATAACAATTGTCGACTAGAGAGGTCTTTTAGTTGAAGCCATTCTTTCACTTTTGCTTCACACTGTTGGAGTGAAAGAAACGAAGAAGTAGACCTCGGCTTTTGAAGAGCTTGCAGCTGTTGCTTGAGTTCTTCCAGTGAACAATTGCCCTCTTCAAATGCCTTGAGCCATTGTGCTTCTTGTTTCTTTTGTTGGATTACTTTGTGTTTTTCATCTTTTCGCTTTTCGGCTAACTGTTGCGTCAATTGGGCAATCAAAGCCTGATAGACGCCTTCGTGTTGAAAAAAAGCCTGTATCTTTTCCAATACTTCTGACTCAACCCTTTCTGCCCGAAGAAAGATTCCTTGGCAGCTTCGGTCGGTACAATGATAATAATGAAGCGTCTTCGTCTTCTTTGTATTCCATTGATACTTCGAACTCAGATGACGACCACAGAATGGACACTTAATTTTTTGACGTAATAAGTACGGATACGTATCTTTTTTAGCTGTACATCTTGATTGACGAATCTCTTGGACTTGTAAAAAGGTTGCTTTCGAGAGAATCGGTTCAAAGGTTCCTAGATACTTCCCCAAAGAGCCTCCTTTGATTTCGCCATAGTACAATGGATTTTTTAGAATACTATAAATGTGATAAGGCTGAAAAGGACGTTCACGGAAGAAGATCTTTTGTTGCGTCAATCGTTGACAAAGCTTTTTGTAGCCATATTTTTTGGTCAAATAGAGCTGAAAGATACGACAAACGACTTTTGCTTCGTGTGCTTCTTGTTGAATTTTCCCATTCACTAAACGATACCCATATGGAACAGCAGAAGACAAATATTGCCGTTGTTGCTTTTTATAGGAAAGTCCGGCACGAACATTCTCAATAATGACGTTTCGTTGTTGTTCTGCAAAAGTGAACAATAATTGCACAAATAGTTTATTCGTTGACGCGTGCGAGAAAGAAGCAGGAAGAGGTTCAGAAATCGAATAAACTTGAACCTGATGTTGTTGGCACAACTCAATAAATTCTAAGGCTATTTTGGCTTGACGTGCCAATCGATCATAACGCCAGACATAGATCACCCCCTCTTCTTCTGACGCACAAACCCAAGCTCTAAGCTGTCGAAAAGCTGGACGATCCGCTTTTCCCCCTGATTCTCCTTTGTCTGAAAATCGTTGAGGAATTTGTTCATATTTCTCTAAAACATACTCTTTCACTGCATCATATTGAGCGTCATTACTGATTTTCGCTTCTTCATAAACAGACGTTCGATCATAACAAGCCACACGCATGCTTGAATCACCTCTCTATGAATGAACTAAATACCATTCTTTCGCGACTCTTCCATTGAACGAAGGTTGCACAAAGTGATTTTCTAAATATCCTTCGTTCTTCAACGCTTGAAGAGTACCTCCAATGGATCCAGCAGATACCCCTCTTATTTCGAAAGCCAAGTAAATTGGTTTTGTAAAAAAGGCTTGATTAGAAAAATGTTCTTGAATATACAGAAGAACCTCTGCTTTTAGTGTCATTTTATTTTTAGTCATTAGAATTCCCCTTTCTTAAATGTTTGATTGAATGAAGTAAATGAATCATAGATCAAGCTTCATTTACTTCCGTTTGGGTTTGCTCGCTATCATACAGATAAGTAATCAGTTGTTTTGCTAAATCAATAAGAAATATTTCCATAACATGGTGCCTCACTTTCATACTTTGGTTTATTCTAAATTACAATCGAAAATACGATTTGAGTGAAGAAGGTAATAGAATCTCGTATGTTGGAAGAACTTGACGATTCATGTGAATACGTTTCGTTCTTCTCCCTTTTTCTGCACACATATTACCCGAATCAAGCAATTGTCTAAAAAGATAGGTTAGATCCTTTACTTGAAATTCTCGCCTTAACAAGTCCTCAAACGGGATAGGAAAAATATTTACCTTAATATCCCCATTTTTTTGAATTGATACTTTTCCCCAAATCGTACTGGGCGTATGTTTGTTGTCACTGTTTGTTAAAAATTTATGGCTATTCATCACCAACAATGTTTTCACTCGGTCAAATACCGTTTGCTCACTTCCTAAACTAGTATCTACAATTAACTGTTCGTACGAATTAATAAGCACCGTCTGTATATGCTCTAATCGTAAAGGATAGCCCAGTATATCTTGAATTAGGAGGGCTCCACTATAAATCAAAGCTAGATTATTACCAATGCGTTGCTTCAAAGAATGTTCAGGTAAAACAGCCCATAGTTTTTTTTGAGCTTCGACAAAAGTTGCTTCAATTTTTGTAATCCCTTGTTCAAAGAGTTTCAAAAGAAATAACTTTATACCCCAACCAAAAGTATTAGAAGAAAGACTTTTAACTTTCTCTGCGTGATTCGCATCCTTTGTAAACTTGATATCAGAAAATTCGATATATCGAACTTTCAAACCAGTTAATTTCTCATTGAAATAATTTTCCAAACGCTCTTCAGAAGAGGTAAGGGTCAAAACAGAAAAAGTCTCTTGTGGCATAAGCTGACAATTAGAATCTAATCTTAGCCTTTCTTCTCCTGAAGCTAATTGATAGATCAACGAGCTAAAGTTATTTTGAGTTGCTGCTCCTAACTCATCTAGTATTAGTGGAACACCTCCCTGATTGTTTGATGCTAGCTTTATAATGGCTTTATTGGTAGCATTCATATTTCTAAGAACCGTAGTTGGATTTCCAAATAAAGAAGCAATAAAGTGTAACGTAGTGGTTTTACCCGTTGTGCTCTTGCCCTGTAGGTTAATTAGTAAACTCAAAAAAGTATTAGCCTTCGTAACGTTTAAATAGCCTAACACAATAGAAGCAATACCAATCGACCAAGCAAGTTCTAAGTTCGTTCCTAAAACATACTTATGAACCAATGCGTCAAATTCCGCTTCTGTACCATTAGTTGTTAATTGGTAGCATGAGTTTTTAGTTAATACAGAAGGAATTTCACGTCCAAAAGAATCTTGTAACTGAAAAATCATTGCTTCATTTTCTTTTTTCCAGCCAAGAGATTCATGTTCAAAAAAGATTGGAGCATTCTCCCGTTGAATCTGTAAAAAGTCAACGACTTCAGCTTCTCTTCTAGCTTTAATGATTAAGCCATGTTTTGCTAATTGTTTAAAATTATTAGTTTGTAAACATCCACCTTCTATTTCTATTTCATCCCAACAATGATCGACATAATAGGCAAGAACAAGTGTAATGACTTTTTGTTCGATATTTTTGCGTATTTGCTTAATAAACATCGGACAAGCAACTTTTTCTTCTTGACCTTCTTTCACCAAAAATACTCCTTCTTGATTCAGTTTAAACTGGTCAAAATAATATTCTTGATTGGATTCTAATGATTCTACAGAAGGATTTACAGGTTTTGGCAACGGATATTTTTTTACAAAGTCTTGAATATCTTTATTTTTATCCGAAGCATGCAGACAATGAAATCGAATCTTATTATCAGCCGTAACAGACAAACAAGAACCATTAGAATTATTCGTGTGTTTTCTTAATGGACATTCGTCAAATATAAGTAAGGTAACTCCTTTATGATCGCCCTCTTTTATGGTATAAGTTAATTCAGGATAGTGAGCTAACCATTGTTTATAGTCTGCTTGAATAAAAGGTAACACTTCTCTAAAAGATGGATGGCTTTTTACTCTAGAAGTTGACATCATGGAATTTTCTTCAACTATCTGTTCAAGAATTTTAAAACAATTACTTCTATCTATGTTATCGGGAATAGAAAGGAAACTAGATAAACGATGCGGACGCTCTTTTGTGGACTTTCCTTTGACCGCTGGTGTACCAACTAATTTGCATAATCTTGAAGGATTATAAACAGAAGTATCAATATCAACTTCATCTTCTACTCCAAATCTTCGGTGAAGTAATTGAAGAAAATTCTGAATAGTAAGAATCGTCTCGTGATTATTTGGTTGTTCATTTATGGGAAGAAAAATATGGTAGCCATTCCCACTATCAACTTTTACAAATGATTCTATCCCCTGTTCTTTCAAATAACGTTCTACTTGTTCCATAACATTTTCTGCTTTTTTCTTTTCGCTATCTGTTGCACTTCCCTCTTTCCTTTTAGGGTCAATATCAATAAATACAAACCGAATTTTTTCAATATCATTGTCTCTCACAGAATGCTTTTTTTGTGTAATCACCTCTTGTTTAATAGGATTATAAGTTATGTTTACTGTACCTTCAGACAATTTCTGTTTTTCTAAATAGTTAATAATTGCTTGAGAATCTGCAGTAGAAAAAATATGAGAAACGGTTTTCTTGTTTAAGGTAGAAAAAGTTCTCAAATTAACATAAGAAATCCCCAGTGTATTTAACAGTTGTAAATGCTTCTGAATTGAAGTGTGATTCATTTTCATTAATTACCACTCACTTTCTAAAAAATTTTTATTTGTATAACTACATTACCTCCGACATCTCATAATTTCATGATCTTCAGTTCTACAAAAATATATCCCACTCAAAATCTTGACAAAAGAAAAAAGTTGTGATTTTGGAAATCACAACTCAGACTGTAGACAAAGTCCATTTTATGGATGATGTCTACAGTCTTTTCTTTTATAATAGATTTATGAAAACGAATGCAAGGAGTGATAGCTATGATGTCTAAAAACAATACGAATGGTAGAAATCAATTTGCGATGCTTACGATTGATGATCTAGTTCCTCAAGATCATCTCGTTCGAAAGATTGATGCCGCGCTTGATTTTGAATTTATTTATCCAATCGTCGAAGCCACTTACTCCGATTTAGGTCGCCCAAGTATCGATCCAGTGATTCTGATCAAATTGGTGTTTATTCAGTATTTATTCGGTATCCGTTCCATGCGACAAACCATTAAGGAAGTCGATACCAATGTCGCTTACCGCTGGTTTTTAGGCTACTCCTTCGAGGAGAAAATCCCCCATTTCTCAACTTTTGGAAAGAATTATGTTCGCCGATTTAGAGAAACGACGGTGTTTGAGGATATTTTTGCCTACATTTTAGAACAAGCAGTTAAAGCAGGTTTTGTAACAGAGGATAATTTGTATCTGGATTCTACCCACATCAAAGCTAACGCCAATAAACATAAGTTTACGAAAGAAATGACCCATGATGAAGCGAAAGCCTATCAGGATGAATTAGAAGATGAGATCAATCGTCAACGAATAGAGGCTGGAAAACGCCCTTTTACTTTGGACTTAGAAAAGGAAGTGAAGCTGAAAGAAAGAAAAATAAGTAAAGCTGATCCGGAAAGCGGCTACTACGTCAAAGGCGAACGAGAAAAACAATTTGCTTATTCTGCCCATACTTCATGCGACGACAATGGATTTATTCTTAGCACAATCATCACTCCTGGAAATATTCATGACAGTCAAGTCGCCTTTCAGCTCGTCAAACAATCGAAGAGACTTTTTCCTGAAATCAATTGTGTTGTCGCTGATGCTGGGTATAAGACACCTAAGTTTGTTCACTTTTTGACTCATTTAAACCTTCGACCTTGTTTGCCTTATTCAAGGCCCAAAGGGAAAAAGGGGCTATTATCAAAAAATGAGTTTCTCTATGACGAGTATTTTGATTGTTATATTTGTCCGCAAGATCAAATGCTCGCTTTTTCAACGGTTACTCGAGAAGGGTACCGAGAATACAAATCCAATCCAAAAGAATGTGTGAACTGTCCTCTGCTAAACCAATGTACCAAAAGTAAAAATCATCAACGAGTCATCACGAGACATGTTTGGGGAGATCTGATGGATGAAGTGGAACATCTTCGCCTAACAGATCTGAATAAATCAATTTACAAAAAACGGAAACAAACGATTGAACGAATATTTGCGGATGCAAAAGAAAAGCATGGGATGCGTTGGACCAAGTATCGAGGCTTGGAAAAAGTCGCGACGCATACGATGCTAGTGTTTGCTGCAATGAATTTAAAGAAATTAGCCACCTGGCTATGGAAAGGCAAGGAGCCTTTATTTTTTTGTTCAAAAATTCGAAACGAAGTAGATAAAAAGCTGTTCCAAGCTCGAGTTACGAGTTTGGAACAGCTTTTGTCTACAGTCTGAGTTGTGATTTTGGAAATCACAACTTTTTTCTTTTACGATAAATCAATCCTTATTAAATTATTTAGAAAAATATTGTTCAATTATTTCTTTATATATTTTCTCATAGTATGTTTCTGTCCATCCTAATGTTCCTATAAAATCAAGTCCTCTACATTTTAAAGGTCCACTTAAACTATTAATATAGTTAATAATGTTGGCTATCCTTTTCTCTTTATCTTCACCTTCAATCTGGGGAGCATATAGTCCAATTTCCTCCCAATAATATGAATCTCTTTCAATTCCCATGATGGTAGCTTTGGCTAATTTCAAATCAAATAACGATTTTAGAATTCTTAGTGTCTCAATAAAGTCTTCTCTCTTCAACTCTTTAATCCATTGTGAATTTTCTGGATTATCTAAAATTTCAAGTTCATCTTCATTATAAGTATATTTCAAATTTGACTTGCTTAACTCATAGATAAATAAAGTTTCTTGACTCATAATTCTTTTAAGTACTTGACTATAAGTTTCGTTTGACTTTGCCCATTTCGCTAATTCTACCACTGTATTCACTAATAAATCGAAATAATGATGTTCTCGTTCAATAGTCTCAGCATTTTGAAAATGAAAATCACCTTTATAAACTCCATTCTTTTCCACTGTTTCATTAATATTTTCTAAAAACCAGAATGAGTTTGCAAAT
This sequence comes from Enterococcus mundtii, assembly GCF_003957375.1. Taxonomy (GTDB): domain Bacteria; phylum Bacillota; class Bacilli; order Lactobacillales; family Enterococcaceae; genus Enterococcus_B; species Enterococcus_B spodopteracolus. The sequence goes on along the minus strand of NZ_CP025473.1, from coordinate 260,520 downwards.
TTAGTCGTACTTTTTCGATTAACTAAGTTAATAACTCTTCCATGTAATAATAAGACAAAAATACATAAATTTTTAGCTTCCTTATTATTAGATACTAATTGATCAATCATAGGGAGCCATTTTTTGATTTTCACTAATTGATTGCTCATAAATCTTTCACTGGACTTTTGTTCAATCTTAAATTGCAAAACTTCTAACTCATAATTCCCATCTTCTGATTTATTTTTGGGAACAACTATCAAACTTTTATAAAGTTTATCCACATCAAAATTTATCTTTTTTGCATAATTTGTAGCCATTAATACATCTCCTTATTCATAATAAATTTCATATGACGCTCCTCTCAAAATTTACCGGTAGACTAGAAAAAAGAATAAAAGATACGTCAATTCACACTTTATTCTTAAAAAAAAACTGGTCTCTCTACCGGTAATATCGATTGAGTCCGCCTTTATCGACTTTATCCTTTTTTTATATTAAATTTTTTCACCGGTAGACAGGGAGAGAAAGAATAAACTAAAAGCCCTTAATTCTTAATGTTTTCACCTCCTTACCGTTCCTACCGCTAAAATTTAATATAACTAAATTCTATAACATTAGAAGAAATTTTAAATACCTTTGATAAAAAATATTGATGTTTTTTCTCTCATTGTTTACAAACTAGATAGCTTATGTATTCTTATTAAAAATAATAGATATTTCGAACATCATCACTCTCATCTACTTAATTTCGCATTTTTACTTTATAAAAAAACTGATTCTAAGAAAATTAAATAATTTTTCTCAAAATCAGTTTTTCTTTGATAAATAATATTTTCAATTATTTAATCATTTGAAAATTGTTAGTCATTCCAATACGTTGAGAAATTCTTCCATCTGTATAAACACGAAATTGTTTTCCACCAGCCATAGTCGTGTTTCCATCATCATCCGTTACAATATTAATTGAATAGTAGCTTCCATTTTCATCTTGCATTAGATCTTTCATATATTCATTTGTGCTAATTAAATTAGTATTTGATGCATTTTTATCAGGAGAATCATACAACCATAAAGCTTTATTATTTAGCACAGATTCTTTAGCAGCTTCCCAACTTGAAATTGCTGAGCTACTTGCAGATTGTGTCGTTGTAGTTGTTGCTTGTTGAGTAGATTCTTCTACTACTGGAGTTTGAGGAGTTTGTCCATTCACAATATCACTGAAACCTTGTTTTAACTGTTGATTTTGAGTTTCGTTAAAGTACATATAATTATTTTCATTACCCTGATTTTGTTGCGTTAAATAAACTTTAGGTTGTCCATTTTGAAAACCGAAAAAGTAAACATGCTGCCCTAAATATTCTCCAGTTTCTACATCAGAATAAACTGCTACTAAATTGAAATCTGCTTGACCAGTTCCATCTTCTGACCATTGTACGGTAACTGGTGCTTCGTTGATTGCCATTTTCCAATTGCCATTAATCACGGCTTGTGGTAAAGGAGTGCCATACAGACTTACATTATTCTGAGGATTGTAGCTTTTATATTCTTGCCCTAATGTCTTTCCCCATTGTGTGACAAAAGTTTCTAATTGAGATGCTTTATTTGTATCCCATAATTCTTGTTTTATTTGAGAATCACTCGTATCTGAACTCGTTGCCTTACTAGACTCTGTTGTGTTAGTTTCTAGAGTAGTTGTTTCTATTTCTTTTGTAGAAGATTCCTTTCTTGTTGTTTCAGTTTCATAAGTTGTTGAATCCACTTGTTTCTTTTGTTCATCTTGAGAGACAGTAGAACATCCTCCAAGTAAAAGAATCGTGCCTAATAGGAATAATCGTTTTGCTTTCATCCTTTTTCTTCTCCTAATAATAAATTTGAATTCATTCAAGAAAAAGAACCACCCGTATAAGTGGTTGCTTTTTCTAAATAATTATTTCTTTAACAGCTCTTGCTTCAATTGTTGAAACTCTTCTTCTGTAATCATATTCGTTTCCAACAAGTGAGAAAGTCTTTCTAATTGAGAAAGAACTGTATCAGAAGATACGATATCAGAAGATACTTCTTCAAATTCACCTTCTAAAATATCTAAATCTTGTTGGAGACTTTCTTCTGTATACATTACATTTTTCCCTAACTCTGTTTGAAGCTTTGTTGCCATTGGTTTCATAGACAAGTAATTGATGCCTCCTGAAACAACGCCTCCCACAACTGGTACTGCTTTAGAAATACCTTTCGCAAAGGTATTTTTAGTCAACTTTGTACCAAAAATGCCTAGTACTCGTTTGATTACTGGATAATACAACGTTTGTGTCAATGCTTTTTGAGGAATCTTTTTCAATGCTTGTGTAGATAGCTTTCCAGACATCGCTCGTACGGCAGAACCTGCAGAAGTTACTCCAAGCATAATTCCCAAATACAATATCAGCGTATTCTTTGCTTCTTCACTGAGCTCTCCAGTCTCTCCCATTAAATCCTTAAATCCATAAATATACGAAATTTCCTGTGCTAATCGTAATGAATAACCAAAGAACTGAAGGAGATCCGCTGGAATAGTTGCTGCCATAGCGATACCTCCTGGGAGTCCAGTTGCTAACGATACCGCACTTGATTTCAAGGTAATCGATTGAATACATTTTTGTGCTTCACGATCTAGCATTTCTTTGGATAAAAATACTTGTGGTCCCTTTTCTATGAGTCCTTCAATATCAGAAACTTTTCCTTGAAATGTTTGAATCAAAAATGCTCGACGATCAACTTTGACCATTGGTAATTTGAATGCTTCTTCTATGATTCTCAAACCTACTGTTTCTTCATTAGCCATGTACATGTTGCTCCTTTTGTTGTTGTCTGATAATACTTTAAATCCATCTTGCAGAGAAACCATAAATTTCTGTCAATTGACGGATATCCACATTTTTTTCCTGTTCTATCATGTTTTCGATTCTTTTTCTAACTAACTCGCGATCGTACATTTTCATTGGAAAAGAAATCTGTTGCCCTCGAAAAGCAAGATAAAATTGATAGAGCAATTCTGAATCCAGTTCCATTTCCTCAAAAAAGTCATTCATACTTTTATAAGAGTTACTCAAACAAGTTTTATCAATCTCCATCTACACACCTCCTGTTATTTTTTACATAATGAAAATAGCATATTACTGAGTACATTGATAATTCATATAACATGTATCATCACATGTATTTTTAAAGTCAAAAAACATGTAAAACTACTTATAAGTAACACGAGAAAATAAAACGTTATTTTTCTTGAAATAATAATTGACTATCTGCCAACTGCCATTCATTACGAACATGAATACTTAATGGATGGGATAACTTGCCTTCTGCATTTATCAATACTTTGGTCATCTTCTTTTGTTTCGCACTCAATTGATCGTAAATGGTCTTCGCTTGTTCATAAGCAACTTGACTCGTTGCTGTAATCGAACCACAAGCAAAAATAATGGTATTGATTTTTTTTTCTGTAAAAACGGTCGTTAATATTTCCAAAGATTGTTCATCATTGCCACGAGGAAATACCCGAGGGCTTTTCGCTTTTGTATACGAAAAAAGATTCACAGCAACAAAACCAGTAAATCCCAATTGTCGGATATTCTTTTCGATTAATAACATACTCAAATCATTCGTAAATGGTTCTGTATCTGTTGGACGAATGGTAATGACTACTGCTAATTTTTCTTTTGCTTCTTTTCCTTTGATTGCCCATTGTCGTTTGAAAACATAGCGATGGGTATGATGAGGATCTCGCCAAACTTCTGTTTGTGTGGTCACTAATTCTTTTTCAATCATCTCTTTTTCTCCTATGCCAAATTTTGTTCAAGCAATTCAATTACCATTGCCGTTATAAGTGTCAATACTAGTTGAAAATATTTCATATTCTTTCTCCTTTTTTCTTCAGAATTTGATGAATCGCGGTAAGGATATCTTCTAAACATTTCGCAATCATTCTCAAATAATCGATCTTATTCATTCGTTCCTCCAATCTGACTCCAAACCAATCGTCCTTCTACCAGTAACCCACGAACAAATTCTCGCTGGCTGGTAATATCTGTAATGAAATAAACCACATAGTCTTTCCCATCTTCTGGTGCGCAATAAATATAAAGATGTGTCATCACTAAACGTGGTAGATGGATAGCTTCAGGAAGCATACCCATTTCAATTTCCTCTTTTTCCATCGTAACAGATTCATAGCCCCACTCTTCAGGAGTAGTGACTAGCTGTGCACACTTCTCCAGTACTTCGATAGCCTTTTCTAACAAGTTATTTCGCTCCTTTCTTTTAGATACTAGTATTCTTCTGGTAATAACATCGTTTGATACTCACCCGAATCAATAACCCATATTTTTTGAGACACTGAGTTCAAACGAAGCTTAGGTGAAATCAGATACTCTTTTCTTTCTTCCGGTTCTTCTTGACGATGAACCAACTTTTGATTTCCTTTTTCTATAGAAAATTCAAAGATTTGAAGATAGTCTAAAGGAAGTTGCTTTTGAACCTTTTGATCGATTAGGTTCCAACATAAAGCTTGTAATTCCACTGGTAAACTGTCCATTACTCCCTTTGTGACATAACGTTGTCCTTTATTTTGAAACATTTCTTTTCCCTCCTTTGCCATAAAAATAGCCCAATCTTCTATTAAAGAAGATTGGGCTTCATGGATATAATATATATTTGATATTCAATTTGATTCATTTTTATTTATCGCCGATTGTAAAATTAAGCTAGACAACTAAAAAAGTCATTTGTGCTACACTCAAAATAGTTCCGACCAAAGAATTATAAGGAGTGAGTACAAATGACCTATACCCATCTTACAACGGATGAACTTGTAATAATAGAGTCTTATTTCAAAATTAATCAATCTGTTGCGCTTGAATCAAGTTAACATTACTTTGAAGGGGTATACTAATATTCTCACACTTTTTTCTTTAATTCTTCTACATCTTCTGAATCCCTAATATGGATATTAATAATAGTTTCTTGTTCTTGCTTCTTCAAAAGAGAAAGTTTATTCGGACTAGGAACAAAAATGACGAGTAATACAACATAACCACTATGGTTGTTAGGTGTTTGAATAGATACCTTTTTATCTGTTTTCGTCCATAGCTGTTTCAACAGTCTTCGGGAGACTTCCTTTTTTACCATGAGACTCATAACCTAAATGGTGATTGAGTGCACCCTGTAAAATTGTCTTAAACATGGGGGAAAAATATATTTTTAAAGCATTTTATATGTCTTTTGCACCTTTTGGTTGGTAAATATCAATAATGAATTGGACTAATTCCACAGATTTTTTGCCTTGTTTTTTCTTCTCATGGTCGTGACCATTCCTCATCTTATCTTATCCAAATACGGATGAAACCAAAAAGAAAAACTGCGAAGCTGCTTTATCTAGAATGAGCAACTTACACAGTTTATTTTATATTCCCAAATTTTAAAACATCCTGTTTATTTTTTAATTTATATTTTTCAAGTGTATATTTTTTTTGAAAATCTCAGACATTTTTTCTGGTTTTGAGATATATTCTAAACTACCAGGGTCAGTTGTATAAACAATTAAATCAAATTTTAAATCTCCCTTTAAGTCTCCTGGCCTTTTTCTATTTTCAGTACTTTCATATTTATAAATTATACTATCTTCAGAATGAGAATCATCATATTTTGCAGGTTCCAAAGCTAAAGAATAACCAAATACACCAAAACTAGGATTAGATAGCAATGCTTGTCCCGTGTTTCCGTTCAAGTTATTAGCAAGTTCTTCAGAAATATTTTCAGAAATTAAATTTTGTTTTTGATCATTTATAGCCAAGTTTTCAACTTTTAATACCACAGATTTATCAGTATAATTTTCTACATTAAACATTAAAAAACCATCTACAGAAGAATCCCTATCGACACTCACTTTAACTTTCTTTTCATCTACAATAAGGGATTGTTCAGTTCTTCAGATTTTTTTTCTTTAGACATAAAAATATTAGCAAATACACCAAATAAAATAAAAACAAGAATAATCCCAACAAAAATTTTACCTATTTTTTTCATGTTTAAACTCCTAACTACTTCAGCACTATTTCTAAACATTATTCTAACAAAAAGTCCTGGTATAAAAGCAACAACTCTTGTGCAAAACGAAGATCTAAAAATAAATCACGAACAATTTTTAGGAGAAATTAATTTCTATTTACACTTTACTTGACACTATCTTATTTTTTATCTTTTCGTATTCACTGGCTTTTCTTTTATATCCTTTAAAATTTTTTCAAGCGATTTCTTGATTTCTTTTACAACTTGATCCCTTCCTTCATTCTCTAACTTTGTATAAAGTTCTTCAATAAATCTCATATTCACTTTGTTAATTTTCCATTCGGCAACGTTCCACCATTCCCAATTTTCCTTCTTCTTTTTTACTCCTGTCGTTAACATTAATTCTTCAACAAATTTTTTATTTTCTTCTGGAATCTTACCAGTAAATACAAGCTTTATCTTTCCGACACTATTTCCTCCTTTATTTAATATTTCGAAAGCATACATTTTGTGGTTACTCCATCCACCTGGGTGAGACAAAGGCAAATCTGGAAATAAATCAGTGAATTCTGGTATTTGGAATCTCACTATAGATTTTCCGCTATACTTGGGATCAAAAATTATTTCATTTTCTTTAGCAATCTGTTCCAAAGCTTCAATGTATAATTCACTCATTAAACTTAAATTATCTGGTATATTTTCAAATATTAGATCCAATGCTTCTTTATGTTGTTGATAAATTTTTCTAACGATTTCTTTGATTTCATCATCCATTCCGACATCTCTCCTTAAAATATCAACATAGTCTTTTATCAAATAATATACTTTCTTTTCCATACTATTTTTTTGCATTAATTGCTCCAGTATTTCAACGATATCCTTGTAAGTGATTATGCCCCAACTAGGATTTGTGGGTTCATTTCCATCTGGAGTTAAAAAAACAAAAATTTTTTTATAGTTAGAATAATTGCGTTCTATATATCTTTGGTATTTATTAAGTTGCCCTCCAGACTCCGAAGACAGAATTTTATTTTCGATGCACACCACTATTTTATTTTTTTCCGATACCAATAAAATATCAATATTCTTATTTTCTCTGTAAACAATTAAATCTTCATAGCTATTAAGTAAAGCATCAAAATAATTGATAGCAGCTTTGGTATCATCATTAGAATCTATATACCTTTTCAAAAACATTTTAAAAAACTCATCAGATAAATTGTGGGTTTCATTTGGAGCAAACAAAAAAGCTAAAAAATTACTATGTCTTATTTCATTTTTAGATAGCTTAAGTATCTGAAATATATTTGTTTTCCCAGTCCATTTAGATAGTTTTTCTTCAATATCATCCATATCCTCCAATAGATTTTTTAAACACTTTTTTTCATCTATCATGTTTTTTCTCCTTGCCATTATTCTAACTAAAATTTTACGTATTTGTTTCTATGTCTACATTATCTTTTTAACAGTATCTATTTTTCTTTTGCAACTTACTTGGCTACCAAAGCAAATAAAAAAGTTATTTATAAATTTCTCCCTACCACTACCTATTGCTATTATTTAAAATAGGGATAATTTTTTCTCTTAAAAAATATCATTATTTGTGGTATGGAGCCCCAGTATTGATCCGAAATGCACGATAAATTTGTTCAACTAGGATCAGGCGCATCAGTTGATGAGGGTAGGTCATTTTGCCGAAAGAGATTTGGGCATTGCTGCGTTGCATGACATCATCGCTTAATCCTAACGAGCCACCGATGACAAAGACGAGCTGGCTTTTCCCTTGGATGCCTAATTGATCAATTTGCTTGGCAAAGGCTTCACTAGTAGGATTTTCGCCTTGGATCGCTAAAGCGTAGACAAATTCATGATCTTTGATTTTTGCGAGTATACGCTCGCCTTCTTTTTCTTTGACTTGGCGCATTTGAGCTTCGCTAAGATTTTCTGGTGCTTTTTCGTCAGGTACTTCTATTAGTTCGATTTTTCCGTAGGCTTTAAGACGCTTAACGTACTCATTGATTCCTTGAATCAGATATTTCTCTTTTAATTTTCCTACTGAGATGATTTTTATATTCATAATTATTTCCTTTCCTCATTCTTCCATGTCGATTTATTCCTTCCTTATTATAATTGAGGATGCTTATTCAAGAAAGTGATTTAAAAAAGTTTTCCCACATAGTTATACACATCTTCCACAGGTTTATCCACAGTTTATCGTGGTTTTATTACTTATTTCATAAGTATTTCTTAAGCAAACATATGTTTCGCACAGATTTTTCCACTTTTTCCACAAGTTGTTGATAACTTTTATGGACAATTATACGCATTTTTTACAAATACTTTTCCACAATTTCTGTGTATAAGTTTGTATTTAATTTTTTCATCTGAAAACAATTATTTTTCCTAATGTTTTTCATAAAAAGTTCACAGTCTGGAAGTAGACTAAATCTAGTAAATAAGTCTATACTTAACTTATCTAGAAAATAATAAATGGAGGCAGATCACATGGACAGAAGAGATGTGACACCAAAAATGAAAAAAAGAAAATCTAATGGCATTTGGCGAAAGCTAGGTCTTGGCGTAGTTGGTGGCGTGATTGGCGGATTACTGACTTTCGGTATTTTTTATGCAGCAACTGGAGGTGGTAACTCAGTAACGACTTCTTCTAGCAGTGGGACACAAAATGCATCAGGCGAAACAGTTGTCGAAAATGTAAAAGTCAATGTAGATTCAGATATCACTTCTGCAGTAGATAAAGTACAAGGAGCAGTTGTTTCTGTTATCAACCTACAAAAACAAAGTTCATCATCTGACCCGTTTGGTTCATTATTTGGCCAACAACAAGAAAGTAGTGGCGAAGATGGCGAATTGCAAGCTTACAGTGAAGGTAGCGGTGTGATCTATAAAAAAGAGGGCGGTTCCGCTTATATCGTGACGAATAATCACGTGGTCGATGGACAACAAGGGTTAGAAGTTTTATTAAAAGATGGAACAAAAGTGAAAGCAGAATTAGTCGGTACAGATGCTTACACTGATTTAGCTGTATTGAAAATCAGTGCTGACAAAGTCGACACTGTTGCTTCATTTGGCGATTCTGCTTCATTGAAAGTCGGCGAACCTGCAATTGCGATTGGTTCTCCTCTAGGTTCTCAATACGCGAATTCCGTAACATCAGGGATCATTTCTTCCTTGAATCGCCAAGTGACAAGTACCAATGAATCTAATGAAACGGTCAATATCAACGCGATCCAAACAGATGCAGCGATCAACCCGGGGAACTCTGGTGGTCCACTAGTTAATATCGAAGGACAAGTCATTGGTATCAATTCAAGTAAAATTGCATCGACTTCTGATTCTTCAAGTGTAAGTGTTGAAGGAATGGGCTTTGCGATTCCAAGTAATGATGTCGTAAATATCATCAATCAACTTGAAAGAGATGGAAAAGTAACACGCCCTGCACTGGGTATCACAATGACCGATCTTTCAGCCGTTTCTACACAACAACAGGAACAGATCTTAAAATTACCATCTTCTGTAACAAATGGCGTGATCATTCGTTCTGTTCAACCAGCAACGCCTGCGGAAAAAGCTGGCTTAGAACAATATGATGTCATCACAAAAATCGATGATACAGAAGTCTCATCTGGTGTTGAATTACAGTCTGTGCTTTATGGTAAAAAAGTTGGTGACACTGTGAAGATCACTTATTACCGTGGCGAAGAAGAAAAAACTGTAGATATCAAATTGACAATTGATAATACTGCATTAAACCAAGGAAATTCAAATAGTTCCAATGGCTCAAATAATTAATAAAAAAGACGACTACCTCAGTGGAGGTAGTCGTTTTTTTATTATTGCTAGTTTTTGAATGCTTCGCCAACTATCGCATCTTCAGGTAAAACTAAGATGCCTTTTTTCTCTGGGGCGTTAGGTACGTGAAGTTCCTTTGCAGAGCAAATCATTCCGTCACTTTTGACCCCTCTTAATTCTCCAGGCCAAATCATCATACCATCTGGCATCATTGCACCTGGTTTGGCAACGACTACTTTTTGCCCTGCTTCGATATTTGGTGCACCACAAACGATTTGTAAAACTTCGCCACCATCTACTTCTGTTTCAGTTACTGATAAGTGGTCTGAATCTGGATGAGGTTCACAAGTTTTAACAAAACCAACAACGATTTTCGGTTGATTGTCTTTTTCGAGTGTTTCTCCAAAGCCAGCTTCCTTGATCAAACGGTTCAATTCAGCTAATTGTTCTTCAGAAATCGTTACTTGCCCGTTGCCTTCAATTGTTAGATGATCTGAGATATGGAAAAAGTTCCATGCAACGATTTGGCCAGATTCATCTTTGATCTGCGCAACATTCCATTTGCGAATAGCGGTATTTTCTGTTCCTTTATCGTCGGCTACGATCACCATTAGTGTGTCGCCCACATGTGCGCGATTATAAGCAAAAATCATTTTGTTTCCTCCAATATCATTTGTTGAAGTTGTTTTTTATTTATGGCAACTGAAGACATCGTACTTTCGGGAAACCCAACGTAGTCTAGCGCCAAACTCTCTTGCTTTATCTTAACAAAAAAAGGCGGTTCTTGCATGATAAATTCTCTTAGGAAACCTTGCCGGAATAAAAAGAAAGCACGGATCACAAAAAAAGACGAGGAAACGAAATGCACCATCTTTCGTTTCCTCGTCTTTTTTTGTTCAAGGATCTGCCTATTGAATCAAAAACTATGCTTCTCTTGGTTCTGAAACGACTAAGACATCACACGGAGCTTGTCGAATCACATAGCTTGCCACACTACCAGTCATAAAACGTTCAACGGCATTTAACCCTGATTGACCAATCATGATCAAGTCGATTTGATATTTCTTTGGTAGTTTTACTGCCATAGATTCTCTGACCGAACCGTAAGCCACAATACCTTCTATTTTTTGGTAATCAACGGATTTTCCGTAATTTTTACATTCTTCAATCAATTCTTTTGCTGATTCAGTCTGTTGATCGATCAAGGATTGGTCAATAGGCGTATACCCCATAAATTGATAAAATTGTTGGTCGATCACATTCGTCACATATACTGTGCCGTCATTTCTACGAGCTACCTCAACGGCTTTTTTGAATGCAGCAAACGCTTGCTCGCTTCCGTCAATTCCAACTAAGATTTTCTTATATGCTTGTTCCATTTTTCCCACTCCTCTCGTTTCTCACTGCTGAATCGTTTTTGTTAAAAACTGTTCGATTTCTTCTTTTGTTTTACGATCTTTATTGACCAGACGACCTAGCTCTTTCCCATCTTTAATGACAATAAAACTTGGAATACCGAAAATATTCCATTCTGCTGCTAAGTCGATATACGCATCACGATCCATTTCGACAAATGTCCAATCTGAAAAGCTGCGCTCGATCTCTGGCATTTGTGGTTTGATGAAGCGACAATCGCCACACCAATCGGCAGTAAAGAAAAAGATATGATTGCCTTTTTCAACATAACCGGCTACTTCTTCAAGACTTTTAGGAGTAATCATAGGTTCACACTTCTTTCTTATTCTATATTCTACTTAAATTATACACCTTTACAAAAAACTGACCAAACTATATCTAAAAAATAAAAAACGAGCAAAAGCGGATAGCCTTCACTCGTTGATTACTTATTTTCCGTAAACGATCGTATTCACCGTTGATTTATCTAAGCCCTTCAATGTTTGGATCAACATTTCTCTGGCTGCTTCAAAGTCACGGATACTAAACATCGTTTGATGCGTATGGATATAGCGCCCAACCACACCGATAACGGTACTTGGGATTCCTTCATTTTGTGTATGAGCAGCACCCGCGTCGGTACCACCTTTTGATACAAAGTATTGATATGGAATATTGTTTGTTTCAGCAATATCTAGTAAATATTCACGTAAACGTGGCAACATGATCAATCCTGGATCTTGGATACGCATCAAGGTGCCTTCTCCTAGATGACCAAATGTGCCTTTTTTCGTTACTGTATCATCCGCTGCAGAGCAGTCTACCGCAAAGAATAGATCAGGTTTGAATTTGTTCACTGAAGCTTTTGATCCACGTAAACCAACTTCTTCCTGGACGTTAGCACCGGCGATCAGCGTATGACCTAATGTTTCTTTTTCTAGGGCTTCTAATGCTTCCAAGACCATCGTACAACCGTAACGGTTATCCCATGACTTACTGATGATATTTTTGCCATTTGCTGTTTTGATCGTTTCTGCAAAAGGTACGATCGTATCTCCTGGTAGGACACCAAAACTCATTGCTTCTTCTTTTGATTCAAAACCAGCATCAAATAAAATATCTGTTACTTCGACTGACTTTTGACCACTTGTACCACGTAATAAATGTGGTGGAACGGAAGAAGAAATACATGGGTAATTTTCCCCTGTTGATGTCTTCAATGTAAAGCGTTGAGCCGATACTACATAAGGATTCCAACCACCTAGCGGTACCACTTTGAACAATCCGTTATCTTGGATTTGTGTCAACATAAAACCAACTTCGTCCATGTGTGCTGCCACCATCACACGAGGGGCATCCGCTTCTTGGTGATGACGCAATCCAAAGATCCCACCTAATCCATCTAATTGTAATTCATCAACTAGTGGCTCCATGTGTTGTTCCATGTACGCGCGGATATCTTGTTCAAAACCGCTTGTTCCTTGTAATTCTGTTAATTCTTTGATACGTTGAAATGTTTTTTCATCCATAATAATGATCGTCTATAATTCAGACTTGTCTCCTTTCAATCTCAGCTTTGATTTGTCTTAAAAAAATAGCATCTGGACAAATCTATCGTGATCATTATACCGTATTTTATTTCAAAACGGTTATTTATTTCAAAGAAAATCCGATAGTGTGGTAAAATAAAGCCAAAGAAACTTGTGTAATTGTAAAGGAGGGCAAGCAGTATGTATGAAGAAAGTGAACAGGCCTATTTCAAAGGTGGTTTAGCTGTCGGACTTGGTTTAGGATTATTAAGTGGCGTGGCAACTGCACTATGGTACAACCGTAACAAAACGATGTCCGCTGATGAAGTCTTAGCTACCATCAAAGAAGCATTTTTAGACGAAGGCTCGATTGAAGGTTCCTGGATCTCTTTTGAGAAAGAACCGACACGTAAATTTGCAATCCATTCAAAAGCTTATCGTGGTGGGATTTCTCGCATAGAAGATGGGGAAATCGTCTATTATGAATTTTTAGCAGATGCCTATACTGGTACTGTTTTAGATATTTCTAGAAAAAAAGGAACAGATGCTTGATTTCATTTTTAAAAGATTCTCTTAGAAATAGGCTTTCCTATGGATAAGAGCTTCTTTTTTTGTGTAAAAACTGGTATAAACGTACATGATAGGTTATGCTTAGTTTAAACTTTTTCAATTTATTTAGGAGAGTGAAAAATGAATCACACAGAAAAAATTGCTGTCCTGATTCCTTGTTATAATGAAGAAGCAACGATTCCCACAGTCATTGCCGACTTTAAACGAGAGTTACCAGAAGCAGATATTTATGTATACGACAATAACTCAACGGATCACACCTACGATTTAGCAGTTGCAGCGGGTGCTATTGTAAAAAAAGAACCTCGTCAAGGTAAAGGAAATGTTATACGTCAAATGTTTTTTGACATTGATGCTGATTATTATTTGATGGTAGACGGAGATGATACATATCCAGCCGAAGCCGTACATGGACTTTTAGAAAAATTACGTTCTGGCGAAGCGGATATGGTTATTGGCGATCGTCTTTCTAATGGCACTTACTTTGAAGAAAATAAACGCGCCTTCCATGATTTTGGCAATAATTTAGTTAAAAATACGATCACTCGTTTATATAAAACAAAAATAAGAGACGTGATGACTGGCTATCGCGGATTTAATCGTATTTTTGTCAAAAGTTTTCCGATTATGAGTGCGGGATTCCAAATCGAAACGGAATTGACCATTCATGCCTTAGATAAAAAATTCAAATTAGTTGAGCTCCCTATTGATTACCGTGATCGCCCAGAAGGTAGCGAATCAAAATTGAATACCTTTTCTGATGGCTTTAAAGTCATTATGATGATTATTAAAATGTGTAAAGATTATAAACCTATCCTATTTTTCAATATCTGGACAGTCATTTTCTTTTTAGCTGGTCTGTTCACTGGGATTCCTGTCATTCGGGAGTTTATGTTGACCAGCTTTATTACTAAAGTCCCTTCAGCCATATTAAGTACAGGATTGATGATCCTAGCTTTACTTTCACTAGTTACCGGTATGATTTTAGATACAGTCGTTACAAATGCAAAGAAAGAGTACGAACTGAACCTCTATCATGTTTATCATGAGTATCACCAAAATAAAAAAGAAGAGAGATGATTTTATGCAATCATCCCTCTTCTTTTTATCTTATCATTTATTTCTCTGATGCAATCGTCACAAACTTCACTTCGACATATTCCTCTACCCCAAAAGTTCCGTTCTCACGGCCAAATCCTGAATGTTTGACTCCCCCAAATGGCGTCGCAGAATTTGAAATGGTCGTGTCATTGACGCCTACCATGCCATATTGCAATTTATTGCTTACATTGTTGATCGTATGGATATTTGTCGCAAAGAAATACGATGCTAAACCAAAAATCGTATCATTGGCATCTTTGATTACTTGTTCTTCGTCTTCAAACGTAATGATTGGAATCACTGGTCCAAATGTTTCATTGTAGAAAATATCCATTTCCTTTTTCACGCCATCTAATACTGTCGGTTCAAAGAAGAAGCCATTTGCATATTCTCCGTCCGTTAGACGATGACCGCCAGCCAAAATTTCTGCTCCTTTAGCTACTGCATCTTCTAGTTGTTCTTCAACTTTTTTTACGCCTTCTTCATTGATCAATGGCCCCGTAGTTGGATCGTCTAATCCATTTCCAACAGTCACTTCTCTGATTTTTTCCACAATCAATTTTGTTGCTTGTTCTTTGATTTCTTTATGGATAAAAATTCGATTTGGTGACGTACATACTTGTCCATTGTTGATAAATTTCGTTTTGATCAATGTATCGACTGCTAATTCTACATCAGCATCTGGAAAAATAATAAATGGCGCATGTCCACCTAGCTCCATGGATACTTTTTTCAAGGTAGGTGCTGCTTGTTCATTTAGAATTTGTCCGACTTCTGTTGAGCCTGTGAATGTGATTTTTTGAATATCATCCGATTCAGATAAAATCTTCCCGATTGTGGAGGAATCACCCATGACGATATTTACGACACCATCTGGAAAGCCAGCTTTGTGGAATAGTTCCATCAGCGCAAGTGCTGATAAAGGTGTTGATTTTGCTGGTTTTAAAATAACCGTACATCCTGCGGCGATTGCTGGTGAGATTTTACGAATGATCATGTTAGAAGGAAAATTCCATGGTGTGATGGCACCGACGACACCGATTGGTTGTTTACGTGCTTGCCATTGTTTCCCTTCAGGTGAAGGAATGATTTCTCCCATGATCCGTTGACCTTGCGCTGCATTCCAGCGAAGGTTCTCGACATTTGTTTGGATTTCTGCAGTTGCTTGAGCGAGCGGTTTCCCTTGTTCCATCGTCATGATTTTTGCTAAACGTTCACTGTCTTCTTCTACAAGATCAGCCATTTTATTCATTAATTTTGCTCGTTCGCTTGGTGCTGTTCTTGACCAATCCACGAATGCCTTATTGGCAGCTTTGATTGCTTCTTTTGTCTCTTTTTCGCCACCTTGTTGAACGCTTGCTAATGTTTCCCCAGTTGCTGGATTGACGACATCAAGTGTTCCTTCAGAGCCTTCAAGCCATTTGCCATTAATATAAAGATGAGTTTCTACTTGCGGTAAATCATATTTCCCCATAGTTTTCCTCCTCTATTCTTAATTACATAACAACCGTAACACTAATAAAGTCAAAGCTCAAACCATCTGTTTAGCGTGAATCTATCCCACTCAGACCTACATCTTCAATTTTTTCGTTCTTTTGAAGAATAAATTGATCGTTCATTCAAAACCTTTGTTACAATGAAATAGAGTATCACTATAATTTTATCCTACGACTAAAGGAGTGTTTTTATGGGACTATTTGATGGCTTGATGGGAAATGCTACCCAAAAAGATACAACCAATATCACAAGAGAAGTTCAAGAAATCCTGATTCCAATGGAACAGGTAGAGTTAGCGTTCAAATTAGTACGTGATTTGATTATTTTTACCGACCGTCGGATGATTATCGTCGATAAACAAGGAATGACCGGTAAAAAAAGCGAATATAAATCGATCCCTTACCGTTCGATTTCACGTTTTTCGATTGAAACAAGTGGGCATTTTGATTTAGATGCCGAATTGAAAATTTGGATCTCTAGCGCAGAATTGCCCGCTGAATCGTTACAATTTAGAAAAGATAAGAATATCATCGCCGTACAACAGGCACTTGCAGCAGCTGTTTTATCTTAAACTTACAATCATCACAAAGAACCTCCATATCCAAAACTTGAATAAATTTGGGTGTGGAGGCTGATTTTTCATTGTTGACGACTTATGCAAAACTCTTCCTAAAGATTTAAAATTTTATAGTACACGGCCTTCATTTTTTTGATGATTCGCTCTTTTTTCTTTAAAATCCATTTTGTCTGGTTTAAATTTCTTCATATTTTTCTCTTTGATTTTATTGATTTCTGTAAAAGAACGTTGTTTGATATCCTCGATTTTTTGTCTTCTTTTCTCTTTTAACTTTTCTAGATCTTTTTCTCTCATCACGCTCTCCTTTCTTTTGAAGAAGTTTGATTTCTAAGATTCACTGTAACCATACAAACCTAGAAAGTAGTATCAATCGAATAGGATGGTGGGACGTTCAAGTATCTTCTATTCATATTCTAGATTTTTGAAAATTTATCGCTCTTTATTTTTTTCGCTTTGCCCAATAGTCTGAGAATCACCACTGTGTAATACTTCTTTACTTCTATCGACTTCATTTAATGCTTGCTCTTTAACTGATGCTAATTTACGTTCTTTTCTTTCTCTAAGCCCTTCCAATGTTTCGTGTGCCATCGTAATTCCCTCCTTTAGTAATTATTCTATTGGATAAATGTCGAAAAAATGAACGAATTTTTTTTTGAAAATAAAAAAAGTATTTCCTCCACACTATAAAGAGAAAAATTACTGTTGGATAGTCGCTTGTAAACATTAATAAAATGAAATAATATTACTCTTTACAAATAAAAAAAGTACTAAAAACTACATATATCCACTTAATCACGCAAATACACTCAGCTTATCATCTTGTTTGTTGGTAACGGATCCGTCCACAAAAAAGCCTTCAGAGAAGCCCAATTCTCTGAAGGCCAGGTATCACTCAAGTCTTTGTCATTTGTTACCTATTGATTTTATCATGTTATATCTAAGATAGGCGTACAACTATTTCTGACTTTTGCAATGAATGTTGCAGTAAGAATAAAGATGATTTATTTTGCCAAACGATAGATAGCATCTGCATAAATCGCTGTAGCACGGAACAAGTCATCTAGACTCATAAATTCATTTGCTTGGTGCATTGTATCAGTGTAGCCTGGGAACATTGCGCCATACGCAACACCGCGTTTTAATAAGCGTCCGTATGTCCCACCACCGATGATTTGTTCGTAGCCTTTTTCGCCGGTATGATCTTCGTAGACTTGTAATAATGTTTCGACCAACGGATCATCCATTGGTACATAATGTGGTTCCATTACACGGGCACCACGAGTAACTGATGCACCTTCGTCTGCTACTGTTTTGTTCAGTTTACTTTCTAGTTCATCTGTGGTTGTGCCTTTAGGAAAACGGAAGTTCATGTTGATATAGTTATCGTCTTCTGAACCATTTTCTTTAAACGCAAACAATCCAGCATTCATTGTTAGTTTACCCATTTTTTCATCTTCGTGGGCAACGCCTAATTTCTCACCATAAAAGTCTTCATGGACGTAAGTAGCTGCCACATGGATGAATTGTTTAGCTGCACCAATAAATTCATAATCATCAAGGAAGCTCGCTAAGAAAGAGCCGGCATTGATCCCAGATTGTGGGCTTGCGCCATGTGCCCCTTTTCCGACTACGTTGAGCGTAACAAATGTATGCTCTGCTTCGATCGAACCGTTGATTGGGTTTGCTTCAATAAATTCATAGAATGCCTTTTCTAAAGCAACTGCTGCATCTGCGCTTGGTACTTCAATTTTTGCAGTCGCTGTTCCTGGCACCATGTTTTCACGTAAACCTGACGTAAATGATTTCAATACATAGTCACCGGCATTATCGCCTTTAAAACGGAATGCGAAAGAAACATTACCTTTTTCTCCGTTGATGATCGGGAATTCCGCATCTGGTGAGAAACCGAAATCAGGTTCTTCTTCATGTTCAAAGTAGTAAGCCATATCTGCCCAACCACTTTCTTCGTCACTACCTACGACAAAGCGAACTTTTTTCGATAATTCTAAATCTAGATCTTTGATGATTTTCATCGCATAGTAGGCAGCCATACTTGGTCCTTTGTCATCACTTGACCCACGAGCAAAGATTTTTCCGTCTTTGATCACTGGTTCGTAAGGATCAGTATCCCAACCATCGCCAGCAGGCACCACATCCATATGCCCAAAGATTCCTAAGGTTTCGTCTCCTTCACCTAGATCGATGTGTCCTGCGTAATTGTCCACGTTTTTTACAACGAAGCCATCACGTTCACCATAAGCAAGCATGTGTTTCAATGCGTCACGAGGCCCAGGTCCAAATGGTGCATCTGAAGTTGCTTGTGAATCATCACGTTCACTACTTACGCGTAAAAGATTTTTTAAGTCTTCAAGCAAGTCTTCTTTACGTGCTTCGACTTCTTTTTGCCAATTGATTGTCATAAAGTTACTCCTCCACTCATTCAGTCTACGAGTTCATCATAACATAAATCAGACAAATTGTTTAAAAAATCAGACAACAGATAAACGAAACAGTTTTTTCCCTAAATATTATGGGCTATAATGAAATAAAGGAGGTTTTCTCATGGAATTAAATGAACGATTACTCCCACAAGTCATTACTCCTCGTTCTGTGAAATCCCATAAAGGTACGTATGGAAAAGTCGTACTGATTGGCGGAAATGAACAGTTTGGCGGTGCGATCATCATGAGCGCTTTAGCAGCTGTCCATAGTGGGGCTGGCTTGACAACTGTTGTAACAGATCCTAATAATCATGTGGCCGTCCATAGTCATTTACCAGAGGCAATGGTGGGGGATTGGACAAACAAAGAAACATGGCATTCGGCTTTTGAAGAGGCCGATGTCTTACTGATTGGTCCGGGATTAGGAACTAACCAACAAAGCCTTGAACTTCTGCAATTTGTCGTGACAAATCAAACAGAAAAACAATGGTTAGTCATTGATGGTTCTGCCCTGACACTACTTGCTACGCATTCACTGGAGCTTCCCTACCCAGAGCATACCGTTCTCACACCCCATCAAATAGAATGGCAACGCGTCAGTGGATTGCATTTAGATGAGCAATCTGAAGAGAATAATCAGCAGAAGCAACAAGCATTAGGGGCATCTCTTGTTTTAAAAAGTCATCAAACAACGATCTATGGGCAAAATGGCATCTATTACAATACAGCAGGTTCACCAGCTATGGCAACAGGTGGTATGGGCGATACGTTAGCTGGCATGATTGCTGGTTTTTTAGCTCAGTTTCCCAAAAATGACCAAACGATCAGTGCTGCTGTCTATTTGCATAGCTTTATCGGCGACCAATTAGCAAAAGAGCAGTATGTCGTTTTACCGACTCAAATCAGTCAGTACATCCCAAAATGGATGCATTATTTTAGTCAATGATAAGAAGGAGCATAACAATGGAAAAATATACTGGCTACCTTAGAGAGCCTTTTTATTATGAAACCGATCAAATGGGTATCATTCACCACAGCAACTATATCCGCTGGTTCGAAGAAGCACGTGTTGCGTTGTTAGAACACTTGGATTTTAGTTACAAGAAAATAGAAGAACAAGGCATCATCATCCCTGTACTAGGTGTAAGTTGCGAATACAAAGAGATGATCCGTTATGGGGACAAAATTTTGATCCAACCGATTATTGAAAGTTACACAGGCACACGCTTGAATTTCCGTTATGAGATTTACGACACAGACGATCAGCGTTTACGGACGACCGGTACAAGCCAGCACTGTTTCTTACTGGCAGAAAATCAACGTTTAGTCAAACTAAGCCGTGTCAACCCTAGCTTGGATAGTCTGTTTAAAACTTATGCAAACATCGACGCAGCCCCTGATTCTGCAACAGAAAGAAAAGAAAAGAAAAAATAAGTGTTTATTCTTGCCTTTTAACCCCCGATTTGTATAATGGAAAGAAAAAAAGCAGGTGATTATGATGTATGTCGTGAAAGTACTACACGGTTATATTGATAAAACTGGCTGTCGCACACGTGAAAAAAACCCGGAAAACTTGCTTGTCTTCAAAGACAAAAAAGAATCAGAAACCTTTGCCAATCAAATCGGTGGTCGTGTCAAACAACTACAGGAAGTTCGCCCAGATTGACTGTTGCTTTCGTGAAAGGATGAGATGTTCGCACTATGGATATGTATTGAAAAGAGTCGACAAACCAATTGTTTGCGGCTCTATTTTTGTGTTTCCGTTCGCTGTTCATATTGCTTCCTCCCTTATTCTGTTCCCAGTAAAGGATATGCTATACTGGATATAACTTTTTGAAAGGGGTGTTCTATGGGGAACAATTTGCAACAACAAGCATACGAATCCATCAGACAACAAATCATCTATTCTGAATTAGCTCCAGGGAGTAAGATTTCCGACAGAATCTTAGAAGAACAACTAACGATTGGACGCACGCCGATTCGAGAAGCATTGATCCAACTTAGAAATCAGGAATTGATCAAAACAATTCCTCAATCCGGTACATATATCTCAAAAATCGACATACGTTCCGCAGACTTGGCACGTTACATGCGAGAAAAATTAGAACAACCAATTTTACAAGAGTGCAGTGCTAAAATGAACGATACCGCTCAGCAACGTTTGGAGATGATTTTAGAACAGACGGATCAAGCCATCTTGGCACAAGACAAAAAAACCTTTTTTCTTTTGGATAAAGCCTTTCACCAAATGTGTTACAAAGTCGCGGGGAAAGAAGAAATATGGCCTTGGCTTGAAAGCTATAGCACTCACTTAGATCGTTTCCGTTGGTTGCGTTTGACGATTTCTGAATTAGATTGGGGCCGTGTATTAGATGAACATCAAATCTTATTGAGAGCCATGAAAGAACACGCACTTGATGAAGTGGGCTTTCTTTGTAACCTTCACCTCCATATGATCATTGAGGAACAAGAACAAGTGATCCTTCATTATCCGAATTATTTTGAAGCATCCTCTGAAGGATGATTCAAAAGAGGCGGAACGCTCCGCAATTTTTAGGAACGTTTGCGCCTTCTTTTGCCTTATTCAAATAGATTTACAATGACTGAACAAGTCGCTCACAGAATAGGGGATCATACGGCCAAATCATAGCGACTTCTAACACATATGGTGAAAATCCTACGTTATTCAACTTCTCCGAAAAGCTCATCGCTGCAATCTCACTCAATGTTCGGATCTTAGACTGATGACGATACCCAAAAAATCGCCATAGTTCTACAGTTTTCTGTTGGGTATACAATGTAGGATCGCATGTTTCAAGATGATGATATAATTCATGAGCTAAAATCAAAGAAGCCACTTGTTCCAGTGGGAGAGCAGTGATCTTTTCCTGTTCAAACTTCTGGATTGGTTCTGTCATTAAACAGATTCCCGTTGTTTCATCGTAAGTGGCGAGTGTCAAACGATCATCCCGCCATGCTGTTTCTCCATAGGAGATAGCGACATTTAATGTACGACAAAGCGCATGAATATTTTTTGTACGGTACTTTCGATAAATCACTTCTGCTAACCTTTCTCCACATTGTCTCGCCAGTTCTCCCCACGCTCGTTGCTCAGAAAGTGAGAGTTTCCCTACTAAAATCTCTCGTTTAAATTGATAATCACACCACTGTTGATCAGAAATCGTCATTAATTCTAAAATCAACTCATCTAGTTTACTTTTGCTTGATATTTCCCGCAATCACGATCACTTCTTCCGCTGGATCCAACATCGCGATTTCTAACTCCATCAAGAGTTGTAGTTGTTCAAATTCTGTCGCTGAAAAATCTGCGACACGCGCGCCGATACATAGATAAAATTCCGGTCGAGCAATCAGCTCAGTCTGATAGACCGCAAGTTCTTCCCATAATTGTTGGACAGCGGAGAGATACTGTTCAGCTGTAGTTTTCAGACATTTTGCATACCCTCTTTGAACTTTGATGAATCCTTTTTGGTTGATGATCCGTAATGCGCCGATTGAATGTTCTGGACTATTTTCCCCAACCACATAGAAGTAGTCAGTATTCGCTAATAAACGAACATCTTTGAGAGACATCCGTAAATCTTCTGCAGCTAATGTCAACGCCTCTGTTTCACTGATCTGCTTTGTTAAATCAGTCGCTTTGACTTCCGTTGAACCTGTAGCAATTGCCGTCACTTTCGACGTCTGTGGATCAATTTCAACATGGACTTCTATCGATTCTGGTGTAGCGCCAGATTCGATTGCTTTATTCATCGCTTCATTTTTCAATCCTCGAATCTCTTCTTTACTTGGAGAAGGAATGATCCGTTCCACCACATCTCTCACCATCGCTAATGCCACACCGATAGATGAGATCACTTCCGCATTTTCTGGTATTGAATACTTAACACCCATGTTCTGACTAAAATAAGTAATCAAGGACGCTGCTCCACCTCCTACCCCAACCAAGGAGATTTGCTCTTTTTCCAATTGATATTTTTCTGCCAGTTCCAAAATCACTGGTTCGATTTTGGCATAAGCTTTTGCCATGATTTGCTCAGCGATATCTTCCACAGAAGTCTGACAATAAGCTGCTAAAGCTTCTATGGCTTTTCTTGCGGCTTGTGGATCACCATAAGAAAAGTGTTCTTCTTGGACAAGCCCAAGAACATTTGCTGCACATGTATTGGTAATAGTGACCTCTTTTCCGTCTGCCAAAATCACTTTGACATAATCAGCCGGATCTCCCTCAATGGGTGAGAAAAAAACGATTTTCGGTTGATCGATTTTTTCAATCGGTGTGAATACAGCATAATCCAATCCAGCAATATGGGCTGAACGTGGTCCCACGTCAAGGATCCCTGTGCGATCTGCCCGAACCATTGAACCACCAGCCACACCTAAGACACGAACATCTAACGATGAAATATAGGTCGCATGACCGCCGACCACTGAGTAATCGATGGCTGGGCGCCCATTTCTAATAACACCAATATTTGTCGTTGTCCCTCCGACTTCAAAATACACACCATTCGAGGCACGTAAATACATCAAAGAACCCATGACAGAGGCAGCTGGACCTGAAAGCATCGTTAATACTGGTCGCTTCTTCATTTCAGCAATTTCCATTACACCACCATCACCACGCATAATCATCAAAGAAACATTGACACCGGCAGCTCGAACGGAACGTTCAGTTAATGTCGCTGTTTCTAACATTTTAGGCAAAATCGAGGCATTGATCGCTGCCGTTCGTGTGCGTCTCGTCAAACCATAAAGCTTTGTGATTTCAGAAGCCATCGTTGTTGGTATCCCTTGTTCCGAAGCAAGTGAATAGATGACTTGTTCTGGTTCACTATTATCTACGCCAAAAGCCATGGAAGAAACTAAAACTTCCGCCTGTTCTTTTTTAAGTGTAGCAATCGTCTCTAACACTCGTTCATTTGTCAATTGTTTGATTGGCAAGAACACATTTGCAATGTCTATTTTTCGATTATTCCCTAAATCAATCGGTGCTAATCGAGTTTGTCTTTTTGCCAAAAAACCTTCGAACCCTCCCTTAGCCATTCCGATCACTCCTACTTTTGCCACATCTCCTTCAATCAAGGCATTCGTTGCTTGAGTTGTAGAATGCGCGACAAAAACAACATCCTCGGGGCTGATCTGATTTTCTTGCAAACAATTTTGGAACGATTGTACGACCCCTGCAGCTACACCCTCTGGATGGTGATGCGTTGTTTTAACAGATGATTTACCGATGATTTCATGTGTCGCATTGTCGATTGCGACTGCTTTTGTATGGGTACCGCCTACATCAATGCCCATTCTTACTGCACGTTTCATTTTGCATCCTCCAAATTTTTTACTTGCTATATCTATCGAAAATTACCATAAAGGATCAACGTCAAGATACAGACGATCACACCGATCGCCCACCCTGTCGGAATCGATTTTTTCATGAATTCACGAGAGGAAACCTTTGTATACCCTAATCCCCATGCGATCCAGGATTGCGTGATATCTAAATGCTGTGGCGCAATGGTCGTCGTCGCAAATAGCGGAAATAAGAAGGCCACGGGCATTGTCGGATTAACTGCTAAAACGACTGCCAAAATCGCTGATCCCGAACCGACTAGACTCAACGGACCACGGAAAAAACCTAGAGGCGTCAACCATGCAAAGGCAATTGCCAACACAACAGGTGTCTGGGGAATAAAGTCTCCCAAAATCGCAGAGAAATAAGAAGAAGCATATACCGCCGAATTATTGAACATTGCTAAAGTCATCAAAAAGCCAACCATCGGTGCTACATCTGTTGCTCCATCTGTAAATAATTTTGCGAATTGTCGGCAGATATCCTTGTATCCACCACGTAATTTCCCAGTAAACAGCAACGCCCAGATCCCTGCCAACATGAAACCAAGAATAATCGGAATTTCTAATAACACTACTCCCAACACAGGGATAACGACTGTCAACCAAGAAATCATTGGCGCTTCCCCACCTTCTCGCGGAAGTTCAGCTGCCATTGCATAGCGTTTCTTTGGGTTCATTGATATATTAGCTACAAGTAGAACGATCACTAAACTTACGATCATGCCAATCATTCCGATTTGAAAGTAATCATTGTATGTATAATTTTCAGCCGCAGCATTAAACCCTGCATAGATCGTTTGGTATTGCTTGAAATTGACAATATTTGCAAAGATCCCTGCCATAATCGAACCCATGAATGCAAATAGAGCAACAGGTGCAGCAATTCCTAACGACATCAAAATCGGTAAAACGATCACCGCAATTGAAATCACTGGGCCAATCCCAGTCATCGACATAAAAATAATTGACGTTACAAGACATAAAAGGCTCATCGTGATCCGCGGTTTATCACCGCCCAGCTCTACGACTTTTCGAATCAATGTAGCTGCTATCCCACTATCTACCAATACTCGTCCAAAAAAAGCACCAAAAAATACATTCACTAAAATCGATTTCGCATATTCCGCTGGACCAGTAGCATATACATGGGTCAACACATCAATGACTGACTGTCCTTCCATTGCGGCATTCGGTGAGAAAAAATTACCAATCAGCGCCAATCCCATCCAAATTGTCGCCATGATCGCTAAACCAACCATCAAATTAAGTCCTTTGACACAATACCAAACCATAAAAAAGAACGACAAAATCAACAACATGCCAATAATCATTTCGCTCATAGACTCACTCCATTCTATTTCATCTCACTGATATATCAGTTGATTCATTCTACCTTACAGAGAAATCGCTTTCATTAAATGTTAACGACAGAATAAGTACATATGATTAAAAAAGATTCATTACGAGCTACTGAAATGTCTTTTCAAAAAACATTTCAGTCAGATAACTATATACACAGATTCATTATCTAAGATAAAAAATGAGCTATGGTCACCTTTCTTTTCAAAAAAATATCATGCACTTTATCTATTTGGTTATTTCAATTTATTTGTACATAACAGAAATTTTATTGAAGTTTGATAGATATAAAAAAACACATCTAAGCAAGCTTAGATGTATTTTGCTTCGAATCTTATATTTATCTTGAAACGGTCACTCCTTGTTCATTTGAAGCGATGTTTACCGCATCCATGATCTGACCGTTTTTGGATAGCACAATAATGTTGACACCTGTTTTATTTCTTGATACCTCGACGCCGTCGATTTTAATTCTAGAAAATTGTTGCTCCTCATAAGGCGTAAAACTAGAAAGCATTGAGATGTTCTTATCAGTAAGTTTTTGATTAACTTCATTATAATTTTCATTTTGCGAAAGAATAGGAGTCTGATTCTCTTGACGAATACCAGTAAAATTCCAATTATGAGTAAACTTCTGTAAATCAAGATCCGGTAAAAGTTTTGCTATTTTCACTGCTAAAGCTTCACTCATTTGTTGGGACTTGCCTGAACCAGCAATCAGAACTGTATAATCTGAGTCTTCTAATTCTTTTAGATATTCCTGATAATCCCAAATATTCATCAACGTTGGATCACCATTTTTATAAATCGAATTCCAAGCATTTTTAGAAACCAATCGAATCGTCTCTAAGCCAAAATATTTAGCATTTGAACGGTTGATCTGAGAGTCTATGTTCGCTCCAACGTGTGACAGTGCGCTAGAATATGCTGGATAGGGCATCCCTTCATTTGCATTGAAATCAGCGATCAAAGGATTTAGATTCCCTTGCTTTTTCTGGTTCTCTACATACCTATATTGTTCGTTGATATCACGATAAGACTGAACGATCCCTTGCACACCTAAGACAAAGGAAAATAAAAATTGAACAATGAGAATTGAGCTGATCACACTATAAAAATTTCCAGCTATTGTCTTCGTTAATTTGTTTGGCCATTCGATTAACATCGCAATAATAATATACAATGCGCCACCAAAGAATGACCGCCCCCAGTTAAGTCCAGTTGGAGAAAGAGATAACACATAGATAGTTGCTAGTCCGGCAAGAATATATAAATATGAAAGTCGGAACCAGTTTTTATGATGGTTAAAAATAATACCTAATGCAATTAAAATAGCCGCTAAAACAAATAATTGCAAACTGTTTTCATAAAGAGTTCGTGTAATCCCAAAAACACCAGTATATAACTTACGAGCAAATGACCATGTACTACGGTCAAAGTACGTAGCTCGTATCGCATTCCCAGGAGCCGCAACCATCATTAATAATCCAAAGATTGCTCCACCTAAACCTGAAAGCAACCATACCTTGATCGGTCTTTTCTCTTTATAGATAAAATAGATATATCCTAAAACAACAAGAATCGCTCCACCAGATGTATTTTCATTACACCATCCGGCAAGTATCCCTAAAACTGTCATAATAATAATTTGCAATGGTTGACTGAATGGTAGTTCTCGACCTTTTGTATAATAGCGGTGATACATAGAAAGGAAACTAATAATGATGATGCCACCCCATAGATAATTCGAAGCTCCAGTCTCCCATAAGATCGTTTGTCCGAAAGTTGGGACAAATAGCCAAATCAACAAATTGATTATTAAATATTTAAACACATAAAAATTCTCATTATCTTTAGTTGATATTTTATAGATCAAAATGGTTAGTAAAACATAAATCAATGGATTCATAAAATTGAATACGATTTTTGGCATCAATAAAAATAAACGCGCAATGATATGGACCACTGACCGACCTGTCCAATTCATATATTGCATATATTCGTCATGGAGAATAGTTGAAAAACTGGTTGTTTTGTACATGTATTCAATATCATCTGCAATCAATGGCGTTAAAAAATTCAAGATGACCATGACTACGTAAACAGAAACTATCACAATCATCTTTTTATGCTTACAGATACTATCGATTATTCGATTCATTTTGTTCTTCCCTTCCAACAGTTATTTAAGTGATTACTTATGGATATTATTATAACATTATTACAAGATTTCAAATCATTGGATGCCCTCGAATCAAATTATACTATTCATCATTTTTTTATATTGATATCAAAATCCTTTTATACCTTTAAATAAAAATGTAATTTACCATGAAAGTAATATTTATTGACAATAAAGAAAATTTACGAGGAATCAACAGGAACAAATCTACGCGAATCTTTTTACTTGATTCTACAAGGAATTTATCAAAACCACTGGATTATTCAAGATAAATCCTAATTAAAATTTAGTATTAAAATCAAATCATACAATAATGAAGATCCCACAGCTGAAAAAAAGAAAAGTCTTTTACTATTTGATAGATACAAGGAGAGTACAAATATGTTAGGACAATTTCCGAAACAAAATAAAAAACCCACACAATAAAGGTGGGTTTTACGCTAGTTGCTTATTTAGCTAAAGCGTCTTTTGCTTGGTCAGCTAATGCAGTAAATGCTGCTGCATCATGGACAGCCAAGTCAGCTAACATTTTGCGGTTGATGTCGATTTCAGCTAATTTCAAACCGTGCATCAATTTTGAGTAGCTTAAGCCATTCATACGAGCCGCTGCGTTGATACGAGCGATCCACAATTTGCGGAAGTCGCGTTTCTTTTGACGACGATCGCGATATGCGTAGTTGTATGAATTCATTACTTGTTCTTTTGCTGTTTTAAATAAAGTGTGTTTTGAACCGTAGTAACCTTTTGCTAATTTCAGCATTTTTTTGCGACGTTTACGAGTTACTGTTCCACCTTTTACACGTGCCATGTATAATTCCTCCTAATAAAAATAAATCTTTAAATTTCAGTTATTTTACGTTCTTATTTCATTTTTGCTAGTTGTTGACGAATACGTTTGAAATCGCCACTAGAAACCATGCGCGCTTTACGTAATTGACGGCGTTGTTTTTTAGTTTTGCCGTGGAAACGGTGACTTGTAAACGCACGGAAGCGTTTCAATCCGCCTTTACCAGTACGTTTGAAACGTTTTGCTGATCCGCGGTGTGTTTTTTGTTTTGGCATGACTATATTTCCTCCTCAAAATCTTTCGTTATCCGACTATTGACTGTCCAACAATCAGTTAGTCATTCAAATTACTTACTGTCGTTTTTCGGTGCCAGCGTCAAGAACATGCTGCGTCCGTCCATTTTCGCTTTTTGTTCCACTGTTGCAATATCAGCAGTTTCTTCAGCTAAGCGATCCAAGACTTTTTGACCAATTTCTTTGTGGGTAATGGCACGGCCTTTGAAACGGATAGAAGCTTTCACTTTATCGCCTTTCTCTAAGAACTTACGTGCATTACGAAGTTTTGTATTGAAGTCATTCAAATCAATTGTTGGACTTAAACGAACTTCTTTTACATTGATCACTTTTTGTTTTTTACGCGCTTCGCGGTCTTTCTTTTGTTGCTCGAAACGGTATTTTCCGTAGTCCATGATTCGCGCTACTGGTGGTTTCGCACCTGGAGCAACTAACACAAGATCCAAGTTTGATTGTTCTGCAATTTGCAATGCTTCTGCTTTTGACTTAACTCCTAATTGCTCACCATCTGAACCGATCAATCGTAATTCACGTGCACGAATGCCGTCGTTAACCATCATATCCTTTGCTATGGTCATTCACCTCCAAATATTATGAGAGAAAGAAAAGCTTACCGAATGAACGGCAATAAAAAAACGAGTTCTTTTGATAGAACCCGCACGTACTCCACCTATACTACATATAGATGAAAACTATCTAGCCCAGTGACTGCATCAACTAAGGCGAGAAGCGGGTGCTTCTGCTTTTATTTCTCAACTTAATTATCATACCAAATCCATTTCTTTTTGTCAATCATTTTTCCACTTTTTTCTATTTGCTCATAGCGGTGATTCATCTCATGCAACTCAGCAATTGGACATTTTTGTTGCTCTGCTTCTCACCAATCGAATACGTGCCTCCTTTGCTACTACCTCATTTACGTTTTATATCGTTTTGTTTCTTTCGTTTTAAAAGAATAAAAATAAAATCTGATCAAATCATTCATTTCTTCATTCCAAAAAAGTTGCTGAAAACCTTAAAAACAACGTTACAGCACATCTTATTTTCTATGTTCCTACTATGTTTTCACCTGCACATCGTTATAAACTAATTCGTAACTCTTCTTTTTTTAACCTTAATTTCAGATAACACTAATTACGAAACTCATCTTTTGATATACGTTGCCTAAATCTTATTTACATAAAAATAGAGAGAATTGCTTGAGATATTTATTTAACAACCTCGAAATTCTTGTATCTAAATTAACGAGATTCTAAATCGTTTTTTTCGATAATTAGGTGAAACACGCCTAACATAATCTAAGCGCAAAAAATTGCTGGTTGCATCCATAAAAAGAGATTAAAACAATCAACGAAAAGGTATATATGTGAATAACCATGAAAAAACAACTATGAATGATCAGCTAAGCTTCCTCATTTAGAAAAAAATTGTTTGTTATTTTTTATATACAGAATAAAAAAACAAATAATCAATAAAAAACACAACAAAAACATCTCTAAAAGCAATATTTATTCATATTTCCAATAATTATTTTCCAATTTGGTGTCAAGTCCCAAATTTACCTAATATCTGGTATAAACAGATTATTCAATAGTAAAATTCTCTGATAGTATTACATAAAGATAACAACGAAGCACATCGAACGAGTCATACTCATCGACCTTATTAGTTATCTAAATTATCATTTTATCTATGGAGGGAAACATGAAAAAACAAATTTTAGCAACAGTTCTATGCTCTAGCGTTTTAGTAGGAGTAGGTTTATCTATTGGAGGACAAGACACTTCAGCTCACGGTTATGTACAATCACCGATCAGTCGTTCATACCAAGGAAGCCGCGATCGCTCAATCAATCATGATGCAGCATTAGCAAAATACGGTCCTGTGATTTATGAACCACAATCTTTAGAAGCGCCAAAAGGATTTCCATCAGCAGGTCCTGCTGACGGACAAATCGCTTCTGCAGGCGGTGCTGTTGGAAACAACTTCAACTTGGACCGTCAAACTGCGACAATGTGGACAAAACAAGACTTAAACACAGGTCCTAACACATTCACTTGGCGCTATACCGCAACTCACCCTACAACTAAATGGCATTACTACATCACAAAAGCTGATTGGAATCCAAATGATCAATTAAATCGTAGCGATTTTGAATTGTTAACAACGATCAACCATGGTGGCGCTCAAGCTGCAACCAACCCATCACACTCAGTGAATATTCCTAGCGACCGTCTTGGTTACCATGTTGTTTTAGCTGTTTGGGATGTCCACGATACAGCAATGGCATTCTATCAAGTAATCGACGTAAACTTGAAAGGTGACTCGGTAATTCCAGTAGCACCTACAGCACCACGTAATGTTCGTGCAACTGACGTGACTTCTTCAACTGTTCAATTGACTTGGGATGGACAAGCAAATGCTTCATCATTCAACGTTTACCGTGACGGTCAATTATTAGGAAATACAGCTTCACCAGATTTCAGCGATCAAAACTTAACTGCGGAAACTACATACACATACGAAATCGAGGCAGTAGGCCAAACAGGATTAGTTTCTGAAAGAACATCTTTATCTGTAACAACTTTATCTGAAACGGCAGAAGAAAAACCGACTGCACCTAGAAACTTACATTCAATGGGTCAAACAAGCTCAAGCGTTTCATTGATGTGGGGAGCTTCAACACACTCGAAAGGAATCAAACAGTATGATATCTTCCGTAATGGCGAGTTGATTGGTTCAACTGCTGAAACTGTTTTTGAAGTAGAAGGTCTAACTCCTGAAACGCAATACTCATTTGTCATTCGCGCAATCAGCAATGAAGGCGATGTTTCAGATGCAAGTAACACATTAACAATCACAACTGATCGCGATGAAAACGGTGGCGGTGAAGTCGTTACTGGACGTCAATGGACAGTAGGAAGCTTCTTCTCACCTGTGTCTTATACAGCCGGTGAAGAAGTTGTACACAACGGTGTGACTTACATTACTTGGCAGTCTCACTTGAACTACGGTGATACAAACTGGGCACCAGGAATTGCTCACTCATTATTCTATCCTAAATAAATCACTCACTCCCCTTTGTTCGACTAAACAGCGATTGAAATAAGCAAGAGGCAATCACTCATTTGTGGTTGCCTCTTTTTTGTGATTTTTTATTTGGACAATTCAAAGTTCCATTTAAGTCAGAACATTTTTTTATACGCTGATTTCTTCGCGGATCTCCGTTAGTTTTTCTTCAATCATTTGTAACACTTGCACTCTAGCTGCTTCATCTTCCACAAAGTTCAAGCAGTCCCCGTCGATTTGAAGCTTAGGACTTTCACTATAAGCTTCATACCATTCATCATAACGGCGATTCAATTCTTGATAATACTCATAGAGACTAGGATCAAAAGAAAGTTGCTCATATGCCCGTCCTCTTTTTTCGATCCGTTCTAACATGGTTGAAAAAGATACGCGAATATGAACCAATAGATCGGGATGTTTTTTCGATGCCGCATAGGGCAATTCTTCCATCATGTTCGTCAATAATTCATCGTAGACTTGGACTTCTGTTGCTGTCGCTCGACCAAGATCTGCATTTAAATGAAATAATAATGAATCTTCATAGATCGAACGATCTAACACATTGTTATCCTCTTGCATCGCTTGCTTGATGCTTGCAAATCGCTTATTCAAAAAATAAATTTGCAATAAAAACGCATATTGTTCAGGGTTTGCATAAAACAAAGGCAATACTTCGTTGTCATCGATTGATTCGTAAAATGCCTGACTCTTAAAATGGTCAGCAATCATTTTTGTTAAGCTTGATTTCCCTGCTCCTATCGTTCCTGCTAAAACAATCACACTCATTTCCCTCCAGCTCACTTCTCCCACTAAATACAGTGTTTTTTTCTCATATTTCTAAATATAACCCCAATATCTTGTGGTGTCAAACGAAATCAACAAGATTCTTTCCTATGAAAAATCAAAATTTTATTAAGAAAATCACGTTTTTTATCGAGAAATCGTATTCTTTATTTTACTTCTTGACTGGTTTTAGTAAAATAAAGAAGGACTGTTTTTTTGGACAAACATTGCGCACATAGTAATAGGCGCTTTATTTTTTGTTAAAAAGCTACTCTTAGAGGAAAAGAAGGAGTTGTATTATGGCAATTCATGGCCAAGGGGAATCGAGTGGAAAACTGATTTTAATGGGTGAGCATGCTGTCGTTTACGGCGAGCCTGCCATTGCCTTTCCGTTTTATGCAACAAAAGTAACAGCTACACTTGAAGCACTCCAATCATTCAATAAAGATCAACTTATTTCTTCCTACTATATAGGAAATTTACATGATGCACCACATGCGTTGAATAATATCAAACAGCTGATTGCTGGTCTGAAAACTCACTACCATGTGCAAGACACCTTGCGTTTAACGATTGACAGCACCATCCCTGCAGAACGTGGGATGGGTTCCAGTGCAGCCGTAGCCACTGCGATCACACGAGCTTTTTATTCCGCCTATGAGTTGCCATTATCACGAGAACAATTATTGGCACATGTGCAAGTTTCTGAAAAAATCGCACATGGAAACCCCAGTGGAATCGATGCTGCCGCAACAAGTGGATTCGAACCGATTTATTTTACAAAAGGCCATCCTTTTGATTATTTTGCGTTGAATGTCGATGCTTTCTTGATTGTCGCTGATACGGGAATCAAAGGACAAACACGTGCAGCGGTGAAAGATGTCGCACACCTTTTTGAGAAAGATGCGCAGAAAACTGGACAAAAAATCCAACAACTAGGATACTTGACGAAACAAGCTAAAAAAGCAATTATCGACAATTCACCAGAAAAACTAGCTGAAGCAATGAATGATGCCCAGCGCATTCTAAAAAGTTTGACGATCAGTAATGACTTTTTAGATACTCTGATCGCTACCGCACTTGCTGCTGGCGCTTTAGGTGCAAAATTGACCGGTGGCGGACGTGGTGGATGTATGATTGCCTTAGCACAAACAAAAACAGAAGCTCAAGAAATCAGCCACGCACTAATACAAGCAGGCGCAGCTGAAACTTGGATTCAAGGATTAGGAGTACATACCTATGCTTAGTAGTAAAGCCCGTGCTTATACAAATATCGCCTTGATCAAATATTGGGGCAAAAAAAATGAAGAATTGATTCTTCCGATGAACAACAGTTTATCTCTCACACTCGATGCTTTCTATACAGAAACCGAAGTGATTTTTTCAGATTCGTTCACAGATGATCTGTTTTATTTAGATCATGAATTACAAACAGAAGCAGCCACCAAAAAAATCAGTCACTTCCTTGATCTTGTACGCATACAAGCGAATACCAACAAACGCGCAAAAGTGATCAGCCATAACTTTGTTCCAACAGCCGCAGGGTTAGCTTCCTCTGCAAGCGGTCTAGCTGCGTTAGCTGGCGCCTGTAATGAAGCCCTAGGACTCGAATTGGATAAACAAGCCTTGTCCAGATTGGCTCGTCGCGGCTCTGGCTCTGCTTGTCGTAGTATTTTTGGTGGCTTCGTGGAATGGGAAAAAGGGCATGATGACCAAACTTCATATGCGCAACAAATCTCTTCTAATGGATTTGAAGACGAACTCGCCATGGTATTTGTATTGATCAATGATCAACAAAAAGATGTATCTAGTCGTGATGGGATGCGTCGAACAGTGGAAACTTCGCATTTTTATCAAGGGTGGCTTGATTCAGTCGAAACAGATCTACGGGAGCTGAAACAAGCAATCGCTGAAAAATCGTTCCAAAGAATGGGTGAAATCATGGAGCGAAATGGGTTAAAAATGCACGGCACCACGTTAGCGGCTAATCCACCCTTCACCTACTGGTCTCCGGATAGTCTGAAGGCGATGCAAGCAGTTCGTGAACTACGTGCTTCAGGAATCCCTTGCTATTTCACCATGGATGCGGGGCCAAATGTCAAAGTGTTAGTTGAAAAGAAAAATCAAACGGCAGTTCAAGAAAAATTCATTGAATTATTTAGCCGTCAGCAAGTGATTCTTGCTCATGCTGGGCAAGGAATCACGATTATTGAATAAAGGGAGATTGTTATGGTTGAAGTATCTGCACCTGGAAAACTTTATATCGCTGGAGAATACGCAGTTGTCGAAACGGGGCATCCTGCAATTATCGTGGCAGTCGATCAATTCGTCACAGTAACAGTAGAAGCTGCTCGGAAAGTAGGGAGTATCCAATCTGCACAATATAGCGAGATGCCTGTGCGTTGGACAAGACGAAAAGGCGAACTCGTTCTAGATATCCGTGAAAACCCGTTCCATTATATCCTTGCTGCTATACGTTTAACTGAGAAATATGCACAGGAAAAAAATATTCTTCTTTCATTTTATGATTTGAAGGTAACCAGTGAATTAGATAGCTCAAATGGCAGAAAGTATGGACTAGGTTCTAGTGGCGCAGTAGCGGTAGCGACTGTTCGAGCATTGAACCAATTTTACGCACTGCATTTATCTCAGCTTGAGATATTTAAAATTGCAGCTTTAGCTAATCTAGCTGTCCAAGACAATGGTTCTTGTGGCGATATTGCGGCTAGCTGTTATAGTGGTTGGATCGCCTTCTCCACTTTTGACCACCAATGGCTCAAAGAACAAGAATCAAGTAAAACGATCAGTGAATTATTAGCGCTCGATTGGCCTGGTTTATCTATTGAATCCTTACACACTCCGGAAGATCTCCGTTTATTGATTGGTTGGACTGGTAGTCCTGCCTCTACTTCCGACTTAGTGGACCAAGTACATCGCTCTCGTGAAGATAAAATGGCGGCGTATCAACAATTCCTTGAAGATAGTACGCTTTGCGTCAACACGATGATCAAAGGTTTTAAAGAAAACGACGTGGCTTTGATCCAAGAAATGATTCGTAAAAATCGTGAATTATTGCGTGATCTGTCTGCCATCACTGGCGTGTTGATTGAAACACCGGCATTAAATAAACTATGTTGTTTAGCTGAACAATTCGAAGGCGCGGCGAAATCTTCTGGCGCTGGGGGTGGGGATTGTGGCATCGTGATCGTCGACCAAAAATCAGGTATCCTTCCATTAATGAGTGCTTGGGAAGAAGCTGAGATCACCCCGCTTCCATTACATGTCTACCATCAACAGAAAGAGGCCAAATTATGAATCGAAAAGATGAACATGTATCATTAGCCAAAGCATTTCACAACAAACAGCTAAATGAATTTGACTTCGTTCGACTTGTCCATCGGCCACTTCCACAAAGCAAGGTTGATGAAGTGTCTTTGCAGACTGAAGTTGCAGGTTTTACTCTTTCTAGTCCTTTCTATATCAATGCCATGACTGGCGGTAGCGAAAAAACAAAAAAGATCAATCATGACCTTGCACAGATTGCTAAAAGTGCTGGATTGATGGTTGCTACCGGTTCTGTCAGTGCTGCCTTGAAAGATCCTTCCTTGTCAGATTCTTATACGGTGATGCGCGATGTCTATCCCGAAGGGAAGATTTTAGCGAATGTTGGTGCTGGCACCTCCGTCTCACGTGCCCAAGAAGCCGTACAGCTCTTCCAAGCGGATGCGTTACAGATCCATTTAAATGCACCACAAGAATTAGTCATGCCTGAAGGAGATCGCGATTTTTCGCAATGGAAAGAACTGATTACAGAAATCCAACAAACCCTTGATGTACCAGTAATCGTAAAAGAAGTGGGCTTTGGGATGACAAGGGAGACCATCATTGAATTATCTGAACTAGGTATCAAGACGATTGATATCAGCGGGCGTAGCGGTACGAGCTTCACACAAATCGAAAATGCTCGCCGTAAAAAACGTGAATTGGCGTATTTGACGGATTGGGGGCAATCCACTGTGTCCTCCTTACTTGAAGCAAATGAAGCAAATACAGCTGCCGAAATCATCGCTTCGGGTGGCATACGAAATGCTTATGATATCTTTAAAGCGTTGTGCCTTGGTGCGAATGCTGTAGGGATTTCCGGAACAATCTTGACGCACTACATGACACACGGGATCGAGGAGACGATTGCTCTTATGGCACAGTGGCAAGAAGAACTACGAATGCTCTATGCCATGGTCGGTGCAACAAAAACAAGTGATTTAACAAAACAATCCTTGATTTTGTCTGGCCCTGTCAAAGAATGGTGTGAAGCCAGAGACATCCCAATATCAAAATATGGTCGACGCAAATAAAAATGACGAGTGCATCGTATGCACTCGCCATTTTTTGTTTATTATGGTTGTTTTCCAATATAAGCTAAGATACCGCCATCTACATACAAGATATGTCCGTTAACAAAATCAGAGGCACGTGATGCTAGGAAGACAGATGGGCCAGCTAAGTCGATCGGGGCGCCCCAACGAGCGGCTGGTGTACGCCCAACGATAAATTGGTCAAATGGATGACGCTCCCCGTTTCCTTGTGTTTCTCTTAAAGGTGCTGTTTGCGGAGTCGCAATGTAACCTGGTCCGATCCCATTACATTGGATGTTGTATTGTCCATATTCTGAAGCAATGTTTTTCGTCAACATTTTCAATCCGCCTTTAGCAGCAGCATAGGCACTTACTGTCTCACGGCCAAGCTCACTCATCATTGAACAAATATTGATGATTTTCCCGCCACCTTTTTCAATCATATCAGGGATAACTGCTTTCGACATGATAAACGGTGCATTTAGGTCCACGTCGATAACTTGACGGAAATCTGCCGCATCCATTTCGATCATCGGTGTCCGTTTGATGATTCCTGCATTGTTGACCAAAATATCGATTGGACCAACTTCTGATTTGATTTGTTTGACCATTGCTTGTACTGCTGACTCATCCGTCACGTCACAAACATAGCCTTTTGCTTCGATGCCAATTTCTTTGTAGTTGGCAATTCCTTCATCTACTGATTCCTGAGTTAAATTATTGAAGACGATCGTTGCTCCAGCTTCTGCTAATGAGCGAGCGATCTCAAAACCGATTCCGTATACCGCACCGGTGATTAAAGCGACTTTATTGTCTAAGCGAAACATATCCATCTTGAATGACATTTTTATCTTCCTTTCTTATTTCAATTGATCCATTGCTACCATGTCCATATCTGTGTACGTGATATTTTCACCGCACATTGCCCAGATAAAGGAATAGTTACTTGTACCAACACCTGAGTGGATCGACCAACTCGGTGAAATCACGGCTTGTTCATTATCTACAACTAAATGTTTTGTTTCATCTGGTTTACCCATCATATGGAACACCCGAGTATCTTCATTTGCATAATCAAAATAAACATAAGCTTCCATCCGGCGTTCATGTGTATGACAAGGCATCGTGTTCCAAGAACTACCCGGTTCTAAAATGGTATAACCCATCTGCAATTGACAGCTTTCACATACGTTTGGATGGATATATTGGTAGATTTTACGCTCATTCAATGTGACACCTTCGCCGGTTTCCATTGGCTTCACTTGATCGATGCTGATTTTTACATTTGGATATTTATGATGTGCTGGCACAGAACTAATATAAAATTTTGCAGGATTTTCTGGATCTACAGAGGAAAAGACTACATGCTCCGTTTCTTTACCGATGTAATAGCCATCTTGTTTCTTCATTTCTTCTTTTTTGCCATCGATTTCAATCAATCCAGGTCCGCCAATGTTGATAACACCAAGCTCGCGACGTTCTAAGAAATAAGTAACACCTAGTTCTTTATCTAGTTTGATTTCTAATGGACTAGTGGTTGGTGTTACGCCGCCGAAGATCATACGATCATTGTGTGTATAAGTAAGACTGATTTTTCCTGGAACAAATACTTTCTCTACTAAAAATTCATTTCTCAATTGTTCTGTTGAATAATGACGAATATCCTCTGGGCTATGTGTATAACGTGTTTCCATTTCTTGCATGTTGATAGATTCTCCTTTATCGAATGATTTTTCCAGAATCGCTAGTAATAAAACTAGCAACTTCTGCTTGATTGAATTGATTGCAATCTCCATGGATCGTGTGTTTCAACACAGAGGCTGCTGTCGCAAAATCAATGATTGTTTGTGGTTCCATCTCTGCTAAAATTCCATGAAGCAATCCTCCAGCAAATGCATCTCCTCCACCCACACGATCAACGATCGAAGTGATTTGGTGAACTGGTGATTCAAAATATTGACCATTCATCCATAAGGTACCTTGTAGATCATTTTCACTTGCTGAATGCACCGTACGTTTGGTTGAGTAAAACGTTTGGATGTTGGGAAATCTTTCTTGCATTTTTTCGTAATAATAGATAAGTGGATTTACTGTCGTTTCAGGTGCTTTTGCTATCCCTAACAAATAAAGCGCATCCATCTCACCCGCTGAACAAATATCCACGAGTGGTAATAATTGTTCTAACACTTTACCCGCTTCTTGTTGTGTCCACAGCTTGCCCCGATAATTGATATCAAAACTGATTTGACAGCCTGCTTGTTTGGCTGCTTCCATAAGTTCTTTTGTCAGCCATCGCCAATTTTCTGTTAATGCCGGCGTGATTCCTGAAACATGGAAGAGATCGACTCCCTTGAAACAGTCCTCTAATGACCATTCCAAGCCATCCATCACCGCGAAACTGGAACCGGCACGATCATAAATGACTGAAGCCGCACGTTCGCCGATGCCTGTTTCCATATAATATGTGCCGAGCCGAGGGCCGCCTTTTAGCAGTAGACGAGTATCTACTCCATAGCTTCGTAAATGTTTTTCGACTGCCAGACCCAGTGAATGTTCTGGGACTTTTGACATGAACGAAACCGTATGTCCATAATTGGCTAATGAGATCGCGACATTCGCTTCCCCACCGCCATAATGCGCGCAAAAATGATCACTGTCTTGTAACCGATATCCTTGTTGTGTCGATAAACGTAACATGATTTCTCCAAGTGTCACTACTCTTCCCATCAGCGGTTACCTCGTAATTTCTTTCATTTTTGCCGCATATTTTTGTGCGACTTTTGTCACTTCCTCAAAATCTCCATGAGCTGCTGGTGCCAACAAGTTCCCACCAATACCAACAGTGATCACGCCTGCCTCAAACCATTCTTGCATGTTTTCTAAACTGACCCCACCAGTAGGCATGATATTGACATGGGGCATCGGCGCTTTGAATGCAGAGATGATACTTGGACCGAAAGCACTTCCAGGAAATAGTTTGACGATGTCTACGCCACTTTTTAGCGCTGTTTTGATTTCATCGATCGTCATACATCCTGGCAAATAAGGGATTTGGTATAAATTGCATAGTTCTGCGGTTTCCTGATCAAAACAGGGGCTGACGATATACTCAGCACCTGCTAAAATCGCTAAACGCGCAGTAATAGCATCCAACACGGTCCCTGCACCGATTACCACATCCTGTTGGTCTTTGTAGGTTTCTACTAGTTCTTTGATTACTCGATCTGCTTGTGGCACGGTAAAGGTCAATTCAATGCCTGTTAGTCCGCCTTTGATAATCGCGTGACAAGCATTCAGCGCTTCTTCATTTGTTGCTCCTCGTACGACTGCAATAACTCCCGCTTGTTTCAAACGAGATAAGATATCCATTTTTTTCATCTTCCCACCCATTTCTCATTTGGAAATTATATTTTACAATAAAGAAATTTATATCTTCATTATACGGCAGGAAGAAAATATTGCAAACGCTTTTTAGCTTTTTTCAAAAGTTTTTTCGATTTCTTCTTTCGTTTGCAGGATCGTTTGAATGATTTGATTCTTGATTTCTTCACTCAATCGATACTTCGGCATACTGACACTGAATGCTCCAACCACTTGGTTCTCATGAACTAAAGAGGTACCGATGCAAAAGATATCTTTTTCGACTTCTTCATCATCGAAAGCAACTTTTGTTTGTTTGACTTGCTGGATCTCTTTTTTTAGTTTTAATGGATTGGTAATCGTATATTCAGTAAATGGAATCAGAGGACATTGTTCGATATACTGTTGATATTGCTCTTCCGTAAAATGCGCTAAGACGGCTTTTCCCATTGCTGAACTATATAAAGGTCTGGTAATACCGATTTTTGAAGACATGCGGATCGTTTGATTTTTAGGGTCCAACTTATTGACATAGAGAATCTCGTTGTTGTCTAAAATACCTAGATGAATCGTTTCATCAATTATTTGCTGTAATTTTTCCAAGAATGGTAAAGTACGCTCCACCAAATCGATTTGATCAATATTTTTGTTTGCATATCGGACCAGTTTCCCACCTAAACGATAATTTTTTTCTTGATTTTTATTTACATAACCAATCATGGATAACGTATCTAAAATTTTTAATGTAGTAGATGACGTCATGTCGATCCCTTTTGCAATTTCTTGTAATGAAGCGTCTGGATGTTCTGCTAGATAATCTAAAATACGCGAAGCTTTGATTAAAACGGTCCCATAAGGTTTTTTATTTTCCATATTCCACTCTCCTATTTCTATATAGGAAATTATATCTGAAAGAACGATAATTTAAAAGGAATCTTTGTTTTCTTCTTCATAATGCGTATAATGAACAAACTCTCCTGCCAGATCTTTTTTCAAAAATTCTTTGGGAGTTACGCCAAATTCGGTTTTGAATGCACGTAAATAATGAGGATAAGAAGCGAAACCACATTTACTATAAACGGAACTTGAGCTGCCATACTCTCTTAATAATTGTTTTGAATAAAGT
The DNA here is from genome assembly GCF_003957375.1 of Enterococcus mundtii. Lineage (GTDB taxonomy): Bacteria > Bacillota > Bacilli > Lactobacillales > Enterococcaceae > Enterococcus_B > Enterococcus_B spodopteracolus. The sequence continues at coordinate 218,886 of NZ_CP025473.1, read as the reverse complement.
AGTTTTTTCTTCATCACGTATTGATGAAAGGTAAAACCAGTATGTTTTTTGAATTCGCGAGTCACGTGATATTTACTGATGAAAAATTCTTTTTCCATTTGTTTGAGGGAGAGGGGCTCACTCAAATTCTTTGCGACAAATTGGAGCATTTTTTCTAACCGTTCATTCGGCACAGTGAAATGTTCTTCCGAAATATGTTCTTCGACCTGTACCATACGATTGAGAAAAATCAAATATTCGACTAGCGCTTGTTCATAACGAATATCTGTCCCATAATCTTTACGATCCAACGTTTGATCGATAAAAGAAAGTTTTTCTTTTAATACTTGTGGTTCGATATGTAATATCCGGCTTCGGCGTTCACCGATCGGCCAAAAACAGGCGGATAGATTGGACCATTTAGTGGAACGACTTTCCAAGAAGGCTGGAGTGATAAACATGTAGACCCGCTCAAATATGTCGGTTGATTGTCGGACGATCCGATGAAGATCTCTAGAGTGGATCAATAAGACATTTCCTGATTCGATCGTAAATTGGCGACCATCTAAATAAAAAATGGCTTCTCCTTCTAAAGTAGCATGAATCTCATAGAAGTCATGATGATGATAAACCGTTTTATTTTGGCTAACGATATCTTTCACGTGATAAATCTCATATTGATCAGAGATCATCGTGTTGACTTCTTTTCCATTGATGTGTTTTTTCTCCATCCTATCTCCCCTTTCGCATTGATCAATAGTGAGCAAATGCACATTCCTTCGTTTTCTTATCTAATAACGTGATTCAGTATCGAGACAGCGTGCTTTAGCGCATCGTCTTTTGTTTCTTCTAAAACGATATAAAGATACGGACGATGCTTCTGCGCGATGTTTACGATTGCTTCATAATCAATCAGTCCCGTACCTAAATCAGCCGGGATAATCTTCCCTTCATCAGAAAAGAGGTAGTCTTTTAGATGTAATCCGCAAATTTTTTCTCCAAAACGTTCAAAGGCTTCTTCAACTAATCCGACTTGTTGGTGATGACTTTCTGCAGTGATCAAATTGGTCGGGTCTAAAATGATGCCTAGATAATCCGAATCGATTGTTACAACTAACTCTGCTACACGATCAACTGAATACAACGGATGATTCAATCCTGGTTCGATCCCTACCATCATTCGATGCTTTTCTCCAGCCCGCACTAATTGGTCAATAGCTTCAACGATCTGTAAGAAGGCTTCATCTGAAAAGTTCTCTTCTGTATAACCCGCTTCACTCACGCTCCCCGTCTCGGTTGCGACCATCGTCGCCCCAAAACTAGCAGCATATTGGAGATACCGTTCAAATTGTCTCAGTACTGTTTTCCGAACAGATAGATCAGGATGGATCATGTTGATATAACAGCTCAAGATACCGACGCTTACTCCTTCTTTTGCTAAAGACTGTTTTATATAATGCCCCATGCCGGGATTGATTGCATGTCCATTAGACGCGAGAACAGGAAAAGATCGACTTAATGCTAATTGTAGCGTAGAAATTTCTTGTCCGCTTGCTTTTTTTGCTAGGTCATCTACGTTTCGTACATGGGTCAAATCATGTCCTCTAGCAACTAGATTTAGTTTCATCATCGATTCTCCTTTATCCTAAAAGATCCGGTAACCACATCACGATTTGTGGAAAATACGTAATCAAAAACAAAACAGCTAATATGATGCCATAAAATGGTAACAACGGCTTCAACATCGATTCTGCTTTCACGCCACCGACACTTGCGCCTACATAAAGACCTGTGCCAACCGGTGGAGTAATGGATCCGACACAAAGATTCATGATTGAAAATAACCCATAATGCACAGGATCGACTCCAACACTTGTTGCGATAGGTAAGAATATCGGAGTAAAAATCAAAATAGCCGGAGCGACATCCATAAACATCCCAACAAGTAGCAAAATAATATTTATCAATAATAAAATAATGAAGCGATTATCAGTGACCCCAATGATCAGACTGCTGATTGCTTGCGGTATCCCTGTAAATGCCATAGCAAACGACATCATGGAAGAAGTCGCCAGTAAAAACATGATCGTCCCCGACATCGCGACGGATTGGATCAACATTTTTGGTATGTCTTTCAGTTTCACTGTCTTATAGTAGAACAAAGAAATCAACAAGGAATACAAAACTGCAATCGCTGATGCTTCGATAGCTGTAAAGACCCCAGTCAAAATACCACCGATGATGATTACGATCAAAGCTAAGCTTGGGACTGCTTCTTTTAACACTTTACCAACTTGCTTCCCTTGCCCTTTCTGTACTGTCGGGTACTTATTTTTTTTCGCAACCACAAATGCAACCGCCATGATCCCTAACGACCAAAGGGCACCGACTAAATAGCCCCCCATGAATAATGCGGAGATTGAAGCACCTCCAGCAACTAAAGAGTACATGATGAACGCAGTACTTGGTGGAATCACCATTCCTGTAGGTGCCGAAGCAATGTTGACTGCTGTCGCAAATTTACGATCATAACCTTCCTCTACTTGTTGTGGGATCAATACTCCACCAATCGCTGTTGAAGCAGCAATCGCCGAACTAGAGATCGAACCGAACAACGCATTTCCTAAAACATTCGTATGTGCTAAAGAGCCTGGAATCCGTCCAACAAACAACATGGCAAAATCAACTAACTTCTTGGCGATCCCTCCATGGTTCATGATAATTCCTGAAAAGACGAAAAACGGAATAGCAATCAGTGAGAAACTGTTGATACTACCGACCATTTTTTGTGCGGAACTAAATGCTGCTACATCAAAAGGTATCACTAATAACAACGTGAGCATCGATGAAAAAGCGATGCTAATTGCAATTGGCATGCCAACAAACAACAAAAAGACAAAAACAAAAAATAAAATTGCACCTGCTTCTAAAACCATCAAATTCCTCCTATCCCTTTTCCTGAACGACAGACTTCCTATTCATTGCTTCAATCAAATTGATCAAACTGTAGATAATGAGCAAAATACCTGAGACCGGCACCGATAAATAGACATAGCCCATCGGAATCCCTAACGAAGGTGAGAGTTGGCCCATTGTCAAGGTGACAGCATTCCAACCACCATAAACCATGATCGTTACGGCAAAAGCTAAAAATAGACACTGAACGATGATCTCCAATATATTGGCTTTCTTACCAGTTAATTTTTCACTTAGTAAAGTGACCGCTAAATGACCTTTTTGTCCAACGACATAAGCAGAAGATAGCATCGCAAACCAGACTAATCCAAAACGCACTAATTCTTCTGTTACAGTATTTGGATTACCCAAAATCGTTCGCGAGAATATTTGCCACAAGACAATGATGATCATACCAATCAACAGACATGCTCCTAGAAATTCTAACAGCCGACTGATTCCTTTTTTCATCGTTTACACCCCTTCTTCTTGGATCATTCGGTACAGCGTTTGAAAATCTGGATGATTTTTGAATTCATCATGCAACGGTGCGACTGCTTCACGAAATGGCGTATTGTCCACTTCATTGAACTGGACGCTATATTCTTCCGTTGCCACTCTTTTTTCTTCTTCGATTGCTTGAGCGAATACTTCGATTTCAAAAATCGTTGATTCTTTTGCTGCTTCTTCGATTGCTTGTTGTTGTTCCGCAGTCAAACGTTCTTTGATCGCATCGTTCATGATGATGATATCTGGTACTCGTGTATGTTCATCATAGGAATAATACTTTGCGACACCGCCATGCCCGGCTGTATACAAAACAAATTCATTGTTCTCTGATCCGTTGATCAAGTTTGACTGTAGCGAAGTATATACTTCGTCACTGCCCATCGGTACAGGTGATCCACCTAGTAGTTCCACCATTCGAATGGCCGTTTCACTTTGCATCACGCGGATTTTTTTCCCTTTTAGATCATCCAGTAGATGGATCGGTCCATCGACCATGTAAAAACTACGTTGACCTGAATCATAATAGGCGAGTCCAGAAAAACCTAAATCCGTTGTCGATTGATAGATTGGTTGCATGATTGCTTCATTCTCCATAACATCGAAGAAATGTTGCTCACCATTGAACAAGTAAGGAACTGAAAAAATCGAATAGACTTTAGAGAAACTTTCTAACGCAGAAGCACTGACTTTCGTAAAATCAATCGCCCCTGATTGCGTCAGTTCGATCAATTCACGTTCTCCTCCCAATTGACCATCAGGAAAATATTTTACTTTGACTGAGCCAGCTGTTTTTTCTTCTACTAACTCTCCAAATTTGTTCATTGCATCAATGACTGGCTGACTATTGCTGGCATAAGCAAAACGTAAAGTGATCGTTGCTTCTTCCTCTGCATTTGCGACAACACCAACACTTGACTGACTACTACAACCACTCAAACCGATGATTCCCAGTAAACAAAAAGCAAAAGCAAGTGTTTTTTTCATTTTTTTCTCCTTTCGATTAACAATATGACACAAGTAATTCTGTCAGACATAATACAAGTAACGATTGGCCATAAGGCATCGCTGTCTTGCCAATCGTACGGTAAAACTCTAAATCATCGCCCATCCCCGTACCTACCGAAACATTTTGAACTTCGCCAGTTTCATCTACTTGCTCAAGCAACCCTTGGATCGCACGATAGGCGGTTTCTAAATATTTCTTTGGTAAATAGCGCTCATGCACTGCTTTTAAAATACCGTAAGCAAAACCTGCTGTAGCAGATGACTCTAAGTAAGAAGTTGGATCATCAATCAAGGTATGCCATAAACCGCTTTCTGATTGATATTCTGCTAAGGTTTGCACTTGTGCTTCTAACGTTTCGATCAACAATTTACGGAAAGCATCACCTTCTTTCAGTTCCAGAATCGCGATGATTTCAGGAATCGCAATCGTCAGCCAACAATTTCCACGCCCCCAAAATGCTTCCGCATAATTATGATTCCCTTCAAAGGTCCATCCATGGTACCAAAGGCCTGTACGTTTATCCAGCAAATATTTGATATGGATCATAAATTGGTATCTGGCTTCTTCTAGGTATTCTGGACGATTTAGGAGCTTGCCGATTTTGGCTAATGGTAGTACAGTCATCATCAAGGTGTCATCCCACAATTGATTCTTATTTTCTGGTCCATATGTCGCGTGCTGTAATCCGTCTTCCTCTGTCCGCGGCATATCATTTATGACCCATTCCGCCCATTGCTTCAAGTAAGGCAAGTAGCGTGAATCTTGCGTCTCCTCATATAAATACGCCATCGTGAGGATTGGTGCCATCGTATTGACGTTCTTCGGCGGTGCACCTTCTTGCATCCTTTCTTCAAACCATTCTTTCACCACTTCCGCCGCACGAGGATTTTTAGTCAACTGATAATTTTTGTAGATACCGTATAGACCTATACCTTGTGGCCAATTCCAAATAGACCAACTTTTGTCATCCACCTTTAACCCCTCAAAATCCAATAAAAATTCCCCTGAATCATCGTTGATCGTCGTCAAATTCTCCACTAATCGATCGATTGTTTCTTCCACAACTTCTTTCTGTACAAATAGTTCCTCTTTAATAATCAATTTTCCCTCTCCTTTTTAAACGCTCTCATTCTATGCTGTTAATATATCAGTAAACGCTTTCTCAAAAAATAGCATCATTTGAACAAAAACTATCTAAAATTGACATAACGAGATTATTTATGGGGTTCCTGTAAAAAATAGCCCTATCAAAAGAAAAACCATGACGTTTACCACTCGTCATGGTTTCAAAATCCACAGTTCATAAAAATGTATACACCATAAAAAATGGCAAACAAGCAATTAATGGAAACAAAAAGTAGTTCTTACGAAAACCCAACTCACTATTTTCCTGATTCACTCGCATTCGATCCCCTGAAACTGCTGTTCCGGAAAGCGCAATACCGGTCAAAAGTAAGCCGATGCCAATGTTCCGTAAGATTTCTCGTTCCAAAAGAAAGGATAATCCAAGAGAAACGACACATACAATCAACAAAGTAACAATATATTTCTTCAAGATCTCATCTCCTTTTTTATAGAAAAATAGTAGCATAGCATATTCATCAAAATACCTATTATTCGAGTTATCTAATACTTCTTTTTTAGATATTAGAAAAAAAAGCTACGACATTTTTCTCTTCTAACAACATGTTGAGCGATTCTACAAAAATTATTTCCGGAAATTCTTCTGGTGTATCGCTTGATAGACATTATCTTAAAAAGAAAAAACAACGAACCAAGTGAGAAGCTTCTCTCATGCTTGATTCGTTGTTGGGACAACTTTTAGTTATGACTTACGCATTATATGCGTCGATAATGATTTGTTTCAATTCACTGATCAATGGTTCTTTTGGATTGGCTGTTGTACATTGATCTTCATACGCTAATTCAGCCATGCGATCAACTGTTGTGTCTAATGTTTCTTGCGTCACGCCTTGCGCTCTCAAGCTCATGTCGATGCCTACAGATTTTCCTAAGTCGCTAACAGCTGTTGCTAATGCTTCTACAAGCTCTGCTGTTGTTTTCCCTTTCAAACCTAAGAACTTCGCGATATCCGCGTAGTCTGTATCTGCACGGAAGTAGTCATATTTAGGGAACATCGCATGTTTTTGTGGATCTTTCGCATTATAGCGGATGATATGCGGCAATAGGATCGCATTTGTACGTCCATGAGGGATACCGTATTCTCCACCGATTTTATGCGCAACTGAGTGACAAATTCCTAAGAAGGCATTTGCAAAGGCCATACCAGCCATTGTTGACGCATTATGCATTTTTTCGCGTGATTCCATATCTGGTGTTTTCACTGATTTTTCCAAGTAGTCAAAGACTAATTTGATGGCTTGTAAACTCAACCCACGAGTGTAATCAGAGGCCATAACAGAGACATAAGATTCGATAGCATGTGTCAAGACGTCCATACCTGTATCCGCTGTAACAGAAGCGGGAACTGACATCACAAATTGTGGATCAACGATTGCCACATCTGGTGTCAATGCGTAGTCAGCTAATGGATATTTCACATGTGTTTCGCTATCTGTGATTACTGCGAATGGTGTCACTTCTGAACCAGTTCCTGATGTTGTTGGGATACATACAAACTGTGTTTTTTCAGGTTTGTCGATCTTATACGTACGTTTACGGATATCTAAGAATTTTTGTTTTGCGCCAAAGAATGAAGTATCTGGGTGCTCATAGAACATCCACATGCCTTTCGCCGCATCCATTGCTGATCCACCACCAAGAGCGATCACTGTATCTGGTTTGAAGTCCGCCATCATTTTTGTACCAGCGTAAACTGTGTTTGTTGAAGGGTTTGGTTCAACATCTGAAAAGATCTCGATTTTCACATCATTTTTACGACGTGCTAATACTTCTCTTACAGTGTCACAGTAGCCGAATTGAACCATACCTGGGTCACAAACGATCATGACACGTTCAACGTTTTCCATTTTTTCCAAGTAAAGCAAAGAATTCTTTTCAAAGAAGATTTTTGGTGGTAATTTGAACCATTGCATGTTATTTCTCCGTTTCGCTACAGTTTTGACGTTGATTAAGTTGACTGCTGATACGTTTCTTGAAACAGAATTCTTTCCGTATGAACCACAACCTAGTGTCAATGATGGAATCATTTCGTTGTAGATATTTCCGATTCCGCCTTCTGCTGATGGTGTGTTGACTAAGATACGGCAAGCTTTCATGCGTAGTCCAAATTGAACATGCAACTCTTCGTTTTCTGAATGGATGACAGCTGTATGCCCTAATCCACCAAGGTTCAACATTCCTTCACATAATTCGAAAGCATGTTCTGTACTGTTTGATTTGACCATTGCTAAAACCGGTGAAAGTTTCTCACGTGAAAGTGGATAATCAGGCCCTACGCCTTCTAATTCTGCCACTAATAATTTGGTTCCTTCTGGTACATTGATCCCTGCTAATTTTGCAATATCCATTGCTGAATGTCCCACGATTGCAGGATTTACAGCGTATTTACCTTCATTCATGACAGCATCTTCTAATTTTGAAAGCTCTGCTGGTTTGACGAAGTACACTTGGTGCGCTTGGAATTCTGCTTTTACGGCTGCATAGATTTCTTTATCTACGATAACTGCTTGCTCAGAAGCACAAATCATGCCGTTATCGAATGTTTTTGATACGATCAAGTCATTCACTGCACGTTTTACTTTTGCTGTTTTTTCGATATATGCAGGAACGTTACCCGGTCCAACACCTAAAGCTGGTTTACCAGTTGAATAAGCGGATTTTACCATGCCTGCGCCACCAGTTGCTAATACGATTGCAATTCCTGGGTGGTTCATCAACATTGAAGTCGCATCGATCGATGGATGCTCGATCCATTGGATACAGTTTTCTGGCGCACCTGCTGCGATGGCTGCATCACGAACGACTCTTGCTGCCTCAGCGGAACATTTTTGAGCGCTTGGATGGAAAGCAAAAACGATTGGGTTTCTGGTTTTCAAAGCGATCATTGATTTAAAGATCGTTGTTGAAGTTGGGTTTGTTGTTGGTGTTACGCCACAAACGACGCCGACTGGTTCAGCAATCTCAATCAATCCTTTTTGAGTGTCTTCATTGATTACTCCGACAGTTTTGTCATATTTGATACTGTTCCAAATATATTCTGAAGCATACATATTTTTGATTGCTTTATCTTCATAGATTCCACGGCCAGTTTCTTCGACAGCCATTTTTGCTAGAGGCATGTGCTGATCTAATGCAGCCATTGCCATTTCATGCACAATGTGATCTACTTTTTCTTGATCAAAACTTTCCATTTCTTTCAACGCAACATTTGCTTTTGTCGCTAAATCGTCGATCATCGCTTGTACATCAACAGTTTTTGTCTCTTCTTTTTCCATTATTTTAGCCATTATGTTCCTCCTACTGAGTCATGGTTATTTGTTAATTATTTCACATACACATCATACAACACTTTTTTTTCGATGTAAATACTTTTTTTGTGATTTTTTTCACAGTTATATTTTTCTTTAGAAACAGAGCGTTCCACAAGAGAGATTATCGAGTAACCGCTCCATAATGGCAGATGTGATTTATTTAGCAAAGTCACAAAAAAAGACTGATCGCCTTCTTATCTCTATACGAGATAGGAATGACAACAGTCTTTTTGATAAAGAATGATCGAACTCCGTATACATTTAGCCAACGCGTGGCAAACAACCGGTGTCTATAATTCTTTTTCTTCTTTTTTCTCTTCAGGTGTTTCTGGAACTTCAACAGTTTCAATTACTTCTGGTTCTGTCGGTTCTTCTACTGGTGCGATTGGTGTGCTTGTCATCGCGCCTGTACCTGGTTTTACCGTTTTGATGGCTGCTCGATCGTATTCTAAAAAGATCCCTTCGCAGTCTAAAACAACTGTACGATTTGTCTCGTCGATTTCTGAGACTACGCCATGAAGTCCACCGATCGTGACTACTTCATCGCCAGCTTTCATACTATCAAGCAAGTTTTGACGTTCTTGTTGTTGTTTCTTTTGTGTACGTGACATAAAGAACCACATCCCTAATAGGGCAACGAACATCACTAACATTGGTAATGAACCCATTTTTTTCACCTCACTAACTAAATATCTACACTAAACACTTTAGCAGAAAAAGGCGCTAGAAACTAGTTTTTTAACTAAATTTCACAAATCCTGCTAGAAACTTTTTGCGTTTTCTTTATTGAACCCATACTCTTCGAAAAAGGCTGCACGAAACTCTAATAAGTTATCATCCATAATCGCTTGTCGAACTTGTTTCATCAAGTTTAATAAGAAGTATAGATTGTGATAAGACGTTAAACGGATGCCAAATGTTTCATCACATTTGATCAAGTGACGAATATATGCTCTCGTATAATTTTTACAAGTATAGCAATCACATTTTTCATCGATTGGACGGAAGTCCCGGGCATATTGCGCATTTTTTACGACTAATCGTCCTTGCGATGTCATACATGTTCCGTTACGAGCGATTCGGGTTGGTAGAACACAGTCGAACATATCGACTCCACGAATCACGCCATCAATCAATGAATCCGCAGCTCCTACCCCCATCAAATAACGTGGCTTATGATCTGGGATCAATGGCGTCGTAAATTCTAAGACACGGTTCATCTCAGCTTTTGGTTCACCGACAGATAAACCTCCGATGGAATACCCAGGGAAATCCATACTGATTAAGTCTTTCGCACTTTGTTTACGTAAATCTTCAAAACCAGCTCCTTGGATGATACCAAATAATCCTTGACGATCTGGATTCGCATGAGCTTTCAATCCACGTTCTGCCCAACGAGAAGTTCGTTCAACTGATTTTTTCACATAATCATAGCTCTCATCAAATGGAGGACATTCATCAAAACTCATCATGATATCAGAACCTAATTTATTTTGGATGTTGATGGCTTTTTCAGGAGACAAGAACATTTTTGAGCCGTTCAAATGGTTTTTGAAATGCACACCTTCTTCAACGATGTTACGCATATCACTTAATGAGAAGACTTGGAAACCACCAGAATCAGTCAAGATTGGCTGGTCCCAATTCATAAATTTATGCAAGCCACCTGCTTCTTCGACCAAATCTTCTCCAGGACGAAGCCATAAATGATAGGTATTACTCAAAATCACGCCTGCACCCATTTCTTTTAGTTCTTCAGGCGACATAGTTTTAACGGTAGCTAGTGTACCCACAGGCATAAACATCGGCGTTGGAAAAGTTCCATGGGGAGTAATCAATTCACCAAGGCGGGCGCCTGTATGTTTTTCTTTTTTTATTAAACGATAACGAATGGCAGGTTCTGTCATTCAATTCCCTACTTTCTTTTATAGAATCGCGTTTGCAACTCCCACCATCATAATCTTTTCAACTACTTTTTGCAAGAGCTTCTCTTTTTTTATAGTTCTTTTTAACCTGCTTTTTTTGCGAACCTTTCAATAATGAAAGAGTAATCCCTGAGCTAATTCGGCCCTTCTTTGATATACTAAGGGTATCAAAAAAAGGAGTGGAGTGTATGGTATCTTCTGGGGAACTAAAAAAACAAGCAAAGGATAGCTTAAAGGGGCGCTGGGGGCAAGCAATTTTGTTGAATCTGATTCCAACATTGATCACAATTGCTATTATTCTTATTTTAGCTTTGCCTACCGCTTTACTGATTGCATCGATGCAAGACAGTAGTTCAATACAAGAAATGGTGAATGGCTCAAGTAGCAGTAGTTCAGGTGGAGGGATCGTTTCTACGATCATCAGTGCATTATTCATGAGTGGGATTTCTTGGACCTATTTAGACATTATCCGTGGGAAACGAACAACGATCGAACCATTCAAAGATGCTTTCCGAGGTTTTTCAGGCGTATTCTTCGGTGGCGTTCTATTGTTAGCACTAGTGACAACAATTTTCACTACGTTATGGGCATTGCTTTTAGTCATTCCTGGGATCATCAAAGGGTATGCCTATTCTCAAAGTTATTTCATCTACTATGATGTCGTAACAGAAACAGGTGAAAAACCAAAAATCCTTGATACGATCACTGCAAGCCGTAAATTGATGGATGGCTACAAAGGAAAATTATTCTGGTTAGACTTATCGTTTATCGGATGGCACATCTTAGCAATTGCCACAGTCGGTATCGGTTATCTATGGTTGAATCCATACATCACTGCAACTAAAGCTGCTTTTTACGAACAATTACCAAAACAAGTTTAATCAGCTTTTTCACCATAATAAAAAGGATTGGAAAATCTCCAATCCTTTTTTGGTGTTTATTTTTTTACATTTCAGATTCTGGTTCTTCTACTGTCTCTTCCTCATCTGGCAATTGGTGGAACTTGATCAATTCATTGACCCCAATCGGTATGAGCGACAAGATTCCTACTAAGAACCAATGATTCAAACTAATATGAACTAACCCAAATAATTCTTGCGTGAATGGTAATAAAGCGACTGCTGACGTGATAAGAAGGGAAAGGATCGCCATTTCCACTAACGATTTATTCGTTGCTAAGTTCACTTTGAAAATCGATTGACTGCTACGAACATTAAAGACATGGATGATCGAAGAGTAAGCCAATACTAGGAATGCGACGGTTTGGCCAACTTCTTGACTAGCATCAACCCATGGGCTGATCGTATCGACGAAGCTTCCTAAGTAATAACCAAATAAAGTAACTACCGTAAATATCCCTGCATTGATGGCAATTTTCTTCATTAGACCACGAGCGAAAATCCCTTCATTTTTAGGAATTGGCGCTTCATTCATGATCCCTTCCTCTGCTGGTTCTCTTCCTAAAGCAAATCCAGGTAGTCCATCAGCGACAACGTTTACGAACAACAGTTGAACGGCTGTAAATGGTGCCCCCCAACCAACTAACATCGCAATCAATACGATAAAAATCTCAGAGATATTACAGCTCAATAAGAAGTTAATTGCTTTTCGAATATTTTGATAAACGGAACGTCCTTGGCTAACTGCATCTACGATCGTAGCGAAATTATCATCGGTCAAAATCATGTCAGCGGCACTTTGCGCCACATCTGTACCGGTGATCCCCATCGCACATCCAACGTCACTCGCTTTCAATGCTGGCGCATCGTTCACACCATCACCTGTCATTGCGACCACGGCACCTGTTCGTTGCCATGATTTGACGATTCGGATTTTATCTTCTGGGGTTACGCGAGCATAAACGGATAAATCTTTTACTCGATCATCTAATTCTTCATCAGATAACGCACGGAGTTCCGCACCTGAAAGAGCTTCGTTACTATTGGTCAAAATTCCCAATTCTTTGGCAATCGCACTGGCAGTGACGACATGGTCCCCAGTGATCATCACTGTTTTGATACCAGCTTTTTTCGCACGCTTGATTGCACCTTTACTTTCAGGACGTGGCGGATCGATCATACCAATCAAGCCAATCAAACGCAGATCTTTTTCTAAAGCTTCTGAAGTGATTTCTTGTGGTTTTTCGTCATACGTTCGATAACCTACTGCAATTACACGCAAGGCACGTTTCCCAAAACGATCGTTGACCACTTCTGCTTGTTCAACATCTCCAGACGTAAATTTTGGTGCTAAAACATCAAATGCGCCTTTTGTGATAGAGATATACTTATCACCCATTTTATGGACAGTCGTCATCATTTTTCGATCAGAGTCGAATGGAAGTTCGTCAACCCTTGGGTATTTTTCTTCTAATTCTTCTTTTGTATGATAGTTTTCCTCAACTGCACGTACAATTGCTGCTTCCGTTGGATTACCTTTGACGATCAATTCATCGTCCTCTTTTTCAACCGTCACATCTGTACATAATGCAGCCATTTTTAAAATTTCCATAGCACTATTTGTCATTGAATCTTCGACATCTGTTACTTCATCTTCTTTACTCCACACACGACGGACGCGCATCCGGTTTTGTGTCAGTGTACCGGTTTTATCCGAACAGATGACATTCGCAGTACCGAGCGTTTCAACAGCTGGCAGCTGACGAATAATCGCATGTTTTTTCGCCATTTTCTGCACACCATAAGCAAGTGTCAACGTAACGATAACCGTTAATGTTTCTGGTACTGCGGCAACAGCTAAGGAAATCGAAGTCATGAACATTTCAAGTAACGGTTCCCCTTGAAGTTCACCAATCAAAAAGACTAAGGCAGCAGCTGCTAATGCAATCACACTGATTCGCTTCCCTAATTGATTCAAACGGACTTGCAGTGGTGTTTTCTGCATTGTATGGTCATTTAATAATCCGGCGATTTTTCCCATTTCGGTCTGCATACCAATCGCTGTGACGATCGCTTTCCCACGACCAGCAGCAACGGTACAACCTTTAAAGACCATGTTCAATTGGTCACCGAGAGAGTCATCTTCTTGACTTATGTAACCTGCGTCTTTTTCGACAGCCTCACTTTCACCGGTTAGAGCTGATTCTTCTACACGTAATTGTGATGTTTCAACTAAGCGAGCATCTGCAGCAATTGCTGATCCTGCTTCTAATACCAGCACATCCCCGACAACTAGATTCTCAGCATCTACTTTTTCTACTTTACCATCTCTGAGGACCGTAGCGGTCTGTTTATTCATATCTTGTAGGGATTCTAATGCTTTTTCTGCATTTCCTTCTTGAACAATCGCTAGAACTGAATTGATGATAACAATCGCAATGATCAAGAGTCCTTCGAAAAGGTCTCCATGTTCAGTTGCAAATGCGGTGTAAAATGAAATGACTGCGGCAACTAACAAAACAATCGTGGTGAAATCTGAAAGACTTCGTATAAATTTTTTGAAGAGTGATTCTTTGGGGGCTTCTTCGAATTGATTTTTTCCTTGTTGTTGACTTCTTTTTTTTGCTTCAGTCATCGACAAGCCTTGATCTATATCTACTTTTGTTTCTTCTGCTATTTCTTCTATTGTTTTTTTGTAACTATCCATCCTATACCTCCTTCAAAAATCATACGTTATGTATAACGCACTATTTTAGTATAACATCATTTTTTTAATTAATTCAACTATATCGCATATATATATGAAGAGAAATATTTTAAAATAATCAATACATATTGATTGCAAACGTTACCAAAATGTGGTAAGATTTAACCATAAGGAAGGAGGAAAAGACAAATAGATAGAAGAATTTCTCGATAGAGTAGTATAAGCAAATAAAGTTGTTAGAAGTACAAGTTTCACCTTAACGAGCATGTGAAGTAACCATTATAAATAGTGAATGCGTATGACTGTTTGAAACGAAAATCGTTCAAAAAAAGAAGTAGTGGGATACGTAACAATTAAATAACATGAACATCTGAAAATTGAATAGGAACAAGAGATGATTCAACTGTTGAAGATGTAAAGAAAACAAGATTTTTTGTTTATCAAGAAGAAATTCAACACCGTACTTTGCATGTTCTATGGAAAGTTACACTAATTCTATTTATTTGTTTCCTTCCGAAGCACAAAAGCCCCGACTAATCGAGAGTCGGGGCCTTTTTTATCTTAAAAAGTTACTTTACAAACATCGCATCTCCAAAACTGAAGAAACGGTAACGTTCCTCAATGGCATGCTGATAAGCTGATAATGTTAATTCTCTACCAGCAAACGCACTGACTAGCATCACTAAAGTGGATTTCGGCAAGTGGAAATTCGTAGAAAAAGCTTCAACTATCTTAAAATCATACCCTGGCGTAATAAAGATATCGGTCCAACCACTATCTGCTTTGATCTCACCAGCAAATTTCGTACCGATCGTTTCTAACGTGCGGATCGAAGTCGTTCCTACTGCTACGATTTTTCCGCCGTTTTGGCGAACTTGATTCAAACGAGCAGCAGCTTCTTCGGTCAAACGATAAAATTCACTGTGCATTTCGTGCTCTTCGATTTTATCGACACTCACTGGACGGAAGGTTCCTAGCCCAACATGAAGTGTCAAATACACAAGCTCCACGCCTTTTGCTTTGATTTCATCTAATAATTCTGTCGTGAAGTGTAAGCCAGCAGTTGGTGCAGCTGCTGAGCCATTCTCTTCTGCATAGACAGTTTGATAGCGATCTGGATCTTCTAAACGTTCTTTGATATAAGGAGGTAAAGGCATTTCACCAAGCGCTTCTAGATTCTCTAAGAAAATCCCCTCATAGGCAAATTCAATGATTCGTCCACCATGATCTAGCTCTTCTTTCACAACTGCTTTTAAACGGCCGTCACCAAAAATGATTTTTGTTCCTACTTTGGCACGTTTGGCTGGTTTAATCAGTGTTTCCCATGTGTCACCTTCCGTATTGGTCAAAAGCAATACTTCTAAATGGGCACCCGTCTCTACTTTTTCACCGTATAAACGCGCAGGTAGTACGCGTGTATTATTCATCACTAACGCATCACCAGGGTTTAATTCCTCAATGATTTCATGGAAATGTTTATCCATCATCTCACCCGTTTTACGGTCAACTACAAGCAATCGGGAATGATCCCGGTCTTTTAATGGTGTTTGGGCAATCAGTTCTTCGGGTAACTCAAAATCGAAATCTTCTGTTGTTAACATATCGTCACTCACTTTCTCTCTTTGGCCCTTTTATTTTACCATTTTATGCTGACAATGCCAAAAAGCAAAAATCTTATCCTTCCATTCATTTATGATTAGTTACGTTATCTTTTCAGCTATATTTTATTTATAATCTCAAAAAACGCCTACTAGTCTAGTTATTAGTATAGTAAATAAATCATCAAATTTGTATTCCTTAGTTATTTTAGGCATACTATTATAAGAACATTCTTTATGGAAAAGAAAAGAAGAGGTGCAAATATGATCGAATTTCAGAATGTATCAAAAATTTATAAAGGCGGAAAAGTCGCGGTCGAGAACGTCAATATTTCTTTTGAAAAAGGCGAATTCATCTGTTTTATCGGTACAAGTGGTAGCGGAAAAACCACTACGATGCGGATGCTTAACCGCATGACGGATCCGACAGAAGGTCAGATTTTGATTGATGGAAAGTCGATCCAAGAAATCAACCCCGTTGAACTCCGACGACAAATCGGCTATGTGATCCAAAGTATCGGTTTGATGCCTCACATGACGATTCGGGAAAATATCACTCTTGTCCAAAAATTATTAAAGGTCAGCCAAGAAGAACGAAACAAAACAGCAGAGAAAATGATCGACCTGGTGGAACTTCCTCGTGAAATGCTTGATCGTTACCCACATGAATTATCTGGTGGTCAACAGCAGCGTATCGGTGTCGTTCGCGCATTAGCGGCAAATCAAGACATCATTTTGATGGATGAACCTTTTGGAGCATTAGACCCTATCACAAGAGATTCCTTACAAGATTTAGTCAAGGATCTACAAGAACGTCTAGGAAAAACCATCGTCTTCGTGACACATGATATGGATGAAGCAATCAAATTATCCAGTCGTATCGCGATCATGAGTGAAGGTAAAGTCATTCAATTTGATACGCCACAAAATATTTTACGCCACCCTGCCAATGAATTTGTCGAAGAATTGATCGGTGAAGATCGCTTACTTCAAGCCAAACCAGATACCACAAAAGTAGGCGAAGTCATGCTGAACCAAGCCATCACGATCACGCCAGAGAAATCATTGCAAGAAGCCATCAAATTGATGCGTGAAAAACGCGTCGATACGCTTTTAGTGACTGATAATTCAAATACCTTAAAAGGATTTATCGATGTTGAAACAATCGATAAGAAACGTGGAAAAGTCTCGAGTGTTGGCGATATCTTGAACAAGGATGTTTTTTATGTAAAACAATCTGCTTATTTACGTGATACCTTACAACGAATCTTAAAACGTGGTTTAAAATATGTGCCAGTAGTTGATGAACAAAACAAAGTCGTTGGTATTTTAACTCGAGCATCTCTTGTCGACATCGTCTATGACGTGATCTGGGGCGAAGAACCATCGCTTACTGATGCAATTGGTACGCCAGCTGAAACAAAGGAGGTTTAACCAATGGCCGAATTTTTTCAACAACATGGCGCTGAGATCCTCTCAAAAAGTCTCGAACATCTCTATATTTCAGCAATTGCATTGATCATCGGGATTGCCGTTGCTGTTCCTTTAGGCGTTCTTTTGACGCGTTTTCCTAAAGTCGCAACGATTGTCATTGGACTGTCCAGTGCGTTACAAACGGTCCCTTCTCTTGCCCTATTAGCACTTATGATTCCTTTATTCGGTGTCGGTAAATTGCCTGCAATCATTGCCCTATTTATCTATTCCCTTTTACCTATTTTAAGAAATACCTATATTGGGATGAAAAATGTGGATTGGAATTACCGCGATGTCGCAAAAGGCATGGGGATGACAAATAGCCAATCGATTTTTTCTGTCGAATTGCCGATCGCTATGCCGACGATCATGGCAGGTATCCGCTTAGCAGCAGTCTATGTGATTGCATGGGCAACCCTTGCCTCTTATATCGGCGCAGGCGGGCTAGGCGATTTGATTTTTAGCGGTTTGAATAATTATCAACCCGATTTGATTTTCGCTGGAACGATCCCTGTAACGATCTTAGCATTGCTTGCAGATTTCTTATTAGGACTATTGGAGAATCGGTTAACTCCGATCGCATTGAGGGAGGAGAATGACGAATGAAACGAATCAGAAATAGTGTCGTTCTCGTATTGACCGTCTTATTACTTGCAAGTTGCTCCTTCCCAGGATTGGCAAGTAATACGGATGAAGATACGATTTCTATCACGGGTGGAATCACTTCTGAAGCTCAGATCATTGCCAGTATCGTTGCTGGGATGATTGAACACTATACGGAAAAAAATACAACGATCATCAATAACTTAGCAACGACGACGATCAATCATCAAGCGATGATGAACGGCGACGCGTCTATTTCTGCCGCTCGCTATACAGGAACAGATTTGACTACTACCCTTAATTTACCGCCTGAGAAAGATCCTGAAAAAGCATTTGATATCGTAAAACGTGAATTTGAAAAAAGGTATGATCAAACCTGGTTCCCTTCTTATGGTTTCGAGAACACCTACGTTTTTCTTGTCCGCAAAGATACTGCGGAAAAATACAATCTAAAAAAAGTCAGTGACTTGAAAAATGTCGCCGATGAACTTGTTGCTGGTGTGGATACTTCCTGGATCAATCGTAAAGGAGATGGCTATGACGGCTTCAAAGAAACATATGGCTTTTCATTTGATTCCATCTTGCCTATGCAGATTGGACTAGTCTATGACGCTGTAGAAGCTGGGAGAATGGATATCGTTTTAGGTTATTCGACAGACGGACGTATTGCTAGTTATGATCTAGTCATGCTAGAAGATGACTTGAGTTTTTTCCCACCTTATGACGCTGCACCGGTTGTAGATAATCAACTATTAAAAGATACGCCAGGTTTAGCAGAAGCACTAACAAAATTAAGCAACACGATCAGCACAGAAAAAATGCAACAATTAAACTATGAAGCAGACAATAATCTGGTTGAGCCTTCTGTCGTCGCAGAACGCTTTTTAAAAGAAAACCAATACTTTGGAGGGGAGTGACGATGATGGAAAACATGAATTGGCTTGAACAATTTATTTATTATTTTCAAGAGAATGGTACGTATGTCTTTTCACAGTTTCTACGTCACTTTCTCATTTCGATCTATGGCGTACTTTTTGCAGCAATCGTCGGTATCCCCGTTGGTATTCTCATTTCACGAAAACGTAAGTTAGCCAATTGGGTGATCCGTTTTGCAAATATCATCCAAACGATTCCTTCTTTAGCGATGATTTCGATTTTGATGATTGGTTTAGGTTTAGGGGTCAATGTCGTGATCGTCACGGTGTTCTTGTATTCGCTGTTGCCGATCATCAAGAACACGTACACTGGGATGATCCAAGTCGATAAAAATATCCTTGATGTCGGCAAAGGCATGGGAATGACAACCAGCCAACGTCTCTTTATGGTGGAACTACCGCTGTCTGTGTCAGTCATTATGGCAGGCATTAGAAATGCTTTGGTCGTTGCTATCGGGATCACCGCCATTGGTGCCTTCGTCGGAGCTGGCGGATTAGGAGATATCATCATTCGTGGGACCAATGCCACAGATGGTACATCGATCATCTTAGCTGGAGCCTTACCAACAGCCTTCATGGCAATCATCACCGACTGGGTCTTAGGAATCATCGAACGCCGTTTAGACCCTGCGGCAAAGCATTCAAGATGACGAACAGCGAGAATTCAGATTGAACCCAATGGATTTCTATTTTTAAATAGTTGAAAACACCGCCAGTTCAAGAGATAAACTCTTGATTCGGTGGTGTTTTTTTATTTAAAATTCTGATAAATAATCATTGACTGAATCTTCTGGTATGTACAGTTCTATATAAACTATAAATAAATGAGTTGCTCCTTACTCTGACAATCATGACGAAAAATCAAATCCCATATCAATGATTTGCGCCACTTCACCTAATTCAGCCAGAGTGGCTTTCTCTACAAAGCGTATATTTCTCTGCTTTTCCATCAAATCAAATGTTTTGCTTTGAAAGTGATTGATCTATCCTTGTAGTTTATGCCTCCTATCTAATGCAAAATGTTTTTTATATTTCGTATCAGTAAATGGACAAACCGCACACATTCCTGTTACTGCATTAAAATGGTTCGCACTGCCAACAATTGCAGGCCTTCTTTTTTAATCTCTCTACCTCTACTGGGATTGAAATTAATAATCACAAAATCTCCTTGTTTAGGCGTATAGCCATTAATATCAAATGCCATTAAATAATTTCCTTTCCCACAAGTGAATCCTTAGGAAATCCAGCACTCACATCAATTGTTTCATCATTTTCAAAGGCTTCATCAAAAATATTTTTTTTTTTTATCAATGTGATTGTATTGTCTTCTCCCTTAATAGCAATGTACTCAACATTTTCTTCTATGCCAAATTTAGTAGGTACAGTTAAAACAATCACATCCCCTTGTTTCCTAGTCTTCGCCCACCATTCTAACTATTATCATCATACTATAAATACAACGTGAATACATTTGTCGTAAAATTGAATACCCAACCCAATTTCACATAACTATAAAAAAGGGAGTAGAACATCATTTCTCTACCATCACCTAAAACCGAATAAACGGCAGGAACAGAAGTAATCTCTTCGGAAATAAGGCGCCACCCACAAAAAATTGGAAAACAATTTTCGTGGATGGCGCCTTATTTCTCGAGGCTGAACACTTCTGTCCCGACCTTTAAAAGTTGTTACTCACTATCATATGCTTATTTTTTCAAATGATAACTATACGTACTTACGACGATATTTTCACGCCAAGAAAGGCGTAAACGCAATCTCAGACTTGTCTGATTATGCAAGATATTCTGCCATCTGCGATTTGGGACAAATTGTGGAATCAATACGGTCGTCGTATAATTTTGTTTTGCAGCATTTTTGCTGACTATGTCCACATAACGCAAAATCGGATTTTGGATCGACCGATAAGAAGAATGCACGATTGAAAGACGAACATCTGGAAAATGCTTTTTAAATTCTGCTTGGATCTCTTTTTCCTTTTCGATATCCTCATCTAATGAAACATGCATAGCAACAACATAATCACCGATCGAACGCGCATAATTCAACGCTCCGGTATTTACCCGCGTAACGTTCCCTACAAGTACCAAAACCGTATTTCCTTCATACTCATGTAAGTTTACTTCGTCTTCTAATCGAAGTTGTTCTGCTACTTTTTTATAATGATCATGGATTTTATAGAAGACGAACATGACGATTGGCATGATGATGAAGAACGGCCAAATATCCCCTAAGCGGTAAACAAATAAAATTGCGATGATAGCATAAGAGATAAATGCACCCGTAATATTCGCAATTGATTTCGTCCACCACTTTTTGCCTTCTTTTTTCCATTTGATGACCATTCCTGTTTGCGATAATGCAAATGGGATAAATACACCAATGGAATACAATGGAATCAATCGTTCAGTAGAGCCATTGAAAATAAACAATAGCACAATCGACCCTAATGCAAGCGTGATGATCCCATTTGAGTACCCTAAACGATCACCACGATCTTGGTACATATGAGGCATAAATTTATCTTTTGCTAAGTTATAGGCTAATACTGGAAAGGCAGAAAACCCTGTATTTGCTGCCACTGCCAAAATCAAGGCTGTCGCAAATTGCAAGATATAATACAAGATCCCATGTCCAAAAACAGCTTGTCCGATTTGTGAAAGAACAGTTACTTCTTTTTCAGGAACGATTCCATACCAATAGTTGATAAACGTGATCCCTACAAAAAAGAACCCTAAAATCAATGCCATCATCGTCAAGGTCATCGCTGCATTTTTCGCCCGTGGCTTTTTGAAGAACGGGACCGCATTACTGATTGCCTCTACACCTGTCAATGAAGAAGAACCAGAAGAAAAAGCCCGTAAGATCAATGCGACAGAAACCCCAGGAACAACTGCACCAGGCAATGCTGTTGCTTGTAATGGTACTGCCCCAGTCACGATATTAAACAAACCAACGACAATCAATAAGGAGATGACGAGAATAAATGTATAGACTGGGAATAGTAAAAACGAAGCTGACTCTCTCAGTCCACGTAAGTTCAACATCATCAACAAGAGGACGATAGTCACTGAAATCGCTACTTGATGCCCATATAGAGCTGGTATAGCAGAAGTAATCGCCTCTGCACCGGCTGAGACGGAAACCGCAACAGTCAGCATATAATCGATTAATAAAGACCCGCCCGAAATCAGTCCAGCATTTTTACCGAGGTTCTCACTACTAACAACGTAAGCCCCACCCCCGTGTGGATATGCGTGAATGATCTGCCGATAAGAAAGAGTTAATGAAATCAATAAAATAATAACAAATGCAGCAATTGGCAATGAATACCAGATCGCAGCAGCAGACAACGCCACTAATACCACAACGATTTGTTCTGTTCCGTACGCAATCGATGACAACGCATCGGAAGATAGTAGTGCTAACGCAGCAAACCTTGTTAATTTATGCTCGTCGTTTTCCGCCGACTTCAACGGCTTCCCTACTAACAACCTTTTTAAGTAATCCAATTTCTATGCTCCTTTACACACCTTTTCCCCTACGAATTACAGGTGTCATTTTTTATAGTAAACAAGATGTTATAGTACGCCCTTGACCTTTAAATGTCAACAAAATTCAGAAAAAATATCGATAGAAAATCCCCATATTTTTTTAATTCATTTTTAGAGTGATTTCCATAATTAAACCACTTGCTTTCTCTGGTATAGAAAAAAGACGAGTTTAGGAAAATAACGTTATCCTAAGCTCGTCTTCACTTAAAAACTGAGACTTAAAATCTTTACGAGAAACAAATAGATGGTATCACGTTTCTAGTGGAAGATTCGACTTTCATGCGCAGCTTCTTTGAATTTCTTCATTTTTTCACTCACAAATGGATAGGATACTGTACCAACGATCCCTACGACAATAAATATGCCGACTAATATCAAAATCGCATGTAGCGCATTTGGCCAATAGATACCACCAGCTGATTCACGTAAGAGGTTGACTGCATGAGTGAATGGCAAGAAAGGATTGATCATTTGGAAAAATTTCCCTGAAACTTGAATTGGATAGTTCCCACCACCACCAGATATGGACAAGACAAGAATAATGATGGCTATCCCTTTGCCGACATTGTCAAACAGTGCTGCTAAAACATAGACGATCATCATAAATGACAAAGCAATCAAAACAGCAAACAGTACACTGTAGACTGGATTCACTACATACACACCAAGCAAGAACATGTTCCCTAAAGTAACGATCAAGCTTTGAGCGATTGCCATCGTCAAGAAGGTCAACATGCGGGCGCCAAACTGTTCCCGTTTTGTATAGTTTTTACGCGCTTTTTTATCTAAATAATAATCTGTTGTAGCGACACTTGAAAGTAAGACCGCACCTACCCACAAACATAGCGCAGTATAGAACGGTGTACTTGCTGATCCATTATTAGGGATTGGATACAACGAATTAGTTTGCAGTTCCACAGGCATCGTAAAGAATTCACTTTCCTTTGTCGCATCTAATTTCAAGAGTTTGATGACTTCCCCAAGATCAACCTCTTCTTCTCCTTTACGGATCGCGTCTGCGGCTTTTTGGATACCAGCTTTGATGTTTGGCCAGTCGTTCGTGATCAAGTCTGCCGCAGCATTCACTGCTGTTTCGACTTCTGGCATTTTATCGTTGACGGTGGTCATTGTGGTATTGATTTCATTTTTGATCGTTGGCCAATCATTTTGGATAAAATCAGCAGCTAAACCAAGTTTCTCTTCTAATACAGGTAAGTCGTTATTGTATAGGTCAGCTCCCTTATTGATTCCATTTACGATCGTTTCCATATTACCATTTAGCATCGTATTTGCATCATGGACCTCTTGACCGATTGCAGGCATTTCTTTTTGATATTTCTCTAAGATCGCCACCGCATTTGTCACGGTTGCTTTGGTTGAATTTAATAGCGAATCAAAGTCGATTTGATCTGCTTTACTCAACGCACCTTGCGCCGTACTGATCGTATCGATCACTTGAGTCAAGATTGATTCAACGGTGGTGCTGACTTCATTTACATTGATACTACTGATCAATCTGTTGACAGAATTAGCAGCAGCTTGTACTTCTTCTAAAAGGCTAGTAACTTGAGAAATATCTCCTGCTTGAACAGCTTCATTTAATCGTGTTAAACGATTTTGTAAATCAGTTAATACTGGTTTAACACTCTTCAATGTATCAATAATAGGTTGTAGTTTTGTATTACCAGCGTTGGCTTGTAAATCTTCCAAAAATGAAATCAACTTGCCAGTTGCTTGTTGTTGCTCATTAATACTGTTGATAAAATTAGTTAACAAGTTATTGATATTCGTTTTTTCATCATCTGTCAATTGCCCATCTTTGACAGCATTTTCGATTGTTTTCGCTAATGAACCTGTTGTGGTCGCTACTTGCCCAATCGAATCTAACGTCGTCTTCACGCTTGTCGTGATACCTGGTACTGCTTCTTTTAATTGTTCAGCGCCCGTTTTGGTATCCTCTGCGAGATTCTTCGCTTGTGATTCTAAATTTTTCACATCAGGTAAGATGTCTTGGACTTGTTGGATGATGGTCAATCCTTGTTTTGCTTCCTCGATTCCTTGATTCATCGTTTCTTCGATTGATGAAAAATCGTTGTCGATTTCAGCAATTTGTCGTCCAGCATCTTGGATCTCTGGGATTTTTTGTTGAAGGTCAAGAATGATTTTGGCTTGTTCCTTTAATTCTGGCATTTTATCGTTCAATTCAACGACCTTTTGTCCCATCTCATCCACTTCTGGGAGATAATCAACAAATTCATTTGCTTTCGCTAATTTGTCTTTGATATCTGGTAGTTGTTTTTGTAGATCAAGTACTTGTTGGGTATAGCCATCGATCGTATCTAAGTTTTCATCTGTTGATAAAATCATTGATTTTACTTTATTGATACTTACCAGATTTGTATCGATATCGTACCCAATTTCATTAAAGACTTTTAGTAAAGTTTCGCTCGCCGTCCGAATAAATTCACTGGAGATTTGTGATTGGATCGTAGATGCACCTTTATCTGTGATTTTTGGTGCAATGGCATTGATTTTTTCATTGACTGTATATTCAATTTCCGGCTTTTTGATATCACCACTCGTAAAGCTTAATAAATCCTCCGAGAAATTCTCTGGCAAATAGATACCAGCATAATATTCCCGAGACCGTACACCGTCTTCTAATTCTTTTTTAGAGTCAACAAACTGCCAACCTAAATCTTTATTTTCATGTAATGAGTTCAGTACTTCTTTTCCGATGGCAACTTCTTGTCCTTCAAACTCAGCCGGCTTGTCTGCACTATAAACAGCAATCGGTAATTCCCCTGTATTGCCATAAGGGTCCCATAATGCTTTGATATTGAACCAAGCATATAATGAAGGAATGATCATAATTGCGATGATCAAAAGAGTCGCAACAGGATTTTTAAAAATTCGTTTCCAATCAAGTAAATATAAGTTTATTGTATTTTTTATTGATTTCATATTCATCACCTTTTTTTGTTTCAGCTGCATCACTTTATCATGAAAACCATACGATTTTCAATCCTATTTTCAATCCAGCAACTAATTTTTTGACAGTTAAATCAAACTGTCCGAATGTTGTCATCTTTTGCTTAATAAATAATTAATCTTCTTTTATCCACTAGTCCACTACCAAATGTAGCATCCCGATAATTTTTTTATGTGTAGTCAAATAAATCTGTTATAAAAAGCTTACCATAGTTTCTAAAAAAATGTCTAAATTGGTTACTCATAAAAATATAATCTTATTTCCAATATATATATATCGTTATTTTATAAACTAAATCTTCCAATAGAACTGGAAAACCCGGCAAAACTGAACCACACAAACAAAAAAAGGCACGACAGCCCGAGGTCGGGATAGAAATGTTTAGCTTCGAGAAATAAGGCACCATCCACGAAAATTATTTTTCAAATTTTTGTGGATGGCGCCTAATTTTCGAAGAGGTTACTTCTGTTCCCGCCGTTTATTCGGTTTTAGGTGGTGCGATAGGACGAATGTCCCAGACCGTTGAAGTTCCTCTTTTTTGTTGTTGCCAAGCGCTGAATCGCGCAATGATTGACTAAACACACGGTGCTATTTTTTATGTATAAACGTGCTGTTTTTGTCTTTTATTTTGACACTGGGACAAGCGCTTCGATACCAACACTGATTTTCAATGCACGATCGACATCTAACATGATCGATCGTTCCAAATGACAGACTTTTTCTTTTAATCTGGACTTATCAATCGTTCTGATTTGTTCAAGTAAAATGACTGAGTCTCTTTCGATCCCTGTTCCGGTCGCTTTGATTCCTATATGTGTGGGCAATTTAGGTTTCGCCATTTTCGCAGTAATTGCTGCTACGATGACCGTTGGACTAAAATGATTACCTAAATTGTTCTGAATCACTAAGACCGGTCTTGTCCCACCTTGTTCTGATCCTACCACCGGAGAAAGATCAGCAAAATAAATATCTCCTCTTTTTACCATACGCCTCTCCTCACTCTTGATATTCTCTAGGTATACGGGGCCCTAGCACACATGCGACTTCGTAATGGATCGTACCCAATTGATCTGCTACATCTTGCATCGTGATTTTAGCCTGTTGATTTTTCCCTATCAATGTAACTTTAGTTCCTACTGGCATTTGATAGGGTAGACGGATCATCAATTGATCCATGCATACACGACCAATGATCTCACAATAATTTCCCTCCACTAGTAATGAGAAACCTTGCATTTTTCGTAACCAACCATCTGCGTAGCCGATTGGTACAGTTCCGATCCATTCTGAAGCTGAAGTCGTATAGGTTTTCCCATAACCTACACCTTCTCCTGTTGATAACTCTTTCACTTGGATCAATTCAGATACAAGTTCAAGCGCTGGCTGTAGGGGATACACTTCCGCTAACGCGTGACCGGATGGATTCAAGCCATACATCGCTACCCCATAGCGGATCATATTGCCTATAGCTTTTTCGTGCCATAATGCAGTAGCACTATTACTGCTGTGGACATATCTTGGTAAAGTAGGTAGACCTTCAATGATCTCACTGAATTTTTGGTTCTGATGTTCCCAATAGGTAGTATCTGCTTGATCTGCTGTAGAAAAATGAGTATAGATCCCTTCCCATTCTAAATTGGGACTATCCTTGATGATTTCCACTGCCTCATTCACTTCCGCACTATTGAGAAAGCCAATTCTTCCCATTCCGGTATCGACTTTCAAATGCAATTTCAATAAATATTCTAAATGTCGTTCTGCTATATAAGTAGCCGCAGCTTCCAACCATTCTTTTGTTCCCGCGGTAATGGATAAATCGTGGATGACTGCAAGTGTTAACGCATCGATCGGAACCATATTCAATACAAGAATAGGTTGTGTGAAACCTGCCTCTCTCAGCTCGATTCCCTCATCTAAAGTAGCTACGCAAAAACCAGAAGCTCCACCTTTTTTTGCAGCTTCTGCTGTTTCGATTGCTCCATGACCATAACCATCTGCTTTGACAACAGCAAACAATTCTTTCCCATTCAATCGAGCTATTTCATTTGCTACATTTTCTGTAATTGCCTTTTTATGTACAATTGCTTTTGTCGGACGATGCCAAGCAATAACCATTGTTCTTCCTTCTTTCTAGTCTTCTAAAATAATCTGTGCAAAAGCTAACTCGTCTGTATGTGTGATGCTGACCCAGACTGCTCCTTCATGTGGAGATTTCGTTACAATTGGTTGTCCTGATCCATTTTTTAAAATTTCGATCTCTTGAAAGGTAACTTTACCGATCCCTGTTCCCCAAGCCTTTGAAAAAGCTTCTTTACATGCATAACGACCGCCTAAAAACTCGACCTGACGATGAAATGGCAGCAAACGAAATATTTCGATTTCACTTGGTGTCAGTACACGATCAATAAAGTTTTGCTTTTCTTTAATGATCTTAGCAATCCTCGACAGTTCAACTGCATCAATCCCAATCCCTTTTATCATACACGATTCTCTTTTCAAAAAATTTTAGAACACTCTAATTCTACCAAATTTTAAACAATTTACCACCAATAAGTCTAGAAATAACAAAAATGAAAGTTGTTTCTTAGTGAAAAACCATCTCTTCCTTTTCTCCAATTAAAAACCATTGAGAATTGACTGATAAAAATCTCTGATACAAAGAAAACTGTCCAAGTCACTTCATTTTTTTTACGAATGTTTTTCAAAAAAAATAAGACTTACAATTCGAAAAAACAGCTGATATCTAAATAATTTTTTCCCTTGTTTGTTTGTAAAATCATTTTATTGGTATTAATCCTAATTTACCATGGAACACAAACAAAAAAAGAAATTATTTTTACTTTATAAACAAAAAAAACAATAATTTGCTTCTAACTACTTAAAAAACCAAATATTTTATTTTTTTAAATAACATTTCCAATAAAGTTATCTAAAGGGCCCGCTAAAGAGAGGCTATGTCTGTTTTTTATTATCTATCAATTCCAAATAAACAATTCAAAATAAGCCCGTCAAGGCCAAAAAATAGGTAAGCTATTTTTTGATTTGACGGGCTTATTCGGATAGTCCTTCTAAGACCACCACTTTACATGTGGATTAGTCGTTGTTCGTGCGGATCACGAAACCACGTTTTTTGTCATTTGTACGTTTTCCACCGTTGTCTTTTTGCTTGTTATGGTTTTTGCTGTAGCTACCGCTACCTTTCGAATTTTTGTTACCTCGGTAGTTGCCATTGTCATGGCGATTGCGGTTGTTTCCGCCACCACTTCCGCCACCACGTTTACCATTTTTGTTGTAGCCTTTTTTCTGCATTGGTAATGGACGTTCTGGTGTGATTTTCACTGGTGTCGCATCTGATGGATCTTTGGCTGTTGTCTTTAATAATAAAGCGACTAAATCTTGAGCAGAGTATTCTTCTAATAATTTATCCGCAGTTTGCAAATATTTATCTAAGCCATTCTCTTCAAGTTTTTCTTCGATTTGTTCAACGGCAGCGCCTAGTTGTCCTTTGAATGCTTCTTTTTCAGTTGGTGGACGTAATGTCGTCATGCGTTTTTTCGTTAAGTTTTCGATGACATGCAAGTAACCCATTTCGTTTGGTGTAACAAAAGTGACTGACATACCGCCTTTACCTGCACGGCCTGTACGACCGATACGGTGAACATAGCTTTCTGGATCTTGAGGGATATCGTAGTTGTATACGTGCGTTACTCCTGAGATATCTAATCCACGAGCGGCTACGTCTGTAGCAACTAAAATATCTAAATGACCACTCTTGAATGAACGTAACACACTCATACGTTTTTGTTGAGAAAGGTCACCATGGATACCTTCTGCACGATAACCGCGAGCTTCTAGTCCACGTGCTAATTCATCCACACGGCGTTTTGTACGACCAAAAACGATTGTTAACTCTGGTGTTTGTACGTCTAATAAGCGAGTCATGATATCGAATTTTTCATATTCTTTTGCACGAACGTAGTACTGATCGATCAAGTCAGCAGTCATTTCTTTGGTTTTGATTTTCACGTGTGTGGGATCTTTCATAAATTTCACACCGATATTTTTGATTGCTGGTGGCATTGTTGCTGAGAACAATAGTGTTTGACGTTGGTCTGGTACTTTAGAGATAATACTTTCGATATCTTCTAAGAAGCCCATGTTCAACATTTCGTCTGCTTCATCTAATACTAATGTTTCAACAGTTCCAAGTTTCAATGTGTGACGGTTGATATGGTCTAACATACGACCTGGTGTACCAACAACGATATGTGGACGATCTTTCAATCCCCGGATTTGGCGACCAATATCGGCACCACCATAGACAGCTTGGACACGGACACGTTTGTCACGTCCTAAACGATAAAGTTCTTCTTGTGTTTGGATTGCTAATTCACGTGTTGGTGCAATAACTAATCCTTGTAATTCTTGGCGACTTGCATCGATTTTTTCTAACATCGGTAAGCCAAACGCAGCAGTTTTACCTGTTCCTGTTTGTGCTTGTCCAATCACATCTTTACCTTCTAATGCAAGTGGGATCGTTTCTGATTGGATCGGTGTCGCTTCTTCAAATCCTGCACGCTCTACTGATTTTAATAATTCTGGTGATAATTCTAGTTCTTTAAATTTCAAATGAATCCTCCTATATGGTTGTTAACTGAGGATGTAGCGATAAATTGCTACCCCGTCTCTTGTTCGGTCAAAGTGTCTGTTTCTTTTGACAGTGGCCACGCACGTTTTCCATCCATTCCTAGCCCTGTGGCACCACCGAAAAATCACTTTGCGAAGTTTAGGCATTAGAAAAGCCAAACGGGTCGCGTTCAGCTTTATCATTGTTATGACATCTGGCTTCACATTCATCTTCAAGCCAGTCCAATTTCTCTTCATCTTTCGGCAATAGGTTATTCTAGCATAATTTATTGTTTTCTGCAAGTTTACAGTTTTTATTTCATTTCTTGTAGTCGTTCGACTACTTCAATCAAGCCCATACTATTACTACCTTTTAATACAATCGTGTCATCTGGCTGGATCTCAGCAATCACCGCTGCAATCAATTGCTCTTTATTTTCTTCGATATAATAAACTGGCAAATCAGGATATTTCTGAGCCAAGGCATCTTTTAACGCCTGCATCTCTTTTCCATACAAAAAGATCATTGAAAACACTTCTGGAGAAATATGTTCACTCATTGAAGCGTGCATGTTGGATGAATCTGCGCCTAGCTCCAACATATCAGCTAAAACGGCAAGTTTTCGTCCCGTTGCTGGGAGGCTTGCTACAGTATCTAAGACTAATCCCATAGCTGTAGGATTGGCATTATAAACATCACTTAAGATCGCTGCCCCGTTTCCAGCTGTCAACCATTCTGTTCGGTTTTGTGTCACGGAAACAGTTGCTAGACCTCGTCGGATTTCCGACAGAGACAACTCGAAAAACTGCCCGATCGCATAAGCAATCAGTGCATTCGTTACATTATACTTACCAGGTAAAGGGATCGTGAATGATTTGCCTTCAACGATAAATGTCGTTTGTTGCTTTTCTTCGATGATTTGTTGTGCAGAAATATCGCCTTGTTCGATTCCAAACGTCTTGATTTTTTGAGACAACGGAGCAACCAACGGTTCTAATAATGGTTCATTATTCGGTACGATCAATAATCCGTCTGGTACCAACCCGTCAGCAATTTCCATTTTTGCTTTGGCGATGCCTTCTCGTGAACCTAAATTCTCGATATGAGCCTCACCGATCATCGTGATTGCTGCAACTTTTGGTTGTGCCAGTAACGAGAGTTCCGTAATTTCATTGGCATGATCCATTCCCATTTCTAAAACGATTATTTCAGTATCTTGAGGCATATGCAAGATCGTATAAGGCATGCCAATATTATTATTGTAATTTCCTTGTGTTTTATAAGTTTTATATCCTTGCGCTAAGACAGAAGCTGTTAGATCCTTTGTGGTCGTCTTCCCATTACTACCGGTAACAGCCACCACATCCGCCCCAACTTTTTTCAAATAGTATTGTGCGAACTCTTGCATTGCTTTTAAAGGATCAGAAACTGGTATGATCTCGATCCCCTCTGGTGCCTTTTCGGCTGCCCAACTCCAAAAAGAAGCAACTGCTCCATTTGCGATAGCTTGTTCAATAAATTCATGCCCATCTCTTGCGCCAGCTAAAGGAACGAATAAATCGCCTTCTTTGATTTTGCGGCTATCAAATTCTACCCCTGTGATTGATTGAGTTGACTCATGATGACTTCCAACTGCTTGAGCAATTTCTTGTATTGTTATGTTCATCCATTCTCTGTCCTTTCGATTTAGACCAGTAGTCCTATAGGAATAGGAACAAAAAAGGTGGTGGAAATCGCCAATACTGATAGCGTCGAATAGTAAAAATCTTTCGCTTTCAATCAGTACCAGATGATCATCCACAACCTTTATTTTGATATACATACTACTTCGACACATTCATACTTGTGCTGATTATGTTTCAATTAGTCAAAGAAACTTTGTCTTTGATTATAACGGTTCAAGCCTAATTGGATCAACTCTTCAATCAAGTCACCGTATTTCAAGCCCATATTTTCCCATAGCAATGGGTACATGCTGAATGCTGTAAAGCCAGGCATTGAATTTAATTCATTAAGGAATAATTCATTTTTATTCGTCAAGAAGAAATCACAACGGCTCAAGCCACTTCCACCTAACATCGTATACGCTAATTTTGCGTACTCTTGTGCTTTTTGATGGACTTCTGCTGGTACTTCTGCTGGAATCTGCATCTCGATGCGATTATTGATGTACTTCGCATCATAATCGTAAAATGCCACGTCTTTTACCACTTCACCAGGCAAGGTCGTGCGGACGTCTTCATTTCCTAAAACAGCGACTTCGATCTCCCGTGCTTCAATTCCTTGTTCAACGATGGCACGTGAATCGTATTGGTAAGCTGTTGCTAAGGCATTCTGTAATTCTTCTCGATTTTCAGCCTTAGTGATCCCTACGCTTGACCCCATGTTTGCTGGTTTCACGAACATCGGATAAAGCAATGAGCCTTCACATTGGTCAAATACCTTTTTAGGATTTTCTTTCCATTGATTCTTCAAAACTGGAACATAAGGTACTTGCGGTACACCGGCTGCTTGTAAAATATATTTTGTCATGATCTTATCCATGGCACAAGCACTCGTCAATACACCCGCACCAACATAAGGCATATTCAAGGTTTCCAAGAATCCTTGGATCGTGCCATCCTCGCCATTTGGACCGTGAAGAACTGGGAAGACGATGGTTCCTTCTTCTTTGATCTCTCCTGGATTGATGACAGTGCCGGTAAATCCTTCTGTCATTTTCCCACTTGGGTCCCACGTCAAGTGCAATTCTTCTTCACTTGTAGGTTTTTCAGTCAACAACGGGCCTTTGACCCATTGGCCGTCTTTACTAATAAATACGAGCTGTACTTGATAATAAGCATAATAAATAGCATTTAAAACGGAAAACGCTGAAAGAATCGAAACTTCGTGTTCCGCACTGCGTCCACCATATAATAAAGTAATCTTCAAAAGATTTTCCTCCTGTATTCGATATCATTCATTTTTACTTCATATTTTAGCACAAAAACAAAAGATGCAAACAGCTTATTTGAAAAAAGGTGAAGTACATGTCATTTTATTCAAAAAAACAGCGGAATAGTTGTCGCTTTTTTTCTTTATCGTTATGATAAGAGAAAGGAGGCATAGTTATGACCAAAACTACTTCTCGAAGCCGCTTAGCAGAAATCATTCACGTATTCATCAAAGAAAATGTTCTGCCAAATCTGATCCAACAAAAAAATCCTGAACAAGTAAAAAAAGCCTTTGAAGAACTTGGCTCAACCTTTATAAAAATTGGGCAAATGCTTTCTGTACGTGATGACTTACTCTCTGCTGAGTTTACTAAGACATTCAAAACATTGCAAGACAATGTACCAAGCGATCCCTTTGTCACGACGAAAAAAACGATTGAACAGGAATTAGACGCATCCTTAGAAACGATTTTTACTAGCTTCAATAAAGCACCTTTCGCTTCTGCCTCTATGGGTCAAGCCCATCGTGCAACGTTAAAGAATGGTGATGCAGTCGTTGTAAAAGTCCAACATCCAAATATTGCGAAGGAAATCATGATGGATTTACAGTTATTCGAACGGGCGATTCCTTTGATCAAATATATTCCTGAAACAAGCGTCATCGATTTAAAAGGTGTGTTGCAAGAAGTCAAACGTTCATTGACAAACGAATTGGACTTCTACAAAGAAAGTCAAAATGGCGCACGTTTCTATGACCTAAACAACCATTGGTATGAAATTAGATCCCCTAAAATCTATGAGGCACTTTGCACAAAAAAAGTCATTGTGATGGAAGAAATGTCTGGAAAGAACTTCAACCAATTGATGAATCTTGAAGAAACAGATGAACGTCTCATTGAGAGACTTACGAATACTCAATTGAAACAACAAGTGGCTAAACGATTGATCGAACATTTTATGAAGCAAATCTTTGACGATGGCTTTTTCCATGCCGATCCACATCCTGGGAATTTATTGTTCCGTCCTTTAAGCGTTGAAGAACTTTCAGAAAATGTAACGACAGACACAAAAGAACACCAAAAACAACTAGGCTCGATTTCTTTCAAAACGACTGCTACTGTCACTGAACCATTGCAACCATATACAATCAGTTATATTGATTTCGGTATGATGGGTAGTCTCTCCGCTTCGCTAAGACAAAAGCTGATGGAAATCGTTTTAGCGATTTATACACGAGATATTTACCGTATTGAAAAAGCCGTCATCAACTTATGTCAACAAGAAGGGCCTTTTGATGAAGGTGAATTCCATCAACAACTCGCTAACTTTTTGACGCAATATTTAGACCTCTCCCTTGAAGAAATCGACTTGCAAGAAGTCTTTGCGCAGATCGTCTCGATTTGCCACCAGAACAACTTACAAATCGATCGTGATATCACGTTATTGCTTAAAGCGTTTAGCACATTAGAAGGAGTGATTCGTGTCCTTGATCCTGAAGTTTCTTTGATGGAAGTCGCCACGCCCATTGCACAACGTTATTTCTTGGCACATCTCTCTGTCGAAGAAACCTTGAAGCAAGCGGGCTTAGATATACTCGATGGTATCAAAACCGTACCGAAAATCCCGCAGCAAGTCTATCACCTTCTAGAAAATTGGCGTTCTGGACAAGGAAAAATCAATTTGGAACTAAAAAAGCAAGACCAACTGATGAACCGGATCGAAAGTATGGTGAACCGTTTAGTATTTGGTGTGATACTCGCCGCATTGATCGTCGGCTCTTCGTTGCTTGTCCAAGCTGCACCAGACGATCAAATCAATTTTATTACACTATTAGGTATATTCACGTATACGATCGCAGCTGTGGTCATTCTCTTTTTAGCCATTGATACACTGATCAACTATTATAAAAAAAGACGAAAATAAGCGAAAACATCCCAAAATATGAAACTATTTTCGGATGTTCTCGTTTATTTTTTAAGCTGTGTACTTTTGACACAACCTCATTGCTGGATGATTAGAGTTAAGGATACGCACTATTCCTGTTTTTTAGTCTGTAGCCTTTTGCTCGCTATCTATTTGATAATGTTAGTTTTTTTTGTTTGATTATTTCATTTTTCGTTCATCTGGTACGATTCTTTGTGAGAGCAACCACTTATGGAAGAACCATTCAGCAATCCCGATCAATACCGCCGGTACTAAAGCCTTCATCCAAATATCCGTCATATCGTTCATAAAATAAAGATATAACCATAGAATGGCTGCAGCTGAACCAGCATCTGCAATTGTAGCCGCGATATTTCCTACTTTTCGTAAAATCAACAAATCACCTACTACATAGATCATGACAACAATGATTACTCCGACAATCGTTGAATCCATGAAACTAACACCATACAGTCCCGTTAAAACGATCCACAAAATCGCCCAGATCATGATTGCTTTTACCACCAACGCCTTCACATGTTTCATTTTCTGCACTCCCTTCTTTTTGGTTAAAAATATATGATTATATAATTAAATAATCTTCATAATTATATCTTTTGTTATAGAATCAATCAAAGATATCGTACTTATTTTAGCAATAAAAAAGATGAACTCCGCTTCTGTTTAGTTAGAAACAATGTTCACCTATTTTATATTCTATTCAAATTTCTTCAAGCGCTCGGATCAACACTTCTTTAAACCTTTGGTGATCTTCATGAGTGAAAGGCTTCGGCCCTTTCGTCCGAATGCCCGCTTTTCTCAACTTACTGCTCTGATAACGTTGTTCTAATAATCCATCAATGTTCGTGGCATCAAATTCCTTTCCCGATTGATGAAAGACTCGAACACCTTTAGGTAAGACCAATGAAGCTAAGCCATAATCTTGAGTGATCAAAAAATCACCTTTTTTGATCAGTCCGACGATTTTATAATCTGCACTATCTGCCCCTTTATCGACGTATACAAACTGTACATCGCTTGGATACTCTTTATTGGTATAGTGATCGACACTTGTCACGATCATCACCTCTAATTGAAAAGATGCCGCAATTTCAATCACGTCATTTTTCACTGGGGAGCCGTCACCATCAATGAATATTTTTTGCATGTTCTTTCCTCCATAAAAGATAAACAGTGATTACTCCAAGGATCAATACACTGACATTTATCCATTTTACGTAAACTAACAATTGGAGCATCGCATTTGGTACGCTCAGACTCCCAGTCAATTGGAGCAATACACTCACAGGTTCGTCCAACCATCGTGCCATCACTAACAGCAATGACATCAATAAAAATTGATGGGTCACACTTCCTTTATTTTGTGTCGTAAACTTTTTGATCACACGATTATCCATCGGTATTTCTGTATCGATCTCATAATACGTACGATTCAACCAACTGCCTACTACCGCGTGCCAAAAACTTAATAAGAATAAGCCAACCACAAAGCCGATTTGCGGAAGTAACAGAACCATCAACGAACTAAATAATCCAGCTAATTGAATGAGGACTGGTTCGATCGTGGGAATCTGGATTGCTTGATTGCCAATGATTTTGGCTAACACCATGCCTGCAATATAAGGTAAATACATATATACGCCTAAATAGTCGAAACCATAGACGCGGCCGATATAAAGTGTCCCGAATAAAAAAAGAAAATTACCTAACATGCCATTCAGAAAAGTAAAACTATTTAACCAAGTGGGTAATTTCCACTGCTTTCTAGCCCTTCCCAGATAAAAAGCTGCAAATAGAAACAACAGCATAAATCCATAGATTGCTACATCAAATAATGCAGGATCAATCAACAAACGAGCATTTCTCAAAAGAAACAATAAAACGAAAAAGCCAATAAATAAAAGCAACTCTTTGGTAGCTACCACATTCGACTTCATCTCTTTAAAATCCAATTCATAGCGAGGATAATGACTGATCGTATGGTATGCCATAATGTAGAACAATGTATATAACGCTAATGTCATCACGACTTGTGTCGGCCCGGGAAGCTCGATCACCCGAAACAAAACAAGCAACAACAGGATCGCAAATGGAAATTTATTTGCTGACATGTTCGTGAATCCCTGTTGTTTTTCATGGTAATTCACTGTGATATTTGTGGGGATCAGCCATGCCGCACTTAGTCCTAAAAGTACACTTGACAGATAATACAACGGGAAATAAAGGACGCCAAAAATCCCGATCAACGAACCTGCGCCACCCATCAATAAAGAAATCATCAACAAGGTATAACTATCCAAACCAAAGCGAATACTACTAACTAAAAACAGACCTGTCATCCGAAAGGTATAGAACAAAGTGAAGGGTAAAATCGATAACCATTGGTTCCCATCACTCAAACTTAAAAATAACAGATACGGCACCAAGATAACCGTATTACTCAAAATAAAAGGTGTCGTCTGGGTAAAGTTCCGCCCAAATCGTTTGATTTTATCAATCATATAAAAACTCCTTACGTGTTAAACATGAGTTACTTGTCATGTCAACGTATCATCTCTATAGGCATACTCACATGTCTGTAGGTACAAAACTGATTATACCATAGGAGCAAAGCAGCCAACACCCTATAGAGGTTGTGGAAGCAGCACACTGATCCGCAGCCAACCGATAGACAAAAAAGCAGGAACTCCACAAAATTTGACTAGCAAATTTGGGAATCCCTGCTTTTTTTGAGTGCTGAACATTTCTGTTCGCCACTCACTGGTGCCTGAAAGAATCAGACAGACAAGTCCTTCTCCACAAAAGTCTTGTCCAGCACGCCTACATCCGGTAGGTGATCCGTGGATCATGTGCCGCCAAAATCAATTAGACCTCTAACGTTCAGAGATCTTCTCGACCCGTCGCATAACGTATACTTTAACACAAGCAACCATTTTATGCGAGTCTTTTTTTCATTTTATAATCAACCATTTGAAATCCTTCGCCAATATCGCTGATCAATTCTCCCTCAATGACAAATCCCTGATGTTGATAGACTGCGATTGCTTGTTGATTTCCTTGATTGACACGCAAGAAAATCTCCTGTGCTTCTGTTTCTTTTGCTAGTTGTTCGTACCAATGAAAGACTTCAGAGGTCAAACCTTTCCCTCGTACTTCTCGAAGAATATAGAGTTTACTTAAATAGATCGAAGAACCCATTTTTTCATAAGCAGTATAGCCAATCGTTCTCCCCTCTAGCTTCAATAAGAAATAGTTGACCCCTGCTGCACATTCTTTTCCGATCTGTTTTTTCGATTGATACGTCTCCAACATATAAGCGACTTGCTTTTGACCGATAATCGGCGTAAAGGCTTCGGGCCATATTTCATGGATCACTGTCACGAGTTCATCGAGTTCTTTTTCAGTTACTACTACTTTCTCCAACATTTTACTTCCTCCATTCAATGAACTAAAAATGCCCTTGTGCTTGCTGGAATAAAAACAACATGATCATACTATATACAGCGACCGACCAAGGTTTTAAAAGAATAACAATTTGCATGTATTCTCTAAATGAAAGCTTCGTCAATCCAGCAACGAGACAAATCAAATCATCTGGCGCAAAAGGTAAAAGTAAGGTAACGATCAATACCTTTTTGATATTGTTTGTTTTTTCAATGACTAGCTGTTCAAATTTCCGGAATTTTTTTGGTGATAAGATAAAACGGACAAAACTCGTACCATAATAACGCACAAATAAAAAGCCGATTGCTTCACCAATAATCAAGCCAATACAACTATACAGCAACCCAAAGACATTTCCAAACATCAACATCCCTGCAACAGAAGAAATCCCTCCTGGCAGAATCGGAATGATCACTTGGATGATTTGGATAAGAATAAATAAAATGATCGCATAGCTCCCAAACTGTTGCATGAATTGTTGCAAAGAATCTGCTGATTGAAAGATGCCATGTCGATAGCCATACATGATCAATATGAAAAAAATACTTAATCCAACGAGTGGTGCGACTTGGATGGTTCTATGTACCCATGTTTTCTTCTCAGCCATATGCTTCTCCTACACTTTTCATTTTTCTATGTTTTATAAAAGAACAAGTAACGAACAACTACAAAATTGTCGTATGTAACTTCGAGCAACAGAAGCTTGATCCTCTGGTGCCTCCTAATCCCGAATAAACAACGTGAAGTAGCTCCTTCAGAAATAAGCGTAAAACCCCAAAAATTCAAAGGAAATTTTCGGTTTTTCACGCTTATTTCTCGGATTTGAGCACTTCCTTTATGGCTTGTTACCCACAGAAGTTACTTATAAAACACCGTTTATTTGGTTTTAGAAGATAGGCATAACAGCTACTTCAGTTCTAACATCTGTTCTCATCTTTTTACTGATGATTCAAAAAACTAGCAACTTTCGTTGTGATCAAGTCGATAGCTACGTGATTTTCGCCACCTTCTGGGACGATAATATCAGCGTAACGTTTTGTTGGTTCAATAAACTGATGATACATCGGCTTAACGACTGTTAAATATTGTTCGATCACAGAATCTAAGGTACGGCCGCGCTCTTCCATATCACGTTTGATCCGGCGAATGATCCGAATGTCATCGTCTGTATCTACATAGATCTTGATATCCATCAAATCACGTAAACGCTCGTCTTCTAAAATCAAGATACCTTCCAAAATAATCACTTCTTTTGGTTCTTGGATGATTGTTGCTTGACTTCTCGTATGGGCAACATAATCATAGACTGGTTTTTCAATGGCTTCATAGTTCAGTAGTTTTTCAACGTGCTGGATCAGCAGTTCATTATCAAAGGCAAAAGGATGATCGTAGTTTGTATTCAACCGTTCTTCAAAGCTAAGATGACTTTGATCTTTATAGTAAGAATCTTGTTCAAGCATCATGATGGAGTGGTCTGGAAAGTGACTAAAAATCCCTCGGCTGACGCTTGTCTTTCCGCTTCCCGATCCGCCCGTCACACCAATGATAATTGGCTTGCTTTTTGTCATTGACTAAAACCTCTTTCATATCCGTTTTTTCATTCTAATCTATTATAGCGAAAAAAAAGGAAAATGCACTATTTTTCTGAAAATTAATGAGGTGAGATTTCCAAGAGCGGGTAAAGTTCTTCTAAAGAATCAATCCGATAGGTTGGTTGGATCTCTGGTATTTCAGGCAACTTATTTTTATTGAACCAGATCGTATCGATCCCTGCTTCATTTCCACCTTTGATATCAGAAGTCAGTGAATCACCGATAATAACCGTTCGTTCTTTGTCCAACTCAGGAATATTAGCAAACACGTGATCAAAAAAAGCCTTCATTGGCTTTTGTGCGCCAATCGCTTCTGAGACAAAAATTTCTCGAAAATAATGAATCATCCGAGCATCTGTTAATCGTTGATGTTGGGTTTGAGAAACTCCATTCGTCACTATATAAAGTTCTGCTTCACTTGACACTGCTTCCAGTAATTCATGGCTTCCAGGAATCCAATGATGGCCCTGATTCAAATAATGTCGATACCGTTGATCCATCGCTTGGCTATCTACGGTCTTGCCGAACTGTTGGAACAACAGACCAAAGCGGTTGCCTGTCACTTCATCTCTTGTCATCTGCCCCTTTTCAAATTCTCGCCATAAATGATGATTCAATGCTTTATAACTTGTTCTGATCTCTGGTGTCAGTTCAATGCCTTGTTCCGCAAAGAGTTGGTGCAAGGCTTCTGTTTCTGTTTGTTGAAAATCTAACAACGTATCGTCTACGTCAAATAATAATGTATGATATTTCATCTGATTCTCCTATTTTCTTCTATTTAAAATATTTTTTCAGTTTTTTTAGTTCGTCTAACGTCAATGAACGATATGAACCTTCAGCTAAATGTGGATCTAACTGTAATGGGCCCATGCTGATACGTTGTAACGCAGTCACTTTTTTTCCATAAGCCAAAAACATTTTTTTCACTTGGTGGAATTTTCCTTCTTGGATCGTCAGGCGTACGATACTTTGACCTTGTTGGATATCCAAGACTTCTAGATGGGCTGGCAAACACTGATAGCCACTATCAAAGATGATCCCTTTTTCAAAAGCAACTTGATCATCTTCTGTCACTTGTTCATTGACGACTGCTACGTATGTTTTCTTCACTTTCTTCTCAGGCAGTAACATTTCATAGCCTAATTGTCCATTTGAAGTGATTAGCGATAACCCTGTTGTATCACGATCTAATCGCCCCACTGGATACAAAGGCTGGGTGCGGTCGGCTGAAGCCAACAAATCGATAACAGTCGTTTTGTGCATGTCTGTCACCGCTGTTACTGCTCTTTTCGGTTTATTCAGCATAAAGTATACTTCATTTGTATGTAGCTTTACGCCATCCACTTCGATACAGTGAAGCAAACTATCCACATTACGATTCTGTTTCTGTTCCACTTTACCATCGATACGTACGAGTTTCATCGCAAAAAGTCGTTTCATTTCTTTACGTGACGTTTCTAATTCTTTTTCTATTAATTTATCTAACCGCATAACTGCTTCCTCTCCTAGCTACATACGCATTATAACCTTAAACTTACACCTTGCAAAATGGAAACGCTAAGTTGTTTCCTTGACTTACTTAGAAATTCGCGTTACGGTTAAAGAGTAAAGTGAATTGGATTTCTCATACACAGCGTAATGACCTGGTGGAGAAAAGTTGAATTCTGACTTTTTAAGGGCAGATGCGCGCATCTGCCTTTTTGCGTTTTTTCGCGCTACCTGATAATGTGCAAGAGACCATGTGACATTCACTTAAATAAAATCTGTCTGACACCAAAGCAGACAGTCACATTTTAAGGAGGAATTTTGGTTATGTCAGTATCATTAGAAGTAAGTAAAAGAGAAGTACGTCCCCGTTCGTTGAGAAACAAATTGCGTCATGAAGGAAAAGTTCCTGCAATCGTTTATGGCTACAATGTAGAAAGCACGCCAATCTCATTTGATAGTGCGACATTTAGTAAAGTATTGCGTGAGAATGCCGCAAACACAGTTATCACAATGAACATTGAAGGAAAAAAAGTCAACACACTTGTTCATAAAATCCAATCAAACACATTTACCAACCAATTAGAACACGTGGAATTCCTATCTGTTAATATGACAGAAGAAACAGAAGTCGAAACAGAAGTTGTCCTTGTCGGTGAATCTACTGGTGTGAAATCTGGTGGTGTATTGGCTCAAAACCTATATACTGTGATTGTTTCTGCTACACCAGATCAATTACCAGAAAACATCGAAGTGGATATCACTGATTTAGCATTAGGTGATTCGATCACTGTAGCGGATCTACCGAAAAATGACGCATACACGATCATTACTGATGGAGAAGAACAAATCGCCGCAGTTGTTGCACCAACAGAAGAAGAAGAACCAACTGGTGAAGCAGCTGAACCAGAAGTGATTGGTTCAACTGAAGAATAAACGTCTTTTGATCAACGAAGCGATGACTAGTGTCATTGCTTCGTTTTTTATTTCTCTCTTAAAAAAGTATTTCAAAGACCAGTAGTTTCCTATTTATTACCCCTTATTTGTATTTCCCTACAAGCTTAAAAAACCTTATATAATAAGGTTTTTGCATGACCTCTTAAAAAATTCTTATACTTTAAAAAAAAGTATGCAAATATTGTTGCATTTTGTATAAATGTTTATTAGAATGAACCAACGTTAAAAAAGTATAACTCGTTTATCCTGATAATAATATGTTGTTCTCGTCATTTCGGTTTTTTAGACAAAGGAGGCTAAGCCGATGTTTGAAAGTTTTGATAATAACCGTAATCGATACGCATCATTAGGTGTGGTATCAAGTTTACCAGATGAACTGATCGATAGTATTTGGTTCATTATTGATTTAGACCTTAAGGGTGTTATTCCATTAGATAATATTTTAGCTTTTGATTTAATTAATAATCATGGGAAAGTAACCTTGCATTTTTCTCAAGCAGGCAGTACCGTTGAGATGGGGATCGATTTGCCATTCCCTTATTCTCCACAGTATCCGGCGCAAGTATTTGCCTATGATGATGGGACCAGAGAAACCATTCTTCTCCCAAGTGAAATTAAACAGTACTAAAATAAACCCTTTGTTTTGCACGATAGCCAAGTAGTTGACTCTTTGATTTTCATCGCAGACTCACTTCTTGGCTACTTTTATGATGACCTTCTCTGAAAATTTCCAGAAAACATAAAGCATTTTAGCTATTTATTTATCATGAGATTCTAATTGGTATTCCAAGGGTAAACACTATATACTACTAACTAAATTTTAAAAGAAATAAGGAGTTTACAAGATGCGCGATTTAACAAAAGGAAGCCCAGCCAAACTGATTTTGCTATTTACTGTCCCTTTATTGATAGGCAATGTTTTTCAGCAGTTTTACAACATGGTTGATATGATCATCGTTGGGCAGACATTAGGGAAAAACTCACTAGCTGCTGTAGGAGCTACCGGTGGATTAACTTTCTTGATTATTGGCTTTGCTCAAGGTCTAACCGCTGGTTTAGCCATTATTACCGCACAACGATATGGTGCGAAAGACTTCCGTGGTTTGAAAAAAAGTTTTGCTACAAGTGTCATGATTAGTGTCATTATTACTGTGATTTTAACCGTCCTTAGCTTAGTATTTATTCGTCCGATGCTTCAGTTGATGCAAACACCTGCAGATATCATTGATGAAGCACAAACATTCATCGTGATCATCCTATGGGGAATCTTTGCTGCCGTCAGCTTCAATTTATTGTCAAATGTTATTCGCGCACTTGGTGATAGTCGAACGCCTTTACTCTTTTTGATCGTTGCGGTAATTATCAACGTTGTCTTGGATTTGAT
The DNA here is from genome assembly GCF_003957375.1 of Enterococcus mundtii. Lineage (GTDB taxonomy): Bacteria > Bacillota > Bacilli > Lactobacillales > Enterococcaceae > Enterococcus_B > Enterococcus_B spodopteracolus. The sequence continues at coordinate 174,912 of NZ_CP025473.1, read as the reverse complement.
CTTTATTATCAACTTCGGTATGGGAGTAGAAGGTGCTGCTATTGCAACAGTGATTGCGCAAATTGCTTCTAGTCTATTATGTATCGTCTATATCAAGAAAAAGATTCCGATGCTTCAGTTACGTAAAAAAGATTTTTCGTTCGATAAACAAGAGATCCGCACACATTTAAATGTTGCTTTACCAATGGCTTTCCAATCTTCGATCATTGCGATTGGTGCAATCGTCCTGCAATCTGCATTAAACAGCTTAGGTACAGATGTCGTCGCTGCCCAAGCCGCAGCTGGTCGAATCGATCAATTTGCTGTTCAACCTATGATGTCCTTTGGGATTGCGATGGCGACTTTTACAGCACAAAACTATGGAGCGAAACAATATGGACGTATCTTAAAAGGCGTTCGTCAAACATTAGTCATGAGTATTGGCTTTAGTTTCTTAGCCGGAGCAATTGTTATTTTCCTTGGCCGACCATTGGTAAGCTTGTTTGTCAGCGCAAATGAAACTGTCGTTTTTGATTTGGCGCAAACGTATTTCAACATCAATGGCTCTCTTTACTGGATCTTAGCTATCCTATTCATCTTACGTTACACTTTACAAGGACTTGGTCAAAGTAAAGTACCGACGATTGCAGGGATGATGGAACTGATCATGCGTTCTTTTGCTGCAATTATTCTGACTGGAATCTGGGGCTATCCAGGAGCCGCTCTCGCTTCACCACTTGCTTGGGCTGGTTCTGTAATCGTCTTGCTCTACTCTTATATCCGCGCTGTAAAACATTTGAAACAGTTAGATGCCGAACAACAGCAATTTTCAATTGAAGATGCTGAAATCAGTTATTAGATTCAGAAAAAGTGTTCCTCCTATACTTATTGGAAGAACACTTTTTTTTATGGATTCATTGGTAAAATAATCAAGCTGAAATAGTCGATATGCGCATGATCATATTCCAAAACGGTGAATTGAAATTGACCGATCGTAATCACTGTACCTGCCTCGATATCTTTTTGATAGCTCGACATAAAACCAGCGAGAGTGATGAAATTCGTCTCTTCAAATTCTGGAACATCCTCATTGAAGTAGCGCTCAAAATCATCTAAGGTCAATTTTCCTGAAACAATATAGCTACCATCTTCTTGTTTCGCAATCAAAGCTTGATCCACGTCTGTTTCGTCTCGAATTTCGCCGACGATTTCCTCTAAAATATCTTCAATCGTAACAAGACCGCTTGTTCCACCATATTCATCCTTTAAGATCGCTATATGTTTTCCTTTTCTTCGCATGATCGTCAATAGTTTTTTGATGGGGATAGTTTCTGCTGTCACGATTGGTTCTTCAATCAGAGACTCCACCGTTATCTGGTCATCCTCTAAAGATTGTTTGATCAACGCAGGTAATGTAACGTATCCTAACACATTATCTTTGGATTCCAGTATGACAGGATATCTCGTATGCCCGCGTTCAATCGATTCCTTGATGGCTTGTTTGACTGTATCTGACGCATCAAATACTTGCATCGATGTCCGATCGACTTGAATGTCTTTTGCCAGCGTGTCATCAAACTCAAAGACATTTTCTAAGTACTGGTATTCATCCTTTGTCAACTCACCTTGCTGGTAAGAGTTGAGGGCAACTAAAGTCAATTCTTCTTGTGAGAGTGTTTCTTCACCTTCTGATACTAGCTTCACGCCTAGCAATTTACCTAAGCTTGCTGCCGAATGATTCAATACCCAGATGAAAGGAAACATCGCCAGATAAAAATAATGCAAGGGTCTGACTACGAATAACACAACTTGTTCCGTATTGACGATACTATAACTTTTCGGCAAAAGTTCTCCCACCACAACGTCGACATATGTCACCAGAATGAACCCTAATGCGACAGAGATCGTTGCACTTATTCCCCGTCCAATCGGAAGTTGACCGATCCAGGGTTCCAATAATGCTGCCACAGAACCTTCGCCAACCCAACCAATGATCAAGCCTGTTAATGTGATACCCAACTGACTTGCAGATAAATAATCGTCTAAATGGTGGGTCACATGTAACGCTAGTTTAGCGTTCTTCACGTCGTCTTTTTCCAATTGCTCTAAACGGGAACGTCTGATTTTTACTAAAGCAAATTCACTCGCAACAAAAAAAGCAGTGATTGCTATCATCAAAAATAATATGACAAAATTTACTACCATTTGTTTCGCCTCACTTTTCCATTTTAATTGTACAACTTTTCGTAAAAAGAGTATAACTAGGAGGCTTTTGATTTCTGCTTCTCCCACTAGATCACTCTAAATAATGGAAGGATTTATTCACTTGTGTCACTAACATTCAACAGCTATTCAATAACAAGAAATTTATTAATTAAGGTTTAAAATGTGCGCATGTGCTATGCTATTATGTGACAGTACAGTTCAATGAAAATGGCTATCCTTCCGCAAGTGAGGTGGTGCGTATGCCCATACTTTCTAACTCTTATGAAAGGAGACGCCTTTTGTCGGCACTCGATACAGTCCAATTGATGCTCAGCTTTGGTATGTTTACCGTCGCTCTGGTCACGTTGGTTGTAGCATTGCTTAACAACGACAAAAAGAAATAACCGTCCTCGGCTTAAGACGGTTATTTTTACAACAATTAACTAAACCTATGCCGCTGTTTTTTAAACAACGCTATCAAAAGAGAGTTGTTATTGCAACCCCTCTTTTCAGTTTTAGTATAGCATAATCTAACGCTTTATCTACTTATTTTTTCCGTTCTTTCAACCATGTTTTTCTTGTTCCACCAATCAGCAAAGGTACTGTTTCATGTTTGACTTCACTGTATTCTAAACCAAACCATGTTTCTGGCGTCGTAGCGATTTTCTTGATGGCAAGTTTAGCTTGCATGATTTGTCGTTCCCATTTCCCAAGAGTTGTTACATTGGAAACTACTTCGTCGATCAAGATGAATTGGAAATCGCCGACTTCTCTTCCTGGAGTCAATGAATACGTCTGTGGTTGTTTTGGTAGACGTCCTTGTTTCATTAAATCGTGGATGATTTGTCGAACGTAGACATTGATTTCTTGTTGCACGCGGAATCCTAAGAATAGGTTCACTTGAATAACGAAATCGGTCCCCATCATATCCACTTGATATTCTTTCGTATAGGGTTCATCGGTTACTTCTACATGGACAAACCAATAGGCCTTCGCCCGCTTTGGTCGTTTATCTAAAATGGAATACACAAACTGGCGACCGACCTTCCCATCTGCCATATCCGGCACTAAGAAAACCACATTAGTTTGATACATTGGTAAGGTCTTGTCCTCTTTCAATGCTTGAAGTTGTGGAATATATTCTTTTAATGCCACTTCTTCTGCGACCGATTCACGAATGATATTTCCTTGTTCCCAAACAAACATGACTGCTAGAATGACTAAAGCAATCAACACAGCGACAAAACCGCCATGGAAGAACTTCACGATACTTGAAATAAAGAAGACGACTTCGATTGCCCCAAAGAAAAAGGTAATTGTATGAGCCAACCACTTCGGATAGCCAGTTTGGAGCAAATAGAAATAAAGTAAGGCAGTCGTCATCAACATCGTTACGGTAATGGACAGTCCGTACGCAGCTTCCATATGATGTGAGGTTCTAAAGGTAACGACAACCAGTGAACAAGCAATCCATAGAATCAAATTCACTGCCGGAATGTACATTTGTCCGATGCTGCTTCCAGGATACATGATTTTCAATCGAGGCAATAATTTCAATTTGATTGCTTCTGAAACTAGAGTAAATGATCCAGTAATTAGTGCTTGCGAAGCGATAACAGCTGCAATCGTTGCAAATCCTACTCCGATGACTGTAAAACTAGCCGGCATCATTTTGAAAAATGGATTCAAGTTTTCGATTGCTTGTGTTTCTGGATTTTGATAGACATTCAACAGCCATGCTGCCTGCCCAAAATAATTCAAGACCAAACATACTTTGACATACGGCCAGCTTAAACGGATGTTTCGTTTTCCGACATGTCCTAGGTCAGAATAAAGCGCCTCCGCCCCAGTAGTAGCCAAAAAGATATTTCCTAGAATGAATAAACCTAGCTTATTATCAGGACTAAATAGCAACTGGATTGCATAATAAGGATTTAAGGCACGGATCACTGTCCAGTCTTGACTGAAATTAAACATGCCCATAGCACCTAAAAAGGTGAACCATAAAAACATAATCGGTCCAAATGCTTTCCCAACGACTTCTGTGCCAAATCGTTGGACCATGAATAAAACAAAAATAATAACTAAAGTAATAATAACGATGATGTTCTGGTCATTGCCGAAACGGTCAAAGAATTGTGGAATCCCACGTAATCCTTCAATAGCGGTCGTAACCGTTACAGCAGGTGTCAGTACGCCATCTGCTAACAATGCTGCGCCACCGATCATTGCAGGTATGATCAGATATTTACCGCCTTTTCTAACCAAAGTATATAAAGAAAAGATACCACCTTCCCCATGGTTATCTGCATTTAATGCAATCACGACATATTTGATCGTTGTTAATAATGTCAAAGTCCAAAAAATCAAGGAGACTGCTCCGATAACAAAATCTGGGTTGATCCCTCGCAAGCCGCCATTGTCTTCTACGATTGCTTTCATTACATAAAGCGGACTTGTACCAATATCTCCATAAACAACTCCCATGGCTACTAGTAACCCTGCCATCGAGATTTTTTTTGTGTTATGCTTTGTTGTCACTGTTCCCCCTCATTTCTCCAATCCTATGATTGACCTAAATTTCACCTAATTATCCAAGGATTCAACCTTGGTGTCAATCAATTCGATAAAAATAACTAAGTCAACGATGCCTTCTTAAATAATCAGCAGTAAATGAGTAGAGAGCTAAACAAACGAGTGCCCCGATCAAGGATGGGATAAGATAAAAGCCACTGATAGATGGACCTAGATCGCCTAACACAAATTCACCTAACCAACTTCCAAAGAAACCAATAATAATATTTCCAGTGACGCCTCCTGGTACATCTTCATTAAGAACAGCTCCAGCAACGAATCCTAATATGCCACCTACTATTAATGAGAATAAAAAATGGATCATTTCCATTCCTCCTTTTGCACTTTAAATAACTAAGTGTTTTTTAAGAAAATTTAAATTGACCCTCTATGCCTTTTCTTTAACGATTAAAAAAATAAGCGTACTACTTTTGAAAATATAAAATTATTTTCGTAGTAGTACGCTTATTAAAAAACTTTTATCTTAAAATGATAGAATTACTTCTTGTCCTCTTCGTTCAACATTGCTTTTCTTGAAAGATTCACCCGGCCTTGTTTGTCGATCTCTGTCACTTTCACCAACACTTCATCGCCTAGTTTTACAACGTCTTCTACATTGTTTACACGTTCATTCGCTAATTGAGAAATATGGACTAAGCCGTCTTTCCCTTTGATCAAGTTGACAAATGCACCGAATTTTTCGATACGAACAACTTTACCAAGGTAGACTTCGCCAACTTTGACTTCTTTTGTCAAATCTTCGATGATCTTGATTGCTTTTTGGATCATTTCTTTATCAGAAGAAGCAATACTTACTTTACCGTCTTGATCGATATCAATCTTCACGCCTGTTTCATCAATGATTCCATTGATCGTATCGCCACCTTTACCGATGACATCTTTGATTTTCGCAGGATCGATTTGGATCATTTCGATTTTCGGTGCATATTGGCTAAGCTCTTCACGTGGTGTAGCAATCGTTGAAGTCAATTCTTCTAAGATTTCCATACGTGCTTGTTTTGCTTGTGCCAATGCTTCTTTTAAGATTTGTTCCGTGATACCTTGGATCTTGATATCCATTTGTAGTGCTGTGATCCCATCTTTTGTTCCGGCAACTTTGAAGTCCATGTCGCCTAAATGGTCTTCTAGACCTTGGATGTCTGTTAAAATCGTATAGTTTTCACCATCAGATACTAATCCCATAGCAATACCAGCTACAGGTGCTTTGATTGGCACACCTGCGTCCATCAATGCTAAAGTACCTGCACAGATACTTGCTTGAGAAGATGAACCATTCGATTCAAGTACTTCTGCCACTAGACGGATCGTGTAAGGAAACTCTTCTTCTGAAGGAATCACTTGTGCTAATGCACGTTCACCTAATGCACCATGACCGATTTCACGACGACCTGGTGATCCGGCACGACCAGTTGAACCCACAGAAAATTGTGGGAAGTTATAGTGATGGATGAATCGTTTGCTGACTTCTACACCTAAGCCATCAATGATTTGGTGTTCCCCTAAAGGTGCCAATGTACATGATGATAGTGCTTGTGTTTGTCCACGAGTAAATAATCCAGAACCATGAACACGTGGCAACAAGCCAACTTCTGATGCTAAAGGACGGATCTCATCTAATTTACGACCATCAGGACGGATTTTGTCAATCGTGATCAACTCACGAACGACGTCTTTTTCAAGATCTTCCGTAATTTGTTTTACTTCTTTTAGTAATTGCGCTTCCTCTTCATGACCCGCAAATTTCTCTGCATAAGCTTCGCGAATATCGACTTTTACTTGGGCGATATTCTCTTCACGAGCTAATTTTTCTTCTGTCATGACCGCTTCTTTCATCGTGCCATACGATGCATCAAAAATTTCTTTTTTCAAATCAGCATCGACTTGTAATAAAGAAACTTCCATTTTTTCTTTGCCGACAGCTTGAACGATTTCTTCTTGGAATGCGACTAATTCTTTGATTGCGTCAAATCCAAATAATAATGCGCCCAGCATATCTTCTTCAGAAACTTCTTTCGCGCCACTTTCAACCATGTTGATTGCTTGTTTTGTACCAGCTACGCTTAATTCGATATCGGTAGTCTCTGCTTGTTCAACTGTTGGGTTCAAGACGTATTCACCATTGACACGACCAACTTCAACACCTGCGATCGGTCCATCGAAGGGATATCTGAAATCGATAAAGCTAGGGAAGAACCTAACATTGCTGCCATTGCTGGGGAACAATCTGTTTCTACACTCATCACGATATTTGTGACTTGGACTTCATTACGGAAACCTTCTGCAAACATTGGACGGATCGGACGGTCGATCAAACGAGCAGTCAGGGTTGCTTCCGTACTTGGACGACCTTCACGTTTGATAAATCCTCCTGGGATCTTACCAGCTGCATACATTTTTTCTTCATAATTGATCGTCAATGGGAAGAAATCTGTATCTTTCGCTTCTTTTGAAGCAACTGCCGCACTTAATACGACCGTATCCCCATAACGAACTAATACTGCTCCATTGGCTTGTTTGGCTAATTGGCCAACTTCGATCTCTAAGGGACGTCCGCCCCATGTCGTTTTAAAAACTTGTTTTTCTGACATAAATACTCCTTTTCTTTCTCGTGAACGCTAGACGCTACTAAACAAACGAAAACCGCGAAAGCGAGCTTTTGCACCTTTCATTTGGTTAGTAGGAGTCCATCGAGCTGATTCACAGAAATGTTTGATAGTTTAAAGTAAAAAAGTGAGATTCACGCGAACCCCACTTTCTGTTAAAAATTAACGGCGTAAGCCTAGACGTTGGATCAATTCACGGTAACGTTGAACGTCAGTTTTACGTAAGTAAGCTAACAAGTTACGACGATGACCAACTTTTTTCATCAAACCACGGTATGAATGATGATCTTTTTTGTGAACACGTGCATGTTCGTTCAAGTGGTTGATTTCTTCAGTTAATACAGCGATTTGTACTTCTGGAGAACCAGTATCTCCTTCATGACGTGCGTAATCTTTGATGATTTCGTTTTTACGTTCTTTTGAAATTGCCATTTCTTTCACCTCGTTTAATTATTCCCCTGTGACTGAGTAAAACGTTGGTGATTCGTTTAACCAAGTAACAGGACATATGCTTTAAACATACAGCTATACTTTACCTGAATCTTTCTAATAAATCAAGTGTAGAATCCTTAAGAAAATCTAGTTGATTAAACAATCAGGCTACTACTTTTTCAAATTTATGGTAAACTATTAACCGAAAAGAGAGTGTTTGATAAGAAAGGGGTACATATTCCATGATCACAATGGATGATATTATTCGAGAAGGCAATCCAACATTACGTGAAGTCGCGCAAGAAGTCACTCTTCCACTCAGTGAGGAAGATCTTTTATTAGGAGAAGAAATGTTGGAATTTCTTAAAAATAGTCAAGATCCAATCAAAGCAGAAGAATTAAATTTACGTGGTGGTGTCGGCCTAGCTGCGCCCCAGCTTGATATTTCAAAACGGATCATTGCGGTCCACGTACCAAATCCAGATCCAGAAATCACAAAACCGACGTTGAGTACGGTCATGTATAACCCAAAAATCTTGAGCCATTCCGTCCAGAATGCTTGCTTGGGTGAAGGTGAAGGCTGTTTATCAGTCGATCGTGAAGTTCCTGGGTATGTTGTGCGCCATGCAAAAATCACGCTTTCGTATTATGACAAAAATGGGGAGAAACAAAAAATCCGTTTAAAGAATTACGAATCAATCGTGGTGCAACATGAAATTGACCATATCAATGGCGTAATGTTCTATGACCATATCAACGACCAAAATCCTTTTGCCTTAAAAGAAGGCGTCTTGGTGATCGAGTAATAATGGATAATCACAAAAATGAACAGAGAAAAGCAACTTCATTTGCTTTTCTCTGTTCATTTTTTCTACCGTAAAAGATCATCTCTGATTCCAGCATTTTACGTCCGTGGATATCAATCATTTATAGTCAGCTATCTGGACAAACTCTTTGTCCTTTGTCTCTAAAGTTAACAATAATGCGAGCATAGTCACTCTTTTTTCAAACTCAAGCTTCTTTTGTTTGTCTAACATCTTCTGTTTTATTCTCTCTACAAGAGGGATTTCGCTTATGTTCGTAGAAGTTATTTATCTTGTTGAAGAAGAACTTGATTACACGTTTTTAGTTGTGCGCTCACCTCAGCTACATTAAGTTTTCCATCGATAATTGACTGTTTCGGGATTTCCTACTTGTTCAATTCTCATTTTCAAAAAACCTTGCATTGGCACAGACATCAGCGTTGCTCGATCTTTCTTGCTTTGCTTATCTTATTGTTGTCTTATAAACTTTTTACTATAGTCTTCATAGTCTTTTATTCTTTTTCTAAAGAAAAAAACAATGCAAGCATCTCTGCTTATTTGTTGAAATCATTACCACTTTCAGTCATCTTGTCCTTCGGATTTTGGTTACTCAACGTTCCGACATTGTTTTTTGTTGGTATGTTTTTTTCTGGGGTATCCCGAAATTCTTTCCAAATTTAGTTGGTCGGAAATCAGTTAACAATGTAGCCATCCTAACGTTTTCTGGATTGGTTTGTTTGGTTGTCTCATTTTCTGCTGGAATGCTTCTCCCTTTTTTAAATAGATTATTGAACCGAGTCACAATACTACTAAAGCAATGGGATTTACTTTTAGCTTTCTTTCTAGTGTTCGTGCTTCGATCATTCGTTTCTACCATTCTTATTTGATACGTTTGACTTTTTTTTGAATTGATTGATCAGTCGCTTGATCAACCACTCGTTTTATTGGTTTTTGTAGTGGCTCTAGCTTCATTTTGCCTCTGGTTTCAGGCACTATCTGTTCAAATAGCGTACTTACATTTTTGCACAGCTTAAGCTCATCTAAGGATTCCTTTATAACCCCTTCCTTATTTTGTGAAGTTTCTTTTCCAAATAAGCATCTTTTAAGATTGTCCAATTCACTCTTCTGTTCATTTGAACGAATTTTGGCCACTATAACTTGGTCTTCTTTTACTATCGTGCTTAATTGGGTAACGACACTCTTGAAATCCTTAAGGTTATCATTGACTACTACCTTAGCTTTTTGTGGTTCGATCGTATCTAGCGAAGTGAATGTCCGTTCATATTTCTTTGTCTCTTCATTTAACGGTGGAAGCACATCGATAGTTGCTTTTTTGGTTACCTCTATAGGAAAGGTGTTATTTTTGATAACTGATTTTGGCACACGATTTGCCCATAATTCTGGCTCACGCTCCCATGGCGCAACTACTCTTTGCTCATTTTTCCAAAAAACAAGTCTACCTTGTAGTTGATTTCTTTGAAGATACAAAACTCGCAGAGCATGATCAAACACATCATTTCTAAAACCGTCCATTATTTGATCCATTTGCTGATGAAGCGAATCTAATGGTACCCATATCTCAACCTCTTCTCTTTTTTTTACCGCTTCAATCAGGATCAATTCAGAATGATGGAGCAATAGGTTTTGGATCCCCGCATCTGCAATCTCTTCAAGGATTTGATTATCAGGTTCCATTGTTTGTGCATATTTTTGGCTCTCTTCCAATAATTGCATTGGATAAACAGCATTTAAGTTCAAATCTGTACTTTCTCTTATTACGTGAATGATTTCTTTAAGTAGAGGATTGTCTTGTATTGCTCTTTCTAAATCCATGGAATTAAATGAACGCTTTTTTAAGGCATGAAAAATCATTTCTATGTAGACTTTCGGATCATAGGGTATCTTTTTTTGTCTATGATCTAAATGATCCAATTTTTCAATTAAGCCTTTTCTATTCTTATCTTCACCAAAAATCAATATGTGTTTTAAGTTCTCGACATTTTTTTCTATTGGAGAAATCATTTTCTGCGGGTCATGGATCGATACAGGTTCGCTCAGTTTCTGTTCTATCTTTCTTTCTTTTGATACTTTGCGTTGGTGTAATTCCCCTTGTACTTCCTGTTTTTTCTTTTCTAAACTAGCTATCATTCGTTGGATCATTTCCTTAGCTATCGGAACCTGGATAAATGGTAAACGACCATTGATTATATTGGTTATGTACTTTTTTCGATTAAGATATTCTATTAAATCATCAGCAGAAAACTCTGCAAGCTTACTCGTAGAATGAATGCCCAGTGACTTAATGATATTGTTGGATTTTTCTTGGATCAGGTTCTCATCTATAGTTGGGAGTTGTCCAGGATTATTGAATATTGCTGAAATATATGGATCTTCCTTAAAAAGAAACTGAATTTGTAGATGCCATCGACGATTTTTAGTATAAATATTTTTTAAAAATTCACTTTTGAGCTGCCCTTTTTTACATAAATAATAAAGGTATATATAATCCAACTGCCGATTTAGCTCTGGATTCTTTCCTTTTAAAGCAATCAGAAATCGATTACGCATTTCCAAAATTGATTCAGCATGTTCTGAATGCCATTTAGGCGTCACTTGCTCACTCGTATCTAAAGAAAAGAGATCTTTTCTACAATTATATAAAATTGTTTTTAAAGAAGCATCGACTTCGCTAACGGAACAATTTCCACTCTTTTGTCCTTTCATCGTGATGGCCGGTATACCGATCGATTCGTTTTGGATGGAAAGAGTTGCTAATCTGTTCAATACAAAATAGGGTTTTCGAACTTCATGAAATCGCTCATCAAGAAATAGTTGACTTAATTTCAAAATATTTGTTGGAGGAATCTCAAAATAAGAAACAGTTTGATCATCGAATCCTTTCTCTTTATCCACCTTCATAATTACAAAAGAGTTATTCTTTTTATAGACTGTTAATCCACATGTATGCGACGAAATCTCTCCATACTCCCCTGGATAAAATGAAGAGGGAATAAGTATGAAATCTGTTGGATCATTATTTCTCAATTTTTCCAAGATCATTTGAACTTGTTCTATTTTCTCAAAATCATAAAAATCTATTGTCCGATTTAGCGATTCAATGATATTTTCTTTTTGTCTCTTTTCAATAAAAAAATCATCTTGATCATCACGAATCATTTGAATATACGTTGAGAATAATAATTGATAATCTTTATTTAAACCAAAATTATTGATATTTTCTTGTAGTGATAAAGACAAAGCTAATATATCCAATTTTTTTCTAAATTCATTCGTTGAGTCAGTTGTTGTTTGATCTAACATCGTTGACCTCCAAATAATTATTATTTTTTATCCATTCGTTTTCGAATACGTATTTTTAACTTAGTCAGCGAGAAGGCTCCTTGACACGGACCGTTTACTTGCTTTGCAATTGAAACCTTGGGTCCTCCATCATGATGGCTTGAATCTCTTCCCATAGTGGATATTTGCTACCTGCTTTTATTTGGTCAATCAACTCTTTAGGTTGAAGAGAGAAATTCTCAAAAGGTTGTTGAATGAGATCGTCGACTAACCCGTCCATATAAACCAATGGGTCATATGGATTTGTTTTTTTCCTGAGTTCTCTATCATTCAACTGTTGTTCCAAATTGCTTTCAGCTACTCCAAAGCAAAGAATTTTTTTGATTTGTTCCTCGAAGCATTTTTCTCCCTCTTTCAATAAAAGTATTTGTAGCATTTCTGTTCAGTATAGTTAAAGTTTTGCCATAGCATAAATCAATTATTTTATAAATAAAGAAAAAATGAGATTGAGATAGAAGTAAAAACACTCCTATCTCAATCTCATAAAGTAAATTATTGATTCCCTTCGAACAAGATACCTGCTTCTGCCAAGCCTTGTTTGATTTGTTGCAATACTTCCTTATGTGAGTAACGGATCGTATGCAGATGGATCCCATCCGTTAATTCAGACAATAACGAAGCCTGACTTTTCCGATAACGTTTCATAAATGAACGAATATCTTCTGCTGTCTTGATATGAAGCATTCCTGTCAGTTCGCCATACAAGGGATGCTCAACGATAACGTCTAGTATCTCGCCACCATGAGCAACGATCAACTGTAATTCTTCCTCTGTTTGTTCTCTCTGATGTTGTACTGCGATTTTACTGATGAACCCATTTTTGGCTTGTTCATCTTCCAAAAGATATCCTCTGGCCGTCGCCACGATCGCTTCTCCTGCCGCTCGTAGCAACGCAATGTCTCCTACAATGATTTGGCGGCTGACACCAAAACGAGTAGCAAACTTACTGGCACTGACAGGTTTCTCTGCATCAACTAGCGTTTCAATAATTTCTTTTCGGCGAGTTTCTCCTTCAATCATTTATCTACTCCATTCGTTTCTTTTGATAGTTTCGTGAGTGCTTCATGATATCTGCATAAGTAGCTAAGATCGTCTCACTGTATTCTGGTGTTTTCAACCAACTAGCAACTTTATCCAACACTTGTTGTTCTCTTTTTTTATCATAAACCGCTTGGTTAGTTGCTTGTTTGACGTCACCGATCTTCGTGACGGTAGTCATTCTTTTTTCAAGTAGTTCTACTAATTGGTGATCGATTTGATCAATCGATTGTCTCAACTCTTCCAATGCCTCTTCAGGCATTGGTTCATCGATGCGTTTGATGATCCGTGCCGGATTCCCTGCGATTACTACATTATCTGGGAACGATTTGGTCACGACTGCTCCCGCCCCGACCACGACATTGTCTCCTAAAGTCACTCCAGGTGTGATGATCACTCCACCACCTAGCCACACATTATTGCCGATCTCGATTGGTTTAGCAAATTCTAACCCACTATTTCGCTTCACTGGATGTAGTGGATGTGTGGCAGTATAAAGCTGAACATTAGGGGCAAACATGCAGTTATCACCAATTTTGATCGTACTGACATCTAAGAATGTACAATTAAAGTTCGCATAAAAATTCTCACCTACATAAATATTATAGCCGTAATCAAAATTGATTGTCGGTTCCATATAAATCTTCTCGCCGGTAGCACCAAATGTCTCTTTAAGTAATTGACTGCGAAGTTCACTTGTTTCCGCTTGGTTGATGATCTGGCTTTGACTTCGAGCAAATTTTCTATCGGCTGATAATTCTGGATCACCCGCAAAATAAAGTTCGCCTGCAATCATTTTTTCTTTTTCTGTTTTAGCTGTCATTTTACACTCTCCTGTACTTTTTTGAACACCTTCGTTCCATCTGTTTGGACAAATCGGTACGCCTCTGATAGATAGACAGGGGTCTGATTGATGACTAATAGTTTCGCTTGTGGTGAGCGAAACTGGATCAAATCACAAAAAGGATGGACTTGGAAACTTGTCCCTACAATCACAATCAAGTCGGCCTGACTGACAGCAAAAGCTGCTTGCTCTAATACTTCATCCTGGAACCCTTCTCCATATAACACAATATCTGGGCGAATTTGGCCACCACACAGTTGATGCTTATCACTGGTAAGATAATCTTGCCAGTCAACAGGTTGATGGCAGTTTCGACAATAACAATGATACAGATTCCCATGAAAATTAACTAGTTTTTTACTTCCAGCTTTCTCATGTAACCCATCGATATTTTGCGAAACGACCCATACCTCTTTTTCTTTAGCCAACTCTACGATTTCTCGATGGATGATATTCGGGCGTGCTTCGGGATGATAAAGATGTTTGAGAAACGAATAAAATTTTTGTGGTTCTTCATCCATCGCTTGATGACTCAATAAATATTCTGGACGATCCAGCCCTTGATAAACACCTGTTAGTGAACGGTAATCAGGTATTCCAGAAGGTGTGGACACACCTGCCCCTGTTAGAAAGGTCAGTTTTTGACTTTCAATTATCGCTGTCGCTGCTTCTTCAATTGTTTGTTCCAACATTTATCACTCACCTCTCTTCTATTATAATCGAAATAAAATGAAACATACCCTCAATCGAATGAAAATTCAGAGATTTTTTTTGAGAAAATACTCACAAACATCACTGACAAAACAATGAAAACGTGCTACAATACCAATGATCTGTATATTTTTAGTATGAAATGAGGTGAATCAATATGGTTGCATTCTTAATTTATTGGGGCGTTATTTTAGCATGTATCGCTTGGTTAGCATTAAGTATTTATTTCTCTATCTTCTATTTAGTACGTAAAGAAAATGGAAATCTATGGGCGTTTGCCTTTTTCAATGTATTGGCAGCAATTGTTCTAGCAATTACATTAGTTGTTTATCGCACATGGGGCTGGGGGATCACACAATACTCTAGTTTGATCTATCTCGTTTTAGCTATTTATGGGGTAACAGTTATTTTACAAGCCATTCTTGGTCGTGAACCTAAGAAAGCTACAGCTTAAAATATTTTTAGATAAAAAAGAAAACAGACTGCGTGATTTTGCAGTCTGTTTTTCGTTATTTTACTATCATTTAAGTTTTGCATAAAATGTATAATTATTCTTTTTTTGAAAACATTCTCTTTTCCTTTTTTCATGAAAGAAATTAAATAAACAGTATTTTTCTTTATTTATCAACTTTTTTCTGCAAAAATGTAGTTTCTCATTGACAAAGTGGCTACTCTATCGTAGACTATTTTTTGTATAAATAACTGAATACGAGATGCCTCAATCAATGAGGTAGAGGTCGCGAGAATCATTAAACCTGTGGAGTGGAGCAAACATGTGGAAGCAGGGCTAGGGAGGATCGCCGAAATGTACTTTTTTTTGCTTAAAAAGTATGTTGGGACGTAAGTTAACAGCTTACGGACTGTCTTAGCAGTGATGCTAAGTTGCGCTATGTTTTGTGAGAGGTTTATCACTCTGTGAAATTTAGCGGCCCTTTTGTACCTACAAAGTGGTCGTTTTTTATTTCTCCTTGATAAGCAACTGCAATGCATGTATTCGACCACTCGTGTCAAAGCGCTTTGGTTACCAGCCAAAGAAGCTGAGCGAACGTTGGTCTTATCAGTATATGTCTGAAGGACCACGTACGTGAACAAACAAAAAGGAGAAGACAGATGAAAAAAAATTCAGTTACACTCACTCTAATTTTTACGTTTATTCTATCGATCTTTAGCTTGACCACTTTGGCTCATGCAGATGATAAAACACCGAGCGATCAATTTCGTGTCGGAATGGAAGCTGGTTATGCGCCCTTTAACTGGTCTCAACAAACAGATGCAAACAATGCCTATCCAATTCAAGGACAAAATAGCTTTGCTGGCGGATATGATGTTCAAATTGCCAAAAAGGTAGCTGAAGGTTTAGGTAAAGAACTAGTCATTGTCCAAACGAAATGGGACGGTTTACCGCCTGCCCTTCAATCCGGAAAGATCGATGCAATCATTGCCGGCATGAGTCCAACGGCAGAACGCAAAAAGGAAATCGACTTTACTGATCCATACTATGAATCAGAACTTGTGATCGTCGTACAAAAAGATGGTAAGTTTGCGAATGCGACTAGTTTAGAAGATCTTTCTGGCGCAAAAATCACTGCACAATTGAATACATTCCACTATAACGTGATCGATCAGATCCCAGGAGTGGACAAGCAACAAGCAATGGATAACTTTTCAGCCATGCGAACAGCACTAGCTTCTGGCATGATTGACGGTTACGTCAGCGAACGTCCAGAAGGCGTAACAGCCACAAGCGTTAACCCAGCCTTGAAAATGCTCGAACTAGATGAAGCAAATGGCTTTCAAACAAATCCCGAGGATGTCCAGATTGCTGTAGGGATGCGTAAAGGTGATCCTGATCTCCAACAAGTCAACCAAATATTAAGTGGCATTTCTCATGATGATCGTATTGCTATCATGGACCAAGCCATTGAAGACCAACCTGCGTCAACGGATGGAGATGCAGAAGAAACTGGCTTGCTCCATGATTTCAAGACGATCTGGGATCAATATGGCAACATGTTCTTACGAGGAGCTGGTTTGACACTATTTATCGCATTGATCGGTACAGTTGTAGGAACAACATTGGGTTTATTGATTGGCGTCTTTCGCTCAATTCCAGAATCTGATAATAAAGTGACACGCTTCTTCCAAAAAGTAGCTAATTTCTTGTTATCTGTTTATATCGAAGTCTTCCGTGGTACACCAATGATGGTTCAAGCCATGGTCATCTTCTATGGATTGGCTCTAGCCTTTGGTATTTCTCTGGATCGCACGATTGCTGCGTTGTTCATCGTTTCGATTAACACTGGTGCATATATGACTGAGATTGTACGTGGTGGGATTTTTGCAGTAGATGGCGGACAATTTGAAGCAGCCCAAGCGATCGGCATGACACACAGTCAAACGATGCGTAAAGTAGTGATTCCGCAAGTATTGAGAAATATTTTACCGGCTACTGGAAATGAGTTTGTCATCAATATCAAAGACACCGCCGTATTAAGTGTCATTGGTGTAGCAGATCTATTCTTCCAAGGGAACTCTGCCTCTGGTGCCAACTTCCAATTCTTCCAAACATTCACGATCGTTGGGATCATCTACTTGATCATGACCTTCACGATCACAAGAATCTTACGTGTGATTGAGAAGAAAATCGACGGACCTACTGCGTATACAAAAATTGAAGAAGTCAACAACGCGAACCTACAGGAATAAGGAGGCAGTCCTATGAGTGAGAATATCATCAAAATCAATCATTTAAGTAAAAAATTCGGCGACAATGAAGTGCTGAAAGATATTAGCATGACCGTCAATAAAGGGGAAGTCGTAACCATCATCGGTTCCTCTGGTTCAGGTAAATCAACATTCTTACGTTGTATCAATTTACTAGAAAAACCATCAGGCGGCGAGATCATTTACAACAACGAAAACGTCTTAGCACCAAAATATAATTTACCAAAGTATCGGACAAATGTCGGTATGGTTTTCCAATCTTTCAATCTTTTCAATAATATGAATGTTTTAGAAAATTGTATTTCTGGACAAACTACTGTCTTAAAAAGAGAGAAAGAGCATGCCCGTAAAGTGGCAATCGAAAACCTAGAAAAAGTCGGTATGAGACAATACATCGAAGCTCGCCCTTCTCAACTATCTGGTGGTCAAAAACAACGGGTCGCTATCGCTCGTGCTCTATCAATGAACCCTGATGTGATGCTCTTCGATGAGCCAACTTCTGCCCTTGATCCTGAAATGGTTGGTGAAGTTTTGAATACGATCAAAGATCTAGCCCATACTGGATTGACAATGATCATCGTAACCCATGAAATGGAATTTGCGAAAGAGGTATCTGACCGAGTGATCTTCATGGATAAAGGTGTGATTGCGGAAGAAGGAAGTCCTGAAGATATCTTCGTTCATCCAAAGGAAACACGTACGAAAGAGTTCTTGTCACGCATTTTGAATAACCAATAAAGTATCAAATCACCCTTAGTATTCAAACTACCGCAACTTGATTGAGCAAGGTCATCCTACTCAAAAAGTTGCGGTTCTTCTTTTTATTTATTGTTTTTGTTCCGATCGCTTTATCGGTTGAACTTTTGCGCAACCTCACGTAACATGTGGTTGTGAGAAACTTCTTCAATTAAGAAGATTCAGATATTGGAGTAATCTTTTGACTAACATTTTTTCGAGGCAGTGAAAACACGCTACTTATTGCTATCACAGGGTTAGCAGTCATTTCGTCAATGTGTAGCATCATTCTAGAGAATTCGATAATTTTCAGAAAATTGTTGCAATTCATCACATAATTTGTTACTTTTAACAAAATACAAAAAAGTAAAGGAGTTTTCTATGTCAAAAAAATTATCATTCAAAGAAAATCTATTCATCGGTTCCATGCTATTTGGCCTATTTTTTGGAGCTGGTAATCTTATATTTCCTGTCCATATGGGGCAAGAAGCTGGTGCGGATATCTTCTGGGCAAATCTTGGCTTTTTAGTTACAGGGATCGGTTTACCATTCTTAGGTGTTATTGCGATCGGTGTTTCAAAGACCTCTGGTGTCTACGAATTAGCACAACGAATCAATAAAACTTATGCACTTATTTTTACTGTCTTACTTTATTTAGTCATTGGTCCATTTTTTGCCTTACCACGTTTGGCAACTACTTCTTTTGAAATTGGCTTAGCACCTTTTATTCCAGCAGAAAATCAAACATTATTTTTAGCTATTTTTAGTTTCTTATTCTTTTTAGCTGCTTGGTGGTTATCCAAACGTCCAACTAAAATCTTGGATTATGTTGGTAAATTTTTGAATCCCGCATTTTTAGTATTACTAGGCATCTTGCTATTACTTGCTTTTATCAACCCACTTGGCTCAGTGGCGGATGCGCCTGTACAACCTCACTACCAAAACCAAGCATTCTTCACTGGTTTTACACAAGGATACAACACGTTGGATGCGTTAGCTGCCTTAGCTTTTGGGATCATTATCGTCACAACGATTCGTGGCATGGGTGTCACAAAGCCTTCTGATATTGCAAGAGATACGATCAAATCAGGCGCGATCAGCATCGTTTTGATGGGGATCATCTATACCCTACTTTCTTATGCAGGAACAATGAGTTTAGGAACATTCCCTATGAGTGCGAATGGTGGTATCGCTTTGGCACAAATTGCTGATCACTATCTAGGAACTTACGGGAGTATCCTATTAGCCTTTATCGTGATTCTTGCTTGTTTAAAAACAGGTATCGGACTGATTACTGCATTCGCAGAAACATTCACTGAATTGTTTCCTAAAAGAAGCTATCTATTCTTTGTAACCGGAACAAGTTTATTGGCATGTTTAGTTGCAAACGTGGGCTTGACGAATATTATTCAGATTTCTTTACCGGTCTTGATGTTTATTTATCCGTTGGCAATGACCTTGATCTTACTTGTGTTGTTTGGCCCATTATTTAAACAACGTACTTCTGTTTATCGAATGACCACATATTTCACATTACTCGCTTCCATCGTGGATGGACTGAATGCTTGTCCTGATTCAATTAAGCAAACAAGTTTCGTCAAAGGAATTTTAACATTCGCTGATTCCTATCTTCCATTCTTCTCATTAGGAATGGGCTGGATCACACCAGCATTGATTGGCTTTATCATCGGATTACTCTGGAGTTTCTTCAAAAATGAAAAAAAGTCTGACTTGATTGTTAGCTAACAAAACAAAGAGATGTTTAACTTTTTCTATAAAAAAATTAACAACTTTGGTAAACTTTCGTCACAAAATATTCACAACTCACCTTTAATATATAAGTATACCAACAAACAACCCTAACAACACTTTTTCATTTTTAACTCCTTTCCTGCTAGCTCCCCGGCTAGCAGGTCCTTTTTTTATTCATACCTATCCAACAAATCAAGTTCTTTGAGAATCTTTAGATCCGCTCTCTCTAGTAAGGAAAACATATAAAAAAGCTATGAAAAAGCAATCTACTTTTTCATAGCTTTTATTCTTATTTAGATAATCGCTCTTGGTCTCCCGTAGGTGAAAGACTAGTGATTTTTTCGATTTGTTCAATTGGGACGATTCGGATTTGTTGCTCTTGGTTTTGCAAGCGGATCATCACTCGCTCGTGTTCAACTGTTTTCGTTGCTACCCAACCGGAAAAGGTTTCGTACTTATTGCTTAATGGTTTCTCGCGCACTTGTAGAATCACTAAACTATTCTGAGCTGCAGCTTTCTGGAGTTCTAGAATGAACTCACCTTGTAACCGTACATTCTCAGCTTTTTCTTCTGTGTCATTCACAAATGAATCAAAAAGTTGAAACGAAGTATTAGTCACTAACTTTGTCAGCTTCTTCATTGGTGATACTGTTTCTTCATCCATTGAATGTACCCCTCCCCTAGCTAAGAATATGTTACTTAATTACTCTTATTTTATCCAATTTTTCTTAAAAAAACAAGAATATAGTTTAATTTATACCAACTTTTATCTAAAACATAAAAATAATACAATTGTTATTTTATTTCACTTCCATCCATAATTCAAGCCATTTTTCCAAGCCTTCATTGATCAATCGATAGGTTTCTTCAAAGTTATTTGTGTAATATGGATCAGGGACATTTTGTGCTTCCTTACCCATGACCGGACTCAAAAATAGTTGGATTTTGTCTTGGGCCTCAATAGGCGCTAATTGCCTCAAATCGGCAACATTTGATTGATCCATGCCAATGATCCAATCAAAATTCTGGAAGTCTTCTCGACGTACTTGGCGGGCAATCATTTGACGTGTATCCACGTGCTCTTTTGCCAATATCGCTTGGGTACCAGGATGAGGGGCACTACCTACCTCATAAGTACTCGTTGCAGCAGAATCAATGACGAAAGAATCTGCCAAATCCTTTTCTGCCACTTTCTTTTTTAATAACCCTTCTGCCATGGGTGAACGACAAATATTTCCCAAACAAACAAATAATACTTTCGTCATAACATTCTCTCCTTTTTGTTCCTACTTGATGGAATCGATGAAAAAGGTCATTCGTCTCTTGTCTCCATTTCTTCTTCTAGTGCGTACAACCGATACGAATACAATTCAGTATCTTTGGCTAAACGAAAGAACTGCATGGCAACTTCTAAGGGTGTTTCTTTATAACCTTGTGTGATCCAATTGACTAAGACTCCACTACAGCCATAAGAGAAAAAACGCGCATAAAATAATTTATCTTTGGAAGTTAGTTGTTTTTCTTCATCCATTTGCTCAAATATTTTAATAAATGAGGGTTGGATCAACGCAGAAAATTGCTTTTGCAGAATCTCCTGTTCTGAACTAACGGTACTTGAATAGAACTGTTTATTTTCGGCAATGGCTTTTAACATCAGCAATGCTTGCTCTTCCCAATTATCGAGAGAAAGCGATTCTGTTTTTAGGTAATGCAATGAATCTTCATAGTACACCCAACGCAATAAATCATACTTATCGGTGAAATGATAATAAAATGTTTGTCGGTTGATGCCTGCTTCGTGTGCGATCTGTTGCACACTGATTTTGCGAAAAGGCTGTGTTTCGCAAAGCAACACCAAGACTTTTTTGATCATTTGTTTCGTATGTGAAGCGTCTCCCAAAATGATCCCTCCCATCTCTTCAATCAATATTCTACTATTTGCTCTTTCAATAGAAAAGAGTGATCACACTTGGTAGTCATAGCCAAAGTGTTCATACGCATAGGCGGTAGCGATCCGCCCGCGAGGAGTCCGTTTCAAAAAGCCTTTTTGGATTAAAAAAGGTTCATACATATCTTCGACTGTTTCTCGCTCTTCTCCAATATTAACGGATAATGTGCTTAGACCGACTGGGCCCCCACCATACAGCTCGATCATCGTACGTAGCAATTTCTGATCGACATAATCCAATCCTGCTTGATCGACCTGTAAGAGTGTCAATGCGCGGTCAGCAATCAACTGATCGATCTTGCCATTTCCTTGTACTTGGGCAAAATCACGCACTCGTTTTAACAAGCGATTAGCGATCCGCGGGGTCCCACGGGAACGTCGTGCGATTTCTAAAGCCCCTTCGGTGATGATCTCCGTTTGAAAAATATCGGCAGATCGTAAAACGATTTCTCTCAAATCTTCTTCTTCATAGTATTCCATATGCGAAATGATCCCAAAACGGTCACGTAAAGGTGCAGACAGCATCCCTGCTCGAGTCGTTGCACCGATCAACGTGAAAGGTGGTAACGGAAAATGAACGGGGTGAGCGGTCGGCCCTTGCCCTACCATGATATCTACATAAAAATCTTCCATCGCCGAATAAAGCATTTCTTCTGCCACGCGAGGTAAGCGATGGATCTCATCAATAAACAAGACATCTCCTGCTTCTAGTTCATTCAAAATTGCCACCAGATCTCCGGGTCGCTCAATGGCTGGTCCACTTGTCGTACGGATATTGACTTGCATCTCATTTGCAATGACCATAGCCATCGTTGTTTTCCCCAAACCTGGAGGACCGTATAACAAGACGTGGTCTAGCGGTTCTTCACGATTACGTGCCGCTTCGATGTAGATACTCAATTCTTGTTTGACTTTATGTTGACCGATATATTGCGCAAGCAATTGAGGGCGTAAAGATTTTTCTAAACTCAATTCATTCTCACCAGGTTCTGGTGAGAGAAGATATTCATCTGTCATCAAGAATCCTCCTTACTTTTTCATCATCAATTTCAATGCTTGCCTTAGATACTCATCCGTTGTTTGATTGTCGATTTCTTTGAGTTGTTTCTCTACTCGTTTGATTTCACGCTCACTGTAGCCGAGAGCAACTAAAGCTTCCATTGCCTCTGACAAGGCACTTGCATCTTGCACCGTTGCTTCATCAAATAAAGAAAATGGCGTATCGATACTCAACTCGCCAAACTTGCCTTTTAGATCCAAGATCATTTGTTGTGCTGTTTTTTTACCTACACCTGGGAACTTCGTCAAGTAAGTCACATCGCCAGTTTCCACCGCTTGGATCAAGCCGGAATGATCGTCACTCGCCATGATCGCTAAGGCACTTTTCGGTCCGATCCCTGAAACACTGACTAATCGTAAAAACAATTGTTTCTCTTCGAGTGAATCAAAACCGTATAGTAAATGTGCATCTTCACGAATAACTTGATGAACATAGATTTTTACTTCTTTATCTAACTTACTACTATAGCGATAAGGGTTACCTAACGCAATTTGATAGCCCACCCCTTGCGTTTCTACAACGATATAATACGGACTGATAAAAGTCACGATGCCTCTTAGATATTCATACATTGAAATTTCCTCTTTCTTTCGCACACATACGTTCCCATATTTCTATCCATTGTAGCATACTTTGCGATTTAAAAAAAGTGTTCCCAAAAACAGAACTACGAGCTTAAGTCTTTGATAAAGACCCAAACTCGTAGCATATTTTCTCTGTGTATTAGCGATTGATAGATGCTTGACCAATCATTTCTTCATGTTGTACTTGACCTGATTTACTTAATGAGAAATCAGCCACTTTGTCCGTATTCGTTAGAACAACTAAGACATCTGTTTGTTTACCTGCTTGTTCAACAGCACTGAGATCCATCTCTGCTAGTTGTGTAGTTGGCGAGACCTGATCGCCTTCTTTTACAAGAACATTGAAAGGTGCACCTTTTAATTCGACAGTATCAAGTCCCATGTGAACAAGAACTTCCATACCGGTTTCACTTAGAATACCGATTGCATGTTTTGTTTCAAATACACTAGTTACTTTACCATTTACTGGCGAATAGATTTTTTGATTGTCAGGAACGATCGCATAGCCTTCACCCATCATTTTTTGTGAGAAAACTGGATCATTCACATCTGTAATTACTTTGATTTGTCCATCTGCAACGGCGAATAACTCTTCATTGGCAGTGGCTACAGCAGTTGTTCCTGCGGTTTCAAAGTTTTGTGTAGGAATAGATACGCCTTCCGCAGTTTGTAAAACACTTACTTCTTCTGGATTGACTGGATCTAATTTGTTCAAAATCCCTTTACGTCTAAACACTACAGTTAAACCAAAGGGTACGATGATTGCGATGATCATTGCAATCGTGAATGGTAACCACGTTTGTGCTTGGATTGCTAAGATTCCTGGCAAACCACCAACACCAATCGCATTTGCTCGAACATCCATCAAGTTCGCAAACATTCCTGCTACACCAGAACCGATCATTGCAGCTACAAATGGATACACATATTTCAAGTTGATCCCAAACATTGCGGGTTCCGTTACCCCTAGATAACAAGAAATCATCGCTGGGATAGAAACTTGTTCTTCTTTTTTATTGCCACGATGCAAGAAGATGATTGCAAGTACGGCAGATCCTTGCGCAATATTTGACAATGCGATCATTGGCCATAAATTGGTTGAACCAAAGTCAGCAATCAACTGCATATCGATTGCATTTGTCATATGGTGTAATCCCGTAATAACCAGTGGGGCATACAAGAAACCAAATAACGCACTGAATAACCAACTGATCGATGAAGTCAATCCAGTATTCACGATTGATGAGATCCAGTTACCAATTGCCCAACCGACTGGACCTAAGACTACATTAGCCGCGATAACAGTTGGTAATAGTGAAAACAGTGGGACAAAAATCATTGAGATCGATTGTGGGATATACTTACGGAAGAAAATCTCTAAATAAGCAAGTAAGAATCCGGCAAGCATCGCTGGAATGACTTGCGCTTGGTAACCAATCATTTGTACTTGTGCAAAGCCAAAGTCCCAAAATGGGATATCTGCAGCGGCAGTTGAAGCGACACTATAGGCATTTAATAATTGCGGTGAAACCAAAGTAATCCCTAAAACAATTCCTAAAATCTGTGTCGTTCCCATTTTCTTTGCAATACTCCAAGTGATCCCTACAGGTAGGAAATGGAAAATCGCTTCCCCAGGTAGCCATAAGAATGAATTCACACCATTCCAGAATGTTGAACTTTCTGCAATCGTTCCACCTAAACTCTCGAACTGAATGCCTTCCAACACGTTACGGAACCCTAAAATCAATCCCCCAACAATGATTGCTGGAATCAATGGTGTGAAGATCTCAGCTAGAACTGCAATTGCTCGTTGCAAAGGATTAAGATTCTGTTTCGCAGCAGCTTTACTTTGTTCTTTTGAAACGCCTTCAACTCCTGATACCGCAACAAAGTCGTTATAAAATGTTGAGACATCATTCCCGATAATCACTTGGAATTGACCGGCATTGGTAAACATTCCTTTTACACTGTCAATCTCTTCGATCTCAGCTTCATTTGCTTTTGCAGGGTCATTTAAAACAAAGCGCATTCGTGTTGCACAATGGCTAACCGCAGCGATATTTTCTTTCCCGCCGACTCCTTTTAACAGCTTCTCGGCATCTGCTTGATATTTCCCCATAACATAAACCCCTTTCATTTTACTTGTTTATACAAGTTGCTTTGTACTCACACTATAATGTTTTTCTCAATAAATTGCAAGCGTTTTATGCTAAAAACATAAATAACTTGTAATC
The DNA here is from genome assembly GCF_003957375.1 of Enterococcus mundtii. Taxonomy (GTDB): domain Bacteria; phylum Bacillota; class Bacilli; order Lactobacillales; family Enterococcaceae; genus Enterococcus_B; species Enterococcus_B spodopteracolus. The sequence continues at coordinate 149,305 of NZ_CP025473.1, read as the reverse complement.
GTTATTATCCTTGCCCTAGAAACATCTTCCTTCTATCCAACTCCAGTTTGAAATCTCCATATAGCTATAGTATAGTTTATAAGCGAAGAACGAACGATTGCCCAAAGGAGAGGACCGATGAACAAATTCAATGAAATTTTTTTAGACTTAGAAAAGAAAATCTTAGACAAAGAATATCCTCCTCATACTTTACTACCCAGTGAAAATCAATTGATCAAAATTTATGGTGTTTCACGGGAAACAATTCGTAAAGCACTCAATCTATTGACAACAGAAGGATATATCCAAAAGAAACAAGGAAAAGGCTCAATCGTTTTAGACCGTAACCGCTTTGATTTTCCCATTGCTGGATTGACAAGCTATAAAGAACTTCAAGAAAACCAACATATCCCCAGTGAAACGATCGTGCAAACACTTGAAGAAACAGTAGTCGATAAAGAATTGCATAAAGTTACTGGTTGGCCGATCGATACACCTGTCTGGCATTTAGTCCGCCAAAGGAAAATCAATGGCGAAGTCGTCATTTTAGATCGAGACTATTTGTTAAAAGAAACCATTCCTACTTTGACTAGCGAGCAAGCAAGTAACTCGATTTATGAATATTTTGAGAATGAATTAGATCTCTCGATTGCCTATGCCCAAAAAGAAATCACCGTCGAACCGATCGACGATAGTATTTCAGAAGCAATGGACCTCCATGACGATCCTTATGTCGTAATTGTTCGTGGACTCGTCTATTTAGAGAATACCGAATGCTTCGAATACACTGAATCAATCCACCGCCTCGACAAATTCCGCTTCGTAGAATTTGCAAGGAGAAGAAGGTTGTGAAGGAAGCGGTTAACACTAAGGCAGAAGCCAAAAAAATCAAAAATGGCTGTTTCATTTTTGATTTTTTTGGCTTGTGACCGAAGTGTTGCTTCTTGAACACCGTTTATCTAGGTTGTAAGAAAAGCGTCCTGACCTGAACAGTAAGAATAGGAAATTTGAAATAGCTTCTCATATTTTCAAATTTTTTAGCTTAATGTTGAAGGTCAGCTTTTCGAACACTGTTTATCAGGTTGTGAGAAAGCCAAGTAGCTCGACGTAATTAGGCAGCAAGTAAGTCCTATTCTTTAAAATTCTGCTAAATCGCTTGGCTATCCCCTCCCAAAAGCAGATTGTTTGCTTCTATTTCATATGCCAGTATGATTAGGAAACAAAGGGGGCATTATCAATGAGTAAACCAACCGAAACAAACGAAGAGAATTTAAAAGAAACGTTATCACCAATTTCTTACGCTGTTACACAAGAAAATGCAACGGAACGTCCATTTACCGGCGAGTATGATGACTTTTATGAAAAAGGGATCTATGTCGATATTGTCAGTGGCGAACCGCTTTTCAGTTCTGCAGAGAAATATGATGCCGGCTGTGGCTGGCCAGCTTTTAGCCAACCCATCAGCAGAAAAGACATCAAAAAAAAAGCGGATTTTTCTCATGGGATGCACCGAGTCGAAGTAAGAAGTAATGAAGCCGACTCCCATCTTGGACATGTTTTTAATGATGGACCCGCAGATAAAGGTGGCTTACGCTATTGCATCAACTCTGCTGCCTTGAAGTTTATCCCTTATGAAGAAATGGATGCTGCTGGTTACAGTGAATATAAATCAATTGTCGAATAAGTCGAATGTGTTAAAGTCGCATCGCTCCGAAAAATAAGCCTGAACCTCCGAAAATTGTTCTAATTTCTGGAGGTTCAGGCTTATTTTTGAAGGTGCGATATAACTGCTCTCTCTATTTCTTTTTTATAGTCAAGATCCTTAATATGTGTGCCCGTGTAGATTGCCCACTTCTTCAAATCCAGCAGCCTTCCCCTTTTGATGAAAGATTTCTTGCTTGTTTTTTCGGACAATCAAGGTCATCTCTGTACTCGCTTTTTCACGGATGATCCGACTCATTTGACCTTGTTGTGGTGCCATCAACGCATGCCCTTCTTTTGCTAACACTTGCATTTCTAGTTCAATATCTTTTTGTTGTATTCGAATGATCAGATGGTTTTCTTCACGAAAAATCTCCGAGATTTTGGCGCCATCATAGGTGGACAAGCGATACTCTTCCTCGCCGACTTGAAAAACCGAAATGATTCCTAAAAAACGGAACCCTAAAAACGGGATCTCAGCTGCGGAAAAGAAGAAACGCGCATCTGAACTAGTAAACTGATTGCATTGGACCCATAAATAGGTTGCAGGAAATGAACTTCCCCAGTCCTTTTCTAAATATCCTATTCCATTCGTAAAATCGATGAGTTGACCGTTCCAACTCATCGATCCTTTTAATGAATGCTTCATGCTTAAAATTCCATGATAGCATTCCATAAAAGATAAATAAGAGAAAGGTCCCATGATACTTGGGGCATAGCGGCTCCTTTTTAACGGAGTAAACTCTCCATAAGAAATCTTTCCTTCAATCGTCAATGAGGGGCTACGTAAAGCGAGTGTGATTCCTTCCTCGCTAAATGTGTTCTCACCGATTTTCACAAACAAACGATCTTCGCTTGCCATAAAGACTTCACTATCAAAATGGAAGACTTCCGAAGACTCATGATTGATCACTTGGATAAACGGGCACTTTTCTCCTTGTTCTCCAATGGAGTACCCCGGAATAAATGCGTAGACTTCATCGCCGATTTGATGCTTAAAATACCAACCTTCAAAGAACGGCGCTTTTTTCGTTTCACCATGATAAAACTTATCCGTTGTAATCAACTCGTCCACTCCCTTCAGATAGATTAAGTGTACCATGTTTTTTTATAGCTTCTAGCCGATACGCTTGAATCTAGGTCATGAACTAATGTAAACAGAAAAAACACATGATCCGTTTCTTGCTACTCGGATCATGTGTTTTTGATTTTATTCACCTAGATACAGATGTCCACAATTTTAGGACAAAAGATCTGGCCATTTTTTCAACGCCTGATTGACTGCGCCGATCGGAAAGCCGACAATACTATAGTAATCTCCAGAAATCGACTCTACGAAAGCCCCTGCGTAACTTTGAATGCCGTAGGCCCCAGCTTTATCGCGGTGATCGCCAGTTGCTAGATAGCGCTCGATCTCTTCATCGATCAATTCATAAAAAGTGACTGATGCATGGGAAAGAATGCATTCTTCTTGAGTCCCATCAGTTATTACAACGGCTGTGTAGACGTCGTGTGTCGTACCACTGAATTTGCGTAACATCCGTTTTGCCTCTTCATCATCTTCCGGTTTACCAAGGATTTCGTTTCCTAGAACTACGGTAGTATCACTAGCAATAACTAACGTTTCTTCGTTGTCCTTTTGCACAGCAGCCGCTTTTTCTGCTGCCATTCGTTGGACGTAGGCAATTGGGTCTTCATTTGGCTTAGGCGTTTCATCGATATCTGCCGGTTGGATTGAAAATACTGGCACTAATCTTCCGAGTAATTCTTTTCTTCTAGGCGACTGTGAAACCAATACTATTTTCATCAAAAACTTCCTTTCCGAAGCTCGCGGATCAATGCGGATCTTGGATTCGTTTAAACATTCGTTCCATGTCTGAATTCGTAAAGTGGATCAATACCGGACGACCATGAGGACAGTTGAACGGATTCTCACATTTTGCTAAGTCTTTTAATAAGACCCTCGCTTGTGCTTCGTTCAAGTAGTGATTCGCTTTGATCGAGCGTTTACAGCTCATCATGATTGCTGTGGCTTCTCTGAATTTCTTCACACTCACTTCACCAGTCGCCAACAACATATCGATCATCCCTTGAATAATCGATTCTTCTTCCCCGCTTGGGTACCATGTCGGATGCGCTCGAACGATAAAACTATTCTGACCAAATTCTTCCAGATAAATGCCTGCTTCTTCCAATAGTTCTTTCTTCTCTTTTAGCTTGATTGCATCACTATTGGGATAATCTAAAACAAAAGGGACAAGTAATTCTTGCAAATCATTTGAAACATCCCCGATTTTTTCACGGAAATACTCATATTTGATCCGCTCTTGTGCTGCATGTTGGTCAATGATGTATAAGCCTTCATTGCTTTGAGCAAATAGATAGGTCCCGTGCATTTGGCCAAAATATTCAAGATGCGGGAAACGTTGCGTTGGTACTTCCTGCTTCACTTTACTGATTGCTTTCTCCAAACTTCGGCTATCTTGACTCATGTCAAACTCGGGATGCAACTTGCTTTCTTCTTGCTCAAAACTGGGTTCTTCCTCGATGCTTTTCTCTTCTACTGATGCTGTTCGTTCTTCTTGTACTGAGTAGTTATCAACAGTGGATAAATGATTTTGCTGAAAGTTATCCACTGGTTTTTCTACAAAGTTATCAACACTTTCACCAGAGTTATCCACCGTTTTTTCCTCTTTTTCTGGATAATTCAACGTATCTTCAGAAAATGCAGAGGAGTTTTCAACATTTTCCACAGACTTATCAACAGGACAGGTTGATTTTTGTGGATTTTCTTCCACGTAAAATGTACCTGTCTGGCGATCAAAATTTAAACTTTGGGGTTTCTTTGGTGGTTCCTCAAACGCATAAGAAAGATCGATTTCGATTTGTTCCGTTTTAGGTTGATCGGCGATTTTTTTCTTGAAACGCAAATTGTCTGCTGCACTAGGAATCAGATTTTCTTGACTTAGTGCTTGTTGAATCGCTTGTGCAATCAATTCAGTCAATTCTTTTTCCTTCGATAGACGGACTTCTTGCTTCGTTGGATGGACATTCACATCGACAAGCAACGGATCCATTTTGACTTCTAAAACAGCGATTGGAAAACGACCAACCATCAGTTTAGAACCATAACCTGCCACGATTGCTTTGTTCAAGGAAAAGTTCTTGATAAAACGACCGTTGATGATCGTTGAAAGATAATTACGACTCGCACGAGTGACTTCTGGTAAAGAAATGTAACCAGAAACTTCAAAGTCTAGATCTTTTGCTTCAACCTTCAACATTTTTTTCGCTGTCGCCAAACCATAGATTCCGGCAATCGTTTGTTTCAACTCTCCGTTACCAGCTGTTGCTAACATCTTGTTGCCATCATGGATTAAACGAAAGGCGATGTCGGGATGGCTCAACGCTAGTCGATTGACGATATCGCCTATATTCGCCAATTCCGTTTGTAATGTCTTGACGTATTTTAACCGTGCAGGCGTGTTGAAAAACAAATTACTCACTGTGATTTTCGTTCCTTGTCTCAATGGAGCAGGCCGATGTGTCAACACTTCCCCACCTTTTAATTCAAGATAGGTCCCTTGTGTTTCATCTTGATTGGCTGTCTCGATCGTCAATTCAGAGACAGAAGCAATACTAGGAAGAGCTTCCCCGCGGAACCCTAATGTCCGAATGCGGAACAAGTCATCACGGTTATGGATTTTACTCGTCGCGTGACGTTTGAACGCATTTTCAACGTCTTCTGCTAAGATTCCTTCACCATTATCGATGATTTGGATTTTTCGTAAACCGGCTTCTTCTACGAGAATATCGATTTGAGAGCTATGGGCATCAATGGCATTTTCAACAAGTTCTTTCACCACAGAAGCAGGTCGTTCAACGACTTCTCCTGCGGCGATTTGATTGGCCAAGCGTTCGGATAATTCTTGGATCTTCGCCATCGATCAGCACCTTCTTCCTATAATTGTTTTTGCAGTTCGTACAATTTATTCAACGCATCCATTGGCGTCATTTCTAGTAGGTTCAACTGTTTCAATGCAGCAATGATTTGCGTTTCAGCTTCCGTTGCTTCACCAAATAAAGATAGTTGTTGACTCTCTTCATTGACCTGCTGGCTTGGTTGAGTTGTTTGGATCATTGGATAATCGCTTTTTTTCGTGACAGATGCTTCAAGTGCCGAGACATGGTGTGTCGTTTCTCCTGATTCTAAAAAGGCTAAGATCGCAGAGGCACGTGACAATAATTCATCTGGTAGACCCGCAATTTTAGCGACGTGGATCCCGTAGCTTTTATCTGCTGGACCATCCATCATCTTGTGTAAAAATACCACATCGCCATCTTTTTCAACTGCACCAACATGGACATTTTTCAATTGCGGCAATTCCGTATCAAGCACTGTCAACTCATGATAGTGCGTAGAAAACAATGTCTTGGCTTTAACGTGTTGATGGATATACTCAATAATAGCTTGTGCTAATGCCATACCATCGTAAGTGGCTGTTCCTCGACCGAGTTCATCAAATAAAATCAAACTATTCGGTGTCGCATGGCGCAACGCTTGGTTGGCTTCCATCATTTCTACCATAAAGGTACTTTGTCCTGCAATCAAATCATCACTTGCACCGATTCGAGTAAAGATCCGATCAAAAATCGGCAGCACTGCTTTTTGTGCCGGAACAAAACAACCCATCTGTGCCATCAATACCGTCAATGCTAACTGTCGCATATACGTACTTTTACCAGACATATTAGGACCAGTGATCAACAAGATCATTTCTTCTTCCGACATGATCACGCTATTTGGGATATATTCTTGATGCCCTAACACTTTTTCTACAACCGGATGACGACCTTCTTCGATCACCAATGTTTTTTTGTTCGTTAATTCTGGACGAACATATTGATAACGCTCACTGATCGTTGCAAAACTTTGTAAGACGTCTACAGTACTCAATGATTTTGCTAAGGTTTGCAATGGTTGGATTGCTTTTTTCACTTCTTCTCTAACAGCTAAAAAGAGTTGGTATTCTAGATCTACTGATTTTTCTTCCGCTTCTAGAATCTGTGTTTCTAATTCTTTTAATTCAGGTGTGATAAATCGTTCTGCATTAGCTAACGTTTGTTTACGTTCATATTTTTCCAGTTCAGCATTCATCAAATTCGCTTTCGTGATTTCAATATAATAACCAAACACTCGATTAAACCCAACTTTTAAATTTTTGATTCCTGTACTTTGACGTTCTCGTGCTTCCAATTCCGCTAACCACTGTTTGCCATTCCTCATCGCAGAACGATACGTATCTAGCTGTTCATTGAATCCATCTTTGATGACGTTTCCTTCAGTGATTTGTAAAGGTGCATCTTCTTGGATCGCTTGTTCGATCAGTTCCACTAATGAATCCATTGGTTGCATATCTGTTAATAACTCTGTCCATTGCCCTTGATCGATGCCTTCAATCAGCCCGCGAATCATCGGTACTTGTTGTAGCGATGTTTTTAACTGGATCAAATCTCGACCATTGACGTTACCAAATGCGACACGTCCAGCTAAACGTTCTAAATCATAGACTTTCGTCAACGCACTCTGTAAATCAAGACGTTCAAAATAACTATTGATCAGCGATGCCACCATTTCTTGCCGAGCATTGATTTGATGGGATTGGATCAGCGGACGATCAAGCCATTGTTTTAGCAAACGTCCCCCCATTGCTGTTTTGGTTTCATCTAATAACCACAGAAGCGTGCCATGTTTTTTTCCAGTACGGATCGACTGGCTTAATTCTAAATTGAATTTAGAATAATAATCCATCTTCAAGAAATGATCTGGTTGGTATTCGACCGCTTTTTGGATATGTGCCAAACTTCTTTTTTGCGTGACTGCTAAATAAGTAAGTAACTTTCCAGTCGCTTCCTTTTCTAATTCATCCGTCAACTCACTCGTTAGAAAATTGAATTCCGCATTTTCTTCTACACTTTCTTGTTTTGAAAAGACTAAGCCAAGTCTTGTACTTAGTTGCTCATATAACGTTTCACTGATCTCTGTACCTAGAATCAATTCTTTTGTTTGTAACGCAGAGGTTTCGTTCAAGACAGCTTCTTCGTCAAGTAAGCGGGCCGTTTTTAATTCGCCTGTACTTAAATCGGCATAAGCAAACCCAAAAGCGGAACCTTGATTGACTACCGCCGTCAGAAAGTTGTTGTCTTTGGCTGATAATCCTTTACTGTCCATCACTGTTCCAGGAGTCACTAATTGTACGACTTCTCGTTTGACCATGCCTTTAGTCGTCTTAGGATCTTCTACCTGTTCACAAATCGCTACTTTGTATCCTTTTTCGATCAAACTGTCGATATATCCTTGTGCAGAATGATGCGGTACCCCACACATCGGGATTGGATCATCCGCATTACGATTTCTACTAGTTAGTGTCAGTTCTAAGATTTGTGCTGCCTTGACAGCATCTTCATAAAATAATTCATAAAAATCTCCGAGACGATAGAACAAAAAAGCATCTTGGTATTGCGCCTTGATGCTTAGATATTGTTCCATCATTGGAGTGTTCTTAGTTTTTTGAGGCATTATGCTCCTCCTCTATATACTCATTGATTTCATTTTGGATCATTTGAGTCAAGTGTTGCAATAACTCATTTGCTTCCACCAGTTGACGGCGGTAAGCAATCACTAAAGGATAGCCGTCGATTGATTGTGTTAAGACTTCGATCCGTTTGATCGCTTCTTTTTCTGCTTCTTTTTGTCCATATTGCGCATATTGTACTGCATCTTTTTGCGCTTGCTTCAACGTTTCTGTTTGTTGATTCAAGTAACGACTATGTTTCACTTTATGTTCCAATTCTTGATAACGTGTGATCGTTTCATTCTTCTTTAAAAGAGTCGCCAATTGGTCGACTTCTAATTGGATCGTCGTTTTGTCCTGCACATTCCCTCTCGCTTTCTATTCTCTGTAAGGGCGGTCATCGTTGATTTGGATCAATTGGATATTTTTTGCCTGTCCCGTCTGGTCGTCGATGTCCAAGATACAACCACTTAAAAGACCTCGACCTTGTTCCACCACTTCAAAACGCTTTGGTAAAGCCGTTAAAAATTTTTCAATCACTGGTTCACGGCGCATCCCTAAAATCCCATCATATGGACCCGTCATACCGACATCCGTCAAATACGCCGTTCCTTGTGGCAAAATTCGCGCATCGTTTGTTTGAACGTGCGTGTGTGTACCGACTACAGCAGATACTTTTCCATCTAAAAACCAACCCATTGCTTGTTTTTCACTCGTCGTTTCTCCATGAAAATCAACAAAAATGATTGGTGTTCTTTTCCGAGCTTCTTCGACTAACTCGGTCATTTTACGAAATGGATCATCTAAATCAACCATAAATGAACGAGCTTGCATATTGATGACAGCCAGTTCCAAGTGATTGACTTTGACAAAAACGATTCCTTGCCCAGGGGTTCCTTCTGGGAAATTTGCTGGACGAACCATTTTTTTCGCATCATCGATAAATTCAAAAATATCACGATTGTCCCACGTATGATTCCCCATCGTCACGACATCTACGCCATCTTGCAGAAACTTCTTATAGATTTTCTCTGTGATCCCACGACCTGAAGCCGCATTCTCACCATTCACGATCGTCATTTGTGGACGATATTTTTTCTTCAAGCGAGGGAGATATTCTGTGATCATTTCTCTACCCATCGCACCTACTACATCACCAATAAACAATACCCGCACACGATTTCCTCTTCTCTTCTAACGTATCTTATATTATAAGTGTTTTAGTAAAGAAAGGAAAGAGGTTGTAAAAGAAGCTCTTTTCTAGAATATTAGGAAAGGTCATTTGGAACTAACTAGCAACAGCTTTTTATAACTTTATTCTCTAACTATGTAAATTGACCAAAATTTATTTTTTTATTTTTTTACTAAGTAAACAATACATAGTGCTAAACCTGTGAAGAGCATAAACCAAAACAGAAATTAAAAAACTAAAACAACGTGTACAACAATGTCCCCCATGATATCACCTCCAGAATAAGAAAACATTCACCATCTAAAGAAAACGTTTTCTAAAAAGTTCACTAATGATAAAATATATAAGAATATAATAACATACTATTAAGGAAGTAACACTATGTTTTTTAAAAAAGTTTATACAGATTGGTTTAGCAACAACTATTTTATCAGTTGGGGGGAAGTACTGGTACGCCTCTAGTATCAGCTATTGAAATTAATAAAAATTCAACTCCTTTAGAAACAAATATCCAACAAAAGCAAGACCCTTTAGCTTTCGATAAAAATACAACAAGGATGAGTAAATATGTATTTGAAACTCTGAAATCAAATGCAAGCAAGTCAATAGGAGATTTGGAAAGTATTCGTGTAGATTTTACAGATGCAACATTTTATGATGAAAATGGTATCGAACTAAATAAAGATATTATTATTGAAAATATTAGCAAAGAAATTGAAGAATCTAAAAATCCTATTATTGGTATTTCTACTTGGAGAGAAGGAGGAAGTTGGACTAGTGGTTCCGGCTATTCAAGTTGTAAAGGTACAGCAATTCATGGTTTCTACTCTGGTTTTGAGCTTGTTTTCACAGCTGACTATACCAATCTACAAGGAAATTATGACCAAATTGATAGAATTTACAACGTAAATTGGGCTGGACTTGGTAATTTTTCTCTTATTTCTCAAGGTATATTCCGAGCAAAAGAACAATCTGGATATTCTGCATACGGTGGCGTTAAAGGCGGTTGGAATTTAGGAAATGTATCTAAATCATTATATTTATACTTCAGAGTAGGAAATGATACAGCTTGGATTGATAGCAATATGTAAAAGAATTATTACATAATTTAATTAGAAAAGAATAGTCACTTTAGTAATTCCTGTATCCTAACAGAAGAAAGAAAATAAACACAGAGGACATCCAATCAGAAAATTCTGTTGCATGTCCTCTGTTTTGTTAAGCGGATTGTCGAAGTATTTATTTGACCTAAATCAACGCTAACTCTTTCAATGCCTTCCAAATACCATCTTGATCATTCGTATCTGTCACCATTTTTGCTTCCGCTTGGACTTCTGGTACGGCATTCCCCATTGCCACCCCAATACCAGACATACGAAGCATTTCGCGATCATTTTGTCCGTCACCAAAACTGATGACGTCTTCTGGCGCAATCCCTACTCGATTGGCTAGGTTCATGATCGTTACCGCTTTGGAACCATCGTGTGGCACCACATCGACACTATTTTCGTGCCAGCGCACAAAACGGATACGATCGTAAGCACTGAATTGTTGGTCATAAGAGTGATCAAAGAAAGCTAATGCTTGATACACATCCTGTTTTTCAACAAAGTATTCGTCCAATTCTGGTAAGTGTGCACCAAATGAATGCATCGCATCTTCCATCATATCGATACGATTAGATGAAAAGCGTTTGATTGAATCTAAACTAACAAATGCTGTATCGATAGCCTTTTCTTGTGCTTCTTGAATAAATTGGTGTAATTGTTCTTGATCCAGCAAATTTTTATAGACTTGTTCATGATCCAAAAATCCGGCTGCACCGTTACATAGAATATAATTGCTAAATGCTAGATCACGGATAACTTCTTGTGCGTGAAAGCGACTACGCCCTGTAGCAATCGTCACTAAATGTCCATCTTTACGCAGTTTTTCCAAGGCTTCCCTCGTACTGTCCAATGCCTGTTTGTTGGAATCTAACAACGTGCCGTCGATATCAAAAGCAATTAATTTGCGTGTCATTCTATCTCGCCTCTCTATAAATACTTACTTGCTTCTCTCGTTGCAAGCTTACTTAATTCTTTTGTCAATTGTTCTTTTACCCAAAGTGGATTTGTTTTGCTATAGTCCCGCAACGCCCAACCAATAGCCTTTTGAATAAAAAATTCCTTTGTTGAACGATCTGCATGAATCGCTCGTTCGAGTAGAGCGACATCTGTCTGTTCTTTAAACCCTAGTTGCAGGGTAATCGCAATTCGTCTTAACCAAAAGTCTTCTTGACCTTCAAATAATTTGAAAACCGCATCAACTTCTTGGTGAAGTTTTCCCCACGTGCTGTAGACTTTTTGCCAAGAATCGATACTGTCCCACCATTCCTTCTGTGAGACAAGCTCAAGTAACCATACTAAGTTATCAAAAGAAAGACGTTTGACGTTCTTTTGGACTAAATCGATCGCTAAATACTGATACTCACGTTCTTCCTGCATATAATAATCTTTTACTAATAAAAGTAAGTCTGAAATAGGTATCTTCTGGCTTTCTTTTAAAAGAGCCTTTTGTAGTAACACTCTTTCTGGCTTAGGAACTCCCGCAAATCGGAAATGATGCTTCATGTAAGCTTCCATCTGCTGAGCTTTTTCTTTATTATTTGGAAAAACAATTGTCTCCAAGGGATGGCCTCCTTCGATTTTTAAAGGAACGAACTAGTCAACATAGGATGATTTTGATTGATTCAACCATGCATAACCTAACCCAATGACTAAACCACCGCCAACGTAATTCCCAATCAACGCAAAGGATAGATTGTGGATCACATTACCAACAGTCATCGCATCCATCTGCCCACCTGAAACAAAATAAGCTAATGTAAATGCCGGGAAGTTGGCAATAACGTGTTCATAGCCTAAAAAAGCAAAAATGAAAATAATGAAAACAATCGCTAAGACTTTCCCTGCATCATCTTTCATTCGCATACTAATCAATACCGCTGTATTTACTACAATGTTGGCAAACATTGCTTCTACCAAAATAGTTGTTGTCGGTTTCGTCAATTTGACCGCAATCGACTCTAACATATAATTATCCATTGGCAGATCTTGGAATGGTGTTGTCAAGGAAATTAAAAAGCCAAATAATACCCCACCAATCAAGTTAAATAAAATACAAGTAAACAGAATTTTTGCAGCTAGACCTAATTTTAACCGCTTACGTTGGACCCCGACCGACATATAAAGCATATTTGAGGTACCAAGTTCAGCATTCATGTATAAAATCATGACTAACGACCAACTAAACATAAACGCATAAAGTATTTTTCCAAATCCATGAGCGATATGCTCACCTTTGATCGCAATCGAAAAAGCAACAGCAGTTCCAAGTGTCAAGAACAAACTGGCTAATAAAGCACGCACGGCATAACGGGCGTAACTATTTCCGATCAAATCAACTTTCTTTTCGATTGATGCCTCAATCTTTTCAAACAACGGTGATACTGGGTTCATCTCTTTTCTCCTTTAAGATTTGTTCAATTATTTTCATGCTTTTGGCATATACCCTCTTATTCTATAGACAGAACTGGGGTTTGTAAAGCTTTTTTGCTACTTATTCTCTTGACATTGATAGGTCATATCGCTTATACTGTAATTCGTGTAAAATAATGCAGCAGAAAAATAATAACTCGTCCCTAGTTTGTTGCCCCGCTTCGGGTTCAATTGCGTAACCGCGGCTGCAAAGGTGAAGATTGAAGAACAAACTATACGATTATGAATTTTTTAACGGATTATTTTACTCCAAAAAATATAGTTATCTATTGGAGGAAATTTTAATGTCTCGTTATACAGGACCATCATGGAAAATTTCTCGTCGCCTAGGTATTTCATTATCTGGCACAGGAAAAGAATTAGCACGTCGCCCTTACGCTCCAGGTCAACATGGACCAAACAGCCGTGGCAAACAATCAGAATACGGTATGCAATTAACTGAAAAACAAAAATTACGTCATATGTACGGTATGAACGAACGTCAATTCCGTAACTTGTTCGTTAAAGCAAGCAAAATCAAAGAAGGTAAACACGGGGTTAACTTCATGATCTTACTAGAACAACGTTTAGACAATGTTGTTTATCGTCTAGGTCTTGCAACTACTCGTCGTCAAGCACGTCAATTAGTTAACCATGGTCATATCATGGTTGATGGCAAACGTGTTGATATCCCTTCATACCACGTTGCAGTTGGTCAAGTGATTTCAGTTCGTGAAAAATCACAAAACATCTCAACTGTAAAAGAAGCAGTTGAAGCAACTGTTGGACGTCCAGCATTCGTAAGCTTTGATGCTGAAAAATTAGAAGGTTCATTGACTCGTTTACCAGAACGTGACGAATTGTACCCAGAAATCGACGAAGCACTTGTCGTTGAATACTACAACCAAAGCCTATAATTCAACAAACTTTGGTACAAAAAAGCCGGCTATCTTTTGGATAGCTGGTTTTTTTAGATTGTGAAAAAGATGGATAGATCTAAGTAATAAGAAATAATGTCCCCGTGTCTTTTCTTCGCTCGGACATACATAAAAAGATAGAACTCAAAAAAACATACGTATTGCGTTGAGTCGAGTGCTATCTTTTTATGTTGGCTTTAGCAGGTTCAGGTGCATCCATGACTCGAACAATAGCAAGAGAAATCAATTTGTATTCGCTACTTGGGTGATAAAACAGCGAAGTTTTTGATATTCTCAATTGTTCTCTGAAGATACAGCTTTTAACTGCCACTTCCCAATTGGTTTAGATGAGGAAAAGAACATGTCCTCTACAGTGTGATGCTTCAAAATTCATAAACTGTCTTGCATCATTGCTTTTTCAATGAAATGTTTCCTCTAAGCAAGCAACTGCTTAATTTCTTCCTTTATCAATGGTGGATAGACATATTAACTTCTCACTTTCACAGTTGTTGATTATTGGCACATTCATTCGTCAAACAGCTTTTTGTTACCCATGGCAAAACGATGAATGTTCACTGGCCTTTTCAAGCAACAAACCAGTTCATTGACTAGGTTGGGCACCTATCTGTAGAAAGATCATGAATGATCATCCTCATTTTTCTATGTGCTTAAATATAGTTGATTATGTTATATAAAAATTATATCACGTATCAAAACACTTGCTATTCATACTTTTTCTCACATTTGGAAATTTTTTTTGTACGCTTACTTCTTATGTGCTTTTTCAAAATATACCATAAAGAGACTTTACATTTATTTTCTCTTCCTCTATAATTTCGTTAACCATAAAAATAAAAAAGGTTAACAAAAGGAGAACGGATGACAAAATCATTAAAAGAACTTATACTCGTTGCCGAATTTGCCGCAATCATTGCAATTCTTTCACAATTTGTTATTCCATTAGGATTGATTCCACTTACTGGTCAGACTTTTGCGATTGGCTTGACCGCCACTTTTCTTGGGAAACGTGCTGGTACTCTCGCAATTTGTCTGTACCTCTTATTAGGCTTGATCGGACTTCCCGTCTTTTCTGGCATGACTGGGGGAATGGGCATCTTATTTGGACCAACAGGTGGCTACCTTTTTGGTTTTATTCTTCAGTCTTTCGTCATTGGTTGGTGGATTGAGAAGACCAATTCTCGCTTTTTCCATGCTTGGTGTGCCAATCTATTCGGCTCTCTTCTTGCTTTAGCTGTAGGAACTCTTTGGTTATCGTTTAGTAGTCATTTGCCTGTTCAAACTGCTCTATTGAGTGGGTTCTTCCCCTTCTTGTTGCCAGAGTTGATCAAAAGTACTGGAGCGGCTTGTGCTGGCACTACTTTAAGAAAAAGATTACGATTCAACATTCAAAAATTAGTTTAAAAAATTAATAGGATAAAAAAGACAGACTTTAAAAATAAGCGATATCCGCCAAATAGAGCAACTACTTTTTGGCGAATATCGCTTATTCTCATAGCCAGACACTTCTATCATCATCTAGCTATACCATTTCATTTTTTCACTATCAGCTTATTATTCGTCGTATAGATGAAGGACAGAAAGAAAACAAAGGCTTGCAGTGGAAAGATCGCCATTCGCTCCGTCAACCCTAAAATATGCCATTCTTGTGCCATTCCAATTGGATTCAATGCGCCAAAGAAAGTGATCAATATGGCGGTTGCAATACATATTTTTCCTAACGTACGTAGTTTTTCTTGTTTAAGATAACCAAACCCAATAAGGAATAAAGAAGATATAGTAGTAAATACAACAAGGATCGTCACAACGATATGCATCATATTTTGGTAATTCATATCCACCTTATCGCCTGTCAATGGAAATAGTTTATAGCCTACCACTGTGGTGATTGCCATTGCAAGAAAGATCAGATAACCGATTCGAGTCATCCCATGATACTTTTCAAAGGCTTTCACGACCATTCCAATGACAAACAGTAAAAAGCCTATGCCATAGATAAGCAAGATCATATTCAATAAATTCGTATTTGGCGCACCAACGGCGGTTAAAGAACTGATGTCTGTCGTGATTGGATCATATGATCCCCAAAGGTATTGCCCAAGAAACACATGTACAAAATAAGCAACTGCACTAACCATTCCAAGAGGCATCAACCAATCGATCACTTTCATACGTTTCCCCCACTTATTTTTCTTTCAGCTATTTAAGCAACCATCCACCATCGATTGGAACGATTGCTCCATGGATATAACTCGCTTGAGGCGTCGCAAGAAATAACGTCAATTCTGCCACTTCTTCCGGCTGTGCCCAACGCTTAACAGGCGTTTCTTCTGCGACCCATTTGGCCATCTCTCCGTCACCTGCAAAATCAGCTGCATTCATCGGTGTTTGGATGGCACCTGGTGCGATGGCTTTTACACGTATCCCTTGCGCAGCATAATCAAGAGCTAACTGTTTCGTGAAGCCGATGATTGCGTGTTTGGCGCTCGTATACGCGATTCCACCACCGCCAGCCACCATACCTGCAATGGAAGCCATATTGATGATCGTTCCCGTTTGCTTTTCGAGCATATCAGGCAACACTTGTTTTGTTAATCGAAAGAGGCTTTTTACGTTGACCTCATAGATCCGATCCCAAAGTGTTTCGTCTGTTTCTAATAAAGGCTTGTAGCCATCAAGAATCCCTGCGGTATTCAATAAGATAGAAATAGCACCAGCTCTTTCATGACACGTAGTGACCGCTTGTTCAATCACTTCTTTTTGTGAAATATCACCGAGAAATGAGATAAAATGCGTAGGGTATTTTATGGCTAGTTCTTCCATCTTACCTAATTTCAGATCCACACCAAATACTTTCGCTCCTTGATTTAAAAAAGCTTCTGCTTGTGCAGCACCGATTCCTTGAGCGGCGCCTGTCACAAAGACGACTTGATTCGCTAAGTCCGGATAATGATTCGTCATTCAACGATCATCCAATCTTCTGCCAGAATATCGCAAACGGTTGGCGCAAAGCTAGAAAATCCTTCGTCGCTCGTTTTGATCAGAAAATAAGGCGTTACTGGACAACCATCAAATTCATCATCGGATACTAGAACAACATACAATTCAAATCCACTCCAACCTTTTCTAATAACCTTTGCACCTGTTTTTAACTGTGGCAATACTTCTTCAAATGTCATGATTTTTTCTCTCTTTCTTTATTTGGATTTCTTTGATTTTATCAAATAAACGGATATAATCCGAGAGTTCAAGTTCATCTGTGACGATGAAATAGTCTAGATCCGCCCAAGGTTTGCGATGGATCTTGCTTGTAGATAGTAGTAGATCGACCTCTCTTCCTCGATAATCCGCTGGTAAAAAGTACAACTGATACTCCTCTCTGAAAAAGTGCCTTAGGTTATCTTTTAGTAATTCTTCTTCAAAAAGAGGAAAGTCCGTCATCAGTAAAATAGTGACTTTTGGTAATTGTCGATCAAAAACACGCATCGTTTTTAACACGGTTAGATACCTTCGCATCAAGAATGTCGCATTCTCATAGACCCACTCGTCTGCACGTTGTGTCGCTCGATTGAAAAAATCCAACAACCATTGTTTCAATGACTCATTTTCACTAATGAAGTGTCTAGAAAAATTGCTACCTTCCCCATCAACCATTTCCTTCGCATGAGGAAACAAGTACGCGAACAGGTGACTACTAAGCAAATAGTTCTCTGCTTCTTTGGTGAATGATTCCTCTGCCAACTGCTTTTCTTCACAGTATGCTGCTAACGCATTCTTCATTTCTAATAGAGCTATAAAAGGCGCTGTTTGTTGTTTTCGGTGAAAAGCAAAAATCTGCTGACGGATGCCTGACGATTGATAATATTCTTCTCTGGTCATCAGCACTAAAAATAGTGCACCTAATTCTTCTTTTCCTTGGAAATAGTTTGGAAAAAAAGGCGCCATCCACTGACTAAATGCTTCAAAGAGTGGATTTTTTTCAATCAACTGTCGTTTTTTATTATTTAAAACCACAAAATGTTTTTGGGATTTACGTAAGAAAAATGCACCTAGCATATACTCTAATCGCCGTTTCTTGATCTCATTCAACCGAATATCAAAAAACTTTAAAATCTGGTCAGCAATTTGTTTGACGTCCTGTTGTGGAATAGTTTCGAAAGGCCAAACTTTGCCACGAAATAACTGCCAAAAAGTCATATGTAGGTATAATCGAATAATTTCTTCTTCTCCACACGCAATATAGCTTCCTCTTTTGAGTTGGATACCATACCTCGAAAATTGTTCTTTCCAATCATTGATTTTCCGATGAGCAGTTGACTCACTGATATAATGCTTTTGTGAGAATTGATAGAGCGTATGAAATTCTTCAAAAAAAATGTCGTGCAATAGCTGGTATTTAAGCGTACTTTGCACGAGGTAAATCAAAAAGCGTTCACGTTCAATAGGATCCAGAAAATCATAAAAATGATAACCCGATCGATGATTCTTCGTAAATAAAGATTGCTCTTTTCCACTGAATAATTGATAATTTTTGATCAATTCAACTAAATATCTGGTTACACTTCTTGCGTCTAGTTGAACCTTTTGTGCAAGTTGTGCCGCTGTGTGCCCGACCTGATCCTCAAAGCTTTCGAGTAAGAGCACTTTGTAATATAAGTCTTTGTCAAAACGTTTTAAGTACTCAGAAGACAAATACAACGACTTCACCCCTTATCGACTATTTTCCTCATTGTAGCATATAATCCTTATTGAAACACCAAAACAGGCAAGCTAATGAGGCATTCAATTAAAGTAATTCCCTTCTTTTTGTAGACGATTCACTCACAGTACATAGTGCGATTATTCGTTCCATTTCAGTTTCATTTTTTCTGAAATTTTCAAAAAATGTTTGTTGATAGCGACAATATTTGATAAAATCCACTATTTATTTTTGATATATTTATAGTTAGGGTTGGTGTTTTGTGTCATAGGGTTTTATCAATGTGTCGACTGTTGCTCGGATTTCTTTCTATAAAGAAGTCGTTTTTTATTTTGCACTTATCACGACAACAGAAGCACACCTCTTACGGAACACTTCACCCGCTGTGTTGTTGTTTCTTTTTTATATTTCAATAAAATTATGGAGGGTATTATGGATTATTCACTTATGACCCGTCTAGCGGCGGAACTACTTGGTACAGCATTATTGATTGTTTTAGGTAATGGTGCTGTCGCAAATGTAGATTTAAAAGGAACAAAAGGATATGGCAGTGACTGGATGCTGATTGCTGTTGGTTATGGTTTTGGCGTTATGATGCCAGCAATGATTTTTGGTGGCATTAGCGGAAATCATATCAATCCGGCATTTACGATCGCCTTAGCCTCGAATGGTTTATTCCCTTGGGCAGAAGTCGTACCTTATATCGTTGCACAATTACTTGGAGCAGCTCTAGGACAATTGATCGTGGTCGCTTGTTATAAACCTTACTATGATCAAACTGAAGATGTAAACCATGTCTTAGGAACTTTCTCAACGATCAACAGTGTTGGTTCTAAGTTCAATGGTTTCGTCAACGAATTCTTCGGTTCATTCGTTTTATTCTTTGGCGCATTAGGTATCACAAAAGCACCTTTCTTCCAAGATAACTTAGGAACAGCTCACTTAGCTCTTGGTTTCTTAGTTTGGACATTGGTCGCTTCACTAGGAGGCCCTACAGGTCCTGGATTGAACCCAGCACGTGACTTTGCACCTCGTTTGGTCCATGCACTTTTACCATTGAAGCACAAAGGTTCTTCACAATGGGATTACGCTTGGGTTCCAGTCGTTGCACCAATTTGTGCCGGTGTTGTAGCAGTATTTGTCTACAAAGCATTATTTATGGCATAAAATTAATGAGTACTATAAAAACGGGAATCTTTGGAAGCAATTCCTTAGATTTCCGTTTTTATTGATTTCAAAGCTAAAATCATCCTCTGATTGGCTTAATATCCTTTGAATCATCTTTATGCCAATTTCTATATTTATCGGATATCTTTCAATACTTGTTTTTAATCAAGTACAGGTAGCACCTTATCCAATCGGCATCACTCATACTTTACTTTTTGGCTTGGTACTCTTCGTGATTGGCGTGATAAGTTTTATCATTATCAAAAATAAGAATAAAATCTCGGGTAGATAAATCAATACAAAAGCACCTCATTCCTTTTTGAATAAGGTGCTTTTTGATTTGACTTTTAAAACATATTTGAATACAAAAAACCGAAGTGTATAACCGTTCACTTCGGAGCAGATTCTACTATAGATATATATTTTTTCTATGTCCTACTTCTAATGTTAAAACAATCAACTTTTCATCATCAATCTTTGCAATGACGCGATAATTTCCTATTCTGTAGCGCCATTTAACTGTGTAGTTCCCCACAAGTGGCTTACCTGAATATCCAGGATTTTTTGTGCCTTCGTTCTGTTTATGTAACCATCTTAAAATAGTTGTTGCTTCGAATTTGTCTAGTTTTCTTATTTGTCTATCGAAGGTAGGCGTTGTTCTTACAAGTAGCTCATTTTTTTACACCTATCTCATACTCCTCTAAAAGAACAGATAAATCATTTGATTTTTTATCTTTCAAATACTCTTCATAGGCTAAATCTCCTATCTTTGCATCATACGCATCTTCTAAAACATTTAATATTGTTGTTTTAAGTAATGCAGAGAGACTTTTTCCTTCAAATTTAGCCATTTCATCCAAAAATTTTTTCTCATCTTCTGTCACACGAACTGTAATTGTTACCATAATATCCCCTTAAATAAGGGTAGGATAGGGTCGTAGTTTGTAAATCAAAGAGAGAATTGAATCATTATGGACACAAATAAGACAAATGAACGATTAAGTATCAATTTAGACAAGTGAATTGAAAAAAGAAATTGCTAGCTTATTATCTGATGTAGCATTAGATTACATGATCGATGAAGTTGCCGAGTAGGATTGACGGAATAAAGTAGCGGAGATCAAAAATGAATGGGGATGATTGATGAAGTAAAACCAAAAAATACATAAAAGACCACCAAGTGTCATCTAAATCGATACTTGGTGGTCTTCAAATTTTCAGTAAGCAATCACTGTTACTGCTTGTTCAAACTCTTTTTTTAAATGTTGTAACTGGTATTCTTTAAATTCTGGACGATGTGTTCGTAATAATACGCGTAATTTCATTGGATTGTAGCGATCAATCAATTGATATTCATCGATAAAATCTCGTGTTAATTGCCATTCGTAATAATAGCCAAATGGTCGACAACTATAGGTCGTCCCTTGGAGTACTTTATCCTCAAACCGTCGATGCGTATGCCCAAAGACGACTTGTTGAAGATTATCGTATTGATCGAGTAGTTTTCCAAATGAAGCTGAACCTAAGAACGCATTGAGTTGGTTCCAACGTTCATAAGGCGCGTTTTGGTAAACAATGAATTCTTGTTTTGGAACAAAATGTGTTGATAAAATCACGTTCAATTTCTTTTTGTGTAGAGTATCCAATAATGATCGTGTTGCTTCCAATACTCGATCATTCACTTCTAGATCCGTTCCATCTCGCTCAATCAAGCGGTCATACCAGTACAAACGCTTCATCCGCACGATTTTCCTCACGTCTTTTTCTTCTGAGAATTGGTAATCATACCAACCATTGATGCCTAATAACACAGTTTTCTCATTTAATGGAATATAGCGCTCATTCAAAAAATGGACGTCTGGAAAATGACTGATCATTGCTTCGCCAGTAACATCAGCTAACTCATGATTGCCAAAATGGAAAGTCGTTGGTAGCCGCTCAGCAAAAAAGCCAACAACTGCGACACAGCGATCGACTTTATTGGCGGTATCCCCAGCCAGATGAAGTCGAGTAATCTTTTTTTGTTGTAAGACTTCCCATAAGAGCATTAATTCAGCTTCGCCAAATTGATTGATGTCCACATGTAAGTCACTAATGATTGCTAAATTTCCCATTCTTTTTCCTTCTAAATCTTAGATAGTTGATGTGACGATTTGGAGGTTATTTTTGATGATTCCCCCTGGTCCTTTCAGTTGCAGACTCTTGTAAGTTGGTTCTACTGCTAACGTTGTCGGGTTATCCAAATAAACAAGTGCGCTTTTCTTGATTTTGATTGGTCCCATTTGGGTATCGACTACTTCAGAATATAAGCTTAGATCTGCCGATGTTTCTTTTTCTACAATAATCAGACGAAAAGAAGTATCGATTTGGCAAGTGATCCGGCTATTCGCAAATGGTCCATCTCCGTCTTCAACATCTAGCAATAATTGTTCATTGTCATTCACTTTTCCACGAAGCAGTTCTTCCGCTTCTTTTGATACGATAAATTCCATCTTAATCACCTCAATTTTAGCTTAATGATTTTTGTACGAAGTTGCAACTAACTTGTTTTTGGGTGACCTTCCAACCAAGCTTTTTTGGTAATTCCTTTAAGAACGATTGAAAT
The DNA here is from genome assembly GCF_003957375.1 of Enterococcus mundtii. GTDB lineage: Bacteria > Bacillota > Bacilli > Lactobacillales > Enterococcaceae > Enterococcus_B > Enterococcus_B spodopteracolus. Next base: position 126,934 of record NZ_CP025473.1, on the reverse strand, counting down.
GATTTCTCCTTTTTCTCGTTTTGCATCAGGAATCATAGCTTCTTCTCTCATTCCTAACTTGTCCATCACTCGTCCCGATTTACTATTTTTTGTATTATGATAAGCAAAGATCCTTACGAGATCCATTTTTTCAAAGCCCAATTTCAGAAGCGCTTTTCCAGCTTCCGGCATGATTCCTTGTCCCCAATACTTTTTATTTAAAGCGTAACCTAATTCAGCCGTATCATCTCCTTCTTGTATCCGCAAATCAATCGTACCAATCATCTTGCGGTTTTCTTTCCATTCAATAGCATATTTTCCAAGCGGTGATGCCATAAAAAAATTCGCAACACTGATTTTTGTATCTTCGATCGACTGATGTCGAGGGAAAACAAAGCGGGTCGTTTCTACATCATGGGCATATTCAAATATGTCTTCTACGTCTTCCAATGTGATTGGCCTTAAAATCAGACGTTCCGTTTCTATGACACGATTTTCTGCAAACACTAAGTTTCGATTGATCAATAATTCCATGTGCCTCCCCTACCTTTTCCTTTAGTTTAAATTACTGTATCGAAATTCACGGAAAGAAGCAAGACAAAACTTAATATCTCCTTAAAATAACAGATCAACTATAGAAAAACGAAAAAACTTAAATAATCACTGAAAAAGAATAATTTTTTGTTCACGATTTAGTAACAAATTTTAGCTATTGTTATCTTAACAACTAAACAAGCGCTGGAGGTCTTACTTATGACAGAGTATATAAAAAGCATTTACTTTATTGAAGAAACACAGAACATCGAAGGATCTTATATTGAAGTTAAAACATTATTTGTTGATGAAGACAAAGAAAAAGCATTATCGATCTATCACAAATTAGCAAAGAAAAAACCAAACTACTTCGGATTGATCTTAAGTGAGTACAAAATCAAAGCGGAAGATAGTTATTTTTATCAACTTTTGAAACGTTGGTCAAAACTACCAGCTGACTTTTATCGTCAAGTCAAAATCGTCAATTATCAAACATTAGCCGAAACACACGCTTGATTCTATACTTTAAGCTTTTTCTAAGGTTCGCCTTGTATCCTTTTGTCAAATCAAAGGAGGCGATCTTATGTTCCGACAATGGCTTGCTCACTTGTTCCATGACCCTACCCCACGAATCGATCCTTATGAAGTCGATAATGAATTTACCCTTACACTAGATTTTCCTAATGATCAAACAATCACCCATTGAATAAGAAATGAACGAGTACTTATCTAGTTGATAGGCACTCGTTCATTTCTTGTATATTCATTGAAAAATTATTTTAGCGCTTGCTTGACGTCTTCAATCATCAAGTTCATTGATTCAAGTCCACCACCGCTCAAATACCATACATCTGATTGCAATGAAATTACTTGATCATTTTTACCGGCATCTGTTTGTGCTACTAATTCATTTGCAGCTACATTATCGTTGCTTGTATCTCCACCAATTGCTTGGGTACGATCAATCACAAATAAAATCCCTGGGTTCTTCTCTAAAACATATTCATAAGAAACACTTTGACCATGTGTAGACGCTTCGATTCGATCATCAGCTTGTTTAAAGCCAAATAAATCATGAACTAGTCCGAAACGTGAACCTGAACCATATGCCGAAAGTTGCCCTTCATTCACTAAAGTAACTAAAGCAGTTTGATCAAGCGCATTGGCTTTCTCTTTTACTTCATCGATTTGTTTAGTTAAATCTGTTAATTTTTCTTCTGCCTCTTTTTCTTTATCAAAAATCTTTGCCAATGTTGTCACATTTTCTTGCATAGATTTCCATGGGTTTTCTGCATCCATTGCTAAATACAGTGTTGGGGCAATTTGGCTCAACTGTTCCTGATAATCACTTTGACGACCTGAAATAATAATCAAATCTGGTTGCATCTCATTGATTTTTTCCAAATCAGGTTCTTTGATTCCTCCAGCAGATTCAACTTCTTGATATTTTTCTAAGTAAGCAGGTAAATTTTTAGTTGCCGCTCCTATGACTTTGTCTCCAACACCTAATGCATCAAGCGTATCTAATGATCCATTGTCGAACACTACAACTTTCTCAGGGTTTTGTTGCACTTCCACAGATTCCCCGTTGCTATCTTTGACTGTCAACATTGTATCCGTTGCGATAGTACTTGATGCTGTTGTTTCCCTCGTTTGTGCTTCGTTATTTCCACATGCTGCTAATCCTAAAGATGCCATGACTAAAAATCCTAAAACTATTTTCTTCATTTTGATGCTCCTTCGTAGTTTTTAGAAATAAAGACAAAATCTGCGTCCTTCGATTTCACAGATTCGAATGTCCATTTCGTATAATTGATCTAGTACTTCTTTTTTAATAATATCGTTCGTTTTGCCTTGTATAAATAACTTTCCTTGTTTCATTGCGACGATCTCATCGGCATAACTCGCCGCAAAATTGATATCGTGTAACACAATGATGATCGTTTTTCCTAATTCTTGTACAAGGCGCTTTAAAATTTGCATGATTTGTACTGCAAAATTCATATCGAGATTATTGAGTGGTTCATCCAGCAAAATGTAATCAGTATCTTGCGCAAGAACCATCGCAATATACGCTCGTTGCAACTGCCCCCAGAAAGCGTGTCGATCGTTTGGTCCTTCAGTTCTTCCAATCCTAGATGCTGGAGTGATTCTTCGATGATCTGATGGTCTTTCGTTGTCAGCTTTCCTTTCGAATAAGGAAAACGCCCGAACGATACAAGCTCCTCGACTGTGATTTTCATACTGATCTCATTGGATTGTTTCAAAATAGCTAGTTTTTTTGCCATCTCTTTGGACTTCCAAGCTTTTACTTCATTATGATCCAAGTAGATCTCACCTGCATCTTTAGGAATCAAGCGACTGATCATGGAAAGAACGGTTGACTTTCCCGCGCCGTTTGGACCGATAAAGGCTGTCAATTGTTGATCCGAGATTTCCAGTTGCAAGGCCTCGACGACCGTTTTTCCTTGGTAAGACTTCTCGACACTATTCAAATTGATCATCCCAGTTCCTTCCTTTCTCGAATCAATTTTGTAATAAAGTAAATACCACCCGTGAACTCCACAACCACACTGAGCGTCGTGTTCCAACCAAACACTTGCTCAACGATCAGTTGTCCCCCAGTCAAAAACAAGAAAGCAATCAAAAAACTTCCTAGTAGTAAAACACTATGACGATACGTTGCAAATAAACGATAGCTGACGTTTGCAACAATAAATCCAAGAAAAGTGATTGGTCCCACCAAAGCAGTGGCTGTTCCTGTCAACAAGCTGACACAGCAAAGAATAGAAAATTGAAAACGCTCTGTCTCAATCCCAAGGTTCGTTGCTTGATCCTTCCCTAGATGAAAGACATCCAGAAAATGTCTTTTATAAAAAAGGAACACCCAACAACAGCCAATCAACAATGCAGCAGGTAGGAGATAGGCAGTCTGGACATTACCGAAGCTAGCAAACAACTTCCCTTGCAACAAATCATATTCATTCGGGTCCATCACCACTTGTAAAAACGTACTGATACTATTGAAAAGTGTCCCTAAAATCATCCCCGTCATCAATAATAAGAATAAGTTAGGTGCTTCTTTTCGCAATAAAAAGAAAAACAATAACTGGCTTAAGCCAACCATCAATGCCACGTTGACTAAGAAAAAGCCTGTACCTGTTTGCTGAAGCATCGTCACCCCACCAATCAAGAAAAAGAGGAGGGTTTGAACAAGTACATAGAGGGAATCGAGCCCTAACACAGAAGGTGTCAAAAATTGATTTTGGGTAATCGTTTGGAAAATAACGGTCGCACTGCTTGTCGCAAATGCCACTAAAATGAACGCCATGATTTTTTTGCTTCGTAAGGCCCATGCAAAAGCCCAATTACCATACGTGTTGATTGTCAAATAGCCGATCGTCACGCCAATCACGAGTAGCGACAAAATAAAAAATAGACCAGTGATCTTTTTACCCATGCTTGCGCCCCCTTACTAACAAGTAAAGGAAAATCAAACCACCTATGATACCTACGATGACGCTGACTGGGATTTCATAAGGAAAAATCACAAGACGAGCGATCATGTCGCAGATAAGCAAAAAAATACTACCAAAAATGGCTGTGATCCCTAATGTTTTATGTACCTGATCCCCATAGAGCTTTGCTGTGATATTTGGAATGATCACTCCTAAGAAAGGAATCGTCCCAACCATGATCAAAGTGATCGCACTGGCTAAAGAAACTAGGCCAATCCCTAATAGTTGCATGTTGCGATAATTCATCCCTAAATTCACTGCGAACGATTCACCTAAGCCTACGATCGTAAATTGATAGGCAAAAAAAGACAATATAAGTAATAAAGGAATCGTTACATACAGTAATTCATAATTTCCCCGCATGACTGTTGCAAAATTTCCTTGTAGCCATGAAGACATGTTTTGTACTAACTGAAACTGATAGGCGAAAAATGTTGCAGCAGCCCCGATAATATTTCCTAGCATCACGCCGATCAATGGTAACATCAACTGATTTTTTTGTGGAAAAAATCGTGCAAAAGATAAAAATAAAAGCGTACCTGCAAAAGCAAATAAAAATGCAGTTGCTGAACGAATCCACAAAGAAGCATTCGGTAAAAAGAGCATCACCACTAAGATACCCAATCTTGCACTATCCATCGTGCCAGCTGTCGTTGGTGAGACAAATTTATTTTGAGTCAGATGTTGCATGATCAACCCACAAATACTACTCGTTGCCCCTACCAGTACTAAACAAATCGTTCGCGGAAAACGTGTCGCCAACAACAATTGCATACTCTGTCCTTCAAATCGGATAATCTCCATGAATTCAACTCGAGACACGCCAATAAATAGCGAACATATACTTAAAATAACTAACAAAACCATCAAGCGTCCCACGCGCATTTTCCTTTACCTCACTAACTGAGAATGATTCTCATTCTTATTCTAAGTGAAACATTGAACAAAAGCAACCGTTTTTTAATGAAATAAGAACAAGCTATGCAAATTTGAGAGTACGTGTACGGGACAAAAATAAAATTCCTTTTTGTTTCTGACCTTAAAAATGTGGGAAGTTATTTCTCAATTTCTGCCTTAATGCTTAGAGCTAAACGACTTTCTCACAACCTGGTTAAATCGTGATCCAAAAGCTAACCTTCAACACTAAGCTAGAAAATTACAAAATATGAAAAACAATTTTTTGATTTTCTAGCTTACTTCTCAGATCAAAACGCTTCAGTCACACCCTCTATGTTATAATGACTTAAAACAACAAAGGAGGAAATTGGATGGCATCAGATGAATTGAAAAATCATTTGGACAAAGGAATGTATGGCACGCCCTTGGTCAACCCAGAAGAACAGCATAAATACCTAGGTACCTTTCGTGAACGTTGCTACCTCAGTATGACCGTTGCTGAAATGAATGAGCCGACAAATAAAGAAAAGTTCCTAAAAGAACTCGAGAAACGACCAGAAGCATTTATTCTGATAAACGGAACCCTACCTCTGGAGATCCAGAATCAATACATCCAATTAGCAACGAAAAATCAAACGAAATTCACAGTTGTAAACGATCATGTTTCCGAAGATCCACAAAGCATTGGTCTACTGATTGCGACCAAAGAAGCGGTGAATGAGCCCGTTATTGACATAGAAGAAAAATATCCAACAAAGCCTGAGAAGGAAGCCCCAAAGAAAAAAAGCTTTTGGACGCGATTATTCAAGTGATTTCTAAAGGTAAACTAAATTTTTGTGTTTTTAATCAAAACTTGTCAGCGTTCGTATGTAGCTGTGGCAAAACAAAAAATCATTCACAAACTAGATAAATCTAGTGATGTGGATGATTTTTTTGTCCTACGAGTTCATGATTTATTTAGCCTCTTTTTGTCTGTTGATCACTTCAGGATACAACAGCTCTAAGACATTCATTGTCAGTCTTCTGCCTTGACCAGCAAATGGATAAACGTGCATGTGCATCGCTGGATTGAAGTTCGCTTCAATGATGCCGTAGGCTTGGTCATCTGTTTGAGGATCAATATCTTTATCAGGAATGATCAAATCGATGCCGCTGATTTTCGCTCCTAGGGCTTCCACTGCTTGCTGTGCAATTTGTTTATACGCGTCTGAAAATTCATCTGTTACGTCGATTGAATCGCCACCTGTACTGATATTGGAATTTTCGCGTAAATACACGATTTGATCTTTTTCAGGTACAGAATGGATGGTTAGTCCTTGCTCTTTTAACATCAACTGCTCAAGTTCACCTAACTGGATCAATTCCAATGGTGCACGATGGTGACTGCCTCTTAATGGATCTAGGTTTTTTTCAGCGACAAGTTCTTCCACCGTTCGTTTTCCGTCACCCACAACATTGGCAGGAACTCGAAGTAAGATGGCTTTTACTTGCCCATCGATCACAAAGAAGCGATATTCTGTTCCAGGCATGAATGCTTCAACTAGTACAGAAGTATCTTCGCGAAAGGCGATAGCTAAACCAGCATGGTAATCTTCTAAAGATGCTCCTTCTTTGAAGATCGTGATCCCTAACCCGTAATTTGTCGATTTAGGTTTAATAACAAAGGCTTGTTCTGCAAATCGTGGATAAGCGTTCAAAGCCTCTTCGATTGAAGTAAATTCGGCTCCTTCAGGTACACGGAATCCGGCCTCTTTTAGCACTTTTTTAGTGACTGTTTTATTTTCCATGATCAATGGCACAATGTAGCTGTCTTTACTTGTCATATTGGCATTTTTCACATATTCGATATGCTCTTGATGCTGCAGACGTAAAAATTGATCTGATTCATCTATGACCTGTACTTCGATGCCCTTTTGGATCGCATCAAACATCAGAATCTGTGTCGACAGTTCCATGTCACGAAATCCCGCTAATTGGTACGAACGTTCATGACTTTCTTCTTCATACTGTTTTCCTAGAGTATAAGCAAAGTCATGCTGGCTTGTTTGTTGTGCTTGCTGATAAATCTTGCCTGCCAATGTTTCACGTGGTTCATTCAATTGTGCGATCATGTCATCGATCAATGGTAGGCGTTCGGATTGTCCTAAAGCTCCAAGCATCTCTTTCATTCCTTGAAGAAGCAGCATTCCTTCATCATAAAAAGCAGTTTGATCCATAGGATTTTCTAAAGCTACATGTTCATTTCGCTGCTCGCCTTCTTCGACCCATGCATCGACTGCTACATCATGTTCCATCCATAGCATATACATTAAGAACGATTGTAAAAACTGAACTTGTGCTTGACTGATCCCTACACGTGCGTAAGGATTTAAATCAATATTTCTCAGTTCAATATAGCGAATACCTGATTTTGCTAAATCAGCTACACGTTTTCCACCACGAAAACGGATCGGTGCATAGAATTCTTTTTCTTCGGATAACTTGCCTTCTTCCACCATTTTTTCAATATCGGTTAAATATTGTTGCATTGACGCATAGGATACTTTGACATTCGGATGGTTCGTATAACCATAGGAACTATTACGAATACTGCGTACCGGTTCTGCTGGTGCTGGCTTGCCTACAAAATAGTGGTCTTCACTTAGAGGTGACGCCCCAAACAAATAAGTGATCAACCAACGATAACGCAAGAAGTTCTGTGCTGTTTTAAAATATAATTCTGTTTTAAATGCTGCAAAGTCGGTAAACTCTGTTTGTTGTACAAACAAGGATTGTAAAAGATCATCACCAAACTCAAAGTTGAAGTGAATGCCGCTGACCATTTGCTTGCGTTTGCCATATTCCTTTGCTAAATAACGACGATACAAGACATCTTCAAAATTAGAAAGCTTCGCAATCATGATCTCTTCGTCTTTTTCAGGTAAAGCCGGAGGCATGCTTAAAGGCCAGATCATTTCATCATCTGCCATTGAGCGTGAAGCAACGTCGTAGATTGCTTCCAAGTATTTGAAAAGTTCGTTGATAGAATCCGTGACCGGAGTAATCAATTCGACTTGAGTTTCACTAAAATCTGTCTGGATGTATGGATGATACGTACGATCCCCAAAAATCTCAGGATGATCGGTTGTTGCCAACTTTCCAGAGAAGTTCACACGTTGCCCTTCACGTTCAACCCCAAAACGAGCTTGACTAATGAACGGCAGTGAACGAGGATGCAATAATAATTCTTTATAGTTCATGGTTAAATGTCCTCCAATTCATATGTTACATTATAGTAAAAACCGCCAAGAAAAAGAATGAAATTGTTTTAAAATGAGAAAAAAGGGGGTGTTTTTTTTTTTTACAGCTGATATTGTAGGAAAATGACTTCAAACTGAACAATAAGATAGCACATAGCCAGACAGGATAGTCAAAAAAATCACTGGTTCATTTTTGATTTATACTCGAAATATTATTCCTTAAATATCGCTATTCCATTGGAAGGAGAATAAAGAGCCTGAAACAAACGGAACCTCTTCAAAAATAAAGGAAAAACCACGGAAATTTAACGAACGATTCCCGTGGCTTCTTTTTTATTTCTTGAAGTTGAACACCTTTGTTACAAGCTCTTTAGATGAACTTATGCTCATATATTTTTTATTCTTCTTTCAATAAGCCCTTAAATAGACCGATGACAAAGTCATTGGGATCAAAAGCTTCCAAATCATCGATTCCTTCACCCAAACCAACAAGTTTGACTGGAAGGTGCAATTCATTACGAATGGCTAAGACGATTCCACCTTTAGCTGTACCGTCTAATTTTGTTAAAACTAGCCCTGTCACATCAGAAGTTTCTTTGAACTGTTTCGCTTGGACCATAGCATTTTGCCCTGTCGTCGCATCTAACACAAGTAAGATCTCATGTGGTGCTTCTGGTAATTCTCGTTGGATCACACGTTTGATCTTCTCTAATTCATTCATCAAATTGACTTTGTTTTGCAGACGTCCAGCTGTATCAACAAGTAAAATATCTGCTTGTTGTTCTTTAGCTTTTTCGATGGCATCGTAAACGACTGCCGCAGGATCACCACCAGCTTTGCCTCGAACCACTTCAACTTCTGCACGTTCTCCCCAAACGACTAATTGATCGATCGCACCCGCACGGAAGGTATCTGCTGCGGCTAACAATACCTTTTTGCCTCCCGTTTTGTATTGATGTGCTAATTTACCGATACTCGTCGTCTTTCCTACGCCATTGACACCAACAAAGAGGATCACCGTTAAGCCTTCTTCTTGAATATTCAATGTATTGACTTCATCGATGCCTTCTTGCTCATAAAGCTCAACTAATTTTTCGATGATCGCATTTTGGATCTCAGCTGGTTTCTTGGCGTTTCTTAGCTTCACTTCTTGGCGTAACGCTTCAGTGATCTTGATGGCTGTTTCAAAGCCGACATCTGCACCGATCAATGTTTCTTCCAATTCTTCGAAGAAATCTTCATCGACCGTACGGAAATTCGCAAACAGTTCATTCATTCGTTCACCGAACGTTTTACGGGTCTTTTCTAGACCCTTGTCATATTTCTCTTGTACTTCTACTTCTTCTGGTGCTTCTTCACCAGTAAAGGCTCGTTTGATCTTATCAAAAAATCCCATAGTATACCTCCTTTACACTAAAACAAATTGTTGGATCGCTTTTGCTACCCCATGTTCGATGTTACTTGCCGTGACATGATCAGCGGCTTCTTTGACAAAAGGCACCGCATTTTCCATGGCTACACCAAGTCCTGCGTATTCGATCATCGGTAGATCATTTTCCTCATCTCCGATTGCCATGATCTCACTACGTTCAAGTCCTAAATCTTTTGCTAATAAAGAAATGCCATATGCCTTAGTAACGCCTTTTGGCATAAATTCTAATAAAACATTGCGCGTTTTGATAATCTCATATGACTCATAATAAGCGCTTGGAATGTCCTTGATTTTTGCATCTAGTTCTTCTTGCTCATAGGCAATGACTGCTTTGTTCAACACAAACTCATCTGTGATATCAGCTAGTACTGCTGGTTGGAATTGCAATAAGCTGTTTAATACATTGTACAACGATTGCTTTTGAGGCGCACTAGGTAATTGCAAGACAACATTATCTGATAAGACGTCTAATGGCAAGTCTAGTTCTTGTGCCAACGCATAAAGACGATGGATATCAGACACAGACATCGCTTTTTTCTCTATAATTTCACCTGTATCATTTTTCTGGACTAAGCCACCGTTGAAGGTAATGCTATAATCGCCTTCTTCGATTAAACCTAATTCTTGTAAATAGTGAGCCATTGCTGCTAAAGGACGCCCCGTGCATAAAACGATTTTTATCCCTTGTGCTTTTGCTTGAGCCAAAGCTTGTTTATTCTCAGATGAGATTTTCTTTTCTTCGTTCAATAGTGTTCCGTCTAAATCGATAGCGATTAATTTAATCATTTCGTCCCCTACACTTTCGTTTCACTCATTCTTCCTTCTTCATTGATGTCTTCCATACGGACAGAGACGATTTTTGAAACCCCAGACTCTTGCATGGTTACACCGTATAAGACATTCGCAGCAACCATCGTCCCTTTACGATGCGTCACCACAATAAACTGTATATCGTCTTGGAACTCGCTGAGATAGCGACCAAAGCGTTTGACATTGGCTTCATCTAGCGCAGCTTCGACCTCATCAAGGATACAAAACGGTACAGGGCAGACACGAATAATCGAAAAGAGCAACGCAATAGCAGTCAATGCACGTTCTCCTCCTGAAAGTAAACTTAAACTTTGTAGTTTTTTACCTGGAGGCTGAACTTCGATTTCAATCCCTGTCTGCAACAAATCCGTCGGATCAGTCAACACAAGCTCTGCGCGACCGCCACCAAACATATTTGGGAAAACGATTTTGAATTCTTGACGGATTGCTTCAAAAACTTCTTTGAAACGAGTCCGTACCTCATCGTCCATTTCATCCATTGTTTCAAATAATTGATCCTTAGCCGATAATAAGTCATCCCGTTGCGTAGCCAAGAAGGTATGACGTTCATTCACTTGCTCATACTGCTCAATGGCGTTCAGATTTACTGGGCCTAAACGATCGATTTGTTGTTTCAACGAAGCAACTTCTACCCGGCTGTTCGCTACATCCGTTGTTTCTTCATAAGCTTCACAAGCTTTTTCATAATTCATCTGATACTCCATTTGAAGATAATTCAAATGATTATCCAAAATCATTTCCGCACGATTCTTTTGGACCTCTAACTGTGACTGCTCTGTCAAAAGTTCTTTTTGTTTACGGTTTTCAGCTAATAGGTCGGCATCCAACGCATCGATGGTCGCTTGCATTTCTTCACGTGACTGTTTGGCGTCTTCTAGAGAAGCTTTTAAGCGATCTCTTTCTGTCGCTAAATCAGCGATTCGTTGATCTAAACTTTCTTCTGTCAGTTCGTGATCAGAGAAGTCCGCAGTCAATGCATGCAGTTGTTGTTCTAGTCCTTCTTGTTTGGCTAATGCCTCATTTTTTTGTACGCGTGCGCCACGTAGTTGGATCTGTAAATGATTGAATTGCTCTTTCAATACGGCTAATGAGGCTTGCTCCTGTGCTTGTTTTTCCTGGATCTGCGCGCGACGTTCTTCCATCTTGTCACTTTCTTGACTCAATGAACTGATTTCAGTATCGATCTCTTGGCGTTGTATTTCGAGTTCTTGCTGTTTTGCCAAAAGCTCTGCCTGTTGTTTTTGATAATTCTCCATGAATTGTTGCAGTTCACGCGTTTCATAACTTGAGATTTGCTGTTCTTTTTCAAAACGAGTGAGTTCGTTGGCCACATTTTGTCGTTGATTTGCTACTTCTTGTTCTTCAAAGCGTAACTGTTCTCCTTGTGTTCGAAGAAGTTCTTGTTCTTCTGCCAAAACCGTGATTTCTTGTTGCAATGCTTGGACTTTCTTTTCTTGACTTTGCAATTCCTGATCGGCTTGTTGAAACTCACTAGTCAATTGTTTTAATTCTTGATTTTGTGCAAATAAACTTCCTTGATTGCCTCGCTTCGTCGCCCCACCAGTCATTGAACCACCGGCATTCATGACATCACCTTCTAACGAGACCACACGATACTGGTAACGGATCTGTTGGGCAATGGCATTGGCACTTGCTAAGTCTTTTGCTAATAGAATCGTCCCTAATAGATTGTGGACGATTGTCTGGATCTGTTCGGGATAAGTCACTTGTTCGCTAGCGATCCCGATAAACCCGTCAACTGTTTGCGCTTGTGCAAAAATATGAGCAGGTAATTGACGAGGCTTGATTGTCGTTAATGGTAGAAACGTTGCTCGGCCACCTTTTTGTTGTTTCAAATAAGTGATGGCTTGACGTGCATCGCCTTCATTTTCAACAATGACATGTTGCGCCGAACCACCCAAAGCTGTTTCGATTGCCAATGTATAATCCGCTGGAACATCGATCAATTCAGCAACCGCTCCAACGATACCTGAAAGACGTTGTTTTTGTTGCAAGATCAAACGAACACCTTGATAAAAGCCAAAGTAATTTTCTTGGATTTCTTGTAAACTTTTCTGACGTGCTCGTAATTGTTGGACTTGGTTCATCAGTTGATACATTTTAGGCTGTTCTTTTGCCAAGCGCTTTTGTGCTTGTTTCCCTTTTGTTTGCACAAGTTCAAGTGACGCTTTGACCTCATTCAAAGCTTGCTGTAGCTTTTCATGTCGCTCTGTCAATTCGATTTGCTTGGCGGACATTTTCGCAACATTAGCTTCCACTTCAGATTGTTTGGCTAGTGTTTGCTGACTTTTAGATGTCTCTTGGACATATTGACGCTCCAAGTACTTCAATTCATTGCCGACAGTTGCTTGTTCTTGCATCAGATCAACATACTGATCGCGCAATTCTGCCAACAATTCTTTTGTTGATTTTTGGTATTTCTCCAATTCTTGTTGCGTACTCATCAGTGCTTTTTCAGCCTGTTGGATCTCTGCTTCTTTTTGACTGACTTCTCGTGTCAAAGTCGCTTTTAATTCTTCAAAATGAGCCACTTTTTCTTGTACTTCAGTTAAAGAAGCTTGGTATTCTTTTGTGCTCTTTTGGGTATGCTTCGTTCGCTCAAGTAATACTTCTTTTTGTCCTTCTGTTTGTTTCAATTTTTCTGACAAGGCTAACAAGGTTTGTTGATTTTTTTCGATCATGCGATCGGCTTGATTGTTTTGTTTGCGTTTGTCTGCTAATAATTGTTCTTTCGTTTGGATCTGCGTCGTTAATGACGTCAACGATTGATTGAACTGATCCAGTTGTATTTGGCGTTCATCCCACTCTTTTTTTGCAGCCTTGATTTCCGCAATCATTAAGGAGATATCCGTCTTTGTCAATGTTTCTTTTAATCGTAAAAACTCCTTAGCTGCCTCACTCTGGGCGGCCAAAGGAGTTAATTGCTCTTCAAGTTCATAGATGATATCTTGGACACGGCTTAGATTATCCTCTGTTTCAAAAAGCTTTTGCTCCGCCTTTTTCTTGCGCTGTTTGTATTTCAAGACTCCGGCTGCTTCTTCAAAAATCCCTCGTCGATCTTCTGGCTTACTACTAAAAATCGCTTCGACTTTTCCTTGAGAGATGATCGAAAATGATTCTTTCCCTAAGCCAGAATCCATAAATAATTCTTGGATATCTTTCAAACGGCAAGGTTGTTTATTGATGAAAAAGTCGCTTTCACCTGTTCGACGGTAACGACGTGTCACACTGATCTCACTATACTCTAGTGGCAAGTAATGATCAGAGTTGTCTAATACGACGGTTACTTCAGCGACATTCAATTGTTTACGGGAATCAGAACCGGCAAAAATAATATCCGGCATTTTCCCACCACGAAGGCTTTTCGCAGACTGTTCTCCTAGTACCCAACGGATGGCCTCGGTAATATTACTTTTCCCGCTACCATTTGGTCCAACGACCGCTGTGACACTATTTTCAAACTCAATGATTGTTTTATCTGCAAATGATTTAAAGCCGGCTATTTCAATGCGTTTTAAATACACGAAGCCTTTCCCTCACTTACTTAGTGCTGCTAAAGCATTCTCAGCAGCAGCTTGTTCTGCTAGTTTTTTCGATTTTCCTTGTCCAGTTCCAATCAACCGATCATCAACGTATACTTCGATCCAAAAAATACGTTCGTGTGCTGGACCTTCTTCATTGATCAAACGATATTCGATCAACACGTCTCCTGCTTTTTGCAATACTTCTTGTAATCTTGTTTTATGATCCATCTCATGGGAAAAAGCACCGGCACGTACCTTTGGAAAAATCACCATTTCAATAAACGCATGTGCTGCGTCAAATCCTTGATCAAGGTACAATGCTCCTAAAAAAGCTTCAAACAAATCACAAAGAAGTGCTGGACGTGTGCGTCCACCAGAGTTCTCCTCACCTTTTCCTAACAGGATATACTGATCAAAATGACATTCCTTGGCAAATTTGGATAAACTATCTTCACGTACGATAGCTGCACGAGTTTTGGTCAATTTTCCTTCCGGAATATCTGGATACAAACGATACAGATATTCTGAAACCATCAACTCTAATACAGCATCTCCTAAAAACTCAAGACGTTCGTTGTCTGACAATTGCAAATTGCGATGCTCATTCACATAGGATGAATGGGTAAAAGCTTGTTCAAGTAAGTTTAAATCGTGAAAAACGATGCTATACTTTTCTTTCAATTCTTTTGTTAGCTGATTGTCCATTTCCCACATTCCTTTATGGCTATTTTTTCAATACTTCCTTATTATACTGGTTTTTTATAAAATATGAAATGGTTGAGACAAAAGGTATGAAAAGCTTTATAAACCATGTTGAAGATTCTTTTTCATAAAAGTATACTAAACCTTGTAATATTCCTAAATCCAGCTCATTACTTATCAAAGAACAAAAAAAGCACTTTCCAAAAAACAGAAAATGCCTTTTTAAAGTTATATTAATTGTAGTTGGAATCAGCGATTATTCAGTCAGTATAATTTAGCACACGTATATTTAAACAATGTCCAAATATTTTAATAGGAGTACTTTCATTACAATATAAGCACTGAACAAATCTTGCTCTTTTTCATTTCTATGTAATCTAAAAAAATAAGTAACAACATCAGATTTTATAGGTGTTAAAGTATATCTGATCTGATTAATGCATCTTGTTAAATCGACAAACTAATTTATGTATGATCGCCCAAGATTGTTCTTTCAATATCCAAAAAGTTTTCTGCCTCTTCTTCATATCCAAGCAGCCTTAGCATCTCAATAGTTATCGAGCCATCAAATTCCAAATCCCCAACGACAGACTGATACAAAGGAAACTTAACACTGTAACTATAAATAACCCTCGATAGATTTTTTCATAATGAAAGAAAAAAAGGACCTAAAATATGTTTTCAAATATTTAAATACCCGAACTGTATTTGAGATATCACTGAAGAGATTGTTGACTTCTAGTAACAACCTGACCGTAGCAGTAATCTCTATATAGCTCGGGTAATACTGTATAAAAAATTTGTCTTAGGTTCTTAAATCTCTATGCCCACCACCATCCAGAGGTATTTCCCGTAAATGCACGTGGAGCTTCTGCTCTTACTTCTACTCTAGGTCCTCCTGTGACATTAACAGTTTTTGTTCCCTTCGCCTGAACTGTGACTCTTCTACTAGATGGCGTAAATTCTCCCCATACTGTACCAAATCCAGGAACACCGGTTACTCCACCATAAAATGTAGCCATTGTGATTTTCTGCTGAATCATTACTGCTTGTTCTTGCACAATATCCATATCAAATATATTTGCATAGTTTGATATAATCAAAGGTTCATTCATTTCTGACGCACTTACTTGATCGATTGAGACAAATACTCCTATACCAGCAAAAGTTCCATAACACTAATAACTAATTTTTTGTTTTTCATAAAATTCTCCTTTGTATGTTTTATTTTTGATTTAGCATTTCAAAATGTCGATAAAGTAAGTATATATATGAAACGCACCCTCCCCTCTCTCCTATTTCATTTATTCTCATATCTATTATATATTTTTTTCATTATCAAAAAACAAATGTTTCCTTGTTTTTCCTAATTAAAAAACACCCATAGTTTATTTGTTATGTATTAATGATTGATGGTGACAAAACTTTCACAGACCTACACTTATTAAAAAAACCGAGCCAGCCGAGAATAGGAGAATCCTATCTCGAACTGATTCGGTTTTATCATTTGTTGATTATGAACGTGAATCGGAAGTTACAGATACAACAGCCCATGGATTGACAGCATCATATGCCCAGTTCCAATCTTTGACGCGGTCGTTTACTGGTAATACTTCGTTACGGAACAATGTTGGAATAGCAAAAGCTTCTTCAAATGCGTATTCTTGCCATTTTTTGTAAGCTTCTTTTTGGTAATCTGCATCAAATGCTGCACTTGAATTGATATCATTGATCAATTTTGTGTTTTCTTCTGACTCAAAACGAGTGTAGTTGAACGCTGCATTTGCACCCCATAGTCCACTTGGGTTTGGATCTGTTCCTGTGCTCCAAGCTGCTTGGTAGATATCGATTTCTGGATCATCATTTTCCAAACGATCATAGAATGAGTTGAATTCGATCAGACGACCTGTTGTATATTGAACATCTAAACCAATCTCTTTCCATTGTTGTACGTAGTAATCTGCTAATGGTTGTGCTGTTTCGCCACCTGCCATTGACGCAAAGTTGATTGTCAACTTGTTACCATCTTTGTCTTCACGGATACCATCGCCATCAACATCTTTATATCCTGCATCATCCAATAATTTATTGGCTTTATCAAGATCTTGTGTGAAGCCTTTTAGATCTGCATCGTGGAATGATTCAAATACTGGTGGAATCAATGAAGTCGCATTGCTTCTTAAACCAGCATAGAAACGTTCGCCTACTGCAGTGTTGTCTAACGCGTAACCCATTGCTTGACGTAATGCTTTGTCAGCCATTTTTGAGTTTGGATCATATTCAACACTTCCACTTTCAGCATTCCATTTACCTAGTTTGAAACCTAAGTAAGTGTATGAAGTTTGCTGACGTCCTAGATTCGTATAACCAGCGATATCTTTGTATGTGTCATACGTATCTGTTGGCATTTGGAAAATCATGTCATATAATTTTGAATTTAATGCTTCTGTTGCACTTGCTGTTGGTAATGATTTCATTGTGATTTTTTTCAATTGTGGTGTACCATTCCAGTAGTATTCATTTGGTAAGAACTCTACTGATTCACCAGCAACGATGTTACTCATATAGTAAGGACCAAATGTCACAGGATTCTTACGAACTTGGTCACTTGATTCCATGTCTTTGATAGCAATTCCTTCAAGTGTGTGTTTTGGTGCTGCATATGTCCAAATTCCACCACCTGCTTGAAGCATGCTTGGGTTCATTTCTTTATATTCGATTTTAACAGTTTTGTCATCTACTTTTGTAATTCCAGAAATCGTATCTGCACTACCGCTGTTATATTCTTCCATACCAACGATATTACGGAATGTATCATCGTAACGGATACCAGTGTATTCAGAGTTTCCGATGATTTCATAAGGGAAAATAACATCATCTGCTGTGACATCGACACCATCAGACCATTTTACGTTGTCTTTAAGTGTGATTGTTGCTGTTTTTGCATCTTCATCTAATTCTAATGAGGCTGCACCATCGTTTGTGATCGTGAAGTTATCATCATTTGAAAACAATGGTTCATGTGAAGGCGCCATAAATGCTGCATCAAAGGCATCTTGATAAAATTCCCATTGGAACAATCCTTTAAACTGACTGTCTGTTGCTACTGCCACATCTAACTGTCCATCTTCGATTGCTTCATCATTATTCGTTGTAGCTAATGGGAAAGTCAATTCACTTTTATCCCCATTATCTGCTGAATTATTACCTGACGAGCTAGTTCCGCCGCCATTTCCACACGCTGCTAATGCTCCCACAGATAGCAGTGTGACAAATCCAAAAATCGTTTTCTTCATATCCTATTTTCCCCCTTCACTTCTCTTATCCTAAACGTTGTCGCGCATCTGCAGAACGCTTAAATGCTTGTCCAACGTAGTTTATACTCAACATCAACACTAAAATTAGAATTGACGCGGGTAACCAAATCCATTGTCGATTCACTAAAACTTCACCATTACTTGCATAACCGATCAATGTTCCTAAACTAGGTACATTAGCTGGCAATCCAAAGCCTAAGAAAGTCAAAGTGGTCTCGATCCCAATATTTGCCGCAAAGTTCATTGTTAAGTTGGTGATGATCAATGAACTAAGGTTTGGCATGATTTCACGGAACATGATTTTGAAATCACTTGTTCCCATCGTTTTTGAAGCACTGACATAATCACGTCTAGCTTCTGATAACGTCTTACTTCTGAATAATCGGGCTTTAGCTACCCAATAAAATGCACTCATGATAAAAATAAATGACCAAACGTTATAGCGCGAAATGATCGAAACAAACACGATAATGATCAACATGATCGGTAAAATCATAATAAAATCAACAATACGCATCAATACGTTATCAATGATCCCACCATAAAACCCTGAAAGAATTCCAAGCCCTACTCCGATGATCGACGTAATGATCGTAATCGCAAAACCGATCATCACAGAGTTTCTTGCTCCGATAATCAATTGACCGAAGACATCACGTCCACCTTCATCTGCTCCTAAAAGGAATTTTGATCCTTGAGAAGAGATGGCGCCAGGTTCAGCATACTTATCAAAAATACTAACAAACATTACTTTATCTTGATCAATAAAGATCGCCCCGATAAAAATAACTAATAATAAAACAACTAACAAAGCCAGTGAAAAAATGGCTACTTTATCTTTTTTGAATTCTCGTGCAATCATTCGTATACCCATCGGTGGGATACTTTCTTGCGCAACTTCTTTGTTTTTATCACTCATGATCGATTCTCCCTTCTGTTTGATTTTTTTATTGGATTCGTATACGCGGATCAACAATGCTCATGATAATATCTGACAGCAGTGTTCCGACGAGCGTTGCGATTCCTAAAATCAAGACTAAGGCTGTGATTACGGTATAATCACGTTGACCGATTGAGTCAATAAACAATTTTCCGACACCAGGATAACCAAAGATTTTTTCGATAACGACAGAACCAGCAATCAATGAAGTAATTTCATACCCCATTTGAGATGCCATCGGCAATGCTGCATTACGGAAAATGTGACGACTGAATACTTTGTTTGTCGGCACCCCTTTGGAACGAGCTGTACGTACAAAGTCTAAGGATTTCGAATCAATGACTTCACTTCGTAAATACTGGATCGTTACTGCTGTGGCTAAAAAGGCCTGTGTGATCGATGGTAATAAAATGTATTGCAATCGATCCATCCATTGAGCGAAAAATCCTCCCTGGAAACCTAAAGTCTGAGAACCACTTGTTGGGAACCAACCTAAACGATAGCCAAAAACAAACAACATGATCAATCCGAAAATGAATAATGGAACAGCAAAACTGAAGAAGTTATAAATAACAACAGCTTTGTCCAAAATCGAATTTTGGTATCGACCAGCTAACATACCTAGTGGTACAGCAATCAAGTACGTAATAATAACAGTTAAAATAGATAAATATAAAGTATTGACGATTCGTTCCCCAATCAAAGAGGAAACCGAACGCTTATATAAGAAACTTTGTCCAAAATCACCTTGTAAGGCATTTCCGACCCAGCGGAAATATTGTTCATACCAAGGATCATTCAAGCCCGCTGCCTGACGCATCTGCTCGATCACAGCTGGATCTTGGTTTGGGTTGATCAATCCTGTAAACGGATCTCCAGGCATGGCTTGCGCTAGCATAAAGATCAACACACTAAGAATGATCACTTGTGGGATCATCAAAAGAACTCTTCGTAGAATCGTTTTCCACATTAGCTAGCACCTCCATCTTTCAACGCTACTTTGTGTGTAGTGGTTAGTGTACGTAAATCATACACTCGACCTGCTGTATCGTAGTAATCTTTTTGATGTTCGATATACTCACGTTCAACATTTCGTCGGTTTTGTTTTTGTATTTCCCGATTGTCTACATCGATGCGTGGAATCGCAGATAGTAAGCGTTTTGTGTAGATGTGGCGCGGATCATTATAGATATCTTCTCGTGTACCGATTTCAACAAATCGACCTTTATACATGATCGCGATGTTGTCACACATGTGTTTTACGACACCCAAGTCATGAGAGATGAATAAATAGCTCAAGCCAAATTCTTGTTGGATGCGTTTCATAAAGTTCAATACTTGTGCCTGAACAGATAAGTCTAGGGCAGATACAGGTTCATCAGCAACAATCAATTTAGGATTCGTTGCTACTGCTCGGGCAACGCCTAAACGCTGTCTTTGTCCACCAGAAAATTCATGAGGATATTTGTATAACGCATCTTCTGGCATCCCAACGATGTCCAATAAGCCTTTGACTTTTTTCTTTTCTTCCTGATCGCTCAAGCGTTCAAAGTTACGGATCGGCTCAGCGATAATGTCCAATACTCGTTTTTTAGGATTCAAACTAGACATTGAATCTTGAAAGATCATTTGGACGTCTTTGTTGTAGCCGATTTTTTTTCGGTTACTTCTTTTCGTGACGTCTTTTCCTTCATACATGATTTGGCCAGAAGTCACTTTTTCTAGACCGACAACCGCTTTTCCGGTTGTGGATTTCCCAGAACCTGATTCTCCAACTAATCCGTATGTTTTTCCTTTTTCAATAATAAAATCGACACCGTCTACTGCATAGACATGGTCTGTCACTCGGTTGAAAAACCCACTGCGAATAGGATAGTGAACTTTCAAATCTTTGATTGTAATTAATTCTGACATCTACACCTCTCCTTTTTCGTCTCTAAAGTGGAAATGTTTATAACATGAGCAACGTACCATATGATTCGGTGCGATTTCATGTAAGACTGGATTTTCTTCGTGAGCGCTCGCTGGGATCCAAGGAATCCGTGGCGCAAATCGGCAACCTGTTCGTGGCATATTTTTTAATGAAGGGACTACACCTTCAATCACATGTAACTCTGCCTCGTGATTTCCTTCTTGTGGAATTGAATTTAGCAATGATCGTGTATATGGGTGTTTTGGATTTTCAAATAACTCTTTGACTCCTGCAACTTCAACAAATTGTCCCCCATACATCACAGCAACACGATCCGCCATTTCAGCTACGACACCTAAATCATGTGTGATCAAGATGATCCCAGTTTTAGTTTCTTCTTGTAAATCTTTCAGTAAGTCAAGAATCTGTGCTTGAATCGTTACGTCCAAGGCAGTCGTTGGTTCATCCGCGATAATGATCGGTGGCTTACATGCAATCGCAATCGCGATGATCACCCGCTGTCTCATCCCACCTGACAACTCATGAGGATACTGACGTCCAACTCGTGCAGGATTCGGAATCCCTACTTGTTCTAGTAATTCTAATGCACGTGCTTGTCTTTGCTCAGCAGTCATTTTTGTATGGTAAGACAAACCTTCTTTGATTTGGTCTTCAATTCTCATCAAAGGGTTTAGTGCAGATAATGGATCTTGAAAAATCATCCCAATATCATTTCCGCGGATCTTGTTATACAATGTTTCATTTAATTCAATCAAATTTAAATCATTGTACATGATTTCCCCTGTGATCTTTGTATTGTTAGGATCTAATAATCCCATAATCGTTGTAGCTAACGTACTTTTCCCGCAACCAGACTCACCAACGATGGCTAAGATCTCGTTTTTATCTAAAGTAAAAGAAACGTCGTCTACTGCATCGTAGTATTCATCTTTTAGACGGAAGCCTGTGTGTAGGTTCTGAACATCTAATAATTGGTTATCTGACAATCGAATACCCCTCTCTGCTCCCTCGATGGAAGTTTTTAATAAAAAAAATAATCCTACACTGAATAACAACTTAGCAAAAAAAAATTAAATAAGTAGCATTCTAAGGAGTGTGTAATTAATTATTAATAATTATATAGAAAACCGTTTTATATTGCAAGATTATTTCACACTGTTGCCAGAATTGTCTGAAAAATCTTACGTAGCTATGTCAGCTCCTAAAGAAGATTAAAAAAAAATGAGGTATGTGGCTAACCTTCTCTTTATCCTACTATTTTTATAAATTAAGAATCATTATAAAAATCTGCAAAAATCACTTTTTATATGAAAAACAGTTTTAACCTAAGAGGTGTCCCATTTTAAAAAAGCATAATTATACAGTATATACGAAATAGAAATGTTGTGTAACTACCTCTTTCTATCGAATGTTGTGACATAATTCTTCTCTTTAAAAAAACTCTTTTTATTTAAATAACTATGATTGAAAAAGCCAAGAAACCATGAAATAGCTAAACTATTTCTGGCTTCTTGGCTTGAGTTGAAATTGGCTTTCGCCAATTCATTCATCAGTTGATGTGTATTTATTCAATTTATTTCAAGTGTTTGCTGATATAATCCACGGCACCGCCGACTGTTTCGATTTGTTCAGCATCTTCATCAGAGATCTCTGTACCAAACTCATCTTCCAGTTCAAGAACAAATTCCATGATACTAATTGAATCAGCTTTCAGATCATCTTTAATGTTCAATTCATCTGTCACTTTGTCTGTATCCATTTCAAAGTGATTTGAAATGATTTTAGCTACCTTATTAAATACTTCTTCGCGCGTCAATTTTTTCACCCCCACAATTCTTAGAACTACTACGTTTTCTTCACCATAGCTAATTTTACTGACAATTTTTTGGAATGTCCACCCTTTTTTCTCCATCAGCTTGTCAATTCGTAGAAAATTTAGTCCTCTTTTTTCTCAAATTGTTCCACCAGTTGTCCTACAACATTGGTTTCAAGCATCGTATGGATTTGACGGATCGTGTAGCGAACTGCATCTGGTCCAGTTGCACCATGCGTTTTGATAACTGGTGCTTTCAATCCAAATAAAACAGCTCCTCCATGTTTAGAATAGTCCATTTCAGATTTCAAAGAGCGCAAACCATCTTTTAGCAGTAATGCCCCCATTTTACCTTTGATGCCTTCATTCAAGATGGCAGATTTCAATAAGGTCATCATATTCATCGCTGTGCCTTCAATGGATTTCAACACTGCATTTCCGGTAAAGCCATCGGTTACTACGACGTCTGCCACACCATTTAGTAAGTCACGCGCTTCCACATTGCCAATGAAGTTCAAGCTTGTTTCATTTTGCAAGAGTTCAAATGCTTGTTTTGTTAATTCGCTTCCCTTAGTCTCTTCCGTCCCATTGTTGAGCAATGCTACGCGAGGTCGTCCGATACCACGAACTTTTCTCGCATAAAATGACCCCAAAATACCATATTGTAAAAGATGCTCTGGTTTGTTTTCTGCATTTGCACCTAAGTCTAGCATATCAAACCCTTCGCCTTCTTTGCCAATAACTGGCAATGTGGACATTAGTCCAGGGCGTTCGATGTTTTTTATGCGTCCAACAATAAACAAGCCAGCTGCTAGCAAGGCTCCTGTATTTCCTGCTGAAAAAATAGCATCTGCTTCCCCATTTTTAACTGCCTGTGCAGCTAAAACCATTGAAGCAGTTTTCTTGCGACGGATCGCTTTAACTGGCTCATCATCACTATTGATTTTTTCGTCAGTGTGGACGATCGTGATATTTGTTTCGTCTGCCAAATATTTCTTGATCTCTGATTCTTTACCGTAAAGAACAAATTCCAACTCAGGGAAATCTTTTTGTGCTAGAGCGATTCCTTCCACAATGGCTTGTGGTGCGTGATCTCCGCCCATTGCATCTACTGCAATTCTCATTATTATTTCCACTCCTTGTCATCATTTTGAAAGTGTTGATAATCTGTTAATCAAAATAACGATTATCTTGTTCGCCTAATTGCAACTTGGCTGTTAATGGTTGATATTCAGGTAATAACTGCCAGTCTTTGATTTGCCAGATTGCCGCAGCTTCTTCACGGGCAACCTCTAAGACATTCCCATCTGTTACTAGATCTGCGATCGCAAATTCTGGCAACCCGGATTGACGGAAGCCAAATACTTCTCCAGGACCTCGTAATTCTAAATCCTTTTCACTCAAGATAAAGCCATTTGTGGTTTCTGTCATGATTTTCATTCGTTCGACACCCAGTTCATTTTTCGGATTTGCCACGAGGATACAATAAGAAGCCTCACTTCCTCGACCGACACGCCCACGCAACTGATGCAGTTGCGCTAAGCCAAAACGATCCGCATCCATGATCAGCATGACCGTTGCATTCGGCACATTGACACCGACCTCGATCACTGTAGTTGACACTAAAATCTGGAGTTGATTTTCTTTGAATGTTTCCATGATTTGATCTTTTTCTTGATTCTTCATTTTACCATGCAATAAGCCAACTTCATATTCTGGTGCAAATAACTCACGAAGTTTTTCGTAAATTTCCACTGCATTTTTCACATCTAAAGCTTCGGACTCCTCGATCAATGGACAAATCACATACATTTGATGCCCTCTGCGCAATTCTTTATAGGTCCATTCTAGCACGCTATCTAATTGAGGTGTTCGGACCCATCTTGTTTCGATCGGAATCCGTCCAGCGGGAAGCTCATCGATCACAGATACATCCATTTCGCCGTATGCTGTAATTGCTAAGGTTCGAGGGATAGGGGTGGCCGTCATGAACAACACATCCGGACGCCAACCCTTCTCACGCAATACTTTTCGTTGGTTCACTCCAAAACGATGTTGTTCATCGGTGATCACTAAACCTAGATTTTGGAAGGCTACACCCTCTTGAATCAGTGCATGTGTTCCCACGACGATATCGATCTCCCCATTTTCTAACCGTTCTAATCGCTCGCGACGTTCTTTTGCTTTCGTTGATCCGGTCAATAACGCAACAGTCACTTCATTTGGGTCAAATAGTTGGGATAAACTTTCCATATGTTGTTGCGCCAATATTTCTGTTGGGACCATCAACGCTCCTTGAAAGCCAGCAGTCACTGTCGCATATAAAGCAATCGCAGCAACAACGGTCTTCCCACTTCCCACATCCCCTTGCAACAAACGCTGCATATGATGTGGATTACGGAGATCACGGCAAATTTCATTAGTGACACGTTTTTGTGCCATCGTTAATTCAAACGGCAATTTTTTCGTAAATTGTTTTAATCTTTCAACATCATAAAGGATCTCTAAGCCATTCTTTTCAGACTTTTCGGCTTTTTTCAGTCCTTGTAACTGCATCTGGAAAAAAAAGAATTCTTCAAAAACCATCCGTCGTTTGGCTTGATGATTTTCCTCATGATTTTGCGGAAAATGCATACTTCTTACAGCAGTTGGACGATCAAGCAAACGGTATTTTTCAATTAAAGATAGTGGTAAGTTTTCTTCAATCAAATCACCATACTCACTAAACCCTCGACGGATCAGATCGACCAATGTCGTTTGGCGAATGGATTTGTTGACATGATAGATCGGAGAGAAATCATCTGGACTTTGCGAACCAAGGATCTTCATCCCATTTAGTGCTTTACGTTTCGCATCCCATTTCCCATAAACTGCGATTTCTTCAGATAAAATGACTTTATCTTTTAAATAGGGCTGATTGAAGAAAGAAACATTGAATACTTCATGTTCTTGCATCATTCGAAACTGCAGACGGCTTTTTTTGTAGCCAAAACGACTCATTACTGGCGGCGAGACAACTAACCCTTTTAATGTAACTTTTTCTTGGTCTTGGATTTCGTTTAGATTTCTTTCTTGGATATCTTCATAACGAAAAGGATAGTAAGTTAACAAGTCTTCGATTGTATGGATGCCTAGGCTAGCCAAGCTATCCGCTCTTTTTTGACCAACACCTGCCAACACTGTGACTGGATCTGCTAACGAACGCATAAGATTTCCCTCCTTTAACAAAAAAAGGAACTTGGTCAACGATTCGCGAATCGTTGACCGAAGATCCTTTCAAATGATTTTCTGCTTTATCTATTGGCTTCAGGCTGTATTATTCAGCAGAAAATAAATAAGGATAGACAGGTTGATCTCCTTGATGGATCTCGATTTCTAACTCAGGATATTTGTCGCTCAGTTGATCCGCAAATGCTTGTGCTTGTTCTGCAGACCCGTCTTCTCCGGTTAATATCGTGACGATCTCAGTATCCTCGTTGATCATTTGCTCTAATGTAGCAAGTGATGTCGCTAAGATATCTGGATTAGAGATCACGATTTTCCCATCGATCATCCCTAAGAAATCACCTTCTGTGATTTTCACTCCGTCAATCATCGTGTCGCGGATCGCATGTGTCACTTGACCACTGACAACACTTGAAAGCACATCTGTCATCGTTTCTTTATTTTCTTCTAACGTTGCTTGTTCATTGAAGGACAACATCGCTGTTAATCCTTGAGAAACTGTTTTTGATGGAACAACAGCAACTGGAAGTTCAGCCACTTCAGCCGCTTGATCAGCTGCCATAAAGATATTTTTGTTATTCGGTAAGATGATGACTTTATCTGCATTCACTTCATTGATCGCTTTCACGATATCTTCCGTACTTGGATTCATCGTCTGTCCACCACTGATCACGTAGTTTGCTCCTAGACTTTCAAATAACTCTTGCACACCTTTCCCGGCTGCGATGGCAACGATCCCGTAAGGTACACGAGGCTTCGTTTGTGCAACCGGCGCTGAAGGGGCTTGATCATGTTCTAAGATCGTTTCGTGTTGCAAACGCATGTTGTCCACTTTGACTTTCACTAAGGAACCAAATTTCTGTCCGTAATTCATGACTTCCCCAGGGTTTTCTGTATGAACGTGTACTTTGATGATTTCATCGTCATTGACCACTAACAGGGAATCCCCAAGGCCATCTAGATAGTTACGAAACTCTTCATAATCAAATGTACTATCTACAGTTGGACCTTCACCGATCTTCACCATGATTTCTGTACAGTAACCATAATGGATATCCTCAGTTGCTAACTGACCTTGCACACTACGATGATGCTCTGCATTTACCATATCGTCCATTTGAGCAGGAGATGGTTCATAGACCTCGTCTGCTTGGTATTCACCATTCAACGCAGTTAAAAAACCTTCGTATACGAATAATAGTCCTTGACCGCCACTATCTACAACGCCTACTTCTTTTAATACAGGCAACAAATCAGGTGTTTTTGCTAACGCACGTTTTCCACCTTTAACGACCGCAGTCATGACTTCGATCACATCATCTGTTGATTTTGCTTTTTTCTCACCAGCTTTGGCAGCTTCTCTTGCGACTGTCAGGATCGTTCCTTCGACAGGTTTCATTACTGCTTTATAAGCTGTTTCGACCCCATGAGTAAAAGCTGCAGCTAAATCTATTGCTGTCAAAACAGTCACATCAGGGATTTGTTTTGAAAAACCACGGAACAACTGAGATAAAATAACCCCAGAGTTTCCTCTTGCCCCCATCAATAAACCTTTAGATAACAGCGCTGCTAATTCTCCTACCTTTTCAGAGGTAGAATCGACAACGGCTTTTGCACCACTTGTCATTGATAAATTCATATTGGTACCGGTATCTCCATCGGGAACCGGGAATACATTTAGGGAATTGACGTATTCTGCATTTTTTTGTAGCCGATTCGCACCGGACTGAACCATTTCCTGGAATTGGCTTGCACTAATTTCTGTTACACTCACCTAGATAATCCTCCTTCAGATCGACTGCTGAACAGTCAGCAAGTCTCCTGCCTAGTCTGGCAGTACACGAACACCTTGCACGAAGACATTTACTGAATTGGCTGTAACACCTAGTAAAGTCTCCAAGTTATATTTCACTTTTTCTTGGACATTACGAGAAACTTCTGAAATTTTTGTGCCATAACTAATGATTGTATAAACATCTACTGCGATCCCATTAGCTTCTTGGCGGACAACTACTCCTCTTGAGTAATTTTCTTTACGTAAAATTTCAGTGATATTATCTTTGATTTGATTCTTGCTAGCCATTCCTACAACACCAAATACATCTGTTGCGGCACCACCAACAACTGTTGCGATGACATCATTGGTAATTTCAATGGTTCCAGCTGACGTTTGAATTTTTACAGCCATGAATGAGCCTCCTTAACGGGTAAAATATTCCCATTTTTCTACTATCACATTTTATCATAGCGTCAACCGAAATAAAAGGTTGTTCCCTTAAAGTACTCAAAAACCATTGAAAAAAATTAGGAAAAGACTTTGTTCACGTTACAATTAATCACTGAAAATGTCAATCAATTCTATGAAAATATGCTTGCAAATTCCTACGCCATATGATATGTTATTCTGGTATGAGCTGAAGTTACTATTGCTCCAAATCAAGGCAAAGGAGGAAATTTACATGGCAAAAGTTTGTTACTTTACAGGTCGCAAGACAAAAAGTGGAAACAACCGTTCACATGCGATGAACTCAACAAAACGTACAGTTAAACCTAACTTACAAAAAGTTCGCGTATTGATTGACGGCAAACCTAAAAAAGTTTGGGTGTCAACTCGTGCGTTGAAATCAGGAAAAGTTGAACGCGTATAATTGAATAAAATGATTTGAACCGTTCAACAAAATGAACGGTTTTTATTTTTTGCAAATCATTATCAAATGTGAGACATTTCCTCAACTACATGAAACTTAAGAAGAAAAAATAAAAAAGGCTTAAAACAATCAATCACCCAGATAATTGTTTTAAGTCTTCTTTTATGTGCCACTACCTCTCAGATAGTGATAAGTATATGTTTTTTTATAATTGTTACAAATAAAACATAACGTATTTGCAAACGCCTGTCAACACTTTATTTTAAAGTATAAAGTGTTTTCTTATTTTGTGCTATTTTCTTGATGTAAATGTAATTTTAACTCACGAATGTTATTTAATTCCAAATGTAATTTTTTTATGAATTTGGTTGTATTTTCAGCAAGTAAAATCATGAATGTGATAAACTAATTATAACTTCAAATAGAAATTTGGTGACTGAATTGTAATGAAAAAAACATTGAAAAAATTCTTAAAAGAAAACGGCCGCTATGCAGCTGCTAGCTTTTTTATCCCTTTGCTGATTCTTTTATTGGTTTATTTAAGTATCGGTATTTATCCAGGAAGTGATCGGAGCATCTTGGCTAGTGATGCTTTCTCACAATTTTCAAACTTTCATGCAAGCTTCCGTAATATGTTGTTAGGGAAACAAAGCATTTTTTACACGTGGAATGCCTCACTTGGTTTAAATTATCTATCATTGATTTCTTATTATTTAGGTGGACTTTTCACACCACTCGTTTTATTGTTCCCGAATCAATTGATGCCAGATGCCTTGTATCTCATCACCTTACTAAAAGTTGGTTCAGCAGGTTTATCCTTCTGGTTTCTAGCACGTACCTATCGTATTCCTCATTGGGGGCAAGTCGCATTAAGTATCAGTTATGCGTCGATTTCATTTATCACTGCCCATTCAGAGATCATCATGTGGTTAGACACCTTTATCTATCTTCCTCTGATCATTTTAGGCATCCATCGTGTGATGGATCAAAAGAAACCTATTTTATTGTTTGTTAGTTACTTGCTTTTGTTCTTATCCAGTTTTTATATGGGCTTCATGGTCGGGCTTTTCTCCTTTTTATACTTTGTTACACGACTACTGACGAATTGGCGGAGGTACAAAGGAACGATTTTACCTTATGGGATCACCTCTTTATTAGCAGGAGGTGCATCGATGGTGATCATCCTGCCTGCCATTCTCGATCTACGTGCCAATGGCGAAGCGTTGACGCAGATCACTTCATTGAAGACGGAAGCAACTTCTTATTTAGATTTATTGATGAAAAACATGGTGGGAGTTTATGACACGACGAAATATGGATCGATCCCGTTTATCTATGCTGGATTGTTTCCTTTAGCATTATGCCTCTTGTATTTTGTCAGTCGCAAATTCCCCTTGAAAAATAAATTGTTGTTCGGTGGGCTATTCACGATCTTGATTGCTAGCTTCTATTTCGTCCCTTTGAATTTATTCTGGCATGGGATGCACGCACCAAATATGTTCTTATTCCGTTATGCCTATCTCTTTTCGTTTCTCGTACTCTTGTTAGCAGCCCATAGTTGGGAACAGTTACAGGAGAAGGATCATAAACGATTGCTAGGCGTCATTATTGTACTAGCGGCTGCTTTTGCTACAGCTTGGGGAATCAAACCAGATGGCAGTTACACGTATGTCACGCTCACATCCTTTGTTTTGACATTAGTCTTTTTAGCACTCTACGCATTGACGATTGGTTTATTCCAACAACACCCATTTGATCTGAAACGTTTGAGTATTCTTCTGTTACTATTGATGACAGCAGAAGCCGCAGTCAATACTAACAGTATGATACATGGCATTCTCGATGATTGGAATTATGCCTCAAGAAGTTTGTATACCGAACCTTATCCTGAGATCAAAACGTTAGTTGATGCCTCGAAAAAGGATTCCGATACGTTTTATCGATTAGAAAACCTTGATCCTGTTTCACCGAATGATTCGATCAATTATGGTTATAGTGGAATCAGTATGTTCTCCTCAATCAGAAATCGAAACTCTTCCTCTTACTTGGATACTTTAGGATTCCGTTCTAGAGGAACAAATTTGAACATTCGCTACAATAATAATACCTTGTTGATGGATGGATTTACGGGAATCA
Source organism: Enterococcus mundtii (assembly GCF_003957375.1). Lineage (GTDB taxonomy): Bacteria > Bacillota > Bacilli > Lactobacillales > Enterococcaceae > Enterococcus_B > Enterococcus_B spodopteracolus. Next base: position 96,245 of record NZ_CP025473.1, on the reverse strand, counting down.
AATACAATATTGCTAAAAACGACAGTAGTTTTAATAAATACGGCTTCCAATCCGTCGAACAAACGGACAACTATACTTTGTACGAAAATAGTAATGCTGTGCCATTAGCCTTTAAAGCACCTTTGACGATCAATAAGATCGAACAGCCGATAGGTGATAATCTAACCAGTCAAACAAATTTGATGAATGCTCTTTCTGGGTTGAATCAATCATTCTTTACGTTTTACAAACCAACCCTAAAAAGTCAACAGAACACGAAGATCACAACAACGACAAATGGGGTCACTTATAGTGAAACAGCGAATAATCAACCAAAAGAATTGACTTGGGAAGTCCAAGTACCTGCGAATACCCAAGCATATCTCAGCCTGTTTCCAACGAATTTCGCACAATTAGAAAGCTCTACAGCAACTATTACTGTCAATGGTGTATCTAGAAAATCTCAAATTAACATTACTGGTCAATATTATGATTTAGGATATTATCCGCAAGACACAACGGTTACCTTCACTGCAAGCTTCTATGGGACCAAAGAAGTTAGCTTTATGGAACCTCAAGTGGTCGGACTTGATGTCGTGGCATATCAAGCCGCAATCAACCAGATCAGAAATAATAGCGTAGAGATGACTACTACCGGTCGAACAGCTACAGGAACCGTTCATGCGACTGAAAAAACGATGGTAGTCACGACTATCCCTTATGATGGTGGTTGGACTGCTAAAATCGATGGCGAAAAAGTCCCTGTGAAGAAATTCCAAGATGCCTTTTTGATGGTGGAAGTTCCTGAAGGTGAACATACGATTACTTTTAGCTACATGCCAAAAGGATTCATTCCTGGATTACTTCTCTTTATTGGATGTATTTCCTTTTTTATCTTGTATCTATGGTACCTTCGTAGACGTCAGTCGTTTCGCGGCGTCATTGATCCTATAAACGAAAGCGATGATCACCGTCCAAGACGTGAACGTCGTCGTACAAGATAAAAAAAGCGTTTCGGTGATTGCCGAAACGCTTTTTTCTTGTATGCTATTCATATTTTACTTCGTATAGGTATAACCCTTCCGGATGAGCAGTCGGACCCGCTGCATTGCGGTCTTTTTTTGCAATGAGTTCCGGCAGACAATCCTCTGGTAAACGATCGTTGCCTATTTTTAACAACGTACCAACTAAAATACGGATCATTTTATAAAGGAAGCCATCACCACGAAATGTAAACGTCAACTCATCGCCTGCTTCATTGACCTGTAAGCTGGCTTCATAGATAGTCCGTACTTTATCCTCAACGGAACTTCCAGAAGCACAAAATGAAGTGAAATCATGCGTACCAAGTAAATCAGGCAATGCTCGTTCAATCTTTGCTACATCTATTGGATAAGGAAAATAGCTCGCATAGTGTCTACGAAAGGGACTACGTGGTTTTCCGATATCTACTTTGAATTGATAGGTTTTTTCTTTCACTAGATAGCGTGCGTGAAAAGTTTCTGGCACAATCTCCACACTTTTTACTGCAATATCTTCTGGCGACTGCGTATCTAATCCAAAACGCATACGTTCCAAAGGTCGCTCTTCTGGATAATCAAAGTGGATGACTTGCCCGATTGCATGAACCCCTGCATCTGTCCGTCCAGATCCGAAAATCGTGATTTCTTTTCCATTTGCCATCTTTTTTAAGGTTTTTTCCAGTTCTTCTTGGACCGTTCGTCCGTTAGGTTGTTTCTGAAAACCATTGAACTGGGTACCATCATAGGCAATGATTGCTTTATAGCGTACCATTCATCTTCCCCTGTTCTCATTCATCTTTGATAGGTTTAGCTACGGATAAACACTAGTAGGATGGTCATGAGCCCAAAAGCAACCATAACAACAGTGTCTTGTAAGTGCCAGTGAAGGATACGGTATTTTGTCCGACCTTCTCCACCTTGGTAGCCTCTTGCTTCCATCGCTGTAGCCAGATCTTCCGCACGATTGAAACTGCTGACAAATAGCGGAATCAGTAAAGGAATCACCGCTTTCATTTTTTGCACTAGACTTCCTTCGCCAAAGTCAACACCACGTGCGCGCTGTGCATTCATGATTTTTTCGGTTTCGTCCATCAATGTCGGCACAAAACGTAAAGCGATCGAAAGCATCAATGATACTTCATGCACTGGAAAGCGAACAACTTTCAATGGTCGTAACAAATATTCGATCGCATCGGATAATTCTAAAGGTGGCGTTGTCAGTGTCAATAAAGTAGACATAAAAATAATCAAAACAAACCGACAAAAAATGAATAGCCCGTTCATTACACCAAATTGAGTGATATTGAAAATCCCCCAACTCCAATACGTTTCTCCACCACTTGTAAACAGTACTTGTAATCCTACAGTGAATAGGATCAACCAGATCAACGGACGGATGCCTCGAATAAAGAATTTGATATCTACTTTTGACAAGAAAACAGCAAATAAAGTAAACGCCGCTAATAAGGCATATGTCTGCCAGTTATTGGCTAAGAAGATAATGCCAATAAAATAGAAACTTGCTAGTAACTTTGCACGTGGATCTAACCGATGGATAAATGAGTCGCCAGGCATATAACGACCAAAAATCAATTTATTCATCATGAGCAGTACCTCCCACCAGTTTGACCAATTGGTCCGCTAATGCGTCTGCGGTGATCGGCAATTCATTAAAATGAATGCCTTTTACTCGTAGTTCCTCTGCAAACTCAGTGGCTGTTGGTACGCCTAACTGCCGTTCTTTTAACCATTCAAGGTGTTGGAAGACTTCTTTTGGTTCTCCACACTTAACAATGCGACCTTTCTCCAATACATAAACAAAATCGGCATAGTTTGCCACATCATCCATCAAATGGGTGACTAAAACAATCGTGATTTGCTGTTCCTTATGCAACCGCCAGAACATATCCATCATTTCTTTTCTTCCTTGTGGATCTAACCCAGCTGTCGGCTCATCTAAGACGAGAACTTCGGGTTTCATAGCTAGAACACCGGCAATCGCTACACGTCGCATTTGACCACCTGACAGCTCGAAAGGCGAGCGTTCTAAATACGTCTCATCTAAGCCGACTTGTTCTAAGGTCTCCTTTGCTAGTAGAGTCGCCTCTTCCTCACTTACACCAAAGTTTTTTGGGCCAAACGCAATATCTCTTGCGACCGTTTCTTCAAACAACTGTGCCTCTGGAAATTGAAAAACAATACCGACTTTTTTTCGAATCGGTTTCAAATTTTTATTATCGGTATCTGGTTTGATCTGACGATCGCCGATTTTGACGGTTCCTTCCGTCGGTTTGATCAACGCATTCAAATGCTGAAGTAAGGTGGATTTCCCACTTCCAGTATGACCCACTAATGCAGTGTAGCTATTTTCTTTGATCAACAAGTCAATATCAAATAAAGCTCGTTGCTCGAATGGTGTGTTCGGTTGGTACGTAAAGTTTACTTTTTCAAAACGGATGTCCATAACCAATCCACCATCCTTTCTTCTGTCATGTATTCTTTAGGCACATCAATGCCACGTTCTTTCAAGGCACTTTTTAGTTTTTCAGGAAAAGGCAAATCTAACCCTAGATTGATTAGTTCAGGTCCGGCAGAGAAAATCTCCTTCGGTGTGCCTTCATTCACTAGTTCGCCTTCTTTCATCACGAAAATACGATTTGCATTGGCTGCTTCATCAATATCATGCGTGATTGAAATAACGGTCAGTTGACTTTCCTCTTTGATTTCTTTGATCGTTGTGATGACTTCTTCACGACCTTCAGGATCTAACATACTTGTTGCTTCATCCAAGATGATGATTTCTGGTCGGAGGGCTACAACACCGGCAATCGCCACACGTTGTTTCTGTCCACCGGAAAGACGAACCGGTTCTCTTGTCGCAAAATCAGACATTCGAACTTTTCCAAGAGCATCTTTCACTCGAACGATCATTTCTTCTCGAGGAATGCCTTGATTCTCTAAACCAAAGGCCACATCATCCTCTACTGTTGACCCAACAAATTGATTGTCCGGATTTTGAAAGACCATGCCGACTTTTTGGCGGATCATCCATATATTCTCTTCATTTAGTATTTGATTACCAACCTTGACCGTCCCAGACTCAGGAAGGAGTAAGCCATTAATCGTTTTTGCAAGCGTTGATTTACCAGAACCATTGTGCCCGATAATCGCGATCCATTCTCCTTTATTGATCGTAAAAGAAACATCTTTCAATGCTGGTCGTAAATCTTCTGGTTGGTATTTGTAATTAATCTTTCCTAATTCAATAATCGGCTCCATAAGTACTCCCTCTTCATCCTAAAGTTCCTATTAACCCTATCAAAAAACTGCTTAGTTTTCAATCATTTCTAATTTTTAAAATGTTTTTTTATACCCTCAAGACTGTCTTGACAGTTAATTGAAGGTACAAAAAAACACTTTATGATGAGTGCATACTCCCCAAACGAATCGCTTGGGGAGCAGCGCTGAGCTAGACTCGGAATAAGTAACTTCCAACATCATAACACTCTAAAAGAATCATCCATAAAGTGATGTTATTAGTGTGATTTTAGACAAGTTCTAAGACAACCATTGGTGCTCCGTCTCCGCGTCTTGGTTCTGTCTTCAAGATACGAGTGTAGCCACCTTGACGTTCAGCATAACGAGGTGCAATATCGTTGAATAACTTTTGTAAAGCTGATTCGATAACGATTTCCTCATTTTCTTCACGCACGCTAGCAACTTCATTACGTACGAAAGCCGCAGCTTGACGACGTGCATGTAAGTCTCCGCGTTTGCCTAAAGTGATCATTTTTTCAGCAGTTGAGCGAACTTCTTTCGCACGAGCTTCTGTAGTCACAATACGTTCATTAATTAATAAGTCAGTTGTTAAATCACGCAACATCGCTTTACGTTGGCTAGATGTGCGTCCTAGTTTACGATAACTCACGTTGGTTTCCCTCCTTCGTAAAAGGTTTAATCTTCTTTACGTAAACCTAAACCTAAGTCATGCAATTTTGCTTTAACTTCTTCCAATGATTTACGTCCTAAGTTACGGACTTTGATCATTTCTGGCTCAGATTTATTCGTAAGTTCTTGTACAGTATTGATTCCTGCACGTTTTAAGCAATTATAAGAGCGAACAGATAAGTCTAATTCTTCAATCGTCATTTCTAACATTTTTTCTTTTTGTGTTTCTTCTTTTTCGACCATGATTTCAGCGTTTTTCGCTTCATCAGTTAGGTTGACAAAGATGTCTAAATGTTCAGTCATGATTTTTGCAGATAAACTCATTGCTTCCAATGGTTCGATTGAACCATCTGTCCAGATCTCCATTGTCAATTTATCAAAATCTTCACGATGTCCAACACGTGTGTTTTCTACTTGGTAGTTGACACGACGTACAGGCGTGTAGATTGAATCGACGGGAAGAACACCAATTGGCATGTCTTCTTTTTTGTTTTCATCTGCTTGAACATAACCACGTCCTGGTTTCACCGTTAGGCGAGCATGGAACGTAGCACCTTCAGATACACTGCAGATGTACATATCTTTGTTAAGAATTTCTACCTCACTATCAACGATAATATCGCCAGCAGTTACTGTAGCAGGTCCGGTAATATCGATTTCAAGGGTTTTTTCTTCTTGACCATACATTTTCAGTGCTAAACCTTTAATGTTCAAGATGATTTGAGTGACGTCTTCTCTAACACCTTTGATGGTAGAGAATTCATGCAGTACACCATCGATTTGAATATTAGTGATGGCAGCACCTGGCAAAGAAGATAATAAAATACGACGTAGGGAATTCCCTAAAGTAGTCCCATACCCTCTTTCAAGAGGTTCAACGATGAACTTGCCATAATCTTTTTCTTCATCAATTTTTGCGATTCTTGGTTTTTCGAACTCAATCATTCTTATCTTTACCCCTTTCAAAACGAAAAGTGTCTTGTTCAATGACGTTACTAATAGAACTCAAAATGAGAGGCACTCATTAAACACGACGGCGTTTTGGAGGGCGGGCACCATTATGAGGAACTGGAGTCACGTCACGAATTGCAGTCACTTCTAAACCTGTTGCTTGTAATGAACGAATTGCTGCTTCACGTCCAGAACCAGGTCCCTTAACTGTTACTTCAACAGTTTTTAATCCGTGTTCCATTGCTGCTTTTGTAGCTGTTTCTGCTGCCATTTGAGCGGCAAAAGGAGTTGATTTTTTGCTTCCTTTGAAGCCTAATGAACCAGCTGATGACCACGCTAAAGCATTTCCGTGAGTATCAGTGATCATGATGATTGTGTTGTTGAATGTAGAGTGGATATGTGCAATCCCAGCTTCTATATTCTTTTTCACACGGCGTTTACGATTCACTTTTTTTGCTACCATGAAGATTTAACCTCCTTCACTTAAGAATTATTTTTTCTTGCCAGCGATAGCGCGAGCTGGGCCTTTACGAGTGCGTGCATTGTTTTTCGTGTTTTGTCCACGAACAGGCAATCCACGACGGTGACGGATTCCACGGTAAGAACCGATTTCCATCAAGCGTTTGATGTTTAAGTTCACTTCACGACGAAGATCCCCTTCAACTTTTAATTTATCTACTTCTGCACGGATAGCATCTGTTTGTTCATTCGTTAATTCACGAACGCGAACATCTTCAGATACGCCAGCATTAGCTAAGATTTGTTTCGCAGTAGTGTTACCAATACCATAGATATAAGTAAGTGAAACTACTACACGTTTATCACGAGGAATATCTACTCCTGCAATACGAGCCATATTTAGTGCACCTCCATTTATCCTTGACGTTGTTTATGTTTTGGATTTGCTGGGCAAATCACCATAACGCGTCCTTTACGACGAATTACTTTACAATGTTCACACATTGGTTTTACTGATGGTCTTACTTTCATGATAATACCTCCTGTAGTTTTACGGAGTACAATTATTTAAAGCGATAAGTAATACGGCCACGGTTTAAATCATATGGAGACAATTCAACCGTCACTTTGTCACCAGGTAGAATACGAATGTAGTGCATACGAATTTTACCTGAAACAGTAGCAAGAACTTGGTGTCCGTTTTCTAGTTCAACTTTAAACATTGCATTCGGCAAAGTTTCGACGACTGTACCTTCGACTTCAATCATATCTTCTTTTGCCACGCACAGTACCTCCTTGTACTTGTTTCGCATTTTCACACGATAAAATGGCGGAAACTGCAGTTCCCACCTCAAAATTCTCAAAATGGATCATCTAGAGGATTCTCTAGAAGTCGGACTGACATATTCTATCATAATTTATTGAACTTGACAAGAGTAACTGCTTAATGCAAGTCGGCTACGGGCAATCGTGCTATTTTTCAATGATTTTTTGGACATCAGTAAATACAGCATCGATTTCACGATCACCATCGATAGTGTGTAGCAAACCTTGTTCTTTATAATAAGCCAAGATTGGTTCACTATTTTTGATGTTGATAGCCAGACGATTTTTAACCGTCTCAGGTTTATCATCTTCTCTTTGATAGAATTCATGCCCACCACAACGATCACATGTGTCTTCAACTTTTGTAGGGTTGAAAATTTTATGGTAAGTTGCTCCACAGTTACGGCAAATGAAGCGGCCTGCTAAACGCTCAACCAAGACTTCTTCACCCACGTGGATATCGATGACAGCATCAATTTGTTTATTTAAATCTTTTAACATTGCATCTAGAGCTTCTGCTTGCTCGATTGTACGAGGAAAGCCATCTAATAAGAAGCCTTTCTCTGTATCGGGTTCTGCTAAACGCTCTTTTACGATTCCATTTGTTACTTCATCAGGAACTAATGCACCTTTATCCATATAAGACTTTGCTTCCAGGCCAAGAGCTGTTTCATTTTTGATAGCTGCACGAAACATATCTCCTGTTGAGATGTGAGGAATCCCATAAGCGTCAATGATTTTTTCAGCTTGTGTTCCTTTACCTGCACCTGGCAGCCCCATTAAAATGAGGTTCATTGCTTTCCCTCCTAATAAATGTGAGAACGTGTGTTGAGGAAAAACCTCAACACGCTTTCTTACTCAATAAAGCCAACATATTTACGTTTCAGCATTAAGCCTTCTAACTGTTTCGCAGTTTCTAAAGCCACACCGATCACGATCAACAGACTTGTACCACCTAATCCGATTGATTGTGGCAGATCCCAAATCATTTGTGCAATGATTGGTAATAATGCCACTAAACCAAGGAATAGTGCTCCGACTGTACTTAATCGCATCAATAAGCTTGAGACATACTCTTCAGTCCCCTTACCAGGGCGTACACTTGGTATATAGCTTCCTTGCTTTTGTAAGTTCTCCGCTAATTTCTCAGGGTTTACTTGAACAAAGGCATAGAAGAATGTAAATGCGACGATCAATACCGTATAAATCGTTGCGCCAGGCACCGTATTATAGTTAAAGATCTCCATCATTATTTTATACCAGTTTTCAGATCCGAATCGGCCACTTAACGCTTGTAACACAGCATTTGGTGTCGCAATAAATGAACTTGCAAAGATAACCGGAATTACCCCAGCAGCATTTACTTTCAACGGTAGATAACTACTTGTTGGCGCACCTGCTATACGTTTTGTGTACTGAATCGGGATCTTACGTTCAGCTTGTTGGAAAAATGTTACGAATGTCACGATTGCTAGAACCGCAACTAGTAAGATGGCAATGAAAATCGCAGATCTCCAGATATCGGAAGAATTGATATTTACGAAGTAATCTTCATAAATTTCACGTACACTTTCCGGTAATCTTGAAATGATCCCTGCAAAGATGATCATTGACACACCGTTACCAATACCTTTTTCAGTGATTTGTTCACCCAACCAAGTAACAAACATCGTTCCTGCAGTTAAGATCAAACCGATCGTTACATAAGTAGAGACATTTGGATTGTTGACAAAACCTAATTGAGCGTATTGGTTAAATCCTGCTGTGATACCGACAGATTGGATAAATGCCAATACTAATGTCAAATACCTTGTTGCCTGATTCAACTTTTTACGACCAACTTCACCTTGTTTCGACCATTCCACAAAACGTGGCACGATATCCATTTGTAATAATTGGATAACGATCGAAGCAGTAATGTAAGGCGAAACCCCCATCGAAAAGATCGAGAAGTTTTGCATTGCACTACCACTTACCAAGTTCAACATGTTGAAAAACGGTAAGCTAGATAGATCTTGTAATGAGCTTGCATTTACGCCGGGAACAGTGATATGTGCCCCTAAACGAAAAACAAAGAGAACAAATACAGTAAAAAGGATTTTCGATCTAATATCTTTGACCTTAAAAGCGTCTTTTAATAGTTTAAGCATTAGATCACCTCAACAGAGCCACCAGCCGCTTCGATTGCTTCTTGTGCTGCTTTAGAGAATTTAGCTGCTTTCACAGTTAACTTTTTGTTCAATTCTCCGTTAGCTAAAACTTTGATTCCAGCTTTTTCGTTTTTCACGATTCCAGCTTCTACTAAAGCAACAGGAGTTACTTCAGCTCCGTCTTCAAAGCGATTCAAGACATCTAAATTAACGACTGCGTAGTCCTTACGGTTAACATTTGTAAATCCACGTTTTGGTAAACGACGGAACAATGGTGTTTGTCCCCCTTCGAATCCTAGACGTACACCACCGCCTGAACGAGCTTTTTGTCCTTTTTGACCACGTCCGGCAGTTTTTCCGTTACCTGAAGAAGTACCACGACCAACACGGTTACGTACTTGGCGTGAACCTTCAGCGGGTTTTAATTCATGAAGTTTCATAGGTTTGGCACCTCCTTAATTGTCCTAATTCTTATTTTATTTGTTTAATTAAACTTCTTCAACGTCCACTAAGTGAGAAACAGTGTTGATCATGCCTTTGATTGCTTCATTAGCAGGCTTAACCACAGAACTGTTAATCTTTGTAAGACCTAACGCTTTAACAGTATCGCGTTGGTTTTGAGGACGTCCGATAATACTGCGTTTTAAAGTTACTTTTAATTCAGCCATTATGTTTGTCCTCCTTATCCGATTAATTCTTCCACTGATTTGCCGCGTAGAGCTGCAACTTCTTCAGCACGTTTTAATTGTTTCAAACCTTCAACAGTTGCGCGAACAACGTTGATTGGTGTGTTTGAGCCTAAAGATTTAGAAGTGATATCTGCTACCCCTGCTAATTCTAATACGGCACGAACTGGTCCACCAGCAGCAACCCCAGAACCTTCAACAGCAGGTTTCATTAGGATTCTACCGCCACTAAAAGCACCAATTACTTCGTGTGGGATTGTTGAACCAACCATAGGTACTTCAATTAAGTTTTTCTTCGCATCTTCAATTGCTTTACGGATCGCTTCAGGTACTTCTTGTGCTTTACCAGTACCAAATCCTACGTGTCCGTTTTTGTCACCGACAACAACTAAAGCAGCAAAACGTAGACGACGTCCACCTTTAACAACTTTTGTTACACGGTTAATTGCAACAACGCGGTCTTCTAATTCCAAATGTTTTGGATCGATATAAACCATGAATGGTATTCCTCCTTCTTCTAAAATTCTAGTCCATTTTCGCGAGCAGCTTCAGCTAAAGCTTGCACACGGCCATGGTAAAGGTATCCACCACGGTCAAAGACTACGACTTTAATGCCTTTTTCAGCTGCGCGTTCAGCAACTAATTTACCGACAGCTTGTGCTGCTTCTGTTTTTGTTCCACCTGAAATTTCTTTATCCAAGGTAGAGGCACTTGCTAGCGTTACACCCGCTACGTCATCAATAAGTTGCGCGTAGATGTTTTTGTTAGAACGAAAAACGTTCAAGCGTGGGCGCTCAGCAGTACCAGAGATAGTGTTACGTACACGACGGTGTCTCTTTTGACGTGTTTTGTTCTTATCTGGTTTTGTAATCACAATTGTCACCTCTTTATTTTTATTTTTCTACTGTCAGACAGTAGAAATGATCAGTTTTGAAAAAATAGAAGCTGCGGCACAAGTAAACTCTCTCTTAATGAAGAAATACTTCAGCAAAATCCTTTTTTCCTGCTGCTGGCTTCTATGAAATTTTTCGAAACGATTATTTACCAGTTTTACCTTCTTTACGGCGTACGAATTCGCCAACATAACGAATACCTTTACCTTTATAAGGTTCTGGAGGACGAGTACCACGGATGTTCGCAGCTAATTCGCCAACTTCTTCTTTGTTCGCACCCTTCACAATTACTTGTGTGTTAGATGGTACTTCAACAGTCACGCCAGCTGGTGGTGTGATTTCTACTGGATGTGAGTAACCAACGTTCAATACAAGTTTTGTTCCTTGCATTTGCGCACGGTACCCAACCCCGATTAATTCTAATCCTTTTTGGAAACCTTCACTAACACCTACAACCATGTTGTTGAAGTTAGCACGAGTTGTTCCATGGATAGTTTTCATTTCTTTACTGTCATTTGGACGAGTGAATGTCACTTCATTTCCTTCGATATTCATTTTGATATCAGCAGAAAATTCACGAGTCAATTCCCCTTTTGGTCCTTTAACTGTAACGTTGTTTCCATCTTGAGTGATAGTTACTCCTTCAGGGATCACAACGATCTTATTTCCAATACGGCTCACTTAAAGACACCTCCTTGTAGATTCTACTTGATTACCATACGTAAGCGATAACTTCGCCGCCGATGTTTTTCTCACGAGCTTCTTTATCAGTGACAACACCTTCAGAAGTCGAAATAATAGCGATACCTAAGCCATTTAAAACTTTTGGCACTTCGCCAGCTTTAACATAAACACGTAAACCTGGTTTAGAAATACGTTTTAAGTTTGTAATAACACGTTCGCCGCTTTTACCGAATTTTAGGAAAACACGGATCACGCCTTGCTTGTCATCTTCGATATATTCAACATCACGGACGAAACCTTCACGTTTCAAGATTTCAGCGATGTCACGTTTAATTTTTGATGCAGGAACTTCTAAAGCCTCATGTTTAACCATGTTTGCATTACGGATACGAGTTAGAAAATCTGCAATTGGATCTGTCATGACCATTGAACTTTTACCTCCTTCTTATGCGAATTTACTTTTTTACCAGCTAGCTTTCTTCACGCCGGGAATTTGACCTTTATAGGCAAGTTCGCGGAAGCAAATACGGCAAAGATGGAACTTACGATAAACTGAATGTGGACGTCCGCAACGTTCGCAACGAGTATAAGCTTGTGTTGAATGTTTTGCAGGACGTTTGTTTTTAGCAATCATTGATTTTTTAGCCACGTAGTTCGCCTCCTTTAATTATTTTTGGAATGGCATGCCTAATTGTGTCAACAACTCACGAGATTCTTCATCTGTGTTCGCTGTCGTTACAATGACGATGTCCATACCACGTACTTTATCTACTAAATCATAATCTACTTCTGGGAAGATCAATTGTTCTTTAATACCTAAAGTGTAGTTTCCACGACCATCAAAGGCTTTTTTACTTACACCATGGAAGTCACGTACACGTGGTAGAGAAACTGATACTAATTTATCTAAAAATTCGTACATTCTTTCTCCGCGTAAGGTAACTTTTGCTCCAATTGGCATTCCTTCACGTAAACGGAATCCAGCGATTGATTTTTTAGCTTTTGTAATCATTGGTTTTTGTCCAGTGATCAAAGTTAGTTCTTCAACTGCTTTGTCTAAGTTTTTAGCGTTTGATACCGCATCACCAACACCCATGTTGATGACGATTTTTTCAACTTTAGGTGTTTGCATAACAGAGCTATAGTTAAATTTTTCCATCAATGATGGAGTTACTTCTTTAAGATATTTTTCTTTTAGGCGGTTCATTCAGTAAGACCCTCCTTCCTTAAACTTTTTATTTATCTAAAACTTCACCGGTTTTTTTAGAAACACGGACTTTTTTTCCGTCTACTTCTTTGTAGCCAACACGGCCAGCTACACCAGTAGAGTCGATGACCATCACGTTAGAAACGTGAAGTGGCGCTTCCATCTCAACAATCCCACCTTGAGGAGCAGCTTGAGAAGGTTTTTGGTGTTTTTTGATCATGTTCACACCTTCGACAACCACTTTATCTTGTTTAGGAAACGCTGCTAACACAACGCCTTCTTTGTTTTTGTCTTTACCGGTGATCACTTTAACTTTATCGCCTTTTTTAACAAACATAACTGTTTCGCACCTCCTTTGTTAAGTGTCTCAAGATTATAAAACTTCTGGTGCTAAAGAAACGATCTTCATGAAGTTGTTTTCACGTAGTTCACGTGCAACTGGCCCAAAGATACGTGTTCCACGAGGGCTTTTATCATCACGAATAATCACTGCAGCATTTTCATCAAACTTGATGTATGAACCGTCTGCACGACGAGCTCCTGATTTTGTACGAACGATAACGGCTTTAACGACGTCACCTTTTTTGACAACCCCACCTGGCGTTGCTTGTTTAACCGTAGCAACGATCACATCACCGATATTCGCAGTTTTGCGACCAGATCCACCAAGGACTTTGATCGTCAAAATTTCACGTGCGCCTGAATTATCAGCGATTCTTAAACGACTTTCTGCTTGGATCACGTTGTGTATCCTCCTTTCAGATTTTGCATTCAATCTACATAGGAAAATCTCGTGTTATTAGATAATAACTGCTTCTTCGACTATTTCCAACAAACGGAAACGTTTTGTAGCTGATAATGGACGAGTTTCCATAATTCTCACGATGTCGCCAACTTTTGCTGTGTTGTTTTCATCATGTACTTTGTACTTCTTAGAGTAGTTCATGCGTTTACCGTAAATAGGGTGGTTTTTCTTTGTTTCGACAGCAACGGTAATTGTTTTATCCATTTTGTCTGATACCACGCGACCTTGATAAACTTTGCGTTGATTTCTTTCTTCAGTCATACGCTTAATGGCCTCCTTCCATAATTACTTAGCTTGTTCACGCAAAACTGTTTTGATGCGTGCAATCGATTTACGTACTTCTTTAATACGTGCAGTGTTTTCTAATTGACCTGTTGCTAATTGGAATCTAAGATTAAACAATTCTTCTTTTAATTGTTTTTCTTGATCAAGCATTTCGGCAGTGGTTAATTCTCTGATTTCTTTAACCTTCATTCGATTCACCACCCATTTCCTCACGTTTTACGATCTTAGTTTTCATTGGTAATTTGTGAGAAGCTAAACGTAATGCTTCACGAGCTACTTCTTCAGATACGCCTGCGATTTCAAACATGATTTTACCACGTTTTACTGGTGCAACCCATCCTTCAGGAGCCCCTTTACCTTTACCCATACGAACGCCGATCGCTTTAGATGTATATGATTTATGAGGGAAAATTTTGATCCATACTTTCCCGCCACGTTTCATGTAACGAGTCATAGCAATACGAGAAGCTTCGATCTGACGGTTTGTGATCCAGTGTGATTCAACAGCTTGTAAGCCGTATTCACCGAATGCTACTTCTTTTCCGCCTTTTGCTTCACCACGCATTTTTCCGCGGAATTCACGACGGTGTTTTACACGTTTAGGTACTAACATGTTTATTTCCCTCCTTTCTCAGTGTTTTTTTTAGTTGGAAGAATTTCTCCACGATAGATCCACACTTTAACTCCTAGTTTTCCGTATGTTGTATCTGCTTCTTCCCATGCGTAATCAATATCCGCACGCAAAGTGTGAAGAGGAACTGTTCCTTCTGAGTATCCTTCTGAACGAGCGATATCCGCTCCGTTTAGACGTCCAGATACTTGAGTTTTGATCCCTTTAGCGCCAGAACGCATTGAACGTTGGATGGCTTGTTTTTGAGCGCGACGGAATGCAACACGGTTTTCTAATTGACGTGCAATTCCTTCACCTACTAATTTAGCATCTAAATCTGGTTTTTTGATTTCCACGATGTTGATATGGATTCTTTTACCAGTTAATTTGTTTAATTCTTTTCTTAGGTTTTCGACTTCAGATCCGCCTTTACCAATAACCATACCTGGTTTAGCTGTGTGGATTGAAATGTTTACGCGGCCAGTTGCGCGTTCGATTTCAATTGTTGATACAGCAGCATCAGCAAGTCTAGTTGAAATAAATTTACGGATTCTTAAATCTTCGTGTAAGAACTCTGCATACTCTTTTTCAGCAAACCATTTTGCATCCCAGTCGCGGATGATGCCTACACGCATTCCAATTGGATGTACTTTTTGACCCACAGATTATCCCTCCTTATTTTTCTGATACGACTACCGTGATATGACTTGTACGTTTGTTGATTGGTGAAGCTGAACCTTTTGCACGAGGACGGAAACGTTTCATTGTTGGTCCTTCGTTAACAAATGCTTCAGATACTACCAAGTTCTCAACATCTAAGTCAAAGTTATTTTCTGCATTTGCAATTGCTGACATCAATACTTTCTCGATGATCCCAGCAGATTTGTTTGGTGTGAATTTCAAGATTGAAATTGCATCCGCAACACTCTTACCTCTGATAAGGTCAATTACTAGACGCGCTTTACGAGGTGAAGTGCGAACTGTTTTTGCAGTTGCTTTAGCTGATGTGATTTGTTCTGCCATTTGCTTTTATCCTCCCCTCGAATTAGCGTTTCGTTTT
This sequence comes from Enterococcus mundtii, assembly GCF_003957375.1. Taxonomy (GTDB): domain Bacteria; phylum Bacillota; class Bacilli; order Lactobacillales; family Enterococcaceae; genus Enterococcus_B; species Enterococcus_B spodopteracolus. The sequence goes on along the minus strand of NZ_CP025473.1, from coordinate 80,681 downwards.
CTTATCGTCAGCGACATGCCCACGATAAGTTCTAGTTGGTGCGAATTCGCCTAATTTGTGTCCTACCATATCTTCTTGGATGTAAACTGGTACGTGTTTACGTCCATCATATACTGCGATGGTATATCCAACAAAACTTGGGAAAATTGTCGAACGACGAGACCAAGTTTTGATTACTTTTTTCTTACCGACCTTAGCTTGAGCTGTAACTTTTTTCATTAAATGCTCATCAACGAAAGGTCCTTTCTTTAAACTACGACCCATGGTGAACCTCCTCTCAAAATGTGCGACACATGGTCAAAGTAATTATTTATTTTTACGACGAACGATAAGTTTGTCTGATTTAGCTTTCTTGTTACGAGTTTTGTAACCAAGCGCTGGTTGACCCCAAGGAGAAACTGGAGCTTTACGTCCGATTGGAGCTTTACCTTCACCACCACCGTGTGGGTGATCGTTAGGGTTCATTACGCTACCACGTACAGTTGGGCGTTTACGCATCCAACGAGAGCGGCCAGCTTTACCAATATTGATAAGTTCGTGTTGTTCGTTACCTACAGAACCGATTGTTGCACGGCATGCAGCTAAGATCATGCGAACTTCACCAGAGTTCAAGCGGATCAATACGTATTTGCCTTCTTTACCAAGTACTTGAGCACTTGTACCAGCAGAACGGATCAATTGTCCACCTTTTCCAGGTTTCATTTCAATATTGTGGATCACAGTACCAACTGGAATGTTTTCTAAAGGAAGAGCATTTCCGACTTTGATATCTGCTTCTGGACCTGAAACAAGTTTCATTCCAACTTGTAGTCCTTTTGGTGCTAAGATGTAAGCTTTCACTCCATCTTCATAATGTACTAACGCGATGTTAGCTGAACGGTTCGGATCATATTCGATCGTTTGAACAGTAGCAACAACGTTGTCTTTGTTACGTTTGAAATCGATCACGCGGTATTGGCGTTTGTGTCCGCCACCTTGATGACGTACAGTGATGCGGCCGTTGTTATTACGTCCAGCATGGTTTTTCAATGGTTGTAACAATGTTTTTTCAGGTGTTGATGTTGTGATTTCAGCAAAATCAGAACCTGTCATGTTACGACGGCCATTTGTGGTAGGTTTGTACTTTTTAATCGCCACGTTTTCCCCTCCTAATTTAATCAGTTAACGAACAGTGCTTATTCAGCAGCGTCGAATAATTGGATTTCTTTTGAATCTTCAGTTAATGTAACGATCGCTTTGCGACGTTTTTTCGTATATCCTGCATATTTGCCCATACGTTTGAATTTCGCACGTACGTTCACGATGTTCACGTTTTTGACTTTTACGTCAAAAGCAGCTTCAACCGCTTGTTTTACTAAAGTTTTGTTTGCGCGAGTGTCTACTTCGAAAGTATATTTCTTGTCATCCATGGCAAGCATTGATTTCTCAGTGATCACTGGGCGTTTGATTACGTCTAGTAAGTTCATTATGCAAGCACCTCCTCAATTTGAGTAAGAGCAGTTTGTGTTGCTAAAACTTTTGTATTTGATACAACATCTAGAACGCTAACGTTATCAGAAGTTACTACAGAAACGTTTGATAAGTTACGTGCAGATAAAGCTGCAAAGTCGTTACCAGGTTCTAGTACAACCAATACTTTAGAGTCAATAGATAATTTAGCAAGAACTTCTTTGAATTCTTTTGTTTTTGGTGCATCAAAGTTTAATCCTTCGATTGCTACCAAGTTGTTTTCAGCAACTTTTTCTGACAATACAGATTTCATTGCTAGACGACGAACTTTTTTAGGAAGTTTGTAGCTGTAAGAACGTGGTGTTGGTCCGAAAACTACGCCACCTCCACGCCATTGTGGTGAACGGATTGATCCTTGACGAGCACGACCAGTTCCTTTTTGGCGCCATGGTTTACGGCCACCGCCTCGAACAGCGCTACGGTTTTTAACCGCATGAGTTCCTTGTCTTAATGATGCGCGTTGCATAACGATTGCGTCGTAAACAACACTTTCATTTGGTTCAATTCCGAAGATTTCTTCGTTAAGAGTGATTTCACCGTTTTGGCTTCCATCTTGTTTGAATAATGCTACATTCGGCATTCCTTAGTTCCTCCTTTCTTCCTACTATTATTTAGCTTTCACAGCTGATTTGATAGTGATTAATGATTTTTTCGCTCCAGGAACGTTACCTTTGATCAAGATTACGTTTCTTTCAGCATCTACACGTACAACTTCCAAGTTTTGGATAGTTACGCGGTTGCCACCCATACGGCCAGCAAGACGTTTGTTTTTGAATACACGGTTAGGTGCAACTGGACCCATTGACCCAGGACGACGATGGTAGCGAGAACCGTGAGCCATTGGTCCGCGGCTTTGGCCGTGACGTTTGATAACCCCTTGGAATCCTTTACCTTTCGTAGTACCTGTTACATCAATAATGTCTCCTGCTTGGAAAACATCAACTGTAATTTCTTTTCCTACTTCATATTCTCCCAGCTCAACATTTTTGAATTCACGAATGAAGCGCTTAGGAGCCGTGTTTGCTTTTGCAACATGACCTTTCGCAGGTTTGTTTGATAAAACTTCACGTTTGTCTTGGTAACCAACTTGAATAGCTTCGTAGCCATCAGTTTCCATTGTTTTTACTTGTAGTACTACGTTTGGCGTAGCTTCTACAACAGTAACTGGAATTAATTCGCCAGATTCAGTGAAGATTTGTGTCATTCCCACTTTTTTCCCTAAGATTCCTTTGGTCATGAGTACACCTCCATTATTATTAGTTTAGTTTTTATAGTTTGATTTCGATGTTAACACCTGATGGTAAGTCAAGCTTCATTAAAGCATCAACTGTTTTTGGTGTTGGGTTCACAATGTCGATAAGACGTTTGTGTGTACGCATTTCGAATTGTTCGCGTGAATCTTTGTATTTGTGAGTTGCACGAATAACTGTGTAAAGACTGCGTTCAGTTGGTAATGGAATTGGACCAGAAACGCCAGCTCCAGTTCTTTTTGCAGTTTCCACGATTTTATCCGCTGATTGATCTAAAATACGATGTTCATACGCTTTTAAACGGATACGAATTTTTTGTTTTGCCATCTTGTTCCCTCCTTCGCCTATTTTGAAAAGTAGACATAGCTCCACGAAAATTTCCGTCACGCTCGTTCGTGGCAAAGCGTCCGGGCGTGTCGCAACCTCTCGTTTCTTAGCCGACAAAATCATTTTGATTTCGTCTGTGCCATTCACCTAAGGTAAACGCACCTTTGTCATTATAATATATCTAAATGTACAACGCAAGGTTTTTTTGCTGTAAAAACCAATTAATTTTCATAAATTTTCATTCAATTAAAAAAAGAGAAATCATTCTCTTTTTTATAGAAGGATTTATTGTTTCCCCTTGCGATCTCCATTCGCTTATTTAGAGAAAAAACAATTCACTACCTATTAAGAATATTTTGGATATTCCTCTCTTTCATAGCCTCTTCCTTAATCAATTGTTTGCTGAAATGAAAAAAGTTCGAGGCAAAGGATCAAGATCCTCACCTCGAACTTCAACGTCCGAATAAATGTTACTTTGTTAGGCTTAAAATGAATTAAGCTTTGATTTCTGTAACGACACCGGCACCAACTGTACGTCCGCCTTCACGGATTGAGAATTTAGTACCGTTTTCGATAGCGATTGGGTGGATTAATTCAACTTCCATTGTTACGTTGTCGCCAGGCATAACCATTTCAGTTCCTTCTGGTAATTCAACAACACCAGTTACGTCAGTCGTACGGAAGTAGAATTGTGGACGGTAGTTAGTGAAGAATGGAGTATGACGTCCACCTTCTTCTTTAGTCAACACGTATACTTCTGCAGAGAATTTTGTATGAGGTGTGATTGTACCTGGTTTAGCTAAAACTTGTCCACGTTGGATTTCTTCACGTGAAACACCACGTAGTAACGCACCAATGTTATCGCCTGCTTCAGCGTAGTCTAATAATTTACGGAACATTTCAACACCAGTTACAGTTGTTTGAGCTGTTTCTTCTGCGATACCAACGATATCGACAACGTCACCAACACGAACTTGTCCACGTTCAACACGTCCTGTAGCAACAGTACCACGACCAGTGATTGAGAATACGTCCTCAACTGGCATCATGAATGGTTTGTCGTTATCACGTTCTGGAGTTGGGATATATTCGTCAACTGCAGCCATCAATTCAAGAATTTTTTCTTCGTATGAAGCGTCGCCTTCTAAAGCTCTTAAAGCTGAACCAGCGATTACAGGAACATCGTCACCAGGGAATTCGTATTCTGTTAATAGGTCACGAACTTCCATTTCAACTAATTCAAGTAATTCTTCGTCATCAACCATATCTACTTTGTTCAAGAATACAACGATGTATGGTACACCCACTTGACGAGATAATAGGATGTGTTCACGAGTTTGAGGCATAGGGCCGTCAGCAGCAGAAACAACTAAGATTGCTCCGTCCATTTGAGCAGCACCAGTGATCATGTTTTTAACGTAGTCCGCGTGTCCTGGGCAGTCAACGTGAGCATAGTGACGTGCGTCAGTTTCGTACTCAACGTGAGCTGTTGAGATAGTGATTCCGCGTTCGCGTTCTTCAGGAGCACCATCGATTTGATCGTAAGCCATTGCTTGGCCGCCGTTTTTCTTAGATAGTACAGTTGTGATTGCAGCTGTTAAAGTTGTTTTACCATGGTCAACGTGTCCGATAGTACCAATGTTAACGTGTGGTTTCGAACGGTCAAATTTTTCTTTTGCCATTTTAAAATATCCTCCCTAAAATTACAGTTTAATTTTTATTTGTCTGATAGGTATGTGATAGACAAAATTGCCGATCACATGCCCGTATCATCAAAAGTTATTTTACACGAAACTGCATAAAAAATACAGTCTCTAGATAAATCTCTTCACGAGACTACCTTGCCTTAAGAAATTATTCAGCTTTTCCGCCGTTTTTCTTAATGATTTCTTCTTGAACAGATTTCGGTACGTCTTCGTAGTGGTCAAATACCATCATGAATGTACCACGACCTTGAGTTGCTGAACGCAATGTAGTCGCGTATCCGAACATTTCTGCCAATGGAACGATTGCATTAACGATTTGTGAGTTACCGTGTGCTTCCATTCCTTCAACACGTCCGCGTCGGCTTGTTACGTGTCCCATGATATCACCTAAGTAATCCTCTGGTACAGTAATCGTAACTTTCATCATTGGTTCAAGGATCACAGGACGTGCGTGTTTTGCAGCAGCTCTTAGAGCCATTGATGCAGCAACACGGAACGCTGTTTCATTTGAATCGACGTCATGGTATGAACCATCGTAAAGTTTTGCTTTGATATCCACTAATGGGTATCCAGCAAGAACACCGTTATTCATTGATTCTTCTAATCCTTTTTCAACTGCTGGGATGTATTCACGTGGAACCACACCACCAACGATTGCGTTTTCGAATTCGAAGCCTTTTCCTTCTTCGTTTGGTGTAAATTCAACCCATACGTGACCGTATTGACCTTTACCACCAGACTGACGTACGAATTTACCTTCCGCTTTTGTTGCTTCACGGAATGTTTCGCGGTAAGAAACTTGAGGCGCACCAACGTTTGCTTCAACTTTAAATTCGCGTTTCATACGGTCTACTAATACGTCCAAGTGCAACTCACCCATACCTGAGATAACTGTTTCACCTGTTTCAACGTTTGTTTCAACTCGGAATGAAGGATCTTCTTCTGCAAGTTTTTGCAACGCAACACCCATTTTATCTTGGTCAGCTTTTGATTTAGGCTCAACAGCGACTTGGATAACTGGTTCTGGGAATTCGATTGATTCAAGGATAACTGGTGCATCTAATGCACACAATGTGTCCCCTGTTGTTGTATCTTTCAATCCAACAGCAGCGGCGATATCACCTGAATATACTTTGTCGATTTCTTGACGTGTGTTTGCGTGCATTTGTAGGATACGACCGATACGCTCTTTTTTGCCTTTTGATGCGTTCAATACATATGAACCACTTTCAAGGACACCAGAGTAGACACGGAAGAAAGTTAGACGACCTACGAATGGGTCAGTCATTACTTTAAATGCTAATGAAGCAAAAGGAGCTTCGTCATCTGCAGGACGAGTTGTTTCTTCGTCTGTTTTTGAGTCAATACCTTTGATTGCTTCAATATCTAGTGGTGATGGCAAGTAATCAAGAACAGCATCCAACATCAATTGGACCCCTTTATTCTTGAATGCTGAACCAGCTAACACAGGGAAGAACTCAACATTGATTGTTGCACGGCGGATACCGGCAATCAATTCTTCTTGAGTGATTTCTTCACCTTCAAGATATTTCATCATTAGTTCTTCGTCTGTTTCAGCAACAGCTTCGACTAATTTTTCACGCCATTCTTGCGCTTGTTCTGCATATTCTTCAGGGATTTCAGTTTCTTGGATGTCTGTGCCTAGATCGTTTGTATAGATCTCTGCTTTCATCGTTACCAAGTCAATGATACCTGTGAAGTTATCTTCAGAACCGATTGGCAATTGGATTGGATGTGCGTTCGCTTGTAGGCGATCGTGCAATGATTTTACTGAGTATAAGAAGTCTGCACCGATTTTATCCATTTTGTTACAAAATACGATACGAGGTACTCGGTACTCAGTTGCTTGACGCCAAACAGTTTCAGTTTGAGGTTCAACACCTGATTGTGCATCAAGTACAGTTACAGCACCATCCAATACACGTAGAGAACGTTGAACTTCGATTGTGAAGTCTACGTGTCCTGGTGTATCGATGATATTTACGCGGTAACCTTTCCACTGCGCAGTAGTGGCAGCAGATGTAATCGTGATACCACGTTCTTGTTCTTGTTCCATCCAGTCCATCTGTGAAGCTCCTTCGTGAGTTTCACCAATTTTATGGATTTTACCAGTATAGTACAAGATACGCTCTGTTGTTGTAGTTTTACCTGCATCAACGTGGGCCATGATACCAATATTACGAGTTTTTTCTAGCGAAAATTCTCTTGCCATTTTCTTACTCCTCTCTTTGTTTAAATCGATTGTAAATTGACTTTCTGCTGTGGGTTTAGCCGACAGACAGAGAGGATCTTACCAACGATAATGAGCAAATGCGCGGTTCGCGTCTGCCATTTTGTGTGTGTCTTCGCGTTTTTTAACAGAAGCTCCAGTGTTGTTTGCAGCGTCCATGATTTCTTTTGCTAAGCGTTCTTCCATTGTGTGTTCTCCGCGCAAGCGAGCGTAGTTAACTACCCAACGTAGCGCTAAAGTCGTACGACGTTCAGGGCGAACTTCAACTGGTACTTGATAGTTTGAACCCCCAACACGACGTGCTTTAACTTCAAGAACAGGCATAACATTGTTCATTGCTTGTTCAAACACTTCTAATGGATCGTTACCTGTAGATTCTTTGATCAAATCAAAGGCATTATAGATAATATTAGCAGCAACACCGCGTTTTCCGTCAACCATTACACGGTTGATCAAGCGAGTTACTAATTTTGAGTTATAAATAGGATCTGGTAAAACATCACGTTTTGCAACAGGACCTTTACGTGGCATCCGTAACTCCTCCTTCCGAAATATTCTTCATAGTTGATCGAACGACTATTATATTGTAGGTTCGATTTTCATTTGTAGTAAATAATTAAAATTAAGCTTTAGGTCTTTTCGTACCGTATTTAGAACGGCTTTGTTTACGGTCGTTCACACCAGCAGTATCTAGTGCACCACGAACGATATGATAACGTACCCCTGGTAAGTCTTTTACACGTCCACCGCGTAATAGTACCACGCTATGCTCTTGTAAATTGTGACCAATCCCTGGGATATAAGCAGTAACTTCAATTAAGTTTGACAAACGAACACGAGCATATTTACGTAAAGCTGAGTTCGGTTTTTTAGGTGTCATTGTTCCCACACGTGTAGCTACCCCACGTTTTTGAGGAGAGTTCACGTTTGTTTGAGTTTTCTTAAAGCTGTTATATCCTTTGTTCAAAGCAGGTGAATTAGATTTTTCCACCTTTGATTTACGAGGTTTACGTACTAATTGGTTAATTGTAGGCATTCCTAGTTCCTCCTTCCCACGATTCACATCTAGTTCCACACATCCAGGTGGTTCTTTTTTTGCGATAAAAAATAAATGCAGTATGCATCTTTATCAAATATGCTTTGATAAACAGTCAGCACGCCTCTTAACAGAGACCTGTAGATAAAGCACCTTGGTTAGAATATCACGGATAAAAAAGAATGTCAACTAAACATATACATTTTTTTCTATCCTATAAAAATTGTGTTATGTTCTCTATCTTTTTCGATTAAATCAAGCTAAAATAGCAGTTAAAGAGCTATAAAAATGCTGGAGGGATAGAAATGAACTTAAAGCAATTAGTAGGCATTAAAGCTGCAGAATTTGTTGAAGATGGTATGATCGTTGGACTTGGAACTGGTTCTACTGCCTATTATATGGTAGAAGAAATTGGCCGACGCATGCGCGAAGAAGGATTGAAAATCACTGGTGTCACTACTTCTAGCGGTACAAAAGCACAAGCAGAAAGCTTAGGTATCCCTTTGAAAAGTATTGATGAAGTCCCAGTCGTCGATTTGACGATCGATGGTGCCGATGAAATCAGTGCCGATTTTCAGGGAATCAAAGGTGGCGGTGCTGCTCTTTTATTTGAAAAGATCGTTGCATCTTATTCAAAACAAACGATCTGGATCGTCGATGGATCAAAAATGGTGGATCAACTTGGGCGCTTTCCACTCCCTGTCGAAGTCATCCCTTATGGTTCTCAACAACTGATGCGTCTTTTTAAAGAAAAAAACTATCAGCCTGTCTTACGTCAAACAGAAACTGGAGAGACCGTCGTAACAGATAGTGGGCATTATATTATTGACCTTCATTTAGAACGAATTGAAGATCCCGAAAAATTAGCGACTTATTTAGACCAATTAGTCGGTGTCGTCGAACACGGTTTGTTTTTAAATATGGTCTCAAAGGTTGTCATTGCCTCTGAAAATGGCGTGTCTGTACTCGATACTCCCTTTCAAAAATAATGCGAAAGAGATTCGTTGAAAATGCCTAAAAAAACTATCTTTTTCAGTTACTTTATGCTACATTTTTACTTGTCTCAAACACTTAGAAAACTTTGCTAGAAAGGAATCACCATGAAGATTATCGGTTATGCACGTACAACTATCAATGATGTCGATTTGACGGCTCAAATGCAAAAACTCTCTGATTTTGGTTGTCACGAAATTTTTCACGAAACGTATGGTCAAAAAGACAGTTTATCTGACGCCATTTGTTTAGAAAAAGTCATCGAAAAAATGGAGCAAGGCGATACATTAGTGATTTGCCAGCTTCATCATCTAGGAAAATCGACAAGACAACTAACAGAATTCACGAAATTATTTAAAGACCGTGGATTACATCTAGTCAGCATCACAGAAAAAATCGATACTCGCGAACCTATGGGGACGGTCTACTTCCAATTAATGGAAGGATTAGCTGAGATGGAGTGTGCATTGATCAAAGAACGCACGCTGATTGGATTAGATGAAGCACGCAAAAAAGGAAAAATCGGCGGACGACCAAAAATCGATGCCAAAACAATCAAAAAAATTCGTCGTCTCTACTATGAAAAGAAAGAAACGATCCAATTTATTTCTTCAAAATGTGGCGTTTCAGTTGGCACTTGCTACAAATATATCAATTTACCTGAAAAAGAGCTTCAGCAATTATTCAATTAATTAGCAAGTACAACCTCGTTGATTTCAATAATTGATCGAAAGAACCTACACTAACCCAACAGAAATTATTTTACTTAATAGATAAAAAAGGTTGTCAAACAAGTTTTTTGAGTGAAAGCTCTGTAATAACGCTTGTTTCCAGCCTTTTTTTAGTTCGTCTGTGGTCTTTTAAACAAACAGCTTTCATTTTACAATGGAAATCTTATGAAAAACATTGTACAATAAGGCAGAACTGAAATTTTCAGAAATAACACTTATTTTAAAGGAGAGTTAAACATGCCAAAATTAGTTTTTTCTCGTCACGGTCTTAGCGAATGGAATGCATTGAACCAATTTACTGGTTGGGCAGATGTAAACCTAGCACCAGAAGGAATCGAAGAAGCAAAAGAAGGCGGACGTAAAATCAAAGAAGCTGGAATCGAATTTGATGTTGCTTATACTTCTGTATTAACTCGTGCCATCAAAACTTGTAACTTGATTTTGGAATACTCAGATCAACTTTGGGTACCACAAATCAAATCATGGCGCTTGAACGAACGTCATTATGGTAAATTACAAGGATTAAATAAAAAAGAAACAGCGGAAAAATATGGTGACGAACAAGTTCACATCTGGCGTCGTTCATACGACACTCTTCCTCCATTAATGGAAGCAACTGATGAAGGTTCAGCAGCAAACGATCGTCGTTATGCAATGTTAGACAAACGCGACGTACCTGGTGGAGAAAACTTGAAAGTTACTTTAGAACGCGCATTGCCATTCTGGCAAGACGAAATTGCACCAGCTTTGTTAGACAACAAAACTGTCTTAGTGGCTGCACATGGTAACTCTTTACGTGCGTTGGCAAAACACATCGAAGGAATCTCTGATGAAGACATCATGGATCTTGAAATCCCAACAGGTCAACCACTTGTTTATGAACTAAACGACGACTTGACTGTAATCAAAAAATACTACTTATAATAGATCCTCTATTGTAAGTATGACAGCCCCCTCACCTCCTATTATTGTAAGAGATGAAGGGGCTGTTTTTTTAGATATTGGATCGACGGCAGTCTTAGCTATCAAATGCGAATGACACCAATTTACATAACAACTAACGATCATAATAGTAAGTACTGTTTGAATAAACAAAAAGTTAAGAGAGAAGGTGTAGCATTGAGAGAAAAAAGAACGTTTAGTTTATTCCCTATCACACCTAATGGCACATGAACCAATCAGTAATCATTTCTAAATAACTCGAAAGATTCGTTATGTAAGAGATTTTTAATACCTTCGCAGCCTAGGCATTCTTTCTAGGACGGGCTGTTTATTGGACAATAGCTAGCGAGAGGACAAATAGATTATATAAGCTATGTAACATCATGGCAGGTAATATATTGTTGGTTCTCACGTATAGATAGGCTGTAGCTAAAGTCAAAAATAGAACCTGAACCATTGCGCATAGATTTCCACCATATGTAAAGCCACGCCTATAGAAAAAGAATCCTGTTGAAAACAAATCAAATACTATTTTTAACCAATTGGACTCAGTTATACTCAAAAATAGGTAGCGGTAAACTATTCTCTTATTAGGGCAGTCACTATGACAGAAAATAGAACAATACTATCGTAATTTTGTGAGACACTGCAAAACTGTCAAATACAAGTACTATATATATGAAATTCGTCACTAACAAACGTAGTAAAGTGAATCCAGCTTGTTTTATCATTGACAGATTCATACCTTGTAATGCTCGATTTAATTCGATCATGCAAAGTAAGTAAATAAAATCATTATCAGATTTAGACCCAATTGGTTATTTTATAATAATATGAGAATGGTCTTACTTCTTGATGTTCTGAAATTTGTTATACAAAAAATGGTTATCCAGACAGTTACAATGATACTTTTATTTAGAGTTAACCGAATGTGATCTACCTTCATCTTGACCACCAATTAATCGAAGAGGAGTCATCTTGCCTCCCTTCTCACCGTCTCCTGAAAAAGCAAGTAGTAATCCCTTAGATAATTAAAACACTTAAAATCTCTATCTGATCGCATTCCCAACATACAATGCTTATGTTTATTAAATAAACAATATCTTTTGGTATCTCCCTTTCAATTTATCAACTTGCTATGTAAAAATACTCTTTGTTATTTTCATCACCACTTTCTCAATTATCTCAAAACAACAACTATTACTTTTTCATTATATCTCCTCCTTTTTTTGTATAGCAAGGTGCAGAGAAAGAAACCTATTAGTAAAATCTTGCACAGATAACATTTGTATTTGTTATCTACTAGTAACCTACAGTAACAATTACGCAAAAAGCGTAAAAGCCAAAATAGTTCCCTATTATGACTTTTACGTTTAATCAAATTCTTTCATTCCAATTACTACCCTTGAATCGCCGTTTCCAATCCTACTTCAATCATATCATTGAATGTTGTCTGACGTTCGCTGGCAGTTGTTTCTTCACCGGTGATCAGATGGTCACTGACAGTCATGATCGCTAGTGTTTGCACATGGTATTTTGCACCTAGATAATACAACGCAGCAGCTTCCATTTCAACGCCCATTACCCCAAGTTCAGCTAACTTGAATGTCTCTGTCAAATCGTCTTTGTAGAAAGAATCTTCTGATAGCACATTGCCGACGTGAGTCGTAAAGCCTTTTTCTTTCGCCACTTCATATGCTTTTAACAACAGGTCAAAATCACAGATTGGTGGAAAATGGAACGCATTGAAATCCTTCTCAATCATGGAAGAACTAGTCGCAGCTCCTTGTGCTAATACCAAGTCACGTACGTGCACGTCTTTTGACAATGCACCACATGTCCCAACTCGAATCAATTTTTTCACGTCATAGGAATTCACCAACTCATGCGCATAGATCATCGCTGATGGCATCCCCATCCCTGTTCCTTGAACAGAGACTCTTTCCCCTTTATACGTGCCTGTATACCCAAGCATGCCGCGTACTTGGTTGTAACATACTGGATTTTCTAAAAAAGTTTCTGCAATATACTTCGCTCTTAGTGGATCGCCAGGAAGTAAAATCTTGTCTGCAATCTCTCCTGGTTTTGCTTCAATATGAACACTCATTTTCGGACCTCTCAATCAATTTTTTATAGTAAAGAAAGTGTTTCTTTGATCAATGATTTAAATGTTTGTTTGACTCTCTCAGTTGTTTCAACGACTTCTTCATGATTTAAGTTTGCCTGCATACCAGCAGCCAAGTTGGTGATACAAGAAATCCCTAAGACCTTCAACCCGCTATGCGCTGCCACAATGACTTCTGGTACAGTCGACATGCCCACTGCATCTGCCCCCATCACGCGAGACATGCGAATCTCAGCTGGTGTTTCGTACGTTGGACCAGAATAGCCCATATACACGCCTTCTTTTAATTCTACGTCTAATGATGTCGCTGCTGCTTTTGCCATTTCGCGATACGCTTTTGTATAAGCTTCACTCATATCAGGGAAACGAGGCCCCATTTCTTCATCATTTGGTCCAATCAATGGATTTTGACCTGTAAAATTGATATGATCCGTGATCAACATCAAATCTCCTGGTGCAAATGATTCATTTACTCCACCACACGCATTTGTCACGACAACTGAATGTGCGCCTAATGCAGCCATTACACGTACTGGATAAGTGACGGTTTGCATCGAATGACCTTCATAAAAATGGAAACGTCCTTGCATCGCCAATACTTTTTTGCCTGAAAGTGTCCCATAGACAAGCTGCCCCGCATGTCCAACAACTGTCGAAGTTGGGAAGAAAGGAATCTTGTCATAAGGAATCACGATTGCTTCTTCGATCTCCTCTGCTAATTCTCCTAGTCCTGAACCGAGGATCATCCCGAAATCAATGGTGCCTACACCTTTACTTTTGATAAACGCTGTCGTTTCTTGTAACATCTCATTTAATTTCATTGTTTTTCTCCTATATATAAAATTTTGATTGTTCGATCTTACATAATAAAGTCAATGATGATTTTCAAGTGGAGGCTGCTCTTGATTATTTCAATAGCTTCAAGAAGCTTTCGCCATTTTCAGTAGCTGCAACGTCAAAGTTTTCAGCAATCGTTGCAGAGATATCCGCATAATAGCCTTGTGGTAAACTGCCTTGCTCGTTCATCTTTTTACTATAAGCAAGTAGCGGCACATATTCTCGCGTATGATCGGTACCAGTGAAGGTCGGATCATTCCCATGGTCAGCGGTGATCAATAATAAATCATCCTCAGCCATTGCATCTAATAATTCCGGAATACGCAAATCAAAATCTTCGATGGCACGCGCATAACCAACCACATCACGGCGGTGTCCGTATAACGCATCAAAGTCTACCAAGTTAGTGAAACTTAAACCATGGAAGTCTTGTTTCATTACATTCAATAATTGATCGACACCATCCATGTTACTCTTCGTACGGACAAAATCGGTGATGCCTTGACCATTAAAAATATCATTGATCTTACCTACCGCAATGACATCTTTGCCGGCTTCTTTCAATGAGTCTAATACTGTATGACCAAATGGATCTAATGCATAATCGTGTCGGTTACTTGTTCGTGTAAAGTTGCCTGGTTCTCCAATATATGGGCGTGCAATGATTCGACCGATCATATACGGATCGTCTTTCGTAATTTCACGAACGTATTCACAAATGCGGTAAAGTTCTTCTAAAGGAATAATTTCTTCATGTGCAGCAATTTGTAATACCGGATCAGCTGACGTATAAACGATCAAGTCACCTGTTTTCATTTGATGCTCACCAAAGTCATCAATGACGGCTGTTCCGCTATAAGGTTCGTTACAAACAATTTTACGTCCAGAGAAGTCTTCGATTTTCTTCAATAATTCATCAGGGAAGCCATTTGGAAAAACACGAAATGGTGTTTTGATATTCAAGCCCATGATTTCCCAATGTCCTGTCATTGTATCTTTGCCGACAGAAACTTCTTCCAATTTTGTCGCATACCCTTGATGATCTTGCACTGCTTCGACCCCTTCTAAAGGACGAATCGTTCCTAATCCAAGTTGCTCCAAATTCGGTATCGTCAACCCAGCTTCTTTAGCAATATGACCTAATGTATCCGAACCTTTATCTCCGAATTTTTCAGCATCAGGTGCTTCTCCGATTCCGACTGAATCCATGACGATCAAATGTACGCGTTTAAACATGAGTATTCCTTCTTTCTATTTATTTTCTTTATAAAGTAAAAAGAGCGAGCCGAAAAAAACTTCCCGTAACCCGCCCTTTTTAATCACTAAACGATTATTTGGATTTTATATAATTCTTACCGTTGGCTTTTGGTCCAGATGCTTTCCCTAAGAATGCGACTAAAACGATAATCGTTAATAGATAAGGCGCAATCTGTAGTAAAACTGGTGGGATTGAAGAAATCACTGGTAATTGCGCGCCAATGATACTCAAACTTTGTGCAAAACCAAAGAATAAGGATGCACCCATCGCACCTAGTGGATTCCACTTACCAAAAATCATTGCAGCCATTGAGATGAATCCTTGACCGACAATCGTTCCTGCTGAAAAGTTTCCAGAAATCGATTGAGCGAAAACAGCTCCACCCATTCCTCCAAGAAGACCAGAAATCAAGACACCTGAATAGCGCATCGCATATACATTGATCCCTAGTGTATCTGCAGCTTGAGGATTTTCCCCAACAGAACGTAAACGTAAACCAAATTTAGTTTTGAATATGACGAACCATGCAATAACAGCAATTAAAATCGCACAATACGCTGGTAAAAATGTATTTCTAAAGAAAATTTGACCAATCACTGGAATCTCAGATAATCCAGGAAATGAAAAGTAACCTAAGTTTTGTGAGATATTGTCAGTTTGTCCTTTACCATACCATGCTTTGATCAAAAATACACCTAAAGCAGGTGCCATCAAATTGATGACCGTGCCACTGATGATATGGTCTGCGCGCAAGCTGATCGTTGCGACTGCATGGATCAAAGAAAAGAGAACACCAACCACGCCACCGACTAAAATAGCAATCCAAGGAGTCATTGAGCCTAATGTGTCACTCATCGTCAAGTTGAAGACGACCGCACTAAACGCCCCCGTCACCATGATGCCTTCTAACCCAACGTTGACGATCCCGCTTCGTTCAGAAAACGTTCCGCCTAAGGAGGTTAAAATCAACGGTGTTGAATAAACAAGGGTTGATGTAAGGATCAAGGAAATCAGTTCTACTGTTGACATTACAGCTCTCCTCCTTCTTGATTTTGATGATTTGGTTTCGTTTCAATCGTTGCGACGATTTCCTCTTGTTTTTTCCCTTGGAAGAATTTCGCCATAAGGAAACGAATCAAGAAGTTGATCCCCACGAAGAAGATGATCAAGGCAATCGATACATTGACGATTTCAAACGGTACCCCAGCACCGGTCTGCATCCCTAATCCACCGATTTTTAGGACACTGAATAATAGCGCAGATAACAAAATCCCAATAGCAGAACCAGAACCCAATAATGACACGGCCATACCATCAAACCCGATGGATAATGAGGTTGTCTGTACGAAGAAGTTTTGGTATGTTCCTAGTCCTTCGACCACACCACCTAGTCCAGCTAATCCACCAGAGATAACCATGGATAAGACAATTGTTCGTTTACTACTCATTCCCGCATATTCAGAGGCGTATGGATTCAATCCAACAGAACGGATCTCAAAGCCTAGGGTTGTTTTCTTCATGACGATCCATACAACAACTAACGCAATCAGTGCCAAGAAGAGTCCGCCATTCACGCGAGAGCCTCCAAACATCTGCGTTAGCCAAGGAATACGTAAGGAAGCATTCTCACTGATCATATTGGAAGAGTCTAAACTTGAACGATAAGATTCAGGCATTATTTCATGAAGTGTATACGTACTTAAATAAAGCAAAATATAATTCATCATGATTGTTACGATCACTTCACTTGTTCCAAAGAACGCACGTAACAATCCTGGAATAGCTGCGGCCATTGCCCCAGCAAGAGCTCCTAAGATCACGCACATTGGTAATAGAACGATTTTTGGCAAATCAGGAAATGCTAATGCGGTCCAAACACTTACGATCCAACCACAGAGTGCTTGTCCTGAAAGCCCGATATTAAAGAATCCGGCTGAATTCGCAACAGAAAAGCCTAATGCCGTAAAAATCAAAGGCGTGGCTTGTCTTAATGTTTCACCGATACTTCGTTGTGAACCTAATGAAGCATTCAACATGGAAGAATAGCCTTGGATTGGATGGTACCCAAACGCGACCATCAAAATAGCACCTAAAATCAATCCTAAAATTACCGAAAATATAGGCACTAGCAGATTACGAAATTTTTCGCTACGATCATTCATGTGCCTCACCCACCTTTTCTAACTCTCTTCGTGCTTCTTCTAACGTATAGCCCGCCATCAATAGACCTAGCTCGTTTTCAGATGTTTCTTTTGGATCAACAATCCCAACGATTTCCCCTTGATGGATCACCGCAATACGATCTGATACATTTAAAATTTCTTCTAATTCAAAACTAATCAACAAGACTGCTTTGAATTTATCACGTTGTTCGATCAAACGTTTATGGATAAACTCGATCGCGCCAACATCTAAACCACGCGTCGGATTTGCAACAATCAGAAGATCAGGATCACGATCAATCTCACGTGCAATGATGGCTTTTTGTTGGTTCCCACCAGATAAAGCTTTCGCTGGTACTAATTCGTTCGTTGTCCGCACATCATACTCATCGATTAAATCTCTAGCATGTTCATTTATCACACCATAGTTCAACAGACCATTTTTGCTATACGGTTTTTGATAGTAGGTTTGCATGGCAATATTTTCAGATAACGTCATATCAAGAACCAAGCCATATTTATGTCGATCTTCTGGCACATGTCCTAGCCCAGATTCAGTGATTTTACGTGGTTTTTTATTCGTGATCTCTTCGTCTTTCAAACGAATCGTTCCACTTTCTACTTTACGTAAACCGGTTAACGCTTGAATCAACTCCGATTGTCCATTTCCATCGATTCCAGCAATACCCAAGACTTCACCTGCTCGGACTTCCAGACTTAGATTTTTCACCGCTTCTAAGCCACGGTTTTCCTTGACCACAAGATTTTCGACAGAAAGTACGACTTCTTGCGGACGTGCTTCTTTTTTCATTGTTTTGAATGAGACGGTTCTTCCAACCATCATATCGGCTAACTGTTGCGAAGAAACATCCTTCACATTGACCGTTCCAATCCCTTGACCCCGACGAATGACCGTACAACGATCGGCAACTGCTTTGATCTCATCTAATTTATGTGTGATCAAAATGATCGACTTTCCTTCTTTGACCAACTCTTTCATGATTACGATCAACTCATCGATTTCTTGCGGCGTCAGTACGGCTGTTGGCTCATCAAAAATCAAGACATCTGCACCACGATAGAGTGTTTTTAAAATCTCCACACGTTGTTCCATACCGACAGAAATATCACGAACATACGCATCCGGATTCACTGCTAAGCCATATTGTTCAGATAATCGTTTGATTTCTTCACGGGCTTTCTTACGGTTCAAGATACCACCTGTACTTGGCTCACTACCTAGTACGATATTTTCTGTTACTGTGAATGCATCAACTAACATAAAGTGTTGATGTACCATTCCGATCCCTAATTGATTGGCTTTCGTCGGGCTCGTGATGTTTACTTCTTTGCCGTGCATCAAAATCTCACCTGATGTTGGCTCTAAAAGACCCGATAAAACATTCATTAACGTTGATTTACCTGCACCATTTTCACCAAGCAAGGCATGGATTTCTCCTGCTTTCACTTGAAGGTTGATGTTGTCATTTGCTTTGAAAGTACCGAATTGTTTCGTGATATTTCGCATTTCGATGACAATATTTTCTTGATCCACATTTTTCACATCCTAACAATTTATATCCAGACGACATTGTTTAAAAAATAAAAGGGACGATGACGATCGCTCACAAAACGTCGCTCATCGAGCAACTAAAATCCAAGGAACTAAGCTACTTGTTACAAGTTGTTCCCTTATCCAAATCGGGATACCTAGCAACTTGCATAAAAAAACAACATATAAGTAGATAACTAAACGATAGCCCTGTTAAACAATTGTCCAACAAGGCTATAGAAATGGTATTTATTAGCTTTCAGGAGTTTCAGGAACTTCGATGTCACCTGAAATGATTTTTTCTTTTGCTTCATCTACTGCTTTTTTCGCTTCCTCAGAAAGTTGGCCTTCAGTGATCCCTACACCGTCTTCTTTCAAACCATAAACAGTGTGTTCGCCACCAGGGAAGTCACCATCTGCTGATTGTTGTGCTAAATCTTTTACAACTGTTCCTACACCTTTAAGTGTTGATGTCAATGTGAAGTTTTTATCTTCACCATTCAATGTGTAGTTCCCTTCGTCAGATTGGTCACGGTCAACACCGATTACCCAAACTTTTTTGTCGCCTGATTCATTTAATGATTTTGCTTCTTGGAAGACACCGTTACCTGTACCACCTGAAGCATGGAAAATGATGTCAGCGTTTTGTGCGTACATACCTTGTGCAATTGAACGTCCTTTATCTGGAGCTGAGAAATCACCTGCGTATTGGTTCAATACTTCGATGTCTTTGTTCAACGCTTCAGCGCCCGCTTTAACTCCAGCATTGAAACCAGCTTCAAAACGGTCGATTACTTCACCTTTAACGCCACCGATAAATCCAACCACATTTGTTTCAGTTGTGTAAGCTGCTGCAACTCCAGCAAGATAAGAAGCTTCGTTATCTTTGAATGTTGCTGAAACTACGTTGTCTTTTCCTTCGATCACATCATCAATGATTGCAAAGTTTGTTTCAGGGTTACTTGTTGCTTGTTCTTCGATTGCAGGTTTCAATTTAAAACCAATCCCAAAAATTGTTTTAAAGCCAGCGTTTAACGCTTGATCGATATTTGGAATATAATCTGATTCATTGGCAGATTGGAAATATTGGAAGCCATCGTTTCCACGTGACAAGCCTTGCTCTTTACCCCACTCTTCTAACCCTTCCCAAGCTGACTGGTTGAATGAACGGTCGTCGACGCCACCTGTATCTGTAATCAATGCTGCAGTTGCTGTTCCTGATGCACTGTTTCCACCGGTTGAATCAGTAGAATCTGAACCGCCGTTACCGCATGCGCTTAAAAGTAAGCCTGCTGATAGTGCGATAGCACCTAAACCAAATAATTTTGCTTTTTTCATTTCTGTAAAGCCCCCTAAAAGTAGTTGTTTTTTCAACAGTCAGCTGACTGAATTGAACATAATTTATAAATCTTTTTCTGAAAATGCGTAAGGTAATAACTCTCTTACGGTCATCGTTTTCGTCACACCGTTGTCGCCTACCAAAGTGACTGGCATCTCTGGCTCACAAAATTCTGCCATTACTTGGCGACAAGCACCACATGGAGAAATCGGCTCAGGTGTATGACCTGCAACGACTAGATGTGTAAAGTCCATTTCTTTTTCAGATACTGCTTTAAAAAACGCAGTACGTTCTGCGCAATTCGTTAAGCCAAATGACGCATTTTCGATATTCAATCCTTGATAGGTTTTCCCAGATGCTGTCACTAAACAAGCACCTACTGGAAATTTGGAATAAGGCACATACGCTTTATCCAAAGCGTCGATAGCGATATCGATCCATTCTTGTTTGATTTCTGACATCTTTTTCTCCTTAGAAATTAATAGCCTTCGCCAGTTGAACCAGACATGATTGCGACACCTGCACTTGTACCGATTCGTGTGGCACCAGCTTCGATCATCGCAACGGCTTCTGCTTCATTGTGGATACCACCTGAAGCTTTAACGCCCATTTCTGGACCAACCGTTTCACGCATCAAACGGATATCTTCCACTCTTGCTCCACCAGTTGAAAAACCAGTAGATGTCTTAACAAAATCAGCTCCTGCAGCTTTCGCTAATTCGCAAGCTTTGATGATTTCCGCTTGTTCTAACAAGGCTGTTTCAATGATTACTTTAACTAACGCGCGATCTTTTGCAGCTTCGACTACGGCTTCGATATCTTTTTTCACGACATCATCTTGTTCAGTTTTCAAGGCACCGATATTGATGACCATATCCACTTCATCTGCGCCATTTTCGATCGCATTCTTTGTTTCAAATGCCTTTGTTTCAGCCGTATTTGCTCCTAATGGGAAACCAATAACGGTACAAACAGCGACTGGCTCACCTTGTAATTCCTCTTTCGCCAAGGCAACCCATGTTGGATTGATACATACTGAATAGAAATGATGTTTTTTTGCTTCCTCAATAATGCGCATCACATCTACTTTTGTTGCATCTGCTTTTAGAATTGTGTGGTCGATCATTCGATTTAATTCCATGTCTCTTCTCCTTCTACTCTGTAATGATGTCATGAATCAAGATAGGCTTCTCCGCCGTATCACCGATTTCAATATTTTTATATAATAAGTCGATCACTGGCGAAATGTCTTCTTCATTACTATAGATCGTCAATAGCGATTCGCCAGCTTCTACTTTATCACCGATTTTCTTATTCAATCGCAAACCAACAGCGTGATCGATCGAATCTTCTTTCGTTTTACGTCCTGCACCAAGCATCATTGCTGCGATCCCGAATTCGTTTGCAACGATTTTGGTCACGACACCCGTTGTCTTAGCTGGCAGTTCATAAATATAACGAGCAGTTAACAACCGCGCAGGTTCATCGACGATTGTCGGATCCCCCCCTTGGTTTTGGATCATCTCTTTGAATTTCGCTAAAGCTTTTCCAGATTCGAGTGCTTCTTTAAGCAATGTACGTGCTTCTTCGATCGTTGTTGCTTTACCTGCTAGCACCACCATCTGACTGCCTAAAGCATAGCACATTTCGACTAAATCTTCCGGTCCGTTCCCCTGTAGTGTCTCGATTGCTTCAATGACTTCTAAGCTGTTGCCGATCGCTTCACCCAATGGTTCAGACATATCAGAAATCACTGCCACTGTTTGACGATTAGCCAACTTGCCGATCCTTGTCATGGTCTTAGCTAAACGTCTTGCATCTTCGATATTTTTCATGAAGGCACCGTCACCCGTCGTCACATCTAGCACGATCGCATCCGCTCCTGCGGCGATTTTTTTACTCATGATCGAGCTAGCAATCAATGGGATCGAGTTGACCGTTGCTGTCACATCACGCAAAGCATACAATTTTTTATCTGCTGGAGCGAGATTGCCCGATTGGCCGATCACCGCTACTTTACTTTCGTTCACGATGCGGATGAATTCTTCATCTGATAGTTCGATCCGAAATCCAGGAATAGCTTCTAACTTATCTAATGTGCCACCTGTGTAGCCAAGACCACGCCCTGACATTTTTGCCACAGTTGCACCTACACTTGCTACTAAAGGTGCTAAAATCAAGGTAGTTGTATCCCCCACACCTCCGGTAGAATGTTTGTCGACTTTTATTCCTTCTAATGAGCTCAAATCGATCACATCGCCAGAATGAGCGATCGCCAACGTTAAATCTGTGATTTCTTCATCGGTCATATCTTGATAAAAAATAGCCATCAATAATGCACTGATTTGATAATCAGGGATTTTATCGTTTGTGTAGTTCGTGACAATATACGAAATCTCTTCTTTTGATAACTGGTATCCATCTCTCTTTTTTTCAATCAAATCGACCATCCGCATGACGTAATCCTCCTCGTCTTCATTCGGTATTATACAGGAAATCTGAAAAAGGTAAACCACTTTAGTAAACCGGTTTACTATTTCCCCGCAATGTATCTCACCAACTTTGTAAACACTTACATAAGCAATATAACGCCCAACTAGACCTTTGTCAATGTTTTTACGCTCTCACGAATAATTAATTTTGTTTCGAACACTTTGTTCGGAACTTTTCTTTGTGGAAATTCAATCGTATCAATCAAAAAGCGAGCCGCGTAAAAACCAATATCGAAACTCGGTTGCTTGACCGTTGTCAGCTTAGGAATCATATACTCAGACAATTTTAATCCGTCAAAACCAATCACTGAAATATCCTCTGGAATCTGCTTGCCCATTTCATGAATAGCTTGGTAGCAACCAATTGCCATCGCATCATTGCCACAAAATACCGCTGTCACATCTTTATGACGTAACAAGCGCTTACTTGCTTCGTACCCTCCTTGGACAGTCAGGTCTCCTTCTTCGACAAACTTACCGTTGAACGCCAGTCCATGGTCTTTTAGTGCATGACGATAACCATTGAACCGCTCCTCTAACTGATAGTAGCCAGTTGTCTCTTTTAGCATACCAATTTTAGTATGACCATTTTTGATCAGTAACGAGACAGCTTGATAAGCGCCTTCATATTCTTTCACGATCAAGCGACCGTTATCTCGACGATTCAACCCACGATCGATCAGGATGATCGGCATGTTGTTATAAAAACTACTATCAAGTGCATACTCTTGCGGCAACACATTCGGCGTCGCTAACAATAAACCATCTACGGATCGATGAGAAAGCTCCCTTAAATACTTCAGTTCATTGTCTTGACTATGTCTGGAGTTACAAAGAATGATGACATATCCTAAGGGGTTTAAATAACTTTCAACCCCTTCGATCACTTTGGAAAAGAAGAAATCTGTGACATCTGGCACAATCATGCCAATCGTTTTTGAGTGGCGATTGATCACATTGGAAGCAAAATAATCGGGCTTGTAATGATGTTCATTTACGATCGATAACACTTTTTTTCGTGTCTTTTCACTAAAACGGCTGCCTTTATTATTTAAAATCTGTGACACAGTCGTCACTGAAACACCTGCCATCTCAGCAATATCTCGAATTGTCAGTTTCACTTTTGTTCCCCCTTTATATATGTAAATTCCCTAACAGTGTACCAAATGGTTTTCGAAATGGATAGAGGGAATGAGGTTAGGCCAAAATTAAATGAGTCTCATATAGTGATTCACTAGATAAATTTTATAACAATGTCTTATGTTTCATGGTTCACTCTCACTTCACCTCATCCTACTTTATTTACCCATCACCGATGACTATTCGTTTATTTGGTGTAGTAACATCTATATTCTAAAACTCGACCGACCCACACTAGTATATTTAAATTGCTTTGATTTTATAGACTTTTAAAAAAACTCGATGTGCTTTTTTACTGTTATTTTAGCTATGTAAAAGCATTAAATAATATGTTATTTTTCTATCTTGCATTACTTATTTATTACTTTATTTGTATTGTCATTTTCCTTTCACATCCATTGATCAACTTCTTGTACAAACAAAAAAAGTCAAAGAAATACTGCTTATTTCTTCGACTGTTTCGTTGCTTACATTCAGTTTTTTCAGTCTTCTTTCACACTCCGGATAATATAATAGCCTTTATCTTTGATCACGATTTCTGCGTTGCCAAATGTTTCCTGCATTTTCTTTTGTGCGCTAGGTGCCCCTTGTTTTTTCTGAATAACGATCGTTAAAGTACCGCCCGTACGTAAACGAGGATACGCACCTGTCAAGATTTCATGTACGACTTTTTTGCCTGCACGAATCGGTGGATTGCTGACGATTGCAGCATAATCTGTTTCTGTCACCTCTTCATAAATGTTTGACTGGTAAATCGCTACATTTTTGATTCGATTTCGCTTCGCATTTCCTTGTGCTAAATCAACCGCTCTAGCATTAATGTCTACCATCTCCACGAAACGCTCACTCGCATAGGCAAGAGAAAGCCCGATTGGACCATAACCACAGCCAACATCCAAAATTTTGCCTTCTGGTAGCTGTGCCCAGTCAAAGGCATCGATCAATACACGTGAGCCATAATCGACTGTTTCACGTGAAAACACGCCCGAGTCTGTCACAAACTGAAAGATTTTTCCTCTTAACTCAAATGACCATTCGTCAAACTCATGAGCAGTCTCTGGGTGTTCGGAATAATAATGATTCGTCATAGTTTCCATCCTTCTCAATTAGATGTTCATAGTCTAACGTGTTCCTGGAGAAGGTGCAAGCGAAACTGTACCTATCAGAGATTTTAACCATTCACTACTTGAAACTTTTGCTGTACTGCTATGATTTGATTCAATCTTTCCATTTTTTTTATTTCTCAAAAAAAAGCCTACTTTCATCGTATTACTTATTTAATCAAGAAAATAATACGATATCCCTTCTTAGTGGTAGGGTTCGACACGCATTTATGTTAAAATAGGTCCATTGATGGGAGAATCCAGGAGGCTATGTATGAATGATCCAATGAATTATTACCGTGTGGCAAGAGAAGAGTGGCGCGAATTTTACCGAAATGGTCAAGCTCCATTGACACAAGATGAACTAGATAGTATAAAAAGTTTGAACGACCGTATTTCCATGCAAGATGTTCGCGACATTTATGTACCACTTGCACACTTGATTTTTCTGCATATGAAAGAGTTTGAATCCCTCTCTCTGAGCAAAGGGTTGTTCCTTCATAAATACACTCAAGTCCCACCGTTTATTATTGGGATTGCCGGAAGTGTCGCAGTTGGTAAAAGCACCACCGCACGCTTATTACAAATGATTTTATCTCGGACATTCAAGCGTAGAAATGTCCAACTGATCACGACAGATGGTTTTTTATATCCGAATAAAGTCTTAAAAGAACGTGGTATCATGGACCGAAAAGGATTTCCGGAAAGCTATGACATGGAAAGGTTGATCGATTTTCTTAATCAAGTGAAATCCGGTCAAGAAACAACCAAAGTTCCAGTCTACTCTCACGATGTCTATGATATTATTCCCGATGAATACGAACTGATCCAACAACCGGATATTTTGATCGTCGAAGGAATCAACACGCTTCAACTACCAGCTAATCAACAAATTTACGTCAGTGACTTTTTTGATTTCTCTGTCTACGTTGATGCAGATTCTGAATTGATCGAAAAATGGTATTTGGATCGCTTTGGCGCGTTACTTGATACAGCTTTTCAACATCCACAAAACTATTATTACCAATTTGCCATTGGCAATCGTGAAGATGCGTTTAAAATGGCAAGAGATGTATGGAAAAATGTGAATTTGAAGAATTTAAACGAATATATCTTGCCTACTCGTGGAAGAGCCGATATAATTCTCCATAAAACTGAAAATCATATTATTGATTCGATTTTCATGCGAAAATATTAGCATTTTAAAATAGTTCAACTATTTTGAGATAAATTTTAAAGGGATAGGGGTAATAAATGTGACGAACGTTGCCGATATGACAAACGTTGAAAAAATTATCGTACTAGATTACGGTAGTCAATATAATCAATTGATTACACGACGCATCCGTGATTTAGGTGTTTTTTCTGAATTATTGAGCCACCGCATTACAGCTGAAGAAGTGAAAGCCATGAATCCGAAAGGAATCATCCTTTCTGGAGGACCAAATAGTGTCTATGATGAGAATGCTTTTGGCATTGATCCTGAAATCTTCAATTTAGGAATTCCAGTGTTGGGTATTTGTTATGGTATGCAATTGATTACGTACAAACTAGGCGGTTCTGTTGAGCCTGCAAAAAATCGTGAATACGGCAAAGCATTGCTTGAAGTAACAACCGACGATGCGGCGCTATTCAGCCAAACACCAAAACAACAAACCGTTTGGATGAGCCATGGGGATCTAGTAACCAAAGTACCAGAAGGTTTTGAAACTGTTGCTACAAGTAGCGATTGCCCAATCGCATCGATCCAAGACAAAGAACGTAACTTCTACGGTATCCAATTCCACGCAGAAGTCCGTCATTCAGAATATGGGATCGAATTATTACGTCATTTTGCTTTTGACATCTGTCACTGTGAAGGCAATTGGACAATGAACAATTTCATCGATATGCAGATCGAAAAAATCCGTGAACAAGTTGGCGATAAAAAAGTCTTACTTGGTTTATCTGGCGGAGTGGATTCAAGTGTCGTTGGTGTCCTTTTACAAAAAGCGATCGGTGATCAACTAACATCGATTTTCGTTGACCATGGTCTATTGCGTAAAGGTGAAGCAGATCAAGTCATGGAAAGCTTAGGCGGAAAATTTGGCTTGAATATCATCAGAGTAGATGCAAGAGAACGTTTCTTAAATAAACTTGCAGGTGTCTCTGATCCTGAAGAAAAGCGTAAAATCATCGGTAACGAATTCGTATACTTATTTGACGACGAAGCAACAAAGCTTGCCGGCGAAGAAGGTGTGTCTTTCTTAGCCCAAGGAACACTTTACACCGACGTAATCGAAAGTGGAACAGAAACTGCCCAAACGATCAAATCACACCACAACGTAGGTGGCTTGCCTGAGGACATGCAATTTGAATTAATCGAACCATTGAACACATTATTCAAAGACGAAGTCCGCGAACTAGGCACACAGCTTGGTATGCCTGACTCAATCGTTTGGCGCCAACCTTTCCCTGGACCAGGTCTTGGTATCCGTGTCTTAGGTGAAATCACTGAAGAAAAATTGGAAATCGTCCGTGAATCAGATATGATCTTACGCGAAGAAATCGCCGCTGCCGGTCTTGACCGTGACATCTGGCAATACTTCACTGTTTTACCTGGTATCCGTTCTGTTGGCGTCATGGGCGATGGTCGTACGTATGACTACACTGTCGGTATCCGTGCGGTCACATCAATCGATGGCATGACAGCTGACTTTGCACGTATCCCATGGGATGTGCTACAAAAAATCTCTGTACGTATCGTCAATGAAGTCGCACACGTGAATCGTATCGTGTACGATATTACCTCTAAACCACCTGCAACTGTGGAGTGGGAATAGGATAATCAAAAAAACCGTGAATCCTTTGTTAATGAAGAGATTCACGGTTTTTTTGTTTTGTAACTAATGGAATACAAAACAGGCTCTTTGTCAATAAAAGTTGAAATGAATAACAAAAAGACTGAGGGGTATCAAGGCTCTCAGTCTTCAATCATTTTTAAAGTTTCTCACAAAGCACCCCAATCACTTCAACTATCTACTTTTTTACATAAAAGGTGAATCTATACGTATCAGTAGTACATTTATCTCTTCTAATACTTCGTAGATGTTGATCAAAATCGCGTAAGAAATCGAACCTGTCACGTCATGGTGATGGGCGAGTCGTTTCTCTCTTTCGATTTTCCATTTGCTCGTAACCACCATGGCTGGCTAGACAAAACAGACGAAACAACACGCACACTCTACCTTCTCTCATGGGTTGATGTTAAGATGTCGTTTCGTCTGTTTTGTTGTCTAACACCAGCACCTTTTTTTCTATTCAACTAGCATGGAGCAGCCTAGTGGATGTTCAGTCCATCCTTGTACTTTCCGGTTTCTAAGCACGACTTGGACATGTGATAACCCTTCTATTTTGACATAATAGCTATTATCTTCAGGGATAATCGTGATCATACCCACTGGAAGTCCTTTTTGATCCACCACTCTCTGTGATACTTTTTCAGTCACTTCAAAGGCATGCACAGTTAAGTCTTTCGTATAATCATATGCAGCGGTCGTATCCACGGAACCTTCAATAATCAATGAATTAGGACGGACCATGAGTGGTAAGTGGAAGTAATCATAGGTCTGTGTGTGCCATTGTTGACCTTCAAATACTCGATTATCTAAATAATTCGTCCAACGTCCTTCTGGTAAATAAAAAGTGACCATTCCCTGCTCATTAAAAATCGGTGCAATCAACAACCGTTCACCGAACATATACTGTTTATCGATCGTGTGCGTCGTATAGTCTTCTGGAAATTCCAGCATCACCGGGCGCATCATCGGGATACCTGTTTGCGCTGTTTCTACCGCTTGCTCATAGATATAAGGCATCAAGCGATTTTTTAATTTTGAAAATCGTTGGCTGACTAACACAGCTTCTTCCCCAAAGTTCCACGGTACTCGATATTCAATATTACCATGGTAGCGACTATGAGTAGATAGTAATCCGAATTGTGTCCAACGTTTATAAATATCCGCTGTCGCATTCTCTTCAAATCCACCAATGTCATGGCTCCAGAAGCCAAAGCCGGATAACACAAATGAGAGTCCACCCCTTAATGATTCTGCCATGGACGGGTATTCCGATAAGTTGTCCCCACCCCAATGAACTGGAAATTTTTGTGAACCAACCGAAGCAGAACGAGCAAATACGACCGCTTCATCTGGGCGTAATTCTGCTAATAATTCAAAGACGACTTCGTTATACAGATACGCATAATAGTTGTGCATTTTTTGTGGATCAGAACCATCGTGATAATTCACATCCGTAGGTATACGTTCACCAAAATCCGTCTTGAAGGAATCGACACCGATTTCTATGAGTTCCTTCAGCCTTTCTTTATACCAATGACGCGCTTCTGGATTGGTAAAGTCAATGATTCCTTGACCCGCTTGCCAAAGATCCCACTGCCAAACTTCGCCATGTTTATCTTTGATGAAATACCCTTTCTTTTTACACTCTTGAAAGGCTGCCGCTTTTTGTCCGATATACGGGTTGATCCATACACAGACCTTCAAGCCCTTCTGGTGGATTTTTTCAATCAGTTGTTGCGGATCTGGAAACCGCTCGCGATTCCATTCAAAACCGCACCACTCGAATTCTCTCATCCAAAAACAATCAAAATGAAAGACATCAAACGGAATCTCTCGTGTCTGCATTTCTTCAATAAATTGCATGACTGTTTCCTCCCGATAATCCGTCGTAAAGGAAGTCGATAACCACAAACCAAACGACCATGCAGGTGGCAAGGCTGGTTTGCCAGTTAAATCAGTGTATTTCTTTAAGATCGTTTTCATATTGGGTCCATAGATGATATAGTATTCTAATCGTTCACCTGCTACACTGAATTGTGTCCGTGAAACATTCTCCGAACCGACTTCAAATGAGACATTTTCAGAATGATTGACAAAGACACCATACCCTTGATTCGTTAAATAAAAAGGGATATTTTTATACGCTTGTTCACTACCAGTACCGCCATCTTGATTCCAACAATCAATGATTTGCCCATTTTTGATGAAATGGGTAAATCGTTCACCTAATCCATAAACATATTCATACGGATCTAATGACAATTGTTCTCGCATGTAATACAGCCCGTCACTACTTTTGACCAACGCCTGTGCTTTTGGCAAAGAAGAAGTCAAACGTTTCCCTTCCGCGAGAAAATCAATTTGGAATGCGGCGTTTTTCGGCACTCGTGCGACTAATTGTCCTGATTGAAATGTATAGAATTCTTCATTTTCTGTATCGATCATAACAGAAGTTAATTGTTTGTTTAGTTGGAAATCAGGTCCAGTTTGTACTTTGTCATGATGCACCAGTTGTACTTTGATAATATCTTCTCTTGGTGATTCAAAAGACAAGGTCGTCATCCCTAGATTCAAGGTATCTCCTCTTGTCTGGATCGGTTTATAAGGCAAGAAAAGAGTTAAGTTGTCCTCCTTCACTTGAGCTTCATAGACATGATTCGAGTGTTCAAGGTGAAATCCTTCTTTTGCCAACCAATAGCCGTTTGTAAACTTCATTTATTTTCCTCCTACTTCACTGCGCCATCTGAAATGCCTTTTACGACATATTTTTGCAAGACAACAAATAAAAGAATAATCGGTAAGACGACGATCACTAGCGCAGCCAGTGCGAAGTGCCACTGCTTATTGAATTCGCCGAAGAAATAAAACATCTGTAAAGGAATTGTATACATCCCTGCTTTGTTGATGCTTAATGAAGGCAACAGATAATCATTCCAAAACCATAAGGCATTCAATACGATCACTGTCACTGTTGTAGGCTTCAGCAAAGGAAAAATGACTTGCCAATAGATTTGAAAGGTATTTGCCCCATCGATCAATGCCGCTTCATCTAATGATTTCGGAATGCCTCGTAAAGCACCATAATATAAAAAGGTCGACATACTTGTTGCTAATCCTAGATACATCACCATCAAGCCTGGTTGGTTCAGCATACTGACTTGCCCAAAAAGTGAAATCAAAGGGATCATGATTCCCTGAAAAGGAATCAATAAGCCAATTGCAACAAAGAAATATAGAAATGAACTTAAGCGACTCGTGTTTCTTGATAACGCGTAAGCCGCCATTGAAGAAACGAACACGATCAACACTAATGATCCGATCGTTATCAGTAACGAATTAGCTGCACTTTTGAAAAAATCCAATCGCTCGAACGACTCGATATAGTTATCAAGTATTAACCCAGTTGGTAAAGTGAGTGTGTTTTGGAATATCTCTGCTTTGGTTTTGAATGAATTGATTACCACCAAGAAAAAAGGATAAAACCACAAACTAGCAAGCAATATCCCGCCTAAAATCAGTAAAGCCTTCTTAAACTGTCGTGGATGTTTCGCTTTGGATTGCTTCATGCACTGACCTCCTTTTTTCTTGTCAGTGAGATTTGAACCACTGAAATGATCACGATAATAACCAGAAAAATCACCGCTTTCGCCTGTGCATAGCCCATCTTACGCATCCTAAACGCTTCATTATAGATATTCATCGCCACCATTTGTGTGGAATTGAATGGGCCACCTTGTGTCAGCGCTAAGTTTTGATCATAGATTTTAAATGCATTGGACAACGTCAAGAACAACGTGACGGTGAAAGCTGGCATCAACATTGGTAATTTGATACGGAAAAAAACTTGCAAAGGATTTGCCCCATCTATATCTGCCGCTTCCAAAATCTCTTCTGGAATGTTGTTGAGAAATGAGATATAGATCAGCATCATGTAACCACTCATTTGCCAAACAAATAAAATAATGAGCCCCCAAAACCCCGTTTCTGGTGTGTTCAACCAACTGGCAAAAAAATCGATCCCCGTCATAGTGGCCAGACTTTCAAATGCTTTATTGAAAATAAACTGCCAAATAAATCCTAGGATGATCCCTCCAATCAGATTTGGCATGAAAAAAATCGTACGGAAAAAAATCGTCCATCTACCTAATTTTTGTGTCACGAACATCGCTAGACCTAAAGCCACGACGTTGATCAATAGTACACTAAAAAATGAAAATTTTGCGGTAAATAGTAAACTGTCGATAAATCCTTGATCAATCAATGCCCGAAGATAGTTTTCAAATCCAACGAATTCACCGACTGTATTGCCATTCCAGTTTGTCAGTGAATAATAACTACCTGTCAGTAATGGAATGAACAAAACGATTGTTAACGCGAGTAATGCTGGTGCAAGTAACAACCAAAAAGCTTTTGTACGATTTGTTAACATGAGAACCCTCCTTGTGTCTCACTAGGTAGAAACCAGCAGTTAGCCACTTTACTTCCTCTCTTGTCCCCAACTGGTCTGCACAGTATCAATAAATTCTTCCCAAGAGATTCGATTGGCTGCATACGCTTGGATCTGAACACCAAATATATTTTGTCCAAATCCATCTGGATAGGAATTATGGACCCATGGAACGGTTTTACCTTTGCTTAAATACGTATAAATTTCCTTGGATAACGGATCATTGATCGTTTCGCTCGAAAAGTTGGTATACGCCGGAATAAATTGAAACTCATCGACGATTGCTGTCATCGCCTGATCATCCGTATACATCCATGTTAAAAATTCGATCGACGCCTCAATGACTGCTTGATCTTTATCCTTATTGACCCCCCAATACCAAGCTGGCCCCGCCACGATGTTGCTTTCTCCCGATGCTTCGATTTGCATAGGAAGAATCCCTAGTTTTTCTTTCGTGAACGTCTCATCTAAGCTATCTAATGTTGGTACGATCCAATTTCCTTGATGGATGATAGCCACTTTTTCACTGGCAAATAATTCTTCAACAGATGTACTGTAATCCATTGCCTCCATTGGTTGTGCATTGTACTTAATGACCAAGTCGGTGTAGTTTTTCATTTGCTCGGCATAATCTACGCTTAATTCCGGTGCTTCATAGGTCATTTCTAAGCTGTTCTCAAACTCCGGAGCAAGAAAATTTGAACTATATTGACTGGATACCCACGTTTCTGCCCCGCTAAAACCAAATACGCCTTGTAGCCCAAGTTCATCTTTTTTACTATCCAATAATTGAACGGCTTCTTCAAATGCCTCAAATGAGTTGATCGATCCACTATCGATCCCAGCTTGTTTAAAAAAATCCTGGTTGATCAACCAGCCATATCCTTCGATATTCATCGGTACCCCATAGACCGTCTCGTCGAGTGTAGCCCCCTCTAATGTCCCCTCAATTGCTTGTTTTGCTAACGTCGTTTCCCCAAGATCATAGAGTTTATGTTGCCAAATCTGCGTATCTGCTAATCCACCTAACATAAAGATATCCGGTTCATCTCCTGAGGAAAACTTCGATTGTAATGCTGCCGTCGCATCAGTTCCTCCCCCAACCGTCGTCAAGTTGATCTTGATTTGTGGATGGTCTTTCTCGAAAGCCTCCACTAAGACATCCATTTGCTCGGCTGTTTCTGTCTTGATATTGAAAATCTCTAATGTTACACTACCATCATCTGAAGACCCGCTTTGTGCCGTCCCGCAGCCAGTAATTCCTAACACCATGATAAAAGCAAGTATTAAAAATCCTCTTTGTTTCTTCATGATTATTCCTCCTCTTCTTATTCACAAATTGATTATATTGATATTTACAACGGTATGTAATCGCTATCTTAATCAAAATACTTTGTAATATTGATCAAAATGGAGGAAATGTGATGTTTAGACCAAACGATATTTTTACCCCCAATCCTAGTCAACAAGATATTGATACCACGCTAAAGGAAATGACCGAACATGGGAATAGTTTGTTTCCAATTGCCGTTCACTATACGAATCACCCAGCCTATCAGGAAAATATGATCCACCCCCATTGGCATCGAGAACTAGAGATTCTTTATGTCTATCAAGGACTCATGGAAGTGAAAATAGAAGGAGTATCTTACGTTGTTCACGAAGGAGAGGTTGTGTTTATTCCTGCGAATCAACTACATGAAGCACGCAATCACCAAGTGAATGCCTGCGCTTTTTTTGCCATCGTGTTTGATGCTTCATTCGTTGAAAGTCGTGTTTCCGATCATATCCAGCAAACTTATCTTGATCCATTGCTTCATTCAACAGAGCAAGCAGCGATCCATTTTACAAATGATTGCTCAGATATTTTGGAGATCCAACAACTTGTTATCACGATCATTGATACATTTGCCTTGAAAGAATCTCGCTTTGAACTGACGATCAAAGCACAATTATTCTTACTGCTCAAACATTTTTCGCGCTGCAGTGCTCAGGTAAATCCTACAAAATTAGTTGCTAGTAAAAACAAACTCAACACCTATCGCTGTAAAAAAATCATTCTATACCTTGAAGAAAATTACCAAAACACCATCACTCTTGAAGCAATCAGTGGTCATATTGGCTATAGCAAAGAGCATTTCTGTCGTTTCTTTAAAAAACATTTCCGTATGACTTTTTTTACGTATCTAAATCAAATGCGCATCAAAAAAGCCGAATACCTGTTACTGCATACTGAGTTGAAAATCATCGATATTGCCTTGGAAGCTGGTTTTGAAGACGCGAATTATTTCAGTAGCCTTTTTAAACGTGAGACCCAAATGACTCCGTCAAATTATCGAAAAAAAAACGCAAAAAATCATTGATTTTGCGCTTGATTTGTTAGTTGAACAATGGTTACGAGAAAAGATCTATTCTAAAACAGCAACATCTTGTATAGACGATATCTTTGATTTATTTGTCAACTCTTCTTACTTTCACTGTCAATAGAAACTAATTCATCTTGTTTCGCTAATTTGAAATATTTTCTTATCGTATCAGCTATATTCCACTCACGGAATAAGCGACTTTGTATTTCACTTACTTTGCGAACTGAGCTGAAAATAACAATATAAAGAAAAACTCATCTTTCTATAGAGTTAGATATAAGAGTGACTACGATTGGTTTAAAATCAATAAGCGTATATACTAAAGGGGAGAAGACTATGACAATTAAAGAAAGAAAATTCAGAGAAGCGGGGAACTCAGTAGTGTTAACTATTTCAAAGGAGTTTCTCAAAGAAAATGGGTTAAATCCTGGAGATGCGGTTTTTTTAGATGAAGAGAAACTTCGAGCAGCAATTATAAAAAAACAAACCTTATCTGATGAAATTGATGTAGTTATATCTCAAGCATTCACTGAATATGATACTACTTTTAGAGAGCGTGTTGATACATAAGTATTTATTACCTGGAAGCCAAAGATATTATAAAAATGAATGTGATCCAAATAAAAAAATACTCTCCTAATGAACCGATTGGTGTAAAGGACGCAAATGCTTTAGAAATGTGTGTAGGGCAACTTCAAGCCTCAGCTTTTGGTGAAGAGGTGTGTCCTTCGATTTATGAAAAAGTAGCTATCCTACTTATACAATTGATAAAGAAACATCCTTTTCACAATGCAAATAAACGTACTGCTTTCTTAGCTACTTTTGTTTTTTGAAAATCAATAGACAACTGTTAGCTATTGATCAAAAAGATGCTGTAAATTTAGTGGTATATATTGCTACATATGATAAGGATGTTGACCAACTAAAATATCAAGTGATTAACACTATAAAGACACATACGAAACCCATTTAAGGAGTGGCTGTATGTGTTTTTATAAGTGTTATTAGCTGCTATAGCGAAAGGATTGTAGTAAATTACAAATCGCTATAATTCCAACTATAGAGAACTTAGTTTATTAGATAAAATAAATGTAACGGAAATAAGAAGCTTATTGTCATTAAAATTAATGATAGCAATAGAGAAAGGTATCTCTCTACAGATAACCATACCTGCAGAAGTCAAAATTGATTCCAAGCATACGGTTAATTTAGTTCGTATACTTGGTATTGTCTTAGATAACGCAACAGAAGGAGCTGCTGTGACAAAAAAGAAAAAAATTGAATTGTTAATTTTAAAGAAGAAAAATTCGTTAGTTATTCGAGTAGTTAATACAACTATCAATAAACTTCCACTTAACCAATTAAAACAAAAGGGTTTTTCTACGAAGAGCAATCCTAAAAATGAAGGACTGGATCTGCATATCCTGGATAATTTAGCAAAAACGAACCCTTATCTATTGATTGAAACTTCAATTGAAAATCAGCGTTTTTCTCAAACAATTTATATACAAACACATTAAAAGGAGCTTTTTAATGATTCCAATATATATATGTGAAGATGATCCGAAACAACTTGAGATGATAACTACTGTCATCAAGAATCGAATCATGATCGAAAACTTAGGTTGCTATATCCATTTCGTTACTTCAAATTCCCAAGATTTACTCACAAGTGTTCAAATAAATACATCTCCTTTGAGTATTTATTTTTAGATATCGAATTGAAAGACAGTGAATTGAATGGGATTGAAGATAGAAACCATCACTTTATTCGTTGCCATAGATTATTTGTAGTAAATACCCAGAATATCCAAATGATTAATAAAAAGATACGGGAAGTTACTTTAGAAAACGGGGACATTATTCCAGTATCCATTCGTGGTCTGAAAAAACTAATTACTTGAAAATTAAATTCAATTGACTATTTACATATTTACAGAAAATACCACACAGACTGAAGTGATCATTCAGTCTGTGTGGTATTAGTAATTTCAACAAAAAAATTTTATTATTTAGAGCCTAATATTAGTATATTTCCTGTGAATTATTGCGAATTAATTCAAAAAATAAATTGAATAATTTAATATAGTAGCAAATATTACCCATAGATAGTAGGGAATCATTAATAGCATAGCTTTCCGACTATTCATCCACAATTGATAGAGTAAAATCGTTAAGAAAACTAAAAGTAAGCTGATATCAATAGCTGCAATAAAGCTATTCTTCAAATTAAAGAATAATATCGTCCATAAAAAATTACAAATAAACTGAATCGCAAATAGGAGTAATAATCTGCCTTTCATTTTTGTAGAAGGTAGATTGATTATTAAATACAACGCGCCTCCCATCATAATATATAGAAGGGTCCACATCGGTCCGAATATCCAGCTAGGCGGTGCAAATGGCGGTAACTGTAAAGAATAATAATAGTCTTCTGGGTTGCCACTAAAAATACTTGATAAAAATCCTAACCCAACGATTCCTACAAGACATAACCATAAACGATAATCTTTTAAATAATTCATGTTTGAGAAAATTCCTTTCTATTATTTAATCACTTTCTATCAACTTTTTTTCATCATCTTATCTTTATTGAGTAGAAACTTCAGCGGTTAAATGATATATGTTTCTTTTAACCTATTCACAATATTTCCTTCCTTTAAGAAAATTATAATATGAATATAAAAGGATAAACTATTTTTTTCATAAAGTGTTCTTTTTAGAGCATAATCGTATCTTACTCAAAATTTCATTCATTAAATATGAATTATCCTACTAAGTAAAAATGATTTATATTAATGATTTATGTAAGTTCAAACTTGAACCTTCTAAACAAACTAAAACGAGTTTCCCTGAATCTACTCCTATACAAAGAAAGGAAAGAGAACGATTCTCTTTCCTTTAATTACCAGGAACTGCACTTAATTCCCATGTCAGCTTGGTCGAATAACTAGTTGCTTCTGGATTTGTCCCTCCAGGGACATAGAGACCGACACTTTTATCTGCCGTTTGTTGATCCCCAAAACGATAGATCCACGTTCCTGTACCAGATTCTCCGTTTGCTTGTATGAGTACTTTCCTTGTATTTGGTACGATTCTTTGTACAGGTTCTTCCTGTAGTTCAGGTTTAGTCCCGCCTTGTGCAGTCACTAGTTCTTGATTGAATAACTGGATTTCAGACCCAATCAATTCATGTCCGCTTTCATTACGGAATTGTCCGTTCTGAGTAACTGATAATTGCCATCCATTGCGCTCATTGGCGACACGACGGTCACTGATCTGCACATAGTTTGGACGCTCTTTCGTCTCGTTAACCGTTCCATCTTCATTTAATAACCGTTGTGGTTGGGCGTAATACGTTTGATCACTAACAGATATTTTTTGTGTCTCAAAGTTAAATTGGGACACAAAATCTAGACTCAAACGTCCTTGATCTTCTGGGATTTCTGGTTTATTCTCCGGTTCAACTTCCGTTTCAGGATCTAATGGATCCACAGGTGCCACCACAATTTTTTCCTCTACCATTGTACTAGCGGTATCATTTTTCCCATTCAAAAAAGCATAGGCTGTCACGGTATTTCCAGCAGTGAATCGTCGATCTTCCGGTAATTCATAGCGATAATCCCCATTCTCATCTGCCGTTGTATGATACTTTTCACTTTCAGAAATATCCGGTGAAGTAATAGAGCCTGCAGGAATCGCCGGATCGCCTGAGAAGCGGATCACACTATTAGGATTCGCCTTTCCAGTAATCGTATGAGAATTCACTTCCTTCGGATCTTCTGTTAACGGATCAATCGTGACTTCGACATCTGGTATTTTTTCAAATAAAATACGTTGGACATTTTGCGTAGTGAAATATTGCTTAAAACTATCTGCTGTTTCTTGTGCAATCGAAGAAACAGTCTCAATTCGAGGAACTACTCCTGTATAGCGTAGATTCAAATTGAAGATAGGTGTCCATGAATGATCGGGTATCACTTCAAAATTCCCTCTTGCCCATTGTTTTACTGATTGAACATCGATATCTAATAACCCAGTGTTTCCTGCGATATTAATCAATCCGTTGGCGGTTGACGTTCCGGCAATCGTTCCAGTTCGTTCCAAATTGACTTCTTGAGCATCAGAAAATTCAAAGGTTGAACCAGTAGAAGCGAAGTACATTAAATTTTGAGCGTTTGAAGTACTGTCACTTTTTATATTCAAGGTAGCATCTTTGCCGATGGATACCGTTGCATTTCCATTAACATGTAAAATATTCGATGGTGAGGCAGCCATTTCAGTGGCAACAATATTCAGTGTACTCCCGCTTTCTACTAGTAGATTACTTCCTGCCGCCATCCAAATAATATTATATAGGGCACCATTAGCATTCGCCTTTGTTCCTTGAGAATCGATGGTAAGGACGCCTTTTTCTTTTATTCTGAGCGATGAGTTGGCAGTACGTAAAGAAATTGCTGATCTTAAATTTTGTGGCACTAAGTTCAGCTTTGCGCCCTCATCTATTTCAACACTGCCTCTTCGAACGAGTAAACTTGTGCCATCAGCTTCGCCAGCATTTCCTTTTGATACAGCATTTAAAGATGAATTTTTTTCCATTCTAAAGTTGTTATTGGGGTGTACAACTCCTCCTAAATCTAAATTACCTGCGCTAATTGTTTCTAATTCAACCTCAGCATCTTCAAGTATCGTTAAATTTGAAGCATAGATATTCGTTTGATCTAGTGCATTGATGCGCCACGTACCAAAAGCGGAGGTATACGCTGATACCTGTTTACTACTTGATTTACCTGAAAATTTAATACTACTATAAGGTGAATGAATCAGTTGATTTCCGTAGTTCGTAATATTATGGTAAGTAATTTGACTAGCAGTTTGATTCGTCACGTTCAA
This sequence comes from Enterococcus mundtii, assembly GCF_003957375.1. Lineage (GTDB taxonomy): Bacteria > Bacillota > Bacilli > Lactobacillales > Enterococcaceae > Enterococcus_B > Enterococcus_B spodopteracolus. The sequence goes on along the minus strand of NZ_CP025473.1, from coordinate 41,382 downwards.
ATCATTGAAAGTCAACGGTCCATAATAGTTTCCGTGGTATATCTCTAAATCTTTTAACGTGATATTCCAAGGAGTTGAAGAATTAGCCGTAATATTGTTAAAACATAAAGTGATTGCGCGAAAATCAATTTGATGACCATTTCCTTCGACCGTTAGATTTCTAGAGATATTAGCTACATTAAGATAGACAAATGCTGTCCCACCATTAGGGTTACTCGTTCCACCTGTTGTAATATCCGTTAGATTGAGTCGAGGATTATCTGGTGTTTGGAAATCAGAAACAACATTAATCGTTGTTATTGACGGATCTACAAATGCACGGATAAACTCTTCCCAATTCGCCACATCTTGGACACTCGCTTCTTTTGTTGAACGAGCGCTTTCTGTTACTTGTTCTGGATCATTTTGCGAATTATCTATGGTTGATGATTTTTCATCACTTGATACACTCGCTTCTTCTTCGACTGTTGATTCTTCGGTCTTCGCTGTTTCTTTTTCTTCCGAGGAAGTGACTTCTTGTTCACTGGGTTGTTGGCTCTCCTCTGATTGAATGTTAAGCGTCATTTTTGATTCTCCGACAGCTATCTCATAGGCTCCTGCTTTTTCTACAACTAGTGGAATGGAAAAGATCATTTGTGGAGAATTCGTCCGTACTTGCCACTGGCTTCCTTCTATATTAGTGAACTTACTATCAGCAGATTGCTTGTCTTCTACGATACTGACTCCCTCTGGGAGATTCAACACAAATTCGGAAACATCTTGACTGGAACGTACGACTAATTGAAACTGTTTATTTGCTATAGATGGCTCTTGATTTTCTTCGAATGAAAAAATAGGCGCCTTTGTTTCTGTTGTACTGGTCAGTGGATCCATCAATTCTGATTCTCTCGATAGTTCCACAGAATTCTCAATGGCAGACACAGGCATACTCGTTGAAATCACTGAGAAAAAGAGCGAAGGAAAACAAAGAAGACTAACACTTGCCACAATCAAGACTTTTTTAATTTTCATCTCACTGGTCCTCCTTATTTTTAGCTCTTTGCTTCTTAATAAGTAACCAAACAATAATCAACAATAAGAAAAGAATCAGGATGACCGCGGCAACGAGCCACCAATTAATACTCGTATCAATTGTGACATCTTGCTGATTCAACGCTCGGGCTGTATCTGCTTCAATGGTAAATTTCCGTTCCCATTGCCATTCCTCTTCTCCTGAACGTGCCGTCATTTTCAACACGTAGTCGCCACTTCGAAAGCGATCCCCTTCTAAAGAGATGGGGAAGTTGAAATTAGAATTAGGTGCCATTTGCATCTGTTCTTGCTTAGCTCGATAGAGAATATCGTTCTCCCCTTCTTTTTGTACCGTTGCTTCTACTTCTAAATGATTGACAAAGGTAGGTGTAAAGTTCTGTAAGTTCGCACTGATAACATTGCGATAGTTGAGTTGATCGGCAAAGACATCCAATAAATCTAAATCAGGTTTTACGGCAGAGCGATCATTACTCACCACCACACCTATGACATAGGCAAATTCATTTTTGATCGCCACTCCTTCTCCACTTGTTTCTGTTTCCTGTGGCTTTTCTTTCACCTCTGCAATTCTTAAGCCTCCCGCTAAAAATCCTGAAAAAGCTTCTTTAGGCATATTTAGCATTACTTTGACAGTCTTTGTTTCGTTTCCTGCAAGCTCAATAGGGACTGGGGGTTCAATTAAGTCTGCCAAAGAATAGGGTAAGGTTGGGTCTGCCTTTTCGGCATCTTTACCATATTCCACCACTCCTTGGACATTAGTAAATGCCGTATGAGCCGTGATTTCAATCGTCTTTGCTTGATCATTAGCATTTTGAATTTTCAGTGTCAATTCCTCTGTACTTCCAGGTTCACTGTTAAGGTCGAAGTAACGGCCACTTCCTTCTACTTGACTCTCTGGAAACTCTGGGGTGACATAAAAACTTAAATTTTCTTCTGCAGAAACAAGAATTGGAGAGAACAAAAACGCTAACATAATAAGTAATAGTCCACTCCATTGAATCCTCCTCTTTATTTGATATGTCGTACTTTTTATCATCAAACACACTCCTTCGATGTTTCATTCAAAAAAGCAGCGCTACATATTTATGTAACGCTACTTTAGTCATGTGCGACTTACGCCCTAATCCATCATTAGATACATAAATCTATTAGGCTCCTACATCGCTACCTGGTGTAGTCGTTAATTCCCATGTCAATGTTGAGGTATAGGTGGTCGCGTCTTTGGCTGACGCGCCGGGTACAGATAATTGAATGGCATTATTTGTCACAGGTGCTTTTGGATCTGCCTCAAATTGGGCATCTAAGTCTGCTTGATTTCCCCAAACAACAGATGAACGCCCCGCTCCTTTACTTGACTCAGCGGTCATAACTGAAACTGCACCACTATTAGGCAACAATTCCAAATTATTTGCATGTGCAGCTGGAGCTAACTCCTGATTGTTCCCCGTGTATTGAATTTGGGGATCCTTTAAAGTGACTTTGGCTCCTCTCAAGACAGCGTTTTGCGTATTTTCCGCTTGAAAGTCACTTAGACTGACTTTCAAATCCCAGCCTGCATTGCTTCCTCTAGTATCAGAAACTTGTGCAAAACTGATAAAAGGAACTTTATTTTCCTCACCAGTCGTCCCGGTCTTCTGTTGTCTTTCTGCTACCATATTGTACGTTTGATCTTGATTTGAAATCACTTGTGAACCAAAATTCATTGTCGCAGCCTTTACAATTGACAAAGGACCCGTGGTTCCGGGTACTTCTGGTTCAATCTCTACATCTGGTTCTTCTACTGGTGGAACAACGATTTCTGGTTCGTCTGTACTAGGTGTAAATTCGATATTTCCGTTGGTCGTCACTTGACGAGTCTCGTCGGCAAACGCAGAAATTGCTCCTCCGGCGAAAATAGTAGTTGATAATGTTGCAATAGTTGCTAATCTAACGAATTTCATATATTTAAATCCTACTTTCTTTGATTGTTTTTTTCTTTTTGTTTTTTCCAAAACCAAAAGCCAAGTATGACTACGATGATCAGAATGCCCAATATTTTCCAAGCACTCATCTGACTCTCGTTCGTTTGAGGGAATTTTTTATGTTCACTCTTTCGCACTTCTGATGGTGATTGAACAATTTCTTTGGGAAAGCTTGGTTTTACCTCAACTTCTGGTGCTGGCTCTGGTATTCCTGGTGTTTCATATACCCCAGTAAAACCAATTGTTGCTTCAGTTTCCACCGAGTGTACTTCTGTCCCATGAACAACTAGTGGTGCATAAACTTGAATCAATACTATACCTATACTTAATATGCATCTTTTTAAGTGTTTCATACCCCTCCTCCTATATTCTTAGATGTCTCAAAAATCTTCGTTTTTAAGGAGACGAAAAAAAAGACATCCGATCGCATCAGATGTCTTGAAAAAGTGATTAAATTAGGTTTCCTATTAAAGAAGATAAATAACATGTTATCATTCTTAAAAACGAAGGTTTTTGAGAATTAAAAGTTAAGCCAATAACTATTATACATGACTTATACTTACATCATACTATACCAGAAATATTTTTCAAAATAAAGTGATATATTTCTTTGGTCACTTAAAAAATACTGGGCCATAAGAACTAACTCAATTCAGAAAGATTCCTCTCTAGTTTTAAATAGCGATAAAAAGTTGATTGTTTAATCCCAGTTTTTTTACAAACTTCTGAGACAGATAATCCTTTTGTAAGGTGTAATGAGAGTGATTCTTGAAGAACGTCTTGATCTACCTTTGGCCGGCCACCAACCTTACCTCTTGCACGTGCAGAGTTTAATCCTTCAAGGGTCCTTTCAACAATAATATCTCTTTCAAATTGACTAAAAGCTTGGAAAACAGTGATCATTAATTTTCCCTGAGGAGTTTGAGTATCAAAATTTTCTTTTATACTGATTATTTTAACTCCTTTTTTTTCAAAAAAATAAACAAGGTTAATTAAATCTTTTGTGCTACGTCCAAATCGTGAGAAGCTTTCAATGACTATTTGATCACCGGTCTTTACACGTTTTTTTAGTTTATTTAGTTCTGGACGACTTGCACGGACACCACTGATTTTTTCAGTATATATTTTTTCGCAATGATAAGTTTCTAATAAATCTAACTGTCGCGAAAGATCTTGTTGTTTAGTTGAAACTCGAGCATAGCCGTAAATTTTTCTAGTCATATAATTCCTCCAATAAGTTATCTAATAAAAAACTCATAATTATCAATAATATATTTATAGAATAGATATGAGTAGAGCCAATTATACAATGACTTAACTGTAAAAATGACTACTGTAATAAAAAAAGCATGCAACGAGTCGCTTATGGTTATCATAACTTTCTAAATTACCATGAATATTTTCCTTGATCTAGGGCTTAGTTTGCCAAAATCAATTCAGAACAAAAAATAATCAATCGAAGTTTACTTCTACTTCGATTGATTAACTTTAAATTAGCATCGATTCCTCGAATTCGACTTTAGCTTTTTTGAAATCAAAGTACTTTTCAGATATCAAATCTTCGTAATCGTTTTTTTCTACCTGTTAAAGCTTCCAAGCATCTCTAGCTCCTGAGGACACTGGAATATCATTTGATAAGTCGTATAATTGAAAAAAGACCTCATTTTGTACAATCGTCATAATCAGAAAAGATACAAAGGCCCAAATGATTTAGTTTATTCAATAATAAAGTATTGGTATGAAGCATTAGTAAATTCTTGAGTAACTCAATATTTCTACCTCCAAATTAAAGTCCTCTGTGGCTTAATACTCGCTGTTCATGATTATTGATCAATCGATAGGCATCCCCTTTTTGTGGATCTGTCATCATATGACGAATTTTCCATTGTCGTCCTTCAATTGGATTAGCTAATGGTCTCGCTCCTACCAGTCTATCACTATTTTGATCACAACCGGACAAAGAATGTAAATTTCCATATTGAATCCCATTAACATTTACATAAGGTAGTTTACTTTGAACTATGTGGGTACCTGACGCATCATCATACTTCAAGATTCATTTTCGTCTATCATGTTCAGTATCCTTAGTCATTTTAACTTCATCCCAATTTGTCTCCCATGTCCACGTGAGAGCATAAGTAGGATCATCTACACTTTTAATTTTTATTTCTCTGTTATCAAATAGTTCTCTATAGTCGATTCCACCGTTAGCCGATACAGTACCTGCATCTACATCATTACCTCCGGAGAATAAGCCGAAACTTGCACATGCCGCTGCACCTAATAAAAATTTTACACTAATTTCATTTTTTCTTTCCCATCTCGTTTGTATTGATAAATACTATTTGTATACTATTGCAACATGTTTTTTCTTAAAAGAAAAAACATCAAAACCAAGATATTCTAGGGGATTTATCAGGCAATGGATTAGCTCCTTGAGACATAATACCGTTTATCGTATCAAAAAAAAGATCAAAAACTTTTTAAGTTTTTGATCTTTTTTCTTATGATCGATTTATTCTACTTCATACGTTGCTAATACTTGCAACGAATTCGATGAACCACCAGGTGTTCCACTGCTTAATTCGACGGAGATCACATCGCCAGATTTATAATCAATTGTTTTACTAACTTTTACGCTGTCCTCTGCTTTTTCACGTACCGATGCATAATAAACTTTGCCTTTATGGATTTCTGCGACATAGGCACCATTTTTACGAATGATCATTCGGTTGTTCCCTTCGAAGCTTGCACGATCAAAATCAACGTCTAGTCTGTTTCCTGTTAATTGAATATTCTTCACCGCATGTTCTAATAAAGAAGAATCCACTGCTAAATCTTCTTCTAATGTGATCGATTCTAACAAGCGCTTGCCTGTTGAGCTGTGTCCAGGTGAATTTGGTGCGGTATAGACTTCGATTACTTGTCCTTTGACACCGGAAATGCTACGACGTACTTGAATACCTTCATCGGTTTTGCTTGTAAATGAATAGTAAGCTTTGCCTTTGTAAGTTTCAAAATGGTAACGACCATCAACATAGACCATCAATCGTTCTGAACTGTTAAAACGTTTTGCATCTAGATTTAAATACGCATAAGATTCACGATCTTGTGTTCCTACAGTCAATAAACTCGTTTCTGTTTTTTCTGGTTCTACTTGGATATTGTCAAATTTCGCCCAGCCATTTCCTGTTGAAGAGAAACGAATAATGTATGTATTGTCTGTTTCAGGTGTAGTAAATGTAAATTCTCTACGTGTCCAGTTTTCATTGTTGTGTGATGTTTCTTCTAACGAAATAAAACCCTCATCATGATTCATCTTACCAAATTCAATTTTTGCTGGAAAATCAGCGCTACCTGCCACATCATAGCCGAATGTATACGTCGTGTTTGGTTTCAATGCCAAATATTGATGAATGTTTTCTCCGTAAGTGGCAACCACATATTTATTCCCACTTAGCTCTTCGATTGTTGGATTCTGTGTACCTGGACTTGACACGATCCAATGGTTCAAACCAGCATTGAAATCACCGTTTTTAATCGTTAACTCTTCTTCTACCTGATTACTAACATTCGCCGAATCATCTGTTGATTGGCTTGTCGCAGAAGTCACGACCGGACCTCCTAACGTAAGAAGTAACATGCTTGTTGCCGCAATTTTTTTCAAATTATTTTTTTTCATCTCAAGCTCCTTATTTATTTTTTTAGCGGATAGTTCGTTATATAGTGAACTATATAACATAATCTATCTCGCTCTTTAAAAAGAATAACTGATAAATATCTCAACAAGAAAACACTTTTTTCTGGAAAAATATTTTTATGGAAACATAACAATAGAAAAAATGTGTAATGTATAATAACTGCAAAAAATAATGAAGACTCAGAAAAAAATCACTGAGCTACTAGGTTTATCAAATGATTTTAATTATTCCTCTGCTTGGATAAAATAAAAGAATACAGCACAAGGCTGTATTCTTTTATTTTATTTTAGAAATCATCTGATACGATCAATCTATCAGAACATAACACCCGAAGGCGTCAGTCATAATATTTTTTGTTATGGTTAGCACATTGTTTAAAATGCTGGGATATTTGAGCCTTTTGAATTATTTTTGATGTAGTCAGCGACTTCTGGTGTCGTCATCGCTTCTTTCAACACCTTGATTTTCTCGCTATCTTTTTCTTCCTCTCGAGTGACTAATTGCAACGCATAATGTTTGCTTGCTGCTTCGTCTTCAAGTAACAAAGCATCTTCTGTCGTCAAATTGGCTGGCTCCAAATATGCTGGATAACAAAAAACCATCGCAATATCACTTTCGTCATAAGCTTTTACTAGATTCAAAAGATCAATACTTTCAAAAGTAAGATTTTTATGATTCTCTACAATATCTGCGACTGTACCATCAAAACCAATTCCGTCTTTCAATTGAATGATCCCATTCTCATTCAAAATCGCTAACGCACGACCTTCATTTGTTGGATCGCTCGGAATGCCCACTTTTGCGTTTTCTGGCAAATCATTGACATCATCATATTCTTTTGAATAAAATCCGCCAGCAAAATAATAGATTGGTTGGACTGCTACTAAATCAGCATCTTTTTCTTGATTGAATCGTTCCATAAAGGGTTCGTGTTGCGCAAAGTTTGCATCTGCTTCCTTATGTTGGACGGCATCATTATAAGCAACATTATCACTGACTTCCATGATGTTGATCGTGTAGCCTGATTTTTCTACCTCTTTTTTGGCAATTTCTAGAATATCTTTTGAGGACTCCAATTGAACTGCTACAGTGATTTCTTTTTTACTTTCTGCGGTTTCATTGCTTCCACCACAGGCTGCTAAGACTAGAACTCCAACTAAAGCAAACGCAAATAAATAAAACTTTTTCATAACTTTTCTCCTACTTTCGTTTATCTAATGATTGTGCAACAAAATTTCCAAACATTTGTAAAATGAAGACCAAAGCGATCATGATCAAAATAGCAACATACATGACCCCATACTCATACCGTTGGTAGCCGACACGAACAGCAAAATCACCGATCCCACCACCACCTACGACACCCATGACGGTGGAATAAGAGATCATACTTACTGTTGTCGTAGTATAAGCCAACACTAAGCCACTTCGCGCTTCAACAAATAAGAAGTGCCAGATGTATTGAAATCTGGAAGCGCCTAAAGAATTCGATAAGGCATAGATCTCTTCAGGTACATCTAACAACACTTGCTCAACTAAGCGAGCGAAAATCGCGACCGCCACAATACTGAGTGGTATGGATGAAGGAACAGGACCAAAGGCCCTTCCTAAAATCGAGCGCGTGACTGGAATCAAAGCGATCACTAATAAAAGATAAGGAAACGAGCGAACGACTGTCACAATAAAGTTGAGCAACCAGTATAACCAAGGATGGGCCCCTCTGACCTTGGGATTTGTCAAATATAGACCTAGTCCTACTGGCAAACCTCCCAATACACAAACAAACATGGAAATCGCCATCATGATGCCCGTTTCTTTCAAACTATTGATTAGAGACGGCCAATATTCAATCAATGCTGTGGGCAAGTTCATCAGTCAAACTCCTTTTTATTTTTTCAAAATAGGTTAGTTCCTCTTCCTCGTAGTGCTTTGGGTCATTCGTCAATTCACCGATCAGATGACCGTTTTCCATGACTAAGATTCGTTTACATAAGCGTTTGACGGTTTCCAGTTCATGACTAACAAAAAAAATAGTCGGTTGAAACTCGGCATGTGTTTTATGTAATAAACGAACCACGCTTTCTGTATTTTCTTCGTCTAAAGAACTCGTTGCTTCATCACAAAGTAACAAATGTGGATCTCTACTTAACGCTCTTGCAATAGAAACCCGTTGTCTTTCTCCGCCAGAAAGTTTGACTGGATAGCTTTCTGCTTTATGTTTCATGCCAACAAAATCGAGTAGATCATTGATTTTTTTAGGATCTTTCTTCCTCTGTAGCTTTAAAGGTAATGCGATATTTTCATAAACACGTAAATTTTCAAGTAGATTATGATGTTGAAAAATCATGCCTATTTTTTGTTGTTGCTGCCGGCGCTCTTTTTTTGATAATGACTGAACATCTACACCATTTAGTTTGATTGTGCCTTCAGTAGGCGTTTCCATCAAATTCAATAAACGTAACAAGGTCGATTTTCCAGAACCACTTTTCCCAACGATCCCGATCACTTCCCCTTGTTTTACAGTAAAACTAATCTTATGCAACGACTTGGTCTTTTCATACTGCTTCGACACATTTACTAGCTCGATCACATTTTTCCTCCAGTCTATACATGCAATTAATAGATTAACACAAAGAAAAAAACTGTATTAATTTTATTGCCAATAAAAGATTTATCTGAATTTTTAAAAGAGTAAATAAAGTACAAAAATATCTATTTTTATAATCCATTAAAAGAAAGGAAAAAGCAACTTTTTTACTCACAGATAAATAAGCACTGTTTTTATTTCTGTACTAGTAAATTTAGAAAAGATAGCTTGGTTATTCATTTTCGACCAGTCTATCTTGCGCTTAAAATATATTTTTTATGGTGAACTCAATAATTTATCAAATCTAAAAACAAATTGATTTAGTATACTATTTTTTTTAATTTGAGAAAAAATAATAAATAGAACGGAAGGAAAAAGATGTTATACTCTGGATAATGGATAGCTCAGTAATACAATATAGATTGGTTCGTTATCTTATATTGTATCAAAAATTAGATTATTGATAAACGAACGAATGACAGCTATCCTGGATACAATTATTGTGGATGAAACAATTGGGACTAAAAATTGTTTGGGGAAGTAGTTTTTAGTACTTTTCGTCCATACGTGTCAATGGCGCCAATCTCTCAGGAGGAGAAAAGCAACGTGTGTTTATTGCTCGCATGATGCTCCAAGACAGCAAGATATGGATTCTAGATGAAAGTACTAGTAGTATCTACAAAGACTCTGCGGATGCCATCTTTGACACACTCATGAACGTAAGACAAAGCAAAATCATTTTATTCACCTCTCACGACAAGGAAAATAAAAATTTTGCCAATAAATTCATTCAAATCTCTTCTCGTGTAGAAACGATTGTATAGATCTATCCTCCGTCCTCTTCAAAAAACAAGTAAGGATCCACAAAAATCCAATGAACGTCTTTTGTGGATTCCTGCTTTTATTTGCGTTAAATATTTTTCTTTCGGACTAATAATAAAATTGTTATTCTTTCTTTTCTAACACTACTGCTGGTGTTGGCGAGTTCTTATCGGCGAGTCTTATCGGCGAGTTCTCATCATAAGGACTTCCTTTTACATCCCCGTAAAACCTACTAACAACAAAACCAGCAGCTTCCATTTCTTTTTGCAGAATTTCTTTGGTAAAATACGTCATCCATAGATAATAATTTTTATTTTCATTATATGTAGTTTTCTCATGATGCCATTTCCAATTTTTTTAGAAAAACCCTTTCCATCGTGCTATACTCTAAAGAAAAAGAATCTTGAGGTAAATACATGGCTATCTTTGAAAGTCTTAACTTAAATAAATTGTCGGCCGTTGAACAAGAGATTTACCGGTTTATCGTTAACAACCTTGAGAAAATTCCTTATATGCGGGTACGAGATATTGCGACGGATGCGCATGTTTCTTCAACCTCTGTCTTTCGTTTTATCCAAAAAGTCGGCTTTGATTCATTTCCAGAATTTCGTTTTTATATTAAAAATCATTTGGAAAAAGCCCATTATGAAACAGATGACAAGCAATTAGTGTTAGAAGAACGAATCAATCAGTTGAACATGACTATTTTTCATCCCGATATTGAATATCAAATCAAAAAAATGGCAACCACATTGCGTCAAGCTGATTTTATCCTATTTATGGGTATGGGGGCTTCGGGAGCATTAGCGCAATATGTGGCACGAAAATTAGCGAACATCGGTTACTTTTGTATTAGCTTAGATGAACTGACTTATCCGATTCGTAGTTTTTTGCGTCCAGATCAAAAAAATGCGTTAGTCTTTTTGAGTGTTTCAGGTGAAACAAAAGAACTGATCGAAGTAATTTCAGGTTTAGCTCATGCTGATAGCGTGCATAAGTATTGTATTACCGCTCATAAAGAAAGTTCATTGGCCCAATTATGTGATTACTCAATTGACTATGCCATTAAAGAAGAACGGAAAGACATCTTTCTTGATTTGACTAGTCAGCTACCTTCCATGGCGATCCTTGAAACATTGATCGGTTATTTAAAGGATGAATGATTCACCACTCAATTTGGAACGCTATGTTCCTACCACGAAATAATTTTCATTGTTCCAAATTTTTATCCTAAATAAGAATGCGCTTACTTTTCTTTCACACCTTTCGCTATAATGAACCTATCATATAGCGAAAGGTGTTATTCTTATGCAAAAATTCAATGATTTATTAGATCGAAGCCTTGTTCCTATTGCAACACGGTTAAACAACCAACGACATATTGCAGCCGTTCGAGATGCGTTCATGCTTATTTTCCCATTGACGATTTCGTCTTCATTAGTGATCTTAGTCAATAATATTTTATTTTCAAAAGACAGTTTTATCGTGCAATTATTTCAACTTTCACGTATCTTTCCAAATTTAGAAAGTGCGCAACAAGTCCTTGCTTCTGTAGCAAATGGCACAATCAATATCATGAGTTTGTTTATTGCTTTTTTAGTCGCTCAGCTTTTGGCAAAACATTTCGAAGCTGATGCAACCTTAGTTGGACTAACTAGTGTCGCTTGCTTTATGATCTTTTACCCTACTTCTTTTGCAGTCGATGAAATGAATGTCATCTCGACGCAATATTTGGGTGCTCAAGGTTTATTCGTTGCGATGATTGTCGCTTGCTTGGTTGGAGAATTCTTACCAAAATTATTCAAAGTCAAGAAATTACAAATCAAGATGCCTGAACTCGTTCCACCAGCTGTTTCTCGCTCTTTTTCTGGGATGATCCCAATCATTATCGTTGTTTCTATGTCAGCTTTGATCAACTTCTTCGTTTTGATGATCGCGCCTAAAGGAATCAACGAGTTGATTTATGCCGGTATCCAAGCACCTTTACGTGACTTAGGTGGGAATGTGTTTGGTGTCCTACTCTTAGCTTTTATTCAGACACTGCTATTTTCTATTGGTATTCATGGTCCAAACACATTGAATGCTGTTCGTTCAGCAATTTTTACCGAGCAAGACTTAGCCAATCTTCAATTCATCAATGATGGTGGTTCGCTGTGGGATGTCCCTTACAAAGAAACTTGGGGCATCTTGAATGATATGTTTGCAAACATGGGTGGAACGGGTATGACCTTAGGCTTGATCATTGCGATTTTTATTGCTTCACGACGACCTGAATATCGCGAAATCGCCAAACTATCTTTTGTACCAGGCATTTTCCAAATCAATGAGCCGATGATTTTTGGACTACCGATCGTCTTAAATCCAATTATGATCATTCCTTTTGTCTTAACACCGATGGTCAATATTCTGGTCGGTTACTTCGTCACAGTCGTCTGGCCAATCATGCCATCACCAGCAATTGGTTTACCTTGGACCACACCAGGGATCATCAATTTGTTTTTAGGAACTGGTGGGAATATCATGGGAATTGTAATAGGCGTACTTTGTTTAGTGATTTCCGTTTTGATTTACCTACCTTTTGTCATGGCTTCCAACCGCGCACAACGCACAGAGATATAACTTAAGAATCAATGAAACTTAGGAGGAATTTGTATGAATAGAGAGTTACCCAAAGATTTTTTATGGGGAGGCGCAATTGCTGCTCATCAAGCAGAAGGTGCTTGGAATATTGATGGACGAGGTCCGAGTATCGCTGACGTTATGTCTGCTGGCGGAAATGGGATTCCGCGGAAGATCACTAAAGGCGTCGTCGAAGGTGAATATTACCCAAACCACGAGGCCATTGATTTTTACCATCGTTACAAAGAAGACATCCAATTATTTAAAGAACTAGGCTTAAAATGTCTACGCACTTCTATTTCATGGAGTCGGATCTTTCCTACTGGTCAAGAAGAAACACCGAATGAACAAGGATTAAAATTTTACGATGATCTTTTTGATGAATGCTTAAAAAACGGGATCGAACCGGTAGTCACGTTGTCTCATTTTGAGATTCCTTATGCCATTTATGAAGATTTTGGTGGCTTTGCCAATAAAGCGGTCATTCCTTTATTTGTCAAATTTGCTCAGTGCGTATTTGACCGTTACAAAGACAAAGTAACTTACTGGATGACCTTCAATGAAATTAATAATCAGGCGGACGGACAAGAGCCCGTTCATGTTTGGACCAATTCAGCCATGATCATTGAAGATGACCAAGATAAAGAGGCCTTAGTATTCCAAGCAGGGGTCAACGAACTGATTGCCAGTGCTTGGGCTGTCAATGAAGGGAAAAAGATCAATCCCGATTTTCAGATTGGTTGTATGATGGCTTACGTTCCAATCTATCCCTACTCCTGTGCGCCAGAAGATATGATTGCTTCAGTCAAAGCAAATGAACGTCGTTTCTTCTACAGTGACGTCCATGTACGCGGAGAAATCCCTACCTACACAGAAAAGTATTGGGAACAAAAAGGGCTCACAATCGATATTAGCGAGAAAGAACGACAAATTTTACGTCAAGGAACTGTTGACTATATCGGTTTTAGCTATTATATGTCGGGAACGATTACAACTCTTCCCGATGTTGAGGGTAGACAAACAGAAGATATTCCTTCAGCAAAACTAGTTAAAAATCCTTATATTACTGCTTCTGATTGGGGCTGGCCGATTGATCCTGTTGGGTTGCGTTATGTATTGAATACGGTGTACCAGCGTTATGATCTTCCCCTGTTTATCGTTGAAAATGGTTTTGGTGCCTATGATCAGTTAACTGATTCAAATGAGATCCATGATGACTACCGGATCAATTATTTAAGAGAACACATCGAACAAATGAAAAAAGCAGTAGTTGAAGATGGCGTACCATTAATTGGTTATACACCTTGGGGAATCATCGATATCGTCAGCTTTGGCAGTGGTGAAATGGAAAAACGCTATGGCATGATCTATGTCGATAAAGATAATACCGGTAAAGGAACCTTACAACGTTTGAAAAAAGATTCCTTTGCTTGGTACCAACAAGTGATTGAAACAAATGGTGAACAGCTTTAGTAACGAACAAAGAAAGGCGATCCGACTTCATTGTCGTGATCGCCTTTCTTTGTTATGTTTCATATTTTTCTTTAACAACTGCTAAGTAATGTTGCAGACCAATATTCATTACCCAGGCTACGCCTAGACCAATGAAACTACCGATGACGATACCAATAAAACGATACTCGATCAATGAGATCAAGTACGTGTTCCTAACCAATGTCGAAAGCATTAATGCCATGGGGTTCAAGAAAATATTCGCCACTGCATAATTTCGGGCAACTAAAAACTGAGAAATACCATAGAGAAACGTAATTAAAAAAATCGTTTCAAGCTGGGAAAAAGGAATCAGTGATAAGACAGCCGATAGACACAACCCTAACATCGAACCAATCAAATATTGCACTTGCCGATGTTTCATCGCATCTAAATTCTCAGCCAATAAAATCGAGGCACAAGACAGTGTCAGCCAATAAGGATTTTTCATGTTCAAGCCATGGCTCACATAAACGGAAAGGAATAATGCAGCGCTGTAAAAAATCGAATCAATGATCACTAAAGGTTCTTGGTGAAAACGCTCCTTCAAGGATACCTTTATCACATCCTGTTCCGGACGTGAATCCATTTTTTTCGTTAGAAATGCAGCAATCAAAGCAAACACAACACCCATAAAGAAAAAAGAAGCTACTGTTGGCAAATGGGAAAATGGAACGGACATACTCGTTCCCATAGCCGCTAACATCGCAAAGAATAAGCCCCCTGGTTTAGAAATATGGAACAAACGCAAAATAAATCGACTGAAAAAAGCAACTGCTCCAACAGCAAATGGTTCAAGCCAGATGACATACGTCGACAATAGTCCTAATGTAAAGGCCAGTAATAGACCGCAACCAATCAAAAATAGGCGCTTTAGTAATTGCTTCATTGGAATGTTCTGGTAGTAAAAGAAGGTAAAGATACCTAGAGAAGAGAAACTTGAAATCAAAAAATTATGATTGATGTAACCGATCCATAAAACGAGAAAGATCAGCACCATCAGATTCATGATACGAAATGGATTTTCTTGAATTTTGTTAAATGTAAAATAAGATTTAACCATAAAAAACCTCCTTATTTTGAAATGTATATAAAAATCGTTTTCGCCTTAAGGATGTCTTGTCTATTTATATGAAGTATCAAAGAAATCAACTATTAGAAGTAAAAGGAGAGTTTTCCAGAGAAAAATTTAAACGAATTTACTTTATCTAGTATAACACCAATTTTCATCACTTAAACAAACAGAAATTCCCATCAAACATTAAATAACTAATTAAATATTATAATTGATTAATAATAACCACCATTATTTGTAATAATATAGATAGTTTTAGCTATCTAAAATTAAAAGCTTTTCATCTAGTCAAAGAATTTATGAAATCTACTTTATTTTTTTGTATTTTAAATTTATACTATGAAAGAAATCATTTTTAATAACAAAAAAAATTAAAAATTTATTGTTAAATAAAGTTTTTTTAATTTTAACATCAGGCATATACGTTGGAGAACACAGAAAGGACAAAAAGTAAGGAAAATGAAGAAAATTATTTTAATGATCAGTAGCTTGTTTGCATGTGTCGGTTTATTTTCTTTTATTCATTTTTTGAATTCTCCTGTTCGAGATGTTACCTCCAAAGCTGAAATGATCCAAACAGACGAAATTAAAATGGAATATGTTCCTACAAAAAATCAGTTATTGAAAAGCATTGGTGACTCGGTCGATTTTTTAGGCATTTACGAAGTAACAGAAATCAATTTTAATGATACACCCCATATCGTGCTAACAAAAGAAGATGAAAATGAACTATCGTTTGAAATCAGAGTAACTGATCCAAAAGAGCAATCGTTCTCGATTCCAGCAATAAAATTCTCTCCACAAAATATTCATGTTTCTGATACATTTGGTATTGCGAAAAAAGATGATCGCTACTTTGCCTATAAAAACAATGTATCCATTGAAGGAGAACCTTACAACACACACTGATATACCCGGCAGGGGTAAATATAAATTTATATTTAGACTACAAAAAAGCAAACTGAAACGAAGGAATTCCTCTTCCTTTCAGTTTGCTTTTTTTGAGATCCAATGAATATCTGTCCATCCTCTAGTATCGGTTTATCTATGTTATTTAAAATAACAACAACAAGCAAATGCGATTGTTATCTAAATTCTTGATCTAATAATGAGTTATCCACTGTGGATAACTCATTGACTCTTCTATTTGTCCACAAAATCCGTCATCTTTGACCTTGTGACTGATCGAGCTTAGGTTTTTTTACTTCTTTGTATCGTCTACCCTTTAATCGTGACGATGACAGTAAGTAAAACTGACAACAGGAGAACGAGCAAATTACACCTCGATTGCTCTACATAAATAAGTACGGTAATAAAACTTGTAATGATTGCTGGATAAAATTTTTTTCGTTTTCTCATATGCATCCCTCTTTGACTATCATTGTGCCTAAAAAATTCGATTGTTTTTTTATTTTTTACTTATGTTTCTGTTAAATTTTTTTATAATCGTTAAACGAGTCGAGAACATACAAGAAAAAACACAGAACAGGAAAGGAATGTTCCCTAACTATTCTGTGTCTTTTGATTGACTATTTTATTCAAGTATTTAGCGATAGTACGCTTCAATTTTACGACTTGGGATCAACCAAGTAACCAAAATCAAGATATTGACAATTAACACGGAGATGGGCGCGATCAAATATCCGAGAATCAATCCCACGACATTCAAACCAACAGATACGTAGGATTTACGATAATTGCCAAACAACTCTTTGATAGATACATTCTCGTCTTCATCTGAGGCAACTAATGTCCTTGCTAACAAATAATACGTGAGATTAGCTCCTAATATCACTATACCATAGGTCATTTCGGGGACAAAGCTGTTACTGTATTCGCTGATCCATGAGGTAACGAAAGGAAGCAGTGACAGGAAAAAAATAAAAAAGCTATTCACCCAGAGCACTCGCCCATTCACTTTGTGGACGGCTTGAAACAAATGATGATGGTTATTCCAATAAATGCATAGGGTAAAGAAACTAATGATATAAATAAAAAAACGTGGCGCAAGTGCAACTAGCGCTTCTAGGGTATCTGAGTGTGGTTCATGTAGCTCCAAAACTAAAATCGTCATAATAATAGCGATCACGGCGTCTGTAAAGGCTTCTAATCGATTTTTCGGCATGACTTTCCGCTCCTTTCGCTTCATTTTATTCGTAACAAGGGCAAAAAAGCAACCTTTTCACACCAAAGTAGCAAGTAGAAATCGGGCTCTGGGTGGAGGCTAAGTCAAGCAATCCTTGCTATACTTACTATATAGAAAACAGCAAGCGTAACTTCTATTGAGAAGTTTATCAAACGAGAAAAGAGGCGATCATCATGCAAAAAAGAAATACGTTTCAAACAATCATTCTATTAGTGATAGGTTTCGTCGTAGCTAGCTTTGTCCTTAATCTATTCGTTGGCGTGATCAGTGGTTTATTATGGTTAGGTATTAAATTATTGATTCCAGCAGCAATTGCGATTTGGTTAGTCCGTTGGATCACTCGCACCACGCAACAAAGAAAATACTACTAATAGTAAATTCCTATATGAAAAGTAAAAAGAGACAGAAATTTTCTGCCTCTTTTTTTATATCTTTCAAATGATATATCATTTATCCTAATGCAACATCTAAGATCATCATGATAATAAAACCAGTCATAACACCAAAAACTGCATAGTGTCGTTTACTTGAAAGTGTTTGTTGCGCTTCAGGAATCAATTCCTCCACGACGACGTAAATCATTGCACCTGCAGCAAAAGCCAAAGCATAAGGTAGTAAGACTGCAACTTTTGTCACTAAGATTGCCCCGATGACTCCAGCAATCGGTTCGACCACTCCTGAAGCTTGCCCATAGACAAAGGCTTTTGTTCGACTTAATCCTTCTTGTCGAAGAGGAATCGAAACAGCCGCACCTTCTGGAAAGTTTTGAATACCAATCCCTAAAGCAACGGAGATCGCTGCTAGCACCGCAGTCGTTGGATTATCTGCAGTGGCCGCTGCACCAAATGCTACACCTACTGCTAATCCTTCTGGAATATTATGCAAGGTAATGGAAAAGACAAGCAAAATCGTGCGTTTTAAATGTGTCGGTAAGCCTTCTTTTTCGTGTGCTGGACCAAAATGCATGTGTGGTAAGGTTTTGTCGGCAATGTATAAAAATAATCCTCCTAGCCCAAAACCAATACTCACCACAAGCCAAGCAATATCACCATTTTCTTCTGCTTTTGTGATTGCCGGATCTAATAAAGACCAAAAACTGGCGGCGATCATCACTCCCGAAGCGAAACCTAACATCAAATTGAGTACATCTTTTTTGATTTCTTTAAAGAAAAAAACTAAGCCAGCCCCAAGCGCAGTCATAAAATAAGTAAACGCCGTACCCATCAACGCTTGCTGCCAAGGTTCTAGCTTCAGTAACCAATCAACCATACCATTCCCCTTTCACCTTTTTATTCTTACTCTAGCATATTGCCAAAAATGTGACTACTATTCTACTATTAATCTGATGATCCTTTATTCTAAGCGGTTATCCCCTCACGCTTTTCCAATCATCTCCAAACCACTTATAGTAAAGATCATCAACGACTTGAACATTTGTAATAGTCATGTTTGGATCGACCACCGTATCTTGCTTCTTACCTGAGGAAAGTAAATCGGCGACATGACGGATCTCAAAGACAAATTCACTATCCATTGGAAAATCTTTTGTTAACACTTCTCCGTTGTTCATCTGGATCGTATAATGGTCTGTTTTCCAATAGTTTGGGATGATGATCGTGCCTTTTTCTCCAACGATGGTATACGTACTAGTAAAATCCATTTTTGTCGTAAGGAATAAACTGATTAAAAGGTCTTTCTTCTTCAGGTTGACCATACACTCTTCGTCGGTCAGTCCTTCTCCATGGTCTACACATAAGCCGTTATATTCATCAAATCCTGTACCAAATAAATATTGACTGACACTTAATGGGTAAGAGGCGTTGGAAATCAATACGCCACCTCCTTGTTCCATCTTCCAAAACCAAGGAATCTTCTCCGATCCTGGTCTTGCATCACGGATCTCCACCAATTGTACTTTACCGATTTTTCCTGATCCAATAGTTTTTTTTACGTCTTCGATCGCAGGTAGAAATAGGGCTTTTTGCGCTTCCATGAGAAAAACCTTGTGTTCCTTAGCCAAGGCATAGAGTTCTTGTGCTTGCTCCGAATGTAGCGTAAAAGGCTTCTCTAAAAGCACATGTTTTTTCGCTTGGATCGCGGCTTTCGCGGCTGAAAAATGCAAGTGATTGATCAATGGAATATAAATCAGTGCTATCTCGTTATCAGAAAGTAACGCTTCGTAACTGCCATACGCTTTTGGAATACCTAACTCTGTGGCTAACTGTTGCGCCTTTTCTAAGCGACGTGTCGCAATTGCGACAGCTTGTGCCACGCCACTTTCATTGATCCCCTCCACAACACGTGGCACGATCGAAGCACCGCTCATAATACCGATTTTCAGCATACTCTTCCTCCTAACATTTTGAATCCACTATAACATAGTTTCACACATTACTGGCAATTCACTCTACTTAGTTGAAAGTCGCTTTAGTTGGGCTTTTGATAAGGAAGATTTATACTTTAGACAATAAATATAATTTGTTTTTTTAAGGAGTGGATCAAAATGTCAACGATAAATGCCGGTATTGCCATGGTAAAAGTGCTTGAAAGCTGGGAAGTTGATCATATTTATGGGATTCCGGGTGGTTCGTTCAATTCCATTATGGATGCGTTGTACCATGAAAAAGACCAAATCGATTATATCCAAGTACGTCACGAAGAAGTGGGCGCGTTAGCTGCCGCAGCGGATGCCAAATTAACAGGAAAAGTCGGAGCTGTCTTTGGCTCAGCTGGTCCTGGAGCCACTCATTTGATCAACGGGCTTTACGATGCCCAAATGGATCACGTCCCAGTTGTCGCCCTTTTAGGACAAGTGGCTTCGACTTCTATGAATTATACTGCCTTTCAAGAATTAAATGAAAATCCAATTTTCGCTGATGTTAGTGTTTATAATCGGACAGTCATGACACCAGAAAGTTTACCTTATGTCGTTGATGAAGCTATCAAGGCAGCTTATGCACATCAAGGAGTCGCTGTTGTGACGATCCCAGTTGATTTTGGTTTTGAAGAAATCGAGTAGCAGGATGTTTCTAATGCTTCCACGTACAAAACAGGAGTGATCCTCCCTGAGATTGAAGACGTGAAAGCAGCCCTTCCTTATCTCGAACAAGCTCAAAAACCTGTCTTGTTCATCGGTCAAGGTGTTCGTCATGGCTATGATCAGATCAAGAAATTTACCGAATATTTCAAAATGCCAGTGGTTGCTTCTGTTTTAGCAAAAGGAATCGTGCCAGATGAAGACAAAAATTTTCTTGGATTTGCAGGTCGGGTAGCGACAAAACCTGCGAATGAAGCATTGGCAGAAGCCGATTTGATTTTATTTGTAGGAAGTGATTTCCCTTTTGGGCGAACCTTTTTCAATCCAGAATCAGCCTTTATCCAAGTCGATATTGATGCCGCTAAATTCGGCCGCCGCCACCACACCGATTTAGCGATCTTAGGTGATGGAAAAACAACGTTAGAAAACCTAGTTGAATTGGGGAAAGAACGCTTAGAAGATGCTTGGTATCTAGCCAATCAAGAAAATCTTCGCAATTGGCGGCGTTGGTTAACGTCGTTTGAAGAACCCACGGAGCCATCGATTCGACCAGAAACGGTCTATAAAGAAATCAACCGAATTGCCGAACGTGATGCTATTTTTGTGACAGATGTTGGAAATACGACTATTCATTCGATTCGTTTACTGAACATGACTGGTGAGCAGTTACACACTACTTCTGGTTGGTTTGCGACGATGGGCAACGGTGTACCAGGAGGAATTGCTGCTAAATTAAGCTTTCCGGAGAAACAAGTCTTTACTTTAAGCGGAGACGGCGGTTTTGCAATGGTGATGCAAGATATCTTGACCCAAGTCAGCTATCAGTTGCCAATCATCAATGTCGTTTTCTCAAATGATTCATTCGGATTTATCGAAGCAGAACAAGAAGACACTGAACAACAAAAATTTGGTGTTTCTCTTGAACAAGCTGATTTTGGGAAAGCCTGCGAAGCCTTAGGTGCCGATGGCTTCACGATCACGCACTACGAGCAATTACGCCCTGCCTTCAATGCTGCGGCGAAATCTGATCGACCAGTAGTGATCGACGTCAAGATCCCCAATAAACGGCCCTTACCTGTCGAAGACTTACACTTAGACCCAAGAAAGTATAGCGAAGACGAAATCGAACGCTTCAAAGAAAAATACGAAGTACATGGTATGCCGGTGCTTCATGAAATATATACGCAACTTTTGTCTAATCAGTTGTAAAAGCCCTTCGAAAGGGCACACCCCAATGAAAAAAGAGCCACTCCCGATTCTATGTATTGATAGAATCGAGAGTGGCTCTTTTTCAAATACCATATACTTACTTTATTACTAATCTGCTAATGTTTTACAAAACCTACCATTAAAAAACGTAGATATTTTCTTTTATCGGTTAGCTAAATGCATACACGATCTGATTGATCCCAACGACCATAAAGTAAAATCCAACTAAGAAACTTAGCGTCAACGCAGAGGATAAAGGATTGAATAATAACATGGTACCTAGTAAGATACCCAATACATTAATGACCACCGTAAACCAATAATGTCCTTCACTTATTCCTCTGAATAAATCAGCAGTAAATAAAGCCAAAACAGAATCAATAATAAACCAAACAGCGAATACATAAGGTAGTGCAACTACCCCAGCACTAATATTGAAAATGAAAAAGATCCCAATCAATAAATCGATAATCCCAATCACCATCGGCATCTTACCTTTATATCCTGTCAGTTCTTTTACTCGACTACGTAGAAATAACTCAAATAATCCTTTTAGGATCGCAAAAATAGCAAATACAATAACGATAGCAACTAAGTTACCTACTGGATCGCGAAAAGAAATCAAGGAAACTAAAACAAATAATATCCCTAAAACGAGTGAACCCCAATCAATTTTTCTACTTTCTTTCATTTTAATCCCTACTTTCTTCTAATCTATTTCTATCTTACGCTCCTATTTAAATAACTTCAAAAATTTAGCATTTATGAAAATGCTTTAGTTGTAAAAAAACGGTTTATCCCTTTTATTCTTTTGCTTGTTTCACGTGAAACGTAAAGAATTACTGATTTCCTTGAAACTTTCAACATTCCCCTATATAATTCTAGAAGACTTGGCAAATATTATAAACATAAAGTGAGGAAAAAAATTGATTACTGTAAATGATGTAAGTTTGCACTTTTCAGATCGCAAACTATTTGATGATGTTAATATAAAATTCACTCCCGGCAATTGTTATGGCTTAATTGGAGCAAATGGCGCAGGTAAATCAACATTCCTTAAAGTATTATCAGGTGACTTGCAACCTTCAACAGGCTCTGTCACATTAGGACCAGATGAACGTATGGCTGTTTTGAAACAAAACCACTATGACTATGAAGAATATACTGTGATGGAAACAGTGATCATGGGCCATAAACGTTTATATGAAGTAATGAAAGAAAAAGATGCCATCTATATGAAAGAAGATTTCACAGATGAAGATGGGATTCGCGCCGCAGAACTAGAAGGCGAATTCGCAGAATTAAACGGATGGGAAGCAGAGCCAGAAGCAGCGGTTCTACTTCAAGGATTGAACATTCCTGAAGAATTACATCATCAATTGATGAGCGAACTAACTGGTGGACAAAAAGTAAAAGTGTTGCTTGCGCAAACGCTATTCGGTAAACCAGATGTTTTACTTTTAGATGAGCCGACAAACGGACTAGATATCCAATCGATCAACTGGTTAGAAGAATTTTTGATTGAATTTGAGAATACAGTGATCGTTGTTTCCCATGACCGTCACTTCTTAAATAAAGTATGTACCCACATGGCAGATTTAGACTTTGGAAAAATCAAGCTTTATGTAGGAAACTACGATTTCTGGTTAGAATCAAGCCAATTAGCGACTAAGTTACAAGCGAACGCCAATGCGAAAAAAGAAGAACAAATCAAAGAATTACAAGACTTTATCGCACGTTTCAGTGCAAATGCGTCAAAATCAAAACAAGCAACATCCCGTAAAAAAATGTTAGAAAAAATCACATTGGATGATATCCAACCTTCTTCACGTCGCTATCCCTTCGTTGGATTCAAACCAGAGCGTGAAATTGGAAATGACTTACTACAAGTAGAAAACGTTAGTGTCACAATAGATGGTAAAAAGATTTTAAATGATATATCATTTACATTAAACAAAGAAGACAAGGTAGCATTCGTTGCTGAAAACGATATAACAACCACAACGCTATTTAAAGTCATCATGGGTGATTTAACACCTGATACTGGTACTGTCCGTTGGGGTGTAACAACAAGCAATGCTTATCTACCAAAGGATACAACGAAGGAATTCGATACGGACTTAACGATTCTTGATTGGTTACGTCAATATGCAAGTAAAGAAGAAGACGACAATACGTTCTTACGTAGCTTCTTAGGCCGTATGTTGTTTTCTGGTGAGGAAGTACTAAAACCAGTGAATGTTCTTTCTGGGGGCGAAAAAGTTCGTTGCATGCTTTCTAAATTGATGCTTTCAAAAGCAAACGTCCTTGTCTTAGACGACCCAACGAATCATTTAGATTTAGAATCAATTACTGCATTGAATGATGGTTTGATGGCATTTTCAGGTTCGATCCTGTTTGCTTCTCATGACCACCAATTCATCCAAACGTTAGCAAATCGTATCATTGCTGTTTCTGATAAAGGCGTGATCGATCGTGCAGATACGACATATGATGAATTCTTAGAGAACAAAGACATCCAAAAACAATTAGAACAATTGTGGAACTAAATATTCCAAAAATAACTATAAAAACAGCTGTACAACGTGAGTACTCTTACGTTGTACAGCTGTTTTTCTTTTTTACCGACTCACACCCATTGAAAAGATGGCGATACACCCGTAGCCTGTATGACTGGCGATCGTTGGTCCTAAGGGATAGAGTTTGATTTCTTTTGTTTTGATATTTTCTTCTAATAATTTTTTGGCTTTCTCAGCACTTTCTAGGTCTCCGGCATAAGCGATATACACCGTTTGTTCCAATGGTGCTACGATCGTTTTGACCGTTTCCTCCACGATTTTTTGAATGGATTTGTTTCTGCCACGCACTTTATCGACATTCTTTAAATGACCACTTGGTTCAACGGTAATGATCGGTTTCACGCTTAACAGACTACCAATAGCAGCACTTGCTCTAGAGATGCGTCCTCCTCGTTCTAAATGCTTTAAATCATCAACGGTTACCCAAGAATGAACTTTGAGATAATTATTTTGTAACCAAGCCAATGTTTCTTCCAAAGAATAACCCGATTCTTTCAAACGAACAGCTTCTAATACAAGTAGTCCTTCCCCGATACTTGCGGCTTTCGTATCAAACACATGAACTTGCGGGTCCTCATAGGTTTCTTTCAATAATTCGACTGCTTGTAAGGCACTGCTGTAAGAACCACTCATGCCACTCGAAAAAGCAACGTACAAAACTGGGATACCTTTCTCCACATAACTACGGAAGAACTCCAAATAGCGACCCACATTGATTTGTGAGGTCGTAGGCATTGCTCCTTCACGTAACTGTTGGATGTACCCTTCATAATCAAATGTTTTTCCCAGATCATCGATTCGTATTTCCTCACCAATCTGGATCTCCATGGATAAAAAATCAACATTTGCATTTGCTAACACTTGATAGGGCAGATCGCAACATGAATCTGTGACTATTTGATACATTCGTTCCAACTCCTTTTTTTCTCCACTTTTCATCGCAGTCTATTATAGCAAACTCCTTTAATTTTAAATAACTTCAGCTCTTATATTCGTTGTACTTGGTACAAGTAAATCAAGCGAACGCTTAAATGAACACGATAAGTCTAAAACAAAAGTCACATTCATTTTTGTGTGTCACCCTAAAACCGATAAATAGTGGTAACAGGAGTAATCTCTTGGGAAATAAAGCGACAACCACAAAAATTAGAAAAACAATTTTCGTGGTTGTCGCTTTATTTCTCGTGATTTCAGTGGTCCACTCATTCTTAAAAGAATGTTCCTGTTAGCGAATCATCACTGAAAGGCCTAGATTTGCGCCCACACGCTTTCTAGGATATTTGTTTGGTTTCGGTCTGGACCTACTG
Organism: Enterococcus mundtii; assembly: GCF_003957375.1. Taxonomy (GTDB): domain Bacteria; phylum Bacillota; class Bacilli; order Lactobacillales; family Enterococcaceae; genus Enterococcus_B; species Enterococcus_B spodopteracolus. The sequence goes on along the minus strand of NZ_CP025473.1, from coordinate 15,816 downwards.
AAAATGTTGAAATACGCACGCCTACAAGCTCTGAGATACGTCTTACATAGTTACGTGCATTTTCTGGTAATTCAGCTAGTGTACGACAAGCAGTAATGTCTTCTGACCAACCTGGCAATTCTTCGTAGATTGGTTTGCAACGGTTCAATTCTTTCAAACTCGCTGGATAATGATAGATTCGTTCACCGTCTAATTCGTATGCTGTACAGATTTTCACTGTTTCTAAACCGCTCAAGACATCGATCGAATTCAATGATAGATTCGTGATACCTGACACACGTTTTGAGTGACGCATCACGACTGTATCAAACCAGCCGACACGACGTGGACGTCCAGTTGTTGTACCGTATTCGCGACCAACTTCACGAATTTGTTGACCTGTTTCATCAAACAATTCAGTAGGGAATGGGCCATCTCCCACACGTGAAGTGTAAGCTTTACATACACCGACCACTTTATTGATTTTTGAAGGTCCGACACCACTACCGATCGTCACACCACCAGCCACTGGATTCGATGAGGTAACAAACGGATACGTTCCTTGATCGATATCCAACATCACACCTTGTGCGCCTTCAAATAAAACACGTTTTCCTGCATCTAACGCATCATTTAAGATAACTGATGTATCCGTCACGTATTGTTTGATTTGTTGGCCATATTCGTAGTATTCTTCAAAGATTTCTTCAAAGTCGATTGGCTCAGAATCGAACATTTTCACAAATTGACGGTTTTTATCGTCTAGATTCACTCGTAAACGCTCTTCAAAAATTTCTTTATCTAATAAATCGGCTACACGGATACCGATACGAGCGGCTTTATCCATATAAGCAGGTCCGATCCCTTTGATGGTCGTACCGATTTTATTGTCTCCTTTTGCATCTTCTTGCAATTGGTCTAATTTGATATGATACGGTAAAATCACATGCGCACGATCAGAAATACGTAAATTATCTGTCGTCACATTTTTTTCATGTAAATAAGCCAATTCTTTGACTAAAGACTTCGGATTGACTACCACACCATTCCCGATCACGCTGATTTTATCTTTGTAAAAAATCCCCGAAGGAATCAAATGCAGTTTATACGTAACACCATCGAATTTAATTGTGTGTCCCGCATTGTCGCCACCTTGGTACCGTGCGATCACTTCAGCATTTTCACTAAGAAAGTCAGTAATTTTTCCTTTCCCTTCGTCGCCCCATTGTGTACCCACTACTACTACAGATGACATTTGAACACCTCATTTAATATTATTTAATCCTGAATTATTGTAACAATACTTCAAAGTTTATTCAACTAAAATCGAATGATATTTAATATATTTTAGAGAAAACGTTTAAAAGGCGAACATTATGATTTGCTATGTTCCATTAGTTACTAACAAGTAGGAGCCTGACCTGACTGAGTTTGAAAAAAACATGTCCGGAGATTCGTCCTCTCGCACCACCTAAAATCGAATAAACTTTGGGAATAGAAGTAACCTCTTCGAAAAATAAGGTGCCAGCCACAAAAATTTGAAGAACAATTTTCGTGGCTGGCACCTTATTTTTCGAGGCTAAACACTTCTGTCCCGACCTCGATGTTTGATTTATTCAGATTTATTCATTCTAATATTCTTCTCGCGGAGAAAGCGAGGAAAATTTATTGTATTCTTTGATAAAGAGCAATTCGACCGTTCCCCTTGCTCCACTCCGGTTTTTTTCAATGATGACTTCGATCACATTATCGTTTTGTGGTTCTGGCGCATCACCATCTTCGCCACCTTCACGTTCGTAGTAATCATCACGATATAAGAATGCCACGATATCCGCATCCTGCTCGATCGAACCAGACTCACGGATATCACTTAAGACAGGTCGTTTATCTTGGCGTTGTTCCACTCCACGAGAAAGCTGGGAAAGAGCAATGACGGGAACTTTTAATTCTTTCGCTAGTTTTTTCAATTGACGTGAGATATCGGATACTTCTTGTTGACGGTTTTCTTTCCCATTTCCTTCGATCAACTGCAAGTAATCGATGAGTATCAAGCCTAGATTTCCTTTTTCTTGTGCAAGTTTCCGACATTTTGCTCGTATCTCAGAGATTTTGATCCCTGGTGTATCATCAATAAAGATATTTGCTTTAGATAAACTACCCATCGCAACAATCAAATTGGACCATTCTTCTTCGGACAGCTGTCCCGTACGTAAGTGACTCGCTTCAATCGAACCTTCTGCACAAAGCATCCGGTTGACCAGTGATTCTGCCCCCATTTCCAAACTGAAGATCGCTACAGAACGATCCGTTTTTGTGCCAACATTTTGGGCAATATTCAAGGCAAAGGCTGTTTTTCCTACTGCCGGACGTGCAGCCAAAATAATCAGCTCTTCTGCTTGGAAGCCAGCAGTCATTTTATCTAATCCTTGGTAACCAGTTGGCAAACCTGTGATCTCTTCATTGTTTTGCGCGAGTTGGTCAATATTTTCAATCGTAGAATTCAAGACTTCCGCAATGGATAAGAACCCGCTACGGTTACGTTTTTCTGATACTTCAAGAATGCTACGTTCCGCATCATCTAAGATGGATTGGACTTCTTCTCCTTGTTCAAATCCTCTAGTAACGATCCCTGTTGCTGTTTGGATCAAATTACGGAGCAATGATTTTTCTTCCACGATTTTTGCATAGTAGACAATGTTTGCTGCCGTTGGTACAGCTAAAGCTAAATCAGATAAGTAACTGACTCCACCAGCATCTTCCAAGAGATTTCGTTGCTCCAAACGATCTTTGACGGTCACGACATCAATCGCTTCACTACGGTCATTCAATTCGATCATGATTTCAAAAATGATTTGATGTCCCCGACGATAAAAATCTTTCGGTTCTATGTACTCCATGGCATCGATGATCGTTTCAGCGTCTAGAAAAACAGAACCTAGAACCGATTGCTCAGCTTCAATATTTTGCGGTGGAATTCGATCCTGCCACACTTCACTCATATTCTATCGCTCCTTGCTTTCAATTGCTTCATTTTACAAGAAAATGGCAGAAAAGTCATCCCTAAAATGAACATCTGTTCCAAAAGCTCTTCCTTCGAAAATAGGCCGCAAAAGTCAAAAATAATCGAAAGCGATTTTTGTCCTCTGCGGCTGATTTATCGAAGTGATTTCGTCACATGTTCTTTTCGTTTATTCAGAGACAACGTGTACCTTGATCGTTGCAGTTACTTCATGGTGTAGTTTCACAGGTACGTTGGTATAACCTAACGTACGAATTGGGTTATTCAACTCGATTTTACGTTTGTCTAATTTTACTTTGTATTGCTTATTCAAGCCTTCAGCGATTTGTTTTGATGGAATCGAGCCAAATAAACGGCTATCTTCTCCCGCTTTGGCTTTTAATTCCACGACTGTTTCTTCTTTTTCAAGAAATTCTTTTAATTTTTTGGCTTCTTCAAGAATTTCTGCTTCTTGTTTTTCTTGGGCTTTTTTCTGTCCTTCTAACTGACTGATGCTACTTTTATTTGCTTCTTTTGCCAGATTGTTTTTGATTAAATAATTTTGCGCATAGCCTGTAGGAACTTCCTTGACATCGCCTTTTTTGCCTTTGCCTTTAACATCTTGTAAGAAAATGACTTTCATCTCATCTACTCCTTTTTATATAATTGATTCATATTTTCTTGGATAGCAGCGAGCAGTTGTTGTTTTGCTTCTTCTACAGTCACATTTTCCAGTTGTGTTGCCGCGTTGGTGAAATGTCCGCCACCGCCTAAGGATTCCATGATCAATTGGACATTGATCGTTCCTGTGCTGCGGGCACTGATACCAACTAAGCCATCCGTCCGTTTCGTAATGACGAAAGCGCCGTTGATATTGACCATTGATAGCAATGTATCTGCTGTTTTTGCTGCGATAACACTATTATACTCTTTTTCATCCGTCCCTGCTGCCACCACAATATCCTCCGTCACTTGTTCATTGTGGGCGATCAAGTGGCTGATTTCTAAATAAGTGGCTAAATCAGAGCTCAATAAATATTGTACTAAGGATGCGTCCGCACTACAAGTCTTTAAATAGCTTGCAACATCAAACGTACGTGCTGTCGTTCGCACATTGAAGTTATTCGTATCAACGGTCATGCCAGCTAACAACAACGTCGCTTCTAAACGGCTGATCCGATTGGTTCGGCTACTTTGGTATTGGATCAATTCTGTGACTAATTCAGAGGCAGAAGACGCAGAAGATTCAATATACGTTAAGAGCGGTTTGCTTGGAAACTCTTCGCCTCGACGATGATGGTCAATGATCACGATTTTATCAAATTGCTCGTAAAGGCTCTGAGAGATCGATAGCGATGGTTTATGGTAATCGACCATTACAAGTAGATCCTTGGCTTTCTTAAGCTCCATTGCACGTTCTGGCGTAATCAATTGCATCTCCAACTCTGGTTCTTTATGGATTTCTGTTAAACAGCGTTCCACATCTGGAATGATTTCTTTTTCATCGATGACGATATAGGCTTTTTTCTGATTGAAGCGCGCCAGACAACTGACTCCAACGGCTGAACCGATAGCGTCCATATCAGGGAAGCGATGCCCCATAATAAATACATCGCCTGTTTCATCAAAGATTTTGCGTAAAGCAGTACTCATCGCCCGTGAACGAACGCGCGTACGCTTGATTGTTGTCGCTGATTTCCCCCCATAATAAGTGGGTTTTGCACCTTCGCGAACTTCTTTCACCACAACTTGATCCCCCCACGAACTAAGGCAATATCTAAGTTGTTTTGAGCTTCACTGCCGATTTCTTCTAGCGACTGTTGCCCATAGGCGATCCCCATGCTAAGTGTCAACGGATGATTTTGTCTTTCAGCTTCAGCTCGTAAGCGATCTAAGAGATCAAATTTCTTATCCATCATTTTCTTTAAGTCGCTCATCTGTCCAAAAAAGAAAAAGCGCTCTGAATTGATTCGTTTAAAAAACACATGATATTCATTCATCCAATCAGAAATCAGTGTCGTAATGAAGGAGTTCAAATAAGAAACTTCTTTTTCATCCAATTTATCGACCGTATCTGCATAGTTATCGATTGAAAGAATACCGATGATTGGCTGGCTATTCACTTGATGAATCTTCAGTAATTGGTTCTGGGTCACGTCAATAAAGTAAACGACCCCTTTCACCGTATCCAATTCAAATTGAAACGTTTTGTCAGCTAAATAGACTTGATTTTTCTTTTTTTCTTTTGCTGAAAAAAAAGTTTCTAACAAGTCTGTTTCCAATAAAGAGCTTTGGTCTTTCACATTCAATGCGAAAGGATTCAGCCAATCAATGGTTTGTGTCGCTGGTTGGTAAGAAATGATTCCGACAGGCATGATCTCAGAAACATAATTCAAATTGGATTCCGCAACTGTGGAAGCTTGTTGGATCTTGTCACGATTCCTTAGAGTCAACCACCGTTTCATCTTTAAACCATAACGAATACAAAATAGATTCACGATCAGGATGAATAACGCACTGATCAATCGAAATGGCATCAATAATACAACCAAAACTTCTGCAAGGATCAATAAAAGAATGAGCAGAGGGCTCGGGCTTACTTTTATTTTTTCTTTATCCATGTCTTTCCTCCCGTAACTGATTAGCCTAATTTTACCATAACTCATGTCATGTAAGCGACTAAACACCTAAATGGAACAAAAAGAGGAAGTCACGACAGTAGTCATAACTTCCTCTGTAATGGTTTGAAACGATTGGGTATTCCTACAGAATCATTCCTAAAGCGAATTATTCTTCGCCAACGAATGGTAGTAATCCCATGATACGTGCGCGTTTGATTGCAATCGTAATTTTACGTTGGTTTTTAGCGCCTGTACCTGTTACACGACGTGGCAAAATTTTACCGCGTTCTGAGATAAATCTTTTTAGTAATTCGATATCTTTATAATCGATATATTCAATATGGTTAGCAGCGATGTAGTCTACTTTACGACGTTTACGTCCGCCTCTTCTTTGTTGTGCCATTCTATTTCCCTCCTATCAAATTCGTTTAGAATGGTAAATCATCGTCTGAAATGTCGATCGTTGAGCTTGATCCGAATGGATCAGAAGAATCACGATCAAAATCAGGCATACCGTTGGATGATTGAGATGTTTGATTATAGTTATTGTTTCCGCCGTTTCCGCCAAAATTATTTGTCGATTGACCAGTGTCTTGGTAGCCACCGCTTTGTTGACGGTTTTCAGATGCTGCACGACTTTCCAATAATTGGAAGTTTTCAGCAACTACTTCTGTTACGTACACACGTTGTCCTTGTTGATTATCATAAGAACGCGTTTGAATACGACCAGTTACACCTAAAAGAGTTCCTTTATGTGCATAGTTTGCTAGTGTTTCTGCTGATTTTCGCCAAATCACACAATTAATAAAATCCGCCTCACGGTTGCCGTTTTGGCTCGTGAAGTTACGATTAACAGCTAAAGTGAACGTTGCTACAGCAGTGCCACTTGATGTATATCGTAAATCCGGATCTTTTGTCAGACGTCCAACTAGTACAACGTTATTAATCAAAATGGTCATCTCCTCTCATCGTTTGATTGTTCCATGTGAAACAATAATTAAGCTTCTTCTTTTACGATCATATGACGAACGATATCGTCATTGATTTTAGCAAGACGATCAAACTCGTTGATTGCATCTGCTGATGATGGAGAAGATACTTTAACGATGTGATAGATACCTTCACGGTAACCGTTCATTTCGTATGCTAAACGGCGTTTTTCCCAATCTTTTGATTCGATAACTTCAGCTCCGTTATCTTTCAAGATTGAATCGAAACGTTCGATTAAAGCAGTTTTTGCTTCTTCATCAATGTTTGGACGAATAATATACATGATTTCATATTTCGTGTTTTCCATTGATTTTTCACCTCCCTATGGACTTTCGGCTCTCAGCTTTCCCAAGAGCAAGGAGAGTTTTCTAATAAATTAGACTACTCACAATCCTCGATTATACACGCAACGCACTAAAAAAGCAAGCTGCTGTTCTTTGTTTTCCAAATTTTTCTTTTAAGACGACCAAAAACTCCCAAAGATAGTTTTACCTATTCTTGGAAGTTTTGATTTTAGACCTTCACTTTTGTTTTACGCCTATTTTCTATTCTTCTGTATGACCTGTTTCCACATCAACTGTCTCTGCTTCGACAGTCGTTTCTTCCGCAGGTTCTGGTTCTACTGCTGCCATGGTCACCACTTTCGTTTCTGCTTCCATCTTGATCAAGCGTACGCCTAGCGTTGCCCGACCTGTCTGAGAAACCGTTGAAACGTTGAAGCGGATGATGACACCTTTGTCTGTGATCAACATAATATCTTCTTCGCCTGTTACCGTGGTCAATCCAGCTAATGGACCATTTTTCTCAGTGATATTCGCAGTTTTGATCCCTTTACCCCCACGTCCTTTGACAGGATACTCAGAAACCTTGGTACGTTTTCCATAACCTTTTTCTGTGATGATCAAGACTTCATGATCCTCGTTCATCAAGGCTGCTCCAACGACATAATCGTCTTCTCTCAAACGAACCCCACGAACCCCAGAGGCTGTACGTCCCATATCACGAACGGCATCTTCTGCAAAAGTCACAGAATATCCATCGTGTGTACCAATGATGATGTTTGATTTGCCATCAGTCAATAAGACGTTGACCAATTCATCATTTTCTTTCAAACCAATCGCAATCAACCCATTGCTACGGATATTGGCAAAAGCAGTGACAGTCGTACGTTTGACTGTTCCTTGTCGCGTAGTAAAGAACAAGTAATGTCCTTCCTCTGCTTCACCAGTTACTGCGATGATTGCTTGGATCTTCTCACTTGAATCAATGCCAAGTAAGTTGATGATCGGAATCCCTTTTGCTGTACGTCCGTACTCTGGGATCTCGTATCCTTTCGCACGATACACTTTTCCGTTATTGGTAAAGAAAAGCAATGTATCATGTGTTGAGCAAGAAACAAGATTTTTCACGAAATCATCGTTATGAACACCCATTCCTTGGATGCCTCGGCCCCCACGACGTTGTGCGCGGAATTCGTTGTTGGCTAAACGTTTGATATAGCCATTATTCGTCAATGTGATCACGATTTCTTCTTCTTCGATTAAATCTTCGTCTTCTAAACTCAAGACTTCACCGACCAGTAATTCTGTACGACGTTTGTCGCCAAATCGTTGACTCAATTCAGCAAGTTCAGTTTGGATGATTTCTGTTACGCGTTCAGGGCGAGCAAGAATATCAGCTAGATCTTCAATGAGTTTCAATAATTCTTGGTATTCATTTTCGATTTTTTCTCTTTCCAAACCAGTCAAACGGCGTAAACGCATATCTAAGATTGCTTGCGACTGACGGTCAGAAAGTTCGAAGCGTTCGATCATCGTGTTTTTCGCTTCTTCATCTGATTTGGACCCACGAATGATCGCGATGATTTCATCAATATGATCTAAGGCGATGCGTAGTCCTTCTAAGATATGTGCTCTTGCTTCTGCTTTATCCTTTTCAAAGACCGTACGACGTGTAATAACTTCGCGTTGGTGTTCGATATAATTTTCAAGGATCTGCTTCAAGCTTAGAACTTTCGGTACGCCTTTTTCGATTGCTAACATATTGAAACCAAATGAGTTTTGTAAGGATGTCAATTTGTAGAGATTGTTCAAAATGACAGAGGCACTCGCGTCACGACGCACATCGATCACGATACGCATTCCTTCACGAGAAGATTCATCTCTTAGATCCGTGATACCTTCAATTCGTTTGTCACGGTGCAATTCTGAAATTCGCTCAATCAATTTCGCTTTATTGACCATATATGGCAATTCAGTGACTAAGATCCGCTCTTTTCCATTTGGCATTTCCGTGATTTCTACTTTTGCTCGAACAGTGATCGAACCTTTTCCTGTTTCATACGCTCGACGAATACCAGATTTCCCCATGACTAATCCGCCTGTAGGAAAATCAGGACCAGGTAAGACTTCCATCAATTCATTGGTTGTCACATCTGGATTTTCCATCAATAGATCAATCGCTGCTACAACTTCTGTCAGATTATGTGGTGGGATATTCGTCGCCATCCCAACCGCGATCCCTGTCGTACCATTGACTAATAAGTTAGGAAAACGTGCCGGTAAGACAACTGGTTCTTTTTCCGTATCATCATAGTTGCTTTGGAAATCGACCGTATTTTTATTGATATCACGTAACATTTCTGTCGCGATCTTACTCATTCTGGCTTCAGTATAACGCATCGCTGCTGCGCCATCTCCATCAACTGACCCAAAGTTTCCATGACCATCTACTAACATGTAGCGATAGCTAAAAGGCTGCGCCATCCGAACCATTGACTCATAGATCGCACTATCACCATGGGGATGGTATTTACCCATGACGTCCCCCACGATTCTGGCTGATTTCTTGTGTGCTTTGTCTGGTGTGACACCTAGTTCATTCATCCCATATAAAATACGGCGGTGAACTGGTTTTAATCCATCTCTAACATCTGGTAGAGCCCGAGCGACAATGACACTCATGGCGTAATCTATGAAGGAGTCTTTCATTTCGCTAGTTAGATTGACATCATGGATGTTTTCTCTGATTTCTTCACTCATTTTTCTTCCTCCTTCATGATTAAATATCTAGATTTTTAACATAGTGAGCATTTTCTTCAATGAATGCACGACGAGGTTCCACTCGATCGCCCATCAACATTTCAAATACTTCATCGGCAGCAATTGCATCATCGACACTGACACGAGCCATCATACGTTTGCTTGGGTCCATCGTCGTTTCCCATAGTTGATGATCATCCATCTCACCAAGCCCTTTGTATCGTTGAACGCTTGGTTTTGGTGTTGCTGGTAATGATTCGATGACTTTTCTCAACTCTTCTTCGGCATTTTTCCCTGGTTGGACATACGTGATTTTCTTTCCTTGTTTAACGCCATATAGCGGTGGTTGCGCGATATAAACATAGCCAGCTTCCACGATTGGGCGCATATAACGATAAAAGAGCGTCAATAGCAATGTACGAATGTGGGCACCATCGACATCGGCATCGGTCATGATGACTAATTTATGGTAACGTGCTTTGGACACGTCGAAATCTTCACCAAACCCTGTCCCCATCGCTGTAAACAATGAGCGAATTTCTTCGTTCGCTAAAATTTTATCCATACTCGCTTTTTCTACGTTCAAGATTTTCCCACGAATCGGTAAAATTGCTTGGAATTCGCGACTTCGTCCTTGTTTCGCTGAGCCGCCGGCAGAATCTCCTTCGACGATGAATAATTCGCATTTTTCAGGATCATTACTTGAACAATCGGCTAATTTACCTGGTAAATTACTGATTTCCAATGCCCCTTTTCTCCGCGTCACTTCGCGCGCGCGTTTAGCCGCTAAGCGGGCTCTAGAGGCAAGTAGTCCTTTTTCGACGATCTGACGGCCCACACTTGGGTTTTCCAATAAGAATTTCATGAAATGCTCACTGAACAAACGATCAGTGACCGTACGTACTTCTGAGTTTCCTAATTTTGTTTTCGTTTGTCCTTCAAACTGAGGATCTGGATGCTTGATCGAAATGACTGCTGTCAATCCTTCACGCACATCTTCACCTGTCAAATTATCATCATTTTCTTTCATCAATTTTTGCTTACGTGCATAATCATTGATGACCCTTGTCAAAGCTGTCTTAAATCCTGATTCATGTGTTCCGCCTTCGTACGTATGGATATTGTTGGCAAAACTCATGATATTGGAATGATAACCGTCTGTATATTGCATCGAAACTTCGACAGTGATTTCTTGTTGCTCCCCTTCTAAATAAACAGGTTCTGGGAAAATCACTGTTTTGCTCGCATTTAAATATTCGACGTAGCTTTTGATTCCACCATCATAATGGTATTCTTTCACGACAGGCTTTTCTTCGCGACGATCTTCAATTGAGATTTTCATCCCACGATTCAAGAAAGCCAGCTCACGAATACGAGTCGCCAATTTATTAAAGTCGAAAGTTGTCGTTTCTGTAAAGATTTCTGGGTCTGGAATGAAGTGAACGGTCGTTCCACTTAAATCAGTGTCACCGATGACTTTCAAATCATCGACTACCGCTCCACGACGATATTCTTGGTAATAGATCTTGCCATCTTTGTACACTTTGACATCTAATAGTGTCGATAGTGCATTCACAACGGACGAACCAACCCCATGAAGACCACCGGATACTTTGTAGCCGCCTCCGCCAAATTTACCACCCGCATGCAAGACAGTAAAAACTGTTTCTACAGCTGGACGACCGGTCTTCGCTTGGATATCGACCGGAATCCCACGACCATCATCAATGACAGTGATACTGTTGTCTTCCTCAATGATGACTTGGATCTTTGTCGCAAATCCTGCCAAGACTTCATCGATCGAATTATCGACGATTTCCCATACTAAGTGGTGAAGTCCTTCTGAACTTGTTGAACCAATGTACATCCCCGGACGTTTCCGAACGGCTTCAAGACCTTCAAGCACTTGAATCTGACTGGCATCATATTCTTTTGCGCGCTCGACTAAACTTCTTTCTTCTGTCATGTATGTTTATTCTCCTTTTATTTCTCCCTGCTGAACATAAAAAATCTCAGGTTCAACAGTCATTTTATTTTTAACGTGATCCAGGGAAGTAGTAGTTAAGAATGTCTGTACTTTCCCTTCGATCGTTTCAAGTAAATGGAGTTGACGCTGGTCGTCTAACTCACTCATTACATCATCCAGTAATAGGATCGGATACTCGCCTGTTTCTTCTTTGATCAAATCGATTTCTGCTAATTTGACACTTAATGCCGTTGTTCGCTGTTGACCTTGAGAACCAAAATTTTGCACGTTTTTTTCATTGACAAAAAAAGAAAGGTCATCTCGATGGGGACCCACAGTCGTTGTCCCTCGAAAGAGATCTTTCTTTTTGTTTTGTTCGAGCAACGTTAAAAATTGTGACTGGATCTCTTGAACTGTCATAGTGTCTAAAGAAGAGAGGGCGGTCACATATTCGATTGCCAACTGTTCTCTTTGATGCGTGATTTGTTGATGTAAAGAATTTGCCCAATATTCTAAACGTTTGATAAACTGCGCTCTTGCCTTTAGTACTTTGCTACCAAATTCTGCTAGTTGTTCAGATAAAATATCAAGATAAAGTAAATCCGTTTGTTTTTTCTCATTCAATTGCTTCAAATATTGATTTCTCTGCTTTAGGATTGCTTGATATTGGACAAGATCGTAAAGATAGATTGGATTGATTTGACCTAATTCCATATCTAAAAATTTGCGTCGGATCTGTGGGCTTCCTTTCACTAAAGAAAGATCTTCAGGAGCAAATAAAATGACATTCAATTGTCCAACATAACTACTCAACTTCTTTTGTTCGATATGATTGATCTTTGTTCTTCGTCCTTTTTTAGACAGTTGGATCTCTAATGGGATCTTAGTGGTTCCTCTTGTAATCTCCCCTTGGATCATCGACTGCTCATCGTTCCATCCAATCAACTCTTGTTCACTATTTGTACGATGACTTCTTGTCATTGCAAGCACATAAATACTTTCCAAAAGATTCGTTTTTCCTTGGGCATTTTCTCCTAAAAAAATCACGAGGTTTTTGGAAAAATCAATTTGCAATTCTTGATAGTTTCGATAATTTTTGAGGTGTAGCTTATTCAGCCTCATTATCGTTATTCCCTTTTTTTACCATAAAAAAAGTTCCTGCTTCTGGAACTTCGATCATCATACCGGGATAAAGCTTTCGTCCACGACGATTTTCTGGCTCGCCATCAACCAAAACCGTGTTTTCTGCTAAATACCATTTTGCTTGTCCACCACTGCCGATGACGGTGACTTCTTTCAGCATTTGACCCAACGTCATAAACTCAGTTTTTAGAATGACTTGTTGTTTCACTCTTCATCCCTCATTTTCATTATTAAAAGTATACTTTATTATACCCTTTTTTTCGCAAGAAAACAAATTTATCCATATATTTTTCCATATGAGCGGATTTAAATGAAAAAAGGTGATTTGAACAAAAAGAAACAGAAAGCCTTAAAATTGATTTTAGGGCCTTCTGTTTAAAATGGTTTATTTTTCAGTTTATTTTCAATTAGTATTTTAGTTTGTACGTACTGGAGTGATCAATTGGATGAATTGTACCCCATCTTCCGTTGGTTCTAACGTAAATGGACGAATGGCAGAAATAAATTTTACTTTGATACTCATGTCACCAAATGCACGCAAAGCAGCTTTCATATAGTCTGGGTTGAATGAAATATCTAATGGATCACCCGTGCTAGTCGTAAAGTTCAAGCTTTCCTCTACTTTCCCGATTTCAGGAGAATTACCGTATAGAACAACAGAATCAGGCTGGATCGACAAACGAACGATATTGTTGCGTCCTTCATGTGAGAGCAAGGAGGCACGCTCAATCGCTGCTAAAAAGCTTGGGACAGAAAATTCAACTTCGGTATTGAAACTTGAAGGAATCAAACGATTCGTATCGGGATAATTCCCTTCTAACAAGCGTGAATAAAAATACATATTTTCAGTTTTGAACAATACTTGGTTTTCCATAATACTGATTTCTACGATATCTTCTTCATTTGTCAATGAACGTGATAATTCAGTCAAACTTTTTCCAGGAATCACGATATCGAATTGATCAGCTGATTGTTCGATCGGGATTACTCGTTGACTCAAACGATGTGAGTCAGTTGCTACTGCTAATAACGAGTTGTCTTTCAAAATGAAATGGACACCTGTAAGAATTGGGCGACTTTCATGTTGAGAAACAGCAAACACTGTTTCATTGATCAATTTTGTCAATACATGTACAGGTAATTTCATCTGGTTGTGACTCTCTACAACAGGAAGATGAGGGTAATTATCTGCATCTAACCCATTCACTAAGAAATTCGCTTTCCCTGAAGTAATGGCCACTTGTTTGTTCTCTAACACTTCTAGCGTAAAGATTTCTTCGGGTAATCGACGAATGATTTCACTGAAGAAGCGAGCTTGTAGCACAATGGCTCCTGTTGCTTCAATTTGCATTTGTGCTTTTTCATTTTCAACAGATAGAAACGTTTCAATTGAAATATCTGCATTACTACCTGTTAAAGTCAGTCCTTCTTGATTGAGGGTGATTTTAACCCCTGTCAAAATAGGGATTGTCGTTTTACTTGAAATCGCACGCTGAACAGTTTGCAATTCTTGCATAAATGTTGCGCGGTTTAAGGTTACTTTCATTGTAGATCTCCTTTGCCATATATTTATTTTATTATTAGTAAATAAAGTAATAAAAGTATTAGGTACTGTTGATACTGTGGAAAACTATAAAAATGCTAGAAGAGAAAAGAAAAAACGGTTGTGGAAAATATGTGTATAACTTTTGAATAATTTCTACTTTTATCCACAAGGTGTTTTTCTTCCTATCAATCATCTTTTTAGTTTAATAGGAAATTTTTGATTTCTGATACTTCATTTTGCATGCTGACACTTGAATCGATCAGCTGCTGGATTTTTTCGTGCGCATGGATGACAGTTGTATGATCTTTTCCACCAAATTCAGCGCCGATTTTAGGAAGAGAGCTATCGGTTAATTCCCGAGCCAAGTACATAGCGATTTGCCGAGGAACAACGATCGATTTGACGCGTTTCTTTCCTTTTAGATCCTTTAATTGAATATGGTAATACTTTGCAACTTCTTCTTGGATCTGCAAAATCGAGAGTTGCGGGTGACCTTTGCCAGATTTCAATGTTTTTAAGGCATCAGCAGCTAAACTAGTTGATATATCTTCACTGTTCATCGTAGCAAATGCTTGAACACGTACAAGAGCGCCTTCTAGTTCACGAATGTTGGAATCGATTTGTCCCGCAATATAACTTAAAGTATCATCAGGGATTTCTAAGCGTTCTGCTGCGGCTTTTTTTCTCAAAATAGCTGTTCTTGTTTCAAGGTCAGGTGGCGTGATATCTACTGAAAGTCCCCAAGCAAAGCGAGAAACGAGACGTTCCTGCAATTTTGGGATTTCGTTTGGTAAACGATCACTCGTTAGGACGATTTGTTTTCCTTCATTGTAGAGCGCATTGAAGGTATGGAAAAATTCTTCTTGAGTTGCTTCTTTTTCAGCAAAAAATTGAATATCATCGACTAATAATAAGTCGACATTTCGATATTCTTGGCGAAATTCTTCGGCCGTTTTATTTTGGATCGAATTGATAAAATCATTGGCAAACGTCTCACTGCTTACATATTTGACCTTCGCATTTGGCTGACTTAACAACATTTGATGACCAATCGCGTGCATCAAGTGAGTCTTACCAAGTCCGACACCACCATAGAAGAACAATGGATTATAAATCGAACCAGGATCTTCAGCAACGACCAAGGCAGCGGCATGAGCCATCTGGTTACCTTTTCCGATCACAAAGGTATCGAAGGTATACTTAGGATTCAACATCGCTTTTTTGATTGGTGTGATTGGGAGAACTTTCATTGTTTTGATTTCTTCTACTTCTTCTTGTTCCGCTTCTTCACCGGTCACAAAACGTGGAATGATTTCTTTTCCCGTTAACATGTAGCCGACCTCAACAATCTTTGTTGCGAGATTTTTTTCCCAATATTCCTTATGGATCTTGCTTGGAACAGTTACCACTAATTGGCTTTGTTCTAAGGATTTAGGTTGTGCTGTCTCAATCCAAGTATTGTAACTTGCTGGAGACAGTTCTTTTTGATAAGTCGTTTTTAATTCAGTCCATAAAGCATCGAGGGATACCAT